>NZ_CBDCGN010000003.1:0-2098544 GCF_965216805.1 Panacagrimonas sp.
GATGCGCGCTGGCGGCACGGCCTCAAAGCGCGGCTCATTAGCCACGCGCAAGAGCTCGGCACGCTCGGCCAGGCTCAGGGCATGCGCCGGTGTGGGTCGGACGGCCTGGGGCCTTCCATCGCCGTCCACGAGCCCCCCGCACGCTCTCCAGCGCTGCAGGGTGCGGGTGTCGATGCCCGCGGTGTCGCACGCGGCGTGCAGCCGGGCACCGGCACCCTGGGCGATTTGAATGTTGTGGGCCAGGCGTTGGCGATCTTCGAGGTCGATCATTCGTCCTCTGCCTTGTTGAAGATCGCCGCGAGTTTTTTTGAAAGGACCAGCAGAGCCGCCGTCTCCGCCAGCGCCCGGTCCTTGCGCAGCAGGTCGCGCTCCAGCTCCTTGATGCGCTTGCGGTCCTGTCGCGTCGCCTGCGGACTGGCACGGGCTTCTTCGGGTTCCGCCAGTGCGGCCGTTGCGCTGGCCCGCCACTTCTCCAACTCCGTCGGAAATACACCCTGTTCCCGGCACCACACACTCCGATCCGCTTCGGCCATCGGTGCTGTTGCAATCACCGCCTCCAGACGCGATCCCGCGGTCCACGTCCGAGCCTTCACCGGCCCGGACTGCGTCTGCTCTCGCCAACGCTGCAAGGTCTGGGCACCCACTCCCACTGCTAACGCCACGTCTTCCACCGCCGCGCTTTCAGGCGGCAACAGCCGCGCTACCGCGCGGTCCTTGAATCCTTGTCCGTATCGAGCCACGTTCTACCTTCATTGACGCCCCCAGGGATGGTCCTATCAAGGCGGCAACTATTCTGACGCGGGGGGGAGGGCCCGAAGGTGCCCGCCGGGATCAGGATCAGATCGTCATAGCCGTCGCCATTGAAATCGCCTGCTCCGGAGACATCGAATGGGCCTGTAGTTGCAGAGGACGACAGCACGAATCCATTGCCGCCATTCAAGGTGCTGAGGTCCAGAGTTGCTGGGCCTGCACCAGAACGGCCGAACACGACGTAGCTTAGATCCGTCCCGTTGAATCCCTGCCCGACGATGAGATCCGCCAAGCCATCGCCATTGAGATCACCAGCAGAGGATACGGACCAGCCCAGGTTTTCAGATTGGGTCGTCCCGAAAATCCGGAACCCGTTACTGCCATTCAAATTTGAAAGATTGACACCTGAACCCAGGCCGCTGCCTCCAAACACCACATAGTTGCCACCGATCTGAGCCGTTACCCCGCGCGAGAGCTGATAATTCGCAATGATCAGATCATCGAATCCATCGCCGTTGAAGTCACCAATCGACGATACCGCCCGACCGATCTGATCGTTTTCCAACTCCCCGGCAATCTGGAATCCCGAAGCAGCGTTCATCGTCGTCAGATTGATGTCGGCAGCGAAGGCGCCCGGCCGTCCGTACACGACGAACGCGCTTCCTGAGCCGCTCAGGCCATTGGCGGCAAACCGTTCTGCGCCGATCACCACATCTGCATAGCCGTCACCATTGACATCGCCCGCATCCGAAACCGAACGCCCCGGGAAGCTCCCGCTTGGCGCCGTGACCCGGAAACCGTTGCTGCCGGTCAATCCGTTGAGACTGATATCGGCGGGCAGCGCCGAGCCGCCAAAGACGACAAAACTCCCTCCGAATGCGTTGGCAGGGTTCGTCAGATTCGTGAACGGCGCCCCGATGACCACATCCGCGAATCCATCGTTGTTGACATCGCCCGCACCGGATACGGACCAGCCGGCCCCGGCATCGGCGGCGGGGCCCGCGATCCGGACGCCGCTACCGCCCAATCCCTGACTCGCGGACATGCCACCGGCAGCGCCATAAATCACATAGCTGGTCCCCGAGTTGACGCCATTCGAATCACCGTAGCGAGCACCGATGATCACGTCGTCAAAGCCATCGCCGTTGACGTCCCCCGCACCGGAAACAGAATGACCCGTTTCTGTAAAAGTGGCCTCGCCCAGCAGCCGATACCCATTGCTGCCGTCGAGATCGGCCAGGTTGATGTTCTCTACAAACGCCGGCGGCGGCGGGGCCACGTTGATGCCGCTGACGTCGATGCCGTTGCGCACCAGCAGGCGGGCTTCGCCGTCCGAGTACAGCGTGTAGTTGCCCCCGCTCTGGAGATTGGCGCCGATAGTCGCAGCACCCTCGTTGGTCCAGATTCCGGCCGACGTCACCACCGCGTCGCCGGCTCCACCGTCCACTCGCAGCAGGTTCGCCTGACGGTTCCCCGCGTTGTCGGTGAACGCGCCGGTGAAGCGAAACAGATCGGCCGCGTTCAAGGTCAAGGTCGCACTGCCGCCGATGCTGCCAAGGTCCACAACCTCAAGATTGGAGAAGGGGCTGCCGGTGGTCAGCCCCGGCGCGTCGAAGCCATTGCGTTCGGTGAGATTGAGGCTGCTGTCGCCCTCAATCTGTAAGGTGTCAAGGCCGGAGCCGCCGTCTACACGCCGGGTATCGTTAGCATCGTGTTGGAACGTATCGCTGCCCGAACCGCCAATCAAGACATCGTTTCCACCGAGGCCAACCAGTTGGTCGACGCCCCGACCGCCAATCAGCACGTCGTCGAGCCCGCCGCTGAAAAGCCCATCGTTGCCAGCGCCGCCGACAATCGTGGAGGCGGGTTGGGTGGCCGCGCCGATGATGTCATTGCCACCGCGACCATCCGCACTGTTTTGACCGGCAATGAGGGTAATGTCGTCCGGTCCATCGGTCCCCACCACATCAAACCCACCCGCGGGTGTGGCGAAGCCGTAGATCACGTAGCTGCTGCCGGCATCGGTTCTGCCGCCGGGATCGGCAGCGGACGCGCCCACAATCAGATCATCAAAGCCATCACCATTGAGATCACCGGCGCCGGACACCGCGCCACCGATACGCTCACCCGCGGTGCTGCCGCTGATGCGAAAGCCGTTGCTGCCGTTGATGGCGTTGACACTGATACTTCCGCCCGCACCGACGTTGCTGCCACCAAACAGCACAAAGGCAGCGCCCTCGTAGCCGGGTCCAGCAGTGGTGGCGCCGAGGATCAGATCGTCAAAGCCATCGCCATTGACATCACCGGCCGTGGCCGTTGCGCCGAAGGAAAAGCTCGAATTATCGACCCCGGTCAGTTGAAAGCCGTTGCTGCCATTAAGGCTGGAGGAACTGAGATTGCCGCCCGCCAAGGGTGCGGCGCCGCCGAAGACAACGTAGGCCGTGTCGCTGTCACCAAATACGATCACGTCATCGAAACCATCGCCGTTGACGTCACCGGCGCCATGCACCGACGCCCCGGAAAAATTCCCTGCGGTGTCGCTGATCCGGAAGCCACGCGTGCCGTCGCCACCGACGAGGCTAGCCAGATTCAGGCTACCACCCGCGACGGACGCGGCACCACCAAAGACCACAAACGCGCCGCCCGCAGTAGTTGGTGCGTGAACGATCAAATCATCATAGCCATCTCGGTTGAAATCCCCAGCGGATGCGACGGAATTACCCACTGCGCTGTTCGTAGTGGGGCCGTCCAAGCGGATGCCGTTACTGCCATCAAGTGACCCGACATTGAAGCTGCCGCCTTCAATGGCCGCGGTGGTGCCGTAGACCACATATGCGGCGCCGGTGGCTGCGTTTGTTCCAGGAGCCCCGACGATCAGATCGGCCAGGCCATCGCCGTTGATATCGCCCGCACTCGAAACCGATAGGCCGAAAGTAGAATATGCAGACCCCGCGCTGAAACGAACACCGTTAATGCCGTCCAGCGCGCTGAGCGCAAGGGTTCCGCCGCTGCCAACCTGCGCGTTACCGAATACCAGGAAGCTCTCGCCCGCACCTGCACCCACCAAGGGCGCGCCAATGATTACATCGGCGTAGCCGTCGCCATTGAAGTCGCCGGCCGAAGATACGGATCGACCGGCACTACCATTTGCGGAAACTCCGCCGAGCTTGACGCCATTGCTACCGGCGAGTGTGCTCAGCAACAGGTTGCCATTCGTTCCGATTGCGGAGGCCGAGCCAAACACCACATAACCCGCGCCAGAATTGGCCACCGACCCGTCGCCAAAACTCGCGCCAACGATCACATCGTCAAAGCCATCGCCATTGACATCGCCCGCGTCAGATACCGCGAAGCCGCTCAGGTCGCCATTGGCCACGCCCTCCAGCCGAAAGCCGTTGCTGCCGTTGAGGCTGGACAAGGGAATGACGCTGATGGCTTCTTCGACATCCGTCACCGTCACCGTGACGGCCTGCGTGTCCTCTTCGGTGCCGTCGTAGACGCGCACGGAGAAGCTGTAGACGTTGTTGGTGTCCGCGTCCGCCGGCGCCTCGAAGTCCGGAGTAGCGGCAAAGCGGATCTCGCCGCTGCTGTTGATCGTGAAGTCGTCCGCGTCCGTGCCCATCAGGCTATAGGTCAGCCCGTTGAGGGGCGTGTCCACGTCCGTCGAGGTGACCGTGGTGACGACCGTGGCCGTGGACGTGTTCTCCGCCACCAGCAGGCTCAGCGGATCGCCGTTATTGCTGATGATAACCGGCGCGTCGTCGACGAAGCCGATGAAGATGTCGGTGGAGGCCGAGTCCATCAAGGCGCCGCCGCCGGTGTTGCCGTTGTCATTGACGCTGAGCGAGAGCGTGATCAGCGACGGCGGGATGTCACTGCTGTTGATGTAGCTGAGCGTGCTGGTGCCGCCGCTGCCCAGGAAGCTGTTGATCTGGGCCAGGGTGCCGCTGAAGCTCAGGGTGCTGGTGCCGCTGCCGGTCAGATTGGTGATGCCGCTGTTGCCGGCGGTGGCGGTGAGCGTGCCCACCGGCCCGCCCACATTCTCCGAGAGGTTCAGCGTGACGCTGAGCAGGCCGTTGCCGGCATCCACATCGCTGACACTCAGGCCGGTGCCCTTGAGATCGAGCGCGGTCTGCTCGATGGCGGTGTAGCCATCCTCCGCGATGACCGCGTCCGGCGCGTCGTTGACCGGCGTGACGTTGAACGTGAGCGTATCCGGAGTCTGGTCGGTGTTCTGGCCGCCGTTGGCAGTGCCGCCGTCGTCCACGACCTGAAAGGTGAAGCTCGCATAGCCCACGCCATTGGCGTTGAGCGCCGGGGTGTAGGTGAGGTTGGGGATGTCGGCGGCCGCAATCGATTGACCTATGGTGACCGCCCCGCCTGACAGCAACAAGGTTCCGGCAGCGGGCAGCGTGGTGAGGATCACGGCCTGCAAGCTGTTGGCTGCGGGAAAGTCGCGGAGCTCAAAGAAACCGAAGTCCGCGGCGGTGAAGGCGCGGGTGGTGTCTTCGTCGAGCGTGAGCGTGGTATTCGTGCCGCTGGGCGCGTCGTTGACCGGCGTGACGGTGAGCGTCACGGTGACCGTCGCGGAATCGAAGGTTCCGTCCGTGGTGCGATATTGGAAGCTGTCGGTGCCGTTGAAGTCGGGATTCGGTAAGTAGGCGAAAGAACCATCGGCATTCAACGTCAGCGAACCGTTGGCGGTGCCCGAGACCAGTTCCGCCTGCAAGTCGTCGCCGTCGGCATCGGTGTCATTGCTCAGGACACCTGTCAGCGGCGGGACTATGAGCGAAAGGCCTTCGAGCACACTGTAGCTGTCGGGATTCGCGACCGGCGAGTTGTCATTGAGGTTGTTGACGGTGACGGTGATGTCTTGCTCGGTGTCGTTCAGGCCGTCGGTGGCGGTAACGGTGAGGTTGTAGGTGTTGTCCCCGCCCACCGGCATTTCAAAGTCTGGCGCGGTATTGAACGCCAGTGCGCCGGAGGTAGGGTTGAGCGTGAACCGCGCCGCGTCGGTGCCGCTGGTGATGGTGTAGGTGACGCTGGGGCCGTCGGCATCGGTTGCGTTCACCGTGCCGACGCTGGTGAGGTTCTCGTTGATGCTAAAGCTCTCCGGACTCTGGAATACCGGCGCATCGACGTTGACCGGCGCCGTGCCAAAGATGTTGGCTTCGCTGAAGTTCCCGGCGGTGATCCCGGACAGCACCACCACGTCGTCGCCCGCGGTCAGGTCGGTGCCACCGTTGCGGTTGTTGAACAGGTAGCCGTTGGTGTTATCGAAGGCGAAGTGATAGAGCACGCTGCTGTTGTCGAACGCGGCGTCGGCGGCCACAGCGGCGGCCGCAAAGTTGGCGACAGCGATGGTGGTCTCGGTGTAGTTGATCGCGCTGCCGATGACACCGCCGAAGTCGATGGTGTCCGTGGCCACCAGGAAGCCGGTGATGGTGTCGGCGCCAGCGCCCGGCGCGCTGTTGCTGGTAAACGCGCTTTCGTTCGCGTTGAGGATGTTGAAGCGGTTGGTTCCGGTGCCGCCATCGAGGCTGTCACCGCCTGCGCCGCCGCTGAGGGTGTCGTCGCCGGTGTCGCCGTTGATGGTGTCGCTGCCGCTGCCGCCAGTGAGCTGGTTGGCAGCGGAGTTGCCGTTGATGGTGAAGGCCTCGGTCTGGCCGGTGAGGTTGATGACGGCCGTATCATTAAAGGTGGGATTTGGGATGCCGCCTGGAGTTGGGATGTCGCCTCCAGCGGAGCCTGTGGCTTCGACGGTTTCCACACCGACCAGTGCGGCGTCGTTGGCCTGGCTGTAGTTGGTGCGGGCTTCCAGCGTATCGCTGCCATCGCCGCCATCAATCAGCGCGTCGGCGCTGTCGCCCCGGATGGTGTCGTTGCCCGCGCCGCCGAGGAAGCTATCGATGCCGTCGTTGGAAGCGATGAGGCCGCCGGCAAGGACGTCATCACCGCTACCACCGACGATGAAGTCATTGCCCGAGGTGCCAACCACGTTGTCGTTGCCGTCGCCGGTGTTGACGTAGTAGTCACTGCCCACGATGGAGCCGCCACCGGAGCTGAAGTCGAAACTGTCCACGCCACTGGTGCCGAGGAACACCTGGGTGAAATGATCGCCGCGCGCGATGCCGCTGATGGCGTCGCGCACGTCGAAGGTGGTGCCTGTGGGCGCGATGAAGCTGATGCCTTCATCGTCGGCATACCCCACGTTGCCTGCGGGGTTATCGGTGCTGCCGGTTTCGGCTTGCAGGCTGACGGTGTTGCGCGTGTTGGCATTTGCGCCGGTCAAGGCGCCGTCTGCAGTGGTGCCGGTGCCGGTGCCGTCGCCCGCATTGGCGCTGGTGAGGGTGACGCGAATCTGCGTGGCGTCCGTGCTGCTGACGTTGACCACGTCATTGCCGCTTCTGATCCTGTTGTTGGTGATGATTTCTGGGAGGATGCTGCTGGAAGTCTCGGTGCCCAGATCAATTTGATCGCTGCCGTCAGTGGCGAGGTTATAGGTGCTGACAGTGTCGTCGCCGCTGCCGCCGAACAGAACGTCGTTGCCGGTGCTGCCGTCGATGGTGTCGTTGCCGGTGCTGCCGTCGATGGTGTCGTTGCCGCTGCCACCGCGGATGGTGTCGTTGTTGGAGCCGCCGATCAGCACGTCGGCGTTCTGGCCACCGGTGATGTCCAGGGCTTCGGTTTGCAGGCTGAAGTCCAGGTTGATGTCGGTGGGCCCGTTGCCCACGGTGACCAACTCAACGCCGGTGAGATTGTCGTTGGACGGTCGGTAGCTGATGAAGCCGGAGTTCATTCGAAGGGTGTCTGTGCCTTCACCGCCGTCAACTTGGTTGCTGTCGTAATCAGCGGCGCCACTTGGGTTGCTGAACACCAAGCTGTCATTGCCGATACCGCCAAACAAGTTGTCGCGACCATTGAAAATGATGAGTTCGTCGTCGCCTTCATTTCCGCGAATGACATCGTCTCCAAAGCCGCCGGCGAGTACATTGTTCCCGGCATTGCCCAGCACCGTGAACCCTTCGCTTTGTTGGGCAAGACTGATATCGGCGTTGGCAGTCCCTGGCGCGGCCGCCACGGTTTCCACGCCCAATAATCTGTTGTCAGAGGGGATGTAATTAACGGCAATGGCGCTGACCACCACCGTGTCGTTGCCATTGCCACCGTCGATGCTGTCATTGGTTTCCACACCGACAAAGCGGTCATTGCCCAGCCCGCCGATGAGCGTGTCGGCGTCGCTACCGCCTTCGAAGTAGTCGTCCAGGTCGCCACCGGTCAGGTTGTCATTGCCGCCAAAACCGTAGAGGGCGGCGGGTAATGCGGCATTGAACGCAGGGTTGTTGAGCGCAGAGAACGTGTTGGCGGCGCCTGTGCCGACATAGACGTTGGCAATGGGCGCAGTCAGGTCGCCGGTATCCACCACCTCCAGCACACCGGCCAGCTCGGTGGTGGGCTGTTCCGTGGGCGTGTAGGTGAAATTGGGCGCAGTGCCGGTTGCGGTTTGCGTGGTGACCGCGTCTGTCTCGTTGTTGCGTATGCGCAGGCTCAGCGTATCGACGTCCTCCGCGGTGTAGGTGATGGAAGGCCCCAGCACCACGTTGCTGACCACGGGCGCAGCATTGAGCTCGGTGAGGTCGATCGTGCGATCGACGATGTTTGAAAAATCCACCCCGTCAAAGACGTTGAAGCTCACCGTGCGATCCGTGGTGTTGGGGCTGTCGCTGGCGTTCCGGTAGGTGACGCTGCGCAGTGCGGCTTCGTATTCGGCCACGCTGGCGCTGCCCGTCAGCAGGAGCCTTCCTTGGACGGCGCTAAAGCTGCCGCTGATATTGGCGGTGTTGGTAAAGGCCAGCAGATCCTGACCATTGACGTAACCGCTGCTGATACGGACGACGGCCTGGATCAGGTTGGGGCTGTCGACATCGCTGAGCGAGAGGCCCGGGTCGATGACGGTGGCGGGGTCGTTCTCGGTGTAGCCGAGAGCGCCGACGGTGGCCGTGGTGACGATCGGCGCATCGTTGACTCCCCTCACGTTCACCGTCACCCGCTCGGTATTGCTGACGCCGCTGTGGTTGTCGGTGACGGTGAGGTCGAAGTATTCCGTAGCGATCTGACCCTGACCCAGGGCCTGCACGGCGAGGTTGCTGTTGTCGAGCGTGTAGGTGTACGTGACCGAGCCGAGCGCCGCATCGCTTGGCGGTATCAGGTCGAGGACCTCCAGGGTGCCGCCCAAGGGGTTGTCGGCGTCGGGGGCAAAGCTGGCGGTATGGGTATCGGCCAGATCAGGGTCATCGAAGTAGACGGTGAAGGGTTCGGTTGTCAGCGTCGCGGCGGCGTCCTCAGTGGCACCAAATGCGAAACTGTTGAAGATCAGGGACCAGTTGGTCAGGGCGCCACCGTCGAATGATAAAGTATGAACCGCCCCGGGAATCTCGGAGGCTCCCTCACTTGAGAGAATGGAGCCATGACCAGAGCATCGAAGTATTCCCCGGAAGTGCAGGAGCGCGCGGTCCGGATGGTGGCGGAGCACGCGGCGCAGCACACCTCGCAGTGGGCGGCGATCGAATCGATTGCCGCCAAGATTGGTTGTACGGCCGAGACGCTGCGGCGCTGGGTGCGCCAGGGCGAGCGTGACGCCGGCGTGCGGCCCGGCCTGACCACGGCCGAGGGCGAGCGGATCAAGGCGCTGGAGCGCGAGGTCCGTGAACTGCGCCAGGCCAATGAGATTTTGCGCAAGGCATCGGCGTATTTTGCGCAGGCGGAGCTCGACCGCCCGTTCAAACGATGAAGGCGTTCATCGACGAGCATCGCTCGGTCCACGGGGTCGAGCCGATCTGCAAGGTGCTGCCGATTGCCCCGTCGACGTACTACGCCCACGCGGCTCGCGAGGCAGACCCACAGCGCCGTTCTACGAGGGACCAGCGAGATCGAGCGCTGGTGCCGGAGATCGAACGGGTCTGGAACGAAAACTTCCAGGTCTACGGCGTGCGCAAGGTGTGGCGGCAACTGCGGCGCGAAGGCTTTGATCTGGCCCGCTGCACGGTGGCGCGCCTGATGAAGCGCCTGGGCTTGCGTGGCGTCATCCGCGGCAAGTCGGTGCGCACGACGGTGAGTGATGCCAACGCACCTTGCCCGCTGGATCATGTCCGTCGTCACTTCAAGGCGGATCGGCCGAACAAGCTGTGGGTCTCGGACTTCACCTACGTGTCGACCTGGCAGGGCTTCGTCTACGTCGCCTTCGTCATCGACGTCTTCGCCCGGCGCATCGTCGGCTGGCGGGCTTCGTCCTCGGCGCGGACCGACCTGGTGCTCGACGCGCTGGAGCAGGCGCTGCATGAGCGCAAACCGGTCGGCCCGGATCGGCTGGTGCATCACAGCGACAGAGGTGTCCAGTACGTGTCGATCCGCTACACCGAGCGTCTTGCCGACGCGGGTCTCGAACCTTCCGTGGGCAGTGTGGGCGATTCCTACGACAACGCGCTGGCCGAGACCATCAACGGCTTGTACAAGGCCGAGGTGATTCACCGGCGGCCTTCCTGGCAACGCCGCGAAGACGTCGAGTGGGCCACGCTGCAGTGGGTGGACTGGTACAACAATCGCCGACTGATGGAACCGCTTGGCAACATCCCACCCGCCGAAGCAGAAGCTGCCTACTATTCACAAATCCCGAGTCTCGCCCTCGCGGCGTGACTCACAACAACGAGCCTCCGGGAAAACCGGGGCGGTTCAGTATCTTCAATACGGAGCGTCCAGGTGCCATTGGGATCGCGCCCGTCAAACACCGACAGCGGATTTAAAGGTGTGTAATTGCCCGGCGTTGTGATGGGTGAACCTGGGATGCTGTGGATGGGTATCCCAGCTTCGTCGTCCAGCAGAACGTCCAGGTTGTCATTAGGTTGGGGCGTTAGGGAGTCAAGTCTGTCGAACAACAGAGCACTGGTGCCATCCGGCGCGATCAGGGTGATGACCAGATCCCTGATATCGGTGTGCAGCAGATCGAGGTCCAGATTCAGGTCGGTGATGGCGGTGAACGGCAGGCCGGATACTTCCAGAGTGGATTCGAGTTCGACGATGCCAGTGGCCAGTATCGCTAAATCGTCCGTTTGCGTGACGGTGGCCTGAGGTGTCAGCAGACTAACCACGGGGTTGTCATTGCTGCCGGTGATGGTGACGGTGACGGTGGCATCGTCAGTAGGCCCGCTGCCGTCGCTGAGGGTGTAGGTGAATGTGTCGGTGGTACTGGTGCCTTGGGCCAGATAGTCGAAGACCATTCCAGGGTTGTAGGTATAGGCGCCGGTGTCGCTGAGCATCAGCGTGGCGCCGCTGGCGAGCGTGATCTGCTGGCCCACATTGGCGGCATTGCCGTTGACGGCGGTGATGGTCAGCGGCGTGAGTGTGCCGTCGGCATCGGTATCGTTGGCCAGAACGCCGTTGGCGGCGACGTTGAGCGTCGTGTTCTCGCCGGTGCTGCCGCTGTCGTCGTTGGCGACCGGGTTGTTGTCGTCGATGTTGTTGACGGTGACGGTGATGGGCTGCGGCGTGCTGTTGGTGCCGTCGCTGGCGGTGACGGTGAGGTTGTAGGTGTTGTCGCCGCCGACCGGCATTTCGAAATCTGGTGCGTCGATGAACTCCAGAGCGCCGGTGCTGCTGTTGATGTCGAACAGTGCCGCATCGGTGCCGCTGGTGATCGCGTAACTCACCATCGGGCCGTCGGCGTCGGTGGCGTTCACCGTGCCGACGCTGGTGAGTCCCTCGTTCAGATCGAAAGTGGTCGGACTCTGGAATACCGGTGCGACGGTGTTGGGCGGTGCCGTGCCAAAGATATTGACCTGACTGAAGTTGGCAGCGGTGATGCCGGGCAGCACCACGACGTCATCGCCCGAGGTCAGGCTGGCGCCACCGTTGCGGTTGTAGAACAGGTAGCCGTTGGTGGCATCGAAGGCGAAGTGGTACAGCACGCCGGCATCGACGAACGCAGCGTTGGCGGCGGCAACAGCGGCGGCGAAGTCGGCCACCGCATCGGTTGTTTCGCTGTAGCTGCCTGCGGTGCCGATGACATCGCCGAAGTCGATGGTGTCGGTGGCGAGAAAAGCGATAACGGTGTCGGCCGCGTTGCCCGGTGCAGTGTTGCTGGTGAACGCGCTTTCGCTCGTGTTGAGAATGTTGAAGCGGTTGGTGCCGGTGCCGCCGGTGAGCGTGTCCCCACCCAGACCGCCGGCGAGCATATCGTCGCCGCTGCCGCCGCGGATGGTGTCGTTGTTGGAGCCGCCGATCAGTACATCGGTGTTCTGGCCACCGGTGATGTCCAAGGCTTCGGTTTGCAGGCTGAAGTCCAGGTTGATGTTGGTGCGCCCGTCGAGCACAGTGACTAACTCAACGCCGGTCAGATTCTCGTTGGGAGGGCGATAGCTGAAATTGCTGCGCTCGATGCGCAGGGTGTCTGTGTCCTCGCCACCGTCGATCAGGCTGTTGTCGTAATCAGCTGTGCCGAGGAAAACCAGGGTGTCACTGCCACTGCCGCCAAATAGCGTGTCGCGACCGCCGATAATTCTTAATACGTCGTTGCCTTCATTTCCGCGAATGACGTCGTTACCGTTGCTGCTGGTGAGTGTGTTGTTGCCGGCATTGCCCAGTACCGTGAAGTCCTCATTTTGGAGCCCAAGGTCGATTGAGATATTGGCACTGCCCGGCGCTGCGACTACGTTTTCAACGCCCGACAACGTGCTGGGAAAATACGTTTGCTGACTCGTGGTTACCACCACCGTGTCGTTGCCTTCACCACCGTCGATGTTGTCATTGGATCCGACACCAGAAAATGTGTCGTCACCTAGCCCACCGACGAGGATGTCGGCGGCGGCGCCACCATCGCTGCCTGCATCGATGTAATCATCCTGGTCGCCCCCGGTCAGCCTGTCATTTTCAAGAAAACCGTAGAGGGCGGCGGGCAATGCGGCATTGAATGCAGGGTTGTTGAGCGCAGAGAAGGTGTTGTCGGCGCCGGTGCCGACGTAGACGTTGGCGATGGCTGCGGTCAGGCCGCCGGCATCTACCACTTCCAGCACACCGGCCAGCTCGGTGGTGGGCAGTGAGTCCGGCGTGTAGGTGAAATCAGGCGGCGTGCCGGTGGCGGTTTGCGGTGTGATCGCGTTTGTATCGTTGTTGCGTATACGCAGGCTCAACGGATCGGCGTCGTCGGCGGTGTAGGTGATGGAAGGTCCCAGCACCACGTCACTGACCACGGGCGCGAGGTTCTCGTTGACGTCGTTGACCGTGATCTGGAACGTTCGCGTGAATGTGGCGTTGCCACTATCGGTAACCTGAACTTCTATTTCGTGTTGTTCGTTGGTTTCAAAGTCCAGACCGGTGCCGGTGGCCTGCACCTGATTGCCGACGATCTGGAAGCGTCCACTCGCATCGTCGAGCAGCGTGTAGGTGAAGGTATCGCCCGCATCCACATCCGTAGTGCTGAGCGTGCCAACGACGGTGCCGGCTGCCGAGTTCTCGTCAATCTCGAGATTGTTCAGAGCGATAGCTGTGGGGGCGTCGTTGACGCGGGTGATTTCGATGAAGCGGCTGGCGCGGTCTGAATCGGTGAGTCCGTCGTTGACAGTGAGGTTCGCCCGACGTCGGTCGGTAGGATCGTCGCTGGTGTTCTGGTAGGTCACGCTGCGCAGGGCCGCTTCGTAATCCGCAATACTGGCGACGCCGATGAGCGTCAGCGTGCCGTCGGTGGTATTGAAGCTGCCGGTGATGTTGTCGGTGTCGTTGAAGGCTAGGAGATCTTCCCCGCTGATGTAGTCGGAGCCGAGCCGGACCGTGGCAGAGGCCAGCGTGGGACTGTCTACGTCAGTGATGATGAGATCGGGGTCTATGGCAGTGGCGGGATCGTTCTCGGTATAGGCGAGATCATCGCGTGTGGTATCGACTTCGGGCGCGTCGTTGACGCCGGTGATGGTGAACGTCACGTTGGCAGTGGTGCCGTCCACTGAGGTGACGGTGAAGGTGTCGGTAGCCGTTGCATTGGCACCCACGCCCAGATGCTGGGTAGCGGCGTTGGATACGGTGTAGGTGTAGCTGCCATTGGCGTTGAGGCTCAGGCTGCCCAGTGGCGTGCCGACCGCGCTGACGCTGGTCTGGAACATCGCTTGCGCGGCGCCGTCTGCATCGCTGATGGGAATGCTGCCGCTGGCGACCAGATTTTCGCTGCCATCAACATCCAGGTCTTCAGTGACGCTGGCATTGCTGGGCGTGCCGATGATGGCGGCATCGGTGACAGCGTTCACGGTGACGCTGACCGTGGCTTGCGAACCGCCGTTGAGGGTGTAGGTGAAGCTGTCGGCGCCGTTGAAATTGACGTCAGGCGTGTAGCTCAGGCCGGTGCCGTTACCGCTGATGGAGACACTGCCGTTATCGGGCTGGATCACGCTCTGGATCAGCCTGGGGCCGCCGTCAGTGTCCGTATCGTTGGCCAGAACATTGAGCGCGGTGGCACCGCTGTCTTCATCGACGGTGGCGGCGTCATCAACGGCGACCGGGGCGTCGTCAACGGGACCCGGGGGTTCGTTGACGGCATTCACGGTGATGCTGACCGTGGCTTGCGAGCCACCGTTGAGGGTATAGGTGAAGCTGTCCTGGCCGTTGAAGTTGGCGTCCGGGGTGTAGCTCAGGCCGGTGCCGCCGCCGGTGATGGCGACGCTGCCATTGGCGGGCTGGACCACGCTCTGGATCAGCCTGGGCCCGCCGTCGAAATCCGTGTCGTTGGCCAGAACATTGATGGCGTTGGCGCCGCTGTCTTCCCTGACGGTACGGCTGTCGTCGACGGCGACCGGGGCATCGTCGGCGCCCCGGACGGTGAACATCACGCGGGCCGTGGTGCCGTCCACGGCAGTAACGGTGAAGGTATCGGTGGCCGTGGCGTCGGCGCCCAGAAACTGCGCGGCGGCATTGGAGACGAGGTAGGTGTAGCTGCCGTCGGCGCTCAGACTCAGGCCACCCAGCGGCGTGCCGACTGGCGTGACGCTGGTCTGGAAGCGGGCCTGTGTGGCGCCGTCATCGTCACTGATGGGGATACTGCCGCTGGCGACGAGGTTGCCGCTGCTGTCGACATTCACGTCTTCTGTGACGCTGGCGTTGCTGGGCATGCCGATGACGGCCGCAGCGTCCACCCCGGCCACGTCGATGATGACAGTGGTGGGTGCGCTCAGGCTGTTGGTGCTCTGACCGTCGCTGGCGATATAGGTAAAACTGGCTTCGCCGGCGAAGTCTGGCGTCGGTGCAAAGCTCACGCTGCCGTCGGGGTTGAGCGTCACCGTGCCGCCGGCACCGTCGCTTACGCTGTCGATGAACAAGGCCTGAGCTTCCGCATCGCCATCGTTGGCCAGCAGCAGCGACGCGGCGTAGGTGATGGGAATGTTCTCGACCGCGCTCAGGCGATCGGCCGCGGTCAACGGCCGGTCGTTCGCAGCGCTGATAAGCACCGCGAGGTCCTGGCTGTCGCTGAGGCCGTCGGCATCGGTCACGCTGAACCGGAACGTCTCCTGCGCGTCGGCGCCGAGCGCGTTGACGGCTTGATTGTCGACCGCGTAAACGACTTGGCCCGTATCGCCGTCGAAAAACACGCTGCCGTACTGACCGATCAGGCGCTGGTCAAAGGCCTGTCCTTGGAATGAGAAGCTGCCGGTCTCGGCGTCCTCCAGCGCATAGGTCAGCGCATCGTTCTCCGGATCGCTGGCTTGCAGGAGCTGCTCGTACTCCGGGAAGCTGTCTTGCTCCGGCCCTTCGACGATCAGGACTGCAGACGGCGCTTGCAGGACCGGCGCTTCGTTGACGTTGCCGAGATCGATGCGGACGGTGGCACTGTCGGAGAGCCCGGCGGCGTTGCGGATCTGCACGCTCAGGTCGAAGCTCGATGTGGTCTCGAAATCCAGCGCGGCGCTGTTGGCGACGGTGATGGCACCGGAGTCGGGATCGATCGCAAACACGCCGCCGGGATCGCCGCCGGTGATGGCGTAACTCAGGACATCGTCGGCGTCCTCGGCGGTTACCGTGCCGACGATCGTGCCGTTGGCGCTGTTTTCGTCAAGCTCGAGGCGGGTGTCGTTTGCCACCGGCGGGGTGTCGTCGAGATCGCTGACCGTGACCGTGAGGGTCTGCACGGCGGTGTTCTGCCCATTGCTGGCGGTCACTTCCAGGCGGTAGACATTGTCGGCCCCGGCCGCGGTCGGACTCTCGAAGTCCGGCGCGGCAAGAAAGCTGAGCGAGCCGGTATTCGGGTCGATGGCGAAGCGTGTCGCGTCGGCGCCACCGCTGATGGAGTAGGTCATCACAGGACTGCCGGCGTCCATTGCCTGGACCGTGCCGACGGCGGTCGTGTTCTCGTCCACCGTAAAGGTCGCCGGGCTGGCGAAGACCGGAGCGCTGGCGGGCGCCGCCGAAGAGTCGCTGTCATCCAGGAGCAGGAGCGTCACGCCGACCGCACCGGCCCCGAGGACGAACCGCTCGAAGGTCTCGGACGCTGGCATGCCGCCGCCCGCGGACGGCGTCAGGGCCGGCATCGCGGCCGGCGTACGGTCGCCAGCGTCGTACGCGATGGTCGCGCCGGGAGGAACATCGACCGGGAAGGTGGTACCCGCAGGGTCGGTCAGGATCACGAGGTCGCCGGTGGTCGCAACCTCTACCCCCGCCGGCAGAATCAGTTCTTCACCCGGCTTCAGCCGGAGCAACTGGCCGGGCAGGAGGGTCACTTCGCGTACACCTTCTGCGTTTCGAATCAAGACTTTGAGCGCCATCACTTTCCCCGGGCCGGCGCGCCTTCACAGGCGACGCATTGGTGAGCACGGGATCGTGGGCGGGGCGAGGACCGAAGTCCTCACGGAAGCATCTTGGATTTCTCACGGATTTCTCGCGGATTTCTCACGGCGCCCCGGGAGGCGAACTCCGCTGCTTGCGCGTAGCCCGGTTCGCCGCGGGCGAGCCGGGAATCAAGGGAGGGGAAAAACCCCCGGCTCGCCGCAACGGTTGGCCTTACGTGGGGGCGCCCTGGTGGCACTCTCACGCTGGGACCGCGGCGAACCGGGCTACTTCTCCGCCCTTGCCAGCGCCTGCACGGCCATCCGGGTGTAGCGGTCATCGTCGCCGCGGGCGGCGCGCAGAATGGCGATGCCCTCGCGCAGCATCTGCTGCCCGGCCTCGGACTGGCCGTGCTGGAGCTGCCATTCGCCGCGCAGCGCCAGGATGTGGCCGAGATACCACTGGCCATCGGTGAGCAGGCGTCGGGCCTGGCGCTCGGCAGTTTCCAGCACTGCGCCACGGCGTGCCTGTTGGTCCTGGGCGTTCAGCGCCTGGGCCAGGGTCAGGTCGTAGCGCAGGGCGATGACTTGATCGTCGAGTCCCTCGGTGCTGACCTGTCGGCGAACGTCTTGTGTCAGCGCAACGGCCTCGGCCGCGCGACCCTGGGCGATCAGAACGCGACTCAGGCCGGCCAGGGCATTGCCGGTGGTGACGTTGTTCAGTCCAATCCTGTGCCGCCGCCATTCCCAGCTCGCGCGAGAGATGGTTTCGGCCTCGTCCAGCGCGCCGCGTGCGATCAGCGCCCGCGCCAGGTGGATCTGCGAGATGACGTAGAAGTCATGATCCTGACCGACGGTCTGGGTGAAGCTGGCCGCCACTTCCCGCAGCATTTTCTCGGCGCGGGCCGGATCGCCTCCGTCCAGCACGGCCCAGGCCCAGAACATCTTGGCTTCGACCGCGCGCGGGTGATCGGCGCCGAGCTGCCGGCTCATCAGGCGATGGGCTTCGGCCAGCAAGGGTTCCATGCCCTGGCTGCGCTCGAACACCAGGGACATGGTGGCGCGAATCCAGATCAGGCGTGCCGTGACCGGATGATCCTTGCCCAGCACCCGCCGCGCCTGTTCCATCAGCGGGTGCAGCCGCTGGCCGCAGTCGACGAACCACACGCTGCCGGCGCCGACCTCGCACTGACCGTAGATTTCCGACCAGGCACCTTCGAACCACAACGGCGATTCACGGCGCCCGGCCTGTTCTTCGGCGGCCTTGATGGCCTGCCCGACCGGCAGCACATCGGCAAAACGATGGACGATGCGATACGAGTCGCGCAGGGCGATCCGCGCCGACTGGGTTTCTGGATGCGCATCCCCCAGTTCGCGCGCCATGACCTCGATGGCCGGCACCAGATTGGCCTCGGCCTTGTCGATCACGGCCAGCGCCCCGTAGGCGCTGCCGATGGTGCGTTGCAGGTGGGCGCGCACCAGCGGGCGATCAGAAAAACGCTGCTGCAAGGGACGCTCGGCAGCGTCGAGCAGATCGCGCACGCGCAGATCGCCGCTGCCCTGGGCGCGTGGATTGGCGAAGGCGAGCAGGTCGTCGGTCAGAAAGCTGACCACGGCCTGGGTGGTCCGGGCTTCTTCCTGGGCGTGGTCGCGCGCCCGCCGCGCATCCAGATACAGCATGGCGGTGATGACGGAGCCCAGGGTCAGCGTGATGATCAGCGCCAGCAACAGGCCGCGCCGTGCCTGCGCCCGCTCCAGCGTGCGGCGATCTGCCTCGGCCTGCACTTGCAGAGCGGCCTGTCGGGCACGTTCCGCGCGTCGCGCATCCAGGGTCGTCAGTCGCTCCGCGAGCTGATTGGCATCGCCGAGTCGAAGCGCGGGAT
Source organism: Panacagrimonas sp. (assembly GCF_965216805.1). Lineage (NCBI taxonomy): Bacteria > Pseudomonadati > Pseudomonadota > Gammaproteobacteria > Nevskiales > Nevskiaceae > Panacagrimonas > Panacagrimonas sp. The sequence goes on from NZ_CBDCGN010000003.1 coordinate 18,425, forward strand.
CGCCGTGGGTGGCGGCGGCAATGTCTTCGCGCAGCAGGGGGTCTTCAATCTGCGACTCCCAGCCGGTGGCCAGCACGCGCCGGAAATCACCGACCACGAGCTGGAACAGGACAATGCCCAGCGCATAGACATCCGACCGCACCGTGGGCGCGCGGCCCTGGAACAGTTCGGGTGCCTGGTACAGCGGCGTGCCGCCGGAGTCGGCGGATGGCGACTCGGCGCTGGTGAATCCCAGGCGCGTGATGCTGAGCTGGTCGAGTCGATCCGCTTCCATCATGTCGCCAGCGCCGAAATCGCAGAGCTGCACGCGCGGTGCGCCGCTGGCGTCGACGGCGATCAGCACATTGCCGGGCTTGATGTCCTTGTGCAGCACGCCGGCCGAGTGCGCGGCTGCCGCTGCGCGGGCGCACTGCGCTGCCAGATCCACACGGACGTCCATGGACAGGCTTGAGACGTCGCCCTGGGCTTCGCACCATTCCTGCAGATTGCCGCCCGGAATGAAGGCCGATTCCAGGAAGAACGGCGGCGCTTCCAGATTCCAGGCCAGGATGGGCGTGAAGGGAGCCGACTCGCCAAGCGTCTCCAGCAGCACGCGGTTGAGCGTGATCTCGCGCTTGAGCAGGGCCAGTTCGCTGGCGTCGCGAGCAAACTTGAATACCCGTTGCTCCTCGCGGTCCTCCAGTTGCACCAGCCAGACCTCGGCCTGTCCGCGATCCGCCAGGGGCCGCAGCAGACGTGCCTGCGGCCGGTTCGGCACCATGTTGTCCGGCACCAGACCCAACTGATCGCCGCGCGGCTTCTGCACCGCCAGGCGCTCCACGCGCACCTCGGCACTCAGGCGATAGCCATAGCGCGGCACCGTGCGCACCAGCTCCTGGCCGGCGTCGCCCAGCGCGGTCCGCAACTTGGCCACGCAGTTGGTGATGACGCCGTCGGTCACGATGCGCCCCGGCCACAGCGCGTCGAGGATTTCCTCGCGGGTGACCACTTCGCCGCTGCGGCGCAGCAGGTACATCAGCAGTTGCAGCGGCTTGGGTTCAAGGTCGATCGGCACGCCGTCGACCACCAATTGCAAGCTGCGCTCGTCCAGGGTGATGTCACCAAACGACCAGCGCAACGCCGCGGCCTCAGTCACTGCCGTGGGGCTCTTGGACGAAGCCATGTTGTTCGAACGGTCTCCTTATTGTTTTGCCAACCACATCGTACCGACCCTCTCAGCTCACCCAGCGCCTGGCGTTTTCGAACAGGCGGAACCACGGGGTGAGCTGCAGGTCCGGCGACGGCCACCAGGAGCCGGTGACGCCGTGAATCGTACGCTCCGGGTGCGGCATCATCGCGGTGATGCGGCCGTCGGCGTTACAGATTGCGGTGACGCCGCGCGGCGAACCGTTGGGATTGGCCGGATAGCGCGCAGCCACCGCACCGTGATGATCCAGATAACGCATGCCGATCTGCGCACCGGCCTGCAGCGCGTCCAGGTCGGACGCGTTGGCGCATTCCACCCGGCCTTCGCCGTGCGCCACCGCGATCGGCATGCGCGAACCGGCCATGCCGGCGAGCAGGACGGATCTGGATTCCAGCACCTCCACCATCGACCAACGCGCCTCGAATTGTTCTGAAGCATTGCGGCGGAACATCGGCCAGCGCTGCGCACCCGGTATCAGTTCCTGCAAGGCCGCCAACATCTGGCAACCGTTGCAGACGCCCAGCGCGAACTTGGCGGTGTCGGCGAAAAACGCCTGGAACACGTCGCGACCGCGCGCATTGAACAGGATGGTCTTGGCCCAGCCCTGCCCGGCACCCAGTACGTCGCCGTACGAAAAACCACCGCAGGCCACGAGCCCCTGGAAGTCGGCGAGCGCGACTCGACCTTCGAGTACGTCGGACATGTGCACGTCCACCGACTCGAAGCCGGCGGCATGGAAGGCCCAGGCCATCTCCGCCTGGCCGTTGACGCCCTGCTCTCGCAGGATCGCCACGCGCGGCCGCTGAGCCAGATGTGCCGACGCGCCAACGGTGGGGGTGAAGCTGAGCGACACGCTCAGGCCCGGATCGTCCTGCGCACCCGCGGTTTCGAATTCCTGGTCGGCGCAATCGGGGTTGTCGCGCAATCGCGCGATGCGATGACTGGTTTCGGCCCAGGTCCGGTACAGACCTTCGCGCGGTTGGTTAAACAGCGTACGGCCGTCGTGCACGAACACCACGCGATCGTCGCTGCGCAGCGTGCCGACCGCTTGCGCACTCAGCCCGGCGGCGCGCGCCTGCTCCAGCAGCGCGACGCTGTCGGCCGTGCGCACCTGCACCAGCAAGCCCAGCTCTTCGGCAAACAGCGCACGCATATCGAGCGTGGACACTTCGATGCCGCAATGCCCGGCGAAAGCCATCTCGCACAGCGAGGCGAACGCGCCGCCGTCGGAACGGTCGTGGCAGGCGAGCACACGACCCTGCGCGCTCCAGTCCTGCAGCAGTTCGAACACCGATTTGAGCAACGCAGGGTCGTCCAGATCCGGTGGCGTATCGCCGACTTCGCCGTGGACCTGCGCCAGGATCGAGCCACCCAGGCGGTTGCGGCCACGACCGAGATCGATCAGCAACACGCGGCTGTCGCCGGCATCGGTGCGCAGTTGCGGCGTCAGAGTCGCGCGCACGTCCAGCACCGGCGCAAACGCGGTGACGATCAGCGACAGCGGCGCGGTCTGGATCACCTCCCGACCCTGGTGCTGCCACACCGACTTCATCGACAGCGAATCTTTGCCCACCGGAATGCAGATGCCGAGCTGCGGACACAGCTCGGCGCCCACCGCCTTGACCGCATCGAACAGGCGCGCGTCTTCATCGTTCTGGCCGCAGGCCGCCATCCAGTTGGCGGACAGGCGCACGTCGGACAACTTGCCGATGCGAGCCGAGGCGATGTTGGTGATCGCCTCGCCGACCGCCATGCGTCCGGATGCCGGCGCATCGAGCAGTGCCAGCACCGGGCGCTCGCCCATGCTCATGGCTTCACCGGAGACGGCTTCGAAACCGGTGGCAGTCACCGCGCAGTCCGCCACCGGGACCTGCCAGGGGCCGACCATCTGGTCGCGCACGGTGAGACCGCCGACCGTGCGGTCGCCGATGGTGATCAGAAACTGCTTGCTGGCCACCGCGGGATGTCGCAACACGCGCAGCGCGGCATCGGTGAAATCCCGGGGCAGCTCGAACGCATCGAAGCGCGTCGCGTCGCGTTGGGTGTGGCGATGCATGCGCGGCGGCTTGCCCAGCAGCACCGGCATGGGCATGTCCACCGGGCGACTGCCATCGGCATCCTCCACGATCAACCGGGGTTCGGCGGTGGCGGTCCCTACCACTGCCATCGGGCAGCGTTCCCGAGCACACAGCTCGCGCAGCACGTCCACGCCTGAGGGCGACACTGCGAGCACGTAACGCTCCTGCGACTCGTTGCACCAGATCTCCATCGGCGACAGCGCGGGATCGGCGCTGAGCACATCGCGTAACCTGAAGTGACCGCCGCGCCCGTCCGTGTGCACCAGTTCCGGCAAGGCGTTGGAGATGCCGCCAGCGCCGACGTCGTGTATCGACAGAATGGGGTTGTGCTGGCCCAGCGCCCAGCACGCATCCACGACTTCCTGGCAGCGCCGCTCCAGTTCCGGGTTGGCACGCTGCACCGAGGCGAAGTCCAGTTCCACGCTGGACGCGCCGGTGGCCATGGAGCTGGCGGCGCCCCCGCCCAGGCCGATCAGCATGGCGGGGCCGCCCAGGACAATCAGCTGCGCGCCGTCGACCACCGCGCATTTCTCCACCAGCGAGGCGCGGATGTTGCCGTAACCACCGGCAATCATGATGGGCTTGTGATACCCGCGATTGCGCTCCTGGCCGTTCGATTCCCGCACCACCGCCTCGTAGGTACGGAAATATCCGGCCAGGTTGGGGCGCCCGAATTCGTTGTTGTAGGCGGCAGCGCCGATGGGCGCTTCCAGCATGATCTGCAGCGCGCTGGCCATGCGCTCGGGGCGCGTGGTCGGCGTTTCCCAAGGCTGCTCGAAGCCGGGGATGCGCAGATTGGCCACCGAGAACCCGCACAGGCCGGCCTTGGGCTTGCCGCCACGACCGGTGGCCGCCTCGTCGCGGATTTCACCGCCAGCGCCGGTGGCGGCGCCAGGGTGCGGAGAAATGCCGGTGGGATGATTGTGCGTCTCTACCTTCATCAGGATGGCGACATGCTCGCGATGCTCGCGCCAGATGCCGGTCCCCGACGCCGAGCCGGATCCGGGTTCCGGGAACCAGCGCATGGCTTCGGCGCCTTCGATCACCGCAGCGTTGTCCTTGTAGGCCGACAACACGCCGTCCGCGCTGGCCTTGTAGGACTCCTGGATCATCTGGAACAGCGACAGCGGCTGCGCCACGCCGTCCACGCTGAACTCGGCATTGAAAATCTTGTGCCGGCAATGCTCCGAGTTGACCTGCGCGAACATCATCAACTCGGCATCGCTGGGGTCCTGCTGCGAGCGTCGCGCGTGCTCGACCAGGTAATCGATCTCCTCGTCGGACAGGGCAAGGCCCCAATCGCGGTTGGCGGCCAGCAGGGCTTCGCGCCCGCCGGCCTGCACCGGCACACGGCGCAGCGGTCGCCGGCGCTGGGTATCGAACAGGTGCGGCAGTTGCGCCGGATCGGTGAGCACCGATTCCATCATCGGGTCGTGCAGCTCTGCCAACGCCGCGGCACCGAGTGCCTGTACCCCTTGCGGGATGACCACTCGCGCCAGTTCCACACGCCGCACCCCGGTTATTCCGCAGACGCGGGCAATGTCGGTGGCTTTGCTGCTCCAGGGCGAAACCGTGCCCAGCCGCGGCACCACGAAGACCCGCGCCGGAGCGTCCGGCAACGCTTCCGGGCCCTCGCCCAACAGGCGCCGCAGCGCCGCACGGTCCACTTCGGCGTCGTCGAGGGTCTGTACCAGAAAAAATTCCTGCACGAGCAGATCGTCCAGGCCGGGCGCGTGCGCTTGCAGGCGATCGACGAGACGGGCGATGCGGAACGCGGACAGGCGCGCGGCCGAAGGAACGACGTGGACGGTCATGGAACGCGGGGAATAGGCGCGCGGGAGGGCGGACGCAATTTTACCGGTCAGCCGCAGTCGGCGTCGTACCGGTCAGCCGATCTCGCGCCAGGCCGATGCCTGATCCTGGTCGGCGCAGACACACCAGGCCGGATCGTCCTGCAAGGCTTCGCAGGCCGCCTCGCGCGCCAGCGCCGGGGTGTTGTTCTTTTCCGACAGGTGGGTCAGCGCCAGGAACTGCAAACGCGCCCGCGGCAACTGCTGCAGCAGATCTGCGGCCTGGGCGTTGGACAGGTGCCCCCAATCGCCACCGACACGGCGCTTGAGGCTCTCGGGGTAAGGACCGCGGGCGAGCATGCCGGTGTCGTGGTTGCACTCCAGCAGCAGGGCGTCGCAGGCAGCCAGGGTGCGAACGATATGCGGGGTGACGCGCCCGAGATCGGACAGGATGCCAAGGCGCCGGCCGGCCTGCGCCAGTACGAACTGGCAGGGTTCGCGCGCGTCGTGCGGCACCGGGAAGGGCTGCACCTCGAGGTCGCCGATCCGGAACGGCTCGTGCGGGGAGATTTTCTCCAGGCGGCAACCGTCCCAATCGCTGCGCGCGCTGGCGGTACCCGGCGTCAGGTATACGGTCAGCCCGTAGGCGCGTGCCAGACGCGCCACACCGCCGATGTGATCGCCGTGCTCGTGCGTGACCAGCACGCCGTCGAGGCTGGCGAGATCGAAATCCAGACCCGCGGCCCGCGCCTGCAGCTCGCGCAGCGCAAATCCGCAATCCACCAGCACCCGGGCGCCGCCGGAGCGCACCACTGTGGCGTTGCCGCGACTGCCGCTGCCGAGCAGCGCGAACTGGAGCACGGGCACCTCAGCTCTTGGTCTCGTTACCGCCGTAAATCATCGGAAACGGCAGCACCTTGTCGCCGCCCGCCGTAATCCGTGCAGAGCCCTGCTTGCTGACCTCGTCGATGCGGATCACGGCGTGCAAGGGCACGTAGAAGCGCTCCACGTTCTCGAACTCGGCCTTGAGCTTTTCCTCGGTGGGGTCCACCACCAGCACGCTTTTTTCGCCGAACAGCAGCTTTTCCACCTCCACGAAACCCGGCATACCGCCATGACTGACGTTGCGGGCGTACATCTCGTAGACCTTGCCTTGATTGTGGAAGCTGATGCGATACGTACGGGTGCGGGTGGACATCGGCGGCGGGCGGTTCCGGTAGAGACGCCGTTGGATTATCGAAGCCCACGGGTTGAGCGCGCAATTCGGCGCGGTGCCGGCGCGCGCGATAAGCGTCGACGACCGGCGGCAGCGGGATAAGATGCAGCGTGGTGGTACCCATACGAGGGATGCCGATGAATGCAGCCCCAGATCGCGATGACGTGGACGAAGTCGGCGACGGCCTGCCCGGATGGGCGCAGGTACTGGGCCTGCAACGCGACCGCGTCCAGGGACATGAATTCGACCCGCTGATGCGGCTGCTGGCGACGGCCAGCGGACGCCCGTTGTGCGCGCTGTGGGTGGTCGACGGGCTGCGCAACGAATTCGTCGCCGTACATGGTCTGCAGGACTGCGACATTCCCGCCGACAGCCGCCTGGCGGAGCTGACCTTGCAACGCGGTCGCGTGCTGGAGGTGGACGCCGCCGCCCCCACTCAGTCCGGCCAGCTCGATCCCCTGATGATGGCGCTGCAGCTCACTCATTTTGCTGCGCTGACCGTCTACGGCCCCCGTCGGCAGCCGGTCGGCCTGCTGTGCGCCATGGCGCGCGATGGGCGAGCGAGCGCAGCGCAGGACCGGCGCCTGCACGATGCGCTGCACGATGCCCGCGAAGTGCTGGAAACCCAGTTGTGCCTGCGCGCCGATGCGCTGCACGACCCCATCAGCGGTGCCATGGCGCGGCGGCCGTTTGTCGAACTCGCGGACCGCGAGTGGCGTCGCGCCATGCGCGGCCTGCATGCCATCGGCGTGGTGGTGGCGGTCCTGGACCGCTTCGATGCGCTGATCGCCGAAGGGCAGGCCGCGGTCGACCGCGGCCTGCGCGCGGCGGTGCTGGCCATGGAGTATTCGGTCCATCGTCCGGGCGACGTGGTGTGCCGCTACGATTCGCAACGTTTCGTGCTGATGCTGCCCGGCACCGACCGCAAAGGCGCGACATCGACGGCCGAACGCGTTCGGCAAGCGCTGGAAGCCTTGCGCGTACCGCTGCAGGCGGGCGGCACCCTGACCCTCAGCGCCGCTGTGCACCTGGTGGCGACCGAGGCGCTGTCGCGAGGCAACCTGGCCCGCGCGGTCGAAACCGCCAGCAAGGCCTTGCGCATCGCGCAGACCGACGGCGCCAATCGCTGGGTTCTGGCCGGCGAAACACCGGCTTGATCGCCGTCAATCGCGCTCAACGACGTCCCAGCTGCGTCATCAGAATGCCGACAGCGATCAACGCAGCACCCACCAGATGGCTGGCCAGCAAGCGTTCGCCGATGAACAGCGCCGCCAGGGCCGTGCCGAACACCGGCATCAGGTGCAGATACTGTCCGGCGCGGTTGGCGCCGATCAGCTCCACCGCGCGGTTGAAGAACAGATACGACAGCAGCGACGGAAAAATCCCGACGTAGACGATTGCACCGAGGGTCGCGGCGTCGATCGGCATCGTGCGCACCTGCGCGTCTTCCCACAGATAGACCGGCAGCAGCATCAGGGCGCCAAGCGCGAAGGTGGCGGCCAGAAAACTCAATGGATGTACCTGCGGCCGTCGCCGCAGCAGCACCGAATAGATTGCATAGGACAGCACCGCCAGCGCCACCCAGGCGTCCCCCGGCACCAGGGCCAGATGCAGCAACAGGTCCAGCGAGCCGCGCGCGACGATCACCGCCACCCCGGCCAGCGAGGCCACGATACCCACGACCTGCAGCGCCCGCACCCGCTCCCGGAACAGCAGCCACGATCCGATCAGGATCAGCACCGGCATGGTGGACTGCATGAGCACCGCGTTGACCACGGTGGTGGTGTTGAGGCCGTGATAGACCAGCGCGTTGAACGAGGCCACCCCCAGTGCCGCCAGCAGCATCACCAGCCAGCGGTTCTGCCATAACGCCGGCCAGTCGCGACGCAGATACGGCCAGGCAAACCCGAGCACGATCAGGAAAGCCAGCACCCATCGCCAGAACGACAGGGCCACCGGCGCCAGATGCTCGTGCAAGGCACGGCCCAGAACGAAATTCCCTGACCAGAACAGGGTAGCCAGACTGAGCAGCAGTGAGGGCGCAGCCCATAATCGTGAAATCATGGCGCGAATACTGGCGGGGAACGGGCCGGCGCGCATCCCGGCAGGCGCCTAGCGCGCGATGTAGCGGACACATTTGCCCATTGCGCCGTTTGGTGGCTAGGTTCGGTGGTGTTCCAGCAAGGGCGCACCCCATGACATCCGCCGCATTCGCGCTGCATCCGCAACTGGCCGCCGACACGCTGGCCCTGGCCGAAATGCCCCTGTGCCGGCTGCTGTTGATGAACGATGCGCGCTATCCCTGGTGCATCCTGGTGCCGCGGCGGCCGGCGGTAAGCGAAATCCACGAGCTGTCACCGGCCGACCGGCAGGCGCTGCTGGAGGAGTCGGTGCAGCTTGGCCGCGCTCTGATGAGCGCCTTTGACGGGCACAAGCTCAACGTGGCGGCGCTTGGCAACGTGGTGCCGCAGTTGCACGTCCATCACATCGTGCGCTTTGAAGCCGATGCGGCCTGGCCGGCGCCCGTGTGGGGGCGGCATCCACCGCTGGCCTACCCGCCGGACGCGCAACGGGAATTCGTGCGGCGTCTGCGCCCGCGGCTGCCGGACCTGGACTGGCAGCCATTCGCGACGACTGACCCTGGCGCCTGAGGCCCGCCCGTGGGGCGGTCATGGCGCCGCGGGTTCGATTCCCGATAATGCCCGACCTGCGTCGAGCCAATCCGGAGACCGGCCATGATCCACACCGTATCGGGCAGAAAAATCCTCATCACCGGCGCCGCCATGGGCATGGGCAGGCTCTACGCCCAGTTCGCGGTCCGCGAAGGCGCCGCCGCGGTGATCCTGTGGGACATCAATGAAACCGAGCTGCAGAAAACCGCGGAAGAACTGCGCGGTTTCGGCGGCCAGGTGCATCCCTATGTGGTCGACGTTGCCGATCTGGACGCCATCACCGAGGCCGCAGCCAAGGTGAAAGCCGAGGTCGGCAATCCGGACATCGTGATCAACAACGCCGGTGTGGTGCGCGGCAAGCTGTTCTGGGAACACGATGCGCGCAAGGACATTGCCTTCACGATGTCGATCAATGCACTGGCGCCCATGTACATCGCCCGCGAATTCCTGCCGGCGATGATCGACAACCGCGGCAGCGAAAGCCGCATCGTCAATATCGCCTCGGCCGCAGGCCTGGTGTCCAACCCGCGCATGAGCGTGTACTGCGCCTCCAAGTGGAGCTGCACCGGCTGGAGCGACTCGGTGCGCCTGGAACTGGAACATTGCGGCCACGACCACGTGAAGGTCACCACGGTCAATCCGAGCTACATCAGCACCGGCATGTTCGAAGGCGCCAAATCCATGCTGCTCACACCGATCCTGACGCCCGAATACGTCACCGAGCGGGTGTGGGCGGCCATGAAGAGCGGCCGCAAACGCCTGGTGCTGCCCTGGACGGTGTATCTGTCCAATGCGCTCAAGGGCGTGCTGCCGCTGGTGATCTACGACTGGCTGGCGCTGCACGTCATGGGCATCTACAAGTCCATGAGCGACTTCAAGGGCCGCTCCGGCCAGGCCTGAGGCCGCCCGCGCCGCCAAAAGTCCGCCGGCCTGCTGGGTCCGGCGGGCTGTTTGGTTGATCGAGCCCCAGGCGAGGCCCGTTACGTCAACGAAGCCTCAATTCAGGGGCAATGCCAGCAGCGGCTTGACCGCCACGCCGACGTTGGTGTGCCCTTCGCCATCGTTATTGGTCAGCGCCAGCACCAGAGCGCCGATGCCGGGCGCGGTAAAGGTATTGGTTCCGGTCAGTGGCAGCGCCGGGCCCAGAGCCGGAAGTTGCACGCCAAGCTGTACATCCCCCGCCGGCAGCCCGGGCAGCGCATCCACCGACACCGGCAGGCTGCCGAGCGCCAGCGTCAAGCCGACCAGCGAATGACCCGCTCCATCGTTGTTCTTCAGCGCCAGGGCCAGGCCGCCGAGCGTGCCGAGCGGAATCTTGGCGATTCCGGTTCCAGGCAGGGCAGCATTGCCGAGCACGGGGCCAAGAATCGCCAGATTGACCCCGCCGGAAGGGCCGGCCGAGGCCACAGACGCGCTGGCGAGCAATACAGGCGCTGCAAGCAGTGCAGCAAGGCGAACATTCTTCATTGAACAAGACCTTGAAAGAGGAGGAAGGAACTGCCTCTGTATTCTTGATCATCTTTGACGCCAAAACAAGTAAAATGGCTCATTTATTGCATTAAATACCGCATCGCAACAAATAACGTGAAAGTTTGGTGCGTGGCGCCCCGAGAGCGGGCACGAGACCGGCTCGGCAAGCACTTCAGGGTGCGACGATGGCGTTGCAAGACGCGTCGGTGGCCGGCACCGACCAATGCCCGCGATACAGTCGATCGATCTCCGTCGCCAGCGCCCTCGTGATCTGCCCGCGCCGCAGCTTGTGCGTCGCCGTCAGCAGGCCGTTGGCCTGAGTCCAGGGGTGTTCGATCAGCGCGACGCGCACGATCCAATGGTTGCGCGGCGCATCCAGCAGCGCCGTCTGACAACGAAGCAGCAGAGCTTCTTCGATGAGCTGCCGCGCGGCGGCGCTATCGTCGCCGTCGTTGAGCCCCAGCTCTGCGCGCAGCATGGCGAGCGGGCCCGACTGCGGCACGATCAGCGCGGTCAGAAATGGCCTGGCTTCGCCCACCACCATCACCTGATCGATCTGTGACAGTTCGCGCAACCGACTTTCGATCTGCGAAGGCGACACTTTTTCGCCGGTGGCGGTGATCAGCAGTTCCTTGATTCGCCCGGTCAGGTAGATGCGGTCGGTGTCCAGGCGGCTGACCTTGTCGCCGGTGCGCAGCCACCCCGCCTCGTCCAGGCAGGTACGGGTCGCCTCGGGATCGCGCCAGTAGCCCAGCATCACCGACGGCCCGCGCAACAACAGCTCGCCACTGGCCTCGATCCGGGTCTCCACCCCGGCCAGCGGGGTGCCGCAACTGGCCGGATCGCTGTCGCCGACACGGTCCACGCTCACCACCGGCCCGGCCTCGGTCAGGCCGTAGCCCTGCAACAGAGGCACCCCAAGGGCGGTGAATACGCGCCCGATTTGCGGCGACAGCGCAGCCCCGCCCGAGACCGCGAGGCGCAGGCGTCCGCCCAGGCGCTGCTGCAGCCCTCGCGAGAAGCGCCGCACCCAGGCGGCGGGAAGCAGGCGACTGCCGAGCGAACCGCCCTGCCCCCCGTGCCGAGCGGCCCAGCCGGCGTCAACCGTCAGGCGCAACAGCGCGCGCCGCGTCGGCGAGGCAGCGTCGATTTCCTGCATCCAGCCACCGTACAGACGCTCGAACACCCGCGGCACGCCGACCAGCACCGTAGGCTGTTGCGAGCACAGGTCGTCGACCAGACTGGAAGCGCCGCGCCCGAACACCAGGCTGGCGCCAGCCAACGCCGACCCATAGACGCAGACGGTGCGGCCGAACAGGTGCGCCAGCGGCAGATGGGTACAGAGCCGATCCTCGCTGTGCAGGTCCAGTGCCGCCACCGTGGCGGCGGCGTTGGACAAGAGATTGCGGTGCGACAGCATCACCGCCTTGGGCACCCCGGTCGCACCGGAGGTGTAAACCAGCGTGGCGAGATCGTGCGGGGCCACTTCCGCTGCCGGCGCACGCGTTGCGTCGACCGGCGCGTCGGACGGCAGCGCCCGCACCCGCCGGTCGTGCGTCAGCAGCGATCCGCGCAAGGGCACCACGCAGCGCAGGGCCGGCAGACGCGCGCGCTCGGAGATGGCCGTCCAAGTGGCCAGATCGCGGGTGAACAGACAGCGCGCATCGCAGTCCGCAAGCAGGGTGGCGGCACCCGCCGGGGTTTCGTCTGCAAACAAAGCCACGGTCACCAGGCCCAGGCGTTGAATCGCCCAATCCGCGGCGACCCAGTCCGGGCCGTTGGGCAATTGCACCGCCACACGATCGCCCGCCCGCAGGCCCGCCGCCTGAAGCGCGGCGCCGAACCGTGCCGAGCGCCGCGCCAGTTCGCTCCAGCTCAGCGCAAACCAGGTCTGGCGCCGGGCATCGAAGTAGACACAGGCTTGTGCGTGCGGCGCGACGTGCAGGCGCGCGTCAAACAGCGCAGCCAGACCGCCCTGGAGGGCGGCGTGGTCCAACGCCGGGTTGACCAGCGGGGTGATGCTCAAGGGATTCATCGGATCAGGCGCCGAGCCAGGAGCGGCGACGCTCGGCAGCTTGTCCTTCCACTTCGGCCAGGGTGTACGCCCAGGTGTCGAGCGGCGGTTTCTGCGGGACGAGCGCGGTTTCGAACAGCTCGTCGCCGCGAAAGAAATGCACGGCCACCGGCACACCGGGGTTCATCGCTTCCAGCCGGCGATTCCACTGCGGCGCCGTCAGCTTGAGTCCGTCCAGGGCGATCAACTGGTCGCCCGGCGACAGGCCGGCTTCCTGTGCCGGTCCGTCGTCCAGCACGTAGGCAAGCTGGGTGTCGCCGGGCTTGAAACGCATGCCCACCCAGGGCAGCGCCCCGCGCGCCAGGGTGCGGCCGCCGTCGTCGATGGCCGAGCTGCAGGCGCGCGGCTCGGCGCGCACGCCAAAGTCGTCCAGCAGTTCGACCAGCGGCAGTTCTTCGGTAGAGCGCAGCAAGCGATCGAAAAAGGCGCGCAGGTCCAGGCCCGACAATTCGCCGGCCAGGGCCTCCAGTCCGCCTTCGGGCACGCCCTGACCGGTCACGCCGTAGCGTCGCCAAAGCTCGCGCATCACCTCGTCCAGCGTGATGGCGCTGTCGCGCCGCAACCGCAGATCCAGGCACAGCGCCGCCAGGGCGCCCTTGACGTAGTAGTTGGTGCTGGCGTTGGGCGCGTTCTCATCGGGTTGATAGAACTTGATCCAGGTCTCGAAGCTGGCATCGGCCAGGCTGTGCCGACGGCGCGAGGGATTGCGCTGCAGGCGGGTGGCGTGCTCGGCCAGGATGTCGAGATAGACCGGCGCATCGATCAGGCCGGCGCGCAGCAGAAAGAGATCGTCGTAGTACGACGTGACGCCCTCGTAGTGCCAGAGGTCGCGGGTATAGGCCTCGCGGCTCAGATCGGACTCGGCGAAGCGCAGCGCGGTGATGCGCTTGACGTTCCACAGATGGAAATACTCGTGGCTGCACAGCCCGAGGAAAGTCCGATAGTCCTTGCCGACCGCACTGTCGCCGGGTTTGGGCAGATCACCGCGCGAACACACCAGTGCGGTGCTGGAACGATGCTCCAGTCCGCCGTAGCCGGCCCCCACCACATGGGTCAGAAACAGATAACGATCGAGTTGCGGTTCGCCGCCGAAAAGCTCGCGCTCGACCTTGCAGATGCGGGTCAGGTCCTGCGTAATCCGCTCCGGATCGGTGGTGTAACGGCCCGACAGCACCAACTCGTGAACGATGCCGTCGACTTCGAACTTCGTGCGGCTGAGATTGCCGAGTTCGAAGGGATGGTCGATCAGCTCTTCGTAATCTGCGCTGCGGTAGCGCCCGAATCCGTCGGCATCGACCTCGACGGCCGTCATCGACGTCGCCACTTTCCAGTCGGCGCACTGCCGATGCAGCGGCCGCTCGATACGCAGCTCGGCCGCCAGCTCACGGGCGCAGTCAGCAGCGTAAAACAACGAACTGCCGTTGAAGAAACCGCGCCGGGTGTCGAGAAACGCCTTGCGCACCGAGGCGTCGAACGCGAAGACCGCGTACTCCAGCCGCACCGGGCCGGTGCCGGCTGGCAAGCGGAACGAAGACTTGTCCAGGCGCTCGAATCCGATCTCCTGGCCGTCGCGCCAGGCCCGCAGGCCTTCGACATGCTTGGCCATGTCGCGCACCAGATAGCTACCGCGTATCCACGCCGGCAGGCGGAACACCAGCGGCTGCGACGGCGCCCCGGCCCAGTCGACCTTCACGGCGAAGCGATGATGCGCCGGATTGCCGGGCCTGACGGTGTAGTGCAGCGCTGCGGTCACGGGACGGTCGGAAATTCGAACGGACCGCAGTGTAAGGAGGATTCCGTCACGTCGCTATCGCACTGCAACATTTTTACCAGCGCCCGATCAGGACGCCTTACGCCACTTGATGTTGCACCCCACGCTGGGGAGCTGGTCGGCGGCGGGCGCGCGGCCCGTCACCACCGACTCCAGCGCCGCGCGCAGATCGGCGCCGTTGAGCGGCTGGCCGTTGCCGGGCGTGGAGGCGTCCAGGCGACCGCGATACGCCAGCCGCAAGTCGGCATCGAACAGGTAGAAGTCGGGCGTACAGGCGGCGGCGTAGGCGGCGGCGGCCGATTGCTCGGCGTCGTACAGATAGGGAAACGTGTAGCCTAATTGCTGCGCCGCGATGGCCATGCGATCCGGCGCATCGTCGGGGTAAGCGTTCGCATCATTGGACGAGATGGCGACCATGCCGACACCGCGACCGGCATAGTCGCGAGCCACCCGGACCAGTTCTGGATTGACGTGCTTGACGTAGGGACAGTGATTGCAGATGAACATCACCAGGGTCGCCACCGGCCCCCGAACATCGGCTAGCGACAGCTGCCCTCCACTCGCCGGTTCGGACAGCGTGAACTCGGGCGCAGGCGTGCCCAAGGGCAACATCTTGGAAGGGGTCAGGGCCATGGTCGATCTTGCTCGCGAACTCGAAACCGGGGGGCAGCTTACGAAGCGCCCCGGCGCGCACTCAAGCGCGCAGTCGGCTGGCGCCCCGTGATCCCGCTCGAAAACTGGCGTCGCAAGGGCCAGTGGTTCGAACACCGCGGGCATCCGATCTTCTACATCGATGAGCAGCGCGGCCCGGGACCTGCACTGCTGCTGATTCACGGCTTTCCCACCGCCAGCTGGGATTTCAGCGACATATGGCCGCTGATCGCGCCGCGATTCGGCCGCGTGATCGCGCCGGACATGATCGGCTTCGGCTTCTCTGCCAAGCCGCCGGCCTACCCCTACGATCTGGTCGACCAGGCCGACCTGCACGAACACCTGCTGGCCCGCCTGCGGGTCAACGAAGTGCACCTGCTGGTACACGACTACGGCGTGAGCGTGGCGCAGGAGCTGCTGGCGCGACATCTGGCCCGCAAGCCGCCGCGCCTGGAACTGCAATCGGTCGCCTTGCTCAATGGCGGCCTGTTTCCCGAGACTCATCGGGCCAGACTGGTGCAGAAGCTGTTGCTGGGCCCGGCAGGACCGCTGATCTCGCGTCTCAACAACCCGCAGCGCTTCGCGCGCAGCCTGTCCGCCGTGTTCGGCCCGCACACCCAACCCAGCGCGGCGCAACTCGATGCGTTCTGGAAACTGATGAAGGAGAACGGCGGCCATCGGCTCGGTCACCGCTTGATTCGTTACATCCTGGACCGCCGTCGCAACCGTGACCGCTGGGTATCCGCACTACAAGAAACCCCTGTGCCGCTGCGCCTGATCAACGGCCCGCAAGATCCAGTGTCCGGCGCGCACATGGTGCAACGCTATCGCGAGCTCGTCCCCAGACCGGACGTCATCAGCCTGGAGGGCATCGGCCACTATCCGCAGGTCGAGGCCCCCGAGGCCGTCGCCGAGGCTTTTCTGACCTTCGTGGACGCTCACGCCCCGCCCGCGTAAGCGCGACGCGAACGGGTCAGGCCCGGTTCAGTCGACGGACTCAACATGCGCAGCCACAATGGTCGCCTGACCGTCAGGAACGGGACCGTTCAAGTCCATCAATTGGGAGATCGTCATGGTTCGCTCACCTGTTATCGCCGTTGGATTCGTGTTTGCGTTGATGCTGTCGGCCTGCGCGCCGCCGCAGGACGATCCGCAGGCCACGGAAGAGGAGGCTGCCGCCGAGGAATTGCTCGAAGAGGCCGCCGCTGAAGAAGAGCAGGCCCCTGCCCCGGCGCCCAAGCCCAGACCGCAGCAGGCGGCCTCGCCGGCACCGGCAGCCGCCCCTGCGCCGCCGCCGGTGTGCAACGACTGCGGCACCGTGGCTTCGATCGAGGCGGTGAAGGAGAAGGGCGCCGGCAGCGGCGCCGGTGCCGTGATGGGCGCCATCGCCGGCGGCGTTATCGGTCACCAGTTCGGCAGCGGCCGCGGCAATGACCTGGCCACTGCGGCGGGGGCCATCGCCGGCGGCTTCGGCGGGCACGAGGCCGAAAAGCGCATCCGCGCGACCAGTTACTACAGCATCGGTGTGCGCATGGACAACGGCGGTTACCAGACCGTCAACGTGCCCGACCCTGCCGGCATCACCGTCGGCACACCAGTTCGCGTGGTGGGCGGCAACATCCAGGTGCGGTAGCCAGATGCGATAGCGGCGTACCCGCGGCGCTGCGGTTCTCAGCGGCGCCAGACTCGATGCAACCGGCCCCGGGACCTCCCGGGGCCGGTTTCGTCTGGGGGTAGAGACGCGCTGCCGCCCAAGCGCAATAGCCGCCGGCCCAATCCGCTCGCGGGCAGAAACGCCGCCGGCACCGCGGTGGCTTCACGCTGCCACGGCGCGAAGCGGGATCGCGCGTTACGCGCCGGGTCGCCGCCGGGGAGCGGGCCAAGCCCAGGCCCAGACCCATCAGCCGCTCCCAGCGCACCGCTGAAGTGGGGTCCGACATTGCCAGTGCTGCTGCCTCGCGCAAGCGCTCCCAGCGCGCTCGCGGTCGCCGCAGTTCGCACGCGGCCTCCACCACGCGCGCGGTCTGCGCCAATGGCGAGCGGACGCGACGCACGAGGCTCTCCAGCGTCGCCGTCTCTGGCGCGGCCGGCGGTGGCAGACGCAGGCGGCCAAGCAGCTTGCGGGGCAGCGACCCAAGCAGCAAGCGAGGTTGCGGCACCACCACGCGCTCGACCGGAGCGCGCGTCCAGCGAGCGACCCATGGCACTTGGGCGATCAGCCGCCGCGGTAGGCTGCGGGCCGCTCCCGGCCTCGCGCCGCCCGCAACGTCGCGCGTCCCGCCTTTCGGCCCGGTGCGCGAGGCCCGGTGGGTTCGGAAACCATTCGTTCCAGGTCTGGGCGGGCGAGCCATGCGCCGTAGAGCCCGCGGTCGGAATCGAACCGGGCGGAGTAGGGGTTCGCAAGGGCCGGCGTTACCGCCGGAATTGGAGCGGGTGATGGGAATCGAACCCACGTCAGTGGCTTGGGAAGCCACCGCTTTACCATTAAGCTACACCCGCGTCGCTGCATGCTAACCCGGCCCGCGCCCTGCTGGGCAAGCCCGCAGGCGCACCGAGCAAACGCGAGTTTAGAGTACCCGGATGTCGCGGCACCTCGGACCGCCGCTTGGGGCCGCGACCGCGCGCAAACTACACTTCAGGCTACCGCAGTTCGCCGCAGAAGAGCGTCGTATGCGGCGCCAGGCATCGCCGACGTCCTTTCCTATGCAGCTGATCGTCAACGGCTCAACCCTCGACCTTCCCGATTCGTCCCGCATCGCGGACGTGATCGAGCGGCTGGGCCTGGGCGCGCGCCGCACCGCGGTGGAGATCAACGGCGCCATCGTGCCGCGCTCGCTGCACGCCGATACGGTTTTGCGCGATGGCGATCGCGTAGAAATCGTACAAGCAATCGGCGGTGGCTGAGACGTTCGCGGGGGCTGTTTCGTCGCGCGCCATTCCTTTCGTCAACGCAACACACCGAGAACCATCGTGTCCGAATCCGAGGATATGCTGACCATTGCCAGCAGGTCGTTTCGCTCGCGCCTGCTGGTGGGAACCGGCAAATACGCATCGCTGCAGCAGACTGGCCGAGCCATCGCGGCCAGCGGCGCCGAGATCGTCACCGTGGCGATCCGGCGCAGCAACATCGGCCAGAACCCCGGCGAACCGAATCTGCTGGACGTGATTCCGCCGGACCGCTACACCCTGCTGCCCAACACCGCCGGCTGCTACACGGCGGAAGAGGCCGTGCGCACCTGCCGTCTGGCGCGCGAGCTACTGGACGACCACCGGCTGGTCAAGCTGGAAGTGCTGGGCGATCCCAAGACCCTGTACCCCGACGTCACCGCGACACTGGATGCCGCGCGCACCCTGGTCGCGGAAGGTTTCGAGGTGATGGTGTACTGCACCGACGATCCGATCCTGTGCAAACGCCTGGAGGAGATCGGCTGCGTGGCCGTCATGCCGTTGGCTGCGCCGATCGGCTCGGGGCTGGGCATTCAGAACCGATACAACATCCTCACCATTGTCGAAAACGCCCGGGTACCGATCATCGTCGATGCCGGGGTGGGCACCGCCAGCGATGCCGCGATCGCGATGGAACTGGGCTGCGACGGCGTGCTGATGAACACCGCCATCGCGGAAGCACAACGCCCGGAACTGATGGCCAGCGCCATGCGACACGCCATCGTCGCCGGGCGCGAGGCATTCCGCGCCGGGCGTATGTCGCGGCGGCGTTATGCGTCGGCCTCCTCGCCGGTGGACGGCCTTGTCGGCTGAGCCCGGAGACCTGCCGTGCGACGAGGCATCCGTCGCACCGCCACGGCGCATTCGCAGCTTCGTGCGGCGCGAGGGCAGGCTCACCGAAGGCCAGCGCGATGCGCTGCAGCGGCTGGCGCCGCAGTTCTCGCTCGATCGGCTTAGCGGCTCGCTGGATCTCCCCGATCTGTTCGGCCGCGTGGCGCCGGTGTGCTTCGAGATCGGCTTTGGCAGCGGCACCGCGCTGTTGGCTCGCGCGCAAGCGCAAGCGGAGCGCAATCACCTCGGCATCGAAGTGCACCGCCCGGGCGTCGGCCGCGTGTTGATCGAGATCGAGCGGCTGGGTCTGCGTAACGTCCGGGTGATGACGCGCGATGCGGTGGAGGTGCTGCGCGAACAGATTGCGCCGGTTGCGCTGGCCGAACTGGTGATCGAATTTCCCGATCCCTGGCACAAGACGCGGCATCACAAGCGTCGCCTGATCCAGCCGGACTTCGTTCGGCTGGCTTGTTCGCGACTGGCGCCGGGCGGCTTCCTGCGCCTGGCTACCGACTGGGCCCACTACGCCGAGCAGATGCGCGAAGTCTGCAATGCCGAGCCACAGCTGCAGAACGTAGCGGCGGACGGTGGTTTCGTGCCGCGCCCGGACGCGCGCCCGGTAACGCGCTTCGAGGCCCGCGGCGAGCGCCTGGGACACGCCGTGTTCGATCTGGCCTACCGGCGCACGCAAACCGCCGCAGTCGACGCGCCCGGCCCCGGCGTGATACACGAGTAGCCCTTCTTCGGCCCGTCGTCGGCACGACCGTCCCGATGTCCGCAACCCATCCCATCATCGGCGTGACCGGCTCTTCCGGCGCCGGCACCAGCTCGGCGATGGCCGTGCTCAAGGGGCTGTTCGCCGGCCTGGGGCTGACACCCGCCATCGTCGAAGGCGATGCGTTTCATGCGTACGACCGCGACGGCAACCGGAAGGCCATCGAACGCGCGCACATCCGCGGCGAGAACTTTTCCCTGTTCGGCCCCGCCGGCAATCACCTGGACCGGCTCGAAGCGCTGCTGCGCGAATACGGCGAAACCGGAACCGGTGTTTTTCGCCACTACCTGCACACCGAGGCCGAGGCCCGCGCGGCCGGTCAATCCGCCGGCACCTTCACCCCCTGGCAGCCGTTGCCGCAGGGCACCGACGTGCTGTTCTATGAAGGCCTGCATGGCGGCTACGTCGGCGAAGACGCCGACATTCACCGCCACATGGATCTGCTGATCGGCGTGGTTCCGGTGATCAACCTGGAATGGATCCAGAAGATACGGCGCGATACCGAAGAGCGCGGCCACCACCCGGAAGACGTGATGCGCACCATCCTGCGCCGCATCCCCGACTACGTGACCTATATCACCCCGCAGTTCTCGCGCACCGACGTCAATTTCCAGCGCGTGCCGCTGGTGGACACTTCCAATCCTTTCACGGTACGCGACATCCCCAAGCCCGAAGAGAGCCTGGTGGTCATCCATTTCAACGAGCACAGCCGCTTGCGTGCCGACATCGACGAGCTGGGCGACGCCATCGACGGCGCCTACACGCCCAATGCGCACAGCCTGGTCGTCCCCGGCCCGCAGATGGAAGCGGCGATGGAACTGATTCTCGCCCCGGCCATCGAAGCGCTGGCCGAAACCCGTCGTCGCCTGTTAGCAGGCGCATAACCGAACCGCCCGCACCACACAAACTTCAGACATGCAGACACGCAAACTCGGATCGACCGGACTCGACGTCAGCCTCATCTGCCTGGGCACCATGACCTGGGGCCAGCAGAACACCGAGGCCGATGCTCACGAGCAGATGGACTACGCCGTCAGCCAGGGCGTCAATTTCTTCGACACCGCGGAGATGTATCCGGTACCGCCGAAAGCCGACACGCAAGGACTGACCGAAAAATACATCGGCACCTGGTTCAAGAAATCCGGTCGGCGCCACGACATCGTGCTCGCCACCAAGGTCACCGGGCCCGGCATGGCCTACCTTCGCGGCGGCACGCGGCTGGACCGCAAATCGGTGATCGAGGCCTGCAACGACAACCTCAAGCGCCTGCAGACCGACTACATCGACCTCTACCAGGTACACTGGCCGGAACGCCCCACCAATTACTTCGGCAAGCTCGGCTACCAACACACCGCGAGCCCCAGCACGCCGGTCGAGGAGACGCTCGGCGCGCTGGACGAACTGGTCAAACAGGGCAAGGTGCGCCACGTCGGCGTCTCCAACGAAACGCCCTGGGGTGTGCAGGAGTACCTGCGCGCATCCCGAGAGCAAAACCTGGCGCGCATTGCCACCATCCAGAATCCCTACAGCCTGCTCAACCGCAGCTTCGAGATCGGCCTGGCAGAATTCGCCCATCGCGAGAACGTGGGCTTGCTGGCCTACTCGCCGATGGCGTTTGGCGTACTCAGCGGCAAGTATCTCAATGGCGCGCGCCCCGCCGACGGCCGCGTGACCCTCTTCGCGCGCTTCTCGCGCTACAGCAACGAGCAGGCCGACGCTGCCACCGCGTGCTACGTGGAGCTGGCCAAGGCGCATGGGCTGGATCCCGCGCAGATGGCCTTGGCCTTCGTGAACTCGCGTCCGTTCGTGCACAGCAACATTATTGGCGCCACCACCATGGCTCAACTGCGCTCGAACATCGAGTCGCATCGTATTGAACTGAGCAAGGAAGTGCTGGAAGGCATCGAGCAGATCCACCGGCGCTACACCATTCCCTGCCCCTGAGCGGTCCGATGGGCGGTCTTGAACCGACCGCAGCGGCGGCGTAGAACCAGGGTATCTGCAATGGCATTCCAATACCCCACAGCGGTCCCGGTGGGAGGAGGATCGACATGGCCCAGTGGTTGCGCGACGTCTCGGTCGGCGAGTGGTTCGAAGCCGGCGAGGAGCCCTTCGAGATCGTCGGCATCGATGCCGACGCCGGTGTCGTCCTGGTGCAGCACTTCGATGGTTCGCTCGAAGAATTCGACTTCGACGCCTGGGAGGACCTCAGTGCGCGTCCCTGCGCCCCGCCTGAAGACATCTCCGGCGCGCTGGACCTGGACCGCGAAGACTACGAAGACCGTGCCGGCGGCTACAGAGGCAATCCGCTGGATGAACTCAACGCGCGCCTGGACGACTACTGAGGTGCAGGTTGCGCGGCCGGAACGCGGCGTCCCAGCCACACGATCAGCAGCAGCGCCGGCACCCCTAGCGCCGAGGTGTAGAAGAAGAATCCCGGCCACCCCAGAGCCTCGGATACAAACCCTGACGCGCCGCCCAGCAGCTTGCCCGGCAGGGTGAACAAGGACGAGAACAGCGCGTACTGGGTGGCGGTGTATGCGGTGTTGGTCAGTCCCGACAGGTAGGCGATGAACGCCGACCCGGCAAAACCGGAAGCCAGATTGTCACCGCTGATGACCAGCGCCAGGCCGGTGACGCTGGGCTCGTTGAACATGGCCAGCGCAGCGAATCCAAGATTGGACAGAATCACCATCACGCCGCCGACCATCAGCGTCCGCACCGCGCCCCAGCGCATCACCGCGACACCGCCGATGAACGCCCCTGCGATCGACAGGATCACACCGTAGAACTTGGCCACCGCGGCGACCTGCTTGAGCGAGTAGCCCAAGGCCAGATAGAACGGGTTGGCCATCGAGCCCATGGTGATGTCGGTGAGGCGAAACAAGCCCACGAAGCACAGGATCGCGATCCCCAGTTGCAGCCCGTTGCGCTGGAAGAAATCCATGAACGGGCACACCACCGCGCCGACGAACCAGGCGCCAGCGCGCCGCAGGGCGTCCGGCCAGTGTCCGTGGCGCTCGATCCAGCCGATCACCCGTGCTTCGGCCTGCGGCGGTCTGGCGATGCGAACTTCCGGTTCGGCCACCGCCAGGGTGGTGAGCACGCCGACCAGGGCGAGGCCGGCCATCGTCAGATAGGCCACGCGCCACCCGTATTCGGCGGCCAGGAACAGGCAACCTGCGCCTGCCACGATCAACGCGATGCGGTAACCCAGCTGGTAGGCGGCGGACATTGCGCCCTGGAACTCCAGCGCGGCGGCCTCGATCCGCCAGGCGTCGATGGCGATGTCCTGGGTCGCAGAGGAAAATGCCACGAGCAGTGCGAACATCACCATCGCGGCCAGTTGGGTCGCCGGTTCCTGCACGGCAAGGCCGGCCAGACCCCCAGCCATGCCGAGCTGCGCGAGCAGCATCCAGGAGCGGCGCCGGCCCAGCAGCGCATGCAGCAGGGGCAAACGCACGCGATCCACCACCGGCGCCCAGAAAAACTTGATCGAATAGGTGATGCCCACCCACGACAGCAGGCCGATGGTGCCGCGCTCGATCTCGGCCTGGGCCAGCCACGCGGACAGCGTCGAGAACACCAGCAGGAAAGGCAGCCCCGCAGAAAATCCCAGGAACAGCATCGCCGCCACCCGCGGGCGCCGGTACACCGCGATGGCTTCGATCCATCCGGGATGCGCCGCACTCACCCGGCGTAATCCACGATCAGCGGCGCGTGATCGGAAAAGCGCGAATCCTTGTGGACGCCAGCGCAACGGAGCTTGCCGGCGAGACCCGGCGTGACCAGTTGGTAGTCGATCCGCCACCCGACGTTCTTGTTCCAGGCGTCGCCGCGGTTGGACCACCAGGTGTAGAGCGAGCCTTCAGCCTCGGGTTCCAGCTTGCGATGCGCGTCGACCCAGCCGGTGCCGAGCACGCGCGTCATCCAGGCCCGCTCGTGCGGTAGAAAGCCGGAGTTTTTCTGGTTGGATTTCCAGTTCTTGAGGTCCTTCTGCGTGTGCGCAATGTTCAGATCGCCGCAGACGATGTAGTCGCGGCCGCTGGTCAACCACTTCGCCAGCACCGGTTCGAAGAAGGCGAGGAACCGGTCCTTGGACGCCTGCCGCTCCGGTCCGCTGGAACCCGACGGCAGGTACAGCGAAACCACCGACAGATTGCCGTAGCGATACTCCAGGTAGCGGCCCTCGTCGTCGAACTCGGCGACTCCCAGCGAATCCAGCACCGCGTCGGGTTGTTGCCGCGCATAGATCGCCACGCCGGAGTAACCCCGCTTTACCGCGCTTCGAAACCTCGTGGTCCAGCCCTGTGGAAAGAACACCGCGGACTTCTCCAGGTCGGCCAGCTGCGCCTTGGTTTCCTGCAGGCACAGCACGTCGGCGTTCTGCTGTGGCAGCCAGTCGAACAAGCCTTTGGAAGCAGCCGAACGAATTCCGTTGGCATTGAGGGTGACGATGCGCATGAGATCGATACTCGCGAATGAAAAGCCGGGAGCCGGCGCCGGGCGGGCCGCGCCACCGCGCTGCGCGGCGTCGGATCGCAGGGATCGCGCTGCGCAACCGGAGCGCACGGCCGGGGCGGGTGCGTGTCCCGCGCCCGCGCAACCCGATCCGGAAGCCGGGGCGCCGAACCATAGCAGCCCGCCCGCGACGCGCTTCGGCTGCAACGCGCAGCTGAGGCATTCTATGGGCGTCCCATCGCCCTTCACAGCACCCATGCGGCCACACCAGACCGATTTCATCCAGCTGGCACTCGATCACCAAGTACTGCGCTTCGGCAGCTTCACCCTCAAGTCCGGACGGGTCAGCCCCTATTTCTTCAACCTGGGCCGTATCAGTTCGGGGGCCGCGCTGCGGCGCCTGGCACAGGCTTATGCCGCGTCCCTGATCCACGCCGACCTCGCAGCCGACATGCTGTTCGGCCCTGCCTACAAGGGCATCCCGTTGGTCGCCGCGACCGCCTGCGCGCTCGCCGAGCGGGGCCTGGACCTGCCTTTTGCCTACAACCGCAAGGAAGCCAAGGACCACGGCGAGGGCGGCACCCTGGTGGGCGCCGAACCGCGCGGGCGGGTGGTCGTCATCGACGATGTGCTCACCGCCGGCACCGCTCTGCGCGAAGCCATTGCCCTGCTGCGGGCTGCCGGCGCAGAACCGGTCGCCGCGCTGGTCGCACTGGACCGGCAGGAAGTCGGGCCCGCTGGCCGCTCCGCAGTGCAGGATCTGGAGGCGGACAGCGGGGTGCGCGTGGTGCCGCTGGTCACCGTCGAGCACGTGATGGCGTTCATTCAGGACAACGACGCTTACGCGCCGGTCCTGTCGGCGATGAGGGACTACCAGGCACGCTACGGCGTAAACTGACGTTCATACAGGTGTCGTCGGACGATCATGTCGGGTGCCGCAACCCAGCGCAGATTGCAGCTTGCAGCCACCGCCCTGGGCCTGCTGGCCTGCGCCCTGGCGCATGCCCAGAACAATGGCGCGCTGGCCAAGAAGCGCATGGTGTGCTGGACCGAAGACAGCGGCGCGCGCGCCTGCGGCGATTCCATTCCGCCGCGTTACGCCAATCGCGAGAAACACATCCTGGATCGGACCGGCCGCACGGTGAAGATCATTCCAGGCAGCCTTACGCCGGAGCAGCGTGCAGCCAAGGAAGCGCAGGCGCAGCGTGTGGCGGCGGAGCGACAGGAGAACGAGCGTCAGGCCGCCTACGACCGCGCGCTGCTGGCCACTTACGCCAAACCACAGGAACTCGCCGCACTGCGTGACGACCGGCTGTCCACCTTGGACACAAGCATTCAACTGACCGAGGCGGCGGCCGCGCGTGACGCGGTGTCGGTCGCCGAACTGCGCGCCCGCCTGCCGGCGGCCGGTTCCGCTGACAAGGCCAGTCGCAAATTGCTCGACAGCGTCGCCATGTTCGAAACCTCGCTGGAAAACAACCAGCGCGCGGTAACCGACATGCGCAAGCAACGCGAAGAGATTTGCGAAACCTTTGCTCGCGATATCCGCCGTTTCCAGCAATTGAAGGCCGGTAGCGTGGGATTCGAGAGCCCCTGCCCGCCGCCGGGCAGTTTCGCGCCCGCAGGCGACCGGCCACCGGACCTCACCGCCGCACGCCACTTCTTCGACCGCTACGTCGAGTTGGAACGGGGATTCGAGGCGGCGCGGTTCGACCTGTTCGCGCCCGGCGCGATCGTCACGCGCGTACAGACCGATTCGCAAGGCCAGCCGGAGACGCTGGAACTGACCCTGGAAGAGCACCGCGCGCAGACGCTGCGGTCGCTGCAGCAAGCGCAGGCCAAGTCCGACACCTACTCCTACGCCGACGTCGCGGTAGAAGCGCGCGAGGACGGCAACGTCCGCATCAGCGCTACGCGGATCTCCGATCTCAGCCGCAAGAGCACACCGTTCGAACTGGTGATCGAACCCGAGGCCGACAGCTGGCAGGTGGTGGAGCTGCAGCTACGCGCCGAACCTTGAAAAGCGGCGACTGCGGCCCGCTCAGCCGCGAATCAGGGTACCGACGCCGGCGTCCGTAAACAGTTCCAGCAGCACCGCGTGTTCCACCCGGCCGTCGATGATCACCGCGTTCTTCACCCCGCTGTTCACTGCGTCCAGCGCGTAGCGCACCTTGGGCACCATGCCGCCGGAGATGGTGCCGTCGGCGATCAGGCGCTCCACATCGTGCACGCTCAAGCCGGTCACGAGACGGTTTTCCTTGTCGAGCACGCCGAGCGCGTTGGTCAGGAACATCACCTTTTCGGCCTGCAGCACCGCGGCCATCTTGCCGGCGGCGACGTCGGCGTTGATGTTGAAGGCTTCACCCTGCTCGCCTGCACCGATCGGCGCCACCACCGGAATGAAACCGCCGGCTTCCAGGTGCGTGATCACCCGCGGGTCGATCTTCTCGATCTCGCCCACCTGTCCCAGGTCCTGGCCGCTGCCCAGCAGCATCTTGCGCGCGCGGATCAGGCCGCCGTCCTTGCCGGTCAGCCCGACCGCGCGGCCGCCCTGGCGATTGATCGCCGCCACCACCGCCTTGTTGACCAGTCCGCCGAGCATCATCTCGACCACGTCCATGGTCTCGTCGTCGGTGACGCGCATCCCCTCCACGAACTCGCTTTTCTTGCCCAGCCGCTCCAGATGCGAGCCGATCTGAGGGCCGCCACCATGGACCACCACCGGATTCATCCCCACCGCTTTCATCAGCACGACATCGCGCGCGAACGACGCGATCATGGTGTCGTCCCGCATCGCGTTGCCGCCGTACTTGATCACGATGGTCTTGCCCGAAAACCGGCGGATGTACGGCAAGGCCTCGGTCAGGACGTGGGCGATGTCGTGGGCGTTGGCTAGATCGAGCGGCATGGCGGGGTCGCCGGCGGGACGGGGCGGAGAATTGTAGTGAGTCTGCGCGGGGACAGGACACGGCTTGCCAAGCCCGGCGCTTGGCCTGATCGTGAGCGCATGCGCGCACCGCCGACTGTCAGGGTGCCGCATCACCTTTGTGCACCACCATCGACGACATGGACGCTCCCAATCTCACCCGCCGCCGCCTGCTCGCCAGCCTGCCTGCGGCGCTGGCCGCTGGCGCTGCCCTGGCTCAAGACGACGCACCGCAACCGCTGGCCTTGCCGCCGCAAGCGGCAGCGGCCCCCGGCGAGGTCGACGTGGCAATTGTCGGGGCCGGAATCGCCGGTCTCGTGGCTGCGCGTCGGCTGTCGCAGGCCGGTCGCTCGGTACTGGTGTTCGAGGCCCGGGATCGCGTGGGTGGCCGCACCTGGAGCCAGGAGCTCGCGCCAGGCGTGTATGCCGAACTCGGCGGCACCTGGGTGGGGCCGACCCAGGAGCACGTGCTCAAGCTGATCGACGACCTGGGGCTGAACCTGTTCGCCCAGCCTGTGCAGGGCGACAGCGTGCATTTCAGCCGCGGCGAACGCACCACCTTCGCAGAAAAACCGCCGCTGGGTTCGGTGCCACCCGACCCCTGGATCGTCCCGGACTTTGCGGTGGCCGGCGCCTGGATCGACCATGTCGCCGCGCACATCCCGCCCGGCCAGCCATGGCTCGCCGAGGATGCCGAGGCGCTGGACCGCGAGACCCTGGAATCCTGGCTGCGTCGCCGCACCCTCAACCTGCTGGGAGAAACCGGGAAGAACTTTGCCGCCGGCTTCGAGGCTCTGTTCGGTGCCGAAGCACGCGAGATGTCGGCACTGTTCGCCCTGCATTACGTGGCCTGTGCCGGCACCCAGGGAACGCCAGGCAGCTTCGGGCGCCTGCTCAATACCCGCGACGGCGCGCAGGAGCGGCGCATTGTCGAAGGCGCGCAGGCGATCTGTCAGCGGCTGGCCGCCGCCATCGGCGAGGCGCGCGTGCTGCTGACCGATCCGGTGCGCCGCATCGTGCAGGATGCCGACGGGGTCCTCGTGTTCGGCGATCGTCAGCACGTGCGCGCTCAGCGCGTGATCGTGGCCGTTCCGCCGCCCCTGGCCGGCCGCATCGAATACCAGCCGCCCCTGCCGCCCGCACGCGATCAGCTCACCCAACGCCTCGGCATGGGTTGGCTGATCAAGTGCAAAGCGGTTTACGACACTCCGTTCTGGCGCGCGGACGGCCTCAACGGCTCGGCAGTGATTCCCGACGGGCCCGCGCGCAGCGTCTTCGATCTGTCCCCGCCCGACGCGAGCTGCGGCATTCTTCTGGGCTTTGTCGGCGGTGACGGCGCGCGTTCTTATTCGGGCCGGCCCGACCAACTGCGCGCAGCGGTGCTGGACAACTTCGCCGCCTGCTTCGGCGACGCCGCACGCCAACCTCGCGAGTGGAGGGTGGCCGACTGGGGGGCGGAACCCTGGACCCGCGGCTGCCCCACCGCCATCGCGCCACCCGGCCTGCTGACCGCCTACGGGCCGGCGCTGACCGCCGCAGTCGACCGCATCCACTGGGCCGGCGCGGAGACGTCCGACTACTGGTGCGGTTACATGGACGGCGCGGTGCGTTCGGCCCACCGCGCGGTCGGTGAAGTTCTGAACCTGCTGACCGGCAGCAACCTGGAGACCCTCTGATGAGCCTGACCCGACTCGACGGCAAACGCGTCCTGCTGACCCAGGCCGACCAGTTCATGGGGCCGGCACTGATCGAAGTGCTGAGCACGCAGGGCGCGACCGTGATCGCCGACACCCGCTCGCTGCTCGACCCCGAACTGCCTGCCGAACTGGTGCGTAGCGCCGGCCATGTCGACGTGCTGATCGCACACCTCGGTTCGCCGCGCCAGCAACTGCTGGTCACCGAAGGCACCGAAGAGGACTGGCGCACCATGTTTGCCGAACTGGTCGATCCGCTGCCCAGATTGGCGCGCGCCGTCCTGCCGCAGATGATCGAGCGCGCCAGCGGCAAGATCCTGGTGATGGGCAGCGCCTCGGCCCTGCGCGGCATGAAGCGCGCCTCCAGCTACAGCGCGGCGCGCGGCGCGCAACTGGCCTGGGCGCAGGCAGTCGGCGTGGAAATGGCGCCACAGCAGATTCAAGTCAACGCCATCGCGCAGAATCTGGTCGACAACCCCACCTATTTCCCGCCGGAAGTACAAGCGAATCCGAAATTCAAGGAACGCATCAAGTGGGAGATGCCGCTGGGCCGGCTGGTATCAGCGAAGGAAGACGCCCATTTCGCGGCTTATCTGTGCAGCGATGCGGCGGACTGCTTCGTCGGGCAGATTTTCCCGCTGTGCGGGGGATGGGTGCCGCGCTGAGGTGGATGCTTCACGCGTTGGCCGCCAGCACCATCCGCGGCGGCGTGCGCAGGGTCCGCTGCAGCGACAGCCAGCCCATCAGCGCTACCAGCGTGGCGCCGCCAAGGGCGCCGACCGCCCACAAGGTGAAGCTGAAGCGATAGGGCAGTTCGAACACCCGATCCGCCAGACTCCAGCCGAGCACCTGCGCGGCGGCGGCAGCGACCAGCCCCGCCACCAGTCCCAGCGCCGCGTACTCCGCCAGCAGCCCCAGGTGGATCGTACGGTTGGAGGCGCCCAGTGTGCGTAGCAGAGCGGTCTCACGCACCCGCTCCGAACGCGTTCCTTCGATCGCCGCGAGCAGCACGGTGAGGCCGGCGGCCAGGGTGAACAGGAACAGGAACTCCACCGCGCCGACCACGCGTTCCAGAATGCTGCGCACCTGTGCAATCGCAGCGTCGAGGTCCAGCGCAGTGATGTTGGGAAATTCGCGAATCAGCTCGCGCAACAGCGGCCTTTGCTCCGGTCTCAGATGAAAACTGGTCAGCCACTGCGCGGCGTTGTCGTCAATCACGCCCGGAGGCACCACCAGGAAGAAATTGGGCCGGAAGCTGTCCCAGCTCACCTTGCGGATGTTGTAGACGCTCAGGTCCACGGTGCGATCCGCGATCTGCAGGCTCAGGGTGTCGCCCAGCTTGAGGTCGAGCCGTTCCACCGCGGTGTCATCCACCGACAACCACGCCTTGCCCTGGGTGTCGGCCGGCCACCACTGGCCTTCGAGCAAGCGGTTGTCGTCGCCGAACCGGTCGGTCCAGGAAATGTTGAATTCGCGATTGACCCAGCGCCGCGCTTCGGGGTCATCGAAGCTGTCGGCGGAGACCGGATCGCCGCGCAATGCTACCAGCCGCGCGCGGGTCATCGGCCACAGCCGCGCACCGCCGACACCCCGGGCATCGAAGAACGATTCCAACGGCGCCACCTGGTCCGGCTGGATGTTGATCAGGAACTGGTTGGGCGCATCGTCCGGCAGGCGATTCTCCCAGGCGCTGAGCAGATCCGAGCGCACCACGCCCACCAGCAGCAGCGCCAGCAGCGCCAGGCCCAGCGCCACCGCCTGACCCACGCTGGCCCAGCGTCGGCGTGCGATGTTGGCCAGGCCGAATCGCACTGCGGTACCGCCGCGCGCGCGCAGCGCCGCCAGCGCGCGCACCAGCATCCATGACAGCAGGCCCAGCACCAGCGCCGCGCCGAGCGCGCCGGCCAGCACGATCACCGCCAGTTGGGCGTCGCCGGTATGCCAGCCCACCAGCAGCGCCGCCGCCAGCGCTGCGCAGATCGCGGCCAGGCGACTGCCGCCTGCCGGTGCGGCGCGCTGGAATACGCGGATCGGCGGCGTATGCCGCGCAGTCAAGAACGCCGGTGCCGCGAAGCCGAACACCAGCAGCAGGGCCAGGCCCAGGCTCCACAGCGCTGCCACGGGTTGCGCCGGCGGCAGCGGTGTCTGGGTCAGCCCCTGTGCGGCCTGCGCCACCGCGCCCTGCGCGATCCAACCGACCAGCATGCCGATCGCACCCGCACCCAGCGCCAGCGCCAGCAGCCGCAGCAAGCTGCGCTGCGCGATTCGCGCGGAGGTGGCGCCGAGAACTTTGTAGATGGCCGCCTCGTCGCGCAGCCGTTGTCCGTGTTGATGGGCCGAGGCGGCGATTGCCGCGCCGGCCAGCAACATCGCCGACAACACCGCAATGTCCAGGAACTGTCGCGCGCGACCGAGCGCGCCACCAATCTCGCGCCGACCTTCCTGCGCGGTTTCCATGCGCACGCCGCTGGGCAGTTCCAGCTCGCCCAATTTCTCGATCTGCTCCGGCGCACCGGCCAGCAACAGCTTGTACTGCACCCGCGAACCGGGGCCGATCAGGCCCGAACCCCGCAGGTCTTCCAGCGCCACCAGCATGCGCGGGGCCAGGTCCGAAAATCCGCCGCCGCGATCGGGTTCATAGGTGACGATGCGCGTCACCCGAAAGCGGCTGCGACCGAGTTCCAACTGATCGCCGAGCGACAACTGCAGGTCCTGCCAAAGCCGCAAGTCCACCCAGGCCTCGCCCGAAGGCGGTCCGTTGGATTCGGTGCGCTCGTCGCCGAAAGGCTCATGGGTCGTGCGCAGCTTGCCGCGCAGCGGATAGGCCGCGTCGGTGGCCTTGACCGATGCCAGCGAGGACACCTCCCCCTTGAACGCAACGCTGGGGAATTGCACTAGCCTGGCGCTACGCAACTCGAGCTGGCCGATTCGCGCCGCCAGTTCCTCTGGCAGCGGATCGCGAGAACGCACTGCAGCGTCCGCACCGAATGCGTCGCCAGACTGCGCTTCCAATGCGCGCGAAACGCGGTCGCTGAACAGGCCCACCGCGCTGCTCGCGGCCACCGCGATGGCGACCGCGGCGGCCAGGATCAGGATTTCGGTGGAGCGCAGGGCGCGGCGAAACAGGCTGCGGAACGGAGGCATCGGGGCCGAACGCAAGGAGAGCAAAGACGATGATGCAGGTTTTCCGCCGGACGGGACCGCCACGGCGCCAGATCCGCTCTGACCCAGGCGCATCGACGAAGGTTCCGGCCCCGGCCCGCGAGCCCGGATTCCCTGGGACGTTGGGGTTGCGACGCTGCGGCTTGCCGGCGAGCGGCGCGTCAGTTGGGCTTGTGAATCAGGTCGCTCTCGACGTGTTGCACGCCACCGACCGCCGAGAGCGTGCTCGCGGTCAAAAATGTTCTGATCTCCGCGAACGCGGCGCCGGCAGCTTGCGGAAAACGCAATCCCACACAGCTTGAAAGCCCACTGCCGCACCGCCTGTGCGTCAGCGCACCTTCCCCGCATCACGCCTTCTTCGCTGGTCTCAAAGCCAGTAAGCGCCCAGCCGCGCTGCCTGCTCCTTGATTCGCAGCAGCCAGGAGCGCTGCCGCCATTTTTCAAGCTCGATGCGGTCGGAGTCTTTCAGGTCCTGCTCGAACACCTGCGCCATCTCGGCGGCAAATCTGCGCCCCAGGATCATCGCGTTGATCTCATCGTTGTGCAGAAAGCTGCGCCAGTCCATGTTGGTGGAACCGACGGTCGACCACACGCCGTCGACCACACCGGTCTTGGCGTGCTGGACCGCACCACGTCGTTCGTAGATCTCCACGCCTCCCTTGAGCAGTCGTGCGTAATGGGAGCGGCCGAGATGAAACACCGACCAGGCGTCGGTGCGGCTCGGCAGGATCAGCCTGACCGCCACGCCGCGCTGCGCTGCGTCGGTCAGCGCGGTCAGCAACTGTTCGTCGGGGCCGAAGTAGGCAATGGTCAGATCGATGCTGCGCTCGGCATGGCCGATCACCGACATCAGGGTCAGGTACATCGGACTGGAATCGTCGGTCGGCGAGTCGCCCAGCGCCCGCACGATGTCGCCACCTTCTGCCTTGAGCGGCGGGAAATACTCGCGATCGCTCAGCAGCTTGCCGGTTTGTCGTTCCCAGGTGTCCAGGAACAGCTTCTGGAACTCGGCCACTACCGGGCCCTCGATACGGACGTGGGTATCACGCCAGCCGCCTTCCAGATCGGGCTCCGGATCCAGTCGTGACGGCGCACTGGAGTAGCTGTCGCTGATGTTGATGCCGCCGATGAACACGATTCGGCCGTCAATCACCAGCTGCTTGCGATGGTCACGGTTATTGAGCCGCCAGAACCGCGTCTCCGCATTCAGCGGGCTGACCGGGTTGAACTCGACCGCGCGGATACCGCCCTCGCGCATGCGATGAAAGAACGCCGGCGGCGTCGCGATGGCGCCGACGCTGTCGTAAATGACGTTGACCTGCACCCCCTCGGCCTGGCGTTCGAGCAGCAGGTCGGCAAACCGATGTCCAACAGCGTCGTCGTCGAAGATGAAGGTCTCCAGATTGATGTGATCCCTGGCCTGACGGATCGCCGCGAACATGGCCTCGTAGGTATCCGGTCCGTTCTGCAGCAACTGCACCTGGTTGCCCAGCACCAGCGGGCTGTCGGCATCGAGCGACTGCGCGTAGGCCAGGTGTTTGTCGAGGATATCGGTTGCGCCTGCCGGGCCTTCGAGCTTGGCGATCACCCTGTCGGCGCGGGCCTCGGACACCGGGCCGTCACGGCCCTCGAACGCCACATCCTGGGGGTGAACAAGCGCCTGCTCTTCTTCCACTTCCGGAAGCATCGCGCAGCCCGGCAGCATCGCCGCAAGCAAGAAGAGCCGGGCAACCCGCAGCCACTGAGCGCGCCCGCGCGCTGGCCTCAGGTTTGTGATGCTCGCCTCATACAACCAGGATTGCAGGTACGACATGCATGCTTTCTCCCACCGCCGACTCCCAACCTTTGCAGCGCCAGCGCCGCATGGGGTGCCGATCAGGCCGAGCGACAGTAACGTCGCGATGTCCGGCCGTCGAGAAGACCGGCTGCGCGCTCGCATCAACGCTCGGAGACGGCGCACCTCGACCGTGACCAGGCGGCAGTTTCCAGTCCGTCGGTGAATGGTGGCGGAACAGCGGAAGCCCGCTCGTCGCGGCGACCAGCCTCTCGATTAGCCTGCAGCCGCGCGATTAGAGGATTGAACATCCGCTGCAGGAGCGGGCCCGCGGGAGTCGGCGCGGACGCTCCGAAAACCGGCGTCCGCCTGCTGTTCACGAGCGTGCAGCGCGTCAGCAGCGGCGAACGGCGTAGTCAGCGCCTGGGAAGCAAACAGCGCCAGCACTCCGATGTCTGCGGCTGGCGCCGCGTCGGCAATCCGACGCGCGTCGGTGCGCCAGGACACCGACCGGGACGATGAGATCAAGCGCCGCGCGCGACCTCTACGCGGCGGTCCACATGCTTTCGCACGCCAGTTTGCCGCAACGCGGCGGCCCTGCCAGCATCGCGCAGCCTTGGAGGTGATGACGATGAGCTCACAAACGCTGATCCGCGAAGTGCAGGCCGCGCTGGGCATCGAAGTGGATGGTCGCGCCGGCCCGCAGACCTGGACCGCCATCCACAACCGCATCGTCAAGCCGAAGCCGCGCAACGATATTGACAGCGCGTTCGCCGAGGCGGTGGATGCGCGAAGCGAACGCGTCATCGCCAAGCTGCTGCCGGAGGTAGCGCCCTACGCACGCGCGCTGGTTCAGCGGGCGGCCGCGGTGGGCATCACCATCAAGCTCATCAGCGGACTGCGCTCCTACGAAGAACAGGCCGCGCTCTACGCCCAGGGCCGGACCGCACCCGGCAACAAGGTGACCAACGCGCGCGCCGGGCATTCCAACCACAATTTCGGCATCGCCTTCGACGTCGGCGTGTTCGAAGGCTCGCGCTATCTGGGGGACTCGCCCAAGTACCGCGCGGTGGGCGTACTGGGCGTGGAACTGGGGCTGGAATGGGGCGGCAACTGGCGCAGTTTCAAAGATCTCCCGCACTACCAATTGCGCCCGTCCTGGGCCATCGGCATGACCGAAAGCAAGATGCTGGCAGCGCTGCGCCAGCGCGCGAGTACCGGCACCCCGGTTTATGCCTGATGTCTGAAACCGTTCTGACCGACACCCGCGGCGAACGTCGCTGGTGGGTGTTGTTCACCCTGATCGTGGCGGGCGAGACGGTGTTCGTGCTGCCATTTGTGGTTGCGCGGGTGTTCCGGCCGACGCTGCTGCAGGTGTTTGAACTCAGCAACCTGCAACTGGGTACGGCGTTCTCGGCGTTCGGGATGGTGGCGATGGGGTCCTATCTGTTCGGCGGCCCGCTGGCGGATCGTTACGCCGCGCGAGGGTTGATCAGCGTCGCGCTGCTGGCCACCGCAGCCGGCGGCGCCCTGTTCGCAACCATTCCCTCGGCGCCGACGCTGACGGCGCTCTATGCCTTCTGGGGCCTGACCTCGATATTCCTGTTTTGGGCCGCCCTGATACGCGCGACCCGCGAGTGGGGCGGCGCGAACGCGCAGGGCCGCGCGTTCGGCTGGCTCGACGGCGGCCGCGGTCTGCTGGCGGCGCTGCTGGCCTCGTTGCTGGTTGGTCTGTTCGCCCAGTTGCTGCCGGCGCACGCCGCCAGCGCAAGCCCGGCGGATCGCATGGCCGCCTTGCAGCAGGTGATCCTGGTCTGCACCGGCCTGACCCTGGTGGCCGGGGCCATGGCCTGGACGCTATTGCCTGCAACTCGACCCGTGGAACCAGCCTCCGAGTCGCTGAACTGGAGCGGCCTGTCGCACGTGGCCCGCCTGCCTGCGATCTGGTTGCAGGCCATGATCGTGGTGTGCGCCTACGTGGGCTACAAGGCCACCGACAACTTCGGTCTGTACGCCGTCGATGTGCTGGGCTACGACGAAGTCCAGGCGGCATGGCTGGGCACCCTGAGCTTCTGGATGCGTCCGATCGCGGCCATCGTCACCGGCCTGGTTGCTGATCGCATCGACAGTTCGCGCGCCCTGATTGCCGGGTTTGCGCTGGCCATTATCGGGTCCGGGACCTTGGCGGCTGGCATGCTGCCGGCGGGCCTGCCGAGTCTGCTGGTGCTGACGGTGGTGACCACCAGCCTGGGGGTCTATGCGGTGCGGGCGGTTTACTACGCGATCATGCAGGAGGCGCGCATCCCACTGGCGGTCACCGGCGCTGCAGTGGGCCTGGTGTCGGTAATCGGCTACACGCCGGATGTCTTCGCCGGGCCGCTGTTCGGTTACCTGCTGGACCGCGCGCCGGGGGCGCCGGGACACCAGCAGGTATTCGCGGTAGTGGCGGGCTTCGCCGTGCTGGGTCTGCTGACTGCGCTGGCCTTCCGCAACGTCTGCGTCAACCCAGCCGCCCCTGCACCAGGGTCAGCGTGCGACCGCAGCGCTTGGCCAGATCGGGGTCGTGGGTAACCAGCACCAGGGTCGCACCGCGGTTGCGGTTGAGCTCAAACAATAGGTCGATGATGTCGGCGCCGGTGGCACTGTCCAGATTGCCGGTGGGCTCGTCGGCAAACAGGATCGAAGGGCTGGCAGCAAACGCACGGGCGATGGCGACACGCTGCTGCTCGCCGCCGGAGAGCTGATAGGGGTGATGGCCGGCACGCGAGGTCAGTCCCACCTGCTCCAGCGCTTGTTCCGCGCGCCGCGACGCATCGGCGTGACCGGCTAGATCGGCGCCAAGCTTGGCGTTTTCCAGCGCGGTAAAGCCGGCCAGCAACTGGAACGACTGGAACACGAAGCCGACCCGGCCGGCGCGCAGGCGGGCGCGGGCGTCCTCGTCGAGTTCACCCAGGTCGCTGCCGGCCAGTTCGATGCGGCCATTGGTCGGGCGGTCCAGTCCGGCGAGCATGGACAGCAGGGTGGTCTTGCCCGAGCCGCTCCGGCCGACGATGGCAACCGACTCGCCCTGGGCGATGTCCAAGCCAACGCCGTCGAGTATCGTCAGGCGTTTGTCGCCGCTGATAATCTGATGGGTTACTGCCTGGGCGCGTACCGCCCACGTCACCTGTTCCACGTCTTGTCCTACGTCGCGTGCCATGTCTCTCCGAATATTCCTGTCGATCCTGCTGAGCAGTCTGTTGCTGATGAGCGCACCCGGCCGGGCCGCCGAGTCTGCAATGACGTTGCAGAACCCGACCATCCTGGTGCTGGGAGACAGCCTGTCCGCCGGCTACGGCCTGGATGCGGACCAAGGCTGGGTCCACCTATTGAAGCAGAAGCTGCGGACGGGCGATTTTCCCCACACGGTGATCAACGCCTCGATCAGCGGCGAAACCACCGCCGGCGGCCTGGCGCGATTACCGTCTCTGCTGGACCGCCACCAGCCGCAATTGGTTCTGGTCGAGCTGGGCGGCAACGACGGGCTGCGCGCGCTGCCGGTGCCGCAGATCCGGCAGAATCTTGAACGCATCGTCGACCTCAGCGCCGACGGTGGCGCTACCGCGGTGCTGTTCGAGATGCGTATCCCGGAGAACTACGGCCCCACTTACACCGAGGCCTTTACCCGGACATTTACGCAGGTTTCCGAGGCGCGTGGCGTGCCGCTGGTGCCGTTTCTGCTCGCCGCATTCGCTACCGACCCGGCGGCGTTCCAGTCCGACGGCATCCATCCGTCAGCGGCCGCGCAAGCGCAGATCCTGGACACGGTGTGGCCGGCGCTGGAGCCGCTGCTGAACCGCTGAAGTTATCGTTGTTCGCGGCATCTGCACGCCAGTGCGCGCCGTAATCATTTCGCGTCGCCCCGACTCTGTCCCCATGAATATCGCCGTCGTCGGCTCCGGAATTTCGGGGCTCATCAGTGCCTACCTGCTGTCGCAGCGCCACTGCGTCACCCTGTTCGAGCAGGACGGCAGGGTCGGCGGCCACACCCACACCGTCGAAGTGCCTTTGCCCGGCGGCGGCGTGCAGCCGGTGGATACCGGGTGGATCGTCTACAACGGGGTCAACTATCCCAATCTCACCGCGCTGTTCGGCGAACTGGGGGTGAAAACACGACCCACCAGCATGTCCTTCGGCGTGTCGCTGGGAAACGGTGCTTACGAGTACATGGGCAGCGACCAGATGTGGACGGTGTTTGCGCAGCCCTCCAACCTGTTCCGCTGGTCGCACCTGCGCATGCTGATCGACATCCTGCGCCTCAATGCCAAGTGCAACGGCCTGCTCAAATCCGGCAAGTTGCCGGATGGCAGCCTCGGCGAATTTCTGGCCAGCTCGGGTCTGTCGCGGGAGCTGGCCAGCCGCTATCTGCTACCTATGGCCGGGCTGATCTGGAGCTGCTCGCCGAAGAAGGCGATGGAATATCCGGCCGCGGATTTCATGCGCTTCTTCGAGTCGCATTCTCTGTTCACCGCCACCCAGCAGCCGACCTGGCACACCGTGATCGGCGGTTCGCACCAGTATCTGAAGCCACTGATGGCCGGCTTCAAGGGACGGCTGCGCCTGAACACGCCGGTGCGCGCACTCGTGCGTGGCGACGAGGGCGTGACCCTGAAGCTCGACGACGCCGACGAGGCGTTCGACCAGGTGGTGTGTGCCACCCACTCCGACCAGGCGCTGCGCCTGCTGGCCGACGCCGACGCGGTCGAGCGCAGCGTGCTGGCCGGCATTCCGTACAACCAGAGCCGCTGCGTGCTGCACACCGATGAATCCTTTCTGCCCAGGCGTCGCGCGGCTTGGGCATCGTGGAACTACCTCAACGACGCCGATGAGGTGCATGACCGTCCGATCTCGGGCAGCTACTGGATGAACAAGCTGCAAGGCATTCCAGGGTCGGTGAACTACATCGTCACGCTCAATCCGGTGCGCGAGATTCCCCCTGCGCGCGTGCTGTGTGACATCGTCTATCACCATCCCCATTACGGCCCGGCCAGCGTCATGACCCATGAGCGCCTACCCGAGATCCAGAATCGCCGCGGCGTCTGGTTTGCCGGCGCCTGGACCCAGTTCGGCTTCCACGAGGACGGCCTCAAGTCCGGGCTGCGCGTGGTGCGCGACCTCGACCCGCACTGTCTGCCGGGCTGGGCGGTGTTGTGATGCCTTCGGGGATCGGGAATGGAGAATCGGGAGTCGTCAACGCAGCGTCGCCGCGCGCAGACAGCATTGCTTCTACGATTCCCGATTCCCGATTCCCGATTCCCGCCGCGATGTACGCGGCACGCGTCAGCCACCGCCGCCTGATCGCACCGCTGTACCGCTTTGTCTATCGCGTGTTCTACCTGCTGCTGGACGTGGACCGCATCGACGAGGCGGCCTCCGCATTGCGATTGTTCTCGCGCAATCGCTTCAACCTGCTGGCCTTCCATGATCGTGATTTTGGCGATGGCAGCCCGGGCGGCTTGCGCGGCTGGGCGCACACCATGCTGCGTGCGCAAGGCCTGGAGCCACCCGGCGGACGCATCCGCCTGCTGTGCATGCCGCGCGTGCTGGGCTACGCCTTCAATCCGATCAGCCTGTGGTACTGCGAGCACCCGGACGGCAGCCTGCGCGCGGTGATCGCCGAAGTGCGTAACACCTTTGGCGAAAAGCACAGCTACGTGCTGGCATCCGGCGGCCAGCCCTTCACGTATCAGCAGCACGTAGAGAAAGACAAGTGCTTCCACGTGTCGCCGTTCTTCGACCTGGTGGGACGCTACCGTTTTCTGCTGAGCGAGCCGGGGCAACGACTGCGAGTGGTGATCCGCGAATCGCGCGACGGCGTGCCGATCCTCGACGCCACTTTGGCAGGCGAGCGACAGGCGCTGACGGATGCGACGATCCTGAGGCAAGTAGCGCGCATGCCGTGGATGACACTCAAGGTGGCCGCTGGCATTCATTGGGAAGCTTTGAAAATCTGGCTGCGCGGCGCGCGTTTCCATCGGAAACCGCCACCTCCGGAATCCGAGGTCACATGAAGGACAAAGAGAAGGCAGCGGCGCCCCCCCGCGATTACGACGATCCGCGGCGAGCGATCAACCGCGACGGCTTTTCGCCGGATCTGCCCCGTGCGCTGGTTTCGTCGGGCGACCTGAGCGGCGTCGGCTGGCCGATGCGGCTGGCGCTATACATGCTGTCGGGCATGCAAAAAGGCTCGTTGGACGTATTCCTCCCCAACGGCTCGGTGCGTCATTTCGAAGGGTCTCAGAATGGGCCGCACGGCGTCTGGCGCATCAAGAATTCCGCCGGGCTGATGCGGCACGTGCTGGCATCTGGTGAAGTGGGGATCGGAGACTCCTACCTGGACGATTGCTGGGATTCGCCAGACCTCGCACGACTGCTCGAAGTGCTCTACCTCAACGAGCCCTACTACAAGGGCCCTTTCGAAAAGAACTGGCTAGGCCGGCTCTATGGCTACTGGCAGCACCGGCGCAAATCCAACACCAAGAAGACCGCGAGGAAGAACATCGAGCATCACTACGATCTCGGCAACGAGTTCTACAAAATGTGGCTGGACGAGACCATGGCCTACTCGGCGGGTATGTTCATCGAGCCCACCCAGACGCTGCAGGACGCGCAGATCAACAAGTTCAAGCTGATGTTCGAGCGCCTGGACCTGCGACCCGAACACCGGGTACTGGAGATCGGCTCGGGCTGGGGCGGCTTTGCCATCTACGCCGCGGCGCACGCCGGCTGCCACGTCCACTCGATCACCTTGTCGCAGGAACAACTGGTGGAGGCGCGTGCACGTGCGGCACGTGCCGGCGTTGCCGACAAGGTCAGTTTCGAGCTTTGCGATTACCGCGATGTCAGCGGCCAGTACGACCGTG
The DNA here is from genome assembly GCF_965216805.1 of Panacagrimonas sp. Classification (NCBI taxonomy): domain Bacteria; kingdom Pseudomonadati; phylum Pseudomonadota; class Gammaproteobacteria; order Nevskiales; family Nevskiaceae; genus Panacagrimonas; species Panacagrimonas sp. The sequence continues at coordinate 58,804 of NZ_CBDCGN010000003.1, forward strand.
TGGTGTCGATCGAGATGTACGAGGCCGTAGGCGAAGAATTCTGGCCCACCTACTTCGAGGTGATTGCGCACGCGCTCGAGCCCGGCGGACAGGCCGCGATCCAGGGCATCACGATCAACGCTGCGATCTTCGAGCACTATCGCGGCAAGCGCGACTTCATCCAAAAATACATCTTCCCCGGCGGCATGCTGTGTCCGCCGGACCGCTTCGCGGACCTGTCGCGTGTCGCAGGTCTGCTGCCGGCTGATGCGAGGTTCTACGCCACCGACTACGCCGACACGCTCGCACAGTGGCACCGCAACGTGCTCAGCGTGCGCGACAAGATCGTGCAGCAGTTCGACGAACGCTTCCTGCGCATGTGGCGCTACTATCTGGCCTATTGCGAGTGCGGCTTTCGCACCGGCAGCATCGACTTGATGCAGATCACGCTGCGCAAGCCTTGAGCCAGTACTCTGTCATTCTGAGCGCGCCGATTGCGAAATAAGCTGCGCAGCAGCCGGATTTACTTCCCATGTGGCGCTCAAGACGACTGGATCTTTCTGCATGAAACCCGGACTCATGGTGTTCTCGCTGGCGGCTCTGCTGTCGCTGATCGGCATTTCGGTCTGGGCGACGGGTCACATCAGCATCGTGCCAGCCATCCAGGACCTGCTGCAGCGGCCGTCGGAAGGCTATACCCCCTGGCTCGTTGCCACCCTGATCGACGCTTACTTCGGCTTTCTGTGGTTCTGGCTGTGGATTGCCTACAAGGAGACGAGTTGGGCATCGCGCACCATCTGGCTGCTGCTGGTGCTGCTCACCGGCAACATGGCGATGGCGGTCTACATGTTGATCCAATTATGGAAGCTGCCGCCTAATCCGACGGCGCAGGATCTGCTATTGCGCCGAGCATGAGCGATGCAGGAGCTGCGGCAACGACAGTAAAGCAAGGGTGGCAGCGGCGCGTGGTCGCGCCCATCGTCGCGCAATTGCGCCAGGGCGTGACCCCTCCCCAGATCGCCCTGGCGTTGGCCGCCGGCAGCGTAATCGGCATCTTTCCGATCCTGGGCGCCACCACCCTGCTGTGCGCAATGTTCGCTTTCGTACTCAAGCTCAACCAGCCGGTCATTCAGCTGGTGAACTACCTGATCTATCCGCTACAGATCGCACTGTTGTTCCCGTTCTACCGGGCCGGCGAAAAGCTGTTCGGTCAAACACCCGTACCACTGCTGTCGATCGGCGAGCTCAACACTCGCTTCTGGGCAGCGCCCGGCCAGTTCCTTATCGACTACGGACTGGTGGCGCTGTACGGCGCGACCGTGTGGACATTACTTGCACCGGCGCTGGCGGCCCTGATATACCTACTACTCAAGCCAGCGCTGACCCGCCTAGCAGGACGCCTGGACAGACGACCGTGACCGTGGTCCTAAGGGGGAGCCAAGCCGATTCGAGTGCGCCGTCAAACGGCCGCAAGCATCCGCCCACGGCAGCCGGACTGCCGTGGGCGGACGAATAGTTCAAGATCAACGTATTCTCGGCGTCTGGCCCCGCTACTCGGAAAACCGCAAGTTATCCGCATTATCCTCGATGATCTTGTCGCCTACGCCTTTCACTCGATCTTTGAAATCGGCGGCATCTTTGTAGGGGCCGTTGGCCTCCCGCTCTTGGACAATGGCTTCGGCAATCTTCGGACCGACTCCGACCAGCTCGGCGTCCAGAGTCGCGGCGTCCGCAGTGTTGACATTCACCGGGCCCGCCCAGACAAGCCCTGAGATAGCAAGGGCGATCATGGCAAACAGCAACTTGATGGACTTCATGGCACTCCTCCTCATTGGATACTGCGGGTGGAGCTTAGGTTTTTACGCCTGAAGAAATCGAAGTAAACACCGTCAAGTCGAATGGCCCGAATCGATGTGATTTAGGTCACAAAAAAACCCGCCAACTTTCAAATTGGCGGGTTTTCGTACTTAAGAGCCTGGCAGTGACCTACTCTCGCATGGCAGCTGCCACACTATCATCGGCGCAGAGTCGTTTCACTTCCGTGTTCGGGATGGGAACGGGTGGTTCCAACTCGCTAATGCCGCCAGGCAAACTGGCTGACGGGCTGATGTTCAGCCCCTCGAAATTTGGTTTGTAGTTGAACGCCTGAAGCTCTCAATGCCTCAGTGTTGACGCTTTCATCTGTCTTCTTGAAGTAAGCAAGAATGCTTGAGCGTTATATGATCAAGCCGCACGAGCAATTAGTACACGTTAGCTTCACACATTACTGCGCTTTCACACCGTGCCTATCAACCTTGTCGTCTACAAGGGCTCTTTAGGGGTCTCGAGGACCCGCGAGATCTCATCTTGAGGTGGGCTTCACGCTTAGATGCTTTCAGCGTTTATCCCGTCCGTATATAGCTACCCAGCGATGCCACTGGCGTGACAACTGGAACACCAGAGATACGTTCAACCCGGTCCTCTCGTACTAAGGTTAACTCCTCTCAAATCTCGAACGCCCACGGCAGATAGGGACCGAACTGTCTCACGACGTTCTGAACCCAGCTCGCGTACCACTTTAACCGGCGAACAGCCGGACCCTTGGGACCTGCTACAGCCCCAGGATGTGATGAGCCGACATCGAGGTGCCAAACACTGCCGTCGATATGGACTCTTGGGCAGTATCAGCCTGTTATCCCCGGAGTACCTTTTATCCGTTGAGCGATGGCCCTTCCATACAGAACCACCGGATCACTTAGACCTACTTTCGTACCTGCTCGACTTGTTTGTCTCGCAGTCAAGCCAGCTTGTGCCTATGCACTCAAAAGCGCGATTTCCGACCGCGCTGAGCTGACCTTCGCACTCCTCCGTTACTCTTTGGGAGGAGACCGCCCCAGTCAAACTACCCACCATACATTGTCCCTGCCCAGGATGACTGGACGAGGTTAGAACTTCGAGTTTATCAGGGTGGTATTTCAAGGTTGGCTCCGCCCGAACTAGCGTCCGGGTTTCAATGCCTCCCACCTATCCTACACAAACAAACTCAAAATCCAATGTAAAGATATAGTAAAGGTTCACGGGGTCTTTCCGTCTTGCCGCGGGAACACTGCATCGTCACAGCGATTTCAATTTCACTGAGCCTCGGAAGGAGACAGTGGGGCTATCGTTACTCCATTCGTGCAGGTCGGAACTTACCCGACAAGGAATTTCGCTACCTTAGGACCGTTATAGTTACGGCCGCCGTTTACTGGGGCTTCGATCAAGAGCTTCGCCTTGCGGCTGACCCCATCAATTAACCTTCCAGCACCGGGCAGGAGTCACACCCTATACGTCCACTTTCGTGTTTGCAGAGTGCTGTGTTTTTGATAAACAGTCGCAACCCCCTCTTCACTGCGGCCTGCTTGCGCAGGCGTACCTTATCCCGAAGTTACGGTACTATTTTGCCGAGTTCCTTCTCCCGAGTTGTCTCAAACGCCTGAGGATACTCTCCTCGCCCACCTGTGTCGGTTTGGGGTACGGCTCATTTCTGCCTGAAGCTTAGAGGTTTTTCTTGGAAGCGGGGTATCAGCAACTTCAGCTCGAAGAGCCTCGTCGTCACGCCTCAGCTAAGCCCTCCGGATTTGCCTAGAGGGCATGCCTAAACGCTTAAACCACCATCCAACAGGCGGCTTGCCTAACCTTCTCCGTCACCCCATCGCAGCAGAAACAAGTGCTGGAATATTAACCAGCTTTCCATCGACTACGCCTTTCGGCCTCGCCTTAGGAGCCGACTCACCCAGCGCCGAATATCGTTGCGCTGGAACCCTTGGGCTTACGGCGTGACGGTTTTTCACCGTCATTGTCGTTACTCATGTCAGCATTCGCACTTCTGATACCTCCAGCAACCCTTACGAGTCACCTTCGCAGGCTTACAGAACGCTCCTCTACCACGCACATTGCTGTGCATCCGCAGCTTCGGTATACGGCTTAGCCCCGTTACATCTTCCGCGCGGGCCGACTCGACCAGTGAGCTATTACGCTTTCTTTAAATGATGGCTGCTTCTAAGCCAACATCCTGGCTGTCTATGACTTCCCACATCGTTTACCACTTAGCCGTAATTTAGGGACCTTAGCTGGCGGTCTGGGTTGTTTCCCTCTTCACGATGAAATTTAGCTCCCACCGTGTGTCTCCCGTGATTGAACTTACCGGTATTCGGAGTTTGCATCGATTTGGTAAGGACTTGTGTCCCCCCTAGTCGAAACAGTGCTCTACCCCCGGTAGTTAGACACGAGGCGCTACCTCAATAGCTTTCGAGGAGAACCAGCTATCACCCGCCTTGATTAGCCTTTCACTCCTATCCACACCTCATCTCCGACTTTTTCAACAGGCGTGAGTTCGGGCCTCCAAGTGGTGTTACCCACTCTTCACCCTGGACATGGATAGATCGACGGGTTTCGGGTCTACAGCCTGCAACTAATCGCCCTATTCAGACTCGGTTTCCCTGCGCCTCCCCTATACGGTTAGGCTCGCTACAGACTAGTAAGTCGCTGACCCATTATACAAAAGGTACGCCATCACCCTTGCGGGCTCTGACTGCTTGTACGCATCCGATTTCAGGTTCTATTTCACTCCCCTCGCCGGGGTTCTTTTCGCCTTTCCCTCACGGTACTGGTTCACTATCGGTCGGCAACGAGTATTTAGCCTTGGAGGATGGTCCCCCCATGTTCAGACAGGGTTTCACGTGCCCCGCCCTACTTAATATCAACATCTGACTTTTCGCATACGGGGCTATCACCCTTTATTGCCGGACTTTCCAGACCGTTCTGCTAAGTTTCGATGTTTAGGCTGCTCCGCGTTCGCTCGCCACTACTTGCGGAATATCGGTTGATTTCTTTTCCTCCGGGTACTTAGATGTTTCAGTTCTCCGGGTTAGCTTCCCTTGCGGGATACGCGTAAAGCGTGGGTTGCCCCATTCGGAAATCCACGGATCAAAGTCTGTTTGCTGACTCCCCGTGGCTTATCGCAAGCTACTACGTCCTTCATCGCCTGTTGCCGCCAAGGCATCCACCAGATGCGCTTGATCACTTGACCATATAACCTCAAGCATTCTTTCGAATGCCTTCGGCCATGTTCTCACAACTTCATAACTGACAAATTCGCCGTCAAGCACCATAGGCATTGAGATGCTCTTGTGGACATAACGTCCACATTCACATGTGCATACAGTGTTCAACTACAAACCAGATTGTTAAAGAACTAACCCGAAGAACCGAAGTTCACCAAGCTTGGGGGAAAATCCTGCTGAGGATTTTTTCCCAAGCTCTGAGTTGGTGGAGCCAGACGGGATCGAACCGACGACCTCATGCTTGCAAAGCACGCGCTCTCCCAACTGAGCTATGGCCCCGTACGACTCTAGATGGTGGGTCTGGATGGATTTGAACCATCGACCCCACGCTTATCAAGCGTGTGCTCTGACCAACTGAGCTACAGACCCCTAGCTCGGGCAAGACATCAGCAAAGCTGATATCTCGGATTGGCAAGTGACTTGTGTTGGATGCTCCTGCGGCGCTTTGGAGCTTACTTTAAAGGAGGTGATCCAGCCGCAGGTTCCCCTACGGCTACCTTGTTACGACTTCACCCCAGTCATCGGCCACACCGTGGTAAGCGCCCTCCTTGCGGTTAGACTACCTACTTCTGGTGCAGCAGACTTCCATGGTGTGACGGGCGGTGTGTACAAGGCCCGGGAACGTATTCACCGCCGCAAATGCTGATCGGCGATTACTAGCGATTCCGACTTCATGGAGTCGAGTTGCAGACTCCAATCCGGACTACGAACAGCTTTCTGGGATTAGCTCCCCCTCGCGGGTTGGCGACCCTCTGTACTGTCCATTGTAGTACGTGTGTAGCCCTGGTCATAAGGGCCATGATGACTTGACGTCATCCCCACCTTCCTCCGGTTTGTCACCGGCGGTCCCCTTAGAGTGCCCAACTGAATGATGGCAACTAAGGGCAAGGGTTGCGCTCGTTGCGGGACTTAACCCAACATCTCACGACACGAGCTGACGACAGCCATGCAGCACCTGTCTCAGAGTTCCCGAAGGCACCCCCGCATCTCTGCAGGGTTCTCTGGATGTCAAGACCAGGTAAGGTTCTTCGCGTTGCATCGAATTAAACCACATACTCCACCGCTTGTGCGGGCCCCCGTCAATTCCTTTGAGTTTCAACCTTGCGGCCGTACTCCCCAGGCGGAGAACTTATCGCGTTAGCTACGACACCGATTCGCAGAGCAAACCGACGTCAAGTTCTCATCGTTTACGGCGTGGACTACCAGGGTATCTAATCCTGTTTGCTCCCCACGCTTTCGTGTCTCAGCGTCAGTACAGGCCCAGGCGGTTGCCTTCGCCATCGGTGTTCCTCCGGATATCTACGCATTTCACCGCTACACCCGGAATTCCGCCGCCCTCTACCGTACTCTAGCCCGCCAGTATCGAATGCGATTCCTAGGTTGAGCCCAGGGCTTTCACATCCGACTTAACGAACCGCCTACACACGCTTTACGCCCAGTAAATCCGATTAACGCTAGCACCCTCTGTATTACCGCGGCTGCTGGCACAGAGTTAGCCGGTGCTTGTTCCTCTGGTACCGTCAAGGCTTCGGGTATTAACCGAAGCTTTTTCTTCCCAGATCAAAGTGCTTTACAACCCGAAGGCCTTCTTCACACACGCGGCATTGCTGGATCAGGCTTTCGCCCATTGTCCAATATTCCCCACTGCTGCCTCCCGTAGGAGTCCGGACCGTGTCTCAGTTCCGGTGTGACTGATCGTCCTCTCAGACCAGTTACTGATCGTCGCCTTGGTAGGCCATTACCCTACCAACTAGCTAATCAGACATAGGCTTCTCTAAAGGCGCCAGGTCTTGCGATCCCCGGCTTTGGTCTTGCGACATCATGCGGTATTAAACCGAGTTTCCCCGGACTATCCCCCACCTAAAGGCAAATTCCTATGTATTCCTCACCCGTCCGCCACTAGCTGTATTGCTACAGCCCGTTCGACTTGCATGTGTTAGGCATGCCGCCAGCGTTCAATCTGAGCCAGGATCAAACTCTCCAATTGAAAAACGATTGCTTCAAATGGATCTCGCTCTCGCCGCTTGCGCGCCTTCGAGCGATTTAAGAGTTATCAAACTGAGCTCATGTACAACCCCTAGTAAACTAGGTTTGGGCTCACGTTGATACTCATGTGTCACATGGCTTCGCCACGTTCACAGGAGCACCCACACAAATCACTTGCTGATTTATTAAGGAGCTGGCTTAGGCGACCTTGCTTCTTCGTCGTCGCCGTCAGCGGGGAGGCGAATTCTACATAGGCGCCGAGGGGCGTCAACAAGCATTTTCTGGATATATGGCAACCTCATGATGCGAATGGCTTTTTAATTGTTTTAGGGGGATGTGAGACTGACCCATCGCGCGGAGACTGGTCATGGAATCGCCGGATTTCGGTCAAATTTTCGTCATTTTAGGGCCGACGATGGCCGCTGCCGCCTGAGATGGATGCCGAAAACGATAAGCTGGCGCGCACCAACAGAGAGGACAGCATGCGCAGCACCAAGATCGTTGCAACCCTGGGGCCCTCCACCGACGACGAAGCCAAGCTGCGCCGCACCCTGGGCGCTGGAGTAGATGTCGTCCGGCTGAATTTTTCGCATGGGCGCGCGGACGACCATCGGATCAGAGCCGAAGCGGTAAGGCGCCACGCCGATGCCCTGGGCCGGGATATTGGGGTCCTGTGCGATCTGCAAGGCCCGAAGATCCGGGTCGAAAGCTTCGTCGCAGGCCACGCCGAGTTGATCGAAGGGGCGTCGTTCGCACTGGACACCGAGATGGCGCCGGATGCGGGCACCGCGCGAGTCGTGGGCTGTGCGTACCAAGCCTTGCCGCAGGACGTTCGCGTGGGCGACACGCTGCTGCTCAACGACGGTGCCATCGTCTTGCGCGTGCAGGCAGTGGCGGGGAGCCGGGTCGATACTGAGGTCGTCGTGGGAGGCATCCTGGGTGATCGCAAGGGCATCAATCGTCAGGGCGGTGGGCTGTCGGCAGCGGCACTGACCGACAAAGACCGCGCCGACATCCTGCATGCCGTGGCGTTGGGCGCGGACTTCATTGCGGTTTCGTTCCCGCGAGAGGCCGAAGACATGCTGGAAGCCCGAAGGCTGGTCATGCAGGCCGGTGGTCGCGCGCAGCTCATCGCGAAGATCGAGCGCGCCGAAGCGTTGCAGAACCTGGAAGCCATCATCGAGGCGAGCGATGGCGTCATGGTGGCCCGCGGCGATCTGGGTGTGGAAATCGGCGACGCGGAACTGCCGGGATGGCAGAAGCGCATCATCTGGGCCGCGCGCGAGCGCAACCGCATGGTGATCACCGCGACGCAGATGATGGAGTCGATGATCTCCAGTCCGATTCCAACGCGCGCCGAAGTGCTTGACGTGGCGAACGCCGTGATGGACGGAACCGATGCCGTGATGCTCTCCGCCGAAACCGCCACCGGAAGATTTCCCGTCAAGGTGATCGAGGCGGTGGCGCGCGTATGTATTGGTGCGGAAGCGAGCCTATACCTGCGACCCGAGCCGATTCAGCGTCGCCCGGATGTTCATTTCCAGCGCACCGACGAAGCCATCGCCATGGCAACGGCGTGGACTGCGAACCAGATGCACGCCAAGGCGATCATCGCGCTCACCGAATCGGGCGCCACGGCATTGCTGATGTCGCGCACGGACACCCGGATTCCGATCTATGCGCTGACCCAGCACGAAGGGACCCGACGCCGCATGAGCCTCTGCAGAGGGGTCTATCCGATCGCCTTCGTGCCCAGCCGCCTGGACACGCTGGCGCCCGTCCGCGAGGCGGTCTCGTGCCTTGAGGAACGCGGAGCGGTGGCGGTGGGCGATCGCGTGTTGATCACCAAGGGCGATTTCACCGGCCCCGGCGGCACCAACGCGATGAAGATCGTTTCGGTCGGCGAGGTTCCGGCCGAGTTTCCGAACGTTGGCACGCCGCCGCTCTCCTGACAATCGCATCAAGCGGTAGTTTCTGTCCCCGACGTAGCAATCTGCATGAGGCCGGTTCGGAAGCCGGAAACGAATCCGCGTTCAGGCGTGCGTCTGTCCCGGCACGGCCGATGCTGACGGATCGGCACGGGCTGCGGACGCCGTTCCGCGCAGCTCCGCCCGCTGAGACCGCGCGACGCGTATGGACACCTCCACGATGGTCCCCGCTCCAGCGCGCGATCTAACATCGATCTGACCCGACAGTGCTTCGACTCGCTCGCGCATTCCGACCAAACCGAAGCCCGGGTATGCCTTGTCGGGATCGAAGCCGCAGCCGTCGTCGATGACCTGTAGCCGGACGCAGTCTCCGTGGACGTCCACACCGACCCAGACCTTGCGCGCGCCGGCATGCCGCGCCACATTGGACAGGCTTTCCTGAGCAATGCGATATAAATGCACCGCTCGCGACGCAGCGATACGGTCGACGTCGGATTCAATGTCGAAACGCAGGTCGGCCTCCGGATGGTCCCGGCGCCATCGATCGAACAAAGCTTCCAACGCGGCGGACAGCCCCAGGCTCTCGATGGCCGGTGGGCGTAGCCGATGGATCAGATTCCGGCTGAGCCGGTGAATCTCCGCGATGGACTGGCGCAGCTGCTTCAACCGAAGCTGCCGCTCGCTCTCCTCGCCCGCCGACATCCTTCCGATCCGGATCGTCTCCATCTCGATCGCCGCCACGTGATGTCCAATCTCGTCGTGGAGCTCGCGAGCCACCATTTTGCGCTCTTCTTCCTGTACATCGAGATTGCGCAGGTGCAGGCGCCGCACCACTTCGCGCGCCTGCGCCAGTCGGGCAGCCAGACCCTGGAGGCCCTGCGACAGCACCTGCATTTCGTAAGCACCGCTGTGCGACAGCCCTGGCGCGGCCTCGCCGCGACCGATCCGGTCCATAGCGCTCACCAGTTCCCGCAACGGACGCAGACCGCGCGAGACCGCTACGAAGATACATAGGTTGACCGCGAAGGCCAGCAAGCCCATCAGCACCAGCAGGCCACGCACATCCGTCCAGGCCTCGCGCAGTTCGTCACGAGGGTCGGTCACCAGATAGACGGTCAGCGGACCCGCCTCGGTTGCGACGCTGCGAATCACCGGCGGCTGACCTGCGTCGGCGCCCTTGGCGAACCAAGCCGGCACGCCTTCGACCTCAGCGGAAATGGCACAGGGTCGCTGCGGCTGCACGGCGGAGTCGACGGATACACATAAGTGCCGCCCGCCCGCATACGCGTCGCTCCAGCGGGTCAGCACGGCATGCATGCGACTTGCATCCTGGCCGCGCAGAAGGCTCAACGTCAGATCAAGACTGCTCTCGGCGGTGAGCAGGCTGGCGCCGATTTCGCGTTGAACCGCCTCTCGCGTGTTACCGACCGCGAAGATTGACGCCAAGGTCAGCGCGGCGGTGAGCAAGATGCCAATTGCGAGCGACAAGCGCCAACGCAATTCCATGGGGGTCCTGCGCTGCGCTCGGTCGGGCGACAGCGGCGAGCTTTTCACCGAAAGATTGCTCATGGTGGCGACACGATACCGGCAGCCAGCGCGATCCGGGCCATCTCTGCGCGATTCTCAACCTTGAGCTTGCTTCGAATGGCGGTGCCGTAATTGGCGATGGTCTTGGCACTGAGGCATAGCGAACGTGCAATCGATTCCACCGGATGACCTTCGGCCAGCTGACGAAAGATCTCGAACTCGCGCTCGGACAACTGCTCGAGGCCTGCGGCGCGACGGGAACTGCGCGAGCGGTCTGCCATCAGCGTCGGATCGATGAAGTCGCGCCCGGCCGCCACCGCCGTTACCGCCTCCACCAGCATTTCCGGGTTGGATCGTTTGCAGAGGTAGCCCTGCGCACCGAGACCGAGGGCACGGTCCACCATCGCCGGCTCATCATGCATGCTCACCACCAGCACCCGCGGCCTGGCGAGGCGACAACGCATCCGGCGCAGCACTTCCAGTCCGCCTGCACCCGGCAACGACAGATCCAACACCGTCACGTCGATCCCGCCGCGCAGAAACCGGCGATAGCCGGCCGCCGCGGTGGACGCTTCGGCGACAACCTGAAGGTGTCGCGTGCAGTGCAGCAAGTAGCGGTAACCCGCACGCACCAGCGCGTGATCGTCGATGAGAAGCACGCGGGTGTGTCCGGCGGCAGGTGGCGACATGGAAGATCACACTCCTGATTTTCACGAACTGTGCGCACGTACCAACTATTGCGCAAGCTCGGCGCGACCCTGATCCCGCGATCCTGCGGCCCGGAAAAGCACTGCGTGTCGGGATCGGGACGTTTGCTTCAGGCTTGTCTTGTCGTGCCGCGTCGTGCCGCGCCGCGCCGCCTGCGCCGTTACATGCTCAAACCCCGGGTGCGAGCCTGCTCCGTCGCGATGAGTCGGCACGCGAAGCGCAATCGGGCGTTTGGGTGTTTGCGTCGGAAGCCTTGTTGTTGCGACCCGCTAATCCGGCAAGCCGAACGCGATCACGGCATCGCCCTGCGGATAACCCCAGATCTGGCTGCCGCCGGCAGCGACGGCGATTCTGGATCGACCCTTGGATTCGTAGGCAATTGGCGGCGCGTTGACGCCTGCACCGCACTGGAACTGCCAAAGCCGGTCGCCGTTGGCGCCATCGAATGCGGACAGGTGTCCGTCTCCCTCACCGGTGAAGATCACGCCGCTGGCCAGTGCCAGTACGCCGCCCACCAGCGGCTGCGGAGTCTGCTGGGTCCAGGCCAGCGGTCCTTGCGCGGCCAGATCCACTGCGGCCAGAACACCCCAGCGGGGTTCGTCGATCGGCTCCAGCACCGAGTAGCGTTGGGCGGGCTGGTCACCTTGCGCCGCGATCTGCTTGAGCAGATAGCGCATCGGCATGTGCATGGCGGCGATGTAAGCACGCTGGCGTTGCGTATCCACCGCCACGGGCGACCAGTTGGCGCCGCCGGCCGCGCCCGGCGTGATCCGCACGCCTTCGGAGGTCGCACGCGCGAACAGATTTTCCTGCGGCACGAAAGCCTCGGATTTCCAAAGCAACCTGCCATCGCGCCGGTCGTGCACATAGAACCAACCGAGCTTGGATGCCTGCCCCAGGGCCGGCACGGTCTGATCGCCGACTTTGGTTTCGAACAGCACCGGCGGCGACGCCACGTCGTAGCCCCACAAGTCGTGAGGGACCTGCTGCGAATGCCACACGTAGCGTCCGGTGCGCGCATCGATCGCGACGATGGACGAGGTGTAAAGGTTGTCGCCCGGCCGGCCGCTGTCGTCCATCTGCGGGCTGGGATTGCCGACGCCGAAATACAAGTGGCCGCTCGCGGGGTCCAGCGCCGAAGTGCTCCACACCGAGCCTCCGCCGTAGCGCCAGGCATCCGGCCACTGTGCGGCGCGTGCGCGCTCGCCTTCGATATCGCGATCAAGCCCGATACCATCCGGCGTCGCGCGCACGTAATCGCCTTCCCAGCCGCCGTCTTCGGGACTGCGGATAGTGTCGAACTTCCATTGACGCTCGCCGGACACTGCGTCGAATGCGGCCAGAAAGCCGACGCCACCGTACTGGCCCGGCACCCCGATGACGGCGCCCAGCGGCGCACCGGCACGGGGCGAATCCAGGTGCAAGCCATAGCCGACCCCGGTGATGCCGACGATGACGCGACCTTCGAACACCAGCGGCGCCGCCGCAATTCCCACTCCGGAGCTGCCGGTCACCGCGGCGCTACCCATCGCCTCGGTACGCGCTTCGGTTTGCTTGGGTTGCGGCGCCACTTCCACGTCCCACAGCACCTTGCCGGTGGCGGCGTCCAGCGCAATCAGGCGGGCATCCACGGTGCCGACGAAAACGCGGCCCTGATCGACCGCCACGCCACGATTCGCGGGCCCGCAACATAATTTCTCGACCGTGCGCTTGTGCTCGTATCGCCACAGCTCGCGCCCGCTGTCGGCGTCGAGCGCAGCGACGTGCGAGAAGGGCAGAGAAACGTACATCACGCCGTCCACCACGATGGGCGTCGCCTGGAACGTGCCAACCACGCCGCTTTGCCAGATCCACTTGGGCACCAGTTTCTTGACGCTGGCAGTGTCGATATCGCGGATCGGCGACAGTCGCTGGTTCCCGGACGAGTGACCGTGCTGCGGCCATTCGCCGGCAGTCACGACCCCGTACGGCAACACCGCGGCGATGAGTAGGCCGCAACAAAACAATCGCATGGACTTCTGCCTCCCTAGCCGTGGATAACCGACGCTGTGGTGATCGTCAGGGCGATGGTGCCGGGTTCAATGTTTCGAGTTCGATGTCGGGATAAAGGTGTACCACGGAACGCGCGAACTCCTCCCCGAACACGGCCAACCGCGCGAACTGCAGCGGCACCGCGGTCTGCATCGCTTCGTTCAGATCCAGGCCTTGGCTGGCGGCTGCGCGCAGGCTCTGGCGCAGCCAGCGCAGGTAGTCGCGCGTCTGAGCAATGGCGGCGCCGTCGCGGATCACCGGCCCGTGCCCGGGCACCACGACGGCGTAGTCAAGCTTCTCGAGCCGGTCCAGCGCATCGATCCAACGCTGAATCTTCGCATTGGGGGTGGTCGGCGCACGTTCGAAAAATACGAGGTCGCCGGCAAACAACGTGCGGGTGCGCTGATCGAAGACCACAAGGTCCGCTTCGGTATGACCGGCCATGGCGATCAACTGCAGCTTGCGACCGCCAATAGTCACCTCGCCGGGCTGCGCTTCCTGCGTCGGGTTCACCGCTTCGGTGCCTTCCATCCAGCCGCCCACCATCCGGTAGAGATTGGCCGCGAGGTCGTCACCGACGCTACGGATGCTTTGCACCGTGGCTGGCAACGCAGCGATCGGCACATCCGAGAACGCCTGATTGCCCAGAAAATGATCGGGATGCGCGTGCGTCAGATACACCTGCGACACCGGCTTTCCGCTGCTGCGCTCAATGGCCGCACGCATCTGCTCGCCGTAGCGGCGCGAGGGTCCGGTATCGATCACCACCACGCCGTCATCGGTGACGATGTAGCCGGTGTTGACGATGTTGCCGCCGTTCTCGCGCGAAAAATGCTGAGTCAGGCCTTCGAACACGAACGCGCCATCTGCGACCGCCTTGGCCTGCAGTTGGTAGTCGAATGGGTCTTCCGCCGCGACCGCCGCCATCGTCCACATCGCGGCGCAGATCGCCGCAGCCCGCCGTCCTAGCATCCTCACGGCGCGACCCGCGCCGCGATCCGATTGCCCTGAATATCGCGCCCCACGATGTTCACCGGGCCACGATAATGCAGGTCCAGGCTCAGCACCGGGTTCTCGGAGACCGGCTCATAGGTCTTGACCAATGCCAGTTCTCCCCCGCCCTCATCAACCACACTCAGCGACTCCACGTGAAACACCGGAATCCCGGGAGCCAGCCCCGTATCCATCGGATGCATCACACGCAGCTTGAGGCGGCTTGCATGCTCGCCGCGCGGCCATAGGCCGCCGCTGACCTGATTGAGCTGATCTCGCCACAGGCCGCTGCCGGTACCAAAGCTGGGCGCGGTACAACCGCCGCCGCTGGCGGTCAGCCAGCCCCCACCGACATGCCAGACGCCGTCACGCGTTCGCGCGGCGGCGCGCACCGGCGTGGATTGCTCCACCTTGAATCGAAACGCAATGAAAGGGTCTGCCCGGATCGGGCGAAAGCTGAGAATCAGGGGCAAGGGATTGAGGTCAGCTATCAGCCGGATTTCCTCAATCCCCTCCAGTCCCTCGACTCGCGCTTCGACCGGAACCGACATCGGGTCCTCGGCCGAGGCCGGCAAACGCACTTGCACTCGGTCGTCGAACACCACGGTCCCACCGTCCAGATGTCGCGCCACCATGGCGTCCCAGCTCGGCGAGCGCAACGGATCGGCGGCGGTTGCGCCATGCGCCGCACCGGTCGTCAGGGCCCACCACAGCAACGCCGGCAGCGTGGCACGCACTCGGTCAGCTTCCGCCCGCCAGCGCGGTGCTCGGCGCTACGTAGTCGACGCCGTGCGCCGCAAAGATCTCCGCTAGCCTGCCCTCGGTTTTCAGGTCTTCGAGCGCCTTGTCGAGGGCGTCGCGCAAGGCCGTGTCGTCGGCCTGTTTGACTGCCATGCCGATGTCCCAGCTGGTGCGGAACAAACCCACCAGTTCCTGCTGCTTGAATTCGACCTTGCCGAAATCCGCCGCGCTCATGAGGCCCTGCAGCTCGCCGCGCGGCGCCATCACCGCGTCCACTTCGCCGTTCTTGAATGCCGTGACCGCCTCGACAAGCGAGCCGTGCCGAACCGCCGCGGTTCGCAGCCGGCCGTTGAATGCGCCGCTGAGGTAGTAGTCGCTGATGCTGTCGATCTCCACGCCCACTTTCTGCGTGCTCAGCGCCATCGGCGATTCGAACGCCTCCATGCGATCAGGGTGATACACCACGGTCACCGCCTCGTTGAAATAGGCGCCGAAGAACGCGACCTTGTCTTCCTGCGCAGCAAACTTCGGGTCCGCCGCCACATGCAGCATCACATCGGCGACACCACCGCCCAGGTAGTGCCCCTTCCACAGGTTGTTGCGCAGGTCGTCACCCATGCTTTCGTCGGCGGGGAACAGGCGCACCTTGGTCTGGAGGCCCAGTTTTTCAGCCAACGCGCGCGCAAGGTCGACGTCCACGCCGCTGGGGCCACCCTTGTCAGCCTTGTACGAATACGGCGGGAAAGCGTCGTACAGCGCCACTTCCAGCGTACCGCGCGCCTTGACGGTCTCCAAGGTGTCGAGCGCTTCGTCGTCGGCCACGGCGATCGAACCGCCGGCTAAGGCCATCAAGGCCAGCGCCGCGATCACCGGCGCAAGTCCGCCGCGCAGACGCTTATTCATCGGTGTACACCGTGTCGAGCCACGACCGGATCGCCCACACCGCTTCTTCGGAGAACACCTCGGAGAAGCCCGGCATGTAAGTCATGCCGTTACGGACCACGCCATTGCGGACTTTCTGCGCGTAGTACTCGTCGCCTTCCTCGCCCGGCGGCAGGTAACGAAGGTCCGGAGCGATCCCCCCGGAAACACCGCCAAGGCCGTGGCAGCGCGCGCAATTCTGGTTGTAGGCAGAGTCACCGATCTTGGCGGCCTCGGCGTTGCCACGATAGGGATTGACGGTCTGCTCGCCCTCAAGCTTGGGCAGACCCCCGATGTCGACGCCTTGCGGCGTCACATCGCCGTGGGCGTGCGCGACGGAAACGGAGAGCGCCAGCAATGCAAGGGCTGAGAGAGTCTTGTTCATGTTTCGAAGGCTTCTGAGAGGAGCGACGTCTATGGTAGGCCGCTGTTCACGAGAGAGGGGGCGGATCGCTCCGCCCCCTCGATGGACACACGAAACCGGCGTTAGTGCTGGGCCGCGACCTGGCCGCCCGACTTGTGCAGCTTGAACACCCACACCATGCCACCCTGGCTAATGTCCTTGACCTTCTTGGCCACGTCACCGCCCCACAGCGGCACCGCGCCGCCCCAACCGGAGAGCACCGCCACGTACTGCTCGCCGTCCATTTCCCAGGTGGCGGGCTGTCCGATCACGCCGGAGCCGGTCTGGAACTTCCACAACTCCTTGCCCGTCTTGGCGTCGAAGGCTTTGAAATAACCCTCCGGCGTGCCGGTGAAGACCAGGTTGCCCGCGGTGGTCATCACGCCACCCCATAGCGGCGCATCGTTCTTGGCTTCCCACACGATCTTGCCGGTGTTGGGGTCGATCGCACGCAGCGCGCCGATGTAGTCGTCGTAAAGCGGCTTGATGTTGAACCCGGCACCAAGATACGCCGCACCCTTCTTGTAAGTGATGGGCTCGTTCCAGATGTCCATGCCCCACTCGTTGGATGGCACGTAGAACAGGCCGGTATCCGGGCTATATGCCATCGGCATCCAGTTCTTGCCGCCGAGGAAAGATGGCGCCGAGAACACCGACTCGCCCTTGTCGGCTGACACCTTGGCGGGGTCGCCAGGCCGGTTGTTGGACTCGATGGGGCGGCCGGTCTTGAGATCGACGCCGCTGGCCCAGGTTTGCTTGGTGACGAAGGGCGAGGCGTTGATCAGCTTGCCGTTGGTGCGATCGATGACATAGAAAAATCCGTTGCGATCAGCCTTGGCGCCAGCCTTGGTGCCGTCCTTGAGATCGAACGGAATGAATTCGTTGACGCCGTCGAAATCCCAGTGATCGTTTGGCGTGGACTGATAGCTCCACTTGATCTTGCCGGTTTTGACGTCGATGGCCAGGGTCGAAGTGGAATACAGGTTGTCACCTGGCCGCAGATGCGCATTCCACGGCGCCGGGTTGCCGGTACCGCAATACACCAGCTTGGTATCGTCTGCGTAGGTGCATCCCAGCCAGGTAGCGGCGCCACCATACTTCCACATGTCGCCGGGCCAGCTCGCGTTGAGCTTGCCGGTGATGCCGTTGTCCTTGCCGTTGAGCGTGCCCATATGGCCTTCGACGGTCGGACGGCTCCAGATCAGCTTGCCGGTCTTGGCATCGCGCGCGTCAACCTTGCCGACAATGCCGAACTCGCCACCGGAAACACCCGTGATCACCAAGCCATCGACGATCAACGGCGCTGCCGTGTACGAATATCCGGCCTTGTAATCGCCGAGCTTCTCGTTCCATACAACCTTGCCGGTGTCCTGATTGAGTGCAATCAGGCGCGCATCCAGGGTGCCGAAGATGACCAGGTCGCCGTACAGGCCTGCGCCGCGGTTGATGACATCGCAGCACGGCATGATGCCGTCCGGCAGACGGTGCTCGTAACCCCAGATGCGCCGCCCGGTCTTCACATCCAGCGCCCAGATCCGCGAGTAAGAGCCGGTGATGAACATCTTGCCGTTGTGAATCAACGGCTGCGCCTGCTGCCCACGCTGCTTTTCACCGCCCAGCGAGAAAGTCCACGCCGGCACCAGATCCCCAATGGTGTTGGGGTTGACCTGCGTCAGGGGGCTGTGGCGCTGTCCATGCAGGCCTAGCCCCACGGTCAGCAGATCGTCATTCGACGCCGTGTCGTTCTTGATCATGGCGTCGGTGACGCCCGCCGCCGTTGCCACGCCGCTGCCGAGCGCCAGCAACACGCCGAAACACCACATCAACGGGGCCCGCGAAACGGACCCTCCCCGCAATCTGAACGCTTTCATAGTGACTCCTCCGAATCCTTATAGGGGCTACCGCTGGCAAGCTCTGCTGCGCGGCGGGGTGCCGTTAGCACTTTCGATGCCAGCTTCAGGATTAAATCCCATAAGCGGGGCAAAGACCACCGCTGGCAAGACCTTACTGCTTATTTCCGATTCAGTCGCGACTGCCGAGCTCGTCTGCCCAACGGCGACCCATAAAGCTGTACTGAACCGCCCCGGTTTTCCCGGAGGCTCGTTGTTGTGAGTCACGCCGCGAGGGCGAGACTCGGGATTTGTGAATAGTAGGCAGCTTCTGCTTCGGCGGGTGGGATGTCGCCAAGCGGTTCCATCAGTCGGCGATTGTTGTACCAGTCCACCCACTGCAGCGTGGCCCACTCGACGTCTTCGCGGCGTTGCCAGGAAGGCCGCCGGTGAATCACCTCGGCCTTGTACAAGCCGTTGATGGTCTCGGCCAGCGCGTTGTCGTAGGAATCGCCCACACTGCCCACGGAAGGTTCGAGACCCGCGTCGGCAAGACGCTCGGTGTAGCGGATCGACACGTACTGGACACCTCTGTCGCTGTGATGCACCAGCCGATCCGGGCCGACCGGTTTGCGCTCATGCAGCGCCTGCTCCAGCGCGTCGAGCACCAGGTCGGTCCGCGCCGAGGACGAAGCCCGCCAGCCGACGATGCGCCGGGCGAAGACGTCGATGACGAAGGCGACGTAGACGAAGCCCTGCCAGGTCGACACGTAGGTGAAGTCCGAGACCCACAGCTTGTTCGGCCGATCCGCCTTGAAGTGACGACGGACATGATCCAGCGGGCAAGGTGCGTTGGCATCACTCACCGTCGTGCGCACCGACTTGCCGCGGATGACGCCACGCAAGCCCAGGCGCTTCATCAGGCGCGCCACCGTGCAGCGGGCCAGATCAAAGCCTTCGCGCCGCAGTTGCCGCCACACCTTGCGCACGCCGTAGACCTGGAAGTTTTCGTTCCAGACCCGTTCGATCTCCGGCACCAGCGCTCGATCTCGCTGGTCCCTCGTAGAACGGCGCTGTGGGTCTGCCTCGCGAGCCGCGTGGGCGTAGTACGTCGACGGGGCAATCGGCAGCACCTTGCAGATCGGCTCGACCCCGTGGACCGAGCGATGCTCGTCGATGAACGCCTTCATCGTTTGAACGGGCGGTCGAGCTCCGCCTGCGCAAAATACGCTGACGCCTTGCGCAGGATTTCGTTGGCTTGGCGCAGCTCGCGATTCTCGCGCTCCAGCGCCTTGATGCGCTCGCCCTCGGCCGTGGTCAGGCCGGGCCGCACGCCGGCGTCACGCTCGCCCTGGCGCACCCAGCGCCGCAGCGTCTCGGCCGTACAACCAATCTTGGCGGCAATCGATTCGATCGCCGCCCACTGCGAGGTGTGCTGCGCCGCGTGCTCCGCCACCATCCGGACCGCGCGCTCCTGCACTTCCGGGGAATACTTCGATGCTCTGGTCATGGCTCCATTCTCTCAAGTGAGGGAGCCTCCGAGATTCCCGGGGCGGTTCACATCGCCATGTGGCAAGCGATGTGCCACTCACGTTTGTTCAAAAAAAACAAAAGTTTGGATGAACGGTATCGGGTTCTTGTACCGTCGCTGCCTCACCCCTGCCGCATTGCAGCGACACAGCGCTGTCCCGTTCCGGTGACGGTCCGCGCGACCGCACCGGTTGGCGATGTCCGTGACGCATTCGATCGAACCCCGGCAGGTCGTCGATACCAACGCAGCGACAAAAAAAGGCCGCTCCATGGGAGCGGCCTTGAGCGTTACCGGATGCCAGGTGATACGGGTGAAGAAACCCTCGTCTGGTCGTGATTCCCCCGGGCAAGCCAGTTACCGTCGGACGACCTCAGATCGCGCCACCCAAGCTGACGCAGACGCTCTTGGTTTCGAGGTAGTTCTTCAGCACTTCATGGCCCATCTCACGTCCCCAGCCGGATTGCTTGTAGCCGCCAAAGGGCATCGAGGCGTCGAAGATGTTGTAGCAGTTGACCCACACGGTGCCGGCCTTGAGTCGGTTGGCAATCTTGTGGGCCAGGCCAATGTTGGTGCTGAATACGCCGCCGGCCAGGCCGTACAGGCTGTCGTTGGCGCGGTCGATCAGAGCCTGGTCGACGTCCTTGAACGGCATGGCGGTGAGGACCGGTCCGAAGATCTCTTCCTGGACAACCTTCATCTGGTCGTTGGTGTTGACCAGGACGGTGGGTTCGATGAAGTAGCCGTTGCCGGTGACGGGGTTGCCGCCGCACAGGGCCTGGGCGCCTTGTTCGCGTCCGGAGGTGAGAAAGCCGGAGACGCGCTCGTACTGGGTCTGGCTGACCATGGGGCCCATTTCGGTGCTGGGGTCGAGGCCGGGGCCGAGTTTGATCTTCTTGCCGATGTCGGCAATGCCCTGAACGACCTTGTCGTAGACCTTTTCCTGGACAAACAGTCGGGAGCCGGCACAGCAGGCTTGGCCGTGGTTGAAGAAGATGCCCATGGCAGCGCCGGGGATGGCGATGTCGAGGTCGGCGTCGTTGAGGATGATGTTGGGGCTCTTGCCGCCGAGCTCCAGGGTGACTTTCTTGAGGTCGTTACTGGCGGCTTTGACGATGAGCTTGCCGACTTCGGTGGAGCCGGTGAAGGCGACCTTGTCGACATTGGGGTGGGCGGCCAGGGGGGCGCCGCAGGTCTCGCCAAAGCCGGTGAGGATGTTGACGACGCCGTCAGGCACGCCGGCTTCCTGCATGATCTCGGCGAGCTTGAGGCCGGACATGGGGGTCTCTTCGGCGAGCTTCATGACGACGACGCAGCCGGAGGCGAGCACGGGGGCGAGCTTCCAGGCGGCCATCAGCAGGGGGAAGTTCCAGGGGATGATCTGGGCGACGACGCCGACCGGTTCCTTGCGGGTGAAGGCCTGGTATTCGACGCCAGGGGTGTAGGGGACGGACAGCTGCAGGCTGTTGCCTTCGATCTTGGTGGCCCAGCCGGCCATGTAGTGGAAGATGTCAGCGGCCAGGACGACGTCGGCAGCCCGGGCAATGCTGATGGGCTTGCCGTTGTCGATGGATTCGAGCTGGGCGAGTTCTTCGGTGTACTTGAGAATCAGGTCGCCAACCTTCCAGATGATGCGACCGCGCTCGGAGGGGGTCATCTTGGTCCACGGACCATGATCGAAGGCCTTGCGCGCGGCAGCCACCGCGGCGTCAACATCGGCCTTCTCACAGGCGGCAGCGTGCCCGATCACCGATCCGGTGGCGGGGTTGTATACCTCAAAGGTCTTGCCCGACTTGGCCGCCACCCACTGGCCATCAATCAATACCTTGCGCGGGGTCCCGATAAACGCCTGTACCGACGGCAGCAACGCCGTCAAATTGCGATCTCCATCCATGACTTATCTCCTCGATGCGCCTGGCGATGCAGGCTGGCTGATTGAAAGCGTCGCGTCCCGGGCAGACTCCGCACCGGCGGCGCCCCACTAAGACCCGAACGCGAGAGCAAGGAACCTGCCAAGCGTCTTTCCGCCCGAATGACGAACAGTGCCTGGGTCAGGCCGCGCCAACCCAGACCGAACGCGAATTGCACTGTCACTCAAACAGGTCATTTGGCTCCACTGTGTTCCGGGGATGACACACACGAGAGGATCTTCCCAGAAAACATGCTTCGAATCCGACCCGTCGAGCCGGTGTATCTCCGCTGACACGCTGTGCCGGCGCACATGGCATGCTTGCTGCGCTACGCCGATTCAGACGAGAGATCCCGTCGATCAGGGATCCCGCACTGCACCCTGGAGGATACGAATGGCCGACGCGCTCGTGCTGCAGCACGCCGAAGACGTTCTCAGACAGGTTCACGGCACCCCGCGACCGGGCCGCGAATTGGTCGAGGGCGCCATCGGCTCCTCCTGGACGCGCTGCGTCAACGACTACCGGCTCGATCCATCGCGCATGTATGCGCCCACTGTGCTCGATCCGACCTGCCTGAAGGAATTGCAGGCCCAGCACGACGAACTGGTCGCCATCGCCGATGCAGAGATGGAGTCGCTGTACGATCAGATCTCCGGCTCCGGATACGCGCTGCTGCTGACCGACGCCAGTGGCATCATCCTGCGCGAGAAGCTCGATCCGTCGATGCGCAAGTCGTTCCGCAGCGCCGGCCTGCTCGTCGGCGCCGACTGGAGCGAACGCCACGAGGGCACCAACGGGATCGGCACCTGCATCGCCGAGGGTCGTTCGGTCACCGTGCATCGCGGCGACCATTTCCGCAGCCGACACATCGGCCTGTCCTGTACCGGCGCGCCGGTACGCGATCCCTCCGGCGCGCTGATCGCGGTGCTGGATGCCTCCACGGTAGGCTCCCACGATACCCGCAGCAGCCAGATGCACACCCTGGCACTGGTCAATCTGTCGGCGCAGATGATCGAGAAGTGCCTGTTCCTGCGCCGCCACCACAAGCAGCTCGTGCTGCGCTTTCACAGCCGGCCGGAACTGGTGAACCTGCTGCACGATGGCGCACTGACCCTGTCGGAGGACGGCATCGTCATCGCCGCCGACGAAACCGCCACCCGTCTGCTTGGCGCCCACGAACGACGCGATCTGGTGGGCCGCCCACTGGCAGAAATATTCGACGCGCGTTTCGACGAACTGACGGCCGCCGCGTCCACCGCGCGACAGGCGATCTGGCCGGTGCGCGATCTGCATCGCGGCCGCCGTTTCTTCGTCAGCGTTCATGACGGTCGTCAGCAGCGCGCGGTCGCGCTCGACCCGATGCCGACGATGCGGGAAGAACGTGTTTACAGCCAGATCCCGGCAGGTCCGGCGCAACAGGGCATGACTCTGGAAGACATCGCCGGCAGCGATCCTCAGATGTTGCGCAACATCCGCAGCGCCCGGCGCATCGCCAACTCCGCAGTGTCGGTGCTGATCCAGGGCGCCACCGGTTCGGGCAAGGAAGCCTTTGCACGGGCGCTGCATCTGGCCAGCGCCCGCGCCGCGCAACCGTTCGTGGCGGTCAACTGCGCCGCCATTCCCGAAACCCTGATCGAAAGCGAACTGTTCGGCTACAAGGCCGGCGCCTTCACCGGCGCACGCCGGGAGGGCATGAAAGGCAAGGTGCTGCAGTCTTCCGGCGGTACCCTGTTTCTGGACGAAATCGGCGACATGCCGCTGGCTCTGCAGACGCGCCTGCTACGCGTGCTCGAAGAGCACGAGATCGTTCCGCTCGGTGCCGAGGCGCCGGTCAAAGTGGACCTGCGCGTGATCTGCGCCTCGCATCGCAAGCTGCGCGACATGATCGAACGCGGCGAGTTTCGCGAGGATCTCTACTACCGCCTGAACGGCATCACCCTGGAGCTGCCGTCTCTGGCCGAGCGCGGCGACAAGGAAGCTCTGATCCGCCGTTATCTGGCAACCGAGGCCGACGACCGCCAGCCTGCAGCGATCGAGCCGGTGGCGTTCGAACGCCTGATGGCCTATCCCTGGCCGGGCAACATCCGCGAACTTCGCAACGTCATCCGCACCGCGCTGGCGATCAGCGAAGGCAGCGTGATCTGCCTGATGGACCTGCCTCGCGAGATACGCGACGCCGCCACCCCGCCGCCGCACGCGACGCAGTCTGCGCCGGCCGACTGGCACGCAGCCGGCAGCGACACGCGTATCAACCCGCTGGCCGCCGCCGAACGCGACGCGCTGTTGCAAGCCATCGAGCGTCATCGCTGGAACATGAGCCTTACTGCTGGCAGCCTGGGCATCAGCCGCAACACGCTGTATCGAAAGATCAAGCACCACGGCATCGCGGTGGCGAGCGCACGACGCGACCGGCATTGACGCGCGGCACGCGGCCGACGACTGCTGCCCGAGTCGACTCTGGCGCGGAAACTGCGATTGCCGGCTCTAGGGTTTGACCGTCAGAGAGGTGGCGGGAAAATTTCCCGATCGCGCATCGTTACGCTGAACCGCCCGCCAAGTTGCACGCACGCCACACGCCACGACGGCAACACACGTGGCGGCGCCACTACCAGCCCCACGCCAGGCGTGCGCCCACACGGGGCAAGGCAATCGATAAGGAGGAAGCATGAGAATCTCTAGCAGCATCGCGGTCGTGTTGGCCGGTCTGCTGATGGCCTGCCAGGGCCAGCAGTCAGAACCCGAAAGTCAGGCCGTTGCAGACACTGCGGCCGATACCCAGGCATCCGACACCAGCGCCGCGATCCCCGAGAGCGACGTGGGCCTGGCCTATATCAGCAATCAGAACGGTCCGGTGACGGTGATCGATCTGGCCACCATGAAGACCGTGGGCAGCATCGATCCGGGCGCCGAGGAACCGCGCGGCATTGGCGTTTCGGAAGACGGCAAGTATCTGGTGACGGCCAACCGCGGCGACGGCAGTCTGTCGATCGTCGATCGGGCGCAAGGCAAGCTGATCAAGAAGGTACCGATCGGCGAAAACCCAGAATTCGTGCGTACGCGCGGCAATCAGGCGTTTGTTTCGTTCGAGCCCGAATCGCAGGCAGGACCGCCACCCAAACCCGGCACACCCGAATTCGAGGCGCTGGAGAAAGAGCGCGAATCCCGCGAAACCGAACCGGCGCAGATCGCCATCGTCGATCTGGACAAGGGCGAGGTCATCAGGAACATCACCGGCGGCATCGAAACCGAAGGCATCGAATTCTCCGCCGACGGCAGCAAGATCCTGATCACCAACGAAGCCGACAACACGGTGTCGGTTCACGACATTGGAACCGGCGAGATGGTCAAGTCCATCGACACCGCCGAACTGGGCATCCGCCCGCGCGGCATCAAGATGGCACCTAACGGCAAGCAGTACGCAGTGACCCTGGAGTTCGGCGACAAGGTGCTGATCCTCGACGAGAACTTCGATCCGGTAAAAACCTTCCCGACCGGCAAGGTACCCAATGGCATCACCTACGACCGCGACGGCAAGCGCCTGTATGTGGCGCTGGCGCACGGCAATTCCATGCAGGTGTTCGATGCCACCAGCCACGAGCTGGTCGGGGAAGTGCCAACCGGCGAGCGTTGCTGGCACTTCACGTTCACGCCGGACGACAGCCAGTTGCTGGTGACCTGCGGACGCTCTCACGAGGTGGTAGTGATCGATGTGGCCACGCTCAAGGTGACGCAGCGCATCGAGGACAAGGAGCTACCTTGGGGCATCGTCACCTGGCCGCGCACTGTCGGTACGCTCGACACCCCCTGATCGGTCCCCGTGGGACCCGGCGGCCGAGGAAGCCGGGTCCCGCAGGCGCCGATGCTGACTTACTGAAGCGTGCCGGCGGCCTTGGCCACATGCGAGGCGATCGCATCCATCAAGGGCGGCGACAGGCAGTCGTAGGGCTCCAGGCCCAGCTCGCGCAGTCTTGCGCGCACCGCACCCATCTGTTCCGGCGGCGTGCCTGCTTCGATCACCGAAGATACGAACGCGGCAAATTGAGGCTCCTGCCAGCCGCTATCCGGTGACAGCTCGGTGTGGATGAAGTCCAATCCGAAGAACGGATGCTTGGAATTTTCGATGCGGCCGTAGAGATGCACACCGCAGCCGCTGCAGGCGTGACGCTGAATGGCAGCGTTGCTGTCGACCACCGCGAGCTTGTCGCCGTTGTCGGTCACCGTCAGCTTGTCGCGCGGCACCACCGCGACCACCGAGAACATGGCACCTGCCGGTTTCCAGCATTTGGTGCAGCCGCAGGCATGATTGTGCGCCGACTGCGATTGCACCGAGACCCGCACCTTGCGGTCGGCGCAATGGCATTGCAGGGTGCCGCCTGCGAAGCCGGACGAGCCGGGGCGGATGCCCCCGTCGATCGATGGATGTAGCGAGACTGCGCTCATGGTTTCTCCCTGGTTGAAGTTGCGGCGGCCAGCTAGCCGCGGAGAAACCCCGGCTGCGAATCAGCCTGGCACTCCGCGGGTCAAATCGGACTCGTGCATCGTCGGGTCCCCTGCACTGCGGCGTACCAGACCGTGGCGATGCATCATTCGGTACATGGTCTTGCGGCTGACATGCAGCCGCACCGCGGCCACGCTGACATTCCACCGACACGCCTCCAAGGTGCGCTTGAGCGCATCGCACTCGGCGCTGGCGAGAATGTCTTCTTGCTCGCGACCAACATCGGCGGCAGTGACGGTCACCGGCGGCGGAGCCGTCGCAGTGTCGTGGCTGCGTGCATGAGGCCCGAGACCCAGCATGGCGGTCTGATCCAGGTCTTCGAGACCCAGCGCGTCTCCCTCGGACAACGCCAGCATCGTGCGCAGCGTGTTGCGAAGCTGTCGGATGTTGCCCGGCCAGTCCAGCGTCAGCAGCCGCTGGATCAGGCGATCATCGACCTGCACACGGCGTTCCGGTCCGGCCTCCATCTGCACGATGCGCCGGATCACCGCCGCCACGTCGCTGCGGTCGCGCAACGCCGGCATGGTCAGGGTGACGCCGTTGAGACGGTAATAGAGGTCTTCGCGAAACAAGCCATCGGCGATCATGTCGCCCGGCACCCGATGCGTCGCACTGACGATACGAATGTCGACCGGGACCGGCTTGGAAGCGCCGAGCGGCAGCACCTCGCGGTCCTCGATCACGGTCAGCAGTCGCGCCTGCAGCGACAGCCGCATATCGCCGATTTCGTCCAGGAACAGGGTTCCGCCGTTGGCCTGCAATATGCGCCCGCAATGGCCTTGCCGCGCGGCACCGGTGAAGGCGCCCGGGCGATAACCGAACAGCTCGCTTTCGATCAGCAGCTCCGGTATTGCGGCGCAATTGACCGACACGAACGGCTTGTCTGCGCGGCGGCTCGACGCATGCAGGGCCTTGGCGAAATGGCCTTTGCCGCTGCCGGTCTCGCCGAGCAGCAACACGGAGATGTCGCGATCGAGCACTCGTCTGGCGATCTGGATATTGGCGTCCACGCCCGCATCGCCGGAGCGCAGTGCATCCAGCGCATCCGTTGGCGCGCCGTGCGCGTCGGTTGCCGTGGTTCGCGACGCTGCCGTGCGCGCAGGGTGACGCACCGGCGACTGCACCGTTGCGAAAACCTGCAAGTGCCCGCTGCGCGTAACGATCACCTCGGGCCGGAACACGCCGTTGCTGGACCAGTGCTGCAGACCGCAGACGCCGATATCGAACACCGTATCCACGTTGCGTCCGATCAGCGCGTCGTGATCGCGATGGCCCAGCAGCGACAGCGCGCTACGGTTGACGCCGGCGATCGCGCCGGACTCGTCGAAGGCGATCACGCCCTCGCCGATGGTGCTGACAAACTCGGCGTGCGGATGAAACCGCATCACGTGGTATTGCCGGCAGACGGCCAGCAGGGCACGGTTCTCGATGTTCTGCGCCGCCAGGTCCACCAACACCAGGGTGTGAGATTGCGCGGCGCTGGAGCAGCCGGAAATGTCGAGCGCCGCGATCGCGTTTCCGCGGCCGTCGAAGATTGGAGCTGCCGAACAGGTGAGCTGAGTGTTCTGCAACAGGAAGTGGTCGACGCGGTCGATCTTGATGGGACGCTGCGTCATCAGGCAGGTGCCCATGCCATTGGTCCCCAGCTCGCGCTCGCTCCACACCGCGCCCTCGCGAAAGCCACTGCGGCGCGCCACGGTCGTAAACGCGGGATCGCCAACGTAACAGAGGATGACGCCGTCGGCGTCGGTCAGCATGATGCCGCACTCGGAGTTCTGCATCTGCCGAGCGAGATTGAGCATCTCGATACGGGCGATCTGCATCACCGCGCCGAGCGCCTCGCGCCGGCTCTCCAGCTCGCGCCGCTCCACCACCTGCGGTTTCTTCACTTGCAGGGGATCGAGCAGATAGCTTCCCAGGCATCGGCTCCATGAAGTCCGTACGGCGGAGTCGATCTCCATGCCGTCGAATTTTCCGCTCACCGCCAACTCAATGCGCTTGGCATGATTGGCACCGTCTCCAGGCTGTTGCATGAGCCCCTCCAGTACGACGCGTCTCGCATCGGCGGACGTCCGCTTTTCGTTCGCGATATCCCGCGGCGTTCTTTCGCGACTCTCGCGCTGGTCTGCGGAGCCTTGTGCCACGTGGGTTTCGTTACTACCGCTGGAGGGTACTGCCATCGTCTGCCCGTGAACAGGCTTATCTGAAGCGGGTTGCTCGTACTGCATCAACTGCACGGCGACGTCGCCGGCCACGCGTCCACAGCGCAGATTCTTGTCGCTGGGGTCGCCTGCGCTCACACGCGGATTCCGACGACGACACACGGCGCGGGAGCAGGCTTGCGGCCACATCGTGCGGGACTTCGGTTCATCGCACTGGGTCCCTCATCCACCGTCGGTTTCAGGTCGCGAGTCCGGCGGCGGGGTCGACGGAGGCTCATCCGCGGGACTCGACTCCAACCCGAGCACCGCACGTGCCAGCCCGATTTCGAATCGGCGAATTCATAACAATCAACGGCCTGCGAGGACCATCCACGACCCCGACCACGCGCGATAGCGATCGCAGGACCGCCGCGCTACACGGCCTGTTTCCAATCTGACCCATCGCCGCAATCACCGGCACAAAAAAAGACCGACACCACGACGATGCCGGTCCGGATGATCCATGCCGGGATCAGGGCTTGGGCGGAGTCCCGTATTTGTTGGATTCGCCACCGCGATAATTCGAGCGGATGAACGTGATGATCTTCCACATGTCGTCTTCGGTCTTGATCAAGCTCCCGAACTGCATCATCGGGCCTTTGACGTTCTCGGTCCGCACACGCGCATAACCGTCCTTGGAGATCTCGTCGGTGCCGAGCGCGATGAGGCGGAACAGGGTGTCGTCGTCGCCACCGTAGATCCACACATCGTTGCTCAGCGGCGGGCACATGCCGCCACCGCCACCGCCACCGTGACAGCCGTTGCAGCTCTTGCTGAAGTAAAGCTTCTTGCCCTGCTCGACAATCTCGGCATTCTCGTCCGTATAGGGATTCTTGAGACTCCCTTTCTCGGCAGACCGCGCCACCTCGATAGGCGACTTCGCCGAGGGTTCCGACGCCACCACCAGCGTGGCACCCATCGACAACGCCGCGGCCGCGGCAAGCACTGTTTTCAACACGTTTGTTCTCCTCGTATCGTGATGTTCGAATCGATCTTGACGGATGGGTCGCACTGCAGGCTGAACCGGATCGCCGCGGGGTCGCCGACGATCAGCCCGACTGTACCGCCTGGCGATGCGACGCCTGCGGCTTCTGCTTCTGCAGCAGTTGCAGCAGGGCTTGATGCTCGCGCTCCTGGGCGATGGTCAGCGCCGTGCGTCCGTCCTCGCTCTGCACCGCGGGGTCGGCACCGGCATCGAGCAGGATGGTGGCGATCTCCTCCAAGTTTCCGGCTGCGGCGATCATCAAGGCGGTATAGCCCGCGGTGTTGCGTGCATCGACGTCCGCGCCTTTCTTCAGAAGTGCCGACACCACGTCATCGAGATTCTTGGCCGCCGCCAGCATCAACGGCGTGAAGCCGCCGGCTCCGACAGCACGGCTGACGTCTGCACCCGCCCCGATCAAGGCCAATGCCGACTGCGACCAGCCGTGCTGCGCCGCGATGGTCAGTGGGGTCATGCCGTTGGCATTGGTGGCCTCGATGCGGGCGCGATGCGACACCAGCAACTTCACCATGTCGGCGTCGTTGCGCCAGGCGGCGAACATCAACGGCGTCCAGCCGTCGCGGTCGGCGCGGTTCACCTGCGCGCCGTGCTCGATCAGGTGGGCGGCGACCACCACCGAACCGATGCGTGCCGCGTTATGCAGAGGCGTGTAGCCGACATGGTCCGGGGCGTTGACGTCGCCCTTGTGTTCGACCAGAAACACTACGCGTTCGAGGTCGTCCGCAATCACCGCGTTGGCCAGTTCGCGGGTCGGGTCGGCACCGTCCTGCAGCCATTTCTGCAGCTTGGCCAGGTCCACCGGCTTGTCGTCCGGCCGGCCGTCGAGGGGCGCTGCCATCTGCAATTTCTGTCGTTGACCCTGCGACGGCAAGGTGCCGTCGATCAGGCAGACGTCGCACTTCACCAGCGGCACGCCGTAGTCGTCGAGAATGGCGCGAATTTCGTCGCGTTTGTCGTGCAGCGCCTTTTCGACCTCAGCCTTGAAATTATGGTTGCCGCGCCGCACCGCCACTGCCATCTCGAATTCGAGCCGATTGCGCGGGTCCATGACGTTGACCGGCACCAATTCGATCGGCGCCTGCTTCTGCGTCCTGTAATAGCCGGCGAACGGGCCCCAGATCGCTGCCATGTCGAGTTCACCATCGATCACGCGCTGCACGATGTAGGACGGTTGGTTCTGCGGGTTGGTGGCGCCGTCGTAGCTGATGTGTTTGACCACCGTGTTCTGCTTGACGCCACGCTGGCCCAGAGCTTCGCGGATTGCCGACATCTGGTAAACACCGATGCTCAGTTCCTTGAGCAAGGGATCCTCCAGACTCTTGATCTCGTAATTCCGATCCTGACGGTGGACCAGCACGAAGGTACTGCGGTAGATCGGCAGGGTGCTCAGCACCATCTCCATGTCCGCCGGCAGGTCCATGAACAGATCGCAGGCGTCCGAATTCAGGGTGCCGCGTATCAGACCGCGGCCGGTGGAGACCCGCCAGTCATAGGTTGCCGTGGTCCCCAGCGCCGCGGCCACCACTTCCGCGATCCTGTTCTGAAACCCTTCGCCACGATTGTTCGACAGCGGCATGTTGCCGGGATCGGCGCAAACACGCAGCGGCTTGGCGCCCTGTGCCTGTGTCGGCTGGCTCAGGATCATGGCGGCACCGGCGATCAGCCCCAATAGCGCGGTCTTGCGTTCGCTTTTCATGCTCTGTCTCTCCGTGAGATATCGAGTCTCCTGACGCGTCGAAGCGCCCGGCGTCTTGCGGCGCCGGGCGCTTCGGTGAGCTTACCGCTCCCGGCGTCAGTCGCCGATGCGGAAGGTGTACATCGTGCCGCCCTGCGGAATCTTGTCGAGGTTGGCCGCCTTGGTCATGGCCGTCGCGCCGATGGCGCCGAACTTGTCGTCCAGATCCAGACCCGCGGTGACCGGCAGGCCGATCCAGCCACCAATACCTGCCCAGACCGAGACGTACTGCTTGCCCTTGACCTTGTAGGTCACCGGATTGCCAATGATTCCGGAACCCAGCTTGCGGCTCCAAAGCACCTTGCCGGTCTTGCGGTCGACCGCACGGAAGTCGCCGCCGAGGCTACCGTAAAACATCAGGCCGCCATCGGTGGTCATGGCACCACCCCAGTTCGGATACGGATCAGGCACTTCCCATACGGTCTCGCCGGTGAGCACGTTGAACTTCTTGAGCTTGCCGGTGGTGCCCGGCTTTTCCGGGTACATGAACACGTTGGCAAACACGTACACCGTGCCCTGCTGCGTATGCGAGCGCTCCTGCGGTTCCAGCTCCATGCACCAGTTGTTGGTGGGGCAGTAGGCCATGCCGGGCTCGTTGGGATCGATGGCACAGGGCTGCTGATCCTTGCCGCCCATGGCCGAAGGACAGGCCTGCACGTTGTCGCCCAGACCGAACGGAGAATGCTCCTTGACCTTTACCGGTCGGCCCGTCTTCATGTCGATCTTTTCGGCCCAGTTCACCGTCACGTACTTGTTGGCGCGCAGCAGGGTGCCGTCGGTACGGTCGAGCACGTAGGCAAAACCGTTGCGATCGAAATGCACCAGCGCCTTGCGCATCTTGCCGTCGATCTCCCAGTCCACCAGGATGTTCTCATTGATGCCGTCGTAATCCCACTGGTCGAACGGCGTCATCTGGTAGGCCCACACCGTTTCGCCGGTATCGACTTTGCGCGCCATGATGGCCATGGACCACTTGTTGTCCTGCGAGCCGTCGTTGCACTTTTCGTGCGTGTCGTGCTTGCACCGATACGAGGGGCTCCACAGACCGGGGTTGCCGGTGGCGTGGTAGATCAGCTTGAGTTCGGGGTCGTAGCTGTAGAAACCCCAACTCGCGCCGCCGCCGCGCTTCCACTCGTCACCGGGATACGAGGCAGTGCCCAGATCTTTTCCGGCGCCACCGTAATGCGGGTTCACCTTGTTGGTGTTCTCGGTGATGCACATATCCTCGTCGGTGCCGGTGGCATGGCACTCCCAGGCCTTCTTGCCGTCGGCCAGGTTGTAGGCCGATACGCGACCACGCGCCGCAAACTCATCGCCGCCGAAGCCGATGAACACCTTGTCCTCGGCGATCAGCGGAACTGGCGTGATGGTCTCGCCCTTGTCCGGGAAGGCATGCTTGACGACCCAGGCCTCCTTGCCGGTCTTGGCATCGAGCGCGATGACGAAGCCATCGAGGGTGCCGAACACCACCTTGCCCGATGCATAGCTCAGCCCGCGGTTGACGGTGTCGCAGCAGGCGCGCGGCACGGCGGATTCGTCACGGTCGGTGGTCTTGACGTAGCGCCAGATCGCCTTGGGGTTGTCGGGGTCTTCCAGGTCCAGCGCCTGCACGATGTTGGGCCAGCCGCTGATCATGTACATCATGGTCTTGCCGCCCTCGGTGATCACCAGGGGTTGTCCCTCGTGACCGCGCAGGGTGCCGCTGGACTGCGACCAGATCATCTGCAGCTTGTTGACGTTGCCGGTGTTGATGTCGGCCAGCTCGCTGTGGCGCGTCATGGCGAGATCGCCGCCGGGCGCGCCCCACTGGTTGGGATCCTTGGAACGCTTGACCTGCTCGGCGTTGCCTGCAGCAGAGCCGCAGAATGCCCCCATCATCAATGCGGCGCACAGCAGGCCGACTCGGCGTTTGACTTCTCGCGAATGCATGATGTTCTCCTCTCCTTTTAGCGTCGTGCCACCCGATTCTTCTTCCCGCCGGCGAACCGGACATCGGTTCGCAAGGCGAGGCAGGACCTCCCGCCGCGCGAAGCTTTTAGCCGCGGCGCTCCACTGGACTGCAGCGGCCGTGCCATCTTGCGTCCGGGATATTTTCCTTTGTGCATCAGTGGTCTTTGAGGCGCGTTGACGGTGGCGTGGCCGATGCCATGAAGACGCTGAGTCGGCGCCGCTACGCGGGTGTGTCGGCGCTGACCCAGGGCGCACGCCATCTCGCCCTCAATGCACGTGGCAGCCGCTCCCACACCGCTCCACTTGCGATCTGTCGAGCTGCAGTGCAGCTTCGGCCCTGTCAATGCAAGGCCTGTAAAGATGCCGCCGCGCCGGCGCGTTCGCGCACAGCTTTTGCGAACGACTACCGGAAATCGCGTTACCTCCATGGACCGACACAACATGATTCCGACCGGCCGACCGTCCTTACGATGGGCAATCGCTGCGCTGCTGTGCGCTGGCGCCTGGCTGCCCGCGTCCGCTGCTGCCACGGATCGCTGGGTGCTGTCGCTGACCTGGTCGCCCGAGGCCTGTGCCCTGCTTGGTCAGCATGACGATCACGGCCCCTGCGTGCCGTCGCGCGGGCTGCTGGTGCACGGGCTGTGGCCTTACGGTGATGCCGGCTATCCGGCCGACTGTCCGCCACGCGACGGCCCACCTCCCGCGCTGGTCGAACGCGTGCAGACGGTGTTGCCCGGAGAGGGTCAGGTTGATCGCCAATGGCAGGCGCGCGGCACCTGCAGCAGCCTGTCGGCGCAGGCCTACTTCGAACAGTTGGAGGCCGCGGCGGCACAGTTTCAGTGGCCCGAGTCGTTCATGCGCAGCCGCGCCAACCAGCGCATCTCCAAGTCGCAACTGGAGAAGGCGTTCGTGGCGATGAACCCGTCGCTGACGCCTGAATCCATCGCCATCGAATGCCGCAGCCACTACCTCACCGAGGTGCGGCTGTGCCTGAGCGATGCGCTTGTTCCGCAGGCCTGCGGCGAACAGGTGGGCGATGTGTGCGAGCGCGAGTTGATCATCCGCCCGCAATAGGGCGCTCTGGGCGCCAACCGCGGAGCGCAGGGCCATAACAAGAAACCGCCGCCTTCCCGCGGCGAACCGGATCAGGGAGTCGCGATGCAAAGCTCCGATGGCGATATGAATGCATGGCGCGACCGTGCATTGCACTTCGAAAACCAACTCAACGGCATCGCGCTCGGCCTGGCGCGCGCGGTGCGGCTGTTGACCGTGGCGGTGATGGCACGCGGCCACGTGCTGCTGGAGGGCAACGTCGGCGTCGGCAAGACCACGCTTCTGCGCGCGGCCGCGCGCGGCATCGGCGGCGCCTACCAGCGCATCGAGGGCACCATCGACCTGATGCCGCACGATCTGATCTACCACACTCACGTCGATCGCGACGGTCGCCCGCGCGTCGATCCGGGTCCCTTGCTGGTACAGGGTTCGGAGCTGTCGGTGTTCTTCTTCAACGAGATCAATCGCGCGCGGCCGCAGGTGCACTCGCTGCTGCTGCGCGTCATGGCCGAGCGCAGCGTCACCGCGTTCAATGCCGAGCATCGCTTCGACTATCTGCAGGTATTTGCCGACCGCAATCGGGTGGAGAAGGAGGAAACCTTCGAGCTACCCGGTGCCGCCCGCGACCGCTTCCTGATGGAACTGCTGATCGAGCCTGACGACGACGACGAGATCCACCGCCAGCTCATGTTCGATGCGCGCTTTCACGACACCGAGACTCTGATCGCCGCCATGCCGGAGGCGCTGCTCGACCATCGCGCGCTGCCGCAGGTGGCACAGCGCATCCAGACGCAAGTGCAGGCCGGCGACACGGTGCAGCGCTTTGCCGGCCATCTGCGTCGCGCCACCCATCGTCCCGGCGAATACGGCATCCGCCTGCCGGACATCGATGTCGACGAACTGGTGCTGGCCGGTGTCGGCCCGCGCGGCATGAGCATGCTGATCCGCGCCGCCAAGGTATGCGCGTGGCTGGACGGGCGCGACAGCCTGACGCCGGAGGACCTGTGCCAGGTTTTCCACGAGGTGATCGCCCACCGCGTGTTCTTCACGCCGATCTACGAACTGCAGCGCGCGCACATCGCCAGCGCCTTCAGCGCGGAAATCCTGCGCAAGGTGCCGTCGCCTTGAGCGCGGTCTTGGGCGAGCTGGTGGATTACCGGGTGCGCTGGAAACCCGGAGGTGTGCTGCCCGGCGCCTATCGCGGCACGGTGGCCGGCAGCGGCAACGAGGTCCGCGCCGTGGTGCCGCTGTCCGACTATCCCGATCCTCGCCGGCTGGACCTCAGAACCACGCTGCGCGATCCGTTCCAGCGCCTGTGGGTGCGCGACTTCAAACAAACCACCGCGCTGCGGTTGTTCGTGCTGGCTGACGTGTCGGCCTCCATGGGCTATCGCGGCGTGCATGATCGCTATGTCGAGCTGTGCCGCATCACGACCAGTCTGGCCAACTCGGCATGGAAAGGCGGCGACCGCTTCGGCTTCTACGCCGCCGACGAACAGCTGCGCAGCGAGCTGGCGCTGTCCGCCCGGGTCAACCGTAGCGCTGCCGACTGGCTGCAGGCGCGCCTGCAGACGTTCCGCCCGCAGGGGCGCAGCGCAACCGGCCTGCTGCAGGCCTTGGCCGAACTGCCGCCGAAACGGGCACTGGTCTTTCTGATCTCGGATTTCCGCTGGCCGGCCGGCCTGCTGGCGGCGCTGTTGCGCGGGCTGGCCCACCACGACGTGGTGCCGGTGGTGCTGCGCGATCCGGCGGAGTGCGAACGCATTCCACGACGCGGCTTCGCCCGCCTGCGCGACAGCGAGAGCGGACAGCAGCGCTTCGTGTGGCTGCGTCCGGGCCTGCGCACCCAATTGCTGGCGGCACGGCAGGCCTGGAGCGAGGCACTGGAAGCCGCCTTGCATCGCGCCGGCCGCCGTCCCTTCCATGTCGACGGCGCTTTCGACCCGCGCCGCCTGACGCGTTATTTCATGGAGACCGCGTGAGGTACGCGCGCGCCATGGCGCTGGTGCTGGGCATGGCGCCATCCGTGGTGCTGGCAGCGCCGGCGCCGACTAGCGCTGCGCCCACTGCCATTCCCGCGCAGGTCCTGCTGCGCGACAGCGGTTACGTGCTGGGCGACGTGATCGAGCAGCGTGTGCGTTTCGAGCTGGCCGCCGACACCCGCCTGAAACGCGAGTCGCTGCCCAGCCTGGGGCCGGTGCAGCACTGGCTGGAGTTGCGCGAGTTGCACTGGCACGACCACGGCGAGCTGGTGCTGCGCTACCAGATCTTTGCCGCGGTGGAGCACAGCCTGCGCCTGGCGCTGCCGGCATTGACCCTGCGCTTCGCCGCCGCACAAGGCGAAGTCGTCGCCACCGTTGCCGAACAACCTTTCTACCTGTCGCCGGTGCTGCCACCGAACCTGGACACCGACAGCCAGACACCCCGTGCCAGCCCACCGCCGCAACTGCCGCACTCGGCCGCTGCCCGGCGCCTCGGCCTGTGGGCCGTGCTGGCGCTGCTGCTGGCCCTGGCGCTGGCCTGGCACGCCGACCGTCTGCCGTGGCTGTGGCGCTGGCCGGGTCCGCTGACGCGACTGCACCGACGCCTGCGTCGCGCGTCAGTCGCAGCGTCGAACCTGGAAAGCTATCGGCAGCAACTGGCCGAGGTTCATCAGGCTTTTGCGGCCTGCGCCGGGCAGACGCTGTACCGCGACAACCTCGATCGACTGTTCGCGGCAGCGCCGTACCTGCGTCCCCTGCAAACCGAGATCGCTGCGTTCTTCGAACACGCTCACCAGTACCTCTACTGGCGCGATGCGCCGCCACCCTGGCCGCAGCCGCGCCTGGTCGCGCTGTGTCGCAGCGCCATGCTGCAGGAGCGCAGCCTGGGGCGGCCGCGCCCGATGGCGACGGCGCGCGGTTCATGAACCTGGCCTTCGCCTACCCCTGGCTGCTGGCGCTGAGCGTGCTGGCGCTGCTGCCGCTGCTGCTGCACCGCGGGCGCACTTTCGTCTACCCGGATCTGTCCGGCTGGCCGCGCGATCGCACCTCGACCTGGATGGCGGTCGCGCTGCGCGTGCTCGCCGCAACCTGTGTGGCGCTGCTGGTGGTGGCCTCGGCCGGGCCTTACCTCGACGGCGGCACGGTGACGCGCGTCGGCCACGGCGCGCAGATCGTGGTGGTGTTCGACCGTAGCGGCAGCATGTCGGAGAAGCTGGCGTCGTCGTACGAGGAGCAGGACGAGGAAAGCAAGATCGGCGCAGCGCGGCGCCTGCTGCTGAGCTTCATGCAGCAGCGTCCGGGCGACATGTTCGGCGTGGTGGCATTCGGCTCCTCGCCTATCGCAGTGGCGCCGCTGAGCGAGGATCGCGAGATCGCCAAGGCTG
This sequence comes from Panacagrimonas sp., assembly GCF_965216805.1. NCBI lineage: Bacteria > Pseudomonadati > Pseudomonadota > Gammaproteobacteria > Nevskiales > Nevskiaceae > Panacagrimonas > Panacagrimonas sp. Next base: position 96,179 of record NZ_CBDCGN010000003.1, read on the forward strand.
CCATGGCCAGTGCGGAGGTGCGCAGCTTCGGCTTCACCGCCGTGGCGCGCGCGCTGGCGATGGCACTGGACTACTACCGCGACCGCCCCTATACCGGCGCGCGCCTGGTGCTGCTGGTATCCGACGGCGGCGCCGACATTGCGGGCGAAGATCGCGAGGTGCTGAAGGACCTGTTCCGCGCCGAACGTGCCTCGCTGGTATGGATCTACACCCGCGGCGCGCGCGAGGACAGCGTGATCGCACTGGACGACGACAGCCTGTCGCAAAGCCTGTCCATGCACCGCTTCTTCACCGACGCCGACATGCCCTACCAGGTGTTCGAAGCCACCGACGCGGCGGCCCTGCAGACCGCCATCGCCAAGGTTGGCCGCATGACCCACCTGCCTACGCGCTACCAGCAGCGCCTGCCGCGCCGCGATCTGGCCACACCGTTGTTCGCGGCGGCGCTGCTGGCCTTGCTGGTGCTGATCGGCGCCCGCGCCTGCGAGGTGTCCGCATGGCCGGCCCGATGATGCCCGGTCCGATGAAGGGGCTGACCACCGCCGGCAAGAGATGGGCCGGGCGCCGACATTGGCTGCCGGTGCTGGCGTGGCCGGGCCTGATGCTGTGCATGGTGGCACTGGTGGTGGACGGCCTGGCGTGGCGGCGGACCCTGACGGTGGAGGCGCAGGTGCGTGCGCTGACCCCGACCACTGCAGCGGCGCTGGAGACCGCCGCGCCGTTGGACCCGCACCTGCACTACGCCGCCGGCTGGCATCTGGAACGGGCCGAACAACTGGAGCCCGCCATCGCCCACTACACCCGCGCCGAGATCGCCGACGACGTGCATCTGGCGGCGCGCGCCAAGCTGGCGCTGGGTAATGTGCAGCTCCGCATCGGCTTGATGGCTGGCGATATCGCCGCCGGGGGCTCACACGTGCGCGGCCTGGCGCACCTGCAGTTGGCACGCGAGGCCTATCGCGGCGCGCTGCGGCTGGAGCCGGAGCTGCACGCCGCGCGCTACAACCTGGAACTGCTGGAACGCCTGAGTCCGGGCCGGCGGGTGCAGGGCTGGAGCCGGCAGCAGGAGAACGTGCAGTTGCAAGCGGACGAGCGCGAGGGCTGGGCCACCATGAAGGAAGGCAACACCGCGCGGGGCCTGCCGTGAAATTGCCTGGCGTGGTCGCCCGGCGCCGCGGCGCCTCCCTGCTGGTGCTGGCGGCGGTCTGTCTGCTGCCGGTGTTCGCCGCGCCGCGCGTGTGGATGCCCGCGCCGACCTATCGTTATCTGTTGGTGCTGGATGTGACCCAAAGCATGAACGTGCGCGACGTCGAGGGTGCCGACGGCACGCGCTCGCGACTGCACCTGGGCCGCGAGGCGCTGCTGCAGGTACTGGCCGCGATGCCCTGCGGCTCGCAGGTGTCGGTGGCCTTGTTCGCCGAAGGCCAGACCCTGCCGCTGTTCGATCCGCTGGAGGTCTGCGATCACTATCCGGCGATGGAGCGGGTGATCTCCGGCCTGCAGTGGCGCATGGCCTGGGCCGGTAACTCGCAGCTCGATCTGGGCGTGGTCAGCGCGCTACAGGAGGCGCGCAAGCAGAGCCTGGACCTGATCTTCGTCAGCGACGGCGACCAGACGCCGCGACGCCAGGCCTCGCGACTGGGCACGGTGCAGGCACACAGCGGCACCACCCGCGGCTGGATGGTCGGCGTCGGCAGCGAACAGCCGCGTCCGGTGCCCAAACTCGACGCGCAGGATCGCATCGTGGGCTACTGGGAACCGCACGAGGCGCAGCGTCAGGGCTTCAATCCCAACTTCGTCGTGCAAGGCGGCGGACTGAGTTTCGCGTATGCGGGCGAAACCCCTGCCGGCACCGACGAGCATCTGTCTGCGCTGCGCCAACCCGAGCTGCGCGATCTGGCGCGCGCTGCTGGTCTGCAGTACCTGCGCCTGACCGACCCCGCCGCGCTGGTCGTCGCGGCGCGCGATCCGCAGCTCGCCATCCTGGCGGACGCACCGGTGGATCTGCGCTTCGTGTTCGGGCTGGCTGCGGCTCTGCTGCTGCTGTGCGGCTGGAGTCTGCAGGATCGCGCAACGTGAACAGCCGCGGGCGCGCAGGGATCAGGCTGCGACAGCTGGCGCTGTGTTGGTGCCTGCTGCACGGGTCAGCCGCGTCGGGCGCCGAGCCCTGCGGCCTGGGATTGCGTGCTCCGCTCGAAGGGCCCGGTGAGCGGCCGCGACAGGAACACGATCTGCGCTTCGTGATTCCCCTTGACGATGCGCGCTATCGCGCGTTCGACAATGTCGGTGCGATCTTCGTCCCCACGCCGATGAGTCGCGGCGAGTTGCGCAAGACCGGCTCCGGCACCCTGGTCGATGCCTGCCATGTGCTCACCGCCTACCACGTGGTGTTTCCGGAAATCGATCTGGTCAACGCACGGCCGCGGGTCTTCCAGTTCGATCCGCAGCGCGTGGTGAGTTTTCGATTCGGGCAGCGCAGTGCGCGCACGCAGGGAGAGTCGGAGTTCGCCCACGTCATTGAAGGTCGTCCGCTGGATCTCGGCATCTTCGATCCTTTTACGCCGAATTACGCCGACGAGCTGCTGCTGGTGCGACTCAATCGCTCCGCGCCCGCGCACTATCCGCGCCTGCGTCTGGACGGCGATGTCGACTACGTTCCCGGCCGTGCCAACTTCATCGCCGCCGGCTTCCCGGTCGACGGCATGAGCCCGGCCGGCGACTACCGTCTGTACGGCGACCGCTGCGCGATCATGGGGCCGGATCGCATCAGCGGCTACGCCACCAATTGCAGTCTCACCGCTGGCGTCTCCGGCGGCGCGCTGTTCCGCGTCACCGAGGATGCCGCCTGCGAGCAGCCCGTCGAACTGCGCCTGGCCGGAGTGCCCAATCAACAGGACGGGCCCGGCCTGTTCGCCAAGCATCACCCGAAGCGCCGCAGCTTCGTGGTTCCCATCGCGCGCAATCGTGCGCTGCTCGAACGCGCGTTGGCGCGTTCGCCCTGCCCGGCCGCAGAACCGGAAGCCGAAGCGGCGGAGCGCAACGGCGAAACGCCGCCGTAATCGCGAGTGCGTCGTCGTTTCTGTGGCAGCCGCGACACACTTTCGGGACACTCCCATGGGTCATTTCCGAACGCGGAGGAATTCTCGCGCAGGAAAATTTCCCGAGTTTCGCGACGGCTGCTGCAAGCCCAATGGCGGCACGTACCATCCCTGGCAGGCGCCGCGACACGACCGCGCCGGACAACGACACCACAACGGATGCAGAACGGCAATCGACCGCTCTGCCGGGAGAATACGATGCAAACAACAAAGCGCAGCGCCCTGATGGTTGCGGCCGGTCTCTGCGGCGTCTTCGATGCGGTGAAGGCACAGGAATCCGAGTCGGCGCAGGCGGCAACAGAGGTCGCCGTCAGCGCGACCACCACCGTCGTGGTGCCGCCGATCCGCGTCGAGTCCAGCCTGCCCGACGAAGTCGACGACACGCCCGGTGCAGCCCATCGACTCAGTGCCGAAGACATCGAAACCTATCGACCCTACACCCTGCACGATGCCTTCGACTTCGTGCCTGGCGTGCGCCATATCGACGATGACGCGCTCGGACGACGCTCCGGCATCGGCATCCGCGGCGCGCCTTCGCGACGTTCGCGCAAAACCCTGCTGCTGGAAGACGGCGTGCCGATCAACGCCTCGACCTACCTGGACCCCAGTGCCCACTACACGCCACCGATAGAGCGTCTCGAATCGGTCGATGTGCTCAAGGGCGCCGGTCACATCCTGCACGGGCCGCTGAACAATCACGGCATCGTCAACTTCATCAACAAGCGACCGACGGCCACGCCGGAAACCACGATCGAGCTCGGCGCCGGTGACCTCAGCACCTTCAAGCGCCATGCCATGCACACCCGGACCGACGGCGCGCTCGGCACCGTCTTCGCCTACTCGGGTCTCGACGCCGACGGCACCTTCGACTTGGAAGAAACCAAGTACGACGACTTTTTCGTCGGCGCTGACTGGAAGCTGGCAGAGCATCACCGGCTCGGCTTTTCCGCTACCTATTTCCGCGAACGCTCCGACTACGACGAGTCCAACCTCACCCCGGTGGAATACTTCACCGACCCGCGCCGCAAGCGCGGGCGTTTCGGTCAGGAGTTCAATCAGATTGCGGTGGACTACCAGAAGTACGCGTTGACCCATGACTTCCAGATCAGCGACGCGCTGTCGATGTCCACGCAGCTGTTCGCCACCGATCTGGACCGTCCCCGCTTCACAGTCGATCCCGACGAGGTGGACTTCGATGCCCTACCCGAGTTCGAGTTCGAAGACCCGGCACGCATCTTCGTGCCCGGCGTCAGCGGTGTGATGATCTCGCGTGATCGCCACTACAACACCTACGGCATCGAGTCGCGCATGCAGCTCGACGGCATCGAGGCCTTCGGCGCGCAACAGACCCTGCAGTGGGGCCTGCGCTTCGAGCGCCACTTCCTCGACAACCGCGAGTCCTTCGGCGACATCGGCGAGATCCTGGACGAATCCAATCGCGGCAACTTCTTCGGTGAAAACGAGCTGGAGGAAGCGCTGCTGGAGAAATTCCAGTCCTCGGCGGTGTCCGGCTTCGTGCAGAGCGCCATGCGTTACGGCCGGCTCACGGTCACGCCGGGCATCCGCGTGGAGCACTACACGCAGCTCAAGAACCTGGTGTTCGAGGGTGAAACCTTCTTCCACGAACAACAGGACGACGACAACACCCTGGTGCTGCCCAGCATCAGCTTCCTGTACGACGTCGATGACCGCTCCTCGGTATTCGGCAACGTCGCGCGCGGCTATACCCCGGCCTTCGCGCGCACCGCCGCGGAATTCCCGCTCGACCCCGAGACCGGCGTCAACAGCCAGATCGGCATGCGCGCGGTACCCAACGACTGGCTGCGCTGGGAAGGCGCGGTGTTCTACAACATGATCCGCGACACCGTGATCCAGGAGCCCTACACCATCGACGACCGCAACGTGGTGGTCAACGCGGAGGACTCGGTGTCCTACGGCATCGACCTGGGTCTGCGCATCGGCCGCCGGCCGGTCAACGGCTTGGCGCCGTTCGCCGAACTGGCCTGGAACTTCACCGAGGCAGAGTTCACCGACGGCGAGATCGACGGCAACGAAGTGCCCGAGATCGCCGACAACGTCGGCAGCCTGTCATTGGGTCTGGACCACTCCGCCGGCTGGCACCTGAGCGTCACCGTCAGCCATCTCGGCAGCTTCTACACCGACCTGCTCAATACCAAGGAACTGGTGGTCGCCGACGAGGACAAGGAACCCATCGAAATGGGCGCGGGAGAATCCATCGAGATCCGCGAGCCCGCCGTGCTCGGCGAGGTCAGCAGTCACACCATCTATTCGGCCCGCGCCAGCTACCGCTTCGGCAGCAAGCCGATGACCATGCTGTGGGTGCAAGGTCGCAACCTGTCCGACAAGCTCTACGTCTCCGACCACGAAAACGGCATGCGGCCCGGCGCCGAGCGCTCGGTGATGGCCGGCGTCACCGTGCGCTTCTGATTCGACGTCTGAATCCGTCCCTCACCGGCCTCTCCTGCGGGCGTCATACCTCTGCCAGACCCCACGCCGCGGTTTCCGACGACGCCGGAACCGCGGCTGTTTTCTGGATAGTTGCCCGCGTCGGAGACGGCCGACTGGCGCTGGCTCGTGTGACGCGACCAATGCCCGAGGGCACATCGCGGTCGCGGATCTCCAGCTAGAGCAGTTTTGACTTAAGCACAGACAAAATTAAAACGATTGTCATCCTGAGCGCAGCGAAGGATCTTCTCCACGACAGTGCCTACGTTCTGCAATTAGATCCTTCGCTGCGCTCAGGATGACAGTAAACGTGTCAGCACTTAAACAATAAATGCTCTAGCGGCAGTCGCGAGATAGTCCAACCGAATCGGCAACCTCTGTGGGGGTGCCCGTTCGGCTCAGGCTGCTCGCTCTTCCATCGATCCCGAAAGCACCGTCCGTGCTGTTCGCAGGTCCGGCGCATCGAATCCTTCGGTGAACCCGTCCAGGATCTCGGACAGCATCCGGTGGGCCTCCTGCTGCTTGCCTTGTTGCAGCCACAAACGGGCGAGACTCAGGCTAGCCCGCAATTCGTAGGTCTTGGCCTCCTGTTGTCGGGCAACGGCGATGGCGCGGTGGAAGCACGCCTCGGCGGCCACCCGATTCGCCCGCGACTTCTGCAGCGCGAACTCGCCTTTCAAACGATGCAGCTCAGGCTCGTACTGGCGCTCCCCGGTGCTGTTGGCAATCTCCAGAGCTTCGGACAGCGCGCGCAGCCCTGGATTGACCTTTCCCGCTCGCCCGTATGCCTCGGCCAGCAGACCCAGACAGCACGGCAGCCACAGCCGCGCGCCCCCCGCTTCGAAAGTGGCAAGACCCTGGCGGATGTCGGCGATGCCGGCTTCCGGCTGCCCCTGGTCAGCCAGCGCCCAGCCACGCAAGATCGTGGCTCGCGCCACGTAGTACGGAAAGCCTTCCTGGATGGAAAGCGTGATCGTGGCCTCTGCCGACGTCTGGACCGCCTGGCTATCCCGCCGCAGCAGATGCAGGTCCGCGGTCGACAGCAGCGCACCGCCTCGCGCAAATGAAAGCCCCAGCCCGTTCGCCAGGGCCACGCCCTCGTGCAAGCTGCGCAGCGCCTGGTCGGGGTAGCCGCGGATCTGCAGCGCTCTGGCCTTGACCATCAGGCTGACCGCGCTGGAATCGTCCGCCGATACGACGGCCGCCGCCCGATAGCGTTGGGGATCATCGCTGGCGACGCTAAGTTCTGCGTGAGCTTGCGCAGCTGCAAACTCACCGAACGAGAATGATTCAAACGCCAACGCCGTGTGCGCCCGTGAGAGCAGCGCGGGGGAGCCTGCGTGCAGGGCGATCCGCAGCAACTGCTCGCTTAGTCCGCGCGCCGTGCGCAGCTCGCCGCGCACCAGGTAAAACCGGCCGACCCGGAACAAGGCCGCGGAGATCTCCGGCGTCTCTCCAATCTGCCTGCAGAGCGCCTGCGCCCGGGCATTGACGCCTTCCACCTCTGCACCGGAATAGCCCTTGGTCATGGTCAGGGCCAGGCTCAGGTCGACCTGCAGGCGGAGCTCGCGCGCTATGCGCTCGGGGGTCTCCGGCAAGGCTGCCAGGAGCGCCAGCGCCTTTTTGAAATGGAGTCCCGCCTCGGCGTTGGCCGAACGCCGGAGCGCCTGTTCGCCGGCCTGATGGCTGCAGTGCACGGCGCGAACGCCGTCCCTGCCCCGCTCGAAGTGCACCGCGAGCCCTACTGCGATCTCCGCGCTGCGTTCTGCGTAGCCAGCCTGTTCGCGCAAGCCGACGGCGAGATGGGCGCGGGTCCGCTGTCGCGCGCCAAGACGCGCGTACAGCACGTCCCGGTATAGCGCATGGCAGAAGCCATAGCGCCCGCTCTCGGTCCCGTCAGGCCATACATCTATCCCGCGAGCTTCGACAAACTGCCCTTGCCGCACTAGGCCCTCGCAGCAGGCCTCCACATCCTCCACCGGCATCCCCGCCCCGGCGCCGACGCTGGCGGCAGTGAAATCCACGCCCGCCACGCTGGCGATCTCAAGGACACGTCGCTCCAGTTCGGTCAGCCGTTCGAACTGCGCTTCGATCATCTCCCGCAAACCTGTGGGGACTGCCGCCTCCAGCGCTTCCCGCAAGCCTGCGGTCATGTCCGCTGGCGCGCATTCCTGGGTCAGAAAGTCGGCCATCTGCACCATGAACAGCGGAAGCCCTTCGGTGCGCCGATAGACGAAAGCAGACCAACCACTCTCCTCGCCACGGTCCGGAAAGCGCTGCGACAGATAGGTCTGCACCTCGGTGCGGGGGAGATTACCGAGCACGATCTCCATCGCCTTCCCACGCGCGACCAGTTCCTGCTTCAAGGTCTTGATCGGGCGATTCGCGGCGTTCGCGTCCACCCGCCGATAGGTGCCGAGCAGAAACAGTCGGGCCGGCGCGGTGCGGCGCGCCATCAGCGACAGCATCTCGATGGTGGAAGGATCGCTCCAATGCAGGTCCTCCAGCACGATGATCAACGGAAACTGCGCGGTGATCACTTCCAGCGCATCGGCGATCTCGCGGAGCATGCGCTCACGCGCTGCCCCGGTCGCACGTTGCTGCAGTGCCGCGAGCTCGTCCTGCGCAAAGACCGAGGGCATTTGCATCAGCCAGCTCGGCGCCGCACGCCGGAGCACGTCGACAACCAGCCCTCCGCGTGGCTGGCGGCAAAGCGCAGCGAGTGCCTCCAGCACCGGCATATAGCCTTCGCCGATACCGTGCTGCTCCACGCACTGGCCTTGTCCGATGTGCGCTGCGGCGCCCACCTGAGCGACAAAGCGCTGCAGCAGGGCCGATTTGCCTATGCCCGCCTCGCCGCTCACGAACAGCAGTTGCCGCTCGCCGCGCAGAACCCTGGCGTAACGCTGGTGCACCAGCGCCAGCTCGGCATCACGACCGACGAAGATCGACTCCGTCTGCTGGTCGGCATCGGTAAATTGGGCAGGGGGGTCTTGAAGCCGGGAAGCGTCGTGCCATGCCGCCAAGGCGACCGGGGCAATGAAGGCGTAGCCAACCCGGTGATGGGTGGCGATGTAGCGCGGCTGCCTGGGGTCGTCCTCAAGGACGCGGCGCAGGGCCTGGACCTGAAACGCCAAGGCGTCGTCGCCGACCACGGCTTTTGGCCACAGTGCGTCGAGCAGGGCGGCCTTGGTGACGACCTCTCCGGCCTGCCGCACCAATTCCCACAGCACTCGCAATGCCTTGGGCTTCACTTTCAGCCGCTGGTCGTCCCGAAACAGCGGCCCCTGCGGGCCTGCTAGCCGATAGGGTCCAAAGTGAAGCGGGAAGGCCTCGGGCATATCGAAAGCTCGGAGTTTGCTCGGCGTTTACTCGGAAATTGCCCATGGACCACACGCAATAGCATGGCCCATTGTCATCCTGGGGCAGGAAATCGCGCAATCGCAGATCGAGGATCCTGGGGCCCGTGACCAGCGAGCGGACAGGAGCCGTAAGGGACGCGGCCGGCGCGGCGTAAACGGAGCTGGCGAGGAATGGACAATCCCTGCCTCGTCGCCAGCCACCGTTACTTCGTGACCGCAACGCTCCAGGAGTTGCGAGTTCGACGCTTCTTCAATCACGACGGGGGATCGCCAGTGCCAAGAGACATTCCACCGGTACCAAAAGACAAACTGTGGTCGGCCGCGCCGGTAACAGGCCCCTCTGCGGGCCTTGTGCAAGCGCATTTCGTAAAAATCAGACTGGGAGAGCTTGAAAGGCGAGGTCCGGAGTACGAGAAGAAGATCATCGCTGCGCTCCAGCAGAGACTCGCCGGTCTCAACAAAAGTGGTATGAGCTGGATGGACGCCTTCAAGCTCATCAACAGCGAGATGCAAAGATGCGATCTCACCATCAATTTCAACGAGACGAAGTGGTTCTCGCAGAAGATCGATTACGAGTCCTATGCGCAGATGTACGAACTCGCAGGGAAAAAGCTACCCTCCTACGAACGCGACAAAATGGGAGCAGACCCCTATACCCTTCGCACGGTGGGGACAAACTTTGCCAAACAGCGAGCGGACACCGACGACGGCGTGACCTTCCCCAAGCATTGGAAAACTGACGGTGCCTCACCCTTGACCCGAGGACTGGCGCCCAGAGCCGGCCTGACTCCGGCCCGGGTACGCCTGCAGATGGCCGTCGACGCCACGCCGTGGACAGGCCCGATGACCAAGGCGCAGCAGGACGAAGGGAGGCGGGCACAGCATCCGGCCAGCCCCCACTTCAATCCGAAGACCAAACAGGTTTTCGCGGCGCTGAACTACGGCAAGCGACTGCATGGCTCGGCGCCGTTGTACGGCAACAGCTACTTCGTACTGGCAGATCACTTGAAGGCGAACGCGGTCTACTATCCGATGGACACGTTCACCTATTCGAGCAACGTGAGCATGGGCATCAAGCAGCAATTCCCGTACACCCACCTGGCCGCCGCCATGGCCTTTAACGACAAGATGGGCGACGACATCATCAAGGCCTGCTGGAACGGCACACGCGCGCCGAACACCCTGGGCACGGACATGCTGCTCGAAGCCCACATTCATGGCGCGGTTCCCTTCGCAGGGAACATCAAGAAGATCGTCCTGTGCGAATCCGATCAGATGAGTGCAGTCGCCTTGAACGCCAAGAAATTCGCAAGAAAATGGGGAGCCGAACTCGCTTTCAATGTGCCCTATTCGTGAGGGATGACTCGAGTCACATTGGTCTCGTTCGGCGCCCGACCCGTTTGCGCCTGCAACCAAGGGTGCTCAGCCACCGCGTCGCCCTGTGCGATTCTTCCGGACACGTGCCCGGGATTTAAGTGCGCCATTGCATTTGTTGGCGCGCGAGGGCACAGAATGTTCCAGCGCACTTGGCCGGCGGCAAAGACCCCGCCTGGAATGATGGAATGGACTCCTCCCGCTGTTTTGATCGGCATCTGAGTGCCACGCTGGATGTGTTGGTCATCAGCAGCAACCACAGGAGGGGTCCGGTATGGAATCTACGCTCATCGCCGTGGATACGGCAAAGCTGGTTTTCGAGGTGGCCGAGGCCGGTGGGACCGGTCGAGTGTCTCGCCGTCTGCGTCTGAATCGCGAGCAGTTCTCGCAGTACTTGGCGCAGCGTACGCCCGCGTCGTTCGTGCTGGAGGCCTGTGGCGGCGCACACCATTGGGCACGTCGGATGCAGGCCTGTGGCCACACCGTGCGGCTGCTGCCGGTGCCCTACGTGTGCGCCTACCGGCGTCGCAACAAGACCGACCGCGCCGACTGCCTGGCGATGCTGGAGGCGGCGAAGAACCCCGAGATTCTGCCGGTGCCGGTCAAGACTACCGAGCAGCAGGCGATCCAGGGCCTGCATCGCTGCCGCAGCGCGTGTTAGGCGACGATACCAAGCGCGACCTCAGAGGTGAGCCGTGACGCCGTACTGACGCGCGACGCGAACCGCCCTGGGGACATCCGGGGCGCCAGCCGGAACTTCACGATCCAAGGCAGTGAATAAGGAGATTGCCTTGCTTCCAACCCCCGTGATTTCCAGCATTTCGCCCCCGCCCCTCCCACCACCGTGCTCCAAATTCGAAACACCAACCTGAGGCTAGCCTCGAACGTCTTGGGGGCGCCGGCGCTACCGGAGCGGTAGGCTTCTACGAAGTCGCCCCCTATTACCTCGTCGCCTTCGTCGCTGACGCCGATGGTTTCGATGTCGCGATCAACAGGTTTTCCTTGCCGGCGTGCAGTTCTAGGTTTTTCGTGACCTTCGGGTTCGCGTGCGAGCCCAAACGGGACTGCGGGTTCCCCGCTTAGGAGATTGCAGGCAGTCGGCAGATGGGCATCGAGCAGCGTGCGATCACCTGCCGGGCTGTGGAGCGTGCACGACTCCGGAGCGTATGATTGCGGCGCTTTGTCATTTGCCGGTGTCGCGCGCTTTGTCCGGCTCTGAGCGTTTGGCAGGGGCCACTGAGCAGGCTCCGGTGCAATTGCCGATGCGCCTCTCGACGAACACGAACATCTGAGAATTCGACATGTCAGCAGCAGCCGCGAGGAAGGCCGTGGGTAGTGGGAGTGCACCAAAGGCTGCAGCGCCGCCGGCCTCGGGGTCTGCCAAGGGCGTGTCTGTCGCCGCGCAGGAATTTCTGGACCTGTTCTATCCGGTTCACTACAAGATCGGCATCGGAATCGAGGACGCGCTGCGCGGCGGTCGCCTGTCGCGTCACCAAGTTGCGATTCTGTGGCTGATCCGTAGCGAGGGACCCGGCGGACGCAGCCTGCCGCGCAAGGACATCGAACGCTCGATGACGCAGTGGTTCGAGATGGGAAGCTCGGCCATTTCCAAGACCCTGCGCGGCATGGCGCGTGAGCCGATGGGTCTGATCGAGATCCGCGAGCATGCGCTGTCCGGCCGCGAACGCGAGGTGTTTCTGACCCGCCGCGGCATCGACGAGATCGAACGCATGGTCGCCCAGGGGCAGAAGTTCATCCAGGCGATGGTCGATCTGTTGTCCGCCACCGAAGCCGCCCAGGGTGTGCACTTCCTGACTCGAGTCAGCGACATCATCAATATCGTCAAACCGCAGTGGCGCCGCGCGCGCATTGCCGGGGCGTCCAAGAAGGCCGCGGTCAGGAAGTAGCGCGGATCCGCCCCGCGCACGCGAGCGCCGGAAACGATCCACCCCGAATCCGTCTGCGCCGCGCCAACGCGATGCATCGCTGATCGTGTCACGCGGAAGCGATAACGGTCGTCGCACTGCCAGGGGCGCTACGCCGCTGGCCTGACGGCTCATCCCATCGTGAATCCGGCAATCAGACAAACGGTGCAAAGGCCCGCAAAAACAGCCTTGACCGGATTATGTCCAAAATGACACTATGTCCAAACAGTGCATATAAGTCGCCCTGCGACGGAGGAACCATGAACGACGGCACCCCCAATCCCACGCAGGTCGGCGGCGACTTCAAGGCAGCGTCACTCAACCTTCCCCATGTCATCGCCAACCCCTATCCGTACTACGCGTTGCTGCGCGACCAGCCGCCGCAGTTCGGCCTCAAGGACTGGCCGCCGGGCACCGTGCCGGGACAGGACCCGCCGCAGCCGTCCTGGGTGCTGCTGAAGTATGCCGATGTCGCCGCGGCGGCCAAGAATCATGACGCGTTCTCCTCCCGCGATCCGATGCAGGAAGAGTCCGACGCGCCGACCCTGATGCTGGTGAACGACGACCGGCCCCGCCACACAATGTTGCGCAATATCGCCAAGCAGGCGTTTACGCCCAAGCGTGTGGAGCAGGACGTGGCGCCATGGGTGGCGAGCACCGCGACCGCGATGGTGGCCGAGCTGGAAGACGGCGAAGTGGAATTCATGGATCGCTACGCCGAGGTGCTGCCGGCCAAGGTGATGACCCATCTGATCGGCACGCCGCTGGCCGACTTCGACAAGCTGCGCCGCTGGGCGAGCGCGTTCATGGTGACGTCGGACTTCACCATGGAAGAGCGCAACCAGTGCAATATCGAAATCGCGACGTACTACACCGAAGCGGTCAACGAGCGTTATCGCGATATCGAACGCGGCCTGGATGCGCCAGACGACTTGATGACGGCCTTCATCAAGGCCCAGGACGAGGGCCAGTTCCTGAGCCGCGACGAGGTGATCCGCTTCTGTCTGACGCTAGTAGTCGCGGGCGCTGAAACCACTGGTTACCTGCTGGGAAATCTGGTGTGCACGCTGGCCGAAGAGCCGGAGTTCTTCCAGCGCCTGAAGCAGGACCGCAGCCTGGTGCGGCCCTTCATCGAAGAAAGCCTGCGTCGCGACGGCCCACCGCAGCGGCTGTTCCGGGTGGCTTCCACCGATGTGGAGATCGGCGGCGCGCAGATTCGCAAGGGCGATTGGGTCGCCCTGTTCTACGCCTCCGCCAATCGCGATCCGGCGATGTTCGAAAACCCGGATCGCTTCGTGCTCGGCCGTCCCACTGCCGGACGCCATCTCACCTTCGGTCACGGCATCCACCACTGCATGGGCGCCGGCATCGCACGCCTGGAGGCCGACAAGATGATCAACGGCATTCTGGATCGCTGCTCGCGCGTGGAACTAGGCAGCGCCCCCATGAAGCGGCAGACCGGCGGCCTGCTCAATTACGGCCTCGACCAGTGCCCGGTGGTATTGGCGACCTGACCCGGTCCCGGACGTTCAAAACAGCCCGGCGCGCGCGTGACGGCCCTCTGCTCGCAGTGCGGTGCGCAGCGAACGCCGGAGCGCGTGCATGCCGATCCTGCGCGACGCCGGGCGGCGGCGGCGCAATGACAGCCCGCGAACGCAACAACAGAATCTCAGGAGTGGGCAGCAATGAAGATCAGCGTCATCGATCGCCGCGGTAACGAACACGAACTCGAACTGCTGGCGGGTGAGCCCATGGTCAATTCGCTGAGCGCGACCAGCCTGGTGGAGGCCACCTGCGGCGGTTGCTGTTCCTGCGCCACCTGCCAGATCTACGTGGACACGGACTGGCTGCAACGACTGCCCGAAGCCGGCCCGGATGAAACCGCTCTGCTGAGCGATCTGCTCAACAGCCGATCCAACAGTCGCCTGGCCTGTCAGCTCGTGGCTACAGCGGACATGGACGGCATGCGGGTGACCGTTGCACCCGAACAGTAACGCGCGACATCGCTACAACCACGCCCGGCCGAGCGCCGGGCTCACACGCGAAGGCAGGAGAACCCCATGAGCAAGAACCCGATCGAAACCACCACCGAGATCTTCACCCGCTTCGGCGCCAAGGACGTGCCCGGCATCGTGGAACTGCTGGCGGACGATATCCGCATCGACTTCTACGGCCCCTCGGTGATTCCCTACGCCGGCAGTTACCAGGGCAAGGATGAGGCGCGGCGCTTCTTCGAGACCGTGTTGTCGTCGGTCGACATCCACCAGTTCGACGCCGAACAGATCTTCAGTTCCGGCGAGATGGTGACCGTCACCGGCGAGCTGCACCTGACCGCGCGCTCCACCGGGCGTCCAATCAAATCCTCCTTTGCTCACGTCATCACCGTGCGCGACGGCAAGTGGGTGCGCTTTCGCGACTTCATGAACACCGCGGTGGCAGTCGCTGCGTTCCAGCAATAACACTGCCGGCACGAAACCGATGAACCCCGACCGGCAAATCGCAATCGGCGACCTGGTCTTGTTCACGCCGCTGGCGCTTCCAGGGGTCGGCCTCTGGATCGTCACCCTGCTGTTGCAGTTCAACGCGGCACTCGACTGGCCCGGCGTCGGAAGCTCCGATGCACTGGCCGGCCTGCTGGTTAACCTGCTGGGTCTGTTCGGCGTGTGCTTCGCACTGATCCGCCTGCACCTCGGCGCCGCCCAGATGCGCCGTTTCGCCATCGGCGTCAAAGCCGGCGCCGTCGTGCTGATCACAACCGCGGTGATCTCCGGCGCGCCCGCCATCCTCATGCTGATCGCAGCAGCCGACCTGCTGGCGGTGAGCGTACTGACAGGGTGTGCGTGGCGTGAACGGCGCCGGGCCCGGCTTGAGCGTTGACTGGACCGCGCAACAAGTAGCACAGGCGTTGGCGCGGCAGGCGCACCTGCATGTCTGTGGGCCATTTGGAGGGGTCCTTCCCATGCGTAATTCATCGATCACCGCAAGCACACGCCACCACAGTGTGCGCTCCGACATGGACCTGATTGCCTCGCTATGGCAGTCGGCACTTGAATCGCCGGAAGACGAACACCCGACTTTCCTGGCGTCCTTGAGTGTCGCGCAGCACCCGCAGCACGAGCGGCCAGATGCGCCCGTGCGTGTGGCGACTGCCAGCATGACCGTTGGGAGAAAGCGGTTTCGTTGAGGTCGCCCCGCTTTCGGCGGCCCGCAGCTTCATCCCCCAACCGGAATCGGGTCACGCGGCCCGCGGCTTCCGGATTCAACCGCGCGGTCAGGGCACCGAATGACGCCCCAGGTTCGCGAATCCCGCTCGATCAACCGCGCTGCACGAACGCCTGAATCAGCGCCACCAGCGTCTCCGGCGCATCCTCCTGGCAGAAATGCCCGGCGTTTGGCAGCTCCACCACCGGCTGGTCCCCGAACGCCTGCCGGAACATCGCGATGGAAATGTCCGGCGGCACCGCGCGGTCTTTCATGCCGTTGGCGAGCATGGCCGGCTTGGCGCGGACCTTCTTCACCACCTCATCACTCGGCGGATCCAGATACGGAAACCGCCCGGTGGCGATGTCCAGCGGAAACTCGACGGCGCCGATGCATTCCTCCGGCGTCTGGAACGGCGCCGAGTACGCCCGCACGAAATCATCGGTGACGTTGGCGCCGTCCTGGAAGCCCATCAACTTGAGCACACTCAGCGCCGTATGACCGAGGTTCCGCAACACCGGCTCGCGCGCCTCGCTGTTGATGAAGCGGAACCAGTCCGACTGCATGAACGCCTCGAAATGCGGCGTGATGTCGCAGAACGGATAGACCACCGTGTTCATCACGAACACCCGCTTGATGCGGTCCGGCATCGTCGCCAGCAGTGCCCCGCCCATCGGCCCGCCCCAGTCCTGGATCACCAGGGTGATGTCCTGGAGCTTCAGTTCATCGATGAGCGCGGTCAGGTTCTCGACATGCGTCTTCAGCGTGTACGTGCGGTCCTGCGGCGTCTGGCTCTTGCCGAAACCCATGTGGTCCGGCACCACCACGCGGTTGGTGCGCGACAAGGGCCCGATGAACTTGCGATACAGATACCCCCACATCGGTTCGCCGTGAATGCACAGGATGGGCTCGCCCTGGCCCTCGTCGACGTAATGCATCCGGAAGCCGGGCGCGTCGGTGAAGTGGGGCTTGAACGGCCAGGTGCCGTTGAAGGTTTCGTTGGCGTCGATCACGCGGTTCTCCTCCGGTTTGTGATGGGACGGTGCCCGAGAGTAGCCCACAAGCGCGACGCTACGCCGAGCGCGGGGGTTAGTGACGCGCCAGGCTTCGGCGTCGTCGTTGCAGTCCCGTGCATCGATGATCGACGGATCGTTCTACTGATCGATCATCCGGCCGGTTCAAAGCGCGCGGGTGCTATGACAGGAAGATCTCGCGAATCACTTCCGGACGCCTGGCTGCAATCGCCAGCAGCGACTGAGCGGCGCCCGACGGCTTGCGGCGACCTTGCTCCCACTCCTGAAGCGTACGTGCCGAGACGCCAAGAACCTGCGCGAACTGGGTTTGCGACAAGCCGGACCTTGCCCGAACCTGTGAGACGTCGGAAAGGGCAATCTTGTGCGTGTGCCCCTTCTTGCCGGCCTTCATCTCAAGCACTGACGCCAACAGCTCGACACCGAGATCCCGCTTGGCGTCCCGATCCTTCAATTCCTTTTCAGTCATGGGCATCGAGAGCCTCCTTGATCTTGAGCAATACTTGCGGTGCGATGTTGTCCCGCACCCCCTTGGCATAAATGAGCAGCAGATAGATCCGACCATCTGCCAGTTGGTTGTAGTGGATGACCCGGACGCCGCCACGCTTGCCCTTACCCGCCCTCGACCAACGCACCTTCCTGCAGCCCCCTGCACCGGGGATAACCTCGCCCGCCTCGGGGTGGGCAGCGATCCAGGCAGCGAAGGCACCACGCTCATCCTCTGTCCAGTAGTCGACGCAGAGTCGAGAGAACGTGGGCGTCTCGATGACGGTGAACATGCCTTACTATACGGCGCTGACGTATCATCTGCAAACGGACACAGTCCCGCGCATTCGTCCTTCGTTTGGAGAGAAACAGCGCGTCACCTACAGGCTCAGGGTTTTTCCTACAATCTCAATGTCTGATCCAAGCCACTCCTCGAAACGAGTTCGGGTTGTCCGGATTGAATGATCTGTCAGACCGATGCATCGCGGAACGCACGCAACACCGCGTTGATGCGCGTCTGATAGCCAGGACCCTGCGCCTTGAACCACTCCAGCACGTCTCGCTCCACGCGTAGAGAGATGGCCGCTTTGGGCGGTTGCGGCTTGAGGCCACGGCGGACGACACCGCGCATGACATGGCGCAGATCAGCCTCCGGATGCTCGGGAGCAACCCGCGCATCCGCCTTGGACCTGAGCCGTGCCCAGTCAGTCTTTGACTGCGTCGTGGAAGATTTTCGCTTCGCGGCGGGTCGCTTGGCGGAAGGAGATGATGCGGATTTCATGAGCGGTCTCGGTGTGAACGTTTGAGACGGGAACACCGGCAAGCCACCCAAGGGTGACAAATCGCTGTTCGTTGTAGGAGAACCGGTCATCTTCGAAGGTGAACGTCAGGCCACCGAAGACAGCAGGTGCATCGACGAAATCGAGTCCGTGCTGCTTGAGGTTGAGCGAGCGCTTGCGTTCCGACCAAGTGAACTCCATGACCAGAGTGTATATACAGATCGTATGGCTCTCAGCAATGCCATGGTCGCGGCCGAACGCCGCGACGCCCAGGTCCGCTGGCATGAAAAGCTAGAAGGCGCTGAGCCGAACCTTGCCCACATTCGCCAGATTCACGCGTTGCCGCGCGTGCCAGAGATCGTAGTTGTACTGCATCGCCAACCAGCTCTCAGGTGAGCGTCCAAGCGCCTTGGAGAGACGCAACGCCATTTCCGGCGTGATTCCACTCGAGCCCTTCAAGACTCGACTGAGCGTCGACGCGGCGACGCCAAGCTTGAGCGCCAGCTCCCGTCCGCTGAGCCCATTGGGAGCAAGGTAGACCTGCGTAATGAACTCGCCAGGATGAGGAGGATTGTGCATTGCCATCAGTGATAGTCCCCGTAGTCCAGCACATGGGCGCCGGCGCCGTGAATCGCCTCAGCCACGGGGATCCGTGTCGCGCGTGAACACCGGCACATCGAAGGTGGCCGAGTAGTCGATCCCGCTCAGGCTGGCGCGAACGCCGAGCTGCCAGAGAATGCAGCCACCGAACTTCACCAGGGTCGTCGGCAGCAGATCGGCGTCGAGATCGAATGCGACCGGCACCGTCAGCTTCATCACCGCCTTTGCATCGCGCTGCCCATGCACCCGGGTGCTGCGCCGCCACAGCACGTCGTGGCGAGAGCGGGTGCGGGTGTCGCCCGCCCCCATCGGCGTCTTGTGCTCGAAGCGGTGTACGCAGCACAGCTCGACGTCGAAACCCTCTTCGGGCGGCGTGGCGGCATCCACGCCGGTGCGGACCCGGCCGCGCAGCGACTCGCCGACGAAAGCCGGGCAGGTCTGCAGCTCCAGCAGGCTGGCACCGAAACGACGCAACACCAGCCGCTGGCGCAGCCACACCGCGCCGTACCAGCCGGCATGGGCGAGGCCGACGGCGGTCACCAGCCACAGCATCGGATCCCAGACGAATTGCAGCACCGCCCCGACTGCGGCAAATGACAGGCCTGCCGCCGCCGCCCAGACAGGGTAATGCGCCTTGCTGCTCTGCTCGTCGACGATCTTTCCCGCGTTCCAGTCCGGGTGCTCCTGCCAGCGTGCCCGGCGCCACTGGTGGCGCAGGGCTTGGACCTCCTCCTCGCTCGCGGACTCGCGGATGTACTCGATGGTCGCTCCGTCACGCGTGCCGGATACGCCGGTATCGGTCACCATCGGCACGCTGAAGCACTCCATCACCACCGCCTTCATCCCGGCCGGCGCCGAGAACAGGTGCGGGGCCACATGCCCGACGCCGTAGAACACCGCGCCGAACAGGCACAGGAACAGGGCGCCAGGTTCGGAAAACGCCATCAGCACGCCGCCGACGATGGCCAACACGCCGACCGACTTGAAGACCATGCCCGCCAGTTTGGCCGGGTCACTGGCCCAGCGCCTCAAGCCGAAGGGCGCGCCGGGTGGAGCCTTGCGGGTCATGCCTGTCACCTCCATGCGTGCGGCGGCCGCGGCCGGCACAGGGATTCGAGCGCGGCCCCGATCATGATGGCCCCACGGGAAAAACTGAAGCCGGACCATGCGGACCGACCGTCGCCGACGGGTTCAGCGCTCCGGTTCGGATGCCTCGTCGACGGTGGTCGCGCAAACGTCGAGTCGTTGACGGCAATGTCGGGTCCGCAACGGCGGCCTGACGACATCACGCATCCGGCGCGATCAAACACGACCGGATTCCGACGCTGAAGTCTTCTCGTCCGCTCGAAACGATGCTCGGAATGCTCGGGAATGTGTCTCGCAGCGGGGCCTGATGTAGGCGGTGGCCAAGAACGCCTCGATGACCCTGCCGGATACCCAGAGAACAATAAGCGACTCGAGTGTTGGCAACGACAGCCTAAACCGTCTCGTGGTCGAGGGCGTAATCACCCTCGCAGAAGCGGAAGAAACAGGGCTCGCGGTTATGGCCGCGCTGCACGATGTGCAGGGGAACGCTTTCCAGATGAACGCGGGAGCGGCGAGGCATGCGTGGACGGCATCACAGGAAATTCGAGCCTGTCCCCTTTAGTTCCTTCCAGACTGCTTTATCTCCAGGTCCTTGAACTCGATAAAAAGCGGTACACGGTAAGCTGTCACCGTAACTCTGCACGCTTGACGATTTGTAGCGGCTGTCCCACAGCGTGCCGGTGCGCTTGTAAGTCCGGTTGATGTACTGCACGTAGCGACGACCCAGCGACATCAGCAGCGTGGGAATCGCCGCCGCCTTGCGCGGTGTCAGCAGCAGATGAACGTTGTTGGTCATCAGCACGTAGGCGTGCAGCGCACAGCCGGTTTCCCGTAGTGCCTTCTCCAGCCAGTACAGGTAGCTGGCGTAATCGTCCTCGCAGAAGAAGCAGGGCTAGCGGTTGTGACCGCGCCGCACGATGTGCAGGGGAACGCCATCCAGATCAAGGCGGGTGCGGCGGGGCATAAGGAGACGATATCACGGGAAATTCGAGCCTGGCCCCTTTAGCTTTCGGGGCTGAACCGTATACGCTGAGCCTTGCCTTCCACTTTCTTCTTCGTCATCTCTCTCACCTCGGATTGCGATATTGAATCGCTTATCCGGGTGTCCGAGAAACAGGGGCAGAATCAAACCCACTGACAAGGACCCTACGCAATGAAAGTCATGCTTTCCTTCCTGCTGTTGACGCCGCTGTCGATCACGGCCCATGCGGCAGACCTCTCAAACAAGACCCTTTCGGGCACATGGAAATTCACGCACATGATTCTGGATGGGGAGCGGACCGTGCCCGTCAACAGGGACATGAAGTTTCTTCCCTCGGGGGAGATCACCAATTACGACCGCGAGGGCGAGGAAGATGCGGTCGTCGCTGAGAGCTATTCATGCCACCTAGACAGTATGACTTCCGCCTGCGCCGGAGGCGCTGACCTCCGCGGTTAAAGGGGCCCGGCTCGAATATTTCGCAGTTGGCCCGCGCCGATTTTTCGCGAAATTCCGTCGCGTTGCTCCGCCAGACGACCCAGCCACGAATGTGGCAGTCGATGTCGAGTACGTCAATCTTGCTCGTGTCCGCGCGCAGCTAAGTCGCCGACACGCATGCTCCGGCGCTCCATCGTCCGCGAGTTACATGCGGCAGCGCTTTCTTTGCGCCGATCAAGATCATTGTTGAACCTCCGAAGGCCTTCTTCATCCGCCCCCTCGGCGGTCGGGGCTCCTTTGGGGCCTCGATTTCCCGATGGCGGGAGAAGTGATGCACTGGGAATCAGGGCCCCGCTCGCTACCCACCATCAAAACACCAGACTCACCCCCGCCTCGAACGTCGTCGGTGCCCCGGCACCCACAAACCGCCGGGCTTCCTCGAACTCATCACCCAGCACCTCGTCGCCTTCGCCGTAGACGCCGAAGGTCTCGAAGTCGCGGTCCAGCAGGTTCTCGACGCCGGCGTGGAGTTCCAGGTTCTTCGTGACCTTCCAGTCGGCATGGGCGCCGAGCACGACGAAGCCGGGGATTTTTTCGGGATCGACGTTGGCTTCGTCGCCGCGGTAGCGGCTGTGGCCGCGGCCGACGGCTTCGAGGTCGAAGTGCCAGCGGTTGTCGTGCCAGTCCAGCGCCAGGCGACCCTGCTGGCGCGGGATCAGCGGGATGGCGTCGCCCTTTTCGACCTGGCGGGTGAAGTCTGCGGGTTGGTCTTCGTCCAGCGGATCGCGCACGGGGTGATTGGGCGAGTTGACCAGGAAGTCTTCGCTGAACTCGGCGACCAGCGCGGTGTAAGCAGCCTCGACGTGCCAGCCGTGGCCCAGGTCCACATCCACCAGCAGTTCCACGCCCTCGCGCAGGGTTTCGCCGACGTTGTCGAAGTAGCCGGTATTGGTGAGGTTGCCGTCGGTGATGAACAGGATGTCGTCGCGACTGACGGCGTGGAACAGCGCCACCGAACCCGACCAGCGTTGACTGCGATGACGCAGGCCGAGCTCGGCGGTGCGCGTGACCACTTCGTCCAGCGGCGGATCGTCGACGAAGCCGTTGGGCAAGCGGCAGGGGTCTTCGGGGTTGGCGCAGGTGAGTTCCACCGGCGTCGGCGCGCGAGTGGACTGCGACCACGAGCCGAATGCGGTCCACTGCGGGGTCAGCGCGTAGCTGGCGCCGACCATGGGATTGAAGCGGCTGAAGTCGTGCTGGCCGGAAAGATCGCCATCGGGGATCTGATCGCGCAGTTCGATCTCGGTGCGGTTCCAGCGGCCGGCGGCAGTCAGTTCCAGTTGCTCGCTGACCCTCCAGGTGTCCATCAGATACACACCGACGCTGTCGTTGCTGGCGTCCACGTCCACCACCGCTTCGCCGACGAATATGCCGCTGCCGACGGTGCCGCGCACGTCGGTCAGGCGCGCCAGCTCGGTACCGGAGTCGAACTCGATGTCGCCGAAGTCGGCGCTGGCGCCGGTCACCACGCGGTGGTTGCCGAGCGGCTTTTCGAACTGCAGGGCCAGGCCGTATGCGGTCTGGTCGGTGCGGCTGCGGTTCTGCGTGGCGGAAGTGTTGTCGTCGCTGGCCAGGACCGGTTCGCCGTTCAGGTCTTCCACCACTTCTTCTTCGTCGCTCTCCTCTTCGCAGAGGAAGGGATTGCCGGCGCCGTCGACGTTGGCGGGCCTTTCGCAGGCCTCGAATTCGGTGCCGTCGCCGTTGAAGGTGTCGATGCGGTTGCTCCGCACATAGCCGGTAGCGGACAAACGCGCATTGCCGTCGAGCTGGCGATTGGCCGCCAGCGTCAGGAACATCAGCTCGGGACGGGTCTGGTCGGGATGGGTGAACACCGCCTCGCGGCCCTCGGCCTCCAGCAGGGCCAGCGGGGTTGCGCCGTTGCCGCGCACGCGATTGTCGGCAGCCTGCAGGCTGGCATCAAGCTGGGTGTGATCGTCCGCCAGCCAGGTGCCGCGCATGAACAGGCGCGAGGCACGGCTGTCGGAAAAGTCGCGCCAGCCGTCCTCCTCGAAATGCTCGGCGGCGAGGTACAGCGCAGCGGATTCCGCGGCCACGCCGTACTCGGCACTGGCGCCGCGGCGGCCGAATTCACCGGCGCTCAGGTGCAGGCCCACGCCCGGCGCGTCGAAACCGGTCTTGGTGCTCAGCGCCAGCGCGCCGGCCAGGGTGTTGCGGCCGAACACCGGGTTGGAACCGGGAATCAGGTCCGCGCGTTGCAGCGCAATCAGCGGAATCAAATCAAAGTTAACCGTGTCGCCAAACGGCTCATTGACGCGCACGCCGTCCAGGTACACCGCCAGGCCCTGCGGCAGGCCCAGCAACGGCGAGATCGAATAGCCGCGGTAGAACAGGTCGGGCTGGAACGGACTGCCGGTGGCATCGGTGCGGAACACGCTGCCCAGGTCCTGCAGCGCATCGCCGACCGCACGCTGGCCGGGCGCTGCCAGTGCGTCGCCATCCAGCGATTGGGTGTTGGCGATGGCGCGTTGCGCGTCGCCCCCCGGCGGGCCCAGCGGCGAGCTGGCGTACACCTCGATGGTGGGCACCGTCGGTACTTCTTCCGCTGCCATGGCGACGCCCGCGCATAGCAGCAGGGCCATGCCCTTTACCCAGGTCTTGTTCATACGTCCTCCCAGTACGGCCAGTCCGGAAGTTTTCCGGCTTGCACCTGTGAATTTGGAATGCAGCGGTGCGACGCAGGAGGCCCCTCCCTGACTTGGCCTGCAGAGCCGCAACTGCACTTCGCGCGCGCGACGGCAGCTTGGCAAGCCCCCAAGTACAACACGGGATTTTTTCCCGGTTCCGCAAAGACCGGATTGACCACCAGAACATTTACCAGGGTCAGGAACTACACGGTCCGTATCGGAATTGGGACACGGACCATCTCGTTCTGGAGGTAGGCGCCAATCTGGCGATGGTCCACTCGCCCTGCCCCGCGCACGGCCTCGCGCGGCAACGCGATCTTGATCTTCGCCTGACTTTGCCATCCGCATCCTGGCGGCGCACCGCAAGTGGATGTGTTGGCGCCCCGTGAGAAATGCGGATTAAGGCGAAACGGGTATCAGTAATTCCTTGAGCGCTTCGGCCACCGGCTGCACGCCTGCCGCGTCGGCCGGCAAGGAACTGTTGAGTTCCGACCATTGTGGGTAGGCACGGGCGCGCATGACCGCTTCGCGCAGCGCCGCGGAAGGCCAGCCGCTCACCGTACCCGTGGTCACCGCAGCGGTGGCGGCATGGCCGCGGCGCAGCAGCGCGCGCAGCAACTCCAGCTGGCGCGCGGCCAGCACCGCCAGCGTCTGTTCTTCCACCACCAGCGTTCGATAGCCACGCAGCCGGTCCACCCAGTGCCGGCCGAAGTGTCGGTAACCGCTGACCAGCGCGCCGGCACCGGCGCCGAGTGCCGCGCCGGTGCCCAGGCTGGCGCCGCCGAGCATGGCGTCGACCGACAAGCCACCGACGGCGCCGGCCGCGATCGCCGAGCTGGTGCGCACGCCGAGCACGCGCAGCGCTTCGGGGTCGAAAGGATCAAGCACCCAGCGTCCCTGCTGCAGCGGCAACTGCGGCGGCGCGTAGGCCTGCAGGTCGAAGCGGAACTGGGCCAGCAGCGCGTCCACGCAGGCTTGCTCGGCGTGGCGCACGCGCGCCTGCAGCGTCTGTGTCTGCTGTTGCAGGTCGTCCTGCAGCGTGCCGCGCATCTGCAGGCCAGCGACATCGATCAGCAGGCCGCCCACGCAGCGGCAGGCATCCTCGATCAGCATGGCGCGCTGCTCGGCACGATGGCGGGTGAGGCGGGTGATCTGATCGCGTCGTGAGGCCAGCAGCAGCTGCAGCTTGTCGAACAGATCCTGCTCGGCGGCGTGGTCGTAGATCACGGTGTCGTAGTCGGCCAGCACGTGCAGACCGGAACGGGCCAGTCCCTCGCGCCAGGCCTGCGCATCGGCCTGTTCATGCGCGACGAAGTTCAGCACCGGCAGCAACGGCCGGCCACAGTCGGCCAGCAGGCGCAGCTCGCGGTGATGTCGCGCCAGCATGGGCTCGCGCACGTCCACCACGTATAGCGCGGCGTCGCTGGCACGAAGCTGGCGCAGCACTTTGGCCTCTTGTTCGTAGCGGCCGTGGCCGTGATCGCCGGCAATGAAGGCGTCGATGCGCGCAACCGGATCGGGCGCCTCTTCAAGCGCCGCCATGGCGTCGATGACGCCGAGCGGATCTTCCAGCCCCGGCGTATCGAACAGCGACATCAGGGGTTCATCGTTGACCAGCAAGTCCACACCGCGCACGTCACGGGTGGTGGCCGGCCGGTCGCTGACCTCGCCGAACGCGGCGTCGCGCGTGAGCGTGCGCATCAGCGAGGTCTTGCCGGTGTTGGTGTGACCCACCACCGCCAGGCGAACGGGCGGCTGCGGGCTCGCGGCGTTCATGCGGCCAACTCCGGCGGCGACGCATTCAGTCCCAGCACGCCCTGGGCGCCGGCGTCGCTCGCCAGCGCTTGCCAGTCGGCCAGGCGTTGTGCGGCAGCGGCAGCGCCGCGCGCCTGCAAGCGATCGCGCTCACCCAGCGCCAGCCATAGCGGCACCGGCGTGGCCGCCACCAGCGCGTGAATCGCACGTTGCAGCCCGCGGTCCGGCGTGGCGCTGGCGCGCACGGCCAGCACCAGCGCGCGCGGCGACGGCTGCGGCAGCCGACCCGCCAGCTCGGAAAGCTGCGCCGGATCGTCGACACCCTCAAGCCACTGCCAGTCGTCGCTACCTACGGCGCCGGTGCCGCGCGGCCACTCCAGGCTCACCGCGACCACGCCACCGGTCGGCAGCGTGGCGACGGCGGCGCGCGGTGGTGGCGGCAAAGTCGGCCGCGCGGGTGGCGCAGGATCGATCACCGCCTGCGCGCGATGATCGGGCAGCAATCGCGCCCGCAGGCGTGCGATGCCCGGGCGATGCGCATCGGCGCCGAGGGCGTTCAGGCGACTCGTCGCCCACGCGGCGCAAGCCAGCGCCGCAACCAACCGCGGCGCGACGCCATAGACCGCCACCGCCAGCAGCAGCCAGCGCGCCCAGGCCTGGCGCTCCACATCGCTCATCGGCGGCTGCAGCGGCAGCAGGTCTGGACCCTGGGCGCCAAACAGTCCGGGCAGCCAGGACAGCGCGCTCGCCAGTCCGCGCAGGCTGTCCGCGGCCAGCAGGGTGGTCTGCCAGGTGAACTGGAACTCGCGCAGCGTCATCAGCAGCGCCAGGGTGAGCAGCGCGCCGACGCTGTAGGCCAGCCAGCCCAGATGACTGGCCAGGCCGGCCAGCGCGCGACCGCGGCCAGCGCTGCCCAGCAGCGTCAGCGCCGCGCGCACCGGATCGTCAGCGTCGCTCCGATCCACCAGCCGCAGGCGCGCCGCCAGCGCCGTCCACGGCAATGCGGCGAGCGGATTGGCGCTGCTGCCGACCGCGGCCAGCAGCAGCCACAGCGCCAGCAACAGCAGATTGGTACCCACCAGCACCAGCAGTGCCAACGGCAGGTTGAGCACTGTGCCTTCGCCCAGCAGCAGTTGCGCGGCCATCACGCCGGCCAGCAGCGTGATCAGGCACCAGGCGATCAGTGCTCTGCGCTGCCACCCCAGCAAGCGCCGCAGCCGACCCAGCAGGGCCGGGGAATCCGCCAGCGCGCCCGCCCGAACATGCGCGCGTTCAAGAAGACTGCCGCCTGCCTTGCGCGCGGCGGCCTCGGCTTGCGGATCGTCCTGCGGGTGCCCGCGGGTTTCTTCGCGACGGCAGACCAGCTCGGTCAGCAGGCGCTGCGCGAGATCCGGTTTCGACGGTGGACGACGGATGGACATATCGTCGCGAAGCCTACACGGGCGCGGCCCGCCTATGGCATCGCGCCCCGCGGACTGCGCGGTGGACAGATGCCGCGCACGCACTGCGGCGAGTGACGAAGGAGACGCGGATTGGCATCATCTGCCAACGTTCTCGGCAATGACCCTCGCCATGCCCACTCGAAACGTCGTGCTCACTGATCGTCAGGCGGACCTCGTGGACCGACTGGTGAAATCCGGCCGCTATCAGAATGCCAGCGAGGTCCTGCGCGACGGCTTGCGCATGGTCGAGGTCCAGCAGGCCGAGGATCGTGCACGCGTCCAAGCCCTCCGCGATGCCGCGCGTACCGGTATCGCGGATCTTGAAGCCGGACGGTTCCGGAGTTTTTCCGACGCCGGCAGCCTGGGCCAGCATCTGGCCGACATTGCCAAAGCAAGAACCAAAGCGTCGCGGGCCCGGTAGGTTCGTCGGTAAGTTAATCCCGGTGAACTGGACCGTTCGACTCTCGCAGGCGGCGCAGGACGACTTCGCGGCCATCATCGACTGGACGTTCGAACAGTTCGGGGAGCAGCAGGCCATCGCGTATGCCGCCACGCTGACGGCGGCAATCCAGGAGCTTCATGTCACGGGCCCGGATACGCCTGGCATCAGGGCCCGAACGGACATCCGGATGGGCCTGCTGACCCTGCACGCCTCACGGTCCGGCCGCAAGGGTCGGCACTTCCTGAAGCTCCGCACGCCACGCGACCCGGCTCGCGTTATCGAGGTCGTGCGCATCCTGCATGACGCGATGGATCTGCCCCGACACCTGCCATGAATACGACGTCGCAGGACTCGCCCGGCCTGCATTGCAGGCCGTGGCGCCTGGACTCCGCAATCTACGCGTTACGCGCCATCAAGCCGCCGTCGACCGGAATCACCGCGCCGGTGACGTAGGCGCTTGCCGGCAGGCACAGGCTCAAGGTCATTTGCGCGACCTCCTGCGGTTGTCCGTAACGGCGCAGCGCGGTACGGCGCCGCGCGAAAACCTGCTTGTCGGCGGCGGCGATGGCGTCGGTCATCCCGGTTTCGATGGGGCCGGGACAGATGCAGTTGACGGTGATGCCTTCGCGCCCAAGATCGACCGCCAGCGCGCGGGTCAGCCCGGTGACACCGGCCTTGGCGGCGGCATAGGCGCTGTTGCCGGGGGTGGCGCCGAGCGCCTCGGTGGAGGCGATGTTGACGATGCGCGGGGACGGCGAACGCCGCAGCCAGGGCAGCGCCGCGCGCACCAGACGCTGATGCGCGGTGAGATTGACCGCCAGAATCCGCTGCCAGACTTCGTCGTAGTCGGGATCGTCCAGCTTGCGGAAATCGGCGATGCCGGCGTTGTTGACCAGCACATCGAGGCCACCAAAATGCGTCGCGACCTCGGGGGTCACCGCCGCGATCTGCACGGCGTCGGACACGTCCAGTTGCCAGGCGCGCGCGGTCCCGCCAATGCCCTGCGCCACTGCCTGCGCCACATCGAAGGTGCGGTCGGTTACCGCCACCATCGCGCCTTCGGCGGCGAACAGCTCGGCCGTAGCGCGACCCATGCCGCTGCCGGCACCGGTGATCAGCACAGCCATCCCGGCCACGGAACGGGAGTTGGAGTTGGGGTCGGGATTCATGTCGTTTTCACCCTGCGCAGTCCATCGAACATCATGCGGATGAACAGGCTGGCCAGATCGGCGCTGCTCAATGCACCTTCGGGCTGGTACCAGCGCGGCATCCAGTTGAGCGCGCCCATCAGAAAGAACTCCGCGACCTTGGGGTCCACGTTGACGATGCTGCCGTCCCTGATGCCGTCGGCGATGAAGGTCTGCACCAGCGCGTCGACTTCGCGCGAGCGCTTGCGCGCCTCGGCGCGCTGCTCGGGACGCAGCACCGAGATGTCCGCCAGCAGCCAGGACGATCCGCCCTGCCCGGCCAGGGTTTCGAACTGCAAGTGCAAGTAGCGCTCCAGCCGCTGCAGACCGCTGCCGCCGCCTTCCTGCGCGCGTTGGGCCAGCAGCAGACCGTCGTCGACCGATTCGAGGATGCACTCGTAGGCCAGATCGATCTTGCTGTCGTAGTAGTGGTAGAGCGTGCCCTTGGTCAGGCCCAGTTCGGTGGCGATGATTTCCATTGAGGTGGCATGAAAGCCATGCCGGTTGAAGCAGTGAATGGCAGTGCG
This sequence comes from Panacagrimonas sp., assembly GCF_965216805.1. Classification (NCBI taxonomy): domain Bacteria; kingdom Pseudomonadati; phylum Pseudomonadota; class Gammaproteobacteria; order Nevskiales; family Nevskiaceae; genus Panacagrimonas; species Panacagrimonas sp. Next base: position 125,062 of record NZ_CBDCGN010000003.1, read on the forward strand.
CAGCATCGCGTGCCGGCGGCGCTGGAATTGGTCGTCGCGGTCGAACGCGGGATGGCGCGGCGGCCGCGGGCTCGCCGCCGCCATCGTCGCCTTGGCACGGCGTGGCGCCGCCTTGGGCACCGGAGCTGGCGGCGAACCCTTGCTGGATTTTTTCTTCGGTGCGGGCGGCATGGATGGGCTCAGTGGATGGCCGCGAACAGGATGCGGTCCTCGCTGGCATCGGCGGCGGCGAACTCCTCGACGATGCGACCCAGGCGCGCCACCAGAATGCGGTCGGACACCGCCAACACCTCCGGCAGATAGGAGCTGATCACCACCACCGCGCAGCCCTCGTCGGCCAGCCGCCGGATCGCCTGGTGGATCTCCGGAATGGCACCCACATCAACGCCGCGCGTGGGTTCATCGAAGAACACCACCGCGGGCTCCTGGATCAGCGACTTTCCGACCACCACCTTCTGCTGGTTGCCGCCGGACAGCTCGATGATCTTCGCGTTGGGCGACACGCTGCGCACCTTGAGCCGTTCGGCCAGCGTACCGGCGAGTTCGCGGCGACGCCGCTGCGACAGAAATGCGCGGAAGCCGCGTCGGGTCGCCAGATGGCCCAGATAGAGGTTCTCGTCCACCGTCATGGTCTCGAAGAAGCCGTTGAGCTTGCGGTCTTCGGTGATGTAGACGATGCCGTCGTCGATCGCCTGCTTGGGCACGTCGTAGCGCACCGGCCGGCCGCGCAGCAGCACGTTGCCGCCGCCGATGAGATTGCGCTTGAGCGCGCCGGCGACGATCTTCGCGGTCTCGGTGCGGCCGGAGCCGATCAGACCGGCGATGCCGACCACCTCGCCCGCATACAGCGTGAACGACATGTTCTTGACGATGTTGCCCATCGTCAGGTTTTCCACCTCCAGCACCTTGTCGCGACGGGGCCTGGCATCGGCGCCTTCGCGGCGTCCGTAGTGCGTGGCCTGCACGTCGCGCCCGACCATGTGCCGCACCAGCGCCTCGCGCGTCAGCGTGGCGGCGGCCTGCGTGATCACATGGCGGCCGTCGCGCAGCACCGTGATGCGGTCGGCCAGTTCCAGCGCCTCCTCCAGCGCGTGGCTGATGAAGACGATGCCCAGGCCCCTGGCGCGCAGATCGTGCAGCAGGTGCACGAAGTGCAGTTTCTCCTCCGGCGTCAGGCTCGCGGTGGGCTCGTCGAAAATGATGATGCGCGCGTCGTGGTAAGCCGCGCGTGCAATCTCCACCATCTGCCGCTGCGCGGTGCCGAGCGTGGCCACCAGCGCGGTCGGATCGACGTGAAAATTCAGCGACTGCAACTGCTGCTGCGCCTTGATGTTGAGCGGACGCAGGCGCGTCAGCCATTTTTCGCGGCCCAGTTCCAGGTTCTGCGCCACCGTCATCTCGGGGACCAGGCTGGTCTCCTGATAGACCATGCAGATGCCGGCCTTGAGCGCATCGCCGGGACGCTGGAAATTGACCGGCTTCTGGTCCACCTGCATGCGCCCGCCGCTGAGGCGGATGGCACCGGCAATCGCCTTGCACAGCGTTGACTTGCCAGCGCCGTTTTCGCCGACCAGGGCGTGGATCTCGCCGGCACGCACCTCGAAACTGACGTCTTGCAGCGCGTGTACGCCGGCGTAGACCTTGCTGCCGTGATCGACACTCAGGATCACCGCACCCGCGGCGGCGGTTGGCGCACTCATCCCGGTTCCTCCACCGCGCAGTCGAGCAGCCGGCCGCTACCCTTGGACACCACAATCAAGCGACCGCCGAGGCGCAGGCTCGCGGTGGTGCCGTGATACCGGCCGTCGACGCGGCTGTGCAGGCTGTCGACGATCTCGCCGCGGTCCGACAGCCGCAGCACCAGACCGTAGGAGCGCGGCGGCGCCCAGGGCTTGACGATACCGAGCTTCTTGATGGCCCCGCCCTGCAGCGGTTCCAGGTAATGCCCGCTGGCCTGCAGGCTGGGCGCAATCCAGTAGCGCGGGTCGACCGTCGCGAGCATCTCCTGGCGGTACACCGGTTCGCGCAGCACGAACTCCAGCAGCTGCGTGCGCACCGCGAGCAGGCTCAGCCAGGCACCGCCATCCGGGTCGGGCGACAGCCGCGCCGGATAGCCCGGCAATTTGTGCAGCACCTCGGTGGCGGCACCGCCGGCGAGCGGCCAGGACTGCACGCGGTGGCGCCAGGCCTCGCTGACCCACAGCGACGCGCCGCGCGCGAGCAGGCCGTTCGGCCACGCCAGGCCGGAGGCAAGCGTGGAAGCCGAGGACAGGTCGGCCGCTGCGATCACCACGCGGCCGTGCGCACGGCATTCGAGCAGATCGCGCGCCCAGTCCTCTGCGGCGTTGACGGAGCTGCCCTCGGCGATGGCGAGGCGGCCGTCCGGCAGTGCCGCGAGCGCGGTCACACAGCGCAGCGGCTGGCCATCGGCCTGCTGCAGGCACGCACCGGGACGGCCCTGCTCGATGCGCACGACGCCCACTCCGGAGACGGCGGCGTAGACCGTGTCGTCGCCCGTCGCCGCGAGTGCGCTGACGGTGCCCGCGCAGTCGCACCACGTTGCGCGTGCGGTCAGGCCGGGACCCGAGAGCCGAAGAATCCGGTTGCCGGCACCGACCAGCAGGCTGCCGTTGCCGAGTGCGACGAGGTCGTCGCAGCCCGGCAGCGCCTCACCGATCAGCGCCGCCTCATCGAGTCTGCGGTTGGGCCTGAGCGCGCCGTCCATCATCGGCAGCGCCACCGCCTCGCTGCCGGGCCACAGCGTCTCCTTGACCTGCGAGAACAGGCGGTCGAGCATCAGTGCCGTCCTCCCCAGTAGGCGTCGTAGCCGTTCCAGTTCGGGTCTGCGTCGGGCAGGCGTACGCGACCGATGCGGTTGTTCTCCAGCCCGCCGATGTAGAGCCAGCCCTTGTGCTCGCGCATGGAGGTGACGGTGGCGTGCCTAGTGCCGCCCGGATCCCACATCGAGTCGAGCGCCCGACCGCTTTCATCGAACTTCACGATGCAGCCGTTGTTGATGCCCGGATAGATCCACTCGTCCGGCGCAATCTGCTTGATCATGCGCCGGCGCACCTGCGGATGACGCATCATCAGGTCGAAGGTCGGCGAACGGATGCCGACCATCGCCAGCCAGTAACCGCCGTCCGATGCGCGGTTGAGGTTGTCGGGGTAGCCCGGCAGGTTCTCGGCGAACACCTCGGTCTGGCCGGCTTTGGGCCCTTCGATCCAATGGCGGTAGATCGTGCACAGCCAGCTGGAGCAGAACAGCACCGAGCGGCCGTCGTGTGCCACGCAGACGCCGTTCGGGAACACCGCGTTCTTGATCGCGGTGCGCGTCTTGTCGGTCTTCGGGTCCCACGCGATCAGGCGGCCGTTGGCGCGGCCCTCGATGCCGTCGAGGAACCAGGAGTGCATCTCGTAGCGGATCGTGGCCTCGCTGAACCACACCGTGCCGTCCGGCGCGATATCGCAGTCGTCGGCCAGGCGCAGGCGCGAATCGTCGTTGAGCTTGAGCAGGGTGCGCTGGGTCTGGTCGGTGCACTTGTAAATCTTGCCGGCCGGCGTCACCCCGTACAGGCCCATGCCGCCGACGCAGACGATCAGGTTCTCGTCGCGGTCGAAGGCCATGCCCAGCGGCCGGCCGCCGATGCGTGCGAACACTTCGCGCTGTTCGAAGTTGGGCCCCGAGAAGCGCAGGATCCAGCCTTCGCGCACGCCGCAATACAGCCGGTCCTGGCGATCCAGGATGATGTCTTCCGGCCCCTGCACCTGGTTCAGCCCGATCTCTTCGGAAGCCTGCAAGCGGGTGTTCTCGGCGTAGGCGGTGCCGCTGTCGGCGGTGATCGATGGCGCGACCGGCAATTCCACCATCGTCGGGTTCACGTAGATCTTCTGGATCGCCTTGCCGCGGTTCTTGGCCCACTTCACGTCGATGCCCACCGCGATCAGCAGTACCGCGCCCAGTGCCGTCGACGACAGCGCCCCGGGGAAGCCCATGCGCACCAGGCCGTTGACCAGCACGAACACGATCACCGCGCCGATCAACGCACGCGCCACCGTGCCGCGGCCGCCGGCCAGGCTGACGCCGCCGAGCACCACCGCGGTCAGCGCGCTGATCTCCCAGCCGATACCGGTGTCGGAGCCTGCGCTATTGAGCCGCGCGGCGTAGAACAGGCCGCCCGCCGCGGCCAGGGTGCCGGACAGCAGATAGGTGAGGAACAGCACGCGCTCGACACGGATGCCGGCGTGGCGCGCCGCCTTGCGACTGGAGCCGATCGCGGTCAGGTGCCAGCCGGGACGCGAGCGGCTCAGCAGGAAATGACCGATCACGGCGACGATGCCCAGGATCGCCAGATTCGACGGCAGTCCGGCGATCCAGCCGACGCCGATCACATCCCAGGTCCACGACACCCGCGAAGACATCGCCAGCGGCACCGAAACCTGCTGGCCGAGCAGATCCACGGTGGCGCGCAGCACGATCAAGGTCACCAGCGTGGTCAGGAACGGCCGCGTGCGCAGATACCCGATCAGATAGCCGTTGACCGCCCCCACCGCCGCGCCGATGCCCAGGGTCGCCGCGATGACCCACCCCACCGGCCAGTTCCACAAGTTGAACAGCACCAGTGCCACGAGATTGGCCAGCGCGAACACCGCGCCGACCGACAGGTCGATGCCGCCCGAGATCACCGACAGCGCCATTGCGATGGCGACGAAGCCGGCCTCGGCGAATTCGCGGCCGAGCTGTTGGGCGTTACCCACGGTCGCGTAGTTGGGCGTCACCATCGCAAACAGCACGACCAGGCCCACCATCAGCGCAAACGGAATCGCGGGCTCCATCCAGCGCTTGGTCAATAGCTCCGACAGGAACAGCCGCGCAGACCAACGCCAGCGCAGCCGCCGCAACCAGCCGCCTTCGACCCGCATGCTGGCGACACTCATCGGGTGGCTTGCCTGCGAACGTCAACAGCATTCAACGCAAAGGCGCAAAGGAAAAAGAGAGAACGCGAAGAGAGAAACACAGCAGAATCTCTGCGTCCTTTCCGTTGCCCTTGCGCCTTTGCGGTAAACGTTTTTTGCAGGCGATTCATGACTGCTCCGCTTCCTTTCGTGCCGGGTCGTAGCACAGCCCCGGGTCGTAGCGGCCCTTCTCCATCCAGCGCAGACGCGAATAGTCGGCCGCGCGCACCGACGACGGCGGCAGGCCGGTCTGCAGCATGAAGCTGGCGAACTGGACGATGACCTTGGCCTGCGACGGTGAGTCGTAGCTGAGGAACCTGGTGAAGAGGCCGCTATCGACGTTATCGCAGTCGAGCTTGCCGTCGCCGCCCGAGGCATAGACCTTGACCTTGCCCTGTAAGCCGGCCGACTTCACCGCCTGCGCGGCGCCAGCCTGCATCACGCCCCAGAAGCCCACGGTGGCGCACAGGTCCGGGTGCTGCTGCAGCACGGTGGCGGTGATGTCGTGTGCCTTGCTGGCATCCCAGTTGGCGGCCTGGTTGGAGACGATGCGGATCGACGGATCCTTCGCCAGCACTTCGGCGGCGGCCTGCGCCTGCTCGATCGACACCGCCGAGGTCGCCTCGCCCTGCACGATCGCGATCTTGCCCGAGGTGCCGCTGCCACTGCCGCAGGCGCGCAGCATCTCCTCGCCCAGCAGCCGTCCGACGGTTTTCCAGTCGGCACCCACATAGGCGCTGGTCTTCTGGTTGGACACCATGTTGACCTGGATCACGATGATGCCGGCCGCCTCCGCGCGCGCCAGTTCACGCGCGTAGAGCTGCACGTTGGGGTTGTGCACCACCAGCACATCGGGCTGCTCCGCGATCAGCGAAGACACCGCCTGCAGCGCCGCGGTGGTGTTCCAGTTCGGATCGCGGACCTCGACGCGCATGCCGCGCGCCTCGGCCTCGGCGCGGATCACCTGCGTCCAGATCTCGGTCAACGGCATGCCCAGCGCCACCGGCACCCAGGCGATGACCTTGCCGTCGAGCGCGCTGTCGACGCGCGAGCGCAGCATCGCCGAGCTGTCGCCGCCGGAGAGATCCGGCACCTTGACGAGCGCAGCGGCCTCCGACACCTGCGGGTCCGGCGCGTTGCGCGTGCCGGGGTCGCAGGCGGTCAGGCCCACCGTGGCCAGGAACAGCGCGACGAGCGATAACCCGTAGCCCGGTTCCGCGCAGCGGAGCCGGGAGCGCAAGCCGTTGCGTCCCGGCTTGCCTGTGGCAAACCGGGCTACGGCGCCGCGCGCGCCATGACGATGTTGGGGGTGGCTCATTCCTAATCTCCCTGCCGTGCCGTTTCCTCGTCGCGAGGATGCAGGCGGTTGTCGAGGATGATGGCGGCCAGCAGCACACCGCCCTTGACGATGTTCTGCACGTTGTTGTTCAGGTCCATGATCGTCATGCCGTTGAGCAGGGTGCCGATCAGCGCGGTGCCGGCTAGCACGCTGAGCACGCCGCCGCGTCCGCCGACGAGGCTCACGCCGCCGAGCACGACCACCAGGATCACATCGAAGATCAGCGTGGAGTTGACGATCTGCGTGTTCATGCTCGCCGTCGACGAGGCCATGACCAGGCCGGCGATGCAGCCGATGGCGGCGCAGATCGCGTACTCGAGCATCGTCAGCGGGCGCACCGCGATGCCGGTCAGGCGCGCGGCTTCGAGGTTGTCGCCGTGCGCGTAGACGAAGCGGCCCAGGGTCATGCGCGACAGGAACACCTGCACCAGCAGCGCCACCAGCGCGAGCACCAGCACCGGTGCCGGCACGCCGAACAGCCGCCCCTGGCCGATCCATTCGATCGCCGGCTGATTCGCCGGCAGGTACAGGATCATGCCGTCGAGCAGGAATGTGCGGCCCAGGCCGAACACCAGAAAGCCGGTGGCGAGCGTGGTGAACAGTGCAGGTACTTCGACGAAGGCGATGATCCAGCCGTTGATCAACCCGATCAGGATCGCCACCGCCAGCGCGGCGGCCACCGCCGCCGGCCAGGCCCAACCGTGCTGCATCAACTGCAAGGCGAACGCCGAACTCACCGCCATGGTCGCCACCAGCGACAGGTCCAGACCGCGGCCGATCACCACCACGCTCATGGCAATGCCGAGGATGCCCAGGATCGCCACCCCGCGGGTCAGGGTCAGCAGGTTGCCGAGCGTGGCGAAGCCATCCAGCGTGAAGGCGAAGCCGACGGCGAGCAGCGCCGTCACGATCAGGACGATCTGCTCCTGTGTCGGCTTCCAGCGCGCGGCGCCGGAAGTGGGAGCGGAAAGTGTGGCTGGTGTCATGGCTCAGTGCCGTAGCCCGGGTGCAACCCGGGTTGCTAGCCGGGGCAAGCGCCGTGACCCGCGTGCACCCCGGGTTGCACCCGGGCTACGACGGAGAAAGGTGTGCGTCCTCATGCCCCGCCCCGGTCGGCGGCTTTCTTCTTCTCCGCGTCGCGCAGCTCGCGCCGCAGCACCTTGCCGGTGGTGGTCATCGGCAGTGCGTCCATGAACGCGATCTCGCGCGGCACCTCGTGCTTGGCCAGGCGCTCGCGCACGAAGCTGCGGATCTCCTCGGCCAGCGCATCGCCGCCTTCGAAATCCTTGCGCAGCACCACGAAGGCCTTGATCGACTCGGTGCGCACCGGATCCGGCACGCCCACGACCGCCGCCAGCATCACCGCCGGATGGCGCGTCAACGCGTCTTCGATCTCGGTCGGTCCGATGCGGTAGCCGCTGCTGCTGATGATGTCGTCGGCGCGACCGTGGAACCAGAAATAACCGTCGTCGTCGGCCATGCCCAGATCGCCGGTGATCAGCCAGTCACCGATGTACTTTTCTGCGGTGGCCTTCGGGTTGTTCCAGTACTCCAGCATCATCACCGGGTCGGGACGCCGGACGGCGATGTGGCCGATCTCGCCGGCTTTCAGCTCGCGGCCCTGGTCGTCGACGATGGCGCAGACATGGCCCGGCGCAGGGCGTCCCAGCGAACCCGGCCTGACCGGCATCACGCTGGCGCAGTTGCCGAGCACCAGGTTGCACTCGGTCTGGCCAAAGCCCTCGTTGATGGTGGTCTTGAGGGTGGCGCCGGCCCACTCGTGCAACTCCTTGCCCACCGCCTCGCCGCCCGACAGCACCACGCGCAGATCCACGCCCATGGCCAGCGGATCCTTGACCTGACGCATCATGCGCAGCGCCGTCGGCGTCAGCAGCGCGGTGCGCACCTGGTGCCGCGCCATCAGCGCACAGGCGGCTTCGGGGTCGAAACGCATCGCGCGCGAGGTCACCACCGGCACGCCGTGGTACCAGGCCGGCATCAGCACGTCCATCAATCCGGCCAGCCAGGCCCAGTCCGCCGGCGACCACATCACGTCGCGCGGCTGCGGGAAGAACTCGAACATGAATTCCAGGCCCGGCAGATGGCCGAGCATCGAGCGATGCGGCTGCAGCGCGCCCTTGGGGTTGCCGGTGGTCCCCGAGGTGAAGTTGAAGAAGGCCGGATCGTCGGCACCGGTATCGACGGTGGTGAAGGCATCGCGCGCCGGCTCCAGCGCCGTATCCAGATGCTCGGCCTGCGCGTCCGCGCCGTCGACCAGGAACACCTTCTCGACACTTGGCGCCTTGTCCCTGGCCTCGATCACCTTGGGCAGGTTGGCGCTGTCGGTGATCACCACGCGCACGCCGGCGTGATCGAGCCGGTAGGCCACCGCATCGGGGCCGAACAGCACCGAGCAGGGCAGCGACACCAGCCCGGCCTTCCAGCAGGCGATGTGGCCGATGGCGACCCAGGGGTCCTGCACCATCAGCAGCATCACCCGGTCGCCGCGCTGCAGCCCGAGCGACACGAGCAGATTCGCGAGACGATTGGCCTGGCGCTGCACGTGGCGGAAGCTCATCGTCCAGGTCTTGCCGGCACTGTCCTCGCCGATCAGCGCAACCTTCGATGCATCCGTGGCATGACGGTCGCAAACATCGGTGGCGATGTTGTAGCGCGCCGGGATGTTCCAGCGAAACGCGCCGTAGATCTCCTCGTAGCTCGACAGCCGCTCGATGTGGGTCATGGCGGTGTCCTCAGCGTGCGCGCGGCGGCAGCACCTGGGCCGCCTGCATGTCCTTGAGCTGGCGCACGATCATGTCTTCGCTGTCCTCGCAGTCGTGGAAGCCGTGTTGGCGCAGCTTGATGGTGCTGAGCAGCGACAGGCGGTTGCGATCGCCGTAGTCGAGGAAGAAGTCGACGACCTGCCACGACGCCACCAGTTCGCGCATCGCGTATCGCTTGAGACCGTAGCGCTGCACGATGTCGTCCCACAGCCCGGCCTTGTCGGCCATCACCACCGACAGGTAATCGGTATGCGGAGGTGCATGGTCCATGTCGAACACCTCGCGCGCGATGCGCGGGAAAACATGGACCCAGCAGAAGCAGTCGCCATTGCCGACGTTGTAGATCTCGTTGGCCGCGCGCGGGCTGGTCGCGGCCCATTCGAGCACTCTGGCCAGCAGATCCACGTCGACCGCCTCGAGCGGCCCGTCGGAACGACCGGTGAAACGCAGCGGCAGACCGAGTTCGCGGCACACGGCGGCGTACACGCCGACGCCGGGCAGGCAGGAGATCGGCGCGCCGGTGGCGAAGCCCGAGATCATTTGCGGACGCACGATGGTCCAGCTCCAGGATTTACCTTTCTGGCGCGCCTTCACCAGTTCTTCCTGCGGCGTGTAGAAGCCCACCGAAATCAGGCGCGGGTCGCGCTCCTTGGCCGGCAGCTTCATCGCGCCGGTGTGCGCCCCGTAGGCCTTGGCGCCCTGGAACACGGTCATGTGTTCGAGGTTCTTCGCCGTCTTCAGCATCACGTCGAGGAAGTTCTTCAGCATCTGCACGTTGATACCGACGAAGTCCTCGGCGCCGCCGACCCAGCCGGCCTTGAGGTCGCTGGTCTCATAGACTGCGGCGTAGACGATGTGGGTGACATCGCCGAGGCCCGAGAGCTTGGCCTCGCAATCCTTCGGATCACGCAGGTCGACGGCGATGTAAGTCGCTTTACCGTCGAGGTCGCGATAGGCCTGGTCGGGCGTACGCCTCGACAGGCCCACCACTTCCCAACCTTTCGATTCGAAGTGCCGCACCGCCGCCCTGCCGGTCAGGCCCAGCGCACCGGCGATCAGAACCTTCTGCATTGCCATGTCGCGTTCTCCTCAGTTGCTGATGACGGCGTCTGCGCGCCGCTGGATCGGAACTCCCTTCAGTCTGCGATGGGGCCGCGCGCGACGATGCGACGCGCCAGCGCGTGGCGGTGCACCTCGGAGGGGCCGTCGTAGATGCGGAACGGCCGGATATCGCGATAGATGCGTTCGATCACGGTGTCGCGGGTAATGCCGATCGAACCCAGAATCTGCAGCGAGCGATCCACCACGCGGCCCAAGGCCTCGGAGCAGAACACCTTGCTCATGCTGGTCTCGTTGCGCGCATGGTCGCCCTGGTCGAGCTTCCAGGCGGCGTGCCACAAGGTCAGGCGCGACAGGTGCAGGTCCATCTCGCTGTCGGCCAGCATGAAACCGACGCCCTGGTGCTCGCCCAGCGTCTTGCCGAACGAGTGGCGCTTGCCGGCGTGCTCCACCGCAATGGCGTGGCAGCGCGCGGCGTGACCCAGCCAGCGCGCACAGTGGGTCAGGCGCGCCGGGCCGAGCCGGATCTGCGCCTGGCGGAAGCCGGCGCCGACCTGGCCGAGCACCGCGTCGTGGGCGACCTTGCAGTCGACGTAGTTCACCTCGGCATGACCGCCGGGCGAGTTGGTGTCGATGGTGTCGAGCATGCGCTCGAGCCTGAAACCCGGGTTGTCCATCTCGACGAAGAACATCGACGCGCCCAGATCCTTGCCGGTGCGGTCGATGGTGCGCGCCATGACGATGTTGTAGGTCGCGCCGGGCACGCCGCTGATCATGTACTTGCGGCCATTGATGACGTAGCCGTCGGCGGTCTCCTGCGCGGTGGCGCGCAGCAGCGACGGATCGGCGCCGGCGCCGTCCTCGGTGGTCTCGGTCATCGAAAACACCGAGCGGCCTTCGCCGGTGGCGATAGGCGCCAGATAGCGCTGCTTTTGCGCCTCGGTGGCGCAGACGTCGAGCATGTGGCAGTTGCCCTCGTCCGGCGCCTGGATGTTGAGCGCCAGCGCTCCCAGGGTGGACCAGCCGGCCGCTTCGAACACCACCGCGATGCCGCGATGATCCAGGCCCATGCCGCCGTAGGCCAGCGGCGCGTGCGGCGACAGCAGCCCCTCGGCCCTGGACAGCGCGACCATTTCCAGACGCAGCTCGTCGGTGGGTCCGTGCGGCGTCTGCCGCGGATCGTTCTCGAAGGGCACGATCCTGTCGCGCACGAAGCTGCGCACGCGAGTGCGCAGTTCGGCCAGTTCGGCGGGAAGTTCGAAATCGATCATGCGGGGCTCCCGGCGCGCAACAGTTCGAGGCCGCGCGCAAACAGAGTGGAAATGGACGGCGCGAAACGCTCCCACAGCAAGTCGGGGCGCCGGCCGTTGCGATGCAGCTTGACGTTGAGACAGGCAATGGCGCCCATGCGGTAGTGCGCGAAGGCCTGGAACCAGTCCAGGCCTTCCAGCGCGGTGCCGCCGGCTTCGGCGTACAGCGCCTGCACCTGTTCGCGCGACAGCGGCGCATGCGGCTTCCAGTGCTCGGCCCAGGCGTTGAGATCGCACATCATCATCAGCCAGCCCACATCGATGCCCTGCGCGCCGATGGCGGCCAGGTCCCAGTCGATGACCCCGCTCAGGCGGCCGTGGTGGTAGAGCACGTTGCCGGGCTGGAAATCGCCGTGGACGAGTCCCACTGGACCCTCCAACGGCAATTGGGCGCCGAGCCGTTCGAGCAGCTGCGTGCCGGCCTGCAACCACGCCGGTTCCTGCGCGTGGCGCAGGATGCCGGTCCAGCGCTGTAGTTCATCGCGCAAGGACACCGGCGACTCCCAGTCCGGCAGATGGGTCCGCCAGTTGACGCGATGAATCTGCGCCAGCGCGCGCACCGCCTGCCGCCACAACTCGGCAACCGCGGCCGGTTCGGTGGGGAACGACGCGTGCGGCTCCCAGATCACGAAACTGCGACCGGGCAGCCGCTCCATGACGATGAAGGGCGCACCCAGAGTTTCTTCGTCAGCCGCCGCCCACAGCACCTGAGGAACGGGCAGTCCTTGCGGCTTGAGCGCGCGCAACAGCGGCGCCTGACGATAGATGTCGGTGCTGCCGCGGCGCGGCACGCCCTGCGGCGCGATCTTGAGCACGCAGTCGCGGTCGGGCTGCCCATCGCGGACGATCCGGAGCCCGAACGTCAGGCCTGCGTGACCGTCGGCCATCACCTCCAAACCGGCCACCTGCAGGTTCGCGCGTTCGGCGTCCTGCAGCAGTCGCGTCAGGCCTTCGGTGAGCGCGGCGAGATCGGGCATATCGGATCGGGTCGGCGGAGCTTGCGCGGGAACCGGGCCGATTCTCCGCATCGCGGGTCACAAAATCAAACCGCGGTTTGACGATGTGACGCGCAAGTTCCATTTGCACAGCGACCGACAGCACGCAGCGATCAGGCCCCGGCGCACTGCTGAGGGCGGATGCTTACGCGCAAACCCCAGGGTCTGTTCACCTTGCCCGCAGAGCGCCGGGGAATCGCCAGGCCGTTCACCTGCGATCAGCGCCAGATCGCTTTCGCCCGCTACCCGGCCCGAAAAAGCCGGCTAAGCCGCACGCCCCTGCGAACGCCGCACACGCTCGGCCACCGCCGCCTCCGACATTTCCAGATCCACATCCTGGGGGCCCATCGCCTCGCCGCAGACATGGCAGGTCAACTGCGGTTGGGTGACCTTTCCGCAGCCCTGATGACGCAGCCTCACCGGCCGCCCTTCAGGCCAATCCGCCCAGCGATCACTCCAGGCCTTGAGCGCCATCACCACCGGCCACAGGTCCAGACCCTTGCGAGTCAGCCGATATTCGTGACGCAACGGCTTCTGCTGGTAGGGCAGCCGCTCGACGACGCCGGACTCGGTGAGCGCGCGCATGCGCACGCTGAGCAGGTGCGGCGACACGCCGGTCTGCACGCGCAGATCGTCGAAGCGGCGCGTGCCCAGAAACAGTTCGCGCAACACCATCAGCGTCCACGGATCACCGACCACGGCGATGCTGCGAGCCACGGCACAGGACTGATCGCCGATCTCATGAATAGGCATGCTGGTGTCCGTTCAGATTTTGAAGTAACTTAACTCAACAGACCGCCCCAGCGCACGCGTTGCGCGCAATTAGTTTGGAGATCGGATCATGAGCATGCCCACAGCAGTCGTCGTCGGCGTCGGTTCCAGCAACGGTGTGGGCGGCGCGCTGTGTCGCCGTTTCGCTCGCGAGGGTTATCACGTGCTGGTGGCGGGCCGCACCGCGGAAAAGGTCGAGGCACTGGTGGCCGCGATTGTCGCCAGCGGCGGCAGTGCGGAAGCCGCGCTGACCGACGCCACCAACGAGGCCGACGTTATCGCGCTGTTTGATCGGGCCATGAAACCCGGTGGCGGAAACGATCCCGCGGACCTGGTGGTGTTCAATGCGGGAAACAACGCCGTTCTGGATTTCCGCAAGCTCAGCGCCGCGCAGTTCGAAGACTTCTGGCGCGTCGGCTGCTTCGCAGGCTTTCTGGTGGGTCGCGAGGCGGCGCGCCGGCTGGTGCCGCTGGGGCGTGGCACGGTGATCTTCACCGGCGCGTCGGGCAGCCTGCGCGGCAAGGCCAACTTCGCCCACTTCGCCGCCGCCAAGGCCGGTCTGCGCATGATCTCGCAATCGATGGCGCGCGAGTTCGGGCCGCAGGGCATCCACGTGGCGCACGTGCTGATCGACGGCGGCATCGACGGCGATCGCCTGCGCAGCGCGATCCCCGCCATGGTGGAGCGCTTGGGGCCGGACGGCATGCTGGGCGTGGACGCCATCGCGGACAACTACTGGCATCTGCACCGGCAGCCGCGCTCGGCGTGGACGCAGGAGCTCGATCTGCGGCCGTACAAGGAAAACTATTAGAGCAGGGCCGCCTGTGGCCGGGCATTTCGAGAATCACGCAAAGGCGCGAAGAAAAGCGCAGAGACCAAGAAGCAGTGAAGGCAGGGAAGGGCTCGGAAAAATGGAGAAGCCGTTTGAAAAGATTGTCTCTGCGCCTTTGTGTTTTCCTTCGCGCCTTTGCGTGATTCTTTGGCCGTCGCAGCTTTAATCGCTGCTCCATTGCTTGATCCGCTGCAGCCTCGCTCTCGGAAAACACGCTCATGCACGTTAACGGCAGCATCCAGTTTTCCATTACCGAGCAGTCCGCCGAACAGGTCACCGGCGAGATGCCGGTGCAGGCCGGCATCCTCAATCCCTTCGGCACCGTGCACGCAGGCGCTACCCTGTGGTTCGCGGATGTCTGCGCCACGGTGCTCGCGTTTGGCGGCGCGCAGATGACCCCAGGCGCTGCAGGCTTTCCGTTGGCGATCAATCTCAATGCCAGCCTGCTGGGCAACCAGAAGGACGGCCTGTTCCGCGCCACTTCGGTGTTCGTGAAGAAAGGCAAGCGTCTGAGCGTGGTGCGCACCACCGTGACCGGCGACAACGGCCGGCTGATCGCCGAGGTCACCACCAGCCACGTGCCGGCCTGACGCAAGCCGAACGCCGTCCTCGACATACGGCCATCGCTCGATCCGCCGTGAAAAATGCGGGCCCGCCCCGCTGCACCGTATGATTCGCGGCGAGTCATCCGACTCGTCGATCCGTTACAGCGTGTGACTCCTCCCGTCGAAGCCATCCCCGCGATCGCCGCCCGTCTCGCGGGGTGTCCATGATCGAACTGACGCTCAAAGCCCTGCTCGCCTACGCCCTGGGCAACGTCATGGGTGGCCATCTGGTGGGACGGCTGCGCGGTGTGGATCTGGCGCGGGTCGGCAGCGGCAACATCGGCGCCACCAACGCGCTTCGAACCCAGGGCAGCGGCTTTGCGCTGCTGGTGCTGGCCATCGACGTCTGCAAGGGCGTGGTCGGCGCGCTGGCGGTACCGTTGCTGCCGCTGGGCGAGGTTCTGGGCAGCGGCCTCGAAACCGTGGATCGCAGCGTGCAGGCGTTCGTCTGCGGGGCTGCGGTCACCGTCGGTCACTGCTATCCGGCGGCCTGGAGGTTTCAGGGCGGCAAGGGCGTGGCGACCTTGGCCGGCGTGTTCGGCGCGGTACTTCCCTGGAGCCTGCCCTGGGTGCTGGGGGGATTTGTGCTGGTGGTGCTGCTCAGCGGCTATGTGAGCCTGGCCACACTTGGCGCCACCGCGCTGGCGGGCCTGTACGTGGCCTGCGTGGATGCACGTGGCGCACTCTCCGCCGCCGGTGCGTTCACCGCGTTCATGGGCACACTGGTGGTCTTCAAGCATCGCGACAACATCCGCCGTCTGCGCGCCGGCACCGAAAGCCGCTTCGAAAAACTGAGGGTGCTGGGACGATGGCTCGACCGCTAGCCGAACAGGACCTGCTGCTGCTGGTGGACGCACTGGCCACCGGCGAGTGGCAATCCGGGGAGACCCTGGCGGCCGCCGCGGGCCTCACCCGCGCCGGTCTGGCCAAGCGCGTCGGGCACTTGCGCGACTGGGGCCTGAACGTGGAATCCAAGTTCGGGCAGGGTTACCGGCTGGCGCGGCCGCTGGAACGTCTGGACGGCGCGTTGCTGCAGACCAGCGTGCCGCAGGACCTGCGCGTGACGGTGGCGCCGCTGGTGGACTCCACCAACCGGGTGTTGATGGAGGCCGATCCCGAGTCCGATCCGCAGGCGCTGCTGGCCGAGCACCAGACCGCCGGACGCGGACGTCGCGGCCGCGACTGGCATTCGCCCTTCGGGGCCAATCTGTATCTGTCGATCGCGTGGACCTACGCGATGTGGCCACCGCATCTGCCGGCCTTATCGCTGTCGGTCGGCGTGGTGTGTGCGCGCGCGCTGGACGCGGCCGGCGTCGATGGCGTGCAGCTCAAGTGGCCGAACGACCTTTGGGTGGGCAACCGCAAGCTCGGTGGAATTCTGATCGAGCAGCGCGGCGAGTCGGGCGACCTGTGCCGGGTGGTGGTCGGCGTGGGGATCAACGTCGCCATGCACGCGCGCCAGGGCAGCGCCATCGACCAGCCGTGGACCACGGTCGACGAGGTCCTTGCGTCCTGCGGCCGCAAGCCGGCGTCACGCAACCGGCTCGCGGTGGACGTGCTGCACGGTCTGCACGAGTGCCTGGCGCGCTACGTGGTGAAAGGATTCGAGCCCTATCGCGCCGAATGGTGTGCGCTCGATGCACTGCGCGGCCGCCAGGTCTACGTGCCGGGCCAGGATCGCCTGCGCGGAATCGGGCGCGGCATCGACGACGACGGCGCCTTTCTGATCGAGACCGACGCCGGCCTGCGCAGCGTGCTCTCCGGCGATGTCTCGCTGAGGCCGGCATGAGCGCGCCAGCCGCCAGCGCGACGCCGACATTGCAGCCGCCGTCGACCCCAGGGGCGCGGCGGTGAGCTTGCTGCTCGATGTCGGCAACACGCGGATCAAGTGGGCGCGCGCCGACACCGGCGTGCTGCAGGACCTGGGTGCGGTGGCACATCAGGGCGAGCCCGCTCGGGCGCTGGACGACTGTCCGATCATGGACCCCGACGCGGTGTGGATCTGCAGCGTCCTGGACCCTGCCGCGGAGGCCGAATTGCTGCGCGCCTGCGGTGTGCGCTGGCCGTGTCCGGTGCAGGTGATGCGCTCGCAGGCACGGTGGCAGGGCCTGCGCAACGGCTATGCCGAACCGAAGCGGCTCGGCGCCGATCGCTGGATCGCGATGCTGGGCGCCTGGGCCGCGTCACCGGGAGCCTGCGTGATCGCCGACGCCGGCACCGCGCTGACGGTGGATGTGGTCGACGCCGCCGGCCTGCACCAGGGCGGCATCATCGCCGCCGGCATGCAGACCTCGCGCCGGGCAGTGCTCGGCGCCACCCGTTTCCGCGCGCTTGAAGCGGGCGTGCCCGCACATGCCGGACTCGGACGCGATACCGAGGCCTGCGTCGATCAGGGCGTGCTGCTGTCCTGCCTCGGAGCCATCGAGCACATTGCCGCCGGCGCGGATCCGGACGCAGCCTTCTACCTCACCGGCGGTGACGCAGAGTTGTTGCTGCCGCACCTGGATGCCCGCTGGTCGTATCAGCCGCATCTGGTCCTGCAGGGTTTGATGCACTACGCGGGCATATAGCGCACCGCAAATCGTCCTGCCCGGACTGGCCATCGATCGGCGTGCATGGCATAGCATTTGCGCCGACGGTCTGGCAGGGCGAGGCAGCGCTGTCGTCGGTCCACCCTTTTCGAGAACGCTTCCAGGAACACCCAGGCATGCAGATCAAGAAATTACTGGTCGCCAACCGCGGCGAAATCTCCATCCGCGTCATGCGCGCCGCCGCCGAGATGGGCATTCGCACGGTGGCGATCTACGCGCACGAGGATCGATTCGCCCTGCACCGCTTCAAGGCCGACGAAAGCTATCTGGTCGGCAAGGGACAGAAACCGATCGCAGCGTATCTGGACATCGCCGACATCATCCGCATCGCGGTGGAATCCGGTGTCGACGCCATCCATCCCGGTTACGGCTTCCTGTCCGAGAACCCCGACTTTGCCGATGCCTGCGCCGCTGCGGGCATCCGCTTCGTCGGGCCGTCGCCGACCGTGCTGCGCACCCTGGGCGACAAGGTGGCGGCGCGCGCAGCAGCCGACGCCGCGCAGGTACCGACACTGCCGGCTTCGGCGGCGCTGCCGCAGAGCGTCGAGGAGGTATCGAAGATTGCCGAGCAGATCGGCTACCCGGTGATGCTCAAGGCGAGTTGGGGTGGCGGTGGTCGCGGCATGCGCGCCATCGAATCCGAAGCCGACCTGCCGATGGCGCTGGAGTCGGCGCGACGCGAAGCCAAGGCGGCTTTCGGCAATGACGAGGGCTATCTGGAAAAGCTGGTCAAGCGCGCGCGCCACGTCGAAGTGCAGATTCTGGGCGACACCCACGGCAACATCATTCATCTGTTCGAGCGCGACTGCTCGGTGCAGCGGCGCAACCAGAAAGTGGTGGAGCGCGCGCCGGCACCCTATCTCACCGATGCGCAGCGCACCGAGCTGTGCGAAGCGGCGGTGAGGCTGTGCAAGAGCGTCAATTACAGCCACGCCGGTACCGTCGAATTCCTGATGGATGCGGACAGCGGCAAGTTCTATTTCATCGAGGTCAATCCGCGCATCCAGGTGGAACACACGGTGACCGAAGAAGTCACCGGCGTGGACATCGTCAAATGTCAGATCCGCGTCACCGAGGGCGCGCGCATCGGCGACCCTGCCTCCAAGCTGCCGACGCAGGACGCGGTGCGCCTGGACGGCCACGCGCTGCAATGCCGCGTCACCACCGAGGACCCGGAGAACGGCTTTACGCCGGACTACGGCCGCCTGATCGCCTATCGCAGCCCGGCCGGACCCGGCATCCGCCTCGACGGCGGCACCTCGTATTCCGGTGCGGTGATCACGCCCTACTACGATTCCCTGCTGGTCAAGGTCACCGCCTGGGCGCAGACCTCGGACGAGGCCATCGCGCGTATGCACCGCGCACTCACCGAGTTCCGCATCCGCGGCCTGGCCACCAACCTGATGTTCGTGGACAACGTGGTGCGCCACCCGCTGTTCCGCAGTGGCGAATGCACCACCCGTTTCATCGACACCACGCCGGAGCTGTTCGAGTTCGTGCCGCGCAAGGACCGGGCGACCAAGCTGCTCAAGTTCATCGGCGAGGTCATCGTCAACGGCAACCCGGAAATGAAAGGCCGCAAGATGCCGGAGGGGCCGTTCGCGGCGCCCGTGCTGCCGCCGGTCAAGATCAGCACGCCGGTTCCTGCCGGTACGCGCGACGTGCTGCAGAAGCTCGGACCCAAGGGCTTTGCCGACTGGCTGCTGCGGGAAAAATCGGTGCACATCACCGATACCACCATGCGCGATGCTCATCAGTCGCTGTTTGCCACCCGCATGCGCAGCACCGACATGCTGGCGATCGCGCCGTACTACGCGCGCATGGCGCCGAACCTGTTTTCGCTGGAATGCTGGGGCGGCGCCACCTTCGACGTGGCGCTGCGCTTTCTCAAGGAAGACTCCTTCGAGCGCCTGGTGGCCCTGCGCGAAAAGATTCCCAACATCCCGTTCCAGATGCTGCTGCGCTCGGCCAACGCGGTGGGTTACACCAACTACGCCGACAACGTGGTGAAGTTCTTCGTGAAGCAGGCGGCACAGGCCGGCGTCGACATCTTCCGCGTGTTCGACTCGCTGAACTGGGTGGAGAACATGCGGGTGGCGATGGACGCGGTGATCGAGGCCGGCGGCGTCTGCGAGGGCACCATCTGCTACACCGGCGACCTGTTCGATGCGAGCCGACCCAAGTACAACCTCAAGTATTACGTCGACATGGCGAAACAGCTTGAGAAGGCCGGCGCCCACATCCTCGGCATCAAGGACATGGCCGGCGTGTGCAAACCGCGCGCGGCGCGTGAACTGGTGAAGGCGCTGAAGAACGAGATCGGCATTCCGCTGCACTTCCACACCCACGACACCAGCGGCATCGCCGCGGCGAGCGTGCTTGCCGCGGTCGAGGCCGGCTGCGATGCGGTGGACGGTGCGCTCGATGCGATGTCGGGCCTGACCAGTCAGCCCAACCTCGGCTCCATCGCCGCGGCCCTCGCCGGCAGCGAACGCGATCCGCTCGTGGACCTCTCTGCACTCAGGCAGCTATCGGATTACTGGGAGGGCGTGCGCCGGTACTACGCACCGTTCGAAGCCGACATCCGCTCCGGTACCGGCGACGTCTACAACCACGAGATGCCCGGCGGGCAATACACCAACCTGCGCGAACAGGCGCGCTCGCTGGGCCTGGAGTCGCGCTGGGCGGAGGTATCGAAAGCCTATGCGGATGTGAACCGGCTGTTTGGCGACATCGTCAAGGTCACGCCCTCGTCCAAGGTGGTCGGCGACATGGCCCTGTTCATGGTCAGCCAGGGCCTCACCCCCGCGGAAGTGGCAGACCCCGACAAGGCCATCGACTTTCCCGAATCGGTGGTGCAGCTGTTCCGCGGCGAGCTCGGCTATCCGGCCGATGGCTGGCCGTCGGCACTGCAGGCCAAGGTGCTCAAGGGCAAGACGCCGGTGGTCGGCCGCATCGGCGATCACCTGCCCGCGGTGGACCTGGAGGCGGCACGCACCGAGGGCGAGAAGGCGGTGGGCTACAAGCTCGACGATCGCGATCTGGCCTCATACCTGATGTATCCCAAGGTGTTCAAGGATTTTGCCGAGGGCCGCAAGCTCTACGGCGATGTCTCCGAGTTGCCGACACCGACTTTCTTTTACGGCCTGCGCGAACAGGAAGAAATCAGCGTCGACATCGACCAGGGCAAGACCCTGGTGATCCGCCTGCAAGGTCGAACCGATATCGAAGAAGAAGGGGTGGCCAAGCTGTTCTTCGAACTCAATGGCCAGTCGCGCCAGATTCGCGTGCCCATGGCCGGCAGCAACGCGGCACTGGTCGCCCGCCCCAAGGCCGACGAGGGCAATCCCGATCACATCGGCGCGCCGATGCCGGGCATGGTGGTTCGCGTCGCCGTCGCCGAGGGCGCCACGGTGGAAAAAGGCGAGCCGCTGGTGGTGCTCGAAGCGATGAAGATGGAAACCGTGATCGCGGCACCACGCGACGCCCGCATTGCTCGCGTGCACCTCAAGTCCGGCACGCCGGTGGATGCGCGCGAGCTGCTGATCGAGCTGGAGCCGGCCAAGACCTGAGCCGCGGACCCCTGCGCATCGACGCGTCACACCCGGCTGGTAAGCTCTTGCCCGCACAGGCGCGACAGCAGACCTTCGGGCGAGGCACATGATGAAAATCCGATTTGGCATCGCATCCGCTGTGCTCGGCGCAGTGCTGATCTGGGCGAGTACGACGGCGATCGCGCAGGCGCAGTTGCCGACCGGCAATCCACTCACGGTGGGCTGCGACTGGATCCTGGCGTTCGATCCCGCCACGCCGGGCCTGGGCAACACCGCCTTCCCCGAGCTCAATGCGCGCTACTGGATCGCCGCGGTCAGCGACCGTGTGCCCGCCGGCACGCGGCTGCGGGTGCAGGGCCGATTTCCGCAAGCCCGCTACTCGGCGCTGCATGTGCACGACGGCAATCTGTTTCTGCTCGACGCGCTCAGCGACAACGAACTGGTTCCCGACGCCGGCAGCGCCAATCTGTTTCTGGACCGCACGGTGCAGGACATGGGCGTGGAGCCGGGCGGCCGCTACACCGCCACGGTTCGCATCAACACGCCGATACCGGCGCAGCGCGAGGACAACACCCTGTACCGGCCGCGCTCGCCGCTGTTCGACCCGCCGGCACGCAAACGCACCGCGCTGGTCTATCGCACCTACCTGCCGGTGGGCGGCAACGAGGGTGGCTTCGAGCTGCCACATCTGGTGCTGGAACGCCCGGGCAAACCGGACATCGCGCTGGCCGACACGCCCGATACCGCCGCCTGCGCTGCGATCGAACAGAGCGTGTACCGCGACGGCTCGCCCTTGCCGATCTCGCTGATCCAGCCGCTGATCCCGTCGCGCAACGCGCCGGCCTTCGTGCGTTTCCAGGGCACTGCGCTCAACGCACTGCGCCTGGGCGTCGGCTACAACCCGCATAACGCCTTCATGTACGTGAAGACCGATCGCAGCTATGGCGACTACCTGCTGATCCGCGGGCGCCTGCCCAGCTACACCACGCAGAGCCAGGACGTCACCGTGCCCGAGGTGCGCTACTACTCGGTGTGCCAGTACGGCGCGGCCAGCGGCAAGGTCTACGACTGCCTGGCCGACCGCCAACTGGTGCTGGACGATCGCCAGCAGTACACCGTCGCCATTGGTACCGACGCGGCCCGACCGGCGTTCCTGGATCCGGCGCAATACGGCTGGCTGCCCTGGGGCCCGGAGAAGATCGGCGCGGCCATGATCCGCGAGCTGCTGGACCATCCGACCTATGCCAAGTCCATCCAGAAATCCGGAGGCAGCAGCGACATCGACCGCGGCGATCTCACGCCGGCGGTGACCTACTGCCCGCGCGCGGTGCTGCGCGGGGCCATCGAATCCGGCCTGGACGCCGCCGCCACGTTCGACCGCTGTCAGGCGGCGGGTGGTGGCTCGCTGTTGTCGCTGCCCGGCCTGCCGCTATCGCTGCCTGGCCTGTTGAACTAGCGCGGAACTCCGTACGCCGACCGCTTTCCCATCTCATTCACCGCAGGTTCGAACAGCGCCGCGACAATCGCCATCCGCTCGCCATCACCCTGCGCACGGCTTACCTTCCGACTTTGAACCCACTCCCGTCCGACGCCATGAACGCCCCCACCTTCCGCTCCTGTTGGTCCCTGATGATTCCGGCGCTCGCCGTGCTGGCCATGGTGTCGGCCTGCCTGTCTCCCGCCGGTCAGGCGCAGGCGGCAGGCGGCAAGACCGAGGAGTTCGAGTTGCGCTCCGGACTGCTCAAGCGCAGTTACCGGCTCTACATTCCCAGCAGCTACAACGCCAACCGGCCGGCACCGCTGATGGTGGCGCTGCACGGCGGCCTGGGCACCGGCAAATCCATGCAGGAAGCCTCGAAGCTGGACGACGATGCCGAGCGCGCCGGCATGCTGGTGGCCTATCCCGACGGTATCGGCCGCGGCTGGAACGCCGGCACCTGCTGCGGCGGGCCGATGGAAAAGAACGTCAACGATGTCGAGTTCATGCGCAACCTGATCGCCGATGTGAAGGCCAAGTACGCCGTGCAGGCAGGCAAGGTCTACGGCACCGGCTTTTCCAACGGCGCCATGCTGCTGCATCGGGTGGCCTGCGAGGCACCGGACATCTTCAACGCCATTGCGCCGGTGTCCGGCGGCATCATGGTCAAGGACTGCCCGGCGAGGAGCGGCCTGCCGGTGATGATGGTGCAAGGCAAGGCCGACAACCGCATCCTGTGGGATGGCGGCGTGTTCGACGAAACCTACCGTCCGTCGATGAAGGAGATCGTCGCCTCGCTGGCCAAGCGCAACCAGTGCAGCAGCAGCGAGGAAGTGGTGCAGCGCCGCGGCGTGGTGGATTGCCGCAAGCTCAAAAGCTGCGGTGGCGGACGCGACGTGGTGTGGTGTGGCCTGGAGGGCGTCGGCCACCAGTGGGCCGGCGGCAAGACCGTGCTGCCGCGCCTGCTCGGCAAGAGCACCGACGAGTTCGACACCTCGGCCGAAGTGGTGAAATTCTTCCAGGCGCACTAGGAGCCTGGGCGGTAGGAACCGTGCGGGCGAGGAGCCTATTTGACGAGGCGCAGCGGGAAATCTGGCCGAAGGGGCGCGACCGCAGCCACGCGCGTTTCTACCGCCCAGGCTCCTGGGGCCGGTTGATCGGCACCCCCCGGCCGGACGCCAGGTCGGCCGGGCGTAGCAGGACCATCCACGGCATCAGGATCAGGCAGGCCGCCAGATACGCGCACAGCACCGCAGCAGCGGCGAGCAGCGCGAAATGAACCACCGCGGCATTGCTGCTGAACGCCACCACTTGCAGGCCGCCGGTCAGAACCAGAGCGTTGAAGGTCAGCGGCACCCCCACGCGATCGAACGCCGCCTCTGCCAGCGCCACCCCGGCGCGACCCTGCCGTCGCGCCGCGTCGATGGCGTGCAGAAGGTGCGAGGCACTGTCCGCCGCCAGGCCGGCGGCGAGCACGGCGACCACCGGGATCAGCGGGTCCAGCCGCAGGTGCGCGGCACCGACGATGCCGCCGGCGCACAGCAGCACACCGATCATCGGCACCAGCAGCAGCAGTCCCAGGCGGATCGAACGCAGACTCAGCGCCGCGCTCGACGCGGCCAACACCAGCACCGCGGCGGCTGCGAAGGCCGCATCCAGATAGGCGGAGTCCGGCGCCAACCCGGTGGTCGGGGTGGCCGCGCGCGGCTGGCCCGCCACTTCGGCAAGCACGCCGCTACCGGGCAGTCGCCGCTGCAGGGCCTGCTGCAGAAATGCGACCTGGGCCGGCACCTGCATCGGATCGTCGGTGCGCAGGACGCCGCGAATCACGGCGACTCTGCGATCGCGGCTCAACAGCGCCGCCTGCGTGCCCATCGGATTCGACGCCTCCAACAGGCTCTGCCAGCGCTCCGCCTCGTCCGCCGTGGCCGGCAGCGGCGCGGCATGCGGGTCCCTGGCCAGACGGGCTTCGCGCAGCGGATCGGCATATGACCGGCTGCCGACGAACCCGCCAGCACCGCTCATCCAGGCCTGCACCTCCGTCACCGCCGCCAGACGCTGCGGCTCGAGCAGGTTTCCGGTTGAAGTCTGCAGATAGATATCGATGCAGTGGGGCGCCCGGGACAAGCGCTCGTCGGTTGCCGCGGCGTGCAGCAAGGGCGCGGGGGCGATATCGCCGACCCGGGCTTCGAACAGCTGGCTGCTGCCCCACAGCCCCAGCACGAGGCCGGTTGCCGCCAGCAGCAGCAGGCTGCGCGGCAGCCGACCTGCAGCTTGACCGAACTCGCGCATCAGCTCTTCCGAGCCGGGTTCGCGTGCGGCGGTGGCCGCAGGCCAGGCGCGGGCCAGCGCCGCATAAGCCCAGGGCAGTCCCAGCACCGTCAGCAACCAGACCCACCCGATACCGGCGGCGGCAAACCCGCTCAACACCCGCACGGCCGGCGTCGTGCTGATGCTGGCCAGCGCCAGGAAACCACCGGCCGTGGCCAGGCTGGTCAGGCTCAGCGGGCGAATCGACTCGCTCAACGCGGTGTCGATCGCCGCAGGGGGCGGCAGCCCCTCCGCCTGCAAGCGCCCGGCGCGCACCAGCAGGTGAAGGGTGCCGGCAATGGCGGCGCAGGCAATCACCACCAGCAGCGCCGGCGTGACCACGGTGGCGGGCTGACCGCTCCAACCCATCAGGCCCAGCGTCCCCAGAACAGCGGCGCCCAGGGTCGCGGCGCCCAGCACCGCCACGGTCCAGTTGCGCAGCAACACCGCGACGAACGCCAGGCTGAGCAGCATTGCAGCCGGCAGCAGGATGCGGATGTCGTGATCGATCCGCCGGCTCAGTTCGCCGCTGAGCGCCCCTTGCCCCCCGATACGCACGGTGACGCCGGTCGGCGGCGGCCGATCCCGCAGAACCCGCTCGATCTGCCGCAACAGGCGCCCGGCATCGGCCGCGGCCGCCACCTCCACGAAGATTGTCGCGCTACGGGCGTCGGCCGACAGCAGCAGCCCGCGATAGGACGGTGCGGCCGCCAGACCGCGCTGCACGGCGGCGGCGCGGTCGGCATCGATGGCCGCCGGCAGCAGCGGATGGAAGCGCGGGGTACCGTCCTGGAACGAGGTCCAGGTGCGGGTGGACAGGCTCATGACCTGTTCGGGAGCCAGCCCCGGCAGCGTCTGCAGCAGCGCCGACACCGCCTGGATCTCGGCCAGCACCTCCGCGCGCAGGGCGTCGCCCGGCAGCAGGCCGTCGTAGATGATGGCAATGGATTCAGCCACGCCGAACCGGGCCTGCACCCGGTCGGCCAGTGCAGTCGCCGCCGGGTCCGACGGCGCCAGCGCGTCGACCCCAGCATCGCTGTGCAGGCGCCACACCCCGGCGGCGAGCACCACGATCAGCAGCGCCAGAACCGCGAGGGTCCATTGCGGTTGCCGGAGGTGCCCTGGCGCCTGGTCCACTTGTCCTCCCCGATGTCGGTTGTAGTGAGCCCCGCCGGGGCCGCGCGCCTGCGAACGCCGTGGCGGTGACGGCGCCGACCAGGATTCACCGGCCGCTCTGCGAACAGCGGACCCGAACTGCAGGCTAGTCCCCGGCGCGACGCGAAGTCCTCACGAACTTCTCACTTTTGCTCCACAGGTCGCCGCAACCGTGACGGCAGTCTCAAAAAGGACGGGGATGGCGCTTTCCTGGTGCGTGCGGCGGGTCAGGCCCGCCCGCTCAGGTCGGATAGCCCAGTTCAGCGGCGAGCCGGCGGGTCTCGTCTGCAAAGCCGAGCCCGTCACCGCGCCAGGGCAAGGGCTGGTCCAGGCGCGGTGCGTCAGCCAGCGCCCGGACCGCATCCGGCGGCGGCTCCAGGGCCTCGGTTTCCAGACCGTAAGGGGCGCTGCGCGGCCCGAAGCCGGCAAAGCACCAGCACTGCGGCTGGGCCATCGCTGCCATCGACTCACCGCCGGCATCCAGTTCCAGCCAGGTGCACAGGTCGAGCAGATGCGCGTTGGCATCGGCATCGAAGTCCTCGAAGCGCAGGCGGCGCCAATGCGTTGCGGGAGCCCGGAGCAACGCATCGATGTTGCGGTTGGCGCGCAGCCAGGGAATCTGCGGATCGAGCTGCGGCGGTCGCTGTGCGTAATCCTTGTAATCAGGTGGCACAAACAGTCTTTCTTCACAAGCGGCGGCCAGCAGACAGCCTTGCGTCCAGGGATGGCGCACCAGGTGCAGTAGCGCGGCCTGCGGGCAGGCGCGGATCAGACGCCGCAGGTCCATCGGCCGCATCGGCGAGCCGGCGTCCGGAATGACCAGCCGCCGAGGTGTGGCCAGCGCAACCAGCGCATCGAACAACTCGGCGGTGGTCTGGTCGGCACGGTCCTGCAGCCAGATCCGGGCGGCCTCGATGCTGCGGTCGCTCTGCTCGCGGAATTCCAGTTCGGCGACGGCGCGCAGCAGGCCGTCGAGCTGCGGGCCGCGATCCAGCGCCGCGATCTCCAGCAGTTCGCCCACGCGGTCGGCCATGAACAGGTTCAGCTCGGGCAGCGCGCACAACTCGGGATGCATGCCCAGTCTTGCCACCAGCCAGGTGGTGCCGCTGTAGGGTGCGGCCAGGACGAACAGGGGCGCAGCGCTCATGTCACCGGCCCGACCCGCTCTGTCCCAGCCACACCTCGCAGCCGCCGCGCGGATTGGGCACGTAATGCCAGTCGCCGCCGCGACGCGTGGCGACGCGCGGACCAAACGGGTTGGCGGTGCCCACGAACAAACCGTGCGGGGTGGAGGCGAAATTGCGCAGGCCCCAGTTGAACTTGTTGCCGAAACCGGAGCGCGTCACCGGTTCCCAGTGCACGCCGTCCTCGGTGCGCCACAGCTCGCAGCCGCCCAGCTCGCTGACCATGCGGTCCTCGCCCCAGCGCCGCACCATGGCCAGCACGTCTTCCGGCCACACGTGCATCGGCAGATAGGGCAGCAGATTGGCCCAGTTGAGGGTGCCGGCATAGAGGTGCCCCTGGTGCACGCACATGCGCCAGACGTAACCGTTGAACAGGCTGTCGAAGCCCGCCGACAGGCCCGACAGCGGGTACTTGAGTCCGTCCGGCGTCAGCCGCGAATCGCCCACGATCAGGTCCCAGGAGTCGTCGGGCCATACGCGCAGAATCTCCGCTGCCGCCGGGCCGATGTTGAAGGCGCGGTGAAAGCCGCCGTTGAGCACGCCGTAGCCGACGTAGAGCGCGCCCTTGAATTCGCACAAGGTGCCGGCGACCTCGTTCTCGACGCCGCGGAACGCGCCCTGGTGCAGCACGCGGGTCCAGGTGTAGGGCGGCGTGCCGCCGCGGGTCTTCCACAGTTCGCCGCCCTGGAAGGGATTGACCGTGCCGGCATACAGGTGACCGTCGTAGGTTTCCATTTCGAACACGGTGACGTTGCGCTTGTTGCCGAAGCCTTCCGGGTTCGTCGCCTGCCATTGGCCGTGCTCGAAGTCGGCCACCGCGTAGATCACCGCCTCGGACCCGATGTCCTGCTCGTAGCCCTTGGCCGTGCCCGACGCGGTCGGCGTGGTGTGCACGCGCCCGTCGAACGGCTGCAAGGTTCGACAGGCGCGTACCGCCGGACCCCACGGCGGTCGCTTGACCGGGGCGAAATGGCGGCCGTCCTGGCTGCGGATGATGTCGGGCGTGTGGGCGGTATGCGGCGACCACGACGAGATATACAGACAGGGCGCGGCGTCGCCGGCGGCCTGCACCACCGCCATGCCGCGCAGGCCGATGTAGCTGGGCACGTCGGTCGCACGGCCCTGCACCTTGCCCTTGACCGTGGGCGACTTGTACACGCGCAGCCAGCTTTCGGTTTCCGGCGTGTACTCCCACACCTCGGCACAGCGGTCGATGGCGTAGAGATCGTCGGGCGCGTCGATCGGCCAGGGCTTGAGGTTGGGCGCGGGCACCGCCATGCGCATCGCCGCCATGCTGGCGCGCGAGGTCCCGACGTAGATGCGTCCGCCGAACCAGGCCATGCTGTGGGCATAGTGGTTCCAGCCGTCGCCGAACCCCGACAGGCAGGTCAGGCGAAAGTCCGCCTCCTGCAAGGGCCGCGAGCTGCTTACGGGATCCAGGACCAGACCTCCACCAGCAGGAAGCGCGCGATGGCCTTGGTGAACACGATGCCGGCAAGCTGCCAGCCGGCATCGACCTTGGCATTGCCGGTCATGCCGGACTTCAGACGCCCTTCGGGGTCCGCCAGGCTCACCTGTACGCGCACGATCTTGCCGTAGCGGTCTTCCTCGGCGGCCGGCGCGATACGCGTCACCCGGCCCTCGAAGCTGGTGCCCGGATAAGCCCAGGGCTTGGCGGTGGCCGGCGCGTCGACCTCGATCTCGCCGATCGACGACTCCGGCATGCGGATTTCCGCCAGCACTTCGCCGGTGTCCTCGATGGTGGCCAGCAGCTCGCCGCGATTCAGAAACACGCCGCGCGCGAACTGCAGTCGCGCCGACACGATGCGCCCGGAGATGGGCGCCTCGATGGTGGTGTACTCCAGCTCCTGCCGCTGATACGCGAGATCCGCCTCCACCCGCTGCACTTCCGACTGCAGCGACACGATGCGCTCGTCCGGCGCCGGGCTGCTCACCAGTTCCAGTCCGCGCTCGGCCTCCAGCAACTGCTGGCGCGCGACCTCGGCAGCACCCTGGGCGCGGTCGTATTCCTGCGGCGTCACCGACTTGCCCTTGTAGGCCTGCGCGATGCGCCGCGCTTGCGAGTCGGCGATGGCCGATGCCGCGCGCGCCGTGGCCACCCGCTGGCGTGCAACCTCGATCTCCTCGTTGCGCGCGCCTTTCTTGAGCAGCGACAGCTCGGACTGCATGCGTGCCAGTTCGGCTTCCGAAGCCGCCACCTTGGCGCGCTGCGCGGCATCGTCGAGCTTGACGATGGCCTGGCCGGCCTGCACCACATCGCCTTCCTGCGCCAGCACCTCGCGCACGTCACCGGCGGTCAGCGCGGCGACGTCGGCGCGATCGCGCGGCAGCACCTGGAAGTCGCCACTGGGCGCGTACGGATATGGAATCAGGCACAGCAGCGCGACGATGCCCACGCCGATGAGCAGGGGCCGCGACGGCCGCCATCGCTTCGATGGCCAACCCAGGCTGCTGCGCGCCGTGCTCGAACGGATGTACTGCTTCTGCATGTATGCCCCCGAAACTGCCAACGCAAAAAGAAAGCCGGTACCGTTGAAACGCTCCACCACCCAGTCGCCAACGAACACCACCAGCAGGATCGCCAGCACCACCACGAACGCCAGCACCGCCAGCGCGTAGGCGATCAGCACAGGTCGCGACAGCGGCCGTGCCTGCGACAGCCACGGCCGCGTCACGCCGAACAAGGTGGTGATCGCCTGGTTGCGCAGGTCCAGATTGCGCAGCGCGTTGCACAACAGAAAGTAACCGTCGTACTGAGCCAGCGGGTTGAGCCGGAACAATCCGATCGCCAGCGACATCAGCGCCACCACCACCGCGTAGCGCGCCACGATGTGCTGGGTCTGATCGCTGACGAACCACACCAGCACCGCCAGGCAGAACAATGCGCCGATCCCCACCAGCCCGGCGCCGACCACGCGCAGACGGGTGGCACGGTCGCCGCGCTCGGCGGCGCCGGCGGTGTCCACGAACAGGCGCGGGATCCTCAAGGCGCCGAAGCCGAACACCAGACCCACTCGCGGGTGCTCCGGCGTGTATCGGGCGATGGCCGCGGCGCGTGCAACCGTGGAAAACAGGTTGATCAGATACGCCCCCAGCACCGTGCCGATCAGGATGCGAAAGCCGCCGTAGCCCTGGCGCAGGTGCTCGCGCCAGTCCAGATGATGTTCGACGGCCACGAACACCGTGCCCGCCACCAGCGCCAGAAACAGCCACAGCAGCACGCGATGCATCAGCGGCCACAGCAGCCACTGCCCAAGCGCCACGTACGGCGCTGGCGACAGCTCGTGCATCACCTGATTGGCCTGCCCGCGGCGGCCGGTGACCAGGCCGGTCAGTCCGCCGGTCAAGCCGGGGCCGTGCCGCGAAGCCGGCAGCATCGATGGCGGATGCGCCATGCCGGCATAGGCCGGCCGTCCGGGCTGCCCGGTCTCCCAGCCCAGCCAGCGCGATTCGTCGTCGCTCTGCACCGGCACCGGCAGCGGCTCGCGGCTGCCGGCACGCAGCAGCCCGGCCAGCGCCAGATCGTGGGCAAAACCCTCCAGCGACGCCGGCGTAAGGCTCATCCCCAGCTGCGCAGCCGCGGCCTGGCGCACGCCGTCCAGATCGCGCTCGCCGTCGAACAGCTGCGCCAGCGCGTAGTCCCGCTCACTCAACCGCGCGCCTTCGCCACCGCTGGCGGAGTCCACTTCCACGCCCCCCCGGCTCGGCAGCGGACGCATCGGGCCGGGATCGAACTTGCGGTAGCGCGAGACGAACATGCCGGGCGGCGATCAACGCTGCACCGCCGAAGGCGGTCGAAGCAGGCGGTCGAAGCGGTTGAGATCGGCGTTGGTGAGGTCGCCGGCAGCCTGTTTGAGGCGCAGCGAATCGAGCATGAAGGTGTAACGCGCGGCGGAATAGTCGCGCTCCGCCTCGTAGCGCGAGCGGATCACGCGCAGCACGTCCGCGGTGGTCAGGGTCCCGGCATCGAAGCCGCCAACAGTGGCGGCCTCGGCTTCGCGTGCGGCGTCCAGCGAGGCGCGCCGCGCCGGCACCAGCGCGATGCCGTTGGTGGCCTGCAGGTAGGCCAGGCGCGCATCGCGCTCGGCGGCTTGCTCGGCGGCTTCCAGCTCGGCGGCCGCCACCTCGCGATTGGCCAGGGCTTCGGCGATCTTGGCGTCGATCGAGCCGCCGGCGTACAGCGGCAATACCAGCTTGACGCCGACCCGGGTCTCGGTCTCTTCGCGATCGCCCGACAGTCCGCCGCCGTTGTCCAGGCGCGAGGCACTGGCAGCGGCGTCCACGCGCGGCCAGCGGGTCTTGCGCGCTTTCTCCAGTTCCAGTTCGGCGATCTGCAGCGACAGCCGCGCACCGAGCACGGTCAGATTCTGCTCGCGCGCACGCTGCAGCCACGGCGCCACCGTGGCCGGTTGCGGTCGCGCCAGCACCATGCCTTCGGGCAGCACCTTGAAGCTGCGATAGACCTTGCCGGCAATCGCGTCCAGCGCAGCGTAGGCGCCTTGCAGTGCGGCGGCTGCCTGCACCACGTTGGCGCCCGCCACGGCGTATTGCGCACGCGCGGCAGCCAGGTCCGCCTGCGTGGCCAGGCCCGCTGCGGTGCGCGTGCCGACCTGATCCAGCTGGGTCTGCAAGGCCTCCTGCTCGGCCTTGTAAAACGACTCCAGGTCCAGCGCGGCCAGCACGCCGAAATAAGCCTCGGCGACCTCGAGCATCAGCGTGCCTTCGTCCGCTTCGAGCTGGAACCGCGCCTGTGCCTTGCTCAGGGTGGCCTGGTCGCGGGTGATGACCAGTTCCGGCCGATACAGCGCCTGGGTGAGCTGTACGCCATACAGGGTGCGGTCGAAACTGTCGTCGTTGTCGACGTCGACCAGACCGAAGAAGCGCCCTTCGATCTCCTCGTCGACGTAGTCGTAACTGCCGAGCACGCCGACTTGCGGCAGCAACTGGCCTTCGGCCTGCAAATGCAACTGGTCGACCGCCTCGACCTTGGCCAGACGCGCACGGAACGAGGCGTTGTTGGCCAAGGCATCGGCGTAGATCTGGATCAGGTCGGCGGGCTTCTGTGCGGCGGCCGGCAACGCCAGGGTTAATCCCGTCAACACGGCCAAGGCCGCACCCCAGCGCGACCGCCAGCGCAATCCATTCATGAGTAAACAGCCTTGTGTTGTGATTCGCGCTGATCGCGCGGCGTCAGCGCCGCAAAGTGTATCGCCCCGCCGCAACCGCACGCGAACCGGCGGTAGCGCGAACACGCCCGCCGATCATCGGGATGCGAGTCGTCGGTCTGCCTTGGCGGATTCGCGGCCCGGGGAGCGCCGGGCGAACCGGTTGATCACCCGCACCACCAGCCCGCCGTCTCGCGGATTGTCGCCCTCCACCGCGGCGCGAGTCAGATCGTGCAGGTCGTGCGGCAAGTCCCGGGCGCATTGCGCGCCAGCGCCCACGACGGTGCAAAGCTGGCGGAGAACATACGGGCGCTTTGGAATGGCTAGCCTCGTCATGCCAAGCTGCACCGGATCGACGCCCAGGTCGGTCCGGCTGCTTTCGCGCACGACCTGGAGCAGATCGTGTGCCGACCCGGGCGCCGCAGCGGGACGCCGCCTACGCCGCCAGGTGAAGAACCGGCAGCATCGATTCCTTTCCTCATACCGTTGCCGATGCCCGCCATTTCGGGAACGACAGCCGAATCCACCGCCGACCTCATGAGAACACGACCCGCCGTACTGTTCGTCTGCCTGGGCAACATCTGCCGATCGCCGCTGGCGGAAGCCGCGTTCCGACGCGAAGCTCAACGCATCGGCCTGGAAGTGGAGGTCGACTCTGCCGGCACCGGCGACTGGCATATCGGCGCCGCGCCGGATGCTCGGGCGCAGGCCGTGGCAAAGCGCGCAGGCATCGACATCGGCGGCTACTGCGCACGTCAGGTCACCGCGGCGGACTTTGCGCGCTACACGCACATCGTGGCGATGGATCGCGACAACCTCGCCCGGCTGCGTACACTGCGCGACGACCACGCGACGGCGGAATTGAGCTTGCTGCTCGATCACGTCGACGGCCGCGCCGGAAGCTCGGTAGCAGACCCCTACTTTGGCGAGGCCTCGGGCTTCGATACCACCTGGGCCGACGTCTGCCTGGGCGCCGCCGGCCTGGCCTGCAAACTCGGCGCCCAGACCCCTGTATGAGCGCGGCTGTGCTGATCCTTGAGGGGCAAGTCCTAGCCTGACAGGCGCGACGCATTGGGGTTACAACCACCCATCCATCTATTCGCCCGGAAAACTGACGATGACCGACTCAAACGGCTACACCCCACCCAAGGTCTGGACCTGGGACCGGGACAGCGGCGGCAAATTCGCCAGCATCAACCGCCCGATCGCCGGGCCCACCCACGACAAGCCGCTGCCGGTCGGCAAGCACCCCTTCCAGTTGTATTCGCTGGCGACGCCCAACGGCGTCAAGGTCACCGTGATGCTCGAAGAGCTGCTGGCCGCCGGCCACGCC
The DNA here is from genome assembly GCF_965216805.1 of Panacagrimonas sp. NCBI lineage: Bacteria > Pseudomonadati > Pseudomonadota > Gammaproteobacteria > Nevskiales > Nevskiaceae > Panacagrimonas > Panacagrimonas sp. The sequence goes on from NZ_CBDCGN010000003.1 coordinate 158,502, forward strand.
GGGGCGGAGTACGACGCATGGCTCATCAACATCACCGAGGGCGATCAGTTCTCCAGCGGGTTCGTCTCTGCCAATCCGAACTCCAAGATCCCGGCGCTGATGGATCACAGCACGCCGACCCCGACCCGGGTGTTCGAGTCCGGTGCCATCCTGCTCTATCTGGCCGAGAAGTTCGGCGGAGCCTTTCTGCCGCGCGATCACGCGCCGCGCACCGAGGCCCTCAACTGGCTGTTCTGGCAGATGGGCAGCGCGCCCTACCTGGGCGGCGGCTTCGGCCACTTCTACGCCTATGCGCCCAGCAAGATGGAATACCCGATCAACCGCTTCGCGATGGAGACCAAGCGCCAGCTCGACGTGCTCGACCGGCGTCTGGCCGACAACGCCTACCTGGCCGGCAGCGAATACTCGATTGCCGACATGGCGGTGTGGCCCTGGTACGGCGCGCTGGCGCGGGGCCTGATCTACGACGCCGGCGAATTCCTGCAAGTGCAGGACTATCGACACGTGCAGCGCTGGACCGACCAGATCAACCAACGCCCGGCAGCCCGGCGCGGGCGCATGGTCAACCGCACCTGGGGCGAGCCGTCCGAGCAGTTGCACGAACGTCATGACGCCAGCGATTTCGAACTGCGCACCCGGGACAAGCTGGAGGCCGGGAAACCGGCCTGAGCGGACTCGGGCATGGAGGCCTGGGTCCGGCGCGCGCTGGAGAAATGGCCGGACGTGCCGGCCCTGTTCGGCTGGCTGGGCCTGGATCGGCGCGGGCGCTGGCGCATCCGCGGCGAACTCATCAGCCGGCCGCAGATCATCGACACCCTCAACCCCAACTATGCCGCCGACGCACACGGTCGCTGGTTTTTCCAGAACGGCCCACAGCGCGGCTACGTGACCCTGGAGTCCGCGCCGCTGATCGTGCGCACCGACGGCGCTGACCGGCTGCTCACCCACACCGGCCAGGTGATCCAGCGCCCGCGCGCGGCCTACCTCGACCAGCACGGCGCGCTGTGGCTGGACAGCGAACACGGCCCGGCCGTGCTCGAAGGCGAAGACCTGCAATGGGCGCTGGCACGCCTTTACGCCGACGATGCGCCGATCGAAGAAGACGATCTTGCGGCCGCGCTGGCGCTGTCATCCGGCGCGGCCAGCGCACTGCGCCTGGCATTCGCGGACTGCACGCTACCGGTGGCGCGGCTGGATACCCAGGATGCACCCGGCCAGCTTGGCTTCGTTCGCGATCCGCAGCCCTTGCCAGGCGAGGCGTGACCGGCCTCACCCAACAGTAGGCGGCAGCGTCCGGGCTCGACCGGATACGGAACACAACGTCGACTCACCGGGAGGTGAGACAGGCGGAACGTCCGGTCGCCAAGAGAGTTTCCGATGGCCACCGTGATGCTGGCTATACGTCGTCCGGAATCTCCGGCTCCACCAACTGCCCCAGCAGCAGCAGCGACTCCTGCCAGCCGAGATGGCAGAACTCGACCGGAATCGCGTCCGGAATGCCTTCCTGCGTGATGTCGAGTTCGGTGCCGCAGAGCACGGTCCTGAAGCGGACGCTGACCTGCATCTCGCCGGCCAGGTTGGGGTCGTCGAAGCGGTCGGTGTGGCGGATCAGTTCGCCGGGCTCGAGTTCGGTAAAGCGGACACTGAAGCTGTGGCTGCCACCGGTGCCCAGGTTGGTGAAGGACATGCGATAGCCGCCGCCGACCCTGGCGTCCATCTCGTGGATGGTGCCGATGAATCCGTGCGGGGGCAGCCATTTGCAGAGGGCGGCGGGCTCGACGAACGCGCGGTAGACGCGCGCCGCCGGCGCCTTGAAAACGCGGTGAAGTTTTACGGTGCCTGGCATGGTCCGGTACTCCGTGGTGGACTCGACGATGGCCCCGGCGCACTGCCGGGTCTTGTCTGTCCGTCGAATGAGCCGGCCCGAAATCGACATCCGCGCCGGTACTGCTCACGCCATCGACTCAGAACGCGTCGCCCGGCACGTGCACGAAGCCGCTCATCAGCACGCGCGCCGAGCGCGACATGACCGCCTTCTTCACCACCCACTGGCCCCCTTCCTGCGCCGCCGCAGCGCCGACACGCAGAGTGCCGGATGGGTGGCCGAAACGAACCGCCTCGCGCGCACCGCCGCCGGCGGCCAGATTCACCAGCGTGCCCGGCACGGCCGCCGCAGTGGCGATGGCCACCGCCGCCGTGCCCATCATCGCGTGATGCAGCTTGCCCATGGACAGCGCGCGCACGTTGAGATCGATCTCTTCGGCCCTGATCTGCTTGCCGCTGGACGACACGTAATCGGCCGGCGGCGCGACGAACGCGACCTTCGGCGTGTGCTGACGACCGGCGGCCTCGCCGGGGTCCTTGATCAGGCCCATCCTGAGTGCCGCGTGGGCGCGGATGGTCTCGAACTTCGCCAGCGCTTCGGGCCTGGAGTTGATCGCCTCGCGCAGCTCGGTGCCGGTGTAGCCGATCTCCGCAGCGTTGACGAACACGGTCGGGATGCCGGCATTGATCAGGGTCGCCTTGAGCGTGCCGATGCCCGGCACTTCGAGGTCGTCGACCAGATTGCCGGTGGGAAACATCGATCCGCCGTCGTCGCCATCGCCCTCGTCCGCCGGATCGAGGAACTCGATCACCACTTCGGCCGCCGGGAACGTCACGCCGTCGAGCTCGAAGTCACCGGTTTCCTGCACCGCGCCGTCGGTGATGGGGACATGGGCAATGATGGTCTTGTTGATCTGGGTCTGCCAGATGCGCACCACGCACACACCGTTGTCCGGCACGCGAGCCGGATCGACCAGGCCATTGCTGATCGCGAACGAACCCACGGCCGCGGTGAGATTGCCGCAATTGCCCGACCAGTCGACGAAGGCCTTGTCGATGGCCACCTGGCCGAAGCGGTAGTCCACATCGTGATCCGGCTGGGTGCTCCTGGACAGGATGACGATCTTGGACGTCGAGGAGGTCGCACCGCCCATGCCGTCGATCTGCGCACCATAGGGATCGGGCGAGCCGATCACCCGCAGCAGCAGCCGGTCGCGCGCCTCGCCCGGTGCCTGGCAGCGCTCGGGCAGGTCGGTGAGCTTGAAGAACACACCTTTGCTGGTGCCGCCGCGCAAGTAGGTGGCGGGAATCCTGACTTGTGGCGCGTGCGGCATGATGAAATTCGTCCGTGGAAGATGAGCAATTTTACGCTTTTGCAGCCCGCGGCCGCGTCGGTGAACGCGCTGTTCTCCGACGTGACGACACCCGTGCGGGTGCAAAATACCGGCCATGGACCGCAAGACCCGATACGCCATCTGTCTCATCGGCAGCCTGACCCTGGGCCTGGCCCCCTTCAGCCCGATGCCGCACCTGTTCGAAAAGATCGGCATGCTGTTCGCCGGCACCCTGCACCGGCCGATCGACCTGTTCGATCTCGCGCTTCACGGGTTGTTCCCGCTGCTGTTGCTGATCGAACTTTCGCGCCACGCCCTGTCCGGGCGGCGAAGGCCAGCCGACGGCTGACCCGCTTCGTCCGGGGTGTCGGGCTCTCCAACGGCGTGCTCCCTGCTCGCCGGGCTCCGGTGGATCAACCCTTGGACCCGGGTTGATAGGGGACGATCTCGCCGCCGCCCTGCTTCCACGCGCCGAAGCCGCCGGCGATGTGGCAGACCTTGGGCAAGCCCATCTCCTGCAGGGTCGCGGTGGACAGCGCCGAGCGCAGCCCGCCAGCGCAGAACAGCACGAAGCTGCGGTCCTCGCCAAACAGCGGCTTGTAGTAGGGCGATTCGGGATCGACCCAGAATTCGAGCATGCCGCGCGGCGCATGAAAGGCGCCGGGAATCACGCCGTCGCGCTCCAGCTCGCGCGGATCGCGGATGTCGATGAACTGCACCTCGGACTTGCCCAGCAGCGCCTTGGCCTCGTCCACCGACAACGTCCGGATTTTCGCATTCGCGGCTGCGACCAGTTGTTTGACGCCTACTTTCAGTGCCATGTTTTCCTCCTCATGCGGCGGGCGGCGTGAGCCGCATCGATCCGCGGTGATAGCACCCGAGCTCGTACTCCGATTCCGGCACCCTCATCAGCCAGAGCCCGGGGTCAGATTTTGTGACGCCGGGGTAACGGACGTCGATCATCGCCCGTGACTTCCCGGAGCCTTTTCGTACGGCCACACTGCTTCAGGACAGCGCCTCGCCGGTCTTGAGCCAGTGCGCACACTCCGGCCCGAGTTCCTGCACCGCGCGCGCCTCGTACTCCGCGCACTCCTCGGCACCGAGCGTGTCCTTCCAGCGCCCGTTCACGCCCTTGTGCACGAAGGTCTCCGCGCCGCCGTCCCAGAACGCGCCGCCCAGCGGCGTGCTCTTGGTCGCGTTCTTCTTCATCCATTCGAACGAGCACCGCTCGACCATCTCCGGCCACTTCGACTCGTCGATGGGCGCACTGATGAAGGCCGCGATGCGACGCATCTGCCCTTCCATGTCGCGCTTCATCTCCGCGAAGTGGATGAACATCACGTTCGGCAGATGACGGATTTCCCACCACGTCCGCACGTTCTCCCAGAACGGCCAGAACGGATGGCCGTCGCCGTCCAGCCACTCGCGCCAACACTGCTGGACCGTGGCGGCCGGCGACCCGATCGGCGGGCCGATCCTGCCCGGTGTGTCGTTGAGCGCCGCGTACCAGGTCTGGTTCGCGTTGACGTGATGGTTGTACAGACTCCACACCACGTCGCGCGCGTCGCGGCCGATATAGATGTATTTCGCCTTGGGCGAGAACACCAGCGCATCGACCGGCAGGTGTGTCTTCAGAAAGCGGCGGTGCGTCGGCGCCTCCACCGCCAGCAGCTTCACGGCTTTCGGCGGCACGCGGATATCAAGCCAGGGCGACATCTCCGCCACCGCACGATCCTTGTCCGGCCCGAACAGGAGCTGCGCGATGATCTGCTGCGTCCAGGTCGTACCCGACTTCGCCCAGGTCGCGATGACGATGTCATCGTCGCGGAATTTCAGATCGTTCCAGATCGTGGAATCGAAATGGTGGTTTTGGAACTCGCGGGTCTTCTGAGGCCAGAAAACTGCGTGGGTCATCGACATCTCCCTTCAGAAAGTAGCCCGGTTCCGCGAATGCGGAGCCGGGGTGCGACGTTCAGGGAAAGCCCAAGCTCGCTCCAAACAACGCAGCGAACCGAGTTACGCTGGCTATAGGTCAAATGGCTTCGGCTCGAAAAATTCGAACTCCTTTTTGTTGTGCCATGCCAAGTGAAGCGGGAGGTTGAACTCCTTCCGCAGCGAATTCACGTATTCAACTTGCTCTGGGCCCGGCTTGCGGTCCAAAAGCACTATCCATTTATCAGACCGCTCTCGGCCGGGATAAATGTTGTACTCGATTAGCTGGCCGATCGCTTCACGCAGAGCATGACGAATGCTGGCGCCGTAGCTGACCTTGATCTCCACTCGGTGCGAACTACCGCGATACTCGAACTCCACATCAACATCTCGGTTTTCCTGTCTCGGGACAATCCCCCGCTTTTCGAGCCAACGGCATAGCGCGTTGGACAGGGCGTTGTGGCGGGGCACAATTTCCCTGAGATTTTCGCGGCTCTCCCTGAAATATCCATCCTCTGCCAGATCGACACGAACAGGTCTTTTGTCGCCTTTCGTCGCGCGCGGCAGAGCCGCCTTAAGTTCTGCTAGCTCGACATAAGTAAACATCTTGAATCGGTGAGAGAGCGTCTTGTCGCCGACACGAGTAGAAATTTTGATGGGCGGATCAAAAATAGTAATCGAATCCGCTGGGCACTTGACCTTCAGCCATGACTCTTTGAGCGAGCTCTCAATTTCCTTCCGTGCAGCGTCCCGCGACATGTTCGAAACAGCGCTTCGCAGTTCGCGTGCTCGGCGATCAAGAATTCCTCTGGCTCGAAAGCTCTCTAGAACCTTCTTGTATTCGTCCTCGGCAACTAGCTCTGCGTTTTCATAGCAGCCGACGAGTAGGCGCTCTCTAGTGGTTGGATGAATCGAGTAGAAGTAGAGCGGAAACGACTGCTGATGTTGGAGCGCTGGAGATGTGTAGATGTAGCCGTACACCCAGCCGAGCACAGCGTCGTCTAGCTGAAAGTTCCACTCCTCATGTCCGAACCCTTTTTCACCCGGGAAACCTTTCTCGTCGGTGCTCCCGGCAGGCAACTGCCAGCCGCGCGTATTCCAACATACCCTCTGGACGATGGCTGCCATTTGGAGGTCCACCCGTTCGATTACGCCGCCTTGGTGGACGCCAGAAAATCCATCGCAAACCGCTGCAGCACGCCGCCCGCCTGATACACCAGCACTTCCTCGTCCGAATCGAGGCGGCAAGTCATCGGCACTTCGAGCTTCTCGCCGTTCTTGCGCGTGATGACCAGGGTCAGCGTCGTGCGCGGCGCGAGCTTGCCGGTGACGTCAAAGGTTTCCGTGCCGTCGATGCCCAAGGTCAGGCGTGTGGTGCCGGGCTTGAACTCCAACGGCAGCACGCCCATGCCGATCAAGTTGGTGCGGTGGATGCGCTCGAAGCCTTCGGCCGCGATCACTTCCACGCCGGCCAGACGCACGCCCTTGGCGGCCCAGTCCCGCGAGGAACCCTGACCGTAGTCGGCGCCGGCGATGATGATCAGCGGCTGCTTGCGCGCCATGTAGGTCTCGATGGCTTCCCACATGCGCACGACCTTGCCCTCCGGCTCGATGCGCGCGAGCGACCCCTTCTTGACCTTGCCGTCTACCACCGCCATCTCGTTGACGAGCTGCGGGTTGGCGAAGGTCGCGCGCTGCGCGGTGAGGTGATCGCCGCGGTGGGTGGCGTAGGAATTGAAGTCCTCTTCCGGCACGCCCATCTTGTGCAGGTACTCGCCGGCCGCGCTGTTCATCATGATCGCGTTTGAGGGCGACAGATGATCGGTGGTGATGTTGTCCGGCAGTACCGCGAGCGGACGCAGACCCTTCAGGCTGCGCTCGCCGGCCAGCGCGCCTTCCCAGTAGGGCGGCCGGCGGATGTAGGTGCTCATCTCGCGCCAGTTGTACAGCGGGCTGATCTTGGCGCCGTCGTCGGCTTCCTTGCGAAACATCGGCTCGTAAACGGCGCGGAACTGCGTGGGGTTGACGCTCTTGGCGACGACGGCATCGATTTCCTCGTCCGTTGGCCAGAGGTCCTTCAGGGTGACGGGCTTGCCGTCCTGGTCGGTGCCGAGCACGTCCTTCTCGATGTCGAAGCGCACCGTGCCGGCAATCGCATAGGCGACCACCAGCGGCGGGCTCGCGAGAAAGGCCTGCTTCGCGTAAGGATGGATACGACCGTCGAAGTTGCGGTTGCCACTGAGCACGGCGGTCGCGTACAGATCGCGGTCGATGATCTCTTTCTGGATCTTCGGATCGAGCGCACCGCTCATGCCGTTGCACGTGGTGCAGGCGAAGGCGACGATGCCGAAGCCCAGGCTTTCGAGCTCCGCCAGCAGTTCGGCGTCTTCGAGATAGCGCTCGACCACCTTGGAACCCGGCGCGAGCGAGGACTTCACCCAGGGCTTGCGCGTGAGGCCGGCGCGGTTGGCGTTCCGTGCGAGCAGACCGGCAGCGATGACGTTGCGCGGGTTGCTGGTGTTGGTGCAGCTGGTGATGGCGGCGATGATCACCGCGCCGTCCGGCATCTGGCCGTCGGCGGGCGGCGCCCACTGCGCGGCAATGCCGCGGGCGGCCAGGTCGGAGGTCGGTAGACGCTTGTGCGGGTTGCTGGGGCCGGCCATGTTGCGCACCACGGTGCCGAGGTCGAACTTGAGCACGCGCTCGTACTCGGCGGTCTTGAGCGCATCCGCCCACAGCCCGGTGTGCCTGGCGTAAGTCTCGACCAGCTGGACTTGCTCGTCGTCGCGGCCGGTGAGCTTCAGATACTCGATGGTGTTCTGGTCGATGAAGAACATCGCGGCCGTGGCACCGTATTCGGGCGCCATATTGGAGATCGTGGCGCGGTCACCCAGCGTGAGTGCCGAGGCGCCCTCGCCGTAGAATTCCAGGTAGGCACCGACGACCTTCGACTGGCGCAGAAACTCGGTCAACGCCAGCACCACGTCGGTCGCGGTGATGCCCGGGCCGGGCCTGCCGGAAAGCTCGACGCCGGTGATGTCCGGCAGGCGCATCCAGGACGCGCGGCCGAGCATCACGTTTTCCGCTTCCAGACCGCCGACGCCGATGGCGACGACGCCGAGCGCATCGACATGCGGCGTGTGGCTGTCGGTGCCGACGCAGGTGTCGGGAAACGCCACGCCATCCTGCGTGTAGACCACCGGGCTCATTCGCTCCAGGTTGATCTGATGCATGATCCCATTGCCCGGCGGGATGACCTCCATGTTCTTGAAGGCCTTCTTGGTCCAGTCGATGAAGTGGAATCGGTCGTCGTTGCGCCGGTCCTCGATCGCGCGGTTCTTGGCAAACGCATCCTTCTCGAAACCGCCGTGCTCGACGGCCAGCGAGTGGTCCACGATCAACTGCACCGGCACCACCGGGTTCACCTTGGCCGGGTCGCCGCCCATGTCGGCGATGGCATCGCGCAGACCCGCCAGATCCACCAGCGCGGTCTGGCCGAGAATGTCGTGGCAGACCACCCGCACCGGAAACCAGGGAAAGTCCAGATCGCGCTTGCGCTCGATCAACTGGCCGAGATAGGCCTTGAGTTTCCCCGGTTCGGCCTTGCGCACCAGATTTTCAGCGTGCACGCGTGCGGTGTAGGGTAACTTTGCCCAGGCACCCGGCTTGATCGCGTCTACAGCCTCACGCGCGTCGAAGTAGTCGAGCTGGGTGCCTGGGAGGTTCTTGCGGTGGGCGGTGTTCATGGCTATCTCGGGAATGGGGAATCGGGAATGGGGAATCGTTAGAAGCGAGAAGCGGCTTGGCCTTTACGATTCCCGATTCTCTATTCCCGATTCCCGGCGAGCGCGCTACGCGCGTTCGCCAATCGGCACGAACTTCTGATCCTCGGGCCCGACGTAATTCGCGCTCGGGCGGATGATCTTGCCGTCGATGCGCTGCTCGATAATGTGCGCGCTCCAGCCGCTGGTGCGGGCGATGACGAACAGCGGGGTGAACATGTCGGTGGGCACTCCCATCATGTGATAGCTCACCGCACTGAACCAGTCGAGGTTGGGGAACATCTTCTTGATGTCCCACATCACGGTTTCGAGGCGTTCGGCGATATCGAACATCTTCATGTTCTGGTGTTCGGCCGACAGGTCCCTGGCGACCTGCTTGATCACCTTGTTGCGCGGATCGGACACCGTGTACACCGGATGACCGAACCCGATCACGACTTCCTTGCGCTCGACGCGCGCCTTGATGTCGGCTTCGGCCTCGTCGGGATTGTCGTAGCGCTTCTGGATCTCGAACGCGACCTCGTTGGCACCGCCGTGCTTGGGGCCACGCAGCGCGCCGATGCCACCGCAAATCGCCGAATACATGTCCGAGCCGGTGCCGGCGACCACGCGCGAGGTGAAGGTCGAGGCGTTGAATTCGTGCTCGGCGTATAGGATCAGCGAGGTGTGCATCGCCTTGACCCAGGATTCTCGCGGCTTTTCCTGGTGCAGCAGGTGCAGGAAGTGGCCGCCGATGGAGTCGTCGTCGGTCTCGACGTCGATGATGTTGCCGTTGTAGGCGTAGTGGTACCAGTACAGCAGCATCGAGCCCAGGCAGGCCATCAGCTTGTCGGCGATGTCGCGCGCGCCCGGGTGGTTGTGGTCGTCTTTCTCGGGCTTGACGCAGCCCAGCACCGAGACCCCGGTGCGCATCACATCCATCGGGTGCGACGACGGCGGCAGCTGTTCCAGCGCGGTCTTGACCGCGGCGGGCAGGCCGCGCAATGCCTTGAGCTTGGCCTTGTACGCGGTCAGCTCGGCAGCGGTCGGCAGCTTGCCGTGCACCAGCAGATAGGCGATCTCCTCGAACTCGCAGGTGGTGGCGACATCGAGGATGTCGTAGCCGCGGTAATGAAGATCATTGCCGGTGCGGCCGACCGTGCACAGCGCGGTGTTGCCGGCTGCGGTGCCGGACAGGGCGACGGATTTCTTGGGCTTGAAACCGGGGGCAGCTGCGGGGGATTCGCTCATGTCTTCTCCTGGGTAGGGCGGGCCGTGCCCGCCGTCGATGATCGGCGGCCGCGGACCGCCCTACTTCTTCTTTGCAGCAAACAGCGCGTCGAGCCGGTTCTCGAAGGCGTGATAACCGATGCGATCGTAGAGTTCGGCGCGCGTCTGCATCTGATCGATCACGTCTTTCTGGTGGCCGTTTTCGCGGATCGAAGTGTAGACCGCCTCGGCGGCCTTGTTGGCAGCACGGAACGCGCTCAGGGGGTAGAGCTGGATGCCGACGCCGACGCTGGCCAGTTCCTCGCGCGTGAACAGCGGCGTGGCCCCGAACTCGGTGATGTTGGCCAGCACCGGCACCTTCAGCGCATCGACGAAACGCTTGTAGGTGGGCAGGTCGTAGGCGGCTTCCGCGAAGATCGCATCGGCACCCGCCTCGGCGCAGGCGATGGAGCGTTCGATGGCCGCGTCCACCCCCTCGGCCTGGATGGCGTCAGTGCGGGCGATCAGGAAGAAGTCCGGATCGGTCTTGGCGTCGGCGGCCGCCTTCACGCGATCCACCATCTCGCCCTGAGAGACGATCTCCTTGCCAGGACGGTGGCCGCAGCGCTTGGCGCCGACCTGGTCCTCGATGTGACAGGCGGCCGCGCCCGCCTTGATCAGACTCTTGATGGTGCGCTCGATATTGAACGCGCTGGGCCCGAAGCCGGTGTCGATATCCACCAGCAGCGGCAGATCGCAGACGTCGGTGATGCGCCGGGTATCGACAAGCACGTCGTCCAAGGTGTTGATGCCGAGGTCCGGCAGCCCTAGCGAGCCGGCCGCCACGCCGCCGCCCGACAGGTAGATCGCCTTGTAACCGGCGCGTTGGGCCAGCAGGGCATGGTTGGCGTTGATGGCGCCGATGACCTGCAGGGGCTTCTCGGCGGCAAGGGCGGCGCGGAAACGCGCACCGGCAGAGGCGGGGCTGCTCATCTCGGGTCTCTCCTGGATGTCGGGGACTTCGGAACGGGTCGGCGCGAACGCCGCGCCCTTTATTGTGGACCTGCACTGTGGCAGCAGATCATGGATTGATCAATCTTGATTCAATAAGTCAATATATCGGCATGCAAACCCCGACCCGAGCCGGCGACTACGTCGGCGCCCGCGAGGCAGCCCAGCGCCTGGGCGTCAGCCTCGCCACCCTTTACGCCTATGTGAGCCGCGGTCACGTGCATTCGCGTGCCGGCGAAGATTCGCGTCGGCGGCTGTATCGCCTGCAGGACATCGAGCGGCTGATCGAGCGTCGCGATGCCGGTCGCAGCGCAGCTCAGGGCGCAGCCCACAGTCTGGCCTGGGGCCTGCCGGTGCTGGAAACACGGGTGTCCCTGATCCGCCCCGAGGGCCATTACTACCGCGGGCACGCGGTCGCGGAGCTGGTGCGCTCCGGACAGAGCCTGGAAGCGGTGGCGCGCCTGCTGTGGGATTGCGGCGACGACGACCCCTTTGCCTTGCCGCCGCCCGCAGCCTGGCCGCCGCCGGTGAGATCGCTGCTGCGCGACCACCGCCTGCCGGCTCTGGAGCGCACCGCCGCCGCGCTGCCGCTGCTGGCCCTGAGCTCGGTGCGCGACCTGTCGCCCGACCCGCGCCGACGCCGCGAAAGCGCGGCCAGCCTGCTGCGCCAGACCACCGCCCTGCTGGCCGGCGTGGCGCCGGATCACCGCCCCGCGCACGAAGTGCTGGCACAGGCCTGGCGACCCGGCGACGGCCAGCTCGCAGAACTGGTCCGCGCCGCGCTGCTGTTGTGCGCCGACCACGAACTCAATGCCTCGGCGTTCGCCGCCCGCGTGGTCGCCTCCACCGGCGCCAGCCTGCACGGCGCGGTCGCGGCCGGGCTGGCGGCGCTGTCCGGCCCGGCGCATGGCGGCGCCACTGCGCGCGCTTACGAATTCATTCAGGACGCCAGACGCGCCGACTCCGCGCAGCGTCATGTGCTGGCCTGCCTGCAGCGCGGCGAGAGCCTGCCGACCTTCGGGCACCCGCTGTATCCGGCAGGCGATCCGCGCGCGCGACTGCTGCTCGATCAGCTCGAGGCGGTGCGACCGCGGCCGGCCCGTCTGCAGCGCGTGCGCCAGCTCCTCGAAGCCGCCATCGAGGCCAGCGGCCAGGCGCCGAGCACCGATTTCGCCCTCGCCGCCCTGGCCGACGTGTTCGAGCTGGGTCCGGAAGGCGGGCTGATTCTGTTCGCCGCCGGACGCGTCGCCGGCTGGCTGGCGCACGCGCTGGAGCAACAGTCGGAAGGTGGACTGATCCGGCCGCGGGCGAGTTATGTCGGTCGCGCGCCCGGCGTCGCCGCCACAAAGGCAGCGCAGCCCGCCACCCGCAAGACCGCGGATCCGGTCTGAACGCGCAAGGGCAAACCCGCACCGGCGCGACCCACCTGCGCGGGCAGGTGTCAGCTGATTCCCGTGCGCAGTAAGCTCCTAGGCCCCTATCAGTCGAATCGAGGAGACACTCTCATGCCCCTGCATCCCCAGGTCGAAGGCCTGCTCACTAACATGGCCGCCTCCGGCCTCAAGAAGATCCAGGACATGACGCCGGAGGAATCGCGCGCCACGTTCACCCCGGTGTTCGCCTCGCTGCCGCCGTCGCAGCAGAAGATCGCGAAGACCGAAGACCGCAGCGTGCCGACGCCGGCCGGTGCGGTGAAGACGCGCATCTACACGCCGGAGGGCAAGGGCCCGTTCCCGGCGATGACCTACTTTCACGGCGGCGGCTTCGTGTTCGGCAACCTCGACACGCATGACGGTGTGTGCCGCGAGCTGTGCGGCGCGGTCGGCATGGTGGTGGTGTCGGTGGACTACCGCCTGAGCCCCGAACATAAGTACCCAGACGCCACCGACGACTGCGTGGCGGTCACGCGCTGGGTCGCCGAGAACGCGGGCAGTCTCGACGCCGATCCGGCGCGCCTGGCGGTTGGCGGCGACAGCGCCGGCGGCAACCTCGCGGCGGTGGTGTCGCAGCGCCTGCGCGACGAGAAGGGTCCGAAGCTCGCAGCGCAGCTGCTGATCTATCCGGTGGCGCGCGCCGACGGCCACAAGACGCAGTCGATGATCGACAACGCCGAAGGCTATTTCCTCGAGACCGCGAGCATGTCGTACTTCATCGGGCACTACCTGCGCTCGCCCGCGGACGCGCAGCTGCCAGGCGTCTCTCCGATCTTCGCCAAGGATTTCTCGAACCTGCCGCCGGCGCTGGTGCTGACCTGCGAGTTCGATCCGCTGCGCGACGAGGGCGAGGACTACGGCAAGAAGATGCAGGCGGCCGGCGTGCCGGTCACGATCTCGCGCTACGACGGCGCCATCCACGGCACCTGGAATTTCTTCGGCGTGCTGGACCTGGGCCGCGCGATGCACAACGAGGCGGCGCGCTGGCTGAAGGAGGCACTGCGCGGTTAATCGCTGCGACGACGGGCCGCCGCGAGTCGTCTCGCGGCGGCCTTTTTCGTGGGTGTGGGTGTGCGTGTACGCTTTCGCACATGGACGGAAGCAAACCGGAAGACTGGCAGCGCGGCGACGCCCAGGTTGGCGAACTCAGGCTGCGCTGGGAGGCGATGGGCCCGGCGCATGGCGAGCCGCTGATCCTGGTGATGGGTCTGGGCTGCCAACTGATCCAGTGGCCGGATGCCCTGTGCGCCGATCTGGCAGCGCGCGGCTTTCGGGTGATCCGCTTCGACAACCGCGACATCGGCCTGTCCTCAGACGCCGGCCGCGGCGTGCGCTTCAACCTGCGCGCCGATTTCCTGCGCGTGCGCCTGGGCCTCAAGCCGGGGCCGGCCAACTACCGGCTGTACGACATGGCGCAGGACGTGGTCGGCCTGATGGACGCGCTGGGCATCGCCCGCGCGCATCTGGCCGGCGTGTCGATGGGCGGCATGATCGGCCAGCTGGTCGCCGCCACCTTCGCGCAGCGGGTGCGCTCGCTGTGCTCGATCATGTCCGGGACCAATCATCCGTGGACGCGGCAGTCGCGCATGGACCTGCTGCTGCGGCTGGCCACACCGCCGCCGGACCATGCGCGCGACACCATCGTGGCGCGCAGCACGCGCACCATGCAGCTGATCGGCAGTCCCGGCTATCCGACGCCGGAAACCGAGTTGCGCGCGTTCGCCGGCCGCGCCTTTGACCGCGCCTTCCGCCCCGGCGGCGTGCTGCGCCAGATGCACGCCATCGTCGCCACACCCTGCTTCGAGGACCGCCTGGGGCAGATCACCGCCCCGACCCAGGTCATCCACGGCAGCGTCGACCCGCTGCTCTACCCTGCCTGCGGCCGTCGCAGCGCGCGCTTCATCCCCGGTGCGCGGCTGGAAATGATCGAGGGCATGGGCCACGACCTGCCTACCGCCCTGCTGCCCCGCTTTGCGGAATTGATCGCCGCCAACGCGGCCAGGGCTTGAATCAGCCCGTCCGCTCGGCCAGCGCCTCAATCTCCTGCAGGCCCACCTCCAGGTAATCTAGCAGCCGCTGCACGTGCGGCAAGGTGCGGCGACAGGCGATCAGACCGAAGTCCAGGCCGTCGGCGCGGCTGGTCAGGCTGATGTTCAAGGCCATGCCGTCGGCCACCACCGACACCGGGTACATCGATTCCACCTCGCAGCCCTGCCAGTAAAGCGTCGAGCGCTGGCCGGGGACGTTGGAGATCACCAGGTTGAAGGCCAGGTGCTGCGGCCGCTTGACCGTAAGCATGTTGAACAGGCCCGGCGCCATCAGACCCACCGAATACCCCAGAATCTCGGCCGCCTTCATGCGCACGAACCTTTGCTTGTTGTGATCCACCGAAGCGCGGATCGCCGCCAGGCGCGAAGCCGGGTCGGCCAGGTGCGTGCCCAGGTTCACCAGCATGAAGGCGATCTGGTTGCCCGACTCGCTGTGATCGCGCCGGGTCGACACCGGCACGCCGGCGATCAGCGGCGCCGCCGGCAGGGCCTGCAGGCCGCTCAGATATTGCCGCAAGGCGCTGGCGCACATGCCGAGCACCACGTCGTTGACGGTGCAACCCAGCGCGCGCGCTGCTTTCTTGGCGCGCAACTGCGAATAGGTCTGTGCGGCAAAGCGCCGCGAAGCGCTGACCGGCTGGTTGAGCACGCAGCCTGGCGCGGCGGCGCCGGTCACCACATCGGGATGTCCGATGCGCGCCTCGTGCCAGGTCTCGCGCAGTTCTCGCGCCACTCCAGGCACGCTGCCAAAGGCGGCGCGGAACCCGGCCGCCAGCTTGGCGGCGCGGCCCACCGGCGCGGCCAGCAGGCCGGCTGGGCGCTCGCGGCGTCCGCGCGGCGGCAGCGCCCAGGTCGGCGGCAGAATCTGCTCGGGATCGGTGGACATGGACTTGAGCATCAACCGGGTGCCGGCGACGCCGTCGGCCACCGCGTGATGCACCTTGGAATAGGTGGCGATGCGGCCGCCTTCGACGCCCTCGATCACGTACAGGCGCCATAGCGGGTAGGCGCGGTCCAGGTGGCTGGCATGCATGCGCGAAACCATCGCCAGCAGATCGCGAACGCGGCCCGGTGGTGGCAGCGACAGATGAATGACGTGCTGGTCGATATCGAATTCGGGGTCCTCCACCCAGTAGCCGGCGCCCAGGCGCCGCTCCAGGCGCTGGTTGAACGGCGGCAGCGGCGCGCCGTAGGAACGCAGGCGTTCCACCATTTTCCTGGCGAAATCCTCCGGTGCGTCCGGCGGCGGCCGCAGCAGGGTCAGAAAGGCCACGTGCAGCGGCTGGTTGCGCTTCTCCAGGAACAGGAAGCCCGAGTCCAGCGAGGTCAGTCGTTTCATCAAAAGTCCGGTTATGCCGTACGCAAATGGGCCCAAGCGAATGCCGTGCCATTGTCGCGGCGACGCTGGCAGCTGGCCAGAGAAGCTTTGGTGAAGGCGCTGGCCGCCCCCACGGGGACCGCGCAGGGCCGCCCGCCTACCGTTCGTCGCCTGGCGGTCCGGCACGGTGACATCGAAAAATTTTCGTTGGTACCTTCCGCGGCCCTTCACCTAATCTTCATCGGAGTGCAACGCGGCTGTCATGGAAATGTGTTGGTCCGCGGACAGCGCCTGCGTGAACGGCCTGAGGCTGCACTGGGAGGTGACCGGACCGGCCCGTGGCGAGCCGCTGCTCCTGGTCATGGGCCTGGGCGGACAACTCATCCACTGGCCTGACAACCTGGCGGCGGATCTGGTTCGGCGCGGCTTTCGCGTGATCCGTTTCGACAACCGCGACAGCGGCTTGTCGGCCGACTCCGACCGCGGCGTGCGCTTTCACCTGCTGGGCGACTGGCTGCGCTCGCGCCTGGGTCGCGCCGCGCCCAGCAACTACAACCTGCACGACATGGCGCGAGATGCGCTGGGCCTGCTGGACACCCTGGGGATTCGCAGCGCGCACCTGCTGGGCGTGTCCATGGGCGGCATGATCGCGCAGATCCTGGCCGGCTCGCGGCCACAGCGCGTACGCAGCCTGACGTCCATCATGTCCAGCACCAATCATCCCGACCTGCCGCCCGCGCGACTGGACGTGTTGTGGCGCATGGCCGGCATCGGGCCGCGGCCGCGCACGCGCGATCAGGTCATCCGGCGTTCGGTACAACTGCTGCGACGGGTCGGCAGCCCGGGCTTTCCCACGCCGATCGAGCACCGCATGAACCTGGTGGGGCGTGCCTACGACCGCGCCTTTCGGCCGGCCGGGCACCTGCGCCAGACCCACGCCATCGTCTCCACCGGCAGCTTCGAGCACCTGCTGCCGCAGATTCGCGTACCCACCCAGATCGTCCACGGCCTGGCCGATCCGCTGCTGCGCCCGGCCTGCGGCCGTCGCAGTGCGCAGCTCATTCGCAACTCGCGCCTGGAGCTGATCGAGGGCATGGGCCACGATTTCGCGCCCACGCTGATGCCGCGCTGGGCCGAGCTGGCCGCGGCCAACGCCGGGCGCGCCTGAGACCGCAAGCTCGCTCAGACCCTCGCCAGCAGCGCATCGGGCAAGTGTCCGGTGGCGTTGAACGACACCAGCGACGGCGGGCGCCCGCGCGAAAACGCCAGCTCGGTCAGTGAGACGTTGTGGATGGCGCTCATGAAGGGCCCGACACTGGCATCCGGCAAGCCCAGCACGGTGGCCATGATGGCGGCGATCACGCCTCCGGAGGTCACCGCCAGAACGCGCTGGCCGGACTCCGGCGCGGCGGTCGCCTGGGCGAGCCAGTCCGCCACTGCACGACGGAAGCTGCCGACATCCGGCACGCCCTCGATCACCGTGCGGCCCTGCGTCCAGGCAGCGATCTCCTCGGCATAGCGGCGCCGCGCCTCGACGCCGGTGACCGCACCCGCACCGCGCAGGCGCACGCCCTGCCGGGCCTCCGCGGCGGCCAGGATCTGCTGGCCTTCGGCAAACTCGTCCAATGCGGCGATGCCGGGATAGGGCGCGTCATCCACGCCCAGCGCGCCCAGCGCGTAACGGGCGGTCAGCCGGTGACGTTCGCGCGGGCCGATATGGACGTCGGTGAACCGCCGCTGGCGCTGCGCGAGATGCTGGCCGGTGACGCGCGCCTGCTGATGGCCCAGTTCGGACAGGCTGTCGTAGCGGTCGGCTCCAAACGAAGCCTGGGCATGACGCAGGAGGATCAAGGTGCTCATCGGTAGTTTGAGCCGAGTGCTGTTGCCGCAGAGGGCATGGATGAATGCGGATTCAAGCACGTTGCGCTGGACTGGCGGGCACCGATCCGCGCGAGGTCTTGCGCGGATCGAGGATCTTTCGCGCGAAGCGCAAGCCGGTTAGGGTGCCGGATCGTCCCCTACCCGAACACCCGCAGCATGATCGAGCTTCGCTCCGCCCTTTGCGCACTGCTGTTGCTGAGCGCCGTGGCCGCTTCCGCCAATGCGCAGCCCAAACCCGATCGCAGCGAGTTGCTGGCCTTTGGCGCGCAGGCGCCGGAGGTTGCCGGACTGGTGCTCAACGGCGAGCGCGGCACCAGGCTGTCGCAGTTCCGTGGCCGCGTGGTGGTGGTGGATTTCTGGGCGACCTGGTGTGCGCCCTGCCTGCAGGCGATGCCCGAGCTCGACGCCATGCGCGCCGAGATGACGCGCCTGGGCTGGGGCGAACGCTTCGAGGTGGTCGGGGTGAACGTCGACAACGACATTCCCAAGGCGCGCCAGTTTCTGGAACGGATCGGGGTGAGTTATCCGGTGATCGGCGATCCCATCGGCATCATCATGAAGCAGTGGGGCCCGTGGAAACTGCCCGCCACCTTCCTGCTCGATGCCGACGGCAAGGTGCAGATGATCTGGCTGGGCTACGCGGATTATTTTTCCGCCGACATCCAGGAAAAGGCGCTGGAACAACTGCGCCTGCTGGACCCGCCGGCGCGCCCTTGAACCGGGCCAGCAACTACCACCGCAGCAGTGCCGACCCCCAGGTCATCCCGCCGCCGACGGCTTCGAGCATGACCAGGTGCCCCGGCTGGATGCGCCCGTCGCGTACCGCCACGTCCAGCGCCAGCGGCACCGACGCAGCCGAAGTGTTGCCCTGGTGTTCGAGCGTGGTCACCACGCGTTCGGGCGGCAGCCCCAGCTTCTGCGCGGTGGCGACGATGATGCGGATGTTGGCCTGGTGCGGCACCAGCCAGTCGATGTCGCTGCCCTGGATGCCGTTGTGCTCCACGGTTTCGCGGCACACCTGATCGAGCGCGCGCACCGCAAAGCGGAACACGGCCTGGCCGTCCATCTGCACGAAGGGATGGCCCACATGCTCACCGCCGTGCACGCTGCCCGGCACGCACAGGATATCGCCCTGGTCGCCTTCGGCGTGCAAGTGGGTGGACAGGATGCCGGTCTCATCCGACGGCTTGAGCACCACCGCGCCAGCGCCGTCACCGAACAGCACGCAGGTGCGCCGGTCGGTCCAGTCCAGCAGGCGTGAAAATACTTCGGCCCCCACCACCAGCGCGCACTTGCTCTGGCCGCTGGCGACGAACTTGTCGGCCACCGCCAGGGCGTAGACGAAGCCGGTGCAGACCGCCTGCACGTCAAAGGCGGCGCCGCGCTTGACGCCGAGCTTGCGCTGCAGGATGCAGGCGGTGGACGGGAATACGATGTCCGGCGTGGTGGTGGCGACCACGATCAGATCGATGTCGGCAGCCGCCACCCCCGCCATCTCCATGGCTCTGAGCGAAGCCTGCACAGCGAGATCGGACGTCAGTTCGCCTTCGGCGGCGACGCGGCGGCTGCGGATGCCAGTGCGCTGGAACACCCATTCGTCGCTGGTCTCGATGCGCGATTCGAGGTCCTGGTTGGTCACGATCTGGGCCGGCAGGTAGCCGCCGGTGCCGACGATGCGGGAATAGGTCATGGGTATTGATAAAAGAAGTGACGTGCGTGTGCAGCATCGTCGCGAACGACGATGGGCCTATAGTGTCGGCGATCCATCCGCCACGGACTACCGAATGAGAATCCCCTGTCCGATCGCCGGCCTGGCGCTGCTGGCTGCCGGCACCCTGCAGGCCGACGCGCCGCCGCCGTTGCCGCCCGGCGCGGTCCAGGCGCACGCCGAGCAACTGCGCTGGACGCCCGCTCCGCCGTCGCTGCCGGCAGGCTCCGAGAGCAGCCTGCTGGAAGGCGACCCGCGGGGCCCGGGACTGTTCACCCTGCGCATCCGGGTGCCGGCCGGGACCCGCCTGATGCCGCATACGCACCCTCGCCCGGAACGCATCACGGTGCTCAGCGGAGCGCTCGGTCTGGGGTTTGGCGACACCTACGACCAGACCCGGCTCAAGGTCTTTCGCGCCGGCGATTACTACATGACCCCGGCGGGTGTGGTGCATTACCTGGGCTTTGCCGAGGACACCGTGGTGCAGATCACCACCGAAGGCCCCTGGGGTCTCGATTATGTCGGCAACGGCGACCCGACAAAGGATTCAAACGTCCGCTGATTGTGCGTACTCTCCAACTCCGGTCGTCCATCCACTGAACCCACGCTCATGGCTCTGAATCCGCAAGCCCAGCCTTCCGGCAATGCCGCGCCGTTCATCGGTGGCCTGGCGCGACGGCTGGTGGCGGACAAGCTGCTCTCCGAAGAGCAGGCACGCGATCTGCAGGCCAAGGCGCTGCGTACCAACACGCCGATCGTGTCGGTGATCGTGGAGGGGCGCAGCGTGCCGGCTTTGCGGCTGGCCGAAGCGGCCAGCCAGGAGTTCGGGGTACCGCTGCTGGACCTGGGTTCGATTGCGCTGGATCACGCGCTGATGCTGGAAGTGGGCGAAAAGCTGCTGCGCAAGAGTCACGCGCTGCCGCTGTTCAAACGCGGGCGCCGCCTGTTCCTGGGCGTTTCCGACCCCACCAATCTGCAGGCGCTGGACGAGATCAAGTTCGCCACCGGGCTCACCACCGAGGCGATCCTGGTCGAGGAAGACAAGCTCGCCAAGGCGATCGAAACCGCTGCCTCGCAGGTCGAATCGGCCAATCTGAGTTTCGGCTCCGAAGAAGAGCTGTCCAATCTGGAAGTGCTGGACACCGACGCCGATGCCGGCGACGTCACCAAATCCGACGCCGACGACGCGCCTATCGTCAAGTTCGTCAACAAGATCATGGTGGACGCCATCAATCAGGGGGCCTCCGACATCCACTTCGAGCCCTACGAGAAAATCTTTCGCATCCGCTACCGCAAGGATGGCGAGATGCGCATCGTGGCCAGCCCGCCGCAGCAACTGGCGGTGCGCATCTCGGCACGCGTCAAGGTCATGAGCCGGCTGGATCTGGCCGAGCGCCGCGTGCCGCAGGACGGCCGCATCAAGCTGCAGATTTCTCGCAACAAGGCCATCGACTTTCGCGTCAGCACCTGTCCGACTCTGTGGGGCGAAAAGATCGTCTGCCGCATCCTGGACGCCACCCAGGCCAAGCTCGGCATCGACGCATTGGGTTACGAGCCCGAACAGAAGGCGCACTACCTCTACGCGCTGGAACGGCCGCAGGGCATGATCCTGGTGACCGGCCCGACCGGCTCGGGCAAGACGGTGTCGCTGTACACCGGCCTGAACATCCTCAACACCGAGGACGTCAACATCTCGACCGCCGAGGACCCGGCGGAAATCAACCTGCCGGGGATCAATCAGGTCAACGTCAACCCGCGCGTGGGCCTGACCTTCGCCTCGGCGCTCAAGGCCTTCCTGCGCCAGGATCCGGACGTGATCATGGTCGGCGAGATCCGCGACCTGGAAACCGCGGAGATCGCGATCAAGGCTGCGCAGACCGGCCATCTGGTGCTGTCCACCCTTCATACCAACGATGCGCCGCAAACCATCGTGCGCCTGATGAACATGGGCGTGCCGGCCTACAATCTGGCGTCAACGCTCACGCTCATCATCGCGCAACGCCTGGCGCGCAAACTGTGCCCGGTATGCAAGAAGCCGGCAGACATTCCGCGGCCGGAACTGATCAAGGAAGGTTTCACCGCCGAGGAGGTCGACACGCCAGGCTTCAAGCTCTACAAGGCGGTGGGTTGCGACCAGTGCGACCGCGGCTACAAGGGCCGCACCGGCATCTACGAGGTGATGCCGTTTTCCGAAGCGATGGGCCGCATCATCATGGAAGGCGGCAGCGCCATGGAGATCGCCGACCAGGCCCGCAAGGAAAATGTCAGCGACCTGCGGACATCGGCGCTGCTGAAGGTGAAGAACGGGGTGATCGATCTGCTGGAAGCCAACCGCGTGACCATGGCGGACTGAGCAGATCGACGATTACAGGGCCTGCGTACAGCGGGGCCGGACATACGGGGTTCGCGCGGTAAGGGGATCGCAGGATGGCCGAAGCTAGCGTCGTCAAGGAATACAACTTCCAGTGGGAAGGCACCGATCGCAGGGGCACGCGCGTCAAGGGCGTCACCCAGGGGCCCAGCGAGGCCATGGTGCGCATGCAACTGCGGCGCCAGGGCGTCAACCCGATCCGCGTGCGGCGCAACATCGAGCTGTTCAGCAAGAAGCGCAAGATCGGCAGCGCCGACATCGCCATCTTCAGCCGTCAGCTGGCGACCATGATGGCGGCCGGGGTACCGCTGGTGCAGTCGCTGGAGATCGTCGGCCGCGGGCACGAGAACCCGGCGATGAGCGAGCTGATCCTGGGCATCAAAACCAACATCGAATCGGGCCGCAGTCTGGCCGAATCGCTGGCGCAGTACCCGCTGCATTTCGACGATCTGTTCGTGAATCTGGTCGACGCCGGCGAGCGTTCGGGCACCCTGGAAACTCTGCTCGACAAAATCGCCACCTACAAGGAAAAGACCGAGAAGATCAAGAAGAAGGTCAAGAAAGCGCTGGTGTATCCCTCGGCGGTGATGGTGGTGGCCTTCATCGTCACCGGCATCATGCTGTACTTCGTGGTACCGCAGTTCCAGTCGCTGTTCGAAGGCTTCGGCGCCGACCTGCCGGCGTTCACCAAGATGGTGGTGGCGCTATCGGATTTCGTGCGCGAATACTGGTGGCTGATGCTGGTGGTCGTCATCGGGAGCGTGTTCTTCTTCGGCTATTTCAAGAAGCGCTCGCTCAAGTTCCGGCGTGCGCTCGATCGCATGGGCCTCAAGGTGCCGGTGGTGGGCGACATCCTCTACAAGTCCTCGGTCGCAAGGTTCGCCCGCACGCTGTCGACCATGTTCGCCGCCGGCGTGCCGCTGGTGGAGGCGATGGGGTCGGTGGCCAAGGCTTCGGGCAACATCGTGTTCGAAGACGCCATCAACGTCATGCGCGAACAGGTCGCCTCCGGCCAGCAGCTGCAGCTCGCCATGCAGCAGAGCGCGCTGTTTCCGCCGATGGCCACCCAGATGGTCGCCATCGGCGAAGAGTCCGGCTCGCTGGACCAGATGTGCGCCAAGGTCGCGGAGTTCTACGAGGACGAGGTCGACAGCCTGGTCGATTCGCTGACCAGCCTGCTGGAACCGATGATCATGGCGGTGTTGGGCGTGCTGGTGGGTGGGCTGGTGGTGGCGATGTACCTGCCGATCTTCAAGTTGGGGCAGGCGATCTGATTCGCCGGCGCGGCCGGCGAGTCAGATCGCTGCGGTCATCACTTTCAATCGCCGTATCCGCCTAGCGGATACGGCGTACCTCTCCGATGCTCGAACTACTCCAATCCAGTCCCGCGATCCTGACCGTCTTCGTGGTCCTGCTCGGCCTGTGCGTGGGCAGTTTTCTCAATGTGGTGGCGTATCGGCTGCCGAAGATGATCGAGCAGGATTTTGCCGAGGCCTGCCGGGAACAGTTCGGGGTGCCGGTCGATACCGGCGAGCCAAGAGTCTCGCTGGTCCGTCCGGGTTCGGCCTGCCCTGCCTGCAGGACGCCGATCAAGCCCTGGCACAACCTGCCGATACTGGGCTGGCTGGTGCTGCGCGGGCGCTGTGCA
This sequence comes from Panacagrimonas sp., assembly GCF_965216805.1. Classification (NCBI taxonomy): domain Bacteria; kingdom Pseudomonadati; phylum Pseudomonadota; class Gammaproteobacteria; order Nevskiales; family Nevskiaceae; genus Panacagrimonas; species Panacagrimonas sp. The sequence goes on from NZ_CBDCGN010000003.1 coordinate 181,980, forward strand.
GCTTGCCGTGCACCCATCTCGATCCAGTATCCGGCCGTGGAACTGGCCACCAGCGTGCTGTCGGCGGTCTGCGTATGGCGCTTCGGGTACTCGCTGCAGTTGCTGCCGAGCCTGATTCTGACCTGGTCGCTGATTGCGCTGACGGTGACCGACCTGCGGACGATGTACCTGCCGGACAATCTGACCCTGCCGCTGTTGTGGCTGGGCCTGCTGCTGAGTATCGGCCCCGTGTTTGCCGAACCGGTCGCGGCGATCGCCGGCGCGGCGGCGGGATATCTGATGCTGTGGAGCATCTTCTGGGCGTTCAAGCTCGTCACCGGCAAGGAAGGCATGGGCTATGGCGACTTCAAGCTCATGGGTGCGCTCGGCGCCTGGCTGGGCTGGCAGGCACTGCCGCAGATCGTGCTGCTGTCGGCCGTGGTCGGCGCAGCCGTGGGCATTGCGCTGATGGCGGCGCGCAAGGCCGAGTGGTCCTCGCGCATTCCGTTCGGCCCTTATATCGCCGGCGCCGGCTGGATCGCGCTGATCTGGGGCGAGACGATCAACACCCTGTACCTAGGCGCAGCCGGCTGATGTCGCGATTCACCGTAGGCCTGACCGGCGGCGTGGCCAGCGGCAAATCGCTGGTCAGCGCGCAGTTCCGTGCGCTGGGCGTGCCGGTGCTGGATGCCGACCAGGTATCGCGCGCAGTCGTCGAGCCCGGGCAGCCGGCACTGATGGCGATCGCCCAACGCTTTGGGGAGGACGTCCTGCTCGCGGACGGGCGGCTCGACCGTCGCCGCCTGCGTCAGATCGTGTTTGCCGACGCCGATGCGCGCCGCGACCTGGAGCGCATCACCCATCCGCCGATACGCGCTGCAATCCGCCAGTGGATGGATCGGCAGACCGCGCCCTACAGCATGCTGGAGAACGCGATCCTGATCGAATCCGGGATGGATCGGCTGGTGGATCGCGTGCTGGTGGTGGATGTACCCGAATCGGTGCAGCGACAGCGTCTGCAGCAGCGTGACGAAATCGACCTCGCCCTGGTGGAGCAGATGCTGGCCGCACAGAGTCCGCGCGCCCTGCGCCTGGAACGTGCCGACGATGTGCTGGTCAACACAGGCACGCCCGATCAGACTGCGGACAGCGTGCTGCGTTTCCACGACCTGTATCTGGCACGGGCGGAGGCAGCCCGAGCGGGTCATTCGTTCCCGTAATTTTCGCGGGGTCATTTCATTGCCGGCAACCGTGCGCTGCGTCACACTAAACGCACTTTTGCCCCACCGGTGCGGCGTGAGCCCAGGATTGGAAGCAATCGTCTTTGAACAGCCGCTCAACGAGCGCATCCGGACCTTCCTGCGTCTGGAGTTCCTGTTCGGACAGTATGAGCATCACCGCGCGGACGCCTCGCCGTTCGGCGCGCGCGCGCGTCTGAGCGTGCTCCTGGACATCCTCACCGTGCTGGGACGCTCGGACCTCAAGAAGGATGTGCTCAAGGACCTGCACGAGCAGCACGCGGTGCTGGGACGCCTGTCCAACCGCCCGGGGGTGGACAATTCGCGGCTGCAGGTGGTGCTTACCGAGATCGTCGGCGCCATCGCCAAATTGCAGCAGCTTTCCAGCCAGCTCGCCTCGATGGCCCTGCGCGACAACGAATTCCTGATGTCCATCCACAACCGCAGTTCGATTCCCGGCGGCACCTGCGCGTTCGACCTGCCGGCCTACCACTACTGGCTGTCGCAGGCGCCCGAGCAGGTCGGCGCGGACCTGGACGGTTGGTTCGCCGAGTTGGTGCCGTTCGCGCAGGCCATTCTGCTGGACCTGCGGCTGCTGCGTGGCAGCGTGCCGCTGACCGATGCGATGGCCCCCGGCGGCACCTATATCCACGCCCCGCAGACGGCATGCAGCCTGATCCGCGTGTTCGTGCCGGTCGATGCGGGCGTGTATCCGGAAATCAGCGCTGGCGCTCACCGCTTCACCCTGCGCTTCATGCAATTGCGCGACGTCAACCAGCGTTCCGGCCAGGCGCACCGGGACATCGCGTTCAAGCTGCAGTGCTGCGCGTTCTGAAAAGCAGGCGTTAGGCGTGCAGTGTGGTGCTTGGCTAACGCCTGCAGCGAGCGTCCTAACACCTACAGCGCGCAGCGCGTCCTGCTTTACACCTCGACCATCTGGAAGTCCGATTTGCCGGCGCCGCAATCGGGGCAGGTCCAGCTGTCGGGAATATCTTCCCAGGCGGTACCGGGCGCGATGCCCTCTTCCGGCAGGCCCTTGGCCTCGTCGTACTCGAAATCGCACACCAGGCAGCGCCACTTCTTCATCGTTTACCCCAGAATCGGTTGAACAACACGTAGGTCGTGGGTTCGCGGCCGGTGCCGGCGAACGGCGCGGATTTTACGCGGTTTGGGAAAGGACCTGACGCCCGTGCAGCGGGCAAAAAAGAACCGGATCGGCGCAAGCCAGACCCGGTCAGGGGGGAGAGATCGTTTGCGGCCTCTCGGAGCCGCCCGGTGCGCTTGGATCTGCACCGGAGAAATCGAAGGCTGTGCAGCTGGGGAGGCTCCTGAGAAGTCCCCGCTGCTTCAGCGATGAGCCATGATCCGCCTGCCGTGGCGGGTGCGGGGCCTGCCGCCGACGAAAGCGGCGGCGCGACCGACAGCCGCGCACAGCGCCCCGATTCGACTGCCATGGGCCTCCGCCTGTCGCCTTCAGGCTACCGTCCAGCCGCGTCGCTGCTGGAGCGTAAGGTCGCTTGGGAGCATGCCCTTCGGCATGACGCTCGGGGGGCGAGCGTTTACACTTCCGGCCGCTTCGGTCCACTGCTTCCCCTTGATGAAATCTCACCTGCAGGCGCTGCTCGGCAGCGCCCTGGCATCCGCGTCTTCCGCGCTTGGCAAACCCATGGACCTGCCCCCGGGTCTGCAGATCGACGCGGCCAAGGATGCGCGCCATGGCGACTTCGCGACCAACCTCGCGCTGGTCGTCAACAAGGGGCTGGGGCGGCCCCCGCGCGCAGTCGCCGAGTTGCTGGTACAGCACCTGCCGGCATCGGAGATGGTCGAGCGGGTAGAGATCGCCGGGCCGGGCTTCATCAATTTCTTTCTGACCCCGGCGGCATTCCAGGCCGTGATTCCGCAGATCTTGCAGCAGGGGGCGGCCTACGGCTGCGACCGCAGCGGGGCGCGCGGCAGGATGCTGGTGGAGTTCGTGTCGGCCAACCCGACCGGCCCCATGCACGTGGGTCATGGTCGTGGTGCCGCCTACGGCGATTCGCTGGCCAACATCCTGGCGGCCACCGGCTGGGACGTGCATCGGGAGTACTACATCAACGACGCCGGTCGGCAGGTGGACATCCTCACCGTCAGCGTATGGCTGCGCTACCTGCAGGCCTGCGGCGAGAACCTGCCGTTTCCGCAGCGCGCCTATCCGGCCGATTACATCCGCCAGACCAGCGAACGACTGAAGCAGAGCCTGGGCGACGCACTGCGTCACCCCGCCGAGGCCGTGCTCGCCGGCATTCCGGCCGAACCCATCGTGCCGGCCGGGGCCGACGAGAAAACCAAGGCGGCGCTCAAGACGCAGCAGGAAAACTACATCGATGCGCTGATCGAGCGCGCGCGCAGCTTGCTGGGCGCGGATTACGCCCGGGTGCAGCGGGCGGGGCTGGAAGACCAGCTCGCGGCCATCCGTGCCACGCTCGAAGCCTTCGGCGTTCGCTTCGACCGGTGGTACTCGGAAAAGAGCCTGGTCGACTCGGGTTTCGCCAGGACCGCCATCGAGCGGCTCAGCGCCGCTGGCCACGTCTACGCGCAGGACGGCGCCACCTGGCTGCGCACGACCAGCTTCGGCGACGAGAAAGACCGCGTGCTGTTCAAGGCCGACGGCGCGGCCACGTATTTCGCCAACGACCTGGCCTACCACGTCGACAAGCTAGACCGCGGCTACCCGGTACTGCTGGACGTGTGGGGGGCCGATCACCACGGTTACATCGCGCGCGTGCGCGCCGCCATCGAAGCGCTGACCGGGCGCACCGATGCGCTGCATGTGCAGCTCATGCAGTTCGTCACCCTGTCGTCCGGACGCATGGGCAAACGCAGCGGCAATTTCGTCACCCTGCAGGACCTGATCGACGAGGCAGGCAAGGACGCCACGCGTTTCTTCTACCTGCTGCGCTCGCACGATCAGCATCTGGAATTCGACATCGAACTGGCGCGCTCGCAGTCCAACGACAACCCGGTCTTCTACGTGCAGTACGCGCACGCGCGCATCTGTTCGGTGTTCCGCCAACTGGCGGAGCGGGGCCAGACCTTTGCCATGGAGGCGGCCGCGGCCAGCCTGCACCGCCTGAGCGAGCCGCAGGAAAAGCACCTGCTCACTGTCCTGCAGAAGTATCCCGAAGTGCTCGCAGCTTCGGCGGCCCAGTTTGCACCGCACCAGCTGGCGTTCTACCTACGGGAGCTAGCCGATGCTCTGCACAGTTACTACAACGCCCACAAGTTCCTGACCACCCCGCGAAGTGAAAATCCCCCGGGCGGGGACCCCGAAGTCGATGACACCGAGTTGCAGACGGCGCGACTCGCCTTGATCGCGGCCACGCGACAAGTGCTGGGCAATGCGCTGGAGCTGCTTGGCGTTGGCGCGCCCGAGTCGATGTGACGCAGACAGGACCCAACGCGATGACTTGGTTCGGCGGCGGCGTCACCCTCACCCTACCGCTCGTTGCACGAGCGATCCGCCGCTATACCGCTGCGCGGGCGAGGGACGCATGTCGCGCTGCGCGAGGTGAGCGTTAATGGCGCGCGATTACGTTGCCCGCAATCGTCGCCCGCCGCCACGACCTGCCGGCCTGCCCGGCTGGGTATGGCTGGTTGCCGGGCTGTCGATGGGGCTGGTGATCGCCACCATCGTCTACATCGGCCGGCCGCCGCAGCCGCTGCCGATGAGCCAGCAGGCCCGCACGCCGACGGCGGCGGCAGCGGCCCGGCCCAAGGTGGAAATTCCGCCCGTGGAAACGCCTCGTTTCGATTTCTACACCCTGCTGGAGAAGGAGCAGGTCGTCGTGCCGGTGCAGGAACCCGAGTTGCCGCAAGCCGCGCCAGCGCCGGCCGCGCCGCCGCCCGCGGTCGAACCGCCCGAGACCACAGTTTCGATTCCGGCGATGTCGGCTCCATCGGGCGCGCAGTATCTGGTGGTCGCCGGCGCTTTCCGCGAGGCGGACAATGCCGAAGAACACAAGGCCCGCTTGGCGTTCGCCGGCATCGAGTCCGACATCGAGCGCATCACCGGCCAGGACCGCCAGATCTGGCACCGCGTGCGCAGCGGCCCCTACAACCTGAGCAAGGCCGAAAACCTGATGGCGCAACTGCAGGCCAACGGATTCGAAGGCCGAGTCGTCAAGCTGCCCTGATCCCGAAGTCGAGCGACGCCTGGGTTGCTCAGATTTTGAGCAACTGGAAGTTCAGGATGTAGCGCCCGCCGGGATCGCTGGAAAACGGCCGGCCCAGGCACAGCTGACCATTGCTGAGCAGCTTGAGCTCGTCTCCGAGCAGGCGGATGGGTGCCGAGGCGCCGATCTCGAATCGCACCCAGGTGCCGTTGCGGCTGATGTCCTGCACCACCCAACCCGAGTGCCGGCATACCAGCCGCAGGTGCTGCGAGGACATGCGCTGTTCGGCGTCGTGGATACGCAGTTCGTTGAGGCCGCCCCGCCCGACGTTCAACGGTGGCGATGGTGCCACCAGCTGCAACTGGCGGCCCATGTGGTTCAGGATCAGCGCGGCACGCGTTTCGGTGGCCGCGGGCGGCGGCGCAAACTGAGTGCGCATCAGCGTCACCGCCTCGTCCCAGTCCAGGGTGTGGATCTCGATGTCGCCCAGCCCGCGGATCGGCCGCACCCCGTAAGGCCGGACCAGCCGGCGCAGATCCGGGGGCAGCATGGGAACCGTCTCCGCCGCCACGAACACGTAGCCGCCCAGTCCCGGCACCAGCTTGTGCAGGCGCGCGGCCACGTTTACCGCCATCCCCGATACATCGGGACGCCCGAGCACCTCACGAAACTCCACCACGCCGGCGTGCAGGCCGGCGTAGAGCTTGCGACCCACTGCACGAGCCGCGCGCTGGCTGTCGACGGCGACCTGGGCGGCATCGGCGACACAGCGATCGGGGTGATCGAACACCGCCAGCAGGCCGTCGCCGTCGGCCTTGAGCGCCTCGCCACCGCCCTGTTCGATCAACAGGTTCAGCTCGTCCAGCAGCGGGTCGAGCATGGCATCGGTGCGCGCGTCGCCGAAATTCGCCCGCAGCTCGGTGGCAGCGACGATATCGAGAAACAAGATTGCAGCGGTGCGGCGCTCGCTCATGGGACCGGCACGTAAGGGACCTGATCATCCTACCGGTGACGAGGGCCTTAGCCTATCGCGACCCCGACGGGCGCGTGACCAGGGTCTCATCTGGCGCATGCAGGCTCGCTCAGGCCGTCTCGAAGCCGTAGTAATCGCGCAGCAGCGCGTACAGGCGCGCGTGGTGCCGGGCCAATTCCGGACCACGCTGAAAGAACGCCTCGCTGACCACGCCGAAAAACTCGGCCGGACTCTCGGCGCCGTAGGGGTCCAGCACGCGTGGACGGCGGTGCCGGCGCAGCCGCTCGAACTCGGTCTGCATCACCTCGGACCACTCGCCGTAATCCGCCAGACGCGGCGCACCGTCGCCGGCACCGTTGTCGTCGTCCAGTTGGTGAGCGAATTCGTGCACCACCACGTTGACCTCGTCGCCGTCCAGGCCGGCTTCCACGTCCGGCCAGGACAGGATCACCCGATCGCCCTGCCAGGACTCGCCGATGCGCTCGTCCGGCTCGTCCGGCACCAGACCGAACTCGTCGGGTTCGGTGACCGGCACCAGGAACGGTCCGGGGTAGAGCAGCACTTCGCGCAACTGCGGAAAGGGCTCGGCACCCGGCCGCAGCACCAGCAGGCTCGCCATGCCGGCCACCAGCAGGCGCATTTCGTCGGTGACCTCCAGTCCGCCACAACCGACGAAGCGCTTCTCGCGCAGAAACCGCTGCACCTGCTCGCCGAAGCGCTCGCGCTGCGCGGGACTGAGCCGCGCCAGCCAGCCCAGCCGGTCTTCCAGCAGATCGCCGGCATCCAGCGGCGATCGATCCGGCAGGGGGTATTGCCGCGCACGCTGGCGGCGGCCGGCGAAGAAGAAGATGGCGGCCACCAGGGCAGCCAGTCCGATCAGGGCGTCGGCGGGCATGGTCGGATCGGCTTCACCAGTAGCCCGATGGCCGGTCGGGTTCGTCCGGCTCCTCGGGCGGCGGCTTGCGCTTGAGTTTGCGCGCACGCAGGTGCGAAAGCGCGCGCAGGGTTGCAAACGGCGCGGCCAGCATGGCGACGACGAACAGGATCAGCCAGATCGCTTCACTCGGCATGAGCAGGCCCTTACAGACCGCGCAGGTTGGCAAAACCCAGCACCAGGCGCTTCACTCCCGCATCGCGGAATCGAACCTCGATCTGCGCCCGATCTCCGTCACCGTCGAAGCTGAGGATCACGCCCTCGCCGAACTTTGCGTGCTGCACGCGCTGGCCCAGGCGAAAGCCGCCCGGCCCCAGCCCGTCGCGGGGGGATGCCGTACGCGGCGAGGGCCGCGCCGAACCGTAGTCCCGACGGGCGCCGCTCCCGTAGCCGGCAGACGGCTCTCTGGCACCGAAAGCCGGGCGCAGCACGCCCGCACGCGGGCGGGTCTCCATCAGACACTCGGCGGGCACTTCCTTGAGAAACATGGACGGCGCGCCGATCTGCTCCACGCCGTGCACGCGGCGGATTTCCGCGTAGCTCAGGTACAGCTTGCGCCGTGCGCGGGTGATGCCAACGTAGAACAGGCGGCGTTCCTCTTCCAGATTGCCTTCGTCGACCGCGCGCATCGACGGGAACAGCCCGTTCTCGACACCGACGATGAACACCACCGGAAACTCCAGGCCCTTGGCCGCATGCAGAGTCATCAGCTGCACGCAGTCCTCGCCGGGGCCGGCCTGCTCCTCGCCCGACTCCAGTGCGGCATGGGTGAGAAACGCGGTGAGCGGATCGAGCACCGGCTCGTCCGGATCTTCCAGCGCGGCCCCCGCGTTCGGATCGCGCTCGAAGGAGCGGGCCGCACTGATCAACTCGTCGAGATTCTCGAGGCGCGCCTCGGCCTGTTCGCCCTTCTCCTTCTTGAAGTGCTCCTTGAGCAGGGTGCGCGCGATGACGAGTTCGGTCGCCTGCGACAGCGGCAGCGCACACGTCTCGCCGTGCAGATCGTCGATCAGCTTGAGGAACTCGGCGACCTTGCCGGCGGAGCGGCCAAGCTGACTCGATGCGTTCTTCGCCGCCATCCACAGCGACACCTGGCTGGCGCGCGCGATCTCGCGGAGCTTCTCCATGGTGGTCGCGCCGATGCCGCGCGTCGGCGTGTTCACGACGCGCTCGAAACTGGTGTCGTCGTCGCGGTTGTGCAGCAGCCGCAGATAGGCGAGCGCGTCCTTGATTTCCTGACGCTCGAAGAAACGCAGCCCACCGTAAATCCGATACGGGATGCGCGCGCGGATGAGGATTTCCTCCAGCACCCGCGACTGCGCGTTGGAGCGATACAGAATGGCCAGATCCGCATGCCGGCAACGCCCGTCCAGGTGCTCGCGCAGACGGTTGGCGACGAACTCCGCCTCGTCGTACTCGTTGAACGCGGCATAGAGCTGGATCGCCTCGCCTTCGCCGCCGTCGGTCCACAGATTCTTGCCGAGGCGGTTGGTGTTCTTGGCGATCAGTCCGTTGGCGGCCTTGAGAATGGTGCCGGTGGAGCGGTAGTTCTGTTCGAGCTTGACGACTTCGGTGCCGGCGAAATCCTTCTCGAAGCGGATCATGTTCTCGATTTTTGCGCCGCGCCAGGAGTAAACCGATTGATCGTCATCACCGACCGCGAACATCGTCGCCGTGTCGCCCGCCAGCACCTTCAGCCAGGAATATTGCAGCGTGTTGGTGTCCTGGAATTCGTCGACCAGAATGTGGCGGAAGCGACGCCGGTAGTGCTGCTGGATCTCAGCGACATCGCGGGTCAACTCGAACGCGCGCAGCAGCAGTTCGGCGAAGTCGACCATGCCGGAACTCGCGCAGGCTTCCTCGTATGCGGTGTACACGCGCTGATACTGGCGCTGGGTGTAGTCGCCCAGGTCGGACAGATGCTGCGGCCGTCGCGCTTCTTCCTTTTGCGCATTGATCCAGCCGGTGACCGCTCGCGGCGGCCACTGCTCGTCGGACATGTCCAGCCCCTTGAGCACGCGCTTGACCAGGCGTAACTGGTCGTCGGCATCGAGGATCTGGAAGTTCTGCGGCAGCCGCGCTTCTTTCCAATGCAGGCGCAGCATGCGATGCGCCAGGCCATGAAAGGTGCCGACCCACATCGACCGCACCGGTACGGTCACCAACTGCTCGATGCGTCCGCGCATCTCGTGCGCGGCCTTGTTGGTGAAAGTGACGGCGAGGATGGACAGTGGCGAGACGCCCTCCACCGCGATCAGCCAGCCGATGCGGTGCACCAGCACGCGCGTCTTGCCGGAGCCTGCACCGGCCAGCACCAGGCGGTGCTCGGGCGGTGCAGTGACGGCCTCTTTCTGCGCAGGATTGAGCGAGGCGACCAGCGGTGCGATATCGACGAGATCCTGCATCGCCCGATTTTACCGGTTCGCGCCGCCAGACTTTTCTGACGGGCAGGCCGCGCGCCCGTCGAAAGGTCAGGGCGCAGGCAGAATGCCGCGCTCGATGAAGTTGCCCAGCCAGTGGCAGAACATGTCCTCGGTATCGCAGACCTCGGTGAAGCCCGCCTGGCGCAGCTTGATCGCGCTGACGAAGGCCGGCGGTGGCGGCGTGGTAGCCCCGTAGGCGAAGCAGAAGTCGGCGTAATGATGCGACTCGCCGACCAGCTCGGTCATCGTCACCGGGCGCAGCTTGTATTTGCGCACCACTGCGTCCCACACCGCCGCCTGCTCGGGAAGATAGGTCGCCATGGAGCGCGGCAGATCGGGTCCGGTCTTCACCCCCAGCGTGTCGGCCATGGCGGGCCACAGGTTGCGCCACTCGAAGACATCGCCGTTGGTGACATTGAAATGCTGCCCTGCCGCGGCCGGCGTCACCGCGGCCCAGGCGAACACACGCGCCAGCAGGCGCGCATCCACCGCTTCCCACACGTAGGAAATGCCGCCGGGAAAGCCGAAGGGCTCGCCCTTTTCGCGACACACCGCGGCATAGGCGCCGATGATGGGCGCGAGATTCATCGCCACGCCGTAGGCCGATCCGATGATCAGCTGCGGACGCAGGATGGAAAACCGGAACCCCGCCCGATCCGCGACGGCGCGCAAATAATCTTCCTGCAGCCAGTAGAAATTGTCGTGGGCATCGCGCGGTGCACGCTCGCGCGCAGGGATCGGCATCGGGTGCAGGTGAATGCCGTAGGCCTTGGTGCCCTGCAGCAGGCTGACATGCTGCAGATCGTTGGCAGCGCCCTGCAGCGGCTCCAGGCAGTTCTTGAGCATCGACAGATTGGTGTCCATCTGGTCGCGCTCCGACCAGCCCGCGATCAGGCCCGGCTTTTCGAACAGTGCGGCGTACACCACATGGGTGATTCCGGCCAGTGCAGACAGCGCCTCACGGCTGGCCGCAGAATCGCGCAGGTCCACCGACAGATGCTCGAACGGCGAGCGGCTGGCAACTTCGGGTTTGCGCCGCGACAAGGCGACGACCTGCCAGCCTTGTGCCAGAAACTCGTCCACCGCCGCCGCGCCGACCACCCCGCTGGCTCCGGCAATCAGGACTTTCCCGGTCATGCTGTCTCCTCCAGGTTCTGTTTTATTGATCGCGTGAACGCTGAATGCCGGACCGTAACATGCAGGTGATTGTCGGACAATTCAGGCAGACATTGGTGCCGATGCGGCCACGCAGACGTGCCGGCCGTTCCTTCCCGCCCAGGTCTGTGTTCAAGTAGCCGACAGGCCCCGCCACATCCCAGGTCAGTCGGTGAGCAACCTGCACGCATCCGTCGGCGACGACCGCTTTCACCAGCGGCTGGAACCCGGCCAGTGGCTGTTCCGCGAGGGCGATGCCGGGCAGTGCGCCTGGGCCATCGAGGCCGGCTCCATCGAGGTGGTGATGGGCCGCGATGCGAATGAAACTGTCGTCGCCATCCTGGGCCCCGGCGAACTGCTGGGCGAGATGGCCCTGATCGACGGCCGGCCGCGCACGGCGTCGGCGCGTGCCCGAGAGCCGACGCATCTGCGTCGCATCACGGCCGATCATTTCACCGACCGGCTGGCGCAGGCCGACCCTGTGCTGCGCGTGCTGCTCAAGGGCATTCTAGGCCGCTACCGGGATACCCTGGCGCCGACGACCGCGCAGGTCGCGAGCAAGCCGGACGACCGTGACCGCGCCGAAGTGCTGACCCGCCTGCAGTTGGAGCACGACCTCGCGCTGGGGCTGGAGCGGGGCGAGTTCGAGCTGCACTACCAGCCGATCGTACGGCTGCAGGACCTGACCACCGCCGGGTTCGAAGCGCTGCTGCGCTGGAACTGTCCTCGACGCGGAAGGGTTGCCCCGGGCGATTTCATCGCGGTGGCCGAGGCCTCGGCGCTGATCGTAGACCTCGGCGTCTGGGTGTTCACCGAGAGCTGTCGTGCCTGCGCCCGGATGATGGCGGCCAGCGGTCGCGCGCCCATCCTCAATCTCAACCTGTCGGCCCGGCAGCTCATCCATCCCGGGTTGCAGTTGTCGGTGATGGAGGCTGCGCGCAGCGCCGCAGTGCCGCCTGCGCAGATCAAGCTGGAGATCACCGAGACCCTGTTGATGAGCGACTTCGAACCGATCTGCGCGGTGCTGCAGGATTTACGCGCCACCGGTTTCAAGGTCGCGGTGGACGATTTCGGCACCGGCTATTCGTCGCTGGCGTACCTGCACCGCTTCCCGGTCGACACGCTCAAGATCGATCGCGCTTTCGTCGCTCGCCTGGTCGACGACGACGCCAGTCGCAAGATCGTCGGCGCCATTGTTCACCTGGCGCAGGCGCTGCAGATGGATGTCGTTGCCGAAGGTGTCGAGACCGCCGCGCAAGCCGAGGTGTTGCGCGCCCTGGGCCTGGACTACGCGCAAGGCTACTTCTTCTCGCGGCCGCTGCCGGAACCGCAGGCTGCGCTTGCGCTTACCCGGCGCTGGACGCTGTAGCCTCGACCGGGCACCGACCGAAAAAGCGCGTCCCATTGTGCTGACACGACAAAGCCCCGCATCGCGGGGCCTTGTCGTACAGCCTGCGGCTGATGTGCGGCCGTCAAGGCCGCCGCCGCTTACTCCTCAGCACCTTCGTCCGAAGCCTCTTCTTCCGGTGTGTCGTCCGCCCCGCCATCGCTGGCCGGAGCCAGTCGGGCCAGGCGTTCGCCACCGGTTGCCTCAAAGCTGCCGCCGCCCGACAGCGCGGACGCCTGCAGGTCGGCCAGCAGACTGCCGCCGCGTGCCTTGCGACGCTGCTCGTGGTGCGCCAGACCCGTACCCGCCGGAATCAGACGGCCCACGATCACGTTCTCCTTCAGGCCACGCAGCTCGTCACGCGAGCCGCGCACCGAGGCTTCGGTGAGCACGCGCGTGGTCTCCTGGAACGAGGCCGCCGAGATGAAGCTTTCGGTCGACAGCGAGGCCTTGGTGATGCCGAGCAGCTGGCGCTCGTAGTTGGCCGACCGCATGTTCTCGCTCTTGAGCTTCCGGTTCTCCGCCAGCACGTGGAAGATCTCGGCCTGTTCGCCCTGCAGGAACTTGGAGTCGCCGGGTTCGCTGATCTCGACCTTGCGCAGCATCTGGCGAATGATCGTCTCGATGTGCTTGTCGTTGATCTTCACGCCCTGCAGGCGATACACGTCCTGGATTTCCTTGACCAGGTAGTTGGCCAGCGCGGTGACGCCCTGCAGACGCAGGATGTCGTGCGGGCTCGGTTCGCCGTCGGAGATGATCTCGCCCTTCTCCACCGACTCGCCTTCGAACACGCGAATCTGCACCCACTTCTGCACCAGCGTCTCGGTCTCGTTACCGTCGCCGTCGACGATCTTGATGCGCTGCTTGCCCTTGGTCGCCGTGCCGAACTTGATCGTGCCGCTGGCCTCGGCCAGCACCGCCGGTTCCTTGGGCTTGCGCGCTTCGAACAGATCCGCCACGCGCGGTAGACCGCCGGTGATGTCGCGGGTCTTGGACGACTCCTGCGGGATACGCGCCACCACGTCGCCGACCTTGCATTCGGCCTCGTCCTCGACGGTCACCACCGCCTTGGGCGGCAGCGAATAGCTGGCCGGGATGTCGGTGCCGGGGAAGCTCAACTGCTGGCCCTTGGCGTCCACCAGCATCAAGGTCGGACGCAGATCCTTACCGGCGGAGCCACGCGACTTCGGCTCGGTGATCACCAGGTTGGTGACGCCGGTGACCGGGTCGGATTCGCGCGTCACCGTCACGCCTTCTTCAAAGTCCTGGAATTTCACGAAGCCGGCCAGCTCGGTGACGATGGGATGCATGTGCGGGTCCCACTTGGCCAGACGCTGACCGGCCTGCACGGCTTCGCCGTCCTTGGCCAGGATGGTGGCGCCGTAGGGGATCTTGTAACGCTCGCGCTCGCGGCCGTCGGCCGCCAGCACGCCGATTTCACCGGAGCGCGACACCGCCACCAGCAGACCTTCCTTGTTGGTCACGGTCTTCAGGTTGTGCACGCGCGCCGTACCTGCAGCGCGCGCATCGACGCCGTCGCTGGACACCGCACGCGAGGCGGCGCCGCCGACGTGGAACGTGCGCATGGTGAGCTGGGTGCCGGGCTCGCCGATGGACTGCGCTGCAATGACGCCCACCGATTCGCCGATGTTGACGCGATGGCCGCGGGCCAGGTCGCGACCGTAGCAGTTGGCGCAGATGCCGAACGGCAGCTCGCAGGTGATGGGCGAACGCACCCACACCTCGTCCACCGAATTGCGCTCGAGCACGTCGGCCCAGGCTTCGTCGATGATGGTGCCGGCGGGAATGATCAGGTCCTCGGTTGCCGGCTTGTAGACATCGCGCAGAGTCACGCGACCGAGTACGCGATCGCGCAGCGCCTCCAGGATGTCGCCGCCCTCGACGATGGGCATGATCAGCAGACCCTGGTCGGTACCGCAATCCTGTGCGGTCACCACCACGTCCTGCGCGACATCGACCAGACGGCGCGTGAGGTAACCCGAGTTGGCGGTCTTGAGCGCGGTATCGGCCAGACCCTTGCGAGCGCCGTGCGTCGAGATGAAGTACTGCAGAACGTTGAGGCCTTCGCGGAAGTTCGCGGTGATCGGCGTCTCGATGATCGATCCGTCGGGCTTGGCCATCAGGCCGCGCATGCCGGCGAGCTGACGGATCTGCGCCTGCGAACCACGCGCACCGGAGTCGGCCATCATGAACACCGAGTTGAAGCTCGGCTGCTCGGTGTCGACGCCTTCCTTGGTGGTGACCTTTTCCTTGCCGATGCGCTTCATCATCGCCTTGGCGATGTCGTCGTTGGCACGCGACCAGTGATCCACCACGCGGTTGTAGCGCTCCTGCTGGGTGGTCAAGCCTTCCGTGTATTCACGCGCGACTTCCTTCACCTTGGCTTCGGCCGCAGCAAGAATGGCGACCTTCTCGTCTGGAATCACGATGTCGTCCAGGCAGAAGCTGATGCCCGACTTGGTGGACATGCGAAAGCCGGTGTACATGATCTGGTCGGCAAACACGACCGTGTCCTTGGTCCCGCAGATGCGGTAGACGCGGTTGAGCACCCGCGACACCTCCTTCTTGGTCAACGCTTTGTTGATGACCGAGAAGGGAATCTTTTCGGGCAGGATCTCCGACATCAGCGCACGGCCGGTGGTGGTCTCCACCAGATGGAACAGCTCGTTGCCGTCGTCGTCGTAGTCGCGCAGGCGCACCTTGATCTTGGCCTGCAGGTCGAGCGCACCGGACTCGTAGGCGCGATGCACTTCCGCCACGTCGGCCAGCACCATGCCCTCGCCCAGCGCGTTCACGCGCTCGCGGGTCATCCAGTACAAACCCAGCACCACGTCCTGCGAAGGCACGATGATCGGGTCGCCGGAGGCCGGTGACAGGATGTTGTTGGAGGCCATCATCAGCACGCGCGCTTCCAACTGCGCTTCGAGCGACAGCGGCACGTGCACCGCCATCTGATCGCCGTCGAAGTCGGCGTTGAACGCGGTGCATACCAGCGGATGCAGGTTGATGGCCTTGCCTTCGATCAGCAGCGGCTCGAACGCCTGGATGCCCAGGCGATGCAGGGTCGGTGCGCGGTTGAGCATCACCGGATGCTCCTTGATGCACTCTTCCAGGCAGTCCCATACCACCGCCTCTTCGCGCTCCACCATTTTCTTGGCGGCCTTGATGGTGGTGGCGTGACCCTTGCGCTGCAGCAGGGAAAACACGAAGGGCTTGAACAGCTCCAGCGCCATCTTCTTGGGCAGGCCGCACTGATGCAGCTTCAAGGTCGGGCCGACCACGATGACCGAACGGCCGGAGTAGTCGACGCGCTTGCCGAGCAGGTTCTGGCGGAAGCGACCCTGCTTGCCCTTGATCATGTCGGCGAGCGACTTGAGCGGGCGCTTGTTGGTGCCGGTGATCGCACGGCCGCGGCGGCCATTGTCGATCAGCGCGTCCACCGATTCCTGCAGCATGCGCTTTTCGTTGCGCACGATGATGTCGGGCGCGGTCAGTTCCAGCAGACGCTTGAGGCGGTTGTTTCGGTTGATGACGCGGCGGTACAGATCGTTCAGATCGCTGGTGGCGAAACGTCCGCCATCCAGCGGCACCAGCGGGCGCAGATCCGGCGGCAGCACCGGCAGCACCGTCATCACCATCCACTCGGGCTTGTTGTTGGAGCTGATGAAGTACTCGATCAGCTTGAGGCGCTTGCCCAGCTTCTTGATCTTGGTCTCGGAGGAGGTGCCGGCGAGTTCCTCGCGCAACTTGATCGCCTCCTTCTGCAGGTCGATGGCCTTGAGCAGGTCATGCACGGCCTCGGCGCCCATGCGCGCATCGAACTCGTCGCCGTACTTCTCGACGGCGTCGAGGTAGTCCTCTTCGGTCAGCAGCTTGCCCTTTTCCAGCGGGGTCAGACCCGGGTCGACCACGATGTGCGCTTCGAAATACAGCACGCGCTCGATGGCGCGCAGCGGCATGTCCAGCAGCAGGCCGATGCGGCTCGGCAACGACTTCAGGAACCAGATGTGCGCGACCGGCGAGGCGAGGTCGATATGACCCATGCGCTCGCGGCGCACCTTGGCAACGGTGACTTCCACGCCGCACTTCTCGCACACCACGCCGCGATGCTTGAGGCGCTTGTACTTGCCGCACAGGCACTCGTAGTCCTTGATCGGCCCGAAGATCTTGGCGCAGAACAGGCCATCGCGTTCCGGCTTGAAGGTGCGGTAGTTGATGGTTTCCGGCTTCTTGACCTCGCCGAAGGACCAGCTACGGATCACTTCCGGGCTGGACAGCCCGATCTTGATTGCGTCGAAGTCTTCGTACTCTTCGGTCGGGCGGAGAAGATTGAATAGCTCTTTCATGTTCGCTCCAACAACTCGATTCTGCGTAGGGCGGGTTGGCGGTTTCACCGCGTAACCCGCCGTTTTGTCCGGCGGCTGGCGGGTACGGCGCTGCGCGCCTAACCCGCCCTACGGTCTACGGTCAGGGATTCTGCTCAAGCTCGATATTCAGTCCGATCGAGCGAATTTCCTTGACCAGCACGTTGAACGACTCCGGCATCCCGGCGGTCATGCGGTGGTCGCCGTCGACGATGGATTTGTACATGCGGGTACGGCCATTGGTGTCGTCGGACTTCACCGTCAGCATCTCCTGCAGGGTGTAGGCCGCGCCGTAGGCTTCCAGCGCCCACACTTCCATTTCGCCGAAGCGCTGGCCGCCGAACTGCGCCTTGCCACCCAGCGGCTGCTGAGTGACCAGCGAGTAGGGTCCGGTGGAGCGCGCGTGCATCTTGTCGTCGACCAGATGGTTGAGCTTGAGCATGTACATGTAGCCCACGGTGACCGGGCGCGAGAACGGATCGCCGGTGCGTCCGTCGATCAATTGCGCCTGACCGGAACGCGGCAGACCCGCCAGCTCCAGCAGATCCTTGATCTCTTCTTCGGCCGCGCCGTCGAACACCGGCGTCGCCACCGGCAGGCCGGAGGTGAGATTACGCGCCAGCGAGACAATCTCAGCGTCGTTGAGCTCCGACAGGGTTTCCTTCTTGGTGCTCTTGCCGACGTAGATCTTGTCCAGGAACTTGCGCAGCTCGCCCACCGCTTTCTGTTGCTTGAGCATCTCGTCGATCTTGTTGCCGATGCCCTTGGCGGCCCAGCCCAGATGCACTTCGAGCAGCTGCCCGATGTTCATGCGCGAGGGCACGCCCAGCGGGTTGAGCACGATGTCGACGGGGGTGCCGTCTTCCATGTGCGGCATGTCTTCCACCGGCACGATCTGCGAAATCACACCCTTGTTGCCGTGGCGGCCGGCCATCTTGTCGCCCGGCTGGATGCGGCGCTTCACCGCCAGATACACCTTGACCATCTTCAGCACGCCCGGCGACAGCTCGTCACCGGCGGTGATCTTGCGACGCTTGGACTCGAAGCGCTGATCGAAGTAGGCGCGCTGATCCTTGAGCTGCTTGGCGGCCGCCTCCAGCTGGCTCTGTGCGTCCTCGTCCTGCAGGCGAATCTCGAACCACTTGTCGCGCTCCACCGAATCCAGATACTCGGCATCGAGCCTGGACCCCTTCTTGAGCTTGTTGGGACCGCCGTCGGCAGCCTTGCCCAGCAGCAGCTTGTTGAGTCGGGAATAGATGTCGTCTTCGAAGATGCGCTGCTGGTCGTTGAGATCCTTGCGCACCGCGGCCAGTTCGGACTCTTCGATGGCCAGCGCGCGCTTGTCCTTCTTCACGCCTTCGCGGGTGAAGACGCGCACGTCGATGACCGTGCCGTCCATGCCGGCCGGTACGCGCAGCGAGGTATCTTTCACGTCGCTGGCCTTCTCGCCGAAGATCGCACGCAACAGCTTTTCCTCAGGCGTGAGCTGGGTCTCGCCCTTGGGTGTGACCTTGCCCGACAGAAGGTCGCCGGCCTTGACCTCGGCGCCGATGAACACGATGCCGCTCTCGTCGAGCTTGCGCAGCGCGGTCTCGTTAACGTTCGGGATATCCGCGGTGATCTCTTCGGGACCCAGCTTGGTTTCGCGTGCGACGCAGGTGAGTTCCTCGATGTGGACCGTGGTGAAGCGGTCTTCTTCGACCACGCGCTCCGAGATCAGGATCGAGTCCTCGAAGTTGTAGCCGTTCCAGGGCATGAACGCGATCAGCATGTTCTGACCCAGGGCCAGCTCGCCGAGATCGGTCGAGGGGCCGTCGGCCAGCACGTCGCCGCGCGCCACCTTGTCGCCCGGCTGCACCAGCGGCTTCTGGTTGATGCAGGTGTTCTGATTCGAGCGCGTGTACTTCACGAGGTTGTAGATGTCGACGCCCGCTTCACCGGCGACGGTTTCGTCGTCGTTGACGCGGACCACGACACGCGAGGCATCGCACTTGTCGACCACGCCGCCGCGACGCGCGGTGATGGCGTTGCCGGAGTCGATCGCCACGCGGCGCTCGATGCCGGTGCCGACCAGAGGCTTCTCGGTGCGCAGGGTCGGCACCGCCTGACGCTGCATGTTGGAACCCATCAGCGCGCGGTTGGCGTCGTCGTGTTCCAGGAACGGGATCAGCGCCGCGGCCACCGACACGATCTGGCGCGGCGACACGTCCATGTACTGGATGCGGTCGGGCGTCATCATCGCAAATTCGTTCTGGAAACGCGCCGAAACCAGATCGCTCTTGAAGCGGTTCTTGGCGTCCAGCTCCGAGTTGGCCTGGGCAATGACGTAGCGGCCTTCTTCGATGGCCGACAGATACTCGATCTCCGCCGTCACCACGCCGTCGATGACCTTGCGATAAGGCGTTTCGAGAAAACCGTAATCGTTGGTGCGGGCGTAGCAGGCCAGCGAGTTGATCAGACCGATGTTCGGGCCTTCCGGCGTCTCGATAGGGCAGACGCGGCCGTAGTGCGTCGGATGCACGTCGCGCACTTCGAAGCCGGCACGCTCGCGGGTCAGACCGCCCGGCCCGAGGGCCGACACGCGCCGCTTGTGGGTGACTTCAGACAGCGGGTTGTTCTGATCCATGAATTGCGACAGCTGGCTGGACCCGAAGAATTCCTTGATCGCGGCACCCACCGGCTTGGCGTTGATCAGGTCCTGCGGCGTGAGGTTCTCGGCTTCAGCCAGCGCCAGGCGCTCGCGCACCGCGCGCTCCACCCGGACCAGACCGGTACGGAACACGTTTTCGGCCATTTCGCCCACCGCGCGGATGCGACGGTTGCCGAGGTGATCGATGTCGTCGGTCTGATCCTCGCCGTTGCGGATGGCGATGATCTGCTTGAGCACGGCGACGATGTCGGCGTTGTCCAGCACGCCGGGTCCGGTGATCTCGTCACGGCGCAAACGGCGGTTGAACTTCATGCGGCCGACGCCTGACAGGTCGTACTTCTCCGGCGCGAAGAACAGGCCGGCGAACAGCGTTTCCGCGGCGTCCTTGGTGGGCGGCTCGCCCGGGCGCATCATGCGATAGATCTCGACCAGCGCTTCCAGTCGCGTACGCGTGGGGTCGATGTTCAGGGTGGTGGAGATGTACGGGCCCTTGTCGACGTCGTTGACGTACAAGGTCGGCAGTTCGGTGATGCCCGCGGCGCGGAACTTGGGCAGATCGACTTCCTTGATCTCGGTGTTTGCAGGCGCCAGCACCTCGCCGGTGTCCTGCACGATCAGATCGCGCGCCAGGATGCGGCCGACGATGTAGCTGTCCGGCACTTCCAGCGACTGGATGCCCGCTTCGCGAATCTGCTTGATGTGACGTGCGGTGATGGGGCGGCCCGCTTCGACAATCAGCTTGGACCCGGCCTTGATATCGAACTGGGCTTTTTCGCCGCGCAGGCGTTCGGGCACCAGCTCCAGCAGCGCCCCTTCGGTCTGCAACTGGAATCCGTTGATCTCGTGGAACATCTCCAGCATCTGCTGGTTGTCGTACCCGAGCGCGCGCAGCAGGATGGTCGCCGGCAACTTGCGGCGACGGTCGATACGCACGAACACGTTGTCCTTGGGATCGAACTCGAAATCCAGCCAGGAGCCGCGATAAGGAATGATGCGTGCGCTGTAGAGCAGCTTGCCCGAGCTGTGCGTCTTGCCCTTGTCGTGGTCGAAGAACACGCCCGGCGAGCGGTGCAGCTGACTCACCACAACACGCTCGGTGCCGTTGATGATGAAGGTGCCATGGTCGGTCATCAGCGGGATCTCGCCGAGATAGACCTCCTGCTCGCGCACGTCCTTGACCTTCTTCTCCTTGGACTCGCGGTCGAAGATCACCAGGCGTACGGTGACCTTGAGCGGGGCGGCATAGGTGAGGCCGCGCACACGGCACTCGACCTCCTCGAACACCGGCTCGTCGAGACGGTACTTGACGAACTCCAGCGCAGCGGCGCCGTTGTACGACACCATCGGAAACACGGATTTGAACGCCGCCTGCAGGCCGTTTTCGCGGCGCTTGGCCTGGGGTAGTTCGGCCTGCAGAAACTCGCGGTAGGAATCGAGCTGCGTAGCGAGCAGGAAGGGGATTTCGCGCGTTTCAGGCAGCTTGCTGAAATCCTTGCGGATGCGCTTTTTTTCGGTGAACGAATACGTCATTTCGACGGCACCTCGGGTTACGGCAATGGGCAATACAAGTCGGTATGCGTAAGCGCTTGGCGGTCGGGAACAGCACCGCGGCTGTCCTGCTTGCAAAGCGCTGAGGGCTAACGACTCGACGGCAACAGCCAAGCCGTCCGGGGAGAGAGCCCCCCGGACGGCCTGACGACAACTGGGACCGCGCGCGTCAAGATTTACTTGATCTCGACCTTGGCGCCGGCACCTTCCAGCTTGGCCTTCATGGCATCGGCATCGGCCTTGGACACGCCGTCCTTGACTTCCTTGGGCGCGCCTTCGACCAGATCCTTGGCCTCCTTCAGGCCCAGGCCGGTGAGCTCGCGCACCACCTTGATGACCTCGACCTTCTTCT
Organism: Panacagrimonas sp.; assembly: GCF_965216805.1. NCBI lineage: Bacteria > Pseudomonadati > Pseudomonadota > Gammaproteobacteria > Nevskiales > Nevskiaceae > Panacagrimonas > Panacagrimonas sp. The sequence goes on from NZ_CBDCGN010000003.1 coordinate 203,155, forward strand.
CGCCGAACGACGACAGCACGACCGTGAACTCGGTCTGCTCTTCGGCGGCGGCCGCAGCCGGACCGGCAGCCGGACCGGCGGCCATGGCGACGGGGGCGGCGGCGGAAACGCCGAACTTCTCTTCCATCATCTTGACCAGCTCGACGATGTCCATGACGGACTTGGCGGCGATCGCGTCAAGAATTTCCTGATTGCTGAGCGACATGGTGTGACTCCTGAAACGTTGAATGTGTGGTGTTGAAGCCTGGATGCGGGATGCGGATTACGCTGCTTCTTTTTGCTTGTCGGCGACGGCCTGGACCGTGCGCACGAACTGGGCGGTGGGTTCGGCAAGCGTACGAACGAACTTGGCGACCGGTGCCTGCATGACGCCCAGGAGCATGGACAGAGCCTGCTCCTTGGTCGGCAGGGAGGCCAGGCGTTCGATGTCCCTGGGACCGTACAGCGTCCCGCCGACCGCGACTGCCTTGACCACCAGCGCTTCGTTGTCCTTGGCGAAGTCCTTGATGACGCGCCCCACCGCACCCGGATCCTCTAGCGAGAATCCCAGCAACAGCGGGCCGGTCAGGGCCGGCGTCAGGCACTCGAATTCCGTGCCTTCCACGGCCCGCTTCACCAGCGTGTTCTTGATCACGTGCAGGTAGATCCCGTTGGCACGGGCCTTCTGACGCAATACATCGAACTTGCCGGCGGTCAGACCGCGATACTCGGCGGCAACCGCCGAGAGCGCCTTGGTAGCGACTTCGTTGACTTCCGCAACCAGGGCCTTCTTGTCTTCCAATCTAAGTGCCATCGGAACTGCTCCTGGTGCTACGGTTCACGAACGAAACCCGGTCTGCGGCGGGACCCTTACGAAGCAAGCAAATCGAACATGCTTCGCAAAAATCCGCCTGAACCGGATTCACTTCACGGTGCTGCCATCGGCGTTGCTGCTACGTCCTGCTTCCGGTGACACCGTCTGCGTAAGCGGCTTGCGCCTTTAGGTCCCTTGACGAGCTTGGGACACTTACGGTCTTCGACGATGTGGCTTGCGCCACACATTTCGAATTACTTTCAACCGGGGCCTTTCGGCCCCGTCCTCGAATTACTCTGGCAGCGTGCCGACATCCACCCGTACGCCGGGACCCATGGTGGTGGACAGGGTGACCTTCTTGATGAAGACGCCCTTGCTCGACGCCGGCTTCTGCTTGCGCAGGTCACGGACGACCGCTGCCAGGTTCTCCAGGATCTTGTCCTTGTCGAAGCTGGCGGCGCCGATCGAGCAGTGCACGATGCCGCCCTTGTCGGTGCGGAACTTGGCCATACCTGACTTGGCGTTCTTGACCGCACCAGCGACGTCGGCGGTCACGGTGCCGGTCTTGGGGTTGGGCATCAGGCCGCGCGGGCCCAGCACCTGGCCCAACTGGCCGACCACGCGCATGGCATCGGGGCTGGCGATGACCACCTGATAATCCAGCTCGCCCGCCTTCATGCGGGCGGCCAGATCGTCCATGCCCACGGCATCGGCGCCGGCGGCCTTGGCTTCCTCGGCCTTGGCGCCCTGGGTGAAGACCGCGACTTTCACGGTCTTGCCGTTGCCGTGCGGCAGCACGGTGGAACCACGTACGTTCTGGTCGGATTTCTTGGCGTCGACACCCAGATTCACAGCCATGTCCACCGACTCCTTGAACTTGGCGGTGGAGCAGGCGGTGACTAGGTCCAGCGCCTCGGCCAGCGGGTACACCTTGCCCTGAGTGACCTTGGACGCGAACAGCTTCTGTCGTTTGGTGAGTTTCATGATTACTTCACCCCTTCCACGTCGACGCCCATCGAGCGGGCACTGCCGGCGATGATGCGCACCGCAGTGTCCATGTCAGCCGCATTGAGGTCCGCCATCTTGATCTTGGCGATCTCCTCGAGCTGCGCACGCTTGATCTTGCCGACCTTGACCGTGTGCGGCGTCTTGGAGCCGGCCTCGATGCCCACCGCCTTCTTGATCAAGTAAGTCGCCGGCGGCGTCTTCATGATGTAGGTGAAGCTCTTGTCCGAATACACCGTGATGACCACGGGAATCGGCATGCCGGGCTCCAGCTTCTGGGTGGCTGCGTTGAAGTCCTTGCAGAAACCCATGATGTTCACGCCCTGCTGGCCCAATGCGGGTCCGATGGGCGGTGAGGGATTGGCTTTGCCAGCTGGAATCTGCAGCTTGACGTAGCCCTGTACTTTCTTGGCCATTCAAAACTCCTGGTGGGTGCGAACGCCTGTTTAGGGCTCCCCGGTGGGTGTAACGAGAATCGGGAATCGGGAATCGTCAAAAGCCGCGTGCTTCTACGATTCCCGATTCTCCATTCCCAAGCTTTTCAGCCCTTTTCGACCTGGCTGAATTCCAACTCGACCGGTGTCGACCGACCGAAAATAAGCACCGCCACTCGCAGGCGGCTCTTTTCGTAATTGACTTCTTCGACCACGCCGGAGAAGTCCGCAAACGGTCCGTCGACCACCCGCACCCCTTCGCCCGGCTCGTACAGCGTCTTCGGCTTGGGCTTCTCCACCGCTTCTTCGACACGGTTGAGAATCGAGTTCGCCTCTTTCTCGGAGATGGGCGCCGGCTTGTCCGGCGTGCCGCCGATGAAACCGAGCACCTTGGGCGTGGACTTGACCAGATGCCAGGTGTCCTCGTTCATCTCCATGTTCACCAGCACGTAGCCGGGAAAGAACTTGCGCTCGGTCATGCGCTTGACGCCATCCTTGATTTCCACAACCTCCTCGGTGGGAACCAGGATGTCGCCGAACTGCTCCTGCAGCCCCGCGCGATTGATGCGCTCGACCAGCGCCTTCTTGACGCTGTTTTCGTACTGCGAATAGGCGTGAACCACGTACCAGCGCATGCTCATAGCGTTATTGGGCCCCTTTAGCCCCGGCCGGTCAGCAACTTGACGCCCCACAGCAGCAGCGAGTCCAGCCCCCACAACAGCAGGGCGGTAATCAGCACGACCACCGCAATCATCAGGGTCGCCTGCACCGATTCCTGCTTGCTAGGCCACACCACTTTGCGCAACTCGGTGCGTGCGCCGGAGATGTACGACCAGATGGTGCGCCCGAACTGGGTCTGATACGCCAGCGCCAGGGAAACGCCGATCGCCGCGATCAGCAGCAGTGTCCTGACCAGCGCGTTGATGTCGTTGGCAAAGTAATAGAAAGCCCCCATGGCACCGACCAGCAGCAGGGCCGCTGCCGCAAGCAACAGGGAGTCGTAGCGCGGCGCTGATGAAGCTTCTGTCTGGGATTCCATCGATACCAACCGCACGTCGCTCGGACCGCTGGGCTTGCTCGAATGGCAGGGGCGGAGGGTTTCGAACCCCCAACCTTCGGTTTTGGAGACCGACGCTCTACCAGTTGAGCTACGCCCCTAGCGTTGATGCCGGACCACGTGCAACAAAAGGGGCGCGGATTGTACGCGCCCAGGTGCCTACATTCAATCCCCGCCGCGATCAAGCTCGCGGCGGGGATTGGAACGTTACGCCAGGATCTTGGTGACCACGCCGGCGCCGACGGTGCGGCCGCCTTCGCGGATCGCAAAGCGAACCTGCTCTTCCATCGCAATCGGGTTGATCAGTTCCACCGTGACCTTGACGTTGTCGCCCGGCATCACCATCTCGGTGCCTTCCTGCAGCTGCACATTGCCGGTGACATCGGTGGTGCGAAAATAGAACTGCGGCCGGTAGCCCTTGAAGAACGGGGTGTGACGGCCGCCTTCTTCCTTGGTCAGAACGTACACCTCGCCCTCGAACTTGGTGTGCGGGGTGATGGAGCCCGGCTTGCACAGCACCTGGCCGCGCTCGATGTCTTCCTTCTTGGTGCCGCGCAGCAGCAGTCCGACGTTGTCGCCAGCCTGACCCTGGTCGAGCAGCTTGCGAAACATCTCGACGCCGGTGATGGTGCTCACCGCGGTGGGGCGAATGCCGACAATCTCGACGGATTCGCCCACCTTGATGATGCCGCGCTCGATACGGCCAGTGGCCACGGTACCGCGACCGGAGATGGAGAAGACGTCTTCGACGGGCAGCAGGAAGGGCTTGTCGGTCTCGCGAGCGGGTTCGGGGATGAAGGTGTCGAGGGCGGTATAGAGCTCTTCGACTTTCTTGACCCAGTCGGCTTCGCCGGCAATGGCCTTGGTGGCAGAGCCACGGATGACGGGGGTGTCGTCGCCCGGAAAGCCGTACTTGCTGAGCAGGTCGCGCACTTCCATCTCGACCAGGTCGAGCAGTTCTTCGTCTTCGACCAGGTCGCACTTGTTGAGCCACACGACGATCTTGGGCACGTTGACCTGCTTGGCCAGCAGGACGTGTTCGCGGGTCTGCGGCATGGGGCCGTCGACCGCCGACACGACCAGAATGGCACCGTCCATCTGGGCAGCGCCGGTGATCATGTTCTTGACGTAGTCGGCATGGCCCGGGCAGTCGACGTGGGCGTAGTGACGAGAGTCGGTCTCGTATTCGACGTGACTGGTGGCAATGGTCAGGATCTTGGTGCTGTCGCGACGACCTTGGCTTTCGGAGGCCTTGGCCACCTCGTCATACGCCACGTACTTGGTCTTGCCGTACTTGTCGGACGAAATCTTGGTCAGCGCCGCCGTAGTGGTGGTCTTGCCGTGATCCACATGCCCAATGGTCCCCACGTTCACGTGCGGCTTGATGCGCTCGAATTTTTCCTTGGCCATCTCTCTCTACCTTTCGGATGTAGGGCGGGCCGTACCCGCCGACTGCAATCAAACCGTGGGTAGCGGCGGCCACGGGCCGCCCTACGCCTTGTGTCAAGCTGTCAGCGATCAGGCGTTAGGAACAGCAACGGCGGCCCAGCGCATCCGCTGCCGCCAAAGCTTGTGTAGCAAGCGTCCTAACGCCTAACACCCAACAAAATGGTGCCCTCAATCAGTTTCGAACCAATGTTCGGCCTGCGGCCAACCATCAGATGACTCTGACCTTGGGAGGTCATCAGTTCGAATCTGATTCCGAACCATGCCTCTCAAGTCAAAATTGGTGCCCTCAATCAGATTCGAACTGATGACCTCACCCTTACCAAGGGTGCGCTCTACCACTAGAGCTATGAGGGCGATGCTGCCTTGCTGCTTCTTTACGCACCACCTGGAAACTGGAGCGGGTGATGGGAATCGAACCCACGCTATCAGCTTGGAAGGCTGAAGTTCTACCATTGAACTACACCCGCTTCGCCGCTAACCGCGCACCTGCCTGCATCCGAGTTCGCTGGTGGAGGGAGAAGGATTCGAACCTTCGTAGACGTTAGTCAGCAGATTTACAGTCTGCCCTCGTTGGCCGCTTGAGTATCCCTCCCGCGCGAGCAACCCGCAAAACGGCCGCGTATTCTCGGGACGCACTCTCCTTGCGTCAAGCTTCAGGCTTCTTTTTCGATGTCGGCTTGCGGGTCGACTTGGCTGTGGCCTTCTTCGCCGCCTTGCCGGTCGCCTTCTTGGCCACCGTCTTGGTGGCTTTCTTGTCTTTTGCAGCCGCCTTGCCGGCCTTGCCCTTCGCCCCGGTCTTCGGCTTTTGCGCTGCCTCGTTCAGGAAAAATTCGCAGTCCAGTGCCGACAGGGACTCGGGCTCGCGCGTGCGCGGAATGTTGGCACGGCGCTCACCGTCGGTGATGTAAGCGCCGAAGCGGCCCTTGATGATGCGGATGCCGGTGCCGGGGAAATCCTTGATGGTGGCAGCCGCCAGCGCAGCGGCCTTCTGCTCGATCAGCTCGATCGCTCGCGGCAGCTCCACGGTGAACGGATCGTCGTCCTTCTTCAGCGATACGAAGCTCTTGCCGTGGCGCACGTAAGGCCCGAAGCGGCCGATATTGACTTCAACCTCGTCGCCGTTGGGCAACGCGCCCAGCTTGCGCGGCAGCTTGAACAGGTCCATCGCCTGCTCCAGCGTGATGGTGTCGATGCGCTGGTTGGCACGCAGGCTGGCGAAGCGGGGCTTGTCCTCGTCGTCCTTGGTGCCGATCTGCACGAACGGACCATAGCGTCCCAGCCGTGCGGTGACCGGCTTGCCCGATACCGGGTCGGTCCCGATCACGCGGGCGTCCGCCACCGACTCCTTGCGCGACAGTTCCTGCTTTTCGTCCACGCGCTTCTTGAAGTCGCCCCAGAACGACTCCAGCACCGGCACCCAGTCGCGCTCGCCGCGCGAGATCTCGTCCAGCTCGCCTTCAAGATTGGCCGTGAAGTCGTAGTCGACGTAGCGGGCGAAATGATCGGTCAGGAAGCGATTGACGATCATGCCGACATCGGTAGGAATGAACGTCTTGCCCTCCAGGCGCACGTACTCGCGGCCCTGCAGCGTGGAGATGATGGAGGCATAGGTCGAGGGCCGGCCGATGTCGTACTCCTCCAGCGTCTTGACCAGACTGGCTTCGGTGTAGCGCGGCGGCGGCTCGGTGAAATGCTGGTCGGCGCTCAACTCAAGCAGCTTGACCCGATCGCCCTCGGCCAGGGGCGGCAGGCGCTTGTCGTCCTCGTCCTCCTCGTCCTTGTCGGCCGGATCGTCGGCCTTGATGTTGTAGGCGGCCAGAAAGCCCGCGTCCACCAGTACCGAGCCATTGGCGCGGAACGCATGCGGCTGGCCGGCGCGCAGCTCCACCGCCACCGTGTCGAACACCGCCGGCACCATCTGACAGGCGATGGCACGTTTCCAGATCAGTTCGTACAGCCGCGCCTGATCGGGCGACAGGAACCGGGCCATCTGCTGCGGCAGACGCGCCGCCGAGGTCGGGCGCACCGCTTCGTGCGCCTCCTGGGCGTTCTTCGACTTGGCCTTGTAGTACCGCGGGGCATCCGGCAACCCCTTGGCCCCGAACTGCTGGCCGATGACGTGACGGATCTCGTTGACCGCCTCGTTGGCCAGGCTCACCGAGTCGGTACGCATGTAAGAGATCAGACCGACCGTTTCGCCGCCGATGTCCACGCCTTCGTACAACTGCTGCGCAGCGCGCATGGTGCGGCTGGACGTGAAGCCAAGCTTGCGGTTGGCTTCCTGCTGCAGGGTCGAGGTGGTGAACGGCGGCGACGGAAAGCGGCGACGCTGCTTCTTGTCCACGCTCTTGACCATCAGCTCGCCGCGCGCGGCGTCCAGGATGCGCGCGCGCGCCGCCTCGGAGCCGCCGGCATCGGTCAGCGTGAACTGTTCCAGCTTGGCGCCGTCGAGCTCGATCAGGCGTGCCGCGAAGCCCTGCGATTCTTTCTGCGCGCGCGCTTCGATCGTCCAGTATTCCTGGGCGACGAATTTCTTGATCTCTTCTTCGCGTTCGCAGATCAGACGCAGCGCGGGACTTTGCACGCGGCCGGCCGACAGACCCGGCGAAACCTTGCGCCATAGCAGCGGCGACAGGTTGAAGCCCACCAGATAGTCCAGCGCGCGTCGGGCCTGCTGCGCGTTGACCAGATCGGTGGCCACTTCGCGCGGATTGGCAATGGCCTCGTTGACCGCGCTCTTGGTGATCTCGTGAAACACCACGCGCCGGACCGGCTTGTTCTTGAGCGCGCCCTTTTCCTTGAGGTGTTGGACCAGGTGCCAGGAGATCGCTTCGCCCTCGCGATCGGGGTCGGTGGCCAGAAACAGGTTATCGGCCGTCTTCAGCGCGCTGACAATCGCTCGCACGTGCTTTTCGTTCTTCTCGATCAACTGGTATTTCATCTCGAAGCCGTGCGCCGTATCCACCGCGCCATCCTTGGGCACGAGGTCGCGCACATGGCCGTACGAAGCCAGCACTTCGTAGTCGGCACCGAGGTATTTCTTGATCGTCTTGGCCTTGGCAGGCGACTCGACGATGACCAGGTTCTTGCTCATCCGCTCGCTATCTCGCGCCGGCCGAAAGGGCCAGCGGGGCGCAAGCTTATATGCGTGGTGTCGGTCGATGTCCAGCGCGGCCGGGTGTTCGGCCTGCGTGTCGCCGCCACCGCAAAGCGCGGCAAAGCCGCCTGCAACTGCCGCCTGCGCGCCGCCGATGCCGGGACGGCCGGAGCCGTCCGCGCGCCTTCCGTGCGCCTTCAGTGCATGTAATCGCCCTGGTAGTAGACCAGGTCTTCGAGATGCTCGAAGGCGTCTTCGGCATCAGGCTGATTGACCAGCACCAGCAGGCACACCCACTTCACCCGCTCCAGGTCGATCTCGTCCTCGATCGCCATCAGACGGTCGATCACGACTTCGCGTGCGGTGCCTTCAAGGATGCCGAGTTGTTCGAGATACAGCAGAAAGCCGCGGCACTCCGACGACAACCGCGCCTGCTCTTCGCGCGCATAGATGCGCAGCGCGCCGGCCGGCCCGAATACCAGGGGCCGCTGGCGCTGATCGGACAAGCCGTCCAGCCAGGCGAACGCATGGTCGACCTCGTCCACCGGAAAACCGGCAGCGGTCAGTTCGTCACGCAGGGTCGCCTGGTTGCCGGTATCGGAGAACTCGCCGTGCTGGTAGTTCTCGAACAGGTACATCAGCACGTCCAGCACGGTCTCTTTCATGGGGGCCTCGTGTCGACGTCAGGACCGGTGCGGCCGGTCCGCGTTCGACATTAACGGTCCACAGAGCCGCTGTCCACGTCGTTTCGATGACGGCCTCAACGTCGCGCAGGCGCCTTGCCCAGCCGCATGACCCGACCGCCGCCGGCGCTCGCCACGAGCCCCTCCAGCTCCAGCTCCAGCAGTGCTGCGTTGAGGTCTTCCACGCCCATGTCGAGCCGATCCACCAGCTCGTCGATCGCGCTGGGCTTGTCGCCCAGTGCATCGAGCACGGCCTGCAACCGGTGCGGCGCCGATCCGGACCTCGCCGGCACGGGCACGGCGTCGCGTAGCCAGGCGCCGACCTGATCGCCGATCTCCTCCAGGATGTCGTCCACCGTCTCCACCAGCTTGGCGCCCTGCCGGATCAGCTGGTGACAGCCACGCGCCATGACATTGTGGATCGAACCGGGAATCGCGAACACCTCGCGGCCCTGCTCGGCGGCCAGCCGCGCGGTGATCAGCGAGCCGGACTCGCGCGCCGCCTCGACCACCAACACGCCCAGCGACAGGCCCGAGATCAGACGATTGCGGCGCGGGAAATGCTCCGGCCGCGGCGAGGTGCCGGGTGGAAATTCGGAAATCAACAGGCCGCTGCCCTCGATCTGCTGGGCCAACTCGCGGTGTGCCGCCGGATACACGCGATCCAGCCCGGTCGCGCACACGGCAACGGTCAATCCCTGTGCGCGCAGCGCGCCGCGATGCGCGGCGGCATCGATGCCCAGCGCCAGTCCGCTGGTCACCACCAGTCCGCGCCGGGTCAGCTCGGCGGCGAAGCCGTCGGCGCTTTCCACGCCCTGCGGCGTGGCGTTGCGCGAGCCGACCACGGCCAGTTGCGGCAGTGCCAGCAGGTCGGGATCGCCACGCCAGAACAGGGCCGGCGGGAAGTGGGCGATTTCGCGCAGGCGTGCCGGATAGCGCGCATCGGCGCAGGTCAGCAGGCCGCAGCGTTCCTGCAGGCACCATTGCAGATCGCGTTCGATGCGCTCGCCGTCCAAGGCCTGTTGCGCGTCCCAGCTCTCGACGCCGACTCCGCAAGATTTCCAGCCCCCGCGCCCTGCGTCCACTGCCGCCGCCGCGCTGCCGAACCGCTCGATCAGCGCCAGCAGTGCCTTGGCTCCCAACCCCGGGCTACGGATCAGCCGCAGCCAGCCGCGCAGTTCTTCCGGCGGCATGATGGCGGCGGCACCGGACTCAGCGACGACCGGCGACGGGCTTTTCGACCTTGTCGAGCACGTGTACCGGCTCGGTCACCGACATCACCAGGCCGTAACTCACCCGCGGGGTGACCTTGAACACGATCAGCTGGCCGGCGAAGGTTTCGGGCAACGCGATGCTGCGGATGCTGTAGGGATCGGGCGCGCGGCGACCGGCCTGCAGGATGTCCAGCACATGGCCGGGCTCCAGCCCGTGGTCGGTGCCGCGGTTCATCGCCACGATGTAGTACTGGCCGATCTGGGCGACACCGTCGGTGACCGCGATGATGCGACCGTCGATGTCAGCATCCGGCGCGCGCGGGTAGAAATTCTCGCTGAAGGCTTCCGGCTCGGCGGTCAGCAGGCGGTCGCCGATCAGCGCTTCGCGGAACGTGCGCGACAACACCGCGGTACTGGGCGCCCCGAAGTCGCGCACCTCGGCCTCGCCGACCGGGATTGCCTCGTAGCCGAGCAGATCGCCGTTATCGGGGTCGCGATAAATCTGTCCGCGTCGCACCACGGCGTAATTGAACGCGCTGGATTCCGGCAGGTTCTGCACGAATATCTGCACCCCCGACCCGCCGATGAGATGTTCGTCGGCAAACGCCAGCACGTACGGCGAGGTGCTCAACTCGTCGTTGGTCACCAGACGCGGACCGCGCAGAAAATTGCGGATTGCCTCCAGCGGAATCGTCGGTATGGCGCTGTCCAGCGGCAGTTCGCGCACCTGCGGCGACAGCCGCTCCACGCCCAACGAGGCTGTATCGCTGTCGCGCAGCAGGCGCGGCCGACCGTTTACGTAGACCAGCTTGAGCACATCGCCGGGATAAATCTGGTGCGGATTAGCAATCTGGTCGTTGACGTACCACACCTCGGGCCATTGCCAGGGGTCCAGCAGGAAGCGGTTTGCGATGCCCCACAACGTGTCGCCGGGCTTGACCGTGTAGATCAGCGGGGCGTCGCTGCGCGTGGCCGGCCCGGCGGAGGACAACGAACCGGGCGCGGCAGCGGAGGTCTGCAGCGGCGCGGCAGCCGCCGGCGTCGGGTCGTCGGCCGGCTGGCCGGAGACCGAGGGCGCCTCACCGGCAGAGGTCGTTTCGGAAACGCCGCGGGTGCTGGCACAACCGGACACCAGCACCGTCGCCAATGCGGCGGCCCAAGCAGCCGGGACTCGATCATTCCCCCCACCAGACCGACTATAATTTCGCATGACGGCGTTCCCCCTGGTTTGCCGACCGATTCTGTCACAAAGCCGAACAGCGACACCGGCTTGGATTCAACTCTAGCAGTCGATTCGCAACTCTTGCCATGGCGCTCCTTCCGATTCTCCAGCACCCCGATCCGCGACTCCGCCAGAAGGCGGCGCCGGTGACCGTGTTCGATGCCCGGTTGCAGACCCTCATCGACGACCTGTTCGAAACCATGTACGACGCCCCCGGCGTCGGCCTGGCGGCAACCCAGGTCGGCGTGATGCTGCGGGTCGCGGTCATGGACTGCGCGCCCAAGGACGAACCGCCGGAGCGGGTGGTCATCATCAATCCCGACATCCTTTCGAGCGCCGACCGCCAGGACATGGAAGAAGGCTGCCTGTCGGTGCCCGATACCAGCGAGAAAGTGCCGCGCTACAACCGCTTGCACCTGCGGGCGCTGGATCGTCACGGCCAGACTTTCGAGGTGCAGGCCGAAGGCCTGATGGCACAGGCCATCCAGCACGAGATCGACCATCTCGACGGCAAGCTCTACATCGACTACCTGTCCAGCCTCAAGCGAGAGCGCATCAACAAGAAGCTGCGCAAGCAGCGTCAGACCGCTTGAGGCTGGTCTTCGCCGGAACGCCGGCATTCGCCGTTCCGGCGCTGCAGGCTCTGGCCGCGGCCGGTCACGACATCGTCGGCGTCTACACCCAGCCGGACCGGCCCGCCGGGCGCGGCCGCAAGCTCAGTCCTTCCGCGGTCGCCGAATGCGCGGCGCGCCTGCGCCTGTCGGTGTTCAAGCCGGAGAAACTGCGCGGTGACCCCACCGCCCTGGCCCAGCTCGCCGCGTTGCGGCCGCAATGCATGGTGGTGGTGGCGTACGGCCTGATCCTGCCGCAGGCGGTGCTGGACATTCCGGACTTCGGCTGTCTCAACATCCACGCCTCGTTGCTGCCACGCTGGCGCGGGGCGGCGCCGGTGCAGCGTGCCATCCTGGCCGGCGACGTGGAGACTGGCGTCACCATCATGCAGATGGACGCCGGCCTGGACACCGGCCCCATGCTGCTGCGACGGGCGGTGCCGATCCCGTCGCACAGCACCGCTGGCGAGTTACAGGACCGGCTGTCGACCTGCGGCGCCGAACTGATCGTGCAGGCGCTGCAGGGGCTGCAGGCCGGCACGTTGTCGCCGCAGGCACAGCCCGCTCAGGGCGTCACCTATGCCGCCAAATTGAGCAAGCTGGAGGCGCGGCTTGACTGGTCGCTGCACGCAACCGAGCTGCTGCGCCGCGTGCACGGCTACAACCCGGCACCGGGTGCATGGTGCGAATGCGGCGGCGAACGCCTGAAAGTATTGAGGGCACAACTGGAGGCGGCTGCGCCGCCCCCCGGCTGCCTGCCGGGTCACATCGTCGCCGCGGACGAGCGCGGCTGGATCGTGGCCAGCGGCGCCGGCCTGCTGCGCATCAGCGAAGTGCAGCGCCCCGGCGGTCGCGCGATGCCGCCATGGTCAGCCTATGGCAGCAGGCCACCGCCGACCTTAGAGCTGCAGTGAGGATGGCGACTGCGGGGGCATCGAATCCGCGGCCTGAGCGGCCGGCGAAGGCGTGTCGGGCGCGCGCGACGCCTTGACGCTGACGCTGGACAGCACCGCCACGGTCAGCACCAGCAGCACGGCAAACCGAAGAATGAATCGAGTAAGGATGGGCATAAGTTCGAACTCGCGACACCGTGCATCCTAGACCCGGCAGTGGCGGGCAGCGGCCGCGGGGGCCGAGCGTTGACGTATTGCCGACAAGAGGTGCAAAACCGGTCCGTAGCACTACCAAGGCCTGCCGCTCCCGATGCCTCCAGAGCCCCACCCGTCCCCGCAACTGCCGCCGCCGCCGGAACGCCCCGACTGCTGCGGTGGCGGCTGCGCCGTGTGCGTCCTCGACACCTACCAGGAAGAACTGATGCGCTGGCAGGCCGAGGTGGAGGCACTGGAACAGGCGCACCAGGCCGGGCGCGACGCTTGACCTGCAAAAGCGGCTGTTGGAGCGGTCCGATCAGCATGCAGAAAGCGCAATCGAACCGATCATCCAAGCGTATCCAAGGATGTTCGTGTCGGGCCATCGGATCCCTTCTCCCGCAGGCGGGAGAAGGTGCCCCGCAGGGGCGGAAGAGGGGCTGCCACGAGCGTGGGCGACTCATGTCGTCACGTGAGCCCACGCCCTGAAAGCCCCTCACCCCCAGCCTCTCCCGCCTGCGGGAGAGGGGATCGCAGAATCGAATCGCTGCACACGAGCCGCCCGCTTCGATCCGTGTCCTCCGTGAAATCCGTGGCAAATCGCTTATCCAGGCCAACCGGCGTCGCGCCCGCGAGGCTGAACGGCAACCGCTACTCCACCGTTGCGTCGGCCACGTCCCAGGTGTCGGCTTGCGCGGACCGATTCATGCGCCGCGTGACCCACATGGTCGCGGTCAGGGCTGCGAACAGGGCGACGGCCCCCATCAGGAACGCCACGTCCTGCGCCTGCAGCACTACGTAGAGGTAAGCGAACCATCCGCACAGCACCAGCGCCAGCGTCGTTGCGCGCCGGGCGCTGCCAGTGGCCATCCAGGCGTAGCCCGCTGCCTGCGTCACCACCGCTGCCGCCGCCAGCACGAAGGCCGGGACAAAGCCGAGGTGTTCGGCCAGGGCCAGTTGCAGCAGACCGAACAAGCATACCGAGGCGCCCAGCAGCAGGTATTGCACCGCGTGCAGCGGCACACCGCCGAGCATTTCCATCGCCCAGATCGCGGCAAAACTCAGCAGCAGCACCAGGGCGCCGTACTTGGCAATGCGTTCGGCCATGCGGTAGGGGTCCACCGGCACCGCCAGCTCCACCCCGAACGCGGCGGCGTCGATCTGCTTGCGGGTGACCTCCTGGTCCAGCCAGGCCGGCGCGAACCCCCGCCCCAGATGCGCTACCGACCACTGCGCGGCGAAGCCCTGCGCCGAAATGTCGCTGCGCAGCGGCAAGCCGGTGCCGCGAAACGCCGGATGCGGCCAATCGCTGCGCAGGTCCAGCAGCGTCTCGCGCGCCACCGGCGCCAGATGGAAGCTGCCGGAACCCTGCAATTGAAGCTCAGCGTGGAACGTCAGCGCCTGCCCGGATCGCAGCCCTGGAGCGCCTTCGGGTAGGCGCCCGTGGACGCCTTGGGCCCCCAGCGACAGAGCGGACGGCTCCAGACGCAGGTCCTGATCCGCCACCTGCACACGACTGTCGGCCGACAAGGCGCCGGGTTGCGACAACCCCAGCATCCACTCCGCACGGCCGAAGTCCACCTGTGCCAACCCCACCGGCAGACCGGCGGGATCGGGCAGCACGAAGCGGCCGCTGAGCTTCAGTGTCGAGCGATACACCGGGATCTCGAAAATGCCGCGACGCCGCACCTGGCTGTCGAGCTGCGCCTGCGCTTCCAGCCGTTGCGGGGTCAGCACCAGCCAGCCCTGGCGGCTGCGCGCTTCCCCTTCCTGATCCTGCCAGCGCACGACATACGGCAGACGCAGCAGCGGACCGGACACGATCTGCGCGTGGCCCCAGGACGAAGCGACATCGAACGTGGCCTGGTCGCGGCGCTGACCGCGTTCCTGCACCTGGCCCTCGATCATCGCCAGCGGGATCAGCAACACCAGTACCAGTGCGCCCAGGCCGGCCAGGCGTGCGCCAGGACCGCCGAGCAGACGATCGAATCGCGACCGGGTTGCGTGGATGTCGGCCATGCGCGGGCTCACAGCTCGGGGCCGATCGGCCCGGCCCGGTCCATTGACCTGTCCAGCGACAGGATCGGTAGACCCAAGGCTGCGGCACGGACGGGATCGGCGATTTTCATGGCGAACAGGGGCTCTGGTGCAAGTGCGACCAGTGTCTGCGCGTGACTTGCAGAATCGGCGCCGCGACGGTGCAAGCTCCGCGAAACATGGTGCAAGCGCAGTGCAAGCATCCGCCGCTGCTCAGACGCCGCCGCTCAGACTAGGAACAGCAGCCCGGGCGCAGCCCGGGTCGGGGCGGCGCAACTGACCGCAAACCGGGATCGCTTCCGAGCCGCGCAGACCTACGCTAACTATTTGCGGTAACTATCCGCCGTGTATGGCTTTACGCCATTTTATTGTGGTAGCGTCCAGTAACTTGGCGCACGCATTGCGTGGGCCGCGACTTACATGCTCACCAGACGCTGTATTGGGGGAATAAAGATGGCTCTGCAGACGATTTTGATCGCCGCCGACGGCACGCAAAAAACCTTGGACCTGGACGCCGAGGCAAGGTTGGCACTGGGGCCCGACGAAAAGCTGATCATTCCCCAGGGCCTGAAGCGCAAGAAAGAGCTGGACGACAGCGAGGTCGACCACGGGCAGCAGACCGAAGAAGTCGTGCTGGTCGACGAGTCCGGCGAGGTCTACACCGTCTTCCTGCCCGAAGGTGCCGAAGTGCTGGTGGCCCAGGCGCAGAACCCGGCGCAGGCCCCAGCGTCCAATCCGGCCCCGAATTACGAGAATTTCCCCACCAATCCCAGCGGCCCGGGCGGATCGGCGCGGCCGGTTGAGACCATCCCGGTCAATCCCAATGCCTCCTCCGGCGGTGGCGGTGGCGGCTTCGCGCCCGGCGATTACGGCTGGGCGATCGCCGGCGGCGTCGGCGGCGTCGGTCTGATCGCCATTGCCGCCAGCGACAGCGGTGGCGGCGGAGGCGGCGGTGGTGGCACGCCGCCCCCGGCCGGTAATTCCGCGCCCTTCTTCGGCAGTGACGTCCGATCGGTTTCGGTCGCCGAGAACAGCACCGTTGTCGCCACCGTCGTGGCCAGCGACGCAGACGACGACACGCTCACCTACAGCATCGTCGGCGGCGCCGATGCGCTGCGCTTCGGCATCAACTCCGGCACCGGCGCGCTGACGTTCCTGGCCGCGCCCGACTTCGAGATGCCGGCCGACAACGGCAGCGACAACATCTACAACGTCATCGTGCAGGCCAGCGACGGCGAACTGAACGACACCCAGGCCCTGGTGATCACCGTCACCGACATCAACGAAGGCCAGCCCAATCGCGCACCGGAAATCATCAGCGGCGACGGCGATACCGCCACCGGCAGCGTCAATGAAGGCGCCACCTTCATCACCACCGTGGTGGCATCCGACCCCGACGGCGACGACGTGGCCTTCAGCCTCACCGGGCCCGATGCGAGCCTGTTCACCATCACCTCCGCGGGCGTGCTCACCCTGGGTCCCCAGGACTCGGAAGACCCGGCAGACGCCGACGGCAACAACACCTACGTCGTCACCATTCTGGCCAGCGACGGCGAGCTGACCGACTCGCAGGTCCTCACCGTCACGGTCACCAATCAGGACGAAGACAACACCGTCATCGGCGGCGTGCTCAGCGGCAGCGTCACCGAAACCACTTCGACCGACCCCGGCGTGCCCACCGCCACGGGCCAGATGAGTGCCACGGATCCCGACGGGCCGGACGACATGTTCGTGGTGTCCAACGGCACCGCGCAGTTCGGCACGTTCAGCGTCAGCGCCGGTGGCCTGTGGACCTACAACCTCGACAGCTCCGACCCGGCGGTGTCCGTACTCAACACCGGACAGAGCCTGGCCGACAGCTTCACCGTCACCGCCATCGACGGCACCACCGCCACGGTCAGCATCGTGGTCAACGGCCAGGACGGCGTGATCGACCCCACGCCCAACTCCACCGTCGGCGGCGACCTGATCGGCGCCGTCGTCGAGGCCGGTAGCGACAACAACAACGGCACCCCCACCGACAGCGGTCAACTTACCGCCGACAATCCCGACGGGCCCGACAACGTGTTCCGCCCGGTCAGCGGCGGCACTGCGACCTACGGCAGCTTCAGCGTCTCCTCCGCCGGCATCTGGACTTACACGCTCGACAACGACAACGCCACCGTCAACGGCGTCGCCGAGGGCGACACCCTCAGCGACAGCTTCACCGT
The DNA here is from genome assembly GCF_965216805.1 of Panacagrimonas sp. Classification (NCBI taxonomy): domain Bacteria; kingdom Pseudomonadati; phylum Pseudomonadota; class Gammaproteobacteria; order Nevskiales; family Nevskiaceae; genus Panacagrimonas; species Panacagrimonas sp. The sequence goes on from NZ_CBDCGN010000003.1 coordinate 220,055, forward strand.
CACCTCGCTGGACGGCAGCGTCGGCACCGTCGACGTCACCATCACCGGCGCCAATGACGACCCCGCGGTAGACGCCGCGCAAGTCGTCACCACCGTCGAGGACATGCCGCTCACCATCACCGTCGAGGGCATGGATGTCGACGGCGACGACCTCACCTACACCGCCGGCCCGCGCGAAGAAGGCGGCCAGCTCACCGGCGGCGCCGATGGTGTCTTCACCTACACGCCGGCCGCCGACTTCGTCGGTCGCGACAGCTTTGTCGTCACCGTCTCCGACGGTAACGGCGGCACCGCCGAACAGACTGTGTCGGTCGACGTCACAGAAGCCAACGACGACGCCCCGGTCATTGTCAGTAACGGCGGCGGTGACGAGGCCAGCATCCAGATCGTCGAGAACACCGTGGCCGTGACCACCGTCGAAGCCGAGGACGAAGACACTGGCGCGGTCGTCACCTACAGCATCACCGGCGGCGCCGAGGAAACCTTCTTCCGCATCGATGAAGACACCGGCGTACTCGAATTCTGGGCCCCGCCCAGCGCCGAGCAGGGCCAGGGCTCCGGCCTGTTCGGCAACTCCTACGAAGTCATCGTCACCGCCACCGACGACACCGGCCTGACCGACGAGCAGACCCTGACCGTCCAGGTCCAGAACGACGGCCTGCTCGGCGAGATCGGCGAACTGCCGCCGCAGTTCACCAGCGGCGGCGGGCTCGACGAGGCGCAGTACGAGATTCCCGAGAATACCCTGTTCGTGGCCCAGCTCGACGCCAACGGCGGCCAGCTGATCAACCTCGACGGCGCCAATGACACGCTGGTGTTCCGCATCGCCGGCGGCGACGACGCCGAGCTGTTCGGCATCGAGCAGATCGAACCGGCGCCCAACGGTCCCAACACCGGCTCGGCCATCCTCAGCTTCCTCGACGCCTTCCAGCCCGACTTCGAGATGCCGGGCAGTTTCAACGGCGACAACGAGTACGACCTGATCGTCCAGACCAGCGACGACGACGGCGTGGACTACCAGCGCCTGACCATCACCGTGCTCGACGTCAACGCCATCGAGGTGGTGGACGACGTCAACGACCTATCCGAGGCCGGCGGCGTCGACAACACCCGCGACGTGGAAACCGCGTCCGGCAACGTGCTGACCAACGACACCGACGAGGCCGGCGCGCCGCTGACCGTGGCCACCGCCAACGCGCCCGGCGACGCGCCCACCGACGTCACCGACAACGGCATGCCCGGCGGCGGCACCACCATCCAGGGCCTGTTCGGCACTCTGCTGATCCGTCCCGATGGCAGCTACACCTACACCCCGGACCAGGACCTGATCGACGCCTTCGATTTCGACACCGCCACGCCCGGCGTGCAGAGCATCAACACCGGCGACGAACTGATCGACAGCTTCGTCTACGAGGCGACCAACGACGACGCCGTCGACGCCCTGCGCGTTCCCGGCCAGCTCGACATCACCCTCAACGGCACCAACGACACGCCGGAAGTGGACCTCAACGGCGACGCCAACGGCATCGACTTCGTGCCCTCGGCCTTCACCGAACAGGGCGGGCCGGTGCTGGTCGCCGCCACCATGAGCACCGTGACGGACGTGGACAATCCGCGCCTGGTCAGCGCCACCGTCACCCTGCGCCTGGCCGACGGCAGCTTGCCGGACGCACTGGACGAATCCCTGGCGGTGGACGAGAGCCTCGCGGCCTTCACTGCCGGCCGCCTGACCGCGGCCTACGACCGCGACACCGGGGTCCTGACGCTGACCGGCTTCAACGCCACCCTGGCCGACTTCCAGGCCGCCCTGCGCACGCTGACCTACGACAACCTGGGCGACAACGTCACCGCCGGCGACAGCCGCGTGGTCACCGTCACCGTGTTCGACGGCCAGGACACCAGCCCGGAAGCCGTCAGCACCATCCCGTTGATCGGCTTCCCGGATGCGCCCGTCGCCGCCAACGACACCAACCTCGAAACCGCCGACCAGGACGCCGACCCGCTGGTCGAGGCCGGTGTCAACGGCGAGATGGCCGTGGCCGGCGACGACACCGCCGTCGGCAACGTGCTGGACAACGACGTCGACCCCGACACCGACGACATCACCGGCCTCGAGATCACCGCCATCGAAACCGGCGACACCCTCGGCGCCGGCACCGCCGGCACGGTGGGCGGCCCGGTGCTGCAAGGCACCTATGGCGACCTGCTGATCGAAGCCGACGGCAGCTACACCTACACCCTGGACAATGCTCGCGCCGCCACCCAGGCGCTGGCCGCCGGCGACACCGCGGTCCTGAACCTGACCATCACCGGCACCAACGACCGCCCGGTGCTGGACCTCAACGGCCCGGCGGTCAACGGCATCAACTTCAACTCGGCAACCTTCCGCGAAGGCACCGACGATGCGGAGCTGATCCCCATCGTCGACGACAACGCGCTGACCGTGGTCGATCCGGACAATGCCAATCTGGCCAGCGCCACCGTCACCCTCACCGCGCCCAGTGGCCTGCCGGACCCGGGCGCCGAACGCCTGGTGTTCAACGACATGCTCGAACCGGTCACCGCCGGCCGCATCGTCGGCGAGTACAACCCCGACACCGGCGTACTCACCTTCACCGGCTTCAATGCCACCGTGGCGGACTTCCAGCTGGTGCTGCGAACGGTCAGCTACCAGAACGACGGTGACAGCGTGGTGCCCGGCCCCACCCGCACCGCCACCTTCGTGATCAACGACGGCACCAGCAACAACGACCCGGCCGCCGTCAGCACCATCACCCTGATCGGCGAGCCCGACGCCCCCATCGCCAACGCGGACAGCAACCTCGCCGCGCCGGTGGACCCGGTCGTCGAAAGTGGCGTCAACCCCGGCAACACCGCGTTCCCGGGCGACGACACCGCCACCGGCAACGTGATCGCCAACGACGTCGACCCGGACAACGCACCGGGCATGGAAACTGATGGCCTCACCATCACCGCCATCCGCACCGTGCCCGAGGGCGGCGGCGGCCAGGCCGGCTTCGTCGGCGGCGCGGCCCTGGTGGGCACCTACGGCAGTCTGGTGATCGCCTCCGACGGCACCTGGACCTACACACTGAACAACGCCGACGCCGACACCCAGGCGCTGGACCAGGACGAAATCGCAACCGACGTCTTCCGCTACACCGTCAGCGACCCCCAGGACAACACCGCCACCGCGCTGCTCACCGTCTCCATCACCGGCACCAACGACACCCCGATGGCGGTGGCCAACACCCGCACCATGAACGAGGGCGGTGCGCCGCTCACCGGCGCGGGCGCCAACAACGTGCTGCTCAGCGACGTGGACCCGGACGGACTGGCGGAGGGCGGCGGCCCGCTGGTGCTGACCGTATCCCAGGTCAACGGCGACGCCGGCAATGTCGGCGTCGGCGTGGCCGGCACCTACGGCACCCTGAACATGGCGGCCACCGGCAACTACACCTACACCCTGGGCGCGGCGGCCGAGGCGCTCGATCAAGGCCAGGTGGTGACCGAAACCTTCACCTACAACGCCATCGATGACTTCGGCGCCGAATCCGGCCCGGCCAACCTCACCATCACCCTCACCGGCGCGGCCGATCCCACCGAGTTCGCGGTCGCTGCCCGCACCGTGAACGTGGGTGAGAACGAAACCGTCGTCACCACCGTGATGGCGACGGACGCGGACATGGAGCCGTTGACCTACACCATCACCGGCGGCGCCGATGAGGAGTTCTTCAACCTCGACCCGATGACCGGCGCGCTGACCTTCCAGACGCCGCGCGACTTCGAGATGCCGCAGGACGCCGGCATGAACAATGGCTACGTGGTGCAGGTCACCGCCACCGATGCCAGCGACGGTGGCACGGCGGTGCAGACCATTACGGTCAACGTGCAGGACGTCAACGAAGCGCCCACCGTCGCCAACCTGCTGCTGGACCAGGGCGTCGACATCGGTGAGGACCTGGAATACCAGTTCCCGGACCTCGGCGAGATGGGCGCCATCTTTGCCGACGAGGACGCCGGCGACATGCTCACCTACACCGCCGCCCTGGCCAACGGCGACCCGCTGCCCGACTTCCTGGACTTCGACGCGGCCACCCGCACCTTCACCGGCACGCCGACCCAGGCAGAAGGCGACATGGACTTCGACATCGAGGTCACCGCCACCGACACCGGCGGCCTGACCGCCACCGACACCTTCCGCATCTCGGTGGGCGCCAACAACCCGCCCACCGTGGCCATGCCGCTGCTGGACCAGATGGCCACCGAGAATCAGCCCTTCACCTACCAGTTCGACGCCGACAGCTTTGCTGACGTCGACATAGGCGACCAGGAAAACTTCGCCTTCACCGCGACCCTCGCCGACGGCTCACCCCGCCCCGCTTGGCTGCTGTTCGACCCCTCCACCCGCACTTTCGGCGGCACCCCGGGCCCGGGCGACGTCCAGGACCTGATGATCCGCGTCATCGCCACCGACCCGGGCGGCCTGTCGATCTCCGACGTGTTCAACCTGACGGTGGCCAACGTCAACGATCCGGTGATGGCGGTCAACGACACTAACATGGTGACCGAGACAGGCGTCACCGAGCCGGGGATGTCGGTGGCCATTGGCCAAGCGGGCCTCGATGGCGTGCTGGACAACGACCTCGATCCGGACCTCGCCAACGATCCCGATCCGGACGTGCTGGTGGTCAATCGCGTGACGCCTGCCGGTGGGGCGAACAGCGTCATCACCCCCGGTGGCAACGCCACCGTCACCGGCATGTTCGGCTCGCTGATGCTGGAATCCGACGGCAGCTACGTCTACATGCTGGACGACAATGACGACGACACCCAGGCGTTAGCACAGGGCACCACCGCTGACGAGGTCTTCACCTACCGCGTCAGCGACGGCACCGTCAACGACACCGCCACCCTGACCATCACCGTCACCGGCACCAACGATGCGCCGGTAGCGATGAATAACAATTACAACGATGACTTTAATAATGGGAACCCGATCGGGGCGACCGATCTGACGATTACCGCTGTCGCATCTACTGGCAGCGTACTCGACAACGATATGGACCCTGACAACGGTGCGATGCGAACCGTCAACTCCGTGTCCTTCGACAACACGCCGGGCACCGTTGAAGAACCGCTTGCCGGCGCATTCGGCAACCTTGTTTTGAATGCTGACGGCAGCTACTTCTACGCATCGAACAACGAAGCTGCCTTGCTCGCTCTGAACGAAGGCGACATGGTGAGCGACGTATTCGCCTACACCGCCATCGACGAGTTCGGCGCCGTGTCCAACGAGGCCACGCTGACGTTCGAAATCGAGGGCGAAAACGACGCCCCCGTCGTCACGGACCTGACCACCACCACCAACAGCTTCTCGTTCACCGCCACCGACGTCGATTCGGAAGCCGTCATCAACGCGCTGTACGCCGGCAGCAACCTGACGCTGCCCAATCCGCTGGCCAATGACGGCAGCGCCACCACGCAGAACGTGGCCGCGCAGACTGCGGTGACCGATGCCATCTACCGGGTTTCCGACGGCACGGTCGAAACCGACGTGGCACGGCTGATTCTGGGCACGGCAGCCACCGGCGCCGGCATGGGCGCGTTCGACGAAACCCTGGACGCCACCGCATCCGCCGTCGGCAGCATCCTGTACGGCTTTGGTGGCCAGGACAGCCTGCTCGGCAGCCCCGAAGACGACTTCCTGTACGGCAACGCGGATGACGACCGGCTTCGCGGCGGCATGGGCGACGACCTGATCCACGGCGGCACCGGCAGCAACAACGTCGCCGGCGGCCCCGGTAGCGACACCATCGACGTCTCCGCCGGCAACGACACCATCGTCTACGAACCCAACGCACTTGACGGCGGCGCCGACACCATACTCGACTTCGATGGCGACGGGACCGACGGACAGGACATGTTCAATCTGGTGGCGCTGCTGGACTCGCTGCCGGGAAACAACGCCGACATCTTCGACATCGTCGATCTGACCGGCGGCAACTTCGAACTGCGCATCGATACCGACAACAACGGCGATTTCGATTACCTGCTGGCCACGGTGCAGGTAGCCGTGGGGTCGACGTTCGATGCCGCAGACGTGACGGCGGTCTAGAGCGGCCGGCGGCCGCCCTACGAGTCGGATTCGTAGGGCGGCCGCGCCCGCCGCGTCCCGTCTCGTCCCCGGAGTATCCCGGTCGAAGGGCCGTGCCCGATCACGCCACGCCATTGGCACGCGCCGCACACCGCCGATTAAGCTCGCCGCATGCAGACCATCCTGGTGGTGGACGACGACGCCGGCATCCGCGAGGTGGTGTGTTTTGCCTTGCGCAAGGCCGGCTTCGAGACGGTGACGGCGGACACCGGCGAGCAGGCGCTGAGCCGGTTCGTCGCCGTGCGGCCGGCGCTGGTGGTGCTGGACATCCTGATGCCGGAACTGGACGGCACCGAGGTGTGTCGGCGCATCCGCGCCACCGACCGCCACACGCCCATCGTGTTCCTGAGCTCCAAGGACGACGAGATCGACCGCATCGTCGGGCTGGAGCTGGGCGGCGACGATTACGTCTCCAAGCCGTTTTCGCCACGCGAACTGGTGGCGCGGGTACGCGCGATTCTGCGTCGCGGCGCGCTGGCGCCGGAGGCCGCGGCGCCGGACGCGCCCGGCCTGCAGTTGCAACACGGCCGCCTGCGTCTGGACGGCGAGCAGTACAAGGCGTTCTGGGACGCGCGGGAGCTGGTCCTCACGCTGACCGAGTTCGGCATCCTGCGTACGCTGATGACGCGGCCGGGCAAGGTGTGCCGGCGCGAGCACCTGATGGATCAGGCCTACGAGCTGCACAAGATCGTCTCCGACCGCACCATCGACAGCCACGTGCGACGCGTGCGCGCCAAGTTCGCGGCGCTGGGCGTGGACCCGATCGAGACGGTGCACGGCATCGGCTACAAGCTGGGGCCCTGCGCGTAGCGCGGTTTCGATTTCATTGCGCCGTTCGGAACCCGTTGCCCTGGGAACCCCTCTCCCCGCCTGCGGGAGAGGGGCAGGGGTGAGGGGCTTTCAGGGCGTGGGCGCTCTCGATTGCACGGTTCGCCCACGCTCGTGAAAACCCCTCATCCGCCCGCCTGCGGGAGAAGGGATCCGATGACTCGTTCCGTTTCGATACTGGCGCGCTGCGCTACCAGAGTTCTGTAATCCGTTGCCCTGGGAACCCCTCTCCCGCAGGCGGGAGAGGGGCAGGGGTGAGGGGCTTTCAGCGCGTGGGCTTCCTTGATTCTCGATTCGCCCACGCTCGTAAAACCCCTCATCCGCCCCTGCGGGGCACCTTCTCCCGCCTGCGGGAGAAGGGAACCAAAGACCGGTCTCGTTTCAATGTTGGCGCGTTGCGATACCAGGCGCTGTCATTGGCCGCTTCGCGACGCACGCGGCGACCGTGCGGTTTGTTCCCGAGACCCCTGATACCCGACGATGCCCTGCATGCGCCCGCGCCTGTCCACCGTCCTGATCCTGATTCACCTGGTGATCCTGCTGCTGCCGCTGGGCGGTATCGCGGTGCTGCGGGTGTATGAGAGCGCGCTGATCCGCCAGACCGAATCCGAGCTGATCGCCCAGGGCGTGTTCATCAGCGCCACCTACCGCACGCTGCTGGCCGATGGCCCTGCGCTGCCTGCCGATTACGGTGTGCCACGCCGCCACGTGGAGCCGCGCGCCGACCCGGACGGCCCGTGGCGCCCGCGCCTGGTCAGCCTGGACCTGGCGACCGACCCGGTGCTGCCACCACCGCCGGAACCGCAGCCCGGAACCATCGCCCCGGACGCCATCGCCGCCGCCGTCGGCGCCCAGATCGAACCCATCCTGCGCGACGCCCAGGTCATCACCCTGGCTGGCATCCGTGTGCTCGATGTACACGGCACCATCGTCGCCACCACCGGCGGCGATCTGGGCCTGTCGATGGCGGCACTGCCGGAGGCGCAGCGCGCGCTGGCCGGCGAGTACGTGAGCCTGATGCGTCAGCGCGGCAGCCAGCGCCCGCCGCCGCCGCTGGATTCGATTTCGCGCGGCGCCCGGATTCGGGTGGCGGTGGCGGTGCCGATTCTGGCCGATGATCGCGTGATCGGCGCGGTCACCCTGCTGCGCACACCCGGCAACATCTGGCAGGCGCTGCGCGGCAAGCGTCGCGAGCTGGCCTGGGCCGGCGCCGCGCTGCTGCTGACGGTGCTGGGCCTGTCCTTGCTCACGGCGGTCACCATCGGCCGGCCGGTGCGCGCGGTGATCCGCCAGGCGCGACGCGCGGCGCGCGGCGAGTCCGGCGCGGTGGTGCCGCTGCGGCACGCCGGCACGCGCGAAATCGCCGAGCTTTCGCAAACCGTGGCGGCGATGGCGCGCACCCTGGAAGAGCGCGCACGTTACATCCGCGATTTCGCCGCCCACGTCTCGCACGAGTTCAAGACGCCGCTGACCGCCATCCGCGGCACCGTGGAACTGCTGCGCGATCACGCCGCCACCATGAACCCGGACGAACGCGAACGGTTTCTGGCCCTGCTGGAGTCCGACGCCGCGCGCCTGGACCGGCTGGTCAGCCGCCTGCTCGAACTGGCGCGCGCCGACATGGCCAGGCCGGGCGCGGAACCCGTCATCACCGCGCTGAGTCCGCTGTTGCAGGCCCTGGCCCAGCGCTACCGCGAGCGCGGCCTGGCAGTGGACCTGCAGCTCCCGGCAACGAACCTGCACGCGGCCATCGACGCCGAGACGCTGGACGCCATTCTCAGCACCGTGCTCGACAACGCTCGCCAGCACGGCGGCGCCGACACCCGCGTTGCGCTGCATCTGCATGCACACGGCGGCGAGCTGGCGATCGACGTCATCGACAACGGCAAGGGCATATCCGAGCACAACGCGGCGCGCGTGTTCGAGCCTTTCTTCACCACCGCACGCGACGGCGGTCACACCGGTCTGGGCCTGTCCATCGTGCGTTCGCTGCTGCAGGCCCATGGCGGCCACATCGCGCTGCAGCCCAGCCCCAGCGGTGCGCATTTCTGCATCGGCCTGCCGTGGGCGGAGCCTTCGCAGTAGCGCGTTGATCGGCGGACTTTTCAGCACAGACCAGCCCGGGTGCAACCCGGGGCAGCCCGCTGCGAAAACCCGGGCTGCGCCCGGGCCACGGCGGACGATAGCGCCCACGCGACGTTTCGCATCCACACCCTCACAATTGCGCCATGAAACCCACCCCCCGTTCGGCCGCCGCACTGGCGGTGGCCGCCGTGCTGTCCGGCCGCAGCCTGGACGATGCGCTGCCGCCGCTGGAAACCAACCTGTCTCCGGGTGATCGCAGCCTGCTGCGCGCGCTGGCCTACGGCACCCTGCGCGACCATGGCCGCCTGGCGGCGCTGGCGCAGCGCATGCTCAAGTCGTCCCTGCAGGCCGACACCCTGATCTGCGCGCTGATCGAGGTGGGGCTGTTTCAGTTGCGCTCGCTGCGGGTCTCGCCGCACGCCGCGGTCAACGAGACCGTGCTGGCCTGCGAGATTCTCGGCCGCCCCGAGCGCAAGCCGCTGCTCAATGCCTTGCTGCGACGTTTTCAGCGCGAACGCGAAGCGCTGGAAGCCGCGATCGCCAGCGATCTGACCGCGCAGTATTCGCATCCGTCGTGGCTGATCGAAGCGCTGCAACGCGACTGGCCCGAACACTGGCAGTCGATACTGGAGCGCAACAACGAACAAGCACCGATGACCCTGCGGGTGAATCGTCGGCGCCAGGATCGCGACACCTACCGCGCCACCCTGGCCGCCGCCGGCCTCGCCGCACATCCCGTGGAGGCCGCGCCCGACGCCTTGGTGCTGGAGCACCCGACCCCGGTCGAACGCATTCCCGGATTCATCGAAGGCCAGGTGTCGGTGCAGGACGCCGCCGCGCAACGGGCGGTGGATCTGCTGCAACTCGAACCGGGCCTGAAGGTGCTCGACGCCTGCAGTGCGCCGGGCGGCAAGACCGCGCACCTGCTGGAGCGCGCCGACGTGGAGGTGCTGGCGGTGGACCACAACGCCCAGCGCCTGGACAAGGTGCGCGACACCCTGCGCCGGCTGGACCTGAAAGCCGACCTGCTGGCGCGCGATGCCGCGCTGCTCAAGGATCGCTGGGGCGGCGCACCCTTCGACCGCATTCTGCTCGACGCACCCTGTTCCGGCACCGGCGTCATCCGTCGGCATCCGGACATCAAGTGGCTGCGCCGAGCCGATGACATTCCGCGCCTCGCCGACCAGCAACTGCGTCTGCTGTTCGCGCTGTGGCCGCTGCTGGCGCCCGGCGGGCGGATGCTGTTCGCCACCTGTTCGGTGCTGGCCGCCGAGGGCGAGGAGGTGGTGCGGCAGTTCTTCATGCAGCAGGCCGACGCCAAACACGAAGCCATCGACGCGAACTGGGGCGAGGCGCGCCGCTTCGGTCGGCGCATCGCCCCCGGCGGCGACTTCGATGGCTTCTACTTCGCTGCCCTGCGCAAGAACCGTCGAGCGGCTGCGTAGGACGGGCCGCGCCCGCCGTCACACACAACCAGCAAGCGCATATCCGTCCGTCGCGCGCAGACGGCGGCCATGGGCCGCCCTACGATGCTGCAGCGAGTCGCCCGGGTGAACCCCGCCCCCCCCGACGACGACGCTACGATGTGCCATGAGCCTGTTCGAATGGATGGAGTTCCTCAGCTATCTGGTCACGGTGATCGGCCTGCCGCTGGCCATCGGCGTGTTCGTGTACGAACAGCGCAAGGAACACGCAGCGGACGAAGAGGAGCTCTACCAGCGCCTTTCCGACGAGTACGCCAGCTTCCTGCGTCTGGCGCTGGAACACGCCGACCTGCGCCTGATGAGCCCGGGCCAGCCGACCGCCGACCTGACCGACGAACAGCGCGAGCGCAAGGGCGTGCTGTTCGGGCTGCTGATCTCGCTGTTCGAGCGCGCTTACCTGCTGGTGTTTGAAGAGGACATGTCGCCACGCACCGCGCGCCTGTGGCAGAGCTGGGAGGACTACATGCGCGAGTGGTGTGTGCGCGAGGATTTCCGCACGGCGCTGCCGGAACTGCTGCGCGGCGAGGACCCGGATTTCGGCGCACATATTCAGCGAATCGCCGCAGAGGCGTCGGCCCCGTGAGAAAGCCCGGACCCTGGCTAGCTGCAGACGCCCGAGCTTTCCGGCGCGCCGGCATGGGCCGAACCCTGGCCGCATCCGGGTAAAGGCTTATTGCGCGCCCCCATGGCCGGGCGTAAGGTGCCGACGGCCGCAGGCGCCCAATCCAGGACGACGTGAAAATCATCATTCTCGGTGCAGGCCAGGTCGGCGCCACCCTGGCCGAAAACCTTGCCAGCGAAAACCACGATGTGACCGTGGTGGACGCTGACGCCACGCTGCTGGGCGACCTGCAGGAGCGCATCGACATCGGCATCGTGCAGGGCTACGGCTCGCACCCGGAAGTGCTGCGCAAGGCCGGCGCCGACGACGCCGACATCCTCATCGCGGTGACCGAGTCGGACGAGACCAACATGCTCGCCTGCAAGATCGCCTACACCCTGTTCCAGACGCCGACCAAGATCGCGCGCGTGCGCTCGGCCGAATACCTCACCGAGGAGCGCCTGTTTTCGCAGGACGCGCTGAGCGTGGACCTGCACATCTCCCCCGAGCAGCTGGTCACCGACTACATCCACCGGCTGATCGAATACCCGGGTGCGCTGCAGGTGGTGGACTTTGCCAACGGCCGCGTACGCCTGGTCGGCGTCAAGGCCTATTACGGCGGCCCGCTGGTGAGCCGCCAACTGATGGAGCTGCCGCAGCATCTGCCCGGCATCGATGCGCGCGTGGCGGCGATCTACCGTCGCGGCCGGCCGATCATTCCTGAAGGCGACACCATCATCGAGGCCGAAGACGAAGTGTTCTTCGTCGCCGCCGCCGAGCACGTGCCCAAGATGATGGCCGAGCTGCGCCGCATGGATAAGCCGGTCAAGCGCGTGATCATCGCCGGCGGCGGCAACATCGGTCTGCGCCTGGCGCGTGCGCTGGAAGGCAGCAGCGTGCAGGTCAAGGTGGTGGAACGCTCGCGCGAACGTGCGCGGCACTTGTCCGAGCAGCTCACACGCTCGACCGTGCTGTGGGGCGATGCCGCCAACGAGGATCTGCTCACCGAAGAGAACATCGAAGACTGCGACGCCTTCTGCGCGGTGACCAACGACGACGAGGCCAATATTCTGTCCGCGATGCTGGCCAAGCGGCTGGGCGCGCGCAAGGCGCTATCGCTGATCAACCGCCTGAGTTACGTGGACCTGGTGGAAGGCGGCGCCATCGACATCGCCATTTCACCGCAGCAGGCCACGGTGTCGGCGCTGCTGGCGCACGTGCGGCGCGGCGACATGGTGCGCGTGCATTCGTTGCGCCGCGGCGCAGCGGAAGCGATCGAGGCGGTCGCGCATGGCGATCGCAAGTCGAGCAAGGTGGTGGGCCGGCGCCTGGAGGAGATCAAGCTGCCGCCGGGCACCACCATCGGCGCGGTGGTGCGCGGCGAGGAAGTGCTGATCGCCCATCACGACACCGCCATCGAACCGGAAGACCACATCATCCTGTTCATGGTCAACCGCAAGCACACGCGCGAAGTCGAGAAGCTGTTCCAGGTCGGGTTCGCGTTTATCTGACCCCTCGATGGTTCTGCTCGACCTATATCGCAGCATCCCGGCCCGGCGCCTGGCGCCGGTGCAGCGGGTGACCGGCGTGCTGCTGATGCTGTTCAGCATGACCATGCTGCCCCCGGTAGCAGTGGACCTGCTGTACGACGAAGACGCCTTTCGCGCCTTTCTGGCCACCGGCTGGATCACCCTGGCCACCGGCTTCGTGCTGTGGTGGCCGGTACGGCGCGTGCGCAACGAACTCAAGATCCGCGATGGCTTTCTGATCACGGTGCTGTTCTGGACGGTGCTGGGTGCGTTCGGCGCGATCCCGCTGTATCTGTCGGACACGCTGTGGAACCACCCCACCGACGCGCTGTTCGAGTCGATGTCCGGTCTGACCACCACCGGTACGACCACCGTGGCGGCGGGCCTCGACGCGCTGCCCAAGGCGATCAACTTCTACCGCGTGCAACTGCACTGGCTGGGCGGCATGGGCATCATCGTGCTGGCGGTGGCGATCCTGCCGATGCTGGGCATCGGCGGCATGCAGTTGTTCCGTGCCGAGATCCCGGGCCCGATGAAGAACAACAAACTCACCCCGCGCATCACCGAAACCGCGCGCGTGCTGTGGCTGGTGTACCTGAGCCTCACCGTCATCTGCGGCCTGGTGTACTGGCTGCTGGGCATGTCGCCGTTCGACGCGATGTGCCACGCCCTGTCCACCCTGGCCACCGGCGGCTTTTCCTCCCACGACGCCAGCATCGGCTTCTACAACAGCCCGGCGCTGGAGTGCGCCGTGATCGTGTTCATGCTGTTGGGGACGATCAACTTCGCCACCCATTTCGGCGTGTGGCGTCATCGCAGCGTGTTCGTGTACTGGCGCGACAGCGAGTTCCGCGCCTGTCTGACCGTGATCCTCGGCTACACCTTGCTGATCAGCATTCCGCTATTGATCGCGCAGACCTTCGACGACACCGCTACCACGCTGCGCACCGCCGCGTTCCATGTGGTGTCCTACGGCACCAACACCGGCTTCACCACCACCAACGCCAGCCTATGGCCGTCCTACGCGCCGATGATGCTGATGCTGTGCGGATTCATGGTGGGTTGCTCGGGCTCGACCTCGGGCGGCGTCAAGATGGTGCGTCTGATGCTGTTCGTGAAGCAGGCTTTGCGTGAGGTGCAGCGACTGATCCATCCCAATGCACAGTTGCCGATCAAGCTCGACGGCCGGGTAGTGGACGACAGCGTGGTCTACGCCATCGGCGGATTCTTTTCCGTGTACATCGGGTTCACCATCCTGCTCAGCTTCGCGATGATGGCGACCGGCCTGGAGCCGGTGGAGGCGTTCTCCGCGGTGGCTGCCACCATCAACAACATGGGTCCCGGCCTGGGTTCGTTGAGCGGTTCAGTGGCGGAAGTCTCGGACCCCGGCAAATGGATCATGATGTTCAGCATGCTGCTGGGCCGGCTGGAAATCTTCACCCTGCTGATCGTGTTCACCCCGGCGTTCTGGCGGCGCTAGCCTACGCGAGTGCCTTGACTTGGCACTCGCGTGCACCGACCCGGCGGGCGGTAGCCCCGGTGAGGCATGAGGCGTGAGGCGTGAGGCGTGAGGCGTGAGGCGTGAGGCAAAATGCTAAGGTCGGTCCCCGCTTTTGCTAACGCCCAAAGCCGGCGCAGCCGGCGTCCTAACGCCTGATTTATGTCCGTCTTCACCAAAGTCAGTCACTCGGAGCTGCAGGCATTTCTGAGCCAGTACCCGGTCGGCGACGTGGTCGGCTTTCAGGGCATTGGCGAGGGGGTGGAGAACACCAACTACTTCGTCGATACCGAGGACGGCCGCTGGGTGCTGACCCTGTTCGAGCGGCTGAACTACGACGACCTGCCGTTCTTTCTGGGCCTGATGGAGCATCTGGCCGCGCACGGCTTTCCCAGCGCCGCACCGTTGCGCACGCACGCCGGGCGCAATCTGGTGGAACTCAACGGCAAGCCTGCCGCGATGGTGCAGCGCCTGGTGGGTCAGAGCGTGCTGTTTCCCAACATCGCGCAATGCAGCGCCGCCGGCGGCGTGCTCGGTGAGCTTCACCGCATCGCGGCCTCGTTCGGCGGCGCTGCGGAGAACTCGCGCGGCAGCGCCTGGCGGAGCCATACCGCGGCGGATCTGCTGCCTCATCTGCGCACCGATGCACGTGCCCTGATCGAATCCGAGCTGCAGGCGCAGGCCGGGCTGGATTTGCAGGCCTTGCCACAGGGCATCGTGCATGCCGACCTGTTTCGCGACAACGTGCTGTTCGTGGACGACCGTCTCAGTGGGGTCATCGACTTTTACTACGCCTGCCGCGACAGCCTGCTCTACGACCTGGCGATCACCGTCAACGACTGGTGCTTCGACACCCACGGCACCCTCAACGCCGCGCGCGCCAGCGCGATGATGCTGGCGTATCGGTCGCGGCGACAGACCACCGCCGAGGAGCACGCCGCATGGAATCTGGTGCTGCGGGCGGCGGCGCTGCGCTTCTACCTGTCGCGGCTCTACGACTGGATTCATCCGCGCGAAGGCGGCATGGTGCATATCAAGGACCCGGACGCCTACCGCCGCATCCTGGAATTTCACCGCACGCAGGAGCTGCCGCTGGCGTGAGCTTCGGTGGCCCATCGCGCGCCGAGTCCCCTGTCGTTGCGAGCGCGGCGAAGACTCTCGTGTCCGAGCAGCGCGCTGCCCTGCAAGAAAACCCCAGGCCTGCGGCCGCAGCTTCGCCGTTGCTGCGCTCCGGGTGGCCGTTTGCGTTTCGAGCCGGCACGCCCCGGCGGGGCTTGGTTTTTTGACCGGCGCGGAGTCGGCTAGACTCCAACCATCCTTACTCGACAGCGATCCGAGGTTGCCCATGAAAATGCTGATTGCCGTGATCAAGCCGTTCAAGCTCGACGCCGTCCGCGAGGCCCTGGCCGATATCGGCGTGCAGGGCATGACGGTGACCGAGGTACGCGGCTTCGGCCGGCAGAAGGGGCATACCGAGCTGTATCGCGGCGCCGAATACACCGTGGACCTGCTGCCCAAGATCAAGCTCGAAGTGGCACTGGCCCCGGACATGGTGGAGCGGGCGCTGGAGGCCATCCAGAAAAGTGCCAAGACCGGCCAGATCGGCGACGGCAAGATCTTCGTCTATGACCTCGACCAGACCGTGCGCATTCGCACCGGCGAGGCGGGGGTCGATGCGGTTTAGGCGTTAGGGCCGGAGCGGCGCGAGCCGACGCAAGTGCCTTGACTTGGCACTTGCGTGCGCCGATCTGGCGGGCGGCAGCCCCGGTTAGGCGTTAGGCGTTAGGCGTTAGGCGTTAGGCGTTAGGCGAAAAAAATACGGGCGCGCCGGTGAACAAGCGTCGGGCCGCCAAGATCGCAAGAGTCGGGTAAGGGAGACACATGAAGCACTGGATAGCAGCGGCGCTCGCCGCGTTCCCGGCTGTGGCCGGCGCGCAGGAACTCGACGGTGGCGACACCGCCTGGATACTCACCTCCACCGCACTGGTGCTGTTCATGACCTTGCCGGGCCTGGCGCTGTTCTACGGCGGCCTGGTGCGCACCAAGAACGTGCTGTCGGTGCTGATGCAGTGTTTTGCCATCACCTGCGCGATCTCGGTGATGTGGGTGCTGTTTCTCTACAGCCTGGCGTTCGCCGAAGGGGGTCCGCTGATCGGCGGACTCGGCAAGGCCTTCTTTGCCGGCGTGGAGGAAGGCACCGTCAGCGGGACCATTCCCGAAACCGCGTTCGCCATGTTCCAGCTGACCTTCGCCATCATCACCCCGGCGCTGGTGGTGGGCGGATTCGCCGAACGCATGAAGTTCTCGGCCATGCTGACCTTTTCCATGCTGTGGTCGATCCTGGTCTATGCGCCGGTGTGCCACTGGGTGTGGGCCGCCGACGGCTGGCTGTTCGGCATGGGTCTGCTGGACTTCGCCGGGGGCACCGTGGTGCACATCACCGCCGGTGTGGCCGCACTGGTCGCAGCGCTGGTGCTGGGTACGCGCCAGGGCTTTCCCAGCACGCCGATGCTGCCGCACAACATGACCATGACCGTGACCGGCGCCGCCATGCTGTGGGTGGGCTGGTTCGGCTTCAACGGCGGTTCGGCGCTGGCGGCCAACGGCAACGCCGCCATGGCAATTCTGGTCACGCACATTTCCGCTGCGGCCGGCGCCGCCGCGTGGGCGATCATCGAGTGGTTCCGCTACGGCAAGCCCTCGGCCCTGGGCACGGTCACCGGCATGGTGGCGGGCCTGGGCACCATCACCCCGGCGTCGGGCTTCGTCGGCCCCGGCGGCGCGCTGGTGATCGGCCTGGCCGCCGGCGTGCTGTGCTTCAACGCCACCAACTTCCTCAAGCGCAAGCTGGGGGTGGACGACTCGCTGGACGTGTTTCCGGTGCACGGCGTTGGCGGCATCCTGGGTACGCTGCTGGCGGGCGTGTTTGCGTCCAGCGCGCTGGGCGTATTCAGCGGCCAGGGCTATGCCGATGGCATGAACATGGGTTCGCAGATGGGCGTACAGGCGATCGGCGTACTGGCGGTCGGCACCTACACCGCCGCAGTCACCTTTGTGCTGCTCAAGCTGGTGCGCATGGTCATGGGCCTGCGCGTCAGCGCCGAGGAGGAATCCTCGGGCCTGGACACCGCGCAGCACAACGAGCGCGGCTACGACCTCTGATCCTGGAAGAAGCATTTGCCACAGACTTCACGGATGACACGGATTGAAAATCGGCTACTTGGTCGGTGCCGACCAAGTCACCCGATCGGTGAAACAACGATTCTCAGCACGTTTATGTCTTGATCGGTGTTTATCCGTGTGATCCGTGGCTGATTGCTGCAGGTCATCGCCGCGGTCGAGATCAAGGCCAGGTGCGTGCGGGCAGCGGATGCTCGAACCCGCCCATGGTGCTCAGCTCGAAGCCCAGCAGCGCCGGCCAGTCGCCCATCCGGTACAGGCGGATGTTGTTGAGCACCACGTCGCCCGGCGGATCGAGCCGCAAACGCAGGTAGGGCGTACGACGCACCACCTGCCGAACCGCTGCGGCGGTGTCGTCCTGCCACTGCCAGCGCTCGGCGCGCGCGCGCCGGTCCAGACGCGCGATCACCGCATGTTCCCAGGCGGGCCGGGTCAGGCGCGCACGCGCGGCGGCGACGTCCTTGTAGCGTTCCAGCAACCCGCCGTCGGCCCATTCCAGGGTCAGCGCACGGATCAGCATCTGCTCGGGTGCGCGCGCGAAAACCTGCCGGGTCCCCTCCACGCCGGTATTCAGGTACAGATTGCCCAGCAGCGGCCCGCTGGCGGTCAGCGCGACCTGCGCCAGCTGCGACGGCGCCACGTACCGAACGCGGAAGTCCAGGTCGAACTGCAACCACGCTTCGCCCAGGTCGGCGGGACTGGGTACCGGCAAGTGGTCCGGTCCGCTGGCGACGATGCCGTGAAGACTGGACAGCGGCAGGCTGGCGCCGAACGCGCTGCCCTCGATCTGCGACAGGGTCCCGTCCGCTGCCAGGCACAGCCGCCGTATCCGCAACTCGCGAATCCGCAATGCGGCGCCCGGCGCGGCGTGCAGGCCCACGCGCAAAAGACCCTCGGGCTGAAAACTCAGGCCCCATATGCGCGCGCCGCCCCACAGGAACGGCCAGGCGTGCTGGTAGCGCAGTTCGCCGTGCGGAATCAGTCGCGCGGTCAGGCGTGCCAGTTCGTCCTGGGTGCGCTGCCACAGCCACCACTGCGCTGCGCCCGCCAACAGCAGCAAGATAACGGCGGTGCGACGGATCAGGGTGGCCAAACTCATGTGCGATGCCTCATGCGCGATTGTAGGCAGGCAGGGCCGGCCGAGCGGCCTTCGTGGTGCCGGGCAATCTGCAATAGACTCGCGGCACCTGGAACCGGATCGCCTGACATGCGTGCTGCCCTGGTTTTGCTGGCTCTGAGCCTGATTGCAGGCAATGCCTACGCCGACAAGATTTATCGCTGGGTGGGCGCCGACAACAAGGTTTACTTCGGCGATACGCCGCCGCTGGGCGCCCGTGACGTGCAGCCCTTCGGCCGCAAGGTCGGCACCTCGATCGCCGGCTCGCAATCGGAGGCTGCCCCCGAACAAGCGCTCACCGAGGCACAGGTTGCCGACTGCGCGCGCAAGCGGGCCCAGCTCGGGACCTATCGCAACGCCGCGCGGCTGGTGGAGCGCGACAGCCTGGGCCGCGAGCGCGAATACAGCGAGGAGGAGAAGGCCCAGCTGATCGAGCTCACCGAGACCGAACTGGCGACCCAGTGCGGCGATGTCGAGCTGGCGGAAGAAGCGATCCCCTAGTGCCGTGTCCCGAAAATACGGTTGGACAGGACAACGCCTGATGAGCGGTCGTCCGTGGATTGCTCTGCTGGCCGGCGTGCTGGTGCTGGCCGGATCGGTGGCGCAGGCCCGCAGCGTGTATCGCTGGGTGGATGAGAACGGCCGCGTGCATTACGACGACATCAACAGTCGCGGCCAGCGCCTGACCCGCGAGTACATGGCCAAGCGCGAGGTACCGGCGCGGCCCGACTGGGCCGGCGTCATTCCCGGCGAACTGGTGGCCGAAGTGCAGCAGCGCTGCGCGCATGCGCGAGAACGCCTGAAGTCGTACGGGGCGGCGCCGGAAATTTACGGCCGCGACCCCAGCGGCAACGTCTATCGCCTGTCCGACACGCAGTCACGTCTGATGCTGGCCGAAATCCGCGGGGAGGCCGACTACTACTGCGGCGACCAGGCGGCGCGCCGGGTGTTCGCCGACCGCAAGGCCGAGGCACAGCGCCAGGCGCGCGATCAGGCACCCAGCCCGTGAGCATTGGCGTGGCGCAGCAGTGCCGGCCGACGATGCACCCGCCGCGGCACGCAGCGACGGACCGGTCCCTGCGATGAGCAAGCCCAGCCAGTTCGGCCTGATCTCGCAGCGGCGCTTCGGCCCTTTCTTTGCCACCCAGACCCTGGGCGCGTTCAACGACAACATCTTCAAGAACGCGCTGATCATCCTGGTGACGTTCGGCATCGCCGGCCTGTCGACCGCGCAGATCAACACCTATGTGAATCTGGCCGCGGGCCTGTTCATCCTGCCGTTCTTCCTGTTTTCCGCCACCGCCGGCCAGATCGCGGAGAAGTACGAAAAATCGCGCCTGATCCGCCTCATCAAGCTGGCCGAGATCGGCATCATGGGCCTGGGTTTCGTCGGCCTTTATCTGGGCAGTATCCCCTTCCTGATGGGCGTGCTGTTCCTGATGGGCGCCCAGTCGGCGCTGTTCGGGCCGGTGAAGTACTCGATCCTGCCGCAGGCGCTGCGCGAAGAGGAGTTGATCGGCGGTAACGCGCTGGTCGAAGCCGCCACCTTCCTCGCCATCCTGCTTGGCACCATGCTCGGCGGCTGGCTGATCGCGCGCAGTTACGGGGTGACCGGGGTCGGCGTCACCGTGCTGGCGGTGGCGGTGGCGGGCTACCTGGTGTCGCGGCGCATTCCCGGCGCACCGGCCGCCGCGCCGGAGCTGCGGATCGACTGGAATCCGGTGACCGAAACCTGGCGCAACTTCCAGTTCATGCGCACCAACCGCACGGTGTTTCTGTCGGTGCTCGGCATTTCCTGGTTCTGGTTGTACGGCGCCACGTTCCTGTCGCAGTTGCCCAACTACACCAAGATTTACCTGGGCGGCAACGAAGAAGTGGTGACGCTGCTGCTCACCGTGTTCTCGTTGGGCATCGGCATCGGGTCCCTGCTGTGCGAGCGCCTGTCCGGGCACAAGGTCGAGATGGGGCTGGTGCCGCTGGGTTCGATCGGACTGACGGTGTTCGGCGTCGATCTTTACTTCGCCGCCTCGCAGGCGGCAACGGTCACCGGACTCGGCGCCGCGGCCTTCCTGTCCGAGCCGGCCAATCATCGGGTGCTGTGGGATCTGGTGTTGATCGGACTGTTCGGCGGCTTCTACATCGTCCCCTTGTACGCGGTCATCCAGACCCGCTCCGATCCGGCGCATCGCTCGCGCATCATCGCCGGCAACAACATTCTCAACGCGCTGTTCATGGTGGTGTCGGCGGTGGTTGCCGTGCTGTTGCTGCAGGCCGGGCTGAGCATTCCGGAGCTGCTGCTGACGGTGGCGCTGATGAACGCGGCGGTGGCGATCTTCATCTACTCGCTGCTGCCCGAATTCCTGATGCGCTTCCTGGTGTGGATGCTGGTCAGCCTGTTGTACCGCATCCGCACGCAGGGGCTGGAGCACATCCCCGACCAGGGTGCCGCCATCGTGGCGCCCAATCACGTCAGCTTCGTCGATGCACTGATCCTCGGCGGCACCGTGCGCCGGCCGATCCGCTTCGTGATGTATCACAGGATATTTCGCATCCCGGTGCTGAATTTCATTTTCCGCACCGCGCGCGCCATTCCCATCGCCCCGGCAAAAGAGGACGCCGCGCTGCTGGAGCAGGCTTATGCCGAGATCGATCGGGCGCTGAAAAACGGCGAACTGCTGGGCATCTTTCCCGAGGGCGGACTGACGCCGGACGGCGACATCCAGGTATTCCGCCCCGGCATCGAAAGAATCCTGGCGCAGAATCCGGTGCCGGTGATTCCGGTCGCGCTGCGCGGCCTGTGGCGCAGCATGTGGTCGCGCCGCGCCGCGCGCCTGCCCCGTTCGCGACTGCCGCGACGCTTCCGGGCGCAGATCGAAATTCTGGTCGCCCCGGCGATGGACGGCGCGAGCCTCAAGGCCGAACAGTTGGAACAGACCGTGCGCGGGCTGCGCGGCGATCAGGCCTGAACCTGGAAAACGCGTTTGCCGGCACGCCCGGGTGAAACCCGGGGTTCCAGGTACCGGCGAAGGCAATCCCCGGGTTGCACCCCAATGGCACTACCTTAAGGGCGTTGCGTGGTCGGGCTGGGTTGGGGGGTCGTGAAGCGAGGGGCTGAGAGCCTGTGTCGTTATGATTCGGTTACCAAGCCAGCGTCATAACGGAGGATCAGCCCAATGGCAGGCTACCAAAAAAACACCTGAAACTAGCGATCGGACGTCATCGACGGGCATTGGCGCGCAGCGTCGATGACAAGCTGGGGCGGTTGGTGTCGGCTTCGCGGCTGGATGCGATTCTCCATGCCGACCGGGCCAAGTTGCGGGAACGGATCTTCACGCGGCGGGTGACGCTGGGCTTGTTCGTCGAACAGGTGATCAGCCATGACCCTGCCTGCCAGGATGCGGTGGGCCGGGCGCTGAGCCAGCGCGTGGCCTTGGGCCTGTCGCCGTGCAGCTTGAATACCGGACCTTACTGCAAGGCGCGCGAGCGTCTGCCGCTGGCGGTGATCGAGCATCTGCTGCTCGACATTGCGCACGATGCCCAGCCCTTGGCCGCATCCTGGAATGGGTGGAGACGCCCCATCAAGCTGGTGGATGGGACCGTGGTCTCGATGCCGGACACGCCCGCCAATCAGGCCGCGTTTCCCCAGAACCGCAGCCAGCAGCCGGGCCTGGGATTTCCGCTGGCGCGGATCGTGGGCGTGGTCAGTCTGAGCAGCGGCTGCGTGCTGGCCTATACCGTGAGTCCGTGCGAAGGCCAGGCCACGGCTGAGTGTCGGCAATTCCAGCGCCTGCTGGAGGCCTTCGAGCCCGGCGATCTGGTCATCGCCGATCGTGCCTATGCCAGCTATTTCCTGATCCAGGCAGTGCAGGACCGGGGTATCGATTTTCTGATCCGCGACCTGGGGCGTCGACATCCGCGCCAGCCGGTGTGCGGCCCGCCACAGGATCACCTCGTCGACTGGGTCAAACCCGCCCGGCCGCGCTGGATGGACCCGGCAACGTATCGGACCGCACGCCCGGCTTTGCGCCTGCGCGAAGTCCAGCAGGGCGACCGGCGCTTGCTGACCAACCTGCGAACGGGCTCACCCGAACAGCTGGATTCGCTTTACCAGCAGCGCTGGCACATCGAACTGGACTTCCGGGCCATCAAGAGCACCTTGCAGATGGACATCCTGCGCTGCCAAAGCCCGGCCATGATCCACAAGGAAATCGCCGCACACCTGCTCGCCTACAACATGATCCGCGCCCTGATGGTGCGCGCCCTCCAGAATCAATCCAGCAGCCCTCGCGCCTATAGCTTCGCCGCTGCACGACGCGCCGTGGCGCGCTTCCAGGAGGCCTTGCGTCATGACCCCTGTCGTTGCTTCAACTCAGCCTTCGAGCAGATGCTCAACGCCATCAGCGCCGCCAACATTCCCATACGCCCCGGCCGCGTCGAGCCTCGAGCCGTCAAACGACGCCCCAAAAACCCAATCCGCCTGACTCTCCCTCGCCCTTTGGCTCGCCAGAACATCCGCCTCGCACAACAACAACGCTTAAGGTAGTGCCATTGGGGTTGCACCCGGGCTACGCGGGCTGACCCGCCTTGTTTCAGGGCGAGGTGCTGGACGGCGGCCGCGTACCCGACGGGCGACTTTCGCCGGCGGCGGGCGGCGGCGGCGCGGCGGGTTCCTGCCGCGGGTGCTCGCGCACCACCCGAAATCCGAAGGCATCGCCGTAGCCTTCGGCCATGTCGGCGTCGCGCTTGGCCGAGCGCAAGGTGCGCACGTGGTTGCCCCAGCCGCCTCCGCGATTCACCCGCTTGCTGCAATCGCCGCCGCGCACCCAGGCCGAGCCGTCGGCAGGGGCGCCGGTGTAGTCGCTGTGCCAGCAATCCTCCACCCATTCCCAGACATTGCCCTGCATGTCGTGCAGGCCCCACTCGTTCGGCGGAAAGCTGCCGACCGGCGCGGTGTGGGCATAGCCGTCCAGGCAGTAATTGCTCCAGAACCAGTTGGGCCGCTGCATGCGCCCGGCAATGTCCAGGGCATTGGCGTGGTCGCATACGGTGGCCGCCGCATCGCCCCAGTAGTACGTGCTCTGCGAGCCGGCGCGGGCCGCGTATTCCCACTCGGCTTCCGACGGCAGGCGATAACGCTGACCGGTCTTGACGCTCAGCCAGGCGACGAACTGCTTGGCATCGACCCAGCTGACGTTGATGACCGGCCTGAAGCCGCGTCCCCAGCCGTTGTCGTCCGGCCGCTGCTGACAGTAGCCGTCGGCGTGGCACTCGTCCCATTCCAGGAAGGTGACCTCGTAGCGCCCTATGGAGAAAGACGGCACCGCCACTTCGTGCACAGGCAGCTCGTAGGTCAGACCCACCGCGCCGATCTCGCCCATCAGGAACCGGCCGGCAGGCAGGCGCAACATTTCGGGGCTGTCGGCACAGTCGCGAAACACCTCGAAGACTTCGTTGCGGGGCGGGCGCGGGGACCGCTCGCAGCGCGCGCGAATCTTGGCGTCGGCGGCCGACAGCTTGGCCGCGGAGGGCGAGGACGCGGCATCCCGCCCGCCCCCTTGGGCCCACGCCGACCCTGCCAGCAGCAAGCCGGCAAAAAGCAACGAAGCGCTGCGCTGGCGGCGCCATCCACACAACATGTGCAACCCCCTCGACAAGACTTTGGATGATAACGGTCCGAGGGGTTGACCATGCGCGAAAGGCTGGGGTTCTCTCGGTGTCAGGTAAAATGCCGCGCCCGGGACGACCCGACGCGCAAGCTTGACCCGCTACCCGGGGACGACCCCGCTGCACTTTTTCGAGGGGTCGTCATGTCGCACTGGATGCTGTTAGGCCTGGCCGGCCTGTTCGAGGTGGCCTTCGCCATTTCCCTCAAACTCAGCCGCGGTTTTACCTGGTGGCCGGCCGCTACCGCCGCGGCCGTTGCCATGCTGATCAGCCTGGGCCTGCTGGCGCTGGCCATGCGCCATCTGCCGGTGGGGGTCGCCTATGCGATGTGGACCGGACTGGGCGCGGTGGGCACCGCCACCATGGGCATGCTGCTGTTCGGCGAGTCCGCGTCCGCGCTGAAAATCCTGAGCCTGGGATTGATTGTGGCTGGCATGGTCGGGCTCAAGCTGGCTACGCCGACCACCGCCTTGTAGGCGCAAGGACCCATCCGCGGACAACCGGCCACGGTGTTATTGCGCGGATACCGCTCGCATTGCCGGGTTGGCGAAGAACGATGGTGAACGCCAATTAGGTGAGTAAATTCAGAACTCGCAAAATCAAGCACTTGCGACGATCGCTGCTTTCAATTAGGTCTGTGAATTTCTGCCTTGGTGACATTCGATCGGAAATTTACAGTCCTGCTCCAACTGTCCAATCACCCTGTTGGCCACCTCGAAGTGCGCCACTCGTGGCCGGATCAAACTGCGCCAGCAGTAGCTCGGTGACCTGACTTCGCGTAAAACGGACATGGAAGCAGGGAGCACCAATGCCTGGCAGTGCCAGGTGCGGCCGCTCGTCTGTGTCAGCTTTGGGCAGCACTACCGGGCTTCTTCTTGAAAGCCTCCGCTACGGTCGATCGACCTTTCCGCCATAGAACCGCGGATCGTCGCCGTTGATCGGGATCGCGAAGCCCAGCTCAAGTTCGAAGTTCACAAGGCGTCGCGGCCGTAGGCGCAGACCCACGTTCAGGTTCGCACTCGGGGTGTCGAAGAGTTCTCCCGTTTCCCAGGCGGCGTTGCCGATCTCCACCCCGATTGTTCCGCGCAGACTGTTCCATATCAGCGGGCGCATGAACTCCAGGTACCCGAGATAGTAGGAGTTGCCCTCGAAGGCCTTGCGCTCGTAACCCTTCAGTCCTTCCGAGCCCCCCAAAGAAAACAGCGCACGGTGATCGAGCGCGTGGTTGCCGACGCCCAGGCCGAATCCGTATGACAGTTGCTGATGGGAGCGCGTACCGATCATCCGTGCTTGGCCCCAGTCGATGCGCAGAACGGAGTAGCTGTAGTCCGAGAGCACGGCCTGGTCCGCCACTTCCCAGCGGGCTGAGAAATGAGTGCCGTCATTGCTGTAGATCAGATCACGCCCGTCCTTGTATGCCATCTCGGCTACCGCACCTAAGCTCGCGCCGAAGCTGCGGGTAATCGCTTCATCTGAAACCTGCTGCTGACGCCAGATGGGGCCGAACCCTACTGTCCAGCCCTGGCTTGGCCGATTCGGCAAGCCATAGGTGCGATATGCGAGGACCTCGATCTCATCGACGGTCTCGTCATAGGGCGCAGGAGCTTCGTACGGAATGACGTTGTGAGCGGCAGCGATGCGCAGGCCATCGCCGTCGCCAAACACGTTCGGTGCTTGATAGACGCCTCGAACGCTCAGGTCGCGGCCCCGCTCCTGCTCCCTGGTGTCGCGCGAACGCGCCAACAACCTCAGCGTGTGGTTCAAGCCCCAGATATTGCTCACACGCCCTTCGACGCCAACGCTGTTCTGGCCATCCGAGTTGGCCGAGAGTCTGGGGTAGACCTGCCAGAACCACTTCTCGTCCACCACATAAACCAAGCGCACCCCTCCGTCCTGCGGCTCGGTATGCAGGGCAACCGACCTGAAGAGGCCGAGGTTCTGGATTTGCTGACGGGCCGCCTCCGCCCGCTCCGGATCAAAGGAATCGCCCAGTTGAAGCGCGACCTCCCGGCGCAACACCATATCGCGCGTCTTCTCGTTCCCTTCGAATACGATGTCGACAATGAGCGGGGCGTCGATGTCCTCTGCCCAGGCGATCGAAACGGGCAGACCCTGCAAGGTGAGCGCGAGAAGGGTCGCGGCCGAGATGCGCTGGCGAGGTGATTTGAGCATGGCGCCAGTTTCACGGCGGGCGCATCAACTGCAGCTTGCGCTGAGGTTATGTTTTTTTAATGTTGTGCGCCGCGTGGGGACGCACGGCCCGATCAGGTGCGATGCGAGCCGTCAGCGAGCGTCGGCAGCGTGAGAATCAGTCGCGCGCCGCGAGCCCCCTGCGCAACGACACAGTCACCACCATGCAGACGTGCGGTGGCACGAACCAGACTGAGGCCGACCCCGAAGCCAGGCGTGTTGCGCGAAAAATCGCCGCGAAAGAGGCGTTCGAACACGCGCTCGCGGTCGCCTGCAGCGATACCGGGACCTTCGTCCTCGACTTCGATCATCACCTGTCCCGGCTGTTGGCGCATCGAGATAGTGATCGTGCCGCCCTGCGGGCTGAATTTCATCGCGTTGTCCAGCAGATTGCTGACGCTTTGAAATAGCAGATGGCGGTCTCCCGAAACGGATACTGCTTCCTGTGTCATCTGTACATCGATCCGTAGATCGCGATCAGCGGCGGCGGCTTCGAAATAGGAGGCCGCGTCCTCGATGACCTTGTTCAGCGCCACGGGACCAAAGCGTCCCTTCAGCACGCCCGATTCGACCGTTGCGAGCTGGAGCAATGCGCCAAAGCTGTAGAGAACCTGATCCAAATGTCTCAGGTTGGCGTGAAGAAAATCTGGCAAGTCGGCGGGCGGCGGCGGCGCATTCACCGCGTCCTCCAATGCCGCGCGCAGTCGCGTGAGCGGCGAACGAAGGTCATGGGCGATGGCGTCGGTGGCGCTCCGAATCGCCGTGATCAGTTCGTTGATCCGATCGAGCATTTGATTCAGGGTGCGACTGAGTTCGCCGAACTCGTCCCGCGAGTCACCGGCAGTCGGGATGCGGTGGCTGAGATCGCCTTCGATGATCCTGCGCGCGCTCCGATTGATGATGGCGACCTGTCTCAATGCGGCTCGATTGACCAACACACCGCCAGTCATCGCAAGCACGAGCGCCAGAGCAAGTCCCCATGCGGCGGCACGCTGAAGGATCGCGCGCAGGCGAACCTGCTCAAAGTTGTCGAGCCCAATGAGCAGGCGACTGCCGTCCGACAGCGTCACTGCACGCATCAGCCAAACAGCATCCTCGCCTCGCTCAGCGTACGGAAGTGTCAATTCCCCGTTGTCCAGCTTGAGTGCGTCCGGCCAGTAGGGCCATTGACCGGCAAGGACCGTCCCGTCCGAGGATTCAAGCCGGTATGCGCGCGCCTGACGTTCGCTGTCGAATCCTTCGCGCAGCGCGATCAGGCCGCGAACACCTTCGAGTCCATCGAACTCGAAATCCTTCTGCATGACATCGATCTCGGCGGCGAGATCTTCCGTGAGGTCGTCGCTCATCGACCGGTCGGCAAGGGTCACGACCAGGACGATGACGCCGATCGCGCACATCCCGAAGACCAGTGCATTAAGCAGGCTTAGCCGCGTCGCCAACCTGCCGGGCAGCAGTCTGTTCAAGCGATCTCGCTCTCGCGCAGACAGTAGCCGGCGCCACGAACCGTGTGGATCAGCGGGCTTGCGCCGGGCGGATCAACCTTCGAGCGCAGACGCGAAATGTGAACGTCGATCACATTGGTCTGCGGATCGAAGTGATAGTCCCAGACGCCCTCGAACAGCATCGTTCGGGTGACGACCTGCCCGGCGTGGCGCAGCAGGTACTCCAATAGGCGGTATTCCTGCGGTTTGAGGTCGAGCGGCCTTCCGCCGCGTCGCGCGCTATGCGCCATCCGATCCAATTCGAGATCGGCGATTCGCAGAACGCTGCTCTCCATGCCGGCAGTCGTGCGCCGGGCCACGGCTTCAATGCGAGCGAGTAACTCTGAGAAGGCGAATGGCTTGACGATGTAGTCGTCGCCGCCGGCCCGCAGGCCCTGAACCCGATCGTCGATCTGACCCAGGGCGCTGAGGATGATCGCCGGCGTGCGCTTACCGGAGGCCCGCAAGGTCGTGATCACCGCCAAGCCATCCATCTGCGGCAGCATGCGGTCCACGATCAGCAGATCGTAGTGCTCGGAGACCGCCATGAACAGACCGTCGCGGCCCGTCGCCGCATGGTCCGGCGCGTGGCCGTGCTCGCGCAGCCCCTTGAGCACGTACTGGGCCTGTTCGGCGTCGTCTTCGATCAGCAGGATGCGCATACGTGCATGGTAGTCCAATGTTCCGGCGATCCGGGGCCGCCACCGCTCAACGATTGAGCGTGTAGGCGCGGTTGTCGTATAGCCAGGCCGGAAGCTGGACATCGGCGAGCAATCGGCGACGCGCCGCCGCTTCGGGCGCCGGCATGGGCGAGAGCGTCCGGGTGATGGGCGCAACCCGGTAGCGGCGCGTCTCGCCCCCAGGCAGCAGCACGCTCAGAACGTCGCCTTCGTAACGTGCGAAGACATCGTTGAACTGCATCCACGCACGCGGCGAGTCGGAACCGCCGAACTCCGGCAGACTGCGTTTGAGATCGCGGCCGACAAATGGCACCTCGGCGGAGATGCCCATCAGGGACAGGAGTGTTGGCGCAAGGTCGACCTGGCTGGCGATGCTCGTGATCGTCGCAGGCGCTACATCCGCCCCCACGAGCAAGCCCGGAATCCGGAATCGGGACAACGGGACGATGTCCTCCCCGTAGATGCGCACATCGTGGTCGGCAACCACCAGGATCAGCGTGTCCCGGAAGTAGGCCGATTGCGCGGCCTTATCCAGAAATGCACCCACTGCATAGTCCGCATAGCGCACAGCGTTTCGAGCAGTTCTCGGATCGCCATCCGCGACAATGCGTCCATCCGGGTACTCGAACGGCGTGTGGTTGGACGATGTGAAGACCAAGCTGAAGAACGGGGTGCCCTGCTTGTGCAGTGTCGTTGCACGTTCCTGAGCCTTGGCGAACAGGTCTTCGTCCGATACCCCCCAACTGCCGGCGAATATCGGATCATCGTAATCGTCTTGATCAATCACGCGATTGAAGCCGTTGCTCAGGAAGAAGCCACCCATGTTGTCGAAGTGCGACTCACCGCCGTAGATGAACTCGCTGGTGTAGCCGTGACTGCCCAGCACGCTGGCGATCGTCGCGAAGTTTCCCTGCGACTTCTGACGCTTGAGCACGCTTCGTGCCGGCGATGGCGGAAACCCGGCAACGATGGCCTCCAGTCCACGCGCCGAGCGCGTGCCGGTGGCGTAGAGGTTCTCGAACCACCAACCGCGCCGGCTCCAGCGATCCAGTTGTGGCGTGTCATCCGCATCGCCGCCAAGCTTCTTCGAGAATCCGGCCCCCATACTTTCCTGGACGACGATGATCAGGTTCAGCGGCTTGTCCCGCGACGCAACGGCTACGAGTCTGTGCAGGGTGGGACGCTCCGCTGGCGAGTTCGCGAACGAGGGTTGTGCGCGCGTTAACGTCAGCAGTTCGTCGTCGCTCATGCGGCCGTACAGCGCACCGACATCGGCTTCATGGCGCGTCGCGTAAAGCGCGTAGCCGAGGGTGTAGGTGCCGTTGAGCACGATCTGGTTGGCCGTGCTGTCATCCCAGTGCGCAAACGTCGAGGGGTTGGCGGGGCGATGCTGAAGGCTGGAGCGGATCATCAGTACGCACAGCACAACCAGCACAGGCCAGAGCCAGAGCTGGCGGCGGGTCTTGCGCGGCTCGCCACCTGCGCTGTCGAACAGCTGCCACCCACACCATAGTCCGCCACCGAGCGCAGCGACGCCAGCAATCAGCGATAGCCGAAACGCACCCCAGAGCATCGGCAACACTTCCTGTGGTCGTCCCAGGTAGTCGAGTGCGAGGCGATTGGGTCGCACCTGGTACTCATCGAGGAATGCCGGCGACGCGATCTCCAGCATCAGCGCCAGAGCGAGAAAGCCTGTGAACCAGACTCTTGCCGAGAGATGCCAGAGGCGTTGCCCGCGTTCAAACACCGTGATCGGTAGCAGCAGGATCGCTGGTGCAAGTCCCCAGCCTAAAGTGATCAGGTCGACGCGCACGCCGGAAAAAAGCGCGTGCCGAAAACCGTCTACAGTCTGGAGTCTGTCGGCATACAGGGCTATCAGCACACAGCGTGCAATCGTCCACACCAGCATGCCAGCCAGCGCAAGGCGCATCAGCAGCGCAAGAGGGCTGGCAGATGAGGCAAGACGGAAGGAGGCGGCAGGCGCCGCAATCGACGGTGCCGCAACAGCAGAGATATATGTCATGCCGCAATGGTCGTTGCGGCAGGGTTTCACAAGCCTAAGGGCTAGGTGAAAGTTCTGTAATGATTGCGCACTCAGAGCGCCACACTTGCGATCGACACCATGAGCATCACTGCCCGGCGATTTCAGGAAACACGAGCTTCAACGGCAGCTATTTCCAGAGCATTCTAGGAAGCTCGCTGTCGGCTCTGGGCTGATCGTTACCCTGTGCCTAGTGACAGGAGCGGCCGGTCGTGACTGGCCGCTAGAAACCGATTCGCCGGCGGGCTCAGCTCCGCATTCTCCTCTTCCTGCCTCCCTCCTTTTGGGAGGGAGAACCCGCACCCGCCTCCCTACTAAGTTCAAGGTCCGTCCTTCCAAGGCACGGGCCAAGAGCAACCTGCTGCCACACACCAGGCAGCCCGAGAGGAGGAAGCCATGTTTCTGAAGAACGCGTGGTATTGCGCTGGCTGGGACTATCAGGTCAGCCAAGGCAAGGACGCCATCGTTGCCCGCAAGATCGCAGGAAAGCGTGTGGTGCTGTATCGCAAGTCCGGCGGCGCCGTGGTCGCGATGGAAGACCAATGCCCGCACCGGCAGGCGGCGCTCTCATTGGGCCGCAAAGAGGGCGACGCCCTTCGCTGTATGTACCACGGCCTCAAGTTCGAATCGGACGGCAAGTGTTCCGAGATTCCGAATGTCGAGAAGGTGCCCGAGCACATCTGCGTGCGCACCTTCCCGGTGGTCGAGATGGACAACTGGATCTGGGTCTGGATGGGCGATCCCGCCAAGGCCGATCCCGCGCTGATCAGCCGGGGTGTCGGCCCCAGCGATCCGGACTTCACGACGCGACCCAGCTACATCCAGGTCAACGCGAGCTACCTGCTCGAGAACGCGAACCTCGCGGACCTCTCGCACAGCTCGTTCACGCACGACGCGACGATCGCCATGGGTCTGGCGCAGGCGCTGGCCAAGCCGACGCACAAGGTGATCCCGCGCGGCATCAAGACCGATTGGTGGGTGCGCAGCGTGCCGGTGCCGAAGTTCGTGCAGCACCTGTTCCCGCCCGGCTTCCTGTGCGACGCCAACTTCGACGTCACTCAGACCTACCCCTGCAACTGGATGCTGCACTTCCGCGTGTTCACGGCGGGCACGGCGACGGAGGGCGAATCCGACGGCCATCTCGTGCTCGACTCCTGGAGCTGCCAGGCCGTCACGCCGCGTGACGCGGAGTCGGTGGACTACTACTACTCCTGGGGCGTCAGCAAGAAGACCGAGCAGCCCGGTCTCGCCGACCTGCTGAAGGAAGGCCTCGACGCGGCCTTTAACGAGGACAAGCGGATGCTCGAAGCCCAGCAGCAGCGCGTCAAGGAAGACCCGCACTTCAAGCAGATGGGCATCGGCGCCGCGGACGGCGGCCCCGCCCGCATGCTGCGCGTGATCGATCAGTTGATCCGCGAAGAGCAGGAAGCCGAGCGGCCCACCGCCGTCGCCGCCTGAAACTCAGAACCCAGAGGAGCAAGACATGCCTGATTCCGGCACCCAGCCCGCCAGCGCCGTGCAGCCGCCGCGCCAGCAACCGCTGATGTACCACGACCTGATGACCCCGGCCGAGGTGCTGGCCATCCGCGAGGAAGTGCGCAGGTTCTGCGACGAGAAGCTCGCTCCGGTGGCCTGGAAGATCGGGCACACCGAAGAGGCCAAGGAGAACTTCCCGCACGAGCTGTTCCAGCAGATGGCGGACGCGGGCCTCTTCCGGATCCCGTACGCAGCCAGCATTGGCGGTCGCGGCCTGAAGCATCCGGCCACCGCGACTGCGGTGGTGATCGAGGAGCTGAGCTACTACAGCAACAGTGTCGCGGCCGTGTACGACGTGCACTGCATCCTCGCCGGCCACGCGCTGGAGTGGGCGTCGCCCGAGCTGCAGGCCAAGTACCTTGCGCCGCTGCTCGACGGCAGCAAGATCGGCAGCTTCGCGACGAGCGAGCCGAACGCCTCGACCGATCTGTCGGTGGAAGCGCTCGTCACGGAAGCGACCTTCCACGACGACCACATCGAGATCAACGGCCACAAGCGCTGGATCACCAACTCGCCGGTCGCCAGCTTCGTGGTGCTGCTGTGCAAGGACGGCAAGCGCATGACCGAGGTCGTGGTCGATCTCGACGCGCCGGGCGTCAAGGTCGGCAAGCCCGACAAGAAGATGGGCAATCACGGACAGCTTACCGCCGACATCACCTTCGACAAGGTGCGCATGCCGCTGGAGAACGTCATCGGCAAGCGCGGCGAAGGTCTCAAGATTGCGCTGCAGGTGCTGACCTACGGGCGCATCGGCATCGCGGCCACCGGCGTGGGCATGTCGCAGGCGGTGTTCGACCACTGTACCGAGCGCCTCAAGACGCGCCGCGCCTTCGGCAAGGCGATGGCGCAGTTCCAGCACTGGCAGTTCCGCATGGCCGAGCGCGCCACCGAGATCGAGAACGCGCGCAACCTGTACCTCAAGGCGGCGGTGCGCATGGACTCGGGCATCAACTTCCCCGAACCCGAGGCGGCGATGGCCAAGTGGTACGCCACCAACCTCGCCGGGGAGTTCGCGCGCGACGGCGTGCAGATCTTCGGCGGCTACGGATTCACCAAGGAGCTCGCGCACGACGGCTCGCACTATCGCGTCGAAGAGGTCTACCGCGACTGCAAGATCGCGGAGATCTACGAGGGCGCCAACGAGATCCAGAAGTGGGTCATCGCGCGCGGGATCTTCGGCAAGGAGCTGACGGGTTAGGAAGCGCAGGCCGCCGCACTGACGGCTTGCAAGCTGTTCCCGGTTGCGTGGCTGCTTTCCATGCGATCTCTCCACACGAGGAGTACCGCATGGCATTGAGAGGCTTGCTACGGATCGGCGAAGTCTGCATCCGCGTGATGGACGTGGCGAAGTCGCGCCGGCACTACGGCGAGATCCTAGGGCTGCACGAGGTCATGGAAGGCGCGGACGGCAAGGTCTACTACAAGGCCTGGGACGAGCACGACCATCACAGCATCGTGCTGCGTCCCGCCGACCGCCCCGGCATGGACTACGTCGCGTTCAAGGTCTACGACGACGCGACGCTCACCGCGCTCGAACCGAGGATCCGCGCCTTCGGTCTGGAGGTGCGGCACATCGAGGCCGGCGTGTACCCGAAGACCGGGCGCCGGCTGACGTTCGAGCTGCCCACCGGCCATACGATGCACCTGTACGCGCAGATGGACCAGGTCGGCAACACTCTGGGAACGCGCAACCCCGGCGTGATGCCGGACGACGGCGTGATCCGCGGCGCGCGCATCAACCGGCTCGACCACATCCTGCTCGGTGGGGTGAACCTGGACGACAACGTGCGCCTGTTCACCGAGGTCTTCGAGTTCGATCTGTCCGAGAAGCTCATCCACCACGAGGCCCGGATCTCGCTGGCGGTGTTCCTGTCCTGCTCGACCAAGCCGCACGACATCGCCTTCGTGCTGCAGCCCGAGCAGAACAAGTTCCACCATGCCTCGTTCCTGCTCGAATCGGCGCACGACGTGATCAAGGCCGCGGACCGTCTTGGCAAGTACCGCGTGCCCATTGATGTCGGCCCGAACCGCCACGGGGTCACGCGCGGCGCGACGATCTACTTCTTCGACCCGTCGGGCAACCGCAACGAGGTCTTCGCCGAGGGATACGTCCACTACCCGGACACGCCGACCCTGGTCTGGGATACGACCGAGCTGGGAGCGGCCACGTTTTCGCAGGACAATACCCCCCGGCAGAGCTTCCTCGACGTGCTGACCTGAAATCGCGAACCGGAGGGCATCAGGGTGGTGTGGCAGCAACAACCGTCATGGACCACCAATGCCACCAAGCTGGTGCCGCCCAAGCAGCGGCTGCAGTTGCTGGACCGGGAGGCGCTCGCCCGCGAGGCGGACGATCACATCGACCGCCGCCTGCTGCTGATCTCGGCGCCGGCGGGCTACGGCAAGACCAGCACCCTGATCCAGCTGCACGAGCGCCTGAAGGCCCGGCATGAGCACGTCGCCTGGCTGAGCCTCGATGCGGACGACAACGACATCGTCCGCTTCCTGGCCCACTTGGTCGATGCGATCGCGCGCACCGGCCTCAACCTGAGCACGCGGCCCGAGGCGCTGCTCGGCTCACGTGCCGGCGCGCAGCAGGGTCCCGGCTCGACACCGCCCGCCAGCACGCTCAGGACGGAGCTGCTCAACGAGCTCGCCCTGGTCCGGGACGAGGTCTTCGTGTTCCTCGACGACTTTCACCTGATCCGCGATGCCGGTGTGCTCGACCTGGTCGGCACGCTGCTACTGGCGCCGCTCGATCACGTGCACTTCGTAATCGCCACGCGCGAAGCGCCAGATCTGCCGGTGGCGCGCCTGCGTGCCCTCGGCGCGATGCACGAGATCGACGTCGAGCGGCTCGCGTTCTCGCTGCCGGAAACCGAGGCCTTCGTGCTCGCCACCGGCGGCGTCACGCTCAACCCTGCGCAGGTCGGTGAGCTGCTGCGCAAGACCGAGGGCTGGCCGGCGAGCCTGCAGATGGCGCTGATCGCCATGCGCAAGGCCGGAGACCTCGACGCCTTCCTCGCGAGTTTCTCCGGCGCCGATCGCAGCATCGCCAGCTTCCTGGTCGACGAAGTCCTCAAGACTCAATCGCCCGCGGCGCAGGAGTTCCTGCTCGTCACGTCCCTGCTGACCCGGTTCAACACGGGTCTGGCCAATGCCTTGCTCGAACGGCGCGACGCGCGAGAGATGATTGATCATCTCGAAACGCACAACCTGTTCGTGTTCTCGCTGGACCGCGACCGCAATTGGTACCGCTACCACCACTTGTTCGGCGAGCTGCTGCGCCAGCGACTCGCCGACACGCAGCCCGATCTCGTTGTGCAAATCCATGCGCGGGCCTGCGACTGGCTCGCGGCCAATGGCCATGCGATCGAGGCGATCGAGCACGCGTTCGCAATGGGGAACATGGAGCGCGCGGGAGAATTGATCGACGCGGTCAGCGGCGGACTCTTCGCCAGCGCCCAGACTGCGACCCTGAGCGCCTTCGCCAGCCGCCTGCCACCGGAGCTGCTCAGGCGCCTGCCGCGGCTGCAGCTGGAAGTGGTCTGGGAGAACATCATCCGCTGGCGCTTCGACGAGGCCCGCGCTTCGCTCGACGACATCCGGGGTCAGCTCGGGCGGACCGATACGGCATCCACGTTGCCGGATGCCGAAGTCGCGGCCTTGCGCACGAAGCTGGCGCATCGCGATGTGATGATGGAGACGTTCACGGATCAGCTCGACGCCGTGCTTCGCTCCGGCCGGGCGTGGATCGCCGAGCACGGCGTCCGCAACGGGTTCATGGGACTGTCGGTGGCCACTGCGATGATGATGGCGCGACGCGAGGCTTTGAACGCCGAGTTGACACCGTCCGAGTGGGAATCCTTGCGCAGCCAGTACATCGAGGCGCGGGCGATCTACGGCACGGTCTTCCTCGACGCCGTCGTGGGCCAGACCCTGTTCCTGCGCGGTAATCTGACGCTCGCCGAGCAGGCCCTGCGCCAGGGTCATGCGACCGCGGTTCGCCTGCACGGTGAAGGATCGAACTTCGCGGCGATGCCGGGTTGCGCGCTCGGGTGGCTGCTCTACGAGCGGAACGAGATCGACGCAGCCAGCCAGCTCATCGATCGCTTTCGCGATGTCCCGGCAGGATTTGGTCTCGCCGATTCGGTGATGGCGCGCGCGGCCGCGGCGGCGCGCATGGCCGCGGCTCGCGGCGACTTCTCTTCGGCTCATCGGGCGCTGGACGAGACCGCGCTCGTCGCAGCGCGGCATTCGCTGACCCGGCTGCACCCGCGGATCGCGTATGAGCGCATTCGTCTTCACCTTGCCGACGGTCGTCCGCAAGAGGCAGAACGGCTGGCGAACGATGACCGCTACCGCGAGGGGTTCGCGCACACGGCGCCTGGACGTCAGCCGAACTCTACGAAGCTGTACTACGCGCTCGCTGCAGCGGAGCTCGCCGGCGCGCGAGGCGACACGTCAAGCGCGATGAATCTGCTCCGGGCCTGGCTGGGAGTCGTCCGCGAGCGGGGCTGCAGCCAGCACGCGATCACCCTGCTGGTGTTGCTCACTAGACTGCAGCATCGCGCGGGAGAGACGCTGGCTGCACGGCGCAGCCTGATTGAAGCCCTGCGGCTGGGCGCGCACGGAGGTTTCCGGCGCAGCTTTCTCGATGGCGGCAGCGAGATCGCGAGCGTATTGCGCGATATCCGCGAGACCCGACCGGGTCCTGAGCTGTGCTCAACCGACTACTTGGCCCAGATTTTCAGCGACTTCGATCTCGACACCGGTTCCGCATCGCCCCTGTCAGTGCCCCGGACCACGGAGCCCGAGGAGCCCGCGACCCTGTCACCAAAGGAGATCGAGGTGTTGCAGCTCAGCGCCAACCACCTGGTCGCGCGCGAGGTCGCCCAGCAACTCGGCGTGGCCGAGACCACGGTCAAGTGGTATTGGCGGCGGATCTTTTCCAAGCTCGGCGTGCACCGGCGCGCGGCAGCAGTCCGTGTGGCACAGCAGCGTGGGCTGATTCGATAGCGGAGGCCTGAGCGTCCGCTTCGGAGGCGGATGCCCCGAGCGACCAACTTCCGCTTCGGGCTGGGACCGGGCAAAGATTTTTCCACCCGAGTGTCCGCTCTGCCGCAGGACCGGCCTATCGGACTGTCTCGGTGGTGCAATTTGGGGCGGCCACATCTAGTGCACTTCCGGTGGCCGCCAGGGCCCAATCACCTACTGCGGCCCCGTCGAGCAGTCTTCACTCTGCGCTTCCAACGCCCCCGCCCGTCCTCAGGATTGCTGGGACGCGGGCCCCGTGAGAATGATCGATTCGGATGGTGCCATGGACTCCTCTTCGCCACCCAGGCGTACCCCTGCCGCAGCGCTTCTTCCCTGATGAAGGCATGCATCCATTCAGGCGGATTTAGCGGCAGATGATGTTCCTGCTTAATCCGATTGGATGTGATCACCTCGTCATCGGCTCCTGCGATGGCAACGTACGCGCAAAGCCTTCGTTTCCACCAGACCTCAAAAGTCTCCGATTCGGCGGCCACTACTTCCGCTGATCGAGGCATCTCAAGGAGCTTGCTGCGTTCAAAGCTGGTCGCACCTGCCTCGGCCGCAAGCGATGCTGCTGTGATGCAGGGCATCGACGCACGCTTACGGAGTGCAGCCGCAGCATCCTTCAACCTCAAGGCGAATGCCGCATCTTGATCATCTGTCCCTTCCCGTTTTGCACGGCCGGTTGGAATCTTGCTCGGCAGGGCCTTGTCGTACCAGACCTTATCGAATTGCATCAACCATTTCGCACGCTGCTTCAAGGCGCTCAGCACGGCTGAACGGGTCGAGTTCGGGTTTCGCGCCAGAAATTTGCTCACCATCGTTCGGCATCGTTCGCGTACCCGCGCGAACTCCTTCCCCTTGGCATCGCGGGACAACTTTGCGTCGCATTCAGTCAGGCACCGATAAATAATGTCCCGCGGGACCATTAGCCTTCTCGCGATCGACCGAATTGGCACGCCTGCCTCCGCGCCATCCGCGATGAAGGCAAGTGCTCGACTACGCAGTTCCCGCTTTCGCTGGTCGGTGCGACGCCCGCTTACGTGACCGTCCAAGATGTCTTTCAGCGGCACGCTTAGCGATCGCGCAGCCCGCAAGAGGCCGGATGCCTCGTGGAAATGCTTTTCCTGATCAATCTTCCATTTAGCGTTCCACACGTCATCCTCAAACATCACGGAGTCAGTCAGCTCAACCTCGGCTGCCGCCTTCTCATACCTTTCGACTGAGCCATGAAACGCAACCGTGAAGACAAGGCAGTCCAGGGCAGGACTGCGCGTTCGCCAATTGAATAGCATGCCTATCCAGGCGTACTTGCTGCTCCGGCGCTCGTCGATGCATCCAATCCAACGCAGAAGTCCTTCGCTGAATCGCGATCTCAAGTGATCGTATATTTTCCCCCGATCTAGCACGGACAACCGAACGAATCCGTCGCGCAACAGCAACGCTTTCTCGGTTTCTACCCAGCTCCGATTTCCTTGACCCAAAGGCCGTTGCGCAATCGCGCGGGACTCTTGAGCCAGAAGCACAAGCTCTTCTTCAGGAACATTTGCTGGCGGAGACGCAAAGATGGGCCGGTGCCGTTCTTGGATGCAGGTAAGCGAAGGTAATGTGGGAACTGTATTCGAGGGAACAGACAGTCCGCACCGCTCGCAGCCAACAACAA
Organism: Panacagrimonas sp.; assembly: GCF_965216805.1. Classification (NCBI taxonomy): domain Bacteria; kingdom Pseudomonadati; phylum Pseudomonadota; class Gammaproteobacteria; order Nevskiales; family Nevskiaceae; genus Panacagrimonas; species Panacagrimonas sp. Next base: position 258,826 of record NZ_CBDCGN010000003.1, read on the forward strand.
GTAGCTCTCCATGTTCGACGCAGTAGAACGTTCCTGGCGCCTGATGTTCAACATGCCAATGAGGGATGCCAAGCTCTGCATCTTTCACTACGCACTTCCGGCACAGTGCTAGAGAGCGGTGAAAGTCCATGTGCCGATGCTTGGTGTGCCCCAGCATCGCCAATGATCCGGCCGATGGCTGGTCGCTCATGAATCTGTCCCTAACTGCGTTCCGCGACTTCTCGTCGAGGAAGTAGCTCAGCATCGGAACGAGCGTATGCTGATCTAAAAGAAGGGCTCTATCCCTCTGTGGATGGTGGACCGGCAACCGCTTTGATAGCGCCGCTATGTACGACGGCACGCCCGCGGTGCGAACTTTTGCATTAATCCGGCCTATAGCCACCCGTAGGGTGTGCGCGCTGTGCAGCCTTCCAAGCAAATGGTGGAACCGACCAATCCCTGAATATAAAAGCTCGCCGTTTCGCAGTGGCGGGAAGAACAACAGCCTGTCGGGTTCTTCGCGTGGCTCAGAGTGACACCAGCGGACTATTGTTGTGTGATTATTTTGTCCCACGAGCTCGCCTCGGAACAGGCTCAACCCAAGGGTGGCTGAGATCCCGGAACGCATGGATCTCACTACGCGTGCCCTTTGCTAGTGCGGCTACCGTTGTGTGTAGTGCCTGGCACCGATAATCGAACGCATCCTGCAGGGTGTCCTCATCAAGGCGTTCATGGCCCGACTCGATCGCCAACTCCTGTGCTCGGACGAATACCTGATGGAAATAGTCTGGGATGCCTTGTGACAACGAATAAATGAGCTTGCGCAGCTGCGGCGTGAGCTTGCTCGGCTTCTTAGTCCACTGAGCAGCCCAGTAAGCGTCGCACATGGCCATCCAGATCTCGTCGTCATGTGACGGAAACCGGGCGATCAAGACAGCTCCTCCGGCGGCAGAACGCCTAGCACTGCGGCCGTCATTCCCAAATAAGGAGAGCATCGGAAATGTTCCGACATAGACGATCGGCACCTTGATTGTGTCGCGCAGAGACAACAGAAAATTGATGATGCCCCTGCTTGATTTATGCGATGCATCCATCAAATCCTGGAACTCATCGAACACCAAGGCGCCTATGGCGTGCGTCTTACAAGCCTGCGACATGGCCTGGCTCAGGTCTTCTGTCGACGCGCTTGTTTTCTCTGCCCGCTTTGAATAGAAGCCGTGCAGCTGAAGGCGCTCATCAAGCGCCAGAAAGAATGCTCTTCCAAGGCTGATGAGGGACCCATTACTAGGACATCGAACATAGAGGACCGGAATCTGGACCAGCTGAATGCGCCCTTTAGTGATCTGTCCGTGATCGATGTACTCCGGATACTGGGCGCAGATGAGTTTAGTTATGTAGGTCTTCCCCGAACCGGTCGCTCCAGCGAGTAACAAGCAGGACCCATCAATCGGCAACGTCTTTGCGGTGTTGTAGACGATGCCTGGTGAGCGCTCACACAACGAAGGCCCGTTGCCTTCGATGAGGTTGCGACGCGGCTCATACCCAGCGCGCACAAGGCGATCGAAGAGCATCGAGTAGCGTAAGTATTCCGGCCTCGGGTAGAACGTGCTGCTGAGCCGGCTCAAGTAGCCGATGCGATCCTCTTTTGAATGCGTCCTCTCATTGATGCCGTACTCCGCGCGACGAAAGAGGATCTTTGTCAGCGCGTCACCTCGCGGAAAATCTCCCAAGTGCGTGATGAGAGGATTGCTGGTTGCGAGCGATGATTTCCGCATAGTGGTCTCCTACTTGCTCCGTAACGCACGGAGAATTCCAGTGGCTGCTCGACGCTCCATAGCTCGGACGCCCGCGACATCGGGTTGGCGGCGCCGTCCCACAGTCGTTTTGTGAGGCGCGCAAGCGTGCTTGTGGATGACCCGACGAAGGGAGGCGGACGTGGTTTGCTTCTCTTCGTCCCGATTGGCACGGATTCGCTTGTTTCCCCCACCCGGCCCGACAACCCCCGCCGCCTTTCGTCGGGCCTTAGCTCGACGAACCACGGCATCCTGATTGGCGCGGGTATCGGACCCAGCCTGCTCTTCTTCAGCTTTAATTCGGCGCGTGGCTTTCGAGTGCTGCTTTGCCTCGACCAGCGCATCCTCGTGATGGTAGTCGTGGTAATGCCCCTGCTTATCGATACGCTTGCACCTGACGTAGCCCGTCCCTTTTTCGTTGAGCCGCATCACCACCCACGGCCTTGTTGGGTCAATGCGAACCTTGCATGGGATACCTTTTCCTTTAAGTCTTGCGGTCGAGAACATGTCCAGCTTCGCAAGTTCGTCGCACTCGTAGTGGAACGGGCCGACCTTCAAGCCGTCACGAGTTATCAGAGCGTGTCGCTCAGGCAGGAGCTTGACGTATAGCTCCTCTGGGTCTTCCTTCCGCAGGTAACCCGTGCAGTTTCGAAGCCCCCAGTGCCACAGGGAGATTGGAGTTCTCCTTATGCGCGCTTTGCGCGCTAATGAAGGCACTGACTTGAGACATAGTGGGCGTCGGTTGTACTTCAGGATCTCTTCAATGACGATCGCTGTCAGATCGTGAAGCGTCAGGCAGGCTTCGGACCTGGGATTCTTGCTTCCGCGCTTTTGCAGCTTCGGCCTAAAACCGGCGAGACGGCGGAATAGGTTCTTCTTGAACGCGCCATTCGTACTTTCTACGTTTGATTTGTCCGGCCCCGTCCACGCCCTCGCAGTTTGGAAGTCGAACTTTGCGCTACGCACTGCTGCCGTAGACGCTTCTCCGACAACTTCGGAGCCCAGATCTCCTCGAACCGCATATGGGATACCCGATACGATGTCCTCCGGAGCGAACGCGATTCCGTAATGCTGATAGAGCTCGGAGTTATCAGTGAAGGCGTTGAACAATGCGATGCTTGCGCTGTCCCAGCTTGCTCCTTCGATCGTGATAAAGAATCCCGCAACCATCTTCGACCAGACGTCTACCACGAAGTAGATGATGGCCGTCCCGATATTCTTCTCTGGATGGTCAACGGCAGATAGTTCGACTTGTGTACCCGTCCAGTCGAGCTCATACAGCTGACCTGAACCGTCTACCGCTTCGTGTGAAACACCCAGAGACGACTTGGCCTTAGAACCCCACTCCTTCGCTCCGAGCTGGCGCTTCCTAATTCGATTCCCAGTGTTTGCGCTCCGAAAGATGCGCATGAACTGAGCTTCAGTAATTCTCAGATGCTCCGGAAGATGGACGTACTTGGTTTTGAGTCCGTCCTGCAGGACTTTGCTGCTGTATAGCTTGTTCTTGACCTCTTCGAATATGTCTTTGCCCGTAACACCAGCCTCGACACTCGCATTGATGATTCTCAGGATCGCAGCACGCTTCTGTTCGGTTACCGCTGGATTGTTGGGTCGCTCGCCGTCCGCGACGCCGTCCGGTTTGCGGCCACGTTTCTTTTGCCCATCAGGCTGCACGGAACCGACTTCAACGCTTCGGTAGTCGGGATAAAGAGCGTCTTCCGTCATCCCGCCGCGGAAATATCGGTACAAATCTCGATAGATCTGCCCCGCCTGCACCCTGATTTCTCTCGCACGGCCGGCAATTAGGCTTCCTCGCGTCGAACGCTCGAGCATCAACGTTCGGCTACGAATATTTTTCACGAGCGGCTTAATTCGCGCCCATGCTGCTTTCTTGATCGTGTTGTATCGGGCCGGTAAAGACTTCGCGTCGCGTTTCTGGGCGCGAGCGGTATGGTGCGCGAACAGGACATCGCCTTCTTTTTCCGCTGCCAACAAGGCGGCCTCGGTTATCGGCAACGGCAATGCCTGGCGGCACAGAGGGACCGTGTATACAACCCTTCCCGTGCCATCCGCCGCAGGCCCGATATGAACTATACGGGCGCGCTCGAACTTGCCGTCATCGGCCACCGGGACGATGACCGTGTTGACGAGAAGGGTCACCACGGGAACGTCACCCCCAGATCTGGATGGTCCGTTTTGACTAGAGGCAGTATCGGCAGGACACGATGACGAAGGTCGACCGGGATGAATTTTCTCCTGGCCGCCACTTGGAAGAGCTGGAGAGACGTATCTCGCGAGAATCCGAGTTCGTTTGCCGCCCGGGCGGCAAGCTCGTCCAAAGTCGATCTGGGTCTTCGAGACCAAGTCTGGCAGAAGCATTCTGCGAAGGACCGGATCGACCGTGTCGCTTTCCAAGTCAGATTTCCGGCACTGCCGTACCTTAGGAACCTCAGGTTCTTCAGCACCTGTTGGTCGAGGGTTTCTTTGAACACGAGGAGGTACTGGGCGCCATGGACCTCGAAGAAGATTTCTAGGAGCTCTTTCTTCTCGCGGATTCGCCGCCCCTTTTTCCCCTTCAGTGCTTTCTGCTCCTTCACCTCAACCGCAACCTCGAGGATTGGACCACCGGGCTTACGTCGTAGCTTCAGGTAGTGGTCTGTACGGAAGGGGATGAGCACCTTTCCCTCCCGCGGGTGCGCGATCCCGAGCTCTAGTGCGAGCGTTCGCGTTTCCAGCATCTCCAACACAGGCCTCTGCTCTTCCGAACTGATGATCCGTTGGTCGAAGAGGATGAGGTCGTTGTACCCGTATTCTCCATTCGATAGAAAGAGTTGAGTTTGGTCGGAACGGGGGTCGTAGACCCTGTTGCAGATGCCGAAGGAGTTGAAGTCGTTGATCGACACTCCTGATCGATAAGGAGTGTCGCCTCCGACAGACACTTTCTCGTCGAGGTAGCGATCAACGTCCTCTTGGGCGGTAAAGCGGCGGCGGCGTCCCATTCAGTCCCTCTCTAACAGTCTGGTGAGAACACGAACTGCACGTGCAAAGACCTCCGGCAAAGCGCGCAAGGCACGGGGCAAGGCAGTAGCGCCGATCGCCTGTTAATGCGTGATCGGGTGGCGACGCGCATGCAGCCGCCATTCCTGCTGATGCTTGTTGCGCAGCACTTTCGTTCTGCCCGGATACCGAAGCTCGTTCTCGCTCATCACGAACGAGAGCCAATGCACCTCGACGACTCCTTCGGAAGCTCCTTCCTTGCAAGTCTTACTACAGAACAGATGTTCTGTATACCGAACATGCTGCCACGCTGAGAAGCCCCGCGCAAGTGGACAGGACGGGGGGAGCGGCGTTTGATCCGGTTTACTGAGAAACTATTGGCATGAAGCACAATTCGTCCCGCAAGCGACAGCCAGACGCGTCCATCCCGGATAGCTTGGGGAGCACCCTGGGCGCAAAGGTTAAGGAGCTTCGCCTCGCCCGCGGCGAGACTCTGACTGAGGCTGCTTCGTCCCTAAAGATTGCGAAGAGCTACTTGTCTGCTCTGGAGGCGGGGAAGGCTCCGAACATCGGCAGCGAGGTCGTCCTGCGCATCGCTATCCACTACCAATGCAGCGCGGACTACCTGCTAGGTGTTCCCGAGCAGGGCGTCGGGAAAGAGTCTGCGGCCGACGAGCACCTGCGCCGTCTAGCGGAGGCTCTCATGCAAGCGGCTCGCAACCCTGCGGCGAAGGTGGCGCTGGAAAAATTTGTTGCTCAGCACTCGAGTTGATGTGCCGACTCGCGCGGCAGCGCCCGCGTTGGGGAGCTCTACCTTAAGGTCGAGCATACGGGCCCGCTCCCGTTGATAGACGTCGGCGGCCGTTACTAAGCTGAAGTAGAGGAACATCACCAAACCTGACTTCTCCGTCCGGTTCTTCGAAGACAAGATCGAGTTCTCGGGTCGATCAGCAGGTCAATTCCTTTTAGCAAGCTTCACACCCTCTTGCGGTGCGCTCCGGGCATCAGATGCGTGCGCAGCGCATGGACGTTCGTCACAAGAAGTTGATAGTCGGGTGGCGACTCCCGCTCAGGATCAATCGCCGCGCGAAGCGCTTGTATTACGTACGGTGCCAGCGCGCCGCGGCAGGGAACGCGACGCGCACTTGCGCCGGGAAAGTACTCCGATCGAATGACGTTGACTTGTTCCCGCGTGAGGCCAGGGTGAGGTGCAATCCGGATTTCGACCAGATCGTTCCAGGCCGAGTCATCCTCCCGACGTTTGGGAGCTCGCTCGTCGATTTCTTCGATCTCTTGGATACGCCCGAAATTGAAGTCTCGAAACTGGGCCGTCTTTTCGCACCAAGCTCGGACATGCCATCGATTCGCCAGCCGCACCATTGTGTGGGGAAAGATGGTCCGCCGTTGTCCAAGAGGATGCGTCATGGAGCAGTACAGGACCACAATCCCATGCCCGCCCTTACACGCGGAGCGGATCTTGGCGAATAATCTCGTGTCTGGTTCCAGAAAGTTGATCCTGGCATCTTCGATCCAATCGAGATTCTCTTCGGTGGTTGCTAGAAAGCCGAGGTAATCCTCGATGGATGGTGTCTCGGACAGCGGTCCCGCCAATCGGTAAACCCCGAGAACCTCCTCGAGCTTGAGATCTTCCTCGGCCCGCAACGATCGCAGGAGACGACTGGCCTGCACCGGCTCCACTTCGAACAACGCTCTGACGCGCTGGTTGCGAATCTCGCCCTCCCAGGACAAGACGGACCGCATGGCCCTGACTCGTTGGCGAAGCTGGTTGAGCGTTTTGGCCATTCCTTATCATATCCGATATTGTCGTATATGATAACTCATGGCAGTTACCCATCCCTTTCGTGACGAAGAAGCTCCGAAGCTGTTCGGAGCGCTGCCCGGGCTTTTGTTCCGGCCGCTCGCTGGGCGCAACCGCGCGGTCTACGTCGAGGTCTTGATTGCCCTTCATACCGTCATGGGGGATGACGCGGACGAAGACGACCTGAATCGTGACGATGTCCAGCGCATCATCGGCGACACACTGCGGATGATCGGTGTTGCCGAGCTCGAAGACGAAGAAGACGACGAGCTGGACCTTAGGTCCGCCAAGGGCAAGGACAACGACACGCCCGCAAGTCGCATCTATTCTCGTCTTCGTGCCTGCGGGTGGCTGGTCGAGGAACGCGTCGGCTACACGTACCGCGCATCAATGCCGTTCGCGGTCGCGGACCTTCTCGCCGCTTTGTGCCGAATTCGGACGAACCAGAACGAGCGATACGGAGTCCGGGTATTCGGCATCTTCAACCAGATGCGTACCGCCGTGAAGCTCGACGAGCCACACGCCGCGGCTGCCCTGGTCGGCGCAGCCCGAGAATCTGTCGAGTTCGGCCGACACCTTCGGCAAATGGCCAACGATGTTAAGTCCGTCGCTGACATTGCCTCCAGCCTCACCGATCAGAAAGATGTGATGCGGGTGTTCTTCAAGGACTTCGTTGAGGGGTTCCTTGTCGCCGACTGGGCACTGCTCAAGACGTCTCACAATCCGTTCCGCTATCGGGCCGACGTTCTCGCCCTCGTTTCGACAGTAACGTACTCGTCCACGGTGCGTGAGCACCTGGCCAGATCGCTCCTATCGATGGATGGCCGATCGATCGACCAGATGCCCGCTGCGCTCGTCGAAATCGACCGCATGGCCCACCAGATCGAGCGAGTATTCAACCGAATCAGCGAGCGATTGGCCAGGATCGACTTGAACCGGGCACGGCTCGAGGCCAAGGCCCGCAATCTGGTTCTCTACAGCAATACCAGCACCCCAGGCATCGCAGGCCAATTGGATAGCCTGATCCGCGGACTGATGAAGGTCCCGCCCGCGACTCTGGAGCGCTTGGATATAGGGAGCATCGTGCCTCTATCCACCGGTCACGCGTTGAGCCCATTTACGCTGGCGATCCCGCGTGCCAAACGAAAGCCGATTGCACCCCGGACATTCCGAAAGAACGTGCGCGACATGCGCGAGGCCCTTCGTCGCCGCGAGCTGATCGGCGAGTACATCGGGCGCATCAAACCTTCGGCGGAGGTCATTCGGGATTACCTCTCCAAGGTCACTCTCGATCGTAATTTTGTGGACGCGCAGGACCTGCCGATGGACGACGTCGACTCTCTGATCCTTTTCCTGGTTGTCGAACAGCTTCGGCCCGCCGGACTGGTTGCTCGACGCACGCTGAAGGGATTCGAAATGGTGCGCCTTGAGGGCCGCTTCGAGAACGACCTTTTGAATGTCCCGAGTTTTCGCATCCGCCGCATGGGGGGCTACGATGCTGACTGAACTTCAGCGGATCGTTGACCACGGGAAGGCAACCGATGTCGATCTGCGCAATGCCGCCTCTCGACTTCTACGCGAGCAGTTCCTCTTCCGAAACGAATCGCGCGACCGAGTCGCTTGGGATCTGGTGCGCGAGCACTTCACCTACTTCACCAATCTCTTCGAGGCCCTCGGCTGGACGCTTCACCGCAACGAACACTTCGGCTACGTGGGCGCGACGCCAGACGAGGGCGCCGGGTTCACGCCCATCAAGGTGGATGAGACCGTCATTCTCCTGATCTTGCGAAAACTCTTCGAAGAAGGTGTCGCACAGCACATGGCGGGACCAGACGGCCTAGTCGTGACGGGATTGGACGTCGAACGTGAACATCAGGCAACGGGGCGGCCCGCGCCTATGGCCACGCGCATGAAAGCGATCCTGCAGATGCTCGAGCGGCGGGGTATCGTCTCCTGTGAGTTTCATCCCGACATGGCGCGCACGATGATCACGGTGCGCTCGGTGATCCGCATCGTCACTGGAGATGGGGTACAGGCCAGGCTCTCGGCCTTCATCAAGCTGGGCGCCGATTTAGATGGAGAACCGGAGACGGAGAAGGAAGAGGGAGGATCGTCGTGAAGCAACTCGTCCGACTGATCATGGTGAATTGGTGGCTGTTTGAGGAGCCAGAAGTCGTTGAGTTCGACGAACAGACATTGATCTATGGCGCCAATGGCGCGGGCAAGTCGTCCATCTTGGATGCCATACAAACCCTATACGCCGGGGCTGACAGCAGCAAGCTGAAGTTCAACCAGCGCGCTGATGAGAAGAGCAAGCGCACGCTCAAGTCCTATTGTCTCGGCGTGGCATCGGTACGCCCGGAAGAAGGCGTGCGATCGGCGGACCTCGAGCCGCGCGATTCTGCGCTGACGCACTTGGTGATGACCTTTCAGGACGAAGCCGGCGTCAGCTACAACGCAGGTCTCCTGCTGTCGGCGACCACGCCAGGTACAAAAGCGGAAGTGGAATTGCGCTACCTGCTGACGGGCCCCGCGATGGAACCCGCGGATCTGGTAGACGTCGAAGAGCCCCTGGACAAGGCTGGACTGCAAGCTGGTCTCGAGACGATCTTCAATCGCGCGAAACGTGACACGCCCAAACTACATCCCTTTTTCAAAGTCTGTGCGACGGCCGAAGAATTCCGCCGTCACCTAGCTGGGCAGTTGTCCGGTGCCGGTGGGGTTATCGAGTCGGACCGCATGCTGAAGGCGTTCCTGGCCGCGCTGCACTTCAAGCCCGAGTCGAACATCGACGGGTTCATCCGCAACCAGATTCTGTCCCCCGCTCCGATGGATCTGACGGTGATGAAGCGGTCGATCTCTGACTACCGCACGATCCGGCGCAAGATCGAGGAGACGACGGAGCGACTGGACAGCCTCAAGAAGATTGATCAGCTTTACTCGCAAGCCACCCAGGCGTCGCGCGATAGTGCTCAATTCGCTTGGGCCTCTGCAGAGTTCAGGGTGCTCATGGACGGCGAGCTGTCGCTGCGGGCCGAGGAGTACTTCGAAAAGGCCCGCGATGCCGCAGACGAAGCCAGCAAGCGGGCGCTGAAAAAAGCGACCCAGCTGGACGGCTTGCGTAAGGATAAGCAGGCGCTGCAGACCCAGTTGGGGCATGCAGGCGCCACGCAGGTCGCAACGGCACAAGCCGAACTCAAGCTCGCTGAAGGCAATCTCTCAACGGCCAATCGCGAGGTGATGGAGGCACTGAAGATCTGGAATCAATTGCATCGACTGAAAGATGGTCGACAGATGCCGCAGCGGGTCAGCGGCCCCCTGGATCGTCTCGTTGCGCTGGGCCAGATGTGGCTGGACCAGGGAATGCCCACGCAGCAGGAGGTCATCGGCTCGATCGCCGCGGTGAGTGAGGGGCTCGCGATCTGGAAAGAAGGACTCGACGGCGAGTGGCTCGGGGCGAACGCTGGCCTTCAGAATGTGAAGACGCAGCTGACCGACGTCCAAGACCGTATCGCGCGAGCGCAGGGGGGCTCCATCCGGCTGCCGGAGCCGACCATGACGCTGCTTCGAGCTTTGGCCTCCAAGAGCATTGAGGCGCTACCCGTCTCGACCCTCATCGAGGTCCGCGATGAGGACTGGCGCACGGCGATCGAAGCCTACCTCGGTGGGCGCGTGTTCTCACTGATTGTGTCGCCACGCGAAGTCAATGACGCGGTTCGCTTGTTCAAGTCGTTGGGCCGCGAGGGTCGAGTCAGCGGTGCGCGTGTGTTCGACACGTCGCGCACGGAGCAGTTCTTGAAACCGAGCATCCAGTCGGACAGTGTGGTCACGCTGCTTCGGACGGATAATCGAGACGCGAAGGCATGGATTCACCGCGTTCTAGGCGGAATCAGAATCGCCGCGGACGAATATGAGCAGCGTGAAAAAGGTCGGTCACTAACGATCGAAGGCCTGTTCTATGACGGCGCCGAGTTCACGCATCCTCCACGACAGCCGCCGGCACTAGGCCGTGGAGCGGCTGCCGTTTTGCTGCCCAAGCTTGTGGCAGAGCGGGAAACCCTTGTCACACGCGAAAAGCAGCTGGCCGCGACGGTCAGCGGCATCAAGACCCTGCAAGAGCAGGTTCAAAGCCTCGCGACGCTCATCGACACGCGCAAGTCGGTATATGACGACATGGCCAGCGCCATTTCCGCGCGCTCGGAGGTTCGATCGGCGAAGGCGACGCTCGACGCGATGTTGACCCCCGAGATCAAGGCAATCACCGATCGTTTGGCGACCATCGATTCGGATATCACCGCCGTTGACGCAGAGTTGAACCGACTGAACACAGCGGCCGCCACGGCGGCCAATGTCCGCGGCGATCGTGAAAGAGAATTCGTTGCCGCTCAGACCCAAGTTGCAGCAAGCGAGCAAGCTCGGAAGGACGTGGAAGAGACACCGGGGCTGGACCGAACGGAAGCGAGCGAGCGTCTCGAACGCCTTCGGGAGACCTCCGCCGAGCGCGTCATCTGCCCCGAGAAGGGATGGCCGGTGTCGGAAGTACACACGATCTACGCGGACGCGATGAGCGCCGCGCGCAAGCGTTCAGAGCAGCTGGCCCGGGACGCCGAGGGTCGTCGTAACAGCGCGGCCACGGCGATCGGCGAACATCGCGTCAAGTATGGTCTCGAGATCCGGACCGATGAAAGCAGCGAGGGCAAGGAGCTCTGGATCGCACAGGAGATCAATCGGATCTTGATCGGTGAGCTGCAGCTCTATGAAGCGGAATCTCGCAACGCGGAGATCGCGGTCGGTAAGGCGATCCGCGGCGATTTCACGGGTCACCTGATCCTGGCGCGCAAGGAAATGAAGCGCGTCATCGACGAGCGCAACAGTCAGCTCTCGACGCGCGTGTTTTCCAACGGTGAGCGCTACGAGCTCAAGGCCAAGCCGAACAACGCCTTCCCGGCCATTTCCGACTGGCTCACCTCCATCGCGGCGCAGGACGAATCCTCGATCGATGACGCCGCGGGTCGCATGGATCTGTTCTCGAACGAGAAGTTCAAGGACGCGCAGGCCGCCGTGATGAAGTTGATCGAAGAGACCGGCGATCAAGCTCCTGAAAAGATGGACATGACGGACTACCGCGCCTACTACTCGTTCGACATGCTGGTGTCCTCTCCGCATGGGGGAAAGTTCAGCGTGCAGGAGCGTCTGAGCTCGGCCAGCGGAGGCGAGCGATTCACGCCCCTGTACATTGCCGTGGCGACTGCGTTGGTGGGTGCGTACCGCATCGAGCAGCGAGGGACGGAATGGAGGAAGGGCGCTTCGTTGGCGATGTTCGATGAGGCTTTCAACAACCTCGATGTCGACAACATCGACTCCTGCATGAGCGTGCTGCTCGGTTCCGGTTTGCAGCTGATCATCGCCTGCCCAGACGAAAAGGAACCGACACTGAGGCCCTACGTGGACGTCCGGCACGAAATGATCAAGGACGGCGGTGCGGTGGTCATTCGGAGCAAGCATCTGAAGAAGAAGGGGCAGGAAATGCTGCGAGGCGCGTTCCCGGCCGAGCTACATCGCAATCCTGACGCGAGTCCGTCGCCGCCGGGATCATGAACAGGCCATCGCCCGGACACGATGCGGCCAGTGACCTGTTGGTTAGCCTGGCCGTTCGCGCCGAAAAGGGTGAAGCGCGTGAGAGCGTGCGGACGGTCACGGCGCGGAGCACTGACCTTGAGGCTTACCGCAACGATCCTGACCCCGACTTTCGATCGGGGTTTCACGCCTTTCTCGAGGTCGCAGCTCGAGCTGGCGCCGTTTCACTGGTCTGGCGGAAACATCTCGCGCAACACGAGCTGCAAACGGTCAAGGTTGTCGACATCACGCGGCTTCGGGAACACCTCGGCCTATCGCCGATCGATGCGACAGCGAGCAGAGCGTTCGATCGCGTGGTACGGGCCGTGTCGCGGGATGGCCCCGCGCACCCCTCAGCCCTTGAAATGGCGGTCCAGCTGCGCGAGGGGTGGCGGGAGCACCGCAGCCCACAGGGCTTGGCCCCGACCGACGATCAGGCGATCGACGTGGTTTTCCGAACGATCGCGGCGCTATTGGCCGGTGCCCATGCCGGACTGGACATGCGCACATTCAGCGCATCGCTGCATGGGAACTCCAAGGTGATCGAGCAAAGAAGGAAGCTGATCGAGCGCATATGGGGCAGCCATTTCGATATTGTCGAGTTCAAGCTCGATTCTTATCTGGGCCTAGAAAAGACCCCGCAGCCATTTTTCATCGGAGGTCGCGTTGAGCTGGCGGAACAGGGCCAGACGCTGAGCCTCTCCCAAGGTTATCGCGCATTTCCTCCAAGCGCGGTACCCGATCTTGGTTTCGTCACGCCGCCAATCGCGCTCGTGATCGTCGAGAATTGGACATCCGCCGTGCAAGCTGCGGAAACCGCACCCGAGAAGGTCGGCATCCTTTACTCAGGGGGCTTTCCCTCACCGCGCTGGATCGCGGCACTGCGAGAGCTTCTTCGCCATCTGCCCGCCGACGCGGGACTGTTCCACTGGGGAGACCTCGATCACGGGGGCTTTCGCATCTTCCAGCACATCGCCCGTGCTCTGGGTGAGTCGGGATTGCGCCTGAAACCCTTTCGAATGTCGCCTGGCCAGTACGGCTCGCTTCAGAGGCACGCGCGCAAACCGTCTCCTTCGGAAACCCGTTCTCTTCAAAAGATAATGATCGAGACGCCGGCAACTGCCGACGTCATTGACGAAGTACTCACGTCGAACCAATTTGGGCTGGAGCAGGAGCTGCTGCCTCGGGATCTGCCCTGGCGGCTTGTCTGATAGTCATCCCTACGCTTCGGACCCGCTGAACCACCTCTCGTGTGAGATGGAGGATCTGATGTTCGCGGTCGCCAAGGAGGAGGTGAAACGACCGTCGTAGCCCTAGGCACGGAGCGGCACCTTCGCACGCGAAATCCTCCAGACCTCGTACATCTCTGATCGGCCATATCGGGTTGCGGCCGGAAACCTGCGGTAGATCGCCGACGTAATCGGCGGGGTAGATACCCCCGTATGTCAGTTCATGCATCTGAAAGGCACGGGATGCATCGCAATGCAACACCTTGACGACATGAATTCGTTGATATCAACGGTCAGCTTGGGATTTGCCATCTAGGCCGACTCCCGGAAGACGAAGAGGGCGCGCAATCTCCAGAGTTGGTAGTCGAGCCGGTTGGTGACTTCTCCGCCGCTTTCACCGTGCACTCAGAATCGAAATGGTATCGCTCGGGCGAGCGCCCCTCCATTCCTCATTTTCACAAGGCGACACGATACCGCCATAAGGTTTAATGAGCGGGATTCTTCGAATTCATTCACTGCGCGGTCGGCCGTCCTTACACCAATCGATACGGCCATTTCGGATCCAAAAGTGGCAGCCGCATGCGTTCTGCTGGTGCACAGAAGGTTCGATAGAAGGTCGCGTCCAGAAGTCCGACATGAACGACCAGCGGGGGCGCCGTGCCGGATTGAGCGAGAGCGAGATGGTCTGTCCGCAGCCTCCGGGGCAGCGTAGGCAAGCCCACTTTCGGATTCCCGCATCCTCGACCAGAACCACCTCTCGCGTAGACAAGGTGGCCAGGTCTGGATAAACAGCGCGCGTACGGGACAGCAGATCGAATCGCAGTAGGCGCATCCGGCGAAGTGCAATGGCCAGAGCGCGCCTCATGCTTCACCGATCAGATCGAGGAACGGGTTGATGTCGCCGCGGCCCCAGTAGCGAGCCGTGGCGCAGATCGGGCAGTAGTCCTTGCGTCGAATTTCCAGTTCGCGATCGTCGCGTGCGTGGAAGCGGCGCACGCGTGAAGGCACCATGCCGGCGTGCCCGTGGAAGCCGGTGAGCGCTGCGATCATTTCGTTGGCGGCCACGCACGCCATCTCGGTGGTGAAGGTCACGACCGAGGGGGCTGGGTCGCCTGATCCGATCACATAGGCTTCGGCCTTGCGGCGCTGGTACTCGTCGGGATCCGTCCGGGCCAGGGTCTCGGCAGCGGCTCGGCGCGGATCGACAACTCCGGCGCACAGCAGGCATCCATTTCCAGGCAGCAGCGCAGTCACCCGACCGTTAATGTCGTGTCCACGGCCCTCCTGCGAAGCCATCATGCGCAGCCCGACGTCCAGGACCGGGACGCCGTAGAAGTGCGCGAAGCGGTTCATGAAGATGCGGCCCGCGTGATCGTCCGTGCAGCCGAAGACGAAGTCGCAGGCACGCAGGGCGTCGCGCATGGAGGGGGCGTTCACCCATTCACGCCGAGTTCGAACCTGCGTGCCGAGATCCATGGCGTGGATCTCGCGCTCGAGAACATCGACCTTGTACGCCTCAGCAACAGCGTCGGCGCGGCGTGAGCCGAGCATTCGGTTGAGGGTCGTTGTATCGACCTTGTCCGTGTCGACCAGCAACAGGTGCCCCACGCCGAGGCGTGCCAGTAGCAATGCCAAGGGACTACCGGTTCCGCCGCCACCGACGACGGCGACTCTCAGGGCGCGCAGCAGCGGGTTGAACGTAGTACCGAACAAGCGTCCCTGCCGCTCGAGATGCGCGGTATCGGCCGGCCCGGGCACATTTGACGGCCAGTAGTGGCAACGCGATCCCACGGTGCGCACCACGGTCGCCTCGGTGCGGTTTCCGTTGGCTTCCCACAGTCGCGCGCAGACGGATCCATCGCCGCCCATCACGATGCTGATCAGCCCCCGGGCACCCTTGATGATCGCCGTGCGCGCGAGTTCGGCCTCGTTCTGGTCGTCCTGCTCGGAGAAAAAAGCAGTACTTCCAGGATGAGTGTGGACCAGCCCGGGAATGAGATTTCCGCCAACAGCGCTGCTGAGCAGGCGCATGAACCCTCGCGTGCTCCACGTCACGTGCATGGGGGATGCCGTCCGTTTGTCTTCGTCGGCGATCGGTTCGTAGCGATGGCTGATGAGTCGCAACCGTGGCGACCCCGTCCATGGATCGGCCTGGATGGAGGCCGATCCGAACAGAAGGTACGCAGAGGATTCGATGTTTCCGCTGCGGGCGGCGAGCGCCTGCAGCGAAGTCCAGTGCGGATCGAGCAGCGTGACGTCGAGGAGGGTGTCCATTAGCGGGCGACCTCCAGGGCGTTGTGCACGCGCGCGATCATCGTGTGCAGCCCGTCGACGCCCGGTCGCCACGCCTGGGAGTGACGTGACCAGCGTTGCCAGCGGCGCCCGTCGAAGTCGAAGGCCTGGTCGGCGGCGCGGGGCCAGGTCCCCGTGTCACTGAGCTTGAGCCACGGGAAGGCGTAGAACATGTCCGGCGGCACGTCGGGATATCCAGCCGGAAGCAAGATCAGGAAGTCGGCTTGCGTCAGGCCGAACTTCGCCGCCGGGATCGCCAACTTATGCAGGACGACGCCGCTGTGGCCGCTCCAGCTGGTCAGCGTGTGCTCGATGGCGTGGGCCGCAAGGTACTCGCGATCCATCGAAGGGAGGGCCGAAAGGCCCTCCGTCGTCTCCTTGATGACCGAGATGAAACGCTCGATGCCGGGCTTGGACAGATCGATCAGGTCAGTGTCGAGAATCTCGATGTCCTGGCCGCCACGCACCTCCTGGTAGAGCGCGTAGCCGGGCGGCAGCTTTGCCAGCGCGCGCAGGACCTTCCCGCTGACGACCGGCTTACCCCATTCCATCTGATGCTGGTCGATCGCGAACTTGTAGACGCGGTCGGTCGCGAACATCACGAAGCGCTCGATGCCGCGGCCGCGGACGTCGAATTGCTCGTCGAGGCGCACGTCTTCGAAGTCGCCGCCGGGCAGAACGGCCAGCAGGCTGTAGTCTTCTACCGGGTTCGCTCCGGCAGCTGCCAGGATCTGGCGTCCGAGCGGGACCGGATCGTTGATCGTCAGCTTCTTGAACTCGAGATTGCCTTCGGCGACCTCGATAGGGTATCGGCGGGCCTGGGCAGCTACGGTGCCTTCGTCATCATGGGTTATGTTGTTCATGTGGGTGATTCCTATGGTTGCGGCTTCCCGAAATTGGGGGCCTCATAGGTCTAATCACCGCGATTCGGGCAAGCCGGTATCTACCGAGAGATGATCTTCTCCATCTCCCCGGGAGGAACCGGGCCGCATATATAGAAGGAAGGGCAGCGGGGGCAGTTTCTCTCCGGCCTCTTGATGTTGGCGGGGAAGTTCCCGACCCGTACATTGGTCAGCATTTTCTCGACGTTGGCCTGCCGGGTCGCCAGCTTGGCCGGCGTCATGCCCAGTTGGCTGATCTTCTGATCGCTCAGGTAAACGAGTTCCACCACACATCCTGGCGTTGCCGCCGTAGCCGCCAACTGGAAGACCGCTGACGAGAGACTCTCCTCCTCTTCAGATCGGTGATGGCCGGTCATCACACGCCGTACATGGGTTTTCCCCGCCGCTCCGGAGAGCACCTGGTCAGGTCGGATCACGATCTCCGCGCCGCCGACCGGCAGGCGTAGCGACTCGTTTGGCTGACGGGTCAGCCCGCGCTGCGACTCGATATAGAACTCGATCAGCCTGCTGGCCACTCGCCGGAATTCATCCGAATATCCATGATCCTGCGGACCCTTGTCCGTCCATGCCGTTTCGAGCAAGGGTTCGAATGCTCCGAGCGCTTCTTTCGGCGGCGTTGAAATAAGTTGGTCGATCACCGACTGCACGGCACCGTGCATCTGCATGAACGCCGTCTCGGTGCGCCGCCCGCCGACTTCAAGAATGTGCGTGTAGAAGAAGCGTCGCGCGCAGCGCTCGTATTGCGACACGTGACGATCCGACATCGACAACGGCGCGGTCAGCTGGACGGGAATGGGCAAGTCGGTTGGGTCGGGAGGCAGACCCTTGGCCGGCAACGCCACCTCGCGCTGCACCTGGTCGCCCAAGCGTCCAATGAACGGCGACACGGGTCGGTTCGTGTCGTTGGATTTTTTCGACGGTGAGTACAAATTCAATTGATCTTGGGCACGAGACAGCGCCACGAAGAACAGACACTCCTGCTCTTCGACGTGTCCCGCTTTGATCGCTTCAATCGCCCGACCTTGAGCACCTTGGATCATTCCGTCTGGTGGCATGATCCCCTGGATGCTATTCGGCGAGCGCGGAAGGCTGTCCGACGTGAGGCTGGGGATGTGCACGACCGGGAACTCAAGGCCCTTGCTTCCGTGCATGGTCATCAAGCGCACGGCATTAATGCCCTGGGCCGCAGCCGGGAGCTGGCGAAGATCCCGGTCATCGGATAGCAGCACCAGGCGGCGCACCCGTTCCATGAGGCGCCGGATGGGCAGCCCTGCTCCCGTGGGCTGGAGCCGCAAGAAGTTCATGAACTGCCAGATGGCGATGCCCTTCGAGCGACTCTCCACGGTCGCAGACGTGGCGATCTCGGCTGCAAGACGAGTTCGGTCGAACAAGATCGCAGCTAGAAATTGCCAGGGAGTCACACCCGGCTCGAATCCCTTGAGCATTACCCCCAAACTACGAAGAGCGGCTCGGCCGTCCTCCGACAGCTCTGTGATCTCGTCTACGCGATCGATCCATTCAAGTGCAGGAGAGTCTTGAGCTCGTGAGAAATCCAGCACAGTCGAAACATCTCTCAAGCTCATTGGAAGCTGGGCGGTCGCCGCGATACGAACCAAGCCCATTGCGCGCCGGTCGACCACGATCGAAGCCAGCGCGATCAGGTCTTTAATCTCGGGGCGCTCGAACAAGCTGCCGAGGAACAGCACGGGAATACCGAGGCGTTCGAGTCCACCGGCGAAAGCGTTCAGGCGTGCATTGCCTGCACACAACAGGGCCTGGTCCCGGTACGGCACCCCTTCGTTGCGGTGAGCTTCGATCCGCTGAGCAACAAGCGCGATTTCGTCATCTGCGTTGCCGGTCTGCAGATGCAGTGGGTGCTTTCCTCTAGCTCCTCTTTCCGCCTCCAGTGGCTGGCGGAGGCGACCGGTCACGCCCATCGTGCCCGAGAAGGTCATGAAGCTGTCGACGATTTCCTGGGAAGAGCGGTAGTTACGCTTGAGGCGTCCGCGCGCCCCTCCAGGAAAATCCTGTTTGCCAAAACGAGCGACGTTGAACGAAGACGCTCCGCGAAACCGGTAGATCGACTGCTTGGGGTCGCCGACGACCCAGAGATTGCGGCCTGTGGGAGAGACGGCCTCGAGCATCCGAATGCTGGCACGGTTGACGTCCTGGTATTCATCGACCAGTACGTGGTCGTACATCGACGCCAAATGCGCTCGAACCTCCGGATGTTCGTCTCGAAGGCGAAGTGGAAGCGTGATCAGGTCACCGAAATCGATGCATCCGCGCTCGTGCTTCAGGCGCTCGTAGGTGGCATAGACGGTCGCCACCTCCAGGCACTTCTCGGCCTCCTCTCGCCGCTCTGAATCCGTTCCGGCGGCTTGCAGCATGAGCTCTGCCAGTTCCCGGTAGCGACCGGGATCGACGACCTCATCTTTTGCCCGAGAGATGGCCAACAAGATGTCGGCCAACGTCAGCGAAGGGTCCCAAAGATTTCTGAAATGCTCGAGGTTCAGTCGGGGAAACTCGTCCTGCAGGAGGTCGATTGCTTCCACCCGATCGAGCAGCCGTGGGTCCTCGGGTAGCTGCACTTTCGTATGAAAGCGACGGATCAGGTCCAGACCGAAGCCGTGGAAGGTGCCAATCCATAGAGAACCGGCCGCCAACGGCCGCTTCGCAACGATTCGCTCGCTCAGTTCCCCAGCCGCCTTGTTCGAGAACGTCAGAACCAAGATACGCGAGGGATCGACGCCCTCTTCGAGAAGTGAATCGACCCTCGCGACCAGTGTTTGCGTCTTCCCCGTTCCTGGACTCGCATCGAGGATGAAGGGTGTGCCACGGTGTTCGACCGCGCGGACCTGGTCTTCATTGAGTGGCTTTTCTGGCTGGGTTGCGCGAGCCGAGAGCGTGATCGGCGGCAACAGCGTCGCATCAAGCAACTGCTGAGCCACGAATTCGAGAGGCGCCTTCAATCGATGGGCGATCTCGCTGGCGCTCAGTCCATCATCAAGATGGAGCGACCGCACCCACGGTCGGGGTAGAAGTAACTCCCGCGCGAAGAGGTCCATGCGAACCTCGACTCGTTCGCGATGGCTGTAGTCGACAACACGATCCATGCCCACAGGCGCGGCTTCCGTGGATCGCTGTGGGTCGATCACAGTGGTGCATATGATCCCGGCGTGCCCTCCGAACTCCGAATGACCAATCTCGTGGGCGATGAGAAAAGCCCGGATGAAAGGGTCTTGGCAGTCTTCGTACACAATGGACTGCGCATGCGCATCGAAGAGTGCCCGGGCGTTCCTTAGCCGGACATCTCCGCTAGGAACCCTCTGGATTTCGATATCTCGCGCCTTCGCTTCCGCCTCGACGATACCGCCGAGATCCCACGGGTCGCGGCCATTTCCAACGAGGCGTGAGTGTAGGGCTGTTGCGCGTTGGCGACAGACTTCATTGGCGTCCATCGGACTGCAGTTCGTCGCGAAGCTTTGAGCGCTGCTCTTCGTCCATCTCGGTGTCATTGACCAACTGAGAAAACGACACCTGCTCGACTTCGCCTGGTTGCCCCTTCGCCTTGAAGCTGAGTGCACCGCTGGAGGCCGGCGACAGCATCAAGTAAGACCGCAATCTTGCAGGGGTCTCTTGCATGGCCAAAGCCAAGCGGTCGAGGAAGCCCGTCGGAACGCTGGTATGAATCACCAAGCGATCCCGCAGTGGCGTCAACAACGCACGAGGAATGTCGAGCGTCTTGGCCAATTTGACGAAGGCTTGCCCCTTATACGGCTCGAATAGGTCTGAGACCCCTTCTGGAGCATCACTTGCCATCAATCGAGCGAACGATGCGGCCAAGCTTTCTGGACTCTCTCGCTCGACAGGGGTTGGTGAAACCGCTGCAGAGATGCGTAGATCCAAAACGAGATCGATAAAATCGGTTGCGAGCTCCGGATAGCGAACCACATACCGATCCAGCGTTTCCTGATCGTGAGCAGGCTCGGCCGCAAACGCCTGGAGGATTTCGTCAGGGGTGTTTGGATCGCTCACGTCACTCCTCCCTCAGAAAACCTTTCTGAATTTCCAGGAGAGCCCGTTTCCGACGCTTGCGCACCGTCTGCTCTCCGATCCCGAGCACAGAGGCAACGCTGGTTACCCCTGGTAACTTCGAGTCCATCGGCATTCCGCGCAGGTCGTGCATTTCGATCACCCTCTTGAGCTCTTCTGGTAGCTCTCTAATCACCTCCAGAAGTCGCGACCGGTACTCATTTTCCCGTTCGTCTTCGGGTGATTGTCCGGCTAGTCGTGCCAAAGCCTCCTCGACCATGGGGGACACTTCCGTCTGACCTTCGGCCTCGAGGGCCTCCAGACCCTCGGGCATTTTACGCTTGACGTCACGTATCGCGTTGATTCTGAGCGTGTAAAGACCTGAGTTGAAATTGCACTCAAACCAGTCGAGTCCCTCCTCGTACCCTTGGCGGTCGAGGCTCAGCAGCTCTTCAAACCGGTACAGCAAGCGTTCTTCGACTTCTTCCAGGGTCAGCCGACCTGCGGTTCGGCGCGCGCCCCGGTGCAGGCTTCTGATTCGATGCCTCAGCGTCTCGTAGAGCGACATCATCGCCAGGGGGTTGGAATCGGTGCGCTTCTGGCGAATGAAGTAAAGGACCGCCTCTGTCGTCACAAACTCCGGACTTTTGAATCCTTCGTCCCTTGCGCGTCGAGCTATCTCCCCTGCCGGCAACTGCAGCAAGGTGTCGATTTGCGCCTCCGCGTCCGGGCGCCGCTTATACGCTGCGCCGCCCTTCGGGCCTCGTAATGGTTCAGCCACTAAATCTCTCCCGCGCGCCAACCCCAATAGCGGTCACGAGCGCGACATAAACAACGGATTGCTCAAGCCACATATCGAAGAATCGCAACATCTGCTGCGTCACTTCGACGGACGGGCCCGGAGGGCAGGTCGGCACTTGCTGCGCCTACGAGCTGGCAAGCACTCAAATCTTCGTCAGCTCGGGCCGCACTCGAAGCTTGACACGGCGCCCGATCGACGCGCGATACCCATTTAGTAGTGCCGACTGATACTTGAGGCGGGAAAAGCTGCTTCAGTAGCGTGATGGCTACTTCGCGTTGTCGTTTTGGGGCTTTGCACAGCCGGACCGGATGCGCCGGATCTCAACCACGCACATCCGGGCGCGCATTCTCCAAGGCATCTAGGCGTCGCGTCTCGGACTGCTCGAGCAACTGCTTGGCCTTGGCAACACGCGAGCACCATAAGCTCGGACGTCCACCATTCATCGGCGAGTTGATTCAGCGCGGCGCTCGACCAGAAGGCGGCGTCCAGGACGGCGCGCGATAGCTTCTGCTTTCCACGAAATTTGGGGATACCGTCAACATACGATCTAAGTACCGCTTCCGTGGCGTCGGCGGCAGAAGCACCTGCCGCAAGGCACTTCGCCAGCTGCCGGTCGTACAGATTGCTTTCGACCTGAATGCCCGTGGGATTGATGTCGTTCAAGGGTCAGGCAGGATCAAGTTGGCTGGGTCGAGCGATCCTGTACCCCATCGCGCGATACCCTCGCTGACGTTTCTCCCACATCCTCAGGAGGGCGGCGTTACCGGAATCCACGAAGTCGATGATTCGGACGTCCGCCTTCTCAGAATGCGCGCGGTGCAGCCGGCCCGCGTACTGCTGCAGTGTTCCCTTCCAGGACACCGGCATGGCCAGCACCAGAGTGTCGAGAGGCGCGTGGTCGAAGCCTTCGCCGACCAGCTTGCCGGTCGCGAGAAGCACTCGCGGAGCGTTGGCGGGCAGCACTTCAAGCGCGGCAACCACACCAGATCGACCCTTCTTCGACATCCTGCCGTGGAGGACGAACAGGTTTTCTACGCTTTGTTCGAGGGCGGACACAATCGAATCAACGTGCTCGGTTCGCTCAGTGAGCACCAGCACCTTACGGCCCTGGGCGTAGGCGTCGCGGATCTCCTCAGCAATTGCCGCGGTCCGGTCCTGGTCAACGGCGAGATGACGAAAGACCTCCTGGATTCCGACTTCCTTCGGCAGGTCGATCGAGGTGTGCATCATCCTGGGCACGACAACCAGATCTTTGGGAGCCTCTTCTGGCTGGATCGCGGTGTGCCGGATCGGTCCACATTGCATGAAGATGATCGGCTGCTGCCCGTCGCGCCGGATCGGCGTCGCCGTAAGCCCCAGTACGGCCTTGGACTTGACCCGCTTCAGTATCGCGTCGAACGACAGCGCGCCAACGTGGTGGCACTCGTCGATGATGACGTGGCCGTAATTCTCAACGAGAGGATCCACCTCACCCCGCCGTGACAGGGACTGCATCACCGCGATGTCGATGATCCCTGTCGGCTTTGACTTGCCGCCGCCGATGGTCCCGATGACGCCTTTCCCGACGCCCAGGAATGACTGCAAGCGTTCCTGCCACTGCTTGAGGAGTTCGGTGCGATGGACCAATACAAGGGTGTTGACGCGGCGTCGGGCGATCAGCGCTGCCGCCGTGACGGTCTTGCCGAAAGCGGTGGGCGCGCACAGGACCCCGGTGTCATGGCGAAGCATTGCGGTGACCGCGGCCTCTTGGTCCGGCCGCAGCGTTCCGACGAATGTGACGTCAATAGGGCGTCCCTCGAATCGCTCGTCCTGAAGCTCGCACCGGATGACGTTCTGATCGAGCAACTCCTGCGCGGCGTCCAGACAGCCGCGCGGCAGTCCGATGTGCCTGGGGTAGTTCTCCGCACAGCCGATGACTCGCGGCTTGTCCCAGACCGACATGCGCATGGCCTGCGCACGGTAGAACTCCGGATTCTGGAACGCGGCCAGGCGGATCAGCCGGTTTGCGAGCGGTTGAGATAGCTGAGCCTTGTCGAAGTAAACGAGGTTGGCCAGGGTTACCGTGACGTTGCTTGGCATCGCCCCCGGCAACTTCTTGTTGGCAGGCGCAGGCCGCTTCCAGGGCTCGCGTAGGTCTTCATCGTCGATGAAGGTCACGTCCAACGGGTGTACCCCGCCGGTCGCGCGGAGCAGGGTGGGTTCGATGTCCGCCGCAGACATGGGTCGAATGGACACCAAGTAGCCCCACTGATCGGGGTAAGGCTCCAAGGACTCATTAACGAAGACGCTGAAGCCCGACTCCCGGGGCCCTTTCTGCAGGGGCAAGGCGATCAGGTTGCCGAAGCCCCCTTTCGGCATCGTGTCCTGATTGGGGAACAGGCGGTCGTAGGAGGTCAGCTTCAACTGCCGAGTGCGCGCGCACGTGTGGCTGATGATGGCGGTCCCGAGGCGACGCGCATCCCGGGCATGAACTGGACTGGCAAAGAATATCCAGGCGTGTGCGCCCTTGCCGGACCGGGAGATTTCCAGCGCGCAGGAAACACCTAGGTCCTTGCAGGACTGGGCGAACGCCAGCGCCTCGTCTCGCCACTCCTCCTCATCGAAGTCGACGGCCAGGAAGTGGCAGGTGTCATCGCCAAGCAGCGGGTAGACCCCGACCGTCTTCTTCCCGGACAGGTGCTCAAAGAACACCCCGTCCGACAGCGGCACGAACTGGCGGTGGCCGCATTCGGAGCACTTGATGCGCGGCTTTTCGCAGATCCCGGCCCGCCATTCGTTCGCGCAGGCCGGCGTGTAGCCGCTCTTCCCGGTGGTTTTCCCTTCCCACCGCACCGGGAACACGTCGGTGCGGCCCCGGAACAGCCTGCGAAACAGCGCGATTTTCTCCGCCGGGGTGAGCTTTGAGGGCTCTGGTTCGGGGGCCGAGGGCTGCTTGGGATGCGCTGGACGGCCCTTCCAGTCGATACCGTGTGCCTCGAGCAATGCAATCAGGCGCGCGTTTTCCTCCCGGAGGCGGATCGCGGATGCGTCAGGGTCGACTGGTGAGGTCATCCCTGTAGTTCAGACTGATCCACGGGCAGAAACAAGGTCGCTGCCATTGCGCGGGACTCGCGAGCCCTCTGACCCGCCGGCGGACCGACTGTCACGGTCCTTACTCCCCTAATTCTTTTTTACTCAGCTAATTAGAACTTACTCTCCTAATTAGCTTTTACCAACGACTGGACCGCGGCCCGCCTCAACGCTGGATGTTGCGGCCGTAGAACACTTCCATGATCTCGTGGTTGACGCGGTCGCGGATGCGCTTGGCTTCGCGCGGCGGCAGTTCCGAGACGCCTTCGCCGAACAGGTAGGTATCGAGATCCAGTTCCTTGAGGCGCATCTTGGTGTGGAACAGGCTCTCCTGGTAGACGTTTACGTCGACCATGTCGTAACGATCCTTGATGTCGCGCGAGATGAAGTTCTGGATCGAGTCGATCTGATGATCGATGAAGTGCTTCATGCCGCGCACGTTGCGGGTGAAGCCGCGCACGCGGTAGTCCATGACCACGATGTCGGACTCGAAGCTCTTGATCAGAAAGTTCAGCGCCTTCAGCGGCGAGATCTTGCCGCAGGTGGAGACGTCGATATCTGCACGGAAGGTGCTGATGCCGTTGTCGGGATGGGTCTCGGGATAGGTGTGGACGGTGATGTGGCTCTTGTCCAGGTGCGCCACCACCGACTCCTTCTTCTTGCCCGGCGTCGGCAAGCCGTCCAGGTGACCTTCGGAAATCAGCATGGTGACGCTGGCGCCCTGGGGGTCGTAATCCTGACGGGCGACGTTGAGCACGTGCGCGCCGATGATGTCGGCCACCTCGGTAAGGATGGAGGTCAGGCGCTCGGCGTTGTAGGCCTCGTCGATGTACTCGATGTACTCGCGATTGTGCTCGGCGCTGCGCGCGTAGCAGATATCGTAGATGTTGAACGAAAGCGTCTTCGTCAGGTTGTTGAACCCGTGAAGCTTCAGCTTCGAGTTGCTGGTGGACTTACTCACTAATGGAATCTCCCGAGGTGTCGCATGCCGCGCGGCGCTGGCGCGGCCTCTATCAAGAAGGAATTATGACGCAAGGCAGATGACGACCGTGCGTCACGGCGGCCGCTGGCGTCGCCGCCATCCGGGTGCGTCGGAACCGCCTGCCGCACCTCTCCTAGGAGCGAAGCTCGTAACTGTGCGTGACGTTGACACCGCCGCGCTTGAGCATGATGGAGGCCGAGCAGTACTTGTCGGCCGAAAGCTCCACCGCCCGCCGCACCTGCGGCTCGCTCAGCCCGGTGCCGGTGATGACGAACTTGAGGTGGATATCGGTGAACACCTTGGGCTCGGTCTGTGCCCGACGGCCGTCGACCTCCACGAAACAATCGGTAACCGGCTGGCGCGCCTTCTTGAGGATGTGCAGCACGTCCACCGCCGAACAGGAACCGACCGACAACAGCATCAGTTCCATCGGCCGTGCACCCAGGTTGCGTCCGCCGATCTCGGCCGGGCCGTCGATGACCACGGCGTGGCTGCTGCCGGTCTCGCCGACAAAGGCGGCCTGTTCGACCCATTTGACACGTGCTTGCATGGCGGACCCGGGATGGAATGGAAACCTGAACGCTGTGCTATTTTCGCCAAAACACGCGCGGCGTGCATTTGCGCGGGCGCCACGGAGGGGAGATGTTCGATAAACCGGCAGTCAGGGAGTTCATCGAAGTTTCGCGCAAGCGCAGCTTTCCGCCCAAGTTCAACATTCTCAAGGCGGGCGACCCGCCGCGCTCGCTGTATCTGATCCTGGAGGGCTCGGTCAGCGTGCTGACCCGTGAAGGCGAGCGGGAAATGGTGCTGGCCTATCTCAACCCCGGCGAATTCTTCGGCGAGATGTGCTTGTTCCCGGCTCAGGCCACGCGCACCGCGATCGTGCGCACCCGCACGCCGATCCTGGTGGCGGAGCTGGAGTACGAGGCGTTCCGCGAGTTCGTGCAGCGTCAGCCCGAGATCATGTTCGAGGTGGCCGGGCAGCTGGCCGCGCGACTGCGCGATACCAGCCGTCGCCTGCGCGATCTGGCGTTTCTGGACGTGGCCGGCCGGCTTGCCCACGAGCTGCTGGAGCTGTGCAAGAAGCCCGGCGCCGTCACCACCGCCAAGGGCACGACGATCAAGATCAGCCGGCAGGAACTGGCGCGCATCGTCGGCTGCTCGCGCGAGATGGCGGGGCGCGTGCTCAAGAAGCTGGAGGAGGACGGCATCATCGCCAGTCAGGGCCGCTCCATCCTGATCTACGAACTCGGCTGAACCGCGGCCGGCGGCTGCGCCAGCGAGTCGGCCCAGTCCTGCACCTGCCGCTCCAGCAGGGGCAGCGGTAACGCGCCCTGGCCCAGCACCGCATCGTGGAAGCCACGGATGTCGAAGCGCTCGCCCAGGCGCTCCTGGCTGGTACGACGCAGTTCCCGAATCTTGAGCTCGCCGATCTTGTAGGCCAGTGCCTGCCCTGGCATGGCGATATAGCGGTCCACCTCCACTGCGATCTCGTCCTCCGACTTGGGTACGTGCTCGGCAAAATATTCGCGCGCCTTCTTGCGCGACCAGCCCTTGGCGTGCAGGCCGGTGTCGACGACCAGCCGCACCGCCCGCCACATCTCGAAGGTCAGGCGGCCGAACCGCGAGCCGTAGTCCTGGTACAGGCCCAGTTCGGGACCCAGCGACTCGGCGTACAGCGCCCAGCCTTCGACGAAGGCGCTGAAGTTCAGGCCCAGCCGGCGAAAGTCCGGAATGTCCTCCAACTCTTGTGCCAGTGCGATCTGTAGATGATGGCCGGGCACCGCCTCGTGCGCGGTCAGAGCCTCCATCTCCCAACCGGCGCGGGTCTTGGGACGATAGGTGTTGGCGTAGAAAAATCCCGCCCGCGAGCCGTCGGCGGCCGGCGCGTAGTAGTAAGCCGCCGGTGCCGACGGCGCCGCCACCTCGTCGATCTCGCGCACGCCGTAGGGCGTGCGCGGCAACCTGCCGAACAAGCGCGGCAACTCGGGATCGATGCGCTTGGCGATATTGCGGTAGGCACCGAGCAGGGCGGCAGCGCTGTCGTAGGCATAGCGCGGATTCCAGCTCAGCTTCTCCTTGAATCTCGCGGCGCTGCCCTGGTGCCCGGCGGCGCGCATCAACGCGGTCAGCTCGTCTTCGATACGCGCCACTTCGCGCACGCCCAGTTCGTGAATGGCGTCGGCGCTCAAATCGCTGCTGGTGTGGTGACGCACCAGATGGGCGTACAGCTCGCTACCGCGCGGCTGCGCGGATAGGCCCATGTCGTTTTCGGGACAGGCCGGAATGTAGGTCTGCTCCAGAAACGCCTGCAGCCGCGCGTAAGCGGGCACCACCACGTCGGCGATCAGCGACTGCCCGGCCAGTTCCAGTTGCACGCGCACCTCTGCCGGAATGCCTTCCGGCAGGCTCTGGAAAGGGGTGTAGTAAGCGCTGTCCGCGGCGTCCTGCACCTGCTGGGCGGCCAGTTGCGGCAGCACCCGGCGCATCACGATTCTTGGCGGCATACGCCCTTCCGCGATCCCACGACGCAGCAGTGCGATGGTCTGGTCCACCAGTTCGTCCAGGCTCTGCAGTCGCGCCAGCCAGTTGTCGTAATCCGCAGCCGTGGCGAACGGCGAGAACGCCACGATCTGCGAGCGCAACTGCACGCCCTGCAGCTGGTTGAGCGGCATCAGGTGAGCGTCCAGTTCGAAGCCGGCGATGCGATCTTCGAGGTCGTAGCGGAACAGGTCGTAATCGAGTTGTTGCGCGGCCGGCAGAACGGCGCGGTCGATCGCGGCGAGCCGTTCCAGCGCCAGGCGATCCTGCGCATGATCGGCCTCGATGGCCGCCTCGCTCAGGTCCTCCCAGCGATCGTTGAAACGCATGTCGCCCAGGTAAGTGGCGGCGGCCGGATCGGCGGCCAGGCGGCGCTGCCAGGTCTCGTCGAACAGCTGCTGCAGGCGTTGCTCAGGTGCCGCCGGCTGAGCGCGCGCGGGCACTCCAGGCGAAGGCGTCTGATGGTCGGGCGCGGACGTCGGCTCGCAGGCCGCCAGCAGCAGCGTGCAGAGGGCGACCGCTGGCGGCCAGGACTTGATGCGGCGTGAAACCATTGCGTGGCTTACTCGAGCTGTAGTTTCTTGACCTTGTAGCGCAGTTGCCGGAACGTCAACCCGAGCAGTGCCGCCGCCTTGGTCTTGTTGTAGCGGGTTTTCTCCAGCGCCTCGCGGATGACCTGACGCTCCATTTCCTCCACCCGATCGTCGAATCCGCCGCCGGCAGACGTGGCCGGCGCAGTCGGCGTGTCGGCCGCCGCGGCTGGCGTCGCAGCGACCTGGCGCAACTGCAGGTCGGCGGCGCGGATCACGCGACCGTCGCACAGGGTCAGCGCACGTTCCAGGATGTTCTCCAGTTCGCGCACGTTGCCGGGAAAGTCGTAGCCGAACAGCAGGCGAGTGGCGCCATCGTCCAGCGTCGGGGCCGGATCCAGACCGGCGCCCGGTGCCAGGCGCGCCAGCATGTGCTGGGCCAGCAGCGCGATGTCGGCGCCGCGCTGGCGCAACGGCGGGGTCTGCACCTCGATCACGTTGACGCGGTAGTAGAGGTCCTGGCGGAAGGCGCCGCTGGCCACCAGGTCGGACAGGTTCTTGTGAGTGGCGGAGATCAGCCGCACGTTGACCGGAATCTCGTTCTCAGCGCCTACCGGGCGGATCGCGCGTTCCTGGATGGCACGCAGCAGCTTGACCTGCATGGCCAGCGGCAGATCGGCAATCTCGTCCAGGAACAAGGTGCCGCCCTCGGCGACCTGGAACAGGCCGGCCTTGTCGCGCAGCGCGCCGGTGAACGAACCCTTGAGATGGCCGAAGAATTCGCTTTCCATCAATTCCGAGGGTATGGCGCCGCAATTGACCGGCACGAACGGTGCGCCGGCGCGCGGACTCTTGGCGTGGATGGAGCGCGCCACCAGCTCCTTGCCGGTGCCGGACTCGCCGAAAATGTGCACCGGGGCCTGGCTGCGCGCCAGGCGTTCCACCAACTGGCGCAGGCGCAGCACCGATTCGTGCGCGCCGAGCAAGCCACCGTCGTCGCGCACCGCCGCCGCGGGCGCTTCCACCGCCGGCTCGGCGCCGCTCACGTTCAGGGCGGTTTCCACTAACTTGCGCAGCACGCGCAGGTCCACCGGCTTGGAAACAAAATCGAACGCGCCGGCCTTGAGGCTTTCCACCGCTGCTTCGGCGTTGCCGTGCGCGGTGAGCACCGCGATCGGCAGACGGCTGTACTGCTGCTGGACCAGCCGCACCAGATCGATGCCGTTGCCATCCGGCAGGCGCATGTCGGTGATGCAGAAGTCGAAGCTGCGCTCCTTCAGCCAGGCCCGCGCCTCGCCCAGGGTGGCCGCGGCGCAGGAGCGGATCCCCATGCGCGACA
The DNA here is from genome assembly GCF_965216805.1 of Panacagrimonas sp. NCBI lineage: Bacteria > Pseudomonadati > Pseudomonadota > Gammaproteobacteria > Nevskiales > Nevskiaceae > Panacagrimonas > Panacagrimonas sp. The sequence continues at coordinate 288,751 of NZ_CBDCGN010000003.1, forward strand.
GGGTGATTTCCAGCAGTTCGCGGATGTCGGCTTCGTCGTCGACGATCAGCGCGGTGCGGGGCGGCGTCTCCGGCGAGTGTTTGTTCATGCGGGTGCTCCGGCGGTTGCCAAGCGTTTCATATCGCAACGGCCGGCGTGAAGCTGACGCGGAAACAGGCGCCCGCGGCTCGCGGCTGATAGCTCAGTCTCGCCTGATTGAGCTCGCACAGCTCGCGCGCCAGGTAAAGACCCAGGCCGGTACCGCCATGCGCGGTGGTGAAGAACGGCTCGAAGATGCGATCGACCAGTTCCGGCGCCACCCCGGGACCGTTGTCGGCCACGTCCAGCCATGGCCGCCCCCCCCGTTCGACACCCATCGCGAGGCGCACCACGATGGTCACGCCGTCGCGGGCGCCATGCCGGAACGCGTTGTCCCACAGGTTGAACATCAGTTGCTGCAGATGGCGCGGATCGAAATGCACCTTCACGCTGCGCGCGATCTCGGCCATTTCGATCGGTCGTTCCCCGGCGGCGCGACCTTCCGCGTACAGCGCCACGGTGTCTTCCATCCACAGCGCCAGCGGGATCGCGGTCGGGGCGGCGCTTTCCCGGCGCGACAAGGCCATCACGTCGTCGACGATCTTGTCGATGCGATCGGTGTGGCGGTGGATCATCGCCAGCAGCCGGCGGTTTTCCGCGCCGATCTCGTCGGCCTCGTACAGCAACTGGCCGGCGTGACTGATCGCCGACAACGGATTGCGAATCTCGTGCGCGATGCTGGCCGACAGTCGCCCCAAGGCCGCCAGCTTGATCTGCTGGGCCTGCTCGCGCAGTCGCGAAGCGTCTTCGAGCAGCACCAGGATCGGCCCCCTGGTGGCCGCGCGCAGACGCGTCACCCGCACCACCACCTCCGGCATGTTGGGTCCCAGCTGCAGCGGCGATTCGTCGTCGTCGCGCGACGCCAGCCAGAAACGCAGGCGTTCGGCCAGCGGCGCCGATTCCAGCTCCAGCGCGCGCCCCTCGGCACGCCCGGTGGTGCGCATCAGCTCGCGCGCCGCGGCATTGAGATTGCCGATGCGCAGGTTCTCGTCCAGCACCAGCACGCCGGTCTGCATCGAATCCAGAATGGTTTCGTTGAGCTTGGACAGATCGTCGAAGTCGCTGCCCATGCGCAAGGCCAGCGCCTCGGATTTGCGCGCCCGCTGGGCCACCGTGTTGGCAGCGATGGCGGTGCCGAACAGGATCAGGCCCAGCACGCCGATGGAGGTGTATTCGCTGGCGTCCAGCGGCTGGCCGTAATGACGCACAAACTGCTCGCCGAAGAGCACCAGCGTTCCCAGCGACGCCTGCATCACCGCCATGCGCAGCGACAGGATCAGCGCGCAGGTCACCGCCGGTATCAGCAGCAAGGCGCCGAGGCCGTCGTCCACCCCGCCGCTGGCGTGGACCAGCGTGGCGATGGCGCCCAGATCGGCCAGGTAATGGATGTGGGCCTGCGCCGCCATTCCGGGTCGGCGCCGTTGCGCCATCCAGGCCAGCAGCAAGGCCGCGCCGCCGTAAATCTGGCAGGTCCACCGGTACCACTCCGGTTTGACCGACGACAGCACCTGCGGCGTGTAGCCGGCGGCCAGCAGGAACAGCAACAGGGCCACCAGCGCCAGGCGGTACAGGGACAGCAGCCGCAGCACTCGCCAGTCTTCGGGCAGGGGTGCGTTAGGTGGCACGAGGGCGGTATCGGCGCGTCGTCTGAAGGCCGTCAGGCCGCGGGGCTCAGCGCAGGCATTTGCCGCACAGGCCCCGTTCGGAGACCGCTTTGGCGGGCAGGTGAACGCCGCATTCGCGGCAGCGGACCATCGGCTGGAACTCCTTCACCTTGCTGCTGGGCGGCGCGACGGGGGTGTCGTCGTCAGCACTGAAGGACCGCCGCAGCTTGCGCAACCAGATCACGCCGAGCCAGATGGCGGCGCCGATCAGCAGCAGTCGGATCAGCATGCCCATGTGCAGCTACTCGAATCGCAGAACCAAGCACGATCATACGGCGCCGGAACGGTCAACCGACAATTTTTGTCAGTCCGGCCGAATTGCCGATCCGGCACGTCGCCGGCGCCATAGCCGCGCACGATTTTTTTGCAGCGCGTCATCGGCTGAGGGACAATCGCCCGTCCAAACTAGGGGAAGTCATGAATCTTCACGAATACCAGGCGAAAGCCCTGTTCGCCCGCTACGGGATTCCGGTGCCCGAGGGTGTCCTCGCCGAGAGCCCGGAAGCCGCCCGCGCAGCCGCCAAACAGCTCGGAACCGACAAAGTGGTGGTCAAGGCCCAGGTCCACGCCGGCGGTCGCGGCAAGGTCGGCGGCGTCAAGCTCGTCACCGGTCCGGATGCCGCCGAAGAGGCGGCCAAAGGCATGCTGGGGCGGATGCTGGTGACCAAGCAGACCGGCGCGGCCGGGCTGCCGATCAATTCGGTCTGGGTTGAGAAACCCTCAAACATTGCGCGCGAGTTGTACGTTTCCGGTCTGGTTGATCGCACCCGCGAGCGCATCGTGTTCATGGCCTCGTCGTCCGGCGGCATGGACATCGAGGAAGTGGCCGAGCACACCCCGGAAAAGCTCAAGCACATCTACGTCAACCCGGCTTCCGGCCTGCAGCCGTATCAGGCGCGTGAATTGGCCTTCTTCATGGACCTGACCAAGGACCAGGCCGACCAGTTCACCCGTTTCCTGCAGGGCCTGTACCGGGTGATGACCGAGTGCGATGCGTCGATGGTGGAGATCAACCCGCTGATCGTCACCGCCGAGGGCAATCTGTTCGCGCTCGACGCCAAGCTCAACTTCGACGACAACGCGCTGTTCCGCCAGAAGGAGATCGCCCACCAGCGCGATGCCAGCCAGGAGGACGAGCGCGAGCGCGCCGCGGCCAAGTTCGATCTCAACTACGTCACCCTGGAAGGCAACATCGGCTGCATGGTCAACGGCGCCGGTCTGGCCATGGCCACCATGGACATCGTCAAGCTGCACGGCGGCCAGCCGGCCAACTTCCTGGACGTCGGCGGCGGCACCACGGCCGAAAAGGTCACCGAGGCGTTCAAGCTCATCACCTCCAGCCCCGAAGTCAAAGCCATCTTCATCAACATCTTCGGCGGCATCGTGCGCTGCGATCTGATTGCCGAAGGCATCATCGCCGCCTGCAAGCAGACTGGCCTGAAGCTGCCGGTGGTGGCGCGCCTGCAAGGCACCAACATGGAAAAGGGCCAGCAGTTGTTGCGCGATTCGGGCCTGGCGATCACGCCGGTGTCGGATCTGACCGAAGCCGCCCAGACCGTGGTCAAGCTGGCACAAGGCTGAAACTGCCGGGAATCGGGAATGGAGAATCGGGAATCGTAGAAGCCTTACGAACACCCCTCCCATCAACGATTCCCGATTCCCGATTCCCGATTCCCGGAACTCAAATGTCCATCCTCATCGACAAGAACACCAAGGTCATCTGCCAGGGCTTCACCGGCAAACAGGGCACTTTCCACTCCGAGCAGTCGATCGCCTACGGCACCCGCATGGTCGGCGGCGTGTCGCCGGGCAAGGGCGGCGGCAAGCACCTGAACCTGCCGGTGTTCAACACCGCGCATGACGCGGTCGCCGCCACCGGCGCCGAAGCCAGCATGATTTACGTGCCCGCCCCGGGCGCCGCCGACGCCATCCTCGAAGCGGCAGACGCCGGCGTCAAAGTGGTGGTCTGCATCACCGAAGGCATTCCGGTGAACGACATGATCCGGGTCAAGGCGGCGCTGCGTGCCGACTACCCGGACACTGTGCTGATCGGCCCCAACTGCCCCGGCGTGATCACCCCCGGCGAGTGCAAGATCGGCATCATGCCCGGCCACATTCACCAGCCCGGCAAGATCGGCATCGTCAGCCGCTCCGGCACCCTGACCTACGAGACGGTGCACCAGACCACCCAGAACGGCCTGGGCCAGAGCACCTGCGTAGGCATCGGCGGCGACCCGGTGCGCGGCATGGGCTTCATCGACGTGATCGCCCTGTTCGAGGCGGATCCGGCCACCGCCGGCATCATCATGGTCGGCGAGATCGGCGGCTCTTCCGAAGAAGAGGCAGCCGAATACATCAAGGCCCACGTCAAGAAGCCGGTGGTCGCCTACATCGCCGGCGTCACCGCGCCGGCCGGCAAGCGCATGGGCCATGCCGGCGCCATCATCGCCGGCGGCAAGGGCACCGCCGACGAGAAGTTCGCCGCGCTGGAAGCCGCGGGAGTCAAGACCGTGCGCTCGCCCGCCGACCTGGGCGCCGCGATGAAGGCGCTGCTGGGCTGAGTCTTTCCGAGGCGTTCCACTACCCAGGGCTCGCAATGCGGGCCCTTTTTTATGGCGCCACGGAGACTGGTTCTTCGGCTGGCTTCGCCGGCTCGGGCGTTCGCGGCAGCTTGGCCGCCTCGCTGCGCACGACCTTGAGCAGCGCATCGCAGTCCACGTCCTTGCCACGGCCGAGCTGGATGGTGGGGATCAGCGCCGCCAGCGGCGTGGCCACGATGCCCAGCGCGATTGCCGCGCCGCCGCGCAGGGCCAGCGAGCTGGCGTCCGGTCGCACGTTAGGGTTCTTGAGTGGACCGCTGACGTTGATCGGCGCCGCGGCAGAGCCGATGTTGAAGGTCTTGGGCTGGGTGACCACGCGCAGGTCCACTTGCTCGGTCTTGAGGTTGACGCTGCCGGTTCCGACCACGTTGGCCTCGGTGGTGTCGAGCAGCAAGGTGCGGGCTTTCAGCAGTCCATCTGCAAGATCGGCATCGACCACCATGCAGCGCAGCTCCGCGCGACTGGGAATGCCCAGCGCGGACAGCAGTGCATTGCCGAAATCGAGGCCGGCCAGGTTGATCAGCAGTGCGCTCACATCGCCGCCGGCCATCGACAAGCGCAGCTTGCCGTCACCGTCCGCGAGCAAGTCCGCCACGCTGTTGCCGCTCGCATCGAGGTTCATACGGCCGTCGATCTTGCCGGCGCCGCGATACTTGAGGGTCTTGCTCAGCACCTTGCCGAAATCCACGCTCTGAAAGTCGGCATCGGCCTGGACCTGCGCCAGATCCCGGGTGCCGTCCAGGCGCAGATTGGCGGCGATCGCTCCGCCGCCCACACCGAACTTGATCGGTCGCAAGCTCAGTACGCCGTCGTCGATGCGCAGCTGCGCAAACAGATCGTCGAGCGGCGTGTCCGCGCTCTGGATGCGTTTCGCGGTGTAGCGCAGGTCGAAATCGGCACCACGCAGCTTGGGCAGATTGATGGGCGTGTCGGGCAGCAGGCGCGGACTGGCTTCGCGCTCGGTGCGCTCGGCTTTCTGCTCGGCGGTCATGCCGTCAGTGCCCTCGCCGGGCGCGGCGCCGACAAAGCCGCCGAGATCGGACAGCAACACGCTGTCTGATCGCATCTCGCCCGTGATTTTGAGTCGCGGGCCGCCGGTGCGCACCGCGAGATCGCCCGACAGGTCGGAGCTGCCGACGGTGCCGCTGAATTCGCGAAAGCGGAACTGCGAACCGGAAGCATCCTTGAGATACCCGAATTTGCCCTCGATCTCGAACGGTGCGGTTTGCGGCAATGGCACCCCGGTGAGCGGATACAGCGCCGCCATGTCGGCGCCCTGAAGTCGCAGCGCCAGGCGCGCACCGCCGAGCTTCAGCGGATCGAGCACCGTGCCCTTGAGCGAAAGCTGTGTCGGCCCGTTGACCACTTCCAGAAACACCGGGTAGGGGTCCGACTCTTCGCGCAGGCTCAGCAAGGAGCCGCCGACGAAGCGCGCGCGGATGGGTTGCCCGGCGTAGCTGCCGTCGGCATCGATGTGCAGGCTGGGCGGCCCCGCGTCCTCACCCGGGCGCGTCGCGATCTGCGCCTTGAAATCCGATTTCAACGCGGGATGCAGCACGTGCACTTCGCCGCCCGCGATACTCAACTGCCCCAGGCTCAGCTCGAATGCGGCGGGGTCAGACGGCGCTTCGCGACTGGGCAACACCCAGTTGGGTGCGCCTTCCGGCGGCGCGAACAGCGCCAGCTGCGGCTTTTCCAGGTGAATGCGTGTCAGCGCGACGGTGCGGTCCAACAGCGCCGCAGGATCGATGGTGACTTCCAGCCGGTCGAGACTGCCGAAACGCGCCTGGCCGGGAAAGTCGGCAGGGTTCTTCACCTCGATGCCGCTGGCCACCAGGGTCGGCCGGCGCCAGCCGTGAAGATCCAGCTCCGCGATTCGAACCTCGCGGCCCAGCGCCGCCCCGGCCTGCCGTTCGACCCAGGGTTTGATCCAGTTCCAGTCCCACGCCAGGACCAGCACCAGCAAGATGGCGAGCGGCAGCCCGAGAACCCACATCCATCGACGCTTGCTCGAACGCATTTCCGCTCCTGCCCAAGCCCGGACTCTAGCCCTGCGGGCTGAGCACGCGATGACTGCCGTCTTGCGCTCGACGCGGCGACACGCGATGTCCGACAATCGATCACCATGCCGGATACCCTGCGTCTGGTTGCCGCACAGCTCAACCTTTGGGTGGGCGACATCGAAGGCAACGTCGAAAAGATCATTGGCGCCGCCGTCCGGGCACGCGACGTGCTGGGCGCCGACCTTATCGCGTTTCCCGAACTCGCCATCCTCGGTTACCCGCCGGACGACCTGCTGCTGCGCTCGGGCATCCCGCCCGCGGTCGACGCCGGCCTGGGCCGTGTCCGCGATCAAGTGCAAGGCATCCACGTGGTGGTCGGCTACCCCGAGTACGCCGAGGAGGGCATCTATAACGCCGCCGCGGTGTTTCGCGACGGCCAGACCGTGCGCCGCTATCGCAAGCGCCTGCTGCCCAACTATGGCGTGTTCGACGAGAAGCGCCACTTCCTGCCCGGCAACAGCGCCTGCGTGTTCGATCTCAAGGGCGTGCCCGTGGGCCTGTGCATCTGCGAGGACATCTGGGGTCCGGGCCCGGCGGATGAGAGCCGCGATCTGGGTGCGCGGCTGATGATCAACCTCAACGCCTCGCCGTTCGCCCTGGGCAAATCCACTCAACGCGAACAGGTGCTGCGCGCGCGCGCGACGGAAACCGGCCTGCCCGTGCTCTACGTTAACCAGGTCGGCGGGCAGGACGATCTGCTGTTCGACGGCGACTCCCAGGCGGTGGGCACCGACGGCCAGGTGAGCTTTCGCGCGCCCGCGTTCGAAGAAGCGCTGGGCGTGGTGAGCTTCGACGGCCAGACCCTGACGGGCCAGATCGAGCCGCGCCCCGCAGAAGCCGCGGTGGTATATCGCGGTCTGGTGCAGTCGGTGCGCGACTACGTGAACCGCAACGGCTTTCCGGGCGCGCTGATCGGCCTGTCGGGCGGCATCGACTCGGCGCTGGTCGCCGCCATCGCCGCCGACGCGCTGGGCCCGGAGCGGGTCTGGGGGGTGTCACTGCCCTCGCGCTACACCTTGGACATGTCGAACGACGACGCCCGCATCGAAGCCGAGGCGCTGGGCATCCGCTATTCGGTGCTGCCCATCGAACCGACCTTCACCGCGCTCAACACGACCCTGGCGCCAACCTTCGTCGGTCGCGACATCGACATCACCGAAGAGAACATGCAGTCGCGCTCGCGCGGAGTGCTGCTGATGGCGCTGTCGAACAAGTTTGGCCACGTGGTGCTCACCACCGGCAACAAGTCGGAAATGGCGGTGGGCTACGCCACGCTGTACGGCGACATGTGCGGCGGCTTTGCGCCGATCAAGGACGTCTACAAGACCCTGGTGTTCGAGCTGGCGCGCTATCGCAATACCCTCTCTCCCGTCATTCCCGAGCGGGTGCTGACGCGGCCGCCTTCGGCCGAGTTGCGCCCGGACCAGAAGGATTCCGACTCGCTGCCGCCCTACGAAGTGCTGGACCCGGTGCTCGAAGCCTACGTGGAGGACAGCCGCTCGATCTCCGAGATCGTGGCCATGGGCTTCGAGGACGCAGTCGTCAAACGCGTTGCAGGACTGGTGCGGCGCTCGGAGTACAAACGCCGGCAAGCGCCGCCGGGCCCCAAGGTCACGCGCTGCGCGTTCGGCCGCGAACGGCGTTACCCGATTACCGCGGTCTACGGCGACGTCTGAACCTCGCCGGTCATCGGCACGAAGCGCACCGATCCCAGCCGCTGCTCCGTGAAACCGTCTTGCGTGCGCAGGATGCGCAGCATGGTCTGGCCGCGGTCGTCCTGTTCGCCCAGCGGCAGCACCATGCGCCCGCCCACCGCGAGTTGGTCACGCAGAGGCTGCGGAATCCTGCCGGGCGCAGCGGTGAGCAGGATGGCGTCGAAGGGGGCGGCTTCGGGCCAGCCGCGGTAACCATCGCCGGTGCGCAGAAACACGTTGGCGTAAGGCAGAGTGTTGAGGAGCTGTCGTGCGCGCAAGGCCAGCGCTTCGACGATCTCGATGGAATAAACCTGCACGCCCAGTTCGGCCAGCACCGCAGCCTGATAACCGGAGCCGGTGCCGATCTCCAGGACTTTTTCGTCGCCGCGCAGTTGCAGGGATTCGGTCATCCAGGCCACCACGTAGGGCTGCGAGATGGTCTGTCCGTGGCCGATAGGCAGCGGCCGGTCCTCATACGCGCGCGCGGCCAGCTCCGGTGGCACGAAGCGCGCGCGCGGGACTCGGCGCATGGCGTCCAGAACCCGCTGGTCGCGAATGCCACGACCACGCAGGTCGTGTTCGATCATGCGTTCGACGGCGGCATGGCGCACTTCGGATTCCTGTGCAGGCAGCGGCGATGCCATCAGTAACGCGACGAGTACGGGCCAGATGCGAAGCATCGTCGTGGCGACGCGCCGGTGGGCGTTCAGCCCTGCGGCACCTTCTTCCAGTCGGCCAGGAATTTTTCCAGGCCGATGTCGGTGAGCGGGTGTTTGAACAGCATCTGGAACACCGAGTAAGGCAGGGTGCCGACGTGGGCGCCGGCCTTGGCCGATTCCAGCACATGGATCGGGTGACGCAGGCTGGCGGCGAGCACCTCGGTCTTGAAGTTGTAATTGCGGTAGATCTGAACGATCTCGCGTATCAGCAGCATGCCGTCCTGGCCCACATCGTCGAGCCGCCCCACGAACGGACTGATATATGTTGCGCCCGCCTTGGCCGCAAGCAATGCCTGCAGCGGCGAAAAACACAGGGTGACGTTGACCTTGCGCCCGCTGTCGGTCAGCGCCTTGGTGGCCTTGAGCCCCTCGGGCGTCAGCGGGCACTTGATCACGATGTTGGGGTGTATCGCGGAAAACCCTTCGCCCTCGGCAATCATGCCGGGCGCATCCAGGCTGATGGTTTCCACGCTGATGGGGCCGTCCACAATCCTGACGATGTCGTCCACCACGTCACGCAGCTTGCGACCGGTCCTGGCAATCAGCGAGGGATTGGTGGTGACGCCGTCGACCAGCCCGGACGCCGCAGCCTGGCTCAGCTCGCCGATATCGGCGGTATCGAGAAAGAACTTCATGCGATCAGGTCCGGTTCGGTGAACAGCGCACTGGCAGCGGGATCGAAGCCCGACATCGCCAAGGCGGCTTCGGCAGTTTCGGTCACGGTGACCGAAATCGTCTGGCTATCGCTCAGGCTGCCATCGGTGACCGCGACGATCACCTCATAGATATTGTTCTCGTCGGCGTCGGCGGGGGCATCGAAGTCGGGCGCTTCCAGAAAGCTCAGCAGGCCGGTGAGCGCATCGATCTCGAACAGATCGGCGTCGGCGCCGCCCATGATGCCGAAATCCAGTGTGTCATCGTCGGGGTCGCTGGCCAGCACGGTGGCGACCTCGGTGTCGCCCTCGACGACGTCCACCGCAGCAGTGTCGGCGCCTCCGCCGCTGTCGATGGTCGGCGCCTGGTTGTCCTCGTCGACATCGGTGATCTCGACGCTCAGGGTCTGGCTGTCGCTGAGGCTGCCGTCGCTGACGGTGACGATCACCTCGTAGACGTTGTCCTCGTCGGCATCGGCCGGCGCTTCGAAGTCCGGTGCGTCGGCAAACGTCAGTTCCCCGGTGGTGGCGTCGATCTCGAACAGCTCGGCATCGGCGCCGCCACCCAGGCTGTAGGTCAGGGCGTCGCCGGCATCGGCGTCCGTGGCCACCACGGTGGTGACTTCGGTTTCGTCCTCGGCCAGCTCGATCATCGCGCTGGCGCCGCCGCCGTTGCTGGTGATCTGCGGCGCGGCATTCTCCGCCACATTGGTGACCGTGACGGTGATGGTCTGCATGTCGGTGAGGTCACCGTCGCTGACCGTCACCTGCACCACGTAGGTGTTGTTGGTGCCGCTGTCCTGCCGATTCTCGAAATCCGGCGCGGCAATGAAACGCAGCACGCCGCTGCTGGCGTTGATGGTGAAAAACTCACGGTCGGCGCCGCCGCTGATGCTGTAGGTCAACGTGCTGTCTTCATCGACATCGGTGGCGACCACCGTGGTCACAGCCGTGGTGTTTTCTGCCACGTTGAGCGCCGCGCTGCTGCCACCGCCGTTGCTGGTGATGATGGGCGCCTCGTTGCCTTCCTCGTCGACGTTGGTCACCGTCACCGCGATCGTCTGCGCATCGCTCAGCGTGCCGTCGCTGGCGGTGACGACGACGTTGTAGACATTGTTGCTGCCGGTGTCCTGCGGCGATTCGAAGTCCGGTGCGGTAGCAAAGCGCAATGCACCGGTGCTGCCGTCGATGGCAAAGCGCGAGGCATCGGCACCACCGGTGATGCTGTAGGTGACGGGGTCGGCGTCGGCATCGGTGGCCACCACCGTGGTCACGGTGGTCGCGTTTTCGGCCACGTTGACGGCGGCGCTGGTCCCGCCGCCATTGCTGGTGATGGCGGGCGCGCGGTTGGTGGGATCCACCGCGCCATCGTCGTCGTCATCGCTGTCGGCGACCACGGCGATGGTGCCGATCAGCGCTGCACCGCCTGCGCGTATCCAGAAGCCTTCCGGTGCCCAGCCGGATTTTTTCTCCGCTGCAGGGGAGGCTTCGGCGCCGGAGTACGCACCACTTCCCGGGGCCGGTGCTGCCTGCGCAGCCACTGTGGTGCCGTCGACCGCCGTGGAGTGCTCGCTGGCCGCGACCTCCATCGGCGCGGCTTCCTCGCCGTCGTCGGTGTCGTCTTCGTCGTTCTGGCGTCGGCGCAGTTCGGCCATGATCTGCGACGCGATCGTCGCGGATTCATCTGCGGGGTCATGGGGTAACGGCGCTGTCGGGGACACGACAACGGCAGGCCCGGACATCGATGCGCCAGCCGACTCGCTTGGCGCGACCTGCAAACTGCGGTCTTGCGCCCCTGCGCCGGCTTCCAACCGACCCTGCCCTGCGTTTCCACCACCAAGACTCACGCTCATAGTTTCTCCGGACGTTTCGCAACGGAACACTCGAAACCCGTCGTGGTGGCTGGCGGGGTCAGCCGCAGCGCGAAAATCGTCGCCGGATTCGAACGGCCCCGCTTGTCGACGCCGTCAACTGCCGGTCGGCCTTGGGGGCCGCGCGAGTTTACCGTTGCTCAGCCTGGGAAGCGCGGCAGGTCGTCCCACACCCGGCGGTCGTGCGCGGGCACGATGATCAACTCGGGCCACATCTTCTGCAGGCGATGCAGGTGCACAATCTGGCTGCGTACGGCGGCGGCATCGTGATCCACCATCAGCCGCGACAGCAGCGGTCGTTCAGCCGGCAGTTCGATGCCCTCGGCCTGCCACACCAGATCGCCGATCAGCGCATAGTGCTTGCCGTCCTCGGTGTGGACGAACGTGAGCATCGCACCGGGGGTGTGGCCGGGCGTGGGCACCACCACCACGCTGCCGTCGCCGAACACGTCGAAGCTGCGCTCGAAGCCCAGGTAGGGCGTCTCGCGATAGTTGAACGGAGCCACCGGCAAAAACCCGAAACTCTTGGCCAGCGCGGCGGCAGGGTCGTCGCTTTCCATGAAGTCGGCCTCTTCCTGGCTGACCATGATCTGCAGTCCGGGAAAGTCGGGTATGCCGCTGACGTGATCCCAGTGCGCGTGGGTCAGCACGATGCGCGAGATCTGCTTGTAGTCGTAGCCGGCCTCGGCGAACTGCGCGGCGACCGTACGCTCCGGGGTGTAGTCGGTCATCGTCCGCATCAGCCAGGGCAGAGACTGCACCTGCTCGTCGACGTTCTCGCCAAAGCCGGTGTCGAACAGCAGATGCGCCGCCGGATGACGCACCAGAATGGCGCCCATGCCGAACACCCGCTCTTCGGTGAAACTGCCGCCACGATAGGCGAACGCCGCCCTGGAGCGCATGCGCCCCGCGTAGATGGCGGACAGGCTCACCCCTGCTACCGTCGGCGGATCGATCAATACGATGGGGATGTTCTCGGTGACCGGCAGGGTCGCCGGCCGGAAGCTCACCCCGATCGCGACCACTGCCGCCACCAGCAGCAACAGCACCCCGATTCCGATTTTCTTCATGCTCGACCGTTCCCCCGTTCGGCGCGTCTGCTGCGCGCATGGCCCCGCCAAGAGCCCGAGTTTATTGAAAAGGCCGCCGCCGGGTGGCGCGGCCGCTGTGCGCGGCGGCCCGACAGGTCACAATCCGCCCCTGGCCTGAACCGAGATGAGAAGCGCATGACGGCAATCCGCGCCTCGATCCTGCTGCTCCTGGGCGTGCTCGCCCACAGCGCCGTGCGGGCGAACGACTGGCCCGCACCGATCACCGATTACCTGCAGACACTGGGCGCGGTGGAATCCGCTCCCGCGCGCAGTTCGCTGGAACCCTTGTTCGTCGCCGCGCTGGCGGTGCAGGACCACACCATGCACATCCAGGACAGCCAGGCCTGGCTGGAAACCCTGCCGGACGCGGAGTTCGACGAGCTGCAGCGCCTGCTGCGCGGAATGCGGCTGTCGCGCGGTTACGACGTCTACGCAGCGCCCGACCCCGAGTTCTTCCGCCAGCTGTCGCTGGACAAGGGGCTGGATCAGGATCGGGCGTTCTTTCGTCGCTACCGGCAGAGCTGGGGCGACGACCTGCTGCCGACCTACCTGCGTCAGACCTCGCGGGTGGCGCCCTGCGTGCGCTATTCCGAAGGCATCGTGCCGGATCTGTATCTGGCCTGGACCGACTTTCGCCGCGCGTTTCCCCAGGCCTATGTCGGGTATGCCCGCCAGTTCGTCGCAGACCTGGAAGAGACGGTGACGCTGGGCACCTGTGCCTGCGGCGACCAGGACAGCGTGGAACACGAGCTGAGCGGTTTTCTTACCCTGTTCGCGCAGTCGCCGGCGACGCCGGGCATCGTGGCGCGCCTGCAGCAGCTGGAAGACGATCCCGAAAAGCTGCCGGTGAATTGTCGCTGACCCGATTTTTCGTTCCCGCTTTCCGCTACCGGAGTTCCCAATGTCCGAGAAACTGCTGAGCCTGCAACGTATCGTGGAAAAAGCCATCGACGACGGTGCCACCACGGTGGAACAGGTGCACCTGTCCATTGCCAGCATGCCGTTCGACGCGCTGGAAAAGATCGACGCGCTGCAAAAGCCGGTGCAACAGGTGCGCGACGTGCACGACCACACGGTGGGCAACATCTACGAGACCATCCGTCTGCTCAACGACCGTGCCGGCGAAATTGCGCGCGGCCTGCTGGGCAAGTCCGAACAGAAATAGGGCCCGGCGGCTTTTGATCGCCTGTGCGTACCGCCAGGAGTCCGGCGTCGCCGGAGGAGACGGTTGTGCTGAAATCGGTTGCTAGACGCTTCCGCTGGGCGGCGGAAAAGGCGATGCCTGAAGCGCTGACCCTCACCCTGCTGCTGAGTCTGGTCACCCTGCTCCTGGGCGTGGTGGTGATGCGCCAGACACCGATGCAGATGGTGCAGCACTGGTATGGCGGCTTCTGGGACTTTCTGGCCTTCGGCATGCAGATGACCCTGATCCTGGTCACCGGATACTGCCTGGCGATGGCGCCGCCGGTGCAGCGCGGCCTGGCTGCACTCGCGGGCCTCCCGAAGACACCCGCGGCCGCGATCACGCTCACCGCCCTGGTCGCCGCGGCTGCGTGCTGGATCAGCTGGGGATTCGGCTTGGTGATCGGCCCGATCCTGGCGCGCGAGGTGGCCAAGCGGGTGCCGGTGGATTACCCGCTGCTGGTGGCGGCGGCATATAGCGCCGCGCTGTGCGCGCTGGCGATGGGCCTGACCATCACCGCGCCGATCCTGGTCGCCACGCCGGGACATTTCCTGGAAGCGGAAATCGGCCTGATCCCGCAGTCGCAGACCATTTTCGGTCCGACTCTGATGGTGACATCGGTGCTGGCTTTGACCGGTGTGATCTGGGCCTATCGGCGCATGCTGCCGGATGCGCACGAGGCGGTCATCGTCAGCCCCGAAGCGCTCGCTCGGATGGACCCGCCGCCGCCGGCGGCCACGCAAGGTCCACGGCGCATGGCCGAACGCCTGGACGACAGCCGCCTGCTGGCGTGGACCCTGGGCGCCGGCGGAATGGCGTGGATAGCCTATCGGTTCGCCACGCAGGGCTTCGAGCTGGATCTCAACATTCTCAACTTCGCCTTCCTGATCCTGGGGGTGGTGCTGCACGGCAGCCTCAAGCGCTACGCCGAAGTGTTCGCCAACGGCGTGCGCGCGGCCTCCGGGATCATCCTGCAGTTCCCTTTCTACGCCGGCATCATGGGCATGATGGCCGGCTCCGGGCTGGTGCTGACCATCGCGCAATGGACAGTGTCCATCGCCACGCCACAGACCTTCGGCTTCGTGTCCATGCTGTCGGCGGGGCTGATCAATATCTTCGTGCCTTCGGCCGGCGGCCAATGGGCCATCCAGGGCCCGGTGCTGGTGGAAGCCGCTCGTCAGCTCGGTGTGCCGGCCTATGTGGCGGTCAACGGCTTTACCGTTGGCGACTTGTGGACCAACTTCCTGCAGCCCTTCTTTGCCCTGCCGGCGCTGGGCATCTCGGGGCTAGGGCTGAAGGACATCTGGGGCTATTGCCTGATCACGCTGATCATCTTCGGCCTTGCCGGCATGGTGGGCACCTTGCTGGTGCCGATGCTGATCGGCTGAGCCACCCGGCTTCGGCGTCCTTCGCCGGTTGCCGGGCTCAGCGTGGCAGGTCGGAAGCGCCCATCAGGAATTCGTCGACCGCTTGCGCAGCCTGTCGGCCTTCGCGGATCGCCCACACCACCAACGACTGGCCGCGGCGCATGTCGCCGGCGGCGAAGACCTTGTCGACATTGGTCTTGTAGCAGCCAGCGCCGTCGGTGGTGGCCTTGGCGTTGCCGCGAGCGTCCTTGTCGACGCCGAAGGCTTCAAGCACCGGCGCCGCCGGCGAGACGAACCCCATCGCCAGCAACACCAGATCGGCCTTGACCTCGAACTCGGAATTCGGCACTTCGGACATCTTGCCGTCCTTCCACTCCAGGCGCGCGCCGATCAGTTTTTCCACCTTGCCGCTCTTGCCTTCGAAGCGCTTGGTCGCCACCGACCAGTCGCGCTCGCAGCCCTCTTCGTGCGAGGACGAGGTGCGCAACTTGATCGGCCAGTATGGCCACACCAGCGGCTTGTTCTCCTGCTCGGGCGGCTGCGGCAGAAGCTCGAACTGGGTGATGCTGGCAGCGCCGTGCCGACGGCTGGTGCCGACGCAGTCGGAACCGGTATCGCCACCGCCGATCACCACCACGTGCTTGCCGGTAGCCTTGATCTGATCCTTGACCTTGTCGCCCGCGTCCACCTTGTTCTGCTGCGGCAGAAATTCCATTGCGAAGTGGATGCCCTTGAGTTCGCGACCCGGTACCGGCAGGTCGCGACCCTGTTCCGAGCCGCCGGTGAGCAACACCGCGTCGAAGGCTTCCATCAGCTCGGCTGGCGTCACCGACTCCTGCGCCCAGTTGGTGATGTCGCTCAGCGGCGCGGCGCCGACGTAGACCCCGGTGCGGAAGCTCACGCCCTCGGCCTTCATCTGCTGAATGCGTCGATCGACAATGCTCTTGTCGAGCTTGAATCCCGGAATGCCGTAGCGCAGCAGCCCGCCGACGCGATCGTTCTTTTCGAATACGGTGACGTCATGGCCGACACGCGCCAACTGCTGCGCCGCCGCCAGACCGGCGGGACCGGAGCCGATCACGGCGATCTTCTTGCCGGTCTTGACCGTCGCCGGCTGCGGCAGGATCCAGCCGTTTTCGAATCCCTTTTCGACGATGAACAGCTCGATGGACTTGATGCCCACCGGATCGCGGTTCACGTTGAGCGTGCACGCCGCTTCACAGGGCGCGGGGCAGACACGGCCGGTGAATTCGGGAAAGTTGTTGGTGGAGTGCAGGGTCTCCAGCGCGCCCCGGTAGTTCTGGGTATAAACCAGATCGTTCCAGTCGGGAATGATGTTGTTGACCGGACAGCCCGACATGCAGAACGGCGTGCCGCAGTTCATGCAGCGTGCTGCCTGGGTCTTGGCCTTGTCGTTCTCCAGCACCAGAACGAATTCCTTGTTGTTCTTGACCCGCGATTCGACCGGCAGATAGGACTCCTTCTGCCGCTCGAACTCGATGAAACCAGTGACCTTGCCCATTGGGGTGCTCCGTCCTCAACACAACATCAAAATCGGCACGCAAAGACGCAAAGAAGTAGCGAAGAAGGGAACACAGGGCCATCCTCCAGCCTTTGCGATGTTCTCCGCGTCCGTTGCGATCTTCCCTGGCGTGATTCTTTCGGCGATCAGGCCGCAACTGCATCTCGCTTCGCCGCTACCTGCCTGGCGGCGTGCATCTCGCCCAGCGCGCGCCGGTACTCGTGCGGGAATACCTTCGCGAATTTCGCACGCGACGCCGACCAGTCGTCGAGCAGATTGCGCGCACGCGTGCTGCCGGTGAACTTGAAGTGGCGTTCGATGAGGCTCTTCAGAATCACCTCGTCGGCGAGCGGCTCGCCGCCACGCGCGGTCGCATGCCACAGACTGCGATCGAGCTTGGCGTCCTGCTCGGCGCTGGTCATCAGCGCTTCCAGTGCCACCATGTCGGAATTGCATTTCTTCGCGAAGTCGTTCTGCGGGTCATAGACATAGGCGATGCCACCGGACATGCCGGCCGCGAAGTTGCGTCCGGTCTCTCCCAGCACCACCACAGTGCCGCCGGTCATGTACTCGCAGCCATGATCGCCGGTGCCCTCGACCACCGCGGTGGCGCCGGAATTGCGCACCCCGAAGCGCTCGCCGGCCACGCCGTTGAAGAACGCCTCGCCCTCGATCGCACCGTACAGCACGGTGTTGCCAATGATGATGTTGTCGACCGCGCGTCCGCGAAACTCGGTGTTCGGTCGCACGATGATGCGGCCGCCCGACAGGCCCTTGCCAACGTAATCGTTGCCTTCGCCGACCAAGTCCAGGGTGATGCCCCGCGCCAGGAATGCTCCGGCGGATTGCCCGGCGGTGCCCTGCAACTGGATGTGGATGGTGTCATCCGGCAGGCCGTCGTGGCCGAAGCGGCGCGCGACCTCCGACGACAACAGCGTGCCGACGGTGCGGTTGATGTTCTTCACCGGCGAGATGAAGGACACCCGCTCGCCCTTCTCCAGCGCTGGCATCGCCATCGCAATCAGCTTGCGGTCCAGCGCCTTGTCCAGGCCGTGATCCTGGGTGAGCACTTGGTAACGCGGCTCCGACGTTTCGGGTTGATAGAACACGCGGCTGAAATCCAGGCCCTTGGCTTTCCAGTGCGACACGGCCTTGGACTTGTCCAGCAGGTCGGAGCGCCCGATCAGCTCGTTGAACGTGCGGATGCCCAGCTGCGCCATGATCTGGCGCACTTCTTCGGCGATGAAGAAGAAGAAATTCACCACGTGCTCGGGCTTGCCGGCGAATTTCTTGCGAAGCACCGGATCCTGTGTGGCCACGCCCACCGAGCAGGTGTTGAGGTGGCATTTGCGCAGCATGATGCAGCCCTCGACGACCAGCGGCGCGGTGGCGAAGCCGAACTCGTCGGCGCCGAGCAGCGCGCCGATCACGACATCGCGACCGGTCTTCATCTGGCCGTCGGCCTGCACCTTGATACGGGAACGCAGGCCGTTGAGGACCAGCGTCTGCTGGGTCTCGGACAGGCCCAGTTCCCAGGGTGCGCCGGCATGCTTGATCGACGACTGCGGCGAGGCGCCGGTACCACCGTCGTGCCCGGCGATGACCACGTGGTCGGCCTTCGCCTTGCACACGCCCGCAGCGATGGTGCCGACACCCACTTCGGCCACCAGCTTGACCGAGATATCGGCCTTGTCGTTAGCGTTCTTGAGGTCGTGGATAAGCTGCGCCAGATCCTCGATAGAATAAATATCGTGGTG
This sequence comes from Panacagrimonas sp., assembly GCF_965216805.1. NCBI lineage: Bacteria > Pseudomonadati > Pseudomonadota > Gammaproteobacteria > Nevskiales > Nevskiaceae > Panacagrimonas > Panacagrimonas sp. The sequence continues at coordinate 307,013 of NZ_CBDCGN010000003.1, forward strand.
GGGCGGCGGCGAAATCAACCCGACGCCTGGCACCGAAAAGCGCAGGCGCGCGATGTACTCGCTGACCTTACCGCCGGGCAACTGGCCGCCTTCGCCGGGCTTGGCGCCCTGCGCCATCTTGATCTGGATCTGATCGGCGGAATTCAGATACTCGGTGGTCACGCCAAAACGGCCGGCCGCGACCTGTTTGATGCGCGAGCGTAAAGAATCCCCAGCCTGCAGCGGGATATCGGCTTCGACCTGCTCGACCCCGATGACGGAGGCCATGGTGGCGCCGTCCTTGACCACGATGCCCTGCTGTTCCAGGCGGTAGCGCACCGGGTCTTCACCGCCTTCACCGGTGTTGGACTTGCCGCCGATGCGGTTCATCGCCACCGCCAGGGTGGCGTGCGCCTCGGTGCTGATCGAGCCCAGCGACATCGCACCAGTGGCGAAGCGCTTGACGATCTCTTTTGCCGGCTCCACCTCGTCCAGCGTGATCGCCTTGGACGGATCGATCCTGAATTCGAACAGGCCGCGCAAGGTCATGTGGCGCTTGGACTGATCGTTGATGATCTGCGCGTATTCCTTGTAGGTGGAGAAGTTGTTGGCACGGGTGGAGTGCTGCAGCTTGGCGATCGCGTCCGGCGTCCACATATGCTCTTCGCCGCGCACGCGCCACGCGTATTCGCCGCCGGCGTCCAGCGCATGCGCGAGCACGCGGTCGTTGCCGAAGGCCAGTCGATGCAGGCGCAGTGCTTCTTCGGCGATCTCGAACACGCCGACGCCTTCGACATTGGAAGGGGTGCCGCTGAAGTACTTGTCGATCACCGCGCGGTTGAGGCCGATGGCCTCGAAGATCTGCGCGCCGCAGTAGCTCATCCAGGTGCTGATGCCCATCTTGGACATCACCTTGAGCAGACCCTTGTTGATCGCTTTCTTGAAGTTATAGACCGCCTTTTCAGGCGACAGCTCGCCCGTGAGGCCCTGCGCCATGTCGGCAAGGGTCTCCATCGCCAGGTACGGGTGGATCGCTTCGGCACCGTAGCCGCCGAGCAGCGCAAAGTGGTGCACCTCCCGCGCCGAGCCGGTTTCCACCACTAGCCCGGTGGACGTGCGCAGACCGCTGCGGACCAGATGAAGATGGATGGCCGAGGTCGCCAGCAGCGCCGGAATGGCGACATTTTCGGCGTCCACCTTGCGATCCGACAGGATCAGGATGTTGTGGCCGTCCTTGATCGCGTCCACCGCCTGCGCGCACAGGGAGGCCAGGCGTGCTTCCACGCCTTCGTTGCCCCAGGCCGCCGGATAACAGATGTCCACCACGTGCGACTTGAACTTGCCGCGGGTATGCGAAGCGATCACCCGTAGCTTGTCCATGTCGGACGGGTCGAGAATCGGCTGCGTCACTTCCAACCGCATCTGCGGATTGAGATTGGCGGTGTCGAGCAGATTGGGCTTGGGACCGATGAACGAGACCAGCGACATCACCATCGCCTCGCGGATCGGATCGATCGGTGGATTGGTGACCTGCGCGAACAGCTGCTTGAAGTAGCTGTAGAGCAGCTTGTTCTTGTTGGACATGACCGCCAGCGGCGCATCGTTGCCCATGGAGCCGGTGGCCTCTTCGCCGTTGGCCAGCATCGGCGCCATCAGGATGCGGATGTCTTCCTGCGTATAGCCAAAGGCCTGCTGGCGATCCAGCAAAGGCACGCCGGATTCGAGCGGCACGGCGTTGGCATTCGCGATCGGCTTGAGCTCGTCGAGCTTGATGCGCACGCGGTTGATCCATGCCTTGTATGGCTCGGCACTCGCGTAGGTGTCCTTGAGTTCCTCGTCGTCGATGATGCGGCCTTCTTCGAGGTCGATAAGGAACATCTTGCCCGGCTGCAGGCGCCACTTGGAGGTGATGCGCGCATCCGGAATCGGCAAGGTGCCGGACTCCGAGGCCATCACCACCAGATCGTCGTCGGTCACGATGAAGCGCGCCGGGCGCAGGCCGTTGCGATCCAGGGTCCCGCCGATGTAGCGGCCATCGGTGAACGCGAGCGCCGCCGGCCCGTCCCAAGGCTCCATCATCGCCGCGTGGTACTCGTAGAACGCGCGGCGGTTGTCGTCCATCAAAGTGTGGTTCTCCCACGCCTCGGGCACCATCATCATCATCGCCTGCGCGATCGGGTAACCGGCCATCACCAGCAGTTCCAGCGCGTTGTCGAAGCAGGCCGTGTCCGACTGCCCTTCGTAGATCAGCGGGAACAGCTTCTTGAGGTCGTCGCCCAGCTCGGCGGACTTCATCACCCCCTCGCGGGCGCGCATCCAGTTGAAATTGCCCTTGACCGTGTTGATTTCGCCGTTGTGCGCGATCAGACGGTACGGGTGCGCCAACGGCCACTCCGGGAAGGTGTTGGTGCTGAAACGCTGATGCACCAGCGCCAGCGCCGAGACGCAGCGAGGATCCTGCAGGTCCTTGTAGTAGATGCCGACCTGCTCGGCCAGCAGCAGGCCCTTGTAGACCACCGTGCGCGCCGACATCGACGGCACGAAGAACTCGCGGCCGTGGATCAGCTGCAGCTCGCGGATCGCATGCCCGGAGGCCTTGCGGATCACGTAGAGCTTGCGCTCCAGCGCGTCGGTGACGAACACGTCGGCGCCGCGGCCGATGAAGATCTGCCGGATCACCGGCTCCTTGGCGCGCACCGTGGGCGACATCGGCATGTCGCGATCGATCGGCACGTCGCGCCAGCCCAGCACCACCTGGCCCTCCTCGGCCACGGCACGCTCGATCTCCTGCTCGCAGGCGATGCGTGAGGCACTCTCCTTGGGCAGAAAGATCATGCCGACGCCGTACTCGCCGAAAGGCGGCAGTTCCACACCCTGCCTGGCCATCTCCTCGCGGTACAGTTGGTCGGGAATCTGGATCAGGATGCCCGCACCGTCGCCCATCAGCGGATCCGCGCCCACCGCACCGCGGTGCTCCAGATTGCACAGGATCTGCAGGCCTTGACCGACGATGGAGTGGCTCTTGCTGCCCTTGATGTGCGCAACGAAACCGATGCCGCAGGCATCGTGTTCGTGGACCGGGCTGTACAGGCCGCGGGCCTGGGCTTGCTGGGTCTGGTGCTGCATGGCCTACCTTTGCATTGAGCAACGCGGAACCTCGGAGCATAGGCCACCGCAACTTCGATGCCAAGCAGATAATTTAGGGTCAGAAACTAAATAAGCTGTGGCCGGGTGCGGCACGCTTAAATTGGGGACAGATTAATCGCGAGGGCCGTCCGGGGTGATTCGCGCCTGCCGACGCGGGCGACCGGCATGGCGGCGTACCACGCGCCGCTGAGTGCGATCAGCCAGAGCGGCCAGATAAGTCGGGTCGCCCAACGGCCAGCCCCTGAGCAGCAGCGTGGTGATCGCTTCCCGCTGGGCGGGCGGCAATTCGCGGCGCAGGCGCTCCAGGTAGCGGGCTTCGCGCTCGAACGGTGTGTTGCCCAGGGTCCACAGCAGCGCATGCGGAACCACCGCCGGGTCGTGCGTACCGTCGCTGTAATGCGCGCAACTGGACCAGCCATAGCGCTCCGGTCGCACCACCAGTCCGGCCAGGACCGGCAGGCTGTCCAGGTAGTGCATGCAATCCAGCAAATAGAGCTCGGCCTGCAGCGGCGCACCACGGTAGCGTCCCTCCCACAGGGTGCCGTTACGCTGATGACGCCGATTGAAATACTGCACGTAGCGGCGACCCAAGGCCTGCATCATCTGCGGCAGCGCCGCGCAGGTAGCCGGGGTCAGCAGCAGATGGGCGCGATCCTCCAGCAGGCAGTAGGCATGCAGATCGGTTCCGCTGCCGCGCGCCGCGTCGGCCGCCGTGGTGACCCAGTGGCGCCGGTCGTCGTCGTCACGGCAGATCGAGACGCCACCGTTGCCACGCAGCTCGACGTGGTGCGGTTCGCCGGGGACGACGAGGCGGGGCAGGCGGGCCATCGGCTGGGTTCGGGTCGGCGGAATACCGGGGGTGGATGTCCGGTCTGGCAAGCATCAGGGCGAGCACCCCGTCAGCACTGACGCTGCGGGGATCCGACCGAGGCTGGGCCAAGCCGGGCGACAGCAATGACGCCGCGAGCCCGCCGGCGGGTGGATTTCACGTAACGAGAGCGGCGGTGCGGTGGGATCGCCGTCAAGGCGAGTCGGTGCCGACCGCAGCAAGCAGCGCGGGGCTTTCATCAACGCAAACGCCGGGGATCGAACAGACGTTCATGTTCGTCCAAAGCGTAGCGGTCCGTCATCCCCGCAATGTAATCGGCCACTGCGCGGGCGCGACCGGTTTCTCCGTGCTGGCCTTCGCGCTGCTGCGACTGCGCGAAAAATTCCGGTGGCATCAGCCGTGCGTCTTCGAACAGGGCCGCGAACAGCTCGCGAACCACTTTGCGGGCCTTGGTCATGACCCGGTAGACGCGGTGATGCAAGTACAGGTTGTCGCGCAGGAAGGTCTTCAATTCCCGGTTGGCGGCGCCGATCTCGGCGCTGTAAGCGATCAGCGGCTGCGATTGCCGGCGCACGTCGTCGATGTGTGTCGGCGCGGCGGCGTCAATGCGGCTGCGGCTGTGCGCGATCAGGTCGAGTACCAGGGTGTTGATGATGGCGCGGATGGTTTCGTGCCGTTCCTGCTTGGGCCCGATGCGGCCGTAAGTGGCGCGCGCCGTATCGTGATGCCGCGCAAACAGCGGCACTTCGCGCAGTTGTTCGATCTGCAGCAGGCCGGCGCGCAGACCGTCGTCGATATCGTGATTGTTGTAGGCGATCTCGTCGGCCAGATTGGCGATCTGCGCTTCCAGGCTCGGTTGGCTGCGCTCGATGAAGCGCAGCCCGACCTCGCCCAGCGTCCGCGCATTGGCCAGCGAGCAGTGCTTGAGGATGCCCTCGCGGGTCTCGAAGCACAGATTGAGGCCGCGGAACTGGGCGTACTTGTCCTCCAGTTCGTCCACCACCCGCAACGACTGCAGGTTGTGCTCGAACCCCCCGTAGGCCTTCATGCACTCGTTAAGCGCATCCTGCCCGGCATGCCCGAACGGGGTGTGTCCGAGGTCGTGCGCCAGTGAGATGGTCTCGCACAGGTCCTCGTTGAGGCGCAGCGTCCGTGCCACGCTGCGGGCGATCTGCGCCACTTCCAGGGAATGCGTCAGCCGCGTGCGGAACAGATCGCCCTCGTGATTGACGAAGACCTGGGTCTTGTACTCCAGCCGGCGGAACGCCGCGCTGTGGACGATGCGATCGCGATCGCGCTGAAACTCGGTGCGCAACGCCGGCGGCGGTTCGGTGTGTCGTCGCCCCCGACTGCGTGCCGGGTCGGCGGCGCAGGGGGCGAGGTCCATCAGACCGAGACGGCGAAAGCGTGCGCGGGGCCGGCCCCTCCAGGCCCGGCGCCGCAGAACTTGTCCAGGGTGGCCTCCAGCGCGGCCTCGTCGAAGTCGGCAGACAGCACGGCCTCGCCGATGCTGCGCAACAGCACCAGACGCAGCTTGCCGCCCTTGACCTTCTTGTCCAGACCCATGATGCGATGGAAGTCCGCGGGCTGCATGCCTTCTGGCGGCAGGGTCGGCAAACCCACCCGTCCGAGCAGACGGGTGGCACGGTCCAGTTCGATGGCCTTGATCCACCCCATTCGATGGGACAGGTCCGCGGCCATGCACATGCCGGTGGCAACGGCTTCGCCGTGCAGCCATTCGCCGTAACCGCTGAAGGTCTCGATGGCGTGGCCAAAGGTATGGCCCAGATTGAGCAGCGCGCGCGGTCCGCCGGAGACGCTCTCGCGTTCGTCCAGACCCACGATGCGCGCCTTGATGGCGCAGCAGCGCTCGATGGTTTCGGCGACGAACTGGGGCTCCAGCGCCAGGATGCGATCCAGGTTCTTTTCCAGCCACCCGAACATGATGGGATCGGCCAGCAGCCCGTACTTGATGACTTCGGCCAGGCCCGCGCGCAACTCGCGCGGCGGCAGGGTGGACAGGGCCTGGGTGTCGGCGATCACCGCGATGGGCTGGTGGAACGCGCCGATCAGGTTCTTGCCGCGCTCGTGATTGACTGCGGTCTTGCCGCCGACCGAAGAATCGACCTGGGCCAGCAAGGTGGTGGGAATCTGCACGAAGTCGATGCCACGCTGGTAGACCGCCGCACAGAAACCCGCGAGATCGCCGATGACGCCGCCGCCCAGGGCGATCAGCGCGGCGTCGCGACCCAGCCGCGCCGACAGCATCCAGTCCAGCACGCGGCCGGCCTGGTCCCAGCTTTTCTCCGACTCGCCGGGCTCCAGGATCAGACATTGCTCGTCCGCCAGGCGCAGCGCCGTCTGCACCGCGGCCAGGTGATGGTCCGCCACGTGGCGATCGGTCAGCAGCATCGCACGGCGACCGCGCAGGGCCTGATAGCTGGCGGCATCTGCCAGCAAGCCGCTGCCGATCCGAATCTGATAGCTGCGGGTGCCGAGTTCGACGTTTAGGATGCGGGAGGTCGTCATAGGGGTCCGGCCGCGCTGCGCTCCAGGTGCTGCTCGATGTCGCGTACCAGCATCTTGGTGTTGCGGCCGTCGGTGGTCAGCACAAGGTCGGCGATTTCGCGGTAGAGGGGATCGCGGAAGTTCAAAAGATTCTGCAGGATTTCGCGCCGGTCCGCGCCGGTGCGCAGCAGCGGTCGATGGCCCGAACGCGACGTGCGTGCAAGCTGTTGGTCGACACTGGCATGCAGGTAAACCACAAAACCGTGCGCCGCAAGATTGCGACGGTTATCGGGATCCAGAACGGCGCCGCCGCCGGTGGCGAGCACCACACCGTCGAGCCGACACAGCGCCGCGATGACGCAGCGCTCGCGCTTGCGGAAGCCGCACTCGCCTTCCTTCTCGAAAATGTACGGGATATCGACCCCGGTGCCGGCCTCGATCTCGTGGTCGCTGTCGACGAAGGTCATGCCGCGCGCGAGCGCCAGCCGTCTGCCGACCGTGGTCTTGCCGGCCCCCATCGGGCCCACCAGAAAGATATTGCCGCGCAAGGATGCTTCGCCAGGTTCCCGAGCCAGATCCGTCGCGACGCGCCGGACTCGGCGTCGGCGTGCCGACGGACCGGGCGCGACGCACCGGAAAACCTGGATTATAAGCGCGCTGCGGCTGCTGCTCCGCCGCAGCGCGCTTGTGGTCGGCGCCAGGAGCCTGGGCGGTAGAAACGCGCGCGGCTGCGGCTGCGCCCTTTCGGCCGGATTTCCCGCTGCGCCTCGTTAAACAGAACCACTATTCGCCTCGACGCATCGAAAAATCCGACTCGAAACGGCTTTGCCTCGCCTGCACAGTTCCAACCGCCCGGGCTCCTAGCGGACGCTGAGGCCCTCTTCGAGAATCTTGGGCGTGACGAAGATCAGCAGCTCGTCCTTGTTGTTGACCGTCAGCCGGTTGCGGAACGCCGCGCCCAGAATGGGGATGTCGCCCAGGAAGGGCACCTTGCTGACGTCGTTGCGGTTTTCCTGCACGAAGATGCCGCCCAAGACCACCGTGGCGCCGTTGTCCACCAGGGCCTGGGTGTTGACCTCGCGGGTGTTGATGGCCGGGGCCGACCCGCCGTCGCCGGTCGGCACGATCTCGCCGACGTTATCCTGCGTGACGGCCAAGTCCATGATCACACGATTGTCCGGCGTGATCTGCGGCGTCACCGTCAGGCTCAGCACCGCTTTCTTGAACTGGATGTTGGTGGCACCGCTGGACGAGGACTGCTGGTAGGGAATTTCCACGCCCTGCTCGATCGAGGCCTGCTTGGCGTTGGCGGTGAGCACGCGCGGGCTCGACACCACTTCGCCGCGGCCTTCGGCCTGCAATGCGGACAGCTCCAGGTCCACCAGGTAATCCGAACCCAGCACCGCCAGTGCGATGCGACCGGCGTTGTTGCTGGCCGGCAGACTGACGTTGAAGCGATCGTTCAGGTTGCCGACACCCACCGGGAACCCGTTGTTGAGGAAGTCCTGCACCCGACCATCGTTGGCCTGCGCGCTGCCGGAAGTGCTGATCAGACCGTTGTTGCCGTTGCGGCCCACGGCGCTCACGCCGAAGCGCGCCCCGAGTTCGCGGCTGTAATCGTTGTTGGCGATGACGATGCGCGACTCGATCAGCACCTGCTTGACCGGAATGTCGAGCTTGGCGATCAGGGCGCGCACGCTTTCGATGGTCTCGCGCGTATCGCGAATCAGCAGCGCGTTGGTGCGCTCGTCGATGTTCACGCTGCCGCGATCTGACAGAATGCTGGCATCGCCGGCTTTGAGCAACGCCGCCACGTCGGCCGCCTTGGCGTAGTTGACCTGCAACAGCTCGGTACGCAGCGGCGACAATTCGGTCTGCTGTTTCTGCGCTTCCAGTTCCACCTTGTCGCGCTCGGCGATCTCGGTGAGCGGCGCCACCAGCATCACATTGCCTTCCTGGCGCATGCCCAGGCCCTTGGTGCGCAGGATGATGTCCAGCGCCTGATCCCAGGGCACGTTCTGCAGCCGGATGGCGATCTCGCCGCTGACCGAATCCGACACCACCATGTTGGTGCCGGCGACGTCGGCGATGATCTGCAGCAGGGAGCGGATGTCCACGCTCTGGAACGACAACGAAATGCGCTCGCCGGTGTATTCCGGCTCCTGCAGTTGCTGCTCGGCCAGCTTCTCCGGCGACAGCGGCTGCAGCTCGATGGTGAACAGATTGCCCGACTGATAGGCGACCTGCTCGAAGTCGGTGCCGCTGACCGGAGTCACCACCACCTCGGCATTGATGCCGACGCGCGAGGTGTCGACAAACTTCACCGGGGTTGCGAAATCCAGTACGTCCAGACGGCGCACCAGCGCTTCGGGCACTTCGGCGTTCTTGAACCGCGCCACGATCCTGCCGCCCTGCTGGGTCACGTCCACTGGCGTGGCGGTGTCGCTCATCGAGATCACCACCCGGCCTTCGCCCTTTTCGCCGCGGCGGAAGTCGATGCTGGTAAGGCTAGGCTGCGGCTGCGGCGGTGGCGGCGGAGCCGCTGCGGGCGCGTCCTCGGCCGTCGCCGCCGCAGGGGAATAGCTGGGTCCCGCGCCTGCGGGCCCGTCCACGGTCAGGAAGATGCGGTTGCCGTCGATGCGTACGGAGTGGGTGGTGGCCTGACTCAGCTCCAGCACCAGGCGAGTGCGACCGTCGGCTTCGGCGGCCGCCACCGCGCGGGTGGCACCGATGTTGAGCCGCTTGTAACGCTCGGCCACGGCCAGACGGGTATCGGGAAGATCCAGGGACAGGCGCGGCGGTTGATCCACCGTGAACACCACCGGCTCGGGCGCGGCTTCCGACAGCGTCAGGGTCAGCAGCATGCGCTCGCCTTCCAGCCCCACCGCGTCGATCGACTGCAAGGCTCTGCCCGACTGGGCCACGGCCGGCAGCGTCGCCAGCAGGCCGGCACAGGCCACCAGTCCGCACAAGGTCGCGCGCACCGTCGCGGTCAGGCGACTTCCCCCCTTCGCTGCGACTTCGGATCGGGTCATCATGGGTAGCACGCTCCCTAAAGTTCTATTCCGCCAGCGCCAGCGTGGCCGGACGCGAAATCCAGCCGCCGAACCCGTCGGGGATGATTTCGGCCAAGGTGATTTCGGATTCGGCGATCGCTTTGATTTCGCCGTAGTTCTGCCCCATGTGGTTGCCCACCGACACGCGGTGGATCACCCCGTCGGGGGCCTTGACCAGGGCGAACACGGCCTTGTTGGTCTCGATGATGCCCTGCATGCGCAGCGCGTCCAGCGGGAAGTCTTCCAGCGGTTCGCGCGAACGGTCCATGTCCGGCCGCGGCCCGCCACCCACCTGCGCCTCGGCATCGGGCTGCGCCTGCTGAAACGGATCGCGCCGATCGGCCGGTTCGTAGGTGAAGGATTCGAACTGCTTGATCTGCGGGATCGGCTCGATCTGTTGCGACTTGCGGCTCTTGACCTCGGCCACACGCTGCTCCAGGTCTTCCATGCCACTGCTGCAGGCCGTTAGCGTCAGCACCACGCCGGGCAGCAGGTATTTCGTCGGACTCCGGCGCATGGCTTAGCGTCTCCTCGCCCGATTCTGTTCGGCCTGCTTGGCCGCCGCCACCGCTTCGACTTCCTCGTCGTCCAGATAGCGATAGGTCTTGGCGACGGCGGTCATGCGCAGATCGTCGGGCGACAGCGGCGCCAGATTGCCGGACCGTCCGCCGGCAGTGGCCTTGGCCGCACGGATTTCCACTTCGTCGATGGTGACGATACGCGGCAGCGACGACACCCCGCTGACGAAACTGCCCATCTCGTGATAACTGCCGGTGACGACGATCTTGTTCGGAATCTCCGCGTAGAAATCCTTGAGGATGTCCGGCTGCGGCTGAAACAATTCTTCGTCCAGGCTGCTGGCAACGCGGGTCTGGCTGATGTCGTTGAGCAGGTTGGCCACTTCGCTGCGACTCGGAAGCTGCTTGAGCATGGCGCCGAACGAACGTTCCATCTCGCGCAGCTGATCCTTGTACGCGTCCAGTGCCACCACCTTCTTCTGCTTGCGCTCGAACTCCTTGAACAGCGCGACTTCCTGTGCGCGGGCGGCGTCCAGCTCGTCGCTCATCGGCATGATCTTGAACCACAGACCCGCGGCGACGATCAGCACCGCGAGCAGGATCGCGGCGGCGAAATGAACCCAGTTCGGCCAGATCCCCGGGTTCTGGATATCCAGGGTCTGGAGGTCGCGGATTGCATCCTGGAGATTCATTCCTCGATCTCCTCGCCATCAACCGTGGTGTCGGGGCTGTCGCCGGGCTTGGTGAGATTCCTGACCTGCAGGGTGAAGTCGCTGCGCCGCGCCGCGCCGGTTTCCGAGGTCTTGATCACCACCAGCCGCGGGTCCTCGAACCAGGGCGAGGCTTCCAGATTCTTCATGTACGTGGACACCCGCCCGTTGGACTCGGCGGCGCCTTCGACCGTCACCGCAGCCCCGCTCTGCTTGATCACGGTGATGGTGACGCCGTCGGGCAGGGTGTTGACGATCTCGTCGAAGAAATGAACCGTGGCGCTGCGAGACGCCTGCAGTTCCTCGATCACGCGCATGCGCGCCAGCAGGTTGCTTTTGACCTTCTCCAGCTCCTCGATCTCCTTGATCTTCTGGTCGACCTCGGCAATCTGCTGCTTGAGATAGTTGTTGCGATCGTTCTGCGTTCCCAGCGCGTTGCTCATGACCACGTAAGCCAGGCCGAACACGGCGATGCCGACGAGCGCGCCCAGCACCATCAGGGCGGTGAAGCGCTGCTTGCGCAGTTCGCGGCGCTTGGTGCGCCAGTCGAGGAGGTTGATCTTGGTCATGGGCCCCTCAGACCTCGGTATCGAACGCGCGGTAGGCCAGGCCGGCGGCGATCAGCATGGCCGCCTCGTCCTTGGCCAGCACCGAAGGCCGTGCCTTGGCCGCCACCGTCATGGCGGAAAACGGCCGTGCCACCACGGTCGGAATGCCCAGACGTTCCTGCACCAGCGCGTCGACGCCGGGGATGTGCGCACAGCCACCGGCCAGAATCACCTGATCCATCGAGCCGTGCTTGCTCGACGCCGCGAAGAAGAACTGCAGCGAGCGGTCGATCTGCTGGCCCAGGTCGGCGATGAAGCTGGGCAGCACTTCGGACTCGTAGCTTTCCGGCAGGTTGCCGAACTTCTTGGCCTTGCCGGCTTCCTCGAAGCTCAGGCCGTACTGCCGCATGATCTCCTCGGTCAGGGTCTTGCCGCCGAAAGCTTGGTCGCGCGTGTACACCGTCTGCAGGTCGTGCAACACCAGCAGCGACGTGGTGCTGGCGCCAACGTCGACCACCGCGACCGTCTTCTTGACCCCCTTGCCCGGCATCTGGTGGCGCAGGAACTGGCAGGCGTTCTCGAGCGCGTAGGCCTCGATATCGACGACCTTGGGGACCAGCCCGGCCAGCTCGGCGGCGGCGCAACGACTGTCGACCTGTTCCCTGCGGCAGGCGGCCAGCAACACGTCGGCATTGGCCGAGCCCTTGTCGCTGGTGCCGAGTACCTGGAAGTCCAGGTTCACATCCTCGATCGGGTAAGGGATGTACTGGTCCGCCTGCGCGCGGATCTGTTCTTCCATGTCGTGCTCGGACAGCGCCGACGACATCTGCACGACCTTGGTGATGACCGAGGCGCCGGCCACCGCCAGGGCCACGTTCTTGGTACGCGTGCCGGCGCGGTTCACCGCACGGCCGATCGCCTCCGCCACCAGCTTGGGATCGGTGATCAGTTTTTCGTTGACGGCATTGGGCGGCAGCGGTTCCACCGCGTAGGTTTCCACGTGGAAACGGTCGCCGCGACGGGACAGCTCAAGCAGCTTGACGGCGCTGGAACTGATGTCGAGTCCGACCAGTTCCTGGCTCCCCCCGCCGAACAGCGATTGAAAGATCGACATTGCGCGTCTTCCGCCTCAAGCGGCCCCGATTTTTGTAAATCCCCCGGGAGGTGAATGACTCCACCCCCATTGAACCTTAATATACCCGAGTCGTTTTCCGAAGCAACAATAGGTTGTCACAACAACTATCTGATGTTGCTCATAACCCGAAGCGCGGCGGCCAGGTCTGGTCTGCCCCGCTGACAACTCCTACGTGCCCCGATCCAAACGCATCGCGATCTGGCTGGTCGGCGCTCTTGCCATCGCGGCGATAGCGGCGCCGGTGATCGCGTTCTACGCCGTCCGCTGGGTCTACGGCCCCGAACTGCCCTCGGTCACCGCCCTGAGCGAACTCCAGCTGCAGGTACCCCTGCGAATCTACACGCAGGACGAGCAGCTGATCGGGGAATTCGGCGCCGAACGTCGGGCGCCCATGGCCTACGATCAGTTGCCGCAGCGCGTGATCGACGCGTTTCTGGCGGCCGAAGACGACCGCTTCTTCGAGCACCCCGGAGTCGACTGGCAAGGCCTGCTTCGCGCGGCCTGGAAGCTGGCACTCACCGGCGAGAAGATCCAGGGTGGCAGCACCATCACCATGCAGTTGGCGCGCAACATCTATCTGTCGCCGGAGCGCAGTTACGAGCGCAAGATCCGCGAGATTCTGCTGGCCCTGCGCATCGAGGAGGAGATGACCAAGGAGCAGATCCTGGAGACTTACCTAAACAAGATCTTTCTTGGACAGCGCGCATACGGCGTGGGCGCCGCCAGCCAAGTCTACTTTGCGCGCGACGCTGCCGACCTCACCTGGGGGCAGGCCGCGCTGCTGGCCGGGCTGCCCAAGGCGCCGTCGCGCGACAACCCGGTGACTTCGCCGCAGCGCGCTCAAGACCGCCGCGACTACGTGCTCAGCCGCCTGCGCAGTCTCGGCAAGATCTCCGAACTGGAATACGAAGCGGCGCTGGCCGAGCCGGTGGCGGTCAAGCTTTCCACCGCGCCGGTGCAGTCCGACGCGCATTACGTGGCGGAAATGATCCGCGCCGAAATGATCGACCAGTACGGCGAATCGGCCTACACCGACGGCTACCAGGTCTACGCCACCGTCCACTCGCAGCGCCAGGAAGCGGCCAACCACGCGCTGCGTTCGGCGCTGCTGGCCTACGAGGAACGCCACGCCTGGCGCGGACCGGAGGCGCGCCTGCCGTCCGAGCTGCTGAGTCAGAGCGGGCCGCGGCGCGATCTGATCGAAGACTTCCTTGCTCAGCGTCCGAGCGCGGCCGGTCTCATGCCGGCCGCGGTGGTGTCCTTCAGCGCCGCCAGGCTCACGGTGCTGCTGCCCGACCAGAGGCTGGCCGAGATCGATGCCGCAAACTTCAAGTGGGCGAGCATCGGCGAGCGCAACGCTCTGCGCGAAGGCGACATCGTGCGCGTCCGCAAGGTCGGCGACGCCTGGCGACTCGCACAACTGCCCGCGGTGCAGGGAGCCTTCGTCGCGTTGGACCCGCGCGACGGGGCAATCCAGGCCGTGGTCGGGGGTTACGATTTCCTGCTCAACAAATACAACCGCGTGACCCAGGCCCGGCGCCAGTCAGGCAGCAGCTTCAAGCCGTTCCTCTATGCCGCCGCCTTCGAGCATGGCTACACCCCGGCCACGGTGCTGCTCGATGCACCCGTGGTATTTCAGGACTCTCACCTGGAGGGCGCCTGGCGGCCGGAGAATCATGACGGCGACTTCAAGGGCCCGATGCGGCTGCGCGAAGCCCTGGTGCATTCTCGCAACCTGGTGTCGATCCGGCTGCTGCAGGAGTTGGGGCTGAATTACGTGCGCGACTACGTTTCCCGCTTCGGGCTGGAACGCGCCCGCATGCCGCGCGATCTGTCGATGGCCCTGGGCACTGGCTCCTACAGCCCGCTGGAATTGGCGGCGGCCTACGCGGTGTTGGCCAACGGCGGATTTCGGGTACAGCCGTACGTGGTGGAGCGCATCGTCGACGCCGGCGGCAACACGATTTTTCAGGCGACGCCACCCACCGTGTGCGCAGACTGCGAGCAAGAGCAAGCGACCCCGCCAGCGACGACGGATGCGACGCAGGCGGATCCCGCGGGCGCATCCGCGGAAAACCCTTCCCGACCGCCCCGAGTCATCGACCCGCGCGTGGCCTGGCTGATCGACGACATCCTGCGCGAAGTCACCATCCGCGGCACCGCGGCGCAGGCGCGCAAGCTGGGCCGGCGCGACATCTCCGGCAAGACCGGCACCACCAATGACGAAACCGACGCCTGGTTCAATGGCTACAACGGTGAACTCGTGGCGGTGGCCTGGGTCGGCTTCGACCAGCCGGCACCCCTGGGACGCGGCGAAGTCGGCGGTCGCGCCGCTCTGCCGATGTGGATGGACTTCATGCGAACCGCGCTCGAAGACCATGCCGAGACCCCCCGCGCGCGCCCAACCGGTCTGGTGACCGTGCGCATCGGCAAGGAATCCGGTCTGCTCGCATCTGGCTCCGATCCCGACGCCATCCTCGAGATCGTGCCGGAAGAACACGTCCCGCGCACCGGCGCCAACAGCGCGCTCAGCCGCGCGGTGCCGGTCGAAGACCTGTTCTGATCTGCGTCTCCGTCGTCATGAAGCGCACCGGCGGTTCGCAGGAGGAATGGATCGAGGAGGCTGCGCGGCTGATCTGCGACGAGGGCTATGCCGACTACCGCGCCGCCAGGGCCAAAGCAGCCGAGCGCCTGGGCATTTCGCCACGCAGCAGCCCGCCGGACCCGCGTCGCATCGAAGCCGCGGTACTGCAGCGACACGCCCTGTTCGACGCCGCGGCGCATGCCCTCCAGCTGGCGGCGATGCGCCGGACTGCGTTGCGGGCAATGCGCTTGCTGTCCGGCTATCAGCCGCGCCTGGCCGGCAGCAGCGTGACCGGCGCCATCGGCGAGGGACACCGCGTGCAGCTGCACCTGGTGGCGGATATGCCGGAGACGGTGGAGATGCTGCTGCACGACCGCCACATCCCGTTCGAACAGGGCGAGCGCCGCTACCGTCTGGCCGACGGCCGCGACTTCTGTGCCGCCCTGCTCTCTTTCGAGGCCGACACCGTGGGTGTCGACCTGGCGGTATTCGAACCCGCAAGCCTGCGCCATCCGCCGCTGTCGCAGATCGACGGTAAGCCGGCTCGAAGGCTCACCTGCGAGCAGCTCGAGGCCTTGATCGCGGCGGCGGCGGACTGAAGCTGAAACGACCGAGGTCCGTCGGCGAGGCCTCGGTCGTTACGGCCGCGACGGCCGGTGAATGGCGCTTCAGCGCTTCTCGACGGGCACCACGTTGCGCTCGGTGGCGCCGGTATAGACCTGACGCGGACGGCCGATACGCATGCCAGGATCGGAGATCATCTCGATCCAGTGTGCCGCCCAGCCGACCGTGCGGGCGATGGCAAACATCGGAGTGAACATGTTCACCGGGATGCCCAACGCCTTGTAGATGATGCCGGAATAGAAATCGACGTTCGGATAGAGCTTGCGCGCCTTGAAGTAGTCGTCGTTGAGCGCGATCTCTTCCAGTTTCATCGCCAGTTCCAGCTGCGGATCGCTGACGTTGAGCGCCTTGAGCACCTTGTGGCATTCGGCGCGGATGATGGTGGCACGCGGATCGAAGTTCTTGTACACGCGATGGCCGAAGCCCATCAGGCGCACGCCGGAATTCTTGTCCTTGACCTTGTCCATGAAACCCTGCACCTGCTTCACGTCGCCGATCTCCTCCAGCATCTTCAGCACCGCCTCGTTGGCGCCGCCATGCGAAGGACCCCACAGCGCCGCGATGCCGGAAGCGATGGCGGCATAGGGGTTGGTACCGGTCGAACCGGCCAGGCGCACGGTGGAGGTGCTGGCGTTCTGCTCGTGATCCGCGTGCAGGATGAACAGGATGTCCAGCGCACGGGCCGCCACCGGATTGACCTGGTAGGGCTCGGCCGGCACGGCGAACATCATGTGCAGCAGATTGCTGCAGTAATCCAGGTGGTTCTGCGGATACATGAACGGCTGGCCGTAATACTTCTTGTAGGCCGCCGCCGCGATGGTCGGGATCTTGGCGATCATGCGATGCGCAAAGATTTCCCGATGCCGGGGATCCTTGTTGTTGGTGGTGTCGTGATAGAACGCCGACAGGCTGCCGACCACGCCGGTCAGCATGGCCATGGGGTGCGCGTCGTAATTGAAGCCGCTGAACAGATTCTTCAGCGACTCGTTGATCATGGTGTGCTGGCGGATGTTGGCATCGAACCGCAACGCCTCGTCCTTGTTCGGCAGCTCGCCGTTGAGGATCAGATAGGCGACTTCCAGGAAGCTGCAGTGCTCGGCCAGCTGCGCCACCGGATACCCGCGATAGAGCAGCACACCCTCGTCGCCGTCGATATAGGTGATAGCCGACTGGGTCGAGCAGGTCGAGGTAAAGCCGGGGTCGTAGGTGAACACACCGAGCTTGTCATACACCTTGCCCACATCCAGGCCGAGCGGCCCCAGCGAGCCGGCGACTCCGGGCAAATCGATCTTCTCCCCCGTCTCATTGTTGACCAGACTGTAGGTCGCGCTGCTCATCCGCTAGCTCCCTGTTCGTGATGTAGAACGGATTGGCGTCGGTCGCATTCTTCAAGCAATGTGTCCGACGGCCGGGTTGGGCCCCCACCCACACGCGGCAGGGCTGCAGGGCGATTCCGGTTGCGATGCACGGCGAAGATTGCGCCGACCGGGTCGCCGAAATGGCCGCGAAGCTTAGCGACTTTTGGTGTTTGGCCGCCAGCCGTGGGTTGCACTGCATGGCAGCCGCCACGTTCTGCCGCAGGCATGGCCCCGCGCCAACGACGCTGCCGCCGCACCGTCCGGGTGCACGTCCACCCGTTTCGGACGCATCGGCACGCATACTGACTAGCGAAGCACAGGGCGTGCCACGGAAATCTCAGGCCCCACAAACGACAAGGCCGCGCAGGGAGCGCGGCCTTAGGCGTCAGGCAGACGCCGCTATCAGCTCTTGGCGCTGGCGTAGCGCTTCTTGAAGCGGTCGACGCGGCCGCCCACTTCCACCACACGCTGCTTGCCGGTGTAGAACGGGTGCGAGTGCGAGGACGTATCCAGATTGACCAGCGGATACTCCTGGCCGTCTTCCCACACGATCTTGTCCTTGCTCTTCACCGTCGAGCGAATCCGGAATGTGTGTCCGGCGGCGTTATCCTTGAACACGACGTAGCCGTAGGCCGGATGGATGTTTTCTTTCATGGCAAAAGCCCGCAGCCGCAAAAAAGGGCGCGAAGTGTAGGGCCGCGGCGGCAGTCATGCAACCGCGGCCCGCCGCCTGTCCAGGCCGCGTTCCGGAGCTTACAGCGTCGGCGCCCGCCGCCTGTCTGCTGCTGCGGGCCCGCGCGTTTCACCTTCCGATGTCGAAGAGTCGGCGTCGATGACCGGCGCCCGCCGGGCGTCACCGCGCTTGAGGTCGACCGGCCGGCGGTAGCGATACCACGCCGCGACAAAGAACCCCAGAACGGCGAAAGCCATGCCAGCGTGAAGAATCCAGGTCGGTTCCATATCGATTGCACTCCTGCGTGCGGCCGATGGCCGCAGATTTAGGAAAGGGATTGAAGGTCTGCATGTGGGCGGCTCTGGATGCCCCGCGGCGCGCCCTGCACGATCAGAAATACTGCGACCCAGCGCGCCGGTCGGTCGGCTGGCCGACCGGAGGCGCACAACGGCCGGTGAACGCGAGTCCCGGCTGCCTCAATGCTCCGGCAGGGCCGGCAAGTCCAGCCCCAGCTGGGCGCGCGAGTAGCGCTCGGCCAGCCAGCGCTCCTGGAACACGTAACGCGACACCTGGCCGATGTCGTACAAATACCAAGCGTTGACCGACCCGCCGACCAGCGCCCCGATCACCGGCACCACTCCCGCAGCCTTGCGTTGGCCCAGGTTGATGCCCAGCTTGCCGGCCAGATTGTTCAGCGAGAACACCGCCGCTTCCTTGGCGAATTCGCGCTCGGCGGCGCGCTCCACGCCGTCGCGCCAGGCCGCGGTGTCCAGCACTTCGGCGTCGAATTCGCGCAGGGCTGCCACCGCGGTCTGCTTCTCCTCCAGGCTGTTCGCCGAGGCCAGCGCGAAGATGCCGATTGCGAGTCGACGCCGCTCGGGATGCCGCAGGTCCTCGCCATAGCACAGGCCCACGCGATGGATGGTGCGCAGCGCCAGCGCGATCAGTGCCGGCACGTCGGCCACCATGCCGGCCGCGCCGGCGATACCGAATGCCGCGCCGCCGACGCCGGCCAAAGCCATCGCGCGACGCTGTTCGGTGCGCATCAGATCGTCGCATTGCGCCAGCTCGCAGCAGCGCAACTCTTCGAGCGAGCCGACACCGGCGCGCTTCAGCAGCCGGCGTTGGTCCGACAGCTTTTCGGCAAGGCGGTTGACGCCATCCAGCGCGGCGCGCAGCGCTTCCTCCGGAACCATCGCTTGCACTGCCCCGGCCACCTTGCCGCCTGGCTTGGCCAGCAGGCGCGTGGCCCAGCCAGGCGACTCGTCCTGCCATTGGCGGATGGTCTGGAGCTGGCGCGCTTCGTAACGGGACAGTGCGTTCATGGCTGATTTCGGACTCCGGCGGATGGACCGCCGCAGCGGCGCGGGGCTCCACCCCGCCATTGTCGCCGACCCGGGACCGCGCCAAGATGAACCGATGTGCCTGATCGCCTTCGCTTGGAATACCCATCCGCGCCTGCGCCTGCTGCTGCTGGCCAATCGCGACGAATTTCATGCGCGTCCCACCGCTGCGCTGCGTTGGTGGAGCGACGCACCGCAGATACTGGCCGGCCGCGACCTGCAGGAAGGTGGGACCTGGCTGGGTATCAGCCGCAGCGGTCGCGTCGCCGCGGTCACCAATGTGCGCGCCGCCGAAGTCGGTGGCTACCGGCGTTCCCGCGGTCATCTGGTGAGCGACTTCCTGTCCGGCACCGTCGACGCCGCCCGCCACGCACAGGCGCTGGAGCGAGAGGCCGCGGCCTACGGCGGGTTCAACCTGCTGCTGTTCGACGGCAACCAGGCAGTACACGCCAGCAACCGCCCCGGGTTCGCCGCCGTGCCGGTCGGCCCGGGCGTGCACGCACTGAGCAACGCGGCGCTGGACACGCCGTGGCCCAAGGTGCGGATCGCCAACGCGCATCTGCGGTCCTGGCTGGCGCGTCACGACCCGCATGACGACGACCCCGAAGCGCTGTTCGCCGCCATGGCGGATCGCAACATTGCGGGCGACGGGGATCTGCCCGATACCGGCGTGGGCCAGCAGATGGAACGCCTGCTGTCTTCGGCCTTCATCTGCACCCCCACCTACGGCACGCGCAGCACCAGCCTGCTGACCCTGGATGCCGACGGGCGCGCGCAGTTGCGCGAACGCCGCTTCGATACGCGCGGCGCGATCTCCGGCGAAAGCGAGGAGCACTTCCGGGTCGCCGCCAGCTGACCCGGCGGGTCAATCCAGCGTACGTCCGCAAGACCAGCAGGCGGCGAAATTACCCGGTACGCGCTCGCCGCAGCCACAGCGCCAGTCGGCCTGCTCGCGATCGCCGCTGCGATATGCCGCCAGGAGTTCGCGCGCCCGCGTCTCGTCACGCGGATCGCGCAGGACCACGCGCGGGTAGGCATCTGCCGCCAGCTCTCCGCGCCCGGACCACAGCAAGGCTCCCAGCACATCGCAGCGGATGCGCTCGGCTTCCAGCAGGCCACGCACGATTTCCGCCTCGATCGGATCGGCCGCCAGGTAGATGCAGTTCATGGCGCATCTTGACCCGGTGGCGGCAAGCCTGCAGCGGCCGGCGCAAACGACTCAGGCCAGATGCAGCCCGCCGTCAACCGGGATCACCGCGCCAGTCAGATAATGCGCCTGGTCCGACAGCAGGTAGCACACCGCATGAGCGACCTCGTCGCCGCCACCCAGTCGGGCCAGGGGAATGCGCTGCTGTTCGCGCGCCAGCGTATCCGGCGAAAACTGCGGCTGGTCGGCCCACAACATGTGGCCGGGCGCGATGCCGTTGACCCTCAGACGCGGCGCCAGCTCCAGGGCCAGGGCCTCGGTCAGGGTCCACAACGCACTCTTGGCACACAGGTAGGCCGAGAAGCCGGCCATGGGGCGACGCGCGTGGACGTCGATGATGTTGACGATGCTGCCGCCGTCGGCCAGCAACGGCGCGCAGGCCTGGGCCAGGAACAGCGGCGCGCGCAGATTGCTGCCGATCAGATCGTCGAACTGCGCGGCGCTGAGCTCGCCCAGGGGCGTGGCGTAGTAGCTCGACGCGTTGTTGACCAGCGCGTCGAGCCGTCCCCAGCACGCATGCGCGAGCGTGGCCAGCGAGCGCAGCGCGTCCAGGTCCAGCAGATCTGCAGGCAGCACGCAGGCGGAGTCGGCGCACTGCGCGTTCAAGGCCGCCGCCAGCGCCTCGGCATCCTGCCGCGAGTGCCGGCAGTGCAGCACCACGCGGTCGCCGCGCGCGTGCAGGCGGCGGGCGATCGCCGCGCCGATGCGACGCCCGGCGCCGGTGACAAGGACGACGCGGGGCTGTACCGGCGCCGCGGAGGGGCTGGGACTGTTGCGTATCATGGCGGCGATCCTAACCATCTTGCCCGCGCGCGGGGCTCCTCAAGCCACTCTTGAACAGCATTCTCGACGCCATCCTGCTCGGTGTGATCGAAGGCCTCACCGAGTTCCTGCCCATTTCCAGTACCGGGCATCTGCTGATCGCGCAGCACTGGATGGGCCGGCAATCCGACCTGTTCAACATCGCCATCCAGGCCGGGGCCATTCTGGCGGTGACGCTGGTGTATCGACAGCGCATCACCGGACTGCTGCTGGGCTGGCGCCAGGCCGAGTCGCGCGATTACGCGATCAAACTGGTCTGCGCGTTCCTGATCACCGCGGTGTTCGGGCTGGCGGCCAAGGCGCTCGGCGCCGAGCTGCCCGAAACGGTATGGCCGATCGCGGCGGCGCTGATCGTCGGCGGCATCTGCATCTTGTTGGTGGAACGCCATGTCGCGACGATGGCGCCGGCGGCAACGGTGACCTGGGCGGTCGTGATCGCGGTGGGTCTGGCGCAGGTGGTGGCCGGTGTGTTTCCCGGGACTTCGCGTTCGGCCGCGGCGATCTTTGCCGCCATGCTGGCCGGCCTCACGCTGCGCCCGCGCGCCGCCGAATTCGCGTTCCTGGTCGGCATTCCCACCATGTTCGCCGCCACCGGCTACGAAGCCTTGAAGACTTCGATGTCGCCGGGCGGTATCGGCACCGAGCCCTGGCTGGAGCTGCTGATCGCGTTTACCGTGGCTGCCGCGACCGGGTTCGCCGCGGTGAAGTGGTTGCTGCACTACGTCTCCGGTCACAGCTTCGTCCCGTTTGCGTGGTACCGCATCGTGTTCGGCGCGGTGCTGCTCGTGGCGATCTGAGCCGGTGCCATGCACGGCTGGCTGCACAGCGAACCACGCACGCCGCCGGCCGCGCAGCGTCGCGCGGTCGCGGCGGCCTGGCTGCAAGATGAAATCGCCCTCAGCGCCGCGCTGGCGGAACGCGCGCGCCTGAGCCCGGCGCAATCGCTGGCGGTGCAGACGCAGGCCGCGGACTGGATTCGCGGTGTACGCGAGCAGGATCGGCACGCCTCGGGGCTGGACGCGTTCATGCGCGAGTACGACCTCTCCAGCGCCGAAGGCGTACTGCTGATGTGCCTGGCCGAAGCGCTGCTGCGGATTCCCGACCACGCCACCGCGGAGAAGCTGATCGCCGACAAACTCGGTGGCGCGGCGTGGAAGCAGCATCTGGGGCACTCGGATTCGCTGTTCGTCAACGCCTCCACCTGGGGCCTGATGCTGACCGGCCGCCTGGTGCAGATCGATGCCGGCACCCGCGCCGATCTCGGCGACGCGCTGCGGCGCCTGGCGGGCAAACTGGGCGAGCCCGCCATCCGCCTGTCGCTGCGCCACGCCATGCGATTGATGGCCGAACAGTTCGTCATGGGCCGCAGCATCGACGAAGCCCTGGATCGGGCTTCGCGGCACTCGCAGCCGTTGTGCTCGTTCGACATGCTGGGCGAGGCCGCCGTCACCGCCGCCCAGGCCGATCGCTACCGGCTGGCCTATCTGCACGCCATCGCCGCGGTCGGTGCCAGCGGCGATGCCGGCGCGCCCGTGCGCGCAAGGCCCGGCATCTCGATCAAACTCTCCGCCTTGCATCCGCGCTACGAGCCGGCACAGGCCGCGCGGCTGCGCCAGGAATTGCTGCCGCGGCTGCTGGAGCTGGCGCGGGCGGCACGGCAAGCGGCGGTGTGCCTGACTGTCGACGCCGAAGAGGCCGATCGGCTGGAGCTATCGCTGGACCTGTTCGAGCCCCTGTTCCTGCATTCGGACCTCGCTGGCTGGGAGGGCCTGGGTCTGGCGGTGCAGGCGTTTTCGCGGCGGGCGCCGGCGGTGATCGACTGGTTGCAGGCCCTGGCCGTCCGTGGCGGCCGCCGCCTGCAGGTCCGGCTGGTCAAGGGCGCCTACTGGGATACCGAAATCAAGCGCGCGCAGGAACTGGGCCTGGACGGCTACCCGGTGTTCACGCGCAAAGCGCGCACCGATCTCTGCTACCTGGCCTGCGCCCGGCAATTGCTGGCGGCGCGCGCGCAGTTCTACCCGATGTTCGCCACGCACAACGCGCATACCGTCGCCGCGGTACGCGCCTATGCAGACGACGAGCAAGGCTACGAATTCCAGCGCCTGCACGGCATGGGCGAAAGCCTCTACCGGGTTGTCGGTGCCTCCATGGACCTGCCGTGTCGCGTCTACGCACCGGTAGGCCGACACGAAGACCTGCTGCCCTATCTGGTGCGGCGCCTGCTGGAGAACGGCGCCAACACCAGCTTCGTCAACCGCATTCACGACGCCCAGCTGGCGCCGGAACGGCTCGCGGCCGACCCCGCCGAGGCGGCGCTGGCACCGGTAGCGGAGCTGGCACCACCGGCCGCGCTGTTCGGCGTCGAGCACCGCAACCCGCGCGGCCTCAACCTTGCCGATGATCGCCAGATGCGTGCGTTGGCGCAGCGCCTGGCTGCCTGCGAGCGCGCCGGCCCGCTGACCGTCGGCTCGTGTTCGCCAGTGTCGCGGCCATCCGCGGGCGCGGGCCGCCGGCTGTGCGCACCGGCGGACCGGCGACTGCGGCTGGGCGACTGGCATGCGTTCGATCTCGTCGCATTGCCTGCTGCCGTGCAGATCGCGCAGGACGCGCAAGCGGCCTGGGATGCGCGCCCGGTGCAGCAGCGGGTGCAACCGCTGCGGATGGCGGCAGAGCGGCTGGAGGCCGAGCGCGAGGACTTTTTGTATCTGCTGATCCGCGAAGCCGGCAAAACGCTGGCTGACGCCGACGCCGAGGTGCGCGAAGCCATCGATTTTCTGCGCTACTACGCGGCGCAGGCGCAACGCCTGCAGCAGCAGCCGATCGCGCTGCCCGGCCCGACTGGCGAAGACAACCAGTTGCGTCTGCACGGTCGTGGTGTGTTTGCCTGCGTGTCGCCGTGGAATTTTCCGCTGGCCATCTTCACTGGCCAGATCGCGGCGGCGCTGGCCAGCGGCAACACGGTGGTCGCCAAGCCGGCCGAGCAGACGCCGCTGATCGCCCGGCGCATGACGCGCCTGCTGCACCAATGCGGCGTGCCGGCCGAGGTCCTGCAACTGCTGCTCGGCGACGGCGAACTGGGTGCGGCGCTGGTGTCTCGACCGGGGATCGCCGGCGTGGCGTTCACCGGATCGTTCGAAGTGGCGCAGCGGATTCAGCGCGGTCTGGCCGCGCGCGAAGGTCCGCTGGCGGCCCTGATCGCGGAGACCGGCGGGCAGAACGCCCTGCTCGCCGATTCCAGCGCGCTGCCCGAGCAACTGGTGCGCGATGTGTTGCGCTCGGCCTTCGGTAGCGCCGGGCAGCGCTGTTCGGCATTGCGCGTGCTGTATCTGCAACAGGAGATCGCCGCATCGACGATCGAACTGCTGCGCGGCGCCATGCGCGAACTGAGCATCGGCGATCCGGCGCTGCTGTCCACCGACATCGGCCCGGTGATCGACGCCGACGCCTGCGAGCGGCTGCAGGCTCATGCCGAGTCGCTACGGCGCGAAAACCGCTTGATCGAGCAATTGAACCTGCCGTCCGCCTGCGCGCACGGCACCTTCTTTGCGCCCTGCCTGGCGCAGGTCGAGGGCATCCAGGCACTGTCGCGGGAGCACTTCGGGCCGATCCTGCACGTGGCGCGTTATCGCGCGCAGGATCTCGATGCGGTGGTGGATGCGATCAACACCGCCGGTTACGGGCTGACCCTGGGCGTACACACTCGCATCGAACGCATCTGGCAGCAGGTGCGCGCACGCGCCAGGGTCGGCAATCTTTACGTGAACCGCGTCATCACCGGCGCGGTCGTCGGCAGCCAGCCCTTCGGCGGCGAGGGCCTGTCCGGCACCGGGCCCAAGGCGGGCGGGCCGCACTACCTGCTGCGCTTCGTGACCGAGCGCAGCCTGTCGGTCAACACGGCGGCGGTGGGTGGTAACGCACAGTTGCTGCGCGGCGATCGGTGAGGCCTCAGCGCGCGGTGTAGTTGCGTTCGATCCAGCGCTGGTACTCGCCCGACTGCACGCAACGCACCCAGTCGGCATTTCCCAGGTACCAGTCCACCGTCTTGATCAGGCCGCTGTCGAAGGTTTCCTGCGGCGTCCAGCCGAGTTCGCGTTCGATCTTGCGCGAATCGATCGCGTAACGGCGATCATGCCCCGGCCGGTCGCGCACGAACTCGATCAGCCGAGCGTGCGGCGCCGATGACGGTCGACGCGCATCCAGGATCGCGCAGATGCGTTCGACCACTTCCAGGTTGCGCCGCTCGGCATTGCCGCCGATGTTGTAGGTCTGACCCGGGACACCGCGTTCCAGCACCAGACGCAGCGCGCGTGCGTGATCGTCCACGTAGAGCCAGTCGCGCACGTTGGCGCCATCGCCGTAGACCGGCAGCGGCTTGCCCGCCACGGCATTGGCGATGACCAGCGGGATCAGTTTTTCGGGGAACTGACAAGGCCCGTAATTGTTGGAACAGTTGGTCAGCAGCGTCGGCAGGCCGTAGGTGTGATGCCAGGCCCGCACCAGGTGATCGGACCCGGCCTTGCTGGCCGAATAAGGGGAGTTGGGCGCGTAAGCGGTGGTTTCGCTGAACGCCGGATCGCCGGCATCCAGCGAGCCGAACACCTCGTCGGTGGAAACATGGAGGAAGCGAAACGCGGCGCGCTCGGCCGGCGGCAGGCTGTGCCAATAGGCCAGGCTTTCCTGCAACAGCACCAGGGTGCCGACCACGTTGGTGCTGACGAATTCGGCCGGGCCGTGAATGGAGCGATCAACATGACTCTCCGCCGCCAGGTGCAGCACCGCACGCGGCCGCTGCTGCATCAACGCGGCGCGCACCGCGTCGGCGTCGCGGATGTCGCCGCGGATCAGCTGGTGCCGCTCCGACTGCAGCGCCGCACCGAGCGACAGCGGGTTGCCGGCGTAGGTCAGCGCGTCGAACGACAGCACCTGCGCGTCGCTGTGCTCGATCAGTTGACGCACCAGGCAGGAGCCGATGAACCCAGCGGCACCGGTGACCAGCAGGGGAGGCGATTGCGAATTCGTCACGATCATCGGCAGCTCTAAGGTGGCGAGCTTTCGGCCGGCATGCCAGTTCTGCAATGCCATCGCCGGGTTCGTTGACAGCCCCTGGGGGCACTCCTAAGCTCGGTTCGAGATCGTCGATCAGGAGTACGTCCGTGCGCAAATCCTTTCAAGGCATCGTCCTGGCTGCAGGCATGGTGCTCGGCGCCGGTGCGGCCCAGGCCGACGACTACCGCGAAAGCATCGACGGCGCGCCGTCGGCTGGCGCCATGACCTTCGACATGCTGATCGTGCGTCCGCTGTCGCTGGTGGCAACGGTCGTGGGTGCGGTGGTGTTCGTGGTGCAGGCGCCGATCTCGGCTTTTCAGGAAGGCGGGCTGAATACCACCGGCAACAAGCTGGTGGTAGAGCCGGCCAAGTTCACCTTCACCCGCCCGATGGGCGCGCTCGAATAAGCCGGCGCCCTCCGGCATTTCATACCAGGCCCCGGCAGCGCAGCCGGGGTTTTTTGCGGTCGCCGGCTCAGCGGATCACCCGCCCTTCGCTGTCGATCACCGCCACCGGCCCCAGCTTGAGCTCCCTTAGGGGCGCCTCCACCTGCGACAGATCGCCCACCACCACCCAGGTCAAAGCCTGCGGCTGAATCAACTTGCGCGCGGCCGCATGCACCTGCTCGGGGGTCAGCCCCTGCACCTTGGGGACCAGATCGTTGTAGTACGAATCCGGCAAGTCGTACTGCAGGATGTTGAGGTAGGACGAGGCCACGTCGGAACTGGTTTCGTTGTCGCCCGGCAGGCCGACCACCAGATTGTCGGCCGCCAGTTTGAGCTCCTGCGGCGTCACCGGGCGATCATCGATGATGCCGTTCAGTTCCTTGAGCATCTCCTGCACGCTGTCCGCGGTGCGGTCGGCCTGCACCTGCGAATACACCACGAACGGGCGTTGCCCGCGCGCGCTGCCCAGCACGGCGCTGGCACCGTAGCTCCAGTGCTTGTCCTCGCGCAGGTTCATGTTGAGGCGCGACACGAACAGGCCGCCAAGCACGGTACTGGCCAGATTCATGGCGGCATCGTCGGGGTCCGACTTCGGCGGCGCCAGGTGCGCGGCGAGCACCATGGTCTGCGCGGCGCCGGGCTTGTCGAGCAGGAACAGGCGCGGTTGCGTCGGCATCTCCACCGTCGCCAGATTCTTCTCCGGAACCGGCTCCGACGGCGCCTTCCAACGTCCGAACGCCTTCTCCAGCAGCGGCTTGATCTGCGCCAGCGTGGTGTCGCCGACCACCAGGATGCGCACGTTGTCGGGTCGCAGCCAACGCGACTGGAAGCGGCGTAGATCGTCGACCTCCAGCGAACCGACCGAGGCCTCGGTGCCGCTGCCGCTACGGGTGCCAGCGTAGGCGTGGCCCGGGCCGTAGATCAGTTGCGGGTACACCCGGGTGACCAGTCCCTGCGGCTGCGATTTCTCCTGCTGAATCGAAGCCAGTCCCTGCTGCTTGAGTCTTTGCAGTTCGTGCTCGGGAAAACTCGGCCGCAACACGATGTCTGCCAGCAAGTCCAGCGATTCGGGCAGGCGGTTGCTGAGACTGTTCATCAGCACCACCGAGGTATCCAGGTTGGACTGCGCACCGATTTCCACCGCCAGCTCTTCCTTAAGCCGGGCCAGCCCGAGCGAGTCGAACTTGCCGGCACCTTCGCTGAGCATGTCCAGGGTCATGCGCGCGGTACCGGACTTCTCGGCGGCATCGGCCGCATAGCCGGCGTCGAAGATCAAACCGAGCTGCACGATCGGCGCCGCATCGCGTTCCACCACCACCAGCTCGATGTCGTTGGACAGGCGGTCGCGCCGCGGCGGCGGCAGCTCCAGCGCCGGCAACGCGCCCACGACGGGCAGCTTGCTGCGGTCGGCACGGGTTTGCGCGACGCGGTAATCCGGAAACGGCGTCACCGTCAGCACGTACTGGCCATCGGACAGCCAGGCCCGCGCGGTGTCGCGCACACTGACAGGGGTGGCCGCGGCGATCCATTCGAATTCGCGCTTGAACCAATCCGGCGCTCCGCAATACACCTCGTACTGCGCCAGGGTGGCGGACTTGCCGCCGAAGCCGTCGATGGTTTCCAGGCCACGCACGAAGTCGGCTTCCAGGCCGGTGCGTACCCGCGCCAGCTCGGCATCGGTCGGGCCCTGTTCGAGGAAGCGCGCGAGTTCTTCGTCGATGGCGCGTTCGACCTGCGCAGGGTCGACGCCAGGTGCCACCAGCGCATCGATGGTGAACTGCGAGGCGATCTCGAACGGCCCGAGGTGAGCGCTCACGGAAGTGGCGAGGCGGTCGCGATACACCAGCCGTTCGTACAGTCGACTGGTCTTGCTGCCGGCCAGCACCGAACTGGCCAGACTCAGGATATTGGCGTCTTTCTCGCAGAAGCCGGGCACGTTCCACACCTTGGTCACGCGCGCCTGCGGCACGCGGTCTTCCAGGATGGCGCGCTTGATGCCCTTCATCTTGGCCACCCAGGGTCCGTGGCGCGGCAGCGGCGGCCCAGCCGGAATGTCGCCGAAGTAATGCATGACCTTGTCCTTGACCTCGGCAAACTCCACATCGCCGGCGATCACCAGCACCGCGTTGGCGGCGCCGTAATGCTCGGAGAACCACTGTTTGACGTCGTCCAGGGTGGCGGCGTTGAGGTCGGCTTCGGAACCGATCGACGTCCAAGAGTAAGGATGCCCGGCTGGATAGGTGGCTGCTGCGATCATTTCGCTCATGCGGCCATACGGCTGATTCTCGCCCTGGCGCTTTTCGTTGAGCACCACGCCGCGCTGGGCATCGAGCTTGTCCTGGGTGATGGCGCCGAGAAGATGACCCATGCGGTCCGATTCCAGGAACAGCGCCAGATCCAGCGCGGGGGTTGGCACGTTCTGAAAATAATTGGTGCGGTCGTACCAGGTGGTGCCGTTCATTTTCGATGCGCCCACCGCCTCCAGCGGACGGAAGAACTCGTCGTCGTGATTCTCCGAGCCGTTGAACATCAGGTGTTCGAACAGGTGCGCAAAGCCGGTGCGACCGGGACGTTCGTCCTTGCTGCCGATGTGGTACCAGACGTTGACGGCAACGATGGGCGCCTTGCGGTCCTGGTGCACGATCAGGGTCAGTCCGTTGGGCAGGATATGCTTCTCGAACGCAATCTCGGGCTTGAACCCCGTCTGCGGTGCGGACTTGGCAGCGGCCATGGCCACGCCAGCGACGCAGGACAGAATGACGACAGACAGCAGTCGGACCATGAAACCACTCCGGAGCAGACAATGAAGTCGGGCGATACGCAGCATCTAGGGCGCGGGATGCGTGCCGACACCTGCGGGGCTGCAGGCGCGCAGTAGAACATGGCGACTGGACTAAGTTCCGGCTGGACGGTGGATGCCGGGCATCGGCTGGGGCCGGGTGTGCGCCAACGGGTTTCCACGCATTGCGACACGCGTCCGGATGCCGAAGACATCGAGCTGGTGGTCATCCACAACATCAGCCTGCCGCCGGGCGAGTTCGGCGGACCCTGGATCGAAGCCTTGTTCATGGGCAGGATCGATCACGCCGCGCACCCCTACTTCGAATCGCTGCGCGGCCTGCGCGTATCCGCGCATCTGCTGGTGGACCGACACGGCGGTCTGACCCAGTTCGTGCCCTTCGATCAACGCGCCTGGCATGCCGGGATTTCGAGCTGGCGCGGCCGCGAACGCTGCAACGATTTTTCGGTGGGCATCGAGCTGGAGGGCAGTGATGATCAAGCGTTCGCGTCGGCGCAGTACAACGCTCTGGCCGCCGCCCTGAAGGCCTTGTTCGCGCGTTACCCGCGACTCGGTCCGGATCGGCTGGTGGGGCATTCCGACATCGCGCCCGGGCGCAAGACCGATCCCGGCCCCTGCTTCGACTGGGCCCGGCTGCTGCGGCTGCTCGACCCGATACCGGAATTGCCATGACCCTGATCGTGATCCTGCTGGCATTGCTGGCCGAGCGCCTGCTCGGACACGTGCCCGGCTGGGGTTCGCCGCGCCTGCTGGGCGGGTACCTGCGCAGTCTGCAGCGCGTGATTCCGCTGCACGCGCTGTGGCGTGGTGCTTTGGCGATTCCGCTGGTGCTGGTGCCTCTGGTCGGCGTCACCTGGTGGATTCAGCAGCACTTGCAGCAGCCCATGCTGCAAATGCTGTTCTCCGGCGGGGTGCTGTTTTTGTGTCTGGGCCCGCGCGATCTGGCGGACGACGTCAAGCAGTGGCTGGCGGCACGACAGGCGCAGGATCACGCCCAGGCGCTGCGCCTCGGGCGCCTGCTGCAACAGGGGCCGGGACGCTATCGCGAAGACGACACGCCGGATTCACGCGGCCTGCTCGGCGCTCTGTTCATCCAGTCGCACGAACGCCTGTTCGGCGTGCTGCTGTGGTTCTTCGCTTTCGGTCTGGCCGGCGCGGTGTTCTACCGCGTCATCAGCCGGCTGCCGCGCCTGCTCGGTCAACACGAGGAAACACCGGCGTCGAACGCCGCCGACACCCTGCACGCGCTGGCGGCCTGGGCCTCTGCCCGCGTCACTGCGGCGCTGTTCGGACTGGCCGGCAGCCTGGACGACGCCATCAAGGAATACCGCAACCTGTCGCATCAGCCCTCGCATGGCTGGCGCAGCCAGACCTGGGCAGTACTGGCGGAAGTGGCATCGGGTTCGATCGAGTTCGAAACCAAGGAGGGCAATACCGAAGTGCCCGCCACCCTGGAGCTCGCCGCGCGCGAGGTCCTCAACCTGCAGTTTCGCGCGCTGATGATCCTGCTGGCGTTCGTGGCCGTGTTCACCACCGGCGACTGGCTGAGCTGATGCGCGTACCCCCAGCGTTTCGTGCGGTGCTGCTGCTGGGCGCCGCGCTGACCGGTTCGGGCGCGGCGGCCGGTGGCGTCGTCACGCTGGCCCCGCATCTGGCCGAGCTGGTATGTGCCGCCGGTGCCTGCGATCAACTGGTCGGCGTCGGCCGCTACAGCGACTATCCACCAGAAATCGTCGGGCGCACGCAGGTCGGCGACGCCTTCGCGGTGAATCTGGAGGCGGTGCTGGCACTCCAGCCCGATCTGGTGCTGGCCTGGGACGGCGGCATGCCGCCGGCAACGATTGAGCGCTTGCGCAGTCTGGGCCTGAACGTGGAATCGCTGCGCGTGCGCCGCATCGAAGACATCGGCCTGGCGCTGCTGCGCATCGGCGGCCTGCTCGGAACCGAGGACGCGGCCTGCGCCGCCGAAGCCGAATTCCGTCGGCGCATCCAGGCCCTGCGCGAGGCGTACCGCGACGCCGAGCCGATTCGCGTGCTGTATCAGCTGGGGCGCGAGCCGGTCTACACCATCGGCGCGCAATCGCCGATCAGCGAGGCCATCGAGTTGTGCAGCGGCATCAACGTGTTCGCCGACCTTGGCCGTATCGCCGGCGCGGTCGGACGCGAAGCGGTGATCGCAGCCGATCCGGACGCTATCGTGTTCGGCAGCCAGGACGATGCCGCCGGCATCCGCGCGAGCTGGGCGGCGCACCCCCGTCTGCGCGCGGTGGCGCGGCAGAATCTTTACGCGATCAATGCCGACGTGCTGGCACGCGCCACGCCGCGCATGGCGCAGGGCATCGAGCAGTTGTGCCAGGCGCTGGATCAGGCGCGGGCGCGATTGAATCCGTAATCGCTATGCGGCCCCCGGCTTGCCGGCGCGCTTCCAGCTCGACTCGGCCGCGCCGTCGACGCGGCCCAGCACCCGGGCCACCACGAACAGATAATCCGACAGCCGGTTGAGCAGCTTCATGATCGGCGGGTTCACCGGTTCGACTTCGTGCAAGGCCCACACCGCACGCTCCGCACGCCGCGCCACCGTGCGCGCGACGTGACAGGCTGCGGTGGCCGGGCTGCCGCCGGGCATGATGAATTCCTTCAGCGGCGGCAGGGTGTCGTTGAGATCGGCCAGGGCCTGATCGAAACCCAGCACGTCGTCGTCTTTCACCAAGGTGCCGCCCGGCCAGGAAAGCTCGCCGCCCAGGTTGAACAGCAGTTGCTGCGTGCTGGCGAGCTTGTCGCGCACCGCATCGGGCAGCGCGTGGGTGAGCACCACCCCGATCTGCGAATTCAACTCGTCGACGTCGCCCATGGCGCACACGCGCAGATGATGTTTGGGCACGCGCGAACCGTCGGTGAGGCCGGTGGTGCCGGTGTCGCCGGTGCGCGTGGCGATCTTGCTGAGTCGGTGACCCATGGTGTGGATTCCTCTTGTTGCTGTGCGCAGCCTACGCTGGCGCCATCAGGGGGCGGAAACGAAATCGATATTGATCGGCGTGAGCACCGTATCGATACGATCTTCGATTACGGTCTCAGTGCCATCGGCAAATCCCAGCACGGTAAGGCCAGGCGTTTCGAGCTCGGCGCGGCCCAGCCACAGGCGGCCCTGCGCATCGGCCGACAGCGCGCTCAAGCGGACGTCCTGCGCCACGCTCACCGCCACCGGCGCCGCGCTGCTGGTGGGATCGAAGCGGAACAGGGTTTCGCTGGCGAAATCTTCGGTGCCGTAGAAATAAGCGCGATCGGCAGCGACCACGGCCAGCTCGGTCAGCTGACCGAAGGGTGCCGCGCCCGGGCTGCCGTCGTCGACCAGCAATTCGCTGCTGAAGGCACCGGTGTCGATACGCACGATGCCGCCGTCAAAGGCCGATACGAAGTCGAAATCGGGCGGAACGAACTCGCCGCCGCCGGCTGCCAGCACGATCAGATCGTCGTTACCGGGGTTGGCCGCGATGCCGGACGGATTCCGTACGGGGAGTTCGATTCCGGGCAGATTGCCGGAGACGCTATCGGTGTCGATCTCCTCGTCATTGATGGTGTCGATCACGGCGACATAACCGCTCTTCACCGCCGAGAAATTCTCCAGGCGCTGCAACAGCACATAGAGCAAGCCATCCTGGATCAAGCCTGCGGTCATCTCAGGAACATTGTCGGCGGTGTCGTAGTGCGACAGATCGATCTCGCCGATCTTGAACGCGGCCTCGGTCGTCGCGGAAGGATTGACGATCCACAAAACGTCCGAGCCGTAACGCAGCAGATAGGCCTTGGTCGGGCTCAGGATCACCAGATCCGCCGGATTGCTTTGCGTGGTGTCGTCGGCGTCCTGGGTCGAATAGCCACCGTTCTGGTACACCGGCGTCGAAGGATCGCTCACCGCAAAGCGCTGCACGCGGTTTGCGTTGAAGCGCTCGATCACGAAGTAGTGATCGCCGCCACTGCGCACCAGGATGTCGGAACTGCCGTTCGGCGGCAGATTGTTCTGCGCTTCAAACGGTGCCTCGAAATCCACCAGCGACACCGCCCCGCTGGAAAAGTCCGGTGCGCGCGTGGCGACCACCGCGGCGGTCGCCGGCGGCTCTGCGCCGAAGTTGCCGCCCCCTCCGCCGCCACCGCAGGCGGTGAGGATCAGGGACAGCGCTGGAAGTGTCAGTCGGTACACGGAAAGTCTCACGTTCTACTCCTTGGAAAACGATTGCGGATACGTCAGCGACAGCAGCAGTTGCCGCCCCGGCGTGGGAAAGCCATTGAACTGTTCGGCGTTGTCGTCGCGCAGGTTCAGTGCCTGCAACGACCAGCCCAGCGCGCGCAGCGATCCACGCACCCCGACATCGTGGCGTCGCAGCGGCTCGGCCTTGAGCAGGTTGGCGCTGTCGTAGAACTGGCCGGACTCGAAGCCGAAGGCGTAGTGGAAAACCGCGCCACGCCAGGGGCGCGCCACACGCGCGGTGATCTGGGTTTCGAAGCGCCCTGGCAACTGCCGGCCGCGGGTGGCGCGGATATCGCCGCGATCCTCGCTGTGCTGCCAGGTGCCGCCGAGCTGCCAGTCGAAGCCGGCCCAGCGTCCGCCGCTGCCGAGTTCGATGCCGACGATCCGGGCCCGTGCGGTGTTGATCGATCGGCCTACACCTTGTGCGCTGAAGACCGGACTGATGGCATCACGTAAATCCTGTCCGAACACGGTCAGCTCGATGCGCTGCAGCACCGAGCCCGGCGTGCAGCGCGCACCGGCATCGGCGAAGTTCGCGCGCTCGGGCTCCAACTCCGGATTGCCGCGGAACAGACCGCGGTCGCCATAGCGCTCGAAGAAGGTGGGCAGGCGTTCGCGCTGCCCCAGGTTCGCCATCGCCAGGCAGCGGCCGATGCGCCGACTGACACCGGCCGCCGGTTCGACGATCCACTCGTCTTGGTGCTGCGAGTCGGCGTCTTCTTGCGACCAAGCAGCGTTGAGACCGGCGTTGAGATCGATTTCCAGCGGCAACCGTGGACCGGTCCGGTACTCCAGGCCCTGACTCAGGCCGACACGCCGCGCCGTTGCCGTCGGCGAATTGCCCAGCCGGTCGCGCGACCGATAGTCGGTGTACTCCGCGGTAGAGGCGATCTGAAGCGCCTCGAACTGGCGGCTCAGGCGCAGCAGGCTGCGTTGCGTGTGGTCGGTCGAATCCTGCGCACCCAGTCCGAGTTCGCTGGCCGGATCCCGAAAGCGTTCGCGCGTATCGCGATGCGACAGCACGCCCTGCCAGCGCCGGTCCTGGGGCGTCGCCACACTCAGTGCATAGCTGCGGGTGTCCAGCCCGGTACGGGTGGTCGCAAAGTTCGAGCGCGTGGGCAATTGCTGACGGTCGTGCTGCACCTGAGCGCTGACTCGCGCAAAGCCGTTGTAGCGCAGCAGCGCGAAATGTTGCTCGGTGCCGGCGTTCTTGCGCGATTCGGCGCGCGCACGGTCCGGGTCCGTGGGATCGAAGGCGCGAAACGGGTTGACGTAGTCGTATTCGTTGTCCGCCGCCTGCGTGCCGGCGGCCAGTTGCACGGCGCTCGACAACTGCGCGGCGACGCCGAGCTGGCGTTGGCCGAAACTGCCGATGCTGGCGCTTGCCGTCAGCGGCGCCGGCAAGATGCTGCGACTGCGCAGGTTGATGGTGCCGGCCAAGCCGCTGCCCAGATCGATCGGCACGCGGCCCTTGTACACCTCCACCTGCTCCAGCATCAGCGGGCTGATCAGCGACAGCGAACTGGCTTCGCCGCCGCCGGTGTCCAGGGGCAGGCCATCCAGCAGCAGACGCACCTGGCGGCCGCTGCTGCCGCGCAGGCTCGCTTCGCTGTAACTGCCCAGGCCACCGCTGCTGCGCACCTGCACACCCGGCAGGGCCGACAGCAGGTCGCCGACATCGGCGGCGGCCAACGGATCGACCGGCACCTCGATCACCACCCCGCTGGGATGCAGCTCGGTGCGCTGACCCTGCACGGTGATGGTCGGCGTGTCGTCCGCACGCAGCGATGCCGGCGCCCACAGCGCCAGAATCACGAGGTAACGGCAGAAAAGCAGGTACCTGGCCACGAAAGGCGTTCCGCCACTGCAACGCGAGAATCACCCGTGGTCGGCATGGCAAGGCCATCCGCTGGGTCGCCCATCGCGACCACGGAACCGTTTGCAGGCCGGTCTCCGGACTCGTGGGCGTTTCGGAAGCGCCTTCCCGGGAGGGTCCCAGTGGCTTGTCGCTTCGTTTTCCCACTTACCGTTGCGAGGGCAGTGTCCGCTTGCTACGGACTTCCCGATTAACGTCCCGACAACAACCGCCGGGACGCAC
The DNA here is from genome assembly GCF_965216805.1 of Panacagrimonas sp. Lineage (NCBI taxonomy): Bacteria > Pseudomonadati > Pseudomonadota > Gammaproteobacteria > Nevskiales > Nevskiaceae > Panacagrimonas > Panacagrimonas sp. The sequence goes on from NZ_CBDCGN010000003.1 coordinate 342,690, forward strand.
CTGCGGGACGCAGTCTAAGCCCAGTCGAGCTTGGGTGTCGTGCCGGGCGGTTGTAGCTCCGCCAGCGGCCAGCGCGGCGTGGTGAACAGGGCCTGCGTGGCGCGGCGTCCCTCGGCCCGCCGCGCCCAGCCGGCGCAGGCGATCATGGCGGCGTTGTCGGTACAGAACTCCGGGCGCGGGAAGTACAGGCCGAACCCGCGTTGCTCGGACAAGGCCTTGAGCCGCGCGCGCAGGCGCAGGTTGGCGCCAACGCCGCCGGCCACGATCAACCCGCGATGGCCGGTGACGTCCAGCGCGCGCGCGCACTTGATGGCCAGGGTTTCGGTCACCGCGTCTTCGAATCCGCGTGCCAGATCGGCCCGGGCCTGATCTCCGACAGCCCGTGGCATCGCGGTCAGCACCGCGGTCTTGAGGCCGCTGAAGCTGAAATCCAGCCCGGGGCGGTCCGTCATCGGCCGCGGAAAGCGGAACTCGCCCGGCCGGCCGTTTTCGGCCAGCCGCGCCAGATGCGGACCGCCGGGGTAGGGCAGGCCGAGCAACTTGGCGGTCTTGTCGAAGGCCTCGCCCACCGCATCGTCCAGGCTTTCGCCCAGCAGGGTGTAGCGTCCCACGCCCTCCACCGAGACCAGCAGGGTGTGCCCGCCCGACACCAGCAGCGCGGTGAAGGGGAATTCCGGCCGCTTGCTCTCCAGCATGGGCGCCAGCAAGTGGCCTTCCATGTGATGCACCGGAATCAGCGGCAGGCCACGTGCCAGCGCGATTCCGGCCGCCACCGAGGCGCCCACCATCAGGGCGCCGATCAGTCCGGGCCCGGCGGTATAGGCCACGCCGCGCAGATCGGAGTAGCCAACGCCGGCTGCGGCCAGGGTTTCGCGCAGCAGCGGCGCCACCCGGGTGATGTGGTCGCGCGAGGCGAGTTCTGGCACCACGCCGCCGTAGCGGGCATGCAGATCAACCTGCGAATGCAGGCGATGCGCGAGCAAACCGCGGGCGCCGTCGTAGACGGCCACCGCAGTTTCATCGCAGGAGGTTTCCAGGGCGAGGACGGGCATGGGGGGCGGAGTTTCGGCCTTCTCTCCGGACGATGCCAGCCCGCGTCTTTGCTTTCGGCGTGCCCCGGGCTTAACATTCGCGCCCTTTTTTGATGTTCCGGGAGTCGCGTCTTCTCATGCCCGCCGTCCGCGTCCGCGAAAACGAACCGTTTGAAGTTGCCCTGCGCCGTTTCAAGCGCACCTGCGAAAAAGCCGGTGTGCTGACCGACGTTCGCAAAAAGGAATTCTTTGAAAAGCCCAGCATGGAGCGCAAGCGCAAGCGCGCCGCTGCGGTCAAGCGTCAGCAGAAGCGCGTGTCGCGCGACGTGACGCGGCGCACCCGGCTGTACTGAGCGGGTTTCGGTGGCGGAGCCAACACTCCGCGACCCCCATTGCGGGTTAAATTCATCGGGCGCCTGTGGGGCGCCCTTGGTATGTCCGAAATCAAGAACCGACTGCTGGAAGACATCAAGACGGCCATGAAGGCCGGCGACAAGGAGCGGCTGTCGGTCCTGCGCATGCTTTCGTCCGACTTGAAGAATCGCGAGGTGGTCGACGCAGTAGAGATCACTGACGCCGTGGTCATCGCCAGCGTCGAAAAGATGCTCAAGCAGCGGCGCGATTCGGAATCGCAGTTCCGCGCCGGCAATCGCCCCGACCTGGCCGACAAGGAAGCCGCCGAGATTGCGGTGCTGATGACCTATCTGCCGCAGCAGCTGAGCGCTGACGAGGTCGACGCGCTGATCGCCCAGGCCATCGCCGAAACCGGCGCGCAGGGCCCCAAGGACATGGGCAAGGTGATGGGCTGGATCAAGCCCAAAGTGGCCGGCAAGACCGACATGGGCCAGCTGTCCGGCCTGATCAAGGCCAAGCTCGGCTGAAGGCTCCGCCGCCGCTTCGCCCGGCCTAGAATCGCGCATGGCCGGCGGCCTCATCCCCCAGGGTTTTGTTCAGGACCTCCTCGCGCGCACCGACATCGTCGAGGTGGTGGGCTCGCGCCTGGAACTCAAGCGCGCGGGGCGCGAGTTCAAGGCGCTGTCGCCGTTCACCAACGAAAAATCGCCTTCGTTCTTCGTCTCGCCGACCAAGCAGTTCTTCCACTGTTTTTCCTCCGGCAAGAGCGGCAATGCCATCGGCTTTCTGATGGAGTACGACCGCCTGACCTTCGTCGAGGCGGTGGAAGAACTGGCCGGACGCCTGGGCCTGGACGTGCCGCGCGAGGGCGGCAAGTTCGAGCGCCTGGTGCTGGACGGGCCGCTGGATGCGCTGGCGGCGGCGCAGCGCTTCTTCTCCGATCAGTTGCGCCAACATCAACCCGCCATCGAGTATCTGAAGCGGCGCGGGGTCAGCGGCGCCACGGCCAAGGCCTTCGGCATCGGCTATGCGCCGGACAGCTGGGATGCGCTGACGCATTTCTTCGACGATCCCAGGCACGCCATCGACGCTGGCCTGCTCAAGCGCAGCGAGCAGCGCCAGAGCGTCTACGACGTCTTTCGCAATCGGGTGATGTTCCCCATCCGCGATCCGCGCGGCCGGGTCATCGCCTTTGGCGGACGCACCCTTGGGGATGATCCGGCCAAGTATCTCAACTCACCCGAGACCGCCTTGTTCCACAAGGGTCGCCATCTTTACGGCCTGTACGAGGCCAAGCAGTCGCGCAAGAGTGCGCTGCCTTATTTGGTGGTCGTCGAGGGCTATATGGACGCGGTGATGCTGGCACAGCACGGCATTTCGGAAGTGGTGGCGACCCTGGGCACTGCGACCACGCGCGAACATCTCAATCTATTGTTCAAGTCCACTTCCAAGGTCGTGTTCTGCTTCGACGGCGACCGCGCCGGCCGCGCCGCCGCCTGGCGGGCGCTGGAGCAGGCATTGCCCGAGGTGGACGAACGACGCGAGTGCGTGTTCATGTTCCTGCCCGAAGGTCACGACCCCGATTCCCTGGTGCAGGAGATCGGCGCCGAGCCGTTCCGCCAGCGCATCGACAGCGCGCTGCCCCTTACGGCATTCCTGCTGGGAGAGTTGGGCAAGCAGGCCGAACTGGGGACGCTGGACGGACGCGCCAAGCTGGCGGGCCTCGCCAAGCCGCACTTGGCCAGGATGCGCGAAAGCCCGCTACGCAGTCTGTTGATGGACGAATTGACGCGCCTGACCCGAATTCGTCGCGAAGAATTGCTCGACCCTGCGACCGGCCCTGCGCCGACCACACCAATCGAGCGTCCGCATGCCCGCTTCGACGCCGGACAGGTGCGCGCAATCAAGCGCGGATTGCAGTTGCTGCTGGAACGGCCGGCGCTGGCGCAAACCCTGTCCGGCATCGAGCTGCTCGCACAGGCGCGCATCCCGGGCATCGGCATCCTGGTGGAAGCCATCGAGTTTTTTCTGGAAAACCCGAACGCCCACAGCGGCCAGCTGCACGAGCATTGGCGCGACACCCCCAAGGCCGCCGCGCTGGAGCGCCTGGGCCGGCTGGAACCGCTGCTCGACGACGCCAGCATTGAACGCGAGTTCGCCGACACCATGTCTCGACTCGTGCGCAAGGCCCTGCACCTGCGAACCGAGTGGTTGCAGGGCGAAGCGCAAATGCGCGAATTATCGGGTCCGGAACTGGCGGAATGGCAGGCCATTCGGGCTCAACTGTCGGGCCGGCCGCTGGTCTAACCCCGGCGCCATCCGGTAAAATGCGCAGTTCTTCGCCACTCATCGGGCCTCCGGGCCCTCGCCAGGCCGATCATGAGCAACAACGCCGCAGAAAAGCAGTCCCAAATCAAGGTCTTGATCGCCCTGGGCAAGGAAAAGGGCTATCTGACCTACGCCGAGGTGGCGGACCATCTGCCGGAAGTCGTGGACTCCGAGCAGATCGACGACATCGTCAGCATGATCGGCACCATGGGCATCTCGGTGCTCGAAGATGCGCCGGATCGCGGCGAGCAGCTGTTCTCGGAACCCGCGGTAGTTGCCACCGCGGAAGAAGAGGAAGAAGCCGCGGAGGAAGCCGCGGCGGCCATCGCCTCCAATGACGACCAGTTCGGCCGCACCACCGACCCGGTGCGCATGTACATGCGCGAGATGGGCAGCGTGGAACTGCTCGACCGCGAGGGCGAGATCCGCATCGCCAAGCGCATCGAGGAGGGTCTCAACGAGGCGCTCTACGCGATGGCGATCTACCCCGAAACCATCGCCATCATGCTGGAGGCCTACGAGGCCGTCGGCGAGGGCAAGCGGCGCCTGACCGATGTGGTCGCCGGCTTCTTCGATCCCAATGCCGAACCGGCAGCGCCGGAACCGCCGCCCGCGGTCGTGGCCGCCGACGAGGAGGAAGACGAGGACGAGTCCGACGACGGCGAGGAAGAAGAAGCCGAGCCGACCGGTCCGGATCCGGAAGAGTGCCGGCTCAATTTCGAAGAGCTGCAGAAGCGCTACGACAAGGCCTGGGCGGCGCTGGAAAAGTACGGCGCGGCCGACAAGAAAACCCAGGCCAAGCGCGAGGCGGTGGCCGACCTGATCATGACCTTCAAGCTGTCGCCGAAGATCATCGACGAAGTCACCCGCAACCTGCGCGACAAGATTGACAGCATCCGCCAGATCGAACGCTCGATCATGCGGCTGTGTGTGGTCGAAGCCGGCATGACCCGCGAGGAGTTCCTGTCCAAGTATCGCGGCGCCGCGCCCACCGACACCGAGTGGCTGGAAAAATCCATCCGCGCCAAGCGCAAGTATTCCGCCACCCTGGCATTGCGCAAGCAGGAGATCGAGGAACTGCTGGCGCAGCTCACCAAGATCGAGGGCGACAATCTCATCAGCATCGATGAGATCAAGGACATCAACCGCCGCATGAACGTGGGCGAGGCCAAGGCCCGCCGCGCGAAGAAGGAGATGGTGGAGGCCAACCTGCGTCTGGTGATCTCGATCGCCAAGAAATACACCAACCGCGGCCTGCAGTTCCTGGACCTGATCCAGGAAGGCAACATCGGCCTGATGAAGGCGGTGGACAAGTTCGAGTACCGCCGCGGGTACAAGTTCTCCACCTACGCCACGTGGTGGATCCGCCAGGCCATCACGCGTTCGATCGCCGATCAGGCGCGCACCATCCGCATCCCGGTGCACATGATCGAGACGATCAACAAGCTCAACCGCATCTCGCGCCAGATGATCCAGGAAATGGGCCGCGAGCCGACGCCGGAAGAGCTGGCGGTGAAGATGGAGATGCCCGAGGACAAGATCCGCAAGGTGCTCAAGATCGCGAAGGAACCGATCTCGATGGAGACACCGATCGGCGACGACGAGGATTCGCATCTCGGTGATTTCATCGAGGACACCAACGCGGTGTCGCCGCTGGAGTCGGCCACGTCGCAGTCGCTGGCCGAAGCCACCCACCAGATTCTGGCCAGCCTGACGCCGCGGGAGGCCAAGGTGTTGCGCATGCGCTTCGGCATCGACCTGAATACCGATCACACGCTCGAAGAGGTCGGCAAGCAGTTCGACGTCACCCGCGAACGGATTCGGCAGATCGAGGCCAAGGCCTTGCGCAAGCTGCGTCATCCTTCAAGAGCCAACTATCTGCGTAGCTTCCTGGACGAATAAGGTCGCAGCAAAAAAGCCCCGCATGCGGGGCTTTTTTACGGGGGCGCAGCTTGCCACGGCCTATTCGACCCAGGCTACCCGGTTACGCCCCTTGTGCTTGGCGATGTACATCGCCTCGTCGGCGCGACGGATGGTGTCGGCCACCGATTCCTTGACGTGCTGTTCCACCACGCCGAAGCTGGTGGTGACGGTGACCAGTTTGCCGTCGCCCACCACCGACTGCGCGGCGATGCGCTCGCGTATCCGATCGATCAGCATCACCGCATCGGCGAGGTGGGTATCGGGCAGCAGCAACAGAAATTCCTCACCGCCCCAGCGGCCGCAAAGGTCGGCTTCGCGCAGGCCCGCGCGCATGTTGGCAGCGACCTGGACAAGCACCAGATCGCCGGCCTCGTGCCCGTAACGGTCGTTGACGCCCTTGAAATGATCGACATCGGCCATGGCAATGCAGAACGGGACCTTGCGCCGCGTGCGTCGGGCCGATTCGGCTTTGATCCGTTCCAGCAGGTGTCGCCGGTTGGCCAGCCCGGTCAGCAGATCTTGCGTGGACGCTTCTTCCAGCGCCTGATTGAGGTCGCGCATGATGCGCTGATAGCGGTCCGAAACGCGCATGATGCGTTCGATCTGGCGCACCTGTTTGCCGAAGCGATCCGACAGCGACACATTGGTGTCGCGCATGCTGCTCTGATATAGGTCGGCGATACGGGCGGCGCGATTGAACTTGCGCTGCTGATCGCGGTGCAGTTTGAGCATCGCCGCCAGCGGCGCACGCAGCGGGTTGTCCAGATGTTCGCGCGCTGCGAGCAGGGCTTCGATTTCTTTTTCGATATCGCGGGCCACGGACTCAGGAAGCCTCGGGCAGGATTTCGAACGGGAAGGCGTAGTCCTCCTTGAACTCGGCTGCAAGCTCAGCCACGCGCTCGTTCTCCGGGTTGTAGTACCACTTCAGCGCAACCTCGTGCCCGGCTTTGTGCGCGTCTTCCACCCGATCAAAGATGTCCATCATCGACTTGACGCTGCTGGTATTCATGTAGACCAGATGCAGCTTGAGCAGCAGCGGTCCGGCGCCCGCAGTCAGGAAATCGTCCACCCACCGGTACACCGGTTCGAAGAACTGGAAGGCGTTCTCGGGATAGGAGTCGCCGCGCAGCTCCATCACGCCGGCGGCGTGCCCGGTGCGGACGGCAGGGGTGGATTGGGTCGGTGCGATGTTCAGATCGTCCATCGTCTGGGTGTCCTTCAAATCACCACTTGCAAACTGAAAAACGCATGCTGTGCGTCCAGCTCCCGCAGCCTGGCATCCATCGGCTCGCTGGCCTTGCGCGCCATGTCGATCAGGCCCAGACCGGCCCCGCTGGCGGCCCCCTCGGGCTTGGCGGCGCGCAGTGCGGTCTTGTAGGCAGCCTTGAGCTCGGCCTTGTCCATTGCGCACAGCTCGCCGATACGGCCGATCAGGCGCTCGCCGTCGGCGCGGTCCACCACATTGCCTGCCGACACCATGTAGCGGCCGGCATCGTTACGGCCGATCACCACAGTGGCAGCCGAACGGTACTCGTCGTAGCCGCGCGCGCTGGCGTAATGGCGGATGTTCTGGGTCATCTCGATGTAGACCGAAAACACGTCCAGGGCCTCCGACGGGTGCGCCTGTTCGCGCTGCAGGTAATTACGCAGGGCATTGCCGATCTCTTCGATCAGGCTGCGCGAGATCGGCCCGTTGAAGCACAGCATGATGCGCTGGCGATGGTAGGTCTCGCGCAGGGCAAACAGGTCCAGATCGTTCATCGCAGCGCCTCCGAAAGGTTCATACGCGCACGGCCAATACGGTGATGTCGTCGCGCTGCACGTGCGCGCCGCGATATTCCGACAGAATTCTTTCCCAGGCCACGCCCTGCTGCGACATGGCCAGATCGGCACTGCTGCGCAACATCTGCTTGAAGCGGGCCGTACCGAAAGAGTATCCACGTTCGCCGCCGGACTGGTCGAGGATGCCGTCGCTGGTCAGAACCAGCGTCGTGGCCGGCGGCAGCGCAAGCTCGACGTTCGCGTAGTCGCCTGGGCGCTTGTCGGCCAGTGCGCGACGGCCGCCGCGCACTTCCTGTACTTCCAGCGTGCTGTTGCCCTGGGCATACCAGAACAGCGGCATCCTGGCGCCGGCGAAGACGGCGCGTCGCGAGTCGCGGTCCACGTACACCAGGCCGGCGTCCATGTTCACCGCCAGCGTCAGGCCTTGCGGCGCGTCGCCGATCATGGCCCGCACGTGACGGTCGGACTCGGCCAGCAGGGTAGCGGGATCACGCAGTCCGCAGCGCTCCATGGCTTGAACCAATGCCGCCCAGGCCAGCATGGTCATGAATGCGCCCGGTACGCCGTGGCCCGCGCAGTCGACGACACCGACCAGCATGCCGGCGTCGTCGCGACGGGCGATGAAGAAATCGCCGCCGACCACGTCGCGCGGCTTCCACAACGTGAGGTAGTCCGACCCGAAGAAAGCCGGCAGCTCGCGCTCGGGCAACAGAGCGCGCTGGATCAGGCTGGCGTAGTCGATGGAATCGCCGATCTTGCGGTGGGCGTCGGCCATCCGGCGGTTGGCCTCGACCAGTTCGGCAGTGCGTGCCGCCACCGTGGTTTCCAGCGATTCGGTGTGATGGCGCACGCGCTCGGCCATGCTGCCGAAGGCCTGGGTCAGATCGCCGATCTCGTCGCCGCGAGCTTGCGGCAGGTCGACGTCGTAACGTCCCGCCGCAATCTGCTGCGCGGAGGTCTTGAGCCGCAACAACGGCCGGATCAACAGACGATTGGTGCCGAACGCGAAGCCGGACAGCAGCACCAGCAGCGAGATGCCCGCGACCACGGCCACCGGTTGCAGCACCTGCAGATCCAACACCTGTGCAGCGCTCAGGTCCACCGCGGTCAGCACGTACCAGCGCAGCTCCGGCAGATAGGACAGCGCCAGCAACTGCGGTCGACCGTCCAGTCGTACGTCCACGATCGGAACCGTCTGCGGCGCCGCGCTCGCGGCCGTCAGCGCGGTGCGCACCGCAGCTTCGTCGTCAGGCGCCAGCAGGCGGAACAGCGTCTTGTCGGACTCGGTGCTGGCGCCGGTGTTGTAGGCGATCATGCTGGCGTCGGGATACGCCTGGATGTGGCCGTGGGCGTTGACGATCATAGGGGTGACGCCGGGATCGCGCTGGGCGACGAAATCCGCCAGAAAGCGGGTCAGATCGAGCCCGGTGCCGGCCAGGCCGATGGCGCGAGTGCCGTCGCGCACGATGACGTTGATCCAGCCCTTAGTCACCTTGAGATAGGCGTCCGGGTTGACGTTGATCGAAGCATCGATGTCGGCGGCCAGGGTGGCCTCGTACCAGGCGTTCTGGGGCTTGTCGCGGTCGATGCGATAGCGCGGCGCGCGGCTGGGCTCGCCCTTTGCGTCGTTGTAGTAATAGTCGCCGGTGGCGTCGGAGATCACGAAGTAGGAGCGGTCGGCAAAGTCGCGCCGGTAGCCTTCGACCTCTGCGAAAAACAGATCGGACAGCGCCGGGTCCTGCGGCGACAGCAGCCAGCGGCGGGTGACTTCGGAGGCCGCCAGGCGCTGCGACAGGGCCAGTTCGCGCGATACCGGCGCCAGGATGCGCTGCTTGGACAGCAGCGTCGCATTGCGCGCAAAGGTTTCGCCAAAGTGTTGTTGCAGGCCGGCCAGCACCTGCCAGCCGACGGCGACGGCGGTAATCAGGGCGACCGCGAAGGCCGCGCTCAGCGCCAGCAAAGTCTTATCGCGCAAGCCCAGGGTCAACGCCAGATCCCCTTTGCAACAAGTTGTACCCGCCAGATCCATTGTAGGCGGTACAGGCAATCACCAAACCGTGGACGCAAAACCCGGCGCGGGATCATACGTGCCCGTCGCTGCGTTTGTAGCGCCCCGCTCGGCGTTCGGCGTCAGGGAACCCGCCAGACGCCCGATCTGCCGCCGGTAGTCCGGCGCCTCGTAGCTCGGGCGCGAGCAACGGCCGTCGCTGCAGACATAGCCTGCGGCACGCGACAGCTTGGGGTAAGGCACGTCGTCATGGGGCAGCGGCCCTTCGCTGCGATCCCACCATTCGATGCGCCGGTAGCTGCCCGCGGTGCCGACCGCCGCGGCGAACAGGTCCTGCGCAGCGGGATCGGACTTGGCGCCGACCACGGTCAGATGGATCGGGTCGCGCGCCAGCTCGTCATCGGCCAGCAAAATGCCGGCTTCCTCGAAATCTTCCTGGCGCGCGGCGTGTCCGGCCAGAAAACGCATCGCGTGGAGGGCGCGCCGGCGATGCGCGTCTTCGCCGCTGTAATGCGCAAGCCGGTTGTAGAAGCGCGCGGCGGCAATGTTCTCGGCCAGATCCGGACGCGGCACCACCGGCAGTCCCGCCACCGGCCCCTCGGTCAGGTACCCGGCCTCCGGGGCGCGCAGGCTGCGATCGATGGCCTGGGCCAACGATTCGGCCTCCGCCAGCCAGGTCCGATCGGCGGTGACTTCGTACAGGCTCAGCGCGGCGCGCGCGACGAACAGCGAATCGCTGAGGTGGGGGCTGGCATCGGCGGCGTCGCCGTGACGCATCAGGCCGCCCTCGCCGCGGCGTTCGCGCAGGGTCCATTGCAGCGCGCCGACCGCCGCCTGCAGCGCCTGAGTGTCGCCGCTGTGGGCGTAGGTCACCGCCAGCGCCTCGGCGGCGAGGCCGTTGGCATCGGCGTAACGATTGCGGTCAACGCGCGGCATGCCGCGTGCGCGGCGCGCCGCATCGTCGAGCGCGTAGTAGCCGGCCGACTTTTCGCCGGGCACCACGTCGGCGTCCTGGCTGACGTAGAACGCGCCGTCCGGCGAGCGCAGGAAGTCGAACAGATAGCGTTGCAGGTCGCCCGCAGTGCGCAGGTCGGCTGGGCGGCCGAAGCGCGCATAGGCCAGCGCATAAATGCGCAGGTAACCGGCCTGTACGCGCATGATCTTCTCGAAGTGCGGATGGTTCCATCCACGTCCGGTCGAATACTGGTAGGCGCCGCCCCAGACCGGATCGATCAGCGCACGCGCGGCGTCCAGGGTCAGCAGGGCTTTGCGACGTTCGCCTGCATTCTCGGTGGCGTGTTCCAAGGCGTACTCGACACTGTCGCGGTCGATGAATTTCTGCGCGGTGCGCAAACCGCCGAGTTCGGGGTCGAAACTTTCGTCGTGTCTGCGCAACAGATATTCGCGCGCGCCAGCCTGCAGCTGCGAAGGCCCGGCCGGTGGTGACGACACCTGCGCCTGAGCCTCCGGCGTGGGATCGCGCGCGATCAACTGCAACAGGCGCGAAAAATTTTCCGGTGCGATGTAGCCGGCGCGCTTGACCAGATCGACGCCGCCCGGCGACAGGAAGATCAGCGCCGGCCATCCGTAGTCGCGGTAGCGGTTGGCCAGGCCCGGATCGGCATCGTGATCGACGCGCACCGCGACGAAATGCTGCGCCAGTTGCGCCTGCACTTCCGGCCGTGCCAGGGTTTGGCGTTGCATCACGTGGCACCAGTGGCACCACACCGCTTCCAGGTAGAGAAATACCGGCTTGTTCTGCTCGCGCGCAGACGCGAAGGTGGCGGCGCTCCAGTCCTGCCAGGCGATGGCGGCAACCGCGGGTGGCGACACCAGGCCGGTCGACAACAGCCACACAGCCAATACGATCACGCGAAGCATTTCAGGTCCGTTCGATGATTCCGAGCACTGCATACGCGCGCGCCGCGCATCGGGATTCCAATCATTGCAACCAACCTCGAACATGCTCGCATGCCAATGGGCTTACACTGGCTGACCGTGCTCTTGCGGCGTTTCACTGGAACCCTCATGGCGCGTGCAATGCTGGAAGACTGCCTGCATCGAATCCCCAGCCACTTCGAACTGTGCGCCATCGCGGCCAAGCGCGCACGCCAGCTGGCGCGCGGGGCGCCTTCGCAGTTCGCGGTCGGTGTACACAAGGCCACCGTGCTGTCGCTGCTGGAAATCGCCGATGGCCATATCGACCGCTCGGTGATGGACGAGTCCGATCTGCCGGTGCCTTCGCCCGACAACCCCGGCATGCGGCTGGACGACCTCGATCCGCTCGCGGATGCCTGAAATGATCGCGCCCATCCGTCTCAAGGGTTGGCTCGACGCCGAGCACCCGGCTGCGGTCAAGAACGAGGGTCTGCCGGAGTTCCGCCTGACCCTGAGCGAAGTCCCGAGTCCGGCCTGGCGCCGCGCGTTCTCCGAGCAGCATCAGGAACCGCATCCAGCGGTCGGCATCGAGCAGGACATCATGACCCTGAGCTGCGAGCTGGGCGCCATCGTCGGCGCCATCGGCAAGATCAAGCAGCACATTCGGCAGGCCAACGAATCGTTGCAACGCAAAGAACGCGAGACCGGCGAGCGCATCGCACGCCAGGCGCAGGAGCGCGAAAAGCAGCGGCTCCGCATCCTTTCGGCGGTGTCGTCCATCGACTTCGAGGATTAACCCTTGCCTGCGCGCGACGGCGAACTCCGTCTGATCGCGACCGGTGAGCCGGATGCGACGCAAACCCTGCTGGAAGACGGCGGGTCGGATTTCGTCTTGAGCTGCGAACATGCCGCCAACCGCCTGCCGCGGGCGCTGGGCGACCTGGGCCTGTCGGATACCGCGCTGCAAAGCCACGTGGCCTGGGACATCGGCGCCGGCCACCTCACCCGCCTGCTGTCGCAGCGCCTGCAGGCCTGCGCGCTGCTGCACCAGTATTCGCGCCTGGCCATCGACTGCAATCGCCCCTTGACCGCCAGCGATTCGATCGCGGTCGAGGCGGAGTGGGGCGTCATCCCCGGCAACCAGCAGGTGGACGCAGCGCAACGCGCCGCCCGGGCCGAAGCGCTGTTCGTGCCATTTCACGATCGCATGCGCCAGATTCTGGATCGACGCCGCGCACAGCACCGCCGCAGTCTTCTGGTCGCCGTGCACAGCTTCACGCCGCGCCTGCGCGGTGTAACGCGGCCCTGGGACATCGGCCTGATGTATCGCAAGGACGCGCGACTGGCGACGCCGGTGCTGGAGGCGCTGCGCCGCGACGAGCGTCTGATCGTCGGCGACAACCAGCCCTACGCCATCGACGACGAATTCGACTACACGCTGCCCGAACACGGCGAACGCCGCGGCATTGCGCATCTGGGTCTGGAGATTCGCCAGGACCTGATCGCCGATGAGGCCGGACAGACTCGCTGGGCCGGCCGGCTCGCGAGCCTGCTGCGACAGGTCGCGCAGACGCTGGACGCCGGCTGACGCGCGGGCGCACGGCACGATCGGTGCAGTGATCAGTACGCGGCCGGCGGACGCCGATTCTCAGCCCATTGCTCACGCAGAGGTTTCACCATGCAGATTCAGGTCGGCTACGAACTGGTTTACGAGCTTCCCAAGCCCACGCCGATGATCCTGGCGTTGAGCATTCATTACAGCCGAGCCTCCGACCTGATCCGCCCCGATCATCTGATCGCGCACCCGGCGGTGCCCATGTCTGCGTACCGGGACGGTTTCGGCAACTGGTGCACGCGGCTGATCGCGCCGCAGGGTCGCTTAACCCTCACCGCCGACGCGCTGGTGCAGGACTCCGGCGAGCCCGAACCCGTGGTGCCGCAGGCCTGGCAACACGAGGTTGCGGGGCTGCCGGAGGAAGTGCTGGTGTTCCTGCTCGGCAGTCGCTACTGCGAAACCGACCGTCTGACCGCCGTCGCATGGAGTCTGTTTGGCAACACGCCGCTGGGCTGGCCGCGGGTGCAGGCCATCTGCGATTTCGTGCAGGCCCATATCCGGTTTGGATACGAGCACGCCGATGCGCGCAAGAGCGCGCTGGAGGCCTACAACGACGGCGTCGGTGTATGTCGCGATTACGCTCATCTGGCCATTGCGTTCTGTCGCTGCATGAACATCCCGGCGCGCTACTGCACCGGGTATCTCGGCGACATCGGCATGCCGCCGCCGTATGCGACGATGGACTTCTCCGGCTGGTTCGAAGCCTACCTGGCCGGCACTTGGTATACCTTCGATGCGCGCAACAACCAGCCGCGCATCGGCCGCGTCCTGATGGCACGCGGTCGCGATGCCGCCGATGTGGCGATCAGCACCGCGTTTGGCGACAACACCCTGCAGTCCTTCCGCGTGTGGACCGACGAAGTGCCCGCCGTGCCGGCGCCGACGTAAGAACCTGTCCAAAACCGTAGCGAGCATCGGTGAGTTCGCGTTCGGCGGCGCGTCGACCCCGCAGCGTACATAGCAGTACGTGAGCATTTCGATCACCGTACGGATAAGAAATGCCGAGCGCAGTAGGTTTATGGGCAGGTTCTGGGACAGGTGGCGACCGGCTGCGCTAGATTGCGGTTCGGGCCCGGCACCCGTCCTGCCGGCACCCACTGCAGCGGGGGATCAGTCCATGAAAGTGCTTGCGGTGCATGCGATCAAAGGCGGCGTGGGAAAAACCGCAGCGGCGGTCAACCTGGCCTACTTCGCGGCGGCCAGCGGTCTGCCCACCCTGTTGTGGGATCTGGATTCGCAAGGCGCCTCCAGCTGGTATCTGCGGGGCGAGCCAGGCGCCGAAAAAACCAAGAAAGTGCTGGCGGGCGAAACCCCGGTCGGGCGACTGGTCAAGCCCACGCCGTACCAGAACCTCAACCTGATTCCGGCGGATTTCTCCTACCGCTACCTGGACATCATGCTCAAGAAGGTGGAACCGCCTCGAGAGGCGCTGCGCCGCCTGCTCAAGCCGTTCTCGGAGACCTATGCGCTGGCGGTTCTGGACTGCCCACCCAGCCTGTCGCACCTGGCCGACAATGTCTTCGCCGCGGCCGACCTGGTGCTGGCCCCGGTGGTGCCGACCTGGCTGTCCTTGCGCGCTTACGAACAGCTGTGCGACCACTTCAAGGCAGACGGCCTGCCGTCCCGGAAACTGCGTCCGTTCTATTCCATGGCAGACCGCCGCCGCGGGCTGCATCGCGAGCTGCTGGAGGACCCGCCAGCGCTGATGGCCCAGCGCATGAATGCAGTGGTGCCGTATTCGTCGAGCGTGGAGCGCATGGGCGAGCGCCGCACGCCGCTGGCGGCGTTTGCGCCTAGCGACGACGCCGCGCTGCTGGCCTTTGCCGAACTGTGGCTGGAGACGGGCAAGGCGCTGGGGGTCTGAAAACCTGTCCGAAATCCGTAGCGGCCGTGCCCGCTGCAAACCGCGCCACTCAGACGGTCTTATTGCGGTAGTCCAGCCACGCGCCCAGCCCCTGGGCGTTGAGCGGAATGTCGTTGACGAAGGTTTCCACCCACAGCGCTTCGTCGCTGCCGCTGCGACGCGCCTCGTCCACCACGATCCGATGCACGCCGGCGGTCAGGCCGGCCTCGCGCTGCGCGCGATCGTCGCATTGCGCCCATTGCAGGCCCAGCGTCTCATGGGCATCGATCAGCCGGTGCAGGTCGGCGCCCAGGCGCGCGATGTCGGTGATCTCGCTGTAGTGGGTCAGATAGATCGCCCGCGGTGAGCATGCCAGCACCCGGTCCACCGAGGCGCGCAGTGCTTCGGGATCGAACTGCGTGGGCGTGGTGGTGGGGAAGATGAAGGCGCGGCCGCCGCGATCCAACTCTCGGTAAGACAGCCCGAAGGTATCTCCGGTAAACAACGCATGGGCATGATGGTCGTGCACGCAGATGTGATGCCGGGCGTGCCCCGGCGTGTCGAGGAAACTCAAGCGCCGGCCCGCCAGTTCCACCGCGAATCCGTCGGTGGCTTCTGTCACGCGCTCGCGCGCGACCGGCACCAGCTCGCCGTAGTCGTGCCGGGCACGTTCTTCGCCGTACACCGCAACGGTGGCGGCCCACAGCTTGGCCGGTGCGATCATGTGCGGCGCACCACGCGGATGCACCACCAGCCGCGCCCGCGGCAGATGCTGCATGAGCCGCCCGGCACCGCCGGCATGGTCCAGGTGCACATGGGTAAGGATGACGTAATCCACCGCGTCCACCTCGAGGCCCAGATGTGCCAGCGCCGCCAGCATCAAGGGCACCGAGTGGCCGGTGCCGGTATCGACGAAGGCGGCGCGTCCCTCATGCACGATCAGGTGGATGGCATCCAGGCGCGGGCGCACGTAGCCGGAATCCAGGCTATGGATGCCGTATTCGCGGGCTTGCAGGTCGATGGCGGTCACCGGATCAGGGGCTCGATGAGCGCGCGGCGGCGTACCAGTTGGACCGCAGATTCGGCCGTAAGCGTGGCGTGACCGACCTTGCGCTGGGGCTTGGGCGTCTTGCCATAGTGATGGATGTGCAGACCCGGCACCCGCGCCATGTCGTTGTCGTCCGGCGGCTGACCGATGAGGTTGAACATCACGCAGTGTCCACGCAGCGCGGTGGAACCCAGCGGCAGGCCGGCGATGGCACGCAGATGGTTCTCGAACTGCGACACCTCGGCGCCCTCGATGGTCCAGTGCCCGGAATTGTGCACGCGCGGCGCGATCTCGTTGGCGTAGAGCTGGCCGTCGGCCACGAAGAACTCGAAGGCGATCACGCCGACGTAGTCCAGGTGCTCGGCGACGCGGCGGGTGTAGTCCTGCGCCAGTGCCTGCAGGGGATCGTCGTGTTGCGGCACCGAGGTGCGCAGGATGCCGTCGCGGTGGACGTTCTCCACCACCGGGTAGAACGCCATATCGCCGTCGCGTCCACGTACCGCTATGCAGGAAAGCTCGCGCTCGAACGCCACGAAGGCCTCCAGGATGAGCGGCTGACCGGCCAGGCGCTGCCAGGCGGCATCCAGGTCCCCGTCCTGGCGCAGCACCGCCTGGCCTTTGCCGTCGTAACCCATGCGGCGGGTCTTGAGCACCGCGGGCAGGCCGACGTTCTTGGCCGCCACGTCCAGCGCCTCGCGCGCCGCCACCGGCATGTAGCGCGGCACCGGAATGTTCAAGCGGTCGAACAAGCGCTTTTCGCCAAGCCGGTCCTGCCCCGCCGACAGGGCCTGCGGTGGCGGATACAGCGGCACGCGGGCGGCGACGAACTCGGCGACCGCGGCCGGCACGTTCTCGAATTCGTAGGTGGCCAGATCGCAGGCTGCGCAGAACTTCGCGAGGGTGGTGTCGTCGGTGTATTCGGCGTGCAGGTGCTCGCCCAGCGGCGCGGCGCAGGCCTCGACCGCGGGGTCGAGAAACACGAAGTCCAGGTCCAGCGGATACCCCGCCAGCGCCAGCATGCGCCCGAGTTGTCCGGCGCCGAGAATGCCGATCTTCATCTGCGTGGGCTCAAAGTTCGAGCGGCACGTCGTCCAGCACCTTGGCGGTCTGCTGCGCGCGCCAGGCGTCCAGCCTTTGTGCCAGCACCGCATCGCTCAGGGCCAGGATGGCAGCGGCGTGCAGCGCGGCATTGACGGCGCCGGCGCGGCCGATGGCCAGGGTGCCGACCGGGATTCCGGCGGGCATCTGCACGATGGACAGCAGCGAGTCCAGACCGCTGAGCGCCTTGGACTGCACCGGCACGCCCAGTACCGGCAGGCGGGTCTTGGCGGCGCACATGCCCGGCAGATGGGCGGCGCCACCGGCACCCGCGATGATGACCTTGAGGCCGCGCTGCACCGCGTTGCCGGCGTAATCGAACAGCAGGTCCGGGGTGCGGTGCGCCGACACCACGCGGACCTCGTGCGCCACCTGCAGGTCCGTCAGCATCTGCGCGGCAGCGCTCATCGTGTCCCAGTCCGAGCGCGAGCCCATGATGATGCCTACCAGGGGCGACGGCGCGGCAGGGCGGGCGGAACGGGTCTTGGGCATGGCGGACGGGGGCGTCAAAACGGAATTATGTCACTGCCCCTGCGCGGCCAACACCGGGGCAGCCCCGGCGGGCAGCGGCAATCCCTGCGCGTGGCCTCAGGGCAGCAGCAGGTCGAACTCGGCCTGCACGCTGGCGCTGAACCGCAACTCGCCGGTCGACAGGCCCAGCTCGGCATTGCCGCTCTCGGCACCCATGTCGGCGCGCATCGCCATCATCTTGGGCATCGGCGGCGACGGCGGGGTCTCGGTGGCCTGCAGGCGATGCAGGGGCCCCAGGGTCATGCCCAGGGTTTCGGCCAGCAGCTTGGCGCGCGCCCGGGCATCCTGGGCGGCCCGCACCAGCGCCTGCCGCTGGATCTCGCGCGCCTCGGAATATTCCAGTTGCGGGGGCTGCATCTGGTTGATGCCGGCGGCCGTGGCACGGCGCATGATCTCGCCCAGCGAGTCGAGCTTGAGCACCCGCACCTCGATGTCGCGACTGACCCGGTACCCCACCAGCCGGTTGTTGCGCTCCTTTTCGTCCCACACGTATTCTGGTTGGATGTTGACGCCGGTGGAATCGATCTGGTCGTCGCGCAGGCCGAGCGAGCGAGCGGCGGTGAGAAAATCGCGCACCACCTGGTTGACCTGGGACTCGGTCATGAGCAGATCGGCGCTGACCTGGGTGACACCCAGGCGCAGGCGCGCGCGGTCGGGAGCGACGCTGACCTCGCCCTGACCGTCGACGGTGACATGCCGGTGCGAACCGGCGGCGTCGGCCAGGGCTGCCGACGCGAACAGGGCGAGGCCGAGGAAGCTGAGGATGCGGATCGGGTTCATGGTGTTGGAGATCGCCTTGGGGCTTGCATGATGCAGCGATGCGGACGGCGCAGCCACCATCGCGGATGCGGCTGCCGGGTCCGGGGTTTACCATAACGTCCCTTTTCCGCAGCGATCTGCTCATGTCCAGTGCCCACGAATCCGTGCGGCTGACCCGCGATGTCATCGGTGTGCTGATCCCGCAAGGGACCAAGGTGGAGTTGCCCCAGGACGCCGAAGCCGAGATCACCCAGGCGCTGGGCGGCAGCTTCACCGTGCTGGTGCAGGGACATCTGTTCCGCATCGATGGCAAAGACGCCGATAGCCTGGGCAAGGAGGTCGTGCTGGGTCCGCAACTGGCGGCCGACGCCGGCGACGCGGAGATCGAGAAGGCGGTGTGGTCGCAGCTGCATACCTGCTACGACCCCGAGATTCCGGTCGACATCGTCGAACTGGGCCTGGTCTACGAGTGCAAGATCGAAGCGCTGGCCGACGGCAACCGCAAGGCGGTGGTGCGCATGACCCTGACGGCGCCGGGTTGCGGCATGGGCGACATTTTGGTGGAGGACGTGAAATCCAAGGTGCTGCAGGTGTCGTGCATCACTGAGGCCGACGTCGAACTGACCTTCGATCCGCCTTGGTCGCGCGACATGATGTCGGAGGCCGCGCAGTTGCAGGTGGGTTTCATGTGAACCCGGCCGGTCGTCGCCTCCCGGGTTCATAACGGGTACGGGCGCGCGGCCTACACTTTTGTCTTGTTTACCACCGATAGACCGGATCGTTGCCATGTCCCGCTTACTGCCTTTGCTCGCGATGCCCCTGGTGCTCGTTGCCACGGCCTGCGTGACGATCAATGTTTATTTTCCGGCCGCCGCCGCCCAGCAGGCTGCCGATCGCGTGATCGACGAGGTCTGGGGCGGTCGAGCCCGGCCCGCCCCTGCGGTGCGCGAGCCCGCGCCTGAAGAACCGACCTCGTTCCTGCACGACCTCGACGATCGACTGCGATTTGCCGGGCTGCAGGTGCTCGGTTTCGCGATGTCCTCGGCGCAGGCCCAGGAGGAACCCGATCTGCAGGTGGACTCGCCGGAGATCCAGCGCCTTACCGATGCCATGGAAGCACGTTTCCCGTTGCTGGCACCGCACTACGAATCCGGCGCGCTCGGTCTGGGGTCCGACGGGTATATCGCTCTGCGCGACGCGGCAGCGGTGCCGCTGTCCAGCCGCAATCAGGTCCGGGCCTGGATCGCTAACGAGAACGCCGATCGGGCGTCGCTTTATCGCGAGATCGCCATGGCCAACGGTCAGCCGCAATGGGAAACCCAGATCCGGCGCGTGTTCGCCGATCGCTGGATCGAGCGGGCACCCGCCGGCTGGTGGGTGCTGGAAACCAACGGCGCCTGGCGACAGAAGTAGGGCGCGCCCGCGGGCCTCGACTCGCGCAGCTGCGGTTACCCTGTGATCTCCTCCTATGGCCATCCGGTGTCGCGGGGTCAACGTACGCTGTACCGCCGGCCGCCTACACCACGGGGTAGTGCCGCAGGACCGATCCCGCTGCAAGGTACGCGGCGCCTCGGTCGCGGCGCCCTCGGCAGTGACCTGGGCCCAACGGTTTCCTGAAGGTATCCATGCTCAATCCGCTCGCACGATTCCCCGAAGTCCAGCAGGCCAGCGGCACAAAAATGCTGCCGATCACCCTGCTCGGCGGCTTTCTGGGCGCCGGCAAGACCACCCTGCTCAACCACCTCCTGACCCAAGGCGACGGGCGCCGTCTGGCGGTGCTGGTCAACGATTTCGGCGAACTCAACATCGATGCCCGTCTGGTCGTGAAAGTCGAAGGCCAGCAGATGGAGCTGGCCAACGGCTGCGTGTGCTGCACCATCCGCGACGATCTGGTGGCCGGCATCGAACAACTGCTGGCCTCCGAACCGGCACCCGAACAGTTGCTGATCGAGACCAGCGGCGTGTCGGACCCGATAAACATCATCTGCACGCTCAACGGCTCCAAGATTCGCCGACGGATCTTTTTGGAGAACGTGGTCACGGTGGTGGATGCGCAGCACGCGCTCGACGCGCGCGATACCGATTACACCGAGCTGTTCAATCGACAGATCCGCGGCGCCTTCATGGTGGTGCTCAATCGCGTGCAGGCGGCAGGCCCCGAGCTGACCGCCAACGTCCGCGAGATGATTCTGGACCTGATGCCAACGGCATCAATCTTCGAAACCACTGACGGTGCGGTGCCGCTGGAAGTGCTGCTGGGCGATAACCGCGTAGGCCAGTTGGCATTTCGGCCTGAACCCACCATGGACACCACCGTACACCCGTTCGAGTCCATGGTGTTTCGCAGCGAGCGCTCGGTGCGCCGGGTGGATTTCATCCGCGTGATGAAATCGCTGTCGGAAACCGTGTATCGCGCCAAGGGCTTCGTCAATTTCCGCAATTATCCCTTGACCACCCTGTACCAGAAGGTCGGCAGCTTCGAGTCCTACGTCGATGGCGGCACCTGGGGCGTGCAGACGCCTCGAACCGAGCTCGTCCTCATCGGCGTGAACAAGGGCTTTGATCGCGACGCTATAGCCGCCGTGCTGGAGTCCTGCTGCTCGGACTGAACCCGGCCATTGCCGCGCCGCAAACCATCAAGGAGCGAGGAGAAGCCGCATGAGCATCGAACCCTTCAAGATCGATATTCCCGAGTCGACTCTGGTCGACCTGCGCGAGCGATTGGCGCGCACGCGCTGGCCGGAGGATTTCGGCAACGACCAGTGGCAGTACGGCACCAGCACTGCTTACCTGAAGCAACTCTGCACCTACTGGGAAAAAGACTACGACTGGCGCGCCGCCGAGCGCGAGATGAATGCGTTCTCGCATTTCCGCACCCGCATCGACGGGATCCCGATCCATTTCATCCATGAGCGCGGCAAGGGTCCCAACCCCAAGCCGCTGATCCTCAGTCACGGCTGGCCGTGGACGTTCTGGGACCTGAAGAAAGTGATTCGCCGCCTCAGCGATCCGGCCGCGTTCGGCGGCGATCCGAACGATGCGTTCGACGTTATCGTGCCGTCGCTGCCAGGCTTTGGATTTTCCACGCCGCTGCAAACCACCGGCATCAATTTCTGGCGCACCGCGGACCTGTGGGTTCAACTCATGGCGCAACTGGGTTACGAGAGGTTCTATGCCGAGGGCGGCGACTGGGGCGCACTGATCACGGCGCAGCTCGGCCACAAGTATGCCGACCGCGTGCTCGGCGTTTATTTTCACCTGATGCTGCCGTTGAACCTGTTTGTGGAGTCCGACGGCGATCCGGCCGACTACGACCCGGACGAGCAGGCACTTCTGGCCAGGAACCTGCGTTTCTTCGCCGAGGAAAGTGGTTATTCGGCGATCCAGACCACCAAGCCGCAGACCCTGGCCAACGCCCTCAACGACAGCCCCGCCGGGCTTTGTTCCTGGCTGGTGGAGAAGCGTCGCACCTGGAGTCACAGCAACGGCGACGTGGAATCTGTCTTCAGCAAGGACGAGCTGTGCACGGTGATGACCCTGTACTGGGTCACGCAGAGCTACGGTACTTCGGCGCGCTATTACTACGAGTGCGTGCATAACCCCTGGAAGGCATCGCATGACCGCAAGCCAGTGGTGCAGGCACCCACCGGCATCGGCGTGCTGGATCACGAGGTGGCGAACATGCCGCGGCGCTGGTGCGAGCGCAATTACAACCTGCAGCACTCGACCCACTTCGAGCGCGGCGGGCACTTTGCGCCGATGGAAGTGCCCGAAGCACTGGTCGACGATATTCGCGCGTTCTTCCGCAAGCTCTGAAGCTCGGCAAAGCATTTGCCGCGGACGATACGGATTGAAAAACGGAGATTTGTCAGCGCCGATCAAGCCACCCAGGTGGTGATGCAAGGATGCTCAGCAGCTTGATGCTTTGATCCGTGCTGATCCGTGAAATCCGTGGCGGACCGTCGTTAACTCCGATTGAAGAAGCCCTGCCCAGCGGCCATCACGCGCCGGGCTTCTCGAACTTCAGCGTCATGCGGTCGGACTCGCCGATGGCCTGATATTTCGCACGGTCGGTGTCACCCAGCCGCAGAGTTGGCGGCAGGGTCCACACACCCGCGGGATGATCTGCGGTGTCCTTGGGATTGGCGTTGATCTCGGCGCGTTCCAGCAGTCGGAAGCCTGCCGCTTCGGCCAGCGCGATCACGTGCGATTCGGTGACGTAGCCGCTATCGATCATGTGCTTGATGGTCGCGCCGGGCTTGGCCCGGTGTTCAATCACGCCGAGCACGCCGCCGGGCTTGAGCGCAGCGAAGAAGGCCCCGAACATCTTTACCTCGGTACCGGACTTCATCCAGTTGTGCACGTTGCGGAACGTCAGCACCAGATCGGCACTGCCCGGAGCGGCGGCCTGCCATTTCGTGCCCAGCCCCAATTCGGTGACCTCGGGCTTGCCATAAACCTCCGGCTTGGCGGCCAGACGCGCGTTGAAGTCCGCCATCACCTTGGCGGCCCAATCCGGCATGCCGGGTTCGCTCACGACGAAGCCAGCGGCAATGTATTGGCCGGACTCGCGCAGATAGGGAGCAAGAATGTCCGCGTACCAGCCTGCGCCCGGCCAGATCTCCACCACGGTCTGCGCAGGCTGGATGCCGAAGAACTCCAGCGTCTGCTTGGGATGCCGGTAGACATCGCGCGCACGCTGCGCCTCGGTGCGGTGCTCGCCGGCCAGCACTTCATCCAGGCTGGGCGCAGCCATCACGTTAGCGATCGGCAGCAAGGCCATCATGACCAGCGGGATCAACCGGTTTTTTCCGATGCGCATGTTCATCCCCTCAGCCGATGCGCTTGAACCAGTCGGCGGTCGAAATCACTTCGCTCAACAGATGCTGCTGCGCGCACAGAATCGAGCGCTGCAGTTCCTCGGCGCTGACCTTGCCGGCTGCGTTGTCCAGCGGCAGGGTGCCGGTGGCGTCGGACAGGAATTCCACCTTGAAGCCGCGATGTACCGCTTCGCGCGCGGTGGTGTCGCAACACATATGCGTCATGTAGCCGGACACCACCACCGTCTCCACCCCCTGCTTGCGCAACCACGCTTCCAGGTCGGTATTGGTGAAACTGCCAGGCAGATTCTTTTCGACCTTGTGCTCGCCGCCGCGCGCTGCAATTTCCGGGTGCAGCGCCCACGCCGGCGTGTCGCGCTGAAAGATCGGCAAATCGGGCGAGGGCATGGTGTGCTGAACCACGATGCGCGGAATGCCGGCGCCTGCCGCCGCATCCATCGCCCGGCAGATCTTGCCCAGCGAATCGTCGCGGCCGGTGATCGGCAGGGCACCATGGAAGTATTCGTTCTGCACGTCGATGACGACGAGGGCACGTTTCAATTTTCTGCTCCGATAGGAATTCGGTTGGGTGATCCAGGTTTACGTGCCGAAGGTTGCGCGAGACGCGACCCGGCGTCGCCTAGGGTACGCCCTGATGTATCGTCACCGAGGCGTATGACCATCGAAGTGTCGGTGCGAGGTGTCGCGCCGTATGCGCCGCAGTCGTCCGCCGACGCGGTCGGCGAGCTCGATGCGTCGGTGAAAACGGAATCCTGACACCGGGCCGATCAGGGAAAATCCGGTCCGTGGACGTAAGACGACGGTACCGGCATCGGTAGCAATTGGCGCTACGGTCGGGTTTGTTATCTTCTCCCGATCCGAAACCAGGAGGTGCTCCGATGAAACCGACCCGCTCCACCGCTGCCCCGCAGTCCGACGCCCAGCGCGCCATGCTCGAGGTCGTACAGCGCTGGCATGACCTGTACAACAGTGACGATGTCGAAGGGTTCGTCCTGAAGAACTATGCCAAGGATGCCAACGTCTGGTTCACCGGCGCCTCGGCGCACGGACACGATCAGTTCCTTAGCGTGGAGGCGGGGGTAAAGAAAGGCGCGCCAGGTCGCTACATGCGCATCGACCATCTGCATTTTCTCGATGACGAGCGCGTGATCGTGGAGGCTGTGGTGCTTGATCGCGCGCGACCGGACTTCTATTCGCCGTGGATTGCGATTCTCACCATCCAGGACGGCAAGATCGTCGATGACCGCACCTATCTCGATCCCTCGCGCTGGCCGGGCATCGAGCAAGTGCTCGACGTCGTCACGCCCGGAGGCCTGGGTTCGTCACAGGACCAGTAGCGATATGTCGCCGGTAGCCGCCTGGCGGCGAAAGGTGCTGGCGATCGGATTTGCCGCGCGCGGAACCGGTGGGGAAGATTGCGTCCGCTGCGGGTTCAAACGTCCAGATTGCCCACTTGCAACGCAAACCGCTCGATGAAGTCGCGCCTCGGTTCGACCTGCTCTCCCATCAGGGTGGTGAACATCTGATCGGCCGCCACGGCGTCCTCGACCTGCACGCGCACCAGGCGCCGATTGGCGGGGTCCAGCGTAGTTTCGTGCAACTGTTCGGGGTTCATCTCGCCCAGACCTTTGTAGCGCTGGACGGTGAGGCCGCGCCGGGCTTCACCGAGCAACCAATCGTAGGCCTCGTCAAAACTCGCCACCGCGCGGGCCTTGTCGCCGCGCCGCACTTCCGCACCGTGTCCGATCAGGCCCTGCCCGGCAGCGCGCAAGGTGGACATGCGGCGATAGTCGTGCGAGCCGAAGAAATCGGCGCCAAAGTTGATGAAGTGTTCGGTACCGTGCAGCCGGCGCGTGACCTGGATGGTCGGCCCGTCGGCTCCGATCCCGGCCCGGACTTGGTGAATACCTAAATTATCGTTGTTATTCATTAGCTTACTAAGATTTTCTGCCCAGTCACCGAGCGCTTCCGCAGTCGCTGGTATCGGGGGCAGGGCAAACAATTGCTGCAGGACCTTGAGATCGTAGCGTCGGGTCAGGCGCTCGATATTTTCGGCCACCTCCGCCTGGTCTCGAACCAGTTGATGCAGGCGCTCACCGTCGATAGCGGGCGCATCGGCGGCGGGAATCAACTCCGCGTGATGCAGCGCGGCCTTAAGCATCCATTCCGACAACTCGTGGTTGTCCTTGACGTAGGCTTCCTGCTTGCCCGATTTGACTCGATACAGCGGCGGCTGCGCGATGTAGACGTGGCCGTTCTCGATCAGGCTGTACATGTGCCGGTAGAAGAAGGTGAGCAGCAGCGTGCGGATGTGGGCACCATCGACATCGGCATCCGTCATGATGATGATGCGGTGGTAGCGCAGCTTTTCGACTTTGAAGTCTTCCTTGCCGATGCCGCAGCCCAACGCCGTAATCAGAGTGCCGACCTCGGCCGAAGACAGCATTTTTTCCAGCCGCGCGCGCTCCACATTCAGGATCTTGCCCTTGAGCGGCAAGATCGCCTGGAAATGGCGGTCACGACCTTGCTTGGCGGAGCCGCCGGCAGAATCGCCCTCTACCAGGAAAATCTCTGATTTCGCGGGATCTTTTTCCTGGCAGTCGGCCAGCTTTCCGGGCAGGCCGGCGATATCGAGAACGCTCTTGCGCCGGTTGAGCTCCTTGGCCTTGCGGGCCGCCTCGCGAGCGCGGGCCGCCTCGACCACCTTGGCTGCGATGAGCTTGGCCTCCTTAGGGTGCTCCAGCAGATATTCCTTGAGCTTTTCGCCGATCACGCTCGACACCACTGGGGTGACCTCCGACGACACCAGCTTTTCCTTGGTCTGGCTGGAAAATTTGGGATCGCGTACCTTCACCGACAGAACCGCCGTGAGCCCCTCGCGGGCGTCATCGCCGATCATGGTGATCTTCTCTTTCTTGGCGATGCCCTCGCTTTCGAGAAAGTCCCCCAGCACTCGCGTCAGCGCATTGCGAAATCCGGTGACATGGGTGCCGCCGTCTTTCTGGGGAATATTGTTGGTGAACGGAAAAACGTTTTCGGTGTAGCTGTCGTTCCATTGCAATGCAGCCTCGACCATCACGCCATCCTGTTCGTGGGCGACATTGAGAATCGCGTTGTGTATCGGGGTCTTGGCCTTGTTGAGGTATTCGACGAAGGCCTGAATACCGCCCTTGTACTCGAAGACGTCTTCGCGTCCGCTGGCCTCTTCTTTCAGCACGATGCGCACGCCGGAATTCAGGAATGACAGCTCTCGCAGGCGTCGGGCCAGGATGTCGTAGTGAAACTCGATGTTCGTGAAGACCGTCGGGCTGGGGTGAAAACGAATCGTGGTGCCACGCTTGTCCGATGAACCCACCACCGCCAGCGGCGCCAGCGGTTCGCCCATGCGGTATTCCTGATGGTGGTGCTGGCCTTCTCTGTGTATATCCAACAGCAAAACATCCGACAGCGCGTTAACCACCGACACGCCTACCCCGTGCAGGCCGCCGCTAACCTTATAACCGCTACCACCAAATTTCCCGCCGGCGTGAAGAATGGTCATGATGACCTCGGCCGCCGACCGACCTTCTTCCTTGTGGATATCCGTGGGGATACCGCGACCGTTGTCCTGCACGCTGACACTGTTGTCGCTGTGCAAGATTACCTGGATCTCGCTGCACCAGCCCGCGAGGGCTTCGTCGATGGAGTTATCCACCACTTCAAACACCATGTGGTGCAAGCCGGTGCCGTCGTCGGTGTCGCCGATATACATTCCGGGTCGCTGACGGACCGCTTCCAGGCCTTTGAGCACCCGGATGGAGGTGGAATCGTAAGAGCCCTGGATCGCGGAATTTTCTGTGTTTTCGGTCATCTTGATGATTTCGTGTCAGTGCAGGCGATGTCGGGCTTCGATCAGCCCTTGTTCCACGTGGAACATCGTCCCGTTTTGCCCGGAGTCGGAAAAACCCTCGGGCACCTCAAAGGCGGTGATGAATTTCTGTCCGGCATACGTTCGCAGACCCTCCGCCAGACGCGCCTGGAACTCGGGCGCCAGCTCCGCGGCAAAGTCGTCCAGCAACAATACCGGCGGTTCGGTCCCCGACTGCACCAGCAACTCCGCCTGCGCCAGCACCATTGCAGCGATCAGCATCTTCTGTTGGCCTCGGCTGACTCTGCCCTTGGCTCGGGTATCCGCCAGACTGATTCGAAGTTCGGCCCGGTGTGGCCCCTGCACCGTACTACCCACTCGCTGATGTTGTTCCAGGTTACGCCGCAGCGAATCGCGCAAGGTTTCGTCGGTTGGCCACCCTTGCTGCCAGTCGCAGCGGACGCTGGAGGTCTCCAGCAGCCGAAGTCCCCACTTCTCCAGTCCGGGCGCCGCTGCCTGCACGTGGCGAGCACGCATTTCGTTCAACTCCTCGCCGCTCTGGACTAACTCCTCATCCCACGCCTGAATCGCCTTGACGGGCATCTGTTCGCGCAGGGCACGGTTACGTTGTCTGAGCGCGCGCTGATAGCGGCGCCAGCAATCGAGGAACCGATGTTCCACGTGGAACACACCCCAGTCGACAAAGCTCCGCCGGTAGGCCGGTCCTTCGTCGAGCAGTCGGTGCGCCAGCGGATCGATCAGTTGCAGAGGCAGCGCGTGAACCACGTCGGCCAATCTGGCGCCACGCTCGTCGTCCAAATGCACTTCGGTCCCTTCCCGACTCCAGCCCAGCCCAATCCGATGGCTGCTGCGGCTGTCTCCGACTTCCACGAACACATGCCATTGCGGTCGGTCCGTGCCGCACAGCTCCGCCAGGTTCTGAGCCCGAAAACTGCGCCCACGAGCCGCGACAAACAAGGCTTCCAGCAAGCTGGTCTTGCCGGCGGCATTGGTGCCGACAATCAGGTTAAG
The DNA here is from genome assembly GCF_965216805.1 of Panacagrimonas sp. Classification (NCBI taxonomy): domain Bacteria; kingdom Pseudomonadati; phylum Pseudomonadota; class Gammaproteobacteria; order Nevskiales; family Nevskiaceae; genus Panacagrimonas; species Panacagrimonas sp. The sequence goes on from NZ_CBDCGN010000003.1 coordinate 370,608, forward strand.
CACCGGATGCGGTTGGATTTCAAACCGCCGATACAGCCTCAGGTTCTCGCCTTTCAGCAGCGTCACCGGCATTTCACAGCCGCATCGGCATGATGACGTACTTGCTGGACGGATCGTCAGCTTGATAGAGCAAGCCGCTGGAATCCGAATTCTTGAGTTCCAGCATGACTTCACTCCCGCTGATCGCGCCAAGAGCGTCCAGCAGGTAATTCACGTTGAAACCGATCTCGAGTTCGGGCCCGTTGTAGCCGACCTCGATCTCCTCCTCCGCTTCTTCGTGATCTGGGTTGTGTGTCTGCAGTTTGAGAACACCTTCGGTCAACTGCAGCCGCACGCCACGAAACTTCTCGTTGGAGAGAATTGCGGTGCGAGCCAGCGAGCGACGCAAGGTCTCCCGGTCGCCGGTGACCTGTTTGTCCCCGTGATCGGGGATCACTCTTTCGTAGTCCGGGAAGCGGCCGTCGATGGTCTTGGTGGTCAACCGCACGACGTCGATATCGACCTGCACCTGACCCTGCCCGATGGTCAGCCGGACTTCGGTATCCGAAGAATCCAAAAGCCGGCTTAATTCCAGCACCGACTTCCTGGGCAGGATCGCCTGCACGCTCTCGCTCAGGCCGGTGTCTCCGACCCACTCACTGAAAGCAAGGCGGTGGCCGTCTGTCGCGACCGCTCGCAAGCGCTTGGCGTTGGCGTCGATCAACAAACCGTTCAGGTAATAGCGAACGTCCTGCTGCGCCATCGCAAACTGAGTTTTCTCCAGGAGCAACTTGAGTTCTGCCCGCTTAAGGACCAGCAACTTGCCCCCACTGACGGCGCCCATCGCCGGAAACTCGTCCGCCTTCAGTGTCGCCAGGGAAAAACGGCTCTTGCCGGAGCGCAAGGTCGCTTTATCGGCGCTCGCCTCGAGCGTGATGTCCGCGCCTTCCGGCAACCCTCGACAGATATCGAACAGCTTGCGCGCCGGAACCGTCACTTTGCCGGGTGCCAGATTCTGTACCTGCGCTCTAGCCACCAGCTCCATTTCCAGATCGGTACCGGTGACGATCAACTCGTCTTCGCGCGCTTCGAACAGGAAGTTGGCCAGCACCGGTAGCGTCTGACGGCGCTCGACCACGCCGACCACGGCCTGCAAGGCGGTCAACAACTCGTTTCTCCCGACCTGAATCTTCATGGCATCACCCGATTCTTAAGAGGTTTTATATCCTGAATAGACTAATAGTAAGCGGCTGCACAGCTGTTGAGAGAACTCGATAAACATAACATTTTCATAATCTTGAATGAAAAAAAGAGTTCTGTAATCACCCTTTGCCGCCTTGGTGCCGCCAGTGGATAAGCTGTGTGTCAAGAACAGAGTCCACGCGTTCCACAAACTACCCACAACTCGACCGAGGGCTTTTCCCCGGCTTGTTCAGTAACTCAATTGCCTCAGCAGATTCTCGTAGTCCTCGCGGATACGCAGATCGGTCTGCCGCAACTCCTTGACCTTGCGATCGGCGTGCAGGACCGTGGTGTGATCTTTTTCGAAGGCCTTGCCGATGTCAGGGAGGCTGTGCTCGGTGAGCTCTCTGGCCAAGGCCATCGCCACCTGTCGTGGTCGCGCCAGCATGCGTGAGCGGCGCGGCGAGCGCAGGTCCTTCATCGGAATGTTGTAGTACTTGGCTACGGTCGCCATGATGTTGTCGATGGTCACCTTGCGCTCATAATGCGCCAGCATGTCGCGCAGGGTAGCGCGGGCGAAATCCACGGTGATTGCCTCGCCTTGCAAACGCATACCCGCTGATAACCGGAGCAATACACCCTCGAGTTCGCGCACGTTGGAACGCACGTGCTGGGCGACAAAGAACGCCACTTCGTTGTTCAGGCTCATGCCGAACTGTTCGGCCTTGGACAGCAGGATGGCAACGCGGGTCTCGAGATCGGGCGGGTCGACCGACACGGTCAGCCCCCAAGAGAAGCGCGACTTCAACCGGTCGTCGAGGCGGTCGAGATCCTTGGGAAAGCGATCGCAGGTCAGGATGATCTGCTTGCGACCATCCATCAAGCTGTTGAAAGTATGAAAAAATTCTTCTTGAGTTGTCGGTTTGCCGGCAAAAAACTGGATGTCGTCGATCAGCAGTGCGTCGGCCGACCGGTAAACCGCCTTGAAGTCCTCGATGGTGTTGTGCCGTAGTGCCGAGACGAACTGATTCATCCACTGCTCGGACGGTACGTACACGACTTTGATGTTGGGACCGCGCCTCAACAGCGCGTTGCCAGCAGCGTGCATCAGATGGGTTTTACCCAGGCCCGAGGCGCCGTAGATCAACAGTGGATTGTAGGCGACCCCCGGAGACTCAGCGACCTGTTGGGCGGCAGCGCGTGCCTGGAAATTGGATTTTCCCTGAATGAAAGATTCGAAGTTGTACAAGGGGTTGAGACGATTCTGGGCAACGATCTGCTCGGCCTCTACGTTGCTCGACAGATCCTCCGCATTGGCGACGGGCGTTTCGCTAGCCGCCATCACGTCGACCTCGATGTCCTCGCCTTCGCAGGCCATCCACGCTCGCTGGATCAGCGATCTGAATTCCTCGCGTACCCGCACCATGGTCATGCGGTTGGGCGCGATCAGAACCAGCCGATCGCCCTCGCGCCGTGCCTGCAGCGGCCGAATCCAGTCATTGACTTCGACCGCGCCCAGGTCCGCTTCAAGTCTTTGAACGCATTGCGTCCAACCGTGATCTTCGGCAAGCGCCATAGCACCGGGGTGGAAAAGAAGGGAGTGCCGCTATTCTATACGCTGACCTGATACTTATCCACAGGCCCTGCGGATTACACCAACTGCCGGGGCGCAGCAAAGCATATTGAACCGCGCACCGTTAGGCCGCTAAACTCCGCGCCCTTTTTCCCTGCTGAGCCCGACTATGAAACGCCCCTATCAGCCGCACGCGTTGCGCCGTAAGCGTACACACGGCTTTCGCGCCCGCATGGCGACCGTCGGAGGTCGTAAGGTGATTGCTCGCCGTCGTGCCAAGGGCCGCGCCCGCCTCTGCCCGTAATTGCCGATAATTGCCGATTGCGCCAGGGAACAAAATCACGATCGCCGGGTTTCCTCGCAGCGCTCGACTGCTGACACCTGCGGCGTTCAAGCAGGTCATAGGAAGCGGCCGACGGCGGCGCAGCCCGAGCTTTACGGCATTCGAGTCGAGCAGTGGCGGCAGCGCAGCTAGACTCGGGCTGACGGTGGCCAAGAAAGCCCTGCCCCTGGCGGTTGCCCGCAACCGATTCAAACGAATCGTGCGGGAAAGCTTCAGACAGCAGAGCGGCCTGCCGCCCTGCGATGTGGTCATCATGGCGACGCCCAATGCGCGCAAGGTCACCGCAGGCCAACTGGCGGCCGAACTGACGGAATACTGGGGACGTCTACGCGAGCGATGGCCGGCATCCTGATTGCATTGATCCGGGTCTACCAGAAGGTGCTGAGCCCCGTGCTCGGTGCGCAGTGCCGCTTTTACCCTACCTGCTCCCGCTACGCTGTCGAGGCCCTGCAGCGCCATGGCGCTGCGCGCGGCAGCTGGCTCGCCCTGCGGCGCCTGGCGCGCTGTCATCCCCTGAATCCCGGCGGCGTGGACCCAGTCCCGGAACCACTTCCGCCGCGGCCGCGCTGACACCGGCCTAGCCGTAACGACAACGAGAACGCGTCGACATGGAAAACCGTCGAATCATTCTGATCGCCCTGCTGGCAGTGACGATCTTCTTCATGTATCAGGCTTGGCAGGACGACTACGGCAAGCAGGCTGCACCGACGCCCACCACGGCGAGCCTCGACGGCGCGGTGACCGTGCCCGCCGAAACGGACCCCGGCGCAGGTCGGGAAATCGACAGCGATACTCCGACGGCGGTGCCTGCCGCGCCCGCTGCAGATGTCACCGCCGGGACCACTGGCGACGCTTCGTCGGCGGACGAGATGCTGACGGTCGAAACCGACGTGCTGCGCGCCAAGATCAGCTTGCGTGGCGGCGAGATTCGCTCTCTCGAGCTCAAGCACTACCCGCTGTCCAAGGACCAGCCAGACGTGGCGCTGCCCCTGCTCAGCGACAGCGGCTTGCAGTACGCGGTGTTCCAGTCCGGCCTGGCCGGGACCGGGGAGGCCCTGGCCAGTGGCGATACGCCGTATCGCGCCGCGCAAACCGAGTATCGGTTGGCCGAGGGTTCGAACGTATTGGAGGTGCGGCTCGAACACGAGCGGGCCGACGGCGTGAAGGTCAGCAAGACCTATCGCTTCGGCCGCAGCAGTTATCGCATCGGCCTGGAGCACGGGCTGGACAACGGCAGTGCCGAGGCGCTCACGGTAAGCCCGTACACGCGATTCGTGCGCAACGAGGGCCTGGTCGGCGATCTGCCCAAGTTCGTCATGACCTTTCTGGGCATCGGCTTCTACGAGAACAAGCCCGGCAGCGACGACTACCGCTTCGTCAAGACCAAACTCGACAACCTCGACGACGATGCTTTCGAGACACGCCAGAAGAACGGTTGGATCTCGATCCTGCAGCATTACTTTGTGGTGGCCATTCTGCCTCCGCGCGACAGCGAAGGTGTTTATTCGGCCAAGCCCGCTCGCGATGGCCGTTATACCGCGCAGTACGTTGCGACCGGCGTCAGCGTGGAAGCCGGCAGCGGCCAACGCTTTGTCAGTGACCTCTACGTCGGACCGCGTCTGCAGGACGGCGTCAAATGGGTCGATGCGGACGGCCAGATCCAGGAAGGCGCCAGCCTGGATGCCATCGCACCGGGCCTCGACTACACCATCGACTACGGCATCCTCACGCCCATCTGCGAGCCGCTGTTCTGGCTGCTGGAAAAATTCCACTCCTTCACCGGCAACTGGGGCGTGGCCATCATCCTGCTCACGCTGGTCGTGAAAGCGCTGTTCTACAAGCTGTCGGAAGCGCAGTACCGCTCCATGGCCAAGATGAAGAAGTTCGCGCCGCGTATCCAGGACATCAAGGAGCGTTACGACGGCGACCGCGAACGCATGTCCAAGGCGATGATGGATCTCTACAAGAAAGAGGGCTTCAACCCCTTGGCCGGCTGCTGGCCGTTGCTGGTGCAGTTCCCCGTGTTCATCGCGCTGTACTGGGTGCTGCTGGAATCGGTGGAGCTGCGCCAGGCCGACTTCGCCCTGTGGATCAACGATCTGTCTGCGCCCGACCCGTTCTACGTGTTGCCGGTGCTGTTTGGCATCAGCTTTTACGTACAGCAGAAGTGGTCCGGCGCCACCGCCACCATGGACCCCATGCAGCAGAAGATCATGAACGTGATGCCGATCATGATGACGGCATTCTTCGCTTTCTTTCAGGCCGGGCTGGTGCTGTACTGGCTGGTGTCCAACCTCATCGGCATGGCGCAGCAGTGGTTCATCAACCGCAAGCTCGCTGGCGAAGGTCTGGGCAGGGCCAAGCCGGCGTGATGGCGCGCGAGTAGCCGTGAGCGCCGATCGCCGCGTCGACACCATCGCCGCGATCGCCACCGCAGCCGGTCGCGGCGCCATTGGCATCCTGCGCCTGTCCGGCCCGCGTGCATTCGACATTGCCGACCGCATGACCGGCCCGGAGGTCGCGCCCCGACAGGCGCGGCTGCGCGTGTTCCGCGATACAACCGGCACAGCAGTGGATCGCGGCCTGGTACTGCGGTTTCCCGGTCCGCATTCCTACACCGGCGAGGACGTGGTCGAGCTGCAGGGTCACGGTGGTCCGGTCGTTCTGAACCTGCTGCTGCAGGCGGCCTGCGAACTTGGCGCACGCCCGGCGCGGGCTGGGGAATTTTCCGAACGCGCCTTTCTCAATGATCGCCTCGATCTGGCCCAGGCCGAGGCGGTCGCCGACCTCATCGATGCCGCCAGCCGCGCCGCGGTACAGGCGGCGCATCGTTCGCTGGAGGGCGTGTTTTCGCGAAGCGTGCAGGACCTTGCGCAAACCCTGCTGGAACTGAGGGTTTATGTGGAGGGGGCGCTGGACTTCTCCGACGAAGACATCGACTGGCTGGCCGACGCCCAACTCGACACGCGCTTGCAGCAAGCCGCGCTCGCGTTCGAGGACTTGCTCGGTCGTGCCGCCCAGGGGCGCCGGCTTCGCGATGGCATCCACCTCGCCATCGTCGGCCAGCCCAATGTCGGTAAATCGACCCTGCTCAACGCGCTGGCCGGCACCGAGGCCGCCATCGTCAGCAGCCGGCCTGGCACCACGCGCGACGTGCTGCGCGAGCATCTGCTGATCGACGACCTGCCGGTCACCGTAGTCGATACCGCGGGCCTGCGCGACACCGAAGATCAGGTGGAGGCCGAGGGCATCCGCCGCGCCTGGGTCGCCCTGCGACAAGCCGAGCTGGTGTTGTTCCTGGTCGACGACCAGATCGGTTGGACCGATCGGGACCAGTCGCTGTTCCGGCAGATCCCGGATGAGATCGACCGGCTGATCGTGTTCAACAAAATCGATGCCAGCGGTCGGGCCGCTGGTGTTTCGGAACGCGCCGGCGTCGAAGCTTTGCGACTGTCGGCCGTGACCGGTGCCGGCCTGGACGGCCTGCGTGAGACCATCCGCCGGCTTGCCGGCGTGCAAGGCCAGGTCGAAGGCACGTTCAGCGCACGCGGGCGTCATCTCGATGCGCTGCGGCGCGCGCAAGCGCACCTGACCGAGACAAGGTCCGTACTGGCCGCCGGCACGCAGGTCGAACTCGCCGCCGAGGAGCTTCGCCTGGCGCACGAGGCCTTGGGCGAGATTACCGGCCGGGTGACGACCGACGACATGCTCGGTGCCGTGTTCTCCAGGTTCTGCATCGGAAAGTAGACGCGCTCACAATGCAGCGATGAACGCTCCTCGCCCCATCGACATCGTGCTGCACAAGCGCTCCCGCGAGCTGGAGATCGGCTACGCCGACGGTACCCGATATCGATTGCCGGCCGAGTATCTGCGCGTGCACAGCCCTTCGGCCGAGGTGCAGGGCCATGGCAAGCCGGTCCTGGTTGGCGGCAAGCGCCCCGTCGCTATCACCGCGGTGCAGCCGGTCGGTCGCTACGCGGTGAAGCTGGTGTTCGACGACGGCCACGACACCGGTCTGTTCTCCTGGGACGTGCTCGACGATCTGGGTCGCAACCATTCGCGTTACTGGGCCGAGTACGAAAGACGGCTGGCCAAGATGGGCATGTCCCGCGATAGCGAGGTGGTTACACTCGCGGCACTGACGCCGCGGAAATACACGCCGCCCAGACCCCCGCAGAAACCAGGCTCGAATTCGTGAGCGACGCGCGCAAACCCGGCACCACCACGCACTTCGGTTTCCAGCAGGTCCCGATGGAGGACAAGCGTCGCCGCGTGGCCGGCGTATTCGATTCGGTCGCATCCAAGTACGACGTGATGAACGACCTCATGTCGCTGGGCGTGCACCGGTTGTGGAAGCGCTTCGTGATCGACCTCGCCGGTGTGCGCGCCGGTGAAAAGGTGCTGGATGTCGCGGGCGGTACCGGAGACCTGTCGCGGGAGTTTTCGCGGCAGGTCGGGCCGCGCGGGCTGGTGGTGCTGTCCGACATCAATGCGGCGATGCTCGGCGAAGGTCGTCGTCGGCTGGCCGACAAGGGCGTGGTCAATCTGCCCATCGTGCAGGCCAATGCCGAATGCCTGCCGTTTGCCGAAGGCAGTTTCGATTGCATCACCATCGGCTTCGGGCTGCGCAACGTCACCGACAAGGACGCCGCGTTGCGTTCGATGTATCGCGCGCTCAAGCCCGGTGGTCGCCTGCTGGTGCTGGAATTCTCCAAACCGGTAGTGCCGGGCCTGTCGCGGATCTACGACCAATACTCGTTCAAGCTGCTGCCCCTGATGGGCAAGCTGGTGGCCAACGACGAGGACAGCTACCGCTATCTGGCCGAGTCCATCCGCATGCATCCGGATCAGGGCACGCTCAAGGGCATGATGGAGAGCGTCGGCTTTGCGCGCGCGCAGGTCTACAACCTCACCGGTGGCATCGTTGCGGTGCATCGCGGATTTCGTCTGGACCCGTGAATACCGGAATCTTCGAGGCGGCCTGGTGAGCGCGCCGGCATTGTTCTGCGGCGCGGCCGAAGTCGCGCTCAACCGTTATCTTCGGCTGGAACCGGCGGTGCTGGAAGAATGCGCCGCGCTGGACGGTCGTAGCATCGAATTCATGTTGCCGACAGCCGGCGTGGGCTTGTGCCTGGAGTTCATGCCCGCCGGCGTGCGCGTGATGCCCGAAGCGGCCACGACACCGGATGTGCGCGTCAGCGGCAGTGCCGGTGCGCTGCTGGCCGCGCTGCGCCAGCTCGGCTCGGCGGATGCCGGCTTGCCCGCCGGTTTGCAGCTTGAGGGCGACGCCGAACTGCTGAACCGCTTCCGCGCCATGGTGCGGCGTGTCGGCTTCGACCCGGAAGAGTGGCTGGCCCCGCTATTGGGCGGCGCTGCCGCACATCGCGTGCTGGGCGGCCTGCGCAGACTGTTCGGATGGAGCCGGGAGAATACCCGCCGCTTTGCCGACCACAGCGCCGAGTACTTGCGCGAGGAGACCTACGATCTTGCCCGCGGCCGCGACGTCGATGGCTGGATGGACGAAGTCGATCGGACCCGCGAATCCCTGGATCGGCTGGAAGCCCGGCTGCGGCGCCTCGAAGCCGCCGCGAACAGCGCTGGCAAGCCCGACTGACGGCCATGCAATTGATTGCTCAGCCGGTCACGACCCGTGCGCGGGGCATCGCCTTCCGCGCCCGCCCACCCGCCATTCGGGAGAAGGATGGTGGACCCGTTTCCCGAGACCTCTATTGATGTTCGGACGCAGCGCGCGGCTGTGGGTCATCTGGCGCGTGGTGCAGCGTTATGGCCTGCGTGAATTCGTCGACGGCCGGCCGCGCGGTGATCAGCCGCGCGAAGTGCGTCTGCGGCTAGCACTGGAAGAGCTGGGGCCGGTGTTCATCAAGTTTGGCCAGGCGCTGTCGACGCGACCGGACATCCTGCCGCCGGAGCTGGCGCTGGAACTGGCCAAGCTGCAGGACCGGGTGCCGCCGTTTCCGGGTGACGACGCGCGGCGCATTGTCGAGACCTCGCTGGGCAAGCCTGTCGACCAGCTGTTCAACGAATTTGACGAAGTGCCGCTGGCGTCGGCCTCGGTGGCCCAGGTGCACACGGCAAGACTCAAACCGCAGGCGCCGGACGATCCCGGCTTTGCGGTGGTGGTCAAGGTGCTGCGCCCGGGTGCGGAAGCCGCGATCCGCAAGGACATCGAAGTGCTGCGTGCACTTGCCGCGCTTGCCGAGACCCTGCACCCGGAGGGCCGGCGCATCCAGCCCAGGGCCGTGGTGGAGGAGTACGCCAAGTCACTGATCGACGAGATGGACCTGATGCGCGAAGGCGCCAATTGCGCGCTGCTGCGCCGCAACTGGCTGGGCAGCCCGCTGATCTATCACCCGCTGGTGTTCTTCGATTACACCCGCGCCGACGTACTGGTGATGGAGCGCATCTACGGCATTTCCATCCGCGAGCTGGAACGTCTGCGCGAGATGGGCGTGAGCTTTCAGGTACTGGCCGAACGCGGCGTCGAGATCTTCTTCAAGCAGGTGTTCCGCGACAATTTCTTCCATGCGGACATGCACCCTGGGAACATTTTCGTGGATGCGGCCAATCCCGCAGTCCCCGCTTACCTGGCCGTGGATTTCGGCATCGTCGGCACGTTGACGCCGCAGGACCAGCGCTACCTGGCGGAAAATTTCCTGGCTTTCTTCAACCGCGACTATCGGCGCGTGGCCGAATTGCATGTGGAGAGCGAGTGGATTCCGGCCGGCACCCGCGTGGAGGAATTCGAGTCCGCCATCCGCACCGTGTGCGAGCCGATCTTCGGCAAACCCATCAAGGACATTTCCTTCGGCTTCTTCCTGCTGCGCCTGTTCCAGATCGCGCGACGATTCAAGTACCAGGTGCAGCCGCAGCTGGTGCTGCTGCAAAAGACCTTGCTGCAGGTCGAAGGGCTGGGGCGCCAGCTCTATCCCGAGCTGGATTTGTGGAAGACCGCCAAGCCGATCATGGAAGACTGGATGAAGAACCGACTCGGTCCCGGCGCCATGCTGGCCCGCGTCCGGCGCGAGGGCCCTCACGTGGCCGAGATGCTGCCGGAACTGGCCAACCAGGCGATCAAGCGGCTGGAGCGCGGCGAAGGCCTGGGCCTGGGAGTGCGCTCGCTGGACCCGCTGAAGGCCGAGATGCGCCGCAACAGCCAGCGCCAGATGCGCGCGACGCTGGGTGCCGCCTGCCTGCTCGGCGCCGCCGTCGTCGCAGTGTCCGCCGCGGCCGGCGTCGGGCGCTGGCTGGACCTGCCCTGGCCAAGCTGGATCCTGGGCGCGCTTGGTGCCTGGCTGGCCTGGTCGGGGTTGCGCGAACCCAGGGGCTGACCCCGGGTCGCGCTGCGATCATCCGCCCGGAGCGGTGCTCACAATGCTCAGACCTTTGAGCAGATTCAAAGCCTGGTAGAGCGAGTAATCCGACTCGGCCAGCTTGGTCTCTTCTTCGAGTAGCCTCTTGCGCGCCGCTTCGGCTTCTTCGTCGGTAGGGCCGTTTTCGTTGGCGAGACTCCCGGCCAGAGCGGCTTCCGTGAGCGGTTCGAACACATCGCCCTCTTCGGACTTGGCCACCTTGAGCGGGCGCACGGCGATGTCGGGCACGATGCCGTCACCCTGGATCGAGCGGCCTGAGGGGGTGTAGTAGCGCGCCGTTGTGAGCTTGATCGCGGATTCGGTCTGCAGCGGCATGATCGTCTGTACCGAACCCTTGCCGAAGCTCTTTTCGCCCAGCACCACCGCACGCTTCTGGTCCTGCAGCGCGCCGGCGACGATCTCCGAGGCCGAGGCCGAACCCCCGTTGATCATCACCACGATCGGTCGCCCCGACAATTCGTCGCCCGGCGTGGCGCTGAACTCGCGGCGGGAGTCCTGCTCGCGGCCCTTGATGCTGACGATGGTGCCTTTCTCCATGAAGACGTCGCTCACCCTCACCGCGGCGTCGAGAACGCCGCCGGGGTTGTTGCGCAGGTCCAGCACCAAGCCCTTGATCTTGCCGTCGGATTCCTTCTTGAGCTTCTTGAGTTCCTTGTCCAGCGAGGCGCCGGTCTCGGTGGTGAAGCTGGACACGCGCAGATAGGCCATCCCCGGCTCCAGCATGCGCCCGCGTACGCTGGCGACATTGATGATTGCGCGCTCCATCGACACCACCAGCGGCGCGGTTTCGCCCTCGCGCACCACCGTCAGCTCGATCTTGCTGCCGGCATCGCCACGCATCTTCTTGACCGCATCGCTCAGGCTCAGGCCCTTGGTGGGCGTGTCGTCGATCTTGATGATTAGATCGCCTGGCTGGATACCGGCGCGCGCGGCGGGGGTGTCGTCGATGGGCGACACCACGCGCACGAAGCCGTTCTGCAGCTGCACTTCGATGCCCAGGCCGCCGAATTTGCCGGACGTGGAGATGTTCATCTCCTTGAACTCCTCGGCGTCCAGATAGGCCGAATGCGGATCCAGTCCCGTGAGCATGCCGCGCACGGCGTTCTCCAGCAGCACCTTGTCCTCGATCGGCTCCACGTAGTCGCTCTTGATGCGATTGAGGATCTCCACAAACACCTGCAAGTCCTTCAGCGGCAGAGGTTCTGTGGACTTGTCCTTGTTGGCGAAAACGCCATCGGTCAGCGTGATACCGACGCCGATAAGGACACCGGCGGCGAGCGCCAGAGAAGTGCGAAAACGATGGGACATGGCGCTGCGGACTCCGGTGCCGCCGAGCAAAGCGGGAATAAAGCGTCGAAATTGACGATAACACAGACCTTTACTGACCTTTTATGGGCAACGGGGTTCGCGATACCCGCGACCAGTGCGGATGTAGGGCGATTTCGCCGGAGGATCACCGGGGCGACACGCCCCTGCGTCATCGCCGCTAACGACTTGCTCCATACGTGGCCGTACCGTGATCGGGTCGGATCAAGCGATCCCCATGCGAGTTCCCGCGATGTCGAACATTCCTTCGCCTGCGCACCGGCAGAGCCTTTCCGCGACCGATTGGGCAGAAGCCGCGCTGGACGTCATTGCCGGCGGTGGAATCGAGGCGGTGGCTGTCGAGCCGCTGGCGCGCCGCCTGAGCGTGACCAAGGGCAGTTTCTACTGGCACTACCCGAATCGCGATGCGCTGGTGGCACGGGCACTGGAAGTCTGGGAGCACCACGAAACGGTGGAGATGATTGCGCGCGCCGAACAGCAGCCGCATCCGCGCGAACGCATCCACACCCTGTTCCGCTCCGCGGCCAACACCGACCAGCGATCCGAGCGCATTCTGCTCGCACTGTCCGGCTCCAAGCACGCGGTTGCCCGCGCCAGCGTGCTGCGGGTTGCCGAAGCCTGGCGGCACTACATCGAAACCTGCTACCGCGGCCTCGGACTGGACGCAGTGTCGGCGCGCAACTGGGCCACCCTGGCGTACTCCACCTTCATCGGCACCGTGCGCATGCGCCGCGACAATCCGGACGCGCTGCCGCCAGGCCAGGATTTCAACGACTACCTGCGTTTTCTGATTCGCACCTTGATCCCCGCCGAGGTGCCCGGCGCCGCAGGTGTCGTGCAGCATCCCAGCGTGGTGCCGTTGCGCAGAACTGGCAGCTGAGGCTGGCGGACACGAAAAAGCGCGGCCCCCGCAAGGCGCCGCGCCTTTTTCGAGCGCCGGCGATCAGACCAGCTTCATCATCAGATCGATGATCTTCTGCGTCCACGACTTGTGCGGCAGGAAGAACATGCGCGCGAGCAGGACGCGCGTACGCACCACCGCGCGTTCGTGCGAGAAGGCCTTGAAGCCGTACTCGCCATGCGCGCTGCCGATTCCGGAATTGTTGACCCCGCCAAACGGCAGGTTGCCGTGCAGGAAGTGCACCACGGCGTGGTTGATGCACGCGCCGCCGGACGAGGTGCGTTGCATCACCGCTTCGATGTTGCGCTGGTTGCGGCTCCAAACGTAGAGCGCCAACGGCTTTTCCATGGCGTTGATCTCGCCGATCACCTGGTCGAGGTTGCTGAAGGAGATGATGGGCAGCAAGGGCCCGAAAATCTCTTCCTGCATGATGCGTGCATCACGCGGGATGTCGGTGAGCAGGGTCGGCGCGATGAAGCAGTCCTTTTCGTCCACCGCATCGCCGCTGAGCACCTTGGCGCCCTTGGCTTTGGCATCCTGCAGCAGCGCGTTGATCCGCTGGGTGTGGCGCAGGTTGACCACCCGCGCCAGTGCCGGCGACTGCTGCGCCGCGCCGCCCTCCCCATAAGCCTTGGCGATGTACTCCTTCACCAGCCGCACAAACTCGTCCTTGACCGCAGCATGCACGTAGACGTGATCGGGCGCGATGCAGGTCTGGCCGTTGTTGGTGTACTTGCCCCAGGCGATGGTCTGGGCGGCGAGCTTGAGGTCGGCTGACTCATCGACGATGGTCGGACTCTTGCCGCCGAGCTCCAGGGTGACACTGGTCAGATGCTTGGCCGCCGCCGCCATCACCACCTTGCCGATCGCTGGCGAACCGGTGAAGAAGATGTGATCGAACGGCAGCGACAGCAACAGGGTGGAGACATCTGCCTCGCCTTCGAAGATCGCGACCTCGTCTTCGGAGAAAATCTCGCGCACGATCTTGACCATCACCGCAGACAGATGCGGCGTCATCTCCGACGGTTTGAGGATGGAGGTGTTGCCCGCGGCGATGGCGGAGACCAGCGGGCCGAACGTCAGGTTCACCGGGTAGTTCCACGGCGAGATAATCAAGGTGCGGCCCTTGGGCTCGTACTGCACATAACCCTTGGTGCCGAACATCATCTGCGTCGGCCACACGCCCTTGGGCTTCATCCATTTGCCCAGATGCCGGCGTGCATCGTTGGCTTCCATCACGATGGGCATGACTTCGGTCAGATCGACCTCAGCCGGCGGCTTGCGGAAGTCCTGGAAGGCGGCGTCGCGAATCGCCTGACGATGTGCCAGCACGGCATCCCGCAGGCGCGTGATCTTGACCAGGCGTTCCTGGCGCGTCGAGGTGCGCAGACGGATAGCGGTATCACGCTGGCGCTCGAACACCTTGCGGATTTCGGCCTCATTGGCGCTGCCGGAATTCAGGGCGGTGGGCAGGTAGGAAACGGCGGTATTCATGGGCTCTCCTTGTTCCTCATCGGTCGAGTTGAACGACCGTTTTAATGGCGAGTATACGCCCGGCCCCGAGACTGACCGTATGGCTGCGGCGTCAGTAAGCGATCGTCTCCAGAAGCGGTCGGTGCAGCGCCGGGACCGTCGCCAGCACGCTGGTCGTATCCAGGCCCACCTGCTGCCCGCGCAGGTCGGTGAAGGTGCCGCCGGCTTCGCGCACGATCACGGTGAGCGCGGCGATATCCAGAATATTCACGTCGGATTCGATCACCGCGTCGAGCTTGCCGCTGGCCAGCAGGTGGTAGTGCAGGAAATCGCCGTAACCGCGGATGCGCTGCAATTGCGGTATCAGCGCACCCAGATTCGACCACGCCGGCGACTGCGCCAGACTGGCGAGGTTGCCGGTCGACAACGTGGTTTTTGCCAGGGCGCTGGTTTGGGCAACGCGCAGCGGTTGACCGTCCAGAAATGCGCCGCCGCCATGCTCGGCCCAGGCCCGCTCGCCGTTGCCGCCGTTCCAGCATGGCGCGCTGGAGACGCCCAGGATCAATTCACCGCGATGCATCAGCGCAATCTGCACCGAGAACATCGGATAGCCGCGGACGAAGGACTTGGTGCCGTCGATGGGGTCCACCAGCCACAGGTAGTCGGCCTCCATCGCCGCGCGGCCGGTTTCCTCGCCGTAAAACCCGTGATCGGGAAAACGGGCGGTCAGCAATGAACGGATCGCCTGTTCAGCGGCCACATCCACTTCCGTGACCGGGCTGGCGTCCGCCTTGATCGAAACATTGAATGCGCCGCGATAGGCATTGCGGATGATCTCGCCGGCCGCATCGGCAGCGTCCATGGCGGCTTGCAGGAAAGGACTGTTGGACATCGATTGATGGTTGGCGGAGAAAACGGTTCGGCATCGTAGTGCCGTGCCGCCAGCACCTACAATCAGCGGCGGTCATGCAGGCAGGTGGCCGACCTCATCCCAGCCTACACGCCTTAGCGAGCGGCGGCCCATTCCCGCCTCGCGGACCAGGGACCCCGGACGCGCCACGAGAGACCGACGCCTTATGGACAAGATCTTCATCCGCAGTCTGCGCATCGACACCATCATCGGGATCTACGACTGGGAGCGAACCCTGCAACGCCCGCTGGTGTTCGACCTCGAGCTGGGTCTGGACACACGTCAGGCTGCCAGCAGTGATCATGTGCGCGACGCGGTGGACTACGCCGCGGTCAGCGACACCGTGCGCGAGATTGCCATCACACTTAAACCGCAATTGCTGGAAACGCTGGCGGAAACGATTGCGCGCACGCTGTTCGAGCGCTTTGCCATCCTGTCGCTGCGCCTGAGCATCGACAAGCCCGGCGCGATCGCCGATGTCAAGGGCGTTGGGGTGGAGATTGATCGCCGCCGCGAAGACTACGCAGCCTGCGGCGCGCACTGATCGCTCAACGCAAACAGTCGGAAACGAATGCGGCAAGATCGTCGTACACCGGCACGCCGGTCAGGTCATGCCCGGCCGATTCGGTGAGGCGCCCCTTGCCGGTGCGCACCAGCACCGGGCTCGCCCCGGCCGCGCGGGCCGCCTGGATGTCCGACCAGCTATCACCGACGAAGGGCACGTCGTCCAGGCTCATCTGCATGCGACGGGCGATGTCGCGCAGCATGCCGGGATTGGGCTTGCGCATTTCAGTGGCGTGGTCCGGGTGTTCGGGCGCAAACACGGTGGCGCAGATCTGGCCGCCGAGTTCGGTGACCTTCTGTAGCATGCGTGACTGGATGCCGGCGAAGGCGTCGTAATCGAACAAGCCGCGGCCGATCCCGGCCTGGTTGGAGGCCACGAAGACCTTGCAGCCGGCCTGCGACAGGCGCGCGATGGCCTCCACCGATCCCGGCACCGGCACCCACTCGTCCGCCGACTTGATGTAGTCGTCGGAGTCTTCGTTGATCACGCCATCCCGGTCCAGAATCACCAGCTTCACCTTCCGCTCTCCCTGGTATCCGAAGCCCGGCCGCAGGGAACCGCACCGGATTCGTCGAAGCTATGCTAGCAACTTGAACCTGCGCGGCCGTCAGCGACCGCCGGGGCCGGGGGAAACGCATGAAGAATCGACCGTCGCCGCTGCTGCTGGTGGCGTTGCTGGCGATCCTCGCCGGCGCCTGGCTGTTCCCGCGCTATTTCGACCAGCCCGGTGCTTACGCCTCGATCTGGCTGCAGCGCGCGCAGTTGTGGTGGGCGATGCGCAGCATCGACGGCGTGTCTTCCGAAGCGATGGAGATCGACACGGCGGCGAACGGCGACCTGTGGGTCACCAGCAAGTATTCGGTGCTGCGCGTTGCCGCGGCCGACGGCCGGCGCACGCCGGTGATGAGCCTGCACCGGGTCCGCCAGCAGACCGGCGCAGACTTCGGCGCCTTCAACACCGCCGAGGTGACAGCGGACGGTGTGCTGTGGATCGGCGGCTGGCACGGCACCGTGCTACGCACCGACGGCGACGAAGACATCCGCCTGATCTCAACGCGCGAGATGGCGCCGACCGGGCGCATTCACGACATCGCCGTGGTCAATGCCGAGGTCTATGTCGGCGGCGACGGCCTGTGGCGGCACGTGCCGGACGAGGATCGCCTGCAGCGGCTGGACGACGGCAGCTTGCGCGTGCGCGCACTGGCGACCGACGCCGCCGGCACGCTGGTAGTGGCCAGCGACCGCGCGGTGTTCGGCTACCTGGACGGCAGGCTCGAGCCGCGCTGGCAGGCCGGCGAGGACGACGGCGCGATCACCGCCCTGACCCCCGAGCCCGACGGTGCACTGCTGGTCGGCACCCGCACCGGCGTGGTGGTGCTCGAGCCCGACGGCAGTGTGCGCACGCGTCTGCTGGCCGGCGAAGGCGTGCGCGGGTTCTCGCGCGATGCCGAAGGGCGGCTGTGGGTCGCGACCTGGCAGTCCGGCGTTGCGGTGCCGACCGACGATGGCTGGCGCCTGCTGGGCTACACCGACGGCCTGCCGGACGACAGCGTCTCGGATCTGGCCATCGACGCCGAGGGCGCACTGTGGCTGGCGATCTACGGCAGGGGTGCCTACCGCGTCGAGGCTGCGCGGGTGCGCACGCTGGCGCAGACGCGGCAGCGGCCGGTCATCGACGATGGCGTGCAGATTCATGCTGACGCCTGCGCAGCGTCGACGCAGGCGCTGGGCGGGCCGTCTGAATCCGGGCAGATTGCGCGCGAAGGGGGCGGCATCGACAGGACGGTGTTCTTTGATCGCCGCCAGGTCTGTCCGGCCGCGCCGGGTTATCGCGCAGCGGCGGGCATCTGGGGCACGGTCAGGAATGACGGCGTGTGGCTACATGACACCGGACAGGTGCGCACGCTGGCGCTACCGCCCGGCTTGGCGGACAGCATGGTCACCGCGCTGTACCGGGACCACACCGGTCGCTGGTGGCTCGGCAGCCGTCATCTCGGCGTGTTCGAACAGCAGGCAGACGGCTGGCGGGCGCACGGGCGTGAGGCCGGCCTGGCCGCCAACCCGATCCAGGCCATCGACGGCGATGCCACCGGCCACCTCTGGGTGGCCAGCTACCCGCGCGCGGCTCGCGGCGGCGCGCCTGCCAAGGCCGGGCTGCACCGCTTCGACGGCAAGCGCTGGGAGGCCATCGTTCCAAGGAAACGCGGGCGCTCGCTGACCCAGTTGCCGTATCGCGGAATGTTCAACGATCTGGCCTCGCGGACGGCCAACGACCTGCGGGTGCTAGACGATGGCCGCATCGCCGTGGCCACCAACGCGGGTCTGAGCCTGGTCAATGCGCCGGACGACATCCGCAGCTTCGACCGCTACAACCTCGGAATGCCCAGCAATTTCGTCCACTCGGTCAGCGCCGACGCCGACGGTCGGCTGTGGATGACCCATGCCTACTGGGGTGCCGGCGTGACCTGGCAGTCGGGCATTGGCTTCGGCAATCGCAACACCCGCGATGGATTGTTTGCCGATCGCCTGGTGGCGGTGGGGCACGATGCGCAAGACCGCGTTTGGCTGCAGGCCAGCGATGGCCGCGTGGCGATCTATGACCGCGAGCGGCTGATGCGCTGAGACGGTGGTGCCGCGGTGCGACGGCGGCCGCGGGCCGCTCCGCAAAAGGCCTCAGCCCGTAGCCCCGCTGGCGGTGGCGGCGGTGACCATCACCGAGCGCACCAGCACCGCGTTGTAGGTCGCGAATGCCATCAGCAGCAGTGCCCCCTCGGCGCGATTGATGCGCCCCTGACCACGGAAGCCGTAGGCCATCACCAGCAGCACCACGTTCAGCGCCATGAGCACCGGCCAGTCACGCCACATCAGTTCGGGCGGCAGCGCGTCCATGGGCGCGATGCTGCCGGCGATGCCTACCACCGCGAGCAGGTTGAACATGTTGGAGCCGACGACGTTGCCCAGCGCGATGTCGTGTTCCTGCTTGCGTACTGCCAGGATGCTCGCCGCCAGCTCCGGCAGCGAGGTGCCGATGGCGACGATCGTCAGGCCGATGACCAGGTCGCTCACGCCCAGAGTCTCGGCGACGCCGACGGCCCCCCAGACCAGCAGGCGCGAGCTGGCGATCAGCAACAACAGGCCGACCACCAGCCAGAAGATCGCGCGTGCCAGCGGCATGCGCGGCACGGCAAGTTCGGCATCCATCTCGTCAGCCAAGGCGTCGGCGCGACCGCGCAGCGCGGTGTGGATCGACCAGCCGACCACGCCGACAAAACCCGCCAGCAGCGCGACAGACTCGACCCGCGTCAACGCCCCGTCCAGGAACAGCCAGCCGGCGAACAGGCCGATGACCAGCAACAGCGGTAGCTCCCGCCGCACGATCTCGGAGCGCACCGCGATCGGCGCGAGCATCGCGGTGACACCCAGCACCAGACCCACATTGACGATGTTCGAACCCAGCGCGTTGCCCAGCGCCAGGCCCGGATTGCCGTCGAGCGCTGCCATGGCCGAGACCACCATCTCCGGCGACGAGGTCCCGAAGCCCACGATCACCATCCCCACCAGCAGGGAGGGCATGCCGGCGTGTCGCGAGGCGGCGGCGGCACCCTCGACGAAACGGTCGGCGCTCCAGACCAGCAGAACCAGTCCGGCGAGGATGGCGGCAATCTCGGGCAGCATGTCGGGCGAGGAAAAAGGATTCGGGCGCGTAGGATGCCCGGTCCCGGAGGTTCCCGGGTGGCGGATTGGGGCCGGCCGGGCACGGCAATCAAGGGCGCCTGCGTTGATTCCAGCGGCGAATCCGGAATCCAGTCGCAAGGCCTGGGAACGCTTCCGGAATCCGAGGCTTGACCAGACCTCGGACCTGGATTCCGGATTCCGCTTCGCGGCCCCGATATGACGGATCGCGCCAAAGCACACTGGCCACCCTCAACGCCATTGCGGATCGCCGAAGACCGACAACGACGTGAACAGGATGTCCGCGGGCTACTCGATTCCCCGACAGTCCGCATCCAGCCAGCGCTGCACGCGGCCGACGTCATCGAGCGCGGCGCTGTACACCGACAGGATCGCGGCGCGTTCGACGTCGACCAGGACTTCGCTGCGCAGGTGAGGGCTCCAGGGCACGCGCACCAGCAACAGCTTTTCGTTGACCCACAGCGCGCTCGCCGCGGCGGTGACGCCGTGCAGGCGCAGTTCGAGCAGTTGATCGCGCTCGTGGTCGATCAGCAGTTTCGCGATGCGAGGCGGGCGCTGGACCTGCGACGGATTCTCCAGCGTGAACGCGTAGGCACCGTTGGGTGAGCGCGGCCCCGTGATCGCCGCATCGGCACGCGGCACCGTTGCGAGCTGCAGCCGGGCCGCGATCTCGGCCGGTGCGGGTGACGGGCAGTCCAGCGCGTGACGCCGTTCGAGCAGCGCGGCGTGCACGGCGTCGGCGGCGACGTCGGTAAAGTCCTGTTCGGCGGGTCGGCTGCCGTCACACCACCCGCTGCGCACCTGTGTGCTGCCCGGCGCCAGCGTCCCGAAGATCCAGTAGCGCGCGCCCTGCTTCAGGTCCAGCCCGCAGGCAGCGCCGTCGACGGCGGTACGCAGGCTGTCGACACCGGCGCCATTCCTGTAATCGTGCAGCCGCGTGAACCGCGCGCGTCGATGGGTGCGGCCGTCGCCGTCCTCGACGATCTCGACGTGGTCGATGCGTACCTGCATCACCACGTCGGCGCGCTCGAAGTATTCAGCCAGCGACTGTGGCACGCAGCGGCAGGCCCAGACCGGCGCCGCGCACAGCGCCAGCAGCAGCGCGAGGATCACGCTCGAAGCGGCGCGCTCAGCAGCCACGGCTGTAATACCCGGCGACGAGTTCACCGCTGGCGGCGTAGGCCGGAATCCAGCCGCGATCGACCACGTTCGGCGTGCCGCCATTGCAGGGCGAATGCTCCAGGGTCTCGACGTGCAGCCACATACCGTCGCCGATGCTGCGCGCCTCGAGAATGTTGACCGCGTGCTCGTCGCTGGCATCGGGTGCGTGGCCTTCGACCAGGCGCGAGACCTGCCCGGTGCGCCGCCCACCCGCCGGCTGCGACCACAGGTGCCCGTCCCAGTGCGCGTTGAGGTAGGCCAGGCGATTCGGCAGCAGCCGTGCCAGCGGCAGGAATTCGCCGGCGTCGGCGGCTCGCACCCAGCCGCGCGTCAGCGACTGTTCGCGCAGGCTGATTGCGTACCAGCCGGGACGTTGTTCGTAGACCACGGCCGCGGCGCCTTCGTAGGTGTATTCGCGATATTCGAAGTGCGCCAGTTCCGAAAGCCGCAGTGCCGGTTCGGCCTTGGGATCCGGTGCGGCGTACACGGCCAGCGGCTGCGGATCGTCGGCTGGAATCACGCCGCCGGTCTCGGGCGGACCGAAGATGTTCGGCAACAACAGCAGGCCGATCATCGACCGCGCGCCGGGACGTGCGGCCGGTGGTGGCGCCTCGACGCTGAAGCGCGAAGGATCATCCGGGTTCATCGCGGCCTCGGGATCACAGGGGCAGGCGCCGCGACAGATCGCCTGGTACTGATCGAACGCATTGCGTCCGTCGTGCGCCTGTTCGTGATAGCGCAGCGTGCCGCTGCGGGTGTCGAGGATGACGTCGCTGAACACCGCGCGGCCCCAGGCGATGCGCAGAAAGATCAAGCGCTCGTTGAGCCAGCGCGGCGCGATCGGCGCGCCGACGTCCTCGATCAGCAGGCTGCGGCGCGGAGCCCCCGGCGCGTCGACGATCAATGCCGCACCCCAGGGGCCGGGTTGTGTGGTATCGGGATTGCGCGCCCACAATCGCGTGGCGCCGTCGGGCGAAGCCATCAGCTCGCCGGCCGGCGTCGCTGCGCGAGGCACCTCAATCAGATGCAGGCGGTTGGCAAACTCTGCCGAAGGCGGGCCGGCGTGAAACACGCGCGGGGCATCCCAGTAGGCCGGCGTGGTGTGGAAGTCCTGCGCGGCCCGGAGCGCGTTTCCTGCGGGAAGCGCGAGAACCGCCAAGACCGACGTCAGCAACAACCGGCGCGCGTATCTCATGCGCACACCATGCTGCAGGCCCTGACTCGCGTGGGTTCGCATCAGTTGGCCGCAGTCGTCAAGGTTTCGGCACCCACCCACGACCCGTCGATCACCAGACCCGTCAAGCCAGTGCCGGGCGACGCCCGCACCGGTCCCGGCCGGTGCTGCAGTTCGATCAGCGTCTCGGGCCGGGACCAAAGCCACTCCCTCCGCGCGCGCAGCGGCCCGACCGGCGCCACCGCCGCGACCGGGCCATGAAACGACAGTGAGAATGCACGCCCGGGCAGGTCCATCGCATCGAGCTCGAACAGCCCCAGCGCGCGCCACCATGTCCGCGCAGCATGGCCCGCGGTGACGCGCAGGCTGACGTGCGCCAGCCTCGCCGACTCGAAGGCATGCTCGCCATTCGGCTCCGCGTGCCCTTCCCATCGCCGCTGCAGCAGTTCGATCTGCAATCCCGCGGGATCGCGCAGATGACACAGATAGCCGATGCCCGCCAGCGACCACGGCGATGACACCTCGACGCCCGCGCGGCGCACCTGCGCCACGGCGGCGTCCAGATCTGCCACCGTCACCCCGATCTTCCAGTACAGGTCGGCGTCGTCCGCGACGTGTGGTCCCGGCGCGTCATCCGCGAAGACCAGTTCGGTCTCGCCATAGCCGAAGCGCAGCGCGCCCAGCGTCCGCATCCCCAGCGCTTCCACGTAGGTGCGCGACAGCGAACCCGCGACATTGGCCGGCACGCGAAAATGCACCGCTTCTACCGTCATTGGCGTGTCACCGCCCGACACCCTGGTGATCGGCCCGCCGGTTCATGGCAAGCCCGTGTGGCCGTTGCGCGGAACCGGTGCGGCGGCCAGAAAGCTTCATGGGGCAGGCTCTTCGGCGGTGATGTCGGTCGGCGAGTGCGGCGGCTCGCCCGGTGCTGTCACCGCGCCACTGTGCTGGGCGCGCTTGCGGTCGTAACGCGCGCGCATGGCTGCGGCGGCGGTGAATGAATCCTGCTCCCAGCGCTGGCGATCCGCGTCGCTCAAAGTCTGGCCGCAGACGTTGTCGGGCAGGCAGTAGCTGCGGTCCTCGAACGGATCATCGAAGGCGTAGCAAGCCTGACCCTGGGGGCAGGACCCCGGCTCGCAGCCCTCGCGGCCGGCACAGACGCCGGGCGTGACGCGGCTGCCGTCGGGGCAGTTCACCGCCCAGCGTGACAGGCACTTCGTCGAGCAGTCGTGGCTGGAGGTGAATCCGCTGCCAGTGATGCTGCAGGGCGAGCCGGCGGGCTTGCCGCAGGCGGCGAGCAGCAGCGCGCTCAGCATCACGGCGGCGATCTTCATGGCGTGATCTCCACCGGCGTGCGCGCCAGCACCTGGTGTTGCAGGCCGGTGACGTAGCGCAGCTCGTACTGGCCGGGTTCGGCGGTGCGGCGTGCGGGGATCTTGCCTTCGCCGTCGGCCTCGCGCGCCGGCTTGGCCGCAAACCCGTGGTTGACGGTGTAGCCCCACATCTTGCCGTCGGGGGCATCGGCCGGCGCAATCACCACGCGATCCCCTGCGAAGCCGGCGCCGCGATAGCGCACCGGAATCTCCTGCCCGGCCTTGATCGTCGCCGGCGCCTCGACGCGGGCGGTAGAGGCCTCGATGCGGATCGGTGTGCGCGCGATCACCTTGCGCCCCGGGTTGACCAGGTAGGCGATCTCGTAGTCGCCGGCAATGGCCGGTACGCGGATCTGCTCGCTGTCGGGCGCGGCGTTGGCACCGCGCTTGAGCGCCACATAGCTGTCGCGATTGAAGCCTTCCCCGGCAGGCACCACGCTGATCCAGTCGTCGTCCCAGCCGTCCGGCCCGGTCCAGGTCACGGAAATGGTGGCGCCGCCCTCGGCCGTCGCAGGACCCGACACGCTGGCGCTGACGTCCTCGACCCGCAGCGGCCGCGTGGCCTTGATCGCGTACTGCATGCCGGGATACGTGGTGTAGGCCGCGCCCATCACGTAGCGGATCTCATAGTCGCCCGCCTCGCCCGGCGTGGTGAGTTGCACCGGCGTGCCCGAGACCAGGCGCGCGCTGTAGCGCGCGTTGTCGAAGTCCCGCGTATCGCCGGCGGGCACGATGGTGACGAGATCGTGCTCGCTCAGCGGGCCGTCCCAGACGATGTCGATGGGGCTGGCGATGCTGGCGCGCTCCGGCGCCTGCAAGGTGAAATTCTGCGGCGTGATCTCGATGTCCTGGCGCGCCAGCACTACCTGCGGTTGGCGCAGGGTGTAGCGCAGTTCGTAGCGACCGGCGCGCGGCGGCATCTGCAGCGGCGCACGCTTGAGCGGTTCGGCGGCCGCCACCTTGCTCGGCGAGACGAAGAAGATCGCATCGTCCGGCGCGGCGTCGGGTTCGGTCACCAGCAGCATCGTGCTGAGGTCATCCGGGCCATGCCAGCCAACATTGATCACCGCGCCTTCATGGGCCGTGGCGGGGGCATCCAGCTTGACCGGCAGCGCGAGATCCACCGGGATCGTGAACACATGGGTCTTGCCGGCGGAGACCTGCACCTCGCGCTGGCCCTGCTTCGGATTGCCGTCTTTCCAGCCGTGCCAGGTGGCGCGCAGCCGGTAGCGGCCTTCGGGCAGCTCGGTTTCGACGACGCCGACGCCGCCGGCTTCGAAGCCCGTGAACGCGCCGTCCGCATCCGTCGGCGGTGCGGGATCTGCCGGCGTCATCGACCAGTCCAGCTTGGACTGGATCAGCGGTCCGCCGTCAAGGATGGTGGCTTTGAGCACCACCGTGGCCGGCGCGGCCGGCGGCGGCTCCGGCGGCGGCGTGCTGATCGCCACCGTGCTCAACGCGTCTGCGAGCTGCGCGGCATCGTCCGCGGCAAGGAACTGCCCGCCGGTCTCCGCGGCCAGACATTGCAGGCCCTTGCGTTGCTCGACGGTGACGTCGAAGCCGATCACGTGCACGGTGAAGTCCAGGCCGTTCTCTTCGAGCGTGCGGCCCAGCGCGCAAGGGTCGGCGTCGCAGGTCTCCTCACCGTCGGAGACCAGGATCACGGTTGCCGCCTGGCGCGTGTAGTCCAGCTTGTCAGCGGCATGCTGCACCGCGGCCGACAACGGCGTCATGCCGCGCGGCGTCAGGCTGCGGATCTGCCGGCGCAGCGCCTCGCGGTCGGTGCCGACCTCGGCCAGGGTTTCGATGTCCTTGCAGTCCGACTTGCGGCGATGGCCGTAGGCGACCAGGCCCAGACGTTGCTGCGCGGGAAGCTCGAAGGTCAGTGCCTCGACGACATCCTTGGCGATGACGATCTTGTTGACGCCGTCGATCTGGCCCCACATCGAGCCGGAAGCGTCGAGCACCAGCAGGCTGTCCTTGGGCGCACCTTCCGCCGCGGATACCGCTTGTGCCGCAAGTCCGGCCAGCGCGATGGCGGCAAGGGCGCCGCAGGCCCGTGACGCGAGACCAGGCCGATCCTTCAATACTTTCATCGCGCCGTGCACCGATTCGGGGTTTGGCAACGGGATACCACAGCGCGCTGTGAGCCGCTACCGCTGAATGAGGACACCGCACCTTCGGGCCGGGGCGCACTTCCGGCTGCGCAGCTTCATCGCCGTACCGATGCGAAGGATGACGTCGCGCTCAGCCCGGCAGGCAGGACAGGTCGGCCACCTCGCGGCACATCGTGTCCAGGCGCGCCAGCAGGGCCAGGCGATTGGCCCGCACCGCTTCGTCGTCGGCGTTGACCATCACGCCGTCGAAGAAGGCGTCCACCGGCTCGCGCAGACTGGCAAGATTCACCAACTGCTCGGTGTAGCGCCCGCTGCCGGCCAGCTGCGGTAGCGCATTCATCGCATCGAACAAGGCGGGTTCCGCGGCATGTTCGAAGCGTGCCGGATCGATCCCGCCGGTCACCGAGCCGGCCTGCTTGAGGATGTTGCGAATGCGCTTGTTGGCGGCGGCCAGATTGGGTGCTGCCGCGTGCTGCACAAAGCCATGCACGGCCAGCACGCGGTGATGGACGTCCAGCGGCTGCGTGATCGCCAGCGCCCGCACCGACTCGAAGGTTTCGATCGCGATGGCGCGACCCTGCTGCGGCTGACCGACGACCCAGGCGCGCAGGCGCTCCATCACGAACTCGAGCAGCGTCTCGAGCACCGACGCGTCGCGCTGGCCGGCCGGTTGCAGCGACAGCGCGAAATGCAGAAGTTGGCGCAGGTCCAGCGCCAGTCCGCCTTCGATGCAGATGCGCAACACGCCCAGCGCGGCACGCCGCAGCGCGAAGGGATCCTTGCTCGCGGTCGGCTTCTGGCCGATGGCGAAGATACCGGCCAGGGTATCGAGCTTGTCCGCCAGCGCCACGATCTGCCCCGTGCGCGTGGACGGAATCGGCGTGCCCTGCTGGGTCGGCAGGTAGTGTTCGCGGATCGCCTGCGCGACTGCCTCTGATTCTCCCGAGCGTGCGGCGTAGTAACCGCCCATCAATCCCTGCAGTTCCGGAAACTCGTAGACCACCTTGGTGACCAGATCGGCCTTGCAGAGTTGTGCGGCGCGCGACACCGTCGTGACGTCCTCGCCCAGCACACCCGCAATTTCAGCGGCCAGCGCGGTGACGCGGCGCAGCTTGTCACCGGTGGAACCCAGGTCCTTCTGGAAGGTCACGCTGTCGAGCTTCTCGACGTAGGCCGGCAGCGGCTGCTTCAAGTCCTGCTCGTAGAAAAACAGTGCGTCGCTCAGCCGCGGTCGCACCACGCGCTCATTGCCCGAGATCACCTGCGTCACATCGCGCGAGGCGATGTTGGAGACGGTGATGAAGTGCTCGGTGAGTTGCGTCATCGCCACGTCGCGAAACACGGTGAAATAGCGCTGGTTGGTTTCCACCGTGGCCACGATGACTTCCGGCGGCAGTTCCAGAAAGCGCGATTCGAAGCGGCCGCTGATTGCGACCGGCAGCTCCACCAACGCGGTCACCTCGTCCAGCAGATCCTCGGTGATGCGCACGTGACCCTGAAGCTCGGCGGCGGCGGCTTCGATCTGGCGACGGATCTCCGTCTTGCGTGCGCCCACGTCCGCCCACACCTGTGCCTCGCGCAAGGCGGGTTCGTACGCCGCGGGCGCGGGCAGCTCGATGGCCGCCGGTGCGTGAAAACGATGGCCATAGGTGACGCGGCCCGCGGTCAAACCAAAACGCTGCAGCGGCACCACGTCGGTTCCAAACAGACACAGCAGCCATTCCACCGGTCGCACGAAGGTTTCGCTGCCGGCACCCCAGCGCATGCGCTTGGGCACCAGTTCGTCCATCTGCTTGAGCGTCTCCTCGAATACTTCCGGCAGTAGCGCAACGGTGGCCCGGCCCGGCGCGGTGCGGGCGAAATACAGTTTGCCGTCCTTCTGCCCGAGGGCGTCGAAGTTGACGCCGCAGGATTTGGCGAAGCCCAGCGCAGCGGGCGTCGGCTGACCGTCCCGCAGCGCCGCGGACAGCGCCGGACCCAGGCGCTCCACCGTCTGCTCGGGCTGCTCCTCGGCCAACCCGGCAAGCCTGCAGGCGATGCGTCGCGGGGTGGCGTAGATAGACGCGCTGGCGGCGGCGAGGCCGCACTTGCCCAGCCCTTCGGCAAGGCCGCGCGACAGCGCGGTGGCCAGGGGCACGACGAATCGGGCAGGCAGGTCTTCGGTGCCGATCTCCAGCAGGAGATCTCGGGTCGGGCTGGCGGCCATGGTTCAGCAGTGGGCGTTTGGGATTCTTAGTCCGCCATTGTCGTTGAACGACTCGCCGGCCGTCACGTTGGACGAACGTCGTTGCCCGGAATTGGACTGCTCTGCGCGCTCGAAGTGCCTCGCAGCCCTTCCTGCTCCCCCTTGATGCTGCGTACACGCATGGCCAATGCCAAGTCCCGTAGCGTCGCGGGCAGTGGGGTGCTCAGCAGACCTTCGAGTTGCGCCAGATCGAAGTCGCTCAGCGTCTGCGTCTCAGGCAGGCGATCCAGCGCCGCGACATCCATGTTGTGGGTGGACCATGGAAGATTCTGTGCGGTCCAGAGCGTCCCTATCTCGCAGGCGATGGCGATACCGTAGGTGTTCCTTGGCTTGCAGGTACATCACCGGCTCGGCGAGCTTGGCGCGGTCCGCTGAGGACTCCAGATCGAGATACTCCGAAGGCCGCGTGCCGGTCGGTTCCAGCGCCAGGGTGGTCTTGCCGACCCGACCTGGACCCAGCAGGGCGACCGCCGGTGATTCGGTTAGTGCATCGTCGATTTCGGGGTACAGGCCGCGCGCGATCATCCTTGCAATTACGGAAATTCATTCCAGAAATACGAGGGTCGGTTTCAAGAACCAAGTGCAACGGTGGGTAGTTTGATCTGATGTTTACGACTGTGCTCGGCGAAGGCTTCGGCTAGGGTGCGCCAACCCAAAGTCTTTCGCGGCCGGGTGCGGCGCGTGCGCGGCGTTGATCTGCTCAACCCTGCTGCAGCGTCTTGAGCATCCGCGCGTAGTCCTTGCGGTAGCGTTTGGCGAGCTGCGACTTTTGGGTGTCGCCGAGAATCTTGCCGGACACCTGGAAGAATTTTTTCTCCTCTTCGCGCAGGTGGTGATGCACCTTGTGCGACAAGGCCTTGGCCTTTGCCATCCACGCAGTGCCGGCGTGATCCACCACCTGCAGGTCTTCGATCAGTTCGTCGATCTGGTGATGCTCGTGCAAGGCGTGGCGTGACGACGACAGCCCCATGTCGTCCATCAGGATCGGCGCATATAGATACCGTTCTTCGGCGGCAGCATGGGCGGCCAGTTCGATGCGCAGTTCGGTGAAGGTTGCGATGCGCGACTCGGTGCGCGGCCGCGTTCGCAGCAGTTTCTTGCACAGCTTGCGTTGGCGCTCGTGGCTCTCGCGCAGGGCGTCGTAGATGGTTTCGGTCATTCGATGGGCGCTCCTGGGCTGTGCCGGACCGCGATTGTCCGAACGCCAACTCGCTGCGCGCTGAACGAGCGCTGTCATGGGCGATATCGAATCGCCCGCGCACTGCGGTTGGAGCGACTCAGGGCGGCGAGATGAAGAAGCCGCGCACGCGCTCGTCCTTGACCGCCAGTTTGGCCAGCCAGTCGTCGCGCTCTCCGGCAAAGCTCAGGCGCCAGTAGTGCACTGTCATGCCGTGCAACTGAAACGAGCCCAGATAGGTGGAACGCTGTCCCGCCGCCAGCAGCGGGATGAAGTGCTGGCATACCTTGTCGAACTCTTCGCGCTTGAGAGACTGGAACACGACATCGCCGAGCGCGGTGAAGTCTTCGAAAGAATTGGACGCAATCGCCGACAGCATGTGCTCGTAGGCGTGCTGGGCGAACGGCTTGTCGGCCGCCGCAGAAGGGTTGCCAGCGGCCACCGCCAGCAATGCCCACGTCAACAGCCAGGCGGCGGGATTGATCGCGCTGCAACGCAAGGCGCGGCGTGGCGGAAAGTCAGCCGGCATGCCGCTCATCGAGCCAGCGCTGGCTCGCCGCCACACGACGCGCGTAGCGCGAATCGAACATGCCGAACAGGATCATCGTCTCTCGGGCGCTGGTCAGAACGCGCCGCCGTCGTTCTGCATCGCCTTGACCCGCAGGATGACGTTGGCGGTGGCATCCGCGCCGATCTGCCGCTGCTGCTGCATGAACTGCCCGATCTGGTAGCTGTTGAAGCCGCGCTTGGCAAGATAGTCCGCGGCGGGCGTCAGGGTGTCGTCACACTGCTTGACGATGTGCTGGGTCAGGAAGTTGACGTCGTCGGAGCCGTCGATGAGCGCCTGGATGGTCGTTTGC
The DNA here is from genome assembly GCF_965216805.1 of Panacagrimonas sp. NCBI lineage: Bacteria > Pseudomonadati > Pseudomonadota > Gammaproteobacteria > Nevskiales > Nevskiaceae > Panacagrimonas > Panacagrimonas sp. The sequence continues at coordinate 400,051 of NZ_CBDCGN010000003.1, forward strand.
AGGCAGTCCTGATGCGCCTGTCGCACCGGCGCCATGGCTTCATCATCCGCCGGGCCGTAGGTGGGCGCACTGGCGCAGGCGGCGAGCAGTAACACCACACCGCAGGCAGGAATGTGGAGGAATCGTTTCATCACGAAAGGCCGGCAGCTCGAACCACCCGAGCATAGCCGCGCCGCTCCGGGGCGTAAAAGATTGTGGCCGCGCCGCAGGGGCCGGTTCTGGGGTGCCCGGGTTCGCCGGCCCGTGGCTCAGAGTTTGCTTTGACAGACCGGCGCAGCGCAGCGCAGCCAGCCGTGCAATGAAGCGGGCATCCCCCATCGAGCATTTGTCGAGGATCCCTGACGTGAAGATGCGCTTTCGCCGCCCCCTGTTATAACGTTTCGTACCTGGCTGCGTACTTGGCTGTGGCCCTGACGGCCAGCCCACTCGCCGTTGCGACCGGTATCCCCGGTGGGCCGAAGCCGAATGTTCCGCCCTCCGGGCCGCATGAGGTCTCCATCGGCTTCAACGTGTTTTTGCCAGAGACCTTGACGGTGCCCGTCGGCACCACCGTCACCTGGGTCAACAACGACGGCTCCAATCACAACGTGGTGTTCGCCGACACCACCACCAGCGGGCGCATGCGCCACGATGCGACCTATCAGCGCACCTTCACTGCGGCCGGCACTTTTGACTATCAGTGCTCGATCCACGGCGACCGCATGAAGGGTCGGGTCGTGGTGGAGTAGGCGATCACGCCGCCTTGCGCGGCGGCGCCAGCATCGGAAAGCCCAGCGCCTCGCGCGCCTTGAAATAAGCTTCGGCGCAGCCGCGGGCCAGGGTGCGCACGCGCAGGATGTAGGCCTGGCGTTCGGTGACGCTGATGGCACCGCGCGCGTCCAGCAGATTGAACGCGTGACTGGCCTGGATGGTGCGCTCGTAGGCCGGCAGCGGCAGCGGCACTTCAAGGCCCAGCAGATGCTGGCATTCGGCCTCGGCCTTGTTGAAGCGCTCGAACAGGGTCGCCACGTCGGCGTGCTCGAAGTTGTAGGTGCTCTGCTCGACCTCGTTCTGGTGGTAGACGTCGCCGTAGGTGACTTCACGCCCGGTCTTGGGGTCGCGTGACCAGATCAGGTCGTAGACGCTCTCGACCCCCTGGATGTACATCGCCAGCCGTTCAAGGCCGTAAGTGATCTCGCCGGAGACCGGCTTGCACTCGATGCCGCCGACCTGTTGGAAGTAGGTGAACTGGGTGACTTCCATGCCGTTGAGCCAGACCTCCCAGCCCAGGCCCCAGGCGCCCAGGGTCGGGGATTCCCAGTTGTCTTCGACGAAGCGGATGTCGTGGGTGAGCGGGTCGAAGCCGAGCATTTCCAGCGACGCCAGGTACAGCTTCTGGATATCGGGTGGGCTGGGCTTCATCAGCACCTGGAACTGGTAGTAGTGCTGCAGCCGGTTGGGGTTTTCGCCATAGCGGCCGTCGGTGGGGCGGCGGCTGGGCTGCACGTAGGCGGTGTTCCAGGGCTCGGGGCCCAGGGCACGCAGGAAGGTGGCCCAGTGGAACGTGCCGGCGCCCATCTCCATGTCCATGGGCTGGACGAGGGTGCAGCCATGCCCGGCCCAAAAGGCCTGGAGCTTGAGAATGAGGTCCTGGAAAGTCATGTCGGTGGCGACGCAGTTTCGAAGGGTCGGCAGTATACGAAGCCATCGCCTGCCAGGATCGCGCCAGATGACGCACCAAACATGTGCAAAATGTCTCGCGAAGGCGCGCAACGCACACAAACAGTGCGTCAATGGGTGCTCCACAAATGGGCTAGGCTAGGCATCGCCGCGCCTGGGGCGTGGCACAAATCCTGCGATTCCGGCCAGACCGTGCGAACGGTCGCGGCCTCGCGTTCGTCTGCTTTTCCCTGCTCCAACCCCCTACCCAGGAGACCTAAATGGCATCGGGCAAAGATGTACTGAAAACCATCAGCGAAAAAAGCATCAAATTTGTCGATTTCCGGTTTTGCGACACGCGCGGCAAGGAACAGCACGTCACGGTCCCGGCCAAGACGGTCGACGACAGCGTCTTCACCGACGGCAAGATGTTCGACGGCTCCAGCATCGCCGGCTGGAAGGGCATCAACGAGTCCGACATGATCCTCATGCCCGACGCCAGCACCGCCTTCGTCGATCCGTTCTTCGAAGAGCCCACCCTGTGCATCACCTGCGACGTCATCGAGCCCAGCACCATGCAGGGCTACACGCGCGACCCGCGCAGCCTGGCCAAGCGTGGCGAAGCCTATCTGAAGAGCACCGGTCTGGCCGACACCGCCTTCTTCGGCCCCGAGAACGAATTCTTCGTGTTCGACTCGGTGCGCTGGGATTCGGGCATGAAGGGCTGCTTTGTCGAGATCGATGCCGAGAATGCCGCCTGGAACTCCGGCAAGGTCTACGAGGCCGGCAACATCGGCCACCGTCCCGGCGTCAAGGGCGGTTATTTCCCGGTGCCGCCGGTCGACGCGCTGCAGGACATCCGCTCGGCCATGTGCGAGACGCTGGAAGCCGTGGGCATGGAAGTGGAAGTGCATCACCACGAAGTGGCCACCGCCGGCCAGTGCGAGATCGGCGTCAAGTTCGGCACCCTGGTGGGCAAGGCCGACGAAGTGCTCAAGCTCAAGTACGTGGTGCAGAATGTGGCGCACCAGTTCGGCAAGACCGCCACCTTCATGCCCAAGCCCATCGTTGGCGACAACGGCTCCGGCATGCATGTGCACCAGTCGCTGAGCCTGGCCGGCAAGAACCTGTTCTCCGGTGACGGCTACGGCGGTCTGTCCGAGACCGCGCTGTACTACATCGGCGGCATCCTCAAGCACGCCAAGGCGCTCAACGCGTTCACCAATCCCGGCACCAACAGCTACAAGCGTCTGGTGCCCGGCTTCGAAGCGCCAGTGATGCTGGCCTACTCGGCGCGTAACCGCTCGGCGTCGATCCGCATTCCGTACGTCGCCAACCCCAAGGGCCGCCGCATCGAGATACGCTTCCCCGACAGCTCAGCCAACCCCTACTTCGCGTTCACCGCGATGATGATGGCGGGCCTGGACGGCATTCAGAACAAGATCCACCCCGGCGATCCGTCTGACAAGGATCTCTACCATCTGCCGCCGGAAGAAGACGCCAAGATCCCGCGCGTCTGCCACAGCCTGGACATGGCGCTGGAAGCCCTGGACCAGGACCGCGGCTTCCTCACCAAGGGCGGCGTGTTCACCGACGATCTGATCGACGCCTACATCGAACTGAAGATGCAGGAGGTCACGCGTTTTCGCATGACCACGCATCCGATCGAGTTCGAGCTGTACTACAGCCTATGAGCTTCGCCAGCACGCGGTAACGCCGCGGGAACCGCGCCTTCACGGGTGCCGGAACGTGGAATCGAGCATGGAAACGCCCCGGGAAACCGGGGCGTTTTCGTTGCAGCCGCCGTCTCACGCGGCCGCGGCGCCACTGCGCGCGCGTTCCACGTCCGGGCTCAGATAGGCCGCTTCCGGAATCTCGCCCAGCCGAGGGCCGCAGCTTGCCCCCGGCGATTTGACCTGCGCCGGGAATATCGGACCAGGCGGAAACTTGTGGGCAACTTGTTGTCATGGCTGTGATCTGAATGACCTTCTGTCATGCAGACGTCTGGATGGTGGCTTCGTACGAGCTGTCTCGTCGAGACACTACGCCTTACGACGGATTCGGCTTCGCATAGACCATATCGTGCGGAAACCATCTCGGTTCGGATCGCCTTCATGATGGGCGATCACCTCAAATCTGGCGCTGGAATCGAGTCAGGTGCTGTTGACAACGTAAAGTTAATGGACGAGGTGCTCAAGGCTACTGAGCGCGTCCTTAATCCGGGTGCTCACGGCGGTGAGGCACCGTTGTACGAGAAGGAGATCGAGGACTCCATCGCCCTCGTCAAGCGACTCGAGACTGTGGCAACAGCTATAGAAGTCGCGGCCTCTCCTGCACCTCCCGTTCCGTGAATCCGGTGCCCTGCCGCGCTAAACCACGCAGTACCACTGAACACCCGTCGTTGTAGTCGGGTATCTGCACTGCCCGAGCGCGCCGTCGTCGTCGATGTTGCTGCTAGCGAACTCGACGGAGGGCGCAAGAACGGACGTCCCGATGCCGACTTGCTGGCGGATCTGCGCAAGGCCGGGCTCGTGGAGGTTGTCGGTCTGGGTGAACGAGGCGAGCTACTGTTTGAGCAGCTCGTTGCGGGAGCCGCTAGCGAGACCCTCGACGACGGCGAAGCGGCGACAATCGCGTACGCCGCTGAGACTTCGCTCGGCATCGTGATGGATGACAGCAAGGCGCGCCGGATTTGCCGTGAGCGGTTCAGCGGCATACCGATGCGATCTTCTGTCGAAATCCTCCAACATGCGTCGCTGCACCAGGCCTTAGGGGAGGTACGCATGGTCACAGCCGTTGTAAACGCCCTTCAGATTGGGCGTATGCGCGTGTTCCCGGAGCATCTCGCTTGGGTCTTGAAACTGATCGGCGACGAGAAGGCGAGCGCGTGTTGCAGCCTTCCCAGACGGTCGCGTCTGGCACACTCGCCGAGGATCTGAACGGCGTGGCTTCTTTCATCGTCATCCGGCATTCGAGGAGCACTCCGAGCACGTGCGGGACGCTATAATTCGACGCGAAGTTGTCCTGTGCTGTTTGGAGTGTGCAACGCACTCCGTCGGAACGCAGTTGATTGTGCGGAAGCTTTTCGCCTCTGACGCGCACGACACGGTGCATCAGGCGTGAATCGTTCTCCCTCTGCGATTCGCAGAGAGAGTGTTGTGCGTTCGAGGATCGAACATACACATGTCGTCGGGGGCATGGAGGGCACGGCGTATACGATTCAGCGCGAACCGCGCGCGCGTAGACGACACGACGGTAGGATTTATACAGAGCGCTGCCGCCAGATTGTGCTGGGAACACACGACACTGGCTCCAAGGTCGCCGGCGCCGGATACATCGGCGCTCAGCTGCCCGCTGCCGGATCGCAATGCCTATCTGGCGTCGTGAAAGATGATGCCGGCGGTGTGCCGCCGGCCGCTGCGGACGCGGCTGACGCCGTGGCGCAGGTTCACCCGATAGGTGCCGCGGCTGCCCTCCACGGGGCGCTGGTGCACGGCGAAGATCACCGCGTCGCCCTGCTGCAGGTCCACCACTTCGACGCTCGACTGCATGCGCGGCCGCTGTTCGGTGATCACGAATTCGCCGCCGCTGAAATCCTCGCCCGGTCGCGACAGCAGGATCGCGAGCTGCAGCGGAAACACGTGTTCGCCGTACAGGTCCTGGTGCAGACAGTTGTAGTCGTCGGGCCCGTAGCGCAGCAGTAGCGGCGTCGGCCTCGTCTGCCCGGCGGAGTGGCAGCGGGCGAGGAATTCGGCATGCGTGTCGGGGTAGCGCACGTCGAGTTTCATCGCCGAGATCCAGCGGTTCGCGAGCGGCACCAGACGTGGATACGCAGCGCTGCGCAGGTTCGCGACCAGGTCCGGCAACGGATAGTTGAAGTAACGGTACTCGCCGCGCCCGTAACCGTGACGCGCCATCACCACGCGGCTGCGAAAGCGTGCGTCGATGTCGTACAGGTTTGCCAGCGTGGCGCATTGGGCCGAGTCGAGCAGACCTTCGAGTCTGGCGCAGCCGCGTGTGTCGAGATCGATTTCGATCCGCGTCCAGTCAAAGGCCGCAAGGCGCGCCGTTGCATCGAACGATCGGGACCCGTCCATCAGGCTCGCGCCTCGCGTTCGAGCAGCTCGCGCTTGCGCTCCACGCCCCAGCGGTAACCGGACAGCGCGCCGTCGTTGCGCACCACGCGATGGCAGGGGATGGCCACCGCAATCTTGTTGGCGCCGCAGGCCTGTGCCACCGCGCGCACCGCCTTGGGCATTCCGATTCTCTGCGCGACGTCCGCGTAGCTCGCCGTGGTGCCCACCGGAATCTCGCGCAGCGCCTGCCATACACGCTGCTGGAACGCGGTGCCGCGCACGTCCAGCGGCAGGTCCAGCGAACCTGTCGGTGCTTCCACCAACCCGACCACCGCCGCCACCTGCGCTTCGAAACCGGCATCGCCGCCGATCAGGTTGGCCTGCGGAAAGCGATCCTGCAGGTCGCGCGCCAGCGCATCCGGATCGCCGCCGAGCAGGATCGCGCACACGCCCTGGGCGCTGCTGGCCACCAGCACCGCGCCCAGCGAGCACTGGCCGACGGCGAAGCGGATGTCCTGTTGCGCGCCGCCGCGACGGTAGTGGGTCGGCTTCATGCCGAGCACTTCGGTGGATTTTTCGTAGAAGCGACTGTTGGAGTTGTAGCCGGCGTCGAAGATCGCCTCGGTGACCGTGCCGCTGCGACCCAGTTGCGTGCGCATCCGATCGGCACGATGCGCCTGCGCATATTGGCGCGGGGTCAGGCCGGTGACCGACTTGAACACCCGATGGAAGTGAAAGGCACTGAGCCCGGCACGCGCGGCCAGCACATCGAGCGAGGGCAGGGTCTCGGCGCTCGCGAGCTCGCGGCAGGCCGCGGTTACCAGCGCGCCGTACTGCTGCTGCAGCGACGGCCGATCGGGCTTGCAGCGCTTGCACGGCCGGAACCCCGCCGCGCGCGCTGCGTCCTGGCTGAGGTGGAACTCGACGTTCTCCGGTCGTGCCGGTCGTGCGGCGCAGGACGGCCGGCAATACACGCCGGTGCTGCGGACCGAGTACCAAAATTTGCCATCGGCACTGGCGTCGCGCGCCAGCACGCGCGGCCAGCGCGGATCGGTTTCGGTGTGCCTCGCGCGCATCAATCGGTCGGGTTTCGCTTTCATGTCCTGCTCCTGGCGGTGGGCCTCGGAACCTATTCTTGAAGACCGGGGGCGGTGCCGCACTCCGGTGCTTGCGGTCGAATCAGTCGATCTGCAAATCGGCTGCGGCCGGTGACGCGTTCCCCCGCCCTCAACGCAGGGTGCCGCCCTGGCCGAAGCGGGCCGGCAGCAGGCCGCGCAGTTCGGCCTCGCTCAGATCGCGCCAGCGACCGCTGGCCAGATTTCCCAGCCGGATGTTGACGATGCGCAGCCGCTGCAGGCGCTGCACCCGGTAGCCGCAGGTCTCGCACATGCGGCGGATCTGCCGGTTCAGGCCCTGGGTGAGCACGATGCGAAAGCTGCGGGCGCCGCTGCGCGTCAGGGTGCAGGGCAGGGTGGTGACCCCCAGTTCGCGCAGGAACACGCCGCGCGCCATGTCGGCCAGAAAGCGGTCCGGGAACGGCCGGTCGACCGTCACCGCGTACTCCTTTTCGTGGCGGTTCTCCACGCGCAGGATCTCGTTGACGATGTCGCCGTGGTTGGTGAGCAGGATCAGGCCCTCCGAATCCTTGTCCAGCCGGCCGATGGGAAAGATGCGCTGCGGGTGGTTGACGAAGTCGATGATGTTGCCGGCCACGTGCCGCTCGGTGGTGCAGGTGATGCCGACCGGCTTGTTCAGCGCGAGGTAGACCGCGCTGCTTTTGGCCCCCACCACGCGGCCGTCGACCCGCACCTCGTCGCCGTCCAGCACCTGGGTGCCGAGGGTCGCAATGACGCCGTTGACGCGCACGCGACCGGCCTCGATCCACTGGTCGGCCTGCCGCCGCGAACACACGCCGGTCTCGGAGATGAACTTGTTCAGGCGCATGGAGCGTCACCGGGCGACGCGATGGCGGCGGAGGGTCGCGCAGCCTAGCGCGCCGGCGCCACAGCCAGATATCCGCAGCTTGTTGAAACCCTTGATCACCGGTTCAATACGGTGCCGGGCGGTCAGGCATCGCGCTGGCGGGTGGTGGGGCCGGGGAGAACGATCGATGGGCCTGCGCATCGGGGTGATGCTCGCTACGACTGCGGCCTGTTGCGCGGCGGCGGTGGCACCCGATTGCGTCGCGCAGGTTCCCCACATCGTGGTCAACGCCCAGCGCAGCGAGCAGCCGATCGAGGATGTGCCGGTGTCGGTGAGCGCGCTCGACGGTGAGCACCTGCGCGCGGCGGCGGTGCGCGAGCTGGCCGACGTGGTGCCGCTGCTGCCGGCGGTGCGCGCGGTGTCCAACGACCCGGGCCTGCCGCAGGTCTACATCCGCGGCTTCGGCACCAATCCCTTCAATCCCGGTTTCGAAAGCTCGGTGGGGCTGGTGCAGGACGACATCTACCTCGGCCGCCCGGGCTACTTCAACGAACCCCTGTTCGACGTGGCGCGGGTGGAAGTGTTGCGCGGCCCGCAGGGCACGCTGTTCGGCAAGAACACCAGCGCCGGCCTGTTCGGTGTCCAATCCCGCCTGCCCGGCGTGCACTGGAGCGGCGACGCACGGCTGACCCTGGGCGAGCACGCGGCACAGCGCCTGGAGGGCGGTGCTGGCGGCCGCTTTGCCGACTGGGGGGCGGTACGCGTCGCCGGGCTGTATCGCGAGGAGGACGGCGAGCTGTTCAACACCTTGCTGGCGCGCAATGAGCAGGCGCTGCGCCAGCGCGCCGGGCGTCTGAACCTGCTGCTGTCGCCCGCTGCGGACCTGAGCACGCAGGTGCTGGCGCAGACGTCCGACACCCGCGCGGCGTACTGGCCGTTCCAGCTTCTGGGACTGGACGCCGACACCCGCACCTACCTGCAGGCTTTCGACGCACAGGTCGAGGACGATCCGCGCAACCAGCGCACCTCGATGAACACGCCCGGCATCATCGAGCGCGGCGCCACCACGGTCGGCATGCGCACGCACTGGCGGCTCGATGGCAGCGCCGGACTGGACCGGCTGGCGCCGCTGCTGGTGCTGGCGCACTCGGATTTCGATCTCGACCAGCTCGATGATCTCGACGTATCGCCTGCCGATATCGCGCAACTGGACAGCCGCGAGGATCACCGCCAGCGCTCGGTCGAGCTGCGCGTGCAGGGCGCGCGGGACGACCTCGGTGATCGCGGCCAGAGCCTGGAATTCCTGGTCGGTCTCTATGCCTACGACGCGCAGCTCGGCCTGCTGGCCAACGCCCGCGCCGGCCGCGATCTGCCCTCATTTCTGCTGACCCCCGACTTCCTCCAGTTGGCCAGCGCCAACCACCGCTTCGCGCTGCCGGGTGGCGCCGGCGTGCCCGGCCTGCCGGTGCTGGGCGGACTGGGCGAGCTGCTGATCGGTGACGACCGCTACCGTTTCGATTACCGCCAGGACGTGGCCTCCAGCGCCCTGTTCGGGCAGCTTGGCTGGCATCTCGGCGAGCGCTGGGCCTACACCCTGGGCCTGCGCCTGAATCACGAGCGCAAGCGCGCCACCGCCAGCGGCAGCGCCATTTGTCCGGGGCGCGCGGCCGGACTGCCCAGGCCCTGCGCGCTGCAGACCCTGATCGGCGCGCGCGATTACCAGCGGGGCGATCTGCGCCGCAGCGTCACCGAGGTATCGCCACGGCTGGTGGCGCAGTACCGCTTCGAGGCCGGCCAGCTCTATCTGTCGCACACACGCGGCTTCAAGAGCGGCGGCTTCAATGCCATCTCGCTGACCGGCGAGGATCTGGAGTTCGACGACGAGCGCGCCGGCGCCACCGAGCTGGGCGGCAAGCTGCGCACTGCGGACGGCCGCTTGCGCCTGGTTGTTGCGGTGCACCGCACCCGCTTCGATCGCCTGCAGGTGCTGGCCTTCAACGGCGTGTTCTTCGATGTCGGCAACGCCGCCTCGGCCACCTCGCAGGGCCTGGAGGCCGAGTTCGAATGGGCCACCGGCTGGCCGGGGTTGAACCTGGCCGGCAGCTTCGGCCTGCTCGACGCGCGTTACGACGAATATCGCGACGCACCGGCCCCGGTGGCCCAGGGTATCGGCGCCCGGCAGGATCTGAGCGGCCGCCGCATCGCCTTTGCCCCGCGGCATACCGCGTCGCTCAGTCCATCCTGGCAGGGACTGCTGCGCGCGGCCCGGGTGCGCGTAGCGGTGGACCTGCTGCACCAGGGCGAACAGTTCACCGATGCCGATCTGGACCCGGCCACGCGCAGTCCGGCGCATACCCGCATCGATGCCCGTGCCACCGTAAGCACGGTTGACGCGCGCTGGTCGCTGACCTTGGGCGGGTCCAATCTCGGCGACCGTCGGGTGCTCAACCAAGTGGTCGATTCGGCCTTCTTTCCCGGCACCCACAATGCGATCCAGGCGCGCGGGCGGCAACTGTTTGTCACTCTGGGCGCGCGCTTCTGATGCGGCGCATGCCAACCCCTGTCCGAGCCCATTCCCGGTCGCGCCTGGAATCCCATATTCATGGGCTGGCGCCGCCGACGGCGCGCGTTACAGTGGCGTCGTCCGCAACCTGTGTTTCGCCGCATCCGCCCGCCATGCCCATTGCATCCGTCACGCCCTGGCGCGTCGCGCTGCTCGAAGACGACAGCGTGGCGCGCCGTTATTTCGAATCCTGTGTGGCGGCGCACGACCAGCTCGAACTGGTGGCGTCCTTCGCTACCCTGGGCGCAGCCAGGCAATGGTTCGAGCAGCACACCGCGGACGTCCTGCTCACCGATCTGGCGCTACCCGACGGTCACGGCCTGACCCTGATCCGCGAGCTGTCGCGCAGCCAGCCGGCTTGCGAGATTCTGGTGGTGTCGGTGTTCGGCGACGAAGACAGTGTGATCGCCTGCATCAAGGCCGGCGCCCTGGGCTACATCCACAAGGACTCGGCGCCCGACGACGTCGGCCAGACCATCATCGACGTCAAGCACGGCGCCTCGCCGATCTCGCCGATGATCGCGCGCAAGATGCTCGCGCACCTGCGCGGCCCGGTCCCGGCGGTGCCGCGGCCGGCGCCGCAATTGCTGTCGCCGCGCGAATCCGAGGTGCTGGAACTGATGGCGCGCGGCTATTCGTATGCCGAGATCGCGCGCTCGCAGGCGGTCTCCATCCACACCGTGCAGACGCACATCAAGAACCTGTACGGCAAGCTTGCGGTGCACTCGCGCAGCGAGGCGGTGTTCGAGGCCAGTCGCATGGGACTGATCCGCAGCATGAAGACTGCGGACACCTGAGAGCCGGTGCACCGGCACCTGCCGACCGCGTGGGTCCTCGGCGTCGTGCTGTTCCTGCGGCCCTGCCTTGCCGCCGCGCTACCGTCGGTGACCCTGCATGCGCAGGCGACACCGCAGCCGGTCGGACAGGTGCAGGCGCTGGCAAACGATGCCGCGCGGCCACCGGGCGCCCGCGCGGCCTGGCAGGACACCACGCTGCCGGACCGCTGGCTACACACCCGCCCCGACTACGCCGGCACCGTCTGGTATCGCTTTGCGGTGATCCTCGACGCCGCGCCGCAGGCGCCGATCGCGCTGGTGTTGCCCAAGCTGTCGATGAATGCCGACCTGTGGATCGACGGCATGCTGACGGGCCGGCACGGTCGCATGGACCCCCCGCTGAGCCGCCATTGGAACCGCCCGCTGATGTTCCAGCCGCCGCTCACCGCGTGGCGGACCGGTCCCAACGAGGTGCACATCCGGGTCAAGGCGCGGGCCGGTCAGGACGGTGGCCTGGGGCGTCTGTGGATCGGACCGGCCGACAGTACGGCGCCGCTCTACGAACGGCGCCGCTTCCGCCAGTCCACCCTGGTGCTGATCGCCAACATCTCGGTGTTCGCCCTCGGGTTGTTCTTTCTGTTCATCTGGGCACGCAAGCGCCAGGACGTGCACTACGGCTACTTCGCAGCCGGCACGCTGCTGTGGGGGCTGGCCAATACCAACATGGCCACCGCCGAGCCGCCGCTCGCCGATGCCGTGTGGGAATGGTTCGCCCACATGATGCTGATCTGGGGCTTGCTGCTGCTGGGCCTGTTCGGCCTGCGCTTCGGCGGCCAGCGCCGGCTGCGCCTGGAATGGGCGGTGCTGGTTTTCGCGCTGGCCGGCGGCGCTGCGCTGGCACTGGCGCCGGAGACCTGGCGCGATGCGGTGGACCTGGTGCTGTTGGTGCCGGTGATTGCGCTCGGGTGTTTCGGGATGGTGTCGGTGGCCCGCGCCATCCGCCCGCGGCCGCTGCACGACCATGTGCTGTTTGCCGTTGCCGCGGCTACCACCCTGGGCATGGGCGCGCACGACTGGCTGCTCAAGGCCGGTCACCTGCCCTACGAACATGCCTACGCCCTGCCCTTCATTGCCCCGGTGCTGCTCGGCGCCATGGCCTGGCTGGTCGCCGGAGAGTTCGCCCGTGCGCAGCAAGACCTGGCCCAGCTCAACCGCGAACTGGGCACCCGCGTCGAGGCGCGCGAACGCGAACTGCGCGAGTCCTACGCTCAGCTCGGCGAGAGCGAGCGTCAGCGCGCGGTGATCGCCGAACGCGCGCGCATCCTGCGCGACATGCACGATGGTGTCGGCACCCATCTGTCGGCGGCGATCCGTCAGATCGAGACCGGCAGCGCCTCGTCGGCCGAGGTGGCGCAGTCGCTGCGCGACTCGCTCGACCAGCTCAAGCTGTCGGTGGACGCGATGAACCTGCCGCCCGGCGACGTCAACGCCCTGCTCGCCGCGCTGCGCTACCGCCTGCAGCCGCGCCTGCGCGCCTCCGGTCTGGAGCTGGACTGGCAGGTCGACGAACTGCCGCTGTGGCCGCAGGGCGACGGTACGGCGATGCGTCACCTGCAGTACATGCTGTTCGAGCTGTTCTCCAATGCCCTGCAGCACGCCGGCGCGCGAAGCCTGACGCTGAGCGCACGCGCCGACGGCGCGGGCATCGAGATCGGTCTGCACGATGACGGTCAGGGCTTCGGCGTGCCGCCGGAGCAGGCGCTGCGCAGCGTGCGCGAGCGCGCCGTGCTGATCGACGCGCGGCTCGTGGTGGACACCGGGCCCGGCGGCAGTCGCGTGGGCATCCGCTTGCCGCTGGGCGATGCAGCTTCCAGTGCCGGTAGGGGCGGCTCTTCGACGCCTTCCGCAACCCGTGAAAGTTGATCCCGCGTTGTAGCGCGGTCCGCTGCGCGCGCGAACCGGTGGCGCAGCCGGTGCGAGTTCCCCGCTGCGTGGCTCCCCAATTCATGTGATGTGCAGTCGACCGACGGCGATTTAGCGTTGCGCCCGACTTGCTGGGTTGCGCCCGCCTTCGGCGCAACGCGCATCCCGTCGTCATCGCCGGAGCGTGATGCACCATGTCTTCCTCGAACATCGACACCCAGCGGCGGATTGCCACGATCCGCGAAAGGCGGGCGCAGCTGACCCGGATACTGGAGAGCCAGAAGCGCATCCTGGATTACTGCGACCGCAACGATCTCTGGGAAAATATGCCGTGGTTCGACACGCGGCCTCAGAAACGCTCGGGCGATCTGCTTCATGTATTCATCGCCGGTTCGAAGGTCAGGGAGCTGCTGACCAGCGACATCGAACGGATCAACAAGCATATGAAGCTGTTGGAATCCGAGCTGGCACGTGCCCGGCGCGTTCCGAACCGGACCAACCGTATCCGCAATGCGCGGGACGATCTGCGAATTTCCGAGCAGCGGGTGCGGCAGGATATCGATCGCATCATTCGCAACGCCGAAAAACGCGGCCATCTTTCGGGCGAGGAAACCGAGGCGATCCAATCCGCCCTGGGTGGCATCATCGACAAGGCCATCATCGTTGCCAAGCTCGATCAGAATCGAGCCGCTGTCGCCAAGCTGGTGGGCCTGGTGGCGGAGTTGTACACGGTTGATGGAGTCGAGACGGACGCCGCTCGGAAGGGCATGGAGGTGGCCGGGTCCGTGGCGAAGGCCCGCGCGCAGCAGGGGCTGAAGAATCTGAACAAGGGCGGCAAGGTCACCGCCGAAAGCGCGCGAGCGCTGTTCGATAGCCTGGCCGATGCATCGCTGATCGGGGTCGATGTATCCGCGCTCCATGGGCAGGCGCTGGGCGTTGTCGACCACGAGTTGCAGGCGGCGGAAAAGCGCTTCCGCAACAGCCCGACCTCGGACAACTTCGTCGCGATGCAAAAGATCGAAAACATCAGCATCGAGATGGGCGGCGACGCGGTCGAGCACCCGCCCAAGGGGCTGCGCCGGGTCAAAACGGGCGACCGTCACCAGGTGGCGCGGGGCGAAACGCTCAGCGGCATATCCAAGCTGTACTACGGTTCCTTTTCATTCTGGGACGTGATCCTTCGACACAATCGCGCACTGTGGCCGAACACCGACGCACCTCGGCCCGGCTCCGAGCTGCAGATTCCCTTCTGATCGGGCGGCGGCGCGGTCACGCATCGGGCCCGCGCTTTGGCTTCCGGGCGGCTATCCGATCAGCAGCACCTGCCGGTACAGCGCGCCGAAATCCTTCGCCGCCGCGGCGTCGAAATGCGCGAGCCGGTAGCGCACGGTGAGAAACATGCGGTCTTCCATCGAGGCCGCGCCCACCGATACCCCGGCGGGCATCGGCGCGGGCGGGGTGAAGTAGAGGTCGGTGATCTTGCCGGCGTCGCCCATGCTCGGGCTGGTGGCGAGGCGGCCGAGGTTGGACAGGATGGTGGTTTCCATCAGGCTGCCGGCGAACAGCGGGAACAGTTCCTTGAGCCGCGCCTTGAGCACGGCGGGGAACAGCTTCGGCAGTTCGAGCAGATCGATCAGCACGCCGGCGGCGCCGGCTTCCTTGTACTCGGTGGTCTGCCTGCACACGGCTTGGGTCGTCGCGGCGAAATCGGTCTGCGCGCTGGCCGGCAGCGACACCGAAACGTAGGACGAGAAGTTGGTCACCACCTCGAACCACCAGTCCTCGGGCCGCAGGTTCACCGGCATCATGATGCTGGTGCGCCCATTGCGTGCGCCGTGCTGCGCGTTCCATTGCTTGATGGTCAGAGCGAGGCCGGCGAGCAGCATGTCGTTGACCGTTGCCGGCTTGACGCGCCGGGCCATGAACTGTTTGGTTTCCTTGGGCGAGAACGCCAGCAGCTCGAAGCCGTAGCCGGGCAGCGTGTCCGGGTGTTTCACCTCGACGCCGCGACCCTTGATGCGCGTCGGCGGGTTGCGCGCCTTGTCCAGATGATCGAGCAGCAGCTTAATGCGCTCGATGCGCTGCGTGAGCGTTTTCGATCCGGCGAGCTTTTTGAGATCGCGCACCGACAGCGGATCGAGCGCGGGCACCGGGTCCGGCTCGCCCGCGTAGTGGCGCACGATGGACTGGATGATGCGGAAGGTGCTCAGTCCGTCGCCCATGGTGTGGTTGACGTTGATCATCAGCCAGTCGCCCTTGGGGTGATGCACGAGGTAGATCATGAAACCCGGCGACAGCGACAGCGGCACCTGGATGCTCTGCAGCCGCGAGCGATGCGCGGCGACGTCCTTGTCGGTCCTGGCGTCGTAGACCGTCAGCGGCAGGTGATCGATCTGCTCGGGGATGTCCCAGAAGTAGCGCACTGCGCCTTCGCCATAGGGCTGGATGCGGGCCCGCGCGATGGGATGTTTTTCGGTGGCGTAGCGGATGCTGTCGCGCAGTCGCGTTTCTTCGATGCGACCGGTCACGCGCACCTCGACCTGCACGCTCCAGGTATCGGGGCGGCGGTCCATGTTGAGAAAGGTGGATTCGAGGTGATTGAACTCGGCGGTCTGCATGTCGTTCTCCCAGGGATTTCTGCTTGTGTGCACAGCCTAGCGTGACCGGCCTCGGTAAGGGTTCGGACGCCTTGCCGCGCCCCGCGCGCGGAAGCTACCGTGACCGGGCGGAACAACAGGCGAGCGTAGCCACTGGCCGCTCAATAACCGGGGATGGACATGAGTCGAATGCTGATTCTGGGATATGGGGTTGCCAGCTATGCGTTGTTCTTCGGGGTATTCCTGTACCTGATCGGCTTTGCCTGCGACCTGGTGGTACCGAAGACCGTGAGCAGCGGCGTGCCCGGCCCGTTGCTGCCGGCGCTGGCGATCAATCTCGGCCTGCTGCTGTTGTTCGGGGTGCAGCACAGCGTGATGCCGAGGCCGGCGTTCAAGCGCTGGATCACCCAGTGGCTGCCGCAGGCGATGGAGCGCAGCACCTATGTGCTGGCGACCAGCGTCGTGCTGATCCTTACCTTCGCCTACTGGCAGCCATTGCCCGGCATGGTGTGGCAGGCGCAGACGCCGGCCCTGGTGTGGACCTTGTGGGGTCTCAATGCGCTGGGTTGGCTGCTGGTGCTGGTCGCCACCTTTCTGACCAATCACTTCGACCTGTTCGGGCTGCGCCAGGTGTGGTTGAACTGGGTGCGCCGTAGCTACACCCCGGTGCCGTTCCGCGAGTATTTTCTATACCGCTGGATTCGCCATCCGATGATGCTGGGGTTGTTCATCGCATTCTGGTCGGTGCCGGTGATGAGCGTCAGCCACCTGATGTTCAGCGCGGGCATGTCGATCTACATCTTCATCGGCGTGCACTTTGAAGAGCGCGGCCTGCGCGTGGAGCTGGGTCAGCCTTATCGTGATTACGCGCTGCGTACCGGAAGATTCCTGCCGCACTTCTGACAGCCCGCAACGGAGCCTGACGTGATCGTTTTCATCAGCGGGGCCAGCGCCGGTTTTGGCGCCGCCATTGCCCGCCGTTTTGCCCGCGAGGGTGCCCATCTGATCCTCGCCGGGCGTCGGCACGAGCGTCTGCAGGCGCTGACGGCGGAACTCGCGGTGCCCTGTTTCTGCCTGCGGCTGGACGTGCGCGACCGCCGCGCGGTGGAAGCGGCCGTCGCCACCCTGCCGGCGGACTTCGCCGCCATCGACGTGCTGGTCAACAATGCCGGCCTGGCGCTGGGGCTGGAGCCGGCGCACCGCGCCTCGCTGGACCAGTGGGAGCAGATGGTGGATACCAACATCAAGGGCCTGATGACGCTGACGCGAACGGTGCTGCCGGGCATGGTGGCGCGCCATCGCGGGCACGTGATCAACATCGGCTCCACCGCCGGCGAGTGGCCTTATCCCGGTGCCAACGTCTACGGCGCCAGCAAGGCGTTCGTGAGGCAGTTCTCGCTCAACCTGCGCGCCGATCTGTACCAGACCGCAGTGCGCGTCACCGACGTCGAGCCGGGCCTGGCCGGCGGCACCGAATTCTCCAACGTGCGTTTCGGCGACGACGCCCGCGCTGCACAGGTCTACGCCGGCACCCAGGCGCTGACGCCCGAGGACGTCGCCGACACCGTCTATTGGGTGGCCTCGCGCCCGCCGCACGTCAACGTCAATACCTTGTCGATCACCCCCGTGTGCCAGGGCTTCGGGCCGGTGGCCGTGCATCGGCAGGAGTAGGGGCAGAAGGCTCGACGTTCGCAGCCAGCGCGCCTCCAGCTCCGTCCATTTGGACCGATGTTCAGCGCTGTCGCCTTGAATAGAATCGCCAGTCGCTTCGCCGGATCGAAGCCGCCGCCTCGAAGAATGTTGCCTCGCCTGCACGGGTTCCGCCGCGCTGGCGCGTAAGCAGCGATGCACAGGATCTGGAATCTCGTCCTTGTCTGAGAGACCCTCAATAGACATTTTGCGCCACCTTTTCCTGCAAGCAGGAAAACGGAAGACCCATGCCTCGTCCCGCTTGCGAGAGAAGGATCAAAGCCACCTTTGCGTTTCGACCTTCGTATGCGTTTGGATCGGCGCCGCTGGCCTGATCCCTGCACCATGCGGATAATCGCCTGCACAAAGCCGCGCAGCGGCCGGATCGGACCCCGTGGCTGCCACGGCGCGGAACCGGCCCGACACTGATGACACGGATCGGGCGGGGGAAACTGGCTTGAGTCATCGCAGGATCAAGGCGTGATCGCGCCGGGAGTCACCGGGGAGTTTTCGCCCGCGCGCTACCTGCCGCGCATGGTGCTGCAGCGGCTGCGTGACGGCCGCCCGGCTCGACCGGCGATGGCGTGCTTCGACGGCGCGGTGTTGTTCACCGATATCGTCGGCTTCAGCCGGCTCACCGAAAATTTCGCCGCGGCAGGCCCTGAGGGCGCCGAAAGATTGTCGTTGGTGCTCGACACCTATTTCGGCCGCATGACCGACATCGTGTGCCGCTGGGGCGGCGACGTCACCGATTTCGTCGGCGATTCGATCGTCGCCGTGTGGCTGTCGGGCGATGACCCGGCCATGGCCACTGGCCAGGCAGCCGCCTGTGCGCTCGAACTGCAGCGCACCCTGGACGAGGTCATCGCGCAGACCGCGCTGCCCTTGCGTCAACGGCTGGCGGTGGGTGCGGGCGAGCTGCGCCTGTTCGTTCTGTGCAACGACGAGCGCAGTCACTGGCTGCTGGCGGGCGATGCGCTGAACCAGGCCAGCGATGCCAACTATCGTGCCGATCCCGGTGAGGTGCTGCTGTGCCCGTCGGCGTACGCGCGGGTGCTCGAGGCTGCAGTGGGCGAGATCAGACCCGGTGGCGAGTTCCACCTGACCGATATCGCACGTGCGCCTTTGCCGGCACCGGTCGGTCCGCTGCCGTCGACTGCCGCCGAGCCTGTGCTGGCGTTCGTGCCGCGGCCGTTGCTGGAGCATGCGCAGGCGGGACGCTGGCCGTGGCTGGGCGAGTTCCGCAACGTCACCGTGCTGTTTCTGGGACTGACCGAGCTCGACGTTGCCCATCCTGGCGCGCTCGAATGTTTGAGCCACACCGACGCGGCGCTGCACCGCGTGCTACGACGCCACGGTGGCACCCACCTGCATTTTTCCGCGGACGAGAAAGGGGTGGTGTCGGTGTCGGCATTCGGCCTGCCGCAGGCGGCGCACGAGAACGATGCCGAGCGCGCGCTGGGTGCGGCCATCGAGCTGATCGAGGGGCTGCGCGAACATGGCATCGAGGGCTCCATCGGCGTCACCACCGGGCGTGCCTTCTACGGCGACAGTGGCGGCTCCAACCGGCGCCGCCTCGGCCTGGTCGGCACGCCGATCAACCTGGCGGCGCGACTGATGAGCGCTGCCCACGGCCGTGTGCTGTGCGATGCCGAAGTGCGGCGCAATGCACCGCGCTACACCTGCTCGGTGCTGCCACCGATGACGCTCAAGGGCATCGAAGTGCCGGTGCCGGTGTTCGAGCCGCGGGCACGCGCGGACCGGCAGATGCTGCGCTTCGAGCGCGGCCTGGTCGGACGTGCGCCGGAGCGCGCACGCATCGCCGACGACCTGCATCGGCTGCAACTTGGCCAGGGCGGGATGCTGGCCGTCACCGGCGAGGCCGGCATCGGCAAGTCGCGTCTGCTGGCAGAGGCGGTGCGGCTGGCGCATGCGCAAGGGGCGGAAGTGCTGACCGCCGCGGGCTCGGCGATGGAGCCGGCCACGCCGTACTTTCCGTGGCGGCGCGTTCTGGAGCAGTTGTTGCCGGGCCAGCCGGCGCAGCGGATCGCCTTTCTGCGCCAGCAGCTGCGCGACGACGAACGACGCGAGCCGTGGCTGCCTTTGCTGGAAGCCATCGTGCCGCTGGGCCTGCCGCCCACCGAAGTGACGCGGCATATGGACAGCGCCGGCAGCGCGCTGGCGATCCAGGAGCTGGTTTGCGAGCTGCTCGCACGTCGCGCCGCGGGGCGGCCGATGCTGCTGGTGCTCGACGATCTGCACTGGATCGACGCGGCGTCATGCGCGCTGCTGCAGGTGGTCCACGACAAGCTGCCGCAGCTGCTGATCATGGTCGGCGCGCGGCCCGCGGAACACGCCGTGGTGCCGCAGGTGGGGCAGATGCTGCAGAGCCTGCGCGCGACGCTGAGACTGGACACGCTCGATCGCGACGCCATCCACGATCTGGCCTGCCTGACGCTTGAGGTGCGCCAGGTGCCGCCCGAGCTGGTGAATTTCCTGTGGACGCGCGCTGGCGGCCATCCCTTCTACATCGAGGAACTGCTCATCGCCCTGCGCGGCGCGCGCATGCTCGCGGTCGACAATGGCGAGTGTCGCCTGTCCGATCGCTTCGGCGACGAGGCATTGGCGACCATGCCCTCGACCCTGCACGGCCTGATCGTGAGCCGCGTCGACCGACTCAGCTCCACCCAGCAGTGGACGCTCAAGCTGGCCAGTGTGATCGGACGCGAGTTCGCGCTGGCCGCGCTGGGCGATCTGCAGGCCGAGCCCGCGCAGGGCGAATCGCTGCAAGCGGTGCTGGCAACCCTGCTGCAGGACGACCTGCTGCGGCTGGCGACGACGGCGGCGGCGCCGATGTACGAATTCAAGCACGCCATCCTGCGGGACGTGCTCTACGACCTGCTGCCGTTCTCGCACCGTCGCGAGCTGCATGGCCGCGTCGCCGCCTGGATCGAGCATTCCGGCGACGATCTGCGCATGCGCCATGCCGAGCTGGCGCTGCACTGGGAGCACGCCGGCCATCCGCAGCGCGCGCTGCATCATCTGGAGCGGGCGGGGGTGCAGGCGGTGGCGCGCTACGCCAATCGCGACGCCATCGCGCACCTGCACCGCGCGCAGGCGCTGGCCGAAGCACACCGCCTGGCGGTGGACGAAGCACAACATGCATTGTGGGAAGGCCTGCTCGGCGACGCCCATCACGAGCTGTTCGAATACGCCAGCGCGGCGCGGCATTTCAATCGCAGCCTGTTGCGGCTGGGCCGGCCGACACCCGACAGCAAGGCGCGGCTGGCGGGCGCGCTGCTGCGCGAACTGGGCCACCAGACCCTGCTGCGCATGAAGCCTCAGAACGGTGCGGCCGAGAACGATACCGCCGGCGCCCAGCGCGCTTCGCATATCCACGAACGTCTGGCGGAGATCGCGTATTTCGACAATCGCCCGATGTGGTTGCTCTATCACACGCTGTCGTCGCTGAATCTCGCGGAGCGCTGCGGCGCCGTGCGCGAAACCGTGGACGGCTTCGCCGCCCTGTCCATCGGGTATCTGGTGGCCGGCCTGCGGCGCCTGTCGCAGTTCTACAACCGACGTTCGCTGGAACTGGCGCAACAGCGGGGCACGCCGGCGGACCGCGCCTATGCGCACCTGGTGGACATGGTGTACTGCGCCACCATCGGGCAATGGGAGGCGCTGGAATCCTCTGCCGCCATCGCATTGCCGATTTACCGTCAGCTCGGCGCGCCGGTGCGCTGGCACCAGACCCAATCCCTGCGCTACCACGCCGATGTCCTGCGCGGTCGCTTCGCGCGCGGTCGCTACGTGCTCGACGAAGTCCGCGCCGACCTGTCTCGCGACACGCCGGCGCAGGTGCGTTCGTGGATTCTGTGCAGCGACATGAACATCACGCTGGCCTGCGACGAACCGCGTGCGGAATCGATCGAAGCCCTGGCCGAAGTGCTGACGCCGGAGTTGCATCGCGCCGACCGTGTCCGCAGCCAGGGCCTGATGGCGCAAGCCTGGCTGCGCCTGGGCGAACCGCAACGTGCGCTGACGCTCGTCGATGCGGCGCTGGCGACCCTGGCCGACGATGTGCCCACCGCCTGGCACGTCACCGACGGTCTGGCCGCGCTGGCCGAAACCTGCATCGACCTGATCGCGCTGCAGCCCGATGTTGCGGACCTGCGACCCCGCATGGACGCCGCCTGCGCCGCTCTGACGCGTTACGTTTCCAAGTCGCCGGTGGCGGCGCCCCGGGCCGCGCTGGTCGCCGCCAGGCGTCACCTGCTGGACGGCAAGACCGCGGCGGCGCGCAAGCGCCTGCGTCAGGCGCTGAGTTCAGCCCAAGGGTTCGAGATGCCTTACAGCGAGGCGCAGGCGTTGAATCAGCTGGCCTCGCTGGAGCCTGATTCGCAGGTGCGGGCGTCCTTGCTCGAACGCGCTGCCGAACGCATGGTTGCGACCGGTGCCATGCGCCCGGCCGGGCCTTCGCGGCCGCCGCCGCCGTCATCCGAACTGGCGCTGGCCGCAGGCCGGCGCACGCTGGGGCCCTGATCCCGAATACCCATCCCCGTACCGACAAGTCCACGCCATGTCCAAGCTGCCGCCCTACATCTCCGATCTCGGCCACGGCCAGATCAGCTACGCGGTGCCGTTGGCGATCCGCGAGGTCACCAGCTACGCCTTCGTGCTCAAGTGCGAGACCGCGCGGGTGCAGACGCTGCTGGACAGCCAGCTCAACGCCATCGCCGGCAGCCCGGTGCGCTACGAGGCGCTGCCGTTCCTGTTTCACTGTTACCTGCAGGCCAAACACTGCACCTCCACCGCCGAGGTCATCGGCTGGCTGCCGGATCGCGAGTCGGCGTTCCTGGTGCCGGTGCTCGAACACCGCGCGGGACATCTGCTGCCGCGGATCAAGCTCTGGGTGCCGTATCTGTTGATCGACCAGATGGCCGGCATGGTCACCGGGCGCGAGGTCTGGGGTTATCGCAAGTCGCTGGGCGCCATCCAGGTGCCGGACGATCCACAGCAGCCGACCGCGTTTGCGGCGCAGACCACGGTGTTCAAGACCTTCTCGGCGCAGACCGAAGGCCTGTGGCAGACGTTGGTGCAGGTACGCCAGACCTCCGCCGCAGCGGCGCAGGCGCAGGACTGGAAGGATCACGGCGAGGCGATCGGCGCGGTGATCGAACGCCTGGCCGGCGAGGTCGGCGGCGAGGTGCTGGCGCTGCTGGCCAAACTGCTGGAGCCTCTGCTCAAGCTGCCGACCATCCCCATCGTCAATCTCAAGCAGTTCCGCGACGTGCAAGACAGCACCCGCGCCTGTTACCAGGCGCTGGTGGAAAGCCCCTGTCGCATGGACCTGTGGCGGCACGGCGGCTGGCTGGGCGGAGACTTCGAGCTGGACATCACCACCTGCGCCAGCCACCAGGTGGTGCAGGACCTGGGCCTGGCCGCCGCGGCGGGCGCGGATACCACCACGGTGAAACCGCTGTTCGGCCTGTATGCGCAGTTCGATTTCAGCACGCTGCCGGGCAGCGTGATCTGGCAGAAGGTCTGAGCGCGCGCCACTACTGCGTCACACTGTTGCCGTCCGCGTCTTGCGGACACAACGAGTCATCTCGATGCAGGCATTCCTCGCCCGGATCATCGCCGGCCTGATCCTGGTTTGTTCAACGGGGCTGGTCGGCGCCGAGATCGACGCGCCGACCGAGCGCGCTGCGGTCGCACCGGCCTGGGAACTGCGCACGCCGGAAGGGCAGACCGTGCGTTTTCCGCAGGACGCTGCCGGCCAGCCCGCGGTGCTGCTGTTCTGGCCTTCGTGGTGTCCCTACAGCCGCGCGCTGCAGCCCTACGTGCAGGACATCTGGGAGGATTATCGCGAGCGCGGCGTCAAGCTCTGGACCATCAACATCCTCGAACGCGGCGATCCGCTGCAGGCGATGCAGGAACGCGGCCTGAGCTTTCCGCTGCTGCTGGAAGGCGATGCGCTGCGCAACACCTACGGCATCACGCGCACGCCCTGGCTGGTGGTGATCGACGCCGGGCAGCGCATCGTCTACACGCGTCCGCCCAATCCGCCCTCGCCCATCGACGTCGCCAAGGCGGTTCGCCAGACCCTCAACGATCTGCTCGGCGACCGGGCGGTGCCGTTGCCGGCCTCGTATCCGCCGCCTTACGACCTGCACCTGAAAAAGCAGAGCGATCTGCTTGATCGCCCCACTCCGGCGCCAGTGGATCAGGCGCAATGGCAGCCCTGGGTGGAACGCTACCTGGACGGCATCGGCGCCCACGAAGCGGTGGACGGCATTGCGCCCGTTGGTGCAATTGAAGGCGGCAAGGCCGCGATGGCCCATGCGCGCGAACTGTGGGCGCAGCAATACGGCGCCGACGCGGTGCGCGCGCAGGCGCCGTATCGCGCCTATCGACGAAACCGCCACTGGATCGTCATGGGCGGCGGGCTGGCGCGCGAACTCGGCCAAGGCATGATCGCGGTGTTCGACGCCGACAGCGGGCGGGTGCTGCGGCTGTCGGCGGGTGAGTCGGAGCCGTAACCATTCAGGCTCCGGATGCTGGCTCCGTGCAGCGAGAGCCGCGCACCGCCTGCCGATGCAAACCTGCGGTCAACGATAGGTCTGCCAGTTTTTCCAGTGCTTCCTGGCGTGCGCAAGTTCCGCAGCAGTGAACTTCTCGGGCTTGCGAATCTTGAGCTTGATGTTCAACGGCACCTTGTTCGGGCCATTCGGAAGCAGGGCTCGATTGTCGTCATAGATCAGCGGCCAGTACTCGAAGGTCTGGTAGCGCTCGTTGGAAACGTTCGACAGCATGATGCCGGCCTTGTTGACCGGGTAGTCCGCCTGGTAGTCGTTGGCAGGGGTTGCGGGCGGGGCGGGTGCCGGCGTCGGGGTCGGCAAGGGCGCGTTGCCCCAGCTCAGAATTCCGGTGTTCATCGGCGCTTGCGGCACGCCGGCGTGTTCCAGCCGCAGTCGATTCAGGATTCGAGCGTCCGCCGAATCCGGCGCGGGAGCCGCCTTGGGCGCCAGCGGCCAGTAGTAGTAGGTCCGCGTCACCAGACCGGCCCAGATCAACTGGTCGTAAAGCGCCTTGGGCGTGGTAACCAGGCCTTTGCGCGGTGCCCAGGCACCCTCGGTTCCCGCGCTGATCGCTGCCGCCGCCTGATCGCTGCAGACGCCCCTTCTCGCATAGAGCTGGCTGTCCTGTATCGATTTCATCAGGTAGGCCCCCAGCGGGCGCAGGCCCACCGCGCCGCTGAGTTCCTGCACCAGGGCGGGACGGGACGGGTTGATCTCCAGCACGTACTTGCGTGTGTCGAAGATCTTCCATGAATCGCCAAACAGATCGTCCATGCTGCCCGGCGCCGCCGGCTCGAACGAGTAGACCTTGGCGCCGAACGCGATCGCGCTGTGTCCGGGCCCACGGCCGCTGGCATTGGTCAGCATGTAGATTGCCGCAATCTTGCTCATGAGTGTCCTTGGTGGCGGAGGCGGGGCCGCGGACCGTCGCGATTCCGGGCGGGCCGAGGTTGGTGACGGTCGTCGTTTGCACCAGTGGAACGCTACCAGCGGCCATCCGGCACGCGCTTCACATGAATTGGGGAGTGCGGCCATGCATCCGTGAAATGCCGCACGGTCGCGCCGACTCATGCCGCGACGCCAGTGATTTCCCCCGGCGAACGCGGAATCCGATGCGACGAGCTACTCCCCGCGTATCCCCAACGCCGCCCGCAGTCCGGACTCGAACGCAGCCTCGGCGCAGCCGCCGTTGATCGACGTCACGGTCCAGTCACCGGCCAGGTACAGGTTGGCAAAGCCGCTGTCGGCCGGGTCCAGGCGATACGACAGGCTGCCCGGCAGGCTCAGCACGTAGCGCTCCGACCATTGCACATTGGCCCGGAAATAGGCCGAGACCACCAGCGAGTGATCCAGGCCACCGTTGGCGTCGACCGCCTGCGGCCACATCGGGCCGAGATGCTGCGCCAGCCAGGTCCGCGACAGGTCTTCGGCAAGCCGGTTCTGGCTGGGCAGATAAGTCGGCGCGTCGGTGCCGGGCGGCGGCGCGCGATCGGCCTCGAAGCTGCCGCAGAAATAGGCGCAGGACTGCGGCGCGCCCGGTGCGGGCCAGTTCTCGGCCGGCAGCACCTGGTCCATCGACGCCCAGGATTGCAGCGCGGAGACGTAGCAGGTGGCCACGGTCTGGCCGTGGGTCCAGCCCAGCTGTTCGAGGGTGGGGCGCAGCCACAGCTGGCACGACACCGTGGGCACCGAGGCGGCGTGATCGAGCATGGCGGCCCAGCCGGCGTGGGTGCGCAGGTCCGCGGTCAGCGGCGCGGCCGCATCGGGCGGAATCGCCAGCACCACGCCGTCGAAGTGCTCACCCAGCTTCAGGCAGCGCTCGGCTACCCGCGTCGGGGTCCAGGGGTCTTCGAAATCGGTGCCGGCGTCGCGCAGCGCGGCGCCATCTTCCAGTTGCTCCCAGCGGGGCTGGTCCGGCCAGCACGGCCATGACCGGCCGTCGGCGAAACGCACATCGCGCAGAGGCTGGTAAGGGCCACGCAGCACGCGCGCCTGTTGTGCCAGCTCGATGCGCTCGATCTGCTGACGGTCGGACGACAGGCGCAGCGCTTCGACCCGTGAGAAGAATTCGAACCGCACGCCACGCGCTTCGAGCACGCGGTACAGCGGCGTGAAGATGGCATCGCCCATGCCGGCACGCATCTTCCACAGCGGTGCATCGCGATACCCCAGGCTCATGCGCAGCAGCAGGTGCAGCATCGCGCCCGCGGCAGCGCGGCCCTGCGCCGGATCGTTCGACGCGCCGCCGGGATACGCGAACGCCAGGTCGTACAGGCACAGGATGACCGGCGACTGCGCAGCCTCGGCACTGGCGCCGTGTTCGACCAGCCAGTCCTTGAAGTCGCGATCGTCGATGCGCGACCAGCCGTTTGCGCCGTGCGGCAGCACCTCGCGCAGCAACCCGATGCTGCCGGCCAGGGCCAGGTCGATCACCAGCCACAGCTTGTAGCCCAGCGACGACATCGCCACGCGCAGATGCGGCGCGATCCATTTGACGAACAGCGCCTGCGCGCCTTCCAGCAGCAGCACCAGGGCATCGCGCGCACCGGCCTCGGCCGCATCGGCGAGGCGCTCGACGGCGGCGCTCAGGGCCTCGCGCAGGCGCATCAAGGTCTCGCCGAGCGGACCTTGCGAGATGTGTTGCTCGGCTTGCACCAAGGTATGCCGCAGCAGGTGATCGAGCACGCCGGCCAGGGCCTTGTGCTGGAACTCCGCATCGGCCCGCAGCGGCAGCGGGCCGTCGCCCGGCGTGCCGGGCAGTTGCGGAAACTGCAGGTTCCAGGGCTGCCAGGGTCCCGGCACATCGTCCTGCGGCGGGCGCAGCCACAGCGTCACCTGGCGTTGCGGCTCGAAGGCGTCGGTCCAGCTACGGAAGGCCTGGTCCGGTCCCGGCGCCAGCTCGGCGTAGCAGTCGCGCAAGGTGCGGAACACCACCTCGTAGAAGCCCATCATCATGTGCAGGCCGTGTTCGACAATGCGCTCGTGCTGGTCGGCGTCGCGGCCGCTGGCGCCCTTGCCGCCCAGCCGCCAGCCCTGGCAGTAGACGGTGACCTGGTGTCGCGCGCGCAACGCCGGCGTGGCGGTGAGCCACCACGCTGCCGACAGCGCGCCGCAACCGCCGCCGAGGATGGCCACTCGCCGCACAGGATTCGCTTCGCTCATAGCGGTCTTCAAGCCTTCAGGAAATGTTCGCCGACGATGCCTTGCGGCTGGCCGCACAGCGCACGGCTGGCCGCCATGCCCGACATCACCGCGGCCTCCACGCAGCCGGCATTGATGGCGGTGCGGCCCCAGTCGCCGGCCAGCACCAGGTTGTCGAAGCCGCTGGCATCGCTCGCCAGGCGCCGCAGATTGGCGCCGGCCGGCGACAGCACGTAACGCTCGCTGGGATCGATGTTGGCGCGCAGGTACTGGCTGTCCAGGCGCGTTTCGCCGCGGGCGCCGCCGTCGCCGTAGAGCAGGCTCCAGTCGAAGCCGCCGCCGTCGTGTTCCGACTGCGATGCCGGCCACAGCCAGCGTGTGTAGCGGTCGAGCCAGTCGCGGGTCTCCGCGCGGACCTGGGCGGCGGCGCGCGCAGGCACGGTCGGATCGTCGGGCGCATCGCGCAGATAGTCGCCGCGCAAGGGGCCGCAGAAATAGTGCAGGCCGCGCGGCGCGTTGTGCTGCGGCCAGTTTTCCTGTGCCAGCAGATGGCTCATGTCGGCCCAGACGTCGAAGGGCTCCGGCGCCGCGACCATCGCCGGCAGCGGCAGGCGCCAGCCCAGGCCCTGGAGGTCTTCGGTGAGCCACAGCTGCATTGCCTGAGTCTGCATGCTGGGCAGCTCGGCCAGCAGTTGCCGCCACTCGGGACGGGCCGCGGCCAGCTCGGCGCAGATCGGCGCCAGCGCGCCCAGCGAGATGCCGAGCACCACGCGATCTTCGGATTCAAGCTGCAGCGACCACGTCTCAGGCTCCGGCCACTGTGCCCAGTGCGATTCCAGATTGATGTCGCCGTCGCGCAGCGCGTCGCCCTCCAGCAACTGGTCGTACAGGGGATGTTCCGGCCACACCGGCTGGGCGATGCCGGGCAGGTTCTGCAGCGGCTGGTAGCGGCCCTCGCGCACCGTGGCCTGACGACCGAAGTGGATGCGCGCGATGCGACGGCGATCCTCGCTCAGCTCCAGCGACTTCACCTTCTGGAAAAATTCGAACTGCACGCCGCGCGATTCGAGCACCTGGTATAGCGGTGCGATCACCACATCGCCCATGCCCGCGCACATCTCGTAGAGCACGTGGCCGCGATAGCACAGGCCGATGCGCAGCGCACAGCCGAGCGCGGCGCCAGCGGCGAAGTTGGGCTTGTCGATGTCGCCGTCTTCGAAGGCGAAACAGCAGTCGTACAGCGCGCGCAGCGGTGCCGAGCGCAGGGAGAAGTCGCGGGCGCCGTGGCGGTTGAGCCATTGCTGGAACTCGAGATCGTCGATGGCCGACAGTCCGCGCTTGATCAGATCGTCGGCGACGATGCCGATCAGCACCGTGCTGCCCAGCTCGACCACCTCGAGCGCGCGACGCAGGCGTGGCTCGTGGTCCATCAGGTGTTCCCAGCGGCTGCGCGCCCAGTCCCGCAGTTCGCGCATCCAGGTTTCGATCCAGGTGTCGTGCGGCGTCTCGTGCTTGAGGCCTTGCGCCAACTGCTGCAGCAGGTCGTGCGCCCGTTCCAGCGGCGATGCGGTCGCGGTGCCAGCTTGTGTCGCGGCGGTCTGCGGCGGAATCAGGTGGGTCTGCGGATGCTGGTGGGCGGGGAGCGCCGCCAGGTGTTCGCGCAAGTGCTCGCGCAGGAACGCGGCCAGTTCCCACAGCGTGCTCCAGACGCCGGGTTCGCTACGCGGCGTGCCGGGCTCGCCGTTGCGCTGCGGCATGGTCAGCGGCCAGACCGACCACTGTTGCTGGCGCTGTTCCATCATGCACAGGAAGTCCTGGCCGCGGAACGCGTGCTCGAAGCGGTACAGCGACGCCGGCGGCAGTAGCGGGTCGGCGTAGCACGCGCGCATCAGGGCGAAGGCGTTTTCGTAGAAGCCGAACCACACGTGCAGGCCGTGCTCTTCGATGCGCGCGCCGTGTTCTGCATTGCGGCTGCTGGCGCCCTTGCCGCCCAGGCGCCAGCCCATCTGGTAGACCACGACCTCGTAGCGTTCCTGCCAGTCGGGCGAAGCGGTCAGGTGCCAGGCGGCGGTCAGTGCACCCACCCCGCCCCCGAGAATGACCATGCGAGGTTTCTGCGTCATGTGGCCCCCAAGCCGAACGCGATGTCCTTGTTCGATGTGCCGGGCGCGGTGGCGCGGCACGCGACACGACCATAGCCGTGGCAACGGCAGGCGCACAATCGGACTGCGGGCGGCGATACGTGGCTTGCAACAATCCGGATTCCCGCCAAGCTTCGCGCGTCCCTGGGGAGACGCTGACATGCCTTACGCCACGATGCGCGACGGCGCACCGCTGCATTACTACGATCTGGGCCGCCGCCGCGCACCGCCGTGCGTGCTGCTGCACGGCTTTGCGATGACCGGCGCGGCCTGGCTGCCGTTTGTGGCGCCGCTGCTGGCGCGCTATCGCTTCATCCTGCCGGACCTGCGCGGCTTTGGTCGCTCGCATCGTCTGCGCCTGTCGCAGAACGTACTGCTGGACCAGCACGCCGACGACCTCGCTGATCTGCTGCAGGCCTTGGATCTTCACCGCGTTCATCTGGGCGGACTGTCGATGGGTGCGTGTACGTCCATGCAGTTTCATCGACGGCACGGCTTTGATCGCGTACGCGCCTACCTGCACATCGACCAGTCCCCCTGCGTGCTCAACGGGCCGGACTGGACCCACGGCCTGCTCGGCGCCGAGCAGGCGCAGGGTCTGCTCGACATGCTGGCCCTGGCCGACCAGTTGGAGCCGTATCGCGGCGAGCCCTATCGCGCTCTGCCCCGCGCCCTGCGAAGGCGGATGTGGGCGCATCTGGCCACGTTCTATCGACATGCCTTCCACCGCAAGCACTGGCAGCACCTCGCCGGCCTGGCGCAACACGAGTTGCTGATCCGGCGCATTGCTCGGGTGGATAACTGGTCGATCTACCTGGACTGCGTGCGCAGCTACGCACGCGACGGCTACGACTGGCGCGCCTCGCTGCCGGAGATGAAAGTGCCGGTGACTGCGCTGGTAGGCCTGCAATCCACCATGTATCCGGCTGCCGGGCAACTGGCGCTGCGCGAGCTGGTGCCGCACGCCAGGGTGCTGCCGATCGACAACTGCGGCCACGCCGTTCCGTTCGAGCAGCCGCGCCGCTTCGTGGCGGAACTAGGGCGTTTCCTTATGGCGGCCTGAGCCGGGTTCGGGGGAGTATTGGGGTCCCCCGATCCACGTCTGCCGCGCGGATCATCTGCTTGCAACAATGCACCGAGGAGAAACGCTACATGAAACTGCTGAGCTCGTTTGGACCCAACCCGCGCATGGTGCGCATGTTCATGCTGGAAAAGGGCATCGACATTCCCACCCAGGAAATGGACCTGCTGGGCGGCGAAAATCGCGCGGCCGACTTCAAGGCGAAGAACCCTGCCGGCCAGTCGCCGGCGCTGGAACTGGACAACGGCACCGTCATCGGCGAGACCGTGGCCATCTGCGAATACCTGGACGAGATCAACCCCGGCAATTCGCTGGTCGGCAACAACGCTGAAGAAAAGGCCATTTCGCGCATGTGGCAGCGTCGCGTGGAACTGAACATCACCGAGGCCACCTACAACGGCTTCCGCTTCGCCGAGGGCCTGGAACTGTTCAAGACCCGCGTGCACTGCGTGCCCGAAGCCGCACCGGGGCTCAAGGCCATCGCCAAGCACAATCTCAAGTGGCTGGACGGCCTGATCGGCGGCCGTGACTACATCTGCGGCAACCAGTTGCGTCTGGCCGACATCATCCTGTACTGCTGCCTGGACTTCGCCAACGGCGTCGGCCAGCCGCGCGACACCTCGCTGACCAATCTGGACGCCTGGTTCAAGCGCGTCGAAGCCCGTCCCAGCGCCAAGGGCAGTCTGCACCCGGCCTGGGAGCAGGTCGGCATGCGCGGCTGATCCGCGTCTGAAAGCTCGCGGGTTCAAGAGCCCTCCTCCGTTCCCGGAGGAGGGTTTTTTATTGGGCGCGCCAGGCCGCCGGTACGACACGAACACGGCGCGGCCGGGCAAACTGGACGCTTTGGCGCTATCCACCTGTCCATGATTCCCAATCCGCGGCATCTCTCCGACGTCGAGGCCTGCGCCGATCTGCTGATCGAGCGCTACGGTCCGGACCTGCGCGTGGCGCTGCCGCTGGGTCTGGGCAAGCCGGTGGCGCTGGTCAACGCGCTATACGCCCGCGTGCGCTCGGATTCGCGTCTGCGCCTGACCCTGCTGACGGCGCTGACCCTGGAAAAGCCGGTGCCGGGCTCGGCGCTGGAAGCGGCCTTCTTGCAGCCCTTTCTCGACCGTGTGTTCGAAGGCGTGCAGGACCTGGATTACGCGCGTGACGTCACGGCCGGCCAGTTGCCCGCCAACGTGCGCGTCGTGGAATTCTTCTTTCGTCCCGGGAGCCGCCTGTCCAACGCCGCCGCCCAGCGTGATTACATCTGCACCAACTACACCTTCGCTGCGCGCGACGTGTTTGCCCAAGGCTGCAACGTGGTGCTGCAGTCCATCGCCGCCTGCGAGGGCGCGCAGGGCACCCGTTACAGCCTCAGCTGCAATCCCGATACCGCACCGGAACTGATCGCCCTCCTGCGCGCCGCCGAAGCGCGCCGCGAGCGCCGCGTGGCGGTGGTGGGGGTGATTGATCCCGCGTTGCCGTTCATGGTCAACGATGCGGAGGTGGGGGTCGAAACCTTCGACTTCATCCTGGATGACGCACGTACCCACGGCGCGTTGTTCTCCACGCCGCGCACGCCGGTGGCGTCGGCCGACCACGCCATCGGCCTGTACGCCTCCGCCTTGATCCCCGACGGCGGCACTCTGCAGATCGGCATCGGCAGTCTGGGCGATGCGGTCGCCCACGCGCTGGTGCTGCGCCAGCAGAACAACAGTGCCTATGTCGAGGCCCTGGATGCGCTGGGTGTCATGGACAACCATGCCAGGCTGATCGCCGACTTCGGCGCTACCGCGTCCTTCGAGCAGGGCCTGTACGGCGCCACCGAGATGTTCGTCGACGGCTTTCTGCAGTTGATGGGTGCCGGTGTGCTCAAGCGCGGCGTCTACGATTTCTGGGCCTTGCAGCAACTGGTCAATCAAGGCCTGTGCGATCCCGGCCAGCTCAGCCCGGAGGTGCTCGATCACCTTGACGAACACGGCGTGCGCGCGCTACGCGGACACGACTTCGCAGCACTGCAGAAGCACGGCCTGTTTCGCGACGACGTGCGTTACGACCAAGGCTACCTGCAATTTGCCGATGGCAGCCGGGTGATCGCCAACCTCGCCGAGCCGCGCACTCGGGCCGCCATCGCACGCAGCGGCATGGGGACGCAGTTGCGCAAGGGCACCGTGCTGCACGCAGGGTTTTTTCTTGGGCCGCGCGACTTCTACCAGGGTCTGCGCGAGATGGACCCGGAGCAGCGCGACCGCATCTGCATGACCGGCGTCAACAAGGTCAATCAGCTCGATCTCAACCCGCGTCTGTATCAGGCCCAGCGTGTGCACGCGCGCTTCATCAACAGCGGCATGATGGCCACCATCAACGGCGCGGTGGTGTCCGACGGATTGGCCGATGGCCGCGTGGTGTCGGGCGTGGGCGGCCAGTACAACTTTGTGGCGCAGGCGCATCAACTGGCCACCGGTCGCTCCATTCTGATGGTGCGCGCGGTGCGCAATCCGGAGGGCAAGGGCGAGCCCAGCAGCAACGTGGTCATGGATTACGCGCATTGCACCATTCCGCGGCATCTGCGCGACATCCTGATCACCGAATACGGCATCGCCGACCTGCGTGCGCAGACCGACAGCAGCATCGCCAAGCGCATGTTGAATGTCTGCGACTCGCGTTTTCAGCCCGCGCTGCTGCACCAACTGCAGGCCGCCGGTCGCATCGAAGCCGGCTACGTGATTCCCGAAGCGCATCGGCACAACACGCCGGATCGGCTGGAGCAGCGCCTGGCCGCGGCCCGCGTGCAGGGCCATCTGCCGACCTTCCCTTTTGGCAGCGACTTCACCGACCAGGAATGGCGCCTGGCGCAGGCTTTGCAGAAAGTGCGACGTCAGGCCGCGACCACGCCCAGATGGAAGCTGCTGCTCAGCGGCCTGCGTCCGCGTGCGGTCTCGACGGCAGTGGGCGCCGACCTGCAGCGGGTGCAACTGGATCGCGCCAGTGGCCTGGAGCAGCGCGTATCGCGCGCGCTGTTGATCGATGCCCTGCATGCGGTGGGGCGCGGCGAATAGCCCGCCGATGGCTGGTCAAATCCTCTTGCGGGCGTATAGTCGGGCCGTGATCGCAGGCTGACACCGACGTCCGCCAGGGGCGTCCAGAATCGAATAAGGAGACCGGTCCATGGCTGGCAATCGACGTATCGTTCTGGCTGAGCGTCCCCGCTATACCTTCCCCACGACCAATTGCTTCAAGCTGGGCAGCTCGGAGATTCCCGAGCCGGCCGAGGGCCAGGTCCTGATCCGCACTCAATGGCTGGGTATCGAGCCTTATCTGCTGGGCAAGGTCAAACGCGCCAGCGGGCAGGCGCCGGTGCAACTTGGCGATGCCATGGAAGGGCCTGCGGTCGGGGTGGTCGAGGCTTCGCGCAATCCGGAGCTGCAGGTCGGCGATCGGGTGACCGGCCTGTGGGCGTGGCAGGAACGCGCCCTGTCGGACAGCAATCACGTGCGCAAGCTGCCGGCCGAACTCAAACAGGCTTCGCATGCGCTGGGCGCGCTGGGCTACTCGGGATTCGGTGCGTACCTGGCCTTGACCCACCTGGGAGATGCTCAGCCCGGGCAGACCGTGGTGACCGGTGCGGCTTCGGGCGGCATGGGCCAGATGGTGGGCCAGATCGCGCGGATCAAGGGAGTCCGCGCGGTCGGTGTCGCCGGCAGCGCCGAAAAATGCCGGCTGGCGACCGAGAACTTCGGCTACGAGATGTGCCTGGACCGGCATCTGCGCAGCGCGCTGCCGGCGGAACTCAAGAAGGCCTGTCCGCAGGGCATCGACGTCTACATCGAAACCGTCGGCGGGCGCGTTTACGACGCGGCGCTGCCGTTGTTGAGGCTGCGCGCGCGCATGGTGGTGGCGGGGCTGATGACGATGTATACCGCCAACTCCCTGCCCGATGGCCCGGACCGTACCATGGTGTTGCTCAACGAGATCAATCTCAAGCGCCTGCAGGTGCTGGGCCTGGTGGTGTTCGATCACATGAAAGCGCGTTACTCGGATTTCAAGCGCGACATGCTGGGCTGGCTGGACAGCGGTGAGGTCAAGCCGCTGGAGCATGTCTTCGAGGGCCTGGAGAACGCACCGGCGGCGCTGCAGGCGATGTTCGAAGGCAAGAATCTGGGCAAGACGGTGGTCAAGGTGGCGGACTGAGGGCGCTGCGAAAAAGCGAGGACGCGGATCACGCGGATATCAGTCGGGTCGGCGAATCTGCGTCGATCAGCTTGCTACTGCGCGGCGGTGGTGGCAGTTCAGGTGCCCGGCACCACCAGATCAAAGCGCGCCGTCCAAATTGCATCATCACCGTCCCAGCGTTCGAACGCGGCCTCGACGCGCTTGCGTTCCGCCACGTCGAGGCGGCTGAACAGAAAATCCTTCTCGTTGGCCGCATGGCCGCGGATGTAGATCTGGGTGGCGAACGGCCGACCGGAAGCCGGAACCACCTGCGCGTGGATGTGCGGGGTGCGGCCTGGGTACGGCACCGGCTTGATGGTGCGGAACCGGTAGCGGCCCTGCACGTCGGTCAAGGTCTGGCCGAAACCCTGAAAGCCGCCATCAGGCGCGGCGCGACCGCGGTCGTCGGCATGGTGATAAAACCCTTGCGCATCGCACTGCCAGATTTCGACGCGCGTGTGCGCCAGTGGCTGACCCTGCATGTCGAGTACGCGGCCGCTCAGGTGCGAAACCTCGCCCAGCGCGGCGTTGGCGCGACCGTGGATGCGCACCAGATCGTTGTCATGATCCAGCGGTAGTTGCTGCGGGTAGAACGGCCCCACCGTTTGCCGCGGTGTAGGCGCCAGCGCAGCCCGGGCCGGCAGCACGCCCAGGGCCAGACTGCTGGCGGCTGCCTGGAGCAGGCCGCGACGACGATGGTTGATCAAGGGTCCCCCGATGCGGCCATGGCGGCTATGATCGCCGCCCTTTTACGACCGGACGGCCCCGATGTGGTTCAGAAATCTGTTGCCCTATCGACTGGAAGGAAGCTGGAATCTGGCGCCCGGCGCGCTGGAAGCCCGTCTGGCCGAACGTCCGCTGCTGGCCTGCACCGGGCTTGCGGCCGAAAGCCGTGGCTGGGTGTCGCCGCGCGACAACGCGCAGTTGGTCTACGGTCAGGAGCGGCAGATGCTGTTCGCGCTGGGCACCGAGACCAAGTTGCTGCCGGCCTCGGTGGTCAAGGATGCGGTCAAGGACAAGGCTGCGCAGATCGAAGCGCGGATGGGCTTCAAACCGGGCAAGAAGCAGTTGCGCGAACTGCGTGAGCAGATCGAAGCCGAACTGCTGCCGCGAGCGTTCGCACGTCGGCGCATGACGCGCGTATGGATCGATCCGGTCGCCGGCTGGCTGGTGGTGGATAGTTCCAGTCCCAAGCGCGGCGACGAGGTGCTGTCGCAGCTTCGGGACACGCTGGGCGAATGTCCGTTCTTCCCGCTCGACACCGTGCAGTCGCCGGTGGTGGCGATGACGCAGTGGCTGTCGGCCGGTCGCGCGCCGGGCGACTTCGCGCTCGATCAGGACTGCGTGATGAAGAGCGGCGGCGACGATCCGGCCGCGGTGCGCTTCGCCCGGCACGGTCTGGAGGGCGACGACGTGCGCCGCCACGTCAAGGACGGCAAGTCGGTGACGCAGCTGGGGCTGGTGTGGAAGGACCGCCTGCGTCTGGTGCTGGCGGAACCCGGCGTGGTGCGGCGGGTGCGGTTCGAGATGATCGAACAGGATCGCGCCGAGCATGACGGCCGTGGCAACGCCGATGAGAATTTCGACGCGGATTTCCGTCTGATGTGCGCCGAACTGGGCGAGCTGCTCGCCGCGCTGACGCAGGCGTTGGGAGGACCGGTGTCGCGCTAACGACGCTGTCGCGGTCGCGGCGGCGAGTTGTCCTGACGGCGACGGGGTTCGAGGACCATCCTGCGAACCCCGTCGCTCACCGACCGGGGAAACTCAGTCGTCCAGCGTGACCACGTCGATGCGGTACAGCGAGGTGGTGCCGCTGATCTCGTTGCCGACCGCGAGCAGGGGCACGCCCGGAATCGGGCTCTGGTCGGCCGGAATCACCACCAGACCTTCCGGACCCAGGTCACCGGCGGCGGCCGAGTCACCGTTTTCCGCCTCTGCCTCGATGTCAACACTGAAATCGCGGCGGTTGATGTACTGCACGAAGCGCGCGTTCTGCGGATTGGTGACGTCGTAGACCATGATGCCACCCATGCGCTCGAGCCCGACGAACGCGAACTGGCGCCCGCCGATTTCGGCGACGGTCACCGCTTCCGGCTCGGGGCCCTTGCTGTCGCTGCGCGAATCGCCGCTGTTCTCGGTGTTGTCATTGTTGAAGTTGTCGCCGTAGCGCATCGCGGTGATGCGCTCGAAATCGGCGCCGCTGTCGAACACCTGGGTGCCGTCGTCGGCCCAGATCGAGAACGATCGGCCGCCCAGCACGTAGAGCTGGTCGAAGTCGCCGTCCAGGTCCAGGTCGCCGAGGGTGTTGGTGGCATTGAGGCGGCCGATGGCGGCGTCGGTCTGCAGCTCGGCAGCATTCGGGAAGGCGTCCGGATCCAGGGTCAGATCCTCGATACGGGTTTCTTCGACGAACACTTCGGTCTCGTTGCCTTCGTCGTCTTCCACGATGTGCTCGCGCGCATCGCCCTCGTTGGCAGTGACGTAGTAGGTGCGGCCGTTGAACTGGTAGCTGGCCAACGAATCCGGCAGGTACATGCCCAGCACCGGCCAGTTGCGGATGTTCGGGCCGTCGCGGTCGCTGGCGTCGAGTTCATTGCCGAGGATGCGGTGGTCCTTGTAGCCCAGCGGCAGAATCTCGGTCACCTGGTTGGTGTTGAGGTTGATGCGCGCAAACGCATTGTTTTCCTGCAGGGTGGCAAAGGCTTCCTGGCCGTCCGGCGATACCGCGATGTACTCGGGCTCGAAATCCTGCGCGACAGTGGCATTGGGCCCGTAGATGCGCACGCCGGCCTGACGCAGGGCGGCGGCCTGGCTGTTGAAGGCGGTGAAGCCGGCGGTGACTGCGGTGGGATTGGTGCCGCCGTTGACGGTGATGATGCTGATCGTGCCCGGCGGATCGACGCTGTAATCGTCGTTGGGCTCGCCCTCGTTGGCCACCAGCACACGCAGGCCGTCGGGGGTGAAGGTGACCATGTCGGGCAGCGCGCCGGCCTGCGCCTCGCCGAGCTTGTTGAGATTGGTGGCGCTGTAGAACACCACCGAGCCGGGATCGGTCTTGGGGTCGGCCTGAATCGCCACCGCGACGATGCCGTTGGCTACCGCCACACTGTTGGCGCTGTCGCCTTCGGCGGAAGCGTCGATGGTGTCGATCAGGGTCGGCGCCGCAGGATTGCTGATGTCCAGCACGTCAACGCTGGCCGCCGCCGCATTGATCACGAACAGGCGCTGGCGCGGGGCGTCGTAGGCCACGATTTCGGCGGCGCCGTCGTCGAAGACGTTGGCTTCGTAGGCGCCCAGGAAACTCAGGTCCAGCAACACGTCACCGGCGCCGGCCGGACCGCCGGGGCCCGCGGGACCGCCGGGTCCGCTCGGTCCCCCCGGGCCGGCAGGACCGGCGGGTCCCGCCGCGCCGTCAGCGCCATCGACGCCGTCACGGCCATCGTCGCCGTTGCAGCCCGCCATGAAAACCGTGGTTAAAGCCAGCGCCAGCGCGCCGAGTGTCTTGCGATGCATCCCCGTGTCTCCCTATCGGTTCGATTCAATGCGAATCGCAAACCGTAGGACGCCGCTGTGACGCTCACGTGACGTGACGATGACGACGCGATGACGCGCCCGCCCGCCGCAACCGGTTCAACTCAGATAGGTGTAACCGGTGAGTCCCGCTTCCAGCTCCGCCAGCAGGCCGGCGCGTTGATCGGCGCGAATGTCGGCGGCAGCGAGCTTGCGCCGGTAGGCCTCGGCCAGCGATTCGGGTGCCAGATGCACGTAGCGAAGCAGCTCATCGGTACGATCGCCGTACTCGGGTTCGTGCAAGCGCCAGCCGGCGGGTGCGCTCGCATCCAACACCACGTTGACTGCATTGGTGTCGCCAAAAAGATTGTGCATATCGCCGAGGATTTCCTGATAGGCACCCACCATGAAAAAGCCGAGCAGATAGGGCTCGTCGGCACGTAGCGCGTGCAGCGCCAGGGTCGGCGTCAGGCCTTCGCGATCGACATAGGCGTCGAGCCGGCCGTCGGAGTCGCAGGTGAGATCGCACAGGCGCGTGCGCTGATCGGGGCGTTCGTTCAAGCGATGGATCGGCACGATGGGAAACACCTGGTCGATGGCCCAGGC
Organism: Panacagrimonas sp.; assembly: GCF_965216805.1. Lineage (NCBI taxonomy): Bacteria > Pseudomonadati > Pseudomonadota > Gammaproteobacteria > Nevskiales > Nevskiaceae > Panacagrimonas > Panacagrimonas sp. The sequence goes on from NZ_CBDCGN010000003.1 coordinate 438,496, forward strand.
ATCGGGCACCGACTGGAACACCGAAAAGTTGCAGAAGTACTTCGCCGACAATTTTTCGCGCAGTTCGTCCAGCGCCTCGCGATGCGCGCGAATATCCGCGTCCAGCAGCGGAATCACCGCGCGCGCGGCCGCGTAGTGCGCCTGCTCGGCCCAGGCCCGCTCGGTCAGCGACAGCTTGCCTTCGGCGTAGTGCGCGTGCGCCTCGCCCAGCAAGGTGCGGGCCTCGAAAAGGCTCTCCAGCGGGCCACGCTCGGCCACTTCAGCCAGCAGCGAGCGCAGCTCCTGCAGCACCGCCGGCGCGTCCGGCGGCAATTCGCCCGGCGGGGTTGCGCCGATGATCTCGTGGTCCACCACATTGGCGATCAGCACTGCGTGATGCGCGGTGAGGGCGCGGCCGGACTCGCTGATGAGATTGGGCTCAGGCTGGCCGGATTCGGAACAGACCTCCTGCACCGTGCGCACGATGCTGCGTGCGTATTCGCGCACAGAGTAGTTCATGGAGCAGTAGCTGCGCGAGCGGGTGCCCTCGTAGTCCACCCCCAGGCCACCGCCGACGTCGAGCACGTCCACCGGCGCGCCGAGCCGACGCAACTCGACGTAGAAGCGCGCGGCCTCGCGCATGCCGCGCGCCACGTCCTGCACATTGGCGACCTGCGAACCAAGGTGAAAATGCACCATGCGCACGGCGTCGATATGACCCGCGTCGCGCATCATGTCCAGCGCTTCCAGAATCTGCGGCGTGGCCAGGCCGAACTTGGATTTCTCGCCGCCGGTGTTCTGCTGCGAGGAATCCGACTGGCTGGCCAGACGCACGCGCAGGCCGATCAGCGGGGCCACGCCGAGCGTGCGCGATTCGGCGATCACCAGCGGCAGTTCAGAGAGCTTCTCCACCACGATGTACACGCGGTGCCCGAGCAGCGAGCCGATCAGGGCACGGCGGATGTAGGCGCGGTCCTTGTAACCGTTGCACACGATCACGCTGCCCGGCAGCGCCAGGCCCAGCACCGCTGCCAGCTCCGGCTTGGAGCCGGCTTCGATGCCCACCCGCTCGCCGCCGTGGCTGAGAATGGCGTCCACCACCGCGCCCTGCTGGTTGACCTTGATCGGATACACGCCCGTGTAACGCCCGGCGTAGCCATATTCCGCAATGATGTCCGCGAAGGCCCCGGCCAGCGCATCGACCCGATCACGCAGGATGTCGGTGAAGCGCAACAGCACCGGCAGGTCCAGGCCCTCGCGCGGCAATTGCTGCGCCAGTGCGTGCAGGTCGACGACCACCGGCGAGCGATCCCGGAACGGGCGCACCGTGACGGTACCTTCGGCGGATACGTCGAAATAGCCCTCGCCCCAGTTGGGCATGTTGTAGAGATTGCGCGCCTGCGCAGGAGTCCAGGAATTCACGAGGGCGTCACCGAAGGTTGGGAGGCGAGACGTATACTCGCCGGCCAATTTTAGGACGGCGGCATTCGCGATGCCGCCGTCCTAAAATCAATGACGATGGTAGGGGGTTGACGATGACACTGGATCAGAGCTGGTTTTCCGAGGCCGTCGAGGCCACCGGCACCGCGTTCTCGCTCAAGGGCCACAAGCTGCATGAGGAGCGGACGCCGTACCAGAAGATCGAGATCTGGCAGACCGAGACCTTCGGGTACCTGATGACCATCGACGGCTGCACCATGGTCTCCACCCGCGACAATTTTCTCTATCACGAGATGATGTCGCACGTGGTGCTCAACTCGCATCCAAATCCGCAGAACGTGGTGATCGTCGGCGGCGGCGACTGCGGCACCCTCTCCGAAGTGCTCAAACACCCCGAGGTCAAAGCGGCCACCCAGGTCGAGATCGACGAACGGGTGACGCGTCTGGCCGAGCAGTATTTCCCCGAGCTGTGCACCCGCAATGCCGACCCGCGCGCGACCCTGTTCTTCGGCGACGGCATCCAGTGGATGAAGGACGCCGAGCCGGGCTCCATCGACGTGATCATCATCGACTCCACCGACCCGGTGGGGCCGGCCGAGGGCCTGTTCGGCAAGCGTTTCTACCTGGATTGCATCAAGGCCCTGAAGCCGGACGGCCTGCTGGTGCAGCAGTCCGAGTCACCGCTGCTGCACCTGGACCTGATCCGGGACATGCACGCCGCGATGCGCGAGGCCGGGTTTGCACGCACGCATCTGTTCCACTTTCCGCAGGTGATCTATCCGTCCGGCTGGTGGTCGGGGTCGATTGCCAGCAAGATTGCTGTGCCGCTGGCCGAGCGGCTGGATGACCTGGCCATCCAGGCGATGGACACCCGGTTCTACAACGGCGGCACCCACCGGGCAGCGTTTGCACTGCCGGGCTATGTGCTGAGTGCACTACCGGGCTCGGACCAGTCCAGGCAGCCTGCCGACCAGGGAGCAGCCTGCCGAACGGGATGATGTGCGGCGCTGGGCCGCGAATCGCGAGGTGGCGAATGCGACGCTAACATCGCCGGTATGGAGAACAACTCCCGGTTGATCGCGACAGTGCCGGACGGCGCGCGCGCGCGCCCCGGAATCATGGCCTGGAGTGCCGCCGCAGTTTGGACGACCGGGTTCGGGTTCACAGTTGTGGCTTCGGACCTGATCAATCTGCGTTTTCGAGACCAATGGTTGCCATTGCTCGCGATGTCGGCATTGGTGGTCGCCGCGCACTATCGCCTCCTGCTGGTCCTGCTCCGGTACGCCAATCCGGGACTGTTACTGGTGCTCGGCTGGGCACTGTTCAGTGCCGCCTGGTCAGCAGTGCCGGGTTATGCCGTGACACAGGCGATCGCCGTTGTCGGGGTCGCGGTCATCGCGTCTGCATTTGCTCTGGCCGGCTGGCAGCCGGATCGGTTTGCTCTTCGTCTGGCGGGAGTGGCCACAGTCCTGATCGTAGCGTCCATTTTCTACGCAGTCGTCTTTCCCGAGCGCGGCATCCATTCCGGAACGGATGTGTCTCTGCTCAACTCCTGGCGCGGCGTGACCGTACAGAAGAATGGACTCGGACAACTGTGTGCGGTGGGGACCATCGTTTGGACTTATCTCTGGGCCGCGCGGAAGGTGTCGACGTGGATCGCTGTGCTGGGCCTGGGTCTGAGCCTGTTCGTACTGCTGCAGTCTCGGAGTTCAACATCGCTGATGCTGGCGGTGCTGTGCAGTGCCGGAACAGTCGCGCTGTTGCGCCCGCCGTTGAACGTCGGCCCCCTACTGCGCCGCTCCATCACTGGCGCGATCATCGTGCTGATCCCGTCTGCGACCTATCTGGCGGTAGCCACGCCTTATCTCGGATTCATCGGCGCTTTCTTCGGAAAGGACATGACTTTTTCCGGGCGTGTCCAAATCTGGGAGGCCCTGATGGAGGAGATTGCGCTGCACCCCTGGCTTGGCACTGGACTGTCCAGCTTTTGGGGGGAGATGGATGCGGGGGAGATGCGCGTGCGCGCCATCGTCGGCTGGCCGGTACGCGACAGCCACAATGGATACATCACCGTTGCCAACGAATTGGGCCTAATCGGTCTGTCGCTGTTCTTCGCGTTCCTGATCCTCCATTGCGTGGCGTTGCGGAGGCTGTCCCATATCAGCCGCAGTCAGTACGCACTGCACGCGCCGCTGTTCGCGTACATCGTGCTGGCCAATACCTCCGAGAGCGGCTGGTTCTTCCCGATTTCGATCACGCATCTGGTGGGCACCTACGTCTCGGTGGAGGTGTCGCGCCTGCTGCTCGAACATGGTCTGCGCCGTCGCCGCCAACCGGAGCCGCGCACGCCGCCAACCGCCCCGCAATTTGCGCACCTGGCAGGGGCCCGCGCGGTGGCCGATACTGCGCCATCTCCTCGCAATATCGAGTAACCGATGAGCGCAATGTCGATTGCAGCGGTCAGACAGGTCATCAGCGCTTCCATCGCCGTCAAGCAGGCGGTGCTGGCCGATGAAATCCTGCTCGGGCAGGTTGTGCGCGTGTCGCAGGTGATCGAGGCCGCATTGCGTGCCGGCAACAAGGTGATGCTCGCCGGCAACGGCGGCTCTGCGGCCGACGCGCAGCACCTGGCGGCGGAATTTGTCAGCCGTTTCGAGTTCGACCGGCCGGGTCTGGCCTCCATCGCGCTCAATACCGACACTTCGATGCTCACCGCCATCGGCAACGACTACGGCTATGACCACGTCTTTGCCCGCCAGGTCGAGGCCAACGGACGTGCCGGCGATGTGTTCATCGGCATTTCCACCTCCGGCAACTCGAAGAACGTGCTGCGCGCGGTGGACGCCTGCAAGGCCGGAGGTATCGTCACGGTCGCGCTCTGCGGCAGTGCCGGTCGCCTGCGCGAGGTCTGCGATCACGTTCTGGCGGTGCCGTCCACGCACACGCCGCGCATCCAGGAAAGTCACATCGTGCTCGGGCACGCGATCTGCGGGCTGGTGGAGGATGCGATCTGGGGAGCTTCGCACGCGCCTGCCCGGGCAGGAAACGCCTGAGACGATGTCGGCGCCCCGCGGCCAGGCAGAGGCGTCGACGGGCATCGACACAACGCCTCCGCCGTCGGTCGAAGTGCTGGGCGTGCGCCTGCACGACCTGAGCCTTGCGCAGTTGCTGGAACGCCTGCAGCACGGCGTTCTGGTGACGCCCAACGTCGACATCATCATGCGTGCGCGTACCGATCCGGCCTTCCTTGAGCTGTTGAACAGCGCGGATTTCAGCGTCTGCGACAGTCGCATCGTGCAATGGGCGTGCAGCTTCCTGGGTACGCCAGTACGGGCGAAGCTGTCCGGCTCTGACGTCTTCCCGGCGTTTTGCGCGCATCATCGCGACAACGCGCTGGTGCGCGTCTATCTGCTTGGCGCGCGCCCGGGGGTGGCGGCCATGGCACAGCAGCGCATCAATCGGCGGCTTGGACGCGAAGTGGTAGTGGGAGCGCATTCCCCCAGTTTCGGTTTCGAGCGCAACGACGCCGAATGCCGCGACATCGTCGCTCGCATCGAAGAAACCGGCGCCACGGTTCTTGCCGTCGGGGTTGGCGCGCCCAAGCAGGAGACTTGGATCATGCGCTGGCGCCCGCACCTGCCTGGCGTGCGTATCTTCATGGGCATTGGCGCCACCATCGATTTCGAGGCCGGCGCGGTGCGCCGGGCGCCGCCCTGGGTCGGTCGCGCCGGGCTGGAATGGCTTTACCGTCTGTTGCAGGAGCCGCGCCGGCTGTGGCGCCGCTATCTGATCGACGACCTCCCGTTTCTGTGGCTGGTGTTGCGCCAGCGCCTGGGCCTGAACACGGCGTCGCGGCGGTGAGGCGACCATGCTCCCCGAATTGATCGTCGCAGTGCTTGCGGTGCCGCTGCTGCTCGGCAGCGGTTATCTTCTGGCGTTGACGCTGCTCAGCAGGAAACCGTCACAACCGGGCGCGTGCACGGACTATCCCCGCTTCCTACTTGTGGTGCCGGCGCACGACGAAGCGCAAGGCATTGCCCGCACCGTGCACAGCCTCAGAACGTTGGACTGGCCGCCGACCGCGGTGCGCCTGCTGATCGTTGCCGACAATTGCACTGACGACACTGCTGCCCTTGCCCGCGCGGCCGGCGCGGAAGTCATCGAGCGCCACAACGACTCGTGCCGCGGCAAGGGCTACGCGTTGCAGAGCGCTTATGGTCACGCGCTGGAGCAGGGCTGGGCCGATGCTGTGGTGGTGATCGATGCCGATACCGACAGCGATCCCGGCCTGCTCCGCGCGCTGGCACCGCGACTGGCCGCAGGCGCGCTGGCGATACAGGTGTTCTACGGGGTGCGCAATCCGCTGGCCTCGTGGCGGACCCGCCTGCTGAGCATCGCGCTTGCGCTGTTTCACCGCGTGCGCGGTCGCGCGCGCGAAAGGTTGGGTGTGTCCTGCGGGCTGAGAGGGAACGGCATGTGCTTCGCGGTGCCAGTCCTCGAGCAAGTGCCGCACCAGGCGTACTCGCTGGTGGAGGATCTTGAATACGGTCTGGCGCTGGGCCGCGCCGGTATCCGGGTCTGGTACGTCGACGAAGTGAGCGTGCGCGCCGACATGGTCAGCTACGGCGCGGCCGCACGCAGCCAGCGCCAACGCTGGGAGGGCGGGCGCCTGCAGTTCGCGCGGGCACAGGGCGTACCGCTGCTCAGGGAGGCGCTGCGTCGTCGCAGTGGCCTGTTGCTGGATCTGGCCCTGGACGTATTGCTGCCGCCGCTGGCTTATCTCGGGTTTGCTGCGGCGCTGCTGGGCATGGGCGCTGGGCTGGCCGCCTGGAACCGCGCGCTCGATCCCGCCTTGGCTGCGCTGGCGCTGCTGCCGCTGGCGATGCTGCTGATCCACCTCGCCCGCGGCGTGATGCTCAGCGGACTGGGTGCGCGCGGCTGGCTCGATCTGGCCGCCGCGCCGCTGTACCTGGGCTGGAAGCTGTCGATGCTGCTGAGCCGCGCGCCGACGCGGTGGATCCGGACAGCGCGAGAGGACGGGCCGCGCCTGTAGGTCGGATGAACCCTGGGTTCTTGTGTCCGGTTGTCGGCGTCGATCAGGGGTGATGATCGCGAACGATCGCGCTGCAGCGTAACGCTGCAAATCCATCATGAAGCCCCGGCGGAAAGGGCAACTTACCCCCAAGCACTCAAAATACGGGATACGTAACGCTCCAGGGAGAAATGTTCCTCCACCCATTTGCGAGCGCGCGCGCCCATCTCCACGGCACGGTGTGGATCTTCGAGCAGCTCGCTGATGCGAGCGCGCAAGGCCCCCGCGTCGTGCGCGGGAACGAAGAAGCCGGTTTCGCCGTCGGCGATAAAGTCCTCGACGTAGGGGTTGCGGGTAAGGATGACCGGCCTGCCCATCGCCATCGCCTCGAGTGCGACCGTCACGCCGCTGAGCATCTCGCGGTGCAGAGGTACCACGACGACAGCGCTGCGAGCGTAGAGCGCCCTCAAGTTCAGGTAGGTTCCCCATGAGCGCATCTCGACGGACTCCGGGAGGGTTCGCCGACGTTCTGTCTTGGCCGAGTAGCGCCATGCGGTGTCGGCGGCGATCTTGGTCGTCACTCCCAGCGGGACCACGGCTTCGATCAGGGTATCGAAATCGCGGTTGATCGCGCCTGCGGAACTGACCATGCGCTCGATCTGCACCGACGGGTCCGGGCGAAAGAAGTCGGTGTCGACGCGGGAGTTGACGACGGTAATGCGAGAGTCGGATACGCCATAACGACTCCGCAACTCGGCGCGGCTGCGTTCGGACAAGCAAAGGAAATGATCGACCAAACGACCGAGTCGCAGGGCTGTCAGCGGCAACACACGCTTGAGGCTGCTGACATTGTGGATCAGCATGACGATGCGGCGGCGTTTCTTTGGGCGGATCGCCTCGAGCGCTAGAAACTGGATGCCTGGAAACTCCTCCCCGAGGTAGACGTTGTCCGTGTGCCAGGTAGCGAACTGCGCTTTGACTGCGAAGCGAAAATCGCCCGCGAAGGTGCCGGGCGGGTGGGGCGTCTCGATCTGTGCCACGGTCTTCGAGAAGCACTCGCGCAATATGCTGTATTCACCGCGCGGGTGAGTATGTGCTGCCATGGCGTCCACCGTTTTCCGGCTTTCGCCCACGGTGACAAATGCCGAATTGGAGAGCATGTCGAGTGCAGCCGTGCGGGTGTGGAGAGAGCCGATGGGTAAGAGAGTCTATTCCAGCGGTCGTGCAAAAAGTGAACGGCAGAACTCTGCCAGAGGAAAGGTGAGGACGACCCGCAGCAGGAACTTGCTCGTCTGCGCTTACAAGACCGATCGCGCCGTGCTCGCTGCTACCTTCGCAATCATCGAATCGCGGGTGGCGGCCACAGGCGGTTGCGCAACGAGCGTAGCAATTCGCGTTGAGTAAGAAAGACCGCCAACGCATAGGCTGTTGCGCCGGTAAAGACTTCCAGCGTCAGGCGCAAGATCGGCTCCAAATCTTGATCCAGGGACTGAACGCCGAGAACGGGCAGCGACATCAACAGCGCGCATAGGCTCACGGCAGCCAGCGACCGCAGCACCGTGCCGATGGCCAGCCCATAGACACGACGCGCTGCCAACGACGCGAATACGGCCCCTGCCAGCGAGGCAACCAGACGAGCAAGGCCTGCCGCAACCAGTCCGAGCGGCGCGAGCAGTACGATCGCGACGGCGACGGTTAATAACTCGATCACCGCCGAGGCCAACCAGATGTCGGGACGCCCTCGGGCCGAAAGCCCCGTGTGCAGAACGGTATCGGCACTGCCCAGCGCGCTCGCCAGTGCCAGAAACACAATGATGTTTGCAGACGCAGACCAATCGGGGCCGGCGATAACCAGCAGGATCGTTGGGGCCGTTACTGCCACGCCGACGAATAACGGCACCAACACCAAAGCGCTTTCGGCGATGGTCTGCTGAACCGCATGCGAGAGGCGTTTCGACTGCGCCTGCAGGGGCGCAAAGTACGCCGTTGCGATGTTGTGGCTGATGGAGCCCGAAATGCCGCGCAGGGGCTCCACGATTTTCATCGCCATGTTCAGGTATCCGTTCCCCTCCACCCCGAAGTAGCGGGTCACAAGACTCTGCATCACGACATCGGTAAAGCTGCTGACGTAGCGCGAGGCCATGAAAAATCCACCGAAGCGGATCATTTCGCGGGCTGGAGATAAAGCCGTAGAGGGTAGGAGGCGCACCGGAGTCCGGAGCACAAGTAACGCCAGAGTCAGAAATCGCGACACGAACGGCACCGCCAGCAGCGCCCATACCCCGCCGCCGAGCCACGCCGTTGCCAAGCCGATTGCAGTGCCGCCAAACAGTCCGAGCAGATTGGCCAGCGCAAGGTCCCCGAAGCGGCGCGTCCGGCGCGCAAGGGCGACGTAAATCGACTGGGCCGCGTCGGCAAAAAGGGTCAGACCGTAGACCGTGGCGAGCGACAGGGCCAAGGCCGCCGCCCCGCCTTTGGCGAACGGCGCCCAGGCAGCTACCGCCAGGATCGTCGAGTAGAGCAGCGTGGACAGGGTCAGGACAGCCGTCAACGCCGCGCGGAAATGCCCCTTTCGAACTCTCGCACGACGCACCAAGGCTTCTTCAAATAGCGATGTGGCAATTGTCGACATCGCACCGACGTAGACGATCGTAATCGCCGACAGGCCGAAGTGCTGCGGTCCGAGGAGGCGGGCGAACAGCATTGTGCCGACGACCTGCAGCCCTATGCGCCCGATGGCATCAATGGCCGATACGGACAGCCACGCCAGCAACGGCGATCTTCTACCGGATCGCTTGGGGGCCGAACTCGGGCTGGATGACATTGCCGGCGATCTCGTGTGGGTCAGGCTGTAGGTAAGACGTCGAAACACTTTCCCGGAGTCGCGTCAAATCATCAATCCGGATGCGGCTCCGGGGGACTGCCGACGAGAGCCGCCCCCGGCATTGCATGGCGCACCGCGGCGGAAGGCGGTACCGCGAGCGGGGCAAGAATATGACCGATGCGATTCTGTCGTCGGTGGCGGGCCCCGCCGGATCGTCGCCGGAGGCGGCATGGCATCGCGACACGGCTCCAACCGGCGGGAGTTTGGCTCTGCAGGCCCCGCGACGGCTGGCAGACCGTGCCCCTTCGCCGGTTGGGCGTACCTTGCAATGCGTTTGCCGTGGCGCAGGCCAGCGCCCGCGTCCGGCGTAGCGGCTGGGCCGAATTGCGCATCGACAGGGTTGCCACCGGATCGCGTGCTTCGGGCCGAGGCGGCGCCTCGGCGCGGCGGTTCACCGAGTCGCGCCGAAGTTCTGTGATGCTGCCCGGAGTCCCGGTCGATACAAGGAGTGCGTCATGGCAAGGCGGTCGGCATTCATCGCGGCGCTCTTGCTCTCCGTCGTGGCGTGCAGCGACGACGCGGACGGCAAGCCCTCGCCGGCTGCGCATGATCGGTTGAAACAGCGTGCTGCCGCAGCGCCCAGTGGGGTCTTCGATGCGCGAATCCTGGTCGATCAGTTCGGCTATCGGCCGCAGGATGGGAAAGTCGCGGTCATCCGCAATCCCAAGATCGGTTTCGACGCGAATTTGGGTTTCGAGCCGGGTTCCATCTACGAAGTGCGCAGCGCCGCCGACGACAGCGTGGTGTTCTCGGCCCCCATCAAACCGTGGAAGGGCGGCGAGGTGCAGGAGTCTTCCGGCGATGCGGGATGGTGGTTCGACTTTTCGGCACTGCGAAAGCCGGGCCGGTATTACGTGCACGATCTGCAAAACAAGCTGCGCTCGGCCGCTTTTCAGATCGATGCAGATGTCTACCGCAAGGTTCTCAAGACGGCGGTGAGAATGTATTTCTATCAGCGCTGCGGCTACGCCAAGCAGCCGCCCCACGCGGAGGTCTGCTGGAGCGATCAGGCCTCGTATCTTGGCGCTGGACAGGATCTGGAAGTCCGTGACGTAACCGACCCGGACGACGAGGGCAAGATTCGCGATCTCAGCGGCGGCTGGCACGATGCTGGAGACAACAACAAGTACGTCACGTTCGCGGCAAATGCGGTGCATCAGTTGCTCGCAGCGTATCGCGACCACCCGGCAGCGTTCACCGATGACTTCAACATTCCCGAATCCGGCAACGGGATTCCCGACCTGCTCGACGAGCTGAAGTGGGAGCTTGATTGGCTGAAGAAGATGCAGAACCCGGATGGATCGGTGGCGTTGAAGGTGGGCACGCTCGGACACGGAAAGCCAGGCCAGCCGAGCAAGGACACGCAGACGCGCTACTACGTGCCGGCATGCACCTCTTCAACCATCGCGGCAGCGGGGATGTTTGCGCATGCCGCTTACGTGTTCAAAGGAACGGAATCTTTAGCCGACGAAGCGGACGATCTGACGGCGCGTGCGGTGCGTAGTTTCAACGCTTTCCAGAGCGAACCCACCCGGGACGCCGACTGCGACCGCGAAATCGACGGCCGCCGCGTGCTTTCCGGCGATGCCGACCTGACTCCCGAGCAGCAGGCCGATCTCGCCACCCTGGCCGCGATGTACCTGTTTGCCGTCACCGGGGAAAAACACTACGAGACCTACTTCAAGTCTGGCTACCGTGCGACCAGGCCGTACAACGATATCGGCTGGACCCGATACGACTCCTATGTGGGACAAGCGCTCCTCGCGTATGTCGCCTTGCCCGATGCTGACGCACAGATCAGGCAGCGGCTGCTGGACGACAAGCTCGGTGACGCGACTCAGGGCAACGGGGTTTACGGCTCCAACGACGATGACCTGTACCGAAATTTTCTGCACCCGGAGCAATACCATTGGGGCAGCAACGCCATTCGCGCCAACTATGGCGGCAGCAACCTGGATATGGTGCGCCTGAAGCTGGATCCCGATAACGTCGAGAGCTATAGGGCCCGGGCACTCGACACGCTGCACTATCTGCATGGTGTGAATCCTTTCGGGCAGGTCTATCTCTCCAATATGTATGGGGACGGCGCGACCCGATCGTCCAACACGACCTGGCATGGCTGGTTCAACGAGGGGACTCGGTGGGCCGATGCTTCGATGTCCGAATGTGGTCCCGCGCCCGGATATCTGGTCGGCGGCCCCAACGCCAACGCGGCATCCGACGGCGTCCCATCTGTGCTCGCGCCTCCGAACGGACAACCCGCTCAAAAATCTTTCTTGGACTGGAATTCCAACGCCCAGGCGGCGTGGGCCATCACGGAAAGTTCGATCGTCTATCAGGCGCCCTACATAAAACTCTTGTCCGGATTCGTGGAGTGATGGCTGGAGGGCCCGGAAGGGGCAAGCTGTGGTCCGGCGGCTGGACGCCCGAGTCTGCGATCCTGGGGCCGAGTGGGCGGACGAATCGCGGACAACCACGATCTGCAGTAGCGAGCGGATGCACGCGCCAAGGAACGCATGCCCGATCACACAAGCCTGCGGTGAGGCCGCAGCGCACGCCCACTCTGGTATTCCGCCCGACCGAGGAGTTGCACGATGACGACAGCTCAGAACGATTCGGCGGGACGGTCCAAGTGAGCCCGCGCAAGATCGTTATTCTCGCGAGTTTCCGTATTTTCCCGGCCGAAAGCGGCGGACAACTGCGGACGGCGGTGGTCGCCAAGGCACTCGCACGCCTCGGGCACGAGGTGCGCGTCTACTCGATTGCCGGGCGCCGCGAGGACTACCGCGAGCGCGGTGCGGCGCGGTTCGGAGTCGCTCAGATCGAGCCCAATCTGAGCGAGGAGATCCACCTGGGGCTCGGCTACGGTCTCGCCCAGGCAGCGACCCGGCATCTGCGGATTCCGCGCGCTTGGGTGCTGGCCATGCTGGGCGGCGGTCATGTGCCGCAGCGCCTGCGCGCGGCGCTGGAGTGGGCGGATATCTGCATCAGCGATATGCCCTGGTGCGTTCCGGTGCCGCCATTGGCACAACGTAAACCTTGGTTGTTGCTAAGTCACAACCTGGAGCATCGCCTGCTCGAACAAAGCCATTGGCGCGAGCGTGCTTTCGCTCCTTGGCTAAAGCGCGTGGAAGCTTCCGTTCCCGGCCGTTATCGTGGCGTTCTGACTTGCGCGGAAGACGACCGCGCCTTCTACGCTGCGCACGACCCTCAGTCGAAGTGCCCTCTGATCCCAGTGGGCTGTGCGGTCGATTCGCTGGATTACCGCTTCCCGCCCGGGATGCGCGAGCGCCAGCGCGGAGAACTGGGCGTAGCCGACGACGAGACGCTGTTCGTGTTCAGCGGCAGCAGCTTTCAGCCGAACGTGGATGCGCTGTGCTGGCTGCGCAAATTCAACGCCGAGCACGCGGCATTCCTGGCCGAACAGCGGGTGCGCTTTCTGGTGGTGGGCACCGTCGCACCAAGCCCCTGGCGAGAGGCAGCGATCATCGCCACCGGGCGCGTGCCGCTGGTCCTGCCTTACTTTGCCGCGGCCGATGCGGGACTCAATCCGGTGTGTTGGGGTTCGGGTGCCAACGTGAAACTGTTCGAGTACATCGCCGCGCGCCTGCCGGTGATGTCCACGCAATTCGGCGTGCGTGGCAGCAGCCTGCTGGCCGACCGTGACTTTCACCACTTCGAGCCCGAGCAATTCCGTCAGAGACTGCTGGACTGGAAGGCGACGCAGGATCGCGCCGGATGGCGCGCGCACGCCGAGGCGGTGTGGCAACGCCATCAGGGCGAGGTCGACATCCAGCAGGTGCTCGGCCGTGCGCTGAACCGCATGCCGCTGTTCTCCGGTTAGGGCCTCAAGCCCAAGGCATCGGTTCCAGCGGCTCGAAGCGCGAGGCGATATCGCGCGGCGAGCCGTAGCTCGTCGGATCCTGCATCGCGAGCACCAGTTCGTTGACATGCAGCGACCAGCGCGCCGACAGCCGACTCGCGCGGTCCTCTCTCGCAGCAGCAGCGGTCTCCGCGATGCCGCGACAGAAGTCCATCGGATTGGCGCCGCCGGTGCGGTATTTGAAATTGCGCTTGCGCACCAGCGGCACGGTCCTGGGCCCCAGACCGGCCAGTGCAGCCAGCGTTGGATATTTTTCCGCACGGCCGGTAAACCGGTTGCGTGTGGTAATGCGTACTGCCGCGCCGTAATCCCAGACGTGGCTCGTGCTCAAGCTGCCCCGGTCGCCGAATATGCGCAGACGATGGTCGTGCGGCGCATACAGGCTGCAGGTGAAGCGTGCCACCGGGCCGCTGAGGAACTCGATGCATGCCGTGGCAAAGTCGGGTGTCTGCACCGCCAGCTCGATGCCCTTGTCCGGCTGCAGGATTTTCGCGAACGAGGTGATGCGCGAGGCGGGCCCGAAGAACGCCGTGAGCCAGGTGAGGTAGTAGCCGGCGTGTTCGAGCGTGCAGCCCACCTCGAATTCGTCCTTGGCCGGCCAGGGCGCGCCGCTGGCGCTGGCCCAGTTCCAGTAGTCGCGCTGCGGCACATTGCCGTCGTCGAGCTCGGCATAGATCAGCCGCGGTGTGCCAATGCGATTCTCGCGCAGCGCCTTCCACAGGGTTTGCGCGGTTTCGCTGAGCAGGCTGCACGGCGCGCTGTTGATCTGCAGTTGGCGCGACTCGGCAAGACGCACCAGCGCTTCGGCCTCATCCAGACGCATGGCCAGCGGTTTCTCAGAGTAGACATGCCGGCCCGCCTCCAGCGCCGCACGCGACACCGCGTAATGGCTCGAAGGATTGGTCAGATTCACCACCAGTTGCACGCGCTCGTCGGCCAGCACGGCATCCAGTGTCGGGTAGATTTGTTTCACGCGATGAAAGTCGGCGAAGGCCTTGGCTCGCACGTCGCTGCGGTCGTGCACGCCGAGCAGTTCGAGCTGGGGATGGTTGATCAGGGTCGCCATGTAGAAGTCGGCGACGTAGCCGCAACCGATGATGGCGATGCGCATGCTCAACGATTCCAGACCGCGCGAATGCGGTCCACCGTCTCCATCACCGCCAGCGTGTCGTCCAACGGCATGTCGGGACTCTCATTTTCGCCCGAACGCAGGCAGCGCATCACCTCGATGGCTTCGACGCTGTAGCCGCTTCCCGCCGGATAATGGCGCATCACCTTCAATCTGGCGCTGTTGCGCAGACCGCGCAGGCGATCCAGCGTAGGCCGCAGAGCGCGGTGTTGCTTGAACTGGCGCATGGCGCTGGGAATGACCGCGGCGGGCTCGCCCGCGGGATGCGATGGCGTGATGCTGTAGCGCTCGCAAAAATACAGCGGTGCATGTAGTTCGAGCACCCCAAGCGGGCCATGCAATCGAGCCGCATTGCGCAGCTCGCTGCGCAGGCTTGCAGAGACGCTCGCGCTGTGTCCGTCGCGGTAGCCGAGCAGCGCACTAACGTGCACATCGGCGCCCGATGGCCCGCGCACGCGGGTGGCAGCGACGCTTTGCGGCGGACCGAAAACGGCCTGTGCCAGTGCCAGCGGATACACCGCCAGATCGAGTAGTGCACCTGCACCAGGACCCTCGAACAGACGGCTGCCCGGGTCGAGCTGTTTGGCGAGCCCAAGCTGAGCATCAAGATAAAACGGCTCGCCGATATGTCCTGAACGTAGTTCGGCCAAAGCCTGCTTGAACGCGGGGGCACAACGCGACCACATCCCTTCCATACAGAAAACGCCGCGCGATCGCGCGGCCTCGATCACCTCGCGCGACTCCGCGGCATCGAGCGCGAAGGGCTTTTCGCAGAGCACGGACTTGCCTGCGGCGATCGCCATCAGGCAGTGCGTCTTGTGGTGCTCGTTGGGCGTCGCGATGTAGATCACGTCCACACTGGGGTCGTCGAGCAGCGCCTCGTAGCGATCATGCGCCGTGGTCGCGCCGAAACGCCGTGCAAAGGCCTGTGCGTTGACGGCACTGCGTGAAGCAACCGCCGCAAGAACGGCGCCGGGCGCATTACGCAAGCCTTCGGCGAATGCGCCGGCGATCCAGCCGGTGCCCAGAATTCCCCAGCGTATGGATCGCATGGTCCGCGCAGAGCTCAGAGGTCGAGCAGACGCTTTAGCGCCACACCCGGATTGGGCTGCCGCATCAGCGATTCACCGACCAGAAAGCGCCGCACCCCGGCACCCAGCATGCGCTGCACATCGGCGGCACTGCCGATGCCGCTTTCGGTCACCACCTCGTGGCCGGAGGGTAGCCACGGCAGCATGCGCAAGGTGGTGTCTAGGCTGGTTTGAAAGGTGCGCAGGTTGCGATTGTTGATGCCGATCAGGAGGCCCTCGCCCAGGCCGGCGCCGAGCACGCCGTTGAGCTCGTTGAGATCGTGCACTTCGATCAGCACATCCATGCCCAGGGCACGGGCCGCATGGTGCAGCGCCGCCAGGCGCGAGGCACTTAGCGCCGCGGCGATGAGCAGGATGCAATCGGCGCCAATCGCGCGCGATTCCAGCACCTGCCATTCGTCGATGACGAAATCCTTGCGGATCGCGGGCAGCGTGGTGGCCGAGCGTGCGGCCTGGAAGTCGGCGATGGAGCCCTGAAAGAAGTCCTCGTCGGTGAGCACGGAAAGGCAGGCGGCGCCGCCTTCCTGATATTGCGACGCGATCCAGGCGGCATCGAAATCCGCGCGGATCAGGCCCTTGCTGGGCGAGGCGCGCTTGACCTCGGCGATGACGGCGGCACCGCCCTGCTCGGCATGCCGGCGCAGGCTGGCGGCGAAGCCGCGCGGTGCCGATTGTGCCGCCGCGCGCTCGCGCAGCCGGTCTGCGCTGTGACGGCGGCTCAGCTCGGCGACTTCCTCGCGCTTGCGGGCGAGGATGCGTTCCAGAATATCGCTCACGCCTTGTGGGGCCCTCCCAGCCCTTGAGAGAAGGCAGCCAACTCGTCGAGCTTGTTAGCCGCCAGACCGCTGGCGATGACCTCGCGCGCCAGCTTGACGCCGCCGCGCAGATCCTCGGCCAGCCCGGCAACGTGGATGGCGGCCCCGGCGTTGAGTACGACGATGTCGCGCGCCGGGCCTTCAACATTGTTGAGCGCACTACGGATCAGCGCCAGGCTTTGCAGGGGGGTCTCCACGCGCAGGCTGGAGATATCGCCGAGCTTGATGTCGAGCACCGTCGGCATGATGGCGCCGCAGCGGATCTGGCCGTCGCGCAGCTCGGCAAACTGGGTGCGACCGGCGATGGAGATTTCGTCCAGGCCGTCCTCGCTGTGCACCACCATCACGTGTTCGGCGCCCAGTTCCTTGAGCACCTGCGCCACCGGGCGTAGCCAGTCGCGATGGAACACGCCGATCAACTGACGCTTGGCGCCGGCCGGATTGGTCATCGGCCCCAGCAGATTGAACACCGTGCGTACACCCATCTCCTTGCGCGGTTCGATGGCGTGCTTCATCGCCGAATGAAACGCCGGCGCGAACATGAAACCCACGCCCACGCGGTGCACGCAGCGCGCCACTGCTTCCGGGTTGAGGTCCAGCTTCACGCCAGCGGCTTCCAGCACGTCGGCGCTGCCGCTGGTGCTGGAGACCGAGCGATTGCCGTGCTTGGCCACGTGCCCGCCGGCGGCCGCCACCACGAAGGCGGTGGCGGTGGACACGTTGAACAGCCCGGAGCGGTCGCCGCCGGTTCCGCAGGTATCGATCAGGTGTTTGTGGAAATCCGCGTGTACCGGCACTGGCGTCACCAACTCGCGCATCACCTGCACGCCGCCGATGAGTTCCTCCACCGACTCGCCTTTCATGCGCAACGCCACCAGGAATCCGGCGATCTGCGCCGGGGTCGCCTGGCCGCTCATGATCTGGCGCATGCAGTGCTGCATCTGGTCGCGGTTGAGCGACTCGAATTCCACCAGCTGCTTGAGACCATCGACGACGTTCATCGCGCCCCCTCCAGAAAATTCTTCAGCAGCCGATGTCCGTGTTCGGTGAGGATGGATTCGGGATGGAACTGCACGCCCTCGATCGGCAGGCCGCGGTGGCGCAGACCCATGATCTCGTCCATCTCGCCGTCGGCGTTTTCGGTCCAGGCGGTGATCTCGAAGTCTTCCGGCAGGCCGGGGCGGTCCACGATCAGCGAGTGATAGCGGGTGGCGGTGTAGGGCGTCGGCAGGTCGGTGAAGACGCCGCGACCCTTGTGGTGGATCAGGCTGGTCTTGCCGTGCATCACGCCGCGTGCGCGCACCACCGTTCCGCCGAACGCCTGCCCGATGGCCTGATGCCCCAGGCAGACGCCCAGCAGCGGAATCCGCTCCTTGACCCGCTCGATCAGCTCCAGGCAGATGCCGGCCTCGTTGGGGGTGCACGGGCCGGGCGACAGCACGATCTTCTGCGGCGCCAGCTCGATCACCTCGTCGACGGTGATCGCGTCGTTGCGGTACACCTGTACCTCGGCCCCCAGCTCGCCCAGGTACTGCACCAGGTTGTAGGTGAAGGAATCGTAGTTGTCGATCATGAGGATCATGACCGCGCTCCGGTGTGCTGATGAAGAATCCAGGCCGCTACGCGCGGCGCCACGCAATCGGGCTGACGCGCCCAGGAAAAATGATCCAGCGCGTGGCCGTCACTGTCAGCCGCGGTCCACCGCCACAGGGTGACGGCGCACTGCTTGAGCTTGCCCACCAGGAACTCAGTGGCGCGTGCTGGGGCCAGACCATCGCCCGAGAATCCCAGGGCCAGCACCGCCTTGCGAAGGCGCGCCATGCCGGCTTCGTAATCGAAGCTGGAGCCGGGCACGCGGTAGCGGCCGGTCAGCGCTACGCGCGACCAGTCGCGGATCACCCCGCGCGCCTCCTGGCCGGCGAAGCCCAGACGACGTCCGGGGAAATGTCCCAGCACCGTGGCGATCACCGTCGCGGCCTGCGTCAGCCCCAGGATGCGCAACGCACCCATCCCCTGCCAGCCGCGGAAATAGACATTGCCGCTGGCGATCATGACCAGACCCGCCACGGTGTCGGGCAGGCGCGCGGCATAGCAGGCGCCGAGCTGACCACCCAGGCTGTGTCCGCCAATCCACAGCGCGCGGTCTGGCATGCGCTCGCGCAACGCCTGCACGGCCGCCGGCAGATCGTCTTCCAACAGTTGGCGGTAACCGAAATTGCGCGTTCGCGAAGCGCGCACCGAGCTGCTGTCGATACCGCGCCAGTCAGCCACCGCAACGCTCACGCCTGCGGCCGCCATGGCGGCGCCGAAGCCGGCGTAGAAACGTGCGCGGGTGCCCATTGCCGGCATGAACAGCAGGGCCGGTGCGTCGGTGGATGCAGCAGCAAACCGGCGCAGGGCGAAGCGATGACCGTCTGATGCCTGCACCTGCAGCAGCTCGCCCTCATCTGCCGCGCCGCTCACGACTTGTCCCCGCAGGCCTGGGCGGCAGCGCGCACCACCGCGCGTGCCTTGTTCATCGTCTCGTCCCACTCCGACTGCGCAACCGAATCGGCCACCACGCCGCAGCCGGCCTGTACATGCAACTGGCCGTCCTTGATCACCGCGGTGCGAATGGCGATCGCGGTATCCATGTTGCCGTCCCAGCCCAGGTAACCGACCGCGCCGCCGTAGATGCCGCGCTTGACCGGTTCCAACTCGTCGATGATCTCCATCGCGCGCACTTTGGGCGCGCCGGACAGGGTGCCGGCAGGGAAGGCCGCGGCCAGTGCGTCCAGCGCGTCCAGCTCCGGCTTGAGCTGGCCGGTGACGTTGCTGACGATGTGCATCACGTGGCTGTAGCGTTCCACCACCATCTTGTCGGTGAGCTTGACGCTGCCGGTCTGCGCCACGCGGCCGACGTCGTTGCGGCCGAGGTCGATCAGCATCAGGTGCTCGGCGAGCTCCTTGGGGTCGGCCAGCAACTCGGCTTCCAGCGCCTGATCCTGTTCGACCGTGGCGCCGCGCGTGCGCGTGCCAGCCATGGGCCGCACGGTGACTTCGCCGTTCTCCACCCGCACCAGGATCTCCGGCGACGAGCCCACCACATGGTGATCGTCCAGGTGCAGGCAGTAGAGATAGGGCGAAGGATTGAGCCGGCGCAGCGCGCGATACAGCGCCAGCGGCTCGGCGGTGAACGGCGCGCTCAGGCGCTGCGAGGGCACCACCTGCATGACGTCGCCAGCGGCGATGTAATCCTTGATGCGTTCCACGCCGTGCTTGAACGCAGCCTCGCCAAAGCTGGACACGAAATCAGGCGCCTTCGCCTTCGACGTGGTGGCGCCAACCGCGGGTGGTTCGGGTTGCGCCAGCATCTGCTCGATCACGTCCAGCCGCGCCTGCGCTCGCGCCAGATCGGTCTTGGACGACGGATCGGCGTGCACGACCAGCGTCACGGTAGCGCGCAGCGAATCGAACACCGCCAGTTCGTCGGACTGCATCAGCAGCACATCCGGCGTGCCCAGCGGATCGGGCTTGTCGGCCTTGAGCCGCGGCTCGAAATAACGCACGCAGTCGTAGCCGAAATAGCCCACGTAGCCCCCGGAAAACCGCGGCAGCGCCGGGTTGGGCTGGACGCGGATGCGCCGGGTATGAGAGCGCAGCCAGCCCATCGGATCGGTGGTTTTCAAGGTCAGCACGGTCTTGCCGTCCACCGTCACCGTGACCTGCTCGCCCAGGATGCGAACCACTTCGCGCGCAGGCAGACCAATGAAGGAATAGCGGCCCCAGCGCTCGCCACCCAGCACCGATTCCAGCAAGTAGCTGTACGGCCGGTTGCCGAGCGAAAGATAGGTGCCGACGGGTGTCAGCAGGTCGGCGGGGAGTTCGCGGGTGAGCGCGACGCGGTTGTACGCGTTGTTGTTATCGGACATGGGAGACGGGAGAAGGGAGAAGGGAGACGGAAAAGCGACGCAGGGCGAGGAAGGGCCATCGCCACCACTGCTCCGTCTGCGTCTCCCGTCTCACGTCTCCCGTCTCCCGGCTTTTCATGCCAGCGCGATCTGTTCGCGCATGGTCGCAATTGTAGCCGCGTAGTCGGGGGCGCCAAAAATGGCGGAACCGGCCACAAAGGTGTCGGCACCCGCGGCGGCGATCGCGCGGATATTGTCGGTCTTGACCCCGCCGTCGATCTCCAGCCGCACCTCGCGGCCGGTCTCGGCGCGATGGCGGTCCAACAGCGCGCGGGCCTCGGCCAGTTTCTTCAAGGCCGACGGCAGAAAGCTCTGCCCGCCAAAACCCGGATTGACCGACATCAGCAGCACCACATCGACCTTGTCGAGCACGTAGGTCAGCGCATCCAGCGGCGTCGCCGGGTTGAACACCAGCCCGGCTTTGCAGCCGGCGTCGCGGATCGCCTGCAGGCTGCGGTCCACGTGACGCGTGGCTTCCGGATGAAAGGTGATCACGTCGGCGCCGGCCTTGGCAAAGAGCTGTGCCAGCGCATCCACCGGCTCGATCATCAGGTGTACGTCAATCGTCGCCTTGATGCCGTACTTCTTCAGCGACTCGCAGATCGCCGGGCCGAAGGTGAGGTTGGGCACGTAATGGTTGTCCATCACGTCGAAATGCACCCAGTCGGCACCCGCAGCGATCACCGCGGCGACGTCGTCGCCGAGGCAGGCGAGGTCGGCAGACAGGATGGACGGCGCGATCAGCGGGGGCAGGGTGGACTTGGGCATCCGCACAGTTTCCGGCTTCGCCCATCCGGATTCCAGTGGCCCGGTGCGGTGGTCGGAAGCCAGAAGCGTTCAACGCAAAGGCGCAAAGGAAGAAGGTGAAGCAAAGGACGCAAAAATCAGATTTTTGAAGCTCTCATCTTTGCGTCCTTATTTTTTCCTTTGCGCCTTTGCGTTGAGATGGTGTTCACACCCGCAAGGCCGCTCAGTCAGTGCCAGCGCTGCGCCCCGAAGCCAGTGCCGCCACCGCCGCCGGATGACCCTGCTCCGCCGCGAGGCGCAGCCAGCGTTGGCTGTCAGGCAGGCTGCGCGTCTGGCCGCGCCCGGTGCGGAACATCACCGCCAGCGCGTACTGCGCATCGGCGTCACCGGCTTCGGCGGCCTGCGCGAAGCGCCGCGCCGCCTCGGCCAGATTCTGCTCCACGCCGCGGCCCGCTTCGTACATCCAGGCCAGCCGGGTTTGTGCGGTGATGTGACCGGCCTGCGCCAGTTCTGCGTAGCGCGCGGCCGCCTGCGCGTGGCGGCCCTCGCTGCTCAGTCGCTCGGCCTGCTGGAACGGCGTCAGCTCCGCATCCGGCGAATCCATGGCGGTCAGCATGTCGGCGGCATCCTGGTCGCCGGCTTGCGCAGCCTGGCCCAGAAAATGTCGCGCCTTGTCTGGATTCTTTTCCAGCAGTTCGCCGGTGGCGTAGAGCAGACCGAGCCGGTACTGCGCCTTGAAATTGCCCGAGGTTGCCGCGCTGGTGTAGAGCGCCTCGGCCTTGTTCATATCGCGCGCTTCGCCCAGTCCGTCCTCGGCGAGCACGCCGAGGTTGAACAGCGCATCGCCGTTGCCCACCTCCGCCAGGGTTTCCCACACCGTGCGCGCGGCGGCGTAGTTGGCCATCTTGAATTCGGCATAGGCGCGGTAATTGCCCAGTGCGGGATCGCGCAGCCAGTCGCTGCGATCCCCTTCCTGGGCGCCGGCAAGGCCGGTCCACAGGCCGAGCCAAAGCACGCTGATGCCCTTGAGGGTGGGGGTCATGTCTGGCCTCCTCGCGGCCGCAGGCGTGCGCCACGGTAGCGCACTATCCGGCGCCGGTCGCCGCGCCCACACGCCTCACAGCATCTGCTGCTGCTGGGGGTCGGGCTCCCATTCGAACTTGGGCAGGGCGTCGCGGAACACCCGCTCCAGCTCCTCGCCCCAGGCTTTCTTGAGCGCCGCGTAGTAGGGCGTATCCAGGTCCAGGCGCAGCTTGTGGGTCACCCGCAGGGCGTCGCGCGGCACGATGGCCAGATCCAGCGGCGGGCCCACGGTGAGGTTGGACTTCATGGTGGAATCCAGGCTCACCAGCGCGCAGCGGGCGGCGTCCTCCAGGGTGATGTGGGTGCGGATGATGCGGTCCAGGATCGGCTTGCCGTACTTGCTTTCGCCGATCTGCAGGTAGGGCGTCTCCGGCGAGGCGGAGATGCAGTTGCCCTCGGGGTAGATCAGGTAGAGCGCCGGTTCTTCGCCCAGGATCTGTCCGCCCAGGATCAGCGTGGTGCGGAAATCCACGGTGTTCTGCCCCGCCTGCAGTGCGGATTCCCGCTGCGCCCGCACCGACAGCCCGCCGACGTACTCGGCGACGTCGTACATATGCCGCAGCTTGAGCAGGCTTTGCGGGGCCTCGGGGTTGTCCAGGTCGCGCTGCAGGTTGGCCATGATCCACTGCGTGGTGGCCAGGTTTCCGGCAGACAGCAGGATGTAGGTGTACTGCCCCGCTTTTTCGAACACGTGCATCTTGTTGTACGTGCGCACGTCGTCCACCCCGGCGCTGGTGCGGGTATCCGCAGCGAAGACGAGACCGTTGTCGACCTTGATCGCGCAGCAGTAAGTCATGGGGCGACGAACACCGGAATGGGGATGACAGAGTACCCGAGGGCCGAGTGCCGTCGCAGCAAGTTGCGCGCCAGCGCGGTTGTTGGGGGTGTCGCGCCTAGGCACACTCATGGTTGTTTTGCGGAGCCTTCGTCGTGATCCCCAGTCCTGGCAGTTTCCACCCACGCCCACCTTACGGCAGGCTCGCGGCCGACCTCAGGGCCGCTGCCGCGGCCGGACGGTAAGCCGGTGCAATCCGACTTCATCGACATTCGCGGGCTGCGCTATCACGTGCGCCGCTGGGGGCCGCCGGACGCACCCATGGTGTTCGTGGCGCACGGCTGGATGGACGTATCCGCCACCTTCGAGCCGGTCGCCGAAGCGCTGATTCCGGCGGTGCAGGTGCTGGCACCGGACTGGCGCGGCTTCGGTCTCACCCAGTGGAGCGAGCAGGGCTACTGGTTCCCCGACTACGTCGCCGATCTGGATCGGCTGGTCGAGCATTACGCCGCGGAGCGGCCGGTTGGCCTGATCGGCCACAGCATGGGTGCGCAGATCGTCAGCCTGTATGCCGGCCTGCGGCCGCAGCGGGTCGAGCGCCTGGCGATCCTGGATGGACTGTTCCTCGCCGACGGCGACCCGTCGTCGCTGCCGCTGCGCTTTCGCAACTGGCTGGACGCCGCCCGCCAGCCGCTGGAGGCGCCGTCCTACGCCAGTTTCGAAGCGCTGGCCGAGCGCGTCGCCAGGCGCCATCCGCACCTGGACGAGGCACGTTGCCTGTTCATCGCCCGGTGTTGGGGCGCGGCCGATGAGGACGGTCGCGTGCGCCTGCAGTCCGACCCGCGTCATCTGGTGCAGATGCCGCGCACGTACTGGCAGGCCGAATCCGACGCCGTATGGGCGCAGATCACCGCGCCGACGCTGTTCGTCGATGCTGGACGCTCGGCCTTTCGCAACAGCCTGCCGCGCGAGGAAGTCGAGCGGCGCCGCGCCCTGTTCCGCCGGCACCGGGCGGTGACCATTGAGGATGCCGGCCACATGCTGCATTTCGAAGCGCCGCAAGCCCTGGCCGCGGTGCTGGCGGATTTCCTGCGCGATCCCGACGCCGCATGAGCGTCGGCGATGTCGTCAGCGCGGTCTATGTCGGCCGCGTGCAAGCCCTGCCGGGCGACGGCCGGCCTACCGCCATCTTCAAGCAGGCGGTGCACGGACCCGCCCGGCTGACGGTGATCGGCCTGGACGGCGACGCCCAGGGCGATCCGCGCGTGCACGGCGGACCGGACAAGGCATTGCATCAGTTTCCGGTCGCCAACTACGCGCGGCTGGCCCGGGCCTTTCCCGACCTCGCCGCGCAATTCGTGCCCGGCGCCATGGGCGAGAACCTGTCCACCGAGCACGCCGATCAGTCCAACGTCTGTATCGGCGATGTCTACGCACTCGGCAGTGCGCAGGTGCAGCTGTGTCAGCCGCGGCGGCCGTGCTGGAAGATCGATGCCCGCTTCGCGGTGGAGGGCATCTGCGCCTGGGTCGATGCCAGCGGCCTGACCGGCTGGTACTACCGTGTGCTGCAGGCTGGCCAGGTGCAGGCGGGCGATCGGCTGCGCCTGCTGCAACGCCACCCCGAAGCGCCGACCGTGGAGCAGTTCCTGAACCTGATGCGTGCGCACCGGCCGCAGGTCGCCGAGCTGTTGCGGATCGCCGCCCTGCCGGGCCTGAACGCCACCTGGGCCGAACGATTGCGCACCCGCGCGCGCTGGCTGCACGACAATAGCGTCGCCGACAGCCCCCCGGCCGACACATCGTCGCGCCCTTGACGCACCACCCCAGTCACCACCCAGTCCCGACATGACCGGCTATACCGACCGCGATCCGCCCCAATACGACGGCCCCAGCAAGACCCAGGTCAAGCAGCAGATGCTCGACCTGCAGGAGATCGGCGTGGAACTGCTCAAGCTGTCCGGCGCCCAGCTTGCCAACGTGCCCATGGACGATCGCCTGCGCGCCGCCCTGCGCGAGCACGGCCGCATGCCCACCCGCGAGGCCAAGCGCCGCCACATGCAATTCATCGGCCGGCTGCTGCGCGAAACCGACGCCGAACCCGCGCGCCAGGCGCTGATCGACATCCGCACCGGCGAAGCGCGCGTGCTCGCCCACGCCGAGCGCTGGCGCGAAGACCTGCTGGCCGCCGACACCGCGATGACCGACTGGATTGCGCGCTATCCGCACAGCCAGATCCAGCCCCTGCGCAACCTGGTGCGCAAGGCCCGGCGCGAGCTGGCCGAACTGGAGGCGCTGCAGCCCGAAGGCGGCGCCCTGCGCAGCAAGAGTCGCGCCTACAAGGAACTGTTCCAGGTGCTGCGCGGCGTGCTACGGGCCGCGCCGATGCTGCTGGACGCGCCCGAAGACGACGGCGCCTAGCCCGCGTTGCGCGAGGCCGGCACCGCGCCGCACGCATCGAAGCGAATCGAATCGCGTCGTGCTTGTCGCGCACCTTGCGTGCGTCGTGCAGCCAGATCACCGTTTCCACGGCTTCGCGCTGGGCATGCCGACGAAAAACGCACGATGAAATGCCCGACCTGCCCCGGGGGCTCGAAGGGGTCGGCGCGGATCACGCCGCCGCGTAGTCGATGACCCGCAGGCCGTCCACCTGGCTGAATTCGCGGACGTTGCCGGTCAGCACCGGGAGGCCGCGCTCCAGCGCGGTGGCCGCAATCCAGAGATCGTTGGCGCCCACGTGATGTTGGGTCCGGCGCAGAAGCGCAAACGCCTGCGCGTAGCGGTCGAGCGTGTCTGCGGTGGGTAGCGCCAGCGGGAAGGGCGCCAGGAACCCGGCGACGCTCGCGAGATCGTGCTGCGCGTAAAACGCGCCGGCCATGAATTCGGCCTTCGCTATCCATGGCATGACGATGACGGTGTCGCCATTGGCATCGAGAAAGCGAGCTTCGATGCTGCGCTCTCGCTCGCGCCACAGGCCGACCAGAAAGTGGGTATCTAGGAGGTAGCCCATGGGTCGCGCCAGTTGCTCGGGTCGCGCAAATCGGCGGTGGCCTCGTCCATGAGCCGAGCTTGTTCGTCGGTCAGCGGTGGGAGTTCGCGCACGGCCGCCAGGATCTCCGCCGCGGTTCCGCGCTTGGGCACCACGCGCAGGATGACCTTGGAGAACGAATCCCTGGGCGAGGTCTTGAGCGCGGCAAGGCGCTCATAGGCGTCTTCGGTGAGGGTGATGGTCTTCATCGCCGCGAATCTCGCTTTAATGCATGAGTGCACGATAGCACGAGTCATGCAGTTGTTAGTCTTGTTGAAAGCGACACCCATCCCTGTGCAGGCCGATGTCCGGCACTCCGGCAAAATGGCGCGATGAAACTCCCCGACTACCCCGTCGGCGCCGCGCTGCCGGCGTTGCGCCGTGCCCTGGCGGGTCCGGGCCGCGCGGTGCTGGCCGCGCCGCCAGGCTCGGGCAAGACCACGGTGGTGCCGCTGGCGCTGCTCGACGAGCCCTGGCTGGCCGGTCAGCGCATCGTGATGCTGGAGCCGCGCCGGGTGGCGGCGCGCGCTTCGGCCGCGCGCATGGCGCAGCTGCTGGGCGAGGCGCCGGGCCAGACCGTCGGCTACCAGATCCGTTTCGAGCGCCGAGTGTCGGACGCCACCCGCATCGAGGTGGTGACCGAGGGGCTGCTCACGCGTCGCCTGCAGGCCGACGCCGAACTGCCCGGCGTCGGTCTGCTGATCTTCGACGAGTTCCACGAACGCAGCCTGGACGCCGACCTCGCCCTGGCCCTGAGCCTGGATGTGCGCGCCAACCTGCGACCCGAGCTGCGCGTGCTGGTGATGTCGGCCACCCTGGACACCGAGCGGGTGTCGGCGCTGCTGGACGGCGCGCCGATCATCGAGGCCGGCGGTCGCCTGTTTCCGGTGGATCTGCGCTACCTGCCGCAGAAACCGGACCTGCGCCTGGACGAGGCAATGACGCAGGGCGTGCTGCGCGCACTGGCCGAAACCTCGGGCGACGTGCTGGCGTTTCTGCCCGGCGCGCGCGAGATCCGCGCCACCCAGCGGCGGCTGGAACACGGCGTGCGCGACCTGGCGGTGTGCCCGCTCTACGGCGAGCTGGGTTCGGTCGAACAGGACCTGGCGCTGAGCCCGGACGCGCAGGGCCGGCGCAAGGTGATCCTGGCCACCAACATCGCGCAGACCAGTTTGACCGTGGAGGGTGTCACCACCGTGGTCGACGGCGGCTATGTGCGCGCGGCGCGCTTCGATCTCGGTGCCGGCGCCAATCGGCTCGACACCTTGCGGGTGTCGCGCGCCTCCGCCGACCAGCGTGCCGGCCGCGCCGGGCGCCTCGGTCCCGGTACCGCGTATCGCTTGTGGAGCCAGGACCAGCACGGTGCGCTGGCGGCGCATGACAGCGCCGAGATCCTGGCCGCCGATCTGACCCGGCTGGCGTTGGAACTGGCGCTGTGGGGCAGCCGCGACCCGGCCGAACTGCAATGGCTGGATCCACCCGGCGGTGCGCATTGGGCTTATGCGCAGGACCTGCTGGCCGCGCTCGGCGCGGTGGACGGCGAGCGGCGCATCACCGCACACGGCCGCGCGCTGGCGCGGCTGCCGGCGCCGCCACGGCTCGCCCATCTGCTGATGCTGGCGCGCGAACAGGGCGTCGCCGCCACCGGGGCCTGGCTGGCCGCGACCCTGGACGCGCGCGATGCCGATCGCAGCATCGATCTGCTGCCGCGCGTGCAGCAGGCGCGCGCCGGTCGCGGCGATCCCGCGCAGGTGCGGCGACTGGGCGATTCGGTGCGTCAGTACCTGCGCCTGCTGGGTCAGGATCGCCCGAGCTCCGACGCCGGTGACGACCGCACCGAGACTGTCGCCGAACTGGTGTCTCTGGCCTTTCCCGAGCGCCTGGCCCGGCGTCGCGAGGGTCTGCGCGATGCCGGCCGCGGCGCGCGCGACGTCGCCTTTCTGTGCACCGACGGCGGCGAAGCGCGCCTGCCCGAACACGATCCGCTGTCGCGCAGCCCGTGGTTGGCCATCGCGCACTGGGAGCCAGGTCCGCAGCGCCGTATCCGCCTGGCTGCGGCGCTCGACGAAGCTCAGGTGCTGCGTGCCCACGCCGCCCGCATCGTCAGCCTGCGCGAGGTGCGCTGGGATGCGCAGCAGCAGGTCGTGATCGCCGAACAACAGCGCCGACTCGGGGCCATCGTGCTGTCGGCACGCCGCATCGCCGATGCCGGCGAAGCCGGCCGCGCAGCGATGATCGACGGCATCCGCAGCCTGGGACTGCAGGCGCTGCCATGGACCGAATCGGCACGCCAGTGGCAGGCGCGGGTGTTGAGCCTGCGCGCCTGGCAGCCGCAGGCCCACTGGCCGGACGTCAGCGACGAAAACCTGCTCGCGACCCTGGAAAGCTGGCTGGCGCCCTACCTGGACGGGGTGACGCGGCGTGCGCATCTGGACGCGCTGGACCTGCCCGGCATTCTCCACGGCCTGCTCGACTACGACGCCCAGCAGCGCTTGGCGCGGCTGGCACCGACGCATCTGGGCGTGCCCTCGGGCCAGCGCCGCGCCCTGCACTACCAGCCGCCGGCGGCACCGACACTGGAAGTGAAGCTGCAGGAAATGTTCGGCAGCGCCGACACCCCCAGCGTCTGCGAGGGTCAGGTCCGCGTGGTGATGCATCTGCTGTCGCCGGCCCAGCGGCCGGTCGCGGTCACCCAGGACCTCGCCGGGTTCTGGGCGCGCGGTTACCTGGAAGTGCGCAAGGATCTTCGCGGTCGCTATCCGCGCCATCCCTGGCCGGAGGATCCGCGCGTGGCACAGGCCACGCATCGCGCCAAGCCGCGCGGGACTTGATCGGGCGACAATACGACCCCCAGCCGGTCCGCCTCGACGCCGCAATTCATGAATTCGATCCACCTGCGCCAAGCTGTCTCCGCCCTGCGCCGTGGCGGCGTCATCGCCTATCCCACCGAAGCGGTGTGGGGGCTGGGTGCCGACCCCTGGAACCAGCGCGCCTGCATGCGTCTGCTCGATCTCAAGCGCCGCGAGTGGCAGAAGGGCCTGATCGTGGTGGCGGCCGACGCCGCTCAGCTCGAACCCTTCATCGACGTGCCGTCGAAGACCGTGTGGAAGCGTGCGGCGGTGACCTGGCCGGGCCCCAATACCTGGGTATTTCCCTGCAGCGCGCGCACGCCGGAATGGATCAGCGGCGACCAGGATTCGGTGGCGGTGCGGGTGTCTGCGCACGACACCGTGCGCGCGCTGTGCTTGGCCTTTGGCGGTGCGCTGGTGTCCACCAGTGCCAACCCGGCCTCGCGCCCGCCGGCGCGCTCGGCCACCCAGGTGCGCCTGTATTTTCGCGACGCGCTGGACGCGCTGCTGCCCGGCACCCTGGGCGGCATGGACAAACCCACCTCGATCCGCGACGCCATGACCGGGCATATTCTGCGGCGATGAGTATTGCCGAAGCCGATCTACCCGACGTGCCCTCGGTCGAAGCCTGGCTGCGGGGCTTGCAGGACCGCATCTGCGCTGCGCTCGAGGATCGCGACGGCGCTGCGCGTTTCCGCTCCGACACCTGGCGCAAGCCGCCGGACAGCACACTGCGCGGCAATGGCGACACCCGCATCCTCGAAGGTGGCGCGGTGTTCGAACGCGCCGGGGTGGCGTTGTCGCTGGTCGACGGCGACCGCCTGCCGCCCTCGGCCACCGCCGCGCGGCCCGAATTGTCCGGACGCGGATTTCGAGCCATGGGCGTATCGCTGGTGCTGCACCCGCGCAATCCTTACGTGCCGACCACGCATCTCAACGTGCGCTACCTGGTGGCAGAGAAAGCCGGAGCCACGCCGGTCTGGTGGTTCGGTGGCGGCTACGATCTCACGCCGTATTACCCGTTCAAAGAGGACGCGGTGCACTGGCATCAAACCGCCCGGGACGCTTGCGATGCCGTCGGCGATTCGATCTATCCGCGCCTGAAACAACACTGCGACGAATACTTTTACCTCAAGCACCGCGGCGAGACGCGCGGTATCGGCGGCCTGTTCTGCGACGACTGGAACGAGAACGGATTCGCCGCCAGCTTCGCCCTGATCCGCGCCATCGGCGACAGCTTCCTGCCGGCCTACCTGCCCATCGTTGAACGGCGAACCCGTACGCCCTACGGTGAGCGCGAGCGCGACTGGCAGTTGCTGCGCCGCGGCCGCTACGTGGAATTCAATCTGGTGTGGGATCGCGGCACCCTGTTCGGTCTGCAGTCCGGTGGCCGCAGCGAATCGATCCTGATGTCGATGCCGCCCGAAGTGCGCTGGCGCTACGACGCGCAGCCCGAACCGGGTTCGCCGGAGGCGGAGCTGCTCACCGATTACCTGCATCCGCGCGACTGGCTTTAACGCGCAAGAATCACGCAAGGGCGCAAAGAAAAGCTTAAAGACCACCGAGACGCAAGGAAAAATTGACCTTGTTTGCGTCTTTGCGCTTTCCTTAGCGCCTTTGCGTGATTCTTTTGACGTCGCTGTTGAGGAACAAGGGTCATGACGCTCACCGAACTCCGCTACCTCGTGAACCTGGACAAGGAACGCCACTTCGGCCACGCCGCCGAGCGTTCCTTCGTGTCGCAGCCGACCTTGTCGGTGGCCATCAAGAAGCTCGAAGAGCAGCTCGGCGTGACCCTGTTCGAGCGTGTGCGCGGCGAAGTCAAACCCACGCCCATCGGCGAGCGCGTGGTGCAGCAGGCCAAGCGCGTGCTGTCTGAAGCCAAGCTGCTCGAAGACCTGGCGCTGGAAGGCCAGGACGAACTCAAGGGTCCGCTGCGCTTCGGTGCCATCTACACCGTCGCGCCCTATCTGTTGCCGCACCTGATCCCGATCCTGCGCAAACTCGCGCCGAAGATGCCGCTGGTGATCGAAGAGAACTTCACCGCCAAGCTGATGGAGCAGATGCGCGACAACGAACTCGACGTCGCCTGCGTCGCCATCCCGATCGAGCAGCAAGGACTCGCGGCCTGGCCCTTGTTCGACGAGGATTTCGTGGTCGTGCTGCCGGCCGATCATCCATGGGCGCAGGATGCGCAGATTCCGGCGCGCCGGCTGGCCGAAGAATCGCTGCTGTTGCTCGGCCCCGGGCACTGCTTTCGCGATCAGGTCATCGAGGCCTGTCCCAAGTGCATCGACCCCGACGCATCCGGTCCGCAGCCGCATACCGGTAGCAGCCTGGAGACCATCCGGCACATGGTGGCCGGCGGCCTGGGGCTGACCGTGCTGCCGCGCTCGTCGGTGGAGAATCGCCCGGTGGAGGAATCGCCGCTGCTGGTGGCGCGCCCGTTCGCCGGCAAGGCGCCGTCGCGGCGCATCGCGCTGGTGTGGCGCAAGACCTTTCCGCGCTTCAAGGCGATCGAGGTGTTGCACAAAGCCATCGTGGACGGGCCGCTGCAGGGGGTGAGCTTTCTGCCCGACGCACCTGTTGCCGAAACCTGATGTCGCCGGATTCGGGCGCGGGCCCAATCCCACTTTCGCCGCAAGTTCAGGCCGGGATGCGGGACTCCGCCCCAGGCTCACCCCGACGGCGACCGGTCGGCCGGGCCCCGAGCAGGGCGGCCACATGCGCCTTCGGACGCCGACGCGCCTCGCGCAGTCGCGCCAGGGTGGCAACGGCCTCGCGATCCTGCAGCGTGCGGATCATCCCGAATTGCTCGTCCAGCAGGCGCAGCACCGGGCCTTCCGGCGTATGTTCCAGCGCTACATGACCTGACTTGCGCAGGGCGTCGATTCCCACACCCAGATCGGTCTTGCGCAACAGGGTGTGCGGCCAGTCTTCGGCCAGGGCGCGCAGCGGAACCGTGCATCCCTGCTGCACGTCACGCGCCGCCAGCAGACGGTGGATGGCGTAGCCGATGGTCTTGGGCGTGATGTTCATAGCAATGCTTCGCGAGGATCGAAAGCAGGCCGCGCAATCATAGTGCGTCGTGATCGCATCCGGCTACCGCAAATATTTACCGATCTGATCGTCACGTTCTGACCCCACCCCTCAGCCGAACAACATCTCCAGCCCCACGCACAGCAGCATGAAGGCGAACCCCAGTTGCAGGTGTCGCGGCTTGAGGCGGTGCGCCAGGCGCGCGCCCAGCGGCGCGACCAGGGTGCCGATCACGGCGAGCGAGAAAAACGCGCTGACGCTGACATAGCCGAGCGCGGGGTTCGGTACCCCGGCGGTGCCCCAGCCGGCCAGGATGTAGCCGATGGCGCCGGCCCAGGCGATGGGTATGCCGCCGGCGGCCGCGGTGCCCACCGACTGACGCAGTTCGAAGCCGCGCAGCGCCAGGTACGGGCCGGTCAGCGAACCGCCGCCGATGCCGATCAGCGACGACAGCAGTCCGATCAGGCCGGAAGCGGTTCCCAGTTCCAGTGGCTGCGGCGTACGCAGGCGCGCCAGCACGCCGAACTTGTAGTCCAGCGCCATCTGCAGCGCGATCAGCAGGCTGCTGACGCCGACCAGCCGGCGTAGCGCCAATCCGGGCAGGGCGTCGGCGACGAACGCTCCGACGGCCGCGCCGATCGCCAGGCCGGGCGCGAACCAGCGCAGCACGTCCCAGCGCACGCCGCCGCGGCGATGGTGGGTGAGCGTGGAGCTGATCGAGGTGGCGGCGATCACCGCCAGCGAAGTGCCCAGCGCCACGTGCATCACGATGTCGGCGGGCACGTCCTGGGTGGGCAGGATCAGCGCCAACGCCGGCACCATGATCATGCCGCCGCCGATGCCGAACAGGCCGGCGAGCACGCCCGCCACCGCGCCGGTCAGCACAAAGATGAGGAACAAATCCATGAGCCCAGGGGTCCGCACTGGGCGTGTCAACATGCCGCGCCCGTCAGTGCTTCTTACAATGAAGCCGCGCATCCTAAGGCTATCCCCGTCGCCATGCTCCGTATCGTCGTTCCCGTCATGGCCTGGCTGCTGTCGTTTGCCGGCCATGCCGCCCCCGATCCGTTGGCGCCTGTCCGCGCCGCTTTTCAGCAGGCGCTGGAAGCAGTGCCGCGCGGCCCCACCACCGAGGCCGATCCGGCGGCGCTGCGCGAGTACCCGCTGTATCCCTATCTGCAGGCCGAACGCCTGCAGTGGCGGCTCGCGCGTCCGCAGCCCGACGCCGCAATAGAGACCGAAGTCGCAGCCTTCCTGACCCGCTATGGCGACGCGCCGTGGACTCGGCGCCTGCGCACCGCCTGGCTCAAGCAACTGGCCGAGCGCAAGGACTGGGCACGCTTCGAGGCGCATTATCTGGACGCCCGCGCCGACACCTCGCTGCGCTGCCATCATCTGAACGCGCGCATCGCCGCGGGTGCCGGCGCCGAACTGTTCCCATCGGCGCTGGAGATCTGGCGCACTGGCAGCAGCCTGCCCGAGTCCTGCACCGACAAGATCGACTGGCTGCGGGCCCAGGGCGCGCTCACGGTGGAGGAGATCGCCACCCGCACGCGCCTGGCGCTGGAGGCGGCCAACCTCGGCCTCGCCCGGTATCTGATCAAGCTGCTGCCCGAAGCGCAGCGCGGCTACTACCAGCTGTGGGTGGACGTGCTGGCCAATCCGGCAGCGCATCTGGATCGCGCCTACGCCCAGAACCTGGAGCCGCGTGCGATCTACGATGCCTTCGCCAAGCTCGCACGTAGCGACCGCGACAGCGCGCGCGCCATCGTCGCCCGGTTCGAGGCGGACTGCGGTCAGCCCTGCTCCCTGCAGTCGCCGGCAACGCCGGGCGAGCTGCGCCGCGAGATCGCGCTCAACCAATCCTGGAGCCGCCTGCCGCAAACGGTCGACAGCTTTCGCCAGGTGCCGGTGGAAGCGCTGGACGAGCGTGGCTTTGAGTGGCGCGTGCGCGCGGCGCTGTGGGCGGGCGACTGGGAATTGGCGGCGCAGTGGATTGCACAGATGACACCGGAATTGCTCGCGCAGCCACGCTGGCGTTACTGGCGCGCGCGCAGCGCCGAGAAGCTGGGCCAGGCGCAGCTCGCGCAGGTCGATTACGAATCGCTGGTGCAGGACAACGGCTATTACGCCGTGCTCGCCGCCGAGCGTTTGGATCGTGCGTATCTGCCACAGCAACCCCAGCGCCCCGAATCAGAAGCCGCCCAGCTGCGCCTTGCTGCGATGCCAGGCTTTGTGCGCACACGCGAAGCTTGGTTGATCGAGCAGCCGGCCTGGGCACGCAGCGAGTGGAACGAGGCGACCGCCGATCTCGACGCGCAGCATCTGCTGGAAGCGGCGCGCGTGGCTTCGAGCTGGGGCTGGCATTTTATGGCGGTGGCCACGTCCACCCGCGCCGAGGTGTTCGACGACTACGACCTGCTGTATCCGCGGCCCGCCGCCTATCAGGCCGACCTCGTACGCGCCGCGCAACAGGTGGAGCTGCCGCCGGAGTGGGTGTGGAGCGTGATGCGCCAGGAAAGCCTGTACGACCCGCGTGCGCGTTCTTCGGCTAATGCGCGCGGGCTGCTGCAACTGCTGCCGGCTACCGCACGCAACGTGGCCAGGCGCAACGGCTTCGCCAGCCCTTCCATCGAAGATCTGTTCGACCCCGCGACCAATCTGCGACTGGGCACCGCGTACATGCGCGAGCAGTTCGAGCGCTTCGGCGCCCGCTTCGTGCTGGTGCTGGGCGCCTACAACGCCGGCCCCAACGCGGTGCGGCGCTGGCTGCCGGACACGTCGATGGAAACCGATGTGTGGATCGAGAACGTGCCGTTCAACGAAACCCGCAACTACATCCAGCGCATCGTCTGGAACAGCACCGTGTTCGGCTGGAAGGCCAGCGGCGAGCCGCAACGCATCACGCCACTGCTGACGCCGATCTCGTCGGACTTCGAGTCGCTGGCGTCCGGCGCGCCGTGAAGACCTACCTGGTCGGCGGCGCCGTGCGCGACCGTCT
This sequence comes from Panacagrimonas sp., assembly GCF_965216805.1. NCBI lineage: Bacteria > Pseudomonadati > Pseudomonadota > Gammaproteobacteria > Nevskiales > Nevskiaceae > Panacagrimonas > Panacagrimonas sp. Next base: position 473,218 of record NZ_CBDCGN010000003.1, read on the forward strand.
GCTCGGCCTGCCGGTCAGCGAGCGCGACTGGGTGGTGGTGGGCGCCACGCCCGAGGACATGATCGCGCAGGGCTACCGGCCGGTGGGCAAGGATTTCCCGGTGTTCCTGCATCCGCAGACCCGGGAAGAACACGCGCTGGCGCGCACCGAGCGCAAGTCCGGGCACGGCTATCACGGCTTCACCTTCCACACCGGTCCCGAAGTGAGCCTGGAGGATGATCTGTGGCGGCGCGATCTGACCATCAACGCCATCGCCGAGGACGCGCACGGCAGGCTGGTCGATCCGCACGGCGGTCGCCAGGATCTCGACGCGCGCCTGCTGCGACACGTCTCGCCAGCCTTTGCCGAAGACCCGCTGCGCGTGCTGCGCATCGCGCGCTTTGCCGCGCGCTTTGCTCCGCTGGGTTTTCGCATCGCCGACGAAACCCAGGTGTTGATGCGCGAGATGGTGGCGGCCGGCGAAGTCGATCATCTCGTCGCCGAAAGAGTGTGGAAAGAGACCGAGCGCGCCTTGATCGAAACCCAGCGTGCCGGCCTGCCCGCCCCCGCCTTTCCCAGCGTGTATTTCCGCGTGCTGCACGACTGCGGCGCACTGGCGCGCGTGATGCCCGAACTGGCCGCGCTGCACGGCGTGCCGCAGCGCGCCGACTATCACCCCGAAGTGGATACGCTGATCCACACCCTGATGTGCGTGGACGCCGCCGTGCGTGCCGGTCATGGCCTCGACGTGCGCGTGGCTGCGTTGCTGCACGATCTGGGCAAGGCCGTCACGCCCTCGGCCGAGTTGCCGCGACACATCGGACATGAGCATCGCGGCGTGCCGCTGGTGCGCCAGTTCTGCGAACGTCTGCGCGTACCTGCCAACGCGCGTGATCTCGCGCTGGTGGTGACGCGAGAACATTTGCTGGTGCATCGCGTGCGCGAGTTGCGCGCCATCACCCTGCTGGAATTGTTGGAACGTCTGGATGCGTTTCGCCGCCCCGAGCGTTTCGAGCTGGCATTGCAGGGCTGCGAGTGCGATGCGCGCGGGCGTCTGGGTTTCGAAAACTGTGAGTACCCGCAAACCGACTGGCTGCGCCAGGCGCGGCTGGCGGCGCAGGTTTCAAATGCCGACGTGTTAGCAGACGGTTTCAGCGGCGCAGCGGTCGGCGAGGAAATTCGTCGGCGTCGGCTGGCGCGCCTCGCCGATTGGAAACAGATCCAAGGCTGATTAATGCAGTTCGCTGGTTTCCAGGTCGGCGCAACTTGACGATGAGGATAATTCGGGGCGGGCGCTCCCCCTTCAATCTGTCGGCTCGTCTTCGTTTGAGCCCTCGCCGCCGGTTGCTTCGCAACGGGTGCAAACCACTCGGTTGCGGCCCTGCTGCTTGGCTTGATACAGGCGGCTATCCGCAATTTCCATCAGGGATTCAATTGATTCCGCGTCGTCGGGAAAGCAGGCGACCCCCACCGAGATGGTCACGGGGCCGAGCGGTATGCCACGAAATCTCAAGGCCAGTTGCGCCACGCCTTGACGAATCTCCTCGGCCTTCAGCATCGCGATATCGAGCGACGTTCTTGGCAGAACCAGGGTGAACTCCTCTCCGCCCAATCGGCAGGCGATATCGCTGGTCCGCAGGCTGCCCGACAGTTGTGCTGCAATCTGCTGGAGCACCTTGTCCCCCGCTTCATGGCCGTGGTCGTCATTGAACTTCTTGAAGTGATCAACATCGATCATCATCAGAGCAACCGAATGTTGTTCGCGTTCTGCCAAATGGAGCTCTCGCGGCAAAACTTCCTCCAGATAGCGACGGTTCACGAGATTGGTCAACGGGTCGCGAACCGATTGGGCGAGCAACTTTTCGCGAAGAGCCAAATTGGCTACTGCAAGTCCGATGCGGTCAGCCACCAGATTCAGCAGTTGCGTCAAGTGCAGCTCGTCATCCAGGTCGTGGGCGCCCTGCTTCGCGTTCACTGGCTCAAGGTACAGGACGCCAAGCGATGAGCCTTGACCACTGACCTGGACGCAGAGTGTGCGCTTGGCTTTCGCCGCGCCCTTGATGTGGGCGCAACGAAGACCAGCGTCGCCGCTGGCGTGCGTTAGCTCCCGACGCAGAGCCCAGCACTCTGCGGGACTGAACGTCTCGGGCTGTACTGGCCCGGGGCCGAACGCGGCGGTCAATTCGAGAAAGGTCCGGGATGAGTGAGTCAGGTACAGGGCTCCGGAATAATCGAGAAGCATGCGGCCGAGAAACTCGCTTATCGGGGCGCTCATCTCATCCAGGCTTTCGCAGGTCTGCATGACCGTGCTGAGGTCGCCCAGCAGCGAGATTTCCTCGTTCTGGCGCTTTAGGGTCGCCAGGCCTTTCTCGAGTCGCAGAGCGTAATCACGCAGCTCTCTTTCGGCCCTGAGACGCACGCCGACGTCCATTACCTGTGATATGAACTGCTGCGGCCGGCCTTGTGGGTCGTGCAGCACCACCACGTCCAGCTGCGCCAAAACTTCCTGACCCAGGCTGTGAAAGTAGCGCTTTTCCATCCGGTAAGACTTTGCTTTGCCATCCGTCAACAGTTTGACGTTTTCCAGATCGGCATCGAGATCATCGGGATGAGTGATCTCCTGGAAGGATTTCCCGAGCAGCTCCTTTTCGGTGTAGCCCAAAAGTCGACACAGGGAGGTGTTGACATCGAGCAGCTGGCCGTCGAGGCCGACCATTGCCAGCCCCATCGGCGCGTTCTCAAAAATCAGCCGGAAACGATGCTCGGACGCAGCCGTTTCAGCCCGCTGTCGATCCAGCAGGGCAACCGTATCAACCAGTTCTCTATTGCTGGCTTCCAGGCTGCGTTTTGACCGCCCAGCTTCATCGATGAAATTCGCTAGCTTTGGGACCAGCGACCAGAGGACGACCGCGGTTCCTGCGGAGATGGCGGCGGTTACCGCCATGATGACGGCATCAACCCGGTAAATTGGGGTGAAGAAATTGATCAGACCAATGAAATGGGTCGTCCCGCAAGCAAATATGAAAGCGCTGAACAACCACAGCACGCCGCTGTACCGCCGATCTTTCTGGCGATATGCGAACCAGCCTATCGCCAGAGGAATGGAGTAGTAGGAAATCCCGATGACGGCATGAGAAATGATGAAAGACCACAGCAGCGCCGGATCCCACAGGATGCAATAACCGTGCGGCAGAAACGGCAATGCGCTGACGCCGAGGTCGAAGATCGGTGACATGAACTGGCCTTAGGCTGCAAGCTTTCGTGCTTGGTGTCGGGCGAAAGGCCGAACGTGAACTGCATGATCGGTTCCAGCTTCGACCCGAAGTGACGAACGGTCGGTACAGCAGGCGCCGAAGTGCCCCTTGGCAGCCTATGGAACGCGCGGTTGGTGGTGGAAATTATTGTCAGGCTTGAGCGCTGGCACTCCAACAGCATTTTCAAAGGCACACCGACGCTTGAGGAAACCTGTCGGGACTGCCTGATTCGGCTACGCCGCAGAGCCTGGAGGCGCGAAAAACTTTGAGCCGTAGATCAACTGGCTACGGCGTCGGAGCGCTTCCCTGCGTTCATCCGTAGAGTCCGGTGCCGGCTGTGGGTCACTATCCGAGCGAAAAGCCCCGCTGCACACTAGGCACGGCGGGGCGAATGCTGATTTCAAGCTTATTTAAAGACCGCACCGCTCAGTTGCCGAGCCCCAAGCCACTACCACCGCCTGCGCCGCCACCACCACCGGCACCTGCGCCGCCAGCGCCGGTCACGACCACGCCCGCCACCAGGTCGCTCAGCACCCTGGTGCCGATCACGCCTTTGAGCACGCCGCCGCCGCCAGCGCCGGCACCCAGGCCAATATCGCCGACGCCATCGATCAGCTCGCCAACCGGCAGCCCACGGGCGCCGCCCAGGGTTCCGCCGACAATGCCGTCGACGCCAACCAGGCCGTTGCCGGCGCCGGCCAGCAGGGCACCGATCTTGAGTCCGGTGCCGGCGCCGGCTCCGACACCAAGATTGCCGAAGCCGCCGAGCGCACCGCCGAGGCCACTGGCGAGGCCGCCGCCAGCACCTGCTCCGGGCCCTGCAGCGTTAACCGAAGCGGCACCGAACAGGGCTGCAGCAGCGAGCAAAACAGAAATGTTTTTCATCATGACGATCTCTCCGTAACTTTGAGTTGAGTGGGCACTGCAGACTGTGGAAGCGCAGGTTTGCGAAGACGTATTCGGGTGAACGTCGTCGTCGCTGCGCCTGTCTTCCGCAGCAGGTCGCAGGTGCATCGGCGTTTGCGTTGAAGTCGCCAATGCGGCCGTCGATGTCCTGTTCCCTGGGTTGCAATATCGGCGGCATGGGATCAACCGTTTGCGAGGTGTCTCGCAGATCACAGCGCTTTGTTGCGAATCAGCGCGCGCTGGTTTTCAATACTTTTTTCGCAGGCAAAACCAAAAACCCCGCGGACCTTGCGGTCCGCGGGGCAGGTTCACGCAATCGCAGATAGCGCGTCAGCGCTTACAGCGCTGGCAGTTGGCCGACCACACCGTTCACCACACCGCCCACGACGGGCACGCCATTGAGGCCGGTCAGTGAGCCACCCACCGAGCCACCGACGCCAGGCACGCTGCCCAGCCCGGGTACGCCACCGCCAGCGACTCCCGAGACCAGCTCACCGACGACGGGCAGGCCGTCCAGTCCGGGCAGGCCACCTCCAACCGCGCCTGCCAGCATGCCGCCGACGTTGGTCAATCCATCCAGGCCGGGCAACGCGCCGCCGCTCAGCATTCCGCCCACAACCGGCAGACCATCCAGGCCCGGCAGCGCGCCGCCACCGATGCCGCCGGAGGCGCTGCCGAGCATGCTGCCGACCACCGGGATGCCGGCGAGCTGACCGTTCGCGGAGCCCAGCACGCCGCCCACGACGGGCAGGCTGCCGAGCGCGGGGAGACTGCCGACCTGGCCGCCCACATTGCCACCGATGCCGGCGACCACGCCTGCCAGCGTGCCGCCGACGACCGGCACGCCACCCACTGCGCCCGCGACCGAACCCACCACGCCGCCGGCGACGCCGGCAGCTTGTGCCGACATGGCACCGAACAGCGCCGAGGCAGCGACCAACAGGGAAATTTTGCGCATGGTTCCATCCTCCACAAGTATTGATTGATTAAAGACGTGTCTGAAAAGTGCATCGCGTGTCCCGCAAGGCACGGTCTTCAAGCGCGTTTCAAGTCGTTCTTGAAGGTGTGCTTGCCGGGCAACCGATGGACCTAGACTTGCGCAAGCCGGACCCAACTGAAGAGCAGCTTCGACGAGCGGCGCGTCGATGCCGACGGCGAGGATCAGCGGTGGTTTCAGGCAGACGGGTGAACCCGTTGCGGGCTCAACGGGCGTCGTGCAGCGCCCAGTCGTAGTCTTCGCCGGCAATGCGGTGGATGCCCTGCAGTTGTGCCGCCAGTTCCGGCTCGGCGTAGCGGCGCAGATGTTCGATCACTTCGGCGTCGTTGCGGCCGAAGTCGTGCTTGTACCAGGTGTAGAGGCTCGACACGTAGAGACGGCCATCGACCACTTTCACGCCGCGCGAGTGATTCACGTAGGCACGCGCGCCGGCCTCCAGCAATGCTTCAGTGTTGGAGGCGGTGTACGGTTCGCGCGCCAGACTCGGGCAACCCACCGACCCACAGTTGACCGCGTAGTGCAGGCGCGGGTCACGCCAGATCGGTCGCAGGATGCGGTGCTCGATATCGTCCAGAGACAGTGACTCGTCCTCCACCTTCATCACCCGCGCGCCCCAGGGCCCCTTGGCGAAGAAGCCCGGCGAGATGGAGATGTCCAGAATGCTCTTCACCGGATAGCGGTCCAGCACCAGCTTGAGTGTTTGTGCGTTGTAGAGGTTGATCCAGTACGCCCGTTGTTCTTCGCGGCGCAGGGTGGACACCGGCGTGCGCTGCAACTGGTCCAGGTACACGCGCAGAAAGCCGCTGTCGTCGACACTGACTTCGCGGTACTTCACACGGTTGATGCCGTCGGCCGAGGTCACCACGTAACGCTGCAGAAAGCGCGCCCACAGCTCATGGTTGAGTACGCGCGTGGAGTTGGCGTCATGCCGCGTCCAGCGTTCCCACAGCTCGGCTTTGGGCGCGGCGACGACCGCACTGGAAGCGCCGACCATCAAGACCACGGCGAAGCACCATGCCCATGGGCGCGCCCGCGTTGCGCGATTCAAGCCGGTGCCTTGTCGAGCAGCCATTGCACGATATCTGCCGTGACCTGTTCGCGGCACAAGTCGTTGAGCAGTTCGTGACGCGCGCCTTCGTAGCCCTTGAGCGTCACGTCTTCGATGCCAGCGCTGCGATAGGCCTGCTCCAGCGCGCGTGGCCCCTTGAGACCCTGGGTGGCGGGATCATCGCTGCCGGCGATCAGCAGGATCGGCAGGGTCTTGGGGATGCGCGCCAGCCGCACCGGTTCGCGCAGGCGTGCGCCGATCGCCAGCAGTTCCAGCCATAGCTCGGTGGACGCGCGAAAGCCGCAGCGCGGATCGTCGACGTAACGATTCACCTCTTCGGCGTCGCGCGACAGCCAGTCGAAGTCGGTTCGGTTGGGTTTGAACTTGCGGTTGAAGGCCTTGAACGACAGCGCCTCGGCCAGTGCGCTGCGGTGGCGCGGTCCCGCCCAGACTTTTTCCGCCGTCATCAAACCCAGGCCGATCGAGCGCATCAGGCCCATGCTGCCGGTGGTGGAAGACAGCACGCAGGCGGCGATCTCACGTCCGTGATGGACGATGTAGTCCTGCGACAGCAGTCCGCCCAGGCTGTGGCCGAACAGCAGCAAGGGCAGGCCGGCATGCTTCTCGCGGATATCCACCTGCACCGCGCGGATCGCCTGCAGCGCCAGACGCCAACCATGATCGTCGGCAAAATGTCCGAGCTCATCCGGCGCGCGTGCGCTGCGGCCGTGTCCCGGCAGGTCTTGCGCAAACACCGCGAAACCGGCCTTGTTCAGGGCAGAGGCGAAGCGCGCGTAACGGCCGCCATGTTCCGACATGCCGTGAACAATCTGCACGCAGGCCTGCGGTGCTTGCGCCGGCATCCAGCAGCGCACGAACGCGACCGACTCGCGGTTGACTTTCAGTTGATATTCGGTCGCACTCACAGTCCAGGTCCCGTGATGCCCTGCGCCGTGGTCGGCGCTTATCGTGGGTGTGGTTGGAGTGTTCCACAAACCGAGGAGAGTGTTCCATGCAAGCCTTGCTGGCCATCGACCAGGGCACGACCAGCAGCCGCGCCATCGTCTTCGACGCGGCCGGTCGCAAGCTCGGCGTTCACCAGATCGAACTGCCGCAGTCGTATCCGCAGCCCGGCTGGGTCGAGCACGATGCACTGCGCATCCGCGACGACGTGGTGGCCTGCGTGCTGGGCGCGCTCAAGGCGGCCAAGCTCACCGCGCGCGACATTGCCGGCATCGGCATCACCAACCAGCGTGAAACCACGGTGGTGTGGGATCGCGCCACCGGCGCGCCGATTCATCCCGCCATCGTCTGGCAGGACCGCCGCACCGCCGAGTTCTGCGCGCGCTACGCCGATCGCAGTGACTGGCTTTCCGAACGCACCGGCCTGCTGCTGGACCCGTATTTTTCCGCCACCAAGATCTCCTGGATCCTGGATCGCGTCGACGGCGCACGTCAGCGCGCCGAGCGCGGTGAATTGGCCTTCGGCACCGTCGACTGCTGGCTGCTGTGGTGCCTCACCAGCGGTCGCGTGCATGCCACCGACGCCAGCAACGCCTGTCGCACCGCGCTGATGAACCTGCGCACGCAGCAATGGGACGACGAACTGCTGGCCTTCTTCGGCGTGCCCAAGGCGTTGCTGCCGGAGATTCGCGACTGCGCCGCCGAATTCGGTTTGACCGACCCGGTCGTGTTCGACGGCGCCATGCCCATCCGCGGCATGCTCGGCGACCAGCAGGCCGCCACGGTCGGCCAGGCCTGCTTTGCGCCCGGCATGATCAAGAGCACTTACGGCACCGGCTGCTTCATGGTGCTCAACACCGGCGACGAGTGCGTGCGCTCCAAAAACCGCCTGCTCTCCACCGTCGCCTACCAGTTCAACGGCAAGCCCACTTTCGCGCTGGAAGGCAGCATCTTTGTGGCCGGCGCCGCAGTGCAATGGCTGCGCGACGCCGTGCACCTGATCAAGGCCGCCGGCGAAACCGAGGCGCTGGCGCGCTCGGTGCAGGACACCCAGGGCGTGTATCTGGTGCCGGCCTTCACCGGCCTGGGCGCGCCGTACTGGGACCCCGAGGCGCGCGGCGCCATCCTGGGTTTGACCCGTGACTCCGGCATTGCCCACATCGTGCGCGCGGCGCTGGAAAGCGTCGGCTACCAGACCCGCGATCTGATGCAGGCGATGCGCGAGGACGCGCTATCGCCCACCGAACTGCGCGTCGACGGCGGCATGGTGGTCAACGACTTCGTGACGCAATCGCTGGCAGACATTCTGCAGATCACCGTGGTGCGCCCGGCGATGGTCGAAACCACCGCGCTCGGCGCTGCCTACGCGGCGGGCCTGCAGTCCGGCGTGTACGAATCGCTGGAGCAGATCGCCCAGTTATGGGCCGAGGACGCACGCTTCGAACCGGGTATCCAGCCCGCGCAGGCCGAGCAGCGCTATGCCGGTTGGCTGGACGCGGTGGCGCGGGTGCGCAGCCAGCCGGCCTGAGCCCCGGCGGCGCTGGCGCACGACGCCGGACGTTGGCGCTGAACATCGCATGCCCGCAAAAAGCAATTGCCACGGATCACACGGATTGAAAATCGGGCACTTGCCAGCGCCGATCAAGGCCCCTGATCGGTGAAGCAGAGATTCCCGGCAGGTTCATGTTTTGATTCGTGGTTATCCGTGAGATCCGTGGCTGATCGCCGTTTTTAGGTTTGAACGCAAAGGACGCAAAGTAAACACCGTGGACAGCCTTGGCTCCTCTGGTGAGGGGCGCAGGCCAGAACCATCCCCGGCGTCCTTTCCGTTTGCTCTGCGCCTTTGCGTTGAAATGCGGTTTCCGGAGCTTGGCGGTTTTCTCCCCTCGGGGAATCTGCAGCGACCTCATCCGCTGCAAATCAAGGCGGGTCCAACTCGCGGAAAAACGTGATGTCGAGCGCGCTGCTGGCGTCGCAGCTCAGCCTTTGTGCGATGAACTGGGTGTCGCCGGCCAGATTCAGGGCGCGGTAGTCGAAGTTGCGCAACGCGCTGCAGACCGCCTCGCCGTCCAGCCTGAAACGCACCGCCGAGGCCTGCTGGAAGCTGTCGGCACCAAACAGGTTGTCGAGCGGAATGCCGGCGAGTTCGATGTTGGCCTCGAACGCGGGATTGGTGCTGACCAGGGTGACGTCCGGCAACTGCGCGCAATCCGCGGCGCGGATGTTGCCCAATAGCGCGCGGACATCGGCATCCGAGCCCGGCACCGTGTTCTGCTGGAAGTTGTAGAACAGCGCCGGTACCGCCGTCGTCGGAACGCAGTCGAAATTCCCCAGCGGCAACAAGTCGGCCCCGATGACGGTGATGGTGCGGGTTTCCGTTCCCGGCGACGGCAGAAAAACATCGCCCTCGGCCAGCAGGCGCAAGGACATGTTGGCGGAGCTGATCGGGCCGCCACCACCGCCACCACCACCACCGCCGCCGCCGCCGGGATCTTCCTCGCCGGGATCGAAGCGCACGAAACGGGTTCGGATCACCGACTGCGCCAGAGCGTCGTTGACGGCCGAGACCCGCAGGCGATCAACCGTCTCGGGGTCCGTAGCAGCAGGCACCTCGACCGAGATGCTCTGCTGGTCGGACGCGCCGAACACGTTTTCGAACGCGATGACATCACCGTCGCTGTCGACACTCAGATCCAGTTGCGCGCCCAGCACGCAGGACAGGTCGGCACGTGCGATGTAGGGGCTGCCGAGCACGGGCGGAGCGGGATCGGTGACCAGCGCGTCCACCGAAGGGGTCAGGCTATCGACGATCAGGTCCGAAAAGGGTCCGGCCGCGCTCACCACCCGCTCGGTGGACGCCGCGATGCCCGGATCGGCGCTGCCCGCCGCCACCAGGGCCGCGCCGGTCTGGAAATCGGCCACCGCCTGCAGCGTGACCTGGTCGATGCCCACCGCCGAGTCCACCGCGCGCAGAGCTTCTTCGCTGCGGCACAGGGCCTGCAGCACGGAGTTGCCGTCCGGGGTCGGATCGGCCGACAAGCCCAAAGTGCCGCAGGCCAGAGTGGCGCCGGCCAGCATCGCCTGGCAGGAGGCGCCTGCCGCCGCTGCAGCCACCGGCGTTGCCACCGGCGCGACCGCCACGCCCAGGGCCGTGCACAGGGCGGTCTGGAACGCAGGGTCGGACATCGATCCGGCGGCGCCCTGGGCGAGGCCCGCGTCAAACACCGAGCAGAAGGTTCCGAGCGTGTTGGCGAATCCGCTGCAGACCGATTCCAGCGCGTCGGGCACGTCGACTGGCTGGCGGGTGGGAATGTTGGCCACGAACCGCCCCGGCTGCGAGGTCGGAAAGGCCGGATAGCGGCGGGTGCCGAGCGAGCTGATGTCGGTGTAGCGAACGAAGACGTCGCCGCTGGGATTGATCGGCGTTCCGCACTTGGACACCAGCACGTCGATATTGCCCTGCGGCTGTATCGCGACCAGCGACGGCGGCGCAAGGCTCACCGTTGTCGGTTGCGACAATCGAAAGCGTGCAGCGGACTGCGTGACGGCGCCGCTCTGGTCGTCGTCCGGCGCACTGATCTGCGCCGAGATGCCGGCGATGCTTGTCACCGTGCCCTGCTTGGCGCTTGCCGAGCTTGCTGCAGCTTCAGCCGGCAGGGCGATCGGCTGGTCGTTGTCGTCCAGATAGGTCAGCTCCAGCACGCGCCCGTCTTCGTCCACCGCGCGCACCGGCAGGCCGAACGCGTCGAGCGAAATCTGGAATCGCTCGCCGTCCGCGTTCGCGTAGTCGATCATCTTGATCACGGTGGGAATGCCGGACGCATCGCGTTGCGCCAGGTAGTCCACCGTCTCTCCGCTTTCCACCGCCAAGCTGTAGACCCGCGGATCGGTGGGGTTGACCGAAACGGCGCGATCGGTGAACGGCGAGGCGGCCGGTCCCGGCGGATCGATGCCGTCGTCGCCGCCCGCGTCCCCGCCACCACCACCACCGCCACCGCAGGCCGCGAGCAGAGCCAGGACTGAACCGGCGAGCGCGGCACGCGCAAGGATGCGGAACATGGCGGAATCCAGAGGGTCGACGATCAAGGCTAGACGTCGCCCGCCGCGCACGCCATGAGTAAATCTACTCAATCCCTAGTGGCGGATGCCGGCGGAGTGGCGATCCCGAATCTGCGTTGCCGATCGGGATGATCAAGGGGCGGCCGGCCCGGACGGTCCATCCCTGAACCGCCGTTTCCGCGTCAACGCTCGAACACGATCTCCAGACGGCTCGAGGCATCGCAGAGGGCGGCGTCGGCAGAGTAGGCGCCGTCGTCACTGTCGTAGCTGAAGTCGCGCAGGGCCGCGCACACCGCGCTGCCGGAAAGGCCGAACACGATGCGGCTGGCACTGCTGAAGCTGTCACCGCCTTGCAGCGACTCACGCGGCACGTTTCCGAATTGAGCGTCGAGGTCCTCGACCTCGGTCTCCGGGTCGCTGCCGAACGCCTCGCCCGCCACGATCGCGGCTAGCGGCAGCTGAGCACAGTCGGTGGCGCGGATGGTCCCCCCGACCTGTCGCAACAGCCGGGTGCTGGCCGAGGCCGGCGACTGACTCAGGAATCCGAAGCCGAAGTCGGATGGCGGAGCGGCCAGTGGAATGCAGTCCTGCGGCCCCAGCGGCGGCAGCATCGCACCGGTGACAATGACGCTGCGGGTCTCGGGAAAGGACTCGAGGGTTTCGTCGTCGAAGCGCTCGCCGTCGGCCGTCAGGCGCAGCTCGAAGCTGGCCGAGGCCAGTTCGTTGAAGCCACCCCCACCGCCGCCCCCGCTCCCGCCACCGCCATCACCACCTCCTCCGCCATCATCCCCGCCACCGCCATCATCCCCGCCACCGCCATCACCACCATCACCGCCATCACCGCCACCGTTTCCGGGGTCGCGCGCGGCGTCGGCTTCCGCAGGCGTGAACAGGGTGAACACGGCATCGTTGGGGGTTCCTGACTGCACGTTGACGTTGACCTCGTCACGCAGGTAATCGTCGGAGTACACGCTGGTCGCCCAGTCGCCCTCGGGCACGTCATTGCATCGCAGGTCGCCGGCATCGCAGAAGCGCACGCGGCACGTCGGGAATTCTTCCAGCGCCTTGGCGGGCGCAGTCGCCGACTGTTCCGGGGCCGAGGTGGTATCGCAGTCCGGATCACTCAGGAGCACGGTGACGTTGTCGCGGATCTCCGCGAGCAGGTTGGCGTTGTCGGACAGGTCCATGATGTCGCCAATGGTTTGTGGCAGGTAGCTGCCGAAGAAGGACGTGGCCTGCTCGACGGCGAACTGTAGAGAATGTTCGATGCCGTACTTGAGGCCGCGTAGCACCTCGACCTCACCGACATCGGCGATCGCCCGTACCCTGGCCTGGACCTCATTGAGGCCCTGCGTGGCGCGAAGATGGGCCGCGCGGGCGTCGATGAGGGCATCGATTTCGGTTTCCTCCAGGCCTTCATCGATGCGCGCGAGGCGAGCGAGTTCCAGCGATGCAATCCCGCTGGAGGACGCGGCCGCGATCAGCACCACCGGAAGCGGTACGACCTTGGCCGGCGCGCTTTCCGCAGCGTCGTCACCGGACCGGGCCGTGGCGCTTCGCGCCTGCTCGGTCAGCGCTAGCATCAACACGTTCTGCTCGGCCCGAGCGAAGCGGTCCGCGGCATTGGAGAAACGCTCCACCCAGTCCGGATAGTCGTTGCGCCAGTAGTCGTCGAAATCGGTGTAGCGCTCGTCGTTCAACGCGGTGTTGGCGCGGTTGTCGCCGATGATCAGCTCCTCGACGAGCCGCTCGAGTTCGGCGGCGGCTTCGGCCTGCTCCTGTACCGCCTGGGCGGTGCTGGTCGGGATGCGGATGAGAAGCCCGTCGCCGGAACCGCCGCCGTCTGCGCCGCCGCCGCCCCCACCGCCGCCGCATCCGGCGAAGAGCAGGGTTGTCGAGAACAGGGAGCAAACAAGCAGGGCGCGGATCATGGTCGTTCTCCGGCAGCGCGGTGAAATGGCATCACGGTAGGGGCGGACGCGCGGTGCGGCCATGAGCAGATCCGCTCAATCAGGTCTGCGGGGTCCGAATCCGTGTTCGCTCCCGAACCACGCGCCGGCTCCCCCGGCCCGGGATCAGCGTTGACATGCGTGCGCGCCCGACTCCCGATGCTCAGCGTTCGAACACGATCTCCAGCCGGCTGGACGCATCGCAGAGGGCGGCGTCGGCGAAGAAGTCGCCGTCGTCGGCGCCGTAGGCGAAGTCGCTCAACGCCGCGCATACCGCGCTGCCGGAAAGGCCGAACACGATGCGGCTGGCACTGCTGAAGCTGTCACCACCCTGCAGTGATTCGCGCGGTACGCCGGCGAATTCCGCACCAAGATCCTCGACGTCGATCACCGGATTGCTGCCGAATTCCTCGCCGGCCAGGATTGCCACGACCGGCAGTTGCGCGCAGTCGGTGGCGCGGATCAGTCCCCCGACCTGGCGGAACACGCGGGTGCTGGCCGTTTCCGGCGACTGCTCGAGGAATCCGAATCCGAAGTCTGACGGTGGATCGACCAACGGGATGCAGTCCTGCGGTCCCAGCGGCGGCAGCATCGAGCCGCTGACGACGACGCTGCGGGTCTCGGGAAAGTCCTCGAAGGTCTCGGGGTCGAAGCGCACGCCGTCGGCGATCAGGCGCACCTCGAAGCTGGCCGAGGCGAGTTCGTTGAAGCCGCCACCGCCACCCCCACCACCCCCCCCGCCATTGCCGCCACCGCCGCCATTGCCGGGATCATCGCGGGCGGCATCGGCTTCCTCGGGCGTGAACAGCGTGAAGTCGGCGTCGTTGAAGGTGCCGGACTGCACATCGACCACGACCTCGTCGCGCAGGAAATCGTCGGCGTAGAGGCTGGTGGCCCACTGTCCTTCGGGCACGTCGTCGCACTGGAAGTCGCTGGCGTCGCAGAATCGCACCCGGCACACCGGGAATTCCTCGAGGGCCTTGGCCGGCACCGTCGCCGACTGTCCCGGCGCCGACGTGGTGTCGCAATCCGGATCGCTGAGCAGCACGGTGACGTTGTCCCGGATCTCGCCGAGCTTGTCGGCGCTGTCGAACAGGTCCATCACCTCACCCGCGGCCTCGGGCAGGTAGCTGCCGAAGAACGCGGTCGCCTGCTCGGTGGCGAACTGGCGGGCGTGTTCGATGCCGTTCTTCAGGCCGCGCAGCACCTCGACCTGCGCCACGTCGGCCTGCGCCCGCACCTGCGCCTGGATCTCGTTGAGACCCTGTCGGGCCCGCAGATAGGCGGCACGTGCGTCGATGATCGCCTGGGTTTCTGCTTCGTCGACGCCGTCATTGAGCCGCGCCAGGCGCTCGCGCTCCTTGGCCGCGATGGCAGTGATGGTGGCGACCGCCAGCAGCACGATCGGCAAGGGCACCACCTTGGCCGGCGCGTTCTCCGGAGCGTCACCACCGGACTTTGACGAAGTGCTTTGCGCCTGTTCGGTCAGGGCCAGCATCACCAGGTTCTGCTCGGTCTGTGCAAAGCGATCGGCCGCAGCGGAAAAGCGTTCCACCCAGTCCGGATAGTCATCGCGCCACCAAGCGTCGAAGTCGGTGTAGCGCTCGTCGTCCAGCGCATCGCTGGCGGCGTTTTCGGCGTTGATGAGTTCCTCGACCAGCGACTTGATCAGGGCTGCGGCGGCGGATTGCTGCTGCACGGCCTCTTCGATGCTGTTGGGGACCGGCGTCAGGCCACCGCCGCCGCCGTCCGAGCCACCGCCGCCTCCGCAGGCGGCAACGAACATCGACATCGGAATCAGCGCAAGGAGCAGGCAGGATCGGATCATGGCCGTTCTCCGGCTAGGCGGTGCGACGACGCCACAGTAGGAACGGCAGCGCCGGCCCGCCATGAGCGGAACTACTCAATTTCCCGGTTCGCAGGTCCGGCCGCGGGCTGATCGAGGTGCTGCCAAGTCCAGCGCAGCAAGGCGTTCGGACCGCGCAGGCCGAGGCGCCGGCAGGCGTGCGCGCGGTGGTTCTCCACCGTGCGGGTACTCAAGCCCAGATGGGCGGCGATGCGAACGCTCGACCATCCGGTCGCCACCAGTTGCAGCACTTCGCGCTGTCGTGTGCTGAGCCGATGGGAAGCGGGGCCGGGGGACGCGGGCATGGCAGCAGCGTGGCCCCGCCCCGCGGCGGCGGCCATGAGCGGTTCTACTCATTCGCCGGAATGCACTGCGCGGGCATCGAAAATCGTGATCGACCCGCCGCCCGTGCCGGCCGCCCGGTCCGGCTCGATTACAACCGCGACCGGTGATCCAGCGCGAATTTCAGCAGCGCGTTGGCACCGCGCAGATCGAGCTTGGTGGCGATGTGCGCGCGATGGTTATCCACGGTGCGTGTGCTGATGTTGAGCAGCTCGCCGATCTCGCGACTGGAGCGGTAGTCGGCCACCAGACGCAGCACGCGGCGCTCGGCGGCGGTGAGGCTGGACAGCGGATCGATGGCGTGCAGTTCGCCGCCGCTGTCGAGCTTCCAGACGATGCCGCTGCCGACGTAACGCTGGCCGCGCAGCACCGCCCGCAGGCAGCGTTCGATCTCGGTCTCGGCGTTTTCCTTGAGCAGGTAGCCCTGCGCACCCAGGCGAAAGGCGCGATTGAACCAGGCCCGCTCGTCGTGCATGGTTAGCATCACGCAGGCCGGCGGGTCCGGCCAGCGCAGCGCCTGCGCCAGCACACCCAAGCCATCGAGTTCAGGCATGGAGATGTCCAGCAGCGCGATGCGTGGCCGCACTTCGCGGAACAGGCGCAGCGCCTCGATGCCGTTGCCGGCCTCGGCCACCACTTCGAAGTCATCGACGGTCGCCAGCACCTCGCGCAGGCCGCGGCGAAAGATAGGATGGTCGTCGGCAATCAGCACGCGCTCAGCCATGGCGCAACGGAGCCTGCAGTTCGATGCGGGTGCCGCCGCCGGCTCGCGGCTCCATCCGCAGCGTGGCGTTCAAACGCAGCGCGCGATCCTGCATGCCGGTCAGGCCGCGACCGGCGCGACGTTGCGCCGGCGGCGGCAGGCCGCGGCCATCGTCCTCGATGTGCAGGACATAACCGTCGTCGCGCTGCTGCAGCCGCAGGCTGACGTGGCGCGCCGCGGCGTGACGCAGCGCATTGCTCAGGGCTTCCTGGGCAACGCGGAACACCTGCAGCGCATCGCGCTGATCGAGTGCGATCTCGTCGATCTCGTGTGTGTAGTCGACCCCGGCGGGTTCGAACAAGGTGGCCATCATCGCCTCCAGCGCCTCGCGCAGGCCCAGACGGTCGAGCTGGCTGGGATAGAGGTTGGCGGCCACGCGACGGGTTTCCTGGATCGCCTCGCGCAGGCCCGATTCCAGCGGCGGCGTGTGCTCGGCCGGCAGGCCGCGTAAACCTCCGAGCACCGCCAGCAACTGCTGGCCCAGGCCGTCGTGCAGGTCCTGGGCGATGCGCCGACGCTCGGCGTCCTGGGTGTCCAGCAGGGCCTG
The DNA here is from genome assembly GCF_965216805.1 of Panacagrimonas sp. NCBI lineage: Bacteria > Pseudomonadati > Pseudomonadota > Gammaproteobacteria > Nevskiales > Nevskiaceae > Panacagrimonas > Panacagrimonas sp. The sequence goes on from NZ_CBDCGN010000003.1 coordinate 489,871, forward strand.
CGCGCTGCGCTCGCGCTGCTCGGCCAGCGCGGTGGTGGCGCGATCGCGCTCGGCATTGAGCAGGTTGATGCGATCCGCCAGCGCAAAGGACAGGAACATCACCTCGGCCAGGGTGCCGAGCTGGTAGGCGTGCTCGGTCCACCAGTTGCTGGGTATCAGCCCCAGGGTGCGCAACACCAGCAAGGCCGCACCGGGCAGAAAGGCGGCCAGTCCGATCACCAGGAAGCGGGCCTGACGCGCTCCCGCGACATAGGCCGAAATGATGGCGCCGGGAAACACGAGGATGGAGATCAGCACCGCCAGCAGCAGCAATGCCATGCCCGCGCGGTACTGGAGCACCAACAGTGGCAGTGTCAGCACTGCGGCCAGCATCAGGCCTTGCAGCGCGCGATGCCAGCGCGGGCAGTAGCCGGCGGTCCGGACCATGTTGGCAACGAAAGCCGCACCGAAACCCAGCGTGCCGGCCAGCCCGACCAGGGTCGCCAGATTGGCCCAGGCGGGCGACTGCGGCCACAGCAGCCAGCCGCCGTGGCCGGTGTACGAACCCTGAAAGCAGACCAGGGCAAACAGGTACAGCACGTAGTACAGATAGGCGCGGTCGCGCACCACGCTCCACAGAAACAGGTTGTAGAGCGCCAGGGCCAGCAGGAACGCGTAGTAGAAACCGTACGCCAGTTGCGCGCGCCGATCCTGCTGCCAGAACGCGCGCTCGTCCCACAACTCCAGCGGCAGCAGCACCGAGCCCGACGAGACGGCGCGCAGGTACAGCACGCCGGAGAAGCCGGCCGGAATCTCGAACAGCGGCGTCGCATGCAGCAGATGACGATGCGCATAGGGTTGCTGATCCCCAGCGGACGATTCGATCCAGGCCTCGCCTTCGGGCCGATACAAGCTCAACTCGTCGTTCTGCGAATACGGAACGCTGAGCAACCGCGACGACGCCGCGGCAGGAATCTTGATGCGCAGCCACCACGCCGATGCGCTCAGCCCCAGGTTCAGCGGCTGCGCCGTCACCGGCTCGAAAGCATCGATCAGGCCAGGCTGGCTGACGGTGGCGATATCCCGACTGGCATCGGGATCCTCCAGCACCGCCACGTCGGGCTGCATCCAGGCAGCGGCCATGGTCAGAGCCAGGCCGATCAGGCTGGCGTCCACGTTTATCCCCGAGCAATCCCGCCGCTACTTTACAAATATGTGCTGCGGCGTGTGCCTGCCGCGAGCCGACAGGATCAGCAAGGCGCCAACGTAGCCCGGTTTCGCGCAGCGAAGCCGGGGGCTCTTTGAGAGGGTCCGATCCCGGCTCCGCTGCGCGGAACCGGGCTACGGAGCTGGCCTGGCGCAGATCGCCCGATTCAACCGCGGGGAGCAGATTCCAGCGCTTCGATCAACAAGGCCAAGGTGGCCTGCGCAAACGCCAGCATGTTCGGATAGCGCTCCGATTGCCCGGTACGCAGCGTGCGCACCAGCTTCACCGGCCCATCCACCGCCATGCAGGTATGGCCTGCGGGATCGCCGTAGCGATTGCCCGTGGGGCCGGCCGCGCCGCTCTCGGACAGGCCCCAGGTAACGCGCGGATGCTTCTCGCGAATGGTGCGCGCCAGGATTTGCGCGTAAGGCTCCGAGCTGGAGCGGATGTTCTGCTTCTGCAGCACATCCATGTCGATACCGGCCAGCGCATGGATCGACTTGAGCGAATAGGTGATGGCCCCGCCAACGTAGTACACGGAGGCGCCGGGCACGGCCAGCAATGCGGTGGAGACCAGACCACCGGCCGAGGTTTCGGCGACGACGATTCTTTCGCCGCGTGTCTTGAGCAGTTCTCCGGCGTGCTCGCCGAGCGTAAGGAGCTGGTTCATGGCGCTGAGTGTGACATCGGAAGGAACAGCATGCTCACCGCGATACCCGGGCTCTGGAAGCAGCAATGGGAACAGCGAGTCGCGCGGGCAACCATCATGTGCTCAGGGAGGGTCCGCGGTAGTCGCCGCGGCCAATGCTGATGCAAGCTTGTGGCAACCCTTACCCCAAATCAATCCCTCGCACGACACGATGAACACCGCCGTTACGCCTTTCAAAGTTTCCATCCCGCAGGCCGACCTGGACGATCTGCAGGCCCGCCTGCGCCGCACCCGCTGGCCGGATGCCGAGACCGTGGAGGGCTGGAGCCAGGGCGTGCCGCTGGCCGAGGCGCGGCAACTGGTGGATCACTGGATGAACGCCTATGACTGGCGCCGCTGCGAGGCCGCGCTCAACCGCCATCCTCAATGGACCACCGAGATCGATGGCCTGTCCATCCATTTCCTGCACGTGCGCTCACCGCATGAGAACGCGCGGCCGCTGTTGCTCAGCCACGGCTGGCCCGGCGCGGTGCTGGAATTCCTCAAGGTCATCGAGCCGCTCACCCATCCCACCGCGCATGGCGGCAAGGCCGAAGATGCGTTTCATCTGGTGATTCCTTCCCTGCCCGGCTTCGGTTTTTCCGGCAAACCCACGAACAAGGGCTGGTCAGTTCCAAAGATTGCGCAGACCTGGCACACGCTGATGCAGCGCCTGGGCTATACCGAATACCTTGCGCAGGGTGGCGACTGGGGCGCCGCCATCACCACCGCCATGGGCGCACAGCGGCCCGCCGGCCTCAAGAGCATTCACGTCAACATGCCGCTGGTGATGCCGCGCGAGATTCCTGCCGGAGAGCTATCGCCGGATGAAGCCGAGATGGTGCGTGCCATGACCGAATACGGAGAGTGGGACTCCGGCTATTCGCATCAGCAATCCACCCGCCCGCAGACCCTGGGCTATGGCCTGGCGGACTCACCAGTCGGGCAGGCCATGTGGATCTACGAGAAATTCTGGCGCTGGACCGATTGCGGGGGCGACACCCGCAACGCGCTGAGCTTCGACCAGATGCTGGACATCATCACCCTCTACTGGCTCACCAACAGCGGCGCCTCATCCGCCCGCCTGTACTGGGAAAGCTACAAAGGCGGCTTCTTCGCCGTGCCGCTGAAACTGCCGGTGGGCTGCAGCATCTTCGCCAAGGAAATCTATCGCGCCCCGCGCACCTGGGCGGAGCGCTGCATGCCGCAGCTCATCTACTGGAACGAGCTTTCCAAAGGCGGCCACTTCGCCGCGTTCGAGCAGCCGGAGCTGTTTGTGGGGGAGGTGCGTGCTTGGGCGGCGCGGGTGCCGGTCTGAGGGCGCGTGGGGTTAGTTCAGGGTGTCCACTAAAGCGTAGGAACCGTCGGGTCGGCTGGAGCGCCTGATTAGAGCTATGGATCCCGAAGCCGAATTCAAAGAGCTTTATTGCGAGCGGTGCGCGAAGACCGTTGCTCGTTGCACACCTTGGCCACGTAAGCCGCAGATGTAATTGAGCGGCATGCGCTACGCGCCCGCTGGAACGAGCTGCCGTGCAGCCGTTCCCGTGAGAGGAAGCTGCAACGATCAGCGCAAAACAGAAAACTGCACAGACTCAACAAATCGCAAAACTACCGCGATAGCGGTTTAGTTCAACGCTTTATTAGACGACAGACCGAGTCGGATAAACCGGATGGCATGTCTAATAACACCGAGGCTGGACGCGCAACTCATTGAATGATGATGCCTTCATGCGCTGACTCCCGGGTTATGACGCTATGAACGGGACAGATGCCGCAGGTCTGCGACTGCTCGACCAGGCCCGTGATCGGCTGCGAACCAAGTAGGCTCAGGTCGGCTGAATTAGACGCTTCATCCTGGTTCACGACAAGCTGCATCCACGAAGGTCGGATGGAATGTCAGGACTTGCACTGCCGATGGGTTCGGGCTTCACCCGCCAGGCTGGCCCCAAATGCCAAGCAACAAGGCCCGGGCACATCTGACGCCTCGGCCCCGCACGGGCGCATAGTGGCGCTGCATCATTCCGCATCGCTGGAGCCACGATGAATATCGCCGCCGCCCAACCTGTTTTCTCGTCCGATGCCGAACGCGTCGCGCATGTTCGCCGTGTGGTGCGGCAGGCGGGTGATGAGTTGCGCGAGCGGTATCCGCTGCTGCGCCATCAGGACGCCATCGGCGCCGGCATCATGGCCTTCAGCCTTGTCGGGATGCTTGGCTGTGGCTGGCTGTATGCGCAGGGGCTGATGCCGTGGTGGCTGTGCATTCCGCTGGTGGCGCTGCTGACCTCGCTGATCCACGAGCTGGAACACGATCTGATTCACCTGATGTACTTCCGTGATCGTCCCTGGGCCAACCGGCTGATGCTGTGGCTGGGCTGGGCGGCGCGACCCAGCACGGCGAGCCCGTTTGTGCGGCGGCGCATTCATCTGCATCACCACAAGTTCTCCGGCACCGCGACCGACCTGGAGGAACAGACCATCACCAACGGCGAGCGCTGGGGTCTCAAGCGCCTGCTGATGACCGGCGATCTGGGCCTGGCGGTGGTCCTGCGGCCGCTGCGCATGGCGCGGTTGAGTGCGCGCTTCGTCAAGGCGCAGCCGGTGCAGACGGGTGCGCAGCGGCGTGCCATCGCCCGCGAACTGCTGACCAGCTATTTCCCGTTCACCTTCATCTATCAGGGTTTGCTGCTGACCTATCTGATCGTGCACGGCGCCGAGCTGCTGGGTCCGCTGCTGGGCTGGACACCAACCTGGCCGGCTGCGTTGTCGGCAGCGATGCCCTGGGTGAATCTGCTGGCGGTGATCTGGGTGCTGCCCAATACCCTGCGCACGTTCTGCCTGCACTTCATCAGCAGCAACATGCACTACTACGGCGATGTGGAGGCCAACAACCCGGTGCAGCAGACGCAAGTATTCGACCGCTGGTGGCTGTGGCCGCTGCAACTGTTCTGCTTCAACTTTGGCAGCACGCACGCTATCCACCATTTTGTGGTGGGCGAAACCTTCTACGTGCGTCAGCTCACCGCATCCAAGGCGCATCAGGCCTTGCGCGAGGTGGGTGTGCGATTCAACGACTTCGGCAGCTTTGGTCGCGCCAATCGGTATGCGATGAACCCCGCGCCTGCACCGGCGGCTAGCGCCGCCACGTTCGGCACTTAACCCGCGGCGACACCCGCGGCCTGGTTGCGCTGGCGCCAGCCCAGCCACAGCAGTGCCGCGGCGGCGGCGGCCAGCCACGGCAGCAGCAGCAGGTTGAGCATCTGCCAGCCCACCGCGTGCAGCAATGCCGCGGCGGCCAGGGAACACAGCAGGCCCACGGCGAAGATGGTCAGGTCATTGGTGGCCTGCGCGCGTCCTTTTTCGGCGGGGTGATAGGTGCCGGTGAGCAAGGTGGTGCCGCCGATATAGAGAAAATTCCAGCCCACGCCGAGCAGGGTCAGCGCCACCGCAAACGAATAGAAACCGGTGCCGGTCAGGGTGATCAGGACATGGCCCAGGAACAGTCCCACGCCGGCGAACATCACCTGCAGCACGCCAAAGCGCGCGATCAGACTGCCGGTGAAGAACGACGGCAGAAACATGCCCAGCACATGCACCTGGATCACCGCGGATGCATCGGCCAGATGGTGCTGGTGATGCACCATCGCGATCGGCGTGGCGGTCATCGCCAGCACCATCACGCCGAAGCCGGTCGCGGCGCCGAACAGCGCCACCAGGTAGGTCGGCTGGGTGACGATGACCCGCCACGGCCGCAGCATCGGTACGCTGCCGAGGCCTGCCGGTGGCGCCACCGCCGCGGGCACGCGCAGTCCCAGCAGCAAGCCGGCGGCGCCGGCGGACACCAGCGCCAACAGCAGGAACGAGCCCAGGTAATCGGGCTGCAGCAGCGGGCCGCCGATGCGCGCCAGCCAGGGGCCGGTAAACGCGGCCACCACGCCGCCGGCCAGCACCAGCGAAATCGCGCGCGGACGAAAGCTTTCGTCGGCGACCTCGCCCGCGGCAAAGCGATAAAACTGCGCAAAGCCCTGATAGCTGCCGAACAGCATCGTGCCCAGCGCCAGCAAGGCCAGCGACTCGGTCCAGATGCCGGCCGCGGCCAGCAGCGCACCCAACGTGCCGAGCAGCGCGCCTGCGAAAAATCCCACGCGACGCCCCACGCGCTCCATCCACATCGAGGCCGGAAACGTCGCCAGCGCAGTACCGAGAAACATCGTCGCAATCGGCAGGGTGGCCAGCGAGGGCGAAGCTGCGATGGCGCCGCCGGCCAGCCCGCCTACCGTCATCACCAGCACCGAGCCGGTCTGGAACAAGGCCTGCGCGGTGGACAGCAGCGCCACCTGTCGATGCATAGGGCGTCCGAACACGATCGATCCAGGAAGTGAGAGTGGGCGGCGGGCTACCTTAGCGCCGAGGTGCATGCGGCACCACGTGGGACGAATCTGCAGTGCCCGACATCGCACGTCAGGCTGGCCAGGGATCCCGCCATTCGGGAATCGCCATCAGGCGCTCATGCCATGCCAGCAGATGACGATAGTCGCCCAGCGGCATGTGATGCGCCTGCCAGTCCGGCAGCATGGCGGCGACATGGAAGTCGGCCACGCTCAGGCGGCCGTTGGCCAGGTAATCGGTGCTTGCAACATGCGCATCAAGGATGGCGGCCAGCTTGGCGACCCTGGGTGCCTTGCTGGCCAGCAGCGCCTGATCCGGCGCGCCCAGGCCGAACACGGGTTTGATCCCGTGCTCGAAGTAGAACGTGCCGATGGCCGGCGCCCATTCCCAGGCATCCCAACTGATCCAGCGCAGCACCTCCACCTGTTGATCCGCTGTGCCGGGCCACAGATCGGACCCCGCCTGATTGACCAGATAAACCAGGATGGCCGCCGCCTCCGACAGCTTGAGATCGCCATCCACCAGCACCGGGGCCTTGGCATTCGGATTGAGGGCCAGAAATTCCGCGGTGCGCAGCCCGCCACCGGCCACGTCCACAAGGCGATAGGTCATCGGCAGCTTGAGCAGCTTGGCCACTGCGCAGGCCTTGCGCGGATTCATGGCGTGAAAATAGTGCAGCTCCATCGTTTGCTCCTCGGGGCAGAATCGGGGATGTGCCTTAAGCAAGCGCGCAGCCGGCGCAACCTCTGGCATCGCGGCCGGAGTGACCCGCTTGCGTTTGTCATGGATCGACGAACGCGGCGACGCGAAATCGACATCGACGACGAAAAAGCCGATAAACGACCCATCGCCCGGACGCAGCCTGCCGGGCTCAGCAGGAGCACCGCTTGTGAAGATGAATGCCTACATCGCCGGCGCCGGCATGACGCGCTTCGGCAAATACCTGGACCGCGGCCTGAAGTCGCTGGTGGCCGAAGCAGTCGAGATTGCGCTGGCCGATGCCGGCATCGCCAAGCACGAACTGCAAGCCGCCTACACCGGCACCGCAGCGGCTGGCATCATCACCGGGCAGGTCCTGGTGCCGGGCGAGGTGGTGCTGCGCAACCTGGGCATCGGCCGCATTCCGGTGATCAACTGCGAGAACGCGTGCGCCACTTCGTCCACCGCCTTTCAGCAGGCCGCGGCCATGGTGTCGCTGGGCGCGTACGACGTGGTGCTGGTGGTGGGGTACGAGAAGCTCTACAGCGCCGACAAGCAGAAGACTTTTTCGGTCTTCACCGGCGCCGTGGACGTCGAGGACATGGACGGCGTCCTGCAACGGTTGTCGCAAGACTTGGCCGCGTCCGGTGTGCGCGCCGATCTGAGCGAAACCACCAGCAAGCGTTCCATCTTCATGGACGTGTACGCGCGCATGGCGCATCAGTACATGCAGCGCAGCGGCGCCACGCCGCGACATTTTGCGATGGTCTCCGCCAAGAATTCCTTGCACGGCAGCCTCAACCCCAAGGCCCAGTATCAGGAAGCGCTGAGCGTGGAACAGGTGCTGGCCGCGCCGATGATCTCAGACCCGCTGACCCTGCCCATGTGCTCGCCCATCGGCGATGGCGCCGCCGCGCTAGTGCTGGTGTCGGAGCGCAAGGCGCGGCAACTGGGCCTGCACAACAACGGCGTACGCATCCTGTCGTCAGTGCTCGCAACCGGCTGGGACTACACCGAGCAGGACACCGAGACCGCGCCCGAGTACGCCGCCCGACTCTGCTACGAGGAATCCGGCATCGGCCCGCAGGACCTGGACGTGGTGGAACTGCACGATGCCTCCGCCCCCGCCGAAGTCATCTACTACGAGTTGCTTGGCCTCGCTGCAAAGAACGAGGGCTACAAACTTCTGGAAAGAGGAGCGACCAGACTCGGCGGCCGCTGCGTAGTCAGTCCTTCCGGCGGCCTGCTGCGCAAGGGCCACCCGATCGGCGCATCCGGCTGCGGCCAGTTGGTGGAACTCACCGACCAGCTCCGCGGCCGCTGCGGCAAGCGTCAGGTGCAGGGCGCACGCCATGCCTTGGCCGAGAACGGCGGTGGCTGGATCGGCAATGACGTTGCGGCGATTGTGATTACGGCGCTACGGCGGGGGTAATAGCGACAGCGGCTCGAAAAGTGGGGAGCCGGTGGGATTCAACTCTCCCCGGGGGATTCAACTTTCAAGGGCGGCGCGGGACGCTGACAGCAGAAGCAGGAATCGCTAGCCCGCATTGCTGTCGTTTCGACTGGAACGCTCGCCATGCCCACCCTCACCATCCGCAACGTCACGTCCGAGGTTCATCGTGCATTGCGCGTGCGCGCCGCTCAGCACGGACGCAGCACCGAGGCCGAGGTACGGGCAATTCTGGCCACCGCGGTGGATCTTCCGCAGCGGGCGAAGGTGGGGACAGAGCTACGCAAGTTCTTCCATGCGTTTCCTGAGTTGCAGGCGCTCCAACTTGATCGAAATGCTACGCCAGCGGAGCCCGCGGACTACACGTGATCGTGCTGGAAACCAGCGTCGTTTGCGAAGTGTGCAAGCCGGATGCGAGGCAGAGTGCCACCACCACATTGACGAGTGAAGCTGCAAGGCGGAGCATCCTGGACCGATTGGTCTAGAAAGATTTGTTCATGACGCGCGCACGGGAATTCGATGAAGAGGCTTCGGTCGAGGGCGCGATGCGGCTCTTCTGGCAGAAGGGCTTTGATGCGGCGCCATTGCCCGAGTTGCTGGATGCCATGCAGTTGTCCCGCGGCAGCTTCTACAACGCATTCGGTGCCAAGAAAAGCGTGCTGATCGAAGCGATTCAGCGCTACATGGATGGCGGAATGGATGGCGTTCTGCTGCCCTTGTTCAGGCCCGAGGCGGGCCGCAAGGAAATCGAGCAGGCGTTTGCCCGCATGGTGGCGCACACTGCGGGGCCTAAGGGCCGCCACGGATGCCTGGTCAACAATTGCATGACTGAAGTGGCCGATCGCGATCCGCTGCTGCGGCGCGCGCTGGTGGTCGCCCGCGCGCGGGTCGAAGACGGGTTCGCCCGTGCCGTCGAGCGCGGGCAGGCGGACGGCACGATCGCCAGGCGGGACGATCCGCGTTCGATCGGCCGATTCCTGATGAACAATTTCTCCGGACTCAACGTTGCGTCAAAAGGGAGGCCGGGCCGCGTCGTTCTGGCCGACATCGCGCGGGTGACGCTGAAGATTCTGGATTGAAGCCGCTGCATCAAGTTGCATCCGAGTCGAAACCGTCGTTGACGGTGTTGTTCGAAATACCGACCTACCGAGGAGAGTTCCCATGAAGCTATATAACTGGCAGTTCGCACCCAATTGCCGCCGCGTTCGCATGTTCGTGCTGGAGAAAAATCTGGACCTGCCGGCCATCGAAGAGGTGATCGGATCGGGCCTGCGCCTGCTGCCCGAGTACATCGACCGCTGGCCGCATGCGATGGTGCCCATGCTGGAAACGGATGAAGGCGCGAGCATCGGCGAGGCCATGGCCATCTGCCGCTATTTCGAAGAGCGCTTTCCGGAGCCCAACCTGATGGGCCGCACGGCGGTCGAGAAGGGCACCATCGAAATGTGGGAGCGGCGCGCCTACGACGAGTGCCTGATCGGGACGGCGGAAGTGTTTCGCAACTCCCATCCGGAGTTCGTCGATCGCGGGCTGCCCGGAACCACCGCCAAGGTCCCGCAGATTCCCGCGCTGATCGAGCGCGGCAAGGGCCGCGTCGCCCGTTACTACCCCAAGCTGGAAACGCAGCTTGCGGACAACGAATGGGTGGCGGGCGCGCGCTTCTCGGTTGCCGATATCACCACGCTGTGCGCGATGGACTTCGCGATTGCCGTGGACATGCCCATCCCCGACACCTGCCCGGCGACGCGGCGCTGGTACGAGCAGGTCAACCAACGGCCGACGGCCAAGCAAAGCGTGTAAGCGAGGCCGGCGGCGCGACTCGCGGATCCCTGGCGGCTTGACGAAGTACGGCCGGTAGGGTGCCGGCTCGTATCGGTAAAGAACGGTCTGTAACGATAGGGCCGGCGACGGATTCCGGCGGTACCGTTACAGTCTTGCCGGTGCGCGTTCTGAAGAAAGACCTCCGTTACAAGCGCCGCTTCATCGTTCGAAGTGTGGCGCTGGCGTTGCCGCCGTTGCTGGCGCTGGTCGTGATGTGGCGCAACGGCGGCGACGCGGAGCGCGTCGCGTGGGTGGCGGGCGGTTTCTTCCTGCTGTGGATGCTTGCGTGGGTGGTTCTGGACGTGTGGATGTTGCGTCGTTATCGATGCCCGGCGTGCGGACTGAGAATCCCGGCGCCGGACGCGGTTCACCGGGCTGCCGGCCAGCCGATTCGCTACACCTGCGAGCGCTGCCAGATCGAATGGGATACCGGGCTCAGGGAGGCAGGCGACGATTGATCCAGGGTGTCGCTCGCGGTCCGGGCGGCAGGCGAAAAGGAAGGGCGGCTGCATGAAACTGCGGATCGAATACTTTGACCACAACGATCGCTTTGCCGCGCTGCTGCCGCGCGAGGGCGCGGTGGTGTCCACGCCGACCTGCGCAGACAGTCCGCTGCGCTGGCATCTCGTGCGTCTGGACGATCCCCTGGTCTACGACGCGATTGAGTACACGCAGATTCTGGTCGCCTCGCGATGGCAGGACCGCGCGGTCGGCGCAAGAGAAGCCACGTCGGTGTTCATACTTCTGGTGCCGCCGTCCCTGACGGTTGCAGACGGCTTTTCGCACAAGCCGTTCTTGCACGCGGCCTGGGGGATGGCCCATGTTGTGGACGCGCAGTGACCGGCGCCGAATCCGCCATGGTCGGGCAGGCGTCGAAGGGGCGACCTTTAGTGATCAGTCGAAGGCGTTAAAACGCGCGTTAAACGTACGAGAGGCAAGCATGATCACGATCAGTGCGTTTCGCTGGGTGCCACCGTTTGCCCAAGGGCTGGTGCGCGATCTGCGCGTGCGCTGGGCGCTGGAAGAAGCCGGCCTTGCCTACGAGGAGCGACTGATCGGGCCGCAGGATCAGAACTCCGAGCCTTATCGTGCGCTGCAGCCGTTCGGGCAAGTGCCCAGCTACGAGGAAGACGGCCTGGTGCTGTTCGAGTCCGGCGCCATCCTGCAACACCTGGCGCAGCAGTCTGAGGTACTGATGCCGGCGGATCGCCAGGGGCGTGCGCGGACTTCGGCCTGGTTGTTCGCGGCCTTGTCTTCGGTGGAGCCGCCGATCGTGCAACTCGCCGTGATCGACCTGTTTCAGGCCGATGCGCAATGGGCGCAGTTGCGTCGGGCGGGCGCGGTGCAGCTGGTGAATTCGCGCCTTGCCGATCTGTGCGCATGGCTGGATGGGCGCGACTACCTGGAGGATCGCTTCACGGTGGCGGACCTGTTGATGACCACCGTGCTGCAGATACTTCGGCACACCGATCTGGTTGCGCAGATGCCTACCCTGGACGCCTATCGCCTGCGCTGCGAGGCGCGACCCGCTTATCGCAAGGCTCTGGCGGACCAGATGGCGACGTTCGCCCGGCATGCGCCGCAGGCGGCGCCCTGAGCCCTGACATTTCGTGCGTGAGCCGATGGAGCCCCCGCTTCTTCGCAACGCGATACCGGATTCGCGAAGGTCGAGGTCGTGAACGGTGATCGGCGCCAGCTGATCGTGGGCGGAGATGCAAACAACCGCCAGTGCTCAGGCCTGCGTGTAAGTCCACACGCCCTCGACCTCCACCATCAGATCGGCACGCGAGATGTCGCCGCGCAGCACGCTGAGTGGAACATTGGCGGGAATCCAGTTGCGCAGATGCTCGACGGCGTCCGCAGAGTCTTGAGGCCGGCGCACGTACAGGCGCAGGGCCTGCGCCGCCCAGCGGCCGTCGACACCGGCGAAGTGTGTACCGCGAGCGTGAGCGAGCAGGGCTTCGAGGTTGGCGGTGATCTCGTCGGTCTGTGCCAGCGCATCGAACGGATGCCGGGTCGCATGGCCGACAACGGCGGCAGTGCCGGACACCAGCAGGTGCGGGCCGACCAGGGTGGCGCGGGAAAAACTGGGGCTGACCGGACCGTAGTCGCGCGGATATTGAAACGCACTGGTCTGGCGTGGGTTTTCGATCTGCAGGCCAGGGCTTTTACCGGCCAGAAAGCTCAGCCGCAGGCCGGGAGCTTGCGCATCACAGCCGATGACGGTGGCGGCGGGCAGGCGCGCCTCAAAACCGGGCTGGGCGATGGCGTGATGCCGGCCGATGCAGAAGCGTCGATAGCGCTCGTCGTCACCCTGCCCCTGGTTGAGTCGGTCCAGATAATTCCAGGTGCGCAGCAGGCAGGGATACTCGCTGGCGGCGATGAAGTCGCCCAGCGCGCGGTAGGTCAGTAACGCGGCCTGCTCGATGTCCTGCGCCTCGCTGTACAGGTGCCCGATCAGCCAGCGGTCGTCGCTGGTAAATTGAACGGCGCCGCGCGAGCCTGACCGCGTGAGGCCGTGTCCCATCCACAGCTCGGCCACCGATGTATCCAATGCCTGCAGCGGCACCCGGGTGTCGGCAATGGCCACCCCCCAGCCGAAACGTGCCAGCGTTGCGCCGCTGTCGGCGGGCGCATCGATGTCGAGACGGATACGAGTGGGTTCTGCGTTCGACATCGGCGGGCACGCTGACAGGAAAGACGCAAACAGGATGAAGCGGCGGCGTTACAGATCGGATGCGTTCGTTCAAAAGATGCCGCGGCGCTTGAAGTAAAGCAGCAGCACGATCACTGCGGTGACCAGCACGCCCAGCACCATGAAGTAACCGTACTTCCATTGCAGCTCGGGCATGTTGGTGAAATTCATCCCGTAGATGCTGGTGATCAGGGTCAGCGGGAAGAAGATCGCCGACAGCACGGTGAGCGAGCGCATGATGCGGTTGGTGCGATTGGCCACCGCCGAGAAGTGCAGCTGGATGGCGATTTCGATGTCGCGCTGCAGCGAATCGGCGTGCATGGAGACGCGCTGGATGTGTTCGCGCAGATCATCCAGCCGGATGCGCTGGTTGTCGGTGATCTCCTGGCGCATCTCGCGGCGCCAGGCATCCAGCGCGTCGATGTTCTTGCCGCACAGCAGTTCCAATTTGTGCGCCTGCTTGCGGTAGGCCATCAGTTCCTGCCAGTCGTGGAAAGGATGGCGTGGGTCGATCAGTTCGTCGGTGATCTGCTCCAGGCGGTCCTCGAACTCGCCGGTAACGGACAGATAACGCTCGACCATGGTGTCCAGGATTACGTGCACCAGACCGAAAGGCGTGGACGGAAACCGCAGCCTGGTTTCGCAGAACTTGCGGGTGACGATCTCGAAGCTGAGATTCTCCGGCGAGCGGACGCTGATCAGCAGGTTGTCGAACAGGAAGAACGCCGCCGCCTTGCCGACGATAAGGTTCTCGTCCTGGTTCGCCTCTGGCGTCAGCCCCTGGAACACCAGCATGTCGTAGTCGTCGGTGCCGTCGAAGTAGGACGGATGATCGACGTTGAGGCTGTCCGACACATGCTCTTCGTTGATGCACAGGCCGAGCAGGCGGCGCGGCCATTCCGGCCAGCCTTCCGCCTCGTCGCGGTTGAAGTCCAGCCAGATGAAACCTTCCGCGGGCACGCGCTCCACGCGGTCCAGCCGCGTGGGGATTTCGCCTTGCCTGCTGAACTGGAAGATCTGCATAGAAAGCCGGGAATCGGCAATCGGGAATGGAGAGTCGGGAACGGACGGCGAGGTCATTCCCGCTTCTGACGATTCCCGATTCCCAATTCTCGATTCCCGGTTATTTCAGCAAATCTTCGACCGCGGCACGCTCTTCGCGCAGTTCGTTCTCGGTGGCGGTCATGCGGCCGCGACTGAACTCGTCGACGCTCAGACCCTGCACGATCTCGTAGCCGCCGTTCTTGCAGATGCAGGGATAGCCGTAGACGATGCCCGGCGCGATGCCATAGGAGCCGTCGCTGGGCACGCCCATCGACACCCACTTGCCGTTGGAACCCAGCACCCAGTCGTGCATGTGATCAACGGCGGCTGACGCTGCCGAAGCGGCGGACGACAGGCCACGCGCCTTGATGATGGCGGCGCCGCGTTGCTGCACCACCGGAATGAAGTCCTTCTCGATCCAGTTCTGGTCGACCAGCGACTTGGCCGGCTTAGCCCCGACGGTGCAGTGGCTGATGTCCGGGTACTGCGTGGAGCTGTGATTGCCCCAGATGATCATCTTGTCGATGTCATTGAAATGGGTGCCGGTCTTGGCCGAGAGCTGCGACAGCGCACGGTTGTGGTCCAGGCGCACCATCGCATGGAACTGCTTGGGGTCCATGCCCTTGGCCGCGGTCGCCGCGATCAGCGCGTTGGTGTTGGCAGGATTGCCGACCACCAGCACGCGCACATCCTTGCTGGCCTTGGCCGCGATGGCCTTGCCCTGCGGGCCGAAGATACCGCCGTTGGCGGTGAGCAGATCCTTGCGCTCCATACCGGGGCCGCGCGGACGTGCGCCGACCAGCAGCGCGTAGTCGGTGCCCTCGAAACCGCTCATGGGATCGGAGTGCAGCTCCACGCTGTGGACCAGCGGGAAGGCGCAGTCGTCCACCTCCATGATCGTGCCCTTGAGTTTCTCCAGCACTTCCGGCACCGGCACCTCCAGCAACTGCAGGATCACCGGCTGGTCCGGGCCGAGCATGGAGCCCGACGCGACGCGGAAAATGAGCGAGTAGGCGATCTGGCCGGCAGCGCCGGTGATGGCGACCTTGACGGGCTTTTTCATGTGGACTCTCTGGAATAGGCGGGTGAAAGGGCCGCTAGTTTACTGCCGCCGCCGCTTGTCGTGAGTCCACCGGCGCCGCTCAGGTCCGGCGCCCCCACAGCCATATCGCCACGGCGCCGATCGCGGTGCCGGCGGTTTCGCTGACCGCGACCATCGCCGCGGAGAACACAAAGCCGTGACGCCATTCGTGCTCCGGCACCGAGACCACGTTGTCGACCGAATCGAGCACGAAATGGTTGAGCAGGCCGAATATCAGCGAGGCCAGCATCGCCAGCGTGATCAGCCAGGCCGCGGTGAGTCGCCAGCGGCTCCACAGCAGGCAGGCGCCCACCACCGGCAACAGCACGATGATCACGCCGATAAATGCCTGCTGCAGCCCAGTCAACGGCACCGGCACGTGGACGTGGGCGGCCCCGTGCCACA
Source organism: Panacagrimonas sp. (assembly GCF_965216805.1). Classification (NCBI taxonomy): domain Bacteria; kingdom Pseudomonadati; phylum Pseudomonadota; class Gammaproteobacteria; order Nevskiales; family Nevskiaceae; genus Panacagrimonas; species Panacagrimonas sp. Next base: position 505,326 of record NZ_CBDCGN010000003.1, read on the forward strand.
GCCCGATGGCGGTGTGCACCGCGACGATGGCGGCCAGCAGCAAGGCCAGGCTAGGCCGGCTTGTCGTGCTCGGGTTCATGTTGTTTTCTCCTCGTGATACGACGGTCTTTGCGTTGGCGAAACCACAGCGTCGACGCCTCCAGATAGCTGCGAGGTGCCTTGCATTCGAGCTCCTGGCCCAGATCGGCCAGCGTCTTGGTTGCCAACAGCTTGCGCAGCTCGCGCTCGGCGTGGGCCATGAACGATTCGATCTGGCAGCGGCCCGATGTCGCCCATCCCGGCGGTTGCTGGCCGAACAGCGCGCACTGACGGCGGATCTCGGCGCAGGCGAACAGGCTGCGGTCCGGGTCCACCGCATCCAGCACGTCGAGCACGCGGATGCGCGCCGCCGGCCTGGCCAGCACGAAGCCGCCGGCGACGCCCTCGCTCGCCGCGACCAGGCGGGCCTTCTGCAGACGGGTGAACAGCTTGGCCAGATAGCGCTCGGGAATGCCCTGGAACGTCGCCAGGTCGCGAACGCTGGCCGGGCCCGACTGCATTGCCAGGTTCAGCAGCGAGTGCAGGGCGTATTCGGCGCCGGCGCCGTACAGGGAGGACTTCACGAAGAGGCACCTCTTAAACTACGACTTCATGAGTCGCAGTTTAAGAGGAGGATCATTCCAAGGTCAATCGCCCCAGCGTCAATCGACTTGAGTGGGCCGATGCCTGCCGGTTCAGAACTCCAGGTCCAGCGAACCGCACAGCCAGTCCAGCAGTGGCGCCATCAGCACGTAGCGGGACATCAATTGCTTGATCAGATCGGGGCGCAGCAGTAGGTCGTCGTCGAGTTGCGCCGAGGCGATGAAGTCCTTGCGCTTGAGGTCCTCGATCAGTTCGTGCGTGGGGTCGTAGCCCTTGGGCGGACGCACCAGCGCGGCCCCCGTCAGCGCAAAGACCTTGAGGAATTTCGGGTCGCGTGTGGCCTTCTTCCAGCTCGCCGGATTGCTCAGCATGTAGTCGCGGATCAGGCGGGTGGTCTCGGATTGCGGATGCCAGATCCCACCGCCCAGGAAGCACGCGCCCGGCTCGATGTGCAGATACAGGCCGGGTGTATCCAGCCGCCCCATGGACGCATTGCCCACTTCGCCGCGTGCCGCCTTGCTGGCCGCGGCATGCGCGAAGTACATGCCCACGTGCGTCTTGTACGGACGCTTGTCGCCCGCAAAGCGGGTGTCGCGATGGATGCGGAACAGCGAGCCGCCGACCGGCTTGGCCACGGCGGTGAGTTGCGGGCTGATGTCCTTGAACGGATCGGCGAGGTCGGCGATCAGCCGCAGCGCCGGGCCGCGGACCTCGGCTTCGTAGCGTGGCTTGTTGTCCAGGAACCACTCTCGCGAGTTGTTCTTCGCCAGCTGGCGCAGGAATTTGAAGGTCTCTGCAGAGAAATACGGGGTCGCCTTGGCCATCGTGCTCGATCCGGGTTGTCGAGCGCCGAGCATGCCGCGACGATCGCGGCGATGTCGATGGCGCGTGATCGGGGTCGTTGGCCGTCGCGCCCGGAAGGGCCATCAGCCTGCCGGCCCCTGAGCGGCGTGGGATAATCCGGGTCCGTCCTGGTCTCGATCCGCTCATGCACGCCACGCCCCTGCAGGATTTCCGCACGCCACGCCGCGCCGCTGCGCCAGCGGACAAGGCGCGCGTGGAGTCCAACAAGCTGGCCAAGCGCCTGCGCCGCGAGGTGGGCCGCGCGATCCAGGACTACAGCATGATCGGCGAGGGCGATCGGGTGATGGTGTGCCTGAGCGGCGGCAAGGACAGCTACACGATGCTGGACGTGCTCATGCAGTTGCAGGCCAAGGCGCCGGTGCGTTTCGAACTGCACGCGGTGAACCTGGACCAGAAGCAGCCGGACTTTCCCGCGCACATCCTGCCGGAGTATCTGGCGTCCAGAGGGGTGGCCCACACCATCCTGGAGCAGGACACCTACAGCGTGGTCAAGCGCAACATCCCTGAAGGCAAGACCATGTGTTCGCTGTGCTCGCGGCTGCGGCGTGGAGCGCTCTACACCTTTGCCCACGAGCAGGGTTTCAACCGCATCGCGCTGGGGCATCACCGCGACGACATTCTCGCCACGTTTTTTCTCAATCTGTTTTTCGGCGGCAAGCTGGCGGCGATGCCGCCAAAGCTGCGCTCCGACGACGGCCGCAACGTGGTGATCCGTCCGCTGGCGTATTGCCGCGAAGACGACATTGCCGAGTACGCGGCGCAGAAGCAGTTCCCCATCATTCCCTGCAATCTGTGCGGCTCGCAGGAGAATCTGCAGCGCAAGCAGGTCCGCCGGATGATCGACCAGTGGGAGCGCGAGTATCCGGGTCGTTCCGAGATCATCTTCAAGGCGCTGGGCAATGTGGCACCGTCGCAGCTCGCCGACCCCAAGCTGTTCGACTTCGCCGCGCTCGGCGGATCGGCGGCGGCGCACGACTGGCTGATGCCAGAGAGGGGATAAACGCAATACTGTTGGGTGGAAGTCGGAATGTCGGGCTGAAGCCCGACCTACAAACCCGATCTACAGGCCCGACCTGCAAGCCGCTTCATCTCGTCAAGCGAACCGCATTGCGGTTAAAACCTCATCCGTCACGCCCCCGTCACCGTAGAACAACCAGCATCCAGGCTTTGGGAGACGCCCAGATGAAATTCAGGCCGCGCACGCGACGCGAATTCCTGCGAGAACTGTTCTGGAGTGCCGGCGCCGCCGGCACCGCGACCTGGCTGGCCGCCTGCGGCGGCAGCTCCGGCAACAGCACGCCGATCATGGCCAGCGGACGCTTCGCCGGCGTCGGCCCGCTGGGCGAACCCGACGCCAACAACATCCGCCTGCCGGCGGGTTTCTCCTCGCGCGTGGTGGCGGTGGCAGGCCAGTTTCCCGCTGCGGGCAGCCCCGGCATCTGGCATGCCTTTCCTGACGGCAGCGCAGTGTTTCCGCGCGCCGGCGGCGGCTGGATTTATTGCTGCAACAGCGAGGTGCCGGGCACGGGAACCGTGACCTTCGCGTTTCCGGAGCTGTCCGGTCTGCCCTTGATCGACGAGTTGATCGGCGCCGGTGGGCAATTGGTGCCGGGCCTGGGTGGCGCCAGTGCGCTGGTGTTCGATGTGGCCGGCAATGTGGTGGACTGCTATCGCGTGCTGCGCAACACCACCTTCAACTGCTCCGGTGGCGCCACGCCCTGGAACACCTGGCTGAGCTGCGAGGAGATCAACGACGGGCGTGTGTGGGAGTGCGATCCGTTCGGCGTCGAGGACGAAGCGGTGAAGCCGGCGCTGGGTATCTTCGCCCACGAAGCGCTGGCGCTGGATGCGGATCGCCGCTGCGTCTACATGACCGAAGACCTGCCCGACGGCCGCTTCTATCGCTTCGTCGCTACCGAAGCCGACTGGCCTGCGGGCGGTCGCGCGCGCTTCGAGCAGGGAACGCTGCAGGTGCTGCAGGTCATCGGCGATCCCGACACCGCGGAGAACAATCCCCTGCCGGTGCAGTGGATAGACGCGGCCAACCCCGGTGCGCGCCAGATCGACAACCGCCTGCCGGCGGCCACCGCGTTCGATGGCGGCGAGGGGCTGTGGTTTCACCAGGGCATCGCCTATTTCGCGACCAAGGGCGACAACCGCATCTGGGCGCTGGACACGGCGGCGCAGACCCTGGAAATCATCTACGACTTCGATACTGCTACCGGCGCCAACAAGATTCTGTCCGGCGTGGACAATCTCACCGTCACCTCCACCGGCGAGATCCTTGTCTGCGAAGACGGTGGCGACATGCAGCTCTGCGTGATCCTGCCGGATCGCAGTGTCATCCCGCTGTTGCAGGTGGTGGGCCAGGATGCGTCGGAGATCTCCGGGCCGGCGTTCTCGCCGGATGGCCGACGTCTGTACTTCAATTCCAATCGCGGTTCGCGCAACGGACTGGGGCTGGGCATCACCTACGAAATCATGCTGCCGTTTTCGGTCTGACCGGAGTCCTGCTTCATGTCCGCACCACGCCGTCGTCGATCCAAGCGCCGCCAGGGGTTGTCCCGGCGCGAATTTCTGCGGCGCGGCATCGGCTCGGCCGCCGTGCTGGGCGCCGCGACACTGCTGCCGGCCTGCGGTGGCGGCAGCTCCGGCGGACGCGAGCCGCAGAGTCCGGCCGAGCCGGTGTTCAAGCACGGCGTCGCCAGCGGCGATCCCCTGAGTGATCGCGTCATCCTGTGGACGCGCATCACCGCCTACATCAGCGGCACCCAGGCGGTGACGGCGGACATCGCCACCGATCCCGGCTTCACCCAGAACCTGCAGCGCATCGAGGGCAGCACCACGGCCGCGCGCGACTGGACCGTGAAGTTCGATGTGCAGGGCCTGTCACCGGCCACCACCTACTACTACCGCTTCGAAGCCCTGGGCCAGACCTCGCCGATCGGCCGCACCCGCACCCTGCCGGTGGGCAGCGTCGAGCGTCTGCGCATCGCGGTACTGTCTTGTTCGAGCTACGCCCACGGCTTCTTCAATGCTTACGCCCGCGTGGCCGAGCGCGCCGACCTGGACCTGGTGCTGCACCTGGGCGACTACATCTACGAATACGGCAACGGCGAGTACGGCGAGGCGCGCACCTACGAGCCGCCGCACGAGATCGTCAGCCTGGAGGATTACCGCGCCCGTCACGGTTATTACAAGCTGGAACCGGAACTGCAGGCGCTGCACCGCCAGCACCCGATGGTCTGTGTCTGGGACGACCACGAATCGGCCAACGACGCCTGGCGCGACGGTGCCGAGAATCATCAGCCGGAGCTGGAAGGCGCCTGGTCCAGCCGCAAGGCGGCGGCGCAGAAGGCCTACGAAGAATGGATGCCGATCCGCGCACCCGACCCCACGCGCATCTTCCGCCACTTCGCCATCGGCGACTTGGTGGAACTGCTGATGCTGGACACGCGCCTGTTCGCACGCTCGCAGCCGCTGACCCCCACGCTCGGCGTTCCCGGCATCCCGTTTGGCGTATTCACTGCCATCGGCGAGTTTCTGGATCCGGCGCGCACCCTGCTCGGCGACGAGCAGGAGCAGTGGCTGGTGCAGCGCCTGCGCAGCACCTCGGCGCGCTGGAAGCTGCTGGGCCAGCAGGTCATGTTCGGCCAACTGAAATTGCTGGGTCTGCCCAACGTCACGCGCCTGAGCCAGTTCATCAATGCCGACCAGTGGGACGGCTACCCGGTGGCTCGCGACCGCATCTTTGCGGCCCTGGCGGGCGACGGTGTCAACGCGCCCATCGACAATGCCGTGGTACTGACCGGCGACATCCACACCGCCTGGGCGATGGACCTGACGCCCGATCCCAACAACCTGCTGCCCGCCACCGGCGGTTACAACGCGCTCAACGGCGAAGGTTCTCGGGCGGTGGAGTTCGTCGCCACCTCGGTGACCTCGCCGGGGCTGGAAGACCTCACCATCGCCCAGCCGGTGCTGCGCCTGCAGAACCCGCACCTGAAGCATGTCGATCTGGCTGCCAAGGGTTATCTGCTGCTGGACATCACCCCCGAGCATTGCCGCGGCGAGTTCTGGCAGGTCGACGGCATCGCGGTGCGCAGCGGCGGCGAGCGCTTCGACATCGCCTTCGAGACCCTCAACGGCAGCAATCGTCTGCGCCGCGCCGACGCCAGCCAGCCGCGAGCGGGTGCGCCAGAGCTGGCGCCAATGGGTTGATGCCGCCACCCCGCCTTTTGTAGGCACCGAATCGCTGCCGCATCATCCGCGCCATGGACAAGCACGGTTTCGATCAACCCGACCGGATTTTTTTCCTGTTCGACTTCATCTCGCACAACGCCTGGCTGGCGTGGCAGCGCGCGCGGGAGATCGCGGCACGACACGGATTGGGCTTCGAGCCGGTGCCGGTGGTGTTCGGCGTCATGCTCAAGCATTACGGGCAGGTGGGGCCGGCGGAAGTACCGGCCAAGAGTCGCTGGATGCTGCACAACGTACTGCGCAAGGCGCAGCGGCTGGGGCTGCCCATCGCGCCGCCGCATTCGCACCCGTTCAACCCGCTGACGGCACTGCGCCTGTGCTGCTGCGAGCTGGACCCCGCCGAACGTCTGCGCCTGATCGACGCGCTGTGGCTGGCCACCTGGGTGCAGTCGCGCGAAGTCTCCAGCCCGCAGGTGCTGGCCGAGCTGCTCGCCGCGCAGGGCTTCGATGCGGCTGCGCTGCTGGCCGAGGCCGACGCGCCGGCGGCGCGAGAACGCTTGCGCGGCTACACCGATGGCGCGCTGCAGATCGGTGCATTCGGCGTGCCGACCCTGCTGGTGCGCGGCGAGCTGTTCTGGGGGTTCGACGATCTCGATGCGCTCGATGCGCTCCTGGGCGGGCGCGCCGAACCCATTGCGGCGGCGACCTTGTCGGCCTGGCAGGCGGTCCGTCCGTCGGTGCAGCGCAAGCGATGAAGACCGCCCGATACCTGTTCGGACTGTGGCTGGCGCTGCTGGGCGGCGCGTCGCAGGCCGCCGACGCCCCTTTTCTGTGGAAGGTGCAGGGCGAACGGGCCACGCACTACGTGATGGGTTCGGTGCACGTGCTGCCGCGTTCGGCTTATCCCTTGCCGCAGGCCCTGCAGCAGGCCTACGACGACACCCGCGAGCTGGTGCTGGAGACCGATCCGGCAGCGCTGGCGGCGCCGCAGATGCGCGAGCACATGCTGCGGGCCGCGGCATCGGGGCAGGGGCTGGCGCAGGAGGTCGGCACCGAGCTGCATCGCAAGGTGCAGTCCCGTGCGCGCGAGCTGGAGTTGCCTGCGGAAATCTGCGATCCGTTCAAGGCCTGGTTCTGCGGACTGACGCTGGGCCTGATCGAATTCCAGCGCGCCGGCATGGATCCGAGCCTGGGGCTGGATCAGCATTTCTATCGGCAGGCGCAGTCGATGCAACGGCCGATCGCATGGCTGGAGACGCCGCAGGCGCAGTTCGAACTGTTCATCGGCATGGACGCGCAGATGTCGCGCCAGTTCCTGCAGTCGACCCTGCAGGACTTCGAACGCCCGGAACTGCAGCCGGACGCGCTGATCGAGCTGTGGCAGCGCAACGACACGCGCGCCATGGAGCGCTTCATCGTCGACACCGCGCGCGACTTTCCGCGCTTTCACCGGCGCATGATGAGCGAGCGCAACCGCGCCTGGGCGGCGGCGTTGGTTCCCAGGCTGCAGGGCGCAGCCGCGCAACTGGTGATCGTGGGCGCCGGTCATCTGCTGGGGCCGGACAGCCTGCTGCAGGAACTGCGCGCGCGCGGGTTCGCGGTGGAGCCGGTAGTGGCGTCGGGTTCGTAGCGCGGCGGCAACGCGATTCAATCGTGCAGGGTCACCGAGCGAATCGAGGTTGGGTCCGCGTCCGCCGCGGCCGGCAATTCGAGTCGTGAAACCGGATCGGCCTGCGCGCTGTCCATCCAGGCCTGGACCGCGTGATGGTCCAGCACCAGCTCCACATATTCACGCTCCGGCCCCTGCATCGGGATGGCGTACTGATGAAATCTCAGCGCCATCGGCGCAAACATGGCGTCGGCGATGCCGAACTGACCGAAAAGCCAGGGGCCGCTGGAGCCGCAACGGGCGCGCGCCGTGCGCCAGATGCTGCAGACCCGCGCAGATTCGGCCTGCGCTGGCGCGCTCAGCGCCGCCGGCCGCGGGGTGCGCGCGGCATCGAACGGCAGCTCGCGGCGCAGGTGCGCAAAGCCGGCGTGCATCTCCAGCGCCACTGCGCGGGCCATGGCACGGGCGCTCGGGGTCATCGGCCAGGCCGCGGGCAGGGCGAACCATTCGGCGGCGAACTCGCAGATCGCCAGCGATTCCCACACCGCGAATTCGCTGGACAACAGCAGCGGCACGCGCGCCGACGGCGACAGCCGCTGCAACTGGGCACGCCCCTCGGGCGTATCGAGGGCCAGCGCGCGTTCGCGAAAGGCGACGCCGTGGTGCTGCAGGAACAGCCAGGCGCACAGCGACCACGACGAGCCGCGCTTGCCGCCGATCACCAGGGTCACCTCGCTCGCCATGTATGAACTCCGGTGGCCGGCGCAGCACCTAAACTGCGCCTGATGATTCTGACACGACGCCGGGGCCTGGCTGCAGGGGCCGCAATCCTGCTGAGCCTGCTCGCTGCCGTCGCGGCGGCGCAGGTGCGGGTGGAGATCGAGGGGGTGGAGGACGCCGCGCGGGACAACATCGAGGCGCGGATGAGCCTGCGCACTCGCGTCGGCGAGATCGGCGACAATGAATCGCGCCTCAAGCGCCTGTACCGGCAGGCACCGGACGAGATCGAGCAGGCGCTGCAACCGTTCGGCTACTACAGCCCGCAGGTGGAGGCGACCCTGGAGGGCGACGCGCCCAAGTGGGTGGCGCGCTTCCGCATCGATCCCGGCCCGCCCACGCGGGTGAAGAGCCTGGACCCGAAGTTCGTCGGCGAGGGCGCGGATTTCGAAGCGCTCAACCGGCGCCTGCGCTGGCTGCCGCTCAAGCTCGACCAGCAGCTCGACCACGCCGACTACGAGGCGACCAAGAAGCGCATGGCCGACGCCGCCACCTCCAACGGCTTCCTGGACGCCGCCTGGCAGAAGTCCGAGCTGCGCATCAAGCCGGACGAGCGACGGGCCGATGTGACCCTGCATCTGGACACCGGCCCGCGCTATTTCTTCGGCCCGGTCAGCATCGAGCAGGAGGGCCTCAAGCCGGAGCTGATCGAGCGCTACGTGCAGATCCGTCCCGGCGATCCGTTCGAGCCGCAGGCCCTGCTGGACCTGCAGTTCCGGCTGTCGGACCTGGGTTACTTCCAGTCGGTGGAGATCGACCCGCAACGCGATGCCGCCAACGAGGCGCGCGAGGTCCCCGTCGCCATCCGCACCACGCCGCGCAAGCGCGCGCGCTACGACTTCGGCATCGGCTACGGCACCGATACCGGCGCGCGTCTGTCGGTGGCGTCCGACCTGCGCCGGCTCAACCGGCACGGCCACACGCTGCGTTCCGATTTTCGGCTGTCGGAGATCAAGAACACGCTGGGCACCACCTATCGAATTCCGCTGGGCAGCACACCGGGCGAGTCGCTGAGCTTTACCGCGTCCACCGAAACCGAGGAGCTCGATGCCGGCGACACGCTCAAGTATCTGATCGGCACCAGCCTGGATCGCGAAATCTCCGACTGGAAGCGGCGCCTTTACATCGAGTTCACCCACGAGGAATCCGATTTCGGCGACCAGACCACCACCGCCGATCTGCTCACGCCGGGGATCTCCTACAACCGCACCGTCGCCGACAATCCCATCTACACACGGCGCGGCTGGTATCTGTTTGCCGATGTGCACGGCGCGGTCAACAACGTGCTGTCGAGCACCACCTTTGCGCAGGGCCGCTTGCTGGGCCGCGCGCACTACCCCATCGGCTGGCGCACACGCCTGATCGGTCGCGTCGAGTTCGGGTACAGCCTGGTCGAAACCTTTGGCGACCTGCCGGCCTCGCAGCGCTTCTTTGCCGGTGGCGATCAGAGCGTGCGCGGCTACGCCTATCAGTCCATCGGCCCGCGCAACGAAGACGGCGATGTCGTCGGCGGCCGCTTTCTCAACGTCTACAGCGGCGAGGTCGAATACCGCGTGTACAACAACTGGGGCGCCGCGCTGTTTGTCGATGCCGGCGGCGTCGGCAACGATCCCGGTCCGGAACTGCTGATGGGTGTGGGCGCCGGCCTGCGCTACCGCGCGCCCATCGGCAGCCTGCAACTGGATCTGGCGCATCCGCTGGACGACGACGAGACCGGCGTGCGTATCCACATCGGCATTCGGGTGGGTGTGTGATACGCATCCTTCGCCAGTTCGCAGTGATTTTCGGCGTGCTGATCACCGGCAGCCTGCTTGGCCTGACCGCGTTCGGGGTCTGGCTGCTGGGCTCCAACGGCGGCGCGCGCTGGACCTTGGACATGGTGCAGCGCCTGGAGTTGGCCGACGTGCAGGTCGAGGACATTCAGGGTCGTCTGCTCGGCCCCCTGCAACTGCGCGGCATACGCTACCGCGCCGAGGGCATCGACCTGGTGCTGGATCAGGCCCGGCTGGAATGGTCGCCGGCGCGACTGATGCGACGTCAGGTCCAGGTCGACCTGCTGCAGCTCGGTACCCTGGAGCTGCGCCTGCAGGCCACTGAGCCCGATCCGGAAGAAGACGACAGTGGCCCCTTTCGCGTGCCGCAGTTGCCCATTGCGATCCTGGTCGGTCGCGTGCAGGCCGACGCGGTGCGAGTATGGTTGCCGGACGCCGAGGCGCCGCAGATCGTGGACGACATCCTCGGCGAGGGGCTGGCCTGGCATGCCGAGCGCCTGCAGGTGCTGGGCCTGTCGGCGCGGCACGCACTCACCGGCGCGCTGCAGGTCGCGATGGATGCCCGGCTGGCGCCTGAGTTCGTCGAGCTGCAGCAGCTCACCCTGGCTGAACTGAGGCCCGAAGCCCAGGCCGGCGAAGGCGACGACGCGCGGGCTGATGTGCCGCTGCAGCTCGCCGCCGAAGGTCGGGTGCAGCTGGACGACGCACCGTCCGACTTGCGCCTGAACTGGCAGGCACTGCGCTGGCCGCTGCAGGGTGACGAGCCGCCGCTGGTCGTCAGCGCCAGTGGCCGCGCCCACCTGCAGGGCACGCCCCAGGCGCTGGACGCCGATGCCGATTTCGAGATCGGCGCGCGTGGCCAGGTCCAGGCCCAGGCCCGCTACACGCCCCAAGAACTGTTTGCCGATCTGAACTGGCAACGCCTGCAGTGGCCGTTGCTGGGCGCCCCCAGCATTGTCAGCGACACGGGGCATTTCGAAGTGCGCGGCCTGCCGGAGGACTACCGCTACCAGCTCGATGCCGAGCTGGCCGCCGAAGGTCGGCAAGGCACGGCCGAGGCGGCCGGCGCCGGCAGCCTCAGCCACGTGGTGCTGGAGAACCTGCGGCTGGCGGTGGCCAAGGCCACCGTGCAGGGCCGCGCAAGGGTGGACTGGAACGTCGGCGAATCGGCCGCGGTGGCGGTGGATGCCGACCTCGACATCCGCAACCTCAACCCCGGCCTGATCGCGCCGGAATGGCCGGGTCGCCTCAACGGCACGCTCAAGGCACGCTCGCAGATCGAAAACGAAGTGCCGCGTGCGCAGTTCGAAGTGGCGCTACGCGACTCCGAGCTGCGCGGCTATCCGCTGCGGCTGGACACCAAAGGCGCCAGCGAGGCGACCACCGTGGTGCTCGATTCGCTGCACCTGCGAACCGGCGGCACCCATCTGCGCGCCCAGGGTCAGGTCACACCGCCGTTCGATTTCAGTGCCAGCCTGGACAGTCCCGACCTCGCCGCGCTGTGGCCCGGCCTGGGCGGCCGCGCCGAATTGCAGGCACAGGTGCGCGGCGAACTGGATGCGCCGCAGGTGGTCGCCAGCGGCCAGGTGCGCGAGCTGATCTACGACACTCTGCAGCTCGAGCGGGTGGACCTGGACGCCGATGTGGCGCTGGCCGGCGCCTGGAAGCTGGACCTGGACGTGCGCGGACTGTCGGGTCCGACCGACATGAGGCAGGCGCAACTGCAGCTGCGCGGCCGCGACCGCGAACACCTGCTGACCCTGAACGTGGACGCCGAGCCGGCGCAGGCCGAACTGGTCTTGCGCGGCGCTTTCGACCGCCAGGCGCTGCGCTGGCAGGGCGAACTGGCCAGTGGTCGCGTTGCGCCTCAGGGGTTGGCCGAGTGGAACCTGGAAGCACCGGCCGCGCTGCGGCTGGATGCGCAAACCGTCAACCTGGAGCCGGCCTGCTGGGCGGCGCCGGACTCGCGCGCCTGCGCCCGCGTGGTGCGCGATCCGCAGCGGCTGCGCGCGGGCTTCCGCCTGGAACAGCTCGACTTCGCCTACTTCGCGCCCTTCCTGCCGGACGGCTGGGGACTGGCCGGCGGCGTCGATGGATTCGGCCTGGTGGAAATGCGTGACGGTGCCTTGGCCGAGGTGCAGACGCGACTGTCGACCGATCCCATCGAGGTGCGGCGCGACGGCCAGGTGGTGCTGCAAGCCGAGCCCGGACGCCTGCGCGTGACCGAGGAGAACGGCCTGGCCGTCGCGGAGTTGTATCTGCCGATCGACAACGGTGAGTTGAACCTGCAAGCCCGCCTGGGCAGCGAAGGCGCGGCGGCGGTGCCGATGGATCAGCGGCCGCTGACCGCGCGGCTGGACGTGCGTTTCGACGATCTCGGGTTTCTGCGCCTGACCACCGAGGAGGTCGAACACATGGAAGGCCGCATCCTGGGCCACCTGCAATGGAGCGGCAGTCTGGCCGCGCTGCAGTCCTCCGGCGAGATCCGGCTCATCGACGGCGAAGTGCACTTGGCCACGCCGGGTATCGAGGTCAAGGACATCGCGCTGCAGGTCACCGCGCAGGGACAGGACCTGCAATTGCAAGCCTCTGCGCGTTCGGGCGAGGGCAGCCTGCAACTCGACGGCAGCGCGCGCCTGGCCGCAGGCAAGCCGCAGGTGAAGCTGGCTGTGCGCGGCGACAACTTCCAGGCCGCCGACATCACCATGGCGCAGGCCTGGATCAGTCCCGACCTCACGATCGAACTGGAAGGCCAGCGCCTGGACGTGCGCGGCGAGGTGCAGGTGCCGCGCGCCGACATCACGCCACCGAACTTCGAAGGCGGTGTGGCGCCCAGCGCCGACCAGGTCATCGTCACCGGCGAGGAAGATCCCGATGCGCCGGCCGCGCCCAAAGACGCCGGCCTGCAGATCCACGCCGACGTCACCCTGCGGCTGGGCGATGCCGTCGCTTTCGACGGCTACGGTCTCAAGACCCGCCTGACCGGCAGCGTGCGCGCGGTTGAAACCCCCGGACGGTCCGGCAGCGGACGCGGCGAGATCCGTCTGGTGGGCGGCCGCTACAAGGCCTATGGACAGGACCTGGACATCCAGACCGGGCGCCTGCTGTTTACCGGCTCCCTGACCGAGCCGGCGGTGGAGATCCGTGCGGTGCGCAGACCGCGCGAGGACATCGAGGTCGGCGTGCTGGTCCGCGGCACCCTGGATCGGCCGCAGTTCCAGTTGTTCTCCACGCCGTCGATGCCGCAGGACCAGCAGCTGTCCTGGCTGCTGCTCGGCCGTCCGCCGAGTTCGGGCGAGGGCGGCGGCGAGCAGGCGATGCTGGCCAACGCCGCCTTGTCGCTCGGCTTGTCCGGCAGCAACAAGCTGGCGCAGGGACTGCGCGGGGGGCTCGGCCTGGACGAGGTCTCCATCGGTGCCGCTCCCGGCGAAGACGCCGAGCAGGCGCAGTTCACCGTCGGTAAATACCTGTCGCCCAAGCTCTATGTGTCATACGGCGTGGGCATCTTCCAGCCTGGACAGGTGTTCCGCCTGCTGTACGAACTGGGTCGCGGCTTCAAGGTGGCGACCGAGTCCGGCGTCCACACCGGTGGCGACCTGCTGTATTCGATCGAGCGCTGACGAACGGCCATGCGCCACCTTGGAAGCGGCAATCGGCCACAGATTTCACCGACGAACACGGTTCGGGCAACGTTGTCCGTGTCATTCGTGGCCGAATGCTTTTCCGAGTCGGGGATTCGAAGGGCGGTGTCCGCGACCCGAAAGAAATGCCGGCTAAACTCAGCTTCTCGACAATTTGGAGCGCGCGGTCTTGAGACGTAAGCGGCGACTGAAAATGCTGTTCTGGTGGGCGCTGGCGGCGTTTGCGCTGACCGTGCTGCTGGCCAACCGCTGGGTCATCAACAGCACCGATTCGCGGCTTTACGACAACTTTGCGCTGCTGCCCGACAACGACGTCGGCATCGTGCTCGGTACCAGCGCCTACACACGCAAGGGCCAGGCCAATCCGCAGTTCTACGCTCGCGTGGACGCCGCGGTACAGCTCTACCGGCTGGGCAAGATCAAGCACCTGATCGTCAGCGGTGCCAACCCGGACTCCACCTACAACGAGCCGCGGCGCATGTGGCAGGAACTGACCAAGGCCGGTGTGCCGGCCGAGGCGATCACCATGGATTTCGCCGGCTTCCGCACTTTCGATACGTTGTCGCGCGCCAAGCACGTGTTCGGTCTGCGCCGATTCACCCTGGTCACGCAGAAGTACCACGCCTACCGTGCGCTGTTCCTGGGCAAGAAGATGGGCATGAGTCCGGTGGCGTTCGTGGCGCCGATCGGGCCCACCGGCGAGCCCGGCAATCGCCATCCGCCGCGCGAGGTGTTCGCCCGGGTCAAGGCGGTGCTGGACCTGTTCGTGCTGCGCACCCAGCCCAAGTTTCTGGGCCAGCCGGAAGCCATCCAGATCCGGCCGCCCGGCAGCGAGTCCGCGCCGTCGCCGCTGCCAGTGCCTCAGGAGACGACCTGATGGGCGAGCGTCGCTACTCGATGCTGGACCGGCTGCTGATCGGCGTTGCCCAGGGCCTGCCCGCCCCTCGTGCGCAGGCAACCGGCAGCCCCCGGGGTCCGGTGGCCGCACAGGGCGATCCGCTGCGCCGCGAGGCGGCCAACCTGATGCGCGTGAATCATGCCGGCGAAGTGGCCGCGCAGGGGCTCTATCACGGTCAGGCCCTGACCGCCCGCAGCGCCCAGACCCGCCAGCATCTGCTGGAAGCGGCGGGTGAGGAGCAGCAGCACCTGCAGTGGTGCGAGCAACGTCTGCAGGAGCTGGGCGACCGCCCCAGCCGGCTGCGACCCCTGTGGTACGCCGGCTCGGTGGCCATGGGGGCGGTGGCCGGCCTGTTCGGCGATCGCTGGAGCCTGGGCTTCGTCGCCGAAACCGAACGTCAGGTGGCCGAGCACCTGGACGAACATCTGCAACGCCTGCCCGCGCAGGACGCCAGGTCGCGCGAGATTCTGCAAGCCATGCGCCGCGACGAGCAGCGCCACGGCACCGAGGCCGAGAACCTTGGCGGCGCGCCGCTACCGGTGCCGGTGCGCGGCCTGATGCGCCAGATCGCGCGGGTGATGAAGGCCGGCGCGTACCGGTTCTGAGTGCGTCCCACCAGTGGTCTGGGAAAAAATGTCTGCCACGGATTTCACGGATAAACACAGATCAAGACATCAATCTGCTGAGCGTCCTTGCTTCACCGATCAGGTGACTTGGTCGACGCTGGCAAGTCACCGATTTTCGATCGGTGTCATCCGTGCAATCCGTGGCAAATGCTTTTTCCAGGTTGAACCGTGTTTGTCCGTGTAATCGGCGGCTAAACGCCGCCTTAGACCCATCCCGCCTCGCATCCCATGCCCGCCAAGAAGAAACCCAAGGCCACGCCTGCGCAGGCGCTGCTCGACGCCCACGTGGCGTTCTACCTTGCGCGCATCCGCAGCGAAGAAGGATTGGCCGCGTTGCTCGTGCAGTGGCTGGACCTGTTCCTCGAAGAAGCGGCGACGCTGACCTTGGACGACGCGATTTCGCGCGACACCATCAAGGCCACCGCGCGCACCTATGCCATCGAGCTGGACCCGGGGCCGGGCATTCCCGAGCTGATCGGCGAGATCGCGCAGCGCCTGCACGCGCACCCGGTGCACGATCACACCGAGCTCGGCGAACTGCTGCCGCAGGCGCGCTTCGAGGACCTGCTCGCCTACGCGCTGGCGCAGCGCTCGGTGCGCGCGCGGCTGGTGCGCGGATTCGTCGCCAGCCCGCTGTACGAGCAGATCGTCTCCGAGCTGCTCTACAACGGCATCCGCGATTATCTGGCGCGCAGCACCGCCGCCAGTCACATTCCCGGCGCGCGATCGGCGCTCAGGCTGGGTCGCGCGGTGGTGGGGCTGGCGGGCGGCGCGCTGGAACGCGCGGCCGAGGACAGCATCAAGCAATACATCGCACGCAGTGTGGGGTCGGTGTCCGAGCGCACCGCGCAGTCGCTGATCGCGGGAGCGCACGATCCCGCCCTGTTCGATGCCGCCGCGGCGTCCTGGCGCGGAATCCGCAAGACCCGCGTCGGCGAGCTGCGCCAGGACCTGTCGGCGCTGGAACTCGAAGAGCTGTTCGTGACCTTGTACGAGTGGTGGAAGCAGCTGCGCCAGACACCCTTCATCGCCGCCATGATCGACGCCGGTATCGACGGCTTCTTCGACAAGTACGGGCCGACGCCGCTGGCGGAACTGCTGGCCGACATCGGCGTCGACCGCGCGCGCATGCTGGCCGAGGCGCAGCGCTTTGCGCCGGAAGTGCTGTCGCGGCTGGATGCGCAAGGCCGCTTGCAAGACCTGCTGCGGCGCGGGCTGGCGCCGTTCTACGAATCCGGCGAGGTCGAAGCGGTGCTGGCGACGCTCAAGACCTGAGCCGGTCAAACTCGTCCGATCGCGGTTGGCGTCGCCTCAGGCCGCCTGCGCCGCCGCCGCGCTGCCGCGGCGCGCGGCCAGATACGCGTCCAGCGAGCGTCGCGCTGCCGGCCCCAGATCGATCGGCTCGGCGCGGCCTTCCACCAGATCGTCCAGGAACACCTGGGCGCGCATCTGCAGGCGGTTCTGGCCGTTGAACTCGGCGAAGCTCACCGTGCCATCGGCCGGGTGATGACCCACCACCTTGAGCCAGCGGTTCTGGCCGCGATCGTGGTCGTACACGCGAAACCAGCTGCTCAGTACCATCAGCAGGTCCAGCAGGGTGACCGCATCCGGCACCGCGACCTGGGGTGTCTCCGCGCTGTCGGCTTGCGCGGGCGTCTCAGCCGGTGCCGCTGCAGGATCGGCAGCCGTAGCGGTGTCGTCGGCGTCGGCGACTACCGCCACCGCGGGGACCGCGGGCACGGCTTCGCCGGCCGCCTGGCTGCCGATGTTGAACACGATCTCGTCGAGCACGCTGACCGCCGGGGCGGCCGCTGCAACGGCGGGACGGGCCAGCGCCTGCGCTTCGACCTGGTCGATGGCCTGGCGCCAGCTGCGCAGCAGTAGTTCGATGCGCTCGTCGAGCATGCCGATCTCGCGCAGTTGCGCGGTCAGCTCGGTGGCCAGCGTCTCGCAGGCCTCCTCGGCACGCGCTGCGGGTTTGCGCGGATCGGCGGTGTCCAGCAGTCGGCGCAGCAACTCCATGCCCTCGCGCCAGCCTTCGCTGTCGGCGCCCTGCCTGAGCAGGCGCAGCGCCATCATCGGCGCCCAGCCGGAGTTCAGCAGTGGCCAGATGCCGTCCGGCAGACGCCGGCTGAGGGTCTGCAGCTGCAGTTCCTCGGCGACGATGCGGCGGGTCTTGTCGATGATGGCCTGGCGCCGCTGGCGTGCTTCTTCCTTCTGCTGGGCAAAGAACTGCTCCAGGGTCTGCTCGTCCACCGGCCCCGGCAGCGCAGCCTGTGAGCGCACCTCGTCGGCAGCGACATCGAACTGGCCCTGAATCTGTCCCACCAGTTCCTCGATACGCCGCAGCGCGTCCATGCCCGAGGCGCGGGCGCTGGCGGCCAGCGTGGTGAGCTCGCTCATCAGGTTGCGCACCGGATGCTTGCGGTCGGCGAAGAAACTGGCGTCGGCCAGGGCGCTCTTGATGACCGCAAACCGCAGCTGATCGAAGCGCGGCTTCAGCGGCGCCGGCAGGCTCGGGTCCTGCATCATGTCGTTGAACATCTTGCCCACCGCACCGGCGCGCTGGACATAGGCGTAGGCACGCGGTTGTTCCCAGCCGGCCACCATCTGGCCGGTGGCGGCGGTGGCGAGGTCGCGGCCCAGATGGGCGTCGCCGTAGTACACCGCGGTTGTGCCCGGCATGGCCGCCGGCGCCAGGCCGGTGGCGCTGCCGAGGTTACGCAGGGCCTCCAGCGTGCTGGCGTCCATCATCGGCGGCGCCGGGTAGGCGTAACTGGCGGGCACCGTGGCGGGCAGACCGGCGCCCCCTGCAGTGGCGTAGCCGCCGACAGCCGGCATCGCGGCGCCGACGGGTGCAGCGCCGCCATAACCGCCCGGCGGTGGCGCTGCACCCGGCGCGCCGCCCCCGATGGCGGCGGCCTTGACCTCTTTCTGGTCGAGGAAGCGCAAGGCGCGGGTGTAGAGCTCGCCGAGTTCGCTGATGACCAGGCGATCGAACAGTTTGAAGATCACCAGCTCGACGTCGAACTCCACATCCAGCGCCTCGGCGCTGCGCCGGAAGGCGGCGGAGATAGTGCTGGGCGACAGGCAGTCGGTGGCCAGTGGCGCGTGCTTTTCGCGCACCAGCCAATCGAAGCGCCGACTTAATTCGAACAGCAGGGTGCTGTACAGACCTTCAGCCTTGGTCGCCATGCTGGACACGGCAATGGATTCTTCCAGCGCCTTGGATTCCTGCAGGGACAGGTTTTCGTAGCTGAAGTCGGCCGGCTTGTGGCCGCTGTCGGCGCCGGCCGGGGCGAAGCCGGCGGCGATCTCGTCGCGGAAAATCTTGCCGATCTTGGGACGACCCAGGCGCACCACGCGCATGGTGTCGAAGTAGACGCGCTGGTCCTTGTTGTTGGTGGCGCGCCGCGCCATCTCGAACAGCATGTCGTCGGCGCCATCGAACATGCGCTCGATGCCGCGACCCAGCACGTCGGACGCAAGCGCCTTGAGCTCGTCGAGGAGCTGGAGCGTGGCCTCGTCGGCCCGGCCCGAGGCCGACGACGATTGCGAACCTGCGTTGACGTTCAAGAAGCACTCCTGCGCATGGCCGACCGGCGGCCCCGCCAGCGGATGGCCTGCAGCTTACGGCGGCTACCGCGGACAGCCATTGTGTTTCGCAATGTGTGGATTGAAAAGGGCATGCGCGTGACGGCGGTCGCGCGCGGACGGGCGCGCGGCGGCCTACTCGAAGCGCAACTGCACCTGGATGCTCTCCAGGTACTGCGCCTCCTGCGCCAGGTCGGCCTGCGTCAGCGGGTGGGTGGTCAGCCATTTTTCGCCCAGCTGCAGGCGCAGGCTGCGGCGCTCCACGCTCAGCCGCAACGGCGGGCGCAGGCCCGGCGTGCGCGCGCGGTGCAGCAGGCAGGCCAGCCGGAACAGGATGGCCAGACGCTGGACGGGCTCGACCAGCACGCTGGGCAGGTCGTCCAGCGCACCCATCGAGAACTTGCTGCGATGCAGCCGCACCAGCGCCGCCAGCAGGCGCTGGTCGGTCTGCGAAAAGCCCTGCAGATCGGCGTGCCGCAGGATGTACTCGCCGTGCTTGTGATACTGCGAATGGGCGATCACCAGGCCGATTTCGTGCAGCTGCGCGGCCCAGCCCAGCAGCGCCTCGGGCAGCTTGGCGTCCAGCTCCCAGCCGCTGCGGGCCTGACGCAGCAGCTTGAGCGCAGTGGCGCGCACCGCCTCGGCATGCGCCGAGTCGACGTCGTAGCGCGCTGCCATCGCCTGCACCGCGCGGTCGCGCACGTCGCGGTCGGCCAGGCGCCCGAGGAGGTCGTAGACCAGCCCCTCGCGCAGCGCGCGGTCCGAGGTGGACATGCGTTCCAGGCCGAGCGAATCGAACACGCCCGCCAGTACCGCCAGGCCACCGGCGAACACCGGGCGACGGTCCTCTCGCAGTGCCGGAAAATCGAGCTCGGCGACCTTGCCGCGACGGATCACCAGCGCGATCAGCTTGTCCAGGCCCTCGCGGGTGATCTGCTGGTCGGCCCAGCCCTGCTCGCGCAGCACCCGCCAGACGCCGCGAACCGTGCCGCTGGCGCCGATGACCTGGTCCCACCCCGCCTTGCGGTAGCGGTGCTCCATGAACTCCAGCGCCACCCGTGCCGCCAGCCGCGCTTCCTTGAAGCGGGCGCGGCTGATCAGGCCGTCGTCGAAGAAGCGCTGCTGATGCACGACGCAGCCCAGCCCCACCGATTCCATCAGCCTGGGATCGGCGCCGCGACCGATGATCAGCTCGGTGCTGCCGCCGCCGACGTCGACCACCAGCCGTCGCGGGTCGGCCAGGCCCATACCGTGGGTGACGCCGCCGTAGACCAGGCGCGCCTCCTCGACGCCGGAGATGATCTCGATCCCGTGCCCCAGCGCCACCTCGGCGGCGGCGTGGAAGTCGGCGCCGCGCTTGAGCTTGCGCAGCGTGTTGGTGCCCACCGCTCGCACCCGCTCCGGCGGCAGGTTGCGCAGGCGCTGGCCGAAGCGCTGCAGGCAGGCCAGCGCGCGTTGTTGCGAGTCCGCGGTCAGGCGCCGGTCCGGGTCCAGCCCCGCGGCCAGGCGTACCGGCTCGCGCAGACGGTCGATCACCTGCAGCTCGGACCCGTGCGCCCGTGCCACCAGCATGTGAAAGCTGTTCGACCCCAGGTCGACAGCGGCGACGACCGAGGACGGGTCCTCGTCGGCGGGGTGGGCGCGGGCGCTTGGCATGCGATCAGTGGAGGCGTCGTGCAGCGTCGCCGACACACACGGCCGGCGTCGGGCCGGAGGCAACTGATCGGGACCGGCGCGGGATCGAGTCGCGGCGGTGCCGGGACGCCGGCACTCCCGGTAGCGTCGGGGGAGCGATGGGGGCGGTCATGTCAGGCGCGGCATGGGTTGATCCTCGGGAGCAGTATCGGGGACCTGACCGGTCCGGGTCCTGATCAGGGCGGGCGAGGTGCGCGCGACTATACCCAAGCCGGCCGGCGCCGACCGCGCGTTGACCGCCGCGGCGCATTACCCGAACATACCCGACTGCCGCGGGCTCAGACCCGTCGCGCGAGCACATTCCGGGAGCCGAATCACCATGAAATTCGCACGTCAGGGCGCCTACGCGGCCCTTGCGATCGCATCCGCCCTGTCCGCCATGCCGGCCGCCGCGCAGGGCGATACCGAGGCCGGGATGGAAAAGGCCAACACCTGCATGGGATGCCACGGTATTCCCGGCTACAACAATGCCTACCCGACTTATCGGGTGCCCAAGATCAGCGGCCAGCCTGCGCAGTATCTGGAAATCGCGCTCAAGGCCTATCGCAGCGGCGAGCGGCCGCACGCCACCATGCATGCGCAGGCTGCCAGCATGAGCGACCAGGACATCGCCGACATCGCCGCGTACCTCGCCACCGCCCCCGCGAAGTGAGCCCTCAGATGAATTCCTCCTCCAAGTTCCTGGCCCTTGCCCTCGTTGCCCTTGCGCTGCCCGCCGTTGCCGAGACCGCGGTGCCCGAGAAAGCCGCCCTGTGCGCCGCCTGCCATGG
Source organism: Panacagrimonas sp. (assembly GCF_965216805.1). Taxonomy (NCBI): domain Bacteria; kingdom Pseudomonadati; phylum Pseudomonadota; class Gammaproteobacteria; order Nevskiales; family Nevskiaceae; genus Panacagrimonas; species Panacagrimonas sp. Next base: position 526,393 of record NZ_CBDCGN010000003.1, read on the forward strand.
CGAGGCCGGTGCCAAGCCGATCATGCCGGCCTATCCGGTGCTGGCCGGCCAGTACGCGAATTACCTGGAGCACTCGCTCAAGGAGTACAAGAGCGGCGTGCGCAAGAACCCAATCATGACGGCACAGGCTGCCACCCTAACCAACGAAGAGATTCGTGCACTGTCGCAGTACTACGCAGCGCAGGAAGGCCCGCTGTACACGCCCAGCATCCCGGGGCACAAGGTCGCGCCGAAGTAAGCGCTGCCAGGGCTGCCGCCAGGCCGGGTCGTCGACCCGGCCTTTTTCGTGGGCGTCGTCGGTTCGGCGCACACCCCGCGGCGACGCGGATCGGCCGCTACGGGGCGCGCCTGCGGCATCATCGACGTATGCGCCGCCGGCCGCCATCGATGCGCTCGTCCTGCTGCCTTGCGGCGCTGATCCTGCTGTCGACCGCTTGTACGCCATCGCTGCCGCCGCCGGTGCAGTTGACGGCCGCGCCGGGCGAGCCGGCAGCGTTCGCCGGCATGCTGGCCGCACACAATCGCTGGCGGGCGGCCGTCGGCACCCCGCCGCTGGGCTGGTCGCCGTCGGCGGCGAGTCATGCGCAGGCCTGGGCCGATGAACTGGCGACACGGAATTGCGAGATCAGCCACAGCCCCGCCTCGGACCGCAGCCTGATCTGGGGGGAGAACGTGTACGGCTACCGCCGCGGTGGCGACTACCAGGGCTTTCGCCGCAGCGCGACCGACGTGGTGGACCTGTGGGCCAGCGAACAGGCCTGGTACGACCCCGGTACGCACGCCTGCGCCGCACCGGCCGGCGAGGTCTGCGGCCATTACACGCAGGTGGTGTCCACGTACTCCAGCCACGTCGGCTGCGGACGTGCGCGCTGCAAGGCGGCGGAGGTATGGGTCTGCAATTATTCGCCGCCCGGCAATTATGATGATGCGCCGCCGTTCCAGGCCGAAGACCCTATCGATGGAATTCGAGATTCACCTCTACATGGCGGTGGCGCGGGCCGCACACGCGCCGCCTTATCGAAGTGGCGATCGTCACCCGGTGCTGGTGTTCCTGCGCCATCCGATCGGTAGCGCGCACGATCTGAGCGCGGCCGAGTCGGTGGCGCTGGAGGCCGGCTGGACCGAAGTGGACTTCACCAAGGCCGGTACCCTGCCGTCCGATGCCCAGGCCGAGATGGAAGAACCGTTTGCCTCGCGTTATCGCAGCGCGATGCAGAACGGCGCGGCGCTGCTGGTCTACGACACGGTGGTCAAGCCCGCGCCGCGGGCCTGAACCGCCCCGGAGCACGACCTTGAACTGGTCCCACGGTTACCACGTTTCCACCGGCTATTCGTTCGGGCACTACCGCGAGATGGCACCGGACTGGATGCGCTTCGGCGCGCTGCTCAACGGTTATCGTGCGGCGCCGCCGGACCAGCCGTTTCGCTATCTGGAGCTGGGCTGCGGGCAGGGCTTTGCACTGGCGCAACTGGCAGCGGCGTTTCCGCACGCCGAGTTCCTGGGGGTGGATTTCAATCCCGAGCACATTGCCCAGGCACGTCGTTTTGCCCTGGCCGCGGGCCTCGAAAACATCCGCTTCGAGGAGGCCGACATCGCCGAACTGGCGAAGCAATGGCCGGCCGACTACGGCCGCTTCGAGTACGTCGCACTCCATGGTCTGTATTCCTGGGTGTCGCCGCCGCTGCGCCGCGCGGTGGTGAGTTGCCTGGGCGCAGCCTGCCTGCCCGGCGCGCTGGTGTACTTGTCGTATAACAGCATGCCGGGCTGGGTCGCCGGGATGGTGGTGCAGCGGCTGGTGTACGGATTGCAGCAGCAGTCACCGCAGCGATCGCCGGCACAGGTGCTGCAGCAGGGCGCCGAACTGCTCGAAGGACTGATCCAGGCCAAAGCCAAGGTCGCTGCCGCGCTGCCCACCCTGAGCGCACGGCTCGAAGGCCTCAAGTCGCATCCGTCCTCCTACCTGGTTCACGAATACCTGCACGAGCACTGGCAGCCGCTGTGGCATTCGCAGGTGGCCGCAGAACTGCATGCTGCCAAGCTGATCCCGGTGGGCAGCGCCACCCTGCCGGAGAACTACCTGCCGGCGCTGCTGCAGCCGGAACTGGCACAGCTGATCGGCCAGGGCGAGGGCCGCGCGATGCAGCAGACCTTGATCGACCTGGCCATCAACCAGTCGTTCCGCCGCGACCTGTTTTGTCGCGGCGCGCGCCATGCCAGCCGCAGCACCCAGGAGCTCGCACAGTCCTGGCTGCTCGCGCGCCAGGGCTTGGACCGCCGGCAGCGCGAGGTCATGACCGGATTCGGCGGCCTGGACCTGCCGCAGGAGCTGCTGGATGCGGTGGTCGACGCTCTGGAGTCCGGTTCCGAACGGATCGGCACGCTGGCGGTGCGCGGGCCGTTTGCGCAGCGCCCGATCCACGAACTCCTCCAGATCGTGGCGCTGCTGCTGCACGCCGGACGTGTCGGGCTTGCGATCGAACATCTGCCGGCAGCGCGCGTGCGCAAGTTCAACCGCGCCGTCGTGCGCGCGGCGCTGGATGAGTCGCTGCCCTACGGTGCCCTGCTGGCCGCCGCCACCGCGACGGCGCGGGAGGCGCGCGATTTCGAGCTGGCGCTTTACCCGCTGGTGGCCGGCGGTGCGATACCGCTGGAGCCGCCGGCGCTGGCGGTGCAACTGCGCGACCGGCTGCTGGCGAGCGGTCGCGCGCTGCTCAAGGATGGCCAGGTCCTGCAGGAACCCGCGGCCGAGCTGGCGCAGGCGCAAGTGCTGGTGGATGAATTTCTCAAGGACACCCTGCCGGACTGGCAACGCCAGGGCGTGGTCTGAGGCTGCGTTTCGACTCAATGCCTGCCGGCCGGGAATCGCCAAGCAGCCGCGGCGGCGCAGCGGCCCGATGAACGCGAGCCGGTGGCGCTAGCCCGCATTTCTCACAGGGGCAGTCGCGCGACGTTTCGCGCCAGCGCCTGCTTGGCGCCGCCGATCTTCGGCGTACCGTGTCCGGAGATCAGATGGTCGAACTCCAGCGCCAGCACGCGCTCGAAGTCGGCGCGCATGCTGCCGCCGGCCGGCGTCACCATCTTCAGCCACAGCGGACCGATGACGCAGGGCGTGAAGAATCCCATCGGGCGCATGACGATCTTTCCGAGCGTGGAGATCAGCGGATCCCGCTCGTAATGCTGCACGCTGTCGCAGGTCACCAGCAGACGATGCTGCGGCAGGCACACCACGCATTCGGCCAGCTTGGCCTGGCGGTAGATCACCACCCGCGCACCCGGGATCGGGAACGCGCCGTCTTCGGAAACCTCGTGGCTGAACGCGGGTTCTGCATATTTCTGCGTGCCGGGCACCCCCCAGAACGCCACGCCGAACCGGTCCACGTAGTAGCGATCGTCGCGCCCGTGCAGGCTACCCAGCCGCACGGCGTGCTTGAACGGCGCCTTGGCCAGCAGGTCCGTCTCGGCCTGCGGGCTCAGCCGCACCGGGTTGAGCAGTACCCAGCCGTCGGCGCCGAGGACGGCGACCATGTTGCGACTGAAGGTGATCTTCAGCCCCAGCGGGATCGACATCGAGATTGCGCCCGATGCCAGCCACACGCCCGGGAAGCACTCCCGCAGCGGCAGATGGTCGAGCGCGGGGGGATGGTCGGTTTTCATGGCCACATCTCCGGATCACACGGCCGGGACAGCATCCGCGACAGCGTCCGATCGCGCCAGCCCTGACCGGTCGCCGCCACCGCCACCGCAGCGCTGAGGCGGGGCTAGACCCGTCCCAGATGCCGGGTCACCGCCAGCCACGCGCCGCCCAGGCCGAGCACCACGCCCGCAGCGAAGATCGTGGCCAGAGTCTGCATCGACGGACCCCGCAGGGTGAAGGCACCCTCGTAGAGCTGCACCAGATCGTTGACCGGTGCGGCCAGCGCGTAGCGGGTCACATACAGCGCCGCCACCGCGATCAGCGCGCCGGACAGGCCGTACCAGAAGCCGGCATACAGGAACGGCCGGCGGATGAAGCCGGCGGGCGCACCGATCAGCTGCATCACCGCGATTTCCTCGCGGCGCGCCTCGATGTCCAGGCGGATGGTATTGCCCATGGCGAACACCGCGGCCACGCTCAGGCCGACCGCCAGGATCAGCGACAGCCGCGAGCCCACCGCCAGCGCCGCCGCCAGCCGCTGGCTCCAGCCGCTGTCGAGCTGCACCTGCTCGACCGCGTCGTCGGCGCGCAGGCTGGCGGCGAGGTTGCGCAGGTCGACCGGCGTCGCTGCCGGGTCGGGGACCAAGGTGATCGAGGCCGGCAGCGGATTGCGGCCCAGCGCGTCGAGCACGCCGTCCAGTTCGGTGCGCTCGCGGAAATCCTCCAGCGCCTGTTCGCGCGAGGTGTAGTCGGCGCGCGCCACCGCAGGCAGCTTGGCCAGGCGCAGGCTCAACGCACGGCCGGCCTGCTCGTCGAGCGCGTCCTTCACGAACACGGTCAGATTGCGCGTCTCGTTGAGTCCGCCCGCGGCCTGGCGCAGGTTGTTCACCAGCAGTTCCAGCCCCGCGGGCAACGCCAGGGTGATGCCGATGACCAGGGCGCTGAGCAAGGTGCCGATGGGTTCGCGCCACTGCTTGCCGAAGGCCGCCACGCACACCCGCGCGTGCTCGGAGAAATAGCGTCTGACCGGGTTGGGGCGTTTGAAGCCGCTCATGCGGCCACCCCGCGAAGCTTTGCCAGCGGGCAGGCCGCATGAGCGTTGCGACCGCTAGAGACCGGTGAGCGGCGACGCTCGGTGCAGGCTCGGGCGCATGCGGCCACCCCGCGAAGCGGTGCCAGTCCGCGTAGCCCGGGTTGCCACCGGCAAGCCGGGGTGGGCTGCGTGATGAGCCCCCCCGGCTTCGCGGCGCGAAACCGGGCTACGGCGTTGCGCCCGTCAGCCGGGCTACGGGGCTTGAAACTCACGCGCTGGCCCCGTCGTCCGCGGCCGCCGCACCCTCATCATCATCTTCTTCTTCATCGGCATGACGCGCGGCGGTTTCGCCGACGATGCGCCCACCGGCCAGATGCAGGGTGCGGTGCCCCAGGCGTTCGATCAGCTCCAGCGCGTGACTGGCGATCAGCAGGCTGACGCCGGCCTGATTGAAGCGTTCAAACAGGCGCATCACGTCCATCGCCATGCGCGGGTCGAGATTGCCGGTGGGCTCGTCGGCCAGGATCAGCTGCGGCCGCGCGACGATGGCGCGCGCGATGCCCACGCGCTGCTGCTCGCCGCCCGACAAGGTCTGCGGCAATACCTTCTCGCGCCCGGACAGTCCGACCGCTTCCAGTGCCGCCCGCACGCGGCGCGCGATGTCGCTGTGCGCCAGGCCGCGGATCACCAGCGGCAGCGCGATGTTGTCGAACACGCTGCGGTCGTGCAGCAACTGGAAGTCCTGGAAGATCAGGCCCAGCTCGCGCCGGTGCGCCTGCACCTTGCCGCCGCGGATCCTGGCCAGGTCCTGCCCGTTCATGTGCACGCTGCCGCGATGGGCGCGCATCTGCAGCGCCGCCAGCCGCAGCACGGTGGACTTGCCGGCGCCGCTGGGTCCGGTCAGGTACAGCATCTCGCCACGACGCAGGGTGAAGTCGATGCCCGACAGCACCTCGGCGCCGCCGCGGTAGCGGCAGGACAGATTCTGGAATTCGAGCATCGGTGCGGTCATGGGCCCATCAGGGCCTCGGCCCAGGCTTGGGCATCGAACGGTTGCAGGTCGTCGATGGCCTCGCCGAGGCCGACGAAGCGAACCGGCAGGCTCAGTCGCCGTGCGATCGCCAGCAGAATTCCGCCCTTGGCGGTGCCGTCGAGCTTGGTGATGGTGATGCCGGTCAGGCCGATGGCCTCGTGAAACTGCACGGCCTGGTTGAGCGCGTTCTGGCCGGTGGTGCCGTCCACCACCAGCATCACTTCGTGCGGGGCGTAAGGGTCATGCTTCTGCACCACACGCTTGATCTTGCGCAGTTCGTCCATCAGGTGATTTTGCGTGTGCAGGCGCCCGGCGGTGTCGGCGATGACGATATCGATATTGCGCGCCTTGGCGGCCTGCACTGCGTCGAAGATCACGCTGGCGGAATCGGCGCCCTCACCCTGGGCCAGAATCGGCACCCCGGCGCGCTCCGCCCAGGTCGTGAGCTGCTGCACCGCGGCGGCGCGAAAGGTGTCGCCGGCGGCGAGCAGCACGGTCTTGCCCTCGGCCTTGAAGCGCGCCGCCATCTTGCCGATGGTGGTGGTCTTGCCGGCGCCGTTGACCCCGGCCACGAACAAAATATAGGGCTTGATGAAGCTGGGAATGACCAGCGGCTGCGACACCGGCCCGAGCAGTTCGATCAGGGCTTTCTTCAGCGTCGCGCGTAACTGTGCTTCGTTCTTGATCCGGCCCAGATTGATCTCGCTGCGCAGGCGCTCGACCAGCCACTCGGTGGCGTCCAGGCCGGTGTCGGCCATCAGCAGGCGGGTTTCGAAGTCCTCCAGCGCATCCGGGCTGAGCTTGTCGGCCGCAAAGAAGCTGCCGATGTCGCGGGTAAGGAAAGAGTCGCCCCCACCCACACTCAGGTTGAGGCGCGAGCGGAACTTGGATAGCAGGCTGTCGGACACGGTCAGGGCAAGGGCTGGGGTGTGCCGCGCGGGGCGTCGATGAGCGGTGCAGTGTAAAGAACCCGCGGCGCACCCATCAGCCACAGCCGGTGACCGTCGCGCTCTGCCACCCGTATCGCGGTAAGGCGGGTTGGTGCCGTCAGCGGCGGCAGCATCGGGCCGTAAGGCTCGGCCACCGGATAGCGGAACAGCCGGTAGTGGGTGCGCGCGCGCTGCTCGGACAAGGTGCCCAGCCATACCGGCTCGCTGCCGTCGGGTCCGCTCACGCGCACCCCCGAATCCCATAGCCGGATCAGGCGCTGGCGGCTGTCGTCCAGCGGCTGGCGCAGGGTCAGCCGGGCGTGGTTGCCGGCGTGCACCTGCGGTAGCACCGGCAACTGATCGACGGTGGTGCTCTGGGTCAGCCAGCGCAGGACGTCCATGGCCTTGAGTCCCGGCAGCGGCTGCCAGCCGGCCGCGCGCAGTTCCGCTTCCACCCGGTCCAGGTCGGCGGCCCACTGCAGGTCGAAGGGCCGCAGACGCCGGCCGCGCATGTCGATGCGCGCGGCCGGCAGGCTGTTCCAGCCGCCGTCCCACCATTCCGGCGCCGGCATGTCCAGCGCCACGGTCTCCGAGGTGCGCGTGGCGGCCTGAGTGCTGATGGCGCGATCCACACCCCAGCTGATGGCGCCGGCCACCAGAAAAGCGGCGATCACCGGCAGCGCGAAGCTGCCGGCGAACAGGCGCTCGGGGCGGTGTTGCCGGTAGCCCAGGGTGAGCGCGCCGATCCACAGCAGGCCCATCACCAATGCATAGGCGTTGAGGCTGAACCACTCCCGTCCCAGCAGCAGTCGCGCCAGCGCGATCAGCAGCACCAGCACGATCGCCGTGGCGTAGGCGCGCAGACGCACCTGCGGCGGACGCTGGGTCGCATACAGCATGGCGGCGTAGCCGTAGATCACCGTGGGCAGGATCAGGTCGCGCAACGGGGGCGGGTCGCCGTAGCCGAAGAAGCGGTCGGGCGTGGGCACCAGCGGTGCCAGGCTCAGCAGCGCGGTAATGGCCGCGCCGAAACTCAGTGCCGCCACCCAGTGCGCCGCCGCTCGCACGCGCCGTCGCCACAGCAGGACCGCCAGCACCGCCGCCGCGGTGCTGGCGTAGACCGGCCAGGTGCCAAGGCGCGCCACGAAGTGCGCCAGCGCCGTGCCCCAGGGCGTGGCCAGGTCCGACAGGGTCTGGTGGGTCAGGGCGTCGAAAGCACCGGGATAGCCGCGCCAGCCCAGTCCGGCAAAAGCGAGCAGCCACAGCAGGCCGACCAGCAGCAGCAGCGCGCCCACCGCAACCAGGGCTGGGGTTTCCGGCTGGTCCGGATCGGCCAGGCCCGGGCCAAAGCGGCCCAGACGGCGATGGCGTCGACTCCAGTCCAGCAGGCCGCGCAGCCAGCGCTCGGCGCGGGCGCTGAACAGCACGATGGCGGCGCGCGCCGCCCAGATTCCGGCGATCAGGGTCAGCACGCCCAGCACCAGCAGGCCGGCCAGCCGCGCGGCGACTTCCGCCGCCAGGCCCAGCGAGGCGCCGAACAGCATGCCCGGCACCAGGAACACCAGGGCCCACAGCAAGGCGGCGAAGGTGTCGGCGGCGACGAAGACGATCACCGACATGCCCGAGGCCCCCGCGATGGCCGGGGTGACCGCTCGCAGGGGCCCGAGGAAGCGCGCCAGGATCACGCCCTTGCCGCCGTGGCGGACGAAGAAGCGGCGGCCGGAGGCGATCATCTCCTGGCGTCGCGCCAGCCACGGGGTTTCGAACAAGCGCTCGCCGTAGCGACGGCCCAGGGCGAAGCTGATGCCGTCGCCGCTCAGCGCGCCCAGCGCCGACACCAGCACGGCCGGCCACAGTTCCAGGGTGCCCAACGCCACCAGTGCCCCGACCGCAAACAGCACCATGCCGGCGGGCACGAAGGCGCCGATCAGGAACAGCGCGTCCAGCAGCGAGGCAAAGAACAGCAGGGCGAGCGCGCTGTAGGGGTGCGCGCCAAACCATTCCAGCAGGGATTGCGCGGCTTCGAGCACGCGCGCAATCAGCCGCTGGCGAGGTCGGCGAAGACGGCGCCGGCAGCGTCGAGGGTGGCCTGGATCACCCCCGGGTCGTGCGCGGCGGACACGAACCCGGCCTCGAAGGCCGACGGCGCCAGGTACACACCGCGGTCGAGCATGCCGTGGAAGAAGCGCTTGAAGTGTTCCAGGTTGCCGGCGGCGACGTCGGCCAGCCCGCGGATCGGTCCGCGGCCGAAATACAGGCCGAACATGCTGCCGACGCGGGTCGTGGTGAAGGCGACCCCGGCCTCGTCGGCAGCGGCCTGCAGGCCTTCGCACAATGCGCGGGTGCTGGATTCCAGTTGCGCGTACAAGGCGGCATCGTCCAGAGCGCGCAGCAGCGCCAGGCCCGCCGACATCGCCAGCGGATTGCCCGATAGCGTACCGGCCTGATACACCGGACCCAGCGGCGCCAGCTTCTGCATCACCTCGCGGCGCCCGCCGAACGCACCCACCGGCAGGCCGCCGCCGATGATCTTGCCCAGGGTGATCAGGTCCGGTGCAATGCCGTAGAGGCCTGCGGCCCCGCGCGGGCCGACCCGAAAGCCGGTCATCACCTCGTCGAAAATCAGCAGCGCGCCGAACTCGTCGCACAGCGCGCGCAGGCCTTCCAGGAATCCGGACGCGGGCGGCACGCAGTTCATGTTGCCGGCCACCGGTTCGACGATGACGCAGGCGATGCTGTCCCGGTTTGCGTCAAACAATGCGCGCGTCGATGCCAGATCGTTGTAGGTCGCGGTGAGCGTGAGCCTGGCCAGTTCGGCCGGCACCCCCGGCGAGGTCGGCACGCCAAAGGTGAGCAGGCCGGAGCCGGCCTTGACCAGCAGCGAGTCGCCGTGGCCGTGGTAGCAACCCTCGAACTTCAGTATCCGTTCGCGACCGGTGTAGCCGCGCGCCAGCCGCAGCGCCGACATGGTGGCCTCGGTGCCGCTGGAGCACAGCCGCACCATGTCGAGGTGCGGCACGCGCGCGCACAGCAGCTCGGCCATCTCGATCTCGGCGAGCGTTGGTGCGCCGTAGGACATGCCGATGGCCGCCTGCCGCGTCACCGCATCGATCACTGCCGGGTGCTGGTGGCCGAGAATCATCGGTCCCCAGGAGCCGACATAGTCGATGTAGCGCTGGCCGTCGACATCGTAGATGTAGGCGCCTTGCGCTCGCTCGATGAAGCGCGGGGTGCCGCCGACGGACTTGAATGCGCGCACCGGCGAGTTCACGCCGCCGGGCAGGGTGTGCTGCGCGCGTTCGAACAACTGCTCGGAGCGGGACATGAGGTGGACCGTGACTGGAAAGTAGACCGGCAATTCTACGGACGCGCGGGTGACGGCGGGTTACGCCAGCGGCGGCGTCGACGTCGGCTAGCGGGCACGACCTCGCGAGTCGAGCAACCAGGCGGTGAACACGGCTGCAAAGAGCAGGTCGCCGCTCATCAGCAGGGCGAAGCGGCCGCTGAGCTCGCCGCCCAGCCACAAGACCAGAGCAATCAGGAAGGCCAGGAATTTGCCGGCGGTGGCGAATGCCACGAATGCGCGGCTGATCGCGTCGTGGCGTGCCAGCCAGGCGTAGGCCACGCCGAACGCGGCCACCATCAGTGCCAGCATCGACCCGTACAGCGGATGCGGCGGCGGTTGTGGCAGACCGGCCAACAGGCCCGTGGCAGAGCCTGGGCAGAGAAACAACCCCGCCACCGCGAAATTGGCCGGCACGCTGGTCCACAACGCCCAACGCATCAGTCGTTCCCAGTTCATCGTCTAAGAGCCTATCCGTGGATAAGGCCCGCCGGACGCTATTCGCATCCGGCCTTCGGATGGCGCCCCATTTTTTGCCGTGCTGCGTTGCTCCTTCCTCATTTGGAATGACCAAACCTCGTCAGTCGGCACGGGCGACACGGTGCCCGAGCGCAGCGAGGCGGGTGCGGGAGTCCGTGCTGGCCGCGCCTCCCGCACCCATTGCTTCGCAAACACCGTCTCGGCGCGGCCTTGCCTGGCGAAAAATGGGACTGCCACGCAGACGCGACTTATTCACCGATAGGCTCTGAGTCTCCCGGACTCAGGTGAAACAGCGCGCGTAGCGTCGCGCAGCGATCTCGACGTCGGCGGCGCCGAACACGCCCTCGGCGGCGGCGATCAGGTCGGCGCCGGCGTCGATCAGCGGCCCCGCGTTGTCGGCGGTGATGCCGCCGATCGCGCAGATCGGCAGGCTGGTGTCGATGCGCGCCTCGCACAGCAGCGCCAGGGTTGCGCGCCGCGCATCGGGTTTGGTGCGCGAGACAAAGAATGCGCCAAAGGCCAGATAGTCGGCGCCGCCCGCACTGGCGGCGCGTGCACGATGCAGCGAGTCCTGGCAGGTGACGCCGATGAGGCAGTCCGGCCCCAGTCGCGCGCGCGCCTCGCTCAGCGGCAGGTCGTCCAGGCCCAGGTGCACGCCGTGGGCCTGGGCGGCGAGTGCGAGCTCCACGTCGTCGTTGACGATCAGCTTGCCGCCGTGGCGCGCACACAGGGCGCGCAACGCCCGGGCAGATTCGAGCCGGCGCGTGGGGTCGGACGACTTGTCGCGGTACTGGATCAGACGGGCGCCGCCGCGCAACGCCGCATCCACCGCGGCCAGCAGTCGCGACGGTTCCAGACACAAGGCGGTCGGGGTAATGGCGTACAGGCCGCGCAGGGCGTTCATGGGCCTGACCTTCCGGGGATGCGGCGGCCGCGGCCGACCGTGCGTGCGCGCGCCAGGGCACGCTGGGTCCAGGCCTGCGCGATTTCCACCGCCTGTTCGGGCGCATCGCCGCAGGCCAGGCGGGCGGCGACGGCGGCGGCCAGGGTGCAGCCGGCGCCGTGAAAGGTCTCCGGCAGACGCGGCCAGGTCCAGCTTCGCGGGGCCGAGTCCGGCCGGTGCAGGGTATTGATCACCGCGCCGTCCGGTTCGTCGCCGCCGGTGATGAGCACGCCGCCGCAGCCGCTGGCCAACAGGGTCCGCGCAGCCTGTTCCAGGGTCGCCGCCTGCGGCGCCAGGCGCCGGGCCTCGGCGGCATTGGGGGTCAGCAGGCTGACCCGTGGCAACAGCACGTCCAGCAGCGCCTGCTGCAGACCGGATTCGGCCAGTTCGGCACCGCCGCCGGCGCGCAGCACCGGATCCAACACCACGGGCACCCGCAGGCGCGCCGCCAGGCTCGCCAGCGGGGCGATCTGATCGACCGCGCCCAGCAGGCCGATCTTGAGCGCGGCGATGGCGCCGTCGGCCAGCAGGGCCTCGATCTGTTCGACCATCAGCGTCACCGGCACTGGCGCGACCCGCCGCACGTTGCGGGTGTCCTGTACGGTCAGCGCGGTGATCACGGTCAGTGCATGGGCACCCTGCGCTGCCACGGCCTCGATATCAGCATGAATGCCGGCCCCGCCGCCCGGGTCGTGGCCGGACAGGCACAGCACGCGCGCAGGCGCGGAGGCGGGAATGGAGTCGGTGGACATGGTGCAGAACGATGATCGGCGATTTGATCGCGGCTGGGGCGGGTCGACACCGCCGACGGGCGCCGAGCGTCATGTTGCGATGCAGCACCGCCCTCAGCGTTATTCACAATTCCCCACACAGCGGGCGGTGTAGCCATATTCGCCGTCATGGAACTGAAAGAATGCTGCAGCAATCCACGAACTTATTGTTATCAATAACAAAAAACGCGATGGGCACAATCTGGCCGGTGGGTAGAAATGGTAGAGCGGTCGGCAACTTAGGCGGTCGGCGCGCCGGTTTTGAACAAGCTTATCCCCAGGTTCTGGGGGCATTTCTGAATAAATGATCCTCACCATGCGCTTACGTAAGCTAGTTAAAGTAATTACTGCGTTCATGTTCGGCGCTGGTCTGCCGGCCTTGGTGATCGCGGCGGACCCCGAGCCAAGCGCGTTGAGCCTGCAGGCGCGCGTGTCGCTGCCGGCGCTGCCGGAGCTCTCGGGACTGGCGGCATCGCGGCGACGACCCGGCCTGTGGTGGGCCCTCAACGACAGCGGCAATGCCCCGACGCTGGTCGCGCTCGATCAACGGGGCCAGGTGCTGGGCAGCGTGCGGGTGCAGGGACAGATCAACCACGACTGGGAAGATTTAGCGTCTTTCGAAGACGAAGACGGCCGTTGGCTGCTCGTTGGCGACATCGGCGACAACTTCGGCCTGCGCGGCGAGATCCTGCTGATGCTGCTGCCCGAACCCGATCCGCAGGATCGGACGGTCACCCCTGCCCGTCTGCTGCGGGTGTCCTGGGAGGATGGCGCGCGCGATGCCGAGTCGCTTGCGGTCGACGTCGGCGCCCGGCGCGTGCTGCTGGCAGACAAGGGACGACGGCCGGCGGGCTTGTATGCGGTGCCGCTGGACGGGCCCGGCCCCACCGCCACGGCGCGGCGCATCGCCGATTTTCCCGAGTTGGCGCCCGGTCCGCCGCCGCGAGCGCGGTCGATCGCCTCGATGCGCTGGCGCGGTACCCCCACCGCGATCGACCTTTCGCCCGACGGCCTGAGCCTGACCGTGCTGACGGCGGAGGGGCTGAGCCTGTTCCACCGCGCACCCGGGCAGCGCTGGGCCGAGGCGTTGCGCGAGCCTGCCAGCCACTGGGTGAGCATCTCGCGGCTGTCGGTCGCGGGCTACGAAGCCGCGGCGTTCTCTGCCGACGCCAGATCGGTGCTGATCGGCAACGAGGGCGAAGAGATCCACCTGATGCGCTGGGCACTGCAGATGCCGGCCGGGCCCGCGCCTTGATCACGCGCTGCGGCGTTTCCATCGCAGTCGGCGCGCCCGCGACATTTTCATGGTGCAGTGTCCTGCACCGGCAGGGTGGCGCTGACCTCGCGGCCGTCGGCCAGATGAAAGCGCAGCTGCACCGCATCGCCGGTGCGCAGGCGGCGCTGCAGATCGAACAGCATCACGTGCTTGCCGCCCGGCGCCAACAGAACCTGCTCGCCGGGTGCCAGCGTCAGGCCGCCTGTCAGTTGGCGCATGCGCATCACGCCGTCCTGCATCTCCATATCGTGAATCTCCGCACGCCCCGCCACGTCCGCCGTGACCGTGGCGATCGTCAACGCTGCGCGGTCGGTGTTGCGCAGCCCGACGAAGCCGGCGGCCACTGCCGCGCCCGGAGGCGGCGTGCGCACCCAGGCATCCGACAGCAGCAGTGGAAGATTGCGGTCGGCACAGGCGCCCAGGAGCAGCATGGAAAACAGCAGGCTTTGCAGCAGAAAACGGCGAACGCGGGAACGGAGCATGAGCTGACGGGGGACGGATCGGAACGAAAGCATCGCAGATGCCCGGCCCTGGAGTCAGCCGCCGAGCCGGCGTGACACCGGTCACGCTGCGATGATCGCCTCCCCGGTTTATGTGAGGTCTGCGCCGCCGTCTGCGTCTTAGCATCGCAGCCGACGGTCATTCCGTCCTGGAGTGGCCATGGCGATGGAGAGGTGCCCGTGAATCGACCTGTCGAACCGACACGCAGGCGCGCAATCCGCGCGATCCTGGCGACCTTTGCACTGCTGTGCGCGACGCCGGCGTTGCCGGCGGCACTCGACGGCGACTACCACGCGGTCGTCGACGGCGTGGCGACCGTGCTGACATTGCGCACCGACGGCGACGAGGTCTCCGGAGACTACCGCGAGGGCGACCTGCGTTTCGACGTGCGCGGCCGCTTCGATGGCCAGCGGCTGGATGCCCGCCTGCTGGATGCGGCGCTCGGCTTGCCGCTGGCCAGAATTACCGGCGGATTTGGCGGCACCCACCTGGACTTGAGCATCGCCGCCAGCCATCCGCTGACCGGCGCCAGCCAGACGCGGCAGGCCCGATTCACGCGCGCCGGCAGCGCAGGTGAAACACCGTCTCCGTCGCCGCCAGCAACGGCGGCTGGCGGTGGTGACCTCGACCCGGCCATCGTCGGCACCTGGGTGCACGAAACCCAGATCAACAGCGGCGGTCGGGATTTCGCCGGCTTCGCCACCGTGCGCACCCTGGAATTGGGTGCCGACGGCCAGGTGCGGCAGTGGGTGCAATCGGCCGGTGGCGGCAGCGACTGGAGCTACGGCTCCGGCGGCCCGGAGCTGGAGTTGCAGGGACAGTGGTATGCCGACGGCGGCATCGTCTACGTGCGGCTGCAGGGACAGGCGCAATTCGCCGCGGCTACCCGCTACCGGCTGGTCGGCGCCTACCTCGTGACCGAGAACGTCGACGGGCGCATCAACTGGCGGCGGCGCTGAGCGGGCTAGAGCGCGTCCAGGGTGGCGGCACCCAGGCGGTTCATCTGCGCGCGGATCCAGGCGGCGCGGTTCTCCACGTAGCTCGATGGCCGTTCCACGCGGAAGCGCGCAGGGTTGGGCAGCACCGCCGCCAGCAGCGCCGCCTCGTGGTGGGTGAGCTGCGAGGCATGCTTGCGGAAGTAGGTCTGCGCGGCGGCTTCCACCCCGTACACGCCGGGGCCGAATTCAATCACGTTCAGGTACACCTCCAGCACGCGCCGCTTGGGCCACAGCAGCTCGATCAGCAAGGTGTAGCCGGTTTCCAGCCCCTTGCGGACCCAGCTGCGTTGCGGCCACAGGAACAGGTTCTTGGCCAGTTGCTGCGTGATGGTGCTGGCGCCGCGCGTGCGGCGGTTGTGGCGGTTGTGCTCAATGGCCTTGCCGATGGCCTCGAAATCCAGCCCGATGTGCTCGGCAAAGCGCTGGTCTTCGGCCGCGATCACCGCCAGCTTCGCCGCCGGCGAGATCTGTTTCCACGACACCCACTGGTGACGCAGCGGCGGGCGCTCTTCCGCCGCGAACAGGTTATCGACTTGGTAGCGCAGCATGAAGCTGGACGTCCAGGCCGGCACCACCCGCAGCACCAGCACCGGCAGCACGCTCACGGCCAGCACCGCCAGCAGCGTCCAAAGCAGCAGGCGGCGACCCAGCGGGCGGCGGGAGGACATGGAGTCGGTATCGGAGTGTTGCGGCTCGACGTACAGCTCGGGCAGATCGCCCGGTGAGCGGGTGTCGAGCGTAGGCGGTCGGCGGTCCACGGCGCGGGGTCCGTGCGGGCGTGGGGGCATTTTACCCCTCAGCGCGTGCGATCGTCCGGCAGCTGGAACACCGGCAGGCTCAGGCCGAAAGCGATGGCGGCCAGGCGCAGGGCGGCAATGGTGAACATGCCAACGCCCATCGCCACGTCACGGTCCAGGTCCGCAGCGAACAGTCGCAGCAGCACGAACAGCGCGCAGCCGGCGATGGCTGCGGTCGCGTAGATATGGCCTTTGCGCAGGATCAGCGGAATCTCGTTGCACAGCACGTCGCGCAGCATGCCGCCGACCACGCCGGTGATGGTGCCCATCATCACCGCCACCAGACCGTGACACCCTGCGGCCAGTGCGATCTGCGCGCCGGAGATGCTGAACAGGGCCAGCCCCAGCGCATCGGCCGCCTGTAGAAATTTTTCCGGTGGCCGGGCCAGCCGCACATAGGGAATGGTGAGCAAAGCGGCGGCCAGGATCACCATCAGGAATTGCGGCTGCTGCACCCAGAACACCGGACGGTCCAGCAGCAGATCGCGCAGGGTGCCGCCGCCGGTGGCGGTGACGGTGGCGATGACCACCACGCCAAGCAGGTCCAGCGACTTGCGTCCCGCCGCCAGCGCGCCGGACACCGCGAAGACGGCCACGCCGGCCAGTTGCACGGTCGCCATCAGGGACAGGCTGGAGATCATGTGCCGGGATTGTGCGGCGCTGCGCCGCTGAGCAGCGGCGCCATCGCCTGCAGCCGGTGGCCGAAGAACTGCAGGCAGGCGCGGATGCGCGCGCTCTTGCGCAGGTCCGGGTGGGTCAGGATCCACAATTCGATGTCGGCCTCGACGTGGGTGTCCGGCAGGCGCACCAGGCGCGGGTTGGCGTCCGCCGAAAAGCACGGCAGCGCGCCGCAGCCCAGGCCCGCCAGCACCGCCGCGGTAGCCGCGCCGATGGAGTCGAAGCGCAGCATCTGGCGCGACTCCGGCACCCGCTCGGCCAGCCACAGGGCCTGGCGCACCCTTGCCATCGGGCCTTCGAAGCCGATCCATTCGTACTGGTCCAGTGGCCGGTCGCGACCCGCGCGTTCCAGGTACCCGGCGGTGGCGTAGGACGCAAAGCCGATGGTACCGACACTACGGCCGACCAGATTCGGCGGTGGCGCTGCGGTGACCCGGATTGCCACGTCGGCGTCGCGCCGGGTCAGGTCCACCACCTGATTGTTGGCGGAGATCGCCAGGGTGACGCCGGGGTAGCGCTGGCGGAATTCGGCCAGCAGCGATGGCAACAGGTATTGCGCCACCGCCTCGCTGGTGCTCAGGCGGATGTGGCCCTCAAGCTTGAGGTCGGTGCCGCGCACCCGGCGTTCCACACCCATCGCTTCGGCCTCCATGCGTTCGGCGGCCTCGGCCAGCGCCTCGCCGGCGTCGGTCAGGCGATAGCCGCTGCGCTGGCGCTCGAACAGGCGCACTTCGAGCTGGGTTTCCAGCGTCTCCAGGCGGCGATACACGCTGGACGGGTTGACCTTCAGCAGCCGCGCGGCCGCCGCCAGGCCCTCACCGCGGGCGATGGCGAGCACGTAGCGCAGGTCGTCCCAGTCCATGTCGCCAGCCTGGGGTTAATCTTGCAAAAACGCAAACTGAAAATTCAAAAATATGGAGTTTTATTGCGCAGGCGTCGAGCGCAATCTGTCTCCCATGACGCGACGGGATGTTCCCGCCACGCGAAAACTCAGGAGTACACCATGTCCCTCTTTGCCCCCCTAGCCGCCAACAACCGCAACGACGAGCGCGCGATCAGCCCCGGCATTCTCGGTGCCACCGGACTCAGCCGCAGCGTGCTGGCCGACCTCTTCCGCCACGATGGACTGTTCGGCGCCGACTCCGCCCTCGGCGACGCCGAGCAGGCGGTGGTGCAGGCCCGCCTGGGCCCGGTGCCCGGACTGCCCGGCCGGCCAGTCCTGGCGCCGACCGACGCCCGCCTGCTGGCACTGGCCGCGTACACCGACGCGGTGGTGGCCCGTCAGGGCGTGGCCCGGGCCCAGGAGGCCGCGCAGTTGAAGCAGGCGGGGTTCAGTCCGGCTGCGGTGTCCGAGGTCGGTCAGATCGTGCGCAACGTGCGGGACGTGTTTGGCCTACGCGTCCAGCCGCGGTCCGATGCGCGCCTGGATACGCTGAGCTCTTCGGCACTGGCGCAGGCGGCGTGATGGTGCAGGGCGCGCCCAGGCACGCCGAGCCAGGGTGCCCGGGCCCGCCGACTGCGATACCGTCCGGATCGCAGCGCCCCAGCGGCGCGCCGCGAGCCGAGCGCACATGCATCCCCAACAGGTACAGGATCTCGCCGCATACAACCGTTGGATGAACCAGCGGCTGTACGCGGTGTGCAGTGAGCTGACCGACGCCGAGCGGCGGCAGGATCGCGGTGCGTTCTTCAAATCCATCCACGGCACGCTCAATCACCTGTTGCTGGCCGACCGGATCTGGCTCGGGCGTTTTGTCGACACGCCGTTTCCGGCAGATCGCCTGGATCGCGAGCTGTACGCCGATTTCGCGGACCTGCGGCGCGAGCGCGAAATTACCGACCGCGACCTGGTCGACTGGGCGGCCACGCTGACCGAGGCGAAGCTGGCCGGCGTGCTCCGCTACACCGGCGTGTCCAGTCCGCTGCCACGTCGCTACGAGATGTGGCTGGCGGTGACCCACCTGTTCAACCACCAGACCCACCACCGCGGTCAGTTGACGGTGCTGCTGAACCAGTGCGGCAAGGACTACGGCGTCACCGACCTTGTGCAGTTGCCGGCGGTGGTGCAGCGCAATGCCGTCGACGTGTGAGCAAGCGGTGGTTCGATCAGTGCAGAGGTCAACCGTGCGCGTGACGGCGGAGTCTCCCGGGCAAGCCGAGGTGCTGGCGCTGATCGAGGCGCTCGACGCCTATCAGCAACCCCTGTACCCACCCGAGAGTCACCACGGGATCGACGTCGCCGCGCTGTCCCGGCCCGGCGTCATCTTCGCGGTGGCGCGCGACGATGCAGCGATTGCGGTCGGCTGCGGCGCGCTGGTCATCGAAGCCGGTTTCGACGAGATCAAGCGCATGTACGTGCAACCGCAGTATCGCGGACAGGGCGTCGCCCAGCAGATCCTGGACTTTCTCGAAGCGCAGGCGCGGGCGCGGGACTGTCTGGAGCTGCGGCTGGAAACTGGCGTGCTGCAAGCGGCCGCGCTGGCGTTCTATCGCCGCGCAGGATTTGCCGACTGCCCGCCATTCGGCGCGTACCGGCCGGATCCGAACAGTGTGTTCATGCGCAAAGCGCTGGTCCGACCGGGATAACCTCCTGCTTCCAGGAGCGGCAATCACGACAAGGCGGGTCGATCCACCCGCGACTTGGCCGATAGAATGTCGTCTACGTTCGGGACGGCTCGGGCACTCGCTTTTCAGCGTCGGGGAGCAGGAATTCTGCCGCGTGGCAGAAGGTCATCCGAGAGTGCGGGCCTACGTCAAAAACCACAGCCTCGGCCTCGACGTGCCCTATCGCTACGGCTCAGAGATGCGCATCTACCGGCCCGACTTCATCGTGCTGGTGGACGATGGCCACGGCGAGGCCGATCCGCTGCACCTGATCGTCGAGATCAAGGGCTACCGGCGCGAGGACGCCAAGGACAAGAAGTCCACGATGGAGAACGACTGGGTGCCCGGCGTGAACAACCTCCAGCATTACGGGCGTTGGGCTTTTGCCGAGTTCACCGACATCTACCAGATGGACGCCGACTTCAAGGCCAAGGTCGCCTCGGAGTTCGAGCGCATGCTGGCTGCCGCGTGCGCGCCCTGACCCGTCCGGCTCTATACATGACGGGCACGATATGAATAGAAAAGTGCCATTATCTATACATGACAAGCATCCGTAATTAAGGGAGGTTGCCTTCAATGAGCCATCCTCCCCCTATGCCACCACTGGAGCATCTCGACCCTGCCCGGTTCGAGACGCCTGCAATCCTCAAGAAGCTCGTCGCCGCTCACCGGCAACTGGCAGAACTCAAGGGTGTGGCGGCATCCGTGCCCAATCAGAGCATCCTCATTCGTACCTTGGGCTTGCAGGAAGCCAAAGACAGCTCCGAAATCGAGAGCATCGTCACCACCCACGACGAGCTGTTCCGCGAAGCGGTCGCGCTGGACACCGCCACCGCCAGCCCCGCCGCGAAGGAGGTGGCTCGTTACAGTCACGCCCTGCAAGTCGGATTCGCCTCTGTGCGCAACTCCGGCCTGCTCACCGGCAATCACATTCTGGAGATTCAGGCTGCGCTGGAAAAAAGCCGCCCGGGCTACCGCAAGGTGCCGGGTACCGTACTCCGGGACGGCGCCGGTCGCGTCATCTACGCCCCGCCATTGCCGGAATTGCTGCCGGGGCTGATGTCCGACCTCGAACGCTTCATCAACGATGCCAGTGGCTACCCCACCGACCCGCTGGTCAAGATGGCGCTCATCCACCATCAATTCGAAAGCATTCATCCGTTCTACGACGGCAATGGCCGCACGGGCCGCATCATCAACGTGCTGTATCTGGTCAAGGAAGGCTTGCTCGACATCCCGGTTCTTTACCTGAGCCGGGCCATCGTTCGGTCCAAATCGGACTACTACTTGCTGCTGCAGAGCGTGCGGGAATCCGACCGTTGGGAAGACTGGGTGCTCTACCTGCTCGGCGCCGTCGAGCGCACCGCAGCAGAAGGTATTGCCACCATTCAGGCCATCAAAGCCCTGCTGATGGAATACAAGCACCGCATCCGCGCCGCCCACAAGTTCTACAGCCAGGATCTGATCACCAACCTCTTCTCGCACCCCTACACCAAGATCGACTTTCTGATGCGCGACCTCAAGGTGTCCCGCATCACCGCCACGCGCTACCTCGACCTGCTGGTCGCCGACGGGCTGCTACGCAAACGCAAATTCTGGCGCAACAACTACTACGTCAACGAACCGTTGTTCCGAATCCTGACCGGCGAAGCGCCCCCCGCAGGCGAGTAGAGCGTGACCGCAGGGTTCGAACGGCTGCGGCTTGTTTTCGTGGCGCCGCGGCGCTTTGGGCAGGACGATTGCCTGGTCTATCGCCGCGAGCGCCGCGACACCTGCAGGTCGTCTACGCCGTCCTGATCTCCGCCGCCTTCTCCAGGCCCAGCTTTTTCACCGCCTGCGCGCGCATCTCCACCTTGCGGATCTTGCCGGTCACCGTCATCGGGTACTCGGTGACGATTTCCAGATAGCGCGGGATCTTGTAATGCGCCAGTTTGTCCTTGCAGAAGCTTTTCAGCGCGTCGAGCGTCAACGGCGGGCGGCCGTCCTTCATGATCACGCTGGCCATCACTTCTTCGCCGAACTTCTCGTCCGGCACGCCGATGATCTGCACGTCGCGGATGTCCGGGTGGGTGTAGAGGAATTCCTCGATCTCGCGCGGATACACGTTCTCGCCGCCGCGGATGATCATGTCCTTGATGCGGCCGACGATGTTGACGTAGCCCTGCTCGTCCATCACGCCCAGATCGCCGGTGCGCATCCAGCCTTCCGCCGTGATCGCGTCTTTCGTGCGCTTTTGGTCGTTCCAGTAGCCGAGCATCACCGAGTAGCCGCGGGTCTGGAACTCTCCGGGCTCGCCATAGCCGCAGGTTTCGCCGGTTTCGGGATTGGCGATGCGGATCTCCACGTGCGGGTGCGCACGCCCGACGCTGCCGACGCGCTTTTCGATGGGGTCGTCGCCACCGGTCTGGGTGGAGATGGGCGAGGTCTCGGTCATGCCGTAGATGATCTGCACCTCAGGCATGTGGAAGTCGGTGACCAGCCGCTTCATCACTTCCACCGGGCAGGGTGAACCGCCGATGGTGCCGGTGCGCAAGGACGACTTGTCGGTCTTGTCGAAGTCCGGATGGGTCAGCATGGCGATGAACATGGTGGGCACGCACATGGCGCCCACGCAGTGCTCGGCGGCGATGGCCTTGAGTGTTGCACCCGGATCGAAGGCCGGCGCCGGCACCACCATCGCGGCACCGTAAGCGGCGCACATCAGGTTGCCGCAGACCATGCCGGCACAGTGATAGAACGGCACCGGGATGCAGAAGCGGTCACCGGGCTTGAGGCCCATGCACTGGCCATCGAAATAGGCGTTGTTGAGGATGTTGCGATGGCTCAGGGTGGCGCCCTTGGGCGCGCCGGTGGTGCCGCTGGTGTACTGGATGTTGATCGCATCATTGGGCTTGAGCGTGGCCATGCGCTCGGCAATCGCAGTCGCCGAAACCGATTCCCCCTGCGCCAGCAACTGTGCCCAGTCGCCAGGCTGATCCGGATCGTCGAGGAAAATCACGTCCTGCAATTCAGGACATTCTGCGCGCGCCACGCCCAGCATCTGCACGTAGTCGCTGGTCTTGAACCGCCGCGCCGCGATGACCCCGCGGCAACCGGACTGCTTGAGTGCGTAAGCCAGTTCGTTGGTGCGATAGGCCGGATTGATGTTGACCTGAATCACGCCGATCTTGGCGGTGGCGAATTGCGCCAGCACCCATTCGAAGACGTTGGGCGCCCACACGCCGAGGCGCTCGCCCTTGGCATATCCGCGCGCGAGCAGGCCGCGCGCGAGGCGGTCGACCTGTGCGTCGAGCTGCCGATAGTTCCAGCGGATGTTCTGGTGCGGCATCACCAGCGCCTCGTGATCCGGATAGCGGGCGACGGTGGCGGCGAAGTTGTCGCCGATGGTCTGTTCGAGCAGCGGAATATCCGTGCGGCCTTGGGCGTGCGCGGGCATCGGTTCTCCTCCTGATTGCCAGTGCGTGAAAGGTAGGGGTGCATTCTGCCGCACCTGCGCGTTGCGGCCACTCCCCGAACGGGGCAGCGCGATTCACGCTTCGCGGCGAAAGGCGATCAGATGCTGCAGTTCGAGGCGGATGCCGATGCGGCTGCCGATGGCGTGATCGTGATGACTCGGCACCAGCGACAACACCTCGCGACCGGAATCCAGCCGCAGCGTGTAGAGAAACTCCGCGCCGCGAAAGGCACGCGCCATGACGGTTGCGGTGACGACACTGGCGTCGTCGTGGACCACGTCGTCCGGCCGAAGCAGCACGTCGACGGCAGTCTCGGCAACGGTTTCCTGCGTTGCCGCCAGGGTGCCCAGCTCGGTGCTCACCGAACCATCGGCATTGCGCTGGCCCGGCAGCAGGCGGCCTTCGCCGATGAAGTCGGCGACAAAGCGGTCGACCGGTCGGTGATAGAGGTTGTAGGCGCTGTCCCATTGATGCAGATGCCCTTGGCGCATGACGCCGACGACATCGGCCATGGCGAAGGCCTCGAGCTGCGAATGGGTGACCAGCAGTGCGGTGGTGCCCTCGTGCAGCAGGATGCGCCGTACCTCCTGCGACAGGTGCTCGCGCATGTCCACGTCCAGCGCGGAGAACGGCTCGTCCAGCAGCACCAGCTGCGGTCGCGGCGCCAGCGCCCGCGCCAGCGCCACGCGCTGCTGCTGGCCGCCGGACAGCTCGTGCGGATAGGCGTGCGCTTTGGCGTTCAGTCCCACCAGGGTCAGCAACTCGGCAATGCGGGTGTCGCGCTCATGGCGGCGCAACCGGTGCAGGCCAAAGCCGATGTTGCCGGTCACCGTCAGGTGCGGCATCAGCGCCAGGTCCTGAAACACCATGCCCATGCGGCGACGCTCCGGTGGCAGCCGCTTGCCCGGTTCGCTCAGGGCGATCGCGTCGGCCAGGATGCGGCCGGCGCTGATGGGTTCGAAGCCGGCGATGGCACGCAGCGCGGTGGTTTTGCCGCAGCCGGAGGGGCCGAGCAGGCAGCCGATGCGACCAGGCGCCAGCCGCAGGCTCAGGTCCTGCAGGACGGTGGTGCCGGCGTAGCCGGCGCTGACGTTGTCAAGCTGCAGGTCCATGGCTCGCAGTCGAGGACAGGCGGGGGCGGTCAGCCTGTCGCATCAGCCAGATCACCGGGATCAGTCCGGCCAGCAGGATCGCCAGCGACGGCAGGGCGGCACGCTGCCACTGGCCCTCGCTGGTCGATTCGAACACGCGCAGGGCCAGGGTGTCCCAGCCGAACGGCCGGGTCATCAGGGTGATCGGCATTTCCTTCATCACATCCACGAACACCAGCGCCGCCGCCACCGCCAGGCTGGGCAGCAACTGCGGCAGATGCACCCGGCGCAACAGGGTCCAGCCGGTCAGGCCGACCTGCCGCGCGGCCTCATCCAGGCTGCCGCGGACGCGCGCCAGCCCGGTCGACACCGGCGCATGCGCCACCGCAGCAAAGCGCACCGCATAGGCCAGCAGCATCAGCGTCAGTCCACCCTGCAACAGGAAGTGGGTGTCCCAGCGCGCGTTGAGGGACGCCATCATTGCAGCCAATGGGGCATACAGGCCCACCGCCAGCAGAGCGCCCGGTAAGGCGTAGCCCAGGGTGGCGACGCGGGTCGCGCTGCGGACCAGCGGACCCGGCGCGCGGCGGGCGGCATAGGCCAGCATCACCGCCGCCGTCGTCACCACCACCGCTGCGATCGATCCCAGTTGCAGCGAACGCAGCGCCGCGGTCGCCAGGCGAACGTCCATGTCGGACAGATTGGCCAGGCTCCAGATCACGAGCTGTACCGTCGGCGCAACGAAGCAGAACATCAGCACCAACGTGCAGCTGGCGCAGGCGATCCATGCCGCTGCGCCGCGCAGTCGCACCGGCGTTGCGGCGGCGTCGGCAACCACCGCGACGCGGCGCGCCTTGAACGCGCAGGCCTGGAGCAGCAGCAGGCCCAGCACCAGGATCAGCAGCACACCAGCCAGTTGCAGGGCGGCATCGATCGAAAACAGCGAAAACCAGGCCTTGTAGATGGCGCTGGTGAAGGTGTCGTAGTTGAACGCGGCCACCGTTCCGAAATCCGCCAGGGTCTCCATCGCCGCCAGCAGGGTGCCGGCCGCGGCCGCCGGCGCCGCCAGCGGCAGGGCCACGCGCCGCACCGCCTGCCCCGGTGTGCAGCCCAGCGAGCGCGCCGCTTCCAGCAAGCGTGCGCCCTGCACCGCCAGGCTGCTGCGCACCACCAGATAGACATAGGGATACAGCACCGCGGTCATCACCACGCTGGTGCCGGCGAGATTGCGCAGCTCGGGCAGCTCGATGCCGCGCTGGCGCAGCCAGGTCGCCACCGGCCCGGCGTAATCCAGGCTGCCGACGAAGACGGTGGCCAGCACATAGGCGGGCATCGCCAGCGGCAACAGCAAGGCCCAGGAGAAAAAGCGTCGTCCGGGGAAATCGAACAGGCCGACCAGCAGCGCCAGCGCAGTGCCGATCAGGCTCACGCCCAGACTCACGCACAGCAGCAGCCACAGCGTGTTCGGCATGACGTAGGGCAGCACGTAGTCAGCCAGGTGAGACCACAGTTGCGCGTCCAGCCGGGTGAAGGCACTCAGCGCCGCGCCCAGCGGCAGCAGCGTGGGCAATGCCAGCAGCAGTGCCAGCAGGGGCCAGGTACTGAAAGGATTCGCCACGGATTTCACGGAATGGCGCGGATGGAAGCTCGATGCGTGCCGGTGATCCGTAGCGTGCTCATGGGCTCTGGCGCTCGATACAGCGCGCCGCGCCGGTCCGTGTTTATCGGCGAGCGCCGTGGCCGGAACTCCGCTGCGGTGTCACCGATAGCCTACGCGATCCATCAGCCGCACCGCGTCGGCCTGGCGCTTGCCGGCTTCGGCGAGGTTGATCGGATCCTGCCGGAACGAACCCCAATTGGCGGTGATGGCGTCGGGCTCCACCGCCGGGTTGGCGGGGAATTCCAGGTTGAGGCCGGCGAACAGGGCCTGGGCCTCGCGCGCACTGAGCCATTCCAGGAATTTCACCGCGGCGTCGCGATGCTTGCTGTGCGCGGTGACGCCCATGCCGGAGACGTTGACGTGCACGCCGCCGAGCTCACCCTTGGCGGGTTTCTGATTGGGCCAGAACAGCTTGAGTGGCAGCGACGGATCCTTGCGCACCATGCGCCCGTAGTAATAGGTGTTGACCACGCCCACGTCGCAACGGCCGGCGACGATGGCGTCCATCACTTCATTGTCGGAGGCGAACGGCGCTGTGGCGAGGTTGGCGACCCAACCGCGCACGATCTGCTCGGCGCGCGGTTCACCCAGCTCGGCGATCATCATCGCCACCAACGACTGGTTGTAGACCTTCTTGGAGGTGCGCAGGCACAGGCGGTCTTTCCAGGCCGGACCGGCCAGCGCCTCGTAGGTGCTCAGGTCGGCCGGTTTGACCCGGCCGCTGTGATGGACCAGCGTGCGTGCGCGGATGGACAGGCCGAACCAGTAGCCGTCGGGGTCGCGCAAGTGCGCCGGGAGATTGGCGCGCAGCACTTCGGATTGCACCGGCTGCAGCAAGCCCAGCTCGTGGGCCTGCCACAGGTTGCCGGCATCCACCGTCAGCAGCAGGTCGGCGGGAGACGACGCCCCCTCGGCGCGCAGCCGCTGCAGCAGCGGACCTTCCTTGTCGGTGATGAAGCGGATCTGGGTGCCGGTCTCGGCGGTGTAGCGCTGAAAGATCGGCTTGATCAGGTCTTCGATGCGGGACGAGTACACCGTCAGTTCGGCCGCGACGGCCGAGCCGGCGGCGCCCAGAAGCAGCAGGGTGGCGAGCAGAGTACGCATGGCGGAGATCAGCGAATGAGAATGGTTCGCAAGTATAACGCCGATTGGATGATCGCTGCTCAGCGTGCCGGACCGGGTGGCGTGGCACTGGGGTCGAGATAGGGCACCGCGATGCCGCTCAGCCCGGCGCGCATGGCGGCCTGCTGTTCGGCGCTCAGGGTCTGGAAGTCGGAGCCGCGGTAGGACCGACGCGAGCAATTGCGGTCGTAGTCCTGCTTGACCGCGTTGATCTGCACCAGGTCGCGCTTGAGCTGCTCGACCTGGGCGTTGAAGCTGATGGTCTGGTCGCGGTGTTCGTCAAGCTGCTGCTTGATCGCCAGACCGGCCGCGAGATCGTCCGGAGACACGTTGTCGCGCAGCGTCTTGAGCTGCGCCGAGCGCTGGTTGATCGCCTGGCGGCGCTGCTCGTAGACCACGCTGGTCTGGGTCAGCCTGGGCGCATCGCTGCGCAGGAGCTGCACCTGCTCGGCACAGCGGACGAGCGCGTCGCGGCTCAGCGGCGGTGTCTCGGCCAGGGTGGCAGCGCTCCATAGCGTCATGCTGGAGACCAGCATCGGGGTTATCGTCAGCCTGTTCACGCTTGTCTGCTCCGTCCGTTCATCGCACATTGCCGGGGAATTGTTGGCCGCCATTGTCGGTCCTTTTGCCGCATGCGGAAAATCGTCCACTCACCTCGTTCGCGTCTTGCCTCGCTGCAGGATGGAATGCGCCTGGGCGTTGCGGCGTTACTGGGCTTGGCGGCGGCAATGCCGGTCCTTGCCATGCGGGAGTCGCAGGTGGAGCTAAGCCTGAGCGGCGGCGAGGCGGTGTCGGCACGGGTGCAGACGCCGCGGCAGGCCGGATCGCCGTTGCCCGCGGTAATGCTGTTTGGTGGCTTTGAGCGCGGGGACACGGTACTCGACCTGATCCAGGGCGGCCGGCCCAAGGTCATGGCCACCTTCCAGTATCCCCTCGATATTCCCGACGATGCCCGTGGATGGGCGCTGTGGCGCGCGCTGCCGGCCGCGCGCCGGGCCATTCACCACACCCTGGACGGCATGGGGGCGCTGCACCGACACCTGCAGGCCATGCCCGAAGTCGATCCCGAGCGCATCACGGTGGTCGGCGTCAGTCTCGGCGCGCCGTTTGCGGTGATCGCCGCCGCCGAGCACGACATCCCGGGGCTCGCGGTGATTCACGGCTTCGGCAAGGTCGACGAGGTCATCGCCCACCAGTTCGGGCGTCGTTGGGCGCGTCATCGCGGCGACTGGGTGTGGGCCCCGGCCGGCCTGCTGGGGCGGCTGCTGAACTGGTACGCGCGCATTCCCAGCGTGGAGGCACACGCCGCGCGCCTGCGCGCCGACCAGCATGCCTGGATGCTGGCGGCCGAGGACGACCGACGGCTGCCCGCCGACGCCACCCGCGCGCTGCGCGAGGGGTTCGAGCAATCGCAGGCACGCTTCGACTTCGCCACCGAAACCGGCGGGCATCTGCGCGGCGGCGACGATCCGCGCATCCCGGGACTGCTGCGGCAGGTGGAAGCCTGGATGGTGGCCCAGGACCTGCACTGAGCGGACCGCGCGAGCCCGTCCGGGTTGATCGGGCCGGCCCGTCGGGACAGAGGTCGGCGTCAGACGGAATCAGTGATCGCAGCGGGCGCTCGGCGGTTGCGCGCGGCACCGGTGCGGGCTGCGGCTGCGGTTCGGTTCAGTGCGCCTTCAGTGGACGGACTCTAAAACGCCAGCCATACCGGTGGCTCTTGCGCCCCGGTCTTCCTTGACCACGCCCGACTTCCGAGGCCCGATGGCCACTTCCAGCGCTTCCTGCACGGTTCGCAACGATGGCTTGGACGCACTGCGCGGACTGCTGCTGGTGCTGATGACGGTCACCCACATGCCCACCGCGTTCAGCGCCTGGATGGGGCAACCGTTCGGGTACGTGTCCGCCGCCGAGGGTTTTGTGATGCTGTCGGCGTTCCTGGCCGGCCAGGTGTATCTGCGCCGCGGCCTCGGTCAGGGCGTGCCGGCCATGCGCCGTGCGCTATGGTCGCGGGCAGCCAAGGTCTACCGCCATCACCTGGCGCTGCTGGCGTTCGGCGCTTCCGTCATCCTGGCCATCGGGGTGGCGCAGCAGCAGGGTGCCATCACCTCGATGTTCACGTTCTACATGAAAGAGCCGCTGGTCGCGGCGAGCGCCGCGCTGCTGCTGATCTACCAGCCCGCGCTGTTCGACATCCTGCCGATGTACGTGATGTTTCTGCTGCTCACGCCGTTCGTGCTGCAGCACGCCATGCGGCGCGGCTGGACGCTGCCGTTGGCGGCCAGCTTGCTGATCTGGGTGGCGTCGTGGCTGGGCCTGCGGGTGTCGTTTCATCAGGGCCTGATGGCGCTGACCGGCTGGAACCTGCCGCTCCATGCCACCGGCGCCTTCAATCCGTTTGCCTGGCAGTTGCTATGGATGATTGGTCTGTGGCTGGGCACTGCCCAGCTGCAGAACGCGCAGCGACTGCAGGCGCCACCGCGGGTGATTGCGCTACTGGCGGCACTGGCGCTGAGCTTTGTGGCCTGGAGGCACTTCGGTGGTTACGCGCCGTTCGGTTCCGGCGACGCCGCAGCCGACCTCAATCGCCTCGTGGCCAAGTGGAACCTGGGTCCGATGCGCCTGCTCAACCTGTTTACCCTGACCGTGCTGATCGCCGCGGCCGGGCCCTGGCTGATTCGCCACCTGCCCTTGCAGCCGCTGGTGCGGCTGGGACGTGCGTCGCTGCCGGTGTTCAGCGCACACCTGGTGTGCTGTCTTGCCGCGATGGCGGTTTTCGGCTCCGCCGCGCGCAAGGACGGCAGCCTGGGTCTGGACCTGGCATTGGTGCTCGGTAGCCTGACGGTGCTGTATCTGACCGCCGCGGCCAACGCCTGGCACCGCTCGCGGCCGGTGACGGTGACCGCGCCAGCGGCGACACCCGCACCGATTGGCGGCTGATGCCGGCTCAGCGCTTGGCGCTGGCCCTGTCGCTCTTGCCGGATCCGCGATTCGCTGTTTCGCTGGAGTCGGCGTCCTTGAGCATGGACGGCTTTTCTTCGATCAGCAGCACCGGCGAGATCAGCGAATACCACAGCGCGTAGCCGTCCGAATTCAGGTGCAACGCATCGCCGCGGAACAGCTCCCCGCGCGGTTGTCCATCGTCGCCGAGCATGGGCGTGAACACGTCAACGTATTGCATGTTGCGCCGATTCTCCGCGTAGTCCCGGATCAGCGTGTTGCTTTGGCGCACGCGGTCCAGCAGGTCGGCGCGCGCCGGGCTCGGCTTGATGGAAACGAACACCACCTGGGTTTTCGGGAGGCGCTTGTGGATGCGCTCGGACAGCGCTTTGAAGTCGTCGAACACCTGCTGCGGGCTGCGGCCCTCGGCCAGGTCGTTGTCGCCCGCGTACACCACCACCAGGCGCGGATCGTGCGGCAACACCAGCCGGTCGAGGTGGCGGATGCAGTCGGCCAGGGTGGATCCGCCGAAGCCGCGGTTGAGCGCCGAATAATCCTTGAAACGCCGCTCCAGGTCGTCCCACAGGCGCAGCGACGAACTGCCGACGAACACCACGCCGCCACGGCTGGGATGGGCGGCATCGGCGTTGGCAAATGCCGCCACCGCCTCGGCCCAGGGATCGGCCGTCACTACCGGACCGGGCGTGAGCACCGGCCCGGTGATCGCCGCATCGGGGTCGTCGCGAGGGCCGGTCGTGGCCTGTGCCGACAGGCTCATCATCAACACCGCCAGCATCGCGGGCGCGCGCAACAGCTTCATGGCAGGGTGGAAGAAGACCGAAGCAACGCCGACATGGAGTTAGCGGCCATGAGAATCGCCGATAGGTTTCGTGGATGTGTTGCAGTACGAGCGCAGTGTGGGGGCTACGATCGCAGAAGGTGCCCGCACCTTCGATGAACGGCGGTGTCTGGCCGTCCGGCTCAGGCGTTTTACCGGGTGCGCCCGTCGTTCGGGCGGGTGCGTCGCCGAGCGCGTCGCGGTACCATCCACACTTAAACCAAGGGAGTGTCAATGACCGTAGCGCCACATGATCTCGATCCCGTCGAGACCTCCGAATGGATCGATTCGCTCCAGACCGTGCTCGAGCGCGAAGGTCCGGAGCGCGCGCATTATCTGCTGGAAACGCTGATCGAAAAGGCGCGCCTGTCCGGGGCCTTCATCCCGTTTTCGCCCAATACCGCCTACCTCAACACCATCCCGCCGCATCTCGAAGAGCGCTCCCCCGGCAACCACGAGCTGGAGTGGAAGATCCGCTCCTACATTCGCTGGAACGCGCTGGCGCTGATCGTCAATGCCAACAAGGAACACGCCGGCATCGGCGGACATATCGCCAGCTTCGCCTCATCCGCGACGCTCTACGAAGTGGGGCTCAATCATTTCTGGAAAGGCCCTGAGCACCCGCAGGGACAGGACCTGGTCTACATCCAGGGCCACGTCACGCCGGGCATCTACGCGAGGGCTTTCCTGGAGGGGCGCCTGAGCGAGCAGCAGCTCGACCGCTTCCGCATGGAGGCGCTGTCGCCGGGTCTGTCGAGCTATCCGCATCCCTGGTTGATGCCGAACTTCTGGCAGTTCGCCACTGTGAGCATGGGGCTGGGCCCGATCATGGCGATCTACCAGGCGCGGCTGATGAAGTACCTGCACAACCGCGGCATCAAGGACATGACCGGCCGCAAGGTCTGGTGCTTCTGCGGCGACGGCGAGATGGACGAGCCCGAGTCATTGGGCGCGATCGACATCGCCGAGCGCGAGAAGCTCGACAACCTGATTTTCGTGGTCAACTGCAACCTCCAGCGACTGGACGGACCGGTGCGCGGCAACGGCAAGATCATCCAGGAACTGGAAGGCATCTTCCGCGGCTCCGGCTGGAACGTGCTCAAGGTGATCTGGGGCAGCGCCTGGGACGGGCTGCTGGCGCGCGACAAGGACGGGCACCTGTTGCGGGTGATGAACGACACCGTCGACGGCGAATACCAGAACTACAAGGCCAAGGGCGGCGCCTACACCCGCGAGAATTTCTTCGGCAAGCATGCGGAGACCGCCAAGCTGGTGTCGGCGATGAGCGACGACGACATCGCCCAGCTCAATCGCGGCGGCCACGATCCGCACAAGGTCTACGCCGCATACGCCGCGGCGGTGAAGCACAGCGGCCACCCCACCGTGATCCTGGCCAAGACGGTCAAGGGCTACGGCATGGGCGAGGCAGGCGAAGGGCAGAACATCACCCACCAGCAGAAAAAGGTGGGGCTGGAAGCACTGAAGAAATTCCGCAACCGCTTCAAGATTCCGGTGCCCGACGATCAGCTCGAATCGCTGCCCTTCTACCGGCCGGCGGACGATTCGCCGGAAATCCAGTATCTGAAGGAACGCCGCCAGGCGCTGGGCGGGCCGCTACCGATCCGGGTGGTGAAGAACGAACGCCTGGAAGTGCCGGCACTGGCCAGCTTCCAGCGCCTGCTCGATTCCAGCGGCGAGCGCGAGATCAGCACCACCATGGCCTTCGTGCAGTTCCTGCAGCAGTTGCTGCGCGACAAGGTGTGCGGCCCGCGCGTGGTGCCCATCATTCCCGACGAGGGCCGCACCTTCGGCATGGAGGGCATGTTCCGCAGCCTCGGCATCTATTCCGTCGTCGGTCAGAAGTACAAGCCTGAAGATTCCGATCAGCTCGCGTTCTACAAGGAGGACGTCAAGGGCCAGATCCTGGAAGAGGGCATCACCGAGGCGGGCGCCATGTCGAGCTGGATCGCCGCGGCGACCAGTTACGCCAATCACGGCACCGCGCTGATCCCGTTCTACACCTTCTACTCGATGTTCGGCTTCCAGCGGGTGATGGACCTGTGCTGGGCGGCCGGCGACATGCGCGCGCGCGGGTTCCTGATGGGTGCCACCGCTGGCCGCACCACCATCAACGGCGAGGGCCTGCAGCATGAGGACGGCCACAGCCATGTGATGGCCTCGCTGATTCCCAACTGCAAGGCCTATGACCCGGCGTTTGCGTATGAGCTGGCCGTGATCATCCAGCACGGCATGAAGGAGATGGTCGAGGAGCACAAGGACAACTACTACTACCTCACCATCTACAACGAGAACCACACGCACCCGGCGATGCCCGCCGGCTGCGAGAGCGGCATCGTGCGCGGCATGTACCTGTTCAGATCGGAAGAGACGCCGGCCAAGGCGCACGTGCAGTTGCTGGGCTCCGGTTCGATCTTCCGCGAGGTGCTCGCGGCGAGCGAGATCCTCAAGGCCGACTGGGGCGTGACCAGCGACGTGTGGAGCGTGCCTAGCGTGAACGAACTCGCGCGCGACGGCCGCGAGTGCGAGCGCTGGAACCTGCTGCATCCGGACGCACCCCCGAAGAAATCCTACGTGCAGGAGTGCCTGGGCGGCATGACCGGTCCGGTGATCGCCAGTACCGACTACGTGCGCGCGTACACCGAGCAGCTGCGACCCTACGTCGGCGCGCCGTTCCATACCCTGGGTACCGACGGTTTCGGTCGCTCCGACAACCGACCCGCACTGCGCGACTTCTTTGAGGTCGACCGGCGCTGGATCGCGGTCAAGGCCCTGCGCGCGCTGGCCGACCAGAAGCTGGTTCCGGTGGAGCGCGTTTCGCAGGCGATCAAGCTGTACGGTCTGCGACCCGACCGTGCCGCGCCCTGGACCGTGTAACTTACGACCATCATGGGAAAGCTCATCGAAGTGCAGGTGCCGGACATCGGCGACTACCAGGACGTGCCAGTCATCGAAGTCCTGGTCAAGGACGGCGACACGGTTGAAAAAGACCAGGCGCTGATCGTGCTGGAGTCCGACAAATCGACCATGGAGGTGCCTTCGCCGGGTGCCGGCGTGGTGCGGGGCTTCAAGATCAAGACCGGCGACAAGCTGTCGCAGGGCGATCGAATCTGTCGGTTGGAGCCGGCGGCCGGCGGGACATTGGAGGGAGGCGATGGCGATGCCGCCTCCCAGACGCCAGCGCCCACGGCCCGCCCTGCTGCGGCGCCGACGGCCGACCTGTTCTCCGACGACTCCGCCGCCAAGGCCGCCGATCCCGCGCCGTCTCCGCGCTCGCCGGTACCATCGGCCCGCATCGCGGTGACGGTGCCCGACATTGGCGACTTCAAGGACGTGCCTGTCATCGAATTGCTGGTCGCCGAGGGTGACGCGGTCGAGAAGGACCAGGCCCTGCTGGTGCTGGAATCGGAAAAATCCACCATGGAGGTCCCGGCGCCTCAGGCCGGTACCGTGCGCGGGCTCAAGGTCAAGGTGGGCGACAAGCTGTCGCAGGGCAACGTGCTGCTGGACCTCGAAACCGCGGGCGGCGACGCTGATGCGGCGGCCGCCCCTGCGCCGGCGACCGAAGACCAGGCTCCCGCGGTGATCGCACGACCCGCAGCCGAAGCACACGCGCCGCCGGCGCTGCTTGCAGACGCGCCATCGCCCTCCTCGGGTAGCGCTGCGCACGCCGGCCCCGCGACCCGCAAGTTCGCGCGCGAATTGGGTGTGGAGCTCGGCCGGGTGAAGGGGTCCGGCCCCAAGGGCCGGGTGGTCGTGGAGGACGTGCAGAAATTCGTCAAGCAGCAGATGACGGCGCCGTCCGCTGCTACGGGGACGTCGGCGGCTGGTGGCGCCGGCATTCCGCCCATCCCCGCCCAGGACTTTTCGCAGTACGGTGAGATCGAGGAAAAGCCGCTGGCGCGGATCCGCAAGCTGTCGGCGGCGCATCTGCACCGCGCCTGGCTGAACATTCCGCACGTTACGCAGAACGACGAGGCCGACATCACCGAACTGGAAGCGTTTCGAAAATCGGCCAGCGAGGGCGGCGTCAAGCTCACCCTGCTGCCTTTCGTGATGAAGGCAACAGCCGCGGCGATCAGGCAGTTCCCGGAATTCGGCAGCTCGCTGGCGCCTTCGGGTGACGCCCTGATCATGAAGAAGTACTGCCATATCGGATTCGCCGCGGACACCCCCAACGGCCTAGTGGTGCCCGTGGTGCGCGATGTCTGGAGCAAGGGCATTGCTCAACTTGCTGTGGAAACCGCGGAGCTGGCATCAAAAGCGCGCGAGGGCAAGTTGAAGCCCAATGAGATGAAGGGCGGTTGCTTCTCCATTTCCAGTCTCGGCGGCATCGGGGGCAGTCATTTCACGCCTATCGTCAACGCGCCCGAGGTCGGCATTCTTGGCGTATCGCGCGGCGTCATGAAACCGGTTTGGGATGGCAAGGCGTTTCAACCGCGGCTGATGCTGCCGCTGTCGCTGTCCTACGACCATCGCGTGATCGACGGCGCCTACGCGGCGCGCTTCATCGTCGCCCTGGCTGGGCTGCTGGGGGATATCCGGCGTCTGAGCCTGTAGTTCTGCCGTATTCTTGCCAGGGAGGAACCTGGCAAGAATTACGACAAGACCAGTGGACAGAATTTTCGAGCGTTTCGCGGTCAGCCTGGGTGGGCTGGACCGCATCCCTGTGGATGATCGCCCAGCGTATGCGGTGCGCGCCTACCGGGATTGCTCGCATCGTGCGTGGCTATGCACCTGGCTGGTGATGGCGATCAACCTGCCGCTGTTCCTGGCGGTGGATTTCCGCACCTGGGTTGCTGGAGCGTGGGACGAACAGCCCGCACACGCGATGATCTTCTGGTGGCGATTGGGGGTGACTCTGATCCTGGCCGGCGGCCTGGCCATGCGTCGCGCAGCTGTCCCCGACGCGCTGTGCCACCCGCGCTTCGCCTGGTTCTGCGTGCTGTTCTATCCGGTCTGCGGTGTTTGGTTCGCCGTGAGCTGCCAGTCGCTGGTGACCGACGTATCGGTCTATGTGTTGCTGATCGTTGGCGTGGCCAGCGCACCGCTGCCGAGCCCGCTCAAACTGCTGGTCTACCCCGGTTCGTGGCTGCTGCTGGCCGTGGGCCTGCAGTTCACCGGCGACAACGACACCCAGATTTACCATCTGCTGATCAATGCTGGCGTGGCCGCGGTCGGCGCGGCCATGCTCGATGCGTTTGCCAGTCGTGCACATGCCGCCAGCTTCGTCCAGAGCCGCCTGCTGGAGCGCGAACGCCAGCGCTCCGAGAGCGTGCTCGGCAATATCCTGCCGCCCAGCGTGGCGCAGCGACTCAAGGACGATCCCAGCGCAGTGGTGGAGTACCACCCGGCAGTGAGCATCCTGTTCGCGGATTTCGTCGGCTTCGGTACGCTCAGCGAGACTTTGCAGCCAGACGAAATGGTGGGGCTGCTGGACCATCTGTTCCTGGAGTTCGACGAAGCGGCGGACCGCTTCGGCGTGGAAAAGATCAAGACCACCGGCGATTCCTACATGGCGGCCTGTGGCGTGCCACAGGCCGTAGCCGATCACGCGCGACGCATCGCCGATCTGGCTTTGCGCATCCAGAGTGTGGCGCGACGCTTCCGCTCGGATCGTGGCCTGCCGGTGCATTTCCGCATCGGGCTGCACACCGGTCCAGCCATCGCCGGGGTGATCGGTCGGCGCAAGTTTTCCTACGACCTGTGGGGCGACACGGTGAACCTGTCGCATCACCTGCAGGCTTACGGCGAAGCCGACCGCATCCACATCAGCATGGCGATGCAGCAGGCGCTGGCGGCGGAGTACCGCTATGAAGCCCGGCCACCCATGAGTCTCAAGGGGCGTGCACCGATGCAGACCTATTTTCTGCTTGGGTTTCGGCGCGACGTCGATGGCGTCGCATTCACCGCAGATGCCGACGGCAGTGCGGGAAGGTACGACCTGCGCTGAAGAGGTTCGCCCACGGTTGCGAGCAGGCTGCTAGCATTCGAAAGTTCCCAGGTCCAGCGCCTTTTCACGCATGAACTCCCCGCGTCTCGCCACTCCGGTCCTGCGGACTATCGGCTGGCGCGAGTGGGTGGCGCTGCCGCAGATGGGCATCTCGCACATCAAGGCCAAAGTGGACACGGGCGCGCGTACGTCCGCCATACACGCCTTTGCGATCGAACGCCTGTCGATCGATCGCGTGCGCTTCGGCGTGCATCCGGACCAGCATGGCGAGCGCGAAGTCTGGTTCGAAACCGAAGTGATCGACGAGCGCTGGGTCACCGATTCGGGAGGACACCAGGAATTCCGACCGGTGATCGTCAGCGAAGTGGTACTGGGCGTTGCGCGCTGGCCGATCGAGATCACCCTGACTGCACGCGATAACCTGCTGTTCCGGCTGCTGCTGGGGCGCACGGCGCTGGCCGGCCGCTTTCGCGTCGACCCGGCCAGCAGCTACCTGCAGGGCCGCTCTCCGCGCCAGCGTCAGCGCGACCGCCGCGGCGAGGCCGGCCGGTGAAGATTGCAATCCTGTCGCGCAACCGGCGGCTGTATTCCACCCGGCGGCTGGTCGAGGCGGCCGCGGCGCGCGGGCACGAGGCCAAGGTCATCGACGTGCTGCGCTGCTACATGAACATCGCGCCGCATCATCCGGAGATTCATTACCGCGGCAAGAAGCTGGAAGGCTTCGATGCGGTGATCCCGCGCATCGGGGCCAGCGTCACCTTTTACGGCACCGCGGTGGTGCGCCAGTTCGAAATGATGGGTGTGTACACGCTCAACGAATCGGTGGCGATCACGCGTTCGCGCGACAAGCTGCGCGCCCATCAGTTGCTGGCGCGCGAAGGCATCGGCATGCCGGTGACCGGGTTCGCCCATGCACCCGACGACACCACCGATCTGATCAACCTCATCGGCGGTGCGCCCTGCGTGGTCAAGCTCACCGAAGGCACGCAAGGCCGTGGCGTGGTGATGTGCGAGACCGACAAGGCGGCCGAATCGGTGATCGACGCCTTCCGCGGGCTGGATGCCTACTTCCTGGTGCAGGAATTCGTGGAGGAGGCGCGCGGCGCCGATATCCGCTGTCTGGTGATCGGCGACCGCGTGGTGGCGAGCATGATGCGTCAGGCGCGCCTGGGCGAGTTCCGCTCCAACCTGCATCGCGGCGGCGTCGCCAGCAAGATCCGCATCACGCCCGACGAACGTTCTACCGCGGTTCGTGCCGCGCGCCTGATGGGCCTGAGCGTGGCCGGCGTCGATATCCTGCGCTCGAAAAACGGGCCAGTGGTGATGGAGGTGAACTCTTCGCCCGGGCTCGAAGGTATCGAGAAGACCTCCGGCGTGGACATTGCCAGCCGCATCATCGAATTGGTGGAAAAGAACACGCGTCCGGGCCGCCGACGCGGCCGGCGCAAGGCCTGAGCATGGGCAGCGAGGCGATCGGCGGCTGGGGCGATGGTTTTCGCATCGCCGATACGCTGGTGCTGCCGGGCGAGCGCAAGACCGCCAGCCTGCGCGTCGCGAGTCTTTACACCAGCGCGCCGGTGGACCTGCCGGTGATCGTGCTGCGCGGACACGAGCCGGGCCCGACCATGTTCGTCAGTGCGGCGCTGCATGGCGACGAGATCATCGGCGTCGAGATCATCCGCAGAGTGCTGCGCCTGCAGCAGCTGGGCGAGTTGCGCGGCACCCTGCTGGCGGTTCCTATCGTCAACACCCTGGCGTTTATCCACCAATCGCGCTACCTGCCGGACCGGCGCGATCTCAACCGCAGTTTTCCCGGCAGCCAGGGCGGCTCGCTGGCGGCGCGCTTGGCCAATCTGTTCGTGACCGAGGTGGTGGGGCGCAGCGACTTCGGTGTCGACCTGCACACCGGCGCCATCCATCGCCCCAACCTGCCGCAGATTCGCACCGACCTGCGCAATGCCACCAACCAGCGGCTGGCCAAGGCGTTCGGCGCGCCGCTGTTTCTGGATTCGCGCCCGGCGGCCGGCACCCTGCGCGAATACACCACCCGGCAGAACATCCCGGTGATTCTGTACGAATCGGGCGAGGCGCTGCGCTTCGACGAAACCGCCATCCGCATCGGCGCTCAGGGGGTGCAGAACGTGATGTGGGAGATGGGTCTGCTGCCGCGACCGGAATTCTCGCCGCTGCGTGTGCCCGAGCCGATCCTGGCGCATTCCAGTCACTGGATCCGCGCACCGAGCAGCGGCATTTTGCGTACCGGCGTCGGCCTCGGCGATCACATCCGCCGCGGGCAGTCGATGGGCGTGATCGGCGACCCTTTCGGTGAGAACGAGATCGAGGTGTGCGCCAATCTGGAAGGCGTGGTGATCGGCCGCCTCAACCTGCCGTTGGTGCACGAAGGCGACGCGCTGTTCCATCTGGGCACCTTCGACGCACCGGCCGAGGCCGCGCAGGCGGTCGAGCAGATGGAGGCCGAGATGCGCACCTGGAGCGGCGAGGAGCCACCCATCGTGTAGACGCGCACGGCGCGGACTTCCGGGGTGAGATTCGCTCAGCCCGCCGATAAGGCTTACTTGACCCGGGGATCACCACCCACCCCATACGGGTGCGGTAGTCCGCTACAATTCGGCCCATCAATTCGGGTTGGCCACGTATCCGGGATCGGCACAGCCCACACGGTAAGGGAACCGACTGATGACGGCAGCCGTATCCATGTCAGCGGAGTCGTGGGCGATTGCGGCCTACGTCACCCTCGTGTTCGTCATCATCGTCATCATGCTCGGGGCGTCCTGGCTGCTCGGCGGCCGCGCCTGGGGACGCGCCAAGAACGAACCCTTCGAATCCGGCGTCGTGGGTTCGGGCTCGCCACGCCTGCGCTTGTCCGCCAAGTTCTACCTGGTGGCGATGTTCTTCGTGATCTTCGACGTCGAGGCGGTTTTCCTGTTCGCCTGGGCCATCGGCCTGCGCGAGTCCGGCTGGCCCGGCCTGATCGAAGCCTGCATCTTCATCTTCATCCTGCTCGCCAGCCTGGGTTATCTGTGGCGCATCGGAGCCCTGGAGTGGGCCCCGGACGGTCGGCGCAAACGCGAGGCCATGCGCAGCGCGTCGCCGCCGCACTGATCCGTTCGCCCGCCCCTGCAAGCCCGCCATCGAAATCGCCAGCCCATGGAATACACCCTCACCCGCATCGACCAGAACAAGCAGACGTATCCGATGCAGAGCCGGCAGCAGGTTCCGGATCCGCTGGAGCAGCAGATTCACAAGAACGTCTTTCTGGGCAAGCTGGAAAGCATGGTCCACGGCGCCGTCAACTGGGGCCGCAAGAATTCGGTGTGGCCCTACAACTTCGGCATTTCCTGCTGCTACGTGGAAATGGCCACCGCATTCACGCCCACCCACGATCTCGCGCGTTTCGGCTCGGAAGTCATCCGCGCGTCGCCGCGCCAGGCTGACCTGATCGTCATCGCCGGTACCTGCTTCATCAAGATGGCGCCGGTGGTGCAGCGCCTGTACGAGCAGATGCTGGAACCGAAATGGGTGATCAGCATGGGGTCTTGCGCCAACTCGGGCGGCATGTACGACATCTACTCGGTGGTCCAGGGCGTGGACAAGTTCCTGCCGGTGGACGTCTACATCCCGGGCTGCCCGCCGCGCCCGGAGGCTTTCCTGCAGGCGTTGACCTTGTTGCAGGATTCGATCGGCAAGGAGCGGCGCCCGCTGTCCTGGGTGGTGGGTGAGCAGGGCATCTACAGGGCCAATCTTCCGGCGCAACGCGACCTCAAACAGGCCGAACGCCAGAAGGCGACGATCCTGCGCTCTCCAGACTCGGTGTAAGGCACATGGCAGACGACGGCGCCCCCACCGCGGCAGGACTGCAGCACAGCATCGTGCGGGAGTTGTCCCGCCGGTTCGGCGATTCCGGCTTCGTGTTCCAGCCCACCGTGGACCGCGTGCCCACCCTGTGGGTGCAGGCCGGTCAACTGCTGGAAGTGCTGCGCTACCTGCGCAACGAAGTGGAGCGTCCGTACCGGATGCTCTATGACCTCACCGCCATCGACGAGCGCGTGCGCAAGCATCGGCCGGGCCAGCCAGCCAGCGACTTTACGGTGGTCTATCACCTGTTGTCGGTAGACCGTGCCATGGCGGTGCCGCGCGAGGACGCCGGTGGCGAAATCCGGCTCAAGGTAGCGTTGACCGGCGACAAGCCGGAGCTGCCCAGCTGCATCCCGGTGTTCATCAATGCCAACTGGTACGAGCGCGAGGTCTGGGACCTGTTCGGCATCGTCTTCACCGGGCATCCCAATCTGCGCCGCATCCTGCTGCCGCCGCGCTGGGAGGGTCATCCGCTGCGCAAGGACTATCCGGCGCGCGCGACCGAGTTCGACCCCTTCATGCTGGATCAGATGCGTCAGGACCTGGACCAGGAAGCGCTGCTGTTCAAGCCCGAGGAATGGGGCATGAAGCGCGGCACCGAAGACGCCGACTACATGTTCCTCAACCTCGGCCCGAATCACCCGAGCGCGCACGGTGCCTTTCGCATTGTTCTGCAGCTCGATGGCGAGGAGATCGTCGGCTGCGTGCCGGATATCGGCTACCACCATCGTGGCGCCGAGAAGATGGCGGAACGCCAGTCCTGGCACACCTACATTCCTTACACCGATCGCATCGACTACCTCGGCGGGGTGATGAACAACCTGCCGTACGTGATGAACGTCGAGAAGCTCGCCGGCATCACCGTACCGGACCGGGTCAAGACCATCCGCGTGATGATGTCCGAGTTCTTCCGCATCACCTCGCACCTGCTGTTCTACGGCACCTATGCGCAGGACGTCGGTGCGATGACCCCGGTGTTCTTCATGTTCGTGGACCGCGCCAAGGCCTACGACGTGATCGAGGCGGTCACCGGCTTTCGCATGCACCCGGCCTGGTTCCGCATCGGCGGCGTGGCGCACGATCTGCCCACCGGCTGGGAAAAGAAGGTGCGCGAATTCATCGACTGGCTGCGGCCGCGCATGGACCAGTACGAAAAGGCCGCGCTGAAGAATTCGATCCTGATCTCGCGCTCCAAGGGCGTAGCGGCTTACGGCGCCGCCGAGGCGCTGGACTGGGGTGTGACCGGCCCGGGCCTGCGCGCGGCGGGCGTGAACTTCGACCTGCGCAAGGCGCGGCCGTACTCCGGCTACGAGAACTTCGAGTTCGAAGTGCCGCTGGCCGGCGTCAGCGACGTCTACAACCGCGGTGTGCTGCGCGCCGAGGAGATCCGCCAGTCGCTCAACATCATCGAGCAATGCCTCAACAACATGCCGGCGGGGCCGTTCAAGGCCGACCATCCGCTGACCTGTCCGCCGCCCAAGGAACGTGCGCTGCACGACATCGAAACCCTGATCACGCATTTCCTCGGCGTGAGCTGGGGTCCGGTCATGCCGCACGGCGAGTCCAGCACCATGATCGAGGCGACCAAGGGCCTCAACAGCTATTACAGCGTGTCCGACGGCAGCACCATGGCCTACCGCACGCGCATCCGCACGCCGAGCTTTGCGCACCTGCAGCAGATTCCGGCGGCCATCAACGGCCAGATGATTGCAGACCTGATTGCGTACATCGCGTCCATCGATTTCGTGATGGCGGATGTTGATCGATGAGAAGTTTTTTGCCACGGGTTCCACGGATGAACGCGGATAAACGCCAACCTAAAGCCGTGCCTGCCTTTCTTTTTTATCCGTGTATGTCCGTGTCATCGGTGTCATCCGTGGCAAATGTCTTGACGCTCTGACAATGAAGACCGACACCATCATCAAGCTGGCCGACCTCGGCAAGGCGCCGCCCTTCGAGCTGAGTGCGCAGGAGCGGCACGAGATCGAAGAAGAGATGCATCACTACCCGGACCCGCGGGCGGCGAGCATCGGCGCGCTCAAGGTTGTGCAGAAGCACCGCGGCTGGGTACCGGATGAGGCCATCGCCCCGGTCGCAAAAATGATCGGCACCGATGCTGCCGACCTCGAAGGCGTGGCCACGTTCTACAGCCTGATCTTCCGCCAGCCGGTAGGCCGTCATGTCATCACGGTGTGCGACAGCATCTCTTGTCATCTGACCGGCTACGACGAGCTGCGCGAGGCGCTCCAGGCCAAGCTCGGCATCCGCCTGGGCCAGACCACGCCGGACCAGCGTTTCACCCTGTTGCCGATCTGCTGCCTCGGCGCCTGTGATCGCGGCCCGACCATGATGATCGACGAAGACCTGCATGGCGACGTGATGCCCGCGCAACTCGACACGATTCTGGGTGCTTACGCATGAGTGCCGCGAAGAAGTCGCTCGACACCCATCCGCTGACCTACAGCATCGATACCGCCCGCGGGCCACTCGACCTCAAGGCTTACGAGGCGGTTGGCGGTTATCAGGGCCTGCGCAAGGCGATCAAGGAATTTACGCCGCAGGAAGTGCAGGCGCGCGTGCGCGAAGCCAATCTGCGCGGTCGCGGCGGCGCCGGTTTTCCCACCGGGATCAAGTGGGGTCTGGTACCGATGGGGCCGGCCCAAGGTTATGACGGGGGCGCCAAGTACCTGGTGTGCAACGCCGACGAAATGGAGCCGGGTACCTTCAAGGACCGGTTGCTGATGGAGGACGCGCCGCACCTGATGGTGGAGTCGATGATCGCCGCGGCTTACGCCATCGGCGCCTGCACTGGCTACATCTTTCTGCGCGGCGAATACGTGGTCTCCGCCAGAAATCTCAACCGGGCGTTGGCGGAGGCGCGCGCCGCCGGCCTGCTCGGCAAGAACATTCTCGGCAGCGGCTGGGACTATGACTGCTTCGTCCATACCGGTGCGGGTCGTTACATCTGCGGCGAAGAGACCGCGCTGATCAATTCGCTGGAAGGCCGTCGCGCCAACCCGCGCGCCAAGCCGCCGTTCCCGCAGATCAGCGGCTTGTGGGGTCGGCCGACGGTGGTCAACAACGTCGAGACCCTCTGCAACATCCCCAGCATCGTGCTCAATGGCGGCGAGTGGTTCAAAGGTCTGAGTCAGGGCAAAACCAAGGACGGCGGCACCAAGCTGTACGGCTGCTCCGGCCGGGCCAACAAGCCGGGCTGCTGGGAGCTGCCCTTCGGCACTACCACGCGCGAGTTGCTGGAGGTGCACGCGGGCGGCATGAAGGGTGGCAAGAAGCTCAAGGCCTGGCTGCCGGGTGGCGCGTCCACCGATTTCCTGTTGCCCGAGCATCTCGATCTACCGATGGATTTCGACACCATCTCCAAAGCGGGTTCGCGCATGGGCACCGGGCTGATCACGGTGGTGGCGGAAGACCAGAGCATGGTTTCGGCAGTGCGCAATCTCGAAGAGTTCTTTTCGCGCGAATCCTGCGGCTGGTGCACGCCGTGTCGCGACGGGCTGCCATGGTCGGTGCGCATCCTGCGCGCGATCGAAACCGGTGAGGGGCGCCCCGGCGACATCGAGAAGCTCGTGCGCCTGACCCGCGACCTGGGTCCCGGCCGCACCTTCTGTGCGCACGCCCCCGGCGCGATGGAGCCGCTGCAGTCGGCGATCAAGTATTTCCGAGACGAGTTCGAGCGCGGCATCCGCGCCAGTGCGGCCCCGGCCGCGGTCCAGGCATAAACCACATGGCGAAGATCCACGTCGACGGCAAGCAGTACGAGGTCAGCGGGGCTGACAACCTGCTGCAGGCCTGTCTGTCCCTGGGGTTGGACATCCCTTATTTCTGCTGGCACCCGGCGCTGGGCAGCGTCGGCGCTTGTCGCCAATGCGCGGTCAAGCAGTACCGTGACGAGAACGACAAGACCGGCCGCATCGTCATGTCCTGCATGACGCAGGCGCAGGACGACATGTACATCGCCATCGAGGACGTCGAGGCGGTGGAGTTCCGCGAAGCGATCATCGAGTTCCTGATGACCAATCACCCGCACGACTGTCCGGTCTGCGAGGAAGGCGGGCACTGCCATCTGCAGGACATGACGGTGATGACGCGGCATCACTCGCGGTCCTACCGGTTCGACAAGCGCACTCATCTCAACCAGGACCTCGGGCCGTTCATCGGCCACGAGATGAACCGCTGCATTTCCTGCTATCGCTGTGTGCGCTACTACCGCGACTACGCGGGCGGCACCGATCTGGGCGTCTACGGCGCTGCGAGCAACGTCTACTTCGGACGCCCGCAACCGGGCGTGCTGGAGAACGAGTTCAGCGGCAATCTCACCGAGGTATGTCCCACCGGCGTGTTCACCGACAAGGCGCACTCCGAGCACTACACGCGCAAGTGGGACATGCAGTTCGCACCAGGCATCTGCACCGGCTGCTCGGTGGGCTGCAACGTCTCGCCGGGCGAGCGCTACGGCGAGGTCCGCCGTATCGAGAACCGCTACCACGGCGCGCTCAACGGCTATTTCCTGTGTGATCGCGGACGTTTCGGCTTCGGCCACAGCAACCGCAAGGACCGGCCGCGCCTGCCGGTACTGAAGATCGAAGGCCGTCACAAGATCGTCGCCGGT
The DNA here is from genome assembly GCF_965216805.1 of Panacagrimonas sp. Lineage (NCBI taxonomy): Bacteria > Pseudomonadati > Pseudomonadota > Gammaproteobacteria > Nevskiales > Nevskiaceae > Panacagrimonas > Panacagrimonas sp. The sequence goes on from NZ_CBDCGN010000003.1 coordinate 570,996, forward strand.
GAAGTCGGCCTTGAACAATTGCGCGCGATCACCTCCGGGGCCAAGCGCATGCTCGGTATCGGCTCGCCGCGTGCCTCGCTGGAAGCCAACTTCGCGCTGCGCGAACGCGTCGGCGCAGCCCGGTTCAACAGTGGCGTGTCGCGACACGAACTTGAACTGACGCAACTGGCGGCGAAGATTCTGCGCGGTCCGGTCGGCGCCAGCACCCTGCGCAGCATGGAAGACGCCGACTGCGTGCTGATCCTGGGCGAAGACCTGACCCAGACCGCTCCGCGTATCGCACTGGCAGTGCGCCAGGCCGCGCGCGGCAAGATGGTGACCGAAGGGGCCAAGAAAAACATTCCCGAGTGGCAGGTCATCGCCCTGGCGGATCTGGTGCAGCAAGCGCGTAACCCGATCTACGTCAGCACCGCACAGCCGTCGCGGCTGGATGATGTGGCGACCAGGACGTTCAACGCCTCGGCCGAGCGCATCGCACAACTGGGGTTTGCCATCGCACACCGGCTGGACGGCGCAGCGCCGGTTGCCGTCGGATTGGACCAGACGCAGGCCGCGCTGGCCGACGAGATTGCCGCTGCGCTGGCCACTGCAACGCGCCCGCTGATCGTCAGCGGCACCGGCAGCGGCTGTGCCGAGGTGATGCAGGCAGCCGCCAACATCGCGTGGGCACTCAAGAAGAAGGATCGGATGGTCGGACTGGCGCTGGCGCTGCCGGAGGCCAACAGCATGGGCAGCGCGCTGTTCGATGCGTCGCCGCTGGAGCTCGCGTTGGAAGCCGCGACCCAGGGCGAGGTGGACGTGCTGGTGGTGCTGGAGAACGATCTGTACCGCCGCGCGCCCAAAGCCGTGGTCGACGCGGCACTGGCCAAGTGCCGGCTGATCGTGATCGACCACATGGCCACCGACACCGGCGAGCGCGCGGACTTGCTGCTGCCCGCCGGCAACGCTTACGAGAGCGACGGCACCCTGGTGAACTATGAGGGGCGCGCACAGCGCTACTTCCAGGTCTACGACCCCACCTATTACGACCGCGCGGTGGCGATCCAGGAATCCTGGCGCTGGTGCGATGAGATGTCGGCCGCACCGGCGTGGCAGGGTCTGGACGATCTGATCGCGGACTGTGCCAAGGTCTTGCCGCAGTTTTCGGTCATCACCGAAACCGCTCCCAACGCGCGCTTCCGCATGAAGGGCATGAAGATGGCGCGTTCGCCGCACCGCGCTTCGGGCCGGACCGCGCAGCGCGCGAACCTGTCCGTGCATGAGCCGCGCCAGTTGCAGGACGCGGACTCGGCGCTGGCGTTCACCATGGAAGGCGTCAACGGCGCCATGGGCATCGACCGTCCCGCCGAGTTGCTGCCGTTTGCGTGGGCGCCGGGCTGGAATTCGCCGCAGGCCTGGAACAAGTTCCAGGCTGAAGTCGGCGGCGAGCTCAAGGGCGGCGACGCCGGTGAGCCGGTGCTGGTGACCGACGACCAGATCCAGCCGCAATACTTTGCGCCTGCTGCGCCGAGTTCGGGTTCGGGCCTGCGCGCGGTGGCCTTGCACCATATCTTCGGCAGCGAGGAGCAGAGCGGTCGCGCCGACGTGCTGCTCAAGCGCGCGCCGCAGGCCTACGTCGCCTTGAGCGTGGCGGACATCGAACGTCTGGGCATCCAGTTGTCCGCGCGAGTCGAGGTCGACGGCACCAGCGTGGTGCTGCCGGTGGTGGTGTCGAGCAGCCTCGAAGCGGGCAGCGTCGGCCTGCCGGTGGGTCTGCGCGGGGTGCCTTACGCATCCCCAGGCAGCGCGATCAGCGTGGAGGCGGCCTAGGATGAAACGGAGTTTCAGCCGCACCGGATGGCGCGTTGCGTCATGGGGTCGATGATATGAGCTTGCCGTCCTGGATCACCCCCGAGCTGATCTACACCGCCATCCAGGTGGTAGAAGCGGCCGTCATCCTGGTCGGCCTGGTGCTGACCGCGGCCTGGATGATCTGGCTGGAAAGACGCCTGCTGGGTCTGTGGCAGGACCGCTACGGGCCCAATCGCGTCGGCCTGTTCGGGCTCGGCCAGGTCATTGCCGACATGATCAAGATCTTCTTCAAGGAGGACTGGACACCGCCGTTCGTGGATCGTGCCATCTTCTGGATCGCACCCGCGGTGGCCATGAGTACGATGCTGCTGGGCTTCATGCTGGTACCGATCACGCCCTGGATCGGTGTGTCGGACTTGAATCTGGCGGTGCTGTTCTTTCTGGCGCTGTGCGGCCTGGCGGTGTACGCAGTGATGCTGGGCGGCTGGGCATCCAACAACAAGTACGCGCTGCTCGGCGGCCTGCGTTCGTCGGCGCAGATGATCACCTACGAGGTGTTCATGGGCCTGTCGCTGATGGGCGTGGTGATGATCGCCGGCAGTTTCTCGCTGGTGGACATCGTGACCAGCCAGCAGCAGGGCATGTGGAATATCGTGCCTCAGTTTCTGGGCTTCGTGACCTTCCTGCTCGCCGGTTTCGCCACCGTGCACCGCGCCCCGTTCGATCTGCCGGAAGCCGAGCAGGAACTGGCCGACGGCTACCACGTGGAATATTCGAGCATGAAGTTCGGCATGTTCTTCGTGGGCGAGTATGTCGGCATCGTGCTGGTGTCGGCCATGATTGTGGTGCTGTTCTTCGGCGGCTGGGATGTGCCCTTCGTGGATAACGAAGGCCCGGTGCTGGCGCTGTTCGCCTTCGTCACCAAGTGCTTCATCTTCATGAGCAGCTTCATCCTGATGCGCGCCGCGCTGCCGCGTCCGCGTTACGACCACATGATGTCTGCGGGATGGAAGGTTTGTCTGCCGCTGACCCTGGTCAACGTCGTGGTCACCGGCATCGTGATCCTCGTCAACCAGAGCGGAGCCGCCTGATGTTGATTCAGATACTCAAAGGCATAGGGACGCAGCTGCGCAGCATCGGCATCGTGTTTATGCATACGTTTGCCAAGCGCGCCACTATCAACTACCCCGAAGAACAGCCCTACCTGCCGCCGCGCTACCGTGGCCGCATCGTGCTGACGCGCGATCCCGATGGCGAAGAGCGCTGCGTGGCCTGCAATCTCTGCGCGGTCGCCTGCCCGGTCGGCTGCATCAGCCTGCAGAAAGCGGAAAAGGAAGACGGCCGCTGGTATCCGGAGTTTTTCCGCATCAATTTCTCGCGCTGCATCTTCTGCGGATTGTGCGAAGAAGCCTGCCCCACCACCGCAATCCAGCTCACGCCGGATTTTGAGATGTGCGAGTACGACCGCCAGAATCTGGTGTATGAAAAGGAACACCTGACTATCAGCGGTCCCGGCAAGTATCCAGACTACAACTTCTACCGGGTCGCCGGCCTGGAAGTGAAGGGCAAGCCCAAGGGTGGCGCGCTCAACGAAGCCAAGCCGATCGACGTCAAGAGCCTGCTGCCCTGATCGCCATGGAAATCGCTTTCTACCTGTCTGGCTTCATCGCCGTACTAGCCACCATCCTGGTGATCGTCAATCCCAATCCGGTGCATGCGCTGATGTACCTGGTGACCTCGCTGCTGGCGGTGGCTTGCGTGTTCTTCACCTTGGGCGCCCCGTTTGCGGCGGCGCTGGAAGTGATCGTGTACGCCGGCGCCATCATGGTGCTGTTCGTGTTCGTGGTGATGATGCTCAATCTGGGCGAGACCGTGACGCAGCAGGAACAGGCCTGGCTCAAGCCGTCGGTTTGGATCGGGCCCGGCATTCTTTGCGCGCTCCTTTTGTTCCCGCTGATGCGACTGATGCTGGGCGGTGAACATACGCCGGCAGGCGTGACCGAGGTGGGTGCCAAGGCGGTCGGCGTATCGCTGTACGGGCCGTACCTGCTGGCCGTGGAGCTGGCGTCGATGATGCTCACGGCGGGTCTGGTCGCGGCGTATCACCTGGGCAAGCAGGACTAGCGGATCAAACAAGCAGTGGCGCGAGGCTGCGGGCTCGCGCCTTCGAAGAAACAACGCACGCGTTCGCGGCCACACCGCGACGCCGACAACGAGAGAACGGGAGCATGCCGGAAGTCAGCGGAATACCGATGGAGCATGGCCTGGCGCTAGCCGGGATCCTGTTCACGCTCGGCTTACTCGGCCTGATCGTGCGTCGCAACGTGCTGTTCATGCTGATGTCGCTGGAAATCATGATGAACGCTGCAGCGCTGGCCTTCGTGGTGGCGGGCTCGCGCTGGGTGCAGCCGGACGGGCAGGTCATGTTTCTGCTGGTGCTGACGCTCGCGGCCTGCGAGGCCTGCGTCGGATTGGCGCTGCTGCTGCAGCTCTACCGTCGCTTCGGTTCGATGGACGTGGACACCGCTTCGGAGATGAAGGGGTGAGGGCGCACATGCTTGCGAGGCGATTAAAGCCTCGCGTACGACCGAACGCCTGGGCGGCGACGCCCAGGCTGGGGAACGCCCGGCCGGCAACGGCCGGGCCGGAGAGCGCCCGAGCCGCCGTCGGGCCGGAGAGATTTTCGGAGAAGGAAGTGCGCGTGCCAGTTGAGATAGCGGTCGATTCCCGGAGCTTTGCGTGATGCTCGATCTTCTCTTCCTGGTTTTCCTGCTACCCCTCGCCGGCTTCACCATCCTGGCATTCGCACGCGGACGTCTGGCGGAGACGCCGGCGGCCCTGGTTGGAGTCGGTTCGGTCGGCGGTGCGTTCCTGATCGCAGTGCTTTGCGGTTACCAGTTCCTGACCACGCCGCCCGAGGGCGGGGCGTTTACCCAGGTGCTGTGGAACTGGATGACGGTCGGCGATCTGAACGTCCGTCTGGCCCTGCGGCTGGATGCATTGTCTCTGGTGATGACCGGCGTGATCACCGGCGTCGGCTTCTTCATTCATCTGTTCGCGTCCTGGTACATGCGCGGCGACGAGGCCTACGACCGCTTCCTGTCGTACATGAACCTGTTCGTCGCCTCCATGCTGTTCCTGGTGCTGGGCGACAACCTGGTGTTCCTGTACTTCGGCTGGGAGGGCGTGGGTCTTGCCTCTTATCTGCTGATCGGCTTCTGGTACAAGGATGCCGCCAACGGTGCGGCGGCGCGCAAGGCCTTCGTCATCACCCGCGTCGGCGACACCTTCATGGCGCTGGGTCTGTTCATCCTGTTCCACGAATTCGGCACCCTGGACATCCAGGACCTGATGGCGAAGATCGCGGTGGACTGGGCCGACGGCCCCGGCATCTCGACCGTGGCGGCGATGCTGATCCTGGGCGGCGCGGTCGGAAAGTCCGCGCAGTTGCCGCTGCAGACTTGGCTGCCCGACGCCATGGCCGGCCCCACGCCGGTGTCGGCGCTGATCCACGCCGCAACCATGGTGACCGCCGGCGTGTACCTGATCGCGCGTACCCACGTGCTGTTCGAAGTCGCTCCCTACGGCCTGGAGGCGGTGGGCTGGGTCGGCGGCGTGACCTTGTTGATGGCGGGCTTCATCGCGCTGATGCAGACCGACATCAAGCGCGTGCTGGCCTATTCCACCATGAGCCAGATCGGCTACATGTTCCTGGCTCTCGGTGCCGGTGCCTACGCGCCGGCGATCTTCCATCTCATGACCCACGCCTTCTTCAAGGCGCTGCTGTTCCTGGCCGCGGGCTCGGTGATTTTGGCCCTGCACCACGAGCAGGACATCTTCAAGATGGGCAACCTGCGCAAGGATCTGCCGTTCACCTTCTGGGTGTTCATGATCGGATCGCTGGGCCTGATCGCGTTCCCGGGCACCTCGGGGTTCTTCTCCAAGGACGAGATCCTGTTCGAGGCCTATGCCGGCGGCAACATGCACCTGTTCTGGATGGGCCTGGCCGGCGCGTTCATGACCGGGTTGTACACCTTCCGCATGATCTTCATTGCCTTCTTCGGCAAGGCGCACCACCACGGCGTGCACAAGCCGCACTCGAGGTTCGCGCACGACCTGCCGCTGGCGGTGCTTGCACTGTTGGCGTTGATCGGCGGCTTCATCCATCTGCCTTTGGAAGGTGTGCTGCCGGCGCTGGAAATCTCCGAGGCGATGCAGGCCAAGAAGCTGATGCTCGAAGGCGCCTCGGTGGCGGCAGGGTTCTCTGGTGTGGCGCTGGCCTGGCTGATCTTCGGCGCCTCGCGCGAACGCGCCGAGCGCCTGCGCGACACGGCCAACCCGATCCTGGTGTGGTGGCGCGAGGCCTTCGGCTTCGACTGGCTGTACGACCGCCTGTTCGTGAAGCCTTATCTGTGGTTCGTGCGCGTCAACGCCAAGGACATCGCCGACCAGATCATCACCTTGATTCCCGAATCCTTCCGCATCCTCAATGGCTGGGTCGCGCAGACCCAGAACGGGATGCTGCGCTGGTACGCCGCTGCCATCGGCGCCGGAGCCGTCCTGGTGGTCGGTTCCGTCGTCCTGCTCTAACCGAATATTCCAGCCATGATCCTCGTCTGGCTCATTCTGATCCCGTTTATCGCCGGCCTGTTGAGCTGGCAGGCGGAGCTGCGCTTCGGCACCAAGTACCCGCGATGGATCGCCCTCATCGGCATGCTCATCGCGCTGGGCATTTCCGTGTGGCTGTGGCTGGCGCTGGACTACAGCATGCCGGTGCCGGGCGAAAAGCCGGACTGGGTGCTGGAGTTCAAAGCGCCGTGGATTCCGCGCTTCGGCATCTCTTTCCATTTTGCGCTGGATGGCCTGTCCATCCTGCTGGTGCTGCTGACCAACTTGCTGGGCGTGATGGCGATCATCTGCTCGTGGAAGGAGATCGATCGCAACGTCGGCTTCTTCCATCTCAACCTGCTGTGGAATCTTGGCGGCGTCGTCGGCGTGTTCCTCACGCTCGACCTGTTCATGTTTTTCTTCTTATGGGAAATGATGCTGGTGCCGATGTACTTCCTGATCGCGCTGTGGGGCCACGATGCCCCCGGCGGAAAGGGCAAGGTCTACGCGGCGACCAAGTTCTTCCTGTTCACGCAGGCGTCGGGCCTGCTGCTGTTGCTGGCCATCCTGGGTCTGGTGTTCGTCAACTTCCAGGGCACCGGCGTCATCACCTTCAACTACGAAGAGTTGCTGGAAGCCGAGATGACGCCGCATGTGGAGTACATCCTCATGCTCGGGTTCTTCATCGCCTTTGCGGTCAAGACCCCCACGGTGCCGCTGCATACCTGGTTGCCCGACGCGCATAGCCAGGCACCCACCGCGGGCTCGGTGGATCTGGCCGGAATCCTGTTGAAGACCGCGGCCTACGGCATGCTGCGCTTCGCCATTCCGCTGTTTCCCAATGCCTCGGCGGACTTTGCGCCGATCGCCATGTGGCTGGGCGTACTCGGCATCGTCTACGCGGGTGTGATGGTGTTTGCGCAGCACGACGTCAAACGGCTGGTGGCGTATTCGTCGATCTCGCACATGGGCTTCGTGCTGGTGGGCATCTACGCCGGTACCGAAATCGCGCTGCAGGGCGTGGTGATCCAGATGCTGGCGCACGGCATTTCCGCAGGCGCGCTGTTCATCCTCTGCGGCGAAATCTACGAACGCATGCACACCCGTGACTTGAGGAAGATGGGAGGACTGTGGTCGCGTTTCCCCTACCTGCCGCCGATCACGCTGTTCTTCGTCGCCGCCAGCCTGGGCCTGCCAGGCCTGGGTAATTTCGTTGGCGAATTCCTGGTGCTGATCGGCACCTGGAACGTGGACCCGGTGGTGACCATCTTCGCCTCCACCGGCCTGGTCCTGGCGGCGGTTTATTCGCTGATCCTGATCCAGCGCGCCTTCCACGGGCCGGTACAGGTCGATGAACACGCCGAAAAGCTTCAGGACCTTTCCCGGCGCGAGCTGTGGATGCTGGGCTCCCTGATGGCGATCATGCTGTGGCTGGGCCTGTATCCGCAGCCTTTCCTCGATACCTCCGCCGCGTCCATGCAATACGTCAGCGCCATCTACAGCGCCGCCCAGGCCGAAGCTGCCACTACGGTTCTCGGAGTGGCGCAATGAACTACACCGTGGATTTCACTGCGCACCACTGGCTGGCGCTGTCACCGATCCTGTTCACCAGCCTTTCGGTGCTGGCGGTGATGGGCGCCATCGCGATCAAGCGCAATCACTGGTGGAACGCCACCGCCGGCGTGATTTTCCTCAACGCCGCGTGGCTGTCGGTGGCGGTGCTGTTCTTCGGGCCGCTGGTGATGCCGGACGCGGTGCCGGCCATCCTGCCGATCGAAGTCACCCCGCTGCTGGTGATCGACCACTACGCGCTGTTCTATTTCGGCATCATCCTGGTGGCGACCCTGGCCTGCGCAACGCTGTCGCACGCCTACCTGGAAGGCTACGCGGGCAACAAGGAAGAGATGTACCTGTTGCTGACCTTGGCGGCCCTGGGCGGCATGGTGCTGGTGTCCAGTCGCCACTTCGCGTCGTTCTTCATCGGCCTGGAGCTGCTGTCGATCCCGCTGTACGCGATGGTCGGCTACCCCAGCAAATCGCGCCGCGCGCTGGAAGGCTCGCTCAAATACCTGGTGCTGTCGGCAGCGGCCTCGGCCTTCCTGCTGTTCGGCATGGCCTTGATCTATGCCGATGTCGGGCACATGGGATTCGCCGAGATTGGCCGGCACATGTCGCAGCCTGAAGGGTTTGGTCCGCTGGTGGGGCTGGGCGCTGCGATGATCATGGTGGCGGTCGGATTCAAGCTGTCCTTTGTGCCTTTCCACCTGTGGACGCCCGACGTGTATGAAGGCGCCCCTGCGCCGGTGACCTCGTTCCTGGCCACCGCATCCAAGACCGCGGTGTTCGCCGTGCTGCTGCGCTACTTCGTGGAAGCGCAAGCCTATCGAGACGCTGCGGTCATCACCGTACTGACGGTTCTTGCCATTCTGTCGATGGTGGTCGGCAACGTGCTGGCACTGCTGCAGAACAACGTCAAGCGCATGCTGGCGTACTCATCGATCGCGCACTTCGGCTACTGCGCGGTGGCCTTGATCGCCTCGGGTCCGCTGGCGGTGGAAGCCGTCGGCGCGTACCTGCTGACTTACGTGGTCACCACGCTCGGCGTGCTCGGCGTGGTCACGCTGATCTCCAGCCCCTACAACAACGACGGCGACGCAGAAGAACTCGAGGACTACCGCGGGCTGTTCTGGCGCCGGCCCTACATCGCCTCGATTCTCACCGCCATGCTGCTGTCGCTGGCCGGCATTCCCGCCACCGCCGGCTTCATCGGCAAGTTCTACATCATTGCCGCCGGCGTCGATGCCCGTCAGTGGTGGCTGCTGGGGGCGGTCGTCCTGGGCAGTGCCATCGGCCTGTTCTACTACCTGCGCCTGATGATCATCATGTTCATGGACCGCGATCGCCAGCAGCGCTTCGAGGCGCCGCTGAACTGGGCGCAGCAGACCGGCGGTTACATGGTGCTGGCGGTGACCCTGGCCAGCTTCGTGCTCGGGCTCTATCCGCAGCCGTTCATCAGCATCATCCAGATGGCGCCGCTGGTAGCGCCGTAGCGCTCGTTCAATTTGCGTCCTGATCCGCAAGGATGAGACGAGCGTTCGCAGATCGCGCAAGAAAAAACGACCAGGCCGAGGTGGCCAGCCTGGTTTAGTCAGGGTCCTACGCGAGGGCGGCGGTCCTCAAAGCCCGCTCGGTCTGCGCAGATCCAAGGTGCAGGGATATTCCGGGTTGGGCATCTCGGTGGGTGGCCAGTAGGCGGAAGGGGTGTGCCCACCCGGCTCGAAGCGCGACAGACGGCGGGACTCGGCTTCGTAGCTGTTGATCGGAAAGGTCTCGTAGTTGCGGCCGGCCGGGTGCATGACGTGATAGGTGCAGCCGGCCAGCGCGCGCCGGTGCTGGGCGTCGTAGAGGTCGAACACCAGCGGTGTGTGGACGCCGATGGTGGGATGCAACGCCGACGTCGGCTTCCACGCGCGGTAGCGCAGACCGCAGACAAACTCGTCGCGCACGCCGGTGGCCCGCAAGGGCAGCCGGCGGCCGCCGACGGTGACGAAGTGCTTGCCCGGCACCAGACCGCGCGCCTTGACTTGCAGGCGTTCGAGACTGGAATCCACGAAACGCGTGGTGCCGCCCACCGCGCCTTCTTCGCCCAGCACCGGCCAGGGTTCCAGCGCGTGGCGCAGTTCCAGTTCGATGCTTTGGTGCTGCAGAGTGCCGTGCAGCGGAAAGCGGAACTCCAGGTGCGGCTCGAACCATTCCGGCCGAAACGGGTAATCCCAGCTTTGCAGATCGCGCAGCACTTCGCAGAAATCCTTCCATACAAAGTGCGGCAGCATGAATTCATCATGCAGGCGCGTGCCCCAGCGGATCAGCGGCGCGGTGTAAGGCTTTTCCCAGAACGCGCAGATCATCGCGCGCACCAACAGTTGCTGCACCAGGCTCATGCGCGCGTGCGGCGGCATCTCGAAGCTGCGGATCTCCAGCAGGCCGAGACGACCGGTGGGGCCGTCGGGTGAGTAGAGCTTGTCGATGGACAGCTCGGTGCGATGCGTGTTGCCGGTGATGTCGATCAGGATGTTGCGGAACAGGCGATCCACCAACCACAGCGGAAACCCGGCCTGATCGCTGCCGACGCCGGCGGGTGGCAACTGCGCCAGCGCGATCTCCAGCTCGTACAGGGCGGTGTCGCGCCCTTCGTCTGGTCGCGGATGTTGCGAGGTGGGGCCGATGAAGAGTCCGGAGAACAGGTAGCTCAGGGCAGGATGGTTCTGCCAGTAGCGGATCATGCTGGCGAGCAGATCGGGCCGGCGCAGGAACGGTGAATCGGCCGGCGTGGCCGCACCCACCACGATGTGATTACCGCCGCCGGTGCCGACCGCGCGGCCGTCGATGAGAAATTTTTCCGTGCCGAGGCGCGACAGACGGGCCTGCTCGTAAATCTCCAGGGTGATCTCGCGCAACTGCGTCCACGAATGGGCAGGGTGCACGTTGACCTCGATCACACCGGGATCGGGCGTAACCCGCAGCACGTTGAGGCGCGAGTCGGCCGGAGGCGGATAACCCTCCACGCGCACCGGTACGTCGAACTCGGCGGCGCTGTCCTCCACCGCGGTGATCAGGTCCAGGTAATCCTCGATGGTTTCCACCGGTGGCATGAACACGCAGAGCTGACCGTCACGCGGTTCCACCGCCAGCGCGGTGCGCACGTTGCCGCCTTGCAGATAGGCGCCGCGCCGTTCCGGTGTGGGCTGGTCGCGCTCGGCGGTCAGCTTCTGTTGGCGCTCCCGGCGACGCTGTTCCTGTTCGGTGACGGGCGCCTGCAGAAAGGGCTGACGGCGCGGATCGATGTTGCTCGGCAGCGGGTCGCGCCGCGCAAACGGGTCGTAGGGAACCAGATGCGGATACGCCAGCGGCGGCACCCAGGGCAGGGTTTCCAGCGGCAGTCGAAAACCCACTGGCGAGTCGCCCGGGATCAGATACATGCGTCCACCGCGAAAGGTCCAGCGCTCGCTGATCCATTGCTGAGACAGCGCGCGCGATTGCCAGCGCTGCACCGGCAACGCGTAGCCTTTGGGCGTGTCCAGCCCGCGCGAGAACACGCGGGCCAGCCGCGCACGTTCCTCGGCATTCTTGAGCTTGCTGTCCTCCGGCGTGACGTTGTCCGGCAGCTTGCGTTCGCGGTGCAGGTAGTAGAACGCGTCCTCGTACGCCGGTACCGCATTGTCGGGGTCGATCTCCAAACGCTCGGCGATGCCGCGAATCAGCGCTCGCGCGCTGTCGGCGTCGGCCCGCATGCTGCCGTCGGCCAGATCGCCGTGCACGATGGGCGTGCCGTCGCCGCGCCAGTACAGGGAATACGCCCAGCGCGGCAGCGACTCGCCCGGATACCACTTGCCCTGGCCGAAGGTCAGCAGCCCGCCCGGCGCGAAGCGGTCGCGCAGGCGATAGATCAGCTCGCGCGCCAGGCCCTCCTTCATCGGCCCGACCGCGGCGGTGTTCCACTCGGCGCCCTGCATGTCGTCAATGGAGATGAAGGTCGGTTCGCCACCCATGGTCAGGCGCACGTCGCCGGCCTTGAGCCGGGTGTCCACCGCGTCGCCCAGCGCGTCGATCTGCGACCACTGCTCGTCGCTGTAGGGCTTGGTGACGCGCGCGGTTTCCAGCAGGCGCGTCACCTTCATCTCGTGGCCGAACTCGGTCTTGAGTTCGCCCTTGCCGGCAAACGACATGGTGCCGGTAATAGGCGCGGCACTGGACGGCTCCGGCGTGGCGCACAGCGGCACGTGGCCCTCGCCAGTGAGCAGGCCGGAGGTCGGGTCCAGACCTACCCACCCGGCGCCAGGCAGATACACCTCGCACCAGGCGTGCAGATCGGTGAAGTCATGATCGGTGCCACTGGGCCCGTCCAGCGACTTCACGTCCGGGGTGAGCTGGATCAGATACCCCGAACAGAAGCGTGCCGCCAGCCCCAGGTGGCGCAGCAGCTGCACCAGCAACCAGGCCGAATCGCGACAGGAACCCGAGCCGTTGACCAGGGTTTCCTCCGGCGTCTGCACGCCGGGCTCCATGCGGATCAGATACTTCACCCGCTGCTGCACCCGGCGGTTCAACTCCACCAGGAAATCCACCGCGCGTTCGCGGTGCAGGTCCACCTTGTCCAGCATCGCCTTGAAGCGCGGTGTGGCGGCCTCCTTGCGCAGATAGGGTTCCAGGTCCTGGCGCAGGCCGGGCACGTACTCGAACGGAAAGAACTCCGCCTCGGGCGCCACGAAGAAATCGAAGGGGTCGTACACCGCCATGTCCGCCACCAGGTCCACGGTGACCGTGAAGTGATCCACGGCCTCCGGAAACACCACCCGCGCCTGCCAATTGGCAAAGGCATCCTGCTGCCAGTTGATGAAATGCGGCTGCGGCTCCACCCGCAGCGAGTAGGAAAGCACGCGGGTGCGCGAATGCGGTGCAGGGCGCAGCCGGATGATCTGGGGAGACAGGGTGACGCGCCGGTCGTAGCGATAAACCGTCTGGTGAAACAGGGCAGCGTGCAGGGGCATGGCGATAACGAAGGTCCGTGACAGCGAAGCCGATCATACGCGCCCGTCATGCGGGCTCCGGGCGTTCCCCGGCTAAGCAAGAATCGATGCAGGGCGAGTCGCCGATGGGTCAAGCAGTAAGATGCCGGCTGGATCGACCAGTGCAGGAGAATGCCGGTGGCGGTGCTGTCCCACCCCGACTACGACGACCACGAGGCGGTGGTGTTTCATCGCGACCCCGAATCGGGTCTGGCCGCCATCGTCGCCATCCACAGCACGGCGCTGGGCTGCGGCCTCGGCGGTTGCCGGGTGTATCCCTATGCGACGGAAGCCGAGGCGATCGCCGACGTCCTGCGCCTGTCGCGCGGCATGACCTACAAGGCGGCGTTGGCAGGCCTGAAGCAGGGCGGCGGCAAGTCGGTGGTGCTGGCCGATCCCCGGCGCGACAAGACGCCGGCGATGATGCGCGCGATGGGACGCCTGGTGCAGTCGCTGGGTGGGCGCTATGTGATTGCCGAGGATTCGGGTTCCGACGAGGCCGACATGCGCGAGGTGGCGCGCGAAACCGCTTACGTTGGCGGCGGTGCAGCGCCGCTGAACCCCGATGATCCGGGCGATCGCGACACCTCAGCCGCCACGGCGCTGGGGGTGTTCTACGGTATCCAGGCGGCGGCACGTCATCGCCTGCAGCGGACCGACCTGCAGGGCTTGCGCGTGGCGATCCAGGGTGTCGGCAAGGTTGGCGCGGTGCTGGCGCAGCATCTGCACGAGGCCGGCGCGCAGTTGTTCGTGTCCGACGTGCACCCGCCGCTGGTGGAAGCCTGCGTGCAACGTTTCGATGCCACTGCGGTGGACGGTGCGCGCCTGTTCGATCTGGAGGTGGATGTGCTCAGTCCCTGCGCGATGGGGGCGGTGCTCAACGACGTCACCGTGCCGCGCCTGCAAGCCGCGATCGTCGCAGGTGCCGCCAATAATCAGCTCGAAGAACCGCGGCACGGTCACATGCTGATGCAGCGTGGCGTGCTCTATGCGCCCGATTACGCGATCAATGCCGGCGGCATCATCAATCTTTATTACACCGGCGCGACGCGGCGCTGGCAGGAGGTCGACGCACACCTGCACCGCATTGCCGAAACGTTGAGCGCGATTTTCGAGCGCGCCGCCGAGCAGGGCGAGCCCACGCACCTGATCGCCGATCGCATGGCGGAGTCGGTGTTCCGCGGCCGCACGACTTGAATCCCGATGGCGATGGCGGCGCACTCGACACCCGCCCGCGGCCGTTTGTTGCGAGCCCGGGTTCCGGCCTGCGGCGTTGACCCGTCGGCTTGAGGCCGGAATACTCTGGCGTGTCAGCGAAGCGCCTGCGCCAAAAAATTTCGAGCGTCACAACGACGGGCCAACTGCGTCGCGCTGTCTGCATACTGGACCGGATCATCCGCTTGCGTTGCTGGAAGCTGCAGCGCGACGATGGCGCTGCGTCCGCAGCGGGATCGACCTGCGGGTGCGCCGCGCTGCGTTCGCGTGGAGCGCGGGTTCAAGGGCGTTTCCAGTCCTGTTCGCCTGAAAGGAAACTCAAGAATGGCCTCATGCAACAGTTTCGACCGCCGGCAGACTGGACTTCCCGGGCATGGTCTTGACGCTGCCGTTTGAGACGGTCGCCCGGCCCGATTCCACACGCGCATGAACGTTCTCGCCCTGATCGTGTTGTTGCCGCTGGTGCTGGGTACCGGCCTGTGCTTCTGGGCCGGACGCAGCAACACGCCGCGCCGCCGCAGCCTGACGGCGTGGCTGGCCGCCGCGGTCACCGCGTCGGCGCTGGCTCTGCTGCTCGGCCAGGCGCCGATGGTCTTCGACGGGCACACGGTTCTGGCCGGCGCAGACTGGGTGCCGGCGCTGGGGCTCAACGCCAACTTTCGGCTGGATGGCCTGGCGCTGATGTTCGCCGGGCTGATCCTGTCGATCGGCCTGCTGATCATTCTCTACGCGGCCTACTACCTGCACAGCGAAGATCCCGCCGGCAAGTTCTACAGCCTGCTGATGCTGTTCATGGCGGCGATGCTCGGCATCGTGCTGTCGGACAACTTGCTGCTGCTCGTGGTGTTCTGGGAGCTGACCAGCCTGTCCTCGTTCCTGCTGGTCGGCTACTGGGGGCACAAGCCTAGTGCCCGCGCCGGCGCGCGCATGGCGCTGGCGATCACTGGCGGCGGTGGCCTGGTGATGCTGGCCGGCGTGATCCTGCTGGGACAGATCGCCGGCACCTACGATCTGTCCGGCATGCTCGGCCGCGGCGCAGAGATCCAGGCGCATCCGCTGTATCCGGTTACCCTGGGTCTGATTCTGGTGGGCTGCTTCACCAAGAGCGCGCAGGTGCCCTTCCACTTCTGGTTGCCAGAGGCGATGGCAGCGCCGACGCCGGTGTCGGCTTATCTGCATTCGGCGACGATGGTCAAGGCCGGCATCTTCATGCTGGCGCGCCTCTATCCGGTGCTCGGTGGCAATGGAACGTTCGAGATGATCGTGGCCAGCTTCGGCATGGCGACGATGGTGTTCGGCGCCTACGCCGCCGTGTTCAAGCACGACACCAAGGGCCTGCTGGCGTATTCGACGATCAGCCACCTGGGTCTGATCACCTTTCTGATCGGCCTGGCCACGCCGCTGTCCACGGTGGCCGCGGTGTTCCACATCCTCAATCACGCCACGTTCAAGTGCTCGCTGTTCATGACCGCGGGCATCATCGATCACGAGACCGGCACGCGCGACATGCGCAAGCTCGCCGGCTTGATGAAATACATGCCGTGGACCGCCACCCTGGCGATGATCGCCGCGGCGTCCATGGCCGGCATCCCGCTGGCGAACGGATTTCTGTCCAAGGAGATGTTCTTCACCGAAGCGGTCACCGGCCAAGCTAACTTTGCCTGGGGCGTGCTGTTGCCGGTGGCGGCGACACTCGGTGGCATCTTCTCGGTGGCGTACTCGCTGCGCTTCATCCACGACGTGTTCTTCAACGGCGAGCCCAAGGACCTCCCCAAGCCGCATCCGCACGAGCCGCCGCTGTTCATGAAAGCGCCGGTCGCGCTGCTGGTGGTGATCTGCATCGTGGTCGGCATCTTTCCGGCGCTCACCTTCGGGCCGCTGGTACACGTGGCCGCAACTGCGGTACTCGGCGCCGAACCGCCGGAATATCACCTCGCCATCTGGCACGGCTTCAACCTGCCGCTGCTGATGAGCGCGGTGGCGCTGGCCGGCGGCGTCGCCATGTATTTCATGCTGCAACGCATCTTCGAACTGCACCGCCACACGCCGCGCGGCTGGACCGGCCATGCGATTTTTCTGCACAGCATGAACGGGCTTTTCAGGTTCGCCGGCCGCCTCACCGGGTTACTGGAGAACGGCTCTCTGCAGCGCTATGCGGCGTTGATGGTGGGCGCCGCCGCGGTGGTCGGCGCCTGGCCGCTGTTGCAGGGCCCGGGCCTGGCAGCCGGAACCCGCGAACTGTTGCCGGCCTCGCCATTGGCGCTGGCGGTATGGGGGTTGCTGCTGCTGGCGGGCGGCGCGATGGTGCTGAGCCACCACGACCGTTTCCGCGCGGTGGTGCTGACCGGCGTGATCGGCCTGATCACCGCGTTTACGTTTGTGTCGTTCTCGGCGCCGGATCTGGCGTTGACACAGTTGTCGGTGGAGGTGGTGTCCACCGTGCTGCTGCTGATGGGACTGGCGCTGTTGCCGCAGACTAGCCCGCGCGAATCCAGCGCGCTGCGGCGGGGTCGTGACCTGATCCTTGCGGCGGCGGGCGGCGGCGGCATCGCTTGGCTGACCTGGCTGATGCTGACGCGCGACCACAACTCGATCTCCTGGTATTTCCTGGAGAACTCGAAGCCGCTCGGCGGTGGCACCAACGCGGTCAACGTGATCCTGGTGGACTTCCGCGGCTATGACACCTTCGGTGAGATCACCGTGCTGGGCATCGCCGCAATCGGTGTGTTGGCACTGCTCGACGGCATGCGCGTGCGTCGCCCCACTGCCGACGGCCAGGGCCGCCCGTGGAGCTTCAGCCGCGAGCCGCTGATGCTGCGCATGGTGGCGCGGATGGTGCTGCCGCTGGCGCTGGCGGTGTCGCTGTATATCTTCTGGCGTGGACACAATCTGCCGGGCGGCGGGTTCATCGCCGGGCTGATCACCGCTTCGGCGCTGGTGCTGCAATACATGGCGCTGGGCCAGGAGCGTGCGGGGGCAGTGATCCGAGCGCTCGGCGGGTCGCGCTATGCATCCTGGGTCGGGCTGGGGCTGGGCATCGCGGCACTCACTGGCGTCGGCGCTTTCGCTTTCGGTCATCCCTTCCTCACCAGCGCCTACGGACATCCGATCGTGCCGATCCTCGGCGAGTTGCCCCTGGCCACCGCGGCACTGTTCGACCTGGGCGTTTATGTGACCGTGGTCGGCGCCACCATGCTGATGCTGTCGGTATTGAGCTCGGCCAGCCAGGAGCGCGGCAAGCCCTCGTTCGCCAGCGAGCGGGGGCCATCATGAGCATGGAGTTTCTGGTCGCCACCGGCATTGGCTGGGTGACCTTCTGCGGCATCTATCTGCTGCTGCGCGGCCGCACCTATCCGGTGGTGCTGGGCCTGACCCTGATCGGCTACGCGGTGAACGTCTTCATCTTCACCATGGGGCGGCTGTGGAGCGCGGTGCCGCCCATCCTCACCGACGGCCCCAATGTGGCCGATCCGCTGCCGCAGGCACTGGTGCTGACCGCCATCGTGATCGGCTTTGCGACCACCGGATTCGTCATCGAACTGGCCTTGCGCAGCTACCACGAGTCCGGCACCGATCATGTCGACGGTGAGCCGGACGCCGCGTCGGCGCCGGCCGGGTCGAACGGAGAGCCGCGATGAACCCGGCGCTACTGTTCGGTTCGCACCTGCCCGCCATGGCAGTGATGGTGCCGGCCCTGACTGCGGTGCTGTTGCTGCTGATCGGCGATCACGGCGGCGATGAGCGCGGCAGCGACCACAGCCGGCGCAAGCTGCTGCTGGCGCGCAGCATCGCGCTGCTGTCGACCGCGCTGGGCCTGATGATCGCAATCGAACTCGCGGTGCAGGCCAATGGCGGCGAACTGACCGTGTACCGCATGGGAGACTGGCCGGCGCCGTTCGGCATCGTGTTGGTGATCGACCGGCTCGCGGCGCTGATGTTGGTGCTGACCTCCACCGTCGCCTTGCCGGTGTTGTGGTACGCCACCGGCGGCTGGGACGCACACGGGCGCTATTTTCATGCACTGTTCCAGTTCCAGCTGATGGGCCTGAGCGGCGCCTTCGTGACCGGCGATCTGTTCAATCTGTTCGTGTTCTTCGAGGTCCTGCTGATCGCGTCCTACGTGTTGCTGGCGCACGGCCAGGGTCGCGAGCGCTACCGCGTGGGGATGCATTACGTGGTGCTCAACCTCGCTGCCTCGGCGTTGTTCCTGATCGGCGTGGCCTTGATCTACGCGCTGACCGGCACCCTCAACATGGCGGATCTGGCGCTGCGCGTGCCGATGATCGAAGGGCCGGAAGCCGCCGTGCTGCAAGCGGCCAGCCTGATCCTGCTGGTGGTGTTCGGATTCAAGGCCGCGCTGGTGCCGCTGTCGATGTGGCTGCCGGCGACCTACGCCGCGGCCTGTGCGCCGGTGGCGGCCTTGTTCGCCATCATGACCAAGGTCGGCGTGTATTCGATCCTGCGCGTCAACGGCGTCATCTTCGGCGCCGACGCCGGGGCCTCGGCGTTCACCGCGCAACCCTGGCTGTTGCCGCTGGCCTTGATGACCAGCCTGATCGGTGTGTTCGGCGCGCTGGCGGCCAAGACCCTGCCCAGGCTGGTAGCCTGGCTCACCGTGTCCTCGGTCGGCACCGTGATGATCGCGCTGGGCCTGTATACGGAAGCCGCCTGGTCGGCCGGGCTCTACTACATGGTGCAGAGCACCCTGGTGATTGCCGGCCTGTTCCTGCTCTCCGAGCTGGTGGCGGCACAGCGCGGCGATGCCGCCGATCTGCTTGAACCGGCCTCGCCAGTGGCGCAGCCGGCCTTGCTGGGATTGATGTTGTTGCTGGCTGCGGCGTCGGCAGCCGGCCTGCCGCCGCTGCC
This sequence comes from Panacagrimonas sp., assembly GCF_965216805.1. Classification (NCBI taxonomy): domain Bacteria; kingdom Pseudomonadati; phylum Pseudomonadota; class Gammaproteobacteria; order Nevskiales; family Nevskiaceae; genus Panacagrimonas; species Panacagrimonas sp. The sequence continues at coordinate 590,042 of NZ_CBDCGN010000003.1, forward strand.
GGGCTTTCTCGGCAAGCTGATGCTGCTGGAGGCATCGAGCATGCACGGATGGCAGACCGCGGTGTGGACCGTGGTGCTGCTGGTGGGCTTTCTGGCCATGCTCGGCCTGGCGCGCGCCGGCAACGTGCTGTTCTGGCATGTGCGTCACGACCTGCCGCCCTGCGGTGATTCGGGTGCCAGCCCCAAGCTGGTCACCGCTGCACTGTCGTTACTGGGCGCGGCGGTGGCGATGAGTATCTTTGCCGCGCCGCTGATGCGTTACACCGCGGCCACCGCGCAACAGTTGCTGGACCGGCCGGCTTACGCACGCGCCGTGCTCGGCGATCAGGGCGGCATGCACGCCGACACCGCACGACCGTATCGGCTGGCGCCCGAGGACCAAACTTCCATCCCGTTCACCGAGGAGCACCCGCAATGAAATCGGCGGCCAAGGGATCGTCGCGCAGCGCCTGGCTGGCGCATCCGGTGCTGTCGCTGATGCTGGCCGCAAGCTGGCTGTTGCTGCAGGAAAGCGTGGCGGTGCCGCAGCTCCTGGCCGCGGCCGTTCTCGGAGTGGTGGTGCCGCGCATGGTGCACGGGTTCATCGGCGACGGCGCGCGGCCGCGCTCGGCCAAGGTGGCCTTACGCTTCTTCTTCATCGTGCTGTGGGACATCCTGCTGTCCAACCTCACCGTGGCGCGCCTGGTGCTCTCGCCGGGTGCCAGGCCGCAGCCGGCCTGGGTACGGGTGCCGCTGGACGTGCAGCACCCCAACGCCATCGTGCTGCTGGCCACCATCATCACCACCACGCCGGGCACGGTGTCCTGCATCGTCGACGAGGAGCGCCGCGAAATTCTGGTGCACGCGCTGGATTGCAGCGACCCCGAGGAGATGGCAATGCAGATCAAGCAGCGCTACGAAGCGCCGCTGAAGGAGATCCTCGGATGATCGAAATCGCCCTCAACTTCGCACTCGCCGCCGTCACCCTGTCGCTGCTGCTGTGCGGGTGGCGTCTGCTGCGCGGACCGGAAACCCCCGACCGCCTGCTGGCGCTGGACACGCTGTACATCAATGTCGTCGCCCTGGTGATCCTGCTCGGGATTCTCTGGCGCACCTCGCTGCTGTTCGAAGCTGCGCTGATCGTGGCGATGCTGGGTTTCGTGTCCACCGTCGCGCTGGCGCGTTATCTGAGTCGCGGCGACGTCATCGAATAAGGAGACCGGCATGACCGAACTGTCCCTGCCATTGGAACTCCTGATCTCCGCGTTGCTGGTGATTGGAGGACTGTTCGTATTGATCGGCGCCGTCGGCATGGTCCGCTTTGGCGACTTCTACATGCGCCTGCACGCGCCGACCAAAGCCACCACGCTCGGTGTGGGCGGCGTGCTGCTGGCCAGTATGGGCCTGAGCTGGGCCGGCGGGCACTTTGGCGTGCACGAGCTGCTGATCGCGCTGTTCCTGTTTCTCACCGCGCCGGTGTCGGCCAATCTGATGGCCAAGGCTGCGCTGCACCTGCGGGTGCCGACGCGCGCCAAGCTGCCGGACGATATTCCGCTGGATTGAAGGCGTAAGGTCGGCAGCCCGGATGGCGCGACTGAAGACAGGGCGATAACCGGTCGCAATTCCCGCCTGCTGCGCGCGCCGGTGGCGCCTCACTTATCCGCCGTTCGGGCGTAGTGGCAGTGCCGGTCTGCTTGTAAGGACACTGCCGGCTTGCGGCACGACAACGCCGGGGCCAAGCTGCATTTGCGATCGATATCGCGCATGCAGGAGGCAGCCATGGTCAGACTCTACGGCAGTGTTCCCGGCTGGACCGTGCCCTGCCTTGGTCCGATGGTCACCAAGGTTGCCTACTACCTGACCCTGGCCGGGATCCCGTACGAATTTGTCCCGACCGATTTGTCGCAACTCGATCGCGACAGTCCCAATGGCAAGGTGCCGTTCCTGGACGACGACGGCGAACGCATCGCCGACTCGATGCTGATCCTCGCGCACCTGCGCCGCAAGTACGGCGATGCGCTGGGCAATGGCGTCACGCCGCGCGAAGAAGCGCAGATGCTGGCCTTCAACCGTCTCATCGACGAGCACCTGTACTGGATCACCGTCGTTCTGCCGCGCTATTGCGACGACGGTGACTGGCATCGCTACCTGTGCCTGATTGCCTCAACCGACAACCCCTCACCGGAAATCCTCGCCTTCGGCGCAGCTTGGCGCGCGCGCGTGCTCAAGGGTTATCTCAATGGCGGCTGGACGCGGATGCCGCAAGCGGTGCTCTTCGCGCGCGCCCGTGCCGATATCGACGCGCTCAGCGATCAGCTCGGCGACCAGCCCTTTTTCATGGGCGACCAGCCGCGCTGGATCGACGCTTCGGTGCTCTCGATTCTGCGCCACACCATCGATCCGCCGTTCTCGTTCGACACCAAGCATTACGCTGCCGGCAAGCCCAAGCTCGTCGCCTACATGAAGCGCATGAAGGAGCAGTTCGGGATCTGAGGCGTCTGCCTTATCCCCCTTGCAGGCAATGTTTGCGCAGCCGTGCGCGTCCTGTTGTCGATCCGCAACCTGCGCCAGACGTTCCTCGCGCGGGTCGTCGCCCAACTCGACACCGGACACATCCGGGCTAGTGAAATCCGCGGCCAGCCGCCAGCGAGGCCGCGTTGAGAATCGCGTTCTGCAGCATGCTGTGATCGGCGCGCCCGCTGCCGGCGAGGTCGTAGGCCACGCCGTGGGCCACCGTGGTGTACGCATACGGCGGTCCCAGGAAGACGACGTTGTTGCCGGAGAAGCCCCAGGTCTTGATCGCGATGTGGCCTTGGTCGTGATACGTGGCGATGACCGCCTGATAGCGGCCCTCGATGCACTGGCGGAAGATGGAATCCGGGCTGACCGGTCCTTCGACATTGATGCCCTGCGCGCGCGCCCTCTCGATCGCCGGTGCGATGTGCTGCTGCTCCTCGACGCCGCTTGCGTGCGGGTTGAAACCCGCCACGCCGATACGCCCGCCGCCGAGCCCCCACTGGGTCATCGCGCGCGCGAGTTGCGTGACCAGACGCAGTACCGCGTCCTGGGTGATGGCAGCCGACACGTCGCGCAGCGGAACATGATCGGTCAGGTGCGCGACCACCAGGGGGCCGGATCGCAGCAGCAGATAGGCCTCCTGCCCCGGTTTGTGACTCGGGATCGCGTGCAGCGTGCCGGCCATGTCCATCGCCTTGGCACTGATCGGACCCATCACGGCACCATCCAGAATCCGGCGTTGCGCGAGACGGTCGGCATGATCCAGCCAGGCACCGCTGACGGCGCCGGCGTCGCGGGTGTCCTGGCCCAGGCGCATCGCCGCCACGGGAAAGGCATCCGACACCAGCACGTCGATGGTCGATGCGTCGTCGCCGCAGTCCCCCGGCAGGTGCTCGATGTCCGCGACGCGCCGGACCGACAGCGACGCGCCAAGCAACCGTACGGTGTGCTCGACGAGGTCCGCGTCGCCCACGACGAGCGGCCGGCAATGCGGATGCAGAGCGCCGCTGGCCCAGGTCTTGACCAGGATTTCATGCCCGATGCCGTTCGGGTCGCCGGGGACCACGCCGATGGTCGGGCGGTGCGCGACGCGGTGGTCGGAGTCGGCGTTCATAGGTTGCGAAAGGTGCCGGACATCTGCGCGGTGAGCGCGAGTCGGCAGCCCAGGTCATCTGACATGATCTTCTCCTCGGACTCCGGCCTCTCATGGCCCCAACGCAGCGCGCATTGCCGCACGTCCGCGTCCATGGCCTTTGCCTGCGATCGGAACTGAAACCCTTGAGGCAATGATACCCCTGCAGCACGCCGGCTCCGGCCTGGCACGGGCGCATCGCTGGGCCCGCGGGGCTCGCACGTCAGGAGCGCCCCGTATCGGCCCTACGCCAGGCGGATTGTTCTGATGGATCGGGCGGAGCAAGCACTCAGCGATCGGCGGCAGCCCGCCGAGGCCTGCGCGACAGCCCGTACCGGCTACTCGACGGCTTCGGTCGCGGGCTCGTCGGCTGGCGCGGCATCGGCATCGATGTCGGCCGTAGGCGGGGGCAGCTCGAACAGTTCCTGAACGAGCGCCTTGGACAAGGTGTAGCGCACTCTCAGCTCGGGTCTGGCCAGCACCAGTTGCGGATCGCGTGCGTGGACGATCAGGTCGATCACGCTGCCGTCGACCAGGGTGAGCTTGACCGTATCCCCGCTGGATCCTTCCAGTGGTTCGGCCGCATTCCACATGGCGCGCGCGTTCTTCCAGGACTCCACCAGTTGCGCGAGCTGAGCCGCGGTGGCCTCGCCTTGCTGGGGACTGGTCCAGGCGCCTTCCGCGCTTTTCTCCAGGAGCAGGCCCGGCAGTTCGATCTTCTGCAGTTCACCTTCTTCCGGCACCACCGATTTCGAGATCAGGTCGGAGAAGTCGGCGTCCAGCGCGGCGCTGGGCGGATCGTCGACCACGCCGATCGCTTCGCCCGAAGAAACGTAACGGCGGTACTGGATGGGCTCGGTTCCGCCGATGTCGATGCGCACGTCGTCCAGGGTCACGCGGTAACGCGGCGGGTCGAGTTCGAGTTGCTTGAGATCAACCCCCGCGTCGAACTGCTTCTTCACTTCCAGCTCTGCCAGCGACAGGATGCCGCCGACTTCCAGGCTGTCGGCGGAGGCCTGCACCGGCTCGGTCAGCCGCCATTGTCCGTCGTATTTTTCCAGGCGGATGGTCGGTTCGGCCGGGTGTTCGATGACGATGTTGGTGATCGCATCCTGCTTGAGCGCGGTCAGTGCGGGGCCCTGGTCTTCCTGCTTCTGGCTCAACCACACCGCGACGCCCAGGCCGGCAACGACGACGGCCAGACCCAGATTGAGATAGCTGCGATTCATGGCAGTGTTCCCTTAGCGCCGACGCCGGATAACCCAGCGCGCGATGCCGGTGCCGATCAGCAGCAGCGGCAACACGATCACGAAGCCGATGCCGATGAGGTAGGTGGCCCAGGTCGGCAGGAACAGATGGGTATCCGGCGCCTTGGGAACGTCGATGTTGATCTGCGCGTCGCGGCTGGCCAGCCATTGCACCAGATTCAACCCCAATTGCTGATTGCCGAGCTGTCCGAGCGATGCGTCCGACAGGAAGTCGGCGTCGCCGATCAGGGCCACGCGCTGCGTGCGCGTCTTCGCCGGGGCTTCTTCGTCGGCGGTGTCCGTGTCTTTCTGCTCGGACGCCTCTTCTTCGGACTCTGGGTCCACTTCAGGCAGTTCGCGGGTCAGGGTCATGCCGATGTCGAGCGGGCCCGGAATGTCGCCACCCTCGGGGTCGAAGACCACCGAGCTGCCGTCCATGGGCGATACCTCCAGCCAGGCTGCTTCGCTGGACTGCAGCATCGGTTGTGCAGTCCAGCCGCTGTCCGGTTTGGCGGTGAGCGAGCGCACCAGCGGGAACAGGGTGACTTCGGACAGGCCGCGGGTCACCGGTCCGGCAGGGTAATCCAGGGCCACGAAGATGCCCGGATGGCCGGTGCCCAGCAACTCGTATTCGGGGAACACGGCGTATCCGCTCTGCCACTCGATGCCCAGGGTTTCGGCCACCGCCGTCAGACCGGGTTCGTGGTCGGGGTCGGCCAGCCACAGCAGGTTGCCCCCGCCTTTGACGAAATTGTCGATCAGCGTGACCTCCCCGGGCAGCAGCGCGCTGCGCGGACTGGCCACCACCAGCACCGAGGTGTTGTCGGGAAGACTTGGCGTGCGGGCCAGGTTGATCGGCTGCACCTTGAGACCCTTTTCCTGCAGCACCTGAGCGAACAGGTTGTAGTCGTTCTGGTCTTCGCTGCCGGCGACCGAACGCTCGCCATGACCTTCCAGGAACACCACCCACTGCTCGCCGGAGTAGCTCAGGCGCTGCAGGGCGGTGGTGATGCTCTGCTCTGACAACGTGCGCAGGCTTTCGCGCCGCCCCTGGTATTCCAGTACCACCTCGCCGGCAAACGAGATGTTGTAGTCCTTGACCTTCTGCGGCTCGCTGCTGGGGTCCACGAACAGCAGTTCCGCATCTTTCTTGAAGCGGCTGTACTGGTCGAAGAAATACTGCACGGTCGCGCGCTCGGGTGAGCCGGGATAGGCGAACGCCACCATGCGCAAAGGGTCGCTCATCGAGGCGAGCTGCAGCCGGCTGGACTCGGAAATGGTGTTGCGCTTGTTGTAGGTCCAGTCCTGCTTGACGTTGTAGCGCACCGACAGCCAGCCGAGCATGACGATCACGGCCAGGATCAGCAGGCCGCTGACAAGCTGCTGGATGAGGTTCTGGTTCTTTTGTTTCATTAGCGGCAGGGTTTCAACTTTCAACAGACGGTTCGGAGTCCGTCATGCCCGCGAAGGCGGGACCGGCGCATCGGATACCGGCGGCAGGCTCCGTCATGACGAAAACGGATGCACGCCTTGGCGGGCATGACGAACAGGGATCAGTTTCTCTCCATGTCGAGTCGCAAGACGGTCAGCCACAGGAACAGCGCGGTGAACAACAGGTAGTAGACGACATCGGAAGAATCGAACAGCCCGGTGATCAGGTCCTGGTAATGACTGATCAGCGACAGGTAGTCGAACAGCGGTGCCCAGGCCGAGTCGTAGCTGGCCGGCATCTTCAGCAGCCAGATCACCAGCAGCGCGGCAAAGCTGCCGACCGCGGCGATGGTGGGTTCGCGCGTCAGCGAGGAAATGAACAGGCCGCAGGCCGCGAAGGCCATGGTCAGCAGCAGCAGGCCCAGCAGGCCCGCGGCCAGGCGGCCGAGATCCAGATTCACCACCGGCAACAGCGAGGCCGGCATCAGCGCCAGCAGGCCGATCAGGCTGAGGACGAACACCATCACGCCCAGAAATTTTCCGAGCACGATCTCCACCAGGGTCACCGGTGCCGAGAACAGCAGGGTCAAGGTTCCGGATTTACGTTCTTCGGAAAACAGCCGCATCGTCATCAGCGGCAGGATCAGCAGCAGGATGATGGTGGCCGAGCCGTAGAGGCCGGAGCCGACGTAATCCGACACGCCGACGGACTGGTCCGCGACATTGGAATTGTTGACGTACTGGATCACCGCCCCGGCAAAGATGTAGCCGAAGATCAACTGGCTGATGCCGAGCACCGCCCAGGCCAGCGGCGAAACAAAGATGCGTCGGGTTTCGTGACCGGCGATGGCAAGCACGTTCTTCATGCGGCCTCCTGCAGGGGCTGGGTGTCGCCGGAGGTCAGCTCCACGAAGATCTCCTCCAGGGTCTTGGTTTCCAGGCGCAATTCGCGCAGCCCCCAACCCTGCTGTACGGCCAGCGCGACCAAGGCCTCGCGCGGGTCGGTGTCCTGTACCAGGCTCAGCCGCAGACGCTGCTCGTCGAGCGCTTCGACCGCGGCTACGCCCGGTATGGCGGCCAGTTCCTCCAGCGCGGGCGGCCGTGCCAGACCCAGCACCAGGGTCTGCTTTCGCGCCTGCGCGTCGATGGCGGCGTCGTACACCGTGCGGCCGCGGTCGATGATCATGACGCGGCTGCACACCGCCTGGATTTCCGGAAGGATATGGCTGGACAGAATCACGCTGTAGCGCTGACCCAGCTCGCGGATCAGGCTGCGAATCTCGCGGATCTGAATCGGGTCCAGTCCCACCGTGGGTTCGTCCAGGATCACCACCGGCGGGCGGTGGATGATGGCTTGCGCCAGTCCCACGCGCTGCTGGTAACCCTTGGACAGATTGCCGATCAGGCGGCGACCGACCTCATCCAGCCCGCAATCGCGCTTGGCTGCGGCCACGGCGTCGGAGCGGGCGCCGGCAGCAAGGCCGTGCAGTCCCGCGCAGTAGCGCAGATATTCGTCGACGGTCAGCTCCGGGTACACCGGCGGCTGTTCGGGCAGATAGCCGAGCTGGCGCTTGGCCAGCACCGGCGCCTGGTGCAGCGACTGGCCCTTGATCAGCACCTCGCCTTCGCTGGGCGCGAGATTGCCGGTGAGCATCTTCATGGTGGTGGACTTGCCGGCGCCGTTGGGGCCGAGCAGGCCAAGGATTTCGCCCTGGCGCAGTCGCAGGTCGAGCTGGTCCACTGCCAGGTTGGGGCCGAAGCGCCGCGTCAGGCCGCGGGCCTCGATGAGAATTTCCGGGCTGTCCATCGTGGTGGGCATTGTCATGGGTTCGGACGGCGCGCAACTGACCGCAGAGAACGACTGAGGGTTCCGCGGCGAGCGATTGTACGGATCGGGCTGCGACCGACAAGGCGCCGGCCCGGGCGCGACCGCGCCCGCGGTGTAGTGGGGCGGCGGACGGGTTAATGTTGCGCATCACAATAACCCACCGCGGGGAGCCCGATGTCGCCCACCTTGATCCAGACGCTGGCCGCCGTGATCTTCGGCGTGGCGCTGATCCATACGTTCTCGACCAAATTCTTCGAGCGACTGGCGCATCGACATCCGACGCACGCGGGCATCTTTCACCTGCTGGGCGAGGTCGAGGTCGTATTCGGTTTCTGGGCGATGGTATTGGTGGTCTGCCTGTTCGCGCTGGACGGCAAGGAGAACGCGATCTCCTATGTCGACTCGCGCAATTTCACCGAGCCGATGTTCGTGTTCGCCATCATGATCGTGGCGGGCAGCCGGCCGATCCTGGAGCTGGCGACGACGCTGGTGCGCGGCGTCGCACGCCTGCTGCCGCTGGCGCCGGTGCCGGCGATGTTCTTCACCATCCTGGCGGTGGTGCCGCTGCTGGGCTCTTTCATCACCGAGCCGGCAGCGATGACCCTGGCCGCACTGATGTTGCGCGACCGCTTCAACAGCAACACGGTGTCGAACACGATGCGCTACGCCACCGTCGGCGTGCTGTTCGTCAACATCTCGATCGGCGGCGTGCTGACCCCGTTCGCCGCACCGCCGGTGCTGATGGTGGCCGGCAAGTGGGGCTGGGACATCAATTTCATGCTCACGCAGTTTGGCTGGAAGGCGGCGATCGCGGTATTCGTCAACGCGGCCGCGTTGACGTTCGTGTTCCGCAGGCAGTTCTCGCTGGTGCCGCTGGTCGAGGACGTCGAGCAGTCGCGCATCCCGATCACCCTGATGATTGCGGCCACGGCGTTGCTGGCCGGCGTGGTGATGTTCTCGCACCACCCCGCGCTGTTCATGGGTTTTCTGCTGCTGTTCATGGGGGTGGCGACGGCCTACCGCGAGCACTTCGGACGGCTGATCATCCGCGAGGGATTGCTGGTGGCGTTCTTTCTGGCCGGGCTGGTGGTGCTGGGCGGCATGCAGCAGTGGTGGCTCAAACCGTTGCTGCTTTCGATGAGTCCGGACGCGGTCTACTTCGGCGCCACTGCGCTGACCGCCATCACCGACAATGCGGCGCTGACTTATCTCGGCTCGCTGGTCGAAGGTCTGAGCGATGAGTTCAAGTACATGCTGGTCGCCGGCGCGGTGACCGGCGGCGGCCTGACCGTGATTGCCAACGCACCCAATCCCGCAGGCCTTTCGATTCTGAAAGTGCGATTTGAAGACGAAACGATCAATCCGCTCGGCCTGCTGGCCGGCGCCATCCCGCCGACGCTGGTCGCCATCCTGGCGCTGCGCTTCCTGTAACTTGTCCCACCGATGAATGATTTTCGCCGCATCGAGGAACTCGCCGAACGCCTGAGCGCGATCCTGCCGCCAGGCCTGCGCGGCCTGCGCGCCGAGCTGGAAGACAACTTCCGCGCAGTGCTGCGCGCCAATCTTGAACGCTGGGACCTGGTCTCGCGCGAGCGCTTCGATGTGCAGTCCGAAGTGCTGGCGCGCACCCAGAAGCGCCTGAAGGCGCTGGAGGCACGGGTGGCAGCGCTTGAGGCGCAGGTATCGGGAGGCGGACGGCGAGAGGCCTAGCGCCGCGTCGATCGCTGTCACTTTCAGCCCGCCGCCGTGTCCCTCGCCACCGTCCACTCGCGTACCCAGAACGGTCTGGCCGCGGAACTGGTGACAGTGGAAGTGCATCTGGCGCCCGGCCTGCCCGGCCTCAACATCGTGGGCCTGCCGGAGGCCGCGGTGCGCGAAGCCAAGGACCGCGTCAAGGCCGCGCTGCAGACCTGCGGGTACGAGTTTCCCAACCGCCGGATGACCTGCAATCTGGCGCCGGCCGATCTGCCCAAGGAAGGCGGCCGCTTCGATCTGGCCATCGCGCTCGGCATCCTGGCCGCGTCCGGGCAGATTCCGGCCGCCGCCCTGGAGAACCTGGAAGTGCTCGGCGAGCTGTCGCTGTCGGGCGAAATCCGTCCCGTGCGCGGCGCGCTGCCGGCCGCCCTCAAGGCTGCGCAGAGCGGCCGACGCCTGCTGCTGCCGCAAGCCAATGCCGCCGAAGCCGCGCTCGCGCTTCAGGCGCAGGTCATTCCCGCCGAGCATCTGGCCAAGCTGTGCGCCGCGTTGCACGCCGGCCAGCTCGAGGCGATCGGACCTGGACAACCGCCGCGCCTGGCCGACGCGGCCGCCGACCTGGCCGATGTGCGCGGCCAGCATCAGGCCAAGCGTGCGCTGGAAATCGCCGCTGCCGGGGGACATTCGCTGCTGATGGTGGGGCCGCCGGGCTCCGGCAAGAGCATGCTGGCCGCGCGTCTGCCGGGCCTGATGCCGGCCCTGGACGAGGCCGAGGCCATCGAGGTGGCGGCCGTCGCCTCGGTCGGCCAGGGCGGCTTCGACGTCGCCAACTGGGGCCGACGCCCGTTTCGCTCGCCGCACCACACCGCGTCCGGTGTGGCTCTGGTGGGCGGCGGCAGCCTGCCGCGGCCCGGCGAGATCACCCTGGCCCACCTGGGCGTGCTGTTCCTCGACGAGCTGCCGGAGTTCGACCGCAGCGTGCTCGAAGTCCTGCGCGAGCCCTTGGAAAGCGGCCAGATCACGGTGTCGCGCGCGGCCCGGCAGGCCGATTTTCCGGCGCGTTTCCAGCTCGTCGCCGCGATGAACCCCTGTCCCTGTGGTTTCCTGGGCGATGCGCAGGGCAAATGCCGATGTACGCCGGACCAGGTGGCGCGTTATCGCGGCAAGATTTCCGGTCCCTTGCTGGACCGCATCGACCTGCACCTGTTCGTCCCGCGGGTGGATCACGAAGCGCTGATGGCCGCGCCCCGGACCCATTCCGGGACCGGTGCCGAAAGCAGTGCCGAGGTCCGCCTGCGGGTGCAGGCCGCCCGCAACCGGCAACTGGCGCGTGCCGGCAAGCCCAACGCCGCGCTGTCGGTGGCCGAGATCGATCGCCACTGCTGCATCGATACCGCCGGCCGCGGACTGTTGCAGACCGCGATGTCGCGGCTGGGACTGTCCGCCCGCGGCTATCACCGCATTCTCAAGGTAGCGCGCAGCATTGCCGATCTGACCGACGCCGCGCAGATCCAGGCACCGCATCTGGCCGAGGCGCTGCGCCTGCGCGAACTGGATCGCTCGGGATGACGCCGGCCCGTTGTGCCTGGACGCATAAAGAAAGGGGGCCAGTGGCCCCCTTTCTCAGGTAAAGCGACTCGAATCGAAAAACTTACAGGTCGAACCCGTAGCCGAGGCTGACCACGGCCTGCAGATCGTCGCCATCCAGATCGGTGCCCACCAGCGCAAACGAAGGGCTGAAGCCGCTCTCCAGCGACACCGACAGGCCCACGCTGTAGTCGACGTATTCGTCGATGGTCGGATCCGCGCCCAGATCACCGGTGGGATTCAGCGCTACATCGTCATCGAAAGAAGTCATGCCGACGTGCAGATCCAGGCTGACTTTTTCGCCGACCGGGAAGGAAGCGTCCGCGTAGTAATAGATGACTTCCTCATCCGTCAGGGCGAAGTAGTCGGCCAGACTGTAGGCCAGGCCCAGGGTGAGCGGGCCGAACCCGAGAGAGCCGTAGACTTCGAACGTGTTATTGGACGGATCGGGATCGGCGTCGGCTTCTTCTTCCTCCGAATACAGGTAGTAGATGGCACCGAGGTCATAGGCGATGGAACCCGCCTCACCGCCGAAGCCGGCATAGAAGTCGACCTCAGCGCCGCTGCCTTCCGCTGATGCGAAGTTGATGGTGGAGGCCCAGGTGCCGGCGTAGAAGCCGGAGTCGCTGGCGTAATCGAGGCCGCCGTTCACCGCCGCGCCGCCGCTCTGCGCCAGCCCACGAAAAAAATACTCACTGGTTACGCCCACGTTGCCGGACCCGCCCGCGAAAGCGGCCGAACTGGTGAGGGTGGCGGCGCCAATCAGAGAGCCGACCATCAGACGCTTGAAGTTCATAGCTTTTAACCTCTCCTGAGGAAATAGTGATGTTTCTCAAAGCGGGCGCCGCCGCTTGGCGTCCGCCCCGGTGGCGTCAGAGCAAAGCCCGTGCCGTTCGGACATATTTATGTGAAATCAGTCACATAAAACGAAACGATCACGCACCGAGATGGTGCGAGAGAGGCCACGCCCTAAAACAGAGCAAGGCAGCGGCGCACGGAAAACGCGCCTTGCGCGCCGTGACAGCGCATCCGGCAGAGATTCCGACGGCAAATCCGGTTGATGGTCGCCAGCATCGTCGCTGGACGGCCACAAAAAACCCCGCGTGGCATGCCACGCGGGGCTGGCTTGTCAGCAAGGGTGCGTGGCGGCTACACGCCGGCTTCTTCCAGCATGAGCTTGACCGCCGCCTTGATCTCGTCATCGCTCAGGTCCGGGTTGCCGCCGCGCGCGGGCATCATGTTCTTGCCCTTGATGGCCGAGGCGGTGAGGCCGTCCAAGCCGCCCGCAGCGCCTGCGCGTGCCGACCAAGCCGCGGAGTCGCCGTTCTTGGGCGCTTCCAGCACGCCCGCCGCGTGGCAGGCGTTGCAGTTGTTGGCCAGCACCTGGTCGGCGCTGTAGGGTTCGCGCGCGGCGGCGGCTTTCACCTTGACCAGCGCGGCCGGATCGGTCACCACCGTGCCGACCGGCTTGATGCGGGCCTCCAGGTGGGCGGTCTCTTCGGGCTCCGGACCATGGTCGGGAATCAACATGCGTGCGGCCACGATGCAGATGAAGAATATCGCCCCCAGCGCCGCCAGCACGGCGCCGAAATTGACGAAGAAAACCTTGTCGTGTTCCTTGTGTTCCAAGCGAAGCTCCCTGTTGCGCGGGCCAGGCGGATCGGTCGGCCCCGAACTTGCCGGGTCCAAGTCAGCGCGGAATTATAGTCGGGCAAACCGCCCGGCGGAACGCCGCGCTGGACGAATCGGTCCAGACCTCAATCAGGCGGCAATCCGAGGCTGGTTCTGGCCAATGTGCCGTTCCGCTACACTTCGCGCCGAAACATAAATCAAAGCGCTCGTAGCTCAGCTGGATAGAGTACTGCCCTCCGAAGGCAGGGGTCGGACGTTCGAATCGTCTCGAGCGCACCAAATATCGGGAATCCGAGCCCGATCTGGCGATGCCCAGGTCGGGCTTTTTGTTGGGCGTTGCGCCCGAATCTCTCCATTGCATTGCCTCGTGCGCCGATTTTGGGCGCAACGTTCCTGGTAAGCACTGACGGACATTTGAGACAGGTCTGCGACCTGCGGTTTTCGAGACTCCGGCGCACCCCACGGGCCGGGAAGGTGATGTGGACCAGGGCTCAGCCGCGGCCAGCCAATCTGCGCTAATGTTCCCGCGACCGACCGGCTCAAGCCGGCGGGCCTACAACGAGAACAGCAGGGGAGAAGACCGGCATGAAAACGCAGCAGCGGCGGATGGTCGCGCATGGCGCCATCATCATCCTGATTGCTCTGGCCTCCGGATTCGGGCTGGTGATGAGCCTGATCGGCGGGTTCGAGATTTTTCCGGGCACGATCCTGCAGTTCGACATTCCCGGCGATCCGCGCGCCTGGGCCCGAGCCCATGTAGGCGGCATCCTCAACGGGCTGCTGGTGATCGCCGGTGCGTTGGTGACGCTTGCGATGGCTCTGCCGCAGCCGATCGCCTCGCGCCTGCACTGGATGCTGGTCGGCACCGGCTATGCGAACACGGTGTTTTACTGGGGGGCGCTGTTCGCGCCGAGTCGCGCGCTGACCTTCGGCGACAACCGGCTCGGCGAAACCAATCTCGCCGGCATTCTCGGATTCGCGCCGGCGTTGGTGTTCGCGTTCGTCACCATGATCGCTATGGTGATCCTGATCCGTCACGGGTTCTCGGAATCCGAGTCCGCCTAGTTCTTCGTCAATCCTTGCGCCCGGAGGAGGACCTGTCTTGAGCACTCCCGAGATCGAGACCGATTATCTGATCGTCGGTGCCGGCGCGATGAGCATGGCCTTCGCGGACGTGATTTTCAGCGAGCAACCCGATGCGAAGATGGTCATCGTCGATCGCCGTCATCGACCCGGTGGACACTGGACCGACGCCTACCCTTATGTTGCCCTGCACCAACCCGCCGCGTTCTATGGCGTGAACTCAACCCGGCTCGGCCAGGGCGGTACCGACCTGGCGTCGGGTGCGGAGATCGTCGCCTACTACCACCTGCTGATGAAACGGTTCGTCGACAGTGGACGCGTGCGCTACCTGCCGATGAGTGATCACCAGGGGGACGGGCGCGTGGTGTCGGTGGTCGATCGCGCACCGCGCGCCGAGGTGCGCGCGCGGCGTCGCATCGTCGACGGTGGGTTCATGAACGTGGAAGTCCCCTCGGTGACACCGCCGAAGTACGAGGTCGAGCCCGGCCTTGCCCTGGTGCCGCCCAACCAGTTGCCGCAGATGGCGTCCGCTTGGCAGCGCTACGCGATCGTCGGCGCCGGCAAGACAGGCACCGACGCCATCGTGTTCCTGCTCGCTGCGGGTGTCGACCCGGAGCGCATCCAGTGGATTGCGCCTCACGATTCCTGGCTGTGGCTACGGGAGAAGGTGCAGCCGGGCATCGCGCTCGCCGAGTTCCTGCGCCACGCGGACAGCCTGATCCAGGCACACACGGTGGATGACATCTTCCTGCACCTGGAGCGCACCGGCAGCCTGTGCCGCGTGGATGCAACGGTGATGCCGGAGAAGTGGCGCTGCGCCACGATCAGCGCCGAGGAGTTCGCTGCGCTGCAGCGGATCCGCGACGTCGTTCGGCTGGGCCGCGTGCGCCGCATCGCGAGCGACCGGATCGAACTGGAGCGCGGCAGCATCCCGACCGACACGCGCACACTGCATGTCGACTGCAGCGCCAACGGGCTCGCGCGCAAACTTGCGCAACCTCTATTCGCTCCCGGCCGCATCACGCTGCAGTCGGTGTTCATGTGCCAGCAGGTGTTCAGTGCCGCGATCCTAGCCAAGCTCGCGCTACTGGATCTGGACGACATCGCACGCAACGCGATCTGCGAGGTGGTGCCGCATCCCGAGTACACGCACGACCATCCGACCACGATGCTGGCCAGCTTCCGCAACCTGATGAGCGCCAACCGCCACATGCCGTTCTGGCTGTGGCGCAGCCGGCTGAACCTGCTACACCACGAGACGTTGCACCGATACCTCGCGGGCGCCGTGCGCCTGCATCGGCTGATGCCCAAGCTCGAGTCTGCGGTTGCGAAAATGCTCGCCACCGCAACAGAAACGGCGACGGCCTGACTCTGCCGAGAGTATCCGCCGCCGCTGCCGCCGCCGCGTTGTTTACGCGCTCGCCTTCGCTTGAGCGCGCTGCAGGAGCGGCCGCAGAAACACAGAGATGGTTTCGTTGAATTCGGCCACGCGCGGTACGTGGGCTGACAGGTTGTAGGCGGCGTGCACCATCCCCGAGAGCCGAACGACCTTGGTCAGCACGCCCGCGGCCTGCATCGCCCGACCGTAATCTTCACCCTCGTCGCGCAGCGGATCGCATTCCGCGCTGATGACCAGCGCCGCTGGGAGCCCCGCGAGCGACTTCGCACGATTGGGCGAGGCCAGGGGCGAAGCCGCATTCGCCGGATCGCCCAGGTAGGCCGCGAGCATGGCCTGTGCGGCCGCCGTCGCCAAGATCGGTCCGTCGGCGTATTCGACCCGCGAGCGGGTCTGCGCCTCGAGGTCGATGGCGGGATACAACAGCACCTGCGCCGCTAGCGCCGGTCCGTCTTCGTCCCGGGCGCGCTGCGCCGCGACCGCGGCCAGCAGACCGCCGGCACTTTCGCCCATCACCACCAGTCGCTCGGGGTCGCCGCCGAAACGCTCGATGTTCTCCGCGGTCCAGCACAGGGCGGCGTAGGTGTCGTCCGTGGCAGCAGGGAAAGGCGACTCCGGCGCGAGGCGGTAGCTCGGGGCCACCACGATCGCGCGCAGGTCGTGGGCCAGGCGGGCACACGCCGCCGAGCACATCTCGATACTGCCGGCGATGAAACCGCCGCCGTGGAAGTACATCACCACCGGTAGCGGCCCCTCTGCGCCCGCGGGCACATGAATGTGCAGCGGCCGGTCGCCGCCGGGTCCGGAATAGCTTGTGTCGATGCGACGCACGTCCTTTGGCGCCGGCAATTGCATCAGCTTGAAGCTCTCCACCGCGGCGCGCGTCTCTTCGAGCGTGCACTGATCCAGGGGCTTGGCGTCCTGCATGAGCATGGCGCCGATCACCAGCGCCACGCCGGAGTCCACCCGGATCAGGGGCGGGACCGAAGACGCCGGCGCGTCGCCGAGGCGAAAGCCGGCGTAGCCACGCGCCACCACCTCGAAGCACATCGCCCGGTACAGCGGCGCGCCGCCCACGAAGATGAACACCGAGCGCGGCTTGCCCGGAACGTTGGCGCCCATGTACCAGGAGTTCGCGCGCGGAAACAGCGTCGAATTCAGAATGCCTTCCACCTGGCGATACCAGAGCTGCTCGGCCGCCTCGTCGGCCTCGATGGTGGCGACCCCGGTATCGACCACGTGCCGGATTGCGGCGGTGGCGAAGTCGACGTGATCCTCGATGGCGAGCGGGTTGTTGTACAGGATCACGCCGCTGGTGGGGCCGGTGATGTAGAAGAAGTTGGGGAAGCCGGCGCTGGCGATGCCCAGATAGGTGCGCGGACCCTGGGCCCAGCGATCCGCCAGTTTGACGCCGTCGCGCCCGACGATGCCCATGTTCAGCAGGGCGCCGCTGATGGCATCGAAGCCGACCGCCAGCACGATGGCGTCGAGCTCGTGCTCCACGCCGCCGGTGCGGATGCCGGTCGGGGTGATCTCTTCGATCGGCGTCGAGCGAAGGTCCACCAGCGTCACGTTGTCGCGGTTGTAGGTGGTGAAGTAGTCGTTCTCGATGACCGGCCGCTTGGTGGCGTAGGGGTGGTCGGTCGGGCACAGCAGGTCGGCGACCTTGGGATCCTTGACCTGCTCGCGAATGCGTTCGCGCACGTAGTCGGCAACGGTCTGGTTCGCCTTTTCGTCGAGCAGCAGATCGCCGTAGCTCGACACCAGGAATTCGAAGCCACCCTTGTTCCAGAGTTCGTCGTAGCGGGCGCGGCGCTGTTCGGCGCTCACTGCCAGCGCGCTGGGCTCCGGGTTCTGATACGGCACGCCCATGAATCGTTCGCGCGTCTTGGCGCGCAACTGCTGCCAGTTCTCGGCGTTCCACTGCTGCCGCTCGGGCGCCACCTTGTGATTGTTGCCGGGCACGGCGTAATTGGGGGTTCGCTGGAACACGGTGACCTGCGCGGCCTGCCCGGCGATCTCCGGAATGATCTGCACGGCTGTGGAGCCGGTGCCGATCACGCCGACGCGCAGGCCGGAAAAGTCCACGCCCTCATGCGGCCAGCGGCTGGTGCCGTACACCGGTCCCTTGAAGCGATCGATGCCGGGGAATTCGGCGCGGGACTTCGGCACCGTGACGTTGCCGGTTCCGGCAATCACGAAGCGCGCGGTGTGGGTGTCGCCCTGGTCGGTGGTGACGTGCCAACGCGCCTGGTCTTCGTTCCACACCATGGAGACCACGCGGGTCGAGTACAGGAAGGCCTTGCGGACGTCGAGCTTGTCGGCCACGAACTCCAGGTAGCGCAGGATTTCCGGCTGCGCCGCGTAGCGTTCGGACCAGCGCCACTCGCGCTGGATCTCGTCGGAGAACGAATACGAATAGTGGATGGACTCGATGTCGCAGCGCGCGCCAGGATATCGATTCCACCACCAGGTGCCGCCGGGTCCGCCAGCCGCGTCGATGCCCAGTACGTTCAGGCCCAGCTCGTCGCGCAGCTTGTGCACTGCATACAGGCCCGCAAAGCCGGCGCCCACCATGATGACATCGACATGCTGCGACATGGTCTTCTCCTCGTAATCGTTCTGTGATTGCAGTATGCGCCGGGCACGGACATGCGAGTTGGCAATGAGCGAAAGCGATATGGCATAACGCGAATCATGAAACGTGTTGGCAACCTCGACGATCAGCCATGGCCGGCCTGCTGATTCGCAGCAGCATTCTCGACGGCAGCGCCGCGCTGATCCGCGCCCGCGGAGCGCGGCCCGCGGTCGTTGCACGCCGGGCAGGTCTTCCATTGCGCGCCTTTACGGACCCCGGCCTGCTGGTCAGCGGGACAGCGGTGCTCAGAGCGTTCGAGTTCGCAGCGCAGGAGTGCGGCGATCGCACCTGGGGCTTGTCGCTGTCCACCCATGCACGGCTGGCCGCGATCATCGGACCGCTGTGGATTCTGCTGCGCAATGCACGCACGGTCGGTCAGATGTGCGAGGCCTTCGCTCACAACTTCGATGTATTCAGCGACGTCGCCGTGGTCACCGCGCGTCCGCAGGACGGCGGCGGCCTGCTCTTGAGCTGGAACATGGCCGCCACCTCGATCCAGAGCCATGTGCAGATGCTGGAGTTCGCGCTCTCGGTGTTTACCCAGGAGATCCGGACGCACCTGGGTGCGCAGTGGGCGCCGGCGGCAGTGCTGTTCACCCACGCCCGTCCGCCCGGCAGCCTGAAGTTGTATCGCGCGATGTTCGGCCGCGATCCCCGCTTCAACCAGGCATGGACAGGGCTGCTGCTCGACCGCGACACCGTCGAACAACCCCTACGCGGACGCCAATCGGCGGCGCGCGCGCTGGCGAGCCGCGTCGTGGAACTCGAAGAACGTACATCGGAGAAAGCGATCGGCCGGCAGGTTGAGGCGGTGATCCGCGGGTTGATGCCGTATGCACCGTGCTCGCTGCGCGACGTGAGCCAGGCGATGGGGGTCGGACCGCGGACGCTGCAGATCCGGCTCAAGCGTCACGGCGAAACCTTTGCAGCGATCCGCGATGCGGTGCGCGCAGACCTGGCGTCGAAGTATCTGCGGCACTCGGATCTGCCGGCGGGGCGGATCGCCGAGATCCTGGGCTACGGCGATGTCACCTCGCTGAGCCGTTCGTTCCGGCGCTGGCAGGGCAGGACGATGCGGCATTTCCGCGCCGCGAAGTCCTGAGCCGGCGCTTGGTGCGCCTGCGGGCCGCCGGCCGCGGCACTGCGACTTCAGTCCAACGGGGTGACGCGGACCTTGGCGACGCCACGCTCGATCAGATGCAGCTGCTCGGCGGCGGCGCGCGACAAGTCGATGATGCGGCCCTTGACGAAGGGTCCGCGGTCGTTGATGCGAACGGTGACCTCGCGACCGCTTTCCAGGTCGCGCACCCTCACCCGGGTGCCGAAAGGCAGACTGCGATGCGCTGCAGTCATCGCATCGCGGTCATAACGCTCGCCGCTGGCGGTCTTGCCGCCGTGGTGGCGGTCGCTGTAGTACGAGGCCACACCGTCCTGACCACCCGCCGCGGAGGCGTCGCCACCTTGCGCTGCGCGGCTTGCGCAAGCGCCGAGCAGTGCGGCCAGCAACAGGCAGGCCAGTACCCGGCACAGGGCCACCGGGGCGGTAACCGCCAAGCGGCTCCGGTGCGACGTGCAAGCCTGAACAAGGGTTGCATTCTGCAGCGCGCGGTGACCGCTCGCGGGTGCGTCGGGGGTCATGGCCAGGTGGCGAGATGACGACGGGATGGGCTGCGCAAGCACGAGGGTGCACGCTCGAGGGGCCGAGATGGTAGCGCGGCCCGGTACGCGAGGCATCCCTTGTCCCTTCAGTCCTACCGGCTGGCGGCGCCATCGGCCGCGTGCAGCGGCAGCGCGGTCTTGTAGCGCACCTGCTTGAGCGCAAAGCTGGAGCGGATCTTCTCAACCTCCGGCATCGGCGACAGTTCTTCGATGATGAAGCGTTCCAGCGCCGCCATGTCCGCCACGGCCACCCGGATCAGGTAATCGGCGTCGCCGGTCATCAGGTAGCACTCCATCACTTCCTCGCGCGCACCGATGCGGTCTTCGAACGCCTGCAGCGACGGTCGGCTCTGGTCCTTGAGGCTGATGAACACGAAGACGTTGAGCAGCAGGCCCAGCTGAGCCGGGTCCAGCAGCGCGACGTACTGGCGGATCAGACCGGCAGCCTCCAGCGCCTTGACCCGCGCCAGGCAGGGCGAGGGCGACAGGCACACGCGCCGGGCCAGTGCCACATTGGACAGGCTGGCGTCGGCCTGCAGGGCGCGCAGAATTCGCAGATCGATAGCGTCGAGTTTCATCGTGCTGAGAAAGTGTATACGGCCGGCACGATGTGCTGCGATTCCGGCGTTTTCGGCGACAGTTCGATCAGAAATGCGGCGGGTTTCGCTCTACGATCATCCGGGTCTGGAGCCGCCATGAAGACCCACGAATTGACCAACCCGATCCCTGCTGGCGAAGCCGCGCTTGAAAACGAGGAGTGGTCTGCCGCGTTGACGTCGCTGGTGGCGAATTCGGGGCGCGCACGAGCGCAGGAAATTCTGGACCTGCTGACGCGCATCGCCAGAGACCCGGCTATTGGCTGGCAGCCGCAGCACGGCACCCCCTATGTCAACACGGTGCCGGTACAGCAGCAGCCGGTGTTTCCGGGCGATCTGGCGATCGAGGAGCGTCTGGCCTCGATCATGCGCTGGAACGCGCTGGCGATGGTGGCGCGCGCCAACGCGGCATACGGCGAGCTCGGCGGCCATATCGCGAGCTATGCCAGCGCCGCCGATCTGTTCGAGGTGGGCTTCAATCATTTCTTCCGGGCCGCCACCCCCGACTTCGGCGGCGACGTGGTGTTCTACCAGCCGCACTCCGCGCCCGGTGTGTACGCGCGCGCGTTCCTCGAAGGACGTTTGAGCGAAACCGATCTTTCGCACTACCGTCAGGAGATCACCGCAAAGCGCAACGGCATGCGCGGCCTGTCCAGTTATCCGCATCCCTGGCTGATGCCGGACTTCTGGCAGTTCCCCACGGGTTCGATGGGCATCGGGCCGATCAGCTCCATCTACCAAGCGCGCTTCATGCGCTATCTGAACCATCGCGGCCTGCTCGACACCGCCGAGCGCAGAGTCTGGGGCGTGTTCGGTGACGGCGAGATGGACGAACCCGAGAGCATGTCCGCGCTCACGCTCGCCGCGCGCGAAGGACTCGATAATCTGGTGTGGGTGGTCAACTGCAATCTGCAGCGCCTTGACGGTCCGGTGCGCGGCAACGGCCGCATCATCGACGAGCTCGAAGCGCTGTTCAGCGGCGCCGGCTGGAACGTGATCAAGCTGGTCTGGGGTTCGGACTGGGACGGCCTGTTTGCACGCGATCGCGAAGGAGCATTGATCAATGCCTTCGCGCAGACCGTGGACGGCCAGTTCCAGACCTTTGCCGCCAAGGATGGCCGCTACAACCGCGACCACTTCTTCGGCCAGAACCCCGAACTGGCCGCGCTCGCGCAGGGCCTCACCGACGATCAGATCGATCGCCTCAAGCGCGGCGGTCACGACCTGGTGAAGATCCATGCCGCCTATACCGCGGCGGTGCAGTGCAAACACAAGCCCAGCGTGGTGCTTGCGCAGACCAAGAAAGGCTTCGGCATGGGCGAGGCCGGCCAGGGCAAGATGACCACGCACCAGCAGAAGAAGCTGGATCGCGATGCGCTCATTGCCTTTCGCAATCGCTTCAATCTGCCGCTGAGCGACGCGCAGACCGAAAGCCTGAGCTTCTACCGGCCTGAAGAGAACAGCGCCGAGATGCGCTACCTGCAGGCACGTCGCAGCGCGCTTGGAGGTCACGTGCCTTCGCGTCGCAGCGCCGCTGCGTCTGTCGCTGTACCTGCGATGCAAGGCTACGCCGGCTTTGCGCTGCAAGCCGAAGGCAAGGAAATGTCCACGACCATGGCCTTCGTGCGCATGCTTGGCGGCCTGCTGCGCGACGAGGCCTTGGGCAAGCGCGTGGTGCCCATCGTTGCGGACGAGGCGCGCACCTTCGGCATGGCCAATCTGTTCAAGCAGATCGGCATCTATTCGAGCAAAGGCCAGTGCTACGAGCCGGAAGACATCGGATCGATCCTGAGTTATCGCGAGGCGCTAGACGGCCAGATTCTGGAAGAAGGCATCAGCGAGGCCGGTGCGGTCAGCTCCTGGGTTGCGGCAGCGACGAGCTATTCCGCGCATGGCCTGGCCATGCTGCCGTTCTACATCTACTACTCGATGTTCGGCTTTCAGCGCATCGGCGATCTGATCTGGGCCGCGGCCGATCAGCGCGCGCGTGGCTTCCTGCTCGGCGCCACCGCGGGCCGCACGACGCTGGGCGGCGAGGGCCTGCAGCACCAGGACGGTCACAGCCATCTGATGGCCGCGACCATCCCGAACTGCCGCGCCTACGATCCCGCCTTTGCCGGCGAGCTCGCGGTGATTCTCGATCACGGCATGCGCGCGATGCTGGAGCGTCAGGAGGACGTCTTCTACTACGTCACCCTGATGAACGAGAACTACGCGCAGCCCTCGCTGCCGGCTGGTGTGGCGGCCGATCTCATCAAGGGCTTGTATCGCTATGCCGGCACCAGCGCCGCGAAGTCCGAGGGCCAGGTGCGCTTGCTCGGTTCCGGCGCGATCCTTTTGGAAGTGATCGCCGCGTCCGAACTGCTGGCGCAGGACTGGAACATCGACGCAGAAATCTGGAGCGCCACCAGCTTCACCGAACTGGCGCGCGAGGCGCGCGAAGTGGAGCGCTGGAATCGTCTGCATCCGGGCGAGGCGCCGCGCCAGAGCCATGTCGCTCGCTGCCTGCCGCAGGGCGCGCCGGTCATCGCCGCAACCGACTATCTGCGCGCGCTGCCGCAACTGATCGCCTCCTACATCGAGCCGCCGTACACCGCGCTGGGTACCGACGGCTTCGGCCGCAGCGACACGCGCAGCGCCCTTCGCAGCTTCTTCGAAGTGGATCGTCATCACGTCGTGCTCGCCGCGCTCAGTGCGCTCGCCCGGCAGGGGTGTGTCGACGCGACCCTGTGCGAGCAGGCCATCGCGCGCTACTCGATCCGCGCGGGTGCCCCGGCACCATGGGACAGCTGATCGGCGTGCCGTGTGCGCGAGCTTGCCCAACCGCTACTGTCGCGCGGAGGTCCCACCGTCGATCACCAGCACGGTGCCGTTGCAATAAGACGCATCGTCGGAGGCCAGGTACAGGCAGCCCTTGGCCATTTCTTCCGGCGTGCCCGGCCGGCGCATGGGCGACAGTTGTTCGGCGGTGGCCGGGTCGTCGAACAGCGGCAACAGCGAGGCCACCATCGGGGTGGCAATGAAGCCCGGCGCCACGCAATTGGCACGGATACCGTCGCGGGCGTGGCGTACGCACAGCGAACGCGTGAGGTTGATCATGCCGGCCTTGGCCGCGGTGTAGGCATGCGCTGCCGGCAGGCCGAGCTGGCCGGAGATGCTGGCCACCGCGACGATGGCGCCGCCGCCCGCCGCGATCATGTGCGGTAGCACCGCGCGGACCATCAGGTAGTAGCTGTTGAGATTGATGTCGATCACCTCGCGCCACTGTGTCGGCGGCGTGCTCATGGCGTCGTTCATCGATTCGGGTCTGTGGTCGGTCCAGCTGTAGCCAACGCCGGCCGCGTGGATCAGCGCATCGATACGGCCATGTGTCTGCAGGGCGTCGGCGATGACCGCTTCGGCACCGGCCTCCTGCGATACGTCCGCCTGCACCACGCGTGCATCGCCGCCGTGGTCGACCACCTGCTGCGCACTTTCCGCCAGCGTCGCGGCCGTGCGTCCGGCGCCGACCACCTGCGCGCCGCGGGCCGCAAAGATCTGCATGCAGGCGCGGCCGACGCCGGTGCCGGTGCCTGTGATCACCACCACCTTGTCGTTCATGTTCATGAGTTGCGCCCAGGTCCAGGAGTCGTGGTGCCGCTGCAGCGACGGTGTCCAGGCTTCATCTTGGCCACGTCCGTCAGCGCAGGCAACCGGCGCCACGCCGCTTTCGAAGCGACAGCCTACACTTGCGCCGTGAATGCGCTCATCGATACCCGCCATGCCCGGAAGCGGCGCAGGCCGCCTGCGGAGCGGCCGCGCGCATGAGTACCGAAGCAACCTGCGTCCTGTATTCGGTGTCGGTGCGCGAGCTGTGCGAGTTCACCGCCAAGGCCGGCGATCTGGATCTGCGCTTCACCCCCGCGCCGACTGCGCTCGAAGGTATCAATGGGCATTACAAGGTGACGTCGCGTCGCGGCGCAGGCTACGAGCGCGAGCGCGTGCTGACCGAAACCTTCGAGCTGCTGCGCGTGCGCGGCCGTGCCGACGGCTACCGCGCCGAGCCGCCCGAGATCGAGGAGATCAAGACCCATCGCGGCGCGGTGGAGCGCATTCCCGACAATCATCGGGCCTTGCACTGGGCTCAGCTCAAGATGTACGGCGCCATGCTGTGCCAGGAGCGCGAACTGCCGCAGGTGCGTCTGACCCTGGTGTACTTCGATGTGGTGCGTGAACGCGAAACGCCGACCGGCGCCGTGTTCGCTGCCGACGAGTTGCGCGCGTTCTTCGAAGATCATTGCCGTCGCTTTCTGGCCTGGGCCTTGCAGCAACGCGCGCATCGGCTGCGCCGCAACGCCGCAATGGATCAACTGAGGTTCCCCTACGCGAAGTTCCACGCCGGCCAGCGCAGCCTGGCCGAAGCGGTCTACCGGACGGCCCGCGACGGCGGCCGCTTGATGGCGCAGGCGCCGACCGGGATCGGCAAGACCTTGGGTACTCTTTTTCCCGCGCTCAAGGCCTGTGCGCGTGGCGATATCGATCGCGTGTTCTATCTCACCGCCAAGACCTCGGGCCGGCGCCTGGCGCTGGACGCGATGGAACAGCTGCTGCCATCGGCGCCGGAGCGGCCGTTGCGGTTGCTGGAGCTGACCGCACGCGAGAAAGCCTGCGAACACCCGGACAAGGCTTGTCACGGCGGTTCCTGTCCGCTGGCCAAGGGTTTCTACGATCGCCTGAGCGATGCGCGTGCGGCCGCCATGCAGGTCGCGCAGCTCGATCAGGCGGCGCTGCGACGGATCGCGCACACCCATGCGGTCTGCCCCTATTACCTGAGCCAGGAAATGGCGCGCTGGTGCGATCTGATCGTGGGCGACGTCAACTACTACTTCGATCTCAGCGCGCTGCTGCATGCGCTCAGCGTCGCCAACGGCTGGAAGGTGGCGCTGCTGGTGGACGAGGCGCACAACCTGCTCGATCGCGGCCGTGGCATGTACACCGCAGAGCTGGATCAACAGGCGCTGTTGCGGATCAGACCGCTGGCGCCGCGTCCGCTCAAGCGCGCGCTGGACCTGCTGAACCGCGAATGGAATCGCGTGCACGTCGATCAGCAGATCGAATACCAGGTCTACGAGCAATTACCGGAGCGCTTTCTGGACGCACTGGGCAAATTCGCCAGCGCAGTCACCGACCTGCTCAGCGAGCAGCCCGACAGCATCGCGCCGGAACTGCAGGCCTTCTACTTCGACTGCTTGCACTGGCGGGCCCTGGCGGACCTCTTCGCCGCCCATTCGCTCTTCGACGTCAGCCTGTCCGACACGCGCTCGGCCAAACCGCGTTCGCGCCTGTGCCTGCGCAACGTGGTGCCGGCGCCGTTTCTGTCCGAGCGTCTGCGCCTGGCACATAGTGCGGTGTTGTTTTCCGCCACCCTGATGCCGGCCGGTTTCTATCGGCAGATGCTGGGCCTGCCGGAGCTGACGCTCGAGCTCGACGTTGCCTCGCCCTTCGCAGCCGCGCAACTGGATGTGCGAGTGGTATCGAGGGTGTCTACCCGCTATGCCGATCGTGCGGAATCGGTGGCCCCCATCGCCGATCTGATCGCGCAGCAGTATCGGCAGATGCCGGGCAACTATCTGGCTTTTCTGAGCAGCTTCGATTATCTGCAGAACGTCGCTACGCAGTTTGCTGCTGCGCATACGGACATCCCGCACTGGAGCCAGACGCGTGCCATGCCGGAATTGCAGCGCGGTGCGTTTCTGGAGCGCTTTGCCGAAGGGGGGCGCGGCATCGGATTCGCCGTCCTTGGCGGTGCATTCGCCGAGGGCATCGATCTGCGCGGCGATCGCCTGATCGGGGCCTTCGTCGCCACCCTGGGCCTGCCGCAGTTCAACGCCGTCAACGAGCAGTTCAGGGCACGCCTCGACCACCTGTTCGGCGCGCAGTTCGGCTACGACTACACCTATCTCTACCCTGGCCTGCAGAAAGTCGTGCAGGCCACCGGGCGCGTCATTCGCACGCCGCAGGACCGCGGCACGATCTTTCTGATCGACGATCGCTATACGCAAACCAGGATCAGGCGCCTGCTGCCCGCATGGTGGGGCGTGCACAATGCAGCCCTGCCCAGCCCGCGGGCAGCACGTGCGTCGCCACCCGTAACGGATAGGCTCTAAGCCGCGGTCTCGGCCGATTCCATCGCCCGCAGTCGCTTCATGGCCTCGCGTTTGCCGATGAGCCGAATCGCGGCAAGCGATGCGACCTGCGCCTTGCGCGGCTGCGATTTCTCCTGTTCCCAGTGATAGATCGACTGACCGCTGACACCCACCAGGCGCCCGAAATCATGGGCACTCAGACCCAGCTTGGCACGCAGCGAACGCAATCCGCGCGCCTGGAATCGGGGTGCGCTGCCGGCTTCGTCGGTCCCGGGTTCTTCGCGGGCGCTGCGGCGGCTGCCGCTACCCAGTCGTTTGACTTCCTTTTCGAGCTGCGCGACCTGTCGTTTCAGTGCGGCAATCTGCTTGCGTTGAGACGACGTGACGCTGCGCACAGGGTCGAGGTGCTCGCGTGCGGCCTTGCGCGCAAGGCGCGTGATTTCGCTTTTCAGTAATGCATCCAGACTGGCCATATTCTCTCTTTTCGACTAAGGAAGAACCGCCATTATGAACCGCCTGGGGAAAATCCATCTTCTACGCCGTTCAGCCAAGCTGAATTGCATGCGACAGCAGGATCGAACGCAGGTCGACACGGGCGCCCAGCGCGCGTAGCAACCAGTAGTGGCCGCTGAGGGCGCGGATCACGAAGATCAGATCGGTTACCGGCTTGAAGCGGAAGGTAAGCCCGACGTGCGAACGCGCGCAGGCGCGTAGCCGGTCGATGAAACTTGGATCGGAGAAGTCGAATCCATCCGCAACCGCCAGCGGTTGGATGATCAAGCGGTGAAGGTCGCGGTACAGGGGTTCGACTTCCGCCAGCGGCACGTCGCCGGCAAGGCCGCCCAGGCGCTCCAGCGTTTCGTGCACGCCGGCCCAGTCGCGCGCCGCGGCGGCGGCGAGCAGTTGTCGAACCTTGCCGACGACGTGTTCGGGGACTTGTTTGACGCAGCCGAAGTCGTAGACCACGACATCGTCGTTGTCGCGAAAGGCGAAATTACCCGGGTGCGGGTCGGCGTGGACGGCGTGGGACTCGAACAGCTGGTGTACCAGCCAGCTTGCAAGATGAGCGCCGATGCGGTCGCGCCGCATCTGCGACCAGGTGCGTGCCTGTTCCAGGCCGGCGCCGCGCTCTTCGCCGCACACGATCACGCCCGCCGTGCACAGCTCCGGCAGAGGGGTGGGGTAGACGATGCCTTCGAGCGCAGCGCGGTGGCGCAACAGCTGCAGGTAGCGCAGTTCGGCGACGTAGTCGGTCTCGTCGCGAAAGCGTTGTCGAACTTCTTCCATCAGACGGTCCATCGCCGGACCGTCCAGCGGCAACAATTTGGAGGCGCCGATGAGCCGGCGCAATTGTTTGAGGTCGGCATCCACGGCATCGCCAACGCCGGGGTAGCGCAGCTTGATCACCAGCGTACGGCCGTCCACGTGGCGGGCGCGGTGGACCTGGCCGATGCTGGCGGCGGCCAGCGCCTGACGCTCGATGGATTCGATCTGCGCGAACTGTGCAGCGCTCCATTGCAAGGCCAGCGCGCGCTGAAAGTCTTCGAAGGCAATCGGTTCGGCGGCGTTCTGCAAACGACGCAGCTGCTCGGCAAGCTGCGGCGGCAGTACGTCGGCGTATTGCGAAGCGAGCTGACCGAGCTTCATGGCCGCACCGCGCAGCTCGCCCAGGGTCTGTGCCCAGTCGCGGCCCACGGCAGTCCAGTAGTCGACCTTGCGCTGGGCGCGATCACCGCCGGGAAGCTGCTTCAGCAGAGAGCGTCCCAGCGTGCGCGCGCCCGCACCGAGCAGGCGCGCAGTACGACGCGAGGGCGAGTCTTCGATCGGCGGCATGGTGCTGGAGGGGCGAAACAGCGCGGGCGTCCAGGGTAGCCGCAAACGACGCCGGCGAAATCGGCCCGCCGCCGGCGGGACCGGTCGCGGTGACTTGCAAGGAAGACCCAGGCCGGCTCATCGCTTACGATCATCGCGATTGGGGGCGCTGCGGCGGCGCCGTTGCGTTTCACCAGGGCTCGAACCGATGACCAACGACAGACCGGCGCGTATGCGCATTGCCAAGCTGTGCCTGACTCTGCTGGCGATGCTCGGCATTTATGCGTGCAGCCGTATGGCCGTGTATCAGGAGGTGCCGGCGCCGCTCGCGGCGAAGCCGACGGTGCACTACCAGCGCGACGTCCAACCCATCTTCGATCGCACCTGCGTGGCCTGTCACGCCTGCAACGACGCGCCTTGCCAGCTCAATCTGGCCAGCGCCGAGGGAATCATCCGCGGGGCTTCCAAGCTGCCGGTGTACGACGGTCTACGGTCCGAGGACCAGGCGCCGACGCGGCTGGGCGTGGATGCCTTGAACGTGGAGGCCTGGCGCGCGAAAGGCTTCTTCTCCGCCCGATACGCTGCGGCCAGCGACGGCACCGCGCCGCTGCAGGCCTCGCTGCTGTATCGCATGGTGGAGCTCGGGCACACCAACCCCTGGCCTCCCGACAGCAAGCTGCCGGACGAACTGACGTTCGGGCGCGACCGCCAGCACCAGTGCCCCACGGTCGACGAGTTCGAAGACTACGCCGAGAAACGTCCCCAGCAGGGCATGCCGTGGGCGATGACGGGACTGAGCGACGGCGAGTTCCGCACGCTGCAGACCTGGATCGCAGAGGGTGGCGCGGTGGAGGCGCGCAGCCCGGTACCGAGCCCCCGGGAACAGGCGGCGGTCGAACGCTGGGAGCAGTATCTCAATCGCAGCGGCGCGCGGGAGCAGCTGGTGGCGCGTTATCTCTACGAGCACCTGTTCCTGGCACACCTTTATTTCGAGGGCGAAGACAAACCGCTGTTCTTTGAACTGATCCGTTCGCGCACCCCATCCGGACAGACGCCGATCCCGTCGTCGACCGTGCGTCCCAACGACGATCCGGGTGCGGCGTTCCATTACCGCTTGCGCCCGCTGTCCGAAACCCTGGTGAACAAGACCCACATCACCTATGGCCTGAGCGATCGGAAGCGCCAGCGCTACGACGCGCTGTTCTTCGCCGACGACTGGACTGTCGGCGTGTTGCCCGGCTACAGCGACGCCGAACGCGCCAACGCCTTTTCCACGTTTGCCGCTATTCCGGCCAAGGCGCGATACCAGTTCATGCTGGACGATGCCGAGTATTTCGTGCGCACGTTTATCCGAGGCCCGGTGTGCAGCGGGCAGATCGCAACCGACGTGATTCGCGACCAGTTCTGGGTGCTGTTCGAAGACCCTGCGGCCGAGGTCTACGTCAACGACGCGGCCTATCGCCAGCAGGCCACGCCGCTGATCGGCGTGCCGGGACAGGATTCGGACCTGATCGCCACGCACTCGGAGTGGGAAAAGTATCGCGAGCAGCGCAACCATTACGTCGAGCTGCGGCAGGCGCGCTACGCCAGCGACCAGCCGCAGGGTCCGCGGCTGGCCGATCTTTGGGATGGTGACGGCTGGAACCGCGATGCCATGCTCACCATCTTCCGTCACCACGACAACGCGGCTGTCGAGCGCGGCTGGCATGGCGCGCTGCCCGATACCTTGTGGGTGATGGACTACCCGTTGCTGGAGCGCAGCTATTACCAGCTGGTGGTCAACTTCAACGTCTTCGGCAGCGTGTCGCACCAGTTGCAGACCCGCCTGTACTTCGACCTGATCCGCAACGAGGGCGAGTACAACTTCCTGCGCTTTCTGCCGGCGTCGGAGCGCAAGAAACTGCGCGACGCCTGGTACGCGGACTCCGGCAAGATCAAGCTCTTCACCACCTACGCCAAGCCGGACGATCAGGTGCCCACGCAGATCGTCTATCGGACCGACGACCCCAAGGCGGAATTTGCCGGGCAGGTGCTGGAACGCCTGCGCAAGGTTCGCGGTCCGGCCGATCTGCTCAACCGTTGCGAGCAGGAGCGATGCGAGCGCCAAAGCGATAGCGCGGTTCGACGGCAGGTCGAGCACGCCCTGCGCACCTTTGCCGGCGTGCGCGCGGCGCAGTTGCCGGTGATCGCCCTGCTACCCGAACTGGTGTACCTGCGCGTGACCGCTCCGGGCGGCGAACGCATGGTGTATTCGCTGGTGCATAACCGCGCGCACAGCAATGTGGCATTTCTGCTCGGCGAAGAGCTGCGGCGCGAACCGGACAAGGACACCCTCAGCGTGCTGCCGGGGATTCTGGGCAGCTATCCCAATTTCATCTTCGACGTGGCGGCGCCGGACATCGAAGCCTTCGTCGAACGCCTCGCCAGCATCACCAAAGCCGCGGAACTGGAACCGCTGGTCGAGCGCTGGGGCGTACGCCGCACGCATCCGGCGTTCTGGGAGATCTTTCACGACTTCACGCGCTACGTGGAGCAGACCGATCCGGTCGAAGCCGCCCTGTTCGATTTGAACCGCTACGAGAATCTATAGCCCGCCGAAGCGCTCGTGCAGACGCATGCCCAGCCGCGAACTGCTGACCGCGGAGGTGTCGACACCGGCCACCGCGCGGACGTGCGCCTGCGCCGGGCGATAGGTCACACGGTAGATTTCGCGACATAGGCGATATGCCTGCAGGCCGGGCCAGTCGGTCGGCAGCATCGCCTGCGGCAGGCGCGGGTCGTGCAAGGTGGCGCGGCGAAACGAGTGGATCAGCAGGGTCTGTACCGCAAACGCCTGCGCCGGCGAAACGCCGAGCGACGCCAGGCGCTCGTGCAGCGGTTCGAAGCGCTGCAGAAAGGTCAGGTAGCGGCTGCCGATGTCGTGCAGATCCCAGCAGCTTTCGACCAGCGTGAGCGCGGACTCTGTGGCAAAGCCTTCGAGCGAGCGTGCGCTGAAGGCCACGGCCCGCTCGGCCAGTTTCAGATCGTCCAGGATCTGCTGCAGCACCTCGGTCTTGGCCGCAGGGTGCAGCAGCACGCCCGGGGTCGGCGAGGCGTAGCCCTCCCATTCCAGCTCGCGTCGCAGCTCCAGCCGGTCGGGTCCGCCGTCGCCGTTGCTGCGCGGCAGGATCACCACCGTCCAATTGCCGTCCCAGTCCTGCGGCGGCGGCGTGTAGATGCGGCTGTAGGCGGCGTCGAAGCGGCGGATGCCGGAGGCGGTGAGCGAGTAGTGGCTGCGCCGGCCCTCGCGTTGCGCGCTGAGCCAGTCCTCCTCCACCAGCCGGAAAGCGCTGGTGCGAACCAGCCGTTCGTTGACGCCCAGCGGCGCCAGCAGATCGATCAGCCCGCCCAGCCACACGCCCGCGGCGTAGGGCGCGATGGCATCGCCGAAAACGCTGACGATCAAGGACTTGGAACGCGGCTCTTCTTCTTTGAGGTAGCGCCGGACCCAATCGTCGACGCTGAAGTTCTTGCGGGGCATTGATCGCCGCTGACTCGGTAAACCGGCACATGGTAGCGAGTGGGCGGATTCATGCGTTACCGCCGGCCATCGTGATACATATTGAAGGTTGACATCGCTAGTGTTCGTATCAAATAATATTCATCCGGACAGGAGGCGTGACATGTACGCACAGATGGTGGACACCGGCACCAAGGTGGCCGGCGCAGAATCGAGTGCAGAGGAGCAGGCCTTTCAGGTGCGCCTGGACGCCGACATCCGCATCGAGCCGCAGGACTGGATGCCACAGCGTTACCGCAATACGCTGATCCGCCAGATCAGCCAGCACGCGCATTCGGAGATCGTCGGGCAGCTGCCGGAGGGCAACTGGATCACCCGGGCGCCCACCCTCAAGCGCAAGGCGATCCTGCTGGCCAAGGTGCAGGACGAGGCGGGACACGGCCTGTACCTCTACTCGGCGGCGGAGACCCTGGGAGTGTCGCGCGATCAGATGGTGGACGATCTGCACTCGGGCAAGGCCAAGTATTCGTCCATCTTCAACTATCCCACCCTGACCTGGGCGGATATCGGCACCATCGGCTGGCTGGTGGACGGCGCGGCGATCATGAACCAGATCCCGCTGTGCCGATGCTCTTACGGCCCTTACGCGCGCGCCATGATCCGCGTGTGCAAGGAAGAGGCGTTCCACATGCGCCAGGGCTACGACATCATGATGGCGCTGTGTCGCGGCACGCCCGAGCAGAAGGCGATGGCGCAGGACGCGCTCAACCGCTGGTGGTGGCCGAGCCTGATGATGTTCGGCCCGCCGGACGGCGACTCGGTGCACAGCGAACAGTCCAGGCAATGGAAGATCAAGCTGTTCACCAACGACGAACTGCGCCAGAAGATGGTCGATCAGACCGTCCCGCAAGCCGAGTACCTGGGCCTGACCATCCCCGATCCGGACCTCAAGTGGAACGCCGAGCGCGGTCACTACGACTACGGCGCGATCGACTGGGACGAGTTCTACAACGTGATCAAGGGCAACGGTCCCTGCAATCGCGAGCGCATCGCCACCCGCCGATCGGCCTGGGAGGACGGCACCTGGTTTCGCGACGCGCTGGTGGCGCATGCGCAGAAGAAGGCGTCGCGCGAAATGTCCGAAGCCGCCTAGCGCGATTCACCCAATTCCGAGGACGGGATCGCAAGGCCCCGATCAAAAGCGATGACCACTCAATGGCCCCTGTGGGAAATCTTCATCCGTAGTCAGCACGGCCTGGCGCATCGCCATGTCGGCAGCCTCCACGCGCCGGACGCCGCCATGGCGATCAACAACGCGCGCGATGTCTACACGCGACGCAACGAGGGCGTCAGCATCTGGGCGGTGAAGTCGGCCGACATCGCCGCCAGCAGCCCGGACGACAAGGCGCCGCTGTTCGATCCTGCCAACAGCAAGGTGTACCGGCATCCCACCTTCTTTCCGATGCCGGACGAAGTGAAGGGCCTTTGAACATGGCCGCCGCAGACCCGGCCGTCCGCGTCCAGTACCTGCTGCACCTGGGCGACAACACGTTGATCCTGAGCCAGCGCCTGTCCGAATGGTGCGGCAAAGGACCGGCGCTGGAAGAGGACATGGCGCTGACCAACGTGGCGCTGGACCTGCTTGGGCAGGCGCGGCTGTGGCTGAGCCTCGCTGCCGAGCTGCAGGGTGGGGACGCCGACGAAGATCGCCTGGCCTATCACCGCGACGCGCCGCAGTTCCGCAACCTGCTGCTGGTGGAACAGCCCAACGGCAGTTACGCCGATACGCTGGTGCGCCAGTTCCTGTTCGATGCCTGGCATCTGCTGGCCCTGCGCGAGCTGACGCGATCCGGCGATACACGCATCGCCGATATCGCCGCCAAGTCGCTCAAGGAAGTCAGCTATCACCTGCGCCGCAGCAGCGATCTGCTGGTCCGGCTGGGCGATGGCACCGCCGTCAGCCGCGAGCTGATGCAGGACGCGGTGGATGCGCTGTGGCGTTTTACCGGCGAGATGTTCGATGCCGATGCGGTGGACGCTGCGATGACCGCGGCAGGCTCCGGTTTTGACCCCGCATCGCTACGCGACGAGTGGCTGGGCTACGTTCGCGAAGTGCTGGACGAGGCCACCCTGAAGATGCCACCGGCCGATGCCTGGATGCAGCGCGGTGGCAAGCGTGGCGTGCACACCGAACACCTGAGCCGCCTGCTTGCCGAAATGCAGGTGCTGCAGCGCGCGCATCCTGGCGCGAGCTGGTAGCAGATCCATGAGCGAGGTCGCCACGCGCGCATCGGTGCAGGACGTCTGGCGCTGGCTGGCGCAAGTTCCGGATCCCGAGATTCCGGCGATTTCCATCGTCGACCTGGGCATCGTGCGCGAGGTGCGCTGGGACGACTCGCAATTTCCCGCAACCCTGATGGTGACGGTGACGCCAACCTACTCGGGCTGCCCTGCCACCGAGGTCATCGCCCAATCCATCCGCGAGACCCTGCAGCAGCACGGTATCGAACAGCCGGCGCTGCAGATGCGCCTGTCTCCTGCCTGGACTACCGACTGGCTGGCG
Source organism: Panacagrimonas sp. (assembly GCF_965216805.1). Classification (NCBI taxonomy): domain Bacteria; kingdom Pseudomonadati; phylum Pseudomonadota; class Gammaproteobacteria; order Nevskiales; family Nevskiaceae; genus Panacagrimonas; species Panacagrimonas sp. The sequence continues at coordinate 624,461 of NZ_CBDCGN010000003.1, forward strand.
CCGGCTGCAAAAGAGAAGTTGCGCGCCTACGGCATCGCGCCGCCGCAGGGATTGGCGAGCGAGCAGACGATCGACATCAGCCGTCTCACGCGGCGCCCACCGGCGACGCCGGTGGCGGTGAACTGTCCGTGCTGCGGCTCGCGCCACACTGAAGTCACCAGCCAGTTCGGCGCCACGCCGTGCAAGGCCTTGTACGTATGCCGCGCCTGTGCGGAGCCTTTCGACTATTTCAAATGCCACTGACGCGCACGCCGACACTGGCCGCGAACCCGAGAACAGGATGAGCAAGTTCCACCCACTGCAGGTTGCCGAGGTCAAGCCGGAAACGCGCGATGCGATGGTGGTGACCTTCGCCGTGCCCAGCGATCAGGCCGAGGCGTTCCGCTACAGCGCCGGGCAGCATCTGACCTTGAAGGCGCACATCGACGGCGAGGAAGTGCGCCGCTCCTACTCGATCTGTTCCGCCGAGCAGGAACAGAAGCTGCGCGTGGCGATCAAGCGCATCGACGACGGGCTGTTTTCCAGTTGGGCCGCCGAGCACCTCAAGCCGGGCAGCCGCATCGAGGTGATGGAGCCTTCCGGTCACTTCAACGTGCCCTTGCAACCGGAACTGGCGCGGCATCACGTGGCGTTTGCTTCCGGCAGTGGCATCACGCCGATCCTGTCGCTGATCAAGACCACGCTCGCCGCCGAGCCCGCAAGCCGATTCACCCTGATCTACGGCAACCGCTCCTCCAGTAGCGTGATCTTCAAGGAGGAACTGGAGGACCTGAAAGACCGCTACATGACGCGGCTGAATCTGGTCTACATCCTCAGTCGCGAGCAGCAGGATGTGGATCTGTTCAATGGCCGCATCGACGCAGAAAAGTGCGATCAACTGCTGAGCCGATGGGTCGACGCCTCCGGCATCGACGTGGCCTACATCTGCGGGCCGCAGAGCATGATGGAACAGGTGCAGGAGCGGCTGTTGGCCAAGGGTCTGGCCAAGTCGCAGATCAAGCTGGAACTGTTTGCCGCCGCCATGCACAAGGGCCCGCGGCCGCAACGCAAGGCCGTGGTCAAGGGCGACGAAGGCTGCCAGGTCACGGTGATCCACCACGGCCTGACCCGCGTGTTCTCCATGCCAAAAAACAAGGAGTCGGTGCTGGACGCGGCGCTGGAGCAGGGCATCGAGCTGCCCTATTCCTGCAAGGGCGGCGTATGCAGCACCTGCCGCTGCAAACTGATCAAGGGCGAAGTGGACATGGACGCCAACTATTCGCTGGAAGACTACGAACTGGCGCGCGGCTTCGTGCTGACCTGTCAGAGCTTTCCGATTACCGACCAACTGCTGATCGACCTGGATCAGGAGACCTGAAAAGTTTTTCCACGGAATTCACGGATCACCATAGACCGACACGGATCAAGCGCTGGGCGCAGTCCGAGGTCATTCGTGTTGATCCGCGGCAATCGTTCTGTGGCCCCCGAATCGAGGAGAGAAGTACATGAGGAACCTTGCAAGCTACGCTGCAGGACAATGGCGAACCGGTGAAGGTGGCGACACCACGCTCAATGCCATCACCGGCGTGCCGGTGGCGCGAGTGTCGAGCAAAGGTCTCGATTTTGCGGCCATGCTCGAGCATGGCCGCAAGGTGGGTAGCCCTGCGCTGCGCACGCTGACGTTCCACCAGCGCGCGATGAAGCTCAAAGCCTTGGGCCAGTACCTGTCGGAACACAAGGACGAGTTCTACGCGCTGTCCGCCGCCACCGGCGCCAGCAAGGTCGATTCGATGATCGACATCGACGGCGGTTTCGGCACCCTGTTCGCTTACGCCAGCAAGGGCCGGCGCGAACTGCCCAACGCCAGCTTCATCATCGACGGCTCGCCGGAGATCATGAGCAAGACCGGCAGCTTCGTCGGTCAGCACATCATGACGCCGCTCAAGGGCGTGGCGGTACACATCAACGCCTTCAACTTTCCGGTGTGGGGCATGCTGGAAAAGCTGGCGGTGAATCTGCTGGCCGGCGTGCCCGCCATCGTCAAACCGGCCAGCCAGACCGCGTACCTGACGGAAGTCGTGTTCAAGCGCATGGTGGAGTCGCAGATCTTCCCGGAAGGCTCGTTCCAGCTCATCTGCGGCAGCGTCGGCGACCTGCTCGATCACCTGACCGGGCAGGACGTGGTGACCTTTACCGGCTCGGCCTCCACCGGCCACAAGCTGCGCGCGCATCCGGCCATCGTACGCAACAGCGTGCGCTTCACCATGGAAGCGGACTCGCTCAACTGTTCCATCCTGGGTCCGGATGCGGTGCCCGGTACGCCGGAGTTCGATCTCTACGTCAAGGAGGTCGTCCGCGAGATGACCACCAAATGCGGGCAGAAGTGCACCGCCATCCGCCGCGCGTTCGTGCCGCGCGCGCAGATCCCCGCGGTGCTCGACGCGCTCAAGGCGCGGCTGTCCAAGGTGGTGGTGGGCGATCCTTCGGTAGAAGGGGTGACCATGGGCGCCCTGGCCAGCACCGCGCAGCGCGACGAGGTGCGCAACGCGGTCGGACGCCTGCGGGATGCCGCCGAGCTGGTATTCGGCGATCCGCAGAACTTCAGCGTGACCGGTGCCGATGCGCACCAAGGGGCGTTCCTGTCGCCGCTGCTGCTGCATTGCCAGACGCCCAAGACCAGCGCGGTCGTACACGAGGTGGAAGCCTTCGGTCCGGTCTCCACCGTCATGCCCTACGACGATGTGGCCGACGCCATCGAGCTTGCCGCCCGCGGCGAAGGCAGTCTGGTCGGATCGATCTTCACCTACGACAACGCATTCGCGCGCGAAATGGTCTTGGGCGCGGCCAGTCATCACGGTCGCCTGCTGATCGTTAATCGCGACTGTGCCAAGGAGTCCACCGGCCATGGCTCGCCGATGCCGGTGCTGATTCACGGTGGACCGGGCCGCGCCGGCGGCGGCGAGGAAATGGGCGGCGTGCGCGGCGTCCATCACTACCTGCAACGCACCGCGCTGCAGGGGTCGCCGGCCACGCTCACCGCCATCACCGGGCAGTGGATCGTCGGCACACCGCGCACGGAAGGCATTCATCCGTTTCGCAAGAACCTCGACGAGCTGCAGCTCGGCGACACCATCAAGGCCGGCCCCAAGCTGATCACCCTGGAAGACATCGAACACTTCGCCCACTTCACCGGCGATACGTTCTACGCGCACATGGACGAAGCGGCCGCTGCCGCCAACCCCTTCTTCGGCGGTCGCGTCGCGCACGGCTACTACATCCTGTCGGTTGCCGCGGGGCTGTTCGTGCAACCGGACCCGGGGCCGGTGCTGGCCAATTACGGTCTCGACAATCTGCGCTTCGTGACGCCGGCCAAACCGGGCGATTCGCTCAGTGTCACGCTCACGGCCAAGCACAAGAATCCTCGTATCACCGAGAACTACGGCGAGGTGCGCTGGGATACCGTGGTGACCAATCAGGACGGCAAGGTGGTGGCGCAGTACGACGTGCTGACCATGGTCGAAAAGGCGCCTGCATAGGAGACCCAGATGAGCTACGAAAACATCCTGTTTCAGAACGACCACGGCATTGCCCGTATCACCCTCAACCGGCCGGACCGTCTCAACAGCTTCACGGTGGCCATGCACGCAGAGTTGCGCGACGCCATCGGCAAGGTCAGGGCGGATGCCGGTGCGCGCGTATTGCTGCTGACCGGCGCGGGGCGCGGCTTCTGTGCCGGGCAGGATCTGGCGGATCGCGGCGCGGTCGCCGAGGGCGACGCCAAGGTCGACCTGGGTCAGACCGTGCGCGAGTGGTGGGCGCCGCTGGTGACGAGCCTGCGCACCCTGCCGCTGCCGGTGGTGTCCGCGGTCAACGGCGTCGCGGCCGGCGCCGGTGCCAACGTGGCGCTGGCCGGCGATCTGGTCATCGCCACCCAATCCGCCAGCTTCATCCAGCCGTTCTGCAAGCTCGGCCTGATTCCCGACACCGGCGGCACCTGGATACTGCCGCGCGCGGTCGGCACCGCGCGTGCGATGGGCCTGGCCATGCTGGGCGACAAGCTCAGCGCCGATCAGGCGCAGCAATGGGGCCTGATCTGGAAGTCGGTGGCCGACGCGCAATTCAAGGACGAGGTCGAGAAGCTGCTGACGCACCTGGCGCAGGCGCCCACCCGCGGGCTGGCACGCACCAAGGAATTGATCCTGGGCAGCGGCTCGCTGACCCTGGAGCAGGCCTTGGAACGCGAGGCAGACGCCATGCACGAACTGGGCTACAGCGATGACTATGCCGAAGGCGTCGCCGCTTTCAAGGAAAAACGCAACGCCAGCTTCACCGGCCGGTGAGCGCAATGTCCCCCAACCCTTCGCTGCATCCGGACGCCGCGGTAGACCTTGCCCGCCGCGTCGCGCAATCCATGTTCGAACGCGATACCGCCAGCCAGGGTCTGGGCATTCGCATCGAGGACATCGGCCCCGGTACCGCACGCCTGAGCATGGTGGTCCGCGGCGACATGCTCAACGGCCATCACATCTGCCACGGTGGCTTCATGTTCACCCTGGCCGACAGCGCGTTTGCGTTCGCCTGCAACAGCCGCAACGAGGCCACCGTTGCGGCCGGGTGCAGCATCGAGTTCCTGCGCCCGGTGCAACTCGGCGAAACGCTGACCGCGGTGGCGCAGGAGCGGGTGCTGTCCGGTCGTACCGGCATCTACGACATCACGGTGGTGGATCAGTCGGGTCAAGCAGTTGCCGTGTTTCGCGGCAAGTCGGCGCGCATCAAAGGCGAGGTGTTGCCCGCGACTTGAGCCGCGGCCCGAAAGGCTCAGGCGACGGCGAATGCACGCCCTGGTGAGCAGCGTGCACGCGGCGTCAAGCAACGCTGCACGACGCGAATAACAGTGATGCACGGGCGTCATCGCGCCCAGCGAAAGGAGTCTGATCGATGACCACGCGACACCGCCCACGACCGCCAAGCCTGGAGCCGATCGAGCGCGCCAGCCAGGACGAGTTGAGATCGCTGCAACTGCAGCGCATGCAATGGTCCCTGCGTCACGCCTACGACAACGTGGCGCATTTCCGCCAGAGCTTCGACGCCGCGGGCGCGCACCCGGACGACCTGAAGCATCTGTCCGATCTCGCGCGGTTTCCGTTCATGACCAAGCAGGATCTGCGCGACAACTATCCGTTCAAGCTGTTCGCGGTGCCGCGCGAGCAGGTGGTGCGCGTCCATGCCTCCAGCGGCACCACCGGCAAGCCGACCGTGGTGGGGTATACCGCCAGGGACATCGACACCTGGGCCGACTGCGTGGCACGCAGCATCCGCGCAGCGGGCGGCAGAGCGGGCGATCTGATCCACATCGCCTACGGCTACGGCCTGTTCACCGGTGGCCTGGGCGCACACTACGGCGCCGAGCGCCTCGGCTGCACGGTGATTCCGATGTCCGGCGGGCAGACCGAAAAGCAGGTGCAGCTGATTCAGGATTTTCAGCCGCGCATCATCATGGTCACGCCGTCCTACATGCTCAACATCATCGAAGAGTTCGAGCGCCAGGGACTGGACGGCGCCAAGTCGAGTCTGCAGATCGGCATCTTCGGTGCCGAGCCCTGGACCAACGCGATGCGCCAGGAAATCGAAGCGCGTGCGGACCTCGACGCGGTGGACATCTACGGCCTGTCCGAAGTGATGGGACCGGGTGTGGCCAGTGAATGCGTGGAGAGCAAGGATGGACCGGTGATCTGGGAGGATCATTTCTATCCGGAGATCATCGATCCCGTCACCGGCGCGGTACTGCCCGACGGCGAGGAGGGCGAGCTGGTGTTCACCTCGCTGAGCAAGGAGGCGCTGCCGGTCATCCGCTACCGCACGCGCGATCTCACCCGCCTGCTGCCGCCCACCTCGCGCTCGATGCGCCGTATCGGCAAGATCACCGGCCGCTCCGACGACATGCTGATCATCCGCGGCGTCAATGTATTCCCCACGCAGATCGAGGAGTTGCTGCTGAAGATTCCGCAGTTGGCGCCGCACTACCTGATCGAGGTCACCCGCAAGGGCAACCTGGACGCCGTCGCGGTGGCGGTCGAAGTCAGCCCGGCCTATGCGGCGGCCTGTACCGAAGAACGCGCCGGTTACGCCCAGGCCCTGCAGCAGTCCGTGAAGGCCTATGTCGGCATCAGCATCGACGTGCAGGTCGGCGATACCGGTGCCCTCGAGCGCTCCGCCGGCAAGGCGCGTCGCGTGATCGACAAGCGCGCTAAACCGGCGGGCGGCTGACGGCGGAGCCGTTCGCCACAGATACCCAAGGATCAACATGGATAGACGCGGCTTGAGAAGCAGACCGACGATCCCCTCGTTCTTCCCGCATTAACCTACAAAAAGCGGTTAAACGCGAAGGACGCGAAGAACAGCAAGCAAGGCGCAAAGGAAAACACCGTGGACTGCGCTCACCAATCTGCTGAAGTGCGTCGTCCAGAAAAATTCTTGGCGTCCTTTCTGTTGGCTTTGCGCCTTTGAGTTGAAATGCGGTTTCCAGCTTTAACCGTGTCATCCCGTGTGCATCCGTGGCAAGACCACTCTCGAAGCAAGAGCAATCGACCATGAAACAGGCCTTTATCTGCGACGCCGTCCGCACACCCTTCGGCCGTTATGGCGGCGCCTTGGCCGGCGTACGCACCGATGATCTCGCTGCGCTGCCGATCGCCGAACTGATCCGGCGCAACGCCGGGGTGGACTGGTCGGCGCTCGACGACGTCATCTACGGCTGTGCCAACCAGGCGGGCGAAGATAACCGCAACGTGGCACGCATGGCGGCGTTGCTGGCAGGCCTGCCGCTGGAGGTCCCCGGCGTCACGCTCAATCGCCTGTGCGGGTCCAGCCTGGATGCAGTCGGCATGGCCGCGCGCGCGATCAAGTCCGGCGAGGTGGAGCTGATGATCGCGGGTGGCGTGGAAAGCATGACGCGCGCCCCCTTCGTAATGGGCAAGGCGGACAGCGCGTTTTCGCGTAGCGCGAAGATCGAGGACACCACCATCGGCTGGCGCTTCGTCAATCCCGCTTTCAAGAGCCGCTATGGCATCGACTCCATGCCGGAGACGGCGGAGAACGTCGCCGCGCAATTCGGCATCTCGCGTGAAGATCAGGATCGGTTCGCGCTGCGCAGCCAGCAACGCTGGGCACAGGCCAACGCAGACGGTTTCTTCGCGCGCGAGATCGTGCCGGTTGCACTCCCACAGAGGAAAGGCGAGCCGCTGATGTTTCGCGCCGACGAACACGCGCGGCCCGAGACCACGCTGGAGATGCTGGCCAGGCTCAAGCCGATCGTGCGCGCGGACGGCACCGTCACCGCCGGCAATGCATCCGGCGTCAACGACGGCGCCTGCGCGGTGTTGCTGGCCTCCGAGGCCGCGGCGTCGCGTCACGGCCTGAGGCCGCGTGCGCGAGTGGTGGCGATGGCCACGGTGGGCCTGGCGCCGCGCATCATGGGGTTCGGCCCGGCGCCGGCCACGCGAAAGGTGCTGGCGCAGGCGGGGCTCAAGCTTGGGCAGATGGATGCGATCGAACTCAACGAGGCGTTTGCGGCACAGGGCCTTGCGGTCACGCGTGACCTGGGTCTGCCCGACGACGCGGCGCAGGTGAATCCCAATGGCGGTGCCATTGCGCTCGGGCATCCGCTCGGCGCGTCCGGCGCGCGGCTGGTGACCACGGCGCTCAGTCAGCTCGAATGCATTCAAGGCCGCTATGCGCTCTGCACGATGTGCATCGGTATCGGACAGGGTATTGCGCTGGTGATCGAACGGGTCTGATCGGATGTCAGCGAGCCCGCCGGCGTAAATGCGAGAAACGGTTTCGCCATCGTTCGCAGGGCGGCGTTTAGGCGAAACCCGGGCGGGACCCACCCTAGCATCCGATCACGATCCGACACGTAATAATCCCCACTCTGGGTTCGTCGTGGCCTGGAACGGCTTGGCAAGGAGTGTACGAATGCGCCTGGTTACGTGTGGTTCCGCAATTCTCGTCAGCCTGTTGCTGCATGGATGCGCCGCATCGCCGGACGCGCCGTCTCCTTTTACCGGGTTCTACAAGAACTATGCGAACTGCCGGGCAGACTATGCGGCGATGGACCAGCGGGTCGACGCGGCCGGTGTGCGTGACGCCGCGTTTTATCGCGTGCCCGGATATCCCTATCTGCGAACGGATCGGATGCATGCCTCGTTCCGCAACGAAGTGAAGGGACTGAACGATGTCAGCGAGTGGGTGCGGCGGATGCGCGAGCTGGACCAGGAATCGCGCGACTACGAGTACATCAACCTGGGCATGAGCGAGCTCGATGCCGCCATCCAACGGGATTATTTTCTGAACTGCGGTCGCATCCTGGCGGCGATCGAGCTGGAAGACCCGGAGCGCTGGGCGGCGATGATCGAGGTGGTTTATCCGCCTGACGCCTATTCCGGCATCAAGCGCGCGCTGGGGCTATATCCCTTGATGGCGCCGCTGATGAAGGCACGCATCGAGGCCGCGCATGAAGACGCGGCCAGCGCCTATGTCGCCGCGGCGGAATCGGCGCCGATGCCCGAGGCGATGCGCCTGTGGACGGTCAAACCGCAACAGGATCTGTCGTTGCTCGACGACGCCGGCGACAAGGTAAATGTCAACATGCTGGGGTATCCAGAGTTGTACGGCTCGCAGTGGAGCGCGCTGGCGGAGCGTCATGCACCGAATCTGCTGATCGAGACCGCGGACGACAACGACGTCCCCGCCGTGCCTGTGCTGGCCGTCGACGGTCCGAGCGCCGACGTGACCCAGCCCAAGGTTTATTACCAGATCAACTACACCCGCTTCGGCAGCGCCAAGCTTGTGCAGATCAGCTATTCAATCTGGTTCAAGGCGGCGCCCGGTGCGGCACGCGGGCCCATCGACGGCATCCTGTGGCGCGTCACCCTGGATCGGCACTTGTCACCGATGGTCTACGAGAGCCTGCATGCCTCAGGCAGCGATCACCACTGGTATCTGGTGCAGGCGCTGAAGGTCAGAACCGCTGTCGAAGGCGAGCCTGCATTCATCGCGCCGGAGCCGGCGCCGGCAAGCGGCGCGGCCCTGTATCTGCAGCAGGGCTCGCATGCGCTGCAGCGCGTCGTAGCGGTCGAGCAGGCCCGGTCCGCGCTGACGCAGCGGTACGAGCTGACGCATTACGAAGGCCTTTACACCTTGCCTGCGCCCGGCGGTGGTACTCGCAGTCTGTTCGGGCCCGATGGGCTGGTCGCGGGAAGTTACGGGGTTGATCCCATTGGCGGCTGGTCCAGCGGCATACACCGGCCCGGCGCGCTGCGTCAGCAGGGGCATCACGCCATCGCGCATGTGGGGCGCCGGCACTTCGACGATCCTTATCTGTTGGAGGCGACGTTCGTTGCGCCCGCCGCGCGGGCCGGAACGGATGTCGGCCTGGCCGAGCCTGGGCGCGCGCATCCGTAACGGTCGCTGGTTTGGAGCGACAGCCTGGGCGCTACTGGCGGGCGCATGCCTGTCCGTGTGCATGTTGGGACGGGCGGCCGATGCGGTGACGCTGCCTGCTCTGCACGAGTCTGCTCGCATTCTCGCGTTCGGCGACAGCCTCACCGACGGCACCGGCGGTGCTGGCCAGAGCTATCCACGCGATCTGGCGCGCCTGATCCGGCGCGAGGTGATCAACGCCGGCCTGCCCGGACAGACCACCGCGGATGGGCTCAGGCGCCTACCGCAGGTTCTGCGCAGGGAGCGGCCGGACCTGCTGATCCTGTGTCTGGGGATCAACGACTTTCTGCAGGGCGTTCCGCGCCACCAGATGCGAGCCAATCTGCTGGCCATGCTGGAAACCGCCCGCTTGGCCGCCGTGCCCGTGCTGCTGCTGGCCATTCCGGCGCGCGGTGAAACCGAAGCCGATCCGTTGTTCGCCGAAGTGGCGGCGCAAGGCGGCGCAGTAGTCGACGAACAGGCGATGATCGAGGCGCTGAGCCGCGCCAGTCTCAAGGCCGATCTGGTGCACCCCAACCGCGAAGGCTATCGACAGATCGCCGAATACATCGCGGCGAGATTCCGGGCAGCGGACCTGTTGACCGAATAGCACAAGAACAACCGGCGTCTCCAAAAGAAAACGCTGCGGCCGGTCACCCGGCCGCAGCGTCGGTCGTCACCTATGGGTTAAGCGCGTCCGAGGGACTGGATACCCTGAGCGGTGCAGTAGGTATCGAACAGCCAATCGGGTTCGGCATCGAAGCGTGCTTCGACGCCTGCAGCGCCCTTGGAGTGGTTGCACAGCGACATGCGACGGTTCTGGAAGTCGTAGATGTGCACGTAGATCCAGGACCAGCCGGCATTGACGCCGTCGTGGCTCTTGATGAAACGCTTGCCATCCGGACCGCCGCCCTTGAACACGCCGTGCGCCATCTCGAAGTTCGACCACAGCTTGCCCTGACGGTCGTAGCGGATGTTGCTGGCAGCCATGCAGTTGCGGGCATCGACATAGGCCACGCGCTTGGACACCGGCGAACGCGGATAACCGGTCGGCTCGCAGCTGGTGACGATGACTTCCGGCGCCATCTCGTAGGGGATGTCGAAGAACTTGGGGTTGTCGGCCTGACGCGGCGGTTCCCAGTTCTCGTCGTGACGCGAAAAGTCGGCCGCCCAGGGACCGAGCATGGGCTTGCGCTCTTCGATCTTGTGGTTGCCCCAGGTCAGCACCGGGTCGCCGGCCGCCCAGGGATCGGAGAGGAACCACACCGCACCCGGAACCAGGGGCTCGAAGCGCTGGTTGGACGGGAACTGACGCACGCGACGGAACTCGGGCAGATAACCGTACAGTTCCGGAATCTTGCGGGCGTCGTAGTCCCAGACGCTCAGAAACGAGGTGCCGCGCACGTCAGCCTCGGCAGCAAAGAACACGCTCTGGCGACGCAGTTCGTTCTCCATGCCGCGGAACAGCTTGCGGTCCATGCGGCCGGTGCTGTTGAGCTCTACCCACTGGAAGTTGTAGTGGTATTCGAGCTTGCCGGTGGTGCCGTAGTCCTTCTGCTCGATGACGTAGCAGGCGTTGTCGTTACGCCCGATGTTGGTCGCCATGTTGCACCAGACTTCCGTACCGGTCTTGGCGTTGACAAAAGGCAGGCCGCCTTGCCAGACCTTGCCGTCCTGGTCCACCAGGTTGCCGTTGGCGTCCCACTTGCCGGCATGACCGTTCTTGACGTCAGCCACGGTCGCGTCGTGGTAGCCGGCGGTGACGATCTCGTACGGATGGGTCGAGGGTGCCTTGATGTAGATCTTGCGCCCCTCAACACCGGAGATCTGCTCATACGTGCCTGGGTCAAGCAGGTGCTTCACATGCTCGACATTGTTCTTGTCGATGTAGTCGCCTACCTTGACCTTGCCCTTGGACTGAACCTCGATCGACACCAGTTCGTCAGGGTAGGCCTTGTTGATGTTGTCAGACTCGGAGGCAAAGACCTTGTCCAGCGGCATCAACACCCCAGCCCCCAAACCGTACGCCACACTCTCCATCATCTTCCGACGACTGTAGTTGAAGTCGTATTTTCTGATACGCATTTCTGTCTCCTTGGATTTGTTCGCCGACTGGTCGGCAGCCTTTTGGTTTTGGATGCTTGTCGGATTGCGAGCATCCCGGAACAGATACGCCAGAAAGTGATGATTGGATACATTCCGTATCGGACTATATAAGAGCGAATCTTCCCCAGAACGTTGCGTAAAACGGCCGCTGCCGGTTTTGAATAATCTGCCGCCGGATCGTCTGCAGCGACGCCGGTCGTGCACACGGTGCAGAGCGTCGTGCACCCGCGGCGATGCAAGGATGCCGTGGCCAATTCAGACTACTCAGGCATATGCGCATCCGGGGGGAAAGAAGATGACGAAGCTTATTGAAGCCGACTACGTGGTCGCGGGTGCCGGCGGCGTCGGAATGGCATTTGTGGACGAGATCATCACCCACAGTGATGCGACGGTTGCCATCGTCGATCGGAAACATCGGCCCGGCGGCCACTGGAATGACGCGTATCCCTTCGTGCGCCTGCATCAGACGTCCACCTGCTACGGCGTCAACTCGACCGAGATGGGCGGCTACAGCATCGATCAGGTCGGCCTCAACAAGGGCTGCTACGAGCTGGCGAGCGGCAGCGAGGTGGTCGCATACTTCGACACGGTGATGCGCAAGCGCTTTCTGCCATCGGGCCGTGTCGAGTACTTGCCGCTGTGCGAGTACAACAAGAACGACAACACTGCGGTGTCGCTCACCTGTGGCGAGAAGTACGAGTTTCGTGCGAACAAGAAGTACGTCGACGCCACTTACCTCAACGTGACCGTCCCGTCCCAGCGGGCACCGGATTTCGAGGTCCAGGGTGGCGCCCGCGCGGTGGTCGTCAACGACCTGCCCCGGGTGATCGCGGAGCATCGCAATTTCGTCATCGTCGGTTCCGGCAAGACAGGCATGGATGCGGTCCTGTTCCTGCTGACCCACCGGGTCGATCCGGAACGCATCACCTGGATCATGCCCTCGGATGCATGGATGTTCAGTCGCTTCGATGTCGATCCCGGACGCAAATTCAGCGATCCGGTCACGCAGTACGCCATCGGGCTGCTGCAGGCGGCACTGGAAGCCCAGGATTACGACGACTACTTCCGCCGTTTAGTGGAACGAAAGCTGGTGTTGCAGCTTGACCCTTCGGTAAGGCCCAAGCGCTGGCGGTGTGCCACGTTCACCCCGTTGGAGCTCGAACAGCTGCGCCGGGTCAAGAACGTCGTCCGCCAGGGCTATCTGGAGGTGGCGTCGCCGGTCGAGATGAAGATGCAGAAAGGCACGCATCCCACGCCGGCGGATGCCGTGTTCGTCGACTGCGCAGCCGACGGGCTGCCCAAGGTCCCGATGGTCAAGGTATTCGATGGCAACCGGATCACGCTGCAGACCGTGCGCATGTGCCAGCAGGTCTACAGCGCAGGTTTCATCGGCAATGTCGAATGCAATGTCGATGCGGACGAAGCGCGCAAGAACGCACTGACGCAACCGGTTCCTCTGCCCTACACGGATGCCGATTACCTGCGTTGCGCGATCCTGAACAGCTTGAACATGGCGGTGTGGTTGACCGAGCCGGCGGTGGTGAAGTGGATCAACGAATCGCGCATCGATTTGTTCAGTCCGTTTCTGGATTTCGAGTCCGCAGAAGGAATCGCCAATATTCAAGCGATGGGAGAGCTGATTCAGCAGGCCGTGCCGAAAATGCAGGCTTTGCTGGACACCCACGAGCAGCGTGCATCAGCGCAACCGGTGCAAGCCTGAGTCTGCAGCAGTGCTTGCGCGTGCTGGGAGATCGCTGCGCTCAAGATGACAGAAGTAACGACGTCACTAAAATCTACAACGTTCTAGCGTTTTCGAGTTATGTGCAGATAAAGCCACAACAGCTGTCATCCTGAGCGAAGCGAAGGATCTATTTTCAGAGCATGAGCACAGTTAGAAAGAAGATCCTTCGCTACGCTCAGGATGACAGTAGAAACATCAGTACTTAAACAAAAAATGCTCTAGCGATTTGCCCGCTGCTCCGCGACAAAGAAATCGATAAAGCTGCGTGCGCGCTGCGACAGAAAGCGTGTTTGCGGGTAGACGATGTTGACCGGCATCGGGATGGGATAGAAATCCTGCAGCAGCCACAGCACGCGGCCCTGCTTGATGGCGTCTCCGACCACCCAGTCCTGCACCATGCCCACACCCTGGTGCGCACACACCAGTTCGAACATGGCTTCGGGGTCGTTGACCCGCACCCGGCCTTCCACGTCGACCGCGTGGCGCCCGGACTCGGACTCGAACTCCCAGCGCGTCCAGCGCCCGCCGCTGCCGTAGAGCACGCAGGCATGGTCAGCCAGGTCGGTGGGCACGTCGGGCGCCTTATGCAGCGCCAGATACTCGGGTGTCGCCACCAGAACCTGATTGATGACGTCGATGGGTCTGGCCATCAGCGTGCTCGGTGACAGGTTGCCGATGCGCACCGCCAGTTCCAGCCCTTCCTCGATCAGGTCAACCACCTGGTCGGTGAGCAGAACGTCCAGTCGCACCTGCGGGTACTGGTCCAGAAAGCGCGGCAACTTGGGACACAGCTGTCGGCGGCCATAGGAGCCGGGCATGGTGAGGCGCAGGGTGCCGGTTGCCGCCGCACGCCGGCCGCTCAGGGTCTTGAGCGACTCCACCGCATCCAGAAGCTGGCGAACGTGCTCGTACAGCTGCAAGGCTTCGTTGGTGGGCTGCAGGCGGCGGGTGCTGCGCGCAAACAACTGCACGCCCAGACTCGATTCCAGCGACGCAATCTGCTTGCTCACCGCGGACTGGGAGGTGCTCATTTCGCGTGCCACGGCAGAGAAGCTGCCGGCTTCGAAGGTGCGGACGAACGCGGCGTATGGCTGGAGAGGATCCATGCATTCAGTCCAAATAAGAATAGGTCATAGTCTATATCTGCGCTTTCAGGATCGACCGCTCTGCCGAATAATGCGATACACAAAGCGAGTCTATACTCAAAAAATTGAGGAGTAACATCCCATGCGCAAACAGATTGGGATCGTCGGCGCCGGAACTGCGGGCTTGCATCTGGGCCTTTATTTGCGTCAGCACGACGTCGACGTCACCGTCTTTACCGACCGCGAGCCCAAGGAATATCGCGGCATGCGCCTGCTCAACACGGTGGCGCACCATGCGGTGACGGTGCAGCGGGAGCGCGACCTGCACGTGGACCACTGGCCCACCGAGGAGCACGGGTACTTCGGCCATCACTACTTCATCAACACGCCGCCGCAGCCTCTGCGCTTCTACGGCGACTATCACGCGCCCAGCCGCGCGGTGGACTACCGCATCTACCAGCCACGACTGATGGAAGATTTCCAGAATCGCGGCGGCAATATCGAGTACCGCGAGATCACCGGCCATGAGGTGTCTTCGCTGAGCGCCCGGTTCGATCTGATGGTGGTGTGTACGGGCAAGGGTCCGTTCGGCCAGATGTTCCAGCACGAACCGGCGCATTCGCCGTTCGACCGCCCGCAGCGTGCGCTGTGCGTGGGACTGTTCAAGGGCATCGCGCAGCGGCCGACCCGCGCGGTGACGATGTACTTCTCGCCCGGCGCCGGCGAGATGATCGAAATCCCCACCACCACCTTCAACGGCATGCAGAACGCGCTGGTGATCGAGAACATCATCGGCGGCGATCTGGAAGTAC
This sequence comes from Panacagrimonas sp., assembly GCF_965216805.1. Taxonomy (NCBI): domain Bacteria; kingdom Pseudomonadati; phylum Pseudomonadota; class Gammaproteobacteria; order Nevskiales; family Nevskiaceae; genus Panacagrimonas; species Panacagrimonas sp. The sequence goes on from NZ_CBDCGN010000003.1 coordinate 639,664, forward strand.
TGGCCAAGACCAAGTACGACGACAACCCGCGCGCGTTCCAGGAGCTGCTGCTGGGCAAGCTGCGCAAGCACTATCCGGATTGCGCCGAGCGCATCGACGAAAAGGAGTTCGATCTCGCCAACGGCCCGCTGGACATCTTGCAGGGCGGCGTCACGCCCACGGTGCGCAAGTCCCACATCCGGCTGGACAGCGGCAAGATCGCGATCTCGCTGGGCGACGTGCAGGCGGTAGTGGACCCGGTGCTGGGTCAGGGCGCCAACATGGCCTCGTACGCCGCCTGGATCCTGGGCGAGGAGATCGTCAAGCAGGAGGTCTACGACGAGCGCTTCGTGGAGCACGTCAACTATCGTCGACAGGATCGCGTGCTCGGTGCCACGCGCTGGACCAACTTCATGCTCACCAACCTCAAGGCGATGCCGGCGGAGTTGCAGCAGTTCATCGGCGCGCTCAGCCAGAACCGCGCGCTGGCCGACGAGTTCACCGACAACTTCAACTACCCGGAACGGCAGTGGGATTGCTTTGCCAGCGCGGAGCGCATGCAGGCCTGGTGCCAGTCGCGCATCAAGGCCGCGACGGCCCAGGCCAGACCGGCGATCGCAAAGCCCGGTCGCGTCACTGCGGACGCCGCGTAAATGAGCGCCGCGTCGCGAAGAACACCCCTGCGCCCGCCGCCGACGCAGGAACAGGATTGGCTGGAAAGCCTGGATACGTTCGGGGCCGACCCGGCGACTTTGGACCCCGCGCACTTCCGCAAGTCGGTGTCCCTGTTTGCCACCGGCATCGTGGTGCTGACCTGCGAAGACGAGGAAGGCAATGTTCACGGCGCCACCGTCAACAGTTTCACCTCGGTGAGCCTGCAGCCGCCAACGGTGCTGGTGTCGCTCAAGCCCGGCAAGACGCATCGGATCATCTCGCGTACCGGACGTTACGGCGCCTGCATTCTCAATGAAGCGCAGCAGAATTTTTCCGCGCACTTCAGCGGCCGTCCGCAGGAGGCGGTGCGACCCGACTTCCAGGTGCGCGATCGCCTGCCCACGCTGCGTCACTGCCTGGCCTGGTTCGAGTGCGTGGTGGTGCAGAAAGTACAGGTGCACGACCACACCCTGTTCGTGGCCGAAGTGACTGCCTGCGGCAACCATGACGGGACCCCGTTGATGTTTTTCGGAAGTCGTTATCACCGCCCTGCCATCGCGGTCTGAGCGCGAGGCTGGACCTGGGTCGTATTGCTTACAACGAAAGAGAGGAGTGCACCGATGTACAACAACCTGCAACGCAAGATGGCCGCTCACGGCATCCTGATGATCTTCACCACACTGTTGTTCGGCGTGGGCCTGTGGATGCACCTGGTGGGGGGCTTCGAGATCGTGCCCGGCTACATCCTGCACTTCAACGTACCCGGCACGCCCGAAGGCTGGGCGCGCGCGCACACCGGCCCTGCGCTCAACGGCATGATGGTGATCGCCGTGGCGTTCGTGCTGCCGATGCTCGACTTCAGCCAGCGCGCCGCCACCTGGCTGGGCTACATCGTTGTGCTCGACGGCTGGGCCAACGTCGGCTTCTATTTCTTCGGCAACTTCACGCCCAATCGCGGCCTGAGCTTCGGCGACAACAAGTTCGGCGAGGGCGATCTGTTCAGCACCCTGGCATTGGGCCCGGCCTACCTGTTCGGTGTGCTGGCGCTGATCGCGCTGCTGATCATCGGCGTTCGCGGTTTCAAGGTGGCCCGGCAGCGCTCGGGCACGGAGCGAACGGGGCTGGACGCCGGCGTGGCCAACTCGGCAAGCGCGGCTCGCTGATCGACGCCAGTCGGAACGGGCATCGACCGACGAGTCGATGCCCGACAGACGCACGGACAGGCTGGAGCAGGATCGGCGTGCCGGATCGGCCGCCTGCTGGCTGACCAGTGCGCGACAGACGGGACCCCTGGATCGGTCCGAGAAGGAGCGACGCGCCGAACCTCGGTGCGTCCGCAAGGAGGAAGGATGAATCTGGCCTATCGGACGCACCCGGCTGCGCGGCACTTCGAGTTGGCGTCGTTGCCGGCTAACGTGGAGCAGTTGCGCGATTTCCGATCCTGGAAGGATTTTGTCAACGACAACTTTCCCTGGCTGGAGCACCGCGATCACAGCGGCGGTCGCTTCGAGGCCCAGGTCAGCACCTACAAGGTTGGACGCTGTTCGCTGAGCACCATCCATGTCGAGGCCAGCGAAGTCATCCGCAGACGAGGTCTGTCGGCGGTTGCCGAGACCGGCTACATCAAGCTGATGTGGCAGATCGCCGGCGATGCGCAGCTTGAACAGGATCGTCGCCAGTGCCGGCTCGAAGCGGGCCAGGCCACGGTTTTCGACACCGCGCGGCCGTACCGCATCCGCCTTTCGGACGGCGCCCGTTTTGTCGTCTTCATGTTGCCGCATGACGCCTGCCCGGGTTGGGAGCACATCAGTCAAGCCATTTGCGGCGCCAGGCTGGCGGAAGGGCCTGGCGTTCGCGCCGCGCTGGGAGCGTTGATGGCCATTGTCGAAGAAGGCCACGACCCTGGCCACGGCGATAACCAGGCTGTCGTGCAGGCGGTTCAATGGATGCTGTCGACCGCCTTGCATCGTGCTGCCAGCGATCGGGGGATGACGGTATCGCGCGATCCCAAACTGTGCCGAGCCCAGCAGTATGTCGTCGGTCATCTGTCCGACCCGGAGTTGGACGCCGAGGACATCGCGGCGGCGCTGTGCATGTCGCGGCGTTCGCTGTACCTGCTGTTCAAGGAATACGGACTGACACCGGGACGAATGATTCACGACCTGCGTCTGGAGCAAAGCGGACGGATTCTGGGCGACCCCGATCACAACCATCGCAAGATCACCGACATCGCATTCGATCTGGGCTTTGGCGATTACGCCACGTTCAGCCGCATGTTCAAGGCCCGCTTCGGCATCACGCCCAGTGCTTACCGGACACGCTGTCATACCGCGCACGCGTGAACGCCAGCGCGGCACGCCGCGCGCTGCACGCCGCGCGTGCACAGCATGCACTTCGATATGCACAGAGCATCAAGCGCGTTCCATCTCACTGCATAGACTCGGTCGGGCTCATCGCGTCGCCAGCGCGAAAGTCTCGTGCGATGGTCGTGCCAAGAGCATCCGGCGAACTGATAGGAGCTATTCACAAGGGCGATGGCAGCTGCAGATGCGCAACCACAGAATCGTTTCGGCATCGCTACGGCGTCCCGCCGAATTAGCAACGGGCAGAGCGGAGCGGTGCCGGAGCGAGGGCAGTTTCGCCAACGTGCACCGAACAGCGCAGCGGCTAGCAACCGTTACTTGGAAACGTTGAAAACAGAGGGGCGCGCCTGGATCGCGCGGTCGGTAACCGAATCGAACATCGGCTTGTCATGGGTCTTTTCCTGCGCCACGGCAATCGCTCTCGGAGCCAACATTCGACCCGAGGAAGTCGGTACATCGCGACCACGCCCTCGATGAAGAATCGCGAGGTTTTTGATGAGGACGGGCGCCGCGCAGGTATGCAACCGGACGGGCGGTGATGTGCATCAACGTTTCATGCCGCCGTCCGGGCTTTCTCAATATTTGATGTCAATCATTACGGGCGCGTGCAAAGACGGAACTCATGAAGCGGCGGCATAAAATGAGTTAAAGCAGTGACATACGGGCATTTGAATCAACTCTTCGGTACTGGCACAGATTATGGAACCGCTTTGACGAAAGCTGCACAGCGATGTCCGTGCAGCGATTCCGAAGGAACCGTTCAAGTCGACGCCCAAGCGCGTTGAGCAGAGAAATACATGAGGACTGACTGGATGGCCTGACCAACGGGTGCTGGCCTGCCAATCGGAATTTGAATCCATACGACCGGCTGCGAGCCGGCACAGGCAACACGAGCAAGCGAGGAGAACAAGCATGGTGCGACCGTTACATGTGCCCGGCACATGTAGTAGCCAATCCCCGTCGCAAAACGGAGCGCGCGGCTGCTCCGGGGCTGACTACTGCCATCTGCGCGAACGTGCGCAGGTCTCCCGCCGTCACACCGAAAAGTAAGAACCGATGGACGCTCTTCGATTCCGCATCGCCAAATGGATGATCAACCATCGGCTCGCCGTGGTGATCTTTTTCGGCGCGGTGACAATCTTCTTTGCTGCCGGCCTGCCCAAGGTCGACATCCGGACGATCTTCACCGACCTCCTGCCGGCGGACGATCCGTTCGTTCAGACCTTCCGGGACCATCCGAATTTCGGCAACCCGCTGACCGTGACGATCATGGTCAAGCGCACCGACGGCAAGAAGATCTACAACCACGACACGCTGCAGAAGGTCTTCGACCTGACCCGTGACGTGGACCTCATCCCTGGCGTTTACCACGAGCGGCTGGTCTCGGTCACCACCGAGAAGGCGGTCTACGCAGAGGCGACGCCGTTCGGCATCGAAATGCTGCCGGTCATGGGCGACGAAGTGCCCACCGATCCGGCCGAACTTGCCGACCTGCAGCGCAAGGTCGAGCGCTCGCCGGTGGCGCGCACCTTCATGGTTTCGGGAGACGAGACCGCGACGCTGATCAGCGCGGCGTTCCACGAGGACGCGCTGGACTACGGTGTGGTGTTCAAGGCCGTGCAGGATCTGGCGGCGGCGGCCACCGACGAGAACCACGTGATCCACGTAGTGGGTCAGCCCACCCTGACGGGCTGGGTATACAAGCTCCAATATCAGACCTATACGATTTTCGGCGTCACCATCCTGCTGCTGATCGTCGCGCTGGTGTTCTATATGCGCAACGTGACCGGCGTTCTGGTGCCGGTAATCTGCAGCTTTGTTGCCGCGATCTGGGGATTTGGCCTGGTGGGCTGGATCAGCTCGCCGATCGAGCCGTTGCTGATGGTGGTGCCGCTGCTGCTGGTCGCGCGCTCGTTCTCGCACTGCATCCAGTTTACCGAGCGCTACTACGAAATCTATGGTGCCCTGCGCGACCGCGCGAAGGCCGCCGAGGTCACGCTCGGCGTAATGATGGCGCCGAGCGTGCTCGGTATTTTGACCGACGTCATCGCCATCGTCTCGATCGGCGTTGCGCCGATCCCGGCCATGCAGCGATTTGCTCTGTTCTGCGGCATGTGGGCGGTGTTCCTGATCCCGACCGGCGTCATGTTGATCGCGATCCTGCTGTCCTACCTGCCGCCACCCAAGAATGTCGACGCGATCATCGGCGGCGGGCACGGAAAAGGGGTGCATCGGGTCCAGAAGAAGCTGCTCGAGCGCATGGCCAGTCTGGTACAAGGCAGGCGTGCCAATGCCACCGCTGTCGTACTCGCCGTGGCTTCGGTCGGAGCGATCTGGCTGTCGACCCAGATCGCAGTTGGCAATCCCGTCGAAGGCAGCAGCCTGCTCTGGCACGACTCGGAGTTCAACACCGGTGTGCGGGCCATCAACGATCACTTCCCTGGCGTCAACTCCCTGGAGATCATTCTGGAGTCCAAAGACCCCGAGAATGCACAGCGGCGCGCAGCGCGTACTGCAGAAGCCTACAGGCTTTCCAAGGAGATCCAGCGCATCGCCGAGAGCGCCGACTTCCCTGCGACCGGTACGCGCTCATTTTCCGACTTCGCAGAAGAGGGCGCGCGCCTTTACTCCGGCGGACATCCGGCCTGGTTGCCCCTGGACCCAGTAGATCGGGCAGTCAATGCCGCGGGAACCGCCGTGGCGTTCGGGCAGAATCCGTTCAACTTTGCGGACGTTGCCGATTTCCAGTTTCAAAGTTCCGCGGTGACGCTGTTCTATCGCGATAACAAGCAGGGCACGGTCGATGCCGCCCTGGCCACTGCGCGAGCGGCAGTGGAGGCAGTCGGCGGTGTCGACCACGATGACGTCCGGATCCGCATCGCCTCCGGCAACATCGCGCTGCAGGAAGCGATGAACAAGGTGGTCGAGCGCTATCACTGGATCCTGCTGGGCCTGTGCGCGGGCGCGATCTTCATCATTGCCTCATTTGCCTACCGGTCGATGTTCGCCGCCTTGATCCTGCTGGTGCCGGTGGCGATGTCGAACTACTTCCTGACCGCGACCATGCACCTGATGGGCATCGGTCTGGACATCAACTCGGTAATGGTGGCGGTACTCGGTGTCGGTGTCGGCATCGATTACGGCATCTACCTGCTGTCGCGTATCTGCGAGGAATACACCGCGCAAGGCAACGACTGGGGCCGCGCGATCACCGAATCGCTCACCACTACCGGCAAAGCCATCATGTTCACCGCCACGATCATGCTGATCGGAATCCTGCCCTGGTACTTCCTGTCCGACCTCAAGTTCATGGCGGACATGGGCCTGCTGCTGGCCGCGATCATGCTCATCAACATGGTGCTGGCGTTGATGATGCTGCCGCTGCTGGTGTGGCTGATCAAGCCCAAGTTCGTGACGCGTACCGACCTGATGATCGGCGAGAGCATCGACCTTTCGACCTTCATGCTTAAAGACCCCAACGGCAGTGCCGCAGTCATGCCCGAAGCTGCCGTTACCAAATAGCACCGACCGCAATACCGGTTTCGCCCCGCCGGAAAATGTGGGCGGCATCTGTCGCAACAGAACACTGGAGGACATCAAATGCGTATCAGAAAATACGACTTCAACTACAGTCGTCGGAAGATGATGGAGAGTGTGGCGTACGGTTTGGGGGCTGGAGTGTTGATGCCGCTGGACAAGGTCTTTGCCTCCGAGTCTGACAACATCAACAAGGCCTACCCTGACGAACTGGTGTCGATCGAGGTTCAGTCCAAGGGCAAGGTCAAGGTAGGCGACTACATCGACAAGAACAATGTCGAGCATGTGAAGCACCTGCTTGACCCAGGCACGTATGAGCAGATCTCCGGTGTTGAGGGGCGCAAGATCTACATCAAGGCACCCTCGACCCATCCGTACGAGATCGTCACCGCCGGCTACCACGACGCGACCGTGGCTGACGTCAAGAACGGTCATGCCGGCAAGTGGGACGCCAACGGCAACCTGGTGGACCAGGACGGCAAGGTCTGGCAAGGCGGCCTGCCTTTTGTCAACGCCAAGACCGGTACGGAAGTCTGGTGCAACATGGCGACCAACATCGGGCGTAACGACAACGCCTGCTACGTCATCGAGCAGAAGGACTACGGCACCACCGGCAAGCTCGAATACCACTACAACTTCCAGTGGGTAGAGCTCAACAGCACCGGCCGCATGGACCGCAAGCTGTTCCGCGGCATGGAGAACGAACTGCGTCGCCAGAGCGTGTTCTTTGCTGCCGAGGCTGACGTGCGCGGCACCTCGTTTCTGAGCGTCTGGGACTACGACGCCCGCAAGATTCCGGAACTGTACGGTTATCTGCCCGAGTTCCGTCGCGTGCGTCAGTTCCCGTCCAACCAGCGCTTCGAGCCCCTGGTTCCGGGTGCGGTGTGGTTCCTCTCCGATCCCTGGGCGGCCGGCGACCCGGTGCTGACCTGGGGCAACCACAAGATCGAAGAGCGCAAGCCCATGCTCGGTCCCTGGGCGGCCGACTTTTCGCGTCACGACGAGAACTGGGAACCGCCGCGTCAGGCCGACAACCCCAAGTTCTTCGACATCCCCTACGAGATGGCGCCGGAAGTCATCGTCACCAGCTGCGAGCCGACCGGTTATCCGCGTTCGCCGGTGTCCAAGCGCGTGGCCTATGTCGATGCCCGCAACTGCATGGCTGCCAGCAACATCCGCTACGACCGTCAGGGCAAGCTGTGGTCGAACTTCGAGATGGCGCACGGCGTGTTCAAGGGCGGCGGTCCGGATGGCAAGCGTTTCATCAAGAGCCACGACGGCGTCAATGCCGGCTGGTCCTGGATCTACGTGCACATCTACGACTTCCAGAACCGTCGCATGTCGCTGTGCAACCACTCCAAGGGCGCTGCAGGCGTCGAAGCACGCTTCGATGCCGAACCCGATTGGCTGTTCGATACCTACTGCACCGCTCAAGGTATCCAGTCCCTCGGACGCGCTTAAGGAATGTAGCAAGTCAGGCCACGCGGCGGCTCGCAACGGGCCGCCGCGTTTCTCGGGATCGATTCATCGACGGGTGGGGCGACGAGCCATGAAACGGGTTTTGTTTGCAGGCATGCTCGCTGCGGCTGCGGTGGTTACGCAGGCTCACGCAGCGGCGAAGAGCGCAGAGGGCCGCACGCAAGTGCTCAGCGCCGATACACCGCACGACCGCTTGTTCTCGCTGATTTTCGAAGGCGACAAGGGGATCGCAGTGGGTGACGCCGGACTGGTGAAAATCACGACCGACGGCGGCCAGACCTGGACCCGCCAGGAAGCACCGACGCCGCTGGCGATGATCGATGTGGCGAGCAACGGTCGCCGCACGATCGCAGTCGGGCAAATGGGCCTGATCCTCGTGCGCGAGGGCGACGGCGCCTGGAAGAAGGTCGAAAGCGGGACGGACCGGCGCCTGTTGCGGGTCGACATCAACCAAAGCGGACTCGCGTTCATCGTCGGTGCTTTCGGCACCCTGCTGAAGTCGACCGATGGCGGCGAGACCTGGAAAGACGTTGCGCCGAACTGGGCGGGCCTCTACGACAGTGGCGAAGGCGATACCGCCGTGATTCGCGATGAGCCGACCAACTATATCGTCGACGTGCTCGATAACGGCGGCACCATCATCGGCGGCGAATACGGACAGATCATGTATTCCCCGGATGGGGGGATCTGCTGGGAGATCGCGTACCGCCATCCAGCGGAGAGCGGCGTGAACGCGCCAACCCTGTTTGCTTCGCGCATCAGACCCGACGGCGTCGGTTACGCGGTGGGCCAGGCCGGACTCGTGGTGCGCACGAACAACGGCGGCAGGACGTGGGCACCGTTGAAGACACCAACGAACGGAAGCCTGTTTGGTGTCGAGTCCGCACACGATGGCCACGTCATGGTCGTCGGTCAGCGCGTGGCGCTGCACAGCCGCGACAACGGCGACACCTGGAGACCGGTGGACGCGTTGGATCTCAGCTTGAACTGGTACACGGCGCTGGGTCGTGGCGCATCCATGCCGGCTGGTGAATTCATTGCCGTGGGGCATAGCGGGCGTGTCATTCGTTTGGCGCCTTGAAGCACCGATTCGCTTCATCTACAGACAACGAAATCGATTCGAAAGGGGATTCGGACATGTCGATCAATAAGAAGGACAAAGCGGCGCATGCGGTGGTTGCGGCTCTGCTGCTGGGCGCATCGTCGTCGGCACTTGCACAGGACGGCGGATTCTTCGCCGACCTGTGGGACAACACCATCTTCCAGGGTGTGATCCGGGCCGACGCGGCCTATCGCACCACGAGCTACCAGAACCCCAACAACCAGACCAACGCGCCGTTTCAGGACGTACTTGTGCCGCGCCAGGCTTTTCTGCCGCCCGATCTGGCAGTGGGGCTGGTCAATTGGGGGGACGTACCGCTGACGGTCATCGGCGGGGTGTCGATCCCGACATTGCTGGAGGCCGCAACTCCCGGACGCCGCAGCGACGTCATTCCGCAGGAGGACCTGGAGTTCAACCTGGCGACGATCCGCTTTACCGGCGAGATGAACATGGTGTTCTCGCAGGAGTGGCGCATGAACGTTCGCCTGCGCGCGCTCTACGATCCCGTCATCTACGACGAGTTCAACGCTGCCGACGTGGCCGGCGTCCAGGGCGGGTATTCGACCACCGGCGGTGATCGCTACGCCGACGCCGGCAAACCGAACTACTACGAGGCGCTGGACCGCAACGGCAAGCGGATCAACCCGCTCGAACTGGCTGGTCGCGACTACATGGTCGACCTGCCGACCTTCATCATCAACTACAAGAAAGGCGGTTGGGACTTTCGCTTCGGCAATCAGACGATCGCCTGGGGCCAGGCCATCTTCTTCCGTACCTTCGATGTCGCCAATGGCCTGGACCTGCGTCGTCACCTCGTGATCGACCGCGCGATCGAAGAGTTCGAAGACGAACGCGTGCCCAAGATCGCGCTGCGTGTTGCCGGACAGATCACCGACACCATGGTCCTGGACAGCTATGTCGGCAAATTCCAGCCGGACATCCTCACCAACCCCAACACGCCTTACAACGTCATCCCCTCGCAGTTCTACAAGCCGTTCGACAATTACTACGTCGGCGACTACGACTCCAAGATCGACTACGGCGTACGGCTCAAGAGCGATTACGGAAGCTGGGGCTGGCAAGCCATGGCGGTGAGCCGCTACAACCCGCTGGGAGCATTCAAGTGGGCCGAGAGCGGTATCGTCAAGGGGCTCACCCCGCATGGTGGCCTGATCGCCGCCGCCGTCCATACCGCCTACGCGGCGAAGCCGCCGTGCCTGGGCGCGCAGAATCCCTATGACAACTTCTGCCGGCTCTATGGCGGCGTGGCCGAAGCCCTTTCCCACACCCCTTTCGCCGTGGCTCCCGGTGGCCTGTACAGCGACCGCGAATGGTTTGCCGGCGCGGCGTCGGTGCGCCTGCACGGCGTCGATGCTCTGAACACCGTGATCAACGAATTCCCTGCCGTACGCGACCTGTTCGCGTCGCCGGTCGACAACGTGCCGCAGGCCAGCGCGCTGCTCAACACCTTCTTCCTCGGTGCGGGCGGCTCGCTGATGGGCCATGTCGAGCGCGACTACTTCCGCGAAGAGGTATTTGCCATCGGCGGAAGCTACGTCAACGAGTCCGAGGATATCGAGTCGTTCTGGAGCCAGTTCATCACCAACATCGAGGTGCAGTACACGCCGGAGCGCGTCCTGACCGCAACCTCGCTGAGCCGCGATTACGACAAGACCGACGAGTACATCGTCACCCTGGTGGGAGAGAAGTGGTTCCGATACTCAGAAAGCTTTCCTGCCGCCTATCTGGTTTTCCAGGGCATGCATCGCAGCGCGACCGATCTGGTCGGTCTGAACCTCGACGGCTACGGCGGCAACGTCGGCGGCGGCAATATCGACATCAACGATCCGATCGTGATCGCCGACGGTATCTCCAGCGCCAACTATCTGGTATTCGCCGGCTTCCAGCCCTGGCCCAACCGCAAGTACATCCTCGAGTGGGCGTTCCTGTACGACGTCAAAGGCGGTCTGCTGGCGCAGCCGCTGGTCAAATGGAATCCGGGCTACAAGATCTCGGTGGACCTGTACTACAACTACACCGACGGCGAGCTGCACGGCGACGGCACCGACAACCTGATCCGGGCGATCGATTTCGCCGACGAGATCGGGCTGCGCATCTCGTACGAGCTCTGATTCGTCGAATCGCAGTACCCGCTCCTTCCTGCCGCGATACTCCTCCTCTCGGCAGTTTTACCGGCGGCGTGCGACCCACGCCGCCGGCTTTTCCGTCACAGGACCTCGTCGTGAGGCGAACATCATGCTGATCCGCAGATATCCCCGCGACTTCAGTCGCCGGAAGTTCCTGGGCGATGCCGCCAAGGGCGTACTTGCAACCGGCGTGCTGATGCCCCTGGCCAAGGCGATCGCGGCGACCGGAGACATCAGCAAGGCCTATCCGGACGAGCTGCTGTCGATCGACGCCTACACCAAAGGCAAGATCAAGACCGGCGATGTCATCGACGCCAGCAATGTCGAACACGTCAAGGATCTGATGGAGCCGATCCGCTATCGGCAGATCCTTGAGCAGGGCCGCCGGCTCACGGTGGTGCCGACGACCACCGATGTCATGCGCACCTCGCCCTGGGAGTACATCGAGGCCACGCTGAGCAACGCCGGCAAGGCGCGCTTCGACGACAAGGGCGATGTGGTGGCACCCGATGGACGACCATGGATCGGCGGCAATCCTTTCCCCGATCCCAAGAACGGGATTGAACTGTTTGCCGCGCAGACCTTGAGCTGGGGCCGTCACGACGCGTCGTTCTACGCGGTGACGATGAAAGAGGTGGAGGCCGACGGCAAGATCAAGTTCGACTACGCCGGCGGCTGGGCGGAGCTGTCGCCGGTGGCCCGGGTGGTGATGGAGCCCAAGCCCTACTGGCCCGGCCACGAGGACCGACTACGCTATCAGAGCGTGTTCTTCACCAAGCCCTACGCTTTCCGAGGCACGTCCTTTCTGAGCAACTGGCATTACGACCACAGCCGCTTCCCGGATCTGTACGGCTTCGTTCCGGAATTCCGCCGCGTGCGCCAGTTCCCTTCCGAGCAGCGCTTCGAACCCTTGCTGCCGGGCTTGTCGCTGTATCTGTCCGATGCCTGGGCAGCGGGCGACCCGCTGCACACCTGGAGCAATTACCGAATCGTCGGCCGCGGTCCTTTCCTGGCGGGGCTGTCGCAGAACTGGAATGCCGAGCACGACAACTGGGAGCACGGCACCCACGGCGGCAAGCAGGGGCAGAGCTTCTGGAACGCAGCGGTGGAGATGATTCCCGAAGCCATCATTGTCGAGGCCGAGCCCACCAAGTTTCCGCGCGCGCCAGTGTCCAAGAAGCGCGTCTGGTTCGACGCGCGCAATCAGGTCGTGGTCGGCATGGTGACCTACGATCGTCGCGGCGAGCCCTATCGCTCCTTCGACGGGGCGTACTCGCTCTACGAGTCCGGCGACAAGCGCGTGATGGATGGCAAGCACCCGTACTGGAGCTGGACCCACGTCACCGCATCCAACCTGCAGACCGGCTCGGTGACCCGACTCGAACAGGTGAGGCAGATCGAGAACTCGCACTTCAGCGGTGCCAACTCGCCGGAGATGCACGAGACCTATTTGACCCAAGCGGCGCTGATGCGGCTGGGCAGCAGCTAGCCAGCTCGCCCGGCAGCGCGACCGCAGTCGCGCAGGCCGGCACGGCGCACCGTGCCGCGCTTCGAAGGGGTTTCGTGAACCTGCCGGTCGTGGCAGTGTCGGCAGTTGGGCTCCCCGCCCGACCTGCCACAACCCACCGGACCCGCTGCCCTGAACGCCCCCATCGCCGCTGTCGGACGTGCGTCATCGTTGTTGCTGGGTGTCGCCTTGCTGTTGTTCGGCAGCGGCCTGCTCGGTACCTTGCTGGCGCTGCGCGGCGGGCTGGAGGGTTTTGCCACCACGACTCTGGGCCTGATCATGTCGGCCTATTTCGTCGGATTCTTCATCGGCACTTATCTCTCGCCGCCATTGATCCGGCGCATCGGCCACATCCGCGCGTTCTCGATGCTGGCATCGCTGGCCTCCATCGCGGCCATCGTGCACGGCATCTGGGTCACCCCGCTGGGCTGGGCGGTGGGCCGTGTGGTCACCGGCATCTGCCTGGTAGGGCTGTACACGGTGATCGAGAGCTGGCTCAACGTACAGGCCACGCCTGCCCTGCGCGGGCGGTTGTTCGCGGTGTACATGATGGTGAACCTGCTGGCGCTGGCCGCCGGGCAGTACCTGATCCTGTTCGACGATCCGGCAAAGCTGGTGTTGTTCGGTCTGGTGTCCATCCTGTTCTCTGCGGCGCTGATTCCGGTGACCCTGACCCGCATGGGCCAGCCGGAACTGGTGCAGACGCCGCGGCTGGGACCGCTGAAGCTCTATCGCATTGCCGCGGTTGCGGTGGTCGGTGCATTTGCCTCCGGCGTCATGCTGGGCGGGTTCTGGGGCATGGGGCCGGTCATGGCGCAGCAGCTGGGCTTCGACGCCACCGGCGTGGCGCACTTCATGAGCGCGACGGTCATCGGGGGTGCTGCGCTGCAATGGCCGCTGGGCTTGTGGTCGGACCGCGGCGACCGCCGCCGCGTGTTGGCCATCGTGAGCCTGGCGACCGCCGTGGTGGCGCTGCTGGCGGCGGTGCTGGCCAGTGCAGGGCCGCCGCTGCTGATCGCGATGCTGCTGTTCGGAGGCACCTCGTTTTCGCTGTACTCGATCAGCGTGGCGCATGCCATCGACTTCGTGGAGCCGGCGGAGATCCTGGAAGCCTCGTCCGGCATGTTGCTGGTGTACGGCGTCGGCGCTGCGCTGGGTCCGGCGCTGGCGGGCCTGACCATGAGCGTGCTGGGGCCGACCTCGCTGCTGATCTACTTCGCGGTGATCGGCCTGGCGCTGGCCGGCTTTGCCGCCTACCGCGTGCTCAACTTCGAGCGCGTGTCCGCGCATCCGCAGCCCTTCGTGGCAATGGTGCGCACCACGCCGACGGTGCTGGATCTGGTGGGCAGCGATGCGGTCCAGCGCGCTGGCGACGTGCCGGAAACCGGCGCTGCCGCCGAACCGGGCGGGTCCGAAGCCCGGGAGCCTGAGCACCGCCCCTGAGCCGGGGCGATATTCCCGAGCTGGCCGAAGCAGGCGCGCCACGCCGGCCCTGGGGCGTGGCCGGGCTGTCGCCACTGCAAAGGAGTCGCGGGAGCGCGCCGCTACACTAGCGCCGCCGCTACGGCCACGAGAATCCTGGGAGAGTCGCGATGAATTACTTCGTCACCGGTGCCACCGGCTTCATCGGCAAGTTTCTGCTGGAGCGTCTGCTGGCGCGTGAGGACGCCAAGGTCCACGTGCTGGTGCGCGAGGCCTCGCAGGACAAGTTCGAACTCATGGCCGAGCGTTACGGCGATGCGGTGAAGCGTCTGCACATTATCAACGGCGACATCACCGTGCCTGGCCTGGTGGCGCCAGAAGATCTCAAGAAGCTCAAGAACAAGGTGGACCATGTGTTCCACCTGGCCGCCGTATACGACATGAACATGGACGACGCCACCGCCGATCGCGTCAACAACGAGGGCACGCGCAACGTCGTCAACTTCGTGGGTGAACTGGGCGGCAACGTGGTGCTGCATCACGTCTCCAGCGTGGCGGTGGCTGGCGGCGATTTCGTCGGCAAGTTCACCGAGGACATGTTCGACGAAGGCCAGCGCCTGTCGCATCCGTACTACCGCACCAAGTACGAATCCGAGGCCATCGTGCTCAACGAGGCCACGGTGCCGTTCCGCATCTATCGCCCGGGCGTGGTCGTCGGCCATTCCGAGACCGGCGAGATGGACAAGATCGACGGCCCCTACTACTTCGCCAAGGCGATCCAGCAGATCTCCTACCGCGTGCCCAAGTGGCTGCCGCTGCTGGGCATCGAAGGCGGGAAAGTGGCGGTGGCGCCGGTGGACTACATCGCCGCGGCGATGGATGCCATCGCCCACAAGCCCGGCCTGGACGGAAAATGCTTTCACCTGATGCAGTCCAATTCGCCCAGCGTCGGTGATCTGTTGCAGGCGTTCCTGGAAGCGGCGCACGGGCCGGAGTTCGGTAAGCGCATCAACATTCCCAAGCTGTCGCCGTCAATGAAGAAGCTCAGCTCGCGGCTGCAACGCGCAGTGCCCGAGCGCACCAAGAAACAGGTCGCCGAAGCCATCGGCGTGCCGCTGTCGGTGCTGGGCTATGCCTTCAATCTGGCGGTGTTCGACGACCGTCAGGCGCGCGCCGCGCTCAAGGACACCGGCATCCGCTGCCCGGACATCCGCGACTACGTCGACAAGCTGTGGCAGTACTGGGAGCTGTTCCTCGATCTCAAGGTCAGGATCACGCCGCGGCAGATGCAGAAGCTGGCCGGCAAGGTGGTGCTGGTCACCGGCGCTTCCAGTGGGATCGGTTTCAACACCTCCAAGAAGCTCGCCGCCGCCGGCGCCAAGGTGATCCTGGTGGCACGCACCAAGGACAAGCTCGACGAGACCCAATCGATCATCGAAAAGGCCGGCGGCGAAGCGCACGTGTATCCGTGCGATCTGTCCGACATGAAGGACATCGACCGCATGGCCGCCGAAGTGCTGCACGACTTCAGCCACGTCGACATTCTGATCAACAACGCCGGTCGTTCGATCCGTCGCGGCGTGATGGAATCCACCACGCGCTTTCATGACTTCGAGCGCACCATGCAGCTCAACTACTTCGGCAGCGTGCGCCTGATCCTTGCACTGCTGCCGACCATGGCCAAGCGCAATAGCGGGCATATCATCAACATCAGCTCCATCGGCGTGCTCGCCAACGCCGCGCGCTTCTCGGCGTACGTGGCCAGCAAGGCCGCACTGGACGCCTTCACCCGCTGCGTGTCGGCCGAGGTGCGCGCGCACAACATCCACACCACCGCCATCTACATGCCGCTGGTGCGCACGCCGATGATCGCGCCCACCAAGATCTACGACTACGTGCCCACCTGGAGCCCGGACGACGCCGCCAACACGGTGATCAAGGCCATCATCGACCGCCCCAAGTCGGTCGCCACCACGCTCGGCACCGCGGCGTCGATCAGCTACGCGCTGTGGCCCAAGATGAACGACTACATCCTGTCCAAGGGCTTCCAATTGTTCCCATCCTCCTCCGCCGCCAAGGGGCGCAAGGAAGGCGCCAAGCCCAGCCTCGAACAAGTCGTCTTCGCCAATGTTTTCAAGGGGGAGCATTGGTGAGAAACCCGAGCACCCCGCCGCGACGAAGTCGCAGCGGGCAAGCGAGTGGTTTCTGTACGAGCCCCTGATCTCGAAGTTAGCGCAAAGCCGCCGTGGCGTAGCCACAGCGGGCAAGGCCGTGGTTTCGTACAAGCCCCTGATCTCGACGCAGACACGAAGCCGCCGCGACGAAGTCGCAGCGGGCAAGCGAGTGGTTTCTGTACGAGCCCCTGACCTCGACGCAGACAAATTCGCCGCGGTGGTAGGGGGGGCGCGCCCGCCGTCAGGCCCAGCTACCAAGTCAGGCCGGATCAAAGCCGCCCACGTCGCTTTTGCCTCTGAACCGGACAGCCACGCTTCATCCTCGGCTGTCACCCTCGCCACCCGCAAACAGAACATGAACCCAGGCAGCCGGGAACCGTGTCGATGCCCATCACAGACTCCAGCTTGGCAACCTGCCCCGCCCGCGCGGCATGAGCCCAAAGATCACGCCCACTCTGGAACCCTCGACGCCAAAGTCGGAGCCGTCGCTGCCGCCGTTGTATGCGCCGCCACCACCGACCCGGCCTGAATCCGCCCCTCCGATAGAACTGCGCGCGCCGCCGCCGCCCGCGCCTGAGGCAAGAGCCGAACCCACTTGCGAACCCAGGCTCGAGCGAACAACGCGCCGTTCGCACCCGGCCTCCGACCACGCATCGCGACTGGCGCCAGCGCCCTCGCCACCACCGCCGCTCTGGCACGACACTGAGACACCGATAGAACCGCGTGCCGCACCACCGCCCGCGCCGGAACCGAAGGTCGAGCCGGTTCCCGAACTCGCCCAGGAACCGTCGCTCGAGCGCGAGTCGCGACCCTTGCTGCGTGCACCGGGCCCGACACCCGTGTCCCAAGCGCCGTTGCTGCCGCCATTGGCAGCGCCTCGTGTCTTACCGGAATTACGACCGCAGCCGCAGCCGCAGCCGCAGTCGCCACCGCGGCCCGCCGCCGCGCCGGCCCCCGCGCCGGAACCGCCGCACCCACCACTGGCCACCACCGCCTCACGTGCTCAGCGCCTTCTGGAACGAGCCGAAGTCTTTCTTGACCGCTTCCCCTGGCTGCTGCCCAGCGCCAGTTTTCTGCTCGGTTGGGTGGGCTTCTTTCTGTTCCAGCGCGGCGAAGCGCTGGCCCGCGGCGTGGCCATCATTGCGCTCGTCGGTTGGCCCTGGCTGCTGGCCGAGAACCTGCTCGGGCGCTGGGTGGTGGCGCGCTCCAAGGGGCGCTTGAGCATCAGCGCCGTGCGCTTCGTGACCCAGCAGATCCAGCAGGAGATCCTGTTCTTCTCGCTGCCCTTCATGTTCGGCGCGACGTTGCTGGTGCCGGGGCATATCGTGTTCATGGCCTTCGCGGCGTTGGTTGCCCTGGCGGTGAGCCTGGACCCGATCTACCTGCACCGCATTGCGCCGCACGCCGGTCTGTCCAGCGCCTTGCACGCCTACTGCACCCTGATCGCCGCGCTGGTGGTGTTGCCCATCGTGCTGCATCTGCCGCTGGATCAGGCCTTGCCGATGGCGCTCGGAATCACCGCCCTGAGCCTGCTGCTGAGCTTGCCGCGGATGCTGTTGGCGGTCAGCACCTGGAAGCTCAGGATGATCGGCTGCGTCGCCCTGGTCGCCGCATTCGGGTTGATGTGGGGACTGCGTGGCCTGATTCCGCCTGCCGGCTTGTGGGTGCGCGACGCCCGCATCGCGCACTACGTCGATGGCCTTGAGCCAGGCCCAAGCGTGCAGCGCATGACCGTCGACACCCTGCGCGCACAGGGTGCGTCGGCGTTCGTGGCAGTGCGCGCGCCGGTGGGTCTGTCGCAGGCCGTGGTGTTCGAATGGCGCCAGCACGGCGAGTCCGTGGACCGTATTCCCGCATTGATCTCCGGCGGCCGCGAAGAAGGGTTTCGCACTTACAGCCGCAAGGAGAATTTCCCCGCCGATCCACGCGGCCGCTGGCGCGTGGACCTGCGCACGCCGGATAGTCAGTTGATTGCGCGCATGCGTTTTGTCGTGGAGTGATCCGGCTGGGTGTTTGATCTTGATGGGCTGCGGTTCGCAGGAAATTCGAGCGCTGTGTTGCTCGCGTACCGACCGGCCCTATGGGTCCTGGTCAGGAATCCATTTTGAAGCGGCTGCCTACAGCTCTGCACGTGTGCCTCACTACAGCCCCCAAGCGGACCGCCGAGCACTAATTTGTCATGCTCGAAAGCGGACGCTCCTCCCAGTTGGGAACGCCTGATCCTGCTGATGACAGCGTTGTATTTGCGCTAGCGTAAAGCAGGGTTAACTACACGCCGCACGCTACGTCCCTGCCGCCCAGCCTTTGTGAGAGCCGGCGATCAACGCCGCCTCGGCAAAGCGCCCGGCCTTGCGCAGCGCTTCGGCCTGCGGGAAGGCCGCTTCAGCGACCCGGGCCATCACACATCGCTCTTCAAGGTGAAGCCGTCGAAGCGGTGCATCGCGAGCATGACGGTGGAGATCAAGTCGCGCTCGGTGGTGGACAGACGCGGATTCCAGGTGTCGCAGATGAGAACGACGCGCACTTCATCGCTCTCGTTCCAGGCTTCATGTTCAATGGTGTCGTCAAAAACCCACGCCTGCCCTTCACGCCACTGCCGGGTCTGGTTGCCAACTCTGAAGCCGCAGCCTTGTGGAACTACGAGCGGCAGATGCACCACCAGTCGCACATTGTTCGGGCCCGTGTGCGGAGGAATCCGAGTTCTAGGCTTGAGCACCGAGTACATCGTATTCGGCAATATGCTTTCAATGCGCGGTTGCGGAATGCGGTCCACGGCTTCCACCGTGCGCGGGCAGCGCGCGCAATTCTCGTCGAAACGCTTGCCGCCTTGATGAAAATGGAAAGCGCTCCAGCGCGGAGAGCGGTTGAGTTCCGCCCACTGATTGGGCGCCGCGTTAGAGAAATTGACGTATGGAATGAGCTCGCGATCTTCCGCAAGCACCTGAGTGAGTTCCGCGCGCATATCCGCGGTTGCCGACTCGAAATCCGCGAGCCAGGGAAACTCTTCGCGCTCGTAGAACTCGATGGCCGGCAATTCCGGATAACAAAAATGGCTCGGCTCCTGGCGGAAAATCTTGCGCGTCCCCAGACTCGCGTCGATGAAAAGTTCCATGCGCCGTGAGTCGGCGGAAGCTACGTTCGGCGCACCCAGCTCGCGCCGTACATAAGCGCTCAACTGCGCGACGTAACGCTGATGGACTTCCCTCGCTCGGCGCAACACGTGCAACGCGGCAGCGTCGAGCCTGTTCTCCGGCGGAGCCTGAGTGAGCGCATCGCCGTAAGCGAGCGCGGCCTCATTGTCGCGTCCCTGTTTTTCGAGCAATGTGGCCTTGAACAGAAGCGCGGAAAATGAAAGCGGCTCGATCTTGAGCGCCTCACCCACGGCTAACAGCGCCGCCGGAAGGTCCGACAATGCCTGGTGCGCGGCCGCCAGATTGATCCACAACACAGGATTTTTCGGGTAAGCGCGGATGGCGTCACGGAGAATTTCCTTCGCGCGCGCGGGAGCGTTCGCTGCCATGGCCTTGACGGCGGCAGCGTTGAATTCCATCTCGGTCGGGGTCTTGGCGGACACGGCTGCCTGGATTCTAGAGGCAGCTGGTAGCGTAGTCGACGCGGCGGCAACTAGCCCGCATTTCTCACAGGTCGCCGGAGAATCCCTTGCCAGTTTCTATACTCACAGCGTTCTTCACGCTTGCTTCAGAAACAGACTGTCGGAGGATTCTCCGGCGCGTTTGGCCTTGGCAGGGAGTGACTCAATGTCACTCCCTGTTAGCCAAACGCCGGCGCTGGCCTGTCTGTGGCGCGCAGAGCTTGGGGTTCACTCACCCCATAGAACCACTATGGGGTTCGCTCCACCCCGGCGCCCTGCACGTCCTCGACCGACGGCCATCGCTCGATCCCCCTGTGAGAAATGCGGGCTAGAAGTGATTGCCGCGGCGAAGGAAGGAGGGGTCTGTTGGCGGCGCCGTCTACGCGGCGCCGTCTACGCGGCGCTGGCGCAGGGCGGTTGCGTCATGGAGCGGTCGCACGAGGCGCGTAGCCAAGTCTTGATAGCAGGGGCGGCGAATCGATCCTGCTCCGTGAGTCGCACCAAGCTCTTGCAGCCGGGGTCGGGCCGCTCGATAACGGTCAGCGTCGGCGGTCAGCTCCTGACACACCGCCGCCATTCTCAAGTCTGCTTGACGTAACGCCTGCTGCGTCAGATCGTGGCCATGGTGCGCTCAAGCCACGCTGACGACGCCGTCGCATCAGCCTGAGAACCGCTGACCCGCCGTCTCAAGTACTCGGCAACCGGATCAGCGGCACGTGACTTGCCCCGGTCTCTCGATACACCCGCGCACCTGCAGGCCCAGCACGGCGCGTCACGCCGGCGCGCAACGGCTGGCGCAGCCAGGTACCCGCGGGGTAGCGGCCGTGGTCGTCGCTGAGTTCACCTTCGATCACCAGTAATTCTTCGCCATGCGGCGCTGCGTCGTGGGTGGATTCCGCGTGCGGTGCCCAGCGTTCCAGCACGGTGAGTTGCGGGCCGTAGCGATGCAGCGGGCAGACTTCTACGCCAGTGTCGCGCGTCGATGTCCAGGCTTTGGCAGCGTGGGTGTTCAGCCGCACGGGGGTGAGATCGTCTGCCGCGAAGCGCCATTGCTTGACGAAGATCAGGCAGCCCGGCGACGAGGAGGGTGTGTGCGAGGTGCCGGGCGGGTTTCGCAGGTACCAGCCGGCGGGATAGTCGCCATGCTCGTCGGAGAACACGCCTTCCAGCACCAGAAATTCTTCGCCGCCGCCGTGGGTGTGGGCGCTGAAGACGGAGCCCGGCGCGTAGCGCACGATGCTGGTGGCGCGTGCGATCTCATCGCCGGTGCGTGCCAGCATGCGGCGGGTCACACCGGGCAGCGGCGAGGGCGCCCACTCGATCCGGTCGGTGTGCAGCAAGGCCCTTTGCGCCGGATCTGCGTTGAAGGTGGGCATGACCCGCCTGGCTCAGTTCAGCGCGCTGGGCACGGCCAGGCGGAACGGCGCGATCCTGGCGTCGAAGCCTTCGCGGGTGTCGGCGCGGATCATGCCGAACTCGCCGTGCATGGTGCCCACTGGTGTGTCCAGCGGGCAGGCGCTGGTGTATTCGAAGGCTTCGCCCGGCGCCAGCAGCGGCTGGTGGCCGACCACGCCGGGGCCGCGCACTTCCTCGACCTTGCCTTCGCCGTTGGTGATGACCCAGTGCCGCGTCATCAACTGCACGGCAATGTCGGACTCGTTGCGGATGGTGATGTGGTAGGCGAAGAAATAGCGGCGCGAGGCCGGGTCGGATTGCTCCGGAACAAAGCGCGGCTGCGCCACGATGCGCACGCCTCGGGTCAGGGTATTGGACATGGCGCATTCTAGCGCCGCGCCGGCCACGACAGACTGCCTTCAGCGCACTTGTACCGGCCCGCTGCGGGTGGCGCTGACCAGTTGCTGCACGAAGGTGTTCCAGTCCACCCGGCGGTTGTAGCCCACCACGTCGATGCGCGGCAGCCAGCGGCCCTTGACCAGCACGTAGCCGCCGTTGTCGGCGGGCTCGATGCCATCCATCACGCACACGCCCTTGGACAGGGTGCAACTCCAGCCGATGCGCGCGTAGGCGAAGTCGTCGAACAGTCCCAGCGCGCCGCGCGAAAGCATGCCGGTGGGTCCGCCGCCGATCGACGACAAGGTATCGATGGCGCGCTGCGAAATGCGCTTGCGTGAGCGATCTCCTTCCGGCGTGCCCAGGTGCGCGCGGAAGGCCACCGGCTTCCAGTCCAGCAGGCGCAGGTCTTCGACGTCGCCCTCAAGACGGCCTTCGATTCGACCGAACGAGAACGCGCTGGTGAGTTGGCCCAGGTCCAGATTGCGCAAGTGAATGTCGGCCGCCACCCGCGGCAGACGCCCGAACGGATCGAGCACGCGCAGGGACTGCACCGACATCTGGCCATCGAAGGCCTGCGCGGTGAGGCCGCCGTCCACCTCCAGTTCACCGTCGTGCAGACGCACGCCGGGGATGCGCCCGGCCAGAGTGCCGCTGAACTCGGGCCAGCCGAAGCCGCGACACAGGGCGGCCAGCTCCAGGGGTTCGATCTCGGCCTGGAGCTGCGCATCCATGCCGGGCTGGCCCAACTGCTGGAAGCGCAGGCGGTCGAATCGCAGTGCGCCGCCAGCCATCGGCACCCGCAGCGGCGCCAGCAGTTCGAAGGCGCGCGCGTGGGTGCGAAAGCGCAGCGCGCTGGCGCCCAGTTCGAGTCCGCCGATCTTTCCGCCGCGCCAGTCGAGCTGCGAGTCGGGCCGCGCGTGCGGTTGTGGACCGGACGCCGTCGGCGCCGTGCGATGCCAGTTCACTTCGCCGTCCAGCCCGTGCAGTTGCAGGGCTTGTGCCGGCAGTTGCAGCGCTGCGTCCTGCAAGCTCGCTTGCAGCTGTTCGACGCCACCGTCGCGCCAGATCAGCTCACCCGAAGAGCGGCCACCCGGCTGCGCCTGCTCAAGCACGCCGCCGACCAGAAAGGGCTGCGCGTAGGTGGCGAAAGCCGGTCCCAGTTGCAGGGCGTTCCAGCGCAGCCTTGCGTTGTGCAGCTGCGGGCCGGGCAGACGCAGCGCCGCCGCACCGTGCGCTTCGCCCACGCCGCTCTGCCGAGCGTGCAGTGCGCTCACCTGCCAGGTCGACGGGGCGGAAGGGTCCGGTTGGCCGGTGGATTCAAGCTGGAAGGCCAGCGTGGCGGGCGCTTGCGAAAAATCCACGAATACCGGCTCCACGTAGGCCTGGCCGGCGGTAAGGCGCAGGTCGGATTGCAGGCTTACCGCCTGCGCGCTGCCCTGCGCCTTCAGCACGATCTGCAGCGTCAATTGCTCGCCGGCGTGGCGCCCGCCCTGGACGCTGGCGGCAAGGTCTTGCAGGCGGAGCTGGACATCGACCTGCCATTGCGCGCCGCGCTGTTGTGCGCGCAGCTCCAGTGCAGCCACGCCGCTGGCTAGCAGGTCGTGCTGTTCGGCCGCAGCAACCCGGTCGCGCAGCATCGCGATCAGGGGCGCCAGTTGCAGTGCGTCGGACTGCAGCACCAGCTTGCGGGTGCGGCCGTCCACTTCCACGCTGGCCTGTGCCTTGCCGATGATCCCGTCGGAATGGCGCCATTGCAGCCGCGCATCGCGCATGGCGACCTGCCCGGCACCGGCTTGCAGGCGACCCTGCAGCGCAATGTCGGTAATGGCTTGCTCGACGCCCGGCAACTGCATCGACCCGATCTGCAGCTCGATGTCCAGCGCCTTGGCAGGCGCCGCCGACAACAGCAGGCTCAGTCCGATCAGACCCGGGAATCTCATGGTGGGATGCTCGCACACGTGTGCAACGCCGCCGTGTTCTCCTACATTGCGTGCGCCCGCCCTATTCCAGACCCGACATGCTGCGCCGCACCTGGCAACGACTGCTGAACGTGTTCGACCGTGCCGATGCGCAGTGGCGCGACCCGGCGGCCGACGCTGACTGGAAGCCGGTCGCTGCGCTGCTGGCGGTCACCGGTCTGTGCCTGTTCGGCATCCATTACCTGAAGTACGCCAGCACGCTGTTCGCCGGCATCCAGTGGCTGTGGGATGTGCAGACCCTGCGCGCGTTTCGCTCCGGGCCGTGGGCGGAACTGCTTACGCATGCGTGGTGGGGCGTGGTGCACTTGCTCGGTTATGTGCTGGTGCCGCTGTGGTTCGTGCGCTATGTGCTGCGCCGGCCGCTGGCCGAGTTCGGCGCCGGTTGGGGCGACACCACGCGCTGGCTGCCGGCCTGCGGCGTGCTGATCGCGGTGATCGTGCTGTTCGCCTTCATCGCCAGCCACACACAGAGTTTTCAACACACTTATCCGTTCTATTCAAAGGCCGGGCGTTCGTGGCTGGATTTTGGCCTGTGGCAGCTGGTGTACATGTCGCAGTTCGTGATGCTGGAATTCTTCTTTCGCGGCTTTCTGCTGCACGCGCTGGCGCCGCGTTTCGGCGCTGCCGCGATCTTTGTCATGGTGGTGCCCTACCTGATGATCCACTTTCCGAAGCCCACGGCCGAGGCCTTCGGCGCGCTGCCGTTCGGAATTCTGCTGGGCGTGATTGCGCTGCGCTCGCGTTCGATCTGGGGCGGTGCGCTGGTGCACATGAGCATCGCGCTGAGCATGGACCTGATGAGCCTGGCGCAGACGCAGCGCTGGCCGCAGCAGGTGTGGCCGTGGTGAGGCTGCGCAACTTTGCCTGGGGCCTGGGCCTGGTGCTGACGGCGTTCTATCTGAGTTGGCTGGGCCTGGCCGCGGTCAACTTTGCCTATCCATTGTTCTATCAGCCCCTGGGTCTGGAGCAGAACATCGAGACCTACGGTCCGCGCAATAGCGCGCGACCGGGCTTTCACCTGACCTCGCGCGAGGAGCGCTTCCGCGTGTTTGCCGGTATTGCACAGGCGGTGCGCGACGACGGCAATGGCCTGCAGGAGCTGCGCTACCACGACCCACAGGGACGCGAGCTGGGCGTGCTGCTGATTGCGGACGAGGTGCTGCACCTGCAGGACGTGGCGCGCCTGGTCGGCGTGTTCGAGCGCGTGGGGCTGGTTGCGCTGATCGGTTGGCTGGCGCTCAGCGTCTGGCTGTGGCGGCGCGGCGCGGCTCTGCCTTCGGTGCCGGCGGTGCTGGGCGGTGTCGCGCTGGTGCTCGCATTGGGCGGACTGGCGGTGCTGGTGGTGGGGCCTACCGCGTTGTTCTACTGGTTGCACGAGGTGATGTTTCCGCCCGATCACCCCTGGTTTTTCTATTACGAAGCCTCGTTGATGTCGACGATGATGCGCGCGCCGGTGCTGTTCGGCGGTATCGCCGCGCTGTGGCTGGCGCTGGCGCTGATGGTCGTCGCCATCCTGTATGCGCTGGCCTGGCGCCTGCAGGCGCGCGCAGCGGTGCTTAGTGAAAGTCGCGCGAGCTCACGTTCAAATCGCCGATCCAGGCGCTGAGGTCGGTCAGGCCCTGCACCACCACGTGGGTCACGCCCTGGGATTTCTGCAGCTCGCCGCGCACCAGCAGCAGGCGTGCCGCCAGCGCGTCGCGCCGATGCGCTTCCATCACCGCCGGCCACAGGATCAGGTTATGAGTGCCGGTTTCGTCTTCCAGGGTCATGAACACGGTGCCCTTGGCGGTGCCGGGTCGCTGACGGTTGATGACCAGGCCGGCGACCTTCACGCGGCGGCCGCCGGGCAGCGGTTCGAGGTCGGCGGCGCGCAACACGCGCTGGCGGTTCAGGCGCGGTCGCAGCAGTTCCAGTGGATGGCGGCGCAGGCTCAGGCCGGTGCTGGCGTAGTCGTCGAGCACGTCCTGGCCTTCGCCGGGCGCGGTCAGCAGATCGAGTTGCGCCTCGCGCGCGGCATGGCCGGCGAGTATCCCCGGCAGGCGTTCGACGCCCAGCGCCGACCAGCGCGCCTGGTGGCGGTGCCCGGACAGCGCACGCAGCGCATCGGCGTCCGCCAGCAGGCGCCGATCACGTGCGTCGAGTCCGGCGCGATGCACCAGGTCGTCGAGATCGGTAAAGGCGTGTTGCGTGCGCGCCGCCACGATGCGCAGCGCGCTGGCTTCGGACAGGCCGCTGACCAGGCGCAGGCCGAGGCGTAGCGCAGGCCCGTGGTCCGGTTTCGCCGCAGGCGAAGCCGGGGCGGCATCGGATGCCCACATCCCGGCTTCGCTGGCGCGAAACCGGGCTACCGTTGACAGAGGTTCCAGCGTGCAATCCCACGCACTCACACACGCATCGACCGGCAACACGCAGACGCCGTCACGTCGGGCTTCCTGCACCAGTTGCGCTGGCGCGTAGAAGCCCATGGGTTGCGAGTTGATCAGGCCGGCAAAGAACGCGGCCGGCTCGTGACGCTTGAGCCAGGCCGAGGCGTAGGCGAGCAGGGCGAAGCTCGCCGCGTGCGATTCCGGAAAGCCGTAGGACCCGAAGCCGAGCACCATCTGGTAGATGTTGTCGGCGAACGCGGGATCGAAGCCGTTGGCGGCCATGCCGCCGAGCAGGCGTTCACGGAAATGTTCCAGCCCGCCGTGGCGCTTCCACGCCGCCATCGAGCGGCGCACCTGGTCGGCCTCGCCGGGCGAGAAGCCGGCGCCGTCGATGGCGATCTGCATCACCTGTTCCTGGAACAGCGGAATGCCCAGGGTGCGGCCCAGTGCCTTGTGCAGGCGTTGCGGAATGTCGAACGGGGTGTCGGGGTGCTTCTCGCGCAACTGCCGGCGCTTCAGATAGGGATGCACCATGCCGCCCTGAATCGGTCCCGGACGCACGATGGAGATCTGGATCACCAGGTCGTAGAAATTGCGTGGCTGCAGACGCGGCAGCATCGACATCTGCGCGCGCGACTCGATCTGGAACACGCCGATGGTGCGACCGGCGCAGATCATGTCGTAGGTGGCGGGGTCCTCGCGCGGCAGGTCGCGCAATCCGAAGTCGCGGCCGTGCCAGGCCGACAGCATCGCCAGCGACCGGCGCAGCGCGCTGAGCATGCCCAGTGCCAGCACGTCGACCTTGAGCAGACCCAGCGATTCGAGATCGTCCTTGTCCCACTGGATGATGGTGCGATCCGCCATCGCCGCGTTTTCCACCGGCACCAGCTGCGACACCGGCACGTCGGAAATGATGAAACCGCCGACGTGCTGCGACAGGTGCCGCGGCATGCCGACCAGTTCGCGCGCCAGGGCGAGCCAGCGCTTGGGCAGTGCCGCCTCGGGATCCAGACCGACCTCGCGGAAACGCTGGTCGAGCACATCGCCGCGATCCCACCACGCCAGCGAGCGGATCAGCGCCTCGACCTGTTCGGCGTCGATGCCCAGCGCCCAGCCCACCTCGCGCAGCGCCATGCGGCGGCGGTAATGAATGACGGTGGCGGCCAGCGCGGCGCGTTCGCGGGTGTACTTGGCGAAGATGTACTGGATGATCTCCTCGCGCCGCTGGTGCTCGAAATCGACGTCGATGTCCGGCGCCTCGTTGCGCTCCTTGGACAGGAACCGCTCGAACAGCAGGCCGTGATTTTCCGGCGTGACCTCGGTGATCCCCAGCGCATAGCACACCGCGGAATTGGCGGCGCTGCCGCGGCCCTGGCAGAGGATGTTGCGCTCGTGCGCCTCGCGCACGATGTCCCACACGGTGAGAAAAAACGCCTCGACCTTCATCTCGGCGATCAGGTGCAGCTCCTTGTCGATCTGCGCGGCGATGTCCGGTCGCGCGCCCTGTGGCCAGCGTCGCGCCATGCCCTGCAGGCTCAGTTCACGCAGCCAGCTCGTCGGCGTGTGCCCGGCCGGCACCAGTTCCTGCGGATAGTCGTAGCGCAGTTGGCGCATCGAAAAGCGGCAGCGCTCGGCAATGCGCAGGCTCTCTTCCAGCCATGCGGCCGGATACAGCGCCCGCAGCGTCTTGATCGGGCGCAGGTGATGCTCGCCGTTGGGCAGCAGGCGATGGCCGCACTCGGCCACCGGCACGCGATGGCGGATGGCGGTCATCACATCGTGCAGCGGCCGGCGTTCGGGCGCGTGGTAGCGCACGTCGCCGGCCGCCACCAGCGGCAGGCCGAAGCGCTCGCCCAGTGCGCGCAACTGGTCGATGCGTGCGGCATCGTCGGCAGCGCGGTGGCGATGCACCGCGATCCAGGCGCGTTGCGGGAAGCTGTCGCGCACCCAGGCCGCGTGTTCGGCGCTGGGCGCCGCATCCGGAATCCACAGCGCCAGCGCGGTCTGCGCAATCTGCAGGAAATCTTCGCGCAGCAGGCGGTACTCGCCCTTGTCGCTGCGTCGCCGCGCATGCGTGATCAGGGCCGACAGCGCCCGGTAGGCGGCGAGGTCAGGCACCAGCAGCACCAGCCTGGGTCCGTCCTCGATCTGCACTTCGCTGCCGACGATCAGCGGCAGCTTGGTTTTCTCGGAAGCCTCCAGCGCGCGCACGATGCCGGCCAGGGAACACTCGTCGGTGATCGCCAGCGCGGTATAGCCCAGGTCGCGCGCGCGTTCGAACAGTTCCTGTGCCTGCGAGGCGCCGCGCTGGAAGCTGAAGGCAGACAGGCAGTGCAGTTCGGCGTAGCCGCCGGGCGGTAGGGGATCGGTGCACTCCGGCTCTGATACGTGAACCCGGACGGCCGGCGAAGAAGACCTCATCACGGCACGGACACTTGCGATCCGCGTAGCCCGGGTCCGTGCAGCGGAGCCGGGACCCCGGTCCCCGGTCCCTGAAATCTCAGGCGCGACGTTCGCCGAAATCGCCGTCGCCGCTGGCGGTTCCACCCCAGTCGGATGGGATCAGTCCCTGTCGGACATGGCGATGGAAGGAGGAATGCGGCCAATCCCGCACTTGCCGCACGAGTCCATGCTTGACCGGGTTGAACAGGATGTAATCGAAATGCTGCCGACGATCTTCGTCGTCGCGTATCGCATGCTCCCAGTAACGGCGCTGCCACAGGGCGGGTTCGCCATTGTGATGGCGCGGAATCCTCAGGCCGCGTTCCATCAGCGCTCGCGTGAAGCGCGTCTTGATCCCTTGCCAGCGTGCGGGAAAGTCTGCATCGCCCGGCGGCAGGGTCCATAGGCTGTGCAGGTGATCGGGCAGGACGACGATGGCGTCGATGCTGAATGGGTGGCGCGCCCGCGTTTGTCGAAACGCACCACGCAAGGCATCGACATGATCGATCAGCAAGGAGGAATGCCGGTCGGCCAGCGTGACGGTGAAGAAGAAGCTGCCACCCGGGATTCGTGCGCGACGGTACTGGACCATGCTCAAGCCTCCTTCGCAGCCCGGTTTCGCGCAACGGAGCCGGGGCGGATGCCGTGCAAACAACCCCCGGCTTCGCTGCGCGAAACCGGGCTACGGGGGACGCGCTCACGACCACCACCCGTGCAGGAACCAGGCCTGCGTGTCGAGGTCGCGATACACCCAGGCGCGGCCGCCGTTGAGGCTGAGCGTGGTGTAGTCGCGGCGGATGTCCTGGCCGTCCCACCAGCCGGACTCGATGCGCTCGAATACAGGATCGGCCGCAAGCTGCGGCGGCGGCATCGGCCAGGGTTCGGTCAGGAGAAATCCGGGCCGGGATCCCACTGCGGGCGCGGCGAAGCCCGGCTTGCGACCTGAGGCAGAAGCTGCTGGCGTCGCCGCGCCAAGCCGGGCCGCGGCCAGTTCAGGCCGGTGGTCTTCGCGCACCTGCGGCGACCAGACCCTGGCCTCGCCGAGCCGCGCGCGGATGCGATCGACTGCGGCCGACCACTGCTGGGCCTGGCCGGCGCGCGGATCGAGCAGGTCGGACTGCGGGGGGATCGCCTCGGCGAAATCTTCGGCGATCAGAATCAGTTCGCGTGCCGGCAGCGGCAGGCCGTCCCGCTCCAGGCGTTCGTGCAACGCCGCGAAGATGCGATCGGCCTCGCGATGCGGATCGACGAAGCGTGCATGGATGCAGGTTTCGCGTGCGCCGGCGTGGATCACGTTCAGGCTCACGCTGGCCAGTCCGCGGTCGCATGCACGCAGGTAGGCCTGCAGTTCCTTGCACAGGCGCCGGAGCGGAAACTGCAGGCGCTCGACCTCCTCGATCTCGGCTGCCAGCTCGAAGCGGCGACGGAAGGTTTCGGGTGGCACGATGGCCTCGAAGGGTTCGGGCGCCAGGCCCAGCAGGCGGTCCAGCGCCAGTCGTGTGGCGGCGCCGAAGCGTTTGACGAAGGCCGCACGCGGCACCGCGAACAGATCCCCCAGGCTGCGAAAGCCGACGCCCTGCAAGGCCTGCAGACGCTCGCCCGGCCAGTGCAGGACGCTCAGCGGCAGGGCGGCCAGATGGGCTTCCAGCTCATGCAAGTCGAACACCGCATCGGACTGCCCGGCGCAGGCGCGCGTCGCGGCGGCGGCGCGCGTCGGGGCGCAGCCGAGCTGGGCGGCATGACCGAGTTCGAGCAGTTCGTTGCACAGCGTATCGCGCAGCACCTCCAGTCCGCCGAACAGGTTCAGGCTCTGGCCGATCTCCACCCACAGCAGCACGCGCGGCAGGCGGCCGGGTTCGTGCAGGTCCTGGATCTGCGCCGTCACCGGCTGGCCGTAGCGATAAATCCAGTGCGCCAGGCTGTGCAGCGCCGCGGATTCGGCCACGGGTCGGCGCACCCGCAGTTTCAGTTCGGGATCCAGCAGCAGGGCCCGGCGCAGCGTCGTGCCCGCAGGACAATGCGGCGCGTCGGTGATCAGCCAGCGCTGCGCGCCGTGCTGGTCGACCACCGCCACCGGGCCGCTTTCAGGCTCTTTATCCAGTGCCGACAGCGGCAGGCGGGGCAGGTGCAGGCAGAGCCAAAGCATGGATCGATCCCGGCCGGCTCATGCCGCGGCGCTCAACCACACGGGCGCCGGTTTGTACCCACGGCACTTGAGCACGTCCACACAGGGCGTGCCATCGGCTTCGCGCCACACCCGCAGGCGCAGCGCGCTGGGCGTGGATTCGCGGGCATGGCGATCGGAGCGATACAGCAGCACGCAGCCGTCCTGGCTTTCGGCAGCGAGCTGCAGCCGGCGCAGGGCGCTGGTTTCCACCTTGTCGGCCCATAGCAGCACGCAGCCACCGGCGCGCAGCAGCAGCTCGGCCGACCACAGTGCGTTCTGCGTATCGTCGGCGTCCACCACCAGCACCTGTTCAAGGCTCAGGCCGGCAGCGGCCAGACGCGGCG
This sequence comes from Panacagrimonas sp., assembly GCF_965216805.1. NCBI lineage: Bacteria > Pseudomonadati > Pseudomonadota > Gammaproteobacteria > Nevskiales > Nevskiaceae > Panacagrimonas > Panacagrimonas sp. The sequence continues at coordinate 670,712 of NZ_CBDCGN010000003.1, forward strand.
CGTAAGGCAGGCAGGGCGGCGCGACGAAGGCCAGCTTGCGGCCCGCCTGGGTCAGGCCGGCCAACAGCGGCAGGGCCAGACTCAGTTCGCCGACACCGGGTTGTGCATGCAGGATTTCGCTGACCGCGCCGAGCGGCCAGCCGCCGCCGGGCAGCACGCGATCGAGCGCGGCAAAGCCGGTGGGCGTGGCGCGGATGGCGGCTTGTTGGTGGCCGCGCCACAGCTGCGGACCGAGCAGGCTCAGATGTGCGGGAAGTGCGGATTCCATGCGACTTCCCAGAGAAATTCGTCGGGATCGGCGAAATAGCCGGAGTAGCCACCCCAATCGGTGCAATGCGGGGCTTTCACGATCGTCACGCCGGCGCTGCGCAGCTCGGCGAACAGCGCGTCGACCGCTTCGATCGAGCCCAGGTTGTGCGCCAGGGTGAAGCCGGCAAAGCCGGCGCCTTCGGCCGGCACGCCGGCATCTCTTGCGAGTTCTGTGCGCGGAAACAGCGACAGCCAGGTGCGGCCCATCTCGAAGAAACTCACGCCCGCGTCTTCCGGCATGGGGATGCGCGGCAGCTTGAGTACGTCCGCGTAGAAACCGGTGGCGCGTTGCAGGTCGCTCACGCCGAGCGTGATAAAGCTGATGCGCGGTTCCATCTAGCCCGCATTTCTCACAGGGGGATCGAGCGATGGCCGTATGTCGAGGACGTGCAGTGCGCCGGGACGGAGCGAACCCCATAGTGGTTCTATGGGGTGAGTGAGTCCCAAGCGATGCGCGCCGCAGACAGGCCAGCGCCGATCCAGTCGGAGAATCTCTCTACAGTCTGTTTCGGAATCGAAGTCGAAGAACGTTGTGCGGATTGGCGATGGCAAGGGATTCTCCGGCGACCTGTGAGAAATGCGGGCTAGCGCCCGATCCCGCCCACGGCCGAGCAACGACCGTCCAGGCGCAGAGTGGGGGCGGCTGTCTGGCTCACGTGCGCCGGGCTTGCGCTGCCCTTGAACACGGCGTGAGATGCAATGGCGTCGCTGCCGGTCACCATGCTCTGACTGCGCGCGGAGCCCCCGTGCGAGGCCACCGTGGTGCGCATGACTTCGCCGGCATCGGTGACCTCGACAAAGGTGAAATGCCTGACGCCATCGCGCATGGTCACCTCGTGGCGCCCTGGGCTGCCCAGCACGTACGCGGCGTTGCTGGTTTCGTCGAGGATGAAGGTGAAGGAAAAATGTTCTTCGGCCTGGTGGGCGCTTTCGGGATTGCTGTAGCGCGCGTAATCGCAGATGAACGTGCTGGTACTGGCGTGAACCAGCAGCGGAAACAGCAGGCCGGGCAAGGCGAACCAGGGTTTCATGTGCATTTCCAATCGCGTCCTGAACTCAAAGCCGGCCGAAACCATCCGTGCGCAGCAAGCCCACGGCCAGGCCCTCTATCGCCAGCGGCTGGCGCGACAGGTCCACGCGGATGGGCGCGAAGTCGGGGTTTTCCGCCAGCAACTGCACCACGTCGCCACGCCGCTGGTAGCGCTTGACCGTGACTTCGTCGTCGAGGCGCGCCACTACCACCTGGCCGTTGCGTGCAGTGGCCTGGCGATGCACGGCGAGCAGATCGCCGTTACGGATGCCGATGTCGCGCATCGACTCGCCGGTGACGCGCAGCAGGTAATCCGCGCGCGGTTTGAACAGCCCGGCATCCACCGGAACCTGGCGTTCCAGGTTCTCCAGGGCCAGCAGCGGGCTGCCGGCGGCCACACGGCCGATCAGCGGCAATTGGTATTGCTGCGGCACGGCCTCCAGCAGGCGAATGCCACGCGCAGCCCCCGGAACCAGTTCGATCACGCCCTTTCTGGCCAGCGCCTTGAGGTGATCGTCCGCCGCGGTGGGCGAGGCGAAGCCGAACTCCTGCACGATGTCCGCGCGGGTGGGCGGCGCGCCGCGCTGCTCCAGGCAGATGCGGATGAAGGCGAGGATGTCGGTCTGGCGGGGGGTGAGCATGGTCGGATGAGGATACTGTATATAAATACAGTTTCTCAAGTACCGACCCACTGCGCGCCTACTCCGTCGCTTGCTGCTCCCGGATCGCCTTGAGCAGCACCGGCGTCATCACCACGAACCACAGCGCGAAGGCGCTGAGCGGCACCCAGAACCCGATCAGACCGCTCCAGGCGAAGGGGCCGGACTTGAAGAACACGATCAGTGCGCCGGGGATGAACAGCGTGCCCATCCACAGGTTGAAGTAGCCGGCCCAGCGCGGGAAGACCGGTTGCGGACTGCGGTCGGACAGGGTGGCGATGCCGATGGCGAACAACTGCATCAGCGGTGCGGGAAAGGTGGCCACCAGGGCGATCCAGCCCAGGTCGTTGAGCAGCAGCACCAGTTCCGGACTGCGCTCGACGCGAAACGAGGCGGTGAGCCAGAACACCACCGGCAGCAGCACGATCCACACCACCACGCCACCGCCGATGGCCTGGATCACCGGCAGCACCGGCGAGGTGCCCTGCATGCGCGCCATCTGCACCGACAGCACCGCGGTCCACGGGATGAAGAAGCCAGAGGCGATCATGCCGATTACCAGACCGATACGGATGGAGGTGGGCGAGGCGGCATAGAACGCGGCGACGGCATCGGCATCCAGTGCGGGCGCGAGCGGCGGTATGAACCAGGCTACGAACCAGACCCCCACGAACAGCAGTGCGACGAACATCAGGCCGGACCACGCGCACAGCGTCTGCATTCTGGTGCTCATCGAGATTCCCCGGTGGTGAGTGTGGAAGTGGATGCCGTAGCGGTGTCGTCGGCCTTGGCCGCGGGTTGTCCGACGCCGAGATAGGTCAGCACGATGGCGCCGGCCACCACCACGATCCAGACGTCGCACACGCGCTTGAGTGGCCATGGCGCGTGCTGCACTTCCATGAAGTGGAAGATGATCATCCGCACCTTGGCAAACGAGATCAGCACCAGCGCGACCGCGCTCCACAGCGCCGGTGCGCTGACCGATGTGCCGGCCTGGGCGCGATGGCTGGTGCCGAGCATGAACGAGATCAGCGTCAGTGCCGCCAGCAGCAGCCAGACCCAGGTCAGCGGCGTGCGCAACAGCTTCATTGCAGCAGGTACAGCAGCGGGAAGATCACGATCCACAGCAGGTCCACCATGTGCCAGAAAGTGGCGCCGCCCTCCATCCACAGGCCTTCGTCGGCCGTGGCTGCCGCCGCGCGGGCACGCCGCCACAGCAGCGCCAGCACACCCATGCCCACCAGCACGTGCAGCATGTGCAGTCCGGTGAGCACGAAGTAGAAGGTGTAGAACTCGTTGGTGGTCAGGGTGATGCCGGCGCCGATCTTGGCGCCGTACTCGATCACCTTCAGACCGATGAAGCCGGCACCGCAGGCAAACGCCAGCGCCAGCAGCCGTGCCGCCTGCACCCGGCGAGCAGCGCGGATGGCGGCCATCGCCAACGCCACGAACCAGGAGCTGGTCAGCAGCAGCAGCGTGTTGGCCATGCCCAGGGTCTGGTCCAAGGTGGCCTGCGATTGCAGATACAGCTCCAGGCTTTGCGCGCGATACCAGGTGAAGCACGCAAACATCAAACCGAATACGGTCATGTCGCCCAGCACCAGCACCCAGATGCCGGCCTCGCCCGGGATATGGCCGGGATACTTCGCTGATGTGGGAGCAGGTGCGCGCACGGTGGGCGACGCGGAGGAAGCCGGCATGGACTCGGGTGGAACGCAGTGGGCGGCGAAAGCGACCGCATCCGCAGTATGCGGTGGGTCGGGCACGACGTCAGCGCGGGCGTTCCCCTGCCGGCAGCGCCCGCGGGCGGCGGGAACCGGTCCAGCCTGGGAGTCAGAGCGGGGCCGACCGGCGTTTCCTGCGGGTCACTGAATCATGGAGCTTTGCCGACGACGCGGGCCTCGAAAAATAACGCGGCGCGGCAGGGTTACCGTGATCGGAACCAGGCCGGGCCGCGTGGAGATGCCCGTAGGGTTACGCGAACTTCCGTGAACTCAATAAGCCGCCGTCAGCCACGAACTGCACGGATAAGCGCGGTTCAAAACCACCAGCAGCTTGTGGATCCTCGCTTCACCGGTCCGGTGATGCGAGGGGCCCACACGAGCTGGTTTTTCAATCCGTGTCATCCATGCAATCCGTGGCAGAGGCTTTTCCAGATTAGCGCAGATCGAAGCGATCCAGGTTCATCACCTTGCCCCATGCAGCGGCGAAGTCCTTGACGAACTTGCCCTGGGCGTCACTGGTGGCGTAGACCTCCGCCAGTGCGCGCAGCTGCGAGTTGGAGCCGAACACGAGGTCGGCGACGGTGCCGGTCCACTTCACCGCGCCGGTCTTGCGGTCGCTGCCTTCCAGGACATTGGGGTCCGCGTCCGAACGCTTCCAGGCGGTGCTCATGTCGAGCAGGTTGACGAAGAAGTCGTTGGTGAGCGCACCCGGCCGCCGGGTGAACACGCCGTGCTTGGCCTGGCCGGAGTTGGCATCGAGCACGCGCATGCCGCCCACCAGCACCGTCATCTCGGGCGCGGTCAGTTCCAGCAGCTGCGCCTTGTCCACCAGCAGTTCGGCGGCCATGCCTTCGAGGCCCTTGCGGGCGTAGTTGCGGAAGCCGTCGGCAAGCGGTTCGAGCGGTGCGAACGACTCGGCATCGGTCTGCGCTTGAGAGGCGTCGGTGCGACCCGGCGAGAAGGGCACGCTGACATCGTGCCCGGCCTGCTTGGCCGCGGCCTCGACTGCAGCGCAACCGCCGAGCACGATCAGGTCGGCCAGCGATACCTGCTTGCCGCCACCGGCTGCGCCGTTGAAGTCCTGCTGCACGGCTTCGATCTTCTGCAGGATCCTGGCCAGTTCTGCCGGCTGGTTGACCTCCCAGTCCTTCTGCGGGGCCAGGCGGAGGCGCGCGCCATTGGCGCCGCCGCGCTTGTCGCTGCCGCGATAGGTGGATGCCGAGGCCCAGGCGGTGTTGACCAGCTGGGCGGTGGACAGGCCGCTGGCCAGCAGCTTGGCCTTGAGTGCGGCGATGTCCTTGTCGTCGATCGGCGGATGGTTTGCGGTGGGGACCGGGTCCTGCCAGATCAGTTCTTCAGCCGGCACCAGCTTGCCCAGGTAACGGGAACGCGGCCCCATGTCGCGGTGGGTGAGCTTGAACCAGGCGCGGGCGAAGGCGTCGGCAAACTCTTCCGGGTTGGCCATGAAGCGACGCGAGATTTTCTCGTAGGCCGGGTCCATGCGCATGGCCATGTCGGCGGTGGACATCATCGGCGCGTGGCGCTTGTTGGGGTTGTGGGCATCCGGCACGGTGCCGGCGCCGGCATCGCCCTTGGGCTTCCACTGCTGCGCGCCGGCAGGGCTCTTGGTCAGCTCCCACTCGTAGCCGAACAGGGTCTCGAAGTAGCTCATATCCCATTGGATGGGCGTCGGCGTCCAGGCGCCTTCCAGGCCGCTGGTGATGGCATGTTCGCCCTTGCCGGACCCGAAGGCGTTCTTCCAGCCGAAGCCCTGCTCGGCCAGGTCGGCTGCCTCGGGCTCGCGCCCGACGTTGGCGGTGTCGCCGGCGCCATGGGTCTTGCCGAAGGTGTGGCCACCGGCGGTGAGCGCCACGGTTTCGGCGTCGTCCATCGCCATGCGCGCAAAGGTTTCGCGAATGTCGCGCGCCGAGCCCAGCGGATCGGGATTGCCGTTGGGGCCTTCGGGATTCACATAGATCAGGCCCATCTGCACGGCGGCGAGCGGATTGTCCAGCTCGCGGTCGCCCTTGTAGCGCTCGTCACCGAGCCAGGTGGTTTCCGGACCCCAGTAGATGTCCTCCTCCGGTTCCCAGATGTCGGCGCGACCGCCGCCGAAGCCAAAGGTCTTGAAGCCCATGGATTCCAGCGCGACGTTGCCGGTGAGGACGAACAGGTCGGCCCAGGACAGCTTGTTGCCGTATTTCTGCTTGATCGGCCACAGCAGACGGCGGGCCTTGTCAAGATTGCCGTTGTCCGGCCAGCTGTTCTCGGGCGCGAAACGCTGCGCGCCGGCGCCAGCGCCGCCACGCCCATCGGCGATGCGATAGGTGCCGGCGGCATGCCAGGCCATGCGGATGAAGAAGGGGCCGTAATGGCCGTAGTCGGCGGGCCACCAGTCCTGCGAGTCGGTCATCAGCGCGTGCAGGTCCTTGATCACGGCGTCCAGGTCCAGGGTCTTGAACGCCTCGGCGTAATCGAAACCGCCGTCCATGGGATTGGTCTTGGACGAGTGCTGGCTCAGGATCTTGAGGTTGAGCTGATTGGGCCACCAGTTCGCGTTGCGGTTGGATCCCGCAACCGCGTTCTTGCCGCTACCGCCCGCGAATGGGCACTGTGCGTCGTTTGACATGACTCTCTCCTTTAGCTGTTTGAAATGGCTGACGCGAATCGGGATCGAGTCTGGAGGGTGGGGCGCGCTCGATCAAATAATCTTTCCCAATAGGGCCAATAGTGACCGTGCAATGTGAAGGCCGTACGGCGCCGCAGATGCCCGCGGCACCGACGTTGCTGCGTCCGGCAAGGTCAGCCGCCGAGCGCCTTGCCGCGGTCGGCGAAGCGATCGCGCAGATCGCGCTTGAGGATCTTGCCGCTGGCGTTCTTGGGCAGGGCGTCGACCACCTCGGCGAGCTTGGGCGCCTTGTAGCCGGCCATGCGTTCGCGACAGAACTTGAGCAGTTCCTCGGCCGTGATGGCCTGCCCCGGGCGCGGCACCACTACCGCCATCACCGCCTCGATCCACTTGGGATGCGACACGCCGAACACGGCGACTTCGGACACCGCCGGATGCTGGAAGATGATCTCCTCGACCTCGCGACTGGCCACGTTCTCGCCGCCGGACTTGATCATGTCTTTCTTGCGATCGACCACCGACAGATACCCCTCTTCGTCCATCACGCCCAGATCGCCGGAGTGGAACCAGCCGTTGCGGAAGGCCTCGGCGGTCTTCGAAGGGTTCTTCCAGTAGCCGAGCGTGATGTGCGGGCTGCGATGCACGATCTCGCCCACCGTGCCCACCGGCACCGGGCGGTCGTCGTCGTCCACCACGCGGGTCTCGACGTTGAGCGCGGGCCGGCCGGCGGAGCCGAGCTTGCGTAGCTGATCGGCCGGCTTGAGCACGGTGGCCAGGGGCGACAGTTCGGTCTGGCCGTAGAAGTTGAACAGGCGGATGCCGGGAATGCGCGCGTGGATTTCCTTGACGATCTCCACCGGCATGATCGAGGCGCCGTAGTAGCCCTTCTTCAGGCTGGACAGATCGGTCTTGTCGAAGTCGGGGTGACGCAGCAGCGCGATCCACACCGTGGGCGGGCAGAACAGCTTGGTGCACTTCTCTGCCGCGATGGTCCTGAGCAGGGTGGCGGCATCCGGGCCGGGCAGCACGATGCTGGTCGCGCCCAGATATAGGTCCGGCGTCAGGAAACAGTCGAGCTGCGCGCAGTGGTACAGCGGTAGCGAGTGCACCTCGATGTCGTCGCCGGTCATCTCGCCGTCGGCGATCAGGCTGGCGTACTGCGTGTACAGGCAGCGCGCCGACAGCAGCGCGCCCTTGGGCCGCGACTCGGTGCCGCTGGTGTAGAGCATCTGCACCGGATCGTCGTCGGCGATCAGGATGTCGGGCTCGGCGGCGTCGGGGTGCTGCATCCAGTCCTGCACGCATTCCCAGCCGGCCGGGGTGCTGTCCTGCTTTTCGCGGATGGCGCCGCGCAGCTTGAGACTGACCCCGGATTCGGCGATGGCCGCGTCGGCGACACGGGCCAGTGCGTCTTCCACCACCATGCCGCAGGCCTCGCCGTTGTCGAGAATGAACACAATCTCGCTGGCGTTGAGCATGAAGTTGATCGGTACCGTCACCGCACCCAGCTTGGCCAGCGCAAAACGGATCACCACGAAACCGTGGTTGTTGTGCGACAGCAGCGCCACGTGGTCGCCCTTCTTTACTCCGCGTGCGGCCAGGGCATTAGCCGTGCGGTTCACGGTGTCGTCGAGTTGCGCGAAGCTCTGGCGCAGATCCTGGTAGACCAGCGCCGTCTTGTTCGGAGTGCGTGCAGCCGAGCGCCGCAGCAGGTCGCCGAGGCGGTGGCCGCGGGCAGCGGGGATCAGGGTTTGCAACGAGCTTTCAGAAGCGTTCATGGCGGTGGGGTCCTCCAATGGAATGTTCGAATGGCGTTCTTCGGGATCATGCGGGTGCGCCAGTACCTGCGCCACTCGTCGAGGGTAGTCGAACCGGTTCTGCGTTCGCTGCCAAGGTCAACGTCATGGGTCATTGGTCTATCCTTCCAGGCTCGGAGAGGCAAGGAGGCGTGCCGATGGACCGACAGCAATTCCAGACCGAGCTGAGCCGCGATGGTTTCGGCGACGCCATCGCGGGCGAATACGCACCCGGTCGGGTCAATCCCGATCACACGCACCCGTTCGAAGTGCGCGGCCTGGTGGTGCAGGGCTACATGGCGATCACCGGCGATGGCGAAGTGCAGCGGTGCGGTCCGGGCGATGTGTTCGTGATGCATTGCGGACAGACGCATCGCGAAGAGGTGGGGCCGGACGGCTGCCGCTATCTGTACGGGAGCCGGACGCTGGAGGACTGATCGAGTGCGTCGCGGCGGCCGGCGTTTCACCGCTTCCGCAACCCGCTTGCGGCGTCCTGCAGGGTCGAGTGTCGCCCCGTCGGATGCCGGATGTGTCGACGCCAGCGGCCGGAAATTCGTGATGACGGGTCCGACGCCACCATTGGCCGGGCTGCGATGGGCAGTTCGCACCCGAGGCCAGTAAGCTAGCCCCAGGGATCAGCCGTGAAACTTGGGGTTTCGCATTTACGACATCGCCATCGTCGGGTCGGGCCCAGGAGGATTGTCTGCCGCGTGCCGCGCGGCGGAAATGGGCGACTCGCACATTCTGTTTGAAGCCCAGCCGCATCTGTCGAACACGATCTTCCGCTATCAGAAGGGCAAGCACGTGATGGCGGAGCCCGCGGTGCTGCCGCTGCGCGCATCGGCCGGGTTCGAGGCCGGTGCCCGCGAACAACTGCTGGCGCGCTGGACCCAGGATGTCGCCCAGCACAAGGTCAACGTGCGCTTTCGCACCGAGGTCTCGGCGATCCGCAAGAGCGCCTCGGGTTTCGACCTGACCCTGACCGACGGCTCGAACTGCCAGGCCCGCCACGTGGTGCTGGCGATCGGGGTGCAGGGCAACCCGCGCAAGATGGATGTCCCCGGCGAGGAGCTGCCGCACGTCCAGTACCAGCTCGACGATCCGGACGAATATCGCGGCGAGGTGATCGTGGTGGTCGGCGCGGGTGACGCCGCCATCGAAAACGCGGTGGCGCTGGCCCGTCACAACACCGTGCACATCGTCAATCGCAAGGGCGAGTTCTCCCGCGCCAAGGACGGCAACAACCAGCTCATTCTGCAGGCCATCGAGCGCGGCAAGGTTCAGTGCCACTACCACAGCGCGCCGGAGGCGATTACCGCTGCCGCCAGCGGCGCCAACCGCCGCATGGTGCTGCGGCTCAACTCACGCGACGGCGTGGTCGATCTACGCTGCGACCGCATCATCGCGCGGCTCGGCGCGACGCCGCAGCGCAGCTTCGTCGAAGCCTGCGGGGTGAAGTTTCCCAACGCCGACCCCGCCGCCGTACCGCAGGTCTCGCCGCGGTACGAGTCCAACGTCTCCGGGCTGTACCTGGTCGGCGCGCTGGCCGGCTATCCGCTGATCAAGCAGGCGATGAACCAGGGCTACGAGGTGGTGGAGTTCATCGGCCGGCGGCCGGTGGAGCCGGCCGACGAGCCGCTGTTGCGGCGCAAGCTCAAGGTGTTCTCGGCCTTTCCCGATGTCACCCTGTTCCTCGACATCCTGGCCGACCGCTCGCCGATCTTCGGTGCCATGAACCGGCTGCAGTTGCGCGAGCTGCTGCTGGAAAGCCGCTTCTCGGAGCCCAAGCCCGACTCGAAGATTTATGAGGCGGGCGATTACGGGACTGCGGTCTACGTGATCATGGCCGGCAACGTGTTCGTGCAACTCGGCACCCAGTCGCCGGGCAAGCAGCGCGAACTCAAGGCCGGCGAGATCTTCGGCGAACTGGCGGTGATCTCGGGACGGCCGAGAACGGCCGGTGTGACCGCCGGCAAGCGCTGCGTGCTGCTGGAGGTGCCGCGCCGCACCATGCTCAAGCTGCTGGCGGCCAACGAAGCGGTACGGGCCCACGTCGATCGCGTGTTCGCTACGCGCGCGCTCGACCGCTTCCTGCTGCAGGGCGAGGACGACGATCAGTTCACGCCGGTCATCGAATCTGCGGTGCTGTGCCAGTTCAAGGCTGGCGAAGACATCTACGCGCATGGACAGGCGGCAGATACCGTGCACCTGATCCGTTCCGGTTCGGTTGCCCTGTCCGCGCGTTCGGGAAGCCGGGACGTGGTGCTGCAGTATCTGGCGGCCGGACAGTATTTCGGCGAGGTCGACGTGATTCTCGGTACCGCCCGCAGCCAGTCGGCCAAGGCGGCGATCAAGACCGAGACCATCTGCATTTCGGCGCAAACCTTTCTCGACGTGCTGTCGCGGCATCCCAAGACGCAGGCGGCCGTACGCGCAAGGTTCCAGCAGCAAATGCAGCAGCGCATGCGTCTGGAGAGCGATCCCGAGCGCGGCGAGCGCATCGATTTTCTGCTGCAGCAGGGTTTCGGCGAGGCCACCGATGCGCTGCTGATCGACGAGAGCCTGTGCGTGCGCTGCGACCAGTGCGAAAAGGCCTGCGCCGCCACCCACGGCAATGTGTCGCGGCTGGACCGCGAGGCCGGCGCCACCTTCGACAACCTGCACGTGCCCACCTCGTGCCGGCATTGCGAGCACCCGCACTGCATGAAGGACTGTCCGCCCGATGCCATCCGCCGCGCTCCGAACGGCGAGGTGTATATCGAACCGACCTGCATCGGCTGCGGCAACTGCGAGCGCAACTGCCCCTACGGCGTGATCCAGATGGGGGTGAAAACCGAGGACCAGCCCAGCCTGTGGCGCTGGCTGCTGCTGGGCAAGGGCATGGCCCCTGGCGACGAGGTGCACGACTACCCCAAGGGTGCGGCGAAGAAGGCGGTGAAGTGCGACATGTGCAAGGACCGGCCGTCCGGCCCGGCCTGCGTGCAGGCCTGCCCGACCGGCGCCGCCATCCGCGTCGGACCCGAGGCGTTCTTCAAGGTGCTGGCCCGTGGCGGACGCTAGGCGCCACCCCGCCGATCGTCCGGAGGCCGCGCAGGCACACACCTCGTTCCTGGCCTACCGCGGCGGTCGCTTCCTGTGGATCGCGCTGGGGCTGTGCGTTGCCAGTGCGCTGCTTTACGCGTGGCACGACCCGATCGAAGGCAGGAGCGGCAGCACCTGGCTCGGCTACAGCCTGGGCATCCTGGGCGTCGCGCTGATCGCCTGGCTGGCCTGGCTGGGCGTGCGCAAGCGCCAGTTCCAGACCGGCCGCGGCGCGCTGGTCGCCTGGGTCTCGGCGCATGTGTATCTGGGACTGTCGCTGCTGGTGATCGGCACCTTGCACGCCGCATTCCAGCTCGGCTGGAACGTACACTCCCTGGCCTGGCTGTTGATGGTGCTGGTGATCGTCAGCGGCGTCTACGGCGTGATCGCCTACGCCGTGCTGCCGTCCGGGATCACCACCGGCCGCAACCAGATGGAGTTCCGCGAAATGGTCGAACAGTTCGACGATCTCAACGAAACCCTGCTGGCCCTGGCCGATCGCATCGACCCCGAGACTCACGCGATCGTGACGCGCTCGGTGTCCCGATCCCGCATCGGCGGCAGCGCATGGCAGCAGCTCAGCGGTCGTTATCCCAAGCCCGGCGAACAGGGCATGCTGGAGCGCCTGCTCAGTCCGGGGCGGACGGCCGACGCCCCCGCGAATCCGACGTTGAGCCTGCTCACTACGGCTGGCACGGCGCAGAGCTGCACCACCACCAGCAGCCCCACGATGATGTTCATGGCGCGGCGCATCTTCGCCGGCCGTACAGCTGACCGGGGCGAGGACATCCAGAAACTGTTGCAGACGCTGGGCCGGCGCAACGCCTTGCGCGACCGCATCAATCGCGACATCACCCGGCGCGCACGGATGAATGTATGGCTGTACGTGCACATTCCGCTGACCGTGGCCCTGCTGGCGGCCTTGCTGGTCCATGTGCTGGCCGTGTTCCTGTACTGGTAGGTCATGAGCGTCGTCATCCGCCGCCGGTCCTCCACGGGCGCCGCCCTCGATCAAGCCGTCGAGGGGATCGTCTCGGTGGGGCGTGCGACCGACAATACCGTCGAACTGCCCGGCCTGCGGGTGGCACTGCACCATCTGCGGTTGACGCCGCTGTCGCCGATGTCGTTGCGTGCCGAAAGTGTTTCGAGCGCGGATTTCTGGCTCAACGGGCGGCCCGGACAACGCACCGCGGACCTGGTGGCGGGCGACCAGATCGACGTCGGCCTGCACAGCCTGCGCGTGGGTGTGCTGGGCGCGCAGGGGCCGGTGGTGCTGGAAGTCCTGGAGCAGGATGCGGCCGGCACACCCGATTCCGAGCGAGCCGCCACGACCTTGGCGCAGACCGGTTGGCGGCCGCGGCGTTGGGCCTATGGCCTGCTCGCCGCGGTACTGCTGATGGGTCTGGCCATGCCGCTGGCGATGCGCTACGTGCCTCATCCGGCGGCGCTGGCGTCGTGGCTGCCGACCGACCACCTGTGGTCTTCGGGTCGTGTCAGCAACGCCCATCTCGGTTTCGGCCACGATTGCCGGGTCTGCCACGTTCGGCTGTTCGAGCCGGTACGCGACGAGCAGTGTCTGGACTGTCACGCCGAGGTTGCAGCCCACATCGACGATCCCGCCGCGCTGCGCCAGGCCGAGCTGCAGTCGCGAAGCTGCGCCAGCTGCCACTTCGAGCACGGCGGGGCGGACGTGGTGCTCAACCGGCACGATGGACTGTGCGTGGACTGTCACGGCAGCCCGGAAGATTTTGCGTCGCTGGATGTCGCGCATGCCATCGAGGATTTCGACCGTTCGCATCCGCCGTTCAGGGTGCAGGTGGGCGTGCGCGACGACAGCGGTATTGGCCGCCAGCGTCAGCCGCTGAATGCGCAGACCCGGGACGCCAGCGGCCTGATCTTCCCGCACGATCTGCACCTGGACGCGCGCGGGATTCGCGGCCCGGATGGAGCCGAGGTGCTGATTTGTGCCAGTTGTCATTCGGCGGATCGCGCCTCGTTCGGCTTCGTCGCGCTGCGCTTCGAAAACGATTGCCAGCGCTGCCACCAGCTCGAAGTGGACTTCGCGGGGGAGTCCCTGCGTCTGCCGCATGCCGATGGCGCGGCGGTTCGAACCTTGTTGAACGAGGCGCGGCTGCGCGCCGAGGTCGATCCCGATTCGCGCAAACCGGCGGCGCCGGCAACGGTTCGGCAGCGTCCCGGCGAGTCCGCGGACCGCGGCGACGAGGTCACTGCGCTGGATTCCATCGACGAGGTGTTCGACCGGCGCGTCTGCGCCAAGTGCCACGACGTGCGCCAGCAGCCTGGCCGGCCGCTGGACGTGGACGCACCGGACCTGCGCCAGTCGTGGATGGTGCACGCACGATTCACCCACGAGCCGCATCAGGCGATGAGGTGCGAGGCCTGTCATGCCGCAGGCAACTCGCAGGATTCCAACGATCTGATGCTGCCGCAGATCGAAACTTGCCGGGCCTGTCACGCCGCAGTAGATTCGCTGGACAGGTTCGAGACGCGCTGTGCGGACTGTCACCGGTTTCATCAGGCGATGCGGTCGCACGCGGGCAAGTTCACGGGGGTGCTTGCCGATGAAATGGGGGGCCGACCGTAGAGGCAGGCACACGCGACTCGCTGACCCCTGGGCCGCGGTGGCAGCGGCTTTGTTGCTGACCGCCTGTGGTGGTGACGAGCGCGGCGCGGACGGCACCGGAATCGGTGGTACCCCCTGCAGCGGTTTCTGCCTGGATGTGCCCACCCGCCTGTCGACCAACGATGTCGGTCTGGTCGTGGCGCAGGCCGTTGCGGAGGCCGACGCGCAGGGCGTGGCCGCCACCATCGCGGTGACCGATCGCGTCGGTAATGTGCTGGCGGTGTACCGCATGAACGGCGCGCCCGCCGCGGTGCGCGTCGGCTCGCCGGCCGGTTCGGGGCCGATCGACGGTGGCCTCGAAGGCATCTCGCTGGTGCCGGCGGAGTTGTCGGCTATCGCCAAGGCGGTCACCGGCGCCTACCTGTCGTCGGAAGGCAACGCCTTCACCACGCGCACGGCCAGCCAGATCGTGCAGGCCAACTTCAATCCGGGCGAGGGCAACCAACCCGGCGGTCCCCTGTTCGGCGTGCAGTTCTCGCAACTGCCGTGCTCGGACCTGTCGACGCGATTCGTGGCCGGCGCCGGTCCCGGACCGGGGCCGCATCGTTCGCCGCTGGGCCTGTCGGCCGATCCGGGCGGATTGCCGCTGTACAAGAACGGCACCGTGGTAGGCGGCATCGGCGTCGAATCCGATGGGCTGTACACGCTCGATCCTTCCCTGCTCGACTTCGACCGCGCGCCGGACGAGCTGCTGGCCGTGGCCGGCAGTTTCGGATTCGCTGCGCCGCTGGATCGCCGTGCCGACCGCATTACCGTCGACGGCAAGACAGTGCGTTTCAGCGACGTGGATTTCGCCGATCTGGCTGCCGATCCGCGGCAGGCGCCGGCGTTTGCCAGCCTCTCCGGTGGCGCACTGCTGGCGGTGCGCGGTTACACCGAGGCCAGCCCGGTGCTGGTGGCCGGTACCGCGTTCGGGCAGGTCGAATCGGGATACGTGCCGGCCACCGCTGCAGGATTTGCCGAACGCGACGCGGTAGTGCTGGTCGATGCCGCCGGCAACAACCGCTTTGCCCCCGTGGCGGGTTCGCTGCTGAGCCAGGCGGAAGTTCGTCAGGTGATGCTGTCGGCACTGGACGTCGCCAACCGCGCCCGCGCACAGATCCGCAGGCCGACCGGCAGTTCCATGCGCGCCACGGTGTCGGTGGTGGGCCTGGACGGCGGCATCCTGGGCATTGCGCGCACGCGTGATGCGCCGGTCTTCGGCACCGACGTGTCTCTGCAGAAGGCACGCACTGCGCTGGCGTTCTCGCTGCCCGGCATCGCCGCGACGCTGGCCGCGCTGCCGCCGGCCGCGTACCTGGTGCCGGACAGCGCCACCCCCGCCGAACTGCGACGTGTCGACTTCGCCGACTACGTGACCGACACGCGCCAGTTTCTCGGCATTCCGACCGCGCTGGACGACGGCGCCATCGCCTTTGCCAATCGCAGCGTCGGCAATCTTTCGCGACCGTTCTTTCCCGACGGTGTGGCCGGGTCGCGCCATGGGCCGTTCTCCAAGCCGGCCGGGCAGTGGAGCCCGTTCTCCACCGGTCTGCAACTGGATCTGGGCTACAACGCCGTGGTCCGCCACGTGGCCTTCGTCGCCGGCCTGGTGCCGACCGACGTCGATCGGGTCTGCGCTGGCGTGACGCCGCTGAACAATGGCCTGGCGCCGACGCCGGGCCTGCCGCCGCTGGTGAACAACGGTATCCAGATCTTTCCGGGCAGCGTGCCGATCTATCGGGGGCAGGACCTGGTCGGTGCCGTCGGTGTTTCCGGTGACGGCATCGAGCAGGACGACATGGTGGCCTTCCTCGGCCTGCACGAGGCCGGGCTGGCGCTGGGCGGCAGCATCGGCAACGCGCCGCCCGCGCGGCGTGCCGACCAACTGCTGATCGACGGCGTGCGACCGCGTTACATCCAGTGCCCGCAGGCGCCGTTCCTGGATTCCGACGAGCAGGACGTCTGTGCGAACAAATAGCCTGCCCCTGCTGATGGTGTTGATCGCTGCGCTGGCGACATTGCCGGTCAATGCGCAGGATCGTCGCCGTCCCGGGGCGCAGGCGGAGCGCGATACCGAGGTGCCGGCCGATGCCGAGCGGCCGCCGTCGGCAACGCCCGGGTCTGCCGTCGAGCCTGAAGCCGGCGCGGCGTCGCCATCCAAAGCGCCACCGGCGGCAGCCGTGCCGGTGCGGCGCCGTCCTGGCGAAGTCAGCGAAGGCGAAGCCATCAAGCCTGCGGTCCCGACCCCCGAGGCCGTGCCCGCCGATCCGTCGCTGCGGCGCCGGCCCGGCCAGCCCGCGGCCGGCGCGGTCACCGCGGACGGCGAGCGCCCCGATCCCGGCTCGCCGCTGACCGGCCCGCGCAAGCCTTTCAATCACAACCGCCGGTCCGGCCTGCAGGCGGTGGTCAAGCCGGCGCCCGACGCCGAGTACCGCAAGACCCTGGTCGCCGACCGCTGGCAGCTCACGCGCCAGCTCGGACTGACCGACTTTCCGCTCTACGATCCCTACAACCAGAACACGCTCAAGGCCGATCGGCCGCTGTACGACGACTGGTTCTTCAGCCTGGGCGCGATCTCGGACACCGTGGTCGAACCGCGCCGGGTACCGACACCGGTAGGCGCGCAGGTCGAGGACCGCAGTGGCCAGCTCAACGTCATCGGCGAAGGCGAACAGGTGGTGTTCGCGCAATCGCTGATCGTGCCGCTGATCTATCTCAAGGGCGATACCACCTTCCGTCCGCCCGACTGGGAGTTCCATTTCACACCGGCCTTCCAGTTCAACCGGGTGGAGGTCGAACAGATTCGCGCCCTGCGCATCGATCCGCGCAAAGGCACTGATCGCGAAGACGATCACTTCGCGGTGCAGGAGCTGTTTGTCGACTACCACATCCGCAACGTGTCGGATCGTTACGACTTCGACAGCATCCGCGCCGGCATCCAGCCCTTCACTGCGGACTTTCGCGGTTTCCTGTTCCAGGACCTGCAGCTCGGCGTGCGCCTGTTCGGCACCCGCGACAACAACCGCTGGCAGTACAACCTGGCGTGGTTCCGCCGTGTCGAGAAGGACACCAACTCCCTGCTCAACGACCTCGGCCAGCCGCTGCGCAAGGACGACATCTTCGTCGCCAATCTGTACCGGCAGGACTTCCCGGTACTGGGCCACACCTCGCAACTGGTGGTGCTGCACAACCGCAATCGCGAAGGCGACGAGGGCAGCCACTTCAACACCAACGGCTTCATCGAACGCCCTGCCTCGCTGGGCCGCGAGACCTTCCGCAACTACGACATCACCTATGTGGGCTTCAACGGCGACGGTCATTTCGGCCGCTTCAATCTGACCAGCTCGGCCTACTTCGCCTTCGGCGACCAGGACCAGGGCGTGCTGTTCCCGGGGCCGGTGGATGTGCGGGCGTTCTTCCTGGCCGCCGAGGGCGGCGTCGACTTCGACTGGCGACGCGTGCGCGTGTCGCTGCTCTACGCCAGCGGCGACGACGATCCTTTCGACGACGTCGAAACCGGCTTCGATGCGGTGCTGGAAAACCCGCTGTTCGCCGGCGGGTCCGACACCAACTACTGGACCCGCCAGAGCGTGCCGCTGATCGGTGGCGGCATCGTCGGCATCTCCGGCCGCAACGGCCAGCTCAACTCGCTGCGCTCCTCGCTGCTCGAGGGCCAGTCCAACTTCGCCAATCCCGGCACCGTGCTGGCCGGTGTCGGCCTAGATCTGGACCTGATGGCGCAGCTACGGGTGTCGCTGAATGCCAACCAGCTGTGGTTTGCCGATTCCGAAATCGTCGAGGTGTACCGCAATCAGGGCGGCATCGACCGCGACATCGGGGTGGATCTGTCGGTGGCGGCGATCTGGCGACCGTTTGCGACTCAGAACGTGGTGGTGCGCGCCTCCGGCGCCGCGTTGCTGCCGGGCAAAGCCTACGAGCAGCTATACGGCGACGAGACCGGCTATTCGTTTCTGCTCAACCTGATCCTGAGCTACTGACCATGGACCGCCTGCCTGCGATGCACCTGCTCCTGGCCCTGCTCTTGCTGGTGGCCGGCGCGGCCCTCGGCACCGCCCAGGCCGCCGGCGGGGAAAATCCGCAGTCGATCGACTACGCCGCATCCGCGCCGGCACCGCGCGCGCAGACGCAGACCCAGGCCGACGACAAGAGCGCCGGTTGCGTGAGCTGCCACACCGACACCGACCAGAAGACCATGCATCGCCAGCCGGGCGTGATTCTCGGCTGCATCGACTGTCACGGCGGCGATGCGATGGTGAGCAAGCCCAGCGGGTTCGATCGCGGCAGCGCCGAGTACGAGGGCGCCTTGTCCCGCGCCCATGTCCTGCCCTTGTATCCGCAGACCTGGCACTGGCCGGATTCGGCCAATCCGGAGCACACCTATGCCCTGCTCAACCGCGAAAGTCCGGAGTTCGTCCGCTTCGTCAACCCCGGCGACTATCGCGCCGCCCGCGAAGCCTGCGGCGCCTGCCACCTGCCCATCATCGAAGCCGCCGAGCGCAGCCTGATGGCGACCAGCGCCATGCTGTGGGGCGGCGCCAGCTACAACAACGGCATCCTGCCGTTCAAGCGCTACCTGCTGGGCGAGTCCTACACGACGGCAGGCGAGGCCGCTGCCCTGCACGGCCCGGTCAAACCCGACGCCAACATGACCGACAAGGGCGTGATCGAAACGCTCTACCCGCTGCCGTCGTGGGAAACCACGCCGCCGGCCGATGTGTTCCGCGTGTTCGAGCGCGGCGGACGCAACGTTCTTTCGCTGTTCCCCGAAACCGGCCTGCCCAACGTGGCCGGCAATATCCAGCGGCTGGAAGAGCCCGGCCGTCCCGACCTCAAGCAGTCCAATCGCGGCCCCGGCACCGGCAACCGTATCGCGGTGCCGGTCCTCAACATCCACAAGACGCGCCTGAACGATCCGCACACCTGGTTCATGGGCACCAACGACCAGCCCGGCGACTACCGCAGTTCGGGGTGCTCGGCCTGTCACGTGGTCTACGCCAACGATCGCGACCCGCGCCATAGCGGCCCCTACGCCAAGCTCGGACACACCGGCGAAACCGACACCGCCGACCCCACCATCGCGCGCGGCGAGTCGGGGCATCCGCTGCAACACGCGTTCACCTCCGCCATCCCCACCAGCCAGTGCATGGTTTGCCACATGCACCAGCCCAACGTGTTCGTGAACAGCTTCCTTGGCTACACCATGTGGGACTACGAGTCCGATGCGCCGCACATGTGGCCCAAGGAGGAAAAAACGCCGACGGACGCCGAGATCCGCGAGATCAATCGGCGCAATCCCGAAGAGGCCGCCATCCGCGGCAACTGGGGCGATCCGGATTTCCTCGAGAAGGTCAGCGAGCTCAACCCCAAGCTCAAGGACACCCAGTTCGCCGACTACCACGGCCACGGCTGGAATTTCCGTGCCGTGTTCAAGCGCGATCGCAAGGGGCGCCTGCTGGACGCCGACGGCAACATCGTCGCGGACGACGATCCGGACAAGTTCGACAAGGCGGTGCACATGTCCTCGGTGCACGTCGATGTCGGCATGCATTGCGTGGATTGTCACTTCTCGCAGGACATGCATGGCGACGGCCACATCTACGGGGAGGTTGCGCAAGCCATCGAGATCGAATGCGTGGACTGCCACGGCACTGCCGATACCTATCCCAGCCTGCTCACCAGCGGCCCGGCGGCGCCGGATGGCGGCAACGATCTGTCGGTCGCGCGCACGCCGTTCGGCGAGCGTCGCTTCGAGTGGATCGGCGGCAAGCTGATCCAGCGCTCCAGCGTCACCGAGGGCCTGCAGTGGGAGATGAGTCTGGTCAAGGACAGCGTCACCCAGGGCAACGCGCACTACAACGAGAAGGCCGCGCGCGCCAAGCTGGTGTCGGCCGACGTGGCGAAGCAGGACTGGGGCACGGGCGTGGCGCCGCAGGATCGCGCGCATCAGGATGAAGAGATGATGTGCGCCACCTGCCATACCTCGTGGACCACCAGCTGCGGCGGCTGCCACCTGCCGATCCAGGCCAACTGGAAATCCGACGGCCTGCACTACGAGGGGGAAGAGGCGCGCAACTTCGCCACCTACAACCCGCAGGTGGCGCGTGACGACGTGTTCCAGCTCGGCAAGCATGGCCCGGCCAAGGGCAATCGCATCGCGCCGGTGCGCTCGTCGAGCGCGCTGGTGCTGTCGTCCACCAACGCCAACCGCGAGAAGATCTACATCCAGCAGCCGCCGGTGGCAGCCAGCGGATTTTCCTCGCAGGCGTTCGCGCCGCACTACCCGCATACCGAGCGCAAGACCGAGACCAAGGCTTGCGAGGACTGTCATTTGTCCGCCGCCAACGACAACAACGCGATCATGGCGCAGCTGCTGCTGCACGGCACCAACTTCATGAACTTCATCGGCTACAACGCCTGGGTCGGCGGTGACGATGCGGTTTCCGCGGTCACGGTTACCGAGTGGGATGAACCACAGGCGGTCATCGGCAGCTATCTGCATCGCTATGCCTACCCGGCACGCCATCAGGCGCACGAAGCCCGCGGCCGCGAGCTGGCCGAAGAGTACTCGCACGGCACCGGCGATCGCGTCGGCTGTCTGCAGTTGCGCGGCGAGTATCTGTACGTGGCGCAGGGCAGCCGCGGCTTTGAGGCCTACGATGTCGCCTCGGTGGCCAACAAGGGCTTCAGCCAGCGCATCATCAGCGCACCGGTCTCCGCTCTGGGCCACAACACCCGGGTGGCCACCCGCAACGCCACCTGCGTGGCCCTGCCGACCAACCAGCCGATCCATCCGGATCGCAATCAGGGCGATCTGATGCGTCTGGTCAACCTGGAGCAGCCCTTCCACCCGATCTACAACTACGCGCTGATCACCGACAGCGAAGAGGGCCTGATCCTGGTCGACATCAACACCCTGTCGGATGGCGAGTTGCGCAACAACTTCTTCGAACGCGCCCTGACCTGGAACGAGGGTGGCGTGCTGGACGGGGCGCGGCATCTGACCGTGGCTGGAAGCTGGGTCTACGTGGCGGCCGATGCCGGCCTGGTGGTCCTGGACCTGTCGCAGCCGTTGGCGCCTAAGGTCGCTGCCACGCTACCGCTGAAAAACGTTCGCGGTAGCGCGCTGCAGTTCCGTTACCTGTTCGTCACCACCGACGAAGGTTTGCAGGTGGTGGATGTCACCCATCCGGCCAAGCCGCGGGTGGTCGATGGGGCCACGGTGGCGTTCCAGGACGCGCGCCGGGTGTATCTGGTGCGCACCTATGCCTATGTCGCCGCCGGCGCTGAAGGACTGGGGATCGTCGACATCACCAACCCCGAACAGCCGGCGCTGTATCAGCAATACACCGCCGACGGCCGGATCACCGATGCCTGGGACGTCAAGGTCGGCGCCACCAACGCCTCGCTATTCGCCTATGTGGCTGACGGCGACGCCGGCCTCAAGGTGATCCAGCTCATGAGTCCGGAAACGCAGCCGGGCTTCTACGGCTTTTCGCCCGATCCCAAGCCGCAACTGGTGGCCACGCGCCAGACCGCGAGCCCGGCGCTGGCCTTGTCTGAAGGCCTGCATCGTGATCGGGCCGTTGACGAAACCGGCGGCCAGATCGCGGTGTTCGGGCGCATCGGTTCGCGGCCGTTCACGTTGAAGGAACAGCAGGAGTTGTTCCTCGACGTCGATGGCGAGCCGTGGTTCGTGACCAACCAGCCGCAGGCATCCGCGCGGTAGCAGCCTGGAAGGCGTCAACCGATGTGCGGGCTCGCGGCGCGGCCTTGCTTGCGGGATTCCGGATTCGCCTCCGGCATCCCGAAAAGACGGAATCCTCGAACTCAGAGCGTCGTCACCCGCTGGCTGATCTGCTGCAGCGTCTTGCGCAATGCTTCGGGATCAAAGGGTCGGGACGGATCGAACGCGGTGAACAGTTGGTCCATGTCCGCGTTCAATGCGTCCTTGCCAATGCCATGCTGGCGCTTGAGATCGGCCAGCAAGGCGTCGATGGCGTAGTAGACCTGCTTGGCGCTGCTGTAGTCGGCGGCGCGCGGCCCGGTGCCGAGCTTGGCCACCTGCTGCATCAACGTGATGGTCTGTGCCTTGGTGATCGCCTGTGCGCCGACCTGCTGCAAGGCTTGGTCGGCAAGGGCGGACAGCGTCGCCGCCTGTTCCTGGACCTTGCCGACCGATTCGCGCGAGGCCTGCTGCAATCCGCGCAAGCCGTCCTGCCACCGACCGCTGGCATCAGGGGTCAGCACGTTCAACACCGCGCCGCTCATCAACAAGTAGGCGTCCATCAGGCGCGGTTCGCCGGCGCCCAGCGCGCCGCCGGTGCCGGTCGACCAGCGCGGCGGCCGCATCGGGTGATGGCAGGCGTTGCAGTCGAAGAACACCAGCTCGGGAAACAGGCCATGGTCCTTGAAGCGCGGGCTGCGCAATTGCTCAAGGTACAACTGCGCCGCCACGATCTGGCCGATGGCCCACAGCCTTGCGCCGGAGACGTGGGCCGGCTTGCGCTTGAGATAGTCGGTATCGATGCGGAAATGTTCCGGCTGGTAGAGGGTGAACGCGCCGACCTCGAATTCCAGCGGCGGGTGACCGGCGCCCATGATGCGGTGATCGATCGGCTTGTCGCCGGTGCCCAGATGACACTGCAGGCACAGCCGGGTACGAGCGACCGGGTCTTCCAGCGGATATAGGCCGGCATCGAGGTTCTGCTGATGCGAGTTGCCCGACACGTGCGGACCCAGCCAGTCCTGTGCGCCGCCGTGGCAGGCCTCGCAGGCCACGCCTTCGGACATCGCGTAGCGGCGGCCGCGCTGCCCAGGCGCGACGTAGTCGGTGTGGCAAACCAGACATTCCTCGGCTTTTGTCGCGTCCTCGATGCCGAGGTTGTCAGCGATGCGCTTGCCGTCTGCGCCCTGCAGCAGCTTGAAGGCGTTGGAGTGAGCGTCCTTGCGCTCCCAGGTGAAGTATTCGTTCTGCAGCACCGGGGAGTCATCGAAAGGCCGCTGCGAACCATGGCAGTTGCTGCCGGCGCAGGTGGCCACACCCAGATGCTGCCACGGCGACTCGAACGGCATCTGCGGGTGCCCGGCCGCCGTCGATGCGGCATAGGCCAATGCCAGGAATCCCATCACACACCGCAACGTGCTTCCCAGCATGTGCCTGCTCCCTGGTGCTGCCGGTGCTTGCAAGGCTACTCGAATTTCAGCCCGGCGCACCCCCGGCGACGGCGTAGCGCGTCTTGATCAGCCGCTTGAGCAGCTTGCCGTTGGGCAGGCGCGGCAGGTTGGCGTCGAACTCCACCCGGCGCGGGCATTTGTAGTGGGCGATGCGCTCGCGGCAGAACGTGATCAGCTCGGCCTTGAGCGCATCGCTGGCCTGTGCCGTGTCGCGCAACTGCACCGCGGCCAACACTTCTTCGCCCAGTTCGGGATGCGGCACGCCAATCACGGCGACGTCCATCACCGCGGGGTGGCCGATGAGCGCGTTCTCGACTTCCTGCGGATAGATGTTGACGCCGCCGGAAATGATCATGAACGCCTTGCGGTCGGTCAGGTACAGGTAGCCTTCGGTGTCCATGTGACCGATGTCGCCCAAGGTGCTCCAGCCCTGCGCGTTGTAGGCGCCGCGGGTCTTGTCCGGGTCCTTGAAGTATTCGAATGGCGGCATGCCGGAAAAATAGATATGGCCGGTCTCGCCGACCGGCAATGCATTGCCGTCTTCATCGCAGACGTGCGCCACACCCAGCACCGCCTTGCCCACCGAGCCCGGGTGGCTCAGCCAATCCTGCGGCGCCACTGCGCAGATGCCGTTGGCCTCGCTGCCGCCGTAGTACTCGTGGATCACCGGGCCCCACCAGTCGAACATCGCGCGCTTGACGTCGGGCGGGCAGGGCGCCGCGGCGTGGACCGCCATCTTCAGACTCGACACGTCGTGCGCGGTGCGCTCGGCGTCCGTCAGTTTGAGCATGCGCACGAACATGGTCGGCACGAACTGCGCGTGAGTGACCCGGTGCTGCGCGATCAGGTGCAACGTCTCCGCGGGGTCGAACTGGCGCATGCACACGATGCGCGCACCGGCACGCAGAAAGGCCATGCACCAGTTCAGCGGCGCGGCGTGATACATCGGTGCGGGCGACAGATAAACCGCCGCGGCACTGGCGCCGTAGTAGCCGGACAGGAACTTGTCGACCGAGCTGGGCGTGCCGAACTCGCGGCCGTCGAGCGGGCGCTTGATGCCCTTGGGTTTGCCGGTGGTGCCGGACGAATAGAACATCACCTGGCCTTCGGCCGGCTCGTGCTCCACCGGTGGGGGTGTATTTGCGTTCATCGCGCTGCGTACCGCGTCCCAGTCGGCGTCGTCGACGTTGAGCGTCTGCGTGCAGCGGCTACCGACCTTGGCGCGCGCCGCGGTTTCGCGGTGCTGAGCCGAGGTGACCATCACCGTGGATTCAGAGTCATCGACGATGTAGGCCACCTCGTCCGGCTTGAGGTGCCAGTTGATCGGCGTGTAGTACAGGCCCATGCGCTGCGCCGCCCAGGTCGTCAGCAGGTACTCCAGGCGATTTTCCATGAAGACCGCGATCACGCCGCCCTTGCGCAGCCCCAGCGCATGAAAGCGGTTGGCCAGTGCGGCGGAGCCCTGATCGAGCTGGCGGAAGCTCAGGCTGGCGCCATCGCTCATGACGATGGCCGGATCGTGCGGGCGCTGCGCAGCGTGATGCGCGATGTGCATGGCCTCTCCTCCCCTGTCGTATTGGACGTTCAGCGCGGTGCCATGCGGATGGCACCATCCAGTCGTATCGACTCGCCGTTGAAGTAACCGTTGGTGACGAGCTGCTCGACCAGCGATGCGAACTCCGCCGGGTCGCCGAGGCGCTTCGGAAACGGCACGCTGGCGGCCAGCGCGGTCTTGACGTTGTCCGGTGCGGCGTTCATCAGCGGCGTGTTGAAGATGCCGGGCAGGATGGTGTTGATGCGGATGTTCTCGGACATCAGGTCGCGTGCGATCGGCAGGGTCATGCCGACCACGCCGGCCTTGGATGCAGAGTACGCGGCCTGACCGATCTGGCCGTCCTGCGCAGCTACCGAGGCAGTGTTGACGATGGCGCCGCGGTCACCGTCGGGCAGCGGCTCCAGGCTCATCATGCCGGCCGCCGAGTGGGCAATGCAGCGGAAGCTGCCGACCAGGTTGATCTGGATGATCTTGTCGAAATTCTCCAGCGGGAAATGCTTGATCGCGCCGGTGGTCTTGTCGCGGCTGGCGGTCTTGATGGCGTTGCCGGTGCCGGCACAGTTGACCAGGATGCGTTCCTGGCCGATGGTGGCGCGGCTGCGGGCAAAACCCTCGGCGACGCTGGCGTCGTCGGTGACATTGACCTTGCAGAACACGCCGCCGAGTTCGGCGGCCAGCGCCTCGCCGCGTTCGGCATTGAGGTCGAACAAGGCCACCCGCACGCCCTGCGCGGCCAGGCGTCGCGCCGCTGCCTCGCCCAGGCCGGAGGCGCCACCGGTGATGACGGCGCTGATGGAGGAATCCAGCTTCATTGCATGCTCCCTTGAATGATGCGTTTGGAAATTCGATTTTGGAGGCGCAAGTAGATCACGTCAGGCGGAAGCCTTGAACTTCATCGGCAGCGACTTGATGCCGTGAATGAAGTTGGAGCGGATGCGCGGCACCGGTCCGCACAGCTCGATGTGGCGGTAGCGCCGCAGCAGTTCTTCCAGAAACACGCGCAACTGCAATTCCGCCACGCGGCTGCCCAGACAGGTGTGCTGGCCGATACCGAAGGCCAGATGACGTTGCTTGAAGCCGCGCCCGATGTCGAAGGTAAACGGCTGCTCCCAGATGTCTTCGTCGCGATTGGCGGACGGATACCACAGCAGGACCTTGTCGCCCTTGGCGATGTGCTGGCCGCGAACCTCGATGTCCTGCATTGCGGTGCGGCGCATGTGCATCACCGGCGATACCCAGCGCACGATCTCGCTCACCGCACCGGGAATCAGCGCAGGATCGTCCACCAGCCGCTGCCATTGTTCGGGATGCTGCGCCAGGGCCAGCAGTCCGCCGGAGATGGAATTGCGGGTGGTCTCGTTGCCGCCCACCAGCACCAGAATCAGGTTGGCGTAGAAGTCGCGCAGGGGCACCTCGGCGCCGTCCTTGTCGCGGCTGATCAGGGTGATGATGTCGGTGCCGCTGCCACCCAGACGACTGGCGCGCAGGTGGCTACCGAACTGCATCAGCTCGCCGATGATCTGCGCCATGTATTCGGGCGAGCGGCGGAATTCGGGGTCGTCCTCGCCGATCAGCGCGTTGGTCCATTCGAACAGCTTGGGCTCGTATTCGGGCGGCGCTTCCAGCAGTTCGGCCAGGGTCTTGATCGGGATCGGCGCGGACAGAGCCGGCACCACATCGAACACGGTGTCTCCTTGCACCTGCTCGAACAACGTCACCACGCGTGCACGGATACGGGTTTCCATATCGCCCAGGCGTGAAGGCGCCACCGCCGCCAGCACCGACAACCGCTGTTGCGCCTGCTTGGGGGGATCGCGCGAGATGAAGGGAATGCCGATGGGGCTCTCGGCACCGGAGCCGGCGACGCCAGCGGTCTGTTCGTCGAACAGCCGGTGGCCGCCGTTTTCGGTGGCCGACGAGAACACCGCCGGATTCTTGGCCGCCGCCGCCAGGTCGTCGTACTTGAGCAGCGACCAGAAGCCGGGGCCGTCGGCCTCGCGGCTCCAGCACACCGGCATGCGCTGCCTCAGGTCGGTAAACAACTCGTGCGGAAAGCCGGTCTCGTAGTGCGCGGCGTCGCCGAGCAGGACCGGCGCCAGCGGCTTGCCATTCTCTAGTGTCATGAAACTCCTCCCGGATGGAGGCTCCCCCGGGAAACCCAGTGCAGGGTCTGCTCGGCAGGAGCCAGTGCGCTACGCTATTCCAGAAATAGACACAGTGTCTATTATTGCGGGTCCGCTTTGCCCGTACCCTTCAGGATTCAAGGAGACCCACCGCATGGACATCACCGCCGCCGTGGTACGCGAAGCGGGCGCTGCCTTCTCCATCGAGACCCTGCAGCTCGACGCGCCCCGCGCCGATGAGGTGCGCGTCCGCATCGTCGGCGCCGGCCTGTGCCACACCGACCTGATCGCGCGCGACCAGGCGATTCCCGTGCCGCTGCCGGCGGTGTTCGGTCACGAGGGCAGCGGCGTGGTGGAGGCGTTAGGCGAACAGGTGCAGGACCTGCAGGTGGGCGACCATGTGGTGCTGAGCTTTTCCTCGTGCGGCGATTGTCTGCGCTGTAGCCAGCACCTGCCCTGCTACTGCCAGCATTTTGTGCCGCTCAACTTCGGCGGTGCGCGGCCGGATGGCAGTGCCGGACTGATGCAGGCGGGCCAGCGTGTCTCCAGCCATTTCTTCGGCCAGTCCTCCTTTGCCACCCACGCGCTGGCCGGTCGGCGCAACGTGGTCAAGGTCGATACGCGTGCGCCGCTGGAACTGCTGGGACCGCTGGGCTGCGGCTTCCAGACCGGTGCCGGTGGCGTGATGCACGCGCTGGCGGCCGAGGCCGGCTCCACCATCGCCATCTTCGGCGGCGGTGCGGTCGGCCTGGCCGCGGTGATGGGCGCGGTGGTGCGGGGATGCCGGGAGATCGTGCTGGTCGAGCCGCACGCCGTGCGTCGCGCGCTGGCGCTCGAACTGGGCGCGACCTGCGTGCTCGATCCCGCCGCCGGTGAGGTGGCCGCGCAAATCCGTGCTCGCGTGCCCGAGGGTGTGGACTATGCGTTCGACAACACCGGCATTCCGGCGGTGGTGGAAACGGCGCTGGCCGCGCTGGCTCCGCACGGCTGCTGCGGCGTGGTGGCGGCCGCCACGCCCGACGCGGCGGTGTCGGTGAACCTGACCGCGCTGGTGCTGGCGGGCCATCGCATCCAGGGCATCGTCGAAGGCGACAGCGACCCGCAGACGCTCATCCCGGAGCTGGTGAGCCTGTTCCTGGCCGGCCGCTTCCCCATCGACAAGCTGATCGCGACCTACCCGCTGGCGCAGATCAATCAGGCGATTTCGGCGCAGCACCACGGCGACTGCGTGAAGGCGGTGTTGTTGCCTTGAGGTTTCTGTGGGGCGCGGTTGCCGGCGTCGGCGGTGCGGGCAAAAAAATGGCGCTCGCGCAGATGTGCGCCAGCGACTTCGCCAGCCGGTTCAGCGCGGCGCCGTCGTAATTTCCGATGAAGCGCGCGCAGTACAGGTCGACCGCCCAGGTCAGGATATCGGCGACCTCGGCGCTGGCCTGCGGATGGGCCTTGCCCTGGCGCCGCACCGCGGCGATCGCACGCCGACTCTCGGCGCACAAACGATCCATCATGTGGCGATACAAAGCCGCCACATCGGGGTCGTAAGGCGCGGTGTCGTTGATGGCGGCCACCAGCGCGCGATGATTGCGGAAGGCCCCCACAATTCCGACCAGCGCGCGTTCGATGTCGTCGCGGTCCGCGTGGCCGGCGTTTTCGAACCACAGGCCAGCACTGCGCACGATATCTTCGGTGAGCTGGCCCATCAGGCGCAGCACCAACTCGCCCTTGTCGCGAAAGTGCAGGTAGAACGTGGCGCGCGCCATGCCCGCTTCGGCGGCGAGCTGTTCCACGGTCAGGCTGCCAAAACTGTGGCCCTGCTCCAGCAGGCGTTCGGTGGCTTGCAGCAGACGCTGTTCGACCGGTGCGCGCTTGGCGGGTCGCTGCATCGGGAAGCGGCCGACACTCAGGTTTCGAGCAAGGCATCGCGCAGCGATACCTGCATCTGCGCGGTCAGTCCGCAGGCTTGCTGCAGGTACTGCACGCTGCCGCCGAAATCGCGCTCCACCGTGTCCAGCGCGGCCTGCAGAAAGTCGGCTCGCACCGAGGCCAGCACCGCCAGTGCTTCGCGCCCGCGCGGACCCATCCTGGCCGGGTCGATGGTCAGGTGCAGGCGCGAGGCGATCAGCCGGTCCAGGGTGTAGCGCCGGCGGGTTTCCAGGTAATCGGCCATCACGACGTCGTCCGACACGCCCAGCGCACGCAGCAGCATGGCCACGACGAAACCGGTGCGGTCCTTGCCGGCCGCGCAGTGCACCAGCAGGGCGGGCGCATCGGGGCGGGCCAGCCGCACGAACAGTTCGCGCAGGTCGCGTGCAAAGGGCGCGGGCATGCGGCGGTAGTTGTCCCGCAGCGCGGCCTGCGCCTGTTCGGCGTCGAAGTCGGGATCGGCAAGCTTGCGACTCCAGCGATCAGGCTGCACCGCGGATAGCTCGGTGCCCAGGTCCAGCGCCAGGTGTTCGTAGGTGCAGCCTGCGGGCCATTGGTTGCCGATGCGCGCGCGCTCGGCCGGGCTGCGCAGGTCGCAGACCAGGCCGATCTGCAGGCTCGCCAATTGCTCAAGGTCGGCGGGCGTCAGTTCCAGCAGCAGCTCGGAGCGGAACAGGCGACGGGCGCGGACGCGGCGGCCATCGGCCGTCGGGTAGCCGCCGAAATCGCGAAAGTTGGGAGAGCTCTGCAGCAGGTAGGTGGTGGAAGACATCGTGCGCGGCAAAAGGCGGACAGGCCTCAAGGATAAACGGCCGGCCGCACATCGGTCGCGCAAGGTGCGGATAGACTTGCATGCAAGAGCGCAGCCCATGCGCCGAATGTTCCCGGCGCTGCCGGGGGAGGAGAACCATGCGTCGCTTGTCGCCTATCGATGTGGCCTTCCTGCGTCTGGAGCGCCGCCACCAGCCGCTGCATGTGGGCGCGCTGGCGCTGTTCACGCCGCCACCCGGATCGCCGCCGGATTTTGCTGCGCAGCTGGCGGAACGCCTCAACCAGTCGCAGATCGCACGGCCGCCGTTCGACCGCCGGCCGCTGTCGCGTCTGGGCATGCTGTATTGGGAGGACGATCCGCACTTCGATCTGGCCCATCACTTCGTGCACATGGCCCTGCCCAAACCGGGCCGCATCCGCGAACTGCTGGCGATGGTGTCGCGCGTGCACAGCGCCCACCTGGACCGCGCGTACCCGCTGTGGCGGGTGTACCTGATCGAAGGGCTGGAAGACGGTCGCATCGCCAC
The DNA here is from genome assembly GCF_965216805.1 of Panacagrimonas sp. Taxonomy (NCBI): domain Bacteria; kingdom Pseudomonadati; phylum Pseudomonadota; class Gammaproteobacteria; order Nevskiales; family Nevskiaceae; genus Panacagrimonas; species Panacagrimonas sp. The sequence continues at coordinate 700,657 of NZ_CBDCGN010000003.1, forward strand.
CTACATGAAGATCCATCACTCGGTGGTGGACGGCGTATCCGGCATCCGCCTGTTGATGAAGTCGATGGCCGACGACGCCGCTGCGTCGGCCGCCATGCCGCCGACCTGGGAGGTCGGCAGTGGCCAGCGGCCCACGCCGGTGCTGGCCAAGGCGCTCACCGGACTGGAGAAGCTCAAGGCCAATGCCGCGTCGATTCCGTCGGTGATGCAGCAGCTGCGAGAAACCCTGCGCGACGCACGCGCGCGTCGCCCGGACGTGGTCACCTCCCTGCGCGCGCCGCGCAGCATTCTCAACCAACGCATCACCGCCTCGCGGCGCTTCGCCGCGCAGTCCTATTCCACCGAGCGCATCAAGGCGGTGGGCAAGGCCCTGGATGCCACCACCAACGATGTCGTGCTGGCAATGTGCGCCGGCGCGCTGCGCCGTTACCTGTCCGATCTGCGTGCCTTACCCGACAAGCCGTTGATCGCGGGCGTGCCGGTGTCGCTGCACCGCGATCGCGAGCAGGCACAGCCCGGCAACGAGATCGCCTTCATGCTGGTCAATCTGGCCACCCACCTGGAGGATCCGCTGCAGCGTTTCCACGCCATCAAGGCGTCGGTGGACTACAGCAAGGCACGCTTCGCCTGCATGAGCCAGTCCGAGCTGCTGGCCTATTCGGTGGCCATGCTTGCCCCCGGTGTGGCGAAGCTGGCCGGCGGCTGGGAGAACATGCCGGTCAACGTGGTGATCTCGCACGTGCCCGGTCCGCGCCAGCCGATGTACTGGCAGGGCTGTCAGCTCGATGGCCTGTACCCGGTATCGCTGTTGCTGGACGGCCTGGCGCTCAACATCACCCTGGTCAGCCGGCACGACCGCGTGGACTTCGGACTGATCGCCTGCCGCCGCACGCTGCCATCGGTACAGCGATTGCTGGATCATCTGCAGGAAGCGCTGGAGGAGCTCGAAGCGGCGGTCGCGTGAGACCGCACGGTGCCGAGGGCAGGGTTCCGGGTGACGGCCACCGGAACCTGGCGTAACGTATCCTCGTCTGAACCGCCAGCCGATCCCATGAAGGCATTGTTCGTGAACCTCTGCGTGGGTTACTTGCTGTCTGGATTGCTGGCGGCCACCACCGTCGGCGCGGCCGAGGTCTACCGATACGTCGGCCCCAACGGCGTGGTGCATTACACCGACAAGCCGCCGACCCAGGGCGCCAAGCCGGTCGAACTGCCGCCGATCCAGGTGGTGGGTCCGACTCCGCGGCCGACGCCCTCGGGGACGGTGAATGCGCTGCCGGAGCTCGACCCGCCGCTGGTGGAGCTGAGCATCGCCTCACCGGTGCCGGAACAGACTTTTCGCGGCGATGATCGCCGCCTTTCGGTGCGCGTGCAGACCAACCGCCCGCTGCCCGAAGGCTACGGACTGCTCTACATGCTCGACGGCAGCCCGCAGAACCGCACCGCCACGCGCGCACTCGACTACGTCCTGGAAGGCGTGGAGCGCGGCGAGCATCTGGTCAGCGTCGCGGCCGTGGACAACCGTGGCCGCGAGGTGGCGCGTTCGGCGCCGGTGATCGTGCACATGAAGCCGCCGACCGTGCAGTTGACCCGGGATCGCTGATCGCGGCCCGGTCTGAGCTGACCGGGCTGGCACGCAGCGCAGCCTGTAGAAAGGGTGACAGGGACGGCCTCGCCAGCCCCGGGGCGGCGGGTGGGCACTTCCCCGGTTCAGAATCGCGCTGTTCCGGTGCAAGATGAGTTGATTGCACCAAAATAGTGCATTGCCGCGCCCCATCGGCTAGCCTGCATGCCACTTTCCGTGGCGCAGCTTTTGCGATGGCCCCCGCATGAAATTCGTGCCTCGTTCCCGCGTGGCTCCCGACGTGGTGCTCGATGGCCTCTCCACGGCCGTCGTCTGCCTGGACGCGAAGCTGGCAATTGCGTCCATCAACTCCGCCGGGGAGAGCCTGTTCGAGGTCAGCCGCCGCCATGCCGTGGGCGAGCCGCTGGGGCAGGCGATCACCGCGTTCGCGCCCTGTCTGGAGCGGCTGCGCCACGCACTGGAATCGGGCGCCGGCTTCATCGAGCGCGAAATGTCCCTGCGGCGGCCGGGCGAACAACCCATCACCCTCGATTGCACGGTGACGCCGATCCTGCTGGGCAAGGCCACCGGCCTGGTCATGGAGTGCCTGGCACTGGACCGGCACCTGCGCATCTCGCGCGACGAACTGATGCTGGCTCAGCACCAAGCCTCTCGCGAGCTGATCCGCGGCTTGGCGCACGAGATCAAGAATCCGCTTGGCGGCATTCGCGGCGCGGCGCAGTTGCTGGAGCAGGATTTCCCGGACAGCCAGCACCGCGAGTACACCGGCGTGATCATCCGCGAGGCCGATCGCCTGCAGAATCTGGTCAACCGCATGCTCGGCCCCAACCGGCTGCCGCGGATGTCCTCGGTGAACATCCACGAAGTGCTGGAACACGTGCGCCAGCTCTGCGAAGCCGAAGGCGGCGCCGACGTGCTGTTCCTGCGCGACTACGACCCGTCGATTCCGGAAATTACCGCGGATCGCGAACAGCTGATCCAGGCGGTGCTCAATCTGGTGCGCAACGCCATGCAGGCCATCAACGGCACCGGGCAGGACGGCGTGGTCACCCTGCGCAGCCGCACCCGGCGCCAGTTTACCATCGGCGGCACGCGCTTCAAGCTGGTGATCCAGATCGACGTCGAGGACAGCGGTCCCGGGGTGCCGCCCTCGCTGATCGATCGCATTTTCTATCCCATGGTCACCACCCGCGCCGACGGCACCGGGCTGGGCCTGCCGATGGCGCAGTACCTCATCCATGCGCACGGAGGGCTGGTGGAATGCCGCTCGCGTCCGGGCTGCACGGTCTTCTCCCTGTACCTGCCGCTCAACGGCGAAGCCGGCTGAGCCACCAAGATCGACAACACATGACCAAGGCGCTCGAAATCTGGGTGGTGGACGACGACGAGTCGATCCGCTGGGTGATGCAGAAGTCCCTGATGCGCGCGGGCATGAAAGTGCAGACCTTCGAGGGCGCGGCAGAACTGTTCGACGCGCTGGTCGAAGACACCCCCGACGTGCTGATCACCGACATCCGCATGCCGGGCGTCACCGGTCTGGAGCTGATGGAACGCGTGCGTCGCGACCGCCCCGGCCTGCCGGTGATCGTGATGACCGCGCATTCGGACCTGGAAGCCGCGGTGGCCAGCTACAAGGGCGGCGCCTTCGAATACCTGCCCAAGCCGTTCGACGTCAACGCGGTGACCGAGCTGGTGCGCCGGGCTGCGTCCCGGCGCGAGGTGGTGGAGCCGCTGCCGGAGCTGGGGTCCACCGCCATCATCGGCGAAGCCCCGGCGATGCAGGACGTGTTCCGCGCCATCGGGCGGCTGTCGCAGTCGCAGATCACGGTGATGATCACCGGCGAGTCGGGTACCGGCAAGGAACTGGTGGCGCGCGCTCTGCACGTCAACTCGCCGCGCGCGCCGCGGCCGTTCATCGCGGTCAACACCGCCGCGATTCCCAAGGACCTGATGGAGTCCGAGTTCTTCGGCCACGAACGCGGCGCGTTCACCGGCGCGCAGACCCAGCGCAAGGGCCGCTTCGAGCAGGCTGACGGCGGCACCCTGTTCCTCGACGAGATCGGCGACATGCCCGCCGACCTGCAGACGCGCCTGCTGCGCGTACTGCAGAACGGCGAGTTCTACAGGGTCGGCGGCGTGTCGCCGGTCAAGGTCGATGTGCGCGTGATCGCCGCCACCCACCAGGACCTCGAGCAACTGGTCCGGCTCGGCGGATTTCGCGAGGACTTGTATCACCGCCTTAACGTCATCCGCGTGCGCATCCCCAGCCTGGCCGAACGCGCCGAGGACATTCCCCTGCTGATGCGTCATTTCCTTCTACAGGCCGCCCACGAACTGCAGTCGGAGGTCAAGCGTGTGCAGCCCGAGGTGATGGAACGCCTCAAGCGCTTTGCCTGGCCCGGCAACGTCAGGCAGCTGGAGAACGTGTGTCGCTGGCTCACCGTGATGGCGCCCGGGCAGGACGTGCATCTGGTCGATCTGCCGCCGGAGCTGCGCGAGATCGATCCCGGCACTCCGTTACCGCCGGTGATGACGCCGGTGCCGGAGCCGTCGCCAGCCGCGGCGGACAGCGTGCCCGAAGTCCCGCAGGAGGCGCCGCCCGCGCCGGTTACCGCATTTTCGTCCAGCGTCGTTGCGCCGGCACCTGCGCCGGCCAGCAATTGGCCGGAAGCGCTGCGCACCTGGGCCGACACCGAGTTCGCCGGGGGCCGCAGCGGCCTGCTGGACGAGGCGATGCCGCGCTTCGAGCGCACCCTGATCCTGGCCGCGCTACACGCCACCAAGGGCCAGCGCCAGGAGGCTGCGCGTCGGTTGGGGTGGGGCCGCAACACGCTGACCCGCAAGATTCAGGAACTGGGGATGGACGATCTCTGATCGTTGTGGCGGGGCGGCCCCCACGCCACCCCGCCCGCACCCACTTCGCTTCGCGAAGTCACCGTGTCGGGCGGCGCCGCGACACGGTGACAGCAAAGCTTGCGTAGCCCGGTTCGCCGAAGGCGAGCCGGGTCAGCGATGAGGAAATGCCCCGCTTCGCCGCAATCGCTTGGCGAAGCGGGCAACGGTCACTCCTTGCGCAGTGCTTCGATCTGGATCTCGATCTCGGCTTTGCCCAGTTCCTCGGTGGGTGCGCCGTACTTCATGCCGAAGTCCCAGCGATTGAATTCACCCTCGGCATCGGCGCCGCAGACTTCCACCTTGAGCATGGGATGCTGGATGCACTTGAAGCTTTCGATGTCCAGCTTCACCGGCTGAGTGACCCCGAGCATGGTCAGTTCGCCGTCCACTTCGTCGGGCTCGCCGTCATCGAACTTGATGGTGCCCTTGTAGGTAATCTCGGGATATTTCTCGACGTGGAAAAAATCATCCTTAAGCGCGTGCTCGTTCATCTTGTCGTGGCCGAAGTCGACGCTAGCGGCGTCGATGGTGATGTCCACCGTGCCGGTGCCCGCCTCGCGGTCCAGCACCACCGTGCCGCTGGATTTATTGAACTTGCCGCGCCAGAACGAGATGCCCATGTGCTGGGCCTTGAAGCTGGGATAGGTGTGACCGGGCTCAACGGTGTAAGTGACCGGAGCGGCGAGCGCAGCGCCGGACATTCCGGCGGCCAGCAGGGCAGTAGCGAGAAGGGTGCGGCGCATGGATGCAATCTCCCGTGAAATCGGTGTGAAGTGGATTGGTTCGGGTGCGACCAGGGTGCAATAGGGGTGCCGCGGAGAATTCAAGAGGCCGGCGCGACGATGTCGAACTTGACGGTCACCTGGTCGTCCAGCACCTCGTCCCATTCGGCATCGCCGATGGCAAAGGTCTTGCGCGAAATCGGCAGGCTGCCGCTGAAGTGACGCAGGGCCCCCTGGGTCTTCACCGCGATCTCGGATGTTACCGTCTGCGTCTTACCCTTGAGCGACAGTGTGCCGGTTGCCTTGAAGCGGTTGGAGCCCAAGGGTTCGATGGCGGTGGACTCGAACGTGGCCTGCGGGTGGTTCTTGCTGTCCAGCCACTCGGCCTTGCGCACTTCCGAGTTGTAATCGGGGTCGCCGATGTCGAAGCTGGCGGTGTCGATCTGCAGCTTGGCCGAACCCTTCTTCGGTGCTGCCGGGTCGTAGCGGAGTTCGCCGGAAAATTCCAGGAAGTCGGCGTCCACATCCACGCCCATCTGGGTGAACGTGGCGACGATCTTGCTCTTGCCGGCGTCCACCGGTACCGAGGCGGTCGCCCACACTGCAGTCGCGGCGGCCATGCAGGCCCCAGCCAGAAGTCGTTTCATGTCTGCTTGCTTCCCTTCCGCGCCCCGAACCACATGCGGCCCAGGGTGCGGTCCTTGTCGATGAACTGGTGTTTGAGCGCGCCCGCGATGTGCGCGCCCAGAATCAAGACCAGCGCCCAGCCCAGGAGTTCATGAACGGACTTGAACAGGTCGGCCAGTTCCTTGTTCTTGTCGACCAGATCCGGCAATGGCACCACGCCGAAATACTTCACCGGAAAGCCGCTGGCCGAACTGAACAGCCAGCCGCTCAGCGGCAGCACGAACATCAGCAGGTACAGCGAAAGGTGGGCGGACGCCGCCAGTCGCCGCTGCCACAGCGGATGATCCGGATTGGGCGGCGGCGGCGCATGCGTCACCCGCCAGGCCACGCGCAGGCAGGCCAGCAGCAAGACCGTCACGCCGATCCACTTGTGCCAGGAATAGAACTTGAGCTTGTCCGGCGACATCTTCAGGTCGACCATGTAGCTGCCCAGGGTCAGGCCCGAAAAAATCAACAGCGCGATCAGCCAGTGCAGCGCGATCGCCACGCCGCCGTAACGCAGGGTCAGGTGTTCACGCATGCACGCGGCCGGGATCGGTCAGGTCGGAAACCCGACTTTAGGCGCGAAGACCCTGGCCGTCCAAGGGGGCGGGTCAGTCCCTGCTCAGTGCCACCCGAAACTCAATGCGAAATCATCCAGGGCCGCTTGCCCGGGAATCCCTTCGGTCGGCCCGGTGGCCCCGAAGGCGTGGCCCCGGCGCCGCTGCAACAGCCGCAGCCCGGCGCATGCCCGCCACGCCGGGTACTTGATGGCTGATGCGAGCTGCGTTCGTTGGTGTCATGCGCGTTGCGCATCGCCGTCGACACTAACGCCAACTGCGGCGGCACCAACTGCCGCCGGGCGGCGCCGCCGCACTGCGGACAGCGCGTCGGATCATCGCGTACCGAGATGCCGCGCATCTCGGTAAACGATTCCGAGCAGGAGGCTTCTCCGCACTGGAAGTGATAGAGCGGCATGGCAGGTGCCCTTACTTATCCTGAGCCAGCGGGATATCGATGCTGCCGTCGATGAACCTGGTCGGTCCGTCGGCGCCCGGCATGATGTCGAACTCGAAGATCTCCGTGGGCAGGTACAGCGTGGCGCAGGCGTTGGGAATATCCACGATGCCGCTGATGTGGCCTTGTACGGGGGCGGTGCCCAGGATCGAGTAGGCCTGCGCACCGGAGTAGCCGAATTTCTTGAGGTAGTTGATCGCGTTGAGGCAGGCCTGCTGATAGGCCACGTGCACGTCCAGGTAGTGCTGCTTGCCGGCGTCATCCACCGAGATGCCTTCGAAGATCAGGTAGTCCTTGTAGTTCGGCGTGATCGGACTGGGCCGGAAGATCGGGTTCTTGATGCCGTACTTGCTCACGCCGTCCTTGATCAGCCCCACCTTGATATGCAGCCATCCGGCCATCTCGATGGCCCCGCAAAAGGTGATCTCGCCATCGCCCTGCGAGAAGTGCAGGTCGCCCATCGAAAGACCGCCGCCCTTGACGTAGACCGGGAAGTAGATCTTGGAGCCGCGCGACAGATCCTTGATGTCGCAGTTGCCGCCGTGCTCGCGTGGCGGCACCGTGCGTGCGCCTTCGGCCGCGGCCTTGTCGCGCGCCGCGCCCTTGAGCCGGCCCATGTGAGCGGTGTCCGCCTGCGGCAAGGTGCCCAGCGCCGGCACGCGATCGGGATCCGTGGCGATCAACTCGCCCTCGCGCTTGTTCCAGGTATCCAGCGACGACTGGTCCGGCAGGCAGCCGATCAGACCCGGATGGATCAGGCCGGCGAAATTCACGCCGGGGATATGGCGTGAATGGGTGAACATGCCCGAAATATCCCAGATCGATTTCTGTGCCAGCGGAAAATGATCGGTCAGGAATCCCCCGCCGTTCTGCTTGGAGAAGAAGGCGTTGAAGCCCCAAAGGCTGTCGGGCTTGGCGCCCACGTCGAGCAGGTCCACCACCAGCAGATCGCCGGGCTCTGCACCCTCGACGCCGATGGGGCCGCTGAGGAAATGCACCTGAGTGAGATCGACGTCGCGGATGTCGGCCGCGTTGTCGTCGTTGTTGATTTGACCGCCGGTCCAGTCGTAGGTCTCGACGATGAAGTCGTCGCCCGGCTTGACCCAGGCCACGATGGGCACGTCGGGGTGCCAGCGGTTGTGGATCATGTCGTTGTCGTAGGGCGAGGTGCCGAGGTCGACCTCGATCAGCTTTTTCACGGGCATGGCGCGCTCCTTAAAGTCGGGTAAATCCTTTCAGCAGAAAGCCGTCACGCCCGTCAGCACGGGAATGGCGGCACATGGGGGTTTCGGCTTCATACCGCGAGGAAGCGGGCGACTGCCGCCTCATCGACGTCGGCGCGTGCGCAGTCCGAGACGATGCGGCCGTTCTCGATCACCAGGATCCGGTCGGCGACGTCCAGGACGAAGCTCAGTACCTGCTCGCACACCACGATGCAGAGATTGCGTGCATCGCGGATCTGTTTCAGCGTGCGCGCAATGTCCTTGATGATGGATGGCTGGATGCCCTCGGTCGGCTCGTCCAGCAGCAGCACGGTTGGGTCGCTCGCCAGCGCACGGGCGATCGCGAGCTGCTGCTGTTGCCCGCCGGACAAGTTGCCGCCGCGGCGCCTGTCGAACTCCCGAAGGATGGGAAAGATTTCGTACAGTTCTTCGGGAACGGTTTTGCGACCCGTGGAGACCAGCCCGGTCTGCAGATTCTCGCGGACCGTCATGGTGCCGAAGATGCCGCGACCCTGCGGCACGTAGCCGATGCCCTGGCGCACGCGTGCGTGACCGGGAGCTGAGGTGATGTCGGTGTCGTTGACTCTGATGCTGCCGCTGGCCGTCGGCAGTATCCCGATCAGCGACTTCATCAGGGTGGACTTGCCCATGCCGTTGCGGCCCACCACGGCGACGATTTCACCGGCTTTCACCGACAGGTCGATACCGTGGAGCACCTCGCTTTGTCCGTAGCAGACGTGCAAATGCGACAGTTCCAGCAAGTGGGCGGACTCAGTGGCCAAGGTAGACCTCCTTCACCCGCGGGTGATCCTGCACCGCAGCCATACTGCCCTCGGCCAGAATCCTGCCCTGGTTCAGTACGGTGACCTTGTGGGCAATGCTTTCCACGAACTTCATGTCGTGCTCGATGACCAGAACGGCGCGGTTCTGCGTGATGCGGTTGAGCAGTTCCGCTGTCTTGGCGCGTTCGGCCACGCTCATGCCGGCGACGGGCTCGTCGAGCATCAACAGCTCGGGGTCCTGAATCAGCAGCATGCCGATCTCCAGCCACTGCTTCTGGCCGTGACTGAGCATCTCGGCGCGGCGATGCAGATGACCGTCCAGGAAGATCGATTCGGCGACGTCGTGAATGCGCTTTCGCACCGTGTCGGTGCGACGGAATGTCAGGGCGCCCCATACCGTGCGTCCTTGCGGGAATGAGATCTCCAGATTCTCGAAGACGGTCAGGTCCTCGTAGATGGATGGCGTCTGGAACTTGCGGCCGATACCGCGGCGCACGATTTCATGTTCGGCCAGTTCGGTAAGTTCCTGATTGTTGAACCTGATCGAACCTTCGGAGACGCGGGTGCGCCCGCAGATCAGATCCAGCACCGTGGTCTTGCCAGCCCCGTTGGGACCGATGATCACGCGGATCTCGTTCTTGTTGACGTACAAGGTCAGATCGTTGACCGCCTTGAAGCCGTCAAACGAGACGCTGACGTTTTCCAGAGCCAACAGAAAGTCGGTATTGCTGCTCATGGCCGGCGTTATCGAGAAGTGACTTCCGCAGACAGGGCCGGCGCCGAGCGCCGCTCGCGCCACTGCGCGATCCGCGGTGTCAGGTGGTCGGCGATCAGACCGGCCAGGCCGCGCGGGAAAAACAGCACCACCATGATGAACAGTCCACCCATCGCGAACAGCCACAGTTGCGGAAAGGCTTCGGAGAACGCGGTGCGCGCGGCGTTGACCACCAGCGCTCCCAGCACTGCGCCGAACAGCGACAGGCGTCCCCCCAGGGCGCAGAAGATCACCATCTCGATGGAGGGCACGATGCCGATGATCGATGGCGACATGAAGCCCACCTGCAGCGTGAACATTGCCCCGCCGATGGCCGACAACACACCGGCGAAACAGAACACGAAAATCTTGAAGTTGGCGACGTCGTACCCGGAGAAGCGCACACGCTCTTCCTTGTCGCGAATCGCCACCAGGATGCGGCCGAGCTTGCTGCGCAGGACCAGTTGCGACAGCGCGATACAGCCGATCAGTAGTGCCACGCAGACGAAGTACAGGATGGTCTTGGACTCGTCGGGGCGGATGTCCCAGCCCTTGAGCGTGCGCAGGTCGGTGATGCCGTTGATGCCGCCGGTGTAGCCCTGCTGGCCGATGATGAGGATGGTGGCCACCGCGCACAGCGCCTGGGTGATGATCGCGAAGTACACGCCGCCGACGCGACGTTTGAACATCGCCGCGCCCACCACCAGACCGAACACGGTCGGCACCAGCACGATGGCCAGCAGGGTCAGGCTCAGGGAGTGGAAGGGTTCCCACATCCATGGCAGTTCGGTGATCTGATTCCAGTCCATGAAATCCGGGATGCCGGGCGTGGACTGGATCTTGGTGCTCTCTGGATCGGACGCCTCCAGCTTGAGGAACATGGCCATGCAGTAGCCGCCGATCCCGAAGAACAATCCCTGGCCCAGGCTCAGCACGCCGCAGTAGCCCCAGCACAGCACCAGGCCCAGAGCAACGAAGCCGAAGCACAGGTACTTGCCGACCAGATTGAGACGGAAGGTGCCCAGCAGCAGCGGAAAAATCACCGCCAGCAACAGCGCCAGCAGCGCATAGGCGAGGATGTCGCGACGGAAGCTGGCGACGACGGCGGGCATGTCACTTCCTCACTTTCATGACGAACAGGCCTTGCGGGCGCAGCATCAGCAGGCCGATCACCACCAGCAGCGTGATCACCTTGGCCATCGATCCACTCAGGAAGAACTCCAGTGTCGATTGCGCCTGCGAGATGGTGAAGGCCGAAGCGATGGTGCCGATCAGGCTCTGCGCACCGCCGAATACCACCACCAGGAAGGTGTCGACGATGTAGAGCTGACCGGCGGTCGGTCCGGTAGAGCCGATCATGGTGAAGGCGCTGCCGGCGATGCCCGCGATGCCGCAGCCGAGGCCGAAAGTCAGCGCATCGACGCGCCGCGTGTTGATGCCCACGGCGCCGCTCATGCTGCGGTTGGCGGTTATGGCGCGCACCTGCAAGCCCCAGCGCGAGCGGAACATCAGCACGAAGACCGCGACGCTGATGGCGATGGTCAGCGCCACCACGAACAGGCCGTTGATCTGGACCTGGATGGTCTCGCTGATCGACAGCGAGCCCATCATCCAGTCGGGAAGCTCCACGCCCACTTCGCGTGCGCCGAAGATCGAACGCAGGGCCTGCTGCAGGATCAGGCTCAAGCCCCAGGTCGCGAGCAGGGTGTCGAGCGGGCGGTGATACAGGTGCCGCACGACCGTCCATTCGACCAACAGTCCCAGCGCCCCCGACACTACGAACGCCAGCGCCATCGCGAAGAAGAAATACCCCGGTTGCGCCCACGGCAGCCAGGCGCCGAATAGCTGCGCCGTCAGGTAGGTGACGTAGGCGCCGATGATCATGAATTCGCCGTGCGCCATGTTGATGACGCCCATCTGCCCGAAGATGATCGCCAGCCCAAGCGCCATCAGCACGAACACCGAGAACAGGATCAGGCCGGCGAACGCCTGCATGGTGAAGATCGAACCCAGCTCCGCGATCGTATAGCCGGCCATGGTCGTGCTCCGTGTCGCTGCCGGCCTTACTGATAGCCCTTGGGGAACGGATCCGGCTCGACCAGCTCGGCGGTCTCGTAGATCACGTCGTACTGGCCGTCGGCCTTGGCCAGACCCACGCGGGTCTTGCTCCACAAGTGATGGTTCTCGTGGATGCGCACGTAGCCTTCCGGCGCTTCCTTGAATTCCACGCCTGGTGATGCCGCGGCGACCTTGTCGATGTCGAAGCTGCCGGCCTTCTCCACCGTGGCCTTCCACAGCCACGGCCCGAGATAGGCAGCTTGCGTCACGTCGCCGATGACCGAATCGGCGCCCCACATTTTCTTGAAGGCGTCGACGAAGGCCTTGTTGTTGGGGTTGTCCAGCGACTGGAAGTACTTCATGCAGGCGTAGGCGCCGGCGATGTTCTCGCCGCCGATGCCCAGGATCTCGTCCTCGGTGACCGAGATGGTCATCAGCGTCTGCTTGGTGAGATCCACACCCGCGGCCTTGAGCTGCTTGTAGAAGGCCACGTTGCTGCCGCCGACGATGATGGCGTAGATCACGTCGGGCTTGCGCAGCTTCATCTTGTTGATCACCGAGTTGAACTGCGTGCTGCCCAGCGGGAAGTACTCCTCGCCCAGCACCTTCAAGCCCTTGATGTCGACGATGTGCTTGCGCGCGATCTTGTTCGAGGTGCGCGGCCAGATGTAGTCCGAGCCCAGCAGGTAGAAGCTTTTGGCGCCCTTCTCTTTGATCACCCAGTCGATGCCGGCGATGATCTGCTGCGTAGCTTCCTGGCCGGTGTAGATGACGTTCTTGGACTGCTCCAGACCTTCATAGAAGGTGGGGTAGTACAGCATGCCGTTGTACTGCTCGAACACCGGCAGCACCGCCTTGCGCGAGGCCGAAGTCCAGCATCCGAATACCGAGGCCACCTTGTCGCGCACCAGCAGCTTGCGCGCCTTTTCGGCAAAGGTCGGCCAGTCGCTGGCGCCGTCCTCCTGAATGAACTCGATCTTGCGTCCGAGCACGCCACCCATGTCGTTGATCTGCGAGATCGCCAGCTTCTCGGCTTCCACCGAGCCGGTCTCGGAGATCGACATGGTGCCGGTGATGGAGTGCAGGATGCCGACCTTCACCGTGGAATCGGTGATCGCCAGACCGGTGGTGTTGACCGATGCAGTGGCCGGCGCCGCCGCCAGTGCGGACAGCGGTGAGCCCATGACGGCGCCTGCCGCGGCGGTCTGTCCGAGCATCTGGAGGAGCTGACGGCGGGTGACATTGATGTTGTAGATGCTCATGACGTCTCCTGAAAAGTGAATCGACCGTGGATGCCGGGTGTTTCGCGGGTCGATGGATTCAGGCTACGGAGACGCCGGGCGCGCCGATATACGCTGGGCTGCCTACGTCTTGTTGCCTAGGCGAGCGTGCCGACCACGGCGCGAGCGCGGCCGTGATCCCGCTCGGTCGTTGGCGCTCGTCCATACGCAGTTATGCGTATATCCCGGAGCGTCAATTGGGCATGCAACGGCGCGTTTCTTGCAGCAATCGACTCGCCGCAGCCCGCATTCCGGGCGCATGCGCCCACCGGATATCGCAGCCGCATGAACGCACCGTCGGGAGACCCACTGCCGTTCTCCGAGCAGCCGCTGCAGCGGATCATGAAAGTGCGCCGCGACTACAACACCTGGGTCGCGGACGAGACCATGGAGGACTACGCGCTGCGTTTCACCGCGCGTTCGTCGCGCAAGTGGTCGGAGTTCCGCGTCGCCAACACGGCGTTCGGCGCCATCTCCTTTCTGGCGCTCGAAGCGCTGGGCGCCGCGGTGATGGTGAGCTACGGATTCACCAACGCCTTCTGGGCCATCGTTGCCGTCAGCATCGTGATCTTTCTGACCGGTCTGCCGATCAGCTGGTACGCCGCCAAGTACGGCGTCGACATGGACCTGCTCACGCGCGGCGCCGGCTTCGGTTACATCGGCTCCACCATCACCTCGCTGATCTACGCCACCTTCACCTTCATCTTCTTCGCGCTGGAAGTCACCATCATGGCGCAGGCGCTGAAGTTCTGTTTCGGCCTGCCGTTGTTGTGGGGGCACCTGATCAGTGCGCTGGTGATCATCCCCATGGTCACTCACGGCATCACCTTCATCAGCCGGTTCCAGGCCTGGACCCAGCCGATCTGGTTGACGCTGATGTTCCTGCCGTTCGGTTTCATCTTCGCGATGGAACCTGAGATGGTGTCGCAGCTGCCGAGCTTTGCCGGCTTCAGCGGCGAAGGGGGCACATTCAACCTGCTGATGTTCGGCACCGTCTGCAGCGTGCTGCTGGCGATGGTGGCGCAGATCGGCGAGCAGATCGATTTCCTGCGTTTCATGCCGGAAGCCAAGCGCGCCAACCGTGTCCGCTGGGTGACCGGCTTGCTCATGGCCGGGCCCGGCTGGATTGGCCTGGGCGCACTCAAGATGCTCGGCGGCGCGCTGTTGGCGTTCGTCGCCATCCAGCATCAGATTGCCCCGGAGAAGGCGCTGGAGCCGACCGAGATGTACCGCGTCGGCTTCAGCTACGTGTTCGATTCGGCACCGATGGTACTGGTGGTGACCGCGGTATTCGTGGTGCTCTCGCAGCTCAAGATCAACGTCACCAACGCCTACGCCGGCTCACTGGCCTGGTCCAATTTTTTCGCACGTCTAACCCACAGTCATCCGGGCCGCGTGGTGTGGCTGGTGTTCAACGTGCTGATCGCTTTGGCGCTGGTGGCGCTAGACGTGTTTTATCTGCTGGAAGACGTGCTCGGGCTGTATTCCAACGTTGCGATCTCCTGGGTCGGTGCGCTGGTCGCGGATCTGGTCATCAACAAGCCGCTGGGCTTGTCGCCCAAAGGCATCGAGTTCAAGCGTGCGCACCTGTACGACGTCAACCCCGTCGGTGTGGGCGCGATGCTGATCGCATCGGTGCTGTCCATCATGGCGTTCAGCGGCGCGTTCGGGGAACTGGCGCAGGCCTTCTCCGCCTTCATCGCGCTGGTCACCGCACTACTGTGCGCGCCGCTGATCGCCTGGGCCACAGGCGGTCGCTTTTACATCGCGCGTCAGCCGGTGCCGACCCGCGAGCGCACGCGTCGCTGCTGCATCTGCGAGAAGACCTACGAGAGCGAGGACATGGCGATGTGTCCGGCGTATCGCGGGCCGATCTGTTCGCTGTGCTGCACCCTGGATGCTCGCTGCAACGATCTGTGCAAGCCGCATGCGACGCTGGCGCACCAGACCGAGAGCGCGCTGCGCTGGTTGTTGCCGCGGCCGCTGTCGGCGCACATGAATACGCGTCTGGGGCATTACACGCTGCTGCTGCTGTGCGTCGGCGGCACGCTGGCCACCATTTTCGCGCTGATGTACGGGCAGGAGCTGTCCGGTCTGCCCGGCGCCGACCCGGCGATCCGCAGTTCGCTGCTGGACATGTCGATCAAGACCTTCGTGGCGGTGCTGGTGGCCGGCGGCATCGTCTGCTGGTGGTTGGTGCTGACAGCAGAAAGCCGCCGCGTGGCGCAGGAAGAATCCAACCGGCAGACGCGTCTGCTGATGAAAGAGATCGAGGCGCATCGTCAGACCGATCAGGCCTTGCAGGACGCCAAGCGTGTCGCCGAGCGCGCCAACCAGGCCAAGAGCCGCTACATCACCGGGGTCAGCCACGAACTGCGCACGCCGCTCAACAGCATGCTCGGCTATGCCCAGGTGCTGGAGCGCGGCGAGTCGATTCCCTGGGCGCAGCGGCGCCAGGCGCTGTCCGTCATCCGCCTCAGCGGCGAGCACCTGGTATCGCTGGTGGATGGATTGCTGGACATCGCCAGCATCGAGTCCGGCAAGCTGAAGCTGGACGTGTCGGAGGTGCATCTGCCGGAGTTTCTGGCCAACCTGGTGGAAATGTTCCAGCCGCAGGCGCGCGACAAGAAAATACGGCTGGTGTTCGAATCCATCTCCAAAGCCCCGGCGGTCGTGCGTGCCGACCAGCAACGGCTGGGTCAGATTCTGATCAATCTTCTGGGCAACGCGGTCAAGTTCACCGATCAAGGGGAGGTGATGCTGCGCCTGGACTACCGGCGCGAGATCGCCACGTTCGAAGTTCGCGATTCCGGCATCGGATTGTCGGCCGAAGATCTGCAGCGCGTGTTCCAGCCGTTCGAGCGCGGCACCAATGTCTGCGGTGCCGGCGGCACCGGGCTGGGCCTGACCATCGCCAAGCTGATGACCGAGCTGATGGGGGGCGAACTCACCGCCAGCAGCGAAGCCGGCCGCGGCAGCGTGTTCCGCGTCCGCTTGTTCCTGCCTGAAGTGCGCAGCCCAAAGCCGCGCGTGCGCGAGCCGCGCCTGGATGTCGGCGGCTTCGCCGGGCCGCCCCGGCGCGTCCTGATCGTGGACAACGAGCGCACCGACCGCCAGTTCCTGATGAGTCTGCTGTCGCCGCTGGGTTTCGAACTGGCCGAAGCGGCGTCGGGCGTGGATGCCATCCGGATCGCGGCCCTGTTCGCGCCGCACCTGATCCTGCTGGACCTCAACATGCCCGGCATCGACGGCTGGGAAACCGCGCGCCTGCTGCGCCGCAATGGCGTCTCGCAGGCCCCGGTGATCGTGATCTCGGCCGACGCTGGCGGACGGGACGGCGGTGGTGATCTCGGGCCCGTGCCCTTCATGGTCAAACCGGTCGACGTCGGCGCGTTGCTGGCTTGCATCGGCCAGACCCTGGATCTGCGCTGGACCGGTAGCGACACGTGCTCGAATGCCAGCGATGCGGCGACCGAGTCGCAAGCGTCCATTGCGGTGGCGGCGATGACGCTGCCGCCGGCCGCCGAACTGGAACGTTTGCGCGAGCTGGGCCGCCTGGGATGCGTCGACGACATCCTGCGGCGTCTGGATCGCATCGAACGCGAGGATGGTCGCTTTATCGCATTCACCCACCTGCTGCGCCGGCATGTCGAGGCGTTTCGTCCCGCCGAATTCCTGCGCGCACTCGAAGAGGTCGTTGACCATGCTGGAACCCCGGTCTGAAGAGAGTCCCGCGACGCCGGTTGTGCTGATCGTGGATGACGCGCCGGATAATCTGGCGCTGCTGCATGGTGCCCTGCGCCAGGAGGGCTACGGCGTGCGCGTCGCCACCAGCGGCAGCATGGCGCTGGACAGCGCCAGACTGTCGCCGCCGGACCTGATCCTGCTCGATGCCATGATGCCCGGCTTGGACGGCTTCGAAACCTGTCGTCGGCTCAAGGAAGACCTGATCACTCGCGAGATTCCGGTGGTGTTCATGACCGGCTTGTCGCAGACCGACGACGTCTTGCGCGGTTTTCGCGCCGGTGGCGTCGATTACGTGACCAAGCCGGTGCGCGCTCCGGAGCTGCTGGCGCGCATCGGCGCGCATCTGCGCAACCGCAACCGCCTGGTGGCAGCACACAGAGCCTCCGACGCGGCCGGCGACGCCATCATCGCCATCGGTGCGGGCTACACCGTGCAATGGGCCACGCCGCTGGCGCGGCGCTGGCTGACTCCGCTGCTGGAGCTGGACGGACAGCTGCCGGCGCCGGTGCGCCGCTGGATCGATGCGCCGGGGGCGATGGCCGAAGCCAGCGTGAGCCTGATCTCAGCCGGTGAGCGACTGGTGTTCAGCCGTTTGCAGAGCACCTGTGCGGATACGCAGTTATTGCTGATCCGCCGCAACACACCGGTGCCGGAGCCGGCGGTCTTGAGCCGTGCGCTGCGCCTGACTGCGCGCGAAGGTGAGGTGCTGTACTGGGTGGCCTTGGGGAAAACCACGCCGGACATCGCGGAAATCCTCGACAGCAGTCCACGCACGGTCAACAAGCACCTGGAGCACATCTACATGAAGCTCGGCGTGGAGACACGCACCGCGGCCGCCACGCTGGCCTTGAGCAAGACCCGGCTGGTGGCCTGACCGCAGGGCGGGGGCTAAGGCGCCGACCACCCGCAAGTCTTGCCCTGGTTCTGTTCCTCCAGGTAAGCCTGCAGCGGGGCGAAGTAGTCGAGGATGGCCGAGGCGTCCATGCTGCGCGTGCCGGTCAGTTTTTCCAGGGTGTCGGGCCAGGGCTGCGAGGCGCCCTGGGCCAGCATCTCCAGAAAGCGTTTGCCGGCCTCGGCGTTGCCGTAGGTGTCGCACTCGTGCAGCGGGCCCTCGAAGCCGGCGGCGTCGCACAGCGCCTTCTGGAACTGGAACTGCAGGATGAAGGCCAGGAAGTAACGCGTATACGGCGTGTTGCCGGGAATGTGGTATTTGGCGCCGGGGTCGAAGTCGTCCTCCGAACGCGGGTTCGGCGGCCCCACGCCCTGGTATTGCTGGCGCAGCTGCCACCAGCCGGCGTTGTATTGCTCGGGCCCGATCTCGCCGGAAAACACTTTCCAGCGCCACTGGTCGACCAGCTTGCCCCAGGGCAGGAACACGATCTTGTCCAGCGCCTGCTTCATCTGTGAATTGATGGTGGCCTGCTCGCTGACGGTCACCTGGTCCACCAGGCCGATCTTCTCAAGATGCGCTGGCGTCAGGCTGAGCGTGATGGTGTCGCCGATGGCCTCGTGAAAGCCGTCGTGGGCGCCGGTCTGGAACAAGGGCGGCAGATGGTTGTAGGCCAGGTAGTAATAGATGTGGCCCAGTTCGTGGTGAATGGTGGTGAGCTGCTCCTCGCTGGGTTCGATGCACTGCTTGATGCGTACGTCGCCTTGCAGGTTCATGTCCCAGGCGCTGGCGTGACAGACCACGTCGCGGTCGCGCGGCTGCACCAGCAGCGACTTGTTCCAGAACGAATCGGGCAGCTTGGGAAAGCCCAGCGACACGTAGAAATCTTCGGCCACGCGCGTCATCGCCACGGCCTGGGCGGCATCGGCCTGGTGTTCCATTTCGGCCAGATCGCGCGGTGTGGGGCTGCCCTTGAACTCGGCCAGGCGCTTGCGGTATTCGGCGTCGCGCTGCGCACGCAGCGCACTCGACACGTCCAGATTGCTCAGCCCCGGATAGGGCTCCAGCAGCGGATACAGATTGCCCCACTGCTGCGCCCACATGTTGCCGAGCAGGTGGGCGGGAATCAGGCCGTCGGCGGGTACCACGTCGTCGCCGTACTTGGTGTTGAGCTTATCGCGCACCAGGCAGTGCAGTTGTTCGTACAGCGGCTCCACCTGGCTCCACAGGCGCTCGACCTCGGTGTCGAACTCGGTCGGGCTCATGTCGTAGCCGCCGCGCCAGAGTTCGCCGGTGTCGGCGTAGCCAAGCTCCTGGGCGCCCTCGTTCATCAACTCGGCGAAGCGCTGGTAATCCTTGCGGATCGGCGGCGAGGTGCGGTGCCAGGCGTTCCAGGCCGCTTCGATCTCCTCGACGCGATTGTCCTGCCCGACGTTGTCGATGATCTTTTCGATCGCCTGCAGCTTCAGACATTCCTCCTGCCCATCGGCGTTGGGCCGGCACCACTGACCGGCGCCGTAATGGGCCTCCATCTTGGCCGCCAGCTTGGCCAGCTCCGCGCGCTTGGCAGGGTCCGACGGCGCCGGCATGGTCGGCCCCAGCTTGATGAGCCGAATCGCACGCGCGGTTTCCGGCGACAGACCCTGGACGTCGTTGAAGCGCTTGGCCTCCTCGGCCTTGGCCGACTCGAATGCCAGTTGCTCCTCAGTGGCCGCGGCCGCCAGCAACTGGCCGTCTTCGCTGATATAGGTCTGCGACACCCAATACGCCGCGGCCAGGCGCGCGGAATTGTCCTTGCGGAACTGATTGACCTCGGCCACGAAGCGATCAGCGTCTTCTACCGTGGGCGCGGCTTCGCCGGAGGCTGCGACGGCCGGCGCCTGATCGTCCTGTTGGCGGCTGCACGCGTTGAGCAGCCACAGGCCGCAACACAGCGGCAGGACGATCATCAGGCGGTGCAGTGCGTTGCGATTCATCGGACGTTTCCCATCATGCGTTTGATATGTCCCGACACCAGCCACAGCACCAGGCCAGTACCGGCGGTGGTCATGAATACCAGCAGAAAGCGCGAGGGCATCGCTGCCACGTTGCTTTCGTCGGCCAGGTGCCCTGCCGCCAGTCCGGCGATCAGGTTACCCAGGGCCGATGCAGTGAACCAGGTTCCCAGCATCTGCCCAACATAACGCGGCGGCGCCAGCTTGGTCACCGCCGACAAACCCACCGGCGAAAGGCACAGCTCGCCGGTGGTGTGCAGCAGGTAGGTCAGGATCAGCCAGGTCGGGGCCACTTTCTCGCCCTGCACCACGAAGCCCGCAGCCACATACAGAACCAGGAAGCCGATACCCATCTGCACCAGGCCCAGCGACATCTTCACCGGCAGCGACGGATCCAGGTTGCGCCGTCCCAGGTTGATCCACAGCGCGGCGAAGAACGGCGACAGGATGATGATGAACAGCGGGTTCACCGCCTGCAGCCACGACGCCGGCATCTCCCAGCCGAAGAACGTGCGGTGGGTGTGATTCTGCGCAAACAGGTTCAGGCTCGAGCCCGCCTGGTCGAAGCCGCTCCAGAACATGGCGGCGGCAACGAAGAACACCGCGATCACGCCGACCTTGCGGCGCTCGTCGACGCTCAGGCCCCCGAAGAACATCACGTAAGCGAAGTAGGCGGTGGCGATCATCACGATGCCCACGCCGGTGCCCTGTGCCAGCCGCACCGCGTTGATCGTCATGACGCCGTTGAGCGCAAGGGCGGTGATGGCGGTCAATGCCAGCAGAAACAGCGCCACTCCCAGCCAGCCCTTGCGGTGCAGCGCCGCGTCACGCTGCACGTCGCCACTGCGCGCCGGCAGCAGGCCGGCATCGCCCAGGTGGGCGCCGTACACGCGGTACTGGATCACGCCCAGCACCATGAACACACCGGCGGCACCAAAGCCCCAGTGCCAGCCGATCTTTTCGCCCAGGTACCCGCACAGCAACTGGCCGAAGAACGCGCCGACATTGATGCCCATGTAGAACAGCGAGAAACCCGCGTCGCGCCGTGCGCCCTTGTCGTCGCGATACAACTGCCCCACCAGCGCGCTGATGTTGGGTTTGAGCAGCCCGGTACCAAGCGCAATCAGGATCAGGCCGATGAAGAAACTGGCGGTGGTGTTCAGCGCCATGCAGAAATGCCCGGCGGCGATGATGCAGCCACCCCAGAACACCGCGCGTTGCTGGCCGATCAGGCGATCCGCGATCCACCCGCCGGGCAGGGAGGCCAGGTACACCGAGGCGGTATAGAGCCCGTAGATGGCGCCGGCCACCTCGGCGGACAGGCCCAGGCCCGGGTTGCTGCCGTCCACTGCCGCCACCATGGCCAGCACCAGAATGGCGCGCATGCCGTAGTAGGAAAAGCGCTCCCACATCTCGGTGAAGAACAGGGTCGCCAGGCCGCGCGGATGTCCTGCCCAGGTCGGCTCGGTCATGTGGAGATGCTTGGATAGGCAGCCAATCGAGACCCGAAGGTGCGCGAGCGCGGGGGCCTACGTCAATCCGGTGTCGCAGCGTTGGCGCAACACGTCCGGCGATTGGCCGGCTACGTGATCGTTGGGCTGTAGCGCGTCGGCTGTCGTTTCAAGGCTGCGCGGACGAATCCAAAGTTCATTCGTCGACGTCGAAGGAAGCTCCTTACCCTGCCGACCCCGGATGGTGTCCGGGCTACGGGTTCTGGGGCCGGAGCGTGTCGTTCACCGCTAGCCCAAAGGTTGGGGCAAAAGCACTGGTCTTGAGATCAACTACAGTCGCGTGCAGTGAGGATGGATTGCGACAGACCCAGCGCTCTGCAACCCACGCACACCCGTCTGGCATCAAAGCGCCCGCAGCGGGGCGATCCATGCGGTCACGACACACGAGGAGAATCCGATGGCCGTTTATGTACCCGCCCAAATCGCCGCGAGCCTGGACCCGCAACGCGGCGCGCAGCTCAAGTCCCTCACCTCCGCACCGCCGGTGGCGTGGCCGACGGTGCTCACCTCGGCCCTCATGACCGCGATCTACATCGCGTCGATCGTGCTGGCGGTGCAGGGACACATCCCGCTGTGGGTCGGCATGCTCGTCAACGGTGCCATCGGCTACCTCACCTTCACCGTCGTTCACGACGCGCTGCATCGAAGCATCAGCACCAACACCCGGCTCAACGACGTCATCGGCCAGAGCGCCGTGCTCATGATCACGCCGTACGTGGACCTGCGCCTGTTCCGCTGGGGCCACGTGCTGCACCACCGCTTCACCAGCGGCACCAAGGACCCGGACTACATCCTGCACGGCGCCTGGTGGACCTTGCCCTTCCGCTGGATGGCCATCGACGCGCTGTACCTGGTCCACGCGCTGCGCCAGGGCGACAAGATTTCAGCCAAGTACCTGAAGAGTTCAATGGCGATGGCGGTGCTCACCTTCAGCGTGGCCGGCGTGCTGACCTGGATGGGCTATGGCTGGGAAGTGCTGATGCTGTGGTTCATTCCGTCGCGGCTGATCTTCCTGGCGCTGGGTTTCAGTTTCTTCTGGCTGCCGCACGTTCCGCACGACACCACGCAGGAAGAGAATTTCACCAAGGCCACCACCGTGCGGCCGGGCATGGAATGGCTGATGGCGCCGCTGCTGCAGAACCACCACGTGCACCTGATCCATCACCTGTATCCAGGCACGCCGTTCTACAACAACGCCAAGGTCTGGAAGCTGATCGAACCCGAACTGCGCGCGCGCGACCTCGCGATCCAGCACGGCTTTGCAATCAACCCGGTGATCTACGCGGCCCGCGAAGGCGCGGCGTAAGCTCTGCAGGGAGACTCGACCATGCGTCGTTATCAATGCCGCTACTGCTCGCACATCTACGACGAGCGCCTCGGCGATCCGGACAGCGGCATCGCGCCGGGCACGCGCTTCGAGGACATTCCGGACGACTGGCAGTGTCCGGAGTGCGGGGCTGCCAAGTCGGATTACGATCTGATCGAGGGCTGACCATCGTAGGGCGGGTTAGGCACGGTTGTTCGTGCCGTAACCCGCCAATCGCGGAAGTCGGGTTACGCGGTGAAGCCGCTAATCCGACCTACGCTCGCTCAAGTCGGTGATTTTCACCGCTGAGAAATCGCTGATCCGCAAAGCGCTCGGCAAGCTCACGACGCCGAACCAGCAGGCGCTGCGAAACGTGCCGGAGACCATCATCGGGTAAAACCCATCTGCAATGGATAAGAACCTGTTCGCGGATCTGGTCGCCAGCCTCAAGGAGATGAAGGAAGTGCGCGCCGGCAATCGCAAGCCGAATTCGCGGGCGTGCTGCAAGTGAGCAAACGCACTCTGCTGACCTGGGAGCAGGGGCGTCGTTCACCGACCGGGCCGGCAAGGCCTTGCTTCGCGCGGTCGCTAACAACCTGGTGCGTGTGGTGCGGGCGTCGAATGGCTGGTGGCGGGAAATCACCTCTGGCCCTATAAATCTGGCCCCGATAACTCGGGGATTTGGCGCTCGGATGGGTCGTTGCTCGCAAGGACAACAGCCCTGGATTTCATGCGGGCTACGCTGGCTGTTCTTTGCCTGTCATGCGGAGAAAGGCGAATATCCCGATCTAAGGACTGATCGCAATATGAAACCATGACGGTAAAACGCAATTCGCTCGATCCAGCGAAGTTGAATAGCGCAGCGTCGTTGCCATACGAATTGCGTCTCGAAGATTTTCGGTTGGCAATCCAGGATGTCTACGACTTCTTCTTCGATGTGAATACGAGTCTTGTCCACAAGGGTCTGGACCGCCTCGACGAATTGCTGCGGCCTGCGATCATGTCCGGAGTCTTGTCGGACATGCTTACCGCGAGCCTCGCGAAGCACTCGCGGACGCTGATTGTGAACACTTACTTCAACGGGCACCCTGACCTGGTGGTGCGGGGGAAATATCCGAGCAACGCCGTGAAGGCAGGCGAGCACGGTGTCGAAATCAAGACGACCCGCAAGGCCGGCGGCGCAGTCGATACGCATGGCGCCCGAGCGCAGTGGATGTGCGTATTCGTGTACGCGGTCGACAACCAGAGCGAGCCCGCGATCGAGCGCCATGCGATGCGATTCACCGAGATATATCTGGGTCAGGTGGCCGTCGACGACTTCCGCAAGAACGCGCGCGGAGAGTTGGGAACGCGGACTGCGACCCTGCACGCGCAGGGAATTGCGAAGCTCCGCAAGAACTGGGTTTATCGCGAGTAGCGCTTACTCGTCGGGCAACGCGGCAAGACGCGGTAGTGCCTTGGCGGCTATCGAGAAGAAATGTTCGTCGCGCTCGACTCCGATACTTCGGTATCCAACAGACTCCGCTGCCGCCAGAGTCGATGCAGCGCCAGCGAACGGATCAAGTACGACGCCTGTCCCCAGCGGCAACACCGCGCGGACGATCTTGCGCAGGAAAGCCTGCGGTTTGAGGCTTGGGTGAGGCGCAAGCTTGCGCTCCGCCGCGCGTGTCGGCGCCGACGCGATCACGTCACCGAATGGTCTCTCGGCAGAAACGCGTCGAAAACCTCCGGTTCCCCAACGGCGCAGATTGTCCTGTACGCGACCGTCAAGCGGCTTGCGAAAGACCAGCCAAGGTTCCCACATGGAGCGCGGCATCACGCTCACGTCCGGGAATTCCATGTGCGCCGCTTTTGGACGATCTCCGCCTCGCATGGTCATCACCAGCCGAACGATTTCGCCCCTGCGTTCGAGTCCGGCACGAGCAAGGGCACCGGACACCAGGTAGGACAGCAGCGGATTGCTCGCGACCACCACATTTGCGCCTGGCACGAGCACACGAATGAGGCTGCGCGCCCAGGCGAGAAAGAATTGTTCGAGTGCGTCGAGATCCGTCGATCGCAACACCGTGAATCTTGGGAGTGGAGACCGCTTCGAGCCGTCGAAACTCGGCGGGATTCGCCAGACGCCACCATGTCCGTTTCGCAGTTTGGTCTGCTCCACTTCGGTGTACTCCACCAGACCGTAAGGCGGATCGGTGACTACGGCGTGGATGCTGTTGTCCGGCTGCGCGTGCAGCCAGCGGTTGCAGTCGTCAAGTATCAAACTCGCTTGTCCATGATTGACGGTCTTGGGCTCGCGGCGAGTCGATGCCGGCACAACGGGTACCAGAGGTTCCATACCGGTCAGGGCGTACTGCGCTCTGTCTGTGCGAACGAATAGAGCGGGCGTATTGAGTCGAAGGTAGGAACGAATCGACGACGGCGGAACGTCACCGATCAGTCGGGAAACATCTTCGGTAATCTGCTGGATCGTTGCGCCGGCGCGACGACCGTCGAGCGATTCCACGATCGCGTCACGAACCTGCCCAGGTGCCCTGCGCATCGAATTTCTCCTTTTCGAGATTGTAGACGTCTGGACGTCAATCGGAAAGGATCTTCCGAAGATCAGGCGTGACCTTGGGTGTAATCCGGGGTGGCTTGTCCTTAAGTAGTTCGCACTTCAATCAAAAAACCCCGGATTTCATCCGGGCTACTCCCTCTGCGCGATCGCGCAGTGATTTCCCCCGGGCGGAGTTGCTCAAGGTTTCGTTCTCTTGCAAGAACAGCTTGCCGCCCTCGGTGTGCTCGAAGCGCCCCGCCTCACCCCAGCAGCCAGCTCCACAACGCCCACAGCAACGCCGCAGACAGCGCCACGAATGCGCCGGCCAGCAGCAGCGCCAGGATGGTGGAGCCGCGCTTGTGCGGTTTGTTCTGCGCCTGCACCCGGTCCAGATGTTCGATCAGCAAATCGGCGTTGCGCCGGTGTGCCTTGTAGGCGAAGTCGAACAGATCACCGACCACGGGAATCAGTCCGCCGGCGGCGTCCATCGCCAGATTGCGCAGCATCTTGACGATCACGTTGCGTGGCGCGCCGACGCGCACGCCCTGATAAAGGATGCCGGCGCCCAGCAGCATGCCGGCGATGTCGCCGACACCGGGCAGCAGGCCGATCAGCGAGTCCAGCCCGAAGCGAAAACGGGTGCCGGGCACGCGGATGACGCCGTCGAGCAGCCAGGCCAGCTTTTCCATGCGCTGGCGGGCGGCCTGCGTACGCAGCGCTTGTTCGGGGTCGTGGCTCATGAAAGGCGCCTGGTGATTTCTTCTAGACTGTCGCTGACGCGCCGCCATCAGGCGCGGACAACGATAAATTTCGCGGAGAGTAGCCGACCGATGCGCGCGCTGTATGCCGCTTTCTATTGGATTGCGTGGTGGCTGTTCCGGCCGCTCAACGGCTTGATCAAGTATCGCCTCACCCCGCAGCCGCTGGGCGAACAGCTTGCGCTGGACCCGACCCGCCCGGTGGTCTACCTGCTGCCTACACGCTCCTGGGGCGATCTGTTCGTGCTGGACCGGATCTGTCGCGACCTTGGCCTGCCGCGACCGCGCCGTACCGGCGCCAGCGTTCCCACCCCGGAAAGACCCGCGGTGTTGTACCTGCCGGCTTTGCTGGAAACGCGTCTGCGACCCACCGAGTTGAGCGGCGTGGTGGAGCGTGCGGCTGCCGATCCGAACTTCGATGCCCAGGTGGTTCCGGTGTCGGTGTTCTGGGGACGCAATCCGGGGCAGGAAACCTCGTTGTGGAAACTGCTGTTCGCCGACAGCGTGCAGGCCGGCATGGTGCGCAAGCTGTTCATCATGATGGTCAACGCGCGCTTCGTGTACGCCAGTTTCGCGGCGCCCATGAGCTTTCGCGAGTTTGTGGCCAAGGAGCCGGCGCCGGACGTGGCGGTGCGCAAACTCAGCCGCCTGCTGCACCTGTACTTCCTGCGTTCGCGCACTGCGGCACTCGGCCCGCGACTGCAGACCCGCGGTGTGGTGATCCAGCAGCTGCTGGCCTCGCGCGGGGTCAAGGCGGCCATCGAGGCCGAAGCGCGTGAATCAAAAATCACCCTGGACGAAGCCACCCGCCGTGCGCGCAAGTGCGCCAACGAGATTGCCGCCAATTACTCCTCGGTGACGGTACGCATCCTGGAACAGATCTTTGCGTACGTGTGGAACCGCATGTTCCGCGGTGTGGAGGTGCACGGCATCGATCGCGTGCGCAACTGGGCGCAGGGCCACGAAATGGTCTACCTGCCGTCGCATCGCTCGCATGCCGACTATCTGCTGGTGAGCTTCGTGCTGTATCAGGCCGGGTTGGCGCCGCCGCATATCGCCGCTGGCGTGAATCTCAACTTCTGGCCGGTGGGCGCGCTGCTGCGGCGGGCCGGCGCGTTCTACATCCGCCGCAGTTTTTCGGGCGACCGGCTCTATGCGGCGGTGTTTCGCGGCTATGTGGACGGCCTGATCGCGCGCGGCTATCCCATCAGCTTCTATCCGGAGGGCGGCCGCAGCCGCACCGGTCGTCTGCTGGCGCCCAAGACCGGCATGCTCGGCATGGTGACCGAGAGCGCGCTGCGCCAGAGCACCCGCAAGGTGGCCCTGGTGCCGGTCTATATCGGCTACGACAAGGTCTGGGAGCTGGGCAGTTACTTCAAGGAGCTGCGCGGCGCCAAGAAGCAGAAGGAATCGGCGGCCGAGCTGCTCAAGGCCGGCAAGCTGCTGACCAAGAGTTTCGGCAAGGTTCACATCAGCTTCGGCGAACCCCTGCACCTGCAGGAATATGCCGACAAGCATCAGCCGGGCTGGCGCGAAACCCTGCGTGGTTCGCCGGACCGCGCGCCGTCGCAGATCAAACCCTTCGTGCAGCGGCTGGCCCTGGCCAATCACCGGCGCATCAATGCCGCTGCGGTGGCCAACCCGGTCGGCATCACCGCGGTGGCCCTGCTGGCCAGCCCGCAACGTGCGGTGTCGGAAGCCGAGCTGATCGAGCAGGTCGGGCACCTGATCTGGCTGCTCAAGGGGCGGCCGTACAGCGACACTTTCGTGATCTCGCAGACCTCGCCGCGAGCGGTGGTGGAGTGGGCACTGCCGATCGCGCGCATCGCGCGGGTGCCGCATCCCTGGGGCGATCTGCTGGCACTGGCAGACCGCGATGCGGTGCTGCTGACCTATGCGCGCAACAACCTGCAGCACTTGTTCGCCCTGCCCAGCCTGATCGCCAATTTCTTTCGCACCCGTTCGATGCTGGCCGAAAGCGCAGTGCTGGACGGCTGTCGCTGGCTTTATCCGTTCTTGCGTGCTGAATTCTTCGTGCGCTGGGAACCGGCCGAGGCCGAGGACGTGGCGCGGCAGACGCTGGACGTGATGTGCCGGCTGGGCTTGCTGACTCGCAACGACGACGTGCTGCTGCGGCCGGACGTGACCTCGCCGGCGTTTTCTTCGCTGTCCATGCTGGCGCGCATCATGGGCGAGACGCTGGAACGCTATTGCATGACCACCTGGTTGCTGGCGTTCGAACATCGCGAGGAAGGGCGCGTAGCCCGGGGCCGTTTCGAGGAGGACTGCCGCTTGCTGGCCGAGCGCATGGCCGTGCTGACCGGGCGCGACTCGCCCGAATTTTTCGACAAGGCGCTGTTCAAGGGTTATCTCGACACCTTGATCGACGCCGGTCTGGTGCAGGTGGGCGAGGGACAGGGGTTGCTGGTCGACCCCCGACTCGGGCAGATCGCCGAGCGCTCGCTGGAGCTGCTGTCGGACGAGTCGCGCCAGACCCTGCTGCAGTTGATCTCGCGACGCCCCGGCGCAGTGGTGACGCCGGCGCCGACCGAAAAAGCCGCTTCGGTATAATCGGCGCGCTATTTCCTCATGCCGGCACGCCCGGCCTCCCACCAGGAAGCATTCATGTCCCAGAAATTTCGTGTGCTGGCCGTCTGTGCCTGCGCCAGCCTGTTGTTTGCCTGCGCCAAGCCGGAGGAAGCCGCCAAGCCCGTCGAACTGACCACGGACGCGCAAAAGTTCGGCTACGCCATCGGGGTCGATCTCGGCAACTCGCTCAAGCCGGTGGTCGCGCACGTCGACATCGCCGCGCTCAAGCAAGGGCTGGACGATGTCAACGGCGGCGGCGAACTCAAGCTGGACGAAGCGGCACGCGAGGAGGTCAAGAACTCCGTGTCGCAGAAGATGCAGGAAGAACAGATCAAGCAACGCGACGAAGCCGCCGCCAAGGGCGCCGCCGAGGGCGAGAAGTTCCTGGCCGAGAACGCCACCAAGGAAGGCGTCAAGACCACCGAAAGCGGGCTCCAGTACAAGGTCATCACCGAGGGCGACGGCCCTGCACCCGGCGCCACCGACGAAGTCACCGTGCACTACGTGGGCACCCTGATCAACGGCGAGGAGTTCGACAGTTCCATCGCCCGCGGCCAGCCGGTGACGTTCCCGCTGGGCAACGTGATCGAGGGCTGGACCGAGGGCCTGCAGTTGATGAAGACCGGCAGCAAGTATCAGTTCTTCATTCCCGCCAAGCTTGGCTACGGCGAGCGCGGCGCGGGCGTCAAGATCGGCCCCAACCAGACGCTGATCTTCGAAGTGGAGTTGCTGGGCGTAAACCAGCCCGCCGCGGAGTAAGCCGGAACGGCCGCCCGCGGTCGCCGATCGCGCGACCGACGGGCTCGGCGGCGGGCACGGCCCGACCCACGGGACAGGTATAGAGCGGCCGGCGACCGCCATGCCATGCACGTCGCGGACCCGTTGCAGGCTAGGAGTGTGCGCGGATAGCCGCGCGCGGCGGCGCCGCAACCTCGATTGCAGCGATCTCCGTGCCACGGTCCGCATTGCGCGCTGTGCGCTCCAGGCCCTGCCGGAACCACTTGGCAGCCTCGTCCGGGTTCTGCGTCTGCTCGGCCAGATGCGCCAGTTCCAGGTAGGCCTCCGCGCTCGGCTGCTGGCGGATCACCGCTTCCAGATAACTGCGTGCCTTGCCCCACAGCTTGTTGGCGCGACAGGCGCGGCCGGCGGTGATCAACAGCTCCGGCTTCTCGCCGTACTGGTTCAGCCATTGCTCGATGGTGGCCAGGCGCCCGAGCGGGTCCTCAGTCTGCAAGTCGCCGTATAGACGCACCAGCTCGGCATCCCACTGCCGGCCCAGCGTGGAGGCAATCAGTGCCGCCGCCTCGGCGTGGGCATTGAGCCGCAACAGCCCGCTGACGTAGGTCGCACGCAGCTCGGGGTTGTCGCGCAGCTCGGCCGGGGTCTGCTGCCACAGCGCCTTGAGCGCGTCCAGGCGAGCCTCGTTCGCCGCCGAGCGCAGACGCCCGAGCAGGGCCTGATGCAGCAGCGCGCGCCGCCGCTCCGCATTGGCGGGGCCGAGCTTGTCGGTGCGCTGCAGCAGTCCGTGCAGCTCGGCCCATTCGCTCAGCGCGGCGTGACACTCGGCCAGCAGTTCCACCACGTAGGCATTGTCCGGCGCCTGTTCGCGCAGGCTCAGTGCGGTCTGTTTGGCTTGCGCAAAATCGCCGCGGTCGCGTTGCAGTTCGGCGCTGGCGATGCCGGCCGCCAGCGTGTGAGCGGGCGACTGCTGTGCGGCCAGCGCCAGATAGCGCTCGCGACGTTCGTCCGCACCCAGGTGCTGGGCGGCGCGCGCGGCGGCCAGATAGTTCAGATGCGGCGCGCGATGGTCGGCGGCGCGCCGCACCAGGTCCACCTCGGCACGCCGCCAACGGCCCTCCTGCAGTTCGAGCAGGCCGGCTTCGAAGGCGTCGCGCGCGCGGTCCGCGCGGCGGCGCACATTGAAGCGCATCAAGGTCGCGGGCAGGCGCAGCAGACCCAGCAGGGCACGCAGCGTGTAAAGGGTCAGCGGTGCGCCGAACACCACCGCGGCCGTCAGCGCCAGCACCGAGGTCTCCACCGTCCAGCCGCGCAGATGGATCATCACGTAGCCGGTGTCGGCGCGCAGGAAATACGCCACGGCGGCGCCGGCAGCCAGGGCGATGACGATGGCGAGCCAGGTGCGGATCACGGCTTATTCCGCATCGCCCAGATGCGCGCGCAGCGCCTCCAGGCTGCCGCTGATGTCGGGCAGCGAAGGGCTCAGCTCCAGCGCCTGCAGGCGTTGCAGCTCGGCCTGCGCGGCGAGCACGCCGGCATCGTCGGCCTTGAACTCCGCTTCCAGCCAGGCCGATGCCGACACCAGCGCCTCGCGCATCGGCACGCTGCGGCCGCCGAGCAGCGCGGCGCGTGCGCCTTCGAGCTTGAGGGTGAGCACGTGGTAGACCAGTGCCTCCTGCTCCGGCGGCAGTTGACGCAGGGCGCGGGCGTCATCGTCGCGGCGCACGGTGAACAGGCTGCGTGCGGCGCCCTGCACCGCCAGCCACAGCCGCTGCCAGCCCGGCGACTGCTCGGTGGTGCCGCCAAGGTCGGCGCGGGCGGCCGGTGCGGTGAATTCCATGGGCGCGTGCGAGGCCAGGGGCAGCCGGGGTACGCGTTCGATCAGGCTGGACAGGCTCAGCGTCGCCGACGCCAGGTCCGGTTGCGGCACCGCGCGCAGGGCGTTGCGCTCTGCGGCCAGGACCTCGCGGACCGGAAATAGTTGCGGGTCGGACAGCGCTGCCAGGCGTTGGTCGGCGCTGTCCAGCGCGGCCAGCGCGCTGCGCGCGTCGCGGTGCAGCAGCAAGCGATCGTTGGCCAGCAGCAGCAGTTGCTCCGCCGAACTGAGCTGAAAGCGGGTACGGCCGCCGGACAAGTCTGCGCTGATGCGGCTCATCAGTTGCAGGCCGTCGTCGATGCGCGCCTGTTGCGCCGCCAGCTCGGTGCCCTGGCGATCGCCCAGGCGCGACAGGTCCGACTGGCGCGTGCTCAAGGATTCGACCTGGGCCGACAGCGCGCTCACCTCACCCTGCAGCCGCTGCAATTGCTGCAGCTGGGCGCTGCGTTCGGCCTCGATGCCGGCATAGCGCTGCCAGCCCAACCAGCCGCCGTATCCGGTCAGACCGACCAGGACGAGCAACAGGAATACGAGAATCCACGCCAGCACGCCGTGCTTGCGATCGGCGCGCTTGTGTTCGGAGTGTGCGGCCGGCACTGCTGCGGCGGCAGGCGACGCGCCGGCCGTGTCGGGCGCAGGGCCCGGCTTTGCCGGCGCAGACTCGGCCGTCGCATCGACCGCCTGCGCGGCGGTGGGGGTCGGCGCCGCCGCGGGGTCGGGTTGCGGGGGTGCGGGCTGATCGGTCATGGCTGCGATTCGAACGGGTTTCTGGGCGACCCTTGCTGCGTCCGGGCCAGGCAGTCGGCCCAGGTCGCGTCGTCGAGCAGTCTAGGCACGCAGACTTCGGCGAAGCCCAGACGCTGTGCGAGTTCTAACACACGCACGCTCGGAACCACCAGCAAGCGAGGCAGCAGCATGGCCGCACGGGCATCCGCGGGCGTCTGCTCGAACAGACTGTGCAGACCCTCGGCGCTGGTGCAGACGATGGTATCGACATGGGCTAGCGCGGCTTCGATCTGCGGGGCCGGATAGCGGATCGCGCGGCGACAGTACAGCTCCAGTTTCTGCACCTGCGCACCCCGCGCGCGCAGCGCCTCCTGCAGATGAGTGCGCCCGCCGGCGCCGCTGCACAGCAGCACGTCCTTGCCGCCGACCTGCGCGAAGTGCGGATGGCGCAGCAGGGCTTCACTGGTATGGCCTTGCGTCGCGGTCTGCACGGGTGCGCGGTCGAGCCTGGCCAGCGCGGCCGCGGTGGCGGGACCGATCGCAAACAGCGTCGGCCAGGGGCCGGAGTCGAGGTCTGCCGCCACAGTCACGGCATTGGTGCTGGTGAAGATCCAGCCGTAGGCGTTGCGAGCGGTTTGCAGCACCCGGCGATGCTCATCGGGATCGCCGGCCGGTTCGATCGCCAGCATGGGGAGTTCGGTCACCTCGGCGCCACGCGCGCGCAGTAACGAGGCAAGCGCCACGCCCCGACCCTGCGGCCGCGTTATCAGCACGTGGCGACCGCGCAGCGTTGCGGGCTCAGGCACGGATGCCCAGGTCCGACAGAATCCGGCGTGCGCCCTGGGCCAGCAACTGCTCGGCCAGGGTCACGCCGAGTTCGGCCGCGGCTGCCGGCGCGCCCTGCAATTTCGCGCGCACCACATGGCGGCCGTCCGGCGAGCCGACCATGGCATCCAGTTGCAACTGCGCGCCCTGCAGTACCGCATGCCCGGCGACCGGCACGCTGCAGGCGCCGCCCAGCCGTGCGTTGAGTGCACGCTCGGCGGCCAGGCGCGTGCGCGCACCCGCATGGTCGAGCGGCGCCAGCAGTTCGCGGGTGTGGGCATCGTCGGCGCGTGCTTCGATACCGACGATGCCCTGGCCGATGGCGGGGATGAAGCGCGCAACGTCCAGCGCCTCACGGATGCGGTCGGCCATGCCGAGCCGGCGCAGGCCGGCGCAGGCGAGCAGGATGGCGTCGAACTCGTCTTCGTCGAGCTTGCGCAGGCGCGTGCCAACGTTGCCCCGCAGCAGCGCGATCTTGAGGTCGGGCCGCAAGGCGGCCAGCAGGGACTGGCGGCGCAGGCTGGAGGTGCCCACTCGAGCGCCCTGCGGCAGCGCCGCCAGCGTGCCGTGACGATTGGAGACGAACGCGTCGCGCGGATCTTCCGGATGCAGAAAAGTGGTCAGCGCCAGGCCCTCGGGCTGCTGCGCCGGCACATCCTTCATCGAATGCACCGCAAGGTCGGCGCGATCCTCCAGCAGCGCCTGCTCCAGTTCCTTGACGAACAGCCCCTTGCCGCCGGCCTGCGACAGCGCGGTGGACAGCAACTGGTCGCCGCGCGTGGTCATCGGGACCAGCTCCACCAGCAGGCCGGGGTGCGTCTGCTGCAGCAGGCTACGCACGTGCTCCGCCTGCCACAGCGCCAGCGGCGATTCGCGAGTGGCGATGCGTAGCAACGAGCGGTTGGCCATTAGCGGTTAGCCGTCAGCAAGAAAAAAGAAATGGCCTGATTCTGAGCGCCTAACGCCTAACCAGGGCTACCGCCCGCCGGGCCGGCACACGCGAGTGCCAAGTCAAGGCACTTGCGTAAGCATGCGCCGCCCCGGCCCTAACGCCTAAACGCACGAGCGTTTCAAGATTGTTCGGTCAGGAATCGCCGTACTTCGGCCAGACGCCGACGCGACACCGGCAGCGGACTGCTGGCGTGCTTCATGGTCAGCCAGTGCAGTTGCTCGCCGCCGCGATCGCGTTCCAGGCCGGCGATGAAGCGGGTGGCGACCAGCGCCTTGCGGTGTACGCGCAGGAACCACGGCGCGAAGTCGTCTTCCAGCGTCTTGAGCGACTCTTCGATCAACACCTCGCCGTGCAGGTGGCACACGGTGGTGTACTTCTGGTCGGCCAGGAAATACACGATCTCTTCTGCCGGCACGCGGATCAGACCCTCGCGCGTGGTGGCGGTGACGAACTCGCGCTTGGGCCGCGCGTCGCCGGACTGGCCGGCGCCCTTGGACTTCTGCGCCCGCGTGGGTCGCCGGGCGTTCTGCAGTGCTTCCTTGAGTTTCTCCAGGCGGATCGGCTTGAGCAGATAGCCCGAGGCCTTGGCGTCGAAGGCCGATAGCGCGTGCTCCGAATATGCGGTGGTGAAGATCACCGCCGGCGGTGGATCGTATTCGGCCAGGCTGCGCGCGACGTGCAGGCCGTCGACGCCGCCCATGCGGATGTCGAGCAGGACCAGATCCGGCTCTTCGTTGTCGATCAGGTCCAGCGCCGATTCGCCGTCGGCGGCTTCGCCGACGATCTCGTAACCGGGAAATTCCTGCAGCAGGCGCTTGAGTCGTTCGCGTGCCAGGGCTTCATCGTCGACGATCACCACTCTCATGACAGGGACCTCATTCGGACTCTCCTCCCAACAGCAGTGACTTCTCGGGTATCGACAAGCGCGCGCGCCACATGCCGTTGTCGGGCCCCATGTCCAGGCGACCACGTTCACCGTAAATGAGCTTGAGGCGGCTCGCAATGTTGTCGATGGCGATCTCGTTGCCGCGGCTGCCCGGATCGTCCACCGGCGGCAGCGGATTCTCGACCTCGATGATCAAAACCTTCTGCGCGGCATAGATGTGGATGCGGATGGTGCCGCGATCCTTGAGCTTGGAAACCCCGTGATACACGGCGTTTTCCACGAGTGGCTGGATGATCAGCATGGGCACCGGCCAGTTGAGCAGATGTTCGGATACGTCCCAGCGCACGTCCAGCTTGTCGCCCAGACGTGCTTTTTCGATACGCAGGTAAGCGTTGCACACGCCGATCTCGTCGACCAGCGGCGCCATGCGTCCGCGCTTTTCCATGCTGGCCCGGAACACGTCGGCAAGGTCCTCCACCATCGCTTCGGCCTGCTGCGGACGGATGCTGATCAGCGCCGCCAGGCTGTTCAGCGCATTGAAGAAGAAATGCGGACGGATACGCGCGTTGAGCGCCTGATAGCGCGATTCGCCTTCGGCGCGGACCTGCTCCTGCCACTGGTGGCGGGTCCAGAAATAGCGCAGCAGCATCAGCGAGACCACTGCGGCGATGGAGGAGTGCCGCAGGATGAACTGCACCCGCGGTTCGGTCGGGTCCAGCACGCCGAAGCTGGGGCTGGTGCCGAGGTACCAGGCGATGTTGGAAAGCACCATCACGATCAGGATCAACGTGGTCCAGCACGCGCCGAACACCAGGCCCGGTCGCGCCACCAGGAACAGACGGCGCAGGCCGCACAGCGCCGCGCCGCCGCACAGGCCGATCCATTGCATGTAGAGCGACAGCAGGGCCAGTCGTCGCAGCAGTTCGGCGCCGGGCTCGCCGCTGGCCAGGGTGAAGCAGATCGCCACCAGTTCCATCACCACCGCCATGAACAGCAGCGCCGGGCCGGAACAGAAGTCCGGAATCAGGCTGGGCGACTGGATGATGGTGGGCTCGATGCGCTTCATGGACGGATTCTAGGCGAGGGGCCGGCAGCCGAAGCGGATAGAATGTCGGCCTTTTCACCTCGGGTTTCTTGCGCGTCATGACCAGCGGCAGCAATTCCAAGCTGTGGGGCGGGCGGTTCAGCGAATCCACCTCCGACCTGATGGAAGCCTTCAGCGAATCCGTCAGCTTCGACCGTCGCCTGTATCGGCAGGACATCGCCGGCAGCCAGGCGCACGCGCGCATGCTGCACAAGGTGGGCGTGCTCGGCGCCGCCGACACCCAGGCGATCGTCGACGGCCTGGACGCGATCCGCGCCGAGATCGACGCCGGTCGTTTCGAGTGGAAGACCGAACTCGAAGACGTGCACATGAACATCGAGTCGGCGCTGACGCAGCGGATCGGCGAGGCCGGCAAGCGCCTGCACACCGGCCGTTCGCGCAACGATCAGGTCGCCACCGATGTGCGCCTGTACCTGCGCGAGGCCATCGATGCCTTGCTGGAGGTGATCGAGCGCTTGGCGCTGGGCCTGCTGGACCTGGCCGAACGCGAGGCCGACACGGTGATGCCGGGGTTCACCCACCTGCAGGTGGCGCAGCCGGTGACCTTCGGCCATCACATGCTGGCCTGGCGCGAGCAGGTCCTGCGCGACCATGCGCGCCTGCTCGACGCGCGCAAGCGCGTCAACGTGCTGCCGCTGGGCTCGGCGGCGCTGGCCGGCACGGTGTATCCCATCGACCGCGCGTACGTTGCCGAACAGCTGGGCTTCGATGCGGTGACGCGCAATTCGCTGGACGCCGTGAGCGATCGCGACTTCGCCATCGAATTCTGTGCGGCGGCCAGCCTGATCATGGTGCACCTGTCGCGCT
The DNA here is from genome assembly GCF_965216805.1 of Panacagrimonas sp. Taxonomy (NCBI): domain Bacteria; kingdom Pseudomonadati; phylum Pseudomonadota; class Gammaproteobacteria; order Nevskiales; family Nevskiaceae; genus Panacagrimonas; species Panacagrimonas sp. The sequence continues at coordinate 736,887 of NZ_CBDCGN010000003.1, forward strand.
GGAGCGAAGAGTTGATCCTGTGGTCCACGCCCATGTTCGGATTTGTCGATCTGCCGGATCGGTACTGCACCGGCAGCTCGATCATGCCGCAGAAAAAGAACCCTGACGTGCCCGAGCTGGTCCGCGGCAAGACCGGGCGCGTCATCGGCGATCTGCAGGCCCTGCTGGTGTTGATGAAAGGCCAGCCGCTGGCCTACAACCGCGACAACCAGGAAGACAAGGAGCCGCTGTTCGATGCGCTCGATACCGTCTCGGCCTGTCTGCGCATCTACGCCGAGTTGATCCCCAGCGTCACCGTCAATCGGCCGCGCTGCCGCGCCGCCGCTGCGGCGGGTTACTCCACTGCAACCGATCTCGCCGATTATCTGGTGCGCAAGGGTCTGGCTTTCCGCGATGCACATCACGCGGTGGGTGCCGCCGTGGCGTACGCGGTGAGCAAGGCCTGCGATCTGTCCGAACTGAGTCTGCAGGAGTTGCAGGGCTTTTCGGCGCTGATCGAGGCGGACGTGTTTGGGGCGATCACGCTCGAAGGTTCGCTGGCGGCGCGCAACCACGTCGGTGCCACCGCCCCGGATCAGGTGCGTGCGGCCATTGCGCAGGCGCGCGCGCAATCGAGTCCGTAGGGCGGCCGTGACCGCCGGCAGGCTGCGCCGCTACTCCTCCATCAGCATCTGCTGCACCGACTTGATGTCCTTGCCGGGAGCGGTCGGCACGCGCGCGTAGCTGCCGTCGGATTGCAGCATCCAGCTTTGCGCGGTGTCGGTCAGATAGGCCTGCAGATGATCGATCACCCGCGCACGCAGCGCCGCGTCCTTGAGCGGAAACGCCACTTCCACGCGGCGAAACAGATTGCGCTCCATCCAGTCGGCGCTCGACAGCCACACTTCCTGCTTGCCGTCGTGGTGGAAGCAGAACACGCGGTGGTGCTCCAGGAAGCGGCCGATGATGGAACGCACGCGGATGTTGTCGGACAGGCCCGGTACGCCGGGACGTACCGAGCACATGCCGCGCACGATCAGGTCGATCTGCACGCCGGCCTGCGAGGCCGCGTAGAGGCGATTGATGATGTCGGGCTCCACCAACGCATTCATCTTGGCGATGATGCGCGCCGGCCGGCCCTTTCTGGCGGACTCGATCTCGCGATCGATACGCTCGTGCATGCCCTTGACCAGGGTGAACGGCGATTGCAGCAGCCGGCTCAGCTTGCTTACCTTGCCCAGCGAGGTGAGCTGCAGAAACACCGCGTGCATGTCTTTGCAGATTTCCGGATCGGCGGTGAACAGGCCGTAGTCGGTGTACTGGCGTGCGGTGCGCGGATGGTAGTTGCCGGTGCCCAGATGTGCGTAGCCCTTGAGTCCGGCGTCTTCGCGGCGGATCACCAGGCACATCTTGGCGTGGGTCTTGTAGCCGACCACTCCGTAGGTCACGTGAGCGCCGACGTCCTGCAGTTTTTCCGCCAGGTCGATGTTGTCGGCCTCGTCGAAACGCGCACGCAATTCCACCACGACCGTGACTTCCTTGCCGTTCTTGGCGGCCTCCACCAGTGCGTCCACCACCGGGGACTTGGCGCCGGTGCGGTACAGCGTCTGCTTGATCGCCAGCACCCTGGGGTCGCGTGCGGACTGACGCAGAAACTCCAGCACCGGCAGAAACGATTCGTAGGGATGGTGCAGCAGGTGATCGCGCTCGGCGATGGCGGCGAACAGGTCGCCAGTCAGCGCCTTCGGCACTTTCTGGGTGAACGGCGCGTATTTCAGATCCGGCCGATCCACGAGGTCGGGCATGGCGATCAGCCGCATCAGGTTGACCGGGCCGTTGACCTGGTAGACGTCGTCAGTGGTCAACTGCATTTCGTGCATCAGGTGCTGCCACATGACTTCCGGGCAGTTGTGCGCCACTTCCAGACGCACGGTGTCGCCCCACTGCCGTTGCGACAGCCCGTCCTCCAGCGCCTGGGCGAGGTCTTCGGCCTCCTCTTCGTCGACGAACAGATCGGAGTTGCGCGTCACCCGGAACTGATAACAGCCGCTGGCTTCCATGCCGGGAAACAGCTCGTCGACGTAGGCGTGGATGACCGAGGACAGGAACACGAAGTCGGTCGGCCCGGTGCCGGGTACCTGCGCGGGAAGCTGGATCAGGCGCGGCAGTGCGCGCGGCGCCTGCACCACCGCCAGACCGGTGTTGCGGCCGAAGGCGTCCTTGCCCGACAGCGACACGATGAAGTTGAGCGACTTGTTGAGAATGCGCGGAAACGGGTGCGCCGGGTCCAGGCCGATCGGCGACAGCACCGGCAGCAGTTCGCTGAAGAAATGCTGACGTAGCCAGGCGTCCTGCTCCGGGGTCCACTCCGCGCGCCGCAGGAACCGGATGCGCTCGGCGTCCAGCGCCGGCACCAGCACCTCGTTGAACACCCGGTACTGCTCGTCCACCAGCGCATGCGCGCGCGGGCTGATTGCGGCCAGGATCTCCTGCGGCGACATGCCGTCGGCGGCGCGCTGCGGCAGCGGAGATTCGGCCATCTGCATCAGGCCGGCCACGCGAATCTCGAAGAACTCGTCGAGGTTGGCGCTGCAGATGCACAGGAATTTCAGGCGTTCCAGCAGGGGTACGCTCTCGTCCTTGGCCTGGTCGAGTACGCGGCGATTGAACTCGAGCAGCGACAGCTCCCGATTGACGAATAGATCGGAGGGCTGGAACTCGAGCTTTGCGGGTGCGTCCATGCGGCTTGGTCGGGCCTCTATCGGCGGCGCGGGGCTGCAAGTTTGCACCCTCGCGGCGTTGTCGTGTCGATCGTCTCTGTAGGACCCCGCTGTCACGAAAATGTCATCAGATCGCAAGACGCCGGCGGCAGGGTGGGCTGATGACCCTGCCCGGACGGCTGCTGCGATTCGCCCTTGCCCTGCTGCCCGCTGCGCTGGTCAGCGCCTGCGCCACCGCGGAGGGATGGCGCGGTGTGGACAGCGAAAGGGCTTACGAAGTCGCCGCTGCGCAGTCGCCGGCCCGGGCGCAAGCACCCGCCACCTATTTCGAGATACATCGCGACGGACGCATCCTCGTGTTCAGCCAGGCCGATGCTTACCAGTCTTGGCGACGGACCGGGGAGATATCTCAAGTGCTCACGCAAGTCGGCGCCGGGCCCCACGGCGAAACGCTGATCTTCCAGCTCACTGCCGCCGAGGCGGGCCAGGGCGAGGGCAGCGGCGCGGCGCAGCGGCTGTTCGGCGGTGAACTGATGGGGATCGAGGCCGGATTCCATGGCGAGATCCATCGCCGCGACGCGGTCTGGATTTTTACCCGCGGCTCGCTGCTGCGCGAATTCCAGTTGCGCGGCTACGCCACCTGTGTAACTTCGGCTGCGACCGGCGGCACTTCCTCGCGGCCGGTGAGGCTGGTGCAGGGTTGCGCGGCGGCCTCGGTATCGACGCCGCGTGCAGTGCTCGCGCGTCACCGCCGGTGGGCCGACTTGCCGGAATAGGCGCCGGTGATGCGGCGGCGCAGGGGTTAGCCGGCCAGCATCGACACAACGCGGTCCGGGTAGTCGCTGAACACGCCGTCGATGCCCAGATCGCGCAGCGCCGCGATCTCCTCCGGGTGATTCACCGTGTAGGCGTATATCTTCAAACCGCGTCCGTGGGCGTCGGCAATCAGACGCGGGTCGGCGAATTCCGCAGAAATGTTGAGCGCCTGTGCACCAAGCTCGGTGGCACAGGCCGCCCAGTCCAGCGGCACCCCGCAGACCAGCGCCGCCACCGGCACCTCCGGCAGCATCTGCTTGAACTCGTACAGCTCCGGCAGGTGAAAAGACGACACCAGGAACTGCGATATGCCCCAGCCATCGTTGATCGCGGCGCGCAGAGCTTGCGCCACCAAGGCGGCAGTACCGTCGGCGCTCTTGAGTTCGATGTTCAGCGCGACCTGGGCTTCGGCCAGTTCCAGCACCTCGCGCAGGCTGGGAATCGGCTGGCCCTGGCCGGCGTCCAGCCGCCGCAAGTCGTCGAAGCGCGCATCGCGCACGCGGCCGCGGCCGTTGGTGGTGCGCTCCAGGCGCGGATCGTGAATCACCACCAGCTCGTCCACGCAGCGTTGCACGTCGAACTCGATCATGTCCGCACCCATGCGGATGCCGGTGTCGATCGACAGCAGCGTGTTCTCCGGCGCGTGTCCGCGCGCGCCGCGGTGACCGATGCAGAGGAAGTCCTTTGACGGGTCCATGGGCAGGGTCCTGATTAGCGATGGCGGCAGCATGCGCCTAGCGCGCTACGGAGTCGAGGTTTGCTGCGCTGCGGCTGCGGAGGGCGGCCGAGAAGCTGCGCCACCCTCCGCCGGTCGCGTCGCCACACCCGTTCGGCGAACACACGCCGGACCCGATTCTTTTGTCAGGCAGGCTCCGTCGGCTACAGTGGCACCGGGAAATTTTCCCGGAATGCCACCGCGCCTCCCGCCCGGCGGCATTCCGGGGAGCGCAGCGAACCAGGGGGCGTGCTCCGAATGATCCGCAGTCCGACTAGCCATGTGGCCGGATTCTTCGTCCATCGCATGCGTGCAAGCCTAGGATTCACTGTAATCGAGGCGCTGATCACGGTGGCCATCCTGGCGATTCTGCTGGCGCTGGCGGCGCCCAGTTTTGCCAAGTTCGTCAAGGACAACCGGCGTACCAGCGTGGTCAACGATCTGATCGTGTCGGTGCAGATCGCGCGCAGCGAGGCGACGCGTAGAGGGCAGCGGGTGGTGGTCTGCCCTTCGAACGACGCTCAGACCGCCTGCGCGGACGATACAGACTGGTCAGGAGGCTGGATCGTCTACGCCATCACCGCAGGCGGGCCCGAACTGATTAAGGTATTCCCCGCCACGCCGCTGGTCATGATCAGCTCGGACCAGGCGCGCTTCATCTACCCGCCGCCGACTGACCGATTGGGTACTTCTGAGCCGCCTAATCTGGCGCTGTGGACGGTCATGGACGACCGCGGCGGCAAACACGCGCGCTTTGTCGATGTGCTGCCTAGCGGCCGGCCACGAACCCTATGCCCGCAAGGCGCGGATTTTGCACCGGGCACCTGCGCCTGAACCTGCCGATATGCACGAGATGAAGCCACGACAAAAAACCGGCGGATTCACCCTGATCGAGATCCTGATCGCGATGGTCGTGCTGTCCATCGGGATTCTCGGTGTGACCGCGCTGCAACTTGTTTCCAAGCGTAATAACGTCGACGCTGCGCAACAGGCTGTGGCCGCCAGCCTGGCGCTCGAGATGGTGGAGCGCATGCGGGCGAACAGCAGTTCCGATGCGCTGGCTGCGTACGTGACCAACGCGCCAGTCGAGATTCGCGCTAACCCTCCAGCGCCGGAGCCGGACTGCGGCACCGCTGGCGGTGTCTGTGACCCCCTGGAGTTGGCCGTCTACGACCTCGCGGTCTGGGAGCGATCCTTGGCCGGCGCCGACGAGAAACTGGGTGGCGACAACACCGGTGGTCTGCTCAATCCAACTGCCTGTGTTGACGGGCCGGCAGGTGGCAGCGGCACCTACACCGTCAGCATTGCCTGGCGTGGTGGTGCCGCCCTGCCCGAGGACGATGGTGTGGAATGCGGTGCCGACGCGGTGGATGCGGGCGGCCAGGCTTTGTATGGCGACAGCGGCGAATACCGACGCACGATTTCCATACCCGCTTTCATCGCGATCCGGTGAGCGTCATGCGCGCCAACAGCGAAATTACGCGCCAGCACCGAGAGGCGGGCTTTACCTTAATCGAGCTGATGGTGGCGCTGGTGATCGGCTCGCTGCTTGTGATCGGGATACTGGCCATCTTCATCTATGGAAATCGTAGTTATCGAGAAGACGATCAGGTCGCCAAGATGCAGGACGAACTGCGATTTGCGATGGCGCAGATCACACGTGATCTGGAGATGGCGGGGTTTTGGGCGAGCTTGCTGGACCCGGCCGAGGTCACACTAGACGCGGACTTGAGCGTCGCCAGCGACTGTGGGCCCGAAACTCCGCTTCTGCCGGCTTTGGAAGAAAGCGAGCCAGCGGACAGCCCGCGTAGAACCTGGATTTACGGCAACCTCGAAGCCATCGCCTTTGTCAACGATGCCTCGCCGTCCGAGTCGGCAAGTGTATTCCCCTGTCTTGATGAAGGGGAGGTCGGCGCTGGCAATCCGGACGTGATCGCCGTCAAGCGCCTGGCTTCGGAGCTGAGTTACCAGGTTGCAGAAAGCGAAATAGATGGCCTGTCGAACAACTCCGCGCCTGACGAAATGATGCCGGGGCAGGTGTACGTTCAAAGCAACAACTCCAAAGGCCTTATGTTCGCTCTTGGTGGCGGGATTCCATCGGGGTCGCCGGTTCCGCCCTATGAATATTGGCGTTACCGGCCGACGATCTATTACATCCGCAGTTTCACCGATCAGGCCGGGGACGGGGTTCCTTCGCTCTGCCGGAAGATTCTCTCGCTCGGTGCTGCGCCCACCGGTGAGGAGTCCGAGAGCGAGGAGGGAGAAGGGGGAGGCGAGGTACCGGCGCTCGTCGGGGCAGGCAGCACCCAATGTCTGGCCACCGGCATTGAGGACCTGCAACTCGAGTTTGGTATTGACCGTAACGGTGATGCGGCACCCGAATTCTACGATCCCGACCCGACGCCCGATGACCTGCGTCTAGCTGTCGCGGTGCGGGTCACCTTGCTCGCTCGGTCTGAACGCCGCGGCGAGGGCTACACCAACCGAAAAACGTATGCACTGACGTCGGAAAAAACGGTGACCCCGAATGATCGTTTTTATCGCCGCACGCTGACCACCACCGTACTGCTGCGCAACCCTGCCGCTCTCCGGACCTACTGATGAAGTCTCCCTCTTCAAAAGGCAAGGCGTCGCGGCAACGCGGCGCCGCGCTGCTCATCGCCATGCTGGTGCTGTTGATGATGTCTGTCGCGACGCTCACCGCCGTCCGATTTTCCTCGCTAGGGGTCAAGATGAGCGCCAACGAGGAGCTCGCGGTGGAAGCGTTCCAGAACGCGCAGTCGGTGGTGGACGCCACGCTGGCCAACCCCAACAACATACGAGTGGTCGGCGGCGCCGGGGAGCGCTTCTGTACGGCAGGCATCGCCGATTGCAACACCTCCTACACGCTTTCGCTTGCCGATAACCTGTTCGCTGGCGAAATCGCCGCCGAGCGGGTCAAGGTCGAGGTCGAGCGCCTGGCCCCTGACCTGGGCCTGCCACCACGGGCGACCGGGTCCAGTCTGAGCAAGTTCAAGGCAGCCCGTTTCAAGGTGGAAGGCATTTACGACGGCGCAGACCTCGGCTTGGGTCGTGATGAGGTAGACCAGGGTGTATTGATCCTGGTGCCGGTGATCTAGGTCTGCCGCTAGACTATTGAGAAAAAAACAATGAAGACAAGACGCAGATGGCTGACCTTTGCATGTGCGGGCGCAATGGCTTTGCCTTGTGCACTGCAAGCCGACGATACCGACATCTATATCAACGGGGGCGCTGGTGGCAGCAGTCCGCCGATGGTGATGTTCAGCCTGGACTACAGATCAAACCTGACCTCCACCCAGTGCTCCAATGCCAGCGCCGCAAGCTGTGTGCAGGCTCAGTATTTTCGCGCCAACGGCCTGGCCGACGATGTCAATCTGATCGGCAGCGGCAAGTTCTATTTCTTCGATACCTTGCGACTCGCCCTCAAGCTGGCACTGCAGAAAACCCGGGAAAAGCTCCTTGAATCTGGAAATCCCGATGCGGGGCTGCGAGTCGGCCTGATGATGAGCCACAACAACGTCGGCGTACCCAATCGCGCGGCTGACATCCCGAACTGCGCGGACTGCAGTAATGGCGGAGCGATCCTGCGCGGCTTCCGCGATATCCTCGCTGAGGAGGATGCGTTGGAAGAGTTCAACACCACGCTTGCCCGGCTGCGCCAACTCAAGGACGGTGGCAACGCACCTGATCACGCCTACCAAGGCGCGGAGATGTATTTCGAACTCTTTCGTTACCTGACCGGGCAAGGGGTCTACAACGGACATAACGGCTGGCGCGATTTCGAGTCGGGCAATTCGGTCGATACCAGCAGCAACATGAATGCCTACAAGCCAGCGTCGCTTTCGATCAGCCCGCACACTTGGCCCGACGGGCGCATCGAGAATGCGGCGCAGACCGCCTATGTGTCTCCGCTGACGGCGGAAGAGGAGTGCACACAAGTTTTCGCGGTGAATTTCTTCTTTGGCAATTCCAACCAGGATTCGGACTCCAACACTGCGATCAATGCAGCTCGCAGCGCGGGCGGGATGGGACCGGGAACCGCCGGCTCCAATGACGCTTACCTACGGACTGTGGAATTCCTGCGCGGAAATGATCTCGGCAATGGCGCGTTCGGCACGGCAGCCGAGGTCTCCGGCGATCAGAACGTGACCTCGTATTTCTTCTTCAATGGTCAGGGCACCAACAGCGTGACCGCGCTAGCGGATGCGGGCGGAACGACACCGAGACTGGCGAGCGATGACCCCGGCGCGCTGGTACTGGACCTTACCAATCTATTTGACGAAATCCTCAGTGTCAGCACCACCTTTGTGGCCGCCTCAATTCCCGCCAACGTGTTCAATCGAGCGGGTGTGGTCGACAACGTCTACATAGCTCTGTTCCAGGCCGACGAAGAGGGCCGACCTTTTTGGCCGGGCAACGTTAAGAAGCTCAAGATCGGAGGCGACGCCAATAATCCGATCCTCATCGATGCCACGGGGGCGAGTGCCGTGCAGGACAGCGATGGACGTATTCGTGCGAATGCGCTGACATTCTGGACTGATACCGCTGACCCTCGCCTTGCAACCGCGGACGACAACGACACCCCGGAAGATGCCAGCGACGACACGCCGGCCAACAAGGACGGCCGACGTGTCCCGCGCGGCGGTGCCGGGCACAAGATTCCAGGCTATATCTCGGGCAGCCCGGGATTGAGCAATGCCGATACCGGTGCGCGTCAACTGTTCTATCTCAGCGGTAGCACCCTGTCCCCGCTGAACGCCACCGCGGCGAATGCCACGGCCTTGCAAACGGCTCTGAAAGCGGCCGATAGCGCGGAGGCTCTCGACTTGCTTGAATTTTTGCGCGGACTCGACCCGGCGAGCGGCAGCGTACGCAACTGGATCATGGGCGACGCCCTGCACTCACGTCCTCTGCCGATCAACTACGGCGCCGCTTCGTTCTCCGGCGTCGGCAGTTTTTCGATCACCAATCCGGCGATCTACATCGCGGTCGGCAGCAACGACGGATATATGCGCCTGATCCAGAACACTACTGCCGGCGGCGCCGAGAGCGGTCGCGAGGTGTGGGCCTTCATGCCGCCGGAAGGCATGGCCTCGCGCCGCGCCGCGCCCAATGACTTCGCAAACCAGAAGCTCTTGTTCGGTAACAATGCGGGCAGCACGCCGCGCCACCCCTATACGGTCGATGGCGCGCCGGTGTCGTTCGTGATCGACAACAACGTGGACGGAACCATCGCTGGCGCGGACAGGGTCTGGCTTTACTTCGGCCTGCGCCGTGGAGGGCTCTCGTACTACGCGCTGGACGTGACCAATCCGCACAGTCCCGCTTTCAAATGGAAAATCGACAACACCGACGCCGACTTCACCGAACTGGGGCTGAGCTTCTCTACTCCGAAGACTGGGTATGTATTTGCGTCGGGTAACCGGGTGCCGGCCCTTGTATTTGCAGGAGGGTATGACGACAACAAGGATCGGCGTGACGGTGTGGGTACCGACGACAATGAGGGCCGTGCTATCTATGTGGTCAACGCCGATACCGGGGCGTTGATCTGGAAGGCGGTCGGCGGTGGCAGCACGGGCCCCAGCGGCGACGCGCGCGTTTTTCGCCACGCCGACCTCCTGGACAGTATTCCCTCCGACGTATCCGCAGTGGACACCGACGGTGACGATGTGCTTGATCGCATTATCGTCGGCGACAGCGGCGGCAACATCTGGCGCGCCGACTTGGTCGGTTCCGACACGGCCGACTGGAAGCTATCGCTGTTGGCACGCCTCGGCCGGCACGCCGGATCGGGCAAGGCCGATGACCGACGTTTCTTCCACGAACCGGACATCGTCCAGACCAAGGATGCCAACGGTGCTTACGACGCCGTTCTCATTGAGAGTGGCGACCGCGAGGACCCGCTCGACGGCGGCGGGGTTGCGGAAAACTGGCTGTACATGATTCGCGACAACGCTATTGGGGTCGGGTCCGCATTGGATCGGGACACCGTACATGACGATCTGACCGACATCACCACTGTGAACTGCGCTGCCGACAGCATCCCGGAAGCCTGCGGCAATCTCACTAACGGTTGGCGCATCGCGCTGCAGGCCATCGGCGAGAAGGGCCTTTCAGCACCTTTAACCTTTAACAACGTGGTGTTCTTCACAACCTACGTGCCGCAAAGTGCTGCGGGGACGTGCGCGCCTAGTGAGGGCGTCGGCAATCTTTATGCGGTGCGACTAAGCGATGGCGCGCCGGTGTTCCGCGAGTTCGATTCCGACTCCGGCGACCTCGATCTGGATGATCGCGTGCAACGTCTGGCCTCGGCCGGGATCCCGGCCCAGGTGGTTTACGTACCGGGACCTTCCGACCGCACCATCCTGCGACCTGACCTCAAGTTTGGCGACGCACCTGGATCCAACCGTTTCCGCGGATTCTGGCGGCGTGGCGAGAGCCCGCCCAGGGATGCGCCGTGAGCAGGCGCGGTGCCGGCTTCACCCTGATGGAGCTACTCATTGCCGTAGCCATCGTCGGTATCCTGGCGGCGATCGCCCTGCCGTCCTACCGCGAGTACGTCCTGCGCGCGAACCGCGCGGTGGCAAAAGCCATGTTGTCCGAACTCACCTCGCGACAGGAGTCGTTTCGCTCGGACCGCAAGCGCTATGCGCTGTCGTTGACCGAACTCGGCTATGCCGCCGACACCGCGTACCTGGATCGCGAGCAGGTGATGAGGGCGGCCGACGGCGATCAGGTCATCTACAGCGTGACACTGGAGGATGCGGCCAACCTCAGCTACGACGCCGTGGCCACTCCGCTGAACAGCCAGACTGCCGACACGCGCTGCGGCACGCTGAGCCTGTCGTCGACCGGAACGCGGACTGCGTCTGGCAGCTCTGCGGATCAATGCTGGCGCAAATAGCGGCAGATCAGGATGCGCAGGCCTGTTCCATCTCGGAGCGGGTCAGCTCCATGAGTTGAGCGCGCTCGCTCGCACTGTATTCGCGCTCGTTGCCCAGATGATCCCGTTCGGAAATGCTCACTGAGCGCTGGTACTGCTCCAGTTGCTTGCGCTTGAGTATGCACTGCGCAGCGTTGGAATCTTCCTGCGCGATGTTGGCGCCCGCGGCGCTGCTTTCAGGTTGTGCAGATGCCGGCAGGCGCGGGGCGTTCTCGACCAGTGAATCCTCAATCCAGACCTTGCGAGCGCCCGCCACCGGCGTATCGCTGTAGTGCTCCACGCCTTGAGCATCGGTCCACTGGTACACCGTTCGCGAATGCGATGGAGCGCTTGCGATAAGCAAGATGGCGCCGATACGGGCGGCGAATACGAGGCGGTTCATGACGTTCATTCCGGAAGGACCTGTCGTTCGCTCAGCGAGCGTTCACCAGCAACGGGAGAAGTTCCCGCAATGCCGGCAGCATTTCTACGATATGTGCCGGGGTATTTCCACTGGCTGTCCGGCAGGTGCTGTTCTGAGGGCGCACCGGCGGACCACGACGACGGAGAACACGATGCTGAAGAATGGATATCTGGCCGCTATCGCGGCAATGGCGTTTTTGACCGCGGGCTGTGGTGGCGGAGGAGGTGGTCTCGACGGCACCCAGACAGCATCGCTGAGCGTCGGCGTGACTGACGCACCGGTCGATGACGCCGAAGCCGTGGTGGTGACGTTCACCGCCATCGAATTGCTCGATGGTGACGATCAGGTCCGTCAGAGCTTTGTGTTCGATGAGCCGGTGTCGGTGGACCTCCTGGAGCAGCAGGGCGACCGGCAGTTTTTCCTGATCCAGGACCGTCAGGTTCCGGTGGGCGTGTACGAGCAGATTCGCCTGATCGTCGATGGGCCGACCAGTGCGAACTGCAACGCCGTGCAGAGCAATCCGGACCATCCCAACTACATCACCGTCGATGGCGTGGATTACCCCCTGATCGTGCCGAGCGGCGCGCAGACGGGACTGAAGATTCAGGGTCCGATCACGCTCGCCGCTGGCGGCAGCGCCGCCTACACCGTGGACTTCGATCTGCGCAAATCCATTGCCGAACGCGGCGTCACCGGCTGCTACAACCTGCGGCCGGTACTGCGGGTGGTGGACAACGCGGCGGTGGGGACCCTGGTGGGCGAGGTCGATCCCGCCCTGCTGGCCGACGCATCCTGCACCTCCGATCCGGTGAGTGGTGTCGGCGCTGCGGTGTACGTGTTCTCCGGCGCCGGACAGACGCCCGACGACTTCGACGGCAGCGACCCTGAGTCGCTGACCACCGCGCTGCTGCAACCGGAGCCCGGTGTGGGTGTGCCGCAGAGCTTCACCTACGAAGTCGGCTTCCTGCTGGAAGGCGACTACACGGTGGCACTGAGCTGCCAGGCCGGTGACGATGCCCCTGCACCGGTCGACGACGACATCGAGTTCATCCTGCCGGCTGACGTGCTCGTCGTGGCCGGCGAAGCGACGCAAGTGGATTTCTGAGAGCCATCCGGGCGTCATTGCAATACCGGGAACGGCGTGGCTGCCGATCGTTGTCATGCGGAGATGAACAGATGAAGATGCTTACCGGTACCGCGCTGTCGGTTTGCGCGACCTTGTTTCTGGCGGCCGCAGCGGTGGCGGAACCGCCGCCGGGCAAGGGCAACAACAAGAGTCATGGCAAGCGCCATCACCCGCAGACTACGTCTTCGCGCAACGACGTGCGCCACCCGCAGCCAACCCTAATCCGTGCCGACATCACGGTAGACGTGGCGCGCAACCTGGCGTTGTCGCATCGCGTCACCGGATACGACAGCCTGCCGCCCGGCATCCGCAAGAATCTGGCGCGCGGCAAGCCGCTGCCGCCGGGCCTGGCACGGCGCGCAGTGCCGGGTCCGCTGCTGGCGGAGTTGCCGCGTTATCCCGGCTACGAGTGGCAGGTGGTGGGCTCCGACTTGGTGTTGATTGCCATCGCCACCGCAGTCATTGCCGATGTCTTGCTGGGCGTGTTCGACTGACGCCCCGGTTGTCGCGTCATTGCAGGTCTGCTCAATGGATCAGTCCTCGAACGACAGCAACTGCATGCGCACCTTGCCACCGACGATCTGCAGGGTATCCAGTTTCTCCTCGCGTTCCAGCAGCACCAGGCCGACCCCCGGGGCGTACCACTCGGTCTGCGTGATCGGCACTTCGGAGGCGCCGATGCGGGCGTCGGCCAGCACATTGAGCACCGCTTCGCCATCCAGACGCAGGCAGTTCTCGAAGCGGCCGGCCGGCACTTCCACCATGGCGTCCAGGGCGGTGACCTGCATGCGCATTTCGACGCGCTTCGATCGATCCTGGGAAAAGCGTTCGCGAAAAGGCTCGATGCGTTCCAGGATGTAGGGCCAGGTCTCGATCTCCCAGGCCTGACCCACTTCCGGCGGCATCTTGAGAACGGTCAGCGGCGTGATGTCCAGCCGCGGCTCGCGATCGATGGCGGTGCGCAGGCCGCTGCGTTGCAGCCGCCCGTCCACCACTTCCAGCCAGTATTCGTTGCCGTCGCTGGCCAGGCGCCGGGTGTAGCGGCGGTCCTCGCGCGTCTCGGCGCCAAGGTTGCGGATGCTCAGCTCGCGCCGCGCATCGGTGACCGCGCTGTGCTCATGGACCTCGTAATTCCAGCGCAGGCCCGGCTGCAGCGGAAAGAAGTCGTCAGTGGACGGACGCTGGCTGCAGGCGGCAAGCACGACAGCGGCCACGAGCGGCAGCGCGACACGACCGGCGGGTCGCCGATTCATGCGGGCGATCACAACCATGGACGACCTCACTTTTCCGGCAGCGCGGGGCTGGGCAGATTGCCCAATTCGAACTGCTGTTCGTCTTCCTTGCGCTTCATGGTCCCGGCGACGCTGATCTGGCCCTCGGGCCCGAACTTGCGTTCGCCGATCTGGGGCAGGCCGTTGCGCATGCGCGCTTCGGCTTCCTGCACCTGCGAATGCAGCGACTTCAGATAGGGCACGCGGTAGGCGCGCGGCTTGGCGATGGGGCCGTCTTCATCGTGCAGTTCGGTCAGCCACAGGTAGATCGAGCCGGGCTCGGCCTTCTCCTCGTCCGGCTCGGTGATGGTGGCGGCATGAAACAGGAAGCGGTCCGGCAGCACCGCGCGAGCCGGCCAGCCGGCCAGGTCCTGCCACAGCAGCCAGCTGCCGAAGTAGGCGCCGGTGAACACCACCACCAGGCCGGCGCGCACCAGCCACGGCAAGCGCGTGCCGATCAGCAAGTAGAGAAACAGCAGGCAGAGCGCGGCATACAGGCCGCTGAGCAGCACGAGATGGAGAGTCATTGCGAAACCAGTTTCTTCTGTAGGGTATTCATGCCGTAGACGCTGCCGTCGCGGGCCACGCTGAAACGCACTGCGGTTTTCTCCTGGCCTTCGGCGCCGAGTTCGACGGTGCCGTAGTACACCACTTCGAGCCGCGGATTGACCTTGACCACGCTCACCTCCACCGGCAGCAGGTCGGGTCCGCGCGCGCGATAGCGATGCACGTTGACGGTGTAGTCGCCGGGCAGCAGCCCGCGCACGGTCACCACCTCCTGGTTGAGCGGATTGACCACGTTGCGGCCGTCCACCAGCAGGCTGTCGTTCTCGACGCCGCGATCGTCGCGATCCAGATGCATCAGGCCGCCTTCCGGGTTGCGGTACCACACCACTTCGCCGTCGGGCGCCTCAACCCAGGTGTCGATATCGTCGTCGCCGCCGTCGGCCCAGGTGGTGGTGACGATCATCTCGGCCTTGGCGGGGATGTCGCCGTCCTTGGTCGGTGGATTGATCGAGGTGACCGCGATCATGAACAGCAGGGTAAAGCCCAGCAGCGCGTTGAACAGCAGGTCCGTGAACGGATCCTGGTCGTAATGACTGCGGCCGGCGCCTCGCTTCAAGGGCGGGTCTCCGCCCTGGTGTGCGGCAGCCACTCGCGCTCGGCGAACGCCAAGGTGCCCGCGACCAGGCGTTCGGCGGAGCGATCCAGCATCAGGTTTTGCAGGCCCAGCGCGATGTTGGCGAGCAGGCCGACCAGGGTGGTGTACAGCGATACGCCCATGCCGGCGCCCATGCGGCCCAGCATCTGCGGCAGGTCGGCGTAGGTCAGCGTCTTGAGCGCGTCGATGGCGCCGAGCATGAACACGAAGCCGACGATGGTGCCGAGCAGCCCCAGTTTGAGCAGCATGCTGGACAGGAACCAGCCGGCTTCGTGCGAGCCGCGCGCCTGTTCTTCCAGGATTTCACGCAGGCCCGCGCGATCCGCGGTGGGGCTCACCAGCCCGTGGCAGTAGCCACCGGCCCAGTCTTCGGTGCCGCCCTCCGGCGGCAGGTGGCGGTTGCCGCGAAAGCAGGCCCGCACCCGCGCAAACGCGCGATGCGCACGCGACAACTGCAGCGCGCGCCAGCCGCCGTGTGCCACGCAGCCGAGATAGATCACGATGATGACTGCGGAGATCTGCGTGCTGTCGGTCAGCAGCACCTTCTGCAGCAGGCCCAGCGACCAGGCCATCTGTACGCCGAACAGGCAGGCGCCGCTGAGCAGCAGCCAGCGCAGCAGCACCGCGCCATCGGGTTCGGCCCATCTTTCAACCAAAGGTGTCGCGAGTGATGTGGACATACCAGTCCTGCGCGTAACGCGCCTCGAGTGCGCGAACGTCGCGCGATGCGGAAAGCGGGCTGCTGGCGTCGCTGAGCGTGCTCAGACGATCTGCAATCACACCGAATGTGCCACCCACGGAAATGGCGTAATCGGGTGCCAGCAGGCTATAGCAGGTGTTGGGCAGGTAGGCGCGCGGTGGCGCAAGGCCGTCCAGCTCGGCGGTGATCGACAGGGCAACGAGTTTGCCTTGCCCGTTGGCACTGAAAGCGGATTTAGGCATGGGTTGTGCGGCGGCCGCATCGCCGATCACATGAATGCCGGGATGGCGGGTGGATTCGAAGTTCGGGGCCTGTACCGGACACCAGCCGCTTTCGTCGGTCAGGTCCGCGGCCTGTGCAATCACGGCCGCGCGTTGCGGCGGAATCACGCTGGCGAGGTCAGCGCCGATGCGGGTGCCGTTGTGCAGGTACAGTTCGCCGCGTTTGGAATCGACGGCCACCACTTCGCCACCCGCTGCACGTGGCACCCATTCGATCAAGCCCGGATACAACGTGTCCCAGCCCAGGCGGAACAGCGCGTGCTTGGTGAAGTCGTCCTTGGCGTCGAGCAGCAGAATCTTGCTGCGTCGCCCCTTCGCCAACTGGTGCCAGGCCATCAGGCTGGCGCGCTCGTACGGCCCCGGCGGGCAGCGGTACGGATTGGCCGGCGCGCTGATCGCGATGGTGGCGCCATCGGGCAGGGCGTGCAGGCGCGCCCGCAAGGTCGAAACCTGGGCATCACCGAGCCAGGCGTGCGGCATGCCGTCGGTGGTGTCCGCGTTCAAGCCATCGATCATGTCCCAGCGTATGGAAACGCCGGGGCTCAGCACGATACGGTCGGCGCCGAGCTGGGTGCCGTCGTCCAAGGTGACGCGGCGGCTCACCGGGTCCAGCGCCACCGCGCGCTGCGCGCGCCAACGCAGTTTTGCGGTGCCCAGATGCGCCGGGCCGCGCACGATGTCACCTTCGGCGCAGACGCCCGCGATGGCGGCGTTGGTCGATGGCCCGGTAAAGAAATGCGGACGTGGCTCGATGAGCGTGATCTCCACGTCCGGCGCCAGCCGCGCCAGGGTGCCCGCGCAGGTGCTGCCGCCGAATCCGCCGCCGATGACGATCACCCGCGCACGCGGCTGGGCGCCGGCCAGCACACGCAGCGGCAGGGTCGCGGCCAGGCCCGCCAGCAGCAGGTTTCTGCGGCGGCGATTCACCGCCTGCGGTCGCCGAAGTGCGCGGCCAGGGCGGCGATGTCCTCGTCGCTCAGCGGCGCGGCCAACCGCGGCATGGCGGTACCGTCCAGGCTGCCGTCGCGATAGCCACGCAGACGTTGTTCGATCCGTGCGGCACTCAGATCCTGCAGGCGTGGCAGCTGTTGAGGCGGTGCCTGGCCGTCGCCGTGGCAGACCGGGCAAGACAGGTTCAAGGTGTCGGGCTCGCCCGCCATCGCGGCGAGCGCAGGGCCCGCCAGGAGCAGCGACGACAGGATTTGCAGGAGGAATTTCACGCACGCGCCTTGCGCAGGGTGGTGTGGTGATCAAGGCCGGGATTCTGGACGGACTCGGCAGGCGCCGCGAAGTGGCAGGAATGAGACCGCGTTGGCATCTGCAATGCGATGCGTACCGGCAGTCGGTGGGTCTTCACCTGTGGAGGAAAATTTCTGTCCAGATCGTCGTTCCGGCGCGCGCCGGAATCCAGATTCTGCAAGCCTTACTCCAACATCGCAGACTGGATTCCGGCCCTCGCCGGTATGACGATCCTGTTTTTTGCATCCGCTCGTAGCGTGCTTAGGTGGTGTGCTGACGCACGAACGCGCCGAGCTGCTCGATCGCCTCTACGCCCTCGTCCAGGCGCGCGCAGAACACGTGGAAGACGTGGATCTGGCCGTCCCACACGTCCAGCTTGACCTTCACGCCCGCCTGTTCGGCGCGGGCCGCAATGCGGCGCGAATCGTCCAGCAGCGTTTCGCGTTCGCCAACATGGATCAGCATCGGTGGCAGGCCGGACAGGTCGGCGTGCAGCGGCGAGATCAGCGGGTCGCGTGCCTGCTCGGCCTTGACCACCATGCCCACCAGTTGCTGGATCATGGCCTTCTGCACGATGGGATCGACATCGGCCTTGGTGGTCATGGTGTCGCCGGTGGCTTCCATGTCCACCCAGGGCGAGATCGGCGTGGCGCAGGCCGGCATCGGCAGGCCGGCCTGCTTGATTGCCACCAGGGTGGCAAATGTCAGGCCGCCGCCGGCCGAGTCGCCGGCAATGGCGATGCGCTGCGGCTTGACGCCCTGGTCCAGCAACCAACGGTAGGCGGCGAGACTGTCTTCCACCGCCGCCGGAAACGGATGTTCGGGCGCCAGGCGATAGTCGACAAACAGCACCTGGGCCTGTGCCGAGGCCGAGAACTGCGCGGCCAGCCCGCCGTGCGAACGCGGACCGCCGAAGACGTAGCCGCCGCCGTGCAGATACAGCACCACGCGGTCGGCGCTGGCGCCGGGGGCGACGAACCACACCGCCTTGGCGCCGCCCGCGTTCACGGCTTCCTGTCGGGCGCCGACCTTGGACGGCACGCTGCTGGACACGGCATCCCAGTCCTCGCGCATCTGTTCCAGGGTGGTGTCGGCGCCCCAGGCGCCGAAGCAGGCGACCACATCGTGGATCACGGCATCGAGTTGTGCTTGCGACATGCGGACTTCTCCTGTTGTGCGGTTGAACGTCGGTCTGTGCCGAGCCGCGCCACGGGCATCGATGCGGTGCTTGAAGAGCCCGCATCAGGGCGCTGGGGGCAACGTTAATGCAGAACGATGCGGGCCGGCATCCGGCTGGTCCCTTGCCCGGTTGTGGGCGGCGAGACGTCAAGACCGCGGCTTGTTGCCGCCTGCATTGAACACGATGTTGCAGCGCGTGGAGGCCGGCGGCCGCGCCGGCTCAGCCCGCCAGCGCGGCGCGCTGTGCCTCGATCAGTTGCGCGATGCCGCCCTGGGCCAGATCCAGAAGCTGGTTGAACTCGTCGCGCCGGAACGCGTGACCCTCCGCGGTCCCCTGCACCTCGATGAAATGTCCGGCCTCGTTCATGACGATGTTCATGTCGCACTCGCAGTCGGAGTCCTCCGCGTAGTCCAGGTCCAGCACCGGTTGGCCCTGGTGGATGCCGATGCTGACCGCGGCGACCTGCCCGTGTACCGGATTGCCCTTGATCTGGCGCCTGGCCTTCATTGCGGTGACCGCGTCCACCAGGGCCACGTAGCTGCCGGTGATCGCGGCGGTACGGGTGCCGCCGTCGGCCTGCAACACATCGCAGTCCAGGGTGATGGTGAAACCGGTGAGCGCGCTCAGATCGACCACCGCGCGCAGGGAGCGGCCGATCAGACGCTGGATTTCCTGAGTGCGACCGGTCTGCTTGCCCTGCGCCGCCTCGCGCCGTCCGCGCGTGTGGGTGGCGCGCGGCAACATGCCGTATTCAGCGGTGACCCAGCCGCCGTCCTTCTTCCACGCCGGACCGCGCTCTTCGACGCTGGCGGTGCACAGCACCTGGGTGTCGCCGAATGCCACCAGCACCGAACCCTCGGCATGGCAGGTGAAGCGGCGCTGGATGGAGACGTTGCGAAGCTGGTCGGGCTGACGACCGGACGGACGGGCCAAGGGGCGTCTCCATTAGGCAAAGCGCGGATTGTAGTCCTTAGCCGCGAGTCGCCGGTGTGCCCCTTTACAATGCCGCGATGGATATAGACGAGCTGGCCGATACTTTCGAACTGCTGGGCGACTGGGAAGAGCGCTACCGCTACCTGATCGAGCTGGGGCGCAAGCTGGAGCCGATGCCGGACGAGGAGAAGGACGACGCCCACAAGGTGCGCGGCTGCATGAGTCAGGTGTGGCTGGCGCACACGGTGCACGACGGCGCGCAGAAGACGCTGGCGTTTCGCGGCGACTCCGACGCCCACATCGTCAGAGGCCTGATTGCGCTGCTGTTGGGACTGACTTCCGGCAAGACGCCGCAGGAGATTCTGGACATGGACATCGCCGCGGCGTTCACCCGCCTGGGCCTGGAACAGCACATCAGCATGAACCGGCGCAACGGCTTTTACGCCATGGTAGAACGCATCAAGCAGATGGCGGCCACCGCCGCGGCGTGACCGCGGCCACGCCCGACGCTGGACCGCCACGGGCCGCGTGCGATACTCCAAGCGCATTCATACCGGGGAATAAAAATGGACTTCGTCGCCGTCGCCATCGTCATCTTCGCCATCGTCACCCTGTGGAAAGGGGTAGTCACCGTGCCGCAGGGCATGGAGTACACGATCGAACGATTCGGCAAGTATCGCGCCACGTTTTCGCCGGGGCTGCACTGGCTGGTTCCTTACATCGACGGCATCGGCCGCAAACTGTCGATGATGGAGCAGGTGCTGGACGTGCCCAGCCAGGAAGTCATCACCAAGGACAACGCCATGGTCGGCGTGGACGGCGTGGTGTTCTTCCAGATTCTGGATGCGCCCAAGGCCGCTTACGAGGTGCAGAACCTGGAGCTGGCCACCATGCAGCTCACCATGACGAACCTGCGTACGGTGATGGGCTCGATGGATCTGGACGAACTGCTCAGCCAGCGCGACCACATCAACGCCAAGCTGCTGACCGTGGTCGACGATGCCACCACGCCCTGGGGCATCAAGGTCACGCGCATCGAGATCCGCGACATCCGCCCGCCCACCGACCTGGTCAACGCCATGGGCAGGCAGATGAAGGCCGAGCGCGAAAAGCGCGCCAATATTCTGGAAGCCGAGGGCTTTCGTGCGGCCGCCATCCTCAAAGCCGAGGGCGAACGGCAGGCGCAGATTCTGGGTGCCGAGGGCATGAAGCAGGAACAGATTCTGGAGGCCGAGGGCCGCCGCGAAGCCGCGTTTCGCGATGCCGAGGCACGCGAGCGCGAGGCGGAGGCCGAGGCCAAGGCGACCACCATGGTGAGCCAGGCCATCGCCACCGGCGATGTGCAGGCCATCAATTATTTCGTGGCCACCAAGTACATCGAGGCGCTGGGCCAGATCGCCACCAGTCCCAACGAGAAGCTGGTGCTGATGCCGCTGGAAGCCGGCAACGTGATCGGTGCGCTGGGTGGCATTGCGGAGCTGGCGAAGAAGGCTGGCGTGCCCACCACCCCCGCCGCGCGCTGACGCGGGGCGCCGTCATGTTCCTCGAACACGCGGTCTACTGGCACTGGTTCATTCTGGGGCTGGCCCTGCTGGTGCTGGAAATGCTCATTCCCGCCAACCTGATCCTGCTGTGGATGGGCATCTCGGCGATGGTGGTAGGGCTGGCGATGTGGGTGGTGCCGATCACCTGGCCGGTGCAGCTGGTGTTGTTTTCGATCCTGTCGCTGGCCAGCTTCTTCGTCTACCGCAAACTGCGCCCGCCGGAGCGGCCCAGCGACGCGCCCAATCTCAACCGCCGCGGCGAATCCTACGTGGGCCGTACGTTCACCCTGAGCGCGCCCATCATCAACGGTGTCGGCAAGCTCAAAGTGGACGATTCGCAGTGGCGCGTGGCCGGCCCGGACTTGCCGGAAGGGACCCCCGTGCGCGTGATCAAGACCGAAGGAGCGACCCTGCGGGTCGAGCGTGCGGAGTAACGGCCGCCACCCCAGACGCGGCGCGCTGCGTCAGCCACTGCCCCGGGTTGCGGTCCCCCACGCACTCGAAAGCACGCGCGACCGCGTCTACAGCTTCGGCGAGCATCTGGCCGACGCCGTCACCCACGGCCTGGGCGTGGTGTTGGCCATCGTCGGGTTGTGCGTGCTGGTGGTGCGCGCGGCGCTCTACGGCGATGCCCTGCATGTGGTGGCCTGCAGCGTGTTCGGCGCCACCTTGGTGATGATGTACACCGCCTCCACGCTCTATCACAGCATTCCGCTGCCGCGTGCGCGGCATGTGCTGCGGGTGATCGATCATTCGCTGATCTTCCTGCTCATCGCCGGCACCTACACGCCGTTCACCCTGGTGGTCCTGCACGGCCCCTGGGGATGGAGCCTGTTCGGCTTCACCTGGGGGCTGGCGGCGATCGGCGTGGCCCTGAAGATCTTCACCACCGGCCGCTACGAAACCATCTCGCTGGCAATCTATCTGCTGATGGGCTGGTGCGCGATCGTCGCGGTCAAGCCGCTATGGGACCGGCTCGATCCGGAGGGCTTGCTGCTGCTGGCGGCCGGCGGCGTGGTCTACAGTGGCGGCGTGGCGTTCTACGTGTGGCAGCGGCTGCGTTATCACCACGCGATCTGGCATCTGTTCGTGCTCGGCGGCAGCGTGCTGCACTGGTTCACCGTGTATTTCTACGTGGTGCCCGGGCCGCCGGGCTGAACCGCAAGGAGTCTGCGCATGTTCAAGGCCGTGGCCAGCCCCTATCTGGTGCCGTTCGACGGTACGTTCCGCGTCGCGAAGTCGCCGACGCGACCGCCGGCCAAGGCGCCGGACAAGAAAGACCTCAAGCAGCAGCTCGAGGACGCGGTAGAGACGCTGGCGGAGCTGCAAAGAATCCTCTACGCCTACGATCACCACGCCATCCTGCTGGTGTTCCAGGCCATGGACGCCGCCGGCAAGGACTCCACCATCCGCGCCGTGCTGTCCGGCGTCGACCCGGCCGGCTGCGAGGTCTACTCGTTCAAGCGGCCGTCGGAGACCGAGCTCGACCACGACTTCCTCTGGCGCACCGCGCGCTGCCTGCCCCAGCGCGGACGTATCGGCGTGTTCAACCGCAGCTACTACGAGGAAGTGCTCGCCGTGCGCGTGCAACCCGAGTTTCTCGACCGCCAGAACCTGCCCGACCGGCCCGGGCTGGACCGGGCGTGGGAAGAGCGCTTCGAATCCATTCGCGATCACGAAAAACACCTGGCCCGCAACGGCACCGTGATCCTCAAGTTCTGGCTCAATGTCTCGCTCGAAGAACAGCGCGAGCGCTTTCTGGCCCGTCTCGACGAACCCGAGAAGAACTGGAAATTCGAATCCGGCGATCTTGCTTCCCGCGCGCGCTGGCCGGACTACATGAAGGCCTACGAGGCCGCGCTCAACGCCACCTCCATCGATCACGCGCCGTGGTACGCGATCCCTGCGGACAGCAAACCCTATATGCGCGCCACGGTGGCCGATATCGTGGTGCGCACCCTGCAATCGCTGGACCTGCGCTGGCCGAAGCTGGACCCGGCGGAGCGCGCAAAGTTTGACGAGATGCGCAAGTTGCTGGGCTGAGGTTGCGACCGCTCGCGCATGATCGGAAGCCGGCTCTCAGTTGGCCGCAACCGCAACGCCGCTTCTCCAACTGCGAGCCACCCGAAAGCCCAGCAGCACCGCCAGAATCGCGGCATACAGCAAGGGCTCCCGCAAGTCCGACTTCACCAGCCAGATGAAGTGCAGCACGCCGAGCATGGCCGCAATGTAGACCAGCCGGTGCAGCCGCTTCCAGTTGCGTTTCAACCGTCGCTGCCAGCCTGGCGTGGAGGTCACCGTCAGTGGTAGCAGGATCATCCAGGCGGCGAAGCCCACGGTCAGATAGCGTCGCTCGACGAGGTCTTCGGCCAGCGTCGGCAGAGACCATTGCAGGTCGAGCGTGAGGTAGACCGCGAAGTGCACGCAGACCCAGGCGTAGACCCACAAGCCGAGCAGCCGCCGCACCTGCACGAATTCGACTCGGCCGGTGAGTTGACGCAGCGGCGTCATCGCCAGGGTGAGCAGCAGCAGGCGCAATGCCCAGATACCGGTCAGGTGCGACACGGCTTCCACCGGATTGGCACCGAGCTGCTGCTGGACGATGCGCCAACTCAGTTCCAGCGCCGGCCACAGGCCCAAACCCCAGGCGACCGTGCGAAAGGCCCACAACAGCGGTAGCCGCTTCGGGCGCGACGGCGCCATCAAAAATAGACCACCGGGTCCATGCCGGCGTACAGCTCTGCGACTTCCGGATAGCCATTGAACGGCAGCGTCGGACGCTTGAACAACTCACCCAGACGCCGCTCGCTGGCCTGGCTCCAGCGCGGGTGCGGCACGTCCGGCTGCACGTTGGAGAAGAACCCGTATTCGTCGGAGGCCAGCAGACCCCAGGTGGTGGGCGGCTGGCGCTCGGTGAAGCGGATGCGCACGATGGACTTGATGCTCTTGAAGCCGTACTTCCACGGCATCACCAGGCGCAGCGGCGCGCCGTTCTGATTGGGAAGTACCTTGCCGTAAAGGCCCACCGCGACGAAGGCCAGCGGGTGCAGGGCCTCGTCCATGCGCAGGCCCTCGACATAGGGCAGCTGCAGGCCGCTGTACGCGGCGCGCGGCATCTGCACCGGATCGTGCAGAGTCTCGAATGCCACGTACTTCGCCCGCGAGTTGGGCCTGAAGCGCTGCAGGATGGACCCCAGGGGCACACCCACCCAAGGCACCACCATGCTCCAGGTCTCCACGCAGCGGAAGCGATAGATGCGATCTTCCAGTTGGCTGTCGCGGATCAGCGTGTCGACGTCCAGGGTGCCGGGGGCATCGCACTGACCGTCCACCGTGACCGTCCACGGGCTTGGCCGGAGCGTGTGGGCGTTGCGCGCGGGGTCGGTCTTGCCGGTGCCGAACTCGTAGTAGTTGTTGTAGGTGGTCACCGACTCGTACGAGGTCAGGGCCTCGCCACCGGCCAGGTCCTGTCTCGGACCGGCCTCGAGGTCGGCCAGCGCCGCCGCAGCGTCCGGCAGGCCGGGTGCCTCCGCCCCAACGCCGGACGGACCGCAACCTGCGAGCACCACTGCGGCGCCCGCGCCCAGTCCGGCAATGACGCGGCGGCGATCCAGATACACCCGCTCCGGCGTGATCTCGCTGGCGCGGACGGGGAACGGCGGAGTACGACGGATCAGCATGCGAAGTTTCGTCCCGGCAGCGCCCGATTCGACCGCCGCCAGCATCTCAGCCTGGAGCCGAAGGCGACACTCGGACCGGTCCGCCTGGCATGACCGAAACGCCGGCGTGTCCGAAAGCGGACTCCGAACCCGCCCGTCCCCGCACGTTGCGGAGGGTTCACCTGCGATGGGGTGAAGCTGATATCTACAGAATGTAGCGCGACAGATCCTCGTCGCCCGCCAGCTTCTCCAGCTTGCCGTCGACGTAGGTCTTGTCGATCGTCAGCACGGTGCCGGCCTTGTCAGGCGCGTCGAACGCCAGTTCGTCCATCAGACGCTCCATCACGGTGTGCAGGCGGCGCGCGCCGATGTTCTCGGTACGTTCGTTGACCTGCCAGGCCATCTCGGCCAGGCGACGGATGCCGTCGTCGGTAAACGTCACTTCGACCCCTTCGGTGGCCATCAGCGCCCGATACTGATCAGTGAGCGAGTAGTCCGGCTCGCTGAGGATGCGCACGAAGTCCTCGGTCTTGAGCGCATCGAGTTCCACCCGGATCGGCAGGCGGCCCTGCAGTTCCGGAATCAGGTCCGAAGGCTTGGCCATGTGGAACGCGCCACTGGCGATGAACAGGATGTGGTCGGTCTTGACCGCGCCGTACTTGGTGCTGACGTTGGCGCCCTCGACCAGCGGCAGCAGATCACGCTGCACGCCCTCGCGCGACACGTCGCTGCCGGCGAACTCGCCGCGCTTGCACACCTTGTCCAGCTCGTCGATGAAGACGATGCCGTTTTCCTCGACGTTGTGCAGCGCCTCGGTCTTGATCGCCTCTTCGTCGACCAGCTTGGCGGCCTCCTCCTCGGTGAGCTGCTTCATCGCCTGCGCGATCTTCATCTTCTTGCTGCGGGTCTTGCCCTGGTTGAGGCCGGCAAACATGCCCTGCAGCTGCTGGGTCATCTCCTCCATGCCGGGCGGGCCCATCAGCTGGACGTTGGGCAGCGGCTGAGCGATCTTGATCTCGACCTCGGTGTCATCGAGCTTGCCCTCGCGCAACTGCTTGCGGAACACCTGGCGTGCGGCACCGGACTCGCTCTGGCGCTGCGGGCTGGACTCGCCGAAGTCCTTGGGGGGCGGCACCAGCACGTCGAGAACGCGCTCCTCGGCGGCCGACTCGGCCTGGCTGCGCATGCGCGCGATGAACTGCTCGCGGGTCATCTTGACCGCGGCGTCGGCCAGATCCCGGATGATGGAATCGACGTCCTTGCCAACGTAACCGACCTCGGTGAACTTGGTGGCCTCGACTTTCACGAACGGCGCGTTGGCGAGCTTGGCCAGGCGCCGCGCGATCTCGGTCTTGCCGACGCCGGTGGGGCCGATCATCAGGATGTTCTTGGGGTGGATCTCGCCGCGCATCTGCCCGTCGACCTGCTGGCGACGCCAGCGGTTGCGCAGCGCAATAGCCACCGCGCGCTTGGCGCTGGCCTGGCCGATGATGTGCTTGTCCAGTTCCGCCACGATCTCGCGTGGGGTCATGGTGGAGGGGGTGTGGTCTGGGGTGCTCATGGAAAGCTCGGGAATCGGGAATGGAGAATCGGGAATCGTCAAATCGAAAGCAGGGTTGGTTTTTACGATTCCCGATTCCCGATTCCCGATTCTCCGGCAAGATCGATGTGCTCGATCGTCAGCGAATGATTGGTGTAGATGCAGATGTCGGCGGCCACGTGCAGGGCCTTTTCGACGATCTCGCGGGCACCGAGTTCAGTGTTCTCCACCAGCGCCCGCGCCGCGGCCGCGGCGAAACTGCCGCCAGAGCCGATGGCCATGACGCCGTGCGGCTCGGGCTCCATCACGTCACCGTTGCCGGAGATCATCAGCGAGGCCTCGCGGTCGGCCACCAGCAGCAGCGCCTCGAGCCGGCGCAGGTAGCGGTCGGTGCGCCAGTCCTTGGCCATTTCCACCGCTGCGCGCACCAAGTTGCCGGAGTATTTCTCCAGCTTGCCTTCGAAGCGCTCGAACAACGTGAACGCATCGGCGGTGCCGCCGGCAAAGCCGGCCATAACCTGATCGTTGTAAAGCCTGCGCACTTTGCGGGCATTGCCCTTGACGCGGGTGTTGCCCATGGACACCTGACCATCGCCGCCCAGCGCAACCTGATTGCCGCGCCGTACGGAAAGAATGGTGGTGCCGTCGAACTGTTGCATTGCTGGCCTCGTGGTATCCGATGGGCGGTAGATGAGGATGCCGCTTCGCGATTCAAGCGAGCCGGCCAGAGTTGGGGCGAACCTGCCCCGGTCTGTCCATACGGTTTGAATGCGCCTGAGCGAAGACGTATTATCAATTGGCAGAAAGTAATACGGTGGTCTTATGGGCACGCTCTCGTTGAAGGTTGCAGATGCGCTGGATCGCGACATCACGCGCATGTCGCGGCGCCAAGGCATCACCAAGTCCGAGCTGATGCGGCGCGCCGTGCAGCTATATCTGGCGCAACGCGACGGCAACGAGCCATTCGTGTCCGCGCTCGAGCTGGCAGGAGACCTCTCGGGCAGCATTGAAGGAGCGCCCCCCGACCTTTCCACCAACCCGAAGTACATGGAAGGTTACGGCGAGTGAGCCGGCCCAAGATTCTGCTCGACACGGGACCGTTGGTCGCGCTGTTGAGCAAGTCGGATTCCGCGCGTTCCTGGACGCTGGAGCAGTTCGGGACCCACTCTGCGCCCTTCCTGAGCTGCGAAGCAGTCCTATCCGAGGCTTGTTTCGTCCTGCGTCGGGACGGTCAAGACGCCAGTGGCGTACTTGGCCTGCTCGACCGCGGCGTCATCCGCATCGGCATGAGCCTGACCGAAGAAGCCAGCGCCGTGCGCAAGCTGTTCGAAAAGTACGGCGACCTCCCCACCTCGCTGGCCGATGCCTGCCTGATCCGCATGTCGGAGCTGTACGACCCCTGCCTGGTGCTCACCCTGGACCGCGACTTCCACGTCTATCGCCGCCGCGGGCGCCAGACCATCCCGCTGCTGCGTCCCTCACTTCGATAAAGCCATCATGGACTTCTCATTGCCGGCCGCCGTGCTTGAACTGCAGGACCGCACCCGTCGCTTCATTGCCGACGAGGTCATTCCGCTGGAGAACGACCCGCGCCAGCATCCGCACGGTCCGGAGGAAGCGCTGCGCGACGAGTTGGTGGCGCGCGCGCGTCGGGCCGGGCTGCTGACGCCGCACGCCTCGCTCGAACTCGGCGGCCTGGGCTTGAATCACATCGCCAAGGCGGTGGTGTTCGAAGAGGCGGGCTACTCGCCGCTGGGGCCGCTGGCGCTGAACATTCACGCCCCGGACGAGGGCAACATCCACCTGATGGAGGAAGTCTGCACCCCGGCGCAGAAAGAGCGCTGGCTCGAGCCGCTGGTGCAGGGCCACATCCGCTCCTGCTTTGCGATGACCGAACCCGGCGAGGGCGCCGGCTCGGATCCTTCGATGATGCAGACCGTGGCGGTGCGCGACGGCGATGACTACCTCATCAGCGGCACCAAGTGGCTCATTACCGGGGCCGAGGGTGCGAGTTTCGCCATCATCATGGCGCGCATGGAGGACGGCAGCGCCACCATGTTTCTGGCCGACATGAAGCAGCCTGCGATTCGCCTGGAACGCCTGATGGATTCGTTGGATGCCTGCTTCGTCGGCGGCCACGGCGTGCTGCATTTCGACCGGCTACGAGTGCCTGGCACCGACGTGCTGGGCGAGATCGGCAAGGGCTTTCGTTATGCGCAGGTGCGGCTGGCGCCGGCGCGCCTGACCCACTGCATGCGCTGGCTGGGTCAGGCGCGACGCGCCCACGATGTGGCGCTGGCCTACGCGCGCAAACGCCAGGCTTTCGGCAAGCCGCTGGGCGAGCACGAGGGTGTGGGCTTTCAGCTCGCCGACAATGAGATGGACTTGCACAGCGCGCGCCTCAATATCTTCCACACCGCCTGGGTGCTGGACCAGGGTGGGAAAGGCAATCTGGAATCGAGCATGACCAAGGTGATGGTGTCCGAGGCGGTATGGCGCGTGGTGGACCGCTGCGTGCAGGTGCTCGGCGGCCAGGGTGTGACCGGCGAGACCATCGTCATGCGCATCTTCAAAGACATTCGCGCATTCCGGATCTACGACGGCCCCAGCGAGGTGCATCGCTGGAGCATCGCGCGCAAGCTGGTGGGCGGGCGCGGCTAGGCAAGCGTGTTCGACGCCGATGAACACCGACATCTGCAACCGCTGGGTTGAGACGGCACGATACGTTCGAGACCATGCGTTCGAGCACGGGCCCGGCGTCATGCTCAAGCGATCTCAACTACGTCCATCCACGAAATCCGCGTCCAACGCTTTTCACATTCAAGTCTGTGTTCATCCGTGAAATCCGTGGCAAAAAACTCCCACTTCAACCAGAGCCCCCAACATGCAAAGTGACAAGGACAAGCGCGGCCCCCTGAGCGGCGTCAAGATTCTGGAGATCGAGAGCATTGGCCCCGGCCCGTTCTGCGCAATGCTGCTGGCCGACCTGGGTGCCAGTGTGCTCACGGTGCGCCGCAGCGGCGCCAAGGATCCCAACGCCGATATCCCGGTGCTGAATCGCAACCGCGCCGGCCAGGTACAGGCCAATCTCAAGGACGCCGCCGACCGTGAGCGCGTGCTGCAGCTCGCCGTCAAGGCCGATGCGCTGATCGAAGGCTTTCGGCCCGGCGTGATGGAGCGCCTGGGTCTGGGCCCGGAGGTTTGTCTGACGGCCAACCCGCGGCTGGTCTACGGCCGCATGACCGGCTGGGGGCAGGATGGTCCGCTGGCTGCAGCGGCGGGGCACGACATTAACTACATCGCGCTGTCCGGTGCGCTGCACAGCATGGGCACCAAGTTCTCCGGCCCCATGCCGCCGTTGAACCTGGTCGGCGATTTCGGCGGCGGTGGTCTGATGCTGGCGCTGGGTATCGTCAGCGCGGTGCTGGAGGCGCGCAGCTCCGGACAAGGGCAGGTGATCGACACCGCCATGGTCGAAGGTGCCGGCGTGCTCATGGGCATGATCTACGGACTGCGCGCGGTCGGCATGTGGCCGGCCTCGCGCGCCGGCAATTTCCTCGATGGCAGTGCCTGGTACTACCGCTGCTATCCGACCTCCGACGGGCAATGGATGGCGGTGGGCGCGATCGAGCCGCAGTTCCGCCGCCTGTTCCTCGAAGGACTGGGGGTGGGCGACCAGCATGACCAGATCGTGCGCCGCGACGATCAGGATCCGGAACTGCATCGCGAGATCACCGCCATCTTCCAGAGCCGCACCCGCGACGAGTGGACGCGCGTGTTCGACGGCACCGACGCCTGCGTGTCGCCGGTGCTGGCGATGGACGAGGTGGGTTCGCATCCCCACAACCAGGCCCGCGGCAGCTTCCGCGACGTCAACGGCGCCACCCATCCGCGACCGGCGCCGCGCTTCAGCCGCACGCCGCTGGCCGAGCCCGGCCAAGCCGTGGACAGCGCGAAAGCCTTGGCCGATTGGGGTCTCTGAGGCGAGCAGTCACGGGACTTCGGCTTTCGCGGCAGCGACCGGGCTGGGCAGGACATCCAGGCCAATATCACTGCAAGTGATAGCCCGACATATCCGACCGAGGTGTCCGCCGCGCTGACGGCGCCACACGCTCGGGCTTTGACGGGCGCCCGCTGCCGCATGAGCGCGAGCGCGCAGCGAGAAGGAGGGAGCGCAAGGGATGGACCATGATCGCCAGACGCCGCCGCGAACCTACGACGCCTTGTTCCGCCGCGGATTCGTGCATCGCGACCTCTATGTGGACCCACAGGTATTCGACGACGAGATGCGCCAGCTCTATGCGCGCACTTGGGCGTACGTCGGGCATGAAAGCGAGATTCCCCAGCCCAACGACTTCGTCGCCCGTCGCATCGGGCGTCGACCGGTCATCCTGAGCCGCACTGCGGCTGGCGGGATCGCGGTGCTGTTCAATCGTTGCACCCATCGCGGCGCCACCGTGTGTCGCGAAGCCCGCGGCAACGCGCGCAGCTTCACCTGCGGCTATCACGCCTGGACGTTCGCCAACGACGGTCGCTGCACCGGGGTGCCGCTGCGCCAGGCGTATGGCCAGGATTTCAAGCTCTCGGAACTGGACCTGGGTCGGCCGGCACGAGTGGACTCTTACCGCGGCTTCATCTTTGCGAACGTATCGGGCGAAGGGCCGGACCTGGTCGAGCATCTTGCTGCCGCGCGTCCGGCGCTGGACCAGTGGCTGGATCGCGACGGCGGCCGCGAGGTCATCGTGCGCAATGGCGCCATGCCCTTCCTGATTCACGGCAACTGGAAGCTGGTCTACGACAACGCCGGCGACGGCTATCACCCGCCGTTCTCGCACGCTTCCATGCTCAAGGTGTTCGGCGCGCGCTATGGCGACGTCGACATGCGTTACTACAACGCCAATTTCGACGACACGCCCATGTACGGCAAGGACCTGGGCAATGGTCACACCCTGCTCGACCAGCGTCCGTCCATGCACGCGGAGTCTGCGTGGAAGCGCCAGCACGTGATGCCGGGCTACGAGATCACCCAAGCGCTGCTGACCGAACGTCATGGCCAGGCCGAGGCGCTGCGCATGCTGGACGCCTCCACAGGTTCGGGCATGAACCTCAACATCTTTCCCAACCTGCTGATCATCGGAAACCAGATCCAGCTGCTGGAACCGACCGCGGTCGACCGCACCGTGGTGCATTGGTTCTCCACGACGCTCAAGGGCGCGCCGGAGGAGATCAACACCATCCGCATGCGCATGCAGGAGGATTTTCCGTCGTTCGGCGAAGTCGACGACGCCGCCAACTTCGAAGCCTGCCAGCAAGGCCTGACCGCGGTGCCGGAGATGGAGTGGGTGGACGTGCGCCGACATCTGGACACGGGTGTCGGCAAGCGCGATGAGGCCGATGGGCTGTGGCGCGAACCGATGTCCTCGGATCTGCACCTGCGCACCTACTACGCGCAATGGCTGCGACTGATGAACCGGGAGCGGCCATGACCTCAGGCGCGCAGCAGCAAGGCATCGCCAGGCTCGACCCGGCCTTCTACACCCAGCTCTGGGAGACTGTGCGCGCATGGCGTGCGATGGCCGAGATCCCGGCCGAGCGTCTGCCCGCGCGCGAGACCTGCGAAGCGGCCTGTCGCCTGCTGTACCTGGAATCACGCCTGCTCGACCAGAACCGGCTCGACGAGTGGCTGAGCCTGTACACCGACGACTGCATCTACTGGATACCGGCCGACATCGAGGCCTGCGACCCGCGCAACACGGTGTCCTGGGAGCTTAACGACCGCCGCCGTCTGGAAGAGCGGGTGGAGCGCCTGGCCACCGGCCGCGCCTATGCCCAGGTGCCGGCCACCCGCACCACCCATCACCTGAGCAATATCGAAGTCTTTCACGCGGACACCAACACCTTGCACGTGCTGTGCAATTTCCTGATCCAGACCCATCGCGTGAATGAGGCGGGCACCCGCTCGGGCTGGCTCGGCTACGTGCTGCGCCGGGTGGAAGATCGGTGGCGCATCGCGCTCAAGCGCATCAATCTGTTCGACGCCGATCTGCCGCAGTCGAATCTCTCGTTCACGCTGTAGTCGGAAGAAAGGGGAACCCATGAGTCAGCCCAGTGCCGCCGAGATCGCGCGCGCGGCCGCCAGCACCGCGGTCGGCCGTCCCAACTTCATCGCCCGCACCGCGCTGGACACGCCGCAGCGCCGCATCGCCATCGAGCAGCTCGTCGCCCTCATCGCCGAGCAACAGCTCGAAGTGGTGCGGGTGGGTTTCGTTGACAGCCACGGGCAGGTGCGCATCCATCCGATCGCTGCACGGCACTTCGCGCAGGCGGCGCGCAATGGTGTGGCCTTCACCGCCGCGGTGCTGGCAATGGACAGCGCCAACCTCATTTTCCAGAACGTGTTCTCCGCCGACGGCGGTTTCGGCGTCGAGCACATGGGCGGCGCCGGCGACATGCTGGCGATGCCCGACCCGGCCACGTTCCGCGTGCTGCCGTGGGCGCGCAAGACCGGCTGGGTGCTCAGCGATCTGTACCTGTCCAATGGCGAGCGCTGCCCGCTGGATCCACGCTGGATGATGCAGAAGGCCTGCAGCGCGCTGGATGCCTTGGGCTTCAAGTTTGTCGGCGGCGCCGAGATCGAATGCCACGTGCTGAAGATCGCCGATGCGCAGACCGAGCTTGCACACTGCACCCAGCCGCCGAATCCGCCGCAGGTCACCGCGTTGCGCCACGGCTTCCAGTACATGAACGACCAGGTCGTCGATGCGCTGGAGCCTTTGATCGAGCCATTGCGCGAGGCGCTGGTCGGCATGGGTCTGCCGCTGCGCACCCTGGAAGCCGAGTGGGGGCCGGGCCAGATCGAGATCACGCTGGACCCGCTGGTCGGGGTGGAAGCGGCCGACGCGGTGATCATGTTGCGTAGCGCCGTCAAGCAGGTTGCCCGGCGCCTGGGTCTGGTCGCCTCGTTCATGGCCAAGCCCAACCTGCCGAATGTTTTTTCCAGCGGCTGGCATCTGCATCAATCGCTGGTGCACAGCGCCAGCGGCGCCAATGCGTTCACTGCGGACGGCGACCACGTGTCCGAAACCGGCCGCCACTTCATCGGCGGCCTGCTGCGCCATGTGCGCGCCGGCATCGCGTTCTCCAACCCCACCATCAACGGCTACAAGCGCCTCAACGCCAATCCGCTGTCGCCCAAGCGGGCGGTGTGGTCGATCGACAACAAGGCCGCCATGTGCCGGCTGGTGGGCGGTGCCGGTGACCCGGCCACCCGTGTCGAGAACCGCACCGGTGAACCGGCCGCCAATCCCTACCTGTACATGGCGAGCCAGATCTTTGCCGGCATCGACGGTATGCAGACCCGCTGCGATCCCGGCCCGCCACTGGACGACCCCTACACGCAGACCCAGATGGAACTGATGCCGGGCAGCCTGATGGAAGCCATCGAGGCGCTGGCCAACTCTGAGCTGTACCGGCAGAACCTGGGGGATGCGTTCGTGCGCCATTTCGTGGGCATGAAACGCCACGAAATCTCGCGCTTCCTGTCCTATGTCACCGACTGGGAGCAGCGCGAGTATTTTGAGATGTATTGATTGAGGCGCCGGCGCAAACGATCCCGCCGAATGGTGTGAAGCGGGCACGCCGGAGCTGGCTGAAATCGCGCGTGCGGTTTGCAGAGCCGTCGTTCCAGGCCGTCACAACCCGCTTCAGGGCGCCCGCGTCCCACTTACCCGCCGGAATATCCCGCTGGTCCCGTGCTGGCCCTGCACCGGTCTCCGCGAATGGAAGATGGCACCCATGGCACCGGACTTGCACCCCTGCCGAGCAGTCACGGAAGTCGCGTCAAGAATCCGTGACTCACGGTCGGTCGATGCAAGACGGTTGCCGATTGTGTTGCCCTATCCCCAGATCCGGAGCTCGCCATGAAATCTGAAACCGCTTCCCACCTGCCCGCGGTCGCCTTTGTGTTCGGCACGCTGCTACTTGCCGTGCTGTGCGTGTACGGGGTCAGCATCGGCTGAACCCGAAGGCGCCAGGGCTGGCCTGAACGCGGGCCCTGGCGCCAACGGCAGCTGCGGAGCCCTCATCGAGGGCGTGCCTGTTCGCAGGCGTCAATCCGATCATCCTTCGGACTACTTCGCGACCTCCGGCGCGTCGATGCAGACCTGCCCGTCTTCCAGGGTGACCGGGAAGGTCTTGAGGGCAACGGTGCAGGGGAACGACAACGCCGCGCCGGTTCGCAGATCGAACGTGCCGCCGTGAAACGCGCATTCGATCACCGCGCCGTCCTGGTCGCCGTCGGTCAGCATCGCCAGGCCGTGCGTGCATACATTGCTGGTGACGAAGAACTCGTCGCCCGCGCGATATACCGCTAGCGGCCCAAAGCCTTCAGGCTGAACGGCGAGCGGCTGACCTTCGACCACGTCCTCGATCCTCGCCAATCCGATCCGCGCGCTCACGACATCACCTCCGTGCGCATCGTCGTCGGTTCGCCTTTACAGATCGATGTCGACGCCATAGCCCTTGGCCTCCACGCCGTGGCCGAAGATGTCGCTGGTGTAGTGCTCCTGCTGGGCGGGGGCCTTGCGCGCGCCCCAGCCCAACTCCCACAGCCAGCCGGAGGGATTGGCGCAGTAGAAGGTCAGCGCCTGGTCGTTGGAGTGCTTGCCGAGCTGCAGCGCCACGTCGACCTTGTCGCGGCGGATGCTGTCGTGGGCCAGTCCGAGGTCGTCCAGTTCGGTGTATTCGATCATCAGATGGTTGATGCGCTTGTCCATCGGCCCCAGGCCAAACGCCACCGAGTGCTGGCGCTCGTTGCAGTGCATGAACGTGGGTTGCGCGATCATCCCGTTGGGCAGCGCCAGCTTGTACTCCACCGACCCGCGCAGGCCCAGCAGCGAGTAGAAGCGATACGCGGCCGCGTCATCGCTCTGGCGCAGGATGCAGTGACCCAGACCCTCGCTGCCGGTCACGAAACGCCCGAACATGGGCCGGCCCGGATGGAACGGTCTGGCGCTGTCGATCAGCGGCCCGTAGAAGATCTCGGTGGGATTTCCGCCCGGGTCGACCAGCTTGAGCAGCCCCAGCACGCGGCGTTCCCGCGCTTCGGCCTCGGTGCCCACCCGGTATTCAACGCCCGCCTCGCGGAGCTGCTGCGCCATCGCGTCGAGCTCATCGGGCCCCGCCACACGCCAGCCCAGGTACTCCAGATCATCGTTGCCGCCGACATGAACCGTGATGCGGTGATGCCAGGAGTCCATGCGCAGGTAGAAGCGGTCGGATTCGCCCTCGTCCACCACCTGCATGCCGACGATATCGCCGGCATAGCGTTTCCAGGCGGCGGCGTCCTTTACCGAGATGCCCAGATAGCCGAGTTCAGTCACCCTGGTCCTGCTCATGTCCATGCTCCTTCGTTCTGTAGAGATCATCGTTGGGCTTCGCCCGCCGCCCCGAATCGGGCAGCGCGCAGCAGGCGTTAAGCGGACCATGCCGGCGCGCCGACGTTAAGCGCGCGCGTCTATAGCCATCATCAGCGCGGCTGATGGGCCTGACGAGTGGGTGTGTCATCCCATGTCGGAGGACGGATTCCAGCGGGCTCCGCTGCTGCGGTTGCGCTTCATCCAAGGGCCGACGAAACGGTCTCCTGCGGCCCACATCGATCCGTGCCCAAAGACGGTTGATTCCGCGCGCAAGGGCGGGCGTACAATTGCGGATATGGATACCGTCGTCATCGCTAGCCGCAATCTCAAGAAAGCGCGCGAACTCGAAGACCTGTTGTCCGACCTTGGCGTCCGCG
Source organism: Panacagrimonas sp. (assembly GCF_965216805.1). Classification (NCBI taxonomy): domain Bacteria; kingdom Pseudomonadati; phylum Pseudomonadota; class Gammaproteobacteria; order Nevskiales; family Nevskiaceae; genus Panacagrimonas; species Panacagrimonas sp. Next base: position 772,912 of record NZ_CBDCGN010000003.1, read on the forward strand.
TGCGCCGGGTCAGCGAGTTCTCGCCGGTGGAGCCCGCCGAAACCGGTGCCACCTTCATCGAAAATGCCCTGATCAAGGCGCGCCACGCCGCGGCCGCTTCGGGCCTGCCGGCCATCGCCGACGACTCCGGCCTGTGCGTGGACGCGCTGGATGGCGCGCCCGGCGTGCGCTCCGCGCGTTATGCCGGCGAACCGGCGTCCGATGCGGTCAACAACGCCAAGCTGCTGGCCGAGATGGAAGGCGTGGCCGACGACGCGCGCAGCGCGCAGTTCGTGTGTCAACTGGTGCTGCTGCGTGCACCCCACGATCCCATCCCGTTGCTAGCCGAAGGGCGGTGGCGGGGGCAGATCCTGCGCGCGCCGCGCGGTGCACAGGGCTTCGGTTACGACCCCTTGTTCTTCGTGCCGGATCAGAACCGGACCGCAGCGGAGATGGATCCGGAGCAGAAGAACCGGATCAGTCACCGCGGCCAGGCCATGACCAGTCTGCTGCAGAAATTGCGCGGCACATGACCACTGTGGCCGTGCCGACGGCCGCGGCACCGCAGTCACCACCCACCGACATCCCCCTCTCGCTGTATCTGCATCTGCCCTGGTGCGCGCGCAAGTGTCCGTACTGCGACTTCAACTCGCATGCCGTGCGCGGGCCGATTCCCGAAGCGGCCTACGTGGACGCGCTGATCCGCGATCTGGATTTCGAGCTGCAGGACACTGAAATCCGGCCGGTCGGCAGCGTGTTCTTTGGTGGCGGCACCCCAAGCCTGTTCTCGGCCAGCGCCATCGGCCGTCTGATCGACCAGGCGGCATGCCGCTTGCAGTTCGCCAGCGACGTCGAGATCACGCTGGAGGCCAACCCCGGCACCGCCGAGGCGGAGAATTTCCGCGGTTATCGCGCCGCCGGGGTGAATCGCCTGTCGATCGGCGTGCAGAGCTTCGATGATGCGCAACTCAAGACCCTGGGGCGCATCCACGGTCGCGCCGAGGCGCTGCGCGCGGTCGATATGGCGCGTGCCGCGGACTTCGACAATCTCAACCTGGATCTGATGTTTGCGCTGCCGGGACAGGCGCAGGATCAGGCGCTGGCAGATCTGGAGACGGCGATCTCGCTGCACCCCGAGCATCTGTCCTGGTATCACCTGACGATCGAGCCGAATACTGAATTCGCGGCGCGCCCGCCGTCGCTGCCAGATGTCGATACCGCGGCCGCGCTGCACGACGCCGGCTGCGAGCGTCTGGCCCGCGCCGGCTTCACGCAGTACGAAACCTCCGCCTTCGCGCAGGCCGGCCGCGCCTGCCGGCACAACCTCAACTACTGGCAGTTCGGCGATTACCTGGGGATTGGCGCCGGCGCGCACGCCAAGCGCAGCAGCCTGACGGCGGCGGGAATGCGCATCGAGCGGCGCGCGCGGCACAAGCATCCCAGGACGTTCATGGAGCGCGCAGGAGACCGGTCGGTCCTGCAGGAAGCCCGCCTGTTGCAGGCTGCCGAGCTGCCGTTCGAGTTCTGCATGAATGCTCTGCGTCTGCACCAGGGTGTGGCGCGCGAAGCGTTCGCGCAACGCACCGGCCGTCGTTTCGAAGAGTTGTGCGCACCTTTGCGCGAGGCCGAAGGTCTGGGCCTGATCGAACGAAGCGAGGCGCGTCTCATGCCCAGCGAGACCGGGCGCCGCTATCAGAACCGCCTGCTCGAATTATTCCTCTGAAGCTTTCGCTCGCTCGAAAACGCCCAGCATGCTCGAAGAAGCCTCGGTCACCTGCCCCTATTGCTGGGAGTCCATCGTGCTCGACGTGGACCTGTCGGCCGGCTCGCAAACCTATACCGAGGACTGCTCAGTGTGCTGTCAGCCGATCCTGGTGCACCTGCGGGTGGACGACCTGGACGAGGCCTGGACGGTGGACGTCGAGGCGGAAAACGCTTGACCCTAAGAGCCGCGATTTGCCGCGGATTTCACGGATGAACACAGACCAAAACATGAATCTGCTTAGGGTCCTTGCTTCACCGATTGGGTGACTTGAACGGCGCTGGCGAGTAGCCGGTTTCCAATCCGTGTCATCCGTGAGATCTGTGGCAAAAGCTTTCTCCAGGTTAGCAGCCGATGTCGCGAGTGTCGGCGTCGTCGGAACTCAGGAAGCGCACGCGCCGTTCCCAGATTGCCAGCACCACGCAACCGTCCTCGCTGCGCACGTGGTGCTCGGTGCCGGGCGGGTGGATCAGCAGGCTGCCGGTGGGGTGATGGCCGCGCTCGTCGGTCTGGCTGCCCGACAGCACCAGGATGTGCTCGTAGCCCTGGTGGACGTGCACCGGGGCGTGCGCGCCGGGCTGGTAGCGCAGCAGCATTGCAGCGGGTCCGCCGTCTAGCGTCTCGTAAATCGGCAGGCAGTCGATGCCGGGATGAAAGGGCTGCCAGGGCCGGTCCTGCACGAAGCGGGCGATGTCGAGCAGGCCTTGCAGTTCCACGGGATTCATTGCGAGCACAGCACCATTTACAGGTCGGGGATGCAGGCTAACGCCTGCGCGCCGATCACGCTCGCCCGGCCGGCGAAGCGCTTCAGGCCAGCGCGGCGAGCAGAGCGCTGGAAGTGGACACCGCGCCGAACACCCCGCCCTGCATCTTGATCATGTGCAGCGCCGCCAGATGATTGGCGTGATCGGTGGCACCGCAGCAGTCTTCCAGCAGCACGCACTCGAAACCGCGGTCGTTGCCTTCGCGCATCGTGGTGTGCACGCAGACGTCGGTGGTGATACCGGTGAGCACCAGGTTGTCGATGCCGCGCGTGCGCAGGATCAGCTCCAGGTCGGTGGCGCAGAACGAGCCCTTGCCGGGCTTGTCGATAATCGGCTCGCCGTCGCGCGGCTTGAGTTCTTCGATGAGGTCCCAGCCCGCTTCGCCACGCACCAGGATGCGGCCGCAGGGGCCCGGATCGCCGATGCCGGCGCCGATCTGGCGCGAACGCCAGCGCTTGTTGGCCGGCAGGTCGGCCAGGTCCGGGCGGTGTCCCTCGCGGGTGTGGATCACCAGGAAGCCCTGCGCACGGAAGGCTTCGAGCAGGGTCTGGATCGGCGCGATCGGGGCGCGGGTCAACGCGATGTCGTAGCCCATCTTGTCGACGTAGCCGCCGACGCCGCAGAAGTCGGTCTGCATGTCGATGATGATCAGCGCGGTGTTGTCGGGCCGCAGTTCGCCGTTCCAGGGCCAGGGATAGGGTTGGGCGTCGACGTGGCGTGGGGTCATGGTGGTTTCTCCTGCAATGAATCGCGCTTGCAAGGACCGAGCCCCGCTTACTGCAGGATCCACTTGACCATGGCCTGGGCGACGTCCTCGTCCATGCCGTCGATGCCGAACTTGTTGCGCCAGATCTGGTACTCGACGCCGGCTTGCAGGATGCCGGCCTTGCCGAACAGTGCGCCGACATCCAGCAGCAGGCGCGGTGCGGTGATGATGTTGTCCTGGTAGCTGACGCCAGGGACCTTGGGGTCCTCGCCCCAGGCGTAGTCGAAGAAGCCCTCGAACAGCCAGGCAGTCTTGCCCAACGAGAACGGCGAGGCCCACACCAGGGTGATCTGCTGGCCGGTTTCCAGCGCCGCGCTCTGCGGGTTGCGGATGTACCAGTTGAACTGGAAGAACTGGGTGCCGGGGATCTTCAGGTCCGCGGCCAGGCCGTACAGATAGGTCTGCTCGACGCCCTCGGAAGGAATCTCCAGGGTGCTGGTGAACAGCAGGTCGATGACGGGCCCGAACTTGAGTTCGGTGCCGAAGATCTTGCCGAAGCTCAGGCGCGGCGAGATCTCGCCGTAGTACTGGCCGAAGCCCTTGCCGGGGGTGGCGAAGTCGTCACCCTCGCGCTCGCCGTTGGTGATGTCGACGAACAGAAAGGTGTCGCCGTACTTCCAGACGTTGAAGTGCTCGATGGTGATGACGCTGGCCTCGTCGTCATCGGTGAAGCCGGAAAAATCCTCATTGAAGTCCGCGTAGGTGGTGCCGTACAGGTACTGGATGTTGGTGGTGCCGAACAGGGCGCTGCCACCGGCCTGCGCGGGCAGCGCGGTGCAGGCCAACAGGACCAGGACTGCCAGGGACGTGCGATGCATGGAAGGAGACTCCTCGGGTTTTGGCAAGGCCGTCCCGGTCCTGCCCGCCAGGGCAGGGTCGGGTCCGGCATGGATGAAGGGGAACCGCGTGCGACGATACGGCTTAGAGAGCGGCCTCGCCGCCGGGGAGGGCCTCTTGTGGACGCGGTCGCATCGGCAGCTCGGCGAGCTTGAACCGGGCGCAGCCGAACAGCAGCGCCGCGACACCCAGATAGCTGATCGCCACCGGCAGGGTCTTGGCCACGCCGATCGCCTCGCTGTGCATGAAACCGAAGAAGGTCAGCACCGCGCCGGCCAGGGCGAAGGCCGCGGCCTTGGCGAATTCGCGATCAATGATGAAGGCGGCGACCGCGGCCAGGATCAGGCTGGTCAGGATCGCGCCGCTGCCCAGCAGCTCCAGGCCGTGGTAGAGCACGCCGGTGCCGGCGAGCTTGTCCAGGCCCACGGCGGCGGCATTGGTGCCGGCGGCGCCGAGCGCGTTGTCGATCATCAGCTTGCCCCAGCCGGCAACCTGCGGGATCAGCGCCAGGATCACTGCCGGCGCGTGGCTCTTCGGCACTTCCTGGAAGGCCTGGGCGCCGATCAGCATGCCGATGTAGAGCAGGATCGGCGAGATCGCCACGACCGGTATCAGCGCCATCATTACGGCAAGAATCCCGAACCAGGACAGCACCAGCACCATCACGCCGGTGGCGGCCGAATAGCCGATGCGCCCGCCGATCGCCTTCCAGCCGGGATGGCCGATGTAGACCGCATTGATGAACGGGTTGCCCAGGATGCAGCCGATGAAGCTCACCACGCCGTCGGCGGTGATCACGCGGGTGGTGGGGAAGTGATCGCCGCCGGCCTCGGCCGATTCGACGTTGTCCATCGCCTCGACCAGGTCGTAGATGCCGAAGGGAATCGCGGTGACCAGGATCACCCCGATGAACTCGAAGCCGCCGAACACGTGGCCAAAGGCCGGCAGCGGAATCGAGAAGCCGAAGCTAGCGAAGGAGTCACCGAGCTTGGCCAGGCTCATGCCGCCGAACTCGAAGCCCAGCGCCAGCCCGCCCCAGGCGATCAGCGAGCCGACGCCGATCGCCACCAGACCTGCTGGAATCCCCTTGAAGTAGCGTACCCCGCCGAACCAGCTCGCCAGCAGGATGGCGAAGCACACCAGCCCGATCACCGGGTCCATGTACATGTCCAGCGCCGGGCGCATCGAGATGAAGGCGATGGACACGCCGGCCAGCGCGCCGAGCAGCGCCGCGCGCGGCGTGATCTTCTTGATGAAGGGCGCGATGAAGCCGCCCGCCATCAGCACGAAGCTCTGCACGAACACCCAGGTCAGGCCCGCTTCCCAGCCCTTGATCGGATCGCCGGTGGTGGTCGCGATCGGCAGCATGATCACGAACACCACCACGAACATGTGCGGCACGCTGATGCCCGAGGGCAGCGCACAGACATCCGAGCGCCCGGTCTTTTTCGCCAGCTGGTAGGCCAGGTACGCGTAGTACACGGTGGACAGGAACAGCATCAGCCCGGTGGCCGGCAGGATGCGCCCGAACACCAGGTCGGTTGGCATCTTGAGCACGTAAAGCAGCAGCGCGCTCATGGTCAGCAGGTTGACCAGGATGTTGGTACCGAAGCCGAAGAAGGCATTCCAGTCGCCCGGCACCCAGATGCTGGGCTTGAACGGCGCGGCGGTGTCGATGGGGGTGCTGCTCATGGGCGGGTCTCCGATGCGCAAGGACAGGCGTCGCGACGGCGCTGGCGCGGCGGGTGAAACGGGACGGCCGGCGCGCGGTTCATGCCGCAGCCGCCTGCGAGACCGGCGGCAGCGCGGCGAGCACGCGCGCCGAATCCGAGACCCAGCCGAAGATGCCGCCCTGCGCCTGGACCATGCGCAGCGCCATCTGGTGGAACTCGGGGAAATACGATGCGGTGGCGTCATCCGGGACCAGGCATTCGTAGCCGCGGTCATTGGCTTCGCGCACCGTGGTGTGCACACAGACCTCGGTGGTGACGCCGCACACGATCAGGGTGCGGATGCCGCGCAGGCCCAGAATCAGTTCCAGGTCGGTCTGGCAAAAAGACCCCTTGCCCGGCTTGTCGATGACCGGCTCGCCGGGCAGGGGATACACCTCAGGAATGATGTCGTGGCCCGGCTCGCCGCGGACCAGGATGCGGCCCATGGGCCCGGCATCGCCGATGCGCATCGGCCCGCCCCCGCGGGCCAGCTTGCTGGGCGGCGCGTCACTCAAGTCGGGCCGGTGCCCTTCGCGGGTGTGGATCACCATCAGCCCGCGCTGGCGAAACGCCGTCAGCAGACTGCGGATGGGCGCGATCGCGCGCGTCAGTTGCGTGACATCGTTGCCGAGCATGGCGCCGAAGCCGCCGGGTTCGATGAAGTCGCGCTGCATGTCGATGATCAGCAGGGCGGTGCGCGCGGGGTCGAACACCAACGGGTAGGGTTGTGCGTCGATCTGGTGGTTCACATCGGTCCCCTGGTTGCGGCGAAGGCGGTGGACCGCATCGACTACGCAGTATCCATGCCAGGACCCAACGTTGCATACAACAATTTTGACCAGGATTGTGAAAGTCCTGGGCAGTTTGCGCTGGACGCCGTATCAGCCGCGGTCGGTGGCGGCCAGATAGGCGCGCCAGCCACCGAACTCGGTGATTTCACGGGCGCTTGCCAGCGCGCCGTGCTCGCAGATGAAGCCGTTCTCGTAGCGGCCATCGGCCAGTTCCACCTTGCCCAGGCCCAGCGGTGCACCGATGCCGGCGAGGAAGGAGCCCAGCTCCGTGCTCGGCAGTTCCCACACTTCCACCTCGATGCACCGCCCGCTGGCATCACGCACCAAGGCGGGTCGGTAGGGCGGCCCGCCAGCCAGCGCGTACAGGCGATAAGCGGGCGCGGTGGTGGTGGTCTCGGCCAGCCGTGCGCGCCGCGTGCGCAACTGGTGGTTGAGCGCCAGCCCATCGAGATGGGCGCCGCAGACCACCACGCGGATGCGGTCGCCGCGGCGCAGGCCGGCCTTGGACAGGGTTGGCGCGGCGGCCGGCGGCAGTCGGTATTGGCGGGCCAGTGCCAGCAGGTAATGGTCGGAAAATGCCGGGCCGAACAGGGTCACGCCCCAGGGCAGGCCGTTGGCCTGATTGCCCGCGGGCAGCGCCACGGCGGCGTAATCCAGCAGGTTCATGAAGTTGGTGTAGGTGCCCAGCTGGCTGTTGCGCAGGATCGGTTCGGCCATCAACTCGGCGGAGGTATAGGCGCGCGGCAGGGTGGGCGTGAGCACCACGTCGACGCGATCCAGCGCCCGGTCGCAGGTGCGCTTGAGCACGGCCAGCCGGGTTTCGGCCTGCAGCCGCTCGGCTGCGCCGACCGCGGCGCCGGGGCCGATCACCTCGCGGATCACCGGCAGCACCGCATCGGGGGATCGTTCCAGCCAGGCGCCGAAGCTGGCGTAGCGCTGCGCCACCCCGGCCGGCGCATAGAGCAGTCGTGCGGCCTCGAAGAACGGACGGAAATCGAGTTCCACCGGCTCGCCGCCCAGTGCCTGCAGACCGGCCACGGCCTGCGCGAACAGGTCCGCGCCCTCGCTGCAGCCCAGCCAGTCCAGGTCCTGCGCCCGTGGCAGGCCAAAGCTGAAGGGCGCTGGGCGGCCGCGCGCGACCGCGGCGTTCCAGGCCGGGTTGTGACGGCTGCAGGGATCCTCGGCGTCGTAGCCGATGCACAGCCCGAGCAGGGTGGCGGCGTCGTCGGCGTCGCGCGCGAACAGGCTGATGCAGTCCAGCCCCGGACAGCAGGGCACCAGTCCGCGGGTGGACAGCAGCCCGCGCGTCGGTTTGACCCCGACCAGCCCGTTGAGCGCGGCCGGCACGCGGCCGGAGCCGGCGGTATCTGTGCCCAGCGCGAAGCTTGCCAAGCCCAGCGCCACCGCCAGTGCCGAACCCGAACTCGAGCCGCCGCTGGGGTAGCCCTCGACCCGGCTGTTGGGGCAGCTGCCGTAGGGTGAGCGCAGCCCGCTCAGGCCGGTGGCGAACTGGTCGAGATTGGTCTTGCCCAGCGGCACTGCGCCCAGGTCGATCAGGGTTTGCACCACCGGCGCGGAGCGCTCCGCCACGCGGCGGTAGGCCGGGCAGGCGGCGGTGGTCGCGACGCTCGCCAGATCGATGTTGTCCTTGATCGCGAACGGCACGCCGTACAGGGGCAGCGACGCCGGGTCGGCGTCGTCCAGGCGCTGCAGGAAGGGTTCGAGTTGCGCGTCGTCCAGCATCTCGATGTAGACCCGGTAGTGCGCGTTGAGCTGCCGCGCCCGCTGTTGCAGGCAGGCGACCAGTTCACGCGGGCTGAGGCGGCGGCCACGGTAGGCAACTGCCAGGTCGGGCAGGGACAGCGGATACGGCGAATCCGGGGTGTCGGCGGGCATGGGCGAGCACAGAAAAATTGAGCGCAATGTTGTATGCAACGTATATGCCGATGTCTGCATACAATGCATCCGTCCGTGGCCGCCTCCGAGTCGTGCCGATGAATGTCCTGTCCAACTCGCCGCGCGTGCGCACCGCCGAGGAGGTCTATCACCAGCTCAAGACCCTGATCATGAGCTTCGAGCTCTACCCCGGCACACGGGTCACGGAGACCGAGCTGGCGACCCGCTTCGGCGTCAGCCGCACCCCGGTGCGCGAGGCCCTGCAGCGCCTGCAACTGGAGGGCTACCTCACGGTGCGGCCCAAGCAGGGCTGCTTCATCCGCGAGATCGACATCGAGGAGATCGACGAGCACTACCAGGTGCGCATCGCGCTGGAGATGTGCGCGGTGGAGATGGCCTGTACCCACATGCCGGATCGCGCGCTCAAGGACCTGGCGCGGCTGTGGGATCCGGCCTACCAGCCCACCGAGGACATCGACGTCGAGACCATGGCGGCGCGCGACGAGGGCTTTCACATTGCCCTGGCCGAGGGCAGCGGCAACCTGGTGCTGGCCGACTACCTGCAGCGCGTCAACCACAGCATCCATGTGATCCGGCGCCTGGACTTCACCAACGACATGCGCGTGGACCTGACGTACAAGGAACACCACGCCATCTGCCAGCACCTGATCCGGCGCGACGTGGTGGCTGCCCAACAGGCGCTGACCCAGCACATCCGCCGCAGCCAACTCGCGGCAAAGACCATCACCCTGGAGCAGTTGTCGCGGGCGCGCTCGCGGGTGCGGCGAGCGCTGCGCGAGCGCTGAGCCGGCTCAGTCGCCGAGCACCTCGGTGAGCCACTGGCCGATGCGGCGGATCTGCTCGCGATTGACCTCATGCGCCATCGGGTAGGCGTGCCATTCGACCTTCAGGCCCTGCTCGATCAGCCGGTCGCGGCTCCACTGACCCAGTTCCAGCGGCAGGATGGCGTCGAATTCGCCGTGGCACATCAGGACCGGCACGTCGGCGTTGGCGGCGTGGGCCTCGGCCGCCAGCTTGTCCGCCAGCGGCAGATAGGTCGACAGCGCCATCAGGCCGGCCAGGCGCTCGGGGTGGCGCAGCACCGTGTACAGGGCAATCGCCCCGCCCTGCGAAAATCCGGCGACAACGATGCGCTCGGCCGCCACCCCGTCCTTGCGTTCGGCGGCGATCAGGTCCTGCACCCGCTCAGCGGATTGGCGGATGCCGGCTTCGTCGACCAGGCCCTTGCGGTCCAGCGACTTGATGTCGAACCAGGCGCGCATCGGCATGCCGCCGTTGAGCGTCACCGGCCGCACCGGCGCGTGCGGAAAGATGAAGCGGATCCCGGCGTCCGCGGCCAGGCCCAGCTCGCCGACGATGGGCACGAAGTCGTGGCCGTCGGCGCCCAGTCCGTGCAGCCAGATGACGCTGGCGCGCGCGGCTGCTGCGGGTTGGACGATGACGGCTTGATCGGTTTCGACGAGTTTCATGGGCAGGCACGCACGGCAGATAGAATGTGCGATCACGTTAATGGATTCCCGCCGCGTGCGGGTATCGCCGATCCCGGATGTCCGATGCGTAAGCCCTCGCAATTCCTGTTGTGCCTGAGCGTGCTGGTCGTACTTACGGCGTGCGGCCAGGCCGGCGACCTGTATCTGCCGGATCAACAGCCCGCGCAGCCTGCCGCGACCGACCGCTCTGCGCCGGGAGAGAACGGGCAACAAGAGAATGCACCGGAAGAGAACGCCGAAGCGCAGGAAGAAGCCGACGAACCGGACGCAACGACCGTCCCCCAGGCCACTCAGCCATGAGCGATCACTTCACCCGACGTGATGACGGCGGGCTGTATGCCGAAGACGTGGCCGTGGCGGAAATCGCGCAGCGCTTCGGCACGCCCTGCTATGTCTACTCACGCGCCACCCTGGAGCGGCATTACCGCGCCTTCGACCAAGCGCTGGCCGACGTACCCCATCAGGTCTGTTACGCGGTCAAGGCCAACTCCAATCTCGCGGTGCTCGGTGTGCTGGCCGAACTCGGCAGCGGATTCGACATCGTCTCGGCCGGCGAACTGCGGCGAGTGCTGATGGCCGGCGGCGATCCTGCCAAGGTCGTGTTCTCGGGCGTTGGCAAGACCGCCAATGAGCTGCGCTTTGCGCTTCAGCAGGGCGTCGGTGTCTTCAACGTCGAGTCCGAATCCGAGCTGCGGCGGCTGGATCGCATCGCGCAGGAACTCGGTGTGCGTGCGCACATCGCGCTGCGCGTGAACCCGGATGTGGATGCCAGGACCCACCCGTACATTTCCACCGGTCTGAAGCAGAACAAGTTCGGTGTGGACCTGGCGACGGCCGAGCGTTTGTATCTGGAAGCCGCGCACATGCCTGGCATTCACATCAGCGGCATCGCCAGTCACATCGGCTCGCAGTTGCTCGATGTCTCGCCGTATCTCGATGCGCTGGATCGCGTGCTGGCGCTGGTGGACCGGCTCGCCGCCAAGGGCATCACGTTCGATCACATCGACGTCGGTGGTGGTCTGGGCGTGCGTTATCGGGATGAACAACCCACCGAGCCTGCCGACTGGGCGCGCGCCATTCTGCCGAAGCTGGCCGGGCGTAATCTCAAGGTCATGACCGAGCCCGGACGCGCCATCGCCGGCAACGCCGGCCTCCTGGTGATGCGCGTGGAGCTGATCAAGCACGGCGAGGAAAAGCACTTCGCGGTGGTGGATGCGGCAATGAACGACCTGCTGCGCCCCTCGCTGTACCAGGCCTGGATGGACATCGTGCCGGTGCAGGACAACACCGCTGCAGCGCCGGCGATCTACGACGTCGTCGGTCCCGTCTGCGAAACCGGCGACTGGCTGGGCAAGGATCGCGAGCTGGCGATAGACGAAGGTGATCTGCTGGCGGTACGCACCGCCGGCGCCTACGGCTTCGTCATGGCCAGCAACTACAACAGCCGTGGCCGTGCCGCCGAGGTGATGGTCGATGGCGCGCAGGCGCACCTCGTTCGTGAACGCGAGACCTTCGAGGACCTGGTGCGCGGCGAGCGTGTGCTGCCATGAGCCAGACGCCCCATCCCCTGATCCTGATCGACGGCAGCAACTGGCTGTTCCGTGCCTATCACGCACTGCCGCCGCTGACCGCGCCGGACGGCACGCCCACCGGCGCGGTGCACGGCATGGGCAACATGCTGCGCAGACTGATCAAGGACTACGCGCCGCAGCAGCTGGCGGTGGTATTCGACCCGCCGGGCAAGACCTTTCGCGAGGACATCTACCCCGAATACAAGGCCAACCGCGGCGCCACGCCGGAGGACCTGGTGATCCAGTTTCCGCTGGTGGTGGAACTGTGCGAGGCGATGGGCCTGCGCGTGCTGCAGATTCCCGGCGTGGAGGCCGACGACGTCATCGGCACCCTGGCCACGCGCGCCGCGGCGCGTGGCGAGCCGGTGCTGATCGTCTCCGGCGACAAGGACCTGGCGCAGCTGGTCACCGATCAGGTCCACATCCTGGACACCATGAAGAACCGCCGCATGGACCCAGGCGGCGTGGTGGAAAAATTTGGTGTTGCGCCTGAACGCATCGTCGATTACCTCGCCCTGATGGGCGATGCCTCTGACAACATTCCCGGCGTGCCCGGCGTCGGCGAGAAGACCGCCGCCAAGCTGCTCAAGGAACACGGCACGCTCGATGACGTGATTGCGGCCAGCGCCAACATCAAGGGCAAGCTGGGCGAAAACCTGCGCGCCAGCCTGGACACCCTTCCGCTGGCCAAGGACCTGGCCACCATCCGCATCGAGCTGGACCTGCCGGTCGGCCTGGAGGATCTGGCGCCCGGCGAGCCGGATCACGAGCAGCTCGATGCCTTCCACGCGCGCCTGGGCATGTCGCGGCGCGAACCGGGAACCGGCACTGCCAGCAGCCCCCGGACGGCGCCGCCGACCACCGGCGCTGGCGCCGCCGAAGCCCCCCCGATTCCGGCGCCCGCCGGTGATCGCATCACCACCGAGGCGGTGCTGGTGCTCGACGATGCCGGTCTCGAAGCGCTGGCCGCGGCACTGGAAGCCGCCGACCTGATCTGCGTGGACACCGAGACCGACGCGCTCGACGCCAATCGTGCCGGCCTGGTCGGGCTGGCCTTCGCGGTCGAGGCCGGCAAGGGCTGGTACCTGCCGGTGGCGCACCGCTACATGGGCGCGCCCGCGCAGTTGTCGCTGGACGCGGTGCGCCAGCGCCTGGGCCGGGTGCTGGCCGATGAACACAAGCCCAAGGTCGGCCAGCACATCAAGTACGACCTCAACGTGCTGCTGCGTCACGACCTGCCGCTGCGCGGGCTGGCCTACGACACCATGCTGGAAAGCTACGTGCTGGACGCCGCCGGCAACCGCCACGACATGGACACGCTGGCCGACAAGTACCTCGGCCACAAGACCATCAAGTTCGAGGACGTCGCCGGCAAGGGCAAGCACCAGATCAGCTTCGACCAGGTGGCGCTGGACAAGGCCGCCGCCTATTCGGCGGAGGACGCCGATATCACCCTGCGCCTGCACCAGACCCTGTATCCGCGCCTGGCGGAGATCGAGGCGCTGCAGCGCGTGTTCGAGACCATCGAAATGCCGCTGGTGCCGGTGCTGACGCGCATGGAGGCGCACGGCGTGCGCGTCGACGTGCCGCTGCTGCAGAAGATCTCCGGCGAACTGGCCACGCGCATGGACGAGATCCAGAGCGAGGCGCATCGCGTAGCCGGCACCGAATTCAATCTCGGCTCGCCCAAGCAATTGCAGGAAATCCTGTTCAAGCAGATCGGCCTGCGCGTGGTGAGCAAGACGCCCAAGGGCGATCCGTCCACCGCCGAGGACGTGCTCGAAGTGCTGGCCGCGGAGCACCCGCTGCCGCGCCTGATTCTGGACTGGCGCGGCATGCAGAAGCTGCGCTCGACCTATGCCGAGCAGCTGCCCAACGCGGTCAACCCGGACACCGGGCGCATCCACACCAGCTACCACCAGGCGGTGGCCGCCACCGGGCGGCTGTCGTCGCAGGACCCCAACCTGCAGAACATCCCGGTGCGCACCGCCGAGGGCCGTCGCATCCGCCAGGCTTTCGTGCCCGCCGACGGCAACACCCTGCTGTCGATCGACTACTCGCAGATCGAGCTGCGCCTGATGGCGCATTTTTCCGGCGACGAGGGACTGGTCAGCGCCTTTACCAGGGGCCTGGACATCCACCAGGCCACCGCCGCCGAAGTGTTCGGCCTCAAGCTAGACGAGGTCACGGGCGAGCAGCGCCGCGCCGCCAAGGCGGTCAACTTCGGACTCATCTACGGCATCTCGGCGTTCGGCCTGGCGCGCAACCTGGGCATCTCCCGCGGCGAGGCGCAGGACACCATCGAGCGCTTCTTCGGCCGCTACCCGGGGGTCAAGCGCTACATGGACGGCACCCGCGAGCAGGCGCGCGCGCAGGGCTATGTCGAGACCCTGTTCGGACGGCGCCTGTACCTGCCCAACATCCAGTCGAAGAACCAGGCCCAGCGCGGCTACGCCGAACGCACCGCCATCAACGCGCCGCTGCAGGGCACCGCGGCGGACCTGATCAAGCTGGCGATGATCGACGTGCAGGCCTGGCTGGACGCGCACGCGCCCGAGGTGCGCATGATCATGCAGGTGCACGACGAACTGGTGTTCGAGGTGCCGGTCGTTCAGGTCGCCGCCGTGGGGCCCGAAATTGCGGGGCGCATGTGCGGCATTTCCGAGCTTTCGGTGCCGCTGGTGGCCGATTACGGCTGGGGTGACAACTGGGACGCGGCACATACCGCCAGCGGGCACGCCAGCAGTTCCTGAGTGGTCTGGGCTGACGCCACCCTCAGTTTTCTGTGGGCGCAGCGACGTCAAAAAAGTTTTGGAAAATAATTCGGCCTTTGTCAGGGGCTTGCACCGAATCCGGACATCGACAGGCAAACGCGGCGAATTTTTTTGAACTTCACCCGCGACCCTTGCTCTAACACCGTGAGCGCAGGACCTCCCTTCCTCGCTCCCCGTCTCTACTCCCTGGACGGGTCCGGCCCCCCCCAAGCCGGAGCAAGCTGGCCCGGCGGACCTCCCCGATCCGCCGGGCCTTTTCTTGTGCGGCGTTCCACATCGCTCAAGAAAAGGCGCGAGGGGCCAAGTGCTCCCATACGCCCATCTCCCGGGCTTCGCCGTACCGCTTTGCTCCAACGTTAGAGGGAAGGGGCGATCTCGATCGCTAGCCCGGCCGCGGACGGCAAAAGCTTCCAGAGCGCCGCCCGCGCCTCGTCCAGCCCCTGACCGGTCTGCGCGGAAAAAAGCTGTACGCCCGCACTGACACCCATGGCTTGCAGGTCACGACGCACCTTCAGAAAAGTGTTCTTACCGGCACCGAAACCGAGCTTGTCGGATTTGCTCAGCAGGATGTGGCAGGGACGTTGACCGTTGCGTACCCATTCGAGCATCTGGCGGTCGTGATCGGTCAGCGGATGGCGGCAGTCCATGATCAACACGATGCCCTGCAGGCTGGTGCGCTGTTCCACGTAGGTGCCGACCATGCGCGCCCAGTCCTGGCGGACGCGGCCAGGAACCTTGGCATAACCGTAACCGGGCAGGTCCACCAGGCGCTCGCCAGTGGGCAGCTCGAACAGGTTGATCAGCTGCGTGCGACCGGGGGTCTTGCTCACCCGAGCCAAACCCTTGTGGCCACACAAGGCATTGAGTGCACTGGATTTGCCGGAATTGGAGCGCCCCGAGAACGCCAGCTCCGGGCGGCCGTCCCGGGGGCACTGCGCCAGCTCGGCACAGGACATGACGAACTGGGCCTGCGCGAAGGGATTCAGCATTGCGGGTTGCGCCGTGTAAAATCCGCGCCACCTTAATCGCTTGCGCGTTCCACACGCTACTGATCGGTGCGCGCAGGCCAATCGTTTTGCTCTGGGAGTGCCTCATCCATGTCGAACGTCGTTCGCGGCCTGCTGGTCGCCTGCGCAATGGGCTTGTCTGCTGCGGTCATCGGCGCCGAACCCGGTGCGGCCAGTCCTTTCCTCAAGGGTGACGCCAAGGCTGGGGAGGCCAAGGCAGCGACCTGCGCGGCCTGCCACGGACCAGCGGGCAACAGCTCGGCGCCGATCTGGCCCAAGCTGGCCGGCCAGGGGGCGCCGTATGCCTACGCGCAGCTCAAGCACTTCAAGGACGGCACCCGCAACAATCCGGTCATGGCCCCCATGGCGGCGCCGCTGTCGGATCAGGACATGCAGGATCTGGCGGTTTATTTTGCCGCGCAGCCGGCCAGCCCGGGCGTGGCCAGCAAGGACTCGGTGGCGGTCGCCGAGAAGATCTATCGTGGTGGTGTGGCAGAGCGCGGTATTCCGGCCTGCTCGGGCTGTCACGGCCCCACCGGGGCCGGCAACCCGGCTGCCGGCTACCCGCGTATCGGCGGCCAGCACGCGGAATACAACGCGCTGCAGCTCAACGCGTACCGCGCAGGTGAACGCAAGGCGGGGCCCAACGGTCTGATGATGTCGCAGGTGGCGGCCGAACTGACCGACGAGGAAATCGCCGCGCTGGCTTCATACGTCAACGGCCTGCAATAAGTTCCGACCCGTCGCATCCGCTCCAGCTGAGGATTTCCGTTAATGACTCGTGTGATGAAGGCGTTTGTAGCCTCGCTGGCGTTGCTGACGTTCGCCTGTTCGGCCGACGATTCGGACGCCAAGTTCAAGGACGGCAAGCAGTACAAGCAGGTGAAGAAGGTGGCGCAGCCGGCCGATCCCAAGCGCATCGCGGTGGAGGAGTTCTTCTGGTACGGCTGCCAGCACTGCTACCACTTCGAGGGCACCATCGAGGCCTGGGCGGCGTCCAAGCCGGCCGATGTCGATTTCATCCGGGTGCCGGCCAGCCTGGGCCGCCCCGAGGGCAAGGCGCACCAGCAGGCCTTCTACACGGCCGAGGTGCTCAACGTCACCGACAAAATTCACACGCCGCTGTTCCAGGGCATACACGACCAGCGCCGCAATCTGTTCACGCAGGAGACGCTGCGCGCGTTCTTCAACCAGCAGAGCGGTGTTCTGCCCGACGTGTTCGACAGCACCTACACCGGCTTCGCGGTCAACAGCCGCGTCGGCAAGGCCGAGCAGCTGGCGCGCGATTACCTGATTCTCAGCGTCCCGACCGTAGTGGTCGGTGGCAAGTACCAGACCAACTCCAACATGGCGGGCGATTTTCCCAAGGTGGCCGAAGTCGTCAATTTCCTGGTCGAGAAAGTTCGCAAGGAACGCCAGCGCTAAACCGACCTCATGAAACCCTGGATGGCCCGGCTCACTGCCGGGCTTTTCGTTTCCGCGGCTGCCTTTCCCTGCCTGGCGCAGTTCCCGCTGGCCTCGGTGGAACGTGCCTGCGAGCGCATCGGCGGACGTCTGCAAAGCGTCGGTGCGCAGATGTGCCTGGCGTCCAATCTCAAATCCGGAGGGTTGGCCAGCCATCGCGGCATGCCCTTGCTGTATCGCGACTTCATGCCCGGCAGCAGCCGGCGCACGCCGTTTCGGGTGCTGTTGATCGGTGGCATCCACGGCGATGAGCTGAGCTCGGTCAGCATCGTGTTTCAGTGGATGCAGAAGCTGGAGGCCGAGCGCCTGCAGCCGTTTCACTGGCGGGTGATTCCGGCGCTGAACCCGGACGGCCTGCTGCCGCGTCAGGCCAGCCGGGTGAACGCACGCGGCGTCGACCTGAATCGCAATTTCGCCACGCCGGATTGGAGCGCCGATGCGCTGAGTTACTGGAAGCGGGTGACCCGCTCCGATCCGCGCCGCTATCCCGGCGCGCATGCGCTGTCGGAACCGGAGACGCGTTTCCTGGTGGCGCAGATCGAGGACTTCAAGCCGGATGCCATCATCTCGGTGCATGCGCCCTTCGGCATCCTCGATTACGACGGCCCGCTGGATCCGCCGCAGCGATTCGGCTATCTGCGCCTGCAGCCGCTGGGCATCTATCCGGGCTCGCTCGGCAACTACGCCGGCGTCACGCTCAAGCTGCCCACCATCACGCTGGAACTGCCGCACGCCGGCATCATGCCCAGCGCGTCGCAATCGCAACGCGTGTGGGCCGACATGCTGCGCTGGCTGGAATCCAACCTGCCCAAGGCCGATCCGCCTTTGTTCGAGCGTCTGGACGACCCGAACTGGCTGCTGCGCTGATTGGGTAGGTCGGTCCATGGCCGCCGACCGCACCGGTTAGAAGGGCTGATGGCGGGCACGAACCGCCTTACGCCAGCAACCGCCGCATCAGCGCCTCGGTCTGCGCGTCAGCGGGGAACAGGTTTTCGATGCGCAGTTCGTCGGCGGTCACGTCCAGCGGCGTGCCGAAACTGGTGAGCGTGGTGAACAAGCTCAGTTCCGCACCGCCCAGGCCTACGCGCATCGGCAGCACCGGCAGCATCGGGATGGAGAAGTCCACGTTGCGTCCGCGTCCCGGCAGCCCCGGATAACGCAGCACCTCCTTGAGCAATTCGTCGAGCGCGGGATTCTCCAGCGCTTCGTGTGCGCTGCGCGCCAGCAGGTGCGCGGCGGTGTCCTCGAAGTTCAGGATGTAGGGACGCAGGCCCTCCGGGTGCAAGGTCATGCGCAGCATGTTGGAGCCACCCACGCGCGCCGCCATCGCCTCCATGCCGCCGAGCAGATCGAACATTTTCGGCAGCGAGCGGTTGCACATCACCAGATTCCAGGCGCGATCCACCACCATCGCCGGAAACGGCTCATGAACCGCCAGCATGCGCTCCAGCGCCGCGCGCACCGGCTTCATCGCCTCCGCGTCCAACTTGCGTCGCGGGTACAGGCTGGCGAAGCCGGCGGCGGCCAGCAGCCGGTTGCGCGCTTCCAGCGCCAGGTCCAACGCTTCAGCCAACTGCACCACCATTTCGCGACTGGGCCGAGCGCGGCCCGATTCCAGAAAACTCAAATGGCGTTGCGACACCTCGGCATGCAGTGCCAGATCGAGCTGCGACAACCGTCTTCCGCGTCGGCAATCGCGCAGCATCTGGCCGAAGGCGACGGAACCGGCGGCGGAGTCGTTGTGCGTGTCCATGCCTCGATTCTGACCAGCGCCCGGCAGCTACGCCATTACGTGACGCGTAATTGCACGTCGGAGCTGCGAACCACACGCTGCGGCCTCCCTCACCTGCCGGAGTTTGCAATGAACATCAAAGTGCTGTCCCTGCTCGCGGTCCTACTCGGCTTCGGCGCGCTGAGCGCATTGGCTCTGTTCGAACACGGTTACCTGGGCATCTTCCAGTTTCACTTTCCCGCCAGCGCCGGCTGGCAGGTATTGGCCGACCTGGTCATCGTCTGCGCGCTGGCGATGATCTGGATGATCAATGACGCCCGCCGCACCGGCCGCACCGTGTGGCCGTTCCTGCTCCTCACCCTGACGGCCGGGGCGTTCGGTCCGCTGCTGTATTTGCTGGTCGGCGAGTTGACGCAACGGCAAGCGAAGACGGCCTACGCGTGAGCGGTTGGCTGTTTCGGCTGGGCTTTTCCACCCTGCTCGCGCACGAGCTGGACGCGGTAATGCGCGCCGAATGGCGCGTGTTGCCGCTGACCAGCTTCCTGCCGGATCACGTCGGATACATCGTGTTCGTGCTGCTGCACATTCCGCTGGTGGCAGTGCTTTTGTGGCTGATCTCGCATCCCGACCCGCGCCTGCGCAGCCGCAGCGAGATCGGCATCAGCCTGTTCCTGGTCGTACACGTGGGCCTGCACCTGGCCTTCATGGGCCATGCGCACTACGACTTCCACCACGGCGTGTCGCAACTGCTGATCTTCGGCGGCGGCGCGCTGGGCCTGGCGCATCTGCTAACGCTGTGGCGCGAACGCGAGCGGGCGAAATGAATCTTGCGCCGTCGCAATGGCTGCTGGCAGGTGCGCTGCTGGCGGTGGGCATCGTTCACCTGGTCCCGATGATCGGAGTGTTGTCGGCCGCGTACCTGCATCGACTTTACGGCGTGTCGGCAAATAGCGACGCCACCACCGTCCTGCTGCTGCGCCATCGCGCCGTCTTGTTCGGCTTGCTGGGTGTTCTGTTGTGCCTCGCCGCCTTCAGACCGCACTGGCACTTCGGCGGCGCTCTGGTCGGGCTGGCCAGCATGCTGTCGTTCGTAGGCTTGGCGGCCGGCCCGACGCCACACGCGCCGCCGATCCGGCGCGTCGTGCAGATCGACATCGGATTGAGCGGCCTGCTGCTGATCAGTCTTGCGGCAACGTATCTCGGGGCCGGTGCGTAGCGCACTCGCGGCTGCGTTACTGAAGCCATCTGATCGGCGCCGGAATCGCTTCACGCCGGGGATCAGCTTTTGATCCTTCGCCCGCGTATGGTGCGGCAAGCCCCCGCTGCGGAACGGCAGAAGGAACGACATGGAACCGCAATCGCTCACCTACTGCGAACCCTGCGCCCTGCCGAGGCTGGCCGCCTGGAAAGGCTGGCCGCAGCGCGATGCGATCCCTCCTCTGCCACGACTGATCGATGGACGGTGTCAGAGCTGTGCGCTGGCCGCGGCTGCACTGGATGGCGCCCGCATCGGCTGGCTGAACATCCATCGCGGAGAATGCTCGAGCCTCCCCGACTACTGGCGGCTGGTGATCGACAACGCCTGGGACAAGTGGGGCCGTCCATACTTTGGCGAGACCGAGTGTCGACGCTGCGGGCGACGCGCCATCGTCAGCGAACACCCGACCGATCACTTGCGACTGGACTGTGCTTGCTGCGGCATCCGCAGGTTGTCGGCGCGTGAAACAGGAGAGGCCACTGTGCGCAGGCAGGCACCTGAACATCCTTTTGCCGCCAGCGCCCGCCGATGGCGGGGATCAGTTCGGCGACAATATCTCCGTGCAGCTTCAGGATCAGATGCTCGTCAAGAGCCTCATCGGCATAGCCATCGACCGCAATGCGTTGTTCAACCGCGGCAATTCGATCCGCGAGCAACGGCGCCAGCTCGAGATAGCTCAGTCTTCCGAGTGAGGTTTCGATGTATCGCGTTGCGCTTGCGGGCTGCGTTGCTGAGCCTCGATCCAATTCCGTGGCACCGGCTCCCCCTCGAAGGCCATGCTTCGGGCCACCTTCCGCACGGTCTGCTCCAGCCGCAGCGAACGCTGCTGCGCCGACGGCAGGCCTCGCCAAACCTGGATTGTCCGATTCAGACTCATTGTTGTCATTCTCCATTCGCCAGGATCCCCAATCAAATCGTCCGGCTCGCACACTGAGGTGCAGTTGAAACATCACTCCTGCGATCAAGAGCAGTCGAGGTGGTACCGATGATGGTTGCTCTCGTTGCGACCGCATTGAAGCACATCATGATGTCCATTCCAGTCCTGCGACGATGGGGTGTGGTAGGGCAGCGAACAATGCGGCCATGGCCCGCGCTGTTTGAGGGTTGCCAGAGCCGGCGCGCTGCGTGACTCTTGGGGGCTCCGAGCTTTGGGGTCAGGAAGCCATGTCCATCAGCGTCAGCGAACTTAAAGCACGCCTCGCGCAACACCTGCGGCGTGTCGAACAGGGCGAGACCGTGGCTGTCACCCGACGCGGTCGCGTGATCGCGCGCTTCGTGCCGCCGGAGTCGGCTGTAGAACGGCTGCGCCGACAGCCTTGGATCGTGGCGGCTACAGGGTCTGGTCCGTTGGGGCTTAACCCGCCAGTGGTTCTCGATCACGGCTTGCCGCCGATGTCGGATACCGTGAGTCGCGACCGCGACCGCGACTGACGCCCGGACGCCAGCAACTCTTACGCCCCCGCGGCGGAAGCAGTCGAAGCCCTCAAACATCGCCGCCATCTCCCCCGAGGAACCAGCTCAGACCAAGCGCCCCAAGCAGTAGCCACTTGAGCCGCCAGACCAACCACGCCGCGCCCGCGACGAGGGTGAACGTGACGATCTCGCGCCAACAGATCAGTGCAAGGATGCCCAGCGCGACGGCGAGCGCGCTGAGCAGGACGGTCAGCAGCGGGCGCAGCGTCACGACGCGGCTCCACCCGGCAGCCACTCGATCTCGACCTCGACACGCTTCCACGGATCGCGGTCCTGGCGCAGCGTGACGATGTAGGCGGCCAGGCTTTGGCCGCGATCGAGCAATTGGCTGACGGCGGCGTTGTCGATCTTCGGCAGGTAGCCGAGCTTGAAGCCGTGAACGTCAATGCGGACGGCGCGCTGGTCGTGGCGGTTGTCGGCTTCGCGAACCAGGCTCAACGCAGCGCCGACGGAAAGCTGCGGCCACAGCTTTTCACCCTCGTGATACTGGAAGCCGGCCAGTGGCGAGCGTTGCAGCAGCAGCCTTGGGCTGGCGACGGCTGTACCCGCGATCGCTGCGCTCGCCAGGGTCGGCAGGACCGCGATGGCGCGTGCGCCGTACAGGATTTGTTTGAGCAGACTGCGCCGGTCCATCGTGATTCTCCTGCGGCGCTGTCGGGGCCGGGGAGGCGATTGCAGCACAGGCCGGGATCAAATCCTGATCCGTTGAATCCGCCGGTTTTCGATGATGCTGACTGATGATTTTGTGTCGTATTGATCGGCCGCCGCGCGCAGGCGGTTGCGCACGGCCTTGCGCAGGGACGCAGGGCCCAGCACTTCAACATCCGCACCGAAGCGCAGGATGTCCATGATCAGTTCGTCGGCGCGGTGATAAGGCACGATGCGGATGAGGCCGCCGTCGGCGGTGATTTCATCGCGCTGCCGGGGATGCCATTGCTCGGCTGCGACCCAGGTGGTGGCGGTGGACGTGAAGCGTAGCCGCGCGGTGGCGCTGGGTTCGCCGGCGAAGATGCCGTAGCTGGTGGCGAGCACCTGGTCGAGCGCGGCGGCTTCGATGACGTGAATCGGGCGCTCGACGCGTTCCGCGGCGATGATCCGGTCCAGCGCGAACGTGCGCAGTTCTTGGCGCAGGTGACACCAGGCGTCGAGATACCAGTTGTCGCGATAAAGCGTGAGCCGTTGCGGCGAGACTTCGCGCGGCGCCATGCGATCCGTGCTGCGCGCGTGGTAATCGATGATCAGGCGCTCGCCATGCGCCAGCGCATCGGCCACGCACGCGAAGTGCGGGCCGGCGTCGCGTGCGGCCATGCGCAGCAGGCGCAGACGTTCGCGGAATTCGGGCAGGCGAATGCCGCGTTTGCGCGCGATGAGGTCCAGCCGCTGACGCAGCGGCGCCAGCACTTCCGCCAGCAGACCCAGCGGTTGGTTTGCCAGCACCTCGTCGAGCACCAGCAGTGCGGAGAGTTCTTCGGCGGTGAACCACAGTCCGGGCACTTCGAACATCTCGTTGCCGTCGTAGCGATAGCCGCCGCGCTCGCGGTCGTGGATCAGCGGGGCTTCGAACTCTTCGCGGAGTCGGCGCGCGGCACGCTTGACCGTTGCCGAGGAGCATTCCAGCTCGTCAGTCAGCTCGTCGACCGTCAGGGTGGTCGTCCTGCGCGCGGCGAGCAGGCGATGCAGTTTGATGGCGCGGTCGTAGGCATTCATCGGGGATGGGTCGCGAACGGGCGTGCCTGCGATGGTAGGCGACCTGCAGGCTCGATACGTTTTCCCGCGCTGCCCGTGCCACGAATTACGCGGATCGGGCCGTTCGCAGCCACCTGGCCAAATGGGTCTGCGGCGGTTTCGACAGCGACCGCTTTGCCGATATGCCTGGAGATCGGGCGAACGAAACCCTCATCCTTCCGCGTGCAGGCGGTCGGCGTCTTCGAGAATCATGTCTGCACCTTTTTCCCCAATCATCGTGGCCGGGGCGTTGGTGTTGCTGCCGGGGACAGTGGGCATGATCGAACAATCGACGACCCTCAGGCGCTGAACCCCGTGCACCCTCAAGCGGGCATCCACCACACTGCTGGTGTCGCCGGCCGGACCCATCCTGCAGGTGCCAACCGGGTGATAGGCGATCTCCGCGGTGCGACGAACGTAGTCCGCAAGTTCTTCGTCGGATTGCAAGTGGGCGCCCGGCGCGATCTCGACACCTCGATGCGCATCCAAGGCGGGTTGCGCCAACACCCGGCGGGTTTCCCGGATGGCTTGCACCAGGCGCGCAACATCACGCGCTTCGGCGGCGTAGTTCGGGTCTATCCGCGGCGGGGCGAGCGGGTCCGCGCTGTTGAGGCCGACGACCCCGCGTGAGGCCGGCCGCAGGTCGTAGCTCATCAGGCAGTAGCCATAACGGGTCATGACCCCGGACAGATCCAGTCCGTGTTGTCCGTTCGGCGCCGGCAGGAAATGCCACTGAATATCCGGAACTGCTTCCTGGTCCGAGGATCTGAAAAATCCGCCGGCTTCCGCAGCGTTGCTGGTGAATTCGCCTTTTCTGCGGAAGACGTAGTTCATCCATCCCAGAAGCAATCGTGGCCAGGCGCCGGGCACGAACGAAACGCCCACTCGCGAACGCGCGCGGGTCTCCACGATGACGTCCAGATGATCCTGCAGATTGGCGCCCACTCCGGGCAGTTCCTTGAGAACCTCGATTCCATGCCGACCGAGTTCCTCGCCGGGACCGATACCCGACAGCATGAGCAGTTGCGGAGATTGAAACGTGCCTGCCGACAGGATCACTTCCTTGGTCGCACGAAGGTCTTGGTAACGACCTTTGCGGAGCACGCGCACGCCGACAGCCGTCGAGCCTTGGAACAGGACCCGGGTGGCATGCGTGGCGGTCAGCACCGTCAGATTGGTACGACCCGCTGCGGGCGCCAGATAAGCACGTGCGTTGCTGTGGCGTTGTCCGCCTTTCTGAAACACGTGGAACATGCCGACGCCTTCCTGACGGGCGCCGTTGAAATCCCGGTTCTGCTGGTGACCGGCCTGCACGGCAGCTCGAACGAAGGCCTTGCTCAGCGGATTGTCATGGCGGCGCTCGGACACGTTGAGGGGACCGTTCGCTCCGTGAAACGGCCGATCGGCATCCGAGCACGAGAGCTCGAAGGTCTCCGATTTGATGAAGTAAGGCAGCACATCCCGATACGACCAACCCTCGCAGCCCAGCGCCGCCCAATGGTCGTAATCGCTCGGATGTCCGCGCGTGTACACCGTGGCATTGATGGCGCTGGAGCCGCCCAGGACTTTGCCGCGGGGCTGATACAGACGCCGACCGCAAAGATGGGCTTGCGGCTCGCTCCAGAATTTCCAGTTGCAGAACCAGCCGCGGACCAACGGAATGATTCCGAGCGGCATGCGTATCAACGGATTGCGATCCGTCGGGCCGGCTTCGACCAGACACACCGAGTTCCGGCCGTCCGCGCTGAGGCGGTTGGCCAGGACGCAGCCGGCGGAGCCGCCGCCCACGATCACGTAATCGTAGGACGTGCTCATGGGTTCAATCGCCCAGAATTTCGGCGTTGTGCGCGCCCAGCTTCGGGCTTTGCCCGCCGTGCGCGTGAGCATGGCTGAACTTCAGCGGCAATCCGATCGCCTGTTTGCCGCCGACCATCTCGATCAAGGCCCGCGACCTGACCTGCTCGTTCTGCAACGCCTCGGCCGGACTGAGCACGGCTGACACGCAGGTCTCCAGGTGCGCCAGCAGCTGTTCCCATTCGTCGCGCGGCTTCCGCTTGAAGAGGTCGGTCAGTGCGGCACGAAGCGCATCGCCGCCGGGACCCGGCGCCAGCGGCAGCCGGCTCAGTTCCGGCTGACCCACTGCCTGGATCAAGGCCTGGAAAAACTTGGGCTCCAGCGCGCCCACCGCGATGTGCTTGCCGTCGGCGCATTCGTACACCGCGTAGCTGGGCAGGGCGCCGGTCAGCATGTCGCCCCCGCGCGGTGCCGGATTACCGAGCTGTCGAACCGTGGACAGCGACAGCACCTGCAGCGCCAGGGTGCCGTCCAGCATGGCGGCGTCGACAAACGTGCCGACCCCGGAGGCGCGTGCGCCGAACAGCGCTGCCAGAATGCCGGCCAGACAAGTCAACGCGCCGCCGGCCAGATCTGCGACCTGGAAATTCCCCGGGCTGGGTGCCTGACCGTATTGGCCGCATTGGTCGAGCTCTCCGGCGTAGCCGCGGTAGTTGATGTCGTGCCCGGCGCGATCGCGATACGGCCCGGTCTGGCCGTAACCCGTCAGCGCCGCAAACACGATGCGTGGATTGCGTTGACGCGCAGCCTCGAAGCCGCAACCGAGCTTGTCCATGACGCCGGGGCGGAAGCTTTCGAGCACCGCATCGGCAGTCGCCACCAGATCCAGAAAACGGGATCGATCCTGGGCCTGGCGCAGATCCAGGGTCACCGACTTCTTGCCGCGATTGACCAGATCGAACAGGTCCGGCGACAGCGCCCGCGCATAATCCCCGCCCCTGGGCTCCTCGACCTTGATCACTTCCGCGCCCATCTGCGCCAGGTACAAGGTGCAGAACGGACCCGGCAGCAGGCACGACAGGTCGAGAACGCGAACGCCGCTCAGCAAGGGGTTGAAGGACATGAGGGCGGGTCAGGGCAATGGGCGGTTGCGGGATTCGAGAATCGGGAATCGGGAATCGGGAATCGGGTGGGGCTGTCTTTCACGATTCCCGACTCCCCACTCCCGATTCCCGGCCTTTCCCTACATCGTCCGCGCAATCAGCTCCTTCATGATCTCGTTGGTGCCGCCGTAGATGCGCTGTGCGCGCGAGTCGATCCAGGCACGCGCCACCGGATACTCCAGCATGTAGCCGTAGCCGCCGTGAAGCTGCACGCACTCGTCGATCACCTTCATCATCAGGTCCGAGGTCCAGTACTTGGCGGTCGCCGCGTCATCCACGCCGAGCTTGTTCTTGAGCTGCATCTCGATGCACTTGTCGACGAATACGCGCGCAATGCTCAGCTCCGCCTTCATCTCGGCGAGCTTGAAGCGCGTGTTCTGGAAGCTCGCCACAGGCTTGCCGAACACCTTGCGCTCGCGCGTGTAGGCCAGCGTGTGCTTGAGCACCGCCTCGGCACCGGCGACCGAGGTGATCGCGATCATCAGGCGTTCCCAGGCCAGCTCCTTCATCAGCATGATGAAGCCCATGCCTTCCATGCCGAGCCGGTTGGCCTTGGGCACGCGCACGTTCTCGAAGAACAGCTCGCAGGTGTCCTGCGCCTTCATGCCGACCTTCTTGAGCGGCTTGCCCTTGGTGAAGCCGGTGCGCGAGGCCTCGACCAGGATCAGCGACAAGTCCTTGGCGCCCTCGCCGGAGTTGCCGGTGCGCGCCACCACCACCACCAGGTCGGACAGATAGCCGTTGGTGATGAAGATCTTGGAGCCGTTGATGACGTAGTCGTCGCCGTCGAGCACCGCGGTGGTCTTCACCGCCTGAAGATCCGAGCCGGTGCCCGGTTCGGTCATCGCGATGGCACCGATGATCTCGCCGCTCGCCATCTTCGGCAGCCAGTGCAGCTTCTGCTCCTGGCTGCCGAAATTGTTGATGTAGTTGGCCACGATGTCGGAGTGCAGCGAGAAGCCCGAGCCGGAATCGCCGGAGTAGGACTGCTCCTCCATCAGCACCACGCTGTAGCTGCGGTCCACGCCCAGGCCGCCGAACTCTTCCGGCATGGTCGCGCACAGCAGGCCTAGTTCGCCGGCCTTGTTCCAGAGGTTACGGTCGATGTGCTGCTGCTCCTCGAAGCGCTCGCGGTGCGGCACGATCTCGGTCTCGAAGAAACGGCGCGCCGTCTTGCGGAAGTCTTCGTGCTCGGGGCCGAAAAGGGTTCTTGGAATCACGTGTCGCTCCAGAAGGGGTCCGGTGCCGCAAGGCATCGGAGCAAGGGAAAACCGGTGGGCAGCAAGGGGTCGGCGTCGAGCGCCGGAAATCTCGTTTACATGCAGTACGTACTGTATGTAACATCCTCGACCGTCGGCCTGTCAATGGCCCCGACTTGTCCGTGCCGGGACGCGCCGGCCGCACCGGAGGTTTCCTTGCCGCTTTCCACCGCACGCCGCGCCGTCGCGCCTTCGGCACCGATCCCGCGCCGCACCCAGTCCGAGCGCAGCGATGCCATGCGCAAGCGCCTGGTCGAGGCCACGCTGGTGTGCCTGGGCCGCGACGGCTATTCCGGCACCACGGTCAGCTCGGTGGTGCGCCAGGCCGGCGTGTCGCGCGGCGCGCACCTGCATCACTTCCCCAACAAGAACGCGCTGATCCTGGCGGCGGCCGACCGTCTGCTGCGCCAGGCCTACCGCGTGCTCGGCGAGCTGCTTCTGGGCGTGGCGCAGGAAGACAACCGCCTGCAGGCGCTGGTGGCCACTGCGTGGAAGGAACTGTTCGATACCCCGATGTTCAACGCCTTCCTGGAACTGCTGATGGCCAGCCAGCACGATGCACACCTGGCGCGTTCGCTGCAGAAGCTGTTCGCCAGCGCTGCGCAGGCCATCGACCCGCCCATCGCGCACTACTTCGAGCCTCGCGGCGCGCAAAGCCTGAGCCCACGCGACCTGTTCCTGATGACGCCGCTGATGCTCAGCGGCCTCGCCGCTATCCGTCACCTGATGCGACAGCCGCAACAGGCGCAGCATTACCTGATGGTGTGGACCCAGCTCATGCTCGGCCAGATGAAGGCGCGCAAGGGCGTGCGCCAGCCCCCGCCGAGGCCGGCGAACTGGGATGTGGGGTAGCCGACATTCGGCATTCGACCCCGACTCCGTGCGGCTTACGTGAGAACCGGACACCCGATAGTCTTCGGTCGTCAACAAGCGACTCCTGGAACGCCATGCCGCTGTATCAGCTTGCCGCCGACGCGATTGAGCCCGTCGTCACGACCACCTTTGCGGCGGCCGGTCTAAGAGAACGTCAGCACCTTCAAGCCCTGCTTCGCCAACGGATCGACGTGATCGCGCCCGATACGCTGGTGATCGCCGAAGAGTTCGGCGAATGGACCGACGGTCGCCGCCGGATCGACTTACTTGGCATTGATCGCCTGGGTAACCTAGTGGTGATAGAACTCAAACGGACGGAGGACGGCGGCCACATGGAGCTGCAGGCCATCCGCTACGCGGCGATGGTGGCCGCGATGACTTTCGACCGCGCGGTGGACATTTTCCAGCAATTTCTCGAAAGCCAGGGAGCCGATGCCGACGCACGGTCCGGTCTACTGGATTTTCTCGGATGGGACGAACCGGACGAGGAACACTTTGCGCAGGACGTGCGCATCGTGCTGGCATCTGCCGAGTTCTCGCGAGAACTCACCACCTCGGTGTTGTGGCTCAACGAGCACGGCCTGGATATCCGTTGTGTCCGGATGCGGCCGTTCGAGCACGCTGGTCAGGTATTGATCGATATTCAGCCGATCATTCCGCTCCCGGAGGTGGAGGACTATCAGGTCCGAGTACGCGACAAGGCGCGCCTGGAGCAGGCGGCTCGCGCCACTGGGCGGGATTTCACGCGGTTCGATGTCGTGGTCGGCGGTGAGACGTTCTCGAACCTGCCGAAGCGCCGCGCAGTCCACCGCGTGATCAAGTCGCTCTGCGACAACGGGGTGTCACCCCAGCGCATCGAGGCAGTCCTGCCTTGGAAAACAGATCTGTTTCGCCATTTCCCGGGCACGCTCGACAGCGCATCGGTTCGCGAGCAGTTGCTCGAACAGCTTCGGTCCGAGGGACGAAAGGAGGAAACCGGTCGCCATTTCATCGATGACGATGAGCTGATCCACTGGGGGGAGCAAACTTCGGCCCTGACCAAGATGTGGGGGACCCGCACCGCAGAGGCAATTGGCATCCTGTTGCAAGAGTATCCGGACCGCGGGGTGAGTTGCGCAGAGCAGCCCCGCTGAAACCGACCAATCCGCCGATTGAATTCGGCGCGATGCCCGAGCC
Organism: Panacagrimonas sp.; assembly: GCF_965216805.1. Classification (NCBI taxonomy): domain Bacteria; kingdom Pseudomonadati; phylum Pseudomonadota; class Gammaproteobacteria; order Nevskiales; family Nevskiaceae; genus Panacagrimonas; species Panacagrimonas sp. Next base: position 802,199 of record NZ_CBDCGN010000003.1, read on the forward strand.
ATCATCGGCGCCCGACGATTTCGGAATGGCGGAGCCTCCCATGCGTTCGTCCCTGATTTCCGTTCTTGCCGCCGCACTGCTGCTGTCCGCCTGTGGCGGCGGCGGAGGCAACAGCCTCGACGCCCCCGGCCCGGCCGCCGCGCAGGCCACGCCGCTGTCCGAGCTTCGGCTCAAGCGTTTCCAGACCGGGTGTTCGGACTGGGTCCCGGAAGTGACGGACGCGCTGACCGAGGAATACCTGCAGGGCTACGCCTGCCTGCTCGATGCACCCTGCCCGGTGTTCGTCGATGTCGGCCTGGCCGAGCCCGGCGCCCCGGTTCCGGTGGGCTCGCCGGCCGAGGACGCGCTGGACATCCCCGACCGCGTGTCCGAAACCAACGTGCAGGAAAGCGGCGTGGACGAGGCCGACATCGTCAAGATCGACAGCGCCGGCCGGCTCTACGTGCTGTCGCCCCGCGGCCTGTCGATCGTGACCGCGTTTCCGCCCGAGTCGCTGGGTGCACAGGATCCGGTGACGCTGGATCTTGCTACGGGGCAGGACGGCTTCGCCGCGAGCGAGCTGTTTCTCGACGAGGGCGCCGGTCGCGCGGTGGTGCTGGGTTCGCGCTTCGCCGGCGGACGCGCCTATGCGGTGAGCGTGTTCGTCGACGTCTCCAACCCGCAGACGCCGGTGGAGACTGGCCGGATCGAAACCGAGGGCTACGGGCTGGAAGCGCGCCGCATCGGGGCGCGCGTACATCGCGTCAGCCGCTACGACGTGCCGCGACCGGACTGGCTGTATGAGAGTGACAGCGCGCTGGCGGACCTGCGCGCGGATTATTTCACGGCGCAGTCGGAGGGCGATGCGGTGACCGCGGACCGCATCAAGCAGGACGTGCGCGCGGCCATCGGTGATCGCCTGTCGGAGGAAGGCGTGACCGGCCTGCTGCCGGAACTCGCCACCCAGACCGCCGGCGCGGCGCGCAGCGCCACCACACTGGACTGCGCTGATCTGTCGGCGCCGGAGGTCACCACCGGCCTGGGCATAGCGGTGATCGACAGCTTCGATCTCGACGGCAGCGACCGCGGCACCACCGCAGTGGTCAACAACGCCTACACGGTCTATGCCTCGGCGCAGAACCTGTACCTGGCGCAGTCCAGCTTCGGCTGGTTCTTCGCCCCGCTGCAGGACGAGGAAACCGTGATCTATCGGCTGGCGCTGTCCGACACCGGCGCGGCGCAGTACCAGGGCCTGGGCAAGGTGCCCGGTTCACTGCTGAACCGTTTCGCCCTGTCCGAACACGCGGGTCACCTGCGCGCGGCCACCACCGAATCCGCGTTCGCCGCCGGGCGCGATGCGTCCCTCAACCATCTGTGGGTGCTGGATGCCGACGGAACCGATCTGCCGACGGTGGCCTCGGTGCAGGGCTTCGCGCCCGGCGAGCGCATCCAGGGTGCGCGCTTCCTTGGCGAGCGTGGCTTCGTGGTGACCTTCCGCCAGATCGATCCGCTGTTCGCCTTTGATCTTTCCGATCCGCTGGCGCCGCGCATCGCCAGCGAGCTCAAGATTCCCGGCTTTTCGAGCTACCTCGCACCGCTGGGCGAGGACTATCTTTTGACCGTGGGCCGCGACGGCACCGACGAGGGCCTGACCGGCGCGGTGGCCGTGCAGTTGTTCGACGTGCGCGATCTGGAAGACGTGCGCCAGGTCGCGACCTTGGCGCCCCTGGTGGGTGAGGCCGGCTACAGCTACAGCAGTGCCGAGTACGACCCGCATGCCTTCGGCTACTTCGCCGATGCGGCCGAGGCCACCACGCCGGGCACCTTGAGTATTCCCCTGATCAGTTACGGCGACACCGATGCGGCGCGATTTGCCGGCTTCCTGGTGCTGCGCGTGGACCCCGGCGCCGAACGTCCGCTGCTGGAAGCTGGTCGCATCGACCACGACGGCTTCCTCACCCCTGGCGGCGGCTGCGACGGGTTCGCCGACGGGGCCGGCTGCCGGTTCGCCTACGAGTCTAGCGATCCGCGGCGTTCGCTGTTCGCGCAGGACGCCGAGCGCATCGTGCTGTACACGGTGTCGGCGCTGGGCCTGCGCGCGAACGACGCGCTGCAGCCGGGGACCGCGCTGGGCAGCCTGGCCTTGCCCTGAACCTCCACCGCAGTTCGACCCCGGTGACAGGGTTACCCCTGTCTCAGTTGCGCGGGTCGCCCTGCTCAGTTGCGAGCGATCGCTTCGACCCGGGCACAAGCGGCGCTGCGCCCGGTTCCCAGCGTCCGCAGCATCGGCACGGCCGACGTGCAGGTGCCGGCCTCGACCCATTGGCAGCGCGGCGCAAACGCGCAGCCCGGCGGCAGCGCCGACAGGTCCGGCGGCTGGCCGGGCAAGGTCATCAGCGGTCGGTCCACCGGAGACGACAGGTCGGGCCGCGCACCGACCAGCGCGCGCGAATACGGGTGTGCAGGCTGTTCGAGCAGCGTCTGTGTCGGCCCCAGTTCCGCCGCACGGCCGGCGTACATCACCAGGGTGCGCTCACACACTTCGGCGACCACCCCGAAGTCGTGACTGATGAGCACGATGGCGACGCCGAAGTCTTGCCGCAGTTGCTGGAACAACCCCAGGATTTGCGCCTGCACGGTGACGTCGAGCGCGGTGGTGGGTTCGTCGGCCAGCAGCAGCGCCGGCTGACAGGCCAGCGCGATCGCGATCATCACGCGCTGCCGCTGACCGCCGGAGAGTTCGTGCGGGTAGCTGCGCAGCCGCTGCGCCGCGTCCGGAATCTGCACCGCGTCGAGCAGACGCAGGCACTCGCTGCGCGCCGCGGATTGCGACAGGCCGCGATGCCGCTGCAGGACCTCGGCGATCTGCCGCTCCACCCGCAGGTAAGGGTTGAGGCTGGTCATCGGGTCCTGGAACACCATCGCGATGCGGTTGCCGCGCAGGCGCGCCAGCTTGCGGCCGGGCAGCTTGAGCAGATCCTGACCCTCGAAGCGCACCGCGCCGCTGACCTTGGCGTTGCGCGCCAGCAGGCCGAGGATGGCCAGTGCCGTCTGCGATTTTCCTGAACCCGACTCGCCGACGATCCCCAGGGTCTGGCCGGCGTCGAGGGCGAAGCTCAGACCATCGACCGCCTGCACCGCGCCGTCGGGCGTGGCGAAGCGGACCGAGAGCTTGTCGACTTCGAGCAGGGGCATGGGGGTTCAGGTTTTCAACGGCGTTTCAACGCGAAGGCGCAAAGGGAAAGAAAGGACGCAATGAATCCTGATGGGGCCGGATCAGTCCGATGCTCACGCACGGGTTCCACATCGATCGGTATTGCGTCCCTTGCCTCATTTTTCCCTTTGCTCCTTTGCGTTGAGTGCTTTTGATGGCTCGAGAGCATCAGCGGTCATTCGGATCGGGCGCATCGCGCAGGCCGTCGCAGGATTTCGGGCTGGACCCCGGATCGAGTCCGGGGTTCCTCGGCGCCGGCCTGCGGCCACTTCAGCGGTCCTTGGGATCGAGCGCATCGCGCAGGCCGTCGCCGAGGAAATTGAAGCAGAACAGGGTCAGGGCGAGAAAGCCGGCGGGGAAGGCCAGGGTCCAGGGCGCGGCTTCCATGTCGCGCGCGCCGTCGTTGACCAGCGCCCCCCAACTGGTCGCCGGCTCCTGTACGCCCAGGCCCAGAAAGCTCAGGAAGGACTCCACCAGGATCACCTGCGGAATGGTCAGGGTGACGTAGACCGCCACCACACCCAGCAGGTTGGGCACGATGTGGCGGCGGATGATGCCGGTGTTGGAGACGCCCGAAGCGCGCGCCGCCAGAATGAATTCACGGCTCTTCAGCGCCAGGGTCTGGCCGCGCACGATGCGCGCCATGTCCAGCCAGTTGATGGCGCCGATGGCGACGAAGATCAGGATCAGGTGCCGGCCGAACAGCACCATCAGCAGGATCACCAGGAACATGAAGGGCATCGCGTAGAGGATGTCCACCGCCCGCATCATGAAGGCGTCGATGCGTCCGCCGAAGTAGCCGGCCACCGCGCCGTAGGTGACGCCGATCAGCAGCGACACGAAGGTCGCCACCACGCCCACCATCAAGGAAATCTGCCCGCCGACCAGGGTGCGCACGAACAGATCCCGGCCGATCTGGTCGGTGCCGAAGTAATGTTGACCTTCCATCTGCGGCGGTGCGCGCCAGTCGCCGTCGAAGTCGATGTAGTCGAAGGCCCAGGGGCTGAACAGCGGCCCGAACAGCACCAGCAGGCTCATCAGCACCAGCACGATCAGCGCCGTCATCGCGGCGCGGTTGGCGAACAGCCGGCGGCGCGCGTCGGCCCACAGGCTGCGCCCGCTGGCTGCGGCTTCCAGGGCCTGTTCGGTGCGCTTCACGATTGACGCACCCGCGGATCGAGCACGCCGTAGAGCAGGTCGACCAGAAAATTGAAGGCGATGATCAGCACGCCGTAGAACACCACCACGCCCATCACCAGGGTGTAGTCGCGATTCAGCGCGCCCTGCACGAAATAGCGGCCGATGCCGGGCACGCCGAAGATCTGTTCGATCACCACCGAGCCGGTGATGATGCCGGCGGTGGCCGGACCCAAGTAGGACAGCACCGGCATCAGCGCCGGGCGCAACGCGTGGCCGAACACCACCTGGTAGCCGCGCAGTCCCTTGGCGCGTGCGGTGCGGATGTAGTTGGAGGTCAGCACCTCGATCATCGAGCCGCGCATCAGCCGCGCCATGATGGCGATTTGCGGCAGCGCCAGTGCGCATACCGGCAACACCATGGATCGCCAGCCACCGTCCCAGCCACCGGCCGGCAGCCAGCCCAGCGAAACTGCAAACAGCAGGATCATCAGCGGCGCCACCACGAACACCGGGATCGACATGCCGGTCATCGCCAGGGTCATCACCGCATGGTCGGTGAACCGGTTCTGGCGCAGCGCGGCGAGGATGCCGGCGCCGCAGCCGAGCACGATGGCCAGCATCATCGCCCCCAGGCCGATGCGCAGCGACACCGGCAGGCCCTGCGCAATCAGTTCGTTGACCGAGAATTCCGCGTACCGGAAAGACGGCCCCAGATCGCCGCGCGCCAAGCCGGAGACGTAGCGGGCGAACTGCTGCCACAGGGGCTCGTCCAGGTGATAGGCCGCTTCGAGTTGGGCGGTGACTTCCGGCGGCAGCACCCGCTCGCTGTCGAACGGCCCGCCGGGCGCGGCGCGCATCATGAAGAAGGCCAGCGCCACCAGCAGCAGCAGAGTGGGCACCGCCGCCAGCAGTCTCAGAAAAGCCAGACGCAACATGGAATTTGCAGTCGGTTGATGGCGTGAGCTTCGCGGCCCGATCCGTATCCGTCAATTCGCGGGCGGCGCTCCGAGGATGCGCATGTAGCGTGTGGCGTGGTGATCCATCAGATTGCCCTGCCATCCGACCACCGTGGGCCGGACCAGCTTGGTGGTGACGTAGAAGTAGATCGGAATCACCGGCAGGTCCTGCAGCAGCAAGGCCTCGGCCTGGCGCATCAGATCGCTGCGGCGCTCAAGATCGGCCTCCACCCCGGCCTGTTCCAGCAAGGCGTCGTACTCGGGATTGGCATAGCCGGTGTCGTTGAGTCCGTGCTCGGAGTGCAGGATCTCCATGAACGTATTGGCGTCGTTGTAATCGCCGATCCAGCCGGCGCGAAACGCCTGGGTCTTCTGCTTGAGGCGGCGGTTCTGCAGATACACCTTCCACTCCTCGTTGATCAGCACCGTCTCCACGCCCAGCCACTGCTTCCACATGGCGGCAATGACGCTGGCGACTTTCTTGTGGTCCTCGCTGGTGTTGTAGCGAATCTCCACGCGTGCGGGACGCTCTTCCGAGTAGCCGGCCTCGGCGTACAGGCGCCGCGCTTCGGTCAGGCGTTGCTGGCGATCCCAGTTCATCCATTCAGGTTGGGCCGGCACATGGCCGATCACGCCGGGCGGCACCCAGGTGTCAGCCGGTTTCTGGCCGCCGCCGAGCACCTTGCGCGTGATGATCTCGCGGTCCAGCGCCAGGCTCAGCGCCTGACGCAGCGCCTTGCTGTCCAGCGGCGGTCGGCCGGTGTTGAGCCCGTAGTAATACACGCCCAGGTAGGTGTGCTCGTGATAGTGCTCAGGAAGGTTGGCCTTGATCCATTCGGTCTGGCTGGTCGGCACTGTGCTGGTCCAGTCCAGCTCGCCGGCGCGGTAGCGCTTGAGTTCGGAGTTGACGTCTTCGGTGTTGAGGTAGCGCACTTCCTCCACCACCGTGCTGGCGTCGTTCCAGTAGTAGGGGTTGCGTCGCAAGGTGATGTGCGACTGGATGACCCGCTCGGTGAGCTGATAGGCACCGTTGCTCACGAGCTTGCCGGGCTGGGCGAACTGCGCGCCGTACCGCTCGACGCTGGCGCGGTGGATGGGATACGCCGAGGCATGTACCAGCAGACCGATGAAGTACGGGGTGGGCCCTTTCAGCCGAATCTCGACGGTGTGCGGGTCCAGCGCGGTGGCGCCGAGGCGCTCGACCGGCAGCTTGCCCTCGATCACGGCGTCGGCGTTTTCGATGGGCGACAGAATCTTTGAGTAATGCGAGCCGGTGGCCGGGTCCACGCTGCGGCGCAGACCGGCAACCACATCCTCGGCGACAAACGGATCGCCGTTGGACCAGCGCGCGTCGCGGCGCAGGTAGAAGGTGTAGGTCATGCCGTCGGCGCTGATGTCCCAGCGCTCGGCGGTGCCGGGAATCAGCGCGCCATCGGCGGCCTCAGTCACCAGCGACTCGAACAGGTCGCGCAGGACGTGGCTGGCCTGCACGCCCTCGACGCGGTGCGGGTCCAGCGACTCCACTTCCGGCCCGTTGCCCTTGCGCAGCACCTGTTCGGCGGCGAGCCTCGGCTCGGCCGCCACCACTGCGAGCGGAATCGTCGACAAGGCCAGTGCCAGCGCCAATGGCAGGATGATTCGGGTCATGAGCGGTTGCGTGTCCAGCGGGGTGCGAGGTTCACGATAACCACACTGGCCAGAATGATGAAGGTGCCGGCCAGCTGCAAAGGGCCGAGTTGTTCGTCCAGCAGCCATGCGCCGAGCAGCACCGCCACCGCCGGATTGACGTAGGCATGCGTGCCTAGCGTCGATGGGGCGACCTCGTGCACCAGCCAGTAGTAGCAGGCGTAGGCGATGCAGGTGCCGAACACGGCCAGGTAGGCCATTGCCGCCAGGCTGCGGGTCGACCAGCTGCAGCGCTCGGCATCGCCGTTGAGCAGGCCCAGCAGCGTCATCACCGTGCCGGCCATCAGCACCTGCAGGGTCGCCGCGACCAGCGGCGCACATTGCGCCGGCTTGCGCTTGGACACGATGGCCCCCAGCGCCCACAGGAATGGCGACACCAGCATCGCGGCGTAGGCGCTCACCGGAGCCTGCCGCAACTGCAGGCCTTCGCCGACCAGCACGCCGACGCCGATCAGTCCCACCACCAGACCGGCCAGCGCGATGCGGGTCACGCGGATGCCCTGCACGCCCAGACTGCCGAGCCCGGCGATCCACAACGCCGAGGTCGCCACGATCAGTGCCGCCTGATTGGATTCCACCCATTGTTCGGCCCAGGTCACCATGCCGTTGGCGCCCACCAGCATCAGTGCGCTGGTTGCCGCCAGCCAGCCCCAGTCGCTGCGCCTGCGCGGCAGCGGCAGGCGCTTGAACCCGACCCAGGCCAGCATCAGCACCCCGGCCAGCAGGAAACGCAGGCCGGCCGACAGCAGCGGCGGCAGGGCCTCGACCATGACCCGGATGCCCAGGTAGGTCGAACCCCAGACGACATACACGACCGCCATCGCGGCCGCGACCTGCAGGCCGCGCGACTGATCCATGGCGGGCGGGTTCAGGCGCTGCCTTCGAGGATGAGCGCGGCGACGCCCTCGGGGTCGTCCCACATCGGCACGTGTCCCCAGCCTTCCGGACGCACCCAGCGCACGTGCCGGGGCAGTTCGTCACGCCGTTGGCAGCTGCGGGTCAGCAGCCAGTCGCGGGTACCGAAAGCGACCGTGATCGGCACGCACAAGTGGCGGCCGTCGACGAAGCGCGTGGCCGCCTGCAGGGTCTCTTCGAAGGCGCTGGCCTGGGCAAAAACTTGCGCAATTTCCAATGCTTCGCGCCGGGTCAGACGCCAGCCACGGCTGGTCATGGGCAGCATCAGCGCCAGCGTGCGGCCCAGCGCCGAGCGCATCACCTGTTCGGATGCGTGCGGCATCTGGCGGATTGCCCAGCGCGTCGCGCGCAGGGTGGCGTGAACCTGGGGCGGCGCATCGCGGCCGGGCCACAGGCCCGCAGGCGACAAGGCCACCACGCTGCGGGCCAGGCCGATCTTGGCCGCCTCCAGCGCCAGCTGGCCACCCAGCGAGTTGCCGACCAGATCGGCAGGCTCGTCCACGCCCAGGCCGTGCAGGCTTTCGCGCAGGGCCAGCGCCAGATTCGCGTGCGTGGGGACCACGCCCGCCGGCAGCGCCGGAGTACGTCCGAAGCCGGCGATATCGAAGGCGATCACTCTGCGTTCGGCGGACGCGAGCAGTGTCATCACCGGGCGCCAGGCGACGTGCGACATCCCGATGCCGTGCAGCAGAATCAGCGGACGTCCCGTCCCCTGTTCGGCGTGATGCCAAGGCTGAGCGGGGCTTTCGTTCATGGCGGGACGCGACTTTATCCGAGCTAGGCGCGAGGCACAGGACTCGGGTCGCGGGAAGCGGCCTCGCGGGCGCAGCCCGATGCGATGCACTGCAACGGCCGCAGCCCGCAAACGGGCCGGTGGTGTGGCCTCGATCGGCACGGGGCGACAATTAATCGACCATTCATATTGCCAAGCCGGGAACTTTGCCGATAATCGCGCCAAGGCCGGTAATGCTTTTCGCACCAGACGAGTCCGGTCGTACAAATCAAGATCCGTTGAGGAGAAGCTTCATGGGCGGCAGGGAGCAATGGGGAGGGCGCATGCGTGCGCTGGCGGCTGCGATGGTCCTGCTCGGGATCAGCCCCGTCGCGACGGCCATCAATTTCAATTTCGGCAGCCAGGGCGAGGCGGTGATCAACACCACCATCACCGTCGGTGCCGGATTTCGCATGCAGGACCGCGCGCTGGATCTGGTCGGCAAGTCCAACCTCAATCCCGACGTCTGCGCCGGCCAGTTCCAGTCCTGTCAGGGCCTGTTCCGCGACCAGTCGTTTCCGGCGGCACAGTTGGCCGCCGCGCCGGGCCAGTTTTCGCCCAACTTCGACGACGGTAACTGGAATTACGACAAGGGCGATGCCTTTTCCGGTGTCGGCAAGATCACCCAGGATATTTCGCTGACCTGGGGCGATTACGGCTTCTTCATGAAGTCGCTGTTCTTCTACGACGCGGTGAACAACGACTTCACCGAGTATCACCCCAACATCATCACCGAAGAGAATGTCTCTGAAGTCGGCACCTCCGGCCTGCTGTCGCTGCCGCTGCCCGGCATCACCACCCAATATGGTCCTGGGCGGCCGGAGCGGTTCGAGCGCAGCGGCGGCGAACTGCTGTCGCAGGTCGGCACCAATTACCAGCTGCTCGACGCCTATTTCTACGGCGACATTCCGCTGGGCGACGACAAGGTGCTGACGGTCAAGCTCGGACGGCAGCTGGTCAACTGGGGCGAATCGACACTGCTGGTGATCAACTCGGTCAACCAGGCGCAGCCGGTCTCCGCTTCCAACTTCGGCCGCATCGGCTTTCAGGTGGAGGAGGTCTTCACGCCGGTGGCGATGGCTTACGCCAGCTTCGAGCCGTTCACCAACGCCACCCTGGAAGGTTATTACCAACTCGAATGGCAGCCGGTGGAAGCTCCGGCGCCGGGCAGCTTCTTCTACCTGTCCGACGTGGTCGGCACCGACAACGCGGTCAATCAGGCCTATGTGCATTTCGGCGGCTCGGCCGAAGATCCGGACGGTCTGGGTATTCCCCTGTACAACCCGCTGTCCGGCGTGACGCCCACTTCGCTGACCGCCCAGCGGCTTAACGACAATGATGCCCGCGACTCCGGCCAGTTCGGCCTGGCGTTTCGCTACTACGCGGAAGAGGTCAACAACGGCACCGAGTTCGCGTTCTACTTCATGAATTACCACTCGAAGCTGCCGTATGTCAGCACCTACGCCACCCAGCCCAGCTGTGCGCGGCGCGAAGGCAATGGGCGGGCGGATCTGGATGGCGACGGCTTCCCCGATGGCGGTTTCGACGCCTACGACACGCTCAGCTTCCTGGTGGCCTGCCCGAACCTGCCGGTGGTGGCCGGCAGTCCTTACCTGGCCACCTCCGACGCCGTACCGCTGGACACGGTGAAGCTGCAGGTGGAGTACCCCGAAGACATCAAGATGTTCGGCATGAGCTTCAACACCACACTCACCTTGCCGTTCGCAGACCTGTCCGTGCAGGGCGAGGTCGCCTACCGGCCCGACCAGCCGTTGCAGGTGGATATCGAAGATCTGGTGTTTGCCGGATTCGGTCCTACCCTGACGCGCTGCCACGATCGATCACTGGAGCGCGCCATCCTGCCCACCGGCGATGCCTTGACCGCGGCGGGCGCGTTGCTCGGCGATCTGGTCAGCGGCATCAACAACGTCGCCAGCCTTGGCGGTGCCCTGCCCATCGGTGTTCCGAACGTGCTGCCCGTGGGTACCGGTTGCGCCGGCACCACCACCGGCGTCGGCTTTGCGCCCAATGGTGGCCTGATCAACTACGCACCCAGCGACGCCGATCCCACCGCACCTGACACCTTCGATCTGCTGATCGGCCATGCGCCCGGTTCGGCGCGCTCGTTCCCATCGTTCGTGACGGCCTATCGCGGGATGCCGGTGGGCGAAAACCCGGCCTGCACCCCCCAGTTCCTGGGCGCGCGGCAGAATCGCGACACCCGCGAGGTCAACCCCAACTTCCAGCCCTACACCAGCAACAATCCCTGCTACATCCGCGGCTGGGAAGAGTTCGATACCTTCAACTTCATTCTCGGCGCTACCCATGTGGCCGGCGCCACCGACATGTTCAACATCGTCGGCGCCGACCAGATCATCACGCTGTTCGAAGTCGGCGCCATGTGGATCCCCGACCTGCCGCCGCTGGATCAGTTGCAGATCGAAGCCCCCGGCACCTACACCCACGCCAGCGCCGGCGCCGACGGTACCGGCGCCGACGGCTCGCGCCAGGCCTGCTCGGCCAACCCCGCCTGCGCGACTGGTCCCGACGGCTTGCGCTTCAATCCCAGTCAGGCCGATCTGTCGCAGTTCGTGGACGACTTCTCGTTCGGCTACGACATCATCCAGCTGATCCGCTACGAGAGCATTCTGCCCGCCATCTCGCTGCAACCGATGCTGATCTTCAAGCACGACGTTTACGGTAATTCGCCCGGCCCCGGCGAGAATTTCATCAAGGACCGTCGCTCGCTATTCACCCTGATGGAGGTTCGCTACAAGTCGAACCTGTCGGTCAACTTCGGCTACCAGTTCTTCTGGGGCGCGGGCGGCCAGAACCTTTATCGCGACAAGGACTTCGCCCAGTTTTTCGTCAAGTACCAGTTCTGATTTCCAGGCTCTGGGAGATCGACGGAAGAAGCAACGAAAAGGCCGGCGCTCGCCGGCCTTTTCGTTATGGAATCGAGCATCCGCACCGCGCGGCGCCGCAGCGGCCAAGCCCGTCGGCGGGACATGCGGTCTATTTCCACGCCCACTGCAAGCGCGCATCCACCTCGCCGGTGAACTGGCCGAGCACGGTGGAGTTGCCGTCCAGGGGCAGATACAAGGGCAGCTTGGTCTGGGCCTGACCGGAGGGCGGCGCCTCGCGCAGCGTGGCGTTGACCCATTCCAGCACGACGCCGGGCACCGGCAGTTCCTGATCGTCGCGGTTGCTGGTCTCGCCGAACTCGGTGCGGGTGATGGTGCCGCGGGCGTTGGGTACGTCGACGTTTTCCACAAAGAGCTTCGACTCCTTGGTATCGAACACCGAGGTGTAGGACAGGCACAGCGTGCTGAGGTCTTCGGCGCTGCCGGTGGATTCCCCCTTCATGCTGAGCGCGAAGGGATAGATCTTGTCTTTCTTGCGTCCGTAGCCGGTTTCGCCCTCCACCTGGGTGTCGTGCGCGGCGCGGATGGTGGTGGGGCAACCGTCGTACCCGAAAAAGAACCGGTAACGCGGTTCGCCTTCGAACAGGGCGCTGTTGTCCGGCTCCAACGCGGCCGCCAGGATCGAGGCGTATTTGCCATGCGTCTCGGCCATGCAGACCGAGTCGCCCTTGCAGTCGAAGATCTCCTGCTGCATGGACTTGGAGATGTCTTGTTGCAACTGCGGCGAATCGGGATCGAGCCCGGAGGCCTTGAGACGCTCCAGACCCTGGCGGCGCAGGAACTCGGTCTTGATCGCCAGCCGCAGATCGCGATCCTGCTCCAGGATGTTGGCGCCTTCCAGGCGGCCATTGGAGCGTAGCGGGATGCTGAACTCGTAGCTCTGGCGCGTGGTGGCCTTGGACCATTGCAATTCGTTGACCCAGTCCTGGTGACCTTGCACCGTCAGCTTGATTTCCAGCGTGCGGTCGACCGGCGCGGCCAGCGCCACGTCGGAACCCAGGCAGGCCAGGCCGAACAGCAGGCCGCCGATTGCGGAGCTGTGCCATGCGGGACGGGTGGCCGTCGAAACAGATGTGTTCATTTGCACAAGTAAACCGTCAGGGAAACCGCAGTCTAGACCACGACCGTCGCGGTTCCGTTTCCGGTCGGTGCGTCCGTTGGTCAGGTGCCAGGCGCTCCTGAGCGACGGTTGAAACTCAGCGCGGTGCGTCTGGCGGTTTCAGGCCGCTCGTCTGCAAGTCCGCCAGCACGCGTCGCGCCATCTCGCGCTCGACCTCGCGCGCCAGCCGATCCGCGAGGTGACGACGGAAACGGCGCCGGGCCTGCCACCACGACAGGCCCAGGCCCGCGGCGAACGCGATCGCCGTCAGGACGAACGCCAGCGCCATCAGCCGAGCAGCCCTCGCAGCAGTTGCAGCGCCGCGTTGGAGGCCGGCTCATCGCCGGTGACGGCGATCAGCTTGAACATGATCACCTGTCCGACACCGACGAAGAAGCCCAATGCAGCACCCACTGCGATCAGGATCCATTCGTCTTCCTTGAACGCCGGCCGCAGCATGCCTTCGAACTCCGGCGCCGGCAGAACCTCCAGGCGCTGCGCCAGGGTGTTCTGGATGTCCATCACTTCCTTGGCGTACTTGTCGACGTGGCGCACGGTTTCCGGCAGGTAATCCACCAGCCGGGTGACCGCCTTGTCCTTCATCGCAATGTAGCGCTTGGTACCTACGGTCCAGGCCACGAACGGCCGCGCGAGGCCGGACTGGTCGTCGATCACCCGCTTGATGTTCTTGGCGATCATGTTGAACACGCGATCCGCGTAGGGGCCCTTGAGCACCGCCTCGATGATGTGCGAGGGCGTCACGATCTCGTCGGCGATCAGACGTGCGTAATCGCGCGATACCTCTTTCTGGCGCTTGAAAAACAGGCCGTGCAGCACCATCGGACCGACGCGCAGCGGCGTCTGCGGGCGGAAGATCATCTCCAGCGCGATCCAGTTGGTGGCGTAGCCCACGATCAGACCGAACAACGGCAGTTGCCAGTCGGCCTTGTACAGGGTCCAGCCGATCATCTGGAAGATGCCGAAGATGAAGCCGAAGTAGAAGCCCGAGTTACCGATGAAGCGGAACTCGTCCTTGCCGGTTTCCAGGAAGATCTTGTTGATCAGCGCCTTGTCGCGTACCAGGGTGGTGACCACCATGTCCTTGAGATCGAACACCGTGGTGATGTTCTCCTTGATCTGATCCATGATCTGCGCGACGACCTCGGGGGCATCGTCCTGCACGCGGCGGATGATCAGTTCCTTGAGCGACGCCGGCAGGGTTTCCCACAGCGCCGGTTCGTACTCGCGCATCACCTCGTCGGTGATCTGGTCGACCAGTGCCAGGATCGGTTTTTCGATTTCCTCGGCGACGCGCCTCGGATCCAGACGGTCGAAGATTTCCCGCTCGGAAATCAGCCGCGGCACGATGGTGTCGCAGGCGATGCCGGCCATCTTGGCGCATTTGCGCGGCACGATGCCCTGCCAGCCCAGGTACGGCGGCTTGATGCCGAAGAATTCCAGCGGGTGGAACATCATCTTGATGGCGATGACGTTGGTGACGTAGCCGATGACACCGCTGGTGATCGGCATCGACAGGTACAGCCACATGTTGAGCTGGAAATCCGCCCAGGCGGCTTCGATCATGTTCTCTTCCTCCGGTTTGCGACGCGGATGCCGGCGCCCCGCGCCGCCCCTTCTTGTTATGCCGCCAGCGTATGTTGCGATGACGACCGCGTCAGCATTATGCGCCGCTCGCGCGGCGTTGGCGCTTGCCCTGGCGCAATAGAGGTGCGAGAAATTTGCCAGTGTGGGACCGGCGGTTCGCCGCGACTTGTTCGGGAGTCCCGGCGACCACGATCTCGCCGCCGCCCGAGCCGCCTTCGGGGCCCAGATCGATAATCCAGTCGGCGCGCTTGATCACGTCCAGGTTGTGCTCGATCACCACCACCGTGTTGCCGTGCTCGCGCAGCCGCTCCAGCACGCGCTGCAATTGCGCCACATCGTGAAAGTGCAGCCCGGTGGTGGGCTCGTCCAGGATGTAGAGGGTCTGGCCGGTGTCGCGCCGCGACAATTCCTTGGCCAGCTTGATGCGCTGCGCTTCGCCGCCCGACAGGGTGGTCGCGTTCTGGCCCAGCGTGATGTAGCTCAGGCCCACGTCCAGCAGGGTCTCCAGCTTGCGCGCCAGCGCCGGCACCGCCTTGAAGAACGGCAACGCTTCTTCCACCGTCATCGCCAGCACCTGGTCGATGGTCTTGCCCTTGTAACGGATATCCAGCGTCTCGCGGTTGTAGCGCCGGCCCTTGCAGGTGTCGCAGGTGACATAGACGTCCGGGAGAAAATGCATCTCCACCTTGATCACGCCGTCGCCCTCGCAGGTCTCGCAGCGCCCGCCCTTGACGTTGAAGCTGAATCGACCCGCCTCGTAGCCGCGCACCCGCGACTCCGGGACCTGCGCGAACAGCTCGCGGATGGGGGTGAACAGCCCGGTGTAGGTGGCCGGGTTGGAGCGCGGCGTGCGGCCGATCGGCGCCTGATCGATATCGATGACCTTGTCCAGATGATCGCGCAGGCCCTCGATGTGGTCGCATTCGGCGTGGCGCGTACCGGCGCCGTTGAGCTCGCGCGCCGCAAAGCCGTGAAGCGTGTCGTTGATCAGCGTCGACTTGCCGGAGCCCGATACGCCGGTCACGCAGGTGATCAGGCCAACCGGAATCTCGGCGGTGACGTTCTTCAGGTTGTTGCCACGCGCGCCGCGGATGGTGATGTGCTTGCCGGACCGGCGCGGCGTGCGGGCCTCGGGCACCGGGATGCGCTCGGCACCGGACAGGTAGCGGCCGGTGATCGATTCCGGCGCACGCTCCACGTCCGCCACGCTGCCCTGCGCGACGATACGACCACCATGCACGCCTGCGCCGGGACCGATGTCGATCACGTGGTCGGCGCGGCGGATCGCTTCCTCGTCGTGTTCCACCACGATCACCGAATTGCCCAGATCGCGCAGCCGGAACAGGGTCTTGAGCAGGCGTTCGTTGTCGCGCTGGTGCAGGCCGATACTGGGTTCGTCCAGCACGTACATCACCCCCACCAGCCCGGCGCCGATCTGCGAGGCCAGGCGGATGCGTTGCGCCTCGCCGCCAGACAAGGTCTCGGCGCTGCGCGCCAGGGTCAGATATTCCAGGCCGACGTTGTTGAGAAACCCCAGACGCGCGCAGATTTCTTTGAGGATCTTGCCGGCGATCTCGCCCTTGTGTCCCGGCAGATCGAGCTGCGAGAAAAACGCATCGGCGTCGCGCACCGACAGCGCGGTCAGCGACGGCAGGTTGCGCTCGGCCACGAACACGTTGCGCGCCGCGCGGTTGAGGCGCTGGCCACTACAATCCGGACACGGCTGGTCGGACAGATACCGCGCCAGCTCTTCGCGCACCGCCATCGATTCGGTTTCGCGGTAGCGCCGCTCCAGGTTGGGCAGAATCCCCTCGAAGCGGTGCGTACGCGACACCTTGCGGCCGCGTTCGTCCGGGTACTCGAACACCAGTTTCTCGTCGCCGCTGCCGCGCAGGATCAACTGTTGGGTCTTGATCGGAAGCTGGTCCCAAGCCTTTTCGGGATCGAATTGGTAATGCCTGGCCAGCGACTGGATGAAGTGCCAGTAGTAGGGATTCTTCTTGTCCCAACTGCGGATCGCGCCAGCGGCCAGCGATAGCTCGGGATGGGCCACCACCCGCGCGGGATCGAACACCTGCAGCATGCCCAGACCGTCGCAGGTGGCACAGGCGCCGTGCGGGGCGTTGAACGAAAACAGACGCGGTTCCAGTTCTTCGAGCGCGTAACCGCAGTGCGGGCAGCTCATGCGGTTGGAGAACAACAAGGGCTCGGGGAGACGGGAGATGGGAGACGGGAGATGGTCACTGTCCTTGTGGTTCGCCTTGTCTCCCGTCTCTCCTCTCCCCTCTCCCTGCCTTTCATGCGGCACCACCATCGCCAGGCCGCCAGACAGCTTCAGCGCGGTCTCGAACGACTCCGCCAGGCGCTGCTTGAATCCGGCGTCCGGCGCGCCGTCGCCAGCGCCGGCGCGAACCTTGAAGCGGTCCACCACCACGTCGACGTCGTGCTTGAGCTTGCGGTTGAGCGTGGGCACTTCCTCCAGCTCGTAGACCTTGCCGTCGACTCTTGCGCGCACAAAGCCCTGCGCGCGCATCTGCTCGAACCACTCGGCGTGCTCGCCCTTGCGGCCGCGCACCACCGGCGCCAGCAGCATCCAGGCCGAGCCCTCGGGCTGGGCCAGCACCAGGTCCACCATCTGCGCCACCGACTGCGCTTCCAGGGTCACGCCGTGATCGGGGCAGCGCGCCTGGCCCACGCGCGCAAACAGCAGGCGCAGGTAGTCGTAGATCTCGGTGACGGTGCCGACGGTGGAGCGCGGGTTGTGGCTGGTGGATTTCTGCTCGATCGAGATCGCCGGCGACAACCCTTCGATGCTGTCCACATCGGGCTTTTCCATCTGCCCCAGGAACTGGCGCGCATAGGACGACAGCGATTCCACGTAGCGCCGCTGACCCTCGGCGTACAGCGTGTCGAAGGCCAGCGACGATTTGCCGGAGCCGGACAGCCCGGTGATCACCACCAGCTTGTCGCGTGGCAGGTCCAGCGAGACGTTCTTGAGGTTGTGCGTGCGCGCGCCGCGGATACTGATCATGCGTCGAGGATGAAAGACGGTTGGAGGCGACCCGCGAGGGCCGCGAGGGAAGCCGCTACTATATGAGGCCGCTCCGCCGCGCTTCCATCCGCCGCAAGGCTTGTCACGGAAATTGCGTTCCTGTGGCGCGGACCCGCCGCGCGGCCCGATTCGATTTCAATGCCCCCAAATCCACCTCACGCCATCCCCGTCAACCTGCGGGACACTCCGCTTTGAACGCGCTGGAATGGCGCGCGGTCGCCGCGCTGGGCACGGTGTATGCGCTGCGCATGATCGGCATGTTCATGGTGTTGCCGGTGTTCGCGCTGTATGCGCTGGAGTTGCGCGGCGGCGCCACGCCGATGCAGGTGGGTCTGGCCATCGGCATTTACGGGTTGACCCAGGCGCTGCTGCAGATTCCGCTGGGTACGGCTTCGGATCGCTACGGGCGCAAGCCCATCATCTATGTCGGGCTGGCGGTATTCGCACTCGGCAGTCTGGTGGCCGGCCTTGCCGAAACGGTTGAAGGGGTGACCCTGGGCCGCCTGCTGCAAGGCATGGGCGCGATCTCGTCGGCGGTGGCCGCGCTGCTGGCCGACGTCACCCGCGACCAGGTGCGCACCCTGGCGATGACCATCGTCGGCGCCGGCATGGGACTGGCGTTCATCCTGGCCCTGGTGCTGGGGCCCGTGGTGGCGCTATGGGTGGGGGTGGACGGCATCTTCCTGCTCACCGCTGGGCTGGCCTTGCTGGCCATTCCCATGGTCGCGTTCGGCGTGCCCACGCCGCAGCGGCAGGTGCAGCGCGCCGGCGGGTTTCGGGAGGCGCTGAGCAATCCGGCGCTGCTGCGCCTCAACGCCGGCATATTTCTGCTGCATGCCACCATGATCGGCCTGTTCGTAGCCGCGCCGGTGGCCATCTTCGACACTCTGGGCCTGGACAGCACCCAGCAGTGGCGCCTGTATCTGCCGGTGCTGCTGCTGTCGGTGCTGCCGGTGTTCCCGCTGATCCGCTGGGCCGAGCGCGGACGACACAGCGCGCGGGTGTTCCGCGGCGCCATCGCCATGCTGATCGCCGCGATGCTGACGGCCGCGCTCGGGCATGCCAGCGTGGTGTGGCTGCCGCTGGCGATGCTGCTGTTCTTCATCCCGTTCAATTATCTGGAAGGCGCGCTGCCGTCCATGATCTCGCGCCGCGCGCCGCCGGATCGCCGCGGCGCCGCGCTGGGGGTTTATGCCACCTCGCAGTTCCTGGGCGCCTTCGCCGGTGGCACACTGACCGGTCTGGCCCAGTCATATTTCGGTCTGACCGGCGCATTCGCCGTCTGCGCGGTCCTGCCGCTGATCTGGCTGTTCATTCCGGCCGGTGAGCGCCAGGACAAGACGGCGGCGCCTTCGCTCAATCCCCAATCTTAGGAGCCCTCCATGGCCCGCGGAATCAACAAAGTCATCCTCATCGGCAACCTGGGCAAGGACCCGGAAGCCAAGACCTTCGCCAACGGCGGCTCGCTGACCAACGTCACCCTGGCCACCTCCGAAAGCTGGAAGGACAAGGACGGCCAGCAGCAGGAACGCACCGAGTGGCACAACGTGGTGTTCCACAACAAGCTCGGCGAGATCGTGGCGCAATACCTGCGCAAGGGCAGCAAGGTCTATGTGGAAGGCTCGCTGCGCACCCGCAAGTGGCAGGACAAGGAAGGCAAGGACCGCTACACCACCGAGATCCACGCCAACGAGATGCAGATGCTGGACAGCAAGGGCGGTGGAGGGGGCGGCGACAGCAGCGGGTCCTACGGCGGCGGTGCGCCCGCGCGCAGTTCGGCACCCAGCCGCGCGCCTGCTGCAGCACAGGAATCCGACGGCGGTGGATTCCGTGACGACCCGATCGACGATATCCCGTTCTAGCTCACTGCTGAGACCCACATGGCGACTTTGCCCGCCAGCGACGCGGCGCAGGGGCCTCGCGCCACCGCGGCCAGCCTGCATGCGCTGGCCGATGCGCTCATCGCTCGCGATCAGCGGGTGGCCTTCGCCGAGTCCTGCACCGGCGGCTTGATCGCCAAGCTCGCGACCGATCTGGCGGGATCTTCGGCCTGGTTCGAGTGCGGGCTGGTGACCTATAGCAACCGCGCCAAGCACAACTTTCTGGACGTGCCCGAGCAGGTGTTCGAGACCGATGGAGCGGTCAGTCGCGCGTGCGCTTTGGCCATGGTCGACGGGCTGTTGCGTCGCACCGGGGCGCATTGGGGCGCGGCGGTGACCGGCATTGCCGGACCCGGCGGCGGCAGCGCGGACAAGCCGGTCGGCACGGTCTGGATCGGTTGGGCCGGCGGCAGCCAGCCAGCGGCTGCGGAGCACTTTCATTTCAGTGGCGATCGCGCGGCCGTCCGCGAACGGGCAGCCGAAGCGGCGCTCGTCGGTCTGATCCGGCGGCTGCAGGATGCCGGCTGAGGCGGTCGTCGAGCGCTTGTTCTTTGCGCTGTGGCCGGACGACGTCTCCCGTACGGCTCTGGAGGGCGCGGTAGCCCAGTTGCGCCAGAGGCTGCATCCGACCGGGCGCTGGGTGCGTGCCCAGCGCTATCACCTGACCCTGCATTTCCTGGGCGAGTATCCGGTGCTGCCGCCCGCCTTGGTCCAGCGTGCGCTGGAGGCCGCCGCCAGCGTTCGCGCAGCGCCGTTTGTGCTCTGCATCGACCAAGCGGGTGGCTTTCGCAACCCGCGGTCGATTCCCTGGTGGTTGGGACCGCGCCACACGCCGCCCGAACTCAAGACGCTTTGGCGGGCGCTGCGCGAGGCACTGCAGGCGCAATCGGTCCCGTACGACACGCGCTTGCGCCTGACTCCGCACGTGACCGTGCTGTACGACGCGGCCCAGGTGCTGGCGCCGACACCGCTGCCGGAAGTGCGCTGGGAGGTCGACCGGTTCGCGCTGATTCGCAGCCGGCTGGGTGCCGACGCGGGCTACACCGTGCTGGGTAGCTGGCCGCTGCGACCGCCGACGGACCGTGCCGTGATCCAGCGCGATCTATGGGACACTTGACACCTCCCGCGCCGGTCCCGGCCCATTGCGCCTAGCTGCCGGCGGGTGAATCCCCTTCAATCGAGAAATGAGCATGGAAGACAACCGCCGCAAGGCCCTGGAAGCGGCCCTCGGACAGATCGAAAAGCAGTTCGGCAAGGGCGCCGTGATGCGCATGACCGGCGCCGACGCAGTGCGCGACGTCGACGTGGTGTCCACCGGCTCGCTGACCCTGGATACGGCGCTGGGCGTGGGCGGTCTGCCGCGCGGCCGCATCATTGAAATCTACGGGCCGGAATCGTCCGGCAAGACCACGCTGACCCTGCATGCCGTGGCAGAAGCGCAGAAGGCCGGTGGTGTGGCCGCGTTCATCGACGCCGAGCACGCGCTCGACGTGCAGTACGCCGCCAAGCTCGGCGTGAATATCGAAGAGTTGCTGGTGTCGCAGCCGGACACCGGCGAGCAGGCGCTGGAAATCGCCGACATGCTGGTGCGCTCCAACGCGGTCGACATCATCGTGGTCGACTCCGTGGCGGCACTGGTGCCCAAGGCGGAAATCGAAGGCGAGATGGGCGACAGCCACGTCGGTCTCCACGCGCGTTTGATGAGCCAGGCACTGCGCAAGCTGACTGGCAACATCTCGCGCAGCAAGACCATGGTGATCTTCATCAACCAGATCCGCATGAAGATCGGCGTGATGTACGGCTCGCCGGAAACCACCACCGGCGGCAACGCGCTGAAGTTCTACGCCTCGGTACGCCTGGACATCCGCCGCATCGGCAGCATCAAGAAGGGCGACGAGGTGGTGGGCAACGAAACCCGCGTGAAGATCGTCAAGAACAAGATGGCGCCGCCGTTCAAGGAGGCGATCTTCGAGATTCTCTACAACGAGGGCATCTCCAAGCTCGGCGAGCTGATCGACCTCGGCGTGGAGCACAAGCTGGTCGACAAGTCCGGTGCCTGGTACGCCTACAACGGCGACAAGATCGGGCAGGGCAAGGACAATGCGCGCGCCTTTCTCAAGGAGCGCCCGGAAATCGCCGCCCAGCTCGAGGCGGCGATCCGCGAGAAGCTTCAGGCCAAGCGTGCCCCACCCGAAAAAACCTGAGAAAGAGCGTACGCCGGCCGAGGCGCGAACCTCGGCCATGCGCATCCTGGCGCGCCGCGAGCACTCGGTGGCGCAGATCAAGCGCAAGCTCGGCCAGCGCGGGCATGATGAGCAAACCGCAACAGAGGTGGTGGAAAGCCTGACCGAGTCCGGCTTTCAGTCCGACAGCCGCTACGCTGAAACCCTGGCGCGCTCGCGCGCCAATCAGGGCTATGGCCCGCTACGCATTCGAGCGGAGCTCAAGGAAGCGAGGGTGCCGGATGCGCAGATCAGGGCGGCGTTCGAAGCACTGGACTGCGATTTCACCGAGCGAGCGGTGCAGGCCCGGGCCAAGAAGTTCGGCGCCGCCCCCGGGCGCGGCGAGGCCTGGCAGAAGCAGTACCGTTTTCTGGCCACCCGCGGTTTCGACTCCGACCAGATTCGGGCAGCGCTGAAGGGGCAGCCAGAGGATTGAGTAGGCGATGTCAACGAACCCGGTAGCCCGGGTGCAACCCGGTACGCAAGCTGAACCGGGATTTCAATCTCGGCCAGCCTAGCCCGGGGCCAGGACGGGCCGCACACGCGTTGTCTTTGCCCCGCGCATGGCGGCCCGACCGCCCCCCGGCTAAAATTGCGCCCCTTTGCCCGTCCCAGGCTCCTACCCGGTTTATGAACAGCAACGAGTTGCGCGCCAGATTCCTGGAATTCTTCCGGGTCAACGGCCACACCGTGGTGCCGTCGTCGCCGCTGGTGCCGGGCAACGACCCGACCCTGCTGTTCACCAACGCGGGCATGGTGCAGTTCAAGGACGTCTTCACCGGCCAGGACAAGCGCCCCTACGTGCGTGCGGCCAGCAGCCAGAAGTGCGTGCGCGCCGGCGGTAAGCACAACGATCTCGAGAACGTGGGCTACACCGCCCGCCATCACACCTTTTTCGAGATGCTGGGCAACTTCAGCTTCGGCGATTACTTCAAGGACGATGCGATCCGCTTCGGCTGGGAGTTCGTCACCGGCAAGCAGTGGCTGGGCATCGACCCGGCGCGCCTGCTGGTCACGGTTTATCAGTCCGACGACGAGGCCTTCGCGCTGTGGAAGAAGGTCGGCGTGGCCGAGTCGCGCATCGTGCGCATTGGTGACAACAAAGGAGCGAAATACGCCTCCGACAATTTCTGGAGTATGGGAGACACCGGGCCCTGCGGCCCCTGCACGGAAATTTTCTACGACCACGATCCGGATGGCTCCAAGGGTATCTGGGGCGGGCCTCCGGGCTCCCCCGAAGAGGATGGCGACCGCTGGATCGAGATCTGGAACCACGTGTTCATGCAGTTCGAGCGCGGCGGCGACGGCCGCATGGCGCCGCTGCCGGCGCCCAGCGTAGACACCGGCATGGGCCTGGAGCGCGTGGCGGCGCTGATGCAGGGCAGCAACGACAACTACCAGACCGATACCTTCCGTGCGCTCATCGAAGCGGTGGCGGAGCTGGCCAGGCAGCAGCCCTATGTCAGTCCGTCGCAGAAGGTCATCGCCGATCACATCCGTGCCACCAGCTTCCTGATCGCGGACGGCGTGCTGCCCTCCAACGAGGGTCGCGGTTACGTGCTGCGCAGAATCATGCGGCGCGCCATTCGCCACGGCTACAAGCTCGGCATCGAGGAGCCTTTCTTCAACCGGCTGGTTGCGCCGCTGGCAGCCGAGATGGGCGCTGCGTTCCCGGAACTGATTCAGCAGCAGACGCAGATCGAAAAAGCGATCCGCATTGAGGAGGACAGCTTTGCCGCCACCCTGGACAAGGGCATGAAGCTGCTCGAAGAGGCGGTGGACAAGCTCAACGACGGCGTGATTCCGGGCGAGGTGGTGTTCAAGCTCTACGATACCTATGGTTTCCCGTTCGACCTCACCGCCGACATCGCGCGCGAGCGCAATCTGACGATCGACGAGGCCGGCTACGAAGCGGCCATGGAAGAGCAGCGCACTCGCGCGCGCGCCGCCAGCAGCTTCAAGTCCGGAACGGCTTTGAGTTACGACGGGGCCGAGACCTGCTTCGTCGGTTACGACCAGCTTGCCGACGACGTGCAGGTGCTGGCGCTGTATCGCGACGGCCAGCCGGTGCCGGAACTGCACGAGGGCGAGGCTGGTGTGGTGGTGCTCGACCGCACGCCGTTCTATGCCGAAGGCGGCGGACAGGTGGGCGACAAGGGATTTATCTCATCCTCTCTCCCCGCATCGCGGGGAGAGGGCCAGGGTGAGGGGCGGCCGGAAAACGCGCACCCCCTCGCCCCCTCTCCCCCCCCCAAGGGGGAGAGGGGGTCTATTTTTGAAGTGAGCGACACGCTCAAGATCAAGGGCAACGTGTTCGGTCACCACGGCATTCTGAGCCGGGGTGCACTCAAGGTCGGTGCAAGTGTGCGCGCGGAGGTGAGCGAGAGTGTGCGCCGCGCCACCATGCGCAATCACTCGTCGACGCATCTGATGCATCGGGCGCTGCGCGACGTGCTCGGAACCCATGTGGCGCAGAAGGGTTCGCTGGTGGATTCGCAGCGCACGCGTTTCGATTTCTCGCACACGCAGGCGGTGACGCCCGAGGAGATTGCGCAGATCGAGGATCGGGTGAACCGCGCGATCCTCGCCAACGTGCCCGTGGCCGCGCAGTTGATGAAATACGACGACGCCATCGAGTCCGGCGCCATGGCGCTGTTCGGCGAGAAGTACGGCGACGAAGTGCGCGTGCTGGCGATGGGCCCACCCGAGGAAAATTACAGCACCGAGCTGTGCGGCGGCACGCACGTATCGCGCACCGGCGACATCGGCCTGTTCAAGATCATCGCCGAGTCCGGCGTGGCTGCCGGTGTGCGCCGGGTGGAAGCGATCACCGGCGAGAACGCGCTGAGCTATCTGCGCGAAACCGAAGGCCGGCTCAAGCAGGCGGGCGATCTGGTGCGTGCAGGGCGCGACGATCTGACCGACAAGATTCAACAAGTGCTGGAACGCGGCAAGCAGCTTGAAAAAGAGCTGGCGGCGCTCAAGAGCAAGCTGGCCTCAAGCGCCGGCGGCGATCTGGCCTCGCAGGCGCGCGACGTCAAGGGCGTGAAGGTCATCGCCGCCCAGGTCGAAGGCGTGGACGGCAACGAGCTGCGCAACCTCATGGATCAGCTCAAGGACAAACTCAAGTCCGGCATCGTGCTGCTGGGCAGCGCCAACGGGCCCAAGGTCAGCCTGATTGCCGGCGTTACCGCCGATCTCACCGCAAAGGTGAAAGCCGGTGAACTGGTGAGCTTCGCCGCCGGCCAAGTCGGTGGCAAGGGCGGCGGCAAGCCCGAGATGGCGCAGGCCGGCGGCACCCAGCCCGAGGCGCTACCGGCGGCGGTCGAGTCAGTTTTCGGTTGGCTGGAACAGAAACTGTAGGGCGGCCCGCAGCCGCTACGCGTGCGGCGGGCACGGCCCGCCCTACCTTCATCGATGCAAGAAAATGGCACTGATCGTTCAAAAATATGGCGGTACCTCGATGGGCTCGGTGGAGCGCATCGAGCACGTGGCCAACAAGGTGAAATCTTTCCGCGACCAGGGCCATCAAGTGGTGGTGGTGGTCTCGGCGATGTCGGGCGAGACGGATCGGCTGCTCAAGCTCGCCAGGAGCATCAACCCGCGTGGCAGTGCCCGGGAGATGGATCAGATCGCATCCACTGGCGAGCAGGTCACCATCGGCCTGCTGGCGCTGGCATTGCAAAAAGCCGGTGTGCAGAGCCGTTCCTACACCGGCCCGCAGGTCACCATCCGCACTGACGACGCTTTCGGCAAGGCGCGAATCCAGAGCATCGACAGCGAACGTCTGCTGGCCGACTGCAAGATCGGTATCGTGCCCGTGGTCGCAGGTTTCCAGGGCATCGCACCGGATGGCTCCACCGCCACCTTGGGCCGTGGTGGCTCCGACACCACCGGCGTGGCGATTGCCGCGGCGATGAAAGCCGACGAATGCCAGATCTACACCGACGTAGACGGCGTCTACACCACTGATCCGCGAGTCGAGCCCAAAGCGCGCCGCCTGGACAAGATCACCTTCGAAGAGATGCTGGAAATGGCCAGCCTCGGCTCGAAGGTCCTGCAGATCCGGTCGGTGGAGTTTGCCGGCAAGTACAAGGTCCCCCTGCGCGTGGTCTCCACTTTTGTGGATGGCCCCGGCACCCTGATTACGCTTGAGGATGACAACGTGGAATCGCCCCTGGTATCCGGCATCGCCTTCAATCGCGACGAAGCCCAGCTCACCGTGGCCGGTGTGCCCGACAAGCCTGGCATCGCCGCCGCCATCCTGGGCCCCATCGGCGACGCCAATGTCGAAGTGGACATGATCCTGCAGAACATCGGCGCCGACGGCAGCACCGACTTCACCTTCACCGTGCATCGCAACGATCTGGAAAAGGCGCATGAGATCGTCAAGAGGGTCGCCGGCGAACTCAAAGCCAAGGGTGTCACCGCCGCCAGCGACATCGTCAAGGTCTCTCTGGTCGGGGTGGGCATGCGCAGTCACGCCGGCATCGCCAGCAAGATGTTCAAGGTGCTGGCCGACGAGGGCATCAACATCCGCATGATCTCCACCTCGGAGATCAAGATCAGCGTGGTGGTGCAGGACAAATACCTGGAACTGGCCGTGCGTGCCCTGCACAAGGCATTCGGATTGGAAGGCGAAGTCGCTGGGGCTCAATAGGGGCCGCTTGGCGGCGGAATTGGCTTGTGGCCGCCCGGTCGGACCGCTACAATCCGCGCCCTTGCAGGCAGGCGGTTCGCCGCTTTTTGCATTCGGAGAGTTGGCCGAGTGGACGAAGGCGCTCCCCTGCTAAGGGAGTATAGGGTTTATCCCCTATCGAGGGTTCGAATCCCTCACTCTCCGCCACTCTTGCAGACCGGTTGGCCGGAGGCCAAGAAATCGATCCAGTGGACCGATTTCAGGGATGGAAGGCCACGGGAGTGGCGCTCGTCGTCGCAGGGATATGGCTGTACGGTTTTACGCGGGCCCGTAGCTCAGCTGGATAGAGTACCTGGCTACGAACCAGGTGGTCGGGAGTTCGAATCTCTCCGGGCCCACCATTTTCGGATGGTGGATTGATTAGGAAGGCCAAAGAGCTGAATGCTCCTTGGCCTTTTTGTTTGCGCGTTTGAATTTTAGGTCGGCGAGTTGGTCGACCGACTGAAAGCGATGGCCGCAAGCGAGTAGCGGAGAGCCTTGCGCGGATTCGGGGCTCGTCGACCCGGCGGACACTGAGTTTGAAAAGGGGAGACAGCTCGAAGTACTTTCGGGCTGCATTCCCGGTCAAAGTCACTCCGTGGAACAAATATTCGCGAACGATCTGAAGTCGATTCTGCATTCCAAGCGGGCGAACCTCTACTACCTGCAGCATTGCCGTGTACTGGTCAAAGGGGGCCGAGTCGAATACGTCACCGATCAGGGACGGGAATCGCTTTACTGGAACATCCCGATCGCCAACACAACAACCGTGCTGCTCGGCACCGGGACATCGATCACTCAAGCGGCGATGAGGGAGCTGGCCAAGGCCGGCGTGATGGTGGGCTTTTGTGGTGGTGGTGGAACCCCGCTGTTCAGCGCCAATGAGATGGATATCGAAGTCGCTTGGTTCTCGCCGCAAAGTGAGTACCGACCGACCGAGTATCTCCAGGCTTGGGTGCGGTTCTGGTTCGACGATACATTGCGCCTGCAAGCGGCCAAGGCGTTGCAACGTGCGCGCCTTGAGCGAATCCGAAGGGCTTGGCTGGAGAGTCGTCCGCTGCGAGAGGCCGGATTCGATGTGGATCGAGCTCGGTTGACCGGCTTGCTGGATCGTGCGGCAACAACGTCCGACACGGCTCCAGACACTGCGGCTCTGCTGACGGAAGAGGCGAGGCTGACCAAGGCGTTGTTTCGCTTGGCTGTCGACGCGACCCGCTATGGCGATTTCACACGCGCGAAGGGAGGGTCTGGTACTGATCCCGCCAACCGATTCCTCGATCACGGCAATTATTTGGCATACGGCCTCGGCGCCACCGCAACCTGGGTGCTCGGGCTGCCGCATGGTTTGGCAGTTCTGCACGGAAAGACCCGTCGAGGCGGTTTGGTGTTTGACGTTGCCGACCTTGTGAAGGATGCGGTGATCCTGCCGCAGGCCTTCATATCCGCGATGCGTGGTGATGAGGAGCAGGCATTTCGCCAGGCGTGTATTGAGCGCCTGACTCAAACTGAGTCGCTCGACTTTATGATCGAAACGCTTAAGTGCGTCGCTGCGGAGATAGGTGTACGCGCGCAATGAACGTATTGCTGATCTCGCAGTGCGACAAGCGCGCGCTCACCGAGACCCGGCGTATCCTGGACCAGTTTGCGGAGCGTCGCGGCAACTCCACTTGGCAGACGGCGATCACGCAGGCCGGACTGGATACATTGCGACGCCTGCTGCGCAAGACCGCGCGCAAAAACACTGCCGTTGCCTGTCACTGGATCCGCGGCCGCGACCACAGCGAACTGCTCTGGATCGTTGGTAACGCTGGCCGTTTCAACGCCGAAGGAGCGGTGCCCACCAACACCACCACCCGCGATGTCATGCGGCGGGCCGACGAGAACGACTGGCACACCGGCGAGGATATTCGCCTGCTTTCCGCGCTCGCGGCCCTGCTGCACGACTTGGGCAAGGCGTGTCAGGCGTTCCAGGATCGCCTGCGCCCCGGGTCGCCGATCGAGCGAAACCTGTATCGACATGAATGGATTTCGCTACGCCTCTTTCAAGCCTTCGTCGGCCCTTCGGACGATGTCGGATGGTTGCGGCGTCTGATTGAACCCACGAAGGCGGACGATGCCAGCTGGCTCGACAATCTTCAGCGCGACGGGATCAACGCCGTAACCCCGTATCCGTTCCCGCACCTGCCGCCTCTGGCGCAGGCGATTGGCTGGCTGGTGCTTACCCATCACCGCCTGCCCGTGTTGCCACAGCCGCCCGAAACCGGAGGCCGCAGGCTTGGTGCGAAGGTGAACAACTTCCGCAGCGAGCAGCTTCGCGACGTGCTGAGTGCGATCCACTCCGGGTGGAACGAGCGTTGCGATGAGACGGATCAGCGCCGAATCAAACCTTACTGGACGTTCCCGCACGGACTGCCCGTCACCACGGCGTTGTGGCGCAAGAAGGCGGCACGTTTGGCGCGTCGCCTGTTGACCGTGGTCGAGAGCCATGGCTCCGGTCCCTGGACGTCCAACCCCTACGTGATGCATCTCGCGCGGCTGACGCTGATGTTGGCGGATCATCACTATTCCAGTCTCGAAGACCCAACGGTCCGCATGCAGGGTGAGCGCGGCTATCCCCTGCTGGCCAATACGCAGCGCAAGAACGGGCAACCCAACCAGCCGCTGGACGAGCATCTGCTTGGCGTCGAGGCACATGCGGGAACGATTTCACATGCTCTGGCCGGCTTCGAGCGACATTTGCCGCGATTGGTGCGCCACAAGGGCTTGAAGAAGCGTAGCGGCGACGGTCGTTTCCGCTGGCAGGACCGCGCGGTCGATACCACGAGCGGTTTGCGCCTGCGCGCCGCGCGGCAAGGTGCGTTCATCGTCAACCTCGCGTCCACTGGCTGCGGTAAGACGCTCGCGAATGCGCGGATCATGAACGCGCTTGCCGATCCGCAGCAGGGATTACGCTGCGCTTTCGCCCTTGGCCTGCGTGCGCTCACGTTGCAGACAGGCCGTGCGTTCCGCGACCTGCTCGGCCTGTCTGACGAGGATCTCGCCATTCGGGTTGGCGGCAGTGCCAACCGCGAGCTGTTCGAGCACTACGAACGGCTGGCTGAGCGTAGCGGCTCGGCTTCTGTGCAGGCGCTTTTGCCGGAAGACAGCCACGTCCGCTATGAGGGCAACACCGAGCATCCACTGTTGCAGCGTGCCACGCACGATCCGCAGATTCGCAGCCTGTTGATGGCGCCTTTACTGGTTTGCACCGTCGATCATCTGACACCGGCAACCGAAAGCCAGCGCGGTGGACGCCAGATTGCGCCGATGCTGCGCATGATGAGCGGCGATCTGGTGCTCGACGAGCCGGACGATTTCGACCTGGCCGACCTGCCCGCGCTCACCCGGTTGGTTCACTGGGCCGGGCTCCTGGGCTCGCGCGTCCTGCTGTCGTCGGCCACGCTGCCGCCCTCGCTGGTCGAGGGCCTGTTTCTCGCATATCGCGAAGGGCGGGCTTGTTACCAGCGCAATCGCGGCGAACGGCCGGGGGCGCCGCCCAACATCTGCTGCGCCTGGTTCGATGAATTCAACCAGGCGCAGCAGGATTGCGCCGACGCCTCGACGTTCCGGCTGGCGCATCAGGCTTTCGCCGGGAAGCGCCACGCCTGCCTGGCCAGGGCCGTGGTGCGGCGCCGCAGCCGACTGCTGCCCTTGCAGATCGAGACACAGGACACCGCCGGTATACGCAAGGCCTTTGCCCGTCACGTGCGGGATGGCGCCGCGGAATTGCACCGGCAGCATCACAGCATCGATCCATCAAGCGGAAAGCGCGTCAGCTTCGGCCTGGTGCGCATGGCCAATATCGCGCCGCAGTTCGATGTGGCTCTTGCCCTGTATGCACTCGGCGCGATGGAGGGACAGCGCGTCCACCTCTGCGTCTATCACTCCCAGTATCCGCTGCTGGTTCGCTCGGCGATCGAACAGCGACTCGACCGCGCATTGGATCGACGGCGGCCGCAGGCGGTGTTCGAACTGCCGGATATCCGCGAGCGCCTGAACGCGGGCCCGGAGCAGGATCACCTGTTCATCGTGCTCGGCTCGCCGGTGACCGAGGTCGGGCGCGACCATGACTACGACTGGGCCATCGTCGAGCCATCGTCGATGCGCTCACTCATCCAACTCGCGGGGCGGGTGCGGCGGCATCGGTCCGAGCCCTGCGAAGTCGCGAACCTTCTGATCTTCGATACCAACCTGCGGCACTTCGAGAAGCGCGGTGAGCCGGCGTTCTGCAAGCCAGGCTTTGAGGACCCGGAATTCCGTCTGGTCGCTCATAGGCTGGAGACGCTGCTGGAGGACGACGAGCGCAGCGTCATCGATGCCCGGCCGCGCATCTTGGCCCGCGCCGAGGTCGACCTGCGTCCGAACGAAAACCTGGGCGATCTCGAACACCATCGACTGGCCAGGGACATGCTGCCTTCGCAGATCCCGGCAAAACCCTTGTCCAGTCGGGAACTTCGAGCTGGCCTTAAGCCACAACTGCCTGCTATCAACGCGAGCAGTGCCTGGTCGCTCCCCGACGCATCGCTGACTGCCGTGCTGCCGCAGCAACAGCCTTTCCGTGACGACCCCATCCCTCGGGTCGAACTGGTGCTGAGGCCGAACGAAGACGAGGACGACTACGAGCTGTTCCGCATCGATCCCGGCGAGCGCCGCTTCGACACGATTTACGTGAAGATCGAGAAAAGCCTGAATCATCGGATTTCAAGCGCGCTGCTCGATGGCCCGCGCATCAGGCCCTGGGCTGAAGCCGACTACCTGAGTGCGCTTGCGACCCTGGCCGAGGAGCAGGACCTGTCACTGGAACGCTGTGCCGAAAAATACGGGAAGGTGACGCTTCCGTTTAGCGAGCAGGGATGGTGGTTTCATCCGGCTTTGGGTTTCACCCGCAAGGCGTGAATCGCCGAGCGCTCTTACCTCGGCTCGTTGTCGCCGGGCGCATCCAACGCCGCGGCTTCAAGAATCGGCGGAAGCTGCGAGAGCAGGCTCGGAAGTGCCGTGCGTACTGTTTCCCAGACCACGGTCAGATTGATCTCAAAGTAACCATGCGCCATGCGGTTGCGCATGCCCTTCATGCTGGTCCAGGGAACCTCGGGATGCCGTGCGAGAAACGTGCTGTGGTTCTTGAGGAGTTGGGTGGCGGCCTCGCCCAGAACAATCAGATTCATCATCACTGCCTGCTGCGTGCGTTTGTCCGCACGAAATTCCACCTCGTCGAACCCTTCGACGTAGGCGCAGGCTTGCTGAGCGGCTTCCCGCACATGCTCAAGATAGGTCCTGAGCCGCTGCGCGCTCATATCGGCCGCGCGGTTGCCAGAATCTGGTCGCGGAACTTCGCCGGCAGATCGTCCGGGGTCAGCAGGTCCACCGGCACGCCGAGCAGAGCTTCCAGCTCAACTTGCAGCCCGCCCAGGTCGAACAGCGTGGTGCCGGGAAGCGGGTCAACCAGCAGGTCTAGATCACTGTCGATGCCGTCAGCCCCGGCCAACACCGAGCCGAATACCCGTGGATTCGTCGTGCGGAACCGCGCAACTATTTCACGAACCGTGGACCGGTTCTCGATCAGAGCATTAGATGGATTCATGTGATTGAGTACAGCATAGGACGCAGCGGGATTCCATCCATTGTTGACCCTGGCCCGGAGCGGCGTCGCTCTGGAAATTCAACCGGCTCCCCAAGAGCCAAACCCATGGAGTCATCGAAATGACCGACCATCCTCCTGACCGGCGAGGGATGTTCCGCGCCGCCATCCAAGGCTTCTTGAAAGCGCGTTGCGACGACAAGCTGGACAAGCTTCCCCCTGACGACCCCAAACGCGAGGCTTTGCTGGCCCAGTTCGAATACACGGCGTGGATTGCCGATGCCGCTCGAAGGGTCACGCAGATTCAGGCCGTCACCCACTCCCTAAAACCTATCCACCCGGATGCGCGCGGTACCAACCTCTATTGCCCGCCAGACAACTTGGGCGCGCATGTTGAGGTGGGCAGTCACTGCCTCCCAGCAAATTTCTCCGGCGATGTGGTCGGCAATGCCGCGGCGCTCGACGTCTACAAGTTCCTCAAAGTCGAAGCCGACGGTCGGCCGCTGCTGGCTTCGATGCTGGACCACGATAACGACCTGATCGCTGCGCTCAGTGACGATGCGCGGCAGGCCGAGGCTTGGTGCGCGGCCTTCGTCAGCATCACGGCCGCACGGGGTGACGTCAGCTCGCACACTCGAGGCAAGCAGCTTTATTGGCTGGTGGGCGAGGACCCGCAAAACGACGCTGACTACCAGGTGTTGGCGCCGCTTTACGCCAGCTCGCTGGCCCAGGCGGTCTACGAGGTCATCGACCATGACCGCTTCAGCGAAGAGGCCAAGGAAGCGCGCAAGGCAAAGCGCGAGGACTCCTTGCACCCCACGGGGTTCCACGAATACCCCGGTCTCGCCGTCCAGAAACTGGGAGGCACCAAGCCGCAGAACATTTCGCAGCTCAACAGCGAACGACGCGGCGTCAACTACTTGTTGGCCTCGCTGCCGCCGACCTGGAAGTCCCGCAGCATTCGAGCGCCTTATGACGCCGAATCGGTCTTTCGGAGATTCGGCCGCCAGCCGGAAGTACGGCGGCTGGTCGGCGAACTGCTCGTCTTTCTGGCGTCCGACCCCGATCCGAACGTCGAGACGCGGAAGTTGCGCGAGGCCTACGAAGACAAACTGATCGACGAGCTGATCGTATTTGCTGCCGAGTTCCAAGCCATCTTGTCCCCAGGCTGGAGCAGCGACCCACGTTGCCAGTTGCCGATGGAGGAACGGCTCTGGCTCGACCCGCGGCGCGGGGAATCGGACGAGGCGTTCAGCGCCGAATGGACGTGGATGGACTGGCCGGACGCGGTGGGCAAGCGCTTCGGTAACTGGCTCAACAGCCAGCTCGAAGGCCGCTTGCCGGTCGGCGACGTGGAGCAGCGTTATTGGGCGCATGAACTGGGCGTCGATCTGGAATGGCGGCAGCGTGCCAAGGACGGGGCACTGTGAAGGCGCCTCCGGATATCAAGGGTCTGCTGATCCTGCCGCGACTGCGCATCCAGAACGCTAACGCGATCTCCAGCCCGATGACGCATGGCTTTCCCTCGATCACGGCGTTCCTGGGGCTGATGTGGGCGCTGGAGCGCAAGCTGGGCGAGCATCACGCCCTGACGCTGGATGCGGTGGGTGTGATCTGTCATCACTTCGAGGAGCAGGTCACCGCAGAGGGGTATCCCCGCGCGTTCCGACTCACGCGCAACCCGGTGGACAAGGACGGCAGCACGGCCGCGATCGTGGAGGAGGGGCGGATTCACCTGGACCTCACGCTTGTCTTCGGTGTGCGCGGTGCGGCATTGGATGCGTCGGATGACGAGAAGCAGGCCACTGCGCAGGCGGTGGCGGATGCAGTGGCCGAATCGCGCGTGGCTGGTGGCAGCGTCATTCCGTCCATGGCGCCGGTCCGGCAACCCAGTCCGCAACTTGTCCCGTTGGGGGATGCCTTCGAAGACCGGGCCAAGGCGCTGAGAAAGCTGCGCCGACGCTGGCTGCCAGGTTTTGCGCTGGTGTGTCGCGACGATCTTTTGCAGAGCCGTCTCGACGAACTGCGCACCGCGAATCCGGATGCCAGCGCGCTCGATGCCTGGCTGCATTCCTCACGCCTCAACTGGTGCGCGGTGCAGAGCGTGCAAGCGGACGGGAGAACGTCGGTGGAATGGAAGCCCGATGAGCGCAAGGGCTGGATCGTGCCCATCCCGGTGGGTTACGGCGCCCTCACCGGCGTGTATCCCGCCGGATCCGTGACCCATGCGCGGGATCCGCGGACCCCGCTGCGCTTCGTGGAAAGCCTTTACTCGCTGGGGGAGTGGGTCAGCCCGCATCGAATCACCGAAATCAACGCCCTGCTGTGGTATGGCGACGCCGACGAGGCCACCGGCCTGTATCGAGCCCGCAACGCGTATTCCAACTTCGCCGCGACTATCCAAAACTGAATTCAAAGGAGTAACCAACATGTCCGATACCTACCTCAAGACCGCCTCGGTGCTCGCCTTCGAGCGCAAGCTGGATCCTTCCGACGCGCTGCTGTTTTCCGGGAACTGGAACGAGCGCGACCAGGCTGACGCCTGGAAGCCGGTTGCACTGCGTCCGAAGTCCGTGCGAGGCACCATCTCCAACCGTCTCAAGACCAAGGACCAGGACCCGGCCAAGCTCGACGCCGCCATCGAGAATCCCAATCTCCAGACTGTCGATGTGGCGGCGCTGCCTGGCGATGCCGACACCCTGCAGGTCCGGTTCACGCTGCGTGCGCTGCGGGGCACCGGCACGCCGTCAGCTTGCAACGACGCGGCCTACCAGAAGCGCTTGCTGGAAACCGTGCAGTCGTACGCGGAGTCACTTGGCTTCGGGGAACTGGCGCGCCGGTATGCATTCAACCTGGCCAACGGACGTTTCCTGTGGCGCAACCGCGTGGGTGCCGAGCAGGTGCTGGTACGCGTGTCCAAGCTCGTGGACGGAAGGGCCGAGAAGACCTGGGAGTTCGATGCACTCGCGTTGCCCCTGCGCAGCTTCGAGGCTTCCGGCCAGGCCGCATCCGAACTGGCCGAATTGGCTTCGCTGATCGAAGGCGGATTGAAGGGCGCGCACCACGTTCTGCTGAGCGTCACGGCCTTCGTCCGCGTCGGGGCGGGGCAGGAGGTGTTCCCTTCGCAGGAATTGATCCTCGATCGAGGGCGCGGCGACAAGAGCAAGACGCTCTATCACGTGGACGGAATCGCCGGCATCCATTCGCAAAAGCTCGGCAACGCCATTCGTACGGTAGACACCTGGTACCCCGATGCCGGGGAACTGGGACCGATTGCGGTGGAGCCTTACGGCTCGGTCACGACGCAGGGCAAGGCGTATCGTCAGCCCAAGGCCAAGGCAGATTTCTATTCGCTGCTCGACAACTGGGTGCTCAAGGGCAAGGTTCCCGATGAAGGCGATCAGCATTTCGTGATGGCCGTGCTGGTGCGCGGTGGTGTATTCGGCGAGGTGAACTGAGCCATGGACCACTATCTGGACATCCGGCTGTTGCCCGATCCAGAGTTCTCGCCCACCCACCTGATGAATGCCCTGTTCGCCAAGCTGCACCGCGTGCTGGCGCATCTTGGCAGTGACAACGTTGGAATCACGTTTCCCACTGCGCAAGGGCAGAAGCATGGGCTCGGAACCTGTATCAGGCTCCACGGAACCGAAGTGGCGCTTAAAGGACTCATGACCCACGAGTGGCTAGCTGGTGTGCGTGACCACGTCCGGTTATCCGCGATCACGATGGTGCCGACACATACTGGCTGGTGGCAGGTGCGTCGCGTCCAGGCCAAGAGTAATCCTGAGCGTTTGCGACGCCGCATGATGAAACGCAAAGGCTGCACCGCGGAGCAGGCAACGGCGGCGATTCCCGACGCGGCCGCCGAAATGCTGAACCTGCCGTTTCTGAGCGTACGCAGCAGCAGCACCGGGCAAGCTTTTCGCGTGTTCGTACGACAGAAACCGACCGAGTCGCCAGTTGGGGGCAAGTTCAACGCCTATGGCTTCAGCAGTACGGCGTCCCTACCGAGGTTCTGACCCTTTTTTCTGATTGAACCAAGGGTTCATCATATTCAGTAGCTTGCATGCTGTCTGAGGACGATGGTCGGCGGAGCTTCTTTGCGCTTAGTGTTTACGGCAGAAGTATTTTTGCCAGTTTCGCTCTTCTTCACTGCCGCGTAGGCAGCTCAGAAAAGGCCGATGACCGCCTCGTCAAGTGCATACGTCTTCACTGCCGCGTAGGCAGCTCAGAAATAGGTACGCGGAGAGGTCTACCGCATCCTCCGCTTCACTGCCGCGTAGGCAGCTCAGAAACGAGGGCATTCTCAAATGGATCATGCCATCCGCTTCACTGCCGCGTAGGCAGCTCAGAAAGTCTGCTGTTGCTCGCGCTCGGCGGATGCGTCCTTCACTGCCGCGTAGGCAGCTCAGAAATACGCGCCCGGTCCCGGTTGGGGCCGGGCTTTCTTCACTGCCGCGTAGGCAGCTCAGAAATGGATCGAGGCCGACACGGCGGACGGTCGGCACTTCACTGCCGCGTAGGCAGCTCAGAAATCAAGGATCGCCCACTGCAAAAGCCGCTGAACCTTCACTGCCGCGTAGGCAGCTCAGAAAGTTTCGGAAGGCGCAAAGCAGGTTTTTGCCAACTTCACTGCCGCGTAGGCAGCTCAGAAAGCCGCCTGATTACAGGCATTCCCTTGCGGGTGCTTCACTGCCGCGTAGGCAGCTCAGAAATGCGCGGCAGCCAGCGACACCGGCCGCCCGAACTTCACTGCCGCGTAGGCAGCTCAGAAATTGCCCGGGCTTAGCCGACCGATTGCGGCAGGCTTCACTGCCGCGTAGGCAGCTCAGAAATGCGTAGCGGGCCGCAGGGCGCAGAGCGACTGCTTCACTGCCGCGTAGGCAGCTCAGAAATGCGTGAATGCGTGCGCGGGTATTCCGAACGAACTTCACTGCCGCGTAGGCAGCTCAGAAATGGCGCTATCTGGTCCGGCAACGCTACTGGCCCTTCACTGCCGCGTAGGCAGCTCAGAAATGACTGCTGCCGATCGCCCATTCCGTGCCCTGCTTCACTGCCGCGTAGGCAGCTCAGAAATCCAGGTCAACGGCGTTATCAACGCTGGTTTCCTTCACTGCCGCGTAGGCAGCTCAGAAATAGCGCGCGACGTGGTGCTGGACATCACCGAACTTCACTGCCGCGTAGGCAGCTCAGAAATTGCCCATCTCACGCCGCAGCCGCATATCCGCCTTCACTGCCGCGTAGGCAGCTCAGAAAACGAGCTGGCCAAGCAATGCTCTTTCACCTCTCTTCACTGCCGCGTAGGCAGCTCAGAAAGTTCGCTCGCTGATATTGAGCATCGACGCGACCTTCACTGCCGCGTAGGCAGCTCAGAAATTGGCGTCAGATGAAACGGCCGTCTTGCACTCCTTCACTGCCGCGTAGGCAGCTCAGAAAAGGGCCGCCGCCGGGGACGCCTTCACTGCCGCGTAGGCAGCTCAGAAAACCCACAAAAAACCCCGCCGGAGCGGGGTGGGCTTCACTGCCGCGTAGGCAGCTCAGAAAGTGGCGGATAACGGCGTCCCCGGCTCTCACGCCTTCACTGCCGCGTAGGCAGCTCAGAAAATACTGCGGGAAGGCCGGCACCCCGTATTCATCTTCACTGCCGCGTAGGCAGCTCAGAAAGAGACACAGGCCAGTAATCCATCGCGCGGAGCCTTCACTGCCGCGTAGGCAGCTCAGAAATGTTTCGTAAACGAACTTTGGCTTCACGCGGCCTTCACTGCCGCGTAGGCAGCTCAGAAATCCAGAAGATCAGCGAGCAGTCGCCCGCTTTCCTTCACTGCCGCGTAGGCAGCTCAGAAAACTTCGGTCGGGGTCCGATAGGAGGCCAGCGCCTTCACTGCCGCGTAGGCAGCTCAGAAATGCGAGAATCCTCTCGACGTTGCGCTTGCAGACTTCACTGCCGCGTAGGCAGCTCAGAAACTCGGCGCCGGTGCGGTGACCTATGCCGCGGACTTCACTGCCGCGTAGGCAGCTCAGAAATGTGATCTCGGACCACGGAACCTTGCTGAAAACTTCACTGCCGCGTAGGCAGCTCAGAAACGGCCCGCTTGCCGGCCGGCACATGATCAGTGCCTTCACTGCCGCGTAGGCAGCTCAGAAAATGACCAGATACCGCCGCATCTGTGACCGGATCTTCACTGCCGCGTAGGCAGCTCAGAAACGAACCTGTATCACCTGCCTGAACACGGATTGCTTCACTGCCGCGTAGGCAGCTCAGAAATCGCCTCCCCACCAATAACGAACTTGGTAGCTCTTCACTGCCGCGTAGGCAGCTCAGAAATTACAGCAGGACAGCATCCGCGCGCGCACTTGCTTCACTGCCGCGTAGGCAGCTCAGAAAGCGGAGGAAGGCAAGCGGGCCGCTCAGGAACACTTCACTGCCGCGTAGGCAGCTCAGAAAATTGGCGTCACCAGACTTTGGCCCCTCGCCGACTTCACTGCCGCGTAGGCAGCTCAGAAACGACCGCAGCAGAAACGCGGAAGGAGATGCTACTTCACTGCCGCGTAGGCAGCTCAGAAAGTAATGGCATAACCAGTAAAGCGCTTTCCTGCCTTCACTGCCGCGTAGGCAGCTCAGAAATTTCGAGAATCCTCGCGAGGGCTCGCGCAATCCTTCACTGCCGCGTAGGCAGCTCAGAAATCAGAGAGCGCGCTCATGTCAGGCCCCCTCGCCTTCACTGCCGCGTAGGCAGCTCAGAAAATAAGCCAATAGCCAATAGCCAAGAAAAAGAACTTCACTGCCGCGTAGGCAGCTCAGAAACACGATCTGGCAAAGAAGTGGAAGGCTCTCCACTTCACTGCCGCGTAGGCAGCTCAGAAATACCTGAACACGGATTGACGGTGCTACTTGGCCTTCACTGCCGCGTAGGCAGCTCAGAAATGCCCGCCTTCCAGGCTGATCTGGTTGTACAGCTTCACTGCCGCGTAGGCAGCTCAGAAAGTCAAGGGAAAAGAATTTCTTCAGAACCTTGTCTTCACTGCCGCGTAGGCAGCTCAGAAACTGATCGAGATCAAGGATGGCCGGAAGTCGGCCCTTCACTGCCGCGTAGGCAGCTCAGAAATTCCGCGGCGAAACTGAGCGCGATAACCCGGGCTTCACTGCCGCGTAGGCAGCTCAGAAAGATAATGATCGACTCAGGCAATAGCTCATACGCTTCACTGCCGCGTAGGCAGCTCAGAAAAATAGCTGGGAGACGCTGATCCCGACAGTGCGCTTCACTGCCGCGTAGGCAGCTCAGAAAGCGCCGGGAACCTGAGCCTGGCCGAGATCGGCCTTCACTGCCGCGTAGGCAGCTCAGAAAATAGAGCGGGAGATCGATGTCGAGACGGCCAGCCTTCACTGCCGCGTAGGCAGCTCAGAAATGGATCGAGGCCGACACGGCGGACGGTCGGCACTTCACTGCCGCGTAGGCAGCTCAGAAAGGCGTGGTGCGCCGCTATGGACCGAGCCCGGACTTCACTGCCGCGTAGGCAGCTCAGAAACGGCGGCCTTCTCGATTACGAGCCGCCC
Source organism: Panacagrimonas sp. (assembly GCF_965216805.1). Taxonomy (NCBI): domain Bacteria; kingdom Pseudomonadati; phylum Pseudomonadota; class Gammaproteobacteria; order Nevskiales; family Nevskiaceae; genus Panacagrimonas; species Panacagrimonas sp. The sequence continues at coordinate 841,496 of NZ_CBDCGN010000003.1, forward strand.
AGGCCTTCACTGCCGCGTAGGCAGCTCAGAAAGCCCCGATCCTGCCGGCGCAGGTGCCGCAAGGCTTCACTGCCGCGTAGGCAGCTCAGAAATTGTCCCAAACAATCGCGCCGCCTTGCAGCTTCTTCACTGCCGCGTAGGCAGCTCAGAAAATTCGGTGCCGACGTGATCGAACGAGTCCCGGCTTCACTGCCGCGTAGGCAGCTCAGAAATGTCACGCGCTGTCACGCTCCGTCACGCAGGACTTCACTGCCGCGTAGGCAGCTCAGAAAAGCACCCAGGTGGACCTGACCGACGCGGCCGACTTCACTGCCGCGTAGGCAGCTCAGAAATCCGCGCACTGGCGCGCCCATTCCAGTTCGACCTTCACTGCCGCGTAGGCAGCTCAGAAAAACGCGGAGACAGCGACCCGATGCGGTCCATGCTTCACTGCCGCGTAGGCAGCTCAGAAATGACGTGACGACAAAGCTCGGCGGCGTCGAGACTTCACTGCCGCGTAGGCAGCTCAGAAAAGTCGGATTCTCGCGCGTGCTGGCCAGCGTCAGCTTCACTGCCGCGTAGGCAGCTCAGAAAGCCTCGAACGGGCAGACGATGACCATTCGGAACTTCACTGCCGCGTAGGCAGCTCAGAAATGGACGACCTGAGGGACAGGCCGGACCAATACCTTCACTGCCGCGTAGGCAGCTCAGAAAGCCAGGACAAACGGCAATGGCAACGCACAGACCTTCACTGCCGCGTAGGCAGCTCAGAAATTGCCCATGTTCCAGAACACGTCCAGCCACAGCTTCACTGCCGCGTAGGCAGCTCAGAAATATGACCAGCCCTATGGCGAGGCGCTGTTCTCCTTCACTGCCGCGTAGGCAGCTCAGAAATTTTCCAGTGCCGCAGGGGCGAGGTTCGATACCTTCACTGCCGCGTAGGCAGCTCAGAAAATGCCCACAGCATGGCATCGCCGTGGCGGATACTTCACTGCCGCGTAGGCAGCTCAGAAAACTCCCTCACCTCGGTTTCGACGATCATCGCCCTTCACTGCCGCGTAGGCAGCTCAGAAATTCCCGGCTGATCTCTAGCTTCGAGGCGAAATCTTCACTGCCGCGTAGGCAGCTCAGAAAACCTCAAGCGCCTGGGCATGGCGGACCTGGTGCTTCACTGCCGCGTAGGCAGCTCAGAAAGGATGGCTCGATGCGGCAGATGTACGTGGGCACTTCACTGCCGCGTAGGCAGCTCAGAAATGGGCAATGAGCCGCAGGGCGACATCGGCAAGCTTCACTGCCGCGTAGGCAGCTCAGAAAACTACCTGCAGGCCATCGACAGCGGGCTGAGCCTTCACTGCCGCGTAGGCAGCTCAGAAATACCTGAACACGGCTTGACGGTGCTACTTGGCCTTCACTGCCGCGTAGGCAGCTCAGAAATGCGCGTGCTGCTGCCGATGTGCCCGCCGGATCTTCACTGCCGCGTAGGCAGCTCAGAAATGGCTGCGCAATCGTTACGCCAGCGCGGCTACCTTCACTGCCGCGTAGGCAGCTCAGAAATAGGGGTCATGGACACCGGGCAGGCTCTTACGCTTCACTGCCGCGTAGGCAGCTCAGAAATTACGGCGACATGGTTGGCGATACCCGCCACTCTTCACTGCCGCGTAGGCAGCTCAGAAAACCAGCAGCGACAGCGGCGCTTTGCGGTGCATCTTCACTGCCGCGTAGGCAGCTCAGAAATTCCAGCGCAACGCGATCGATGAACTCCTCATCTTCACTGCCGCGTAGGCAGCTCAGAAATGCGGACGCCAACGCATACAGTGCCGTTGTCGCTTCACTGCCGCGTAGGCAGCTCAGAAAACGCCCAGGTCCATCTTCGGCAGCCAGATCAGCTTCACTGCCGCGTAGGCAGCTCAGAAATTGACCGCGGAGATGCTGGCCGGCCGGGTGATCTTCACTGCCGCGTAGGCAGCTCAGAAAATCACGCGCGGTGCCGAGAACTGCTATGACGGCTTCACTGCCGCGTAGGCAGCTCAGAAATCGAGGAAGACGACCGCCGCCACGCCGTGGTGCTTCACTGCCGCGAAGGCAGCTCAGAAATGTGCAGCAAGGCGGAGAGATCTGCTCTTACTCTTCACTGCCGCGTAGGCAGCTCAGAAAGCCTCGAAATCCGCGAACGCGGCCGTGGGGTGCTTCACTGCCGCGTAGGCAGCTCAGAAACTCGGCGCGATGCGCGCTGCACTGCACGGGGTCTTCACTGCCGCGTAGGCAGCTGAGAAATGACTCGCACGGTGCAGCGTTGGGGCGTGCGCCTTCACTGCCGCGTAGGCAGCTCAGAAAGTCAGCGCGCCGCAGTCTTTCGCCGCGTCGATCTTCACTGCCGCGTAGGCAGCTCAGAAAAGCGCCTCTAAGCCATACTCGCCTTCGTATCTCTTCACTGCCGCGTAGGCAGCTCAGAAAAGGCAGCCGCGATGAATATGCGGCGCCGAGTGCTTCACTGCCGCGTAGGCAGCTCAGAAATTCCCCTTCAGGAATTCGAGGTAGTCCATTAGCTTCACTGCCGCGTAGGCAGCTCAGAAACGCCGTATTCGCGAAGCCTTAGCTGCGGTCGACTTCACTGCCGCGTAGGCAGCTCAGAAATACCGCGCCGGCCTGCAAGTGCGCCTGGCCATCTTCACTGCCGCGTAGGCAGCTCAGAAAATCCGAGTTCTTCGAGCTTGGCGCCGATCAGCCTTCACTGCCGCGTAGGCAGCTCAGAAAATGTGCAATCCCCAGCGTGCGGCACCGAACAGCTTCACTGCCGCGTAGGCAGCTCAGAAATCGCGCATCGATGAGCTGTGGGAGAAGTCCGACTTCACTGCCGCGTAGGCAGCTCAGAAACGGCGTGTTTATCGTCGTCGTCGCGCCCTTCGTCTTCACTGCCGCGTAGGCAGCTCAGAAATTGACGATCTCAGCCTGCAGGCTGGCCAATTGCTTCACTGCCGCGTAGGCAGCTCAGAAATCGTCCCGCACCTGATCGGCCGTCATGATCTTCTTCACTGCCGCGTAGGCAGCTCAGAAATTCCAGGGCCTGCTTCGGCAGCCCCTCCCAGACTTCACTGCCGCGTAGGCAGCTCAGAAAGTCTCCTTGTCGTCGTCATCGGTCACGAGGGCCTTCACTGCCGCGTAGGCAGCTCAGAAATACGACGGCCTCACGGCCGCCGTCGACTGGTCCTTCACTGCCGCGTAGGCAGCTCAGAAATGACCGACACGCGGTGCCGCGACGGCCGCGACCTTCACTGCCGCGTAGGCAGCTCAGAAAAACGGAAGACCCGTCCGGGACAGGGGCCTCGGCTTCACTGCCGCGTAGGCAGCTCAGAAAACCATCGCGCCCACCGCGATGGCTCAGACCACCTTCACTGCCGCGTAGGCAGCTCAGAAATGGGCGTCCATGAGGCCACCGTCAGCCGCGTGCTTCACTGCCGCGTAGGCAGCTCAGAAAGCAAAAGGGGCAGGCGATACCTGTCGCGTCTCCTTCACTGCCGCGTAGGCAGCTCAGAAAGTCGGAACATCCCCGGCCACCGGCACCACCGCCTTCACTGCCGCGTAGGCAGCTCAGAAAATTGACGTGAGCCCGGAAAGTGGGGGGCGATTCTTCACTGCCGCGTAGGCAGCTCAGAAATGCAGCGGCTGGGTGTAGCCGTCAAGGTCGAGCTTCACTGCCGCGTAGGCAGCTCAGAAACATCAGGGCTGTGCACGCAATCGCGGTACACCCTTCACTGCCGCGTAGGCAGCTCAGAAAGCTACCCGCTGCGCCCCATGCGCGTGCAGGACCTTCACTGCCGCGTAGGCAGCTCAGAAAGATCACGTGACCACCCGCCCCAGGCACATGGCCTTCACTGCCGCGTAGGCAGCTCAGAAATGTACCTCGCGCTCGATGGCCTCCGCCCGACGCTTCACTGCCGCGTAGGCAGCTCAGAAAGCTGATGCTGCCCAGTTCCTGCAGCACCTCGCCCTTCACTGCCGCGTAGGCAGCTCAGAAATGGTGCGCAGGCGCGCCGCCGAGCAGGCCATGCTTCACTGCCGCGTAGGCAGCTCAGAAACCGCTGGTGGTCGTGAGCTGCCCGGCGTTGACCTTCACTGCCGCGTAGGCAGCTCAGAAAGTCAAGGCGCTGGGCAAGAGCGAGGCCTGGGTCTTCACTGCCGCGTAGGCAGCTCAGAAACTGGAACGGTCGTTAAACGATGACCCCCGCGACCTTCACTGCCGCGTAGGCAGCTCAGAAAGCCATCCTTCGCACCGAGGGCGCCTGGCTAAGCTTCACTGCCGCGTAGGCAGCTCAGAAATCGACGCGCCGGCCAACGACGCCGGTGCAGCCCTTCACTGCCGCGTAGGCAGCTCAGAAAACCGGCGCCGGCATGGCCGGCAGCGGCAGGGTCTTCACTGCCGCGTAGGCAGCTCAGAAAGCGGCCATTGACTCGTCCTGCGTGGTCACCTGCTTCACTGCCGCGTAGGCAGCTCAGAAAAACATCCTGGCGACCCGCGCCGGCATCTACGACTTCACTGCCGCGTAGGCAGCTCAGAAAAGGATCGACGTGATCATCTTGCCGCGCTGGGCCTTCACTGCCGCGTAGGCAGCTCAGAAACCCCTCGGGCTATAGGTCCGCCAAATCGTCGGCGCCGCCGCCTCGGCGAAGCAGCCGCGGGAGTTGTGCCAGCGATTGAATGACGGCGTGAGGCTGACCTGGGAGTTGCTCTGGCCGTTGGTCGTAGCGATTGCACCAGGCGACGCGAAATCCAAAATGAGCGGCGCCCGCCGCGTCCCAGCCGTTGGAAGATACGAAAGCGATGTGCTCTCGACGGACTCCGAAACGCTTCTCGGCGAGTTCGTAGACGCTCGGATGCGGCTTGAACACGCCTACCTCCGCGACCGAAAGGATCAAGTCCAATAAACCGGACAGACCCGCGTGCTGGCAGCCGGTGACGATCATTTCGGGCGATCCGTTAGTGAGAATGCCGGTCTTGTAGCCCAGAGCGCGTATCTCACGCAGAGCCGGCGCGGCGTCCGCAAAGGGCGATAGCTGCTGGTACAGGTTCATGAGGCGGGATCGCAGGGCGGGATCGTCGATTTGAAGCGTCTCCAGCGCGTAGTCCAAGGCCTCGCCAGTGACTTGCCAGAACGGGACATAGGCGCCCATGAGGGACCTTAGCCACGTGTATTGAACCTGCTTCGAGCGCCATAGATCGGACAGCTTCTCGGCACGAGTACCGAGCACGTCTCGCGCCTGGTCAGCGGCGGAGTTGAAGTCGAGCAACGTGCCATACGCGTCGAACACGCAGGCCTCGATACCATCGAATGCAGGGCTCATGTCGGTTTCAGTTCGAATAATGGAATTGGATGCTCAACTAACCTGTCGAGCTCGGCATCACTTAAGTGCACGCGGTACGGGAAGGCCTCAACGATGCCACGCTCGACGTTATTCTGACGAGACTCTCGTAGACGTTCTGACTCACTCAGCTCGATAATCGGGGCCGGCGAGTGCCAACTGTTCCTCAAGCAAGGCAGCTGTCCGCACACAGAAAACCCGTTGCCTGCTGGGTTGGAAGATAGCGTCCGCCGACTACGCAGACGATCTCTCCACTAGCCGCGTCTCGGGTGATGCGCGTCAGTGCGTCATTCGATCGCTTCGCGACATGTGTTGTACAGAAGAGGAAGGCCCAAGAGCCGAACGCGCACTGGTCATTTCTGTTTGTGCGTGCGGCTCTTTCCTCTTCGAGCGGCTTTGCTAAACCCGCTCGAAAATCACCGCAATTCCCTGGCCGCCGCCGATGCACATGGTGGCCAGGCCGTAGCGGCCGCCGCTGAGGTGCAGTTCGTGGATCAGTTTGGTGGCGATGATGGCACCGGTGGCGCCGACCGGGTGGCCCAGCGAGATGCCGGAGCCGTTGGGGTTGACCTTGGCCGGGTCGAAGCCGAGCTCCTGGGTGACCGCGCAGGCCTGGGCGGCGAAGGCTTCGTTGGATTCGATGACGTCGAGATCGGACACCTTGAGCCCTGCACGTGCCAGTGCCGCGCGTGTTGCGGGTACCGGGCCGATGCCCATGTACGCAGGCTCCACGCCGGAGTGGGCGTAAGCAACGACGCGGGCCAGCGGTTTCAGATTCAGCGCTTGGGCCTTGTCTGCGGTGGCCAGCACCAGCGCTGCAGCACCGTCGTTGATGCCAGAGGCATTCCCGGCGGTGACCAGACCGTCCTTCTTGAAGGCGGGCTTCATCTTGGCCAGCGACTCGACGCTGGTGTCGCCGCGCACGTGTTCGTCCACTTCGAACACCACGGTGCCTTTGCGCGTGGCGATCTCCACCGGAACGATCTGGCTCTTGAAGCGGCCTTCGGCGATGGCCTTGGCGGCGCGCTGCTGGCTTTGCACCGCGAGCTGGTCCTGCATCTGCCGCGAGATGCCGTGGCGCGCCGCGACGTTCTCGGCGGTGATGCCCATGTGCATGCCTTCGAACGGGTCGTGCAGGATGCCGGTCATGTAATCCAGCATCTGGGTGTCGCCCATGCGTGCACCCCAGCGCGCGGCCTGCATCAAATACGGCCCGCGGCTCATGGACTCGGCGCCGGCGCCGATAGCGATGTCGGCATCGCCCAGCAGCAGGCATTGGGTGGCCGACACGATCGCCTGCAGACCCGAGCCGCACAGCCGGTTCACGTTGAAGGCGGGCGTTTCCTGGGGCAGGCCGGCTTCCAGCGCGGCGACGCGACTCAGATAGGCATCGCGCGGTTCGGTGGGAATGACGTTGCCCATGGCGAGGTGCCCCACCGCTTCCGGCGACACCCCGGCGCGCTGCACGGCGTGCTGGACCGCCAGGGTCGCCAGGCGCGACAGCGGCACGTCCTTCAGGCCTCCGCCAAAACTGCCGATGGCGGTGCGCACCGCGCTGAGGACCACGATGTCAGGCTTGTTCATGTCGATCTCGAAATAAGGAAAGGGCATGCACCGGATAGGTTCTTACACCGGGTCCCAGGTGAACACGTCGCCCGAGCGGTGCAGCGCGTAGAAGTCGTTTTCGAACTGCGGGAACACGCGGTCGACGATGGCTTGCGGCGTCCAGCCTTCTGCGGTGTGCGCGGTGCGGATCGGACGCGGCTGACTGAACAGATAAATCTCGTTGTTGCGCACGCCGAAGATCTGACCGCTCACATGCCGGGCCTGATCGCTGGCCAGCGCGGCGACGAAGGGTGCGATCTTTTCCGGGATCAGTTTCTTCAGGCCCTCCACGCGCTTCTTCTGTTCCGGCGTTTCGTCCGGAATCGAGCTGACCATGCGCGTCCACGCAAACGGCGCCACCGCGTTGGAACGCACCCCGAACTTCTGCATGTCCAGCGCGATGGACTTGGACAACCCGACGATGCCGAGCTTGGCCGCGCAGTAGTTGACCTGTCCGAAATTGCCGATCAGGCCGGAGGTGGAGGTCATGTGGATGAAGCTGCCCGAGCCCTGCGCCTTGAAGTGCGGCGCGGCGGCGCGGCTGGTGTTGAAGCTGCCCTTGAGATGCACCGCGATCACGGCATCGAATTCCTCTTCGCTCATGCGGTGAAAGATCGCGTCGCGCAGATTGCCGGCGTTGTTGACGATGGTGTCGATGCGCCCGAAGGTCTTGAGTGCGGTGTCCACCATGGCGTGAGCAGCGTCGAAGCTCGCCACCGAATTCGTGTCCGCAACGGCTTCGCCGCCCATGGCGCGAATCTCGGACACCACGCTGTCGGCGGGCGATTCGCCGGTGGAGCCTCCGGTGAGGCTGACGCCAAGGTCGTTGACGACGATCCTGGCGCCTTCGGCCGACATGGCCAGCGCGATGCCGCGGCCGATGCCGCGACCGGCGCCGGTGACGATGGCCACCTTGCCGGCAAGCAAGTTCGAGGAAGCGGGAGCGTTCATGGTTCGGGGGTCTCGGTCAGGTGGGTTTGTTGGCCACGGATTTCACGGATCGACACAGATGTTCTTCACCGCAACTCGCGTTCGATCCTCTATGGCCTCGCCTTTGCCAGTATCCGCGTTCATTCGTGAAATCCACGGCAAATGCATTTCGTCTTTCCAGCGCGTCACAGCGCACGCGCGATTTCGTCCCACTGCTGTGCCAGCGTCTGGCGAAACGCCGGCGCGGCAATGTCGATCAGAGCGCGCGCCCGCGCATGCAGGGTCAGGCCGCGCAACGACGCCACGCCGTGTTCGGTCACCACATGATCGGCGGTGTGACGGGGCAGGGCGGTGAAGCCTGCGCCCAGCTTGGGTACGATGCGGCTGCGGCGAGCGTCCTCGGTGGTGGCGGGCAGGGCAATGATCGAACGCCCGCCGCGCGACAGGCTGGCACCGGCCACGAATGAGGGCAGGCCGCCCACGCCGGCCACCAGTTTGCTGCCGATCGAGTCGGCGTTGACCTGGCCGAACAAGTCCACTTCCACCGCCGAGTTGATCGCGCAGAAGCTGCGGATGCGCGCGATGCGGCGCACGTCGTGGGTCTCGTTGACCGGGCGCAACAGAAACGCTGGATCGCGGCCGACACGTTCGTAGAAGGCGGCGTCGCCCAGGGCCACGCCGGCCTGCACGCTGCCGCGCCCACGGATGGCGCCGGAATCCAGCAGGCCGAGCACCGGCGGCGACACCATGCCGGACCACACGCGCAGGCGGCGATGCGAGCGCAGCGAGGCCAGAATCGCCGCCTGCAGCTTGCCCACGCCGAATTCCAGCGTGTCGCCGTCCTGCACCAGCGCGGCCACGCGCGCGCCGTGCTTCAGCATGGCGGTATCGGGAACGCCGGCGTCGTAGGTGAGCAGGGGTTGCGGCGCCTCGAACGCGGCGTCGAAGTCGCTACCGCGCACGACAAAGGCGCTGCGCGTGCGTGGCAGGCTGGGATTGATATGCGCGATGCGCCGACGCGCGCGCGCCCAGATCGCCGGATGAAAATCGCAGCTCGCGCCCAGGCCGCAGATCCCGGCCGCATCCGGTGGGCTGACCTGGGCGATCGCCAGGTCGACGGTCACGTGTTCCGACAGGTCGCGAAAAATGCCCGGATAGTCCAGCGGCAAAAATTCGGCACGGCCGTCGGCGAGCCCGGGGCGCAGCCTGGGCGTCATGAAGTAGGCGCGCTGGCGGGCCTCGGGGTGCAGGCCCAGATAGTCCGTCGTGTTGATGCCGGGAAAGTGCACGCCCACAAAGCGCACGCCTGCCGCGGCCTCGGGCCTGGCGCGCAATGCTTCCGCAAAGGCCAGGCTTTCGCCGGACATGCCGGGCACGAACACGCTCATGCCCGGCTTCAGCGCCGCCACCACCGCTTCCACGCTGGACAGGTCCGGGGTGTTCACCGCACGGATGCGCGGACGATGGCCTGGCCGCCAATGGCGACGGTGCCGCGGTCGTCGACCGCTTCCAGGCGCAACCGATAACCGTCCGATTCGATCGCGTCCAGGTAAGCCCGGCAATGCAACGCGCGTCCAACCGGGATCACCGCCCCGAAGCGGGCATTGAACGCGCGCAAGGGATGTGCGCCGAGCGGGCCGGTCAGCAGCCGGCCCAGCAAGGCCATGCCCAGCATGCCGTGCACGATGACATCGTCGAATCCGGCCTTCTGCGCGAAGGCCTGGTCCAGGTGCAGTGGATTCAGATCGCCCGAAGCCCGCGCGTAGGCCTGCAACTGCTCTCGGGTCACGGGGCCGGTGTCGTATTGCGCGACCAGATCGCCGACCGCGGCCTGGGTCAGCCCGGTGCTCATGAGCGCGTCGCCGGGTTGCGCACCAGCACCACCTGGCGCGAGGTGCCGACCAGCTCGCCGCCGGCTTTGCGGATGGAAGATTCGATGACGATGAACTCCATCGCGCCGCCCTTCTTGTCGTAGAGGTCGGTCACCTTGCGCTGGACCTGCAGGGTGTCGCCGGCGCGGATCGGCGCGAAGTATTCGAACTGCTGCTCGGCGTGCAGCACCCGGCGCAGGTCCACCGACAAGGCTTCCAGGATGCGCCGCGAACTGTGGTTCTCGCCTTCGATCGCCTTCATGAAGGTGGGCGGGGCGGGCGCGTCGGCGGCGGCGTTGGCCTCGCCGACGGCAGCGCAAAAGTCGGCCAGCCGCTGCGCCGTCACCTCGACGGTGAAGGCCGGAAGCGAGTAACCCAGATGTGCACGATCGATGGCCATGGGAGTGAATGTCGCGGTATGTCGCTCAGGCCGCGGCCGTGTTGCGCCCGAGCAAGGTGCCAATCTGTGCCAGCGGTGCCAGCGCCGCTTGCAGGGCCGCGTCTGCGTTGGCGCAGCGGGCGCTGACGGCCGCGGGCCCAAGCTGCTGCAGCCAGCTGAACGGCCCGCCGGTGTAAGACGGAAACAGCCCCGCGTTGACCGCGGCCACATCGGCCAGATCGGTGGGCTCGGCCTTGCCAGCCTGCCAGCAAGCGAACGCAGCGGCGGCGCCCAGTAGCAGGCGCGTGTCCTCGTCGGCGTCGATGGCCTTGGCCTGCGCCTTGGCCTGGCGCAGACGCGCCAGCAACGCATCGTCGCCCTGTGCGAACGGGCTTTGCTCGCCCAGCAGTCCCTGCTTGGCGGCCCTCTGCCGGTTGAGGAACAGGCTGCGCACCATATTGCCGGCGACCGGATCGCGCATCAGTTCCACGAAGATGCGCATCTCGTGTTCGCCGGCCTCGGTCATCGGCAGAGACCAACCGCCGATCACGCAATCGACGATGGCCTGGTAGGCCGGGTAGTAGCGCCACTGGTAGTCGCTGATGCCGACCGCAGCGACGATGGCGCGGCGCGCGGCATCAGCGTTGCCGAAGTCGTAAGGCTGGCTATCGAACCGTGCGCCGGGTGCATCCCAGGGCGCCTGTGCGCGGCTGATGCCGAGCGCGCGCTGCTTTGCAGTCTCGATCAGATGGTCGGCCGGCACCATCGCATCGACCAGCCCGAGCGCCAGCGCTTCGGTCGGCGTCACCGGCTCGCCGCTGAGCAGCATCTGCAGTCCCTTGGCGGTGCCGATCAGGCGCGGCAGCCGCTGCGTGCCGCCAGCGCCGGGCAGCAGGCCCAGCTTCACTTCGGGCAGGCCGAGCTGAATCGCAGGATCGTCCGCCACCACGCGCTCGCGACAGGCCAGGCACACTTCCAGTCCGCCGCCCAGCGCCAGGCCGTTGATAGCCGCGACGAAGGGCTTGGGGTTGGTCTCCAGACGCCGGAACAGGCGGCCCAGATGCCCGAACAGCTGATGCAGTTCGGCGGTGCTGTCGGTGCGCGCCCGCTCGGTGAACATCTGGATCATGGCCAGGTCGGCGCCGGCCAGGAATGCCGGCTTGGCCGAGGTGAGCACCACCGCACGGATCCGATCGTCGCTTCCGGCGCGCGTCACCAAAGCTTCGAGCGAATCCATCATGTCGCGCGAGAACACGTTCATCGCGCGGCCGGGCATGTCGATGCGCGCCAGCAGCACGCCGTCGGCGTCGAGTTCGGTATGGAGGTTTGAATCAGTCTTTGAATCAGTCATTGGGCGTTGGGACACGGGCTGCGCCCGCTTTAGGCGTTAGAGGTCAGGCGTCGGTAGTCTGGTCGCGTGATTCGCTGCGCCCGCTTTTGCTAACGCCTGCTTCAAGCGCTTGGTCGTCAGACGAAGCGCTTGAAGTCCGGCTTGCGCTTTTCGTTGAAGGCCTTGACGCCCTCCTTGGACTCCTCGGACTGGTAGTAGCCCTTCACCGCGGCCACGCCCATGAAGCTGATGCCGCGGATGTTCTCGGAGTCGGCGTTGAAGCTGCGCTTGGCGATGGCGATGGCGGTGGGCGACAGCAGGTTGATCTCGGCGGCCCAGGCTTCGCACTCGGCGTCGAGGTCGTCGTGCGGCACGACCTTGTTGATCAGGCCCATGTCGAGCGCTTCCTGCGCCTTGTAGCGGCGGCACAGAAACCAGATCTCGCGCGCCTTCTTCTCGCCCACGGCACGCGCCAGATACGCGGTGCCAAAGCCCGGATCGACCGAGCCCACCTTGGGGCCGACCTGACCGAACTGCGCCTTCTCGGAGGCGATGGTCAGATCGCAAATGGTGCAGAACACGTTGCCGCCGCCGATGGCGAAACCCTGCACTCGGGCGATCACGACCTTGCGGCAGTCGCGGATCGCCGACTGCAGCTCCTCGATGGGAAAGCCGACCATGCCGCGTGGGCCGTACAGGCCGTCCTCGGAGTAATGCACTTTCTGGTCGCCGCCGGTGCAGAACGCCTTGTCGCCGGCGCCGCCGAAAATCACGGTGTTGACGCTCTTTTCCTCGTCCGCACGGCGGAACGCATCGATCAGTTCCTCCACCGTCTGCACGCGGAAGGCGTTGAACACTTCCGGGCGGTTGATGGTGATGCGGACCGCGTTGGCGCCGACTTCGTAGGTGATGTCCTTGTAGTTCGACTCATTGGCCATGGGGCTTCTCGGTGGGTTGGTGACCGGCTGATGGCTTCCGGCGGCAGGCATGCCGCGCCGGAAGCGATTTAGTGGTATGGAACCATACCATATCTTCCCTGCGTGATAGAGCGCTGCGCTCGGGTACGCAAGAGGCCCGGGCCCAGGAGCGCAAAGCCGCTCCATGGCATGCTTTCAGGCCACCGGCGGAACGCGCAATCGGCCGGCCAGAGGCGACTTTGCGCCTCGCCAACAGGAGACCGATCTATGAGCACGCCAGCAGCACCTGTCCAGATCGAATCCCGTGGCCCCGTCGACATCCTCACGCTGGCCCGGCCGCAGAAGCTCAATGCGTTGAACGTGGAGATGGCGCGCACCCTGCACGACTACTTCAGCACGGCGGCATCGCGAACACAGGTGCGTGTCATCGTCCTGCGGGCGCAGGGCAAGGAATTCTGCGCGGGTGCGGACCTGGATTCGGCGGTGTTTGCATCGACCGGGCCGGGACGCGCGCAGCGGCAGCTCGAACTGCAGCATCTGTACTCCGGGCTGATCCGGCACATGCGAGCTTGCCCGCAACCGATCATCGCGCTGATCAATGGCGCTGCCTGCGGTGCGGGATTCTCGCTGGCGTTGGCGTCGGATGTTCGCTACGCCGCGCCGGAGGCGCGCATGAACGCGGCTTATCTGCGCGTAGGGCTCGGCGGCTGCGACATGGGCGCGGGGTATCTGTTGCCGCGCCTGGTCGGTCTGTCGGTGGCCTCCGAGTTCCTCCTGACCGGCCGCTTCATGAGCGCCCAGCGTGCCCTGGCAGCGGGGCTGGTCAGCGAGATCGTGCCGGCGGAATCGCTGCTGGATACCGGCCTGGCCCTGGCCGAGGACATGCTCAAGGCCTCGCCGATGGGCCTGCGCATGACCAAGGACGCGCTCAATCTGGCCATCGACGCCGGCAGCCTCGACGCCGGCTTGGCGCTGGAGGACCGCCAGCAGGTGATCCTGCTGGGAACGGCGGACCATCAGGAAGCGGTGGCGGCGTTCAAGCAGCGCCGGCCGCCGCAGTATCGCGATCAGTGATGCGACTGCTGCGAACCCGTGCACGGCATTTGCGCGGCGCGGCCGCAGTGGGGTCAAGGCTTGCTCAGCGCAGCCGAATCAGTTTCTTGCCGGTGTTGCGCCCCGCATACACGTCCACCAGCGCCTGCGGCGCGTCCGCGATTTCGGTGCCGATGTCCTCGGCGTAGCGCAGGGTGCCGGCCTGGATCATGGCTGCTAGCTTTCGAGCGGTGTCGTCGTAGCGCTTGAGGTGATCGAAGATCACAAAGCCTTCCATGCGCAGGCGCCGGGTCAGGATCTCGCGGTCGTTGCGCAGGCCGGTGGGATTGGGCACCCAGGAGGCGATGGACAGGGTGCCGCACTGGATCACGCGGCCGAACAAGGCCATCTGGCGCAGCACGGTGTCGGCGATCTCGCCGCCGGTGTTGTCGAAGAACACGTCCACGCCCTTGGGACAGGTGCGCTTGAGTGCCGCTTCCAGCGGCTGCTTGTAGTTGACGAAATCGGCGTAGCCGAAATCCCGCAGGCACTGCTCGCCTTTTTGGTCGGAGCCGACGACGGCGACCGGTCGCGCCCCGGCCTGCCGGGCAAGCTGGCCGACGATGCTGCCGACGGCGCCAGCGGCGGCGGTCACCAGCACGGTTTCGCCGGCCTTGGGCTGGCCGATGTCGTGCAGTGCCAGATAGGCGGTGAGGCCGTTGATGCCGAGCAGGCCGGCGTTGGTGGACAGCGGCGCCAGCTCTGGATCGATCTTGCGCAGGATGCCGGCCGGCGTCGCCACGCAGTAGTCCTGCCAGCCGAACCAGCCGTAGTGGAACTCGTCGACGCTGACGCCGGCGCATCTGGACGCGATGACCTTGCCGACCGCCATGGCGCGCATGACCGCGCCGATGGGTACGGGCGGGGCGTAGTTGTTCTCGTCGTTGACGTAGCCGCGCTGGGCCGGGTCCACCGACAGGTAATGGTTTTCGACCAGGAACTCGCCGTCCTTCAACTCCGGCACCGGCGCCTGCACCAGTTCGAAATGCTGCGGCTGCGGGATGCCGACGGGACGCGACTTGAGGACGATCTGGCGGTTGTTCATGAGGGTTCGTGTGGAGGGGGAGTTGACTGGTTTTGCCACGGATTTCACGGATGCAAGCGGAAGGTTCCGACTCGCGTGCGAACCACCGTTGTGACCCCTGTCGCCACTGTGTTCATCCGTGAAATCCGTGGCCCATGCATTCGTCATTAGGTACCGAAGGTCAGATCAAAGGCGTCGCATGCCCTACCCAGTACGGCGCCTTGATCCGGTGCTTGAGCAGCTTGCCTGCTTCATTGCGCGGCAGGGTATCGACGAAGTCCACGCTGCGCGGGCACTTGTAATGCGACAGGCTGGCACGGCAGTGCGCGATCAGCGCGCCGGCCATGGCGGTGGCGCCCGCGGCCGGTTCGCGCAGTTGCACCAGCGCTTTGACCGCTTCGCCGTACTCGGGATGCGGCACGCCGATGACGGCCACATCCATCACCGCCGGATGCGCGGCCAGCAGGTTTTCCGATTCCTGCGGATAAATGTTGACGCCGCCGGACACGATCATGTGCGACTGACGGTCGGTCAGGTACAGATAGCCGTCCTCGTCCAGATAACCGATGTCGCCGAGGCTGCCCCAGCCGTCGGCATCGATGGTCTGGCGCGTCTTGTCCGGGTCCTTGTGATACTCGAAGCGGTTGCCGTTGCGCATCTGGATCAGCCCCGGCGTGCCCGGCGGCTGCAACTGCCCGGCGTCGCCGACGATGCGGATCTCGCAGCCGGCATCCGGCCGACCCACCGAGCCGGGGTGTTGCAGCCATTCGGACGAGCTGATGAAGCTGTGCCCCACCGATTCGGTGCCGGCGTACAACTCCTCCACGATGGGCCCCAGCCACTCGATCATCTGCCGCTTGATCGGTACCGGGCAGGGCGCGCCGAGATGAATCGCACAGCGCAGGCTCGACAGGTCTGTCGCCGTGCGCAGGTCTGCGTCGAGTTGCAGCATGCGCACGAACATGGTGGGCACGAACAGTCCGTGAGTGGCGCGATGCTCGGGTACCGCGCGCAGCACGTCCAGCGCATCGAATTTGCGAAACGCCACCACGGTGCCGCCGCAGCGCTGCACACACACCATGAAGCGACCGGGCGCGGCGTGATGCAGCGGCCCTGGATTGAGCAGCACGGTGTCGGCGTCGAAGCCGTAGCGGGACTGCAGCATCGCGTGCCGTCGCGGCGGCTGTTCCGGCGGCTCGGACGTCAGCGCAACGCGCACGCCCTTGGGCCGCCCGGTGGTGCCGGAGGAGTACAGCATCGACGGGCCGCGGTAGCGACCGGGCAGCGGCACGGCGGGTTCGCCTTGCATCGCCGGCTCGTAGGCACGGAACGGTGCCTGTGCGCCGTCGATCATCAGGTACTGCAGTCGCGGGCCCAGACGTTCGGCGACCGCAAGCGCGGTAGCGGCCAGGTGGGCGGTGCTGATCAGCAGCCTGGCGTCGCAGTTGTCGACGATGTAGGCGGCATCGTCGGCACTGGACAGGCTGCCGATGCAGGCATACACGAGGCCGGAGTTTTTCGCTGCCCAGATCAGTTCCGGATAGCGGATGTGGTTCTCCAGCAGGATTGCAATGCAATCGCCCTGGCGCAGCCCCAGTCGCGCGAACAGCTGTGCGGCGCGGTCGGCATGTTCCACCAGTTCGTCGTAGCTCAACGACTCGCCGGTGTCGGCCAGGTGCAGGGCGATGGCGCGGTGCCGATGCGGCGCCGCGGACGACGTGTGGAACCGCGGGTGCTGCAATGTCACGCCGCGACACCGCCGCAAGCGCAGCTCCGGGCGCGACACCCGCCACTGCAGGCGTCGCGCCGACGGGGGGTTACCTCAAACCGGGCAGCGGCGGCAGTGCCCGCGCCGGAGCGCCGTCCAGCGATCGCCCGAACAGGCCGGGGCGCTGTCCGCCGATGGAAGGTGTGCGCACCAGCAAGGCGTTGATCGGACCCGCGCCGACGTTGCCCAGCAACAGGAACAGCGACGGTGTGGCGTTCTGCACCAGTCCGCCGACGATGGGACCGCTGATGCTCAGCACTGGCTGCAGCAGCGGATTGGCGATGACGCCCAGCGAGGTCAGCAGCCGCGGCACCGCCTGGCCCAAGCCGCCGCC
This sequence comes from Panacagrimonas sp., assembly GCF_965216805.1. Lineage (NCBI taxonomy): Bacteria > Pseudomonadati > Pseudomonadota > Gammaproteobacteria > Nevskiales > Nevskiaceae > Panacagrimonas > Panacagrimonas sp. The sequence continues at coordinate 858,083 of NZ_CBDCGN010000003.1, forward strand.
GACCGGCGCCGCCTGCGCCGAGAACGACGCCAGGGCCAGTGCGGCCACGAAGAAGGTTTTCTTGAAGCGCATTGCGAGACTCTCCAGTCGAAGTGGCGAAAATTCCGTCACGACTGAAGAACACGGCAAAGGTCTCGGAATGGTTTCGTAGGGGACCCTTACGATCAGAGTCCGGATGCGCAACCGGATGCGAATCGCTGGTCTTGCGTCCGGCGGCCGCGTGCAGATCTCACGGGTGCGCCCGCACCCGGGCGCGAGCTTGGGACGCGTGGCGTCACCCCGGCGAGGTTGCCGCAAAGACCGCCAGCAACAACGCCGCGCCTCCCGACGGAAGGCGCGGCGCCTGTGCCCTGCTCAGCGCAGGCCGGGCAGCGTGGCCAGGAACGGACGGTCCGCGAACCGCACGCGGTCCGGACGCCCGATCGCCGGGGTGGTGACCAGAAACGCATTGGTCACGCCACCGGTGAGATCACCCAGCAGCAGGAAGACCGGTGGCGCCGTTCGCACCAGACCACCGACCAGGGGGGCCGAGAACGCCAGCATCGGCTGCAGCACCGGGTCGGCCAGACGGCCGAGCGCGGTCAGCGCCGCCGGCGCGCTGGTGCCGAGGCCGGGAAGGCCCGGCGCCGCGTGCGCGGACACCGTGGCCAGCGACAGCGCCGCGGCGACCGCAAGTTTCTTGAACGTCATAGGTACTTCTCCTCGTTTCATCTACATGGGCCGCAAGGCCCGGTGGAAAGGTGCGCAGCCTGGGACCAAGCACCACGCCGGCAGCGGATTCTGCCGATCGTCATCTTTAATTGTCAGCCCGTCTCAACCGTGCATCGTCAGACCACCGGATACGCTGACAGTCTGACCGGTCATGAACGCGGCGTCGTCGCTGGCCAGAAACGCGACCAGTCCCGGGTAATCGGAGGGTTCGCCGATGCGGCCCAGCGGCACGCCGCGCACCATGGCGTCGCGAATCTTCTGGCCTTCCTCGCCGGTGCCGACAAACGCGTCCATGGCCGGCGTGTTGGTGGGGCCGGGACACAGGCAGTTGAGCGTCACGTTCTTGCGGGCCACTTCGCGCGCCAGGGCCTTGGCGAACGCAATCGTCGCACCCTTGGTGCCCGAATACACCACCTCGCCCGAGGAGCCCACCCGTCCCGCATCCGAGGCAATGAAGATCACCCGTCCGCCGCCGCGTTGCACCATGCCCTGCACCACGGCGTGGGTCATGTGCAGCGGACCCATGTAGTTGATGCTCACCACTTTCTGCCAGAAGTCCGGGGTGGTCTTGAGGAACGGGATGGGCTTGTCCCAGCCGGCGTTGTTGACCAGCGCCCAGGTGGGGCCGATCTTGCCCTCGATCTCTGCCACCGCGGCCTTCACAGCCTCGTAGTCGGTGATGTCGCACACCGCGGATTCGGCCCGCCCGCCGGCCGCCTTGATCTCCTGCACCGCCTTGGACGCGGCTTCGGCATTGATGTCGAGCACCCCGACGATCATGCCTTCCTCGGCCAGCCGCTGGGCGATGGCCAAGCCGATGCCGCTGGCCGCACCGGTGACCAGGGCCACCTTGTCCTTGAGTCCGCGCAAGTGATTTCTCCGTTTGAGACGTGTTGAGGGTAAGAGGTGATCTAACGTAGTATGGCACCATACTACTATGCTGGGCGGTGGACGCAAAGCCCATGATGCAGCGGCGCGATGCCCCTGTTGCCCCGTCGTAAGTCCGGGTTGGCAGCCGGTTTCAACCCGCTATTCTGGAAGCGGAACAATTGGGGCTGCCCGCGCTCGCAAGGGGCGGGGACGACCGGACCGGGCTGGCAAAAGGGAGCGTGCTGTGGATCGAACGCGGACATCGGACGCGGCTTTGGAAAGCGGAACCGGGTCCACCCTGCTGCTACTGCACGGACTGGGCGGCACCTGGCACATCTGGAAGCCGGTGCTGGACCTGCTGAGCGCCCGACACCGGGTGGTGGCGCTGACCCTGCCTGGCCATCTCGGCGGGCCGGCGCTGCCGGACGGTGTCGAGCCTTCCGTCGACGCGCTGGCCGACGTGCTGGAACAAGACCTGCGCGCACGCGGGATCGACAATCCCCATGTTGCGGGTAATTCCCTGGGCGGCTGGCTGGCGCTGGAACTGGCGCGGCGCGGCGTGGCGCGCTCGGTCACCGCGCTGTCGCCGGCCGGCGGCTGGACCACGCCGGAAGCCTACCGCCGGGTGGAAACCCCGTTCCGGCGGGTGTTCGCCCTGATCGCGGTACTGATCTTCCTGACCGCCTGGCTGCTGCGCTTTGCCGGCGTGCGCCGCGCCCTCAATAAGCAGGCGATGATGCATGGCGACCGCATGCCGCCCGACGAATTCCGTGGCGCCATGAACTCCCTGCGACGCACCGCCATGCTGCCGGCGCTGCTGACCAGCATGCGCGACAAGGGCGGTCTGCGCCCGCTGGATGCCGGCAGTACGCCGGTCACCATCGCCTGGTGCGAACACGACCAGGTGATTCCCTACGAAACCTACGGCAAGCCGATGCGGGACAGGGTCAAGGGCGCGCAGCACCTGATCGTCAAGGGCGTCGGCCATGTGCCGATGTACGACGACCCGCAGCAGGTGGCCGAGGTGATCCTTCAGACCACGGCCCGCGCCGAAGCGATGACGGCAGCGCCATGAATCTGATGGCGCTCAATCCGCTGGTGGCCGCCACCCTGCTGCAACGCAAGCAGGTGGCGCGCAAGGTCGCCGCTACCGAGCGTTTCCAGGAGCAGGTCGCGGTGCTGGCCCGGCAGATCGGACGCACGCCGGAAGACGTCGCCGCCGAAGCACGGATCGGGCTGGAAGAGATCGTCACCGTGCAGAGCCCGGCATTCGCCGCGGCGTTCGACTACGGTCTGGGGCCACTGCACACGCGGGCGTGGACGGTGGACGTCGACGAGACCGCGCTGGGCGAACTCAAGGCGCTCAACCAGCAGCATGCGCTGGTGTACCTGCCCACGCATCGTTCCTACGCCGATGCCTTCATCCTGTCGCGCCTGCTGCGCGATCACGGCATGAAGCGCAACCACATCCTGGGCGGCAACAACCTCGGCTTCTGGCCGCTGGGGACCATCATCCGCCGCAGCGGCGGCATTCTGATCCGCCGCAGCTTCCAGGACGACGAGGTCTACAAGCTGGTGGTGCGCGAATACCTGGCCTGGCTGGCATCGCAGCGCCTGAACCTGGAGTGGTACATGGAGGGCGGCCGCTCGCGCACCGGCAAGCTGCGCCCGCCCAAGTACGGCTTGCTGAGTTATCTGGTGTCGGCCATCGAGTCCGGCGGCGCCGACGACATGCTGCTGGTGCCGGTGTCGACCACCTACGACCTGATGCACGAGGTCAGCGTGATGGCGGCCGAAGAGGCCGGCGCCACCAAGTCCAAGGAAAACCTGCTGTGGCTGGCCGGCTATGCGCGCACCCAGCAGAAGCGCATCGGCACCGCCTACGTGCGATTCGGTGAGCCGCTGTCTTTGCGCGAAGCCCTGGCGCAGGCCGACGAGGAGGGCGGCGGCAAGTGGACCGTGGCCAAGATCGCGTTTGAAGTGTTCCAGCGCATCAACCGCTGTACGCCGGTGACCGCGCCGGCGCTGGTGGCCTTTGCGCTGCTGGGCATGCGCGACCGCGCGCTGACCCTGAGCGAGGTGCACGAGCAGGTGCTGCCGCTGCTGGACTACGCCGATGCACGCGGCCTGCCCAGCTCGCACCTGGAAAACCTGCGCACCACCGCCGGCGTGGACGACACCCTGCGCATGCTCGAAGGCAGCGGGGTGGTCAGCCGACACGAGGGCGGTTTGGATACGGTGTTCAAGATCGAAACCGGCCAGCACTCGGTAGCCGCGTTCTATCGCAACAGTGCGGTCCACTGGTTCGTCAATCGCGCGATTCTGGAACTGGCGCTGCTGGACGCCACCCGCGACGACATTACCGGCCCGCTGGAACGCGCCTGGGCGTCGGCCTTTGCCCTGCGCGACCTGCTCAAGTTCGAATTTTTCTTCAGCGACAAGGCGACGTTCCGTGAAGAACAGAAGGCCGAGTCGCGCCTGATTGATCCCAAGTTCCGCCAGCGCGTGGCAATCGCAAAAGACCGTCGCGAGCTGCTGATGACGGTGCCGGTGCTGATCGCCCACCGGGTGCTCACGCCGTTCCTGGAAGCCTATTTCATCGTGGCGGATCGCCTGGCCGCGCAACCGGTGGATCTCAAGATCGACAAGAAAGCCTTGACCGAGGAGTGCGTGAAAGTGGGGCGTCAATATGTGCTGCAGCAGCGCCTGCGCAATCCCGAGTGTGTCTCCCGCGAAGTCTTCGCCAACGCGCTGTCGCTGGCCGCCAACCGCGGCTTGCTCACGCCCGGGGCCGCAGATCTGGCGCAGCGCCGCCGCGAATTTGCCGACGAACTGGCTGCCGCCGTGCAAAGCGTGGCCGCCATCGAAGAACTGGACCGCGCCCGGCGCAGTGAAGGAGTGACCGCATGAACAGCGCACTGCAAACGGCGATCGATCGCGTACTGCAAGGACCCAAAGGGCCCAAGATCGGCGCCTTCTTCGATTTCGACGGCACCCTGATCGACGGCTATTCCGCCGCTGCCTATCTGACCGATCGCATCCGCCGCGGCGAGATGGGGCGCAAGCAGCTGGTGGACACCTTCAAGCTGGCCCGCAAGAAGGACCTGACCGACGACGAGTTCGCCACTGTCATCCGTGACGGCATCCTGGAATGGGCGGGTCAGACTGAAGAGGACATGCGCGCGCTGTGGCGGCGCCTGTGGCTGGCCAAGATCGGCAGCACTCTGTTCCCGGAAGGCTGGAAGCTGGTGCAGGCGCATCAGCGCATGGGCCATACGGTGGCGATCGCCTCGTCGGCAACGCGCTACCAGATCGAGCCGCTGGCCGAGGAGTACGGCATCCAGCACATCCTGTGCACCCAGGCCAAGCTGCGTAACGGGAAACTGACCGGCGGCATCGTCGGAGCGCCGGCCTGGGGGGAGGGCAAGGCGGCCGCGGTACGCCAGTTCGCGCGCGAGCAGCGCATCAAGCTCGACCAGAGTTACGGCTACGCCAACGGCAACGAGGACATCGCATTTCTGCGCAGCGTGGGCCACGCCACCGCAGTGCAGCCCAAGGAACTGCTGGAGCAGACCGCGAACGATGCCGGTTGGCCGGTCCTGCGCTTCGACAAGCGTCTGCGCGGGCCGGTCAAGGCGATGGCACGCACCGTCGGTGCCTACGGCGCGATGGGGCTGACCTTCCTGGCCGGGCTGGGGTACGCGCGCGCCACCGGCGACACGCGCAAGGCGGTGGATCTGATCACCTCGATGTCCAGCGACGCCGCGTTCAAGGTGCTCGGCGTCAAGGCCGAGGTGATCGGCGAAGAGCATCTGCGCGATCACCGGCCCTGCGTGTTCATCATCAATCATCAGAGCAAATTCGACATGTTCCTGATGATGCATCTGGTGCGCCGCGGCTTTACCGGCGTGGCCAAGGCCGAGGCACGCAAGGTGCCGGGCTTCGGCCGCTTCATGGAAATGGCGGAAGTCGCGTTCCTGGATCGCAGCAACTCGCAGAAGGCGGTGGACGCGCTCAAGCCCGCAGTGGATCGTCTCAAGAGCGGCCTGTCCGTATGCATCGCGCCGGAGGGCACGCGCTCCTGGACGCCGAAACTGGGGCCGTTCAAGAAAGGCCCGTTTCACCTCGCGATGCAGGCCGGCGTGCCGATCGTGCCGGTGGTGATCCGCAATGCCGGTGAGATCATGGGCCGCAACGACCAGACCATGCGCTCCGGCACCATCCAGGTCGCAGTGCTGCCGCCGGTGGACGTCAGCGCCTGGAAAGTCTCCGAGATGGCGGAGCGGATCGACGAAGTACGTCAGCGCTACGTGCAGACCCTCGAGAACTGGCCCGACAAGAAATCCAAGGAGGCCTCATGAGCCGACCGATGCGGGTCACCGTCCTGGGCGCGGGTTCCTGGGGAACCACGGTGGCGTCAGTGGCCGCGCGCAATGCACAAACGCTGATCTGGGCGCGCCGCACCGACACCGTCGACGAGATCAACCGCGATCAGCGCAACAGCCAGTACCTGAAAGACCTGCCGCTGCATCGCAACCTGCGCGCCACCGCCGATCTGGACGAGGCACTGCACGACTGCGACGTGCTGGTGATGGGCGTGCCCTCGCACAGCTTCCGCGACACCCTCAAGCAGGTCGCGCCGCGGGTGCGACCCTGGGTGCCGGTGGTCAGCCTGGCCAAGGGCCTGGAGCAGGGCACCCAGCGGCGCATGACCGAAATCATCCACGAGGAACTGCCGGGTCATCCGGCCGGGCTGCTCGCCGGGCCCAACATCGCGCGCGAAGTGCTGCAAGGCATGGCTGCCGCCGCGGTGGTGGCGATGCCGGATGAGCGCATCGCCTGCGCCCTGCAGCCGCTGTTTTCCAGCGCGGTGTTTCGCGTCTATACCAACACCGATGTGATCGGCTCCGAGCTGGGCGGACCGTTGAAGAACGTCATCGCCATCTCCGCCGGCATGGGTCAGGGTCTGGGCGTGGGCGAGAACACGCGCGCCATGGTGATCACCCGCGGGCTGGCGGAGATCACCCGTCTGGGCGTCGCGATGGGCGGTCGCGCCGAGACGTTCTCCGGCCTCACCGGCCTGGGCGATCTGCTCACCACCTGCATGAGTCCGCTGAGCCGCAACCGCCAGGTCGGCGAACAGTTTGCCGCCGGCAAGACCACGGCCGAGATCGTTGCCTCGATGAATATGGTGGCCGAAGGCATCAAGACCAGCAGCGTGGTGATGGAACTGGCCGCGCGCTACGGCGTGGACATGCCGATCGCGCGCGAAGTGGCTGCCGTGGTCAGGGGCGACCACGGTGCGGTGCAGGCTTTCCGCGGACTGCGCAAGCTGGCGGCCGGTGCGGAGCAGGAGTCGGGTTGAACTTTTTTCTGCCACGGATGCACACGGGTGAAGCATCACAGGATTTCTCGATCGGCGACGAGCCGCGGTCCGGCCGCGTTGCGTGCTCCCCTCTCCCGCAAGCGGGAGAGGGGCTGGGGGTGAGGGCCCCGCCGACGCCGCAGCACCTGGCTGAGCGGCCCTCACCCCGGTTGCTGAGCTTCGTTGCTAATCACGCAGGATTTTGATCCGTGTTCATCCGTGTGATCCGTGGCTAATGGTTCCTTCTAAAAAATGAGCGAGCAAATGGGCAAAGCTGAACCGATGGAAACCGACCTGCTGGCCGAACTGCGCGAGTGGGGTGGCCCGGCCGAGATGAGTGCGTTCGAGGCGGTGATGTGGCGTGCGGAAGTCGATCCGCGCCTGCGATCAACGACCACCTCGGTGCTGTTCCTGGACCAGACGCCGGACTGGGATCGCGTGGTGGCCGGGCATCGCTGGGTGACCCAGGCGGTGCCGCGCTTTCGTCAGCGCGTGGTCGATCCGGCCTTTGGCGTCGGCAATCCGGTGTGGGTGGAAGACCCGGATTTCAATCTCGACTACCACCTGCGCCGCGTGCGTCTGCCCGAACCCGGCAGCGAGCGGCAGTTCTTCGATCTGGCGCAGAACCTGGCGATGACGCCGTTCGACAAGGCGCGCTCGCCCTGGGAGGCGACCCTGGTGGAAGGCCTGGAAGGCGGCCGCGCCGGCTACGTGCTCAAGCTGCATCACGCGACCTCCGACGGCCTGGGCATCATCCAGTTGCTGTCGCGGGTGCTGGGCAAGCAGCGTGACGAGAGCGATCGCCCGCGACCGCCGTGCGAGGAGCGCAGCCGGCGTGCGCCCACGTCGACCCAGGTCGCCCGCCAGCAGTTGCGCAACAGCCTGTTCGCATTGCCCTCGGAGGCAGCCGGTAAGGTTTCCACGATCACCCGCTCGCTCGGACGATGGCTGCGCGACCCGGAGGCGGCGCAGAAGGGGCGCGAATACCTGGCCTCGGCCAAGCGGGTGCTGGGTACTAAACCGGTGCCCGGTTCCGGGCTGTTCAAGAAGCGCAGCCTGTCGTGGCGCTTTGATGGCATCGAATACCCGCTGACGGATTTCAAGGCCGCGGCCAAGGCCGCGCAGGGCTCGCTCAACGACGTGTTCCTGGCGGGGCTGGTCGGTGGCTTCAGCCGCTATCACCAGGAAATGGGCGTCACCCTGAACCAGATGCCGATCGGTTTTCCGATTTCGCTGCGCACCGACAACGATCCCATGGGCGGCAACAAGTTCGCCGGCAGCCAGTACGCCGCGCCGCTGGACATCGACGATCCAGTCGAGCGCGTGCGCCACATCCAGCGCTTCGTCAGGGACACCCGCGCCGAGGCGGCGCTGGACATCATGATCCGCATGATGCCGGTGGTGACGCGCCTGCCGCTGGCGGCGATCACCGCGATGACGGCGGACTTCACCGCGGCGCAGGATGCGCAGATCAGCAACGTGCCCGGCATACCCTACCCGGTGTACATGGCCGGCGCCGAGATCACCCACTTCTGGCCGTTCGCGCCGGTGCCTGGCTGCGGCATGATGATCGTGATGATGTCGCACAACGGCCGCTGCTGTATCGGCATCAACAGTGATCGCGCCGCGGTCACCGAGCCGGAGCTGCTGATCGAATGCCTGCGCGCCGGCCTGGATGAAATTATCGCCCTCGGCAAAAAGCGGTAGCCCGGGTGCAGCCCCGGGCCGTGGCTGGGCGTGGGACGCACTGGGCATGTGGCACACAACCCCGGGCTGCGCCCGGGCTACAGGTGCTGGATGAAATCCTCGCCCCAGGCAAGAAACAGTAGCCCGGGTGCAACCCGGGATTCACCAAGCCCAAGGATCAACTGAGTGAACTCATGAATCACAGCGAAGGCCGCTTCAAGGGCAAGAAGGACGTTGAAATTTATTGGCAGAGCTGGCAGCCGACCTCGCCCAAGGCGCTGGTGGTGCTGGTGCACGGCCTGGGCGAACACAGCGGACGCTATGCGCACGTGGCCGAGGCGCTGGTCGGCGCCGGTTGTGCGGTCTACGCCATCGATCATCGCGGACACGGCAAGTCCGGTGGTCCGCGTGCATTCGTGGATCGCTTTGCCCACGCGGTCGAGGACATCGATCACCTGGTGGACCTGGCACGCCGCGAGCAGCCGCGTCTGCCGACCTTTCTGCTCGGCCACAGCATGGGCGGCGCCTTGTCGCTGAGCTATGCGCTGAAGAATCCCGGCAAGCTGTATGCGCTGATGCTGTCGGGTCCGGCAGTGGCGCTGGACGGCGCGCCGCCGATGATGAAGCCGATTGCCAAGTTCCTGTCGATGGTCGCGCCCAGGCTCGGCATGTTCGGCATCGATCCCAGTCTGGTCTCGCGCGACCGGGACATGGTTGCGGCCTATGCCAGCGACCCTTTGAACGCGCACGGCAAGGTGCCGGCGCGCACCCTGGGTGAGATCGTGAACTTCGTGGAGATACTGCCGGCGCTGCTGCCGGCGCTGCAGTTGCCGCTGCTGGTGATGCACGGGCAGGACGACAAGCTGGCTGGCGTCGCCGGCAGCCAGATGGTCATCGACAAGTGCGGTTCCAAGGACAAGACGCTCAAGGTCTATCCGGGGTTGTACCACGAGATCTTCAACGAGCTGCCGGCCGATCGTGCGCTGGTGTTGCAGGATATGACCGACTGGATCGGCGCGCGCGTCAAAGCCTGAATCAGAGTGCCGATCGACCCGTCGGCGCAAGCGCCGGCAAACGCGGGGCTTTGTGGCGTAACTTCTTCAGCCGATAGTCGAGCTGGGCGCGCGTCAGTCCCAGTAGCGCGGCGGCCTGGGTGACATTGCCCCGGGCCTTGCCGATGGCGGCCAGCACCGCGCGGTCTTCGGCTGCATGCAGGGTCAGGGTGCTGTCCTCCACCAGCCGGCGGGCGAATGCGTCGAGCACGTCGGCTTCCGGTCTCTGCGAGCTGGGCACCAGGGCGCCGCCCTGGTCGAGCTGCATGAGATCGCCTGCGGGCAGGGCCTGACGGGTCGCGAACAGGTGCGCGCGCTCCAGCGGACGGCCCTCGTCGGCCAGGATCACGCCGCGTTCGATCACGTTCTCCAACTCGCGCACATTGCCGGGCCAGCGATAGGCCAGCAGCGCGGCCAGCGCCTGCGGACTGATACCGGGCAGCCGGCGCTCGTGCATCTGCGAGTAGCGCGACAGGAAGTGACCGATCAGCAACGGCAGGTCGTCGCGTCGTTCGCGCAGGGGCGGAATCGTGATCGGAAAGACGTTGAGCCGGAAGTACAGATCCTGGCGCAGACTCTGCTGCGCCAGGGCCTCGTCGAGATTGACGTTGGTGGCGGCGATCACCCGCACATCGGCTTTGCGCGTGCGGGTGCTGCCCAGGCGTTCGAACTCGCCGGACTGCAGCACGCGCAGCAGCTTGCCCTGCGCAGTCAGGCTCAGGGTGGCGATCTCGTCCAGAAACAGCGTTCCGCCGTCGGCCATCTCGAAGCGACCGGCGCGCGAACCGGTGGCACCGGTATACGCTCCGCGCTCCACGCCGAACAGCTCGGCCTCGATCAGGGTGTCGGGGATCGCCGCGCAGTTCACCGCGATGAAGGGACGCTCGCTGCGCCGGCTGCGGTCATGTACCTCGCGTGCGAACAGGCTTTTGCCGACGCCGCTTTCGCCAAGCAGTAACACCGCCGCGGGCGTCGGCGCGACGCGATTGATCTGGTGCAGGATGGTGCTGAACGCGGTCGACCCGCCGACCGGCGCATCGCTTGCGCTGCCGCGAGGCGGGTCGGGCAGACTCGCCACCGCCGCGCGGGCCTGCCGGAGCGGACGGCCGCGACGGCCGGCGGTTTCGACCTGTGGCGCGCTGGGCAGAGGCTGCAGGTAGCGCAGATCGGTTTCGGGGTCGTCCCAGTCCTCGACCGGCTTGGCCACCGCGCGACACTGCGCGTGTCCCTGCGCGCGGCACTCCACCTCCCGCACCAGGATGCGTTTGCCCATGAACGCGCTGGCGTAGCCGGAGGCGTAACCCGCAAGCATCCAGCAGGCGCTTTGGCTGTCCAGCTGCGAGTCGGCGGACGGGCGTTCGTCCTCGAACGAATCCTTGAACAGGAATTCGCTGTAGAGCTCGCCGGCGGCGGTGTCCATGTGGAATTCGAGCAGCTCGATTTCCGCCATGCCCTTGAGCGCGTGCAACTGCGGGCCGACGCTGAAGGCTTCGAACAGGCTGGCGTCGCCGCGCGTGGACTTGGCGAGTTCGGCGTCGCGGCTGCCGCTGACATAGCCCATGCGCGTGATCAGGCCGCGTGCGTTTTCCACGCCGGCAATCGCAATCAGCTCTGCACGCAGATCGCAGTAGGCCTCGGTCGGTAGCAGCACCATGCGCCGGTCCTCCAGCCAGATGCGACCGTGGTCCGGCGAAAAATGCAGGCGCTCCGCGATGTCCTCGATCTGCGGAAAGCGCAGTTCGGCCGCGTGGCGGGTGGATATGCGTCGCGATGTCGCCAGTGGCGCACCCGCGAGCTTGGGTCGGGAGCGTTGTGGGGAACGATGCGGGTCAGGCACGGGGCAGCCCTCCTGCGCTGGCGCGCTTTGCATCAAATGATGAGAACGCTTTTGCATGTTTATGAATTTGATTAAAGCATGGTCCCGACGAAGTCGTGGTGCGTCCGGCGTGATGTGCCGCATTTCGAGCGAATGCCCCGGCAATACATACAGATGCGCGACCGGCAGGAACACGGGCGCAGTCGCGGACGCGCATGGCATGAGCCTTGCGCTTTCACGCTCATGAGACCGGTGCAAGGACGTCGGTCCGACACCCTGGACGGAGAACCCCATGGCGGAAATTTCCACTCTCGGCTACCTGTGCATCGCGGCCAGCGACCTGAGCGCCTGGGAGCGGTTTGCGGTTGCGGTGCTGGGCCTGCAACTGGGCCGCCATGAACCGGGCAGGGCCTTGTCGCTGCGCATGGACGACTACGAGCAGCGCATCCTGATCGAGCGCGACGACGACGACGATCTCGCTGCCGCCGGCTGGAAGTTCGACACCGCGGGCGCGCTGGAAGCCTATGTCGCACAACTCGCGCAGCGCGGCGTGCATGCCGAGCCCGGCTCGCCCGAACTCACCGCGTCGCGGCGGGTGGAGCGGGTCTATACCTGCACCGACCCCGACGGCATCCGTCACGAGTTCTTCTACGGTCCGGCCTGCGCGCCCAGGGATCAGCCGTTTCGCTCGCAAGTCCTGCGTGGCGGCTTCGTCACCGGCGCGCTGGGGGTCGGCCATTACGTGAGCGCGGCCAGGGACTATGGGCGGACGGTGGCGTTCTATCGCGACGTGCTGGGACTGCGGGTGAGCGATCACATCCGCGCGCCGCTGCAAACGCCGATGGGCACGATCCCGTTCGAGGGGACGTTCTTCCATACCCGCACCGGGCGTCATCACTCGTTCGCCACCGCGCAGGTTCCGTTTCCCAAGCGCATCCATCACATCATGGTGGAAGTGTCCGACCCCAACGATGTCGGCATGGCCTACGACCGCTGCCTGGAGGCCGGCGTGCCGATCATGATGGGCCTGGGCCACCACCCCAACGACGGCATGTTCTCGTTCTACGCCGTCAGTCCCTCGGGCTTCGCGGTGGAATTCGGCAGCGGCGGCACGGTGGTGGACCCCGAGCACTGGGAAGTCTGCAGCTACTCGCAGCTCAGCGATTGGGGGCATGCCGCGCCGGGCGGGCATTGATGCCTTGGTGCCGCGGATTGCGTCCGTGGCTTTTCTCGTGATCGAAGCTGCAAACCTGAGGAGGACACCCATGGACGGAGACCGCAAGCCCGAGTTGCAGATCAAGCCGGGACGCTACGAAGACGCCGCGCTGGGCTTTCGCAATCACTGGTATCCGGCGCTGCTCAGCAGCGAGATCGGCGAAGAGCAGTTGGTGCCGCTGACCTTGCTCGGCGAGAACCTGCTGTTCAAGCGGATCGACGGCCAGGTCTACGCGATCGCCGACCAGTGCCTGCATCGCGGTTTCAAGTTCTCGACCAAACCGGAATGCTTCACCAAGAACACGATTACCTGCTGGCTGCACGCGTTCACCTACAACTTCCGCAACGGCGAGCTGGTGGCCATTCCCAGCGCGCCGGACAGCCGCCTGATCGGCAAGCGGCATCTGCACAGCTACCCGGTGCAGGAGATCAACGGCATGGTGTTCGCGTTCGTCGGCGACATGGATCCGCCACCGCCACTGGCGCACGACGTGCCGCCGGGGTTTCTCGATCCGGGCTGGACGGTGGTGGGCGCGGTGAACGTGCCGTCCGCCTGCAACTGGCGGCTGGCGGCGGACTCCGGCTTCGATCCGAATCACATCTTCATCCACAAGGACGATCATTTCCTGGCTGCGCTCGACCGTCCGTTTCCGATCGCCAACCGCATCGTCGGCGGCGACACGTTTCACGAGATCACCGAGGTCACCGGGCCCGGGCCCAAGGGTCTGGTCGACGCGCTGGGGAAATCCGAGCCGGTGTTCGAATTCGAGTTCGAATGCGACGGCGAGCGCGGGCGCATGGCGTCGAAGATTCCACCCAACGAGATGGCCTACCTGGCCTACGGTTCCATCGAGGGCTCGATCTGGTTGCCCGGTGCGCTGAAGGTGGCGCCCTGGCCGATCCTGGGCATGGTGCACTACGAGTGGTATGTGCCGGTGGACGAAAAGAACCACCGCTATTTCATCGCCTGGGGCAAACCCTGCGAAACCGACGCCGACAAGGCGGCGTTCGCGCACGAGGTCCACACCAAGTGGAAATACCTGGGCTACGAGCAGTTCAATCGCACCGATCTGATCGCCAATCTCGGCGTGGAAACCGGCACCGACGGACTGCCTTATCGCAGCGTCGAGAACCTGTTCGAGGGCGACGGCTACACCCTGGTTTGGCGGCGACTTGCCAGCCAGCACAACCGCGGCGTACAGACGCGCCGGGGGATTCCAACCGCATAAGGCAAACCGAGGACGCCGCCCGGGTGTCGCCGCCACGCAGTCGCGGTGCTCGGCAGGACGGGACGCAGGCCTCAGTATTCTGGAGAACCCACATGGCCGCAGACGGCTCAAGCACAAGCAGCGAACGCTGGACCCCGCAGCGCATCCGCGAACTCGTGGACGTCGACAACGGCACTGTCGATCCGCGCATCTACTGCGATCAGGACTTGTACGAGCGCGAACTCGAACAGGTTTTCGGTCGCAGCTGGCTGTTCCTGGCCCACCGTAGCCAGATTCCCAAGGCCGGCGATTTTTTTACGACCTACATGGGCGAAGACCCCGTCATCGTGTCGCGGCAGAAGGACGGAAAGGTCGTGGCCTTCCTCAATCAGTGCCGACACCGCGGCATGAAACTGAGCCGGCTGTCGCATGGCAACGCACGCTTCTTTACCTGTTCCTACCACGGCTGGAGCTATGACAGCGCCGGCAATCTGGTCAATGTCCCAAGGGAAAAGGAAGCGTTCTGCGGCAAGCTCAACAAGGCCGAATGGGGCGCCGTCCGGGTGCCGCGCGTGGCCGAGTACAAGGGCCTGATCTTCGGCTGCTGGGACCAGGAGGCGCCGGACCTGGACACCTGTCTTGGCGACGCCAGGTTCTACATGGATGCGATGTTCGATCGCTCCGACGCCGGCACCGAAGTCTGGGGCGGCGTGCACCGCTGGGTGATTCCCTGCAACTGGAAATTCGCCGCCGAGCAGTTCTGCAGCGACATGTATCACGCGCCGCTGTCGCATATGTCGGCGATCCTGGCGGTGCTGCCTGACGGTGTGCCGCCCGAGGCCGCCACCTGGCCCACCGAAGGCCTGCAGTGGCGATCTGCCGCGGCCGGCCATGGCACCGGCTTTCACACCGCCGACGACCAGGGCCAGTTGCTCGGGGCCATCGTCGGCGCGCCCGTGGCCCGCTATCTGATGGAGTCGCGCCCGCGGGTGATCGAGCGCCTGGGCGAGACGCGCACCCAGGCCATCAATGGCGCCCACATGACCATCTTCCCGACCTGTTCCTTCCTGCCCGGCATCAACACCTTGCGTGTGTGGCATCCGCGCGGACCCAATGAGATCGAGGTGTGGGCGCTGGCCATCGTCGATGCCGATGCGCCGCAGGAGGTCAAGGACTGCTGGGGTCAAGGCATCACGCGGACTTTCAGCCCGGGCGGCATGTTCGAACAGGACGACGGCGAAAACTGGATCGAGGTGCAGAAGGTGCTGCGCGGGAGCAAGGCGCGACGCCAGCGTTTCAACCTGCAGATGGGCCTGGGCAACAACCGTCAGGATGAGCGCTTCCCGGGTCCGCTGAGCTACGTGTTCTCGGAAGCGGCGGCGCGCGGATTCTACGATCGCTGGACCCGCATGATGATGGGCGAGTCGCACGCAGAGCTGGGCAGGACAGCCGCCACGGGAGTGCGCCCGTGAGCACCGTCACGCCCGAGTTGCAGCTCGATGTCGAGCGCTTTCTCTACGAGGAGGCCGCGCTGCTGGACCGCCGCGAGTATCGCCAGTGGCTGAACCTGTTCGCGCCCGATCTGCAGTACCGGATGCCGGCGCGCACCGATTACCACGAGCTGGTCAGTGGCGCCGAACCCCCGGCCAGTTTCGTGGCCGCCTACTTCGACGAGACCTTGGAATCGCTGGGCCAGCGCATCAAGCGTCTGGAGACCGGCAAAGCCTGGGCGGAGATGCCGCCGTCGCGTACCCGGCACAGCGTCAGCAACGTCTATCTGCGGCCGGCGGCCGTCGAGGGTGAGTGGGACGTGGAGTGCTGTTTCATGCTGTACCGCTCGCGCGCGGAGCGGCACGTGGATATCTTTGTGGGGGGCCGCGTGGATCGGCTGCGGCCGGCCAGCGACGGCACGCGCTGGAAAATCGCCAGACGGGTGATCGTGCTGGATCAGAGCACCTTGCTGGCGAACAACCTGAGCATCTTTTTCTGATGGGCCGGTTACTGCGTGCCTGCGCGGTCGATGAACTGGCCGACGGCGAAATCCGCGAGCTGAGCGACGCGCCGCTGCCGCTCGCCATCTGTCGCGCAGGCGCCGAGTGGTTCGCCTTCGAGAACCGCTGCACGCACGAGGATTTTCCACTCACCGACGGGGCTGTCGACGCGCTCGAAATCGAATGTCCCTTGCATGGCGCCAGATTCTGTCTGCGCAGCGGCGCGGTACGGGCGGCGCCCGGCAGCACCACCATTCGTGTGTATCCGGTGCGGGTCGACAACGGCGAGGTGCTGATCGATCTGACCGATTCGTAGGACAGGCCGCGCGCGACCGGCGGAAACGGTGTTCCTGCTGCGTCAGCCCCCGTCGAAGAAACTGGAGCACGGCAGGACATCGGCAATAGCAGGACATCAGAAATAGATTTGCAGCGCGCACTCGCGCGACGTTCCTTCCTAAAGAGGCTATCCCATGACCCAACTCAGTGAAACGTCCACCAGCCGCACCGTCGAAGCCGCTGGCCAGGTGCTGCATTACAACGAAGCAGGCTCGGGTCCGGCCGTCATCATGCTGCACGGCGGCGGACCGGGAGCCGGCGGATGGAGCAACTTTTATCGCAACATCGAGGCTTATGCGGGCGCAGGCTTTCGCGTGATCCTGCTCGACTGTCCGGGCTTCAACAAATCCTCGCCACTGGTCTCGGCCGACCCCCGCGGGCTGGTCAACGCACGTGCGGTCAAGGCGCTGATGGATGCGCTGAAGATCGACAAGGCACACCTGGTCGGAAATTCCATGGGTGGGCTGTCGGCACTTACGTTTGCGCTCGAGTATCCCGAGCACACGGATCGCCTGGTGCTCATGGGCTCGGCGGGCCTGGGCCAGAGCCTGATCCAGCCTTCGCCACAGGAGGGCATCAAGCTGCTGCTGAAGCTGTATCAGCAGCCGACCTTGGAGAATCTGCAGGCCATGCTGCAGGTGATGGTTTACGACAACTCGGTGCTCACCGAGGAGTTGGTCCAGGGCCGCTGGCAGGCCATGCAGCGCAGCGCCGAGCATCTGGCGAACTTCATCAAGAGCTTCGAGCTGAATCCGCGCGCGCTGTTCGTGGATCTCACCCCGCGGCTGGCGGAAATCAAGTCCAGGGCGTTGGTGATCTGGGGTCGTGACGACCGCTTCGTGCCGCTGGATAACGGCCTCAAGCTGGTGTGGGGAATGCAGCACGCCGACCTGCATGTGTTCGGCCGCTGCGGCCACTGGGCGCAATGGGAGCATGCCGAAAAATTCAACGCGCTGTCCTTGCAGTTCCTGCGCGGATAGAAGTCCGTATTGCCGAGGCGCCCCGACTTGCTGCGCTCAGCGCGGCGGCGTCCAGGGCAGTCGGTAGTCCCGTAGCCCGGGCGAAGCCCGGGGTTCCAAGTGCCCGCGAAGGTAAACCCCGGGTTGCACCCGGGCTACGCGGTTTTCAGATTTAGGTGCACCGAAGATTTTCCTGGGATTCGCAAGTCTCAGCGCGGCGGCGTCCAGGGCAGTCGGTAGCCGGTTTCGAACATGCCGTAGCCCAAGGTGCCGTCGGCCAGGCGGCATTCCATCAACTGCTCGCGCAGCACAAAGGTGTCGAGCGGGAACAGCCAGTTGAACAGCGGCTTGGCGGTGATCTCGAACCGGCGATCCTGGTCGTCGACAAAGATCCACCGGCTGGAGGTGGCGGCGAAGCCTTCGGTGTCGAAGTCGAGCTGCGCTTCCACATGCGGGACCCGACACCATTGCTTGCCGTCGTGCAGCATGCGCATGTACGCGGACTGGCCGCCGGTGGAAATGCCGTGGATACCGGCGAACGCCATGCCGTTGTCGAAGATGGGCCAGGCCAGCCGGTAGTGCTGCAGGCCGTCCCAGTTGCGCACACCGGCGGCGATATCGCGAAAGCCCTTGCCGCTGAAGCTTTGGCGCGTGCCACGGTGCACGATGTGGCCGCTGACCGTGGACGTGCCCTCCAGGTGTACCTGCGCGATCTCGCGCGCGAACGAGCCCTCCTTGTCCTGCGTCATGGCGATGCAATCGACCATCGGGGTGAGCTGGTCCCAGCACAGGTCCATGGAAAAGTCGCGGGTCTCGATGCTGATGCGGGTCTTCACCAGCGGCACCTCGGCGTGCACGCGCATGCCGGCGATCTTCATGCCCTGAGCCGGCCGTTCCAGCGTGTAGGCCAGATTCTGGTTGGTGCGGGTGAAGATGGGCCGGCCATCCCGAAACACGATCAGCCAGGTGTTGGCTTCGCTATCGGTCTCCAGCAATCCGATGCGGATGAAGGCGCCGGTGCGCGTGGCCGGATCGTAGGCTTGATAGTAGTAACTCTGATTCCAGCGCTCGACGCCCTTGCCGTCGATCAGCCCTTCGTACTTCACATGGTCGGGATCGGGATTCATGGCGTTCTTCCGTGAGGTTCTGCCGCGTGGTTGCGGGCGCGCTCAGCCCTTGGGGGCGCGCAGGTAATCAAGGTAGGCAGTGGGCCACATGAATTCAGACCAGCCGACGCCGGCCTGGCCGTCAATCTCGCAGCTCATGGCGCCCTCGAACAGGGTGCAGCTCGGCACCGGCTGCAAGGGGAAATGTCCGAAGTAGCGGCCGCTGAGCTTGGCGCTGCGTCCGGCGGTGTCGGTGACCACCGCCTGGATACGCTGGTGGCGGAACATCGAATCGTTTTCCCAGTCGACGTCGACGCCGGTGACTTCGGCCATGCGACCGTCCCTGACGACATAGCCGCGCTGCTCGGTACGGCCGCGCGCCTGGATCTGCCAGAAGTGCACGCAGGTGCCGTCGGCGGATTGTGCGTGCAGCCACTTCCAGTGCTGCGGCACGTCCCAGTCGCGCGTGCCCCAGGAATGGTCGCGCGCGCAGGTGGTGTCGATCGCATACGTCTTGCCGTCCACCTTGAGTTCGCCGCGCATGCGCCCGGCCTGCTCGATGCGGTCGCGTGCCGCCCAGTCGGGGCAGCCGTCCGGATGGAAGCCGTAGGCATAGGCGGGGTGGAGCGCCTCGAATTTGGCGTCGAGCTGGATGCGCGGGCCGTTGGCGCGCAGCTCCGCGGTCTGCAGCTTGAGGTCCTGCTTCAGATGCAAGGGGCCGACCTGCCAGTCGTCGAAATTCTTTTCCGGACCCATCGGAATGCCGTCGCAGGCTTCCATGATGGGCGTGTCGCCGATGCCGGGGCCATAGGCGACGAACACCGATCCGGCCAGATTGTCCTTGGTCACCCAGGTGTAGATGAAGGTGCCGATGCCGTGCTCGGGCAGCGACACTACGTAGGGAATGGACTCGCGCTCCAGCGGCAGGTCGCGCAGCGCATGGCGGCCGTCGTTGACCGGGTCCAGGGTGGGAATGACGCGGTTGGGGCTGAGCTTGCTCATGGGGCTCCTGTCAGTAAGCGGTGAGAGTCGAATCGATCTTCGCCGTGATAATATGGAACCATACCAATTTCTGCCATTCGGAGCGGCCCCACATGCCTTATCAATCCGTGTACCGGCCAGGACTGTTCGACGGCCAGGTCGTTCTGATCACCGGCGGCGGCAGCGGCATCGGCCGCTGCACCGCACATGAGCTGGCTTCCATCGGTGCCACCGTCGCCATCGTCGGCCGCGATCTCGACAAGCTTGCCACGGTTAAATCGGAGATCGAGGCCGAGGGTATCGCAGCCGGCAAGGTCAGCACGCACGCCTGCGATATCCGCAAGGAAGAGCAGGTGATCGCCATGGTCGACGAGGTGTTGGCCCAGCACGGTCGTATCGACGGCTTGGTCAACAACGCCGGTGGCCAGTATCGCCAACCGCTCAAGGACATCAGCAGCAAGGGCTTTGAGGCAGTGGTCCGGTTGAATCTGTTCGGCGGCTTCCAGGTCATGCGCGAGGTTTACAACCGCTGGATGAGCGCCAATGGCGGCAGCATCGTCAACATCATTGCCGACATCTGGGGCGGTTGGGCCAACTACGGTCACTCCGGCGCTGCGCGCGGCGGCATGTGGACGTTGACGGAGTCGGCCGCGTCAGAGTGGGCACCGGCCGGAGTGCGGGTGAACTGCGTGGCGCCGGGCGGTATCGAGAGCAGCGGGTTCGATACTTACGAGCCGGACGCGCAGCAGGAAATTCTCAAGTTTCCGCCGACCATTCCGGCGCAGCGTTACGGCAACGTGGCGGAAATGTCGGGCGCCATCGTGTACCTGCTGTCGCCGGTGTCCTCGTTCGTGACCGGTTCCTGCATCCGGGTGGACGGCGGCGCGCCCAACGCGCGCTTCTGCTGGAATCCGCCGACGCCGCTGGCGAACACACCGGCAGACAAATCTCGACCATTCGAGGGTTTTCATCTGGACGCGCGGCCGCGGCTGTTGACCGAGGGCATCACCAAGAAGCCGAGGCGCTGAGCGCCGACACAAAAAAGCCGGCCGTCGAACGACGGCCGGCTTTGAAACGGCAAGGCTCGCGATCAGCCCATCACATACGTCGACTTGTACTGCTGGTAGCCGCTCAGTGCTTCGGGGCCGAACTCGCGGCCCAGGCCGCTGGCCTTGACGCCGCCGAACGGCGAGCCCACCGCCGGAATGTAACCGTTGATGCCGATGGTGCCGGTCTGCACTTGACGCGCGACCTTGCTCGCACGATCAGGGTCGCTGCCCCATACCGAACCGCCCAGGCCGTAGATGGAATCGTTGGCCAGACGCACCGCGTCGGCGTCGTCCTTGTACGGAATCACCGTCAGCACAGGTCCGAAGATCTCCTCGCGACCGACGGTGGTGTTGTTGTGGTCGTCGGCGAACACGGTGGGCTGCACGAACCAGCCGCGATCGGTGCCCGGCTTGCCGCCGCCGGCGATCAGGCGTGCCTCGGACTTGCCCTTCTCGATGTAGCCCTGCACGCGATCACGATGCAGTGCCGAAGCCATCGGCCCGACGTGGGTGTCGGCGTCCAGCGCATCGCCGACCTTGAGCGCGCCCATCAGGCCGGCCATGGCTTCCAGCACCTGCTCGTACTTGCTCTGCGGCGCCAGGATGCGGGTGCAGTTGAAGCAGGTCTGACCGTTGTTGAGCATGGCCACCTGCGGCAGACCCTGCATCACCGCGTTGAGGTCGGCGTCATCGAGAATGATGGCGGCGGACTTGCCGCCCAGCTCCAAGGTGACCGGGCGCAGCAGTTCGCCGCAGACGCGGGCGATGATGCGTCCGGCCGCGGTGGAACCGGTGAAGGCGACCTTGTCCACACCCGGGTGCGACACCAGATAGGCGCCGACCTCGCGATCCGCCGCCACCCAGTTCACCACGCCGGCCGGCACGCCCGCTTCGGCAGCCGCTTCGGCGACGATGTAGCTGTCCAGCACCGTGCCCGGCGAGGGCTTCATCACCAGGGTGCAGCCGGCCGCCATGGCCGGGGCGATCTTGCTCAGCGCCAGGGTGACCGGGAAATTCCAGGGCACGATGCCGGCCACCACGCCAATCGGGTCGCGGCTGACCCGGGTTTCCTTGCCGACCTGCGAAGGACGCACCTCGTCGGTGCCCTGGCTGCGTGCCAACTCGGCGTAGTACTGCATCAGTCCAGCGCCGAACTGACCTTCCAGGCCGGTGCTGACCGCCAGCGGCATGCCGTTCTGCACGCTCACCGCGCGGGCGATGGCGTCGCTGCGCTTGGCCAGGCTGGCGGCGAAGCGATGCATGATCTCGGCACGCTCGTTGGGCGTGGCCTGCGCCCAGGCGCCGGATTCCAAAGCTTTGCGCGCGGCGGCCACGGCGCGGTCGACGTCGGCCTCCATCGCCTCGGGCACCGAGCCGATCACTTCCTCGGTGGAGGCGTTGATGAGTTCGAAGCTGCGGGTTGTCGACGGGGCCACCCACTCGCCGCCGATGTAGAACGCGTTCTGAAGATGGTCCTGCACGCCCATGATGATCTCCGTCCGTTAGCGGCCGTGGACAGGGTCGCCCGCGGCACTGATATTCACATCGTATGGTACCAGACTGCTTTTGCGGTGCGCGCCACACGCAAACGGGTTGCCCGAGGTGTTGCGCCGATGCTCGGATATCACCGCAAATGGTGCCAATTCCCCCCAGCCGTAAGTTAGTCCGCCGCGTGGTGGCAAGCGACGGCGACCGGCGCCAGCGCTCAGTGCCGGCCTCGATACCGCGCGGGGGTCTGTCCGGTGCATCGGCGGAACTGTTCGGTGAAGTGCGACTGGCTGGAGAACCCGCACTCCTGAGCGATGAAGGCGAGGTCGTGTGCGGTGTGCAGCAGCAACCTGCGCGCGGCGTGAACGCGACGCTGGACCAAGTGCTGGTGCGGCGTGGATCCGCTGGCGACCTGGAAGGCCGCGCAGAACTGCGCACGCTTGAGGCCGCAGATTCCGGCCAGTTCGTCGAGCGTCAGTTTGCGGCGCAGATGGGCGTCGACGTAGTCCAGTAAGTGACACAGGCGCAGGCGTCCGACCCACTGCGCGTCCGCCAGCGGATCGCGAACGGCCGCGTCGCAGCCCTCCACGCTCGCCGCCCAGTGCTCGAGATGGCACAGCAACGCGTCCGCGATGCGCGGCAGGTAATCGGCGGGCAGCGTGCCGTCGGCCCGTGCTGCGCGAACCAGGGTCTCCATCGCCGCGCTGACGTAGGGATCGCGCATCGCAAAACACGATGGGGCCGCGGTAGCCAGGTCAATCAGCGACTGTGCAGCACCGCCACCGGTCGGCACGTGCAGGGTCACCACGCCGACGCTGCCATGGGTGCGGAATCGCGCAGCCTGGCCGGGCGGCAGCAGGGTGATCAGGCCGGGGATAGAGCGTGCCGGGGACAGCCCGCCGTCGGTGACTTGGCGGACCCGGCGCGAGCCGCCGCTGTGCAGCGCCACCACCAGTTCGTCGTGCTGCGCCAGCTCGAAGCCCTCGAACTCCGGCGTCTGCCAGCCGAAGATGCCGAGGCCGTCGGCGCGCACCTGGCGCGCCACCACCGGTGCGACCCGGAAGGCGGACTGGAAGGCATCGGCGGCGCGTGCACGCATCACGGCAGGGATGTTCGATGACTGGACGACTGGACGATTCTGCCATGCAAGGGCGACGAATCCGATAGAACCGCCCGGCGGCGGTGGCAAGATCGAAAACGGTCGGCGTCCCGGGACCCCGGCGCGCCCGAGTCAATTGCGGAGGACAGACACATGAACGATCCAAGAATGATCAACGCGGATGCCTATTTCCGCTACTACAACCCGGTCCTCACCAACGAGGCTTACTTCAAGTACTGGCGCACCTGTGCGCTGATGGGGCCGGTGTTTCTCGCCGCCTTCCTGATCTGCTGGGGCATGCTCGGGTACAACATCCCGCCGATCCCGGCCGACCACACGCCGGAACAGCTCGCCCAGCACTTCCGCACCAACTACAACGAGGTGCGCGCGGGCATGGCCGGCGCCATGTTGTTCGGCTGCCTGTACCTGCCGTGGACCCTGGCGATCTACAAGGTGATGCAGCTGATCAACCGCAACGAGAACGACATGATCTCCACCCTGCAGATGTGGGGCGGCGGGCTCACCGTGGTGCCGTTGGTGACGTCCTCGGTGTTCTGGCTCACCGGCGCGTATCGCCCCGACGTGCTGTCGCCGGTCACCCTGCAGATGCTCTACGACCAGGGCTGGCTGCTGATCGACATGTTCTACTTCATCACCACCATTCCGATGGTGGCGATCGGCGTCGCCGGCCTCACCGACAAGCGCGCCAAACCGCTGTTCCCGCGCTGGGTGTGCTGGTATTCGATCTGGGCCGGATTGAGCTTTCTGTTCGAACTGCTGATGCCGTTCTTCAAGACCGGCCTGTTCGCGCGCCAGGGCTGGCTCAACTTCTGGGTCGAGTTTGTGGTCTGGTTTGCCTACATCCTGCTGATCACCTTCTTCATGCTCAAGGCGATTCCGCGCCTGCAGCAGGAGCGTGCGCAGATGCTCGAACAGACCTGATCGGCGGACGCCCGGGTCGACCTCAATGACCAGTCCCAGCGCGCCAGAGGCCACGCATCCCGCGATCGGCGCATCGCGGGAGCAGGCCGACCCGGTGTCCGGCATCCTGTCCTTCATCATCGCGGACCTGATCGTGTTCGCGATGCTGTTCACCGGCTTCATGGTGGACCGCTCGGCCGAGCTGGCGGTGTTCAATGAGTCGGCGAACAAGCTGAACTTTCACCTGGGGCTGGCCAATCTGCTGATCCTGGTCAGCAGCGGGCTGTGCGTGGTATTCGCGGTGACGGCGGCGCGCGAGGGCCGTGTTGCGGCGCTGCGCAACTGGATACTGGCGGGCTTTGTCATCGGGGCCGCTTTCGGGGTGAGCAAGGTGGTGGAGTACGGCGACAAATTCGCCGACGGCATCAGCATGCACACCAACAATTTCTACATGTACTACTACGCGCTGACCGGCGCGCATTTCCTGCACTTCCTCGGCGGCATGGGGGCCTTGGCCTTCATCTGGGTTTACAGCCTGCGCCATGCCGCGGCGCCGGGCTTTCGCAGCAAGATCGAGGCGGTCGGGCTGTACTGGCACATGGTGGATTTGCTCTGGATACTGATCTTCCCGCTGCTCTACGTCCTGGGCCTGCAATGGCAAGCCTGTCCGTAAACCGCGCGGCGATTCTCACCTGGGCGTTCCTGGTCGGAGCCAGCGTGGCCACCTGGCTGTTGATCGAGAATCGCGGCCTGGACGCCGCCGCCGCGGTGGCGTCGATCATGCTGATCGCGCTGGTCAAGGCGCGCCTGATCGTGCTGCACTTCATGGAGCTCAAGCACGCGCCGCTGCGCTGGCGCATCGCCTTCGAACTATGGGTGGTGGTGGCCGCCTCGCTGATTCTGGGGCTGTGGTGGTTTACCGGCAGCGGAGCCGATTGCGGGCTGCGTTGAAGCGTGCACGCGCCGCTCCCCAACGCCCCTCGCCGCGAGTGGACATCTTGAGCCGCAACCCTGCCGTTGCAACGCGCCGCGTACCGGGAGCCGAAGGCATCTGGGTGTTCGTGGCCTTCGACATGCTGTTCTTCTTCCTGCTGTTCATGCTGTTCATGACCGGCCGCAGGACGGCGCCGGAAGTCTACGAGGCCGGCCGGCTGACCCTGGATCCAAACTATGGCGGCATCAACACGCTGATCCTGTTGACCAGCTCATGGTTGTTCGTGCTGGCGCTGGAGGCTGCCCGCGGCGACCGCGTGCAGGAGACGGGTCGCTGGCTGATGGCTGCGCTGCTGTGCGGTGTGGCGTTCGGGGTTTCCAAGGCCTTCGAGTACGGCGACAAGCTCGCCGCCGGCCTGACCCCGGCGACCAACGATTTCTACATGTACTACTTCGTGCTCACCGGTTTTCACCTGCTGCACGTCATCGGCGGCTGCGTGATGCTGGGGGTGTTCTGGAACATGGCACGCGGTGGTGCGTTCAACCGCCAGCGGCTGGTCGTGATCGAATGCGGTGGGCTGTACTGGCACATGGTCGATCTGCTGTGGATCGTGTTGTTCCCACTGCTTTACCTGATGCGCTGACCATGGACCGGTTGAAGAACCTGTGGGATCGCCCCGCCAGCCGGATCTGGCTGCTGCTGATGACGGCGACGGTCGCCACCACCTGGTGGCTGGCCAAGGACGTGATCGCGCCGCGGGTCGGCACGGTGGCGATCATCGCGATCGCTGCCTACAAGGTGCGTCTGGTGCTGCTGCACTTCATGGAACTGCGCCATGCCCCGCTGCCGCTGCGCCTGGTGTTCGAGGCCTGGGTGTTGCTCGTGACCGCCGCGGTGGTGGGCCTGTACCTGACGACGCCGGCCTGAGCACCGCTGGCCTCGACCCCGTGCCGTTCAGTTCTGTCCCTGCTCCTGGGTCTGCTGCGCCCGCGCCTGCGTGTCGATCGGCGTCAGCGTAGCGCGCGCGTGCTCTCGCACCACCCGGAAACCCAGAGCGTCGCTGCGCCCGTCGGCGGCATCGGCATCGCGCGAGGCCGAACGCATGCTGCGTGGGTGATTGCCCCAGCCGCCACCGCGATTGACGCGCTTGCCGCAGTCGCCGCCGCTGACCCGGGCAGAGCCGTCAGTGGGGGCGTCGGTGTAGTCGTTGTGCCAGCAGTCCTGCACCCATTCCCAGACATTGCCGTTCATGTCGTGAATGTCCCAGGGGTTGGGCTTGTAGGTGCCGACCGGCGCGGTGTAGGCATGGCCGTCGTCGCAGTACACGTGCCAATGCCAGTTGGGATGCTCTTCCCGGCCGGTAAGGTCGAGCATGTTGGCGTGGCCGCAAGTCCACTCGGCGCCATCGCCCCAGGAATAGCGGGTGTTGGTGCCGGCGCGCGCGGCGTACTCCCATTCGGCCTCGGTCGGCAGCCGGTAGACCTGGCCGGTCTTGCGGCTGAGCCAGGTCACGTACTGCTGGGCATCCAACCAGGTCACGTCGATGACCGGCCGCAGGCCGCGGCCCCAGCCGTGGTCGTCAGGCTTGCGCAGACAGCCGCCCGCGCCCACGCATTCGTCCCACTGGTCGAAGGTGATCTCGAAGCGGCCGATCGAGAATTCGGCGATCTCCACTTCGCGCAGCGGTCGTTCGTACAGGGTGCCGGTGTCGCTCTGTTCGCCCATCAGAAAGCGCCCACCGGGCAGGCGCACCATCTGCGGAGAATCCGCGCAGTCGCGCCAGACCTGCGTCTCCAGCGCCGGGTCGGCGGCAGGCGGGGGGGCGCAGTCGAACATGCGGTCGTCGCTCTTTTTCTGCAGCTTGACCGCCTGCAGCTTACCGGCGGCCTTGGAGTCTGCCGCAACGGGCCCGATCGCCGCGGCACCGAGCAGCAGGAGGGCGGCGCCGGTCCCGGCGCCGCAGGTCCAACGACGGTCGCTCGGGCTCAGACGCTGCGTTGTGCCTTGGATGCCGCCGTCGCGGCCTGACTGGTTTCGCGGATCTTCCGCCATGCCTCATCACTCAGTTTGTTTAGGCCGGCGAAGGTCGACGGCGCGGCCAGATGATGACCGCCATCGATACAGATGGTTTCGCCGGTGATGTAGTCGCAATGATCGCTCAGCAGCAGGATCATCAGATTGGCCAGTTCCCGGATCTCGCCGTAACGGCCCATCGGCACCTCATCCGCCTGCGTCGCCCCGATCTTGACATCGTCGGTGGGCGCGAGCATCTGCCAAGCATACTCGGTGGGGAAGGGCCCGGGCGCCACCGCGTTGATGCGAATGCCGTACTTGGCCCATTCCACCGCCAGCGACATGGTCATGGCATTGACCGCCGCCTTGGACATCGCCGAGGGCACGACGAAAGCCGAGCCGGTCCACACCCAGGTCACCAGGGTGGAGACGATCGAGCCCTTGAGGCCCTGCTCGATCCAGCGCTTGCCGCAGGCGTGCGTGGTGAAAAAAGCGCCGTTCATGACGGTGGAGGTGATGGCCTCGAACGCACGTGGGCTGACGTCCTTGGTCGGAGCGATGAAGTTGGCAGCCGCGTTGTTGACCAGACCGGTGAGCGGGCCGTGCTGCGACCAGATTTCCGCCACCGCGGCATCGACCAGATCGGCCTTGCGAATGTCGACAGACTGGGTGAAGGCACGCTCGCTGCCGCAGCGCTCGTTGATCTCCCTGGCGGCCTGGTCCAGTACCTCCTGGCGGCGACCCCACAAATGCACGTTGGCACCATGCTGGGCCAGGAAGCCGGCCACGCCTTTGCCCAAGCCGGTGCCGCCACCGGTGACGAGGATGCGCTTGCCGACGAGTGCGTTTTGGTCGTAGAGAGCCATGATCGATTCTCGGTTGAGGTGAAGGTTGCGATGCGCCGGGGCCGGTTGCAATGCGATGCCGGCATGCGAAGTGCGCATTCGCCTGGACAGCGCCGACCGGGGATCGTCTTTACAGTTAGTATGGAACCATACTAGCATGGTCTGTGTTCGTCGCAATTGCCGGCGTGTGCTGCGCGGCGCGCGCGGTACCGCGGCCACGGACGGCCGGGCCCGGCCCAGCTTTCATCGTCGTTGGCGGCATCACCTTCAGGCAGGAAATCTCCTAGTGCTCAGCAATCGCGCGGTCTACAACCCAGAACACGAGATGTTTCGCGATGCCGTGCGTGGCTTCGTCAAGGCCCAGATCGCGCCGCACTTCGAGCGCTGGGAGCAGGCCGGTATGGTGGATCGCAGCTACTGGCAGGCCGGTGGCGAGGCTGGTCTGCTGTGCCCGCAGATTCCCGAGGGCTATGGCGGTGCCGGCGGCGACTTCAAGTACAACTGCGTCGTGGTCGAGGAGATCGCCTACGCCGGCTATGCCGGGCCGATGACCGACTACTCCGTGCACAGCGACGTCTGCGCCGGCTACATCCTCAACGCCGGGACCGAGGCTCAGAAAGAGAAATGGCTGCCGCGCATGGTCAGCGGCGAGACGGTGTGCGCGATCGCGATGACCGAGCCCGGCACCGGCAGCGACCTGCAAGGGATCAAGACCCGCGCCGTGCGCGACGGCGATGTTTACCGCATCGATGGCGCCAAGACCTTCATCTCCAACGGCCAGCACTGCGATCTGGTGATCGTGGTCTGCCGCACTTCGGATGCACCGGGCGCCAAGGGCATGAGCCTGATCCTGGTCGAGACCGATCGCCCGGGGTTCCGTCGCGGTCGCAAGCTGGCCAAGCTGGGGTTGCTGTCCTCCGACACTTCGGAGATGTCGTTCGAGGACGTCGAGGTGCCCGTCGCCAACCTGATGGGCGCCGAGGGGACCGGCTTCGCGACCCTGATGACCGAGCTGCCGCAGGAGCGCCTGATCATCGCCTACCAGTCCATGGCAGCGGCCCAGCGCGCTTTCGACATCACCGTGGACTACACGCGCCAGCGCAAGGCCTTCGGCCAGGCGATCGCGGATTTCCAGAACACGCGCTATAAGCTGGCCGATCTCAAGGCCGATCTGCTGGTCGGCTGGGCCTTCGTCGACCAGTGTCTGGAGAAACACGTCCGTCATGAACTCAGCGCGCTGGACGCGTCCACCGCCAAGATGTGGTGTTCGGAAATGCACGGCCGGGTGGTCGATGCCTGCCTGCAACTGCACGGCGGATACGGCTTCATGCGCGAGTACGAGATCTGTCGTCTGTATGCCGACGCACGCATCATGCGCATCTACGGCGGCACCACCGAGATCATGCGCGAGCTGATTTCGCGCAATCTCTGAGCGGCTGCAAAATTTCCTGCTACGGATGGACACGGATATACGCGGATCGGAACTGCTCGCTAGACCGGGGCGGCGTCTCGACGGGAAGTTCAAAAAAAAGTAACTGCATGTGCGTTGCTTTTGCTCCGTGTATATCCGTGCTTATCCGCGGCAAAAAACGCTTTTCGTCCATTTCCGCGCACCCCTGATTGGAGCAAGCAATGGCAGGTCTTTACTACGAGCAGTTCGAGGTCGGCCGTGTTTTCGAACACGAGATTCGTCGCACGGTGACCGAGGCCGACAACGTCTGGTTCTGCGGTGCCACCTACAATCCGGCTCAGGTTCACATCGACGCCGAATACTGCAAGAACACGGAGTTCGGCAAGCCGCTGATCAACTCCATCTTCACGCTGGGTCTGGTGATCGGCGTGACCGTGCAGGACACCACTCTGGGCACGACGGTGGCCAATCTCGGCATGACCGACGTGCGCTTTCCCAAGCCCGTGTTCGCCGGCGACACCATCCGCTCGGTGACCACGATCATGGAGTTGCGCGACAGCAAGTCGCGGCCCAACGCCGGCATCGTCACGTTCAAGCACGAAGGCTTGAACCAGCGTGACGAACTGGTCTGTTCCTGCCTGCGCCAGGGGTTGATGCTGCGCAAGCCGGCGGCCTGATCGCATCCGCGGCCACGATCGCCACAACCTCTCTGCCGGAGCCCCGTATGGATTTCTCCCTCAATTCCGATCACCAGGCCATTCGTGAAGGCGTCGCCGCCGTGGTCAAGTCTTTCGGCGACGACTACTGGCTGGAGCGCGACGAAGACGGCAAGTTTCCCGTCGAGTTCCATCGCGCCATGGCCGACGGCGGCTGGCTGGGCCTGACCATGCCGGAGGAATATGGCGGCTCGGGACTGGGTGTGACCGAGGCGATGGTGATGATGCACGAGGTCGCCAGCCACGGCGGCGGCATGGCGGCGACCTCCACCGTGCATATCAACCTGTTCGGGCCGCATCCCATCATCGTCTTCGGCACGCCGGAGCAGAAGGCACGCTGGATTCCGAACCTCGTGGCCGGCAAGGACCAGTGCTGTTTCGGCTTTACCGAGCCGAACGCCGGACTCAACACCACCGCGATCAAGACCTTTGCCCGCAAGGTGGACGGCGGCTACATCGTCGACGGCCAGAAGGTGTGGACCTCGACCGGCCAGGTCGCCAACAAGATCATGCTGCTGACGCGAACGACCAAGCTGGAGGACTGCAAGAAGACCACCGATGGCATCACCATCTTCTACACCGACATGGATCGCTCCAAGATCGAGGTCAAGAAGATTCCCAAGATGGGCCGCAAGGCGGTGGACTCCAACGCCATCTTCATCGACGGCCTGTTCATTCCCGATGCCGATCGCGTCGGCGAAGAGGGCAAGGGCTTTCGTTACATCCTGCACAGCCTCAACCCGGAGCGTGTGCTGATTGCGGTGGAGGCAATCGGCATCGGGCAGGACGCTCTGCGGCGCGCGTCCCAGTACGCCAAGGAGCGCATCGTCTTCAATCGCCCCATCGGCATGAACCAGGGCATCCAGCATCCGCTGGCGGAAAAGTGGATGAATCTGGAAGCGGCCTACCTCATGGTGCAGAAGGCCGCCTGGCTGTACGACAACCACCAGCCCTGCGGGGCCGAGGCCAACGCCGCGAAGTTCCTGGGGGCCCGCGCCGGGTACGACGCCTGTCTGCAGGCGGTGCTGACGCACGGCGGATTTGGCTATGCCAAGGAATACCACGTCGAGCGTCTGCTGCGCGAAGTCACCATCACCCGCATCGCCCCGGTCACCGAGCAGATGATCATGTCGTTCATCGCCGAAAAGGTGCTGGACCAGCCCAAGTCCTACTAGCCCGCATTTCTCACAGGTCGCCGGAGAATCCCTTGCCATCGCCAATCCGCACAACGTTCTTCGACTTCGATTCCGAAACAGACTGTAGAGAGATTCTCCGACTGGATCGGCGCTGGCCTGTCTGCGGCGCGCATCGCTTGGGACTCACTCACCCCATAGAACCACTATGGGGTTCGCTCCGTCCCGGCGCACTGCACGTCCTCGACATACGGCCACCGCTCGATCCCCCTGTGAGAAATGCGGGCTAGACCTCGGAGCGCCACACCCTCGCCCGCTTCGAGCGTTGCTGGTGGCCCGTCGCGGCGCCACGAGAAATGAACCTTGCAACGGCGCTCGCCCGGCCTTCCGGACGCCGCCATCCAGCTTCCGGCCGTAGGGCGGCAACCGCCTTTACAAATGTCGTAAGGAACCCTACGATTTGGCGGTAAAAAGGAGTGTCACATGTTTCAGCGCCAGCTTTTCCGCGAAGAGCAC
Organism: Panacagrimonas sp.; assembly: GCF_965216805.1. Lineage (NCBI taxonomy): Bacteria > Pseudomonadati > Pseudomonadota > Gammaproteobacteria > Nevskiales > Nevskiaceae > Panacagrimonas > Panacagrimonas sp. The sequence goes on from NZ_CBDCGN010000003.1 coordinate 889,504, forward strand.
GAGATGTTCCGCACCTCGGTGCGCAAGTTCATCGAAAAGGAAATCGCCCCCCACCACGAGCAGTGGGAAAAGGATGGCGTGGTGCCGCGCGAGCTCTGGCACAAGGCGGGCGACGCCGGCATGTTGTGCTGCACCGTGCCCGAGGAGTACGGCGGTCTGGGACTGGATTACCTGTTCGACGTGGTGGTGTTCGAGGAGATGGCGCGCAGCGGTTTCACCGGCCCCGGCTTTCTCATTCACTGCGATCTGGTCGCCACCTATGTGAAATCGTTCGGCAGCGAGGAGCAGAAGGCGTATTGGCTGCCGAAGATGGTGTCGGGTCAGGCGATCGGATCGCTAGGCATGACCGAACCGCACGCCGGTTCCGACCTCAAGAACATCCGTACCCGCGCGGTGCGTGACGGCGACGATTTCATCGTCAACGGTCAGAAGGTCTTCATCTCCAACGGCCAGCTTTGCGACGTGCTGGTGCTGGCCACCAAGACCGACAGCGCCGCCGGCGGCAAGGGCATCACGCTGTTCCTGGTCGACACCTCGCTGCCCGGCTTCAAGCGCGGCAAGAATCTGGAGAAGCTGGGCATGAAGGCCCAGGACACCTCCGAACTGTTTTTCGAAGATCTGCGGATTCCGGCCAGCGCCATGCTGGGCAAGGAAGGCGAAGGCTTCAAGCTGATGATGACCAAGCTTGCGCAGGAGCGTCTGGCCCAGGCCATCCGCTCGGCGACGGTGGCCGAGCACCTGATCGATATCACGGTGGACTACACCGCCAACCGCAAGGCCTTCGGCACCACTATCGGAGCGTTCCAGAACACGCAGTTCAAGCTCGCCGAGTTGTATGCCGAGGCGACCATCGGGCGTGTGTTCACCGATCACTGCATCGCCAAGTTCATGGCCGGCGAGCTGAACGAGGTCGATGCCGCCATCGCCAAGATGTGGCTGTCGAACCTTCACTGCAAGGTCGCCGACGAGTGCCTGCAGCTATTCGGCGGCTGGGGTTATATGTGGGAATACCCGATCTCGCGCGCCTTCGCCGATTCGCGCATCGTCAAGATCGCCGGCGGCTCGATCGAAGTCATGAAGCTGATCATCGGGCGGTCGCTGTTCAGCCGCGTGGAAGGCTTCGAGAAGGTCAAGCCGATCGGCTCGCCGGGCGCGCAAACCGTTAGCTCCGACGAGCCCAGGAAATTGGCGGCCAGTTGAGGCAGGATTGGAAGTGGGCCGGAAAGACTCCGGGGTCTCCCGGCAGATTCAGACCCAAATAGCGTTGTAACTGAAGCGCAACAGGCAACGTCCGCGAAAGTTCGGACAGGAGGCGAAAGATGGACTACCTCAAGTATTGGACTCCGGTGCTGGTTCTGGGCTTGGCGTTCGCAGGATTCTTCCTGGGCGGTGACTGGGTGTGGCTGGGCATCATCACCTTCCCGGCCCTGGCCGTCCTCGACACCCTGGTCGGACGCGACTACCGCGTTCGCAAGATGAGCAACGCCACGCTGGCCAACATCCCGATCTGGCTGTGCTGCATCGGACCGGTGCTGCTGTACTTTGCGTTCGCCTGGCGCCTGTCGGTCGAGGAACTGACCGGCTGGCAGATGCTTGGCGGCATTCTGTCGGTGGGCTGGATGGGCGTGATCCCGCTGGTGCCGGCGGCGCACGAGCTGTACCACATGCGCAACCCAATCGCGCGCACCGTGGGCCGCTACGGGCACCTGTGCATCCTCGACTGCACGCGCGACATCGGTCACGTGGTCGGTCACCACATCGACGTCGCCACGCCGGACGATGGCGATACCGCGGCGCGTGGCACCAACCTGTACAAATTCACCGGCAACGCGGTGATCGAGAGCACCCTGTATGCGCTGAACATGGAAGCCGACGCGCTGAAGAAGAAGGGCCTGAGCCCCTGGCACATCAGCCACCGCGTCTGGCGTGCGCTGCTGGCGCTGGTGATCTTCCACGCGCTGCTGTATCTGGTCGGCGGCTGGATCGCCAACGCCTGCGGACTGGCGGCGCAGCTGGTGGCACGCTTCTGGGTCGAGAGCTTCAATTACTTCCAGCATTACGGCGTGATCCGGGTCAAGGGTGCGCCGATCGGGCGGCGGCATCTGTGGAACCACCTGGGCTGGTTCTCGCGCACCTGCGGTTTCGAGATCACCAACCATGCCGATCATCACCTGAACAGCTATCAGGTGTACTACAAGCTGGTGCCACACAAGGAAGCGATCCCTATGCCCAGCGTGTTCGTGTGCTTCCTGGCCGCGCTGATCCCGCCGCTGTGGCACGAGATGATCGCCAAGCCTGCGCTCAAGCGCTGGGACCTGGAGTTCGCCACGGCCGAGGAACGTGCGCTGGCCGCCAGGCAGAACGCTGCAGCCGGCTGGCCGGACTGGCAGAACGAGCCCGAAGCCCAGGTCGGCAAGGCTGCCACGGTCGGCGTCTGAGCCGGTCCTTTCAGCGCGTCTTTTTCGCACGCACACCGGCCACTGATCTCGCTGCAGATCAGTGGCCTTTTTATTTTGGAGCCCCATGTCCTACCGATCGATCAGTCTGGAAGTTGCCAACGGCCTCGCAAGGCTGACTCTGAACCAGCCCGAGCTGGGCAATCCCTTCAACGCCGAGTTCTGCGACGAGATCTGCAAGGTCGGCAACGAGCTGGCAGGACGCAAGGATCTGCGGGCGATCCTGCTGACCGCGAATGGCAAGTTCTTCAGCGTCGGTGGCGATATCCGCATGTTCGTCCAGCAGCTCGATACCCTGCCGGATTCGATTCGCGGCTGGACCGCCGGACTGCACATGGGGATCGCGCGATTGCAAAGACTGGATGCGCCGATCGTCGCAGCGGTTCACGCCACCTGCATGGGCGGCGGCGTGGCGCTGATCGCGGGCTGCGACGTGGTGCTGGCCGGTCGTGGCGCCCGCTTCGGCGCGGCCTATCCGCAGATCGGCTACAGCTGCGATGCGGGCGCCTCCTTTGCGCTGGCCTCGCGCATCGGCATTGCGCGAGCGCGACGGTTCATGCTGTTCAACGAAATGTTGGAGGCACAGACCGCCGCGGATATCGGACTGGTCGATCATCTGGTGGACGACGACAAGCTAATGGCCGAGGCCGAGCGCATGGCGGTCCAGCTCAGCCAAGGTCCGACGCGGGCTTATGGCGAGATTCGTCGTCTCATCAACAAGGCGTTCCGCCAGCCGCTGGAAACCCAGCTCGAAGATGAAGCCCACGCCCTTGCCGGCGTGGCGGGCAGCGCCGACGCGCGTGAGGGCATCACCGCATTTGCCCAGAAGCGCAAAGCCGAGTTTCAGGGTCGCTAGTTCCCGAGTCGCCAGACCCCGAAGATCAACGAGAAACAGGAGAGCCCGTCATGTGGTTGCACTTCGAGATACAGAACGTCGCCGACATCCCGCGACATTACGCCAGGGTGAGCCCTGAGCGCAGCGCACTGATCGATGGATTGGGTACGCGCACGTTCGCGCAGCTCGACCAGGTCAGCAACCGAATCGCCAGCGCGCTGGTCGCCGACGGTGTCCGGCCCGGTGCGCACATCGGCTTCTTCGGCAAGAACTCCGCGCGTTATTTCGAACTGCTGTTCGGCGTGCTCAAGGCCGGCGCCGGCATGGTGCCGCTCAACTGGCGGCTGGCGCCGGCGGAACTGGCGCCGGTCATCGACGATGCGGAAAGCCCGCTGATCTTCGTCGACCGCGAGTTCGTCGAGATACTGGCCACGGTGCAGAACCAGTGCACGCGAAAATTCCGCACGGTGGTTTTCGATTCCACCGCGAGCAGCGCCGGCGAATTCGAATCCTGGATGAGTGCCGGCGACGGTCGCGATCCGCAAGTGCGCATCCATCCCGACGACACCGCCTTGCTGATCTACACCTCCGGCACCACCGGCAAGCCCAAGGGCGTGCAATTGACTCATCGCGGCCTTGATCGCATGCGCCTGTGCGAGCACCTGGAGCCGGCTTATCAGTGGCGCGATGGCGACGTCATGCTCACCGTGATGCCGGTGTTCCACCTGGTGGGTACCGGGCTGTCGGTGCAGGCGCTCTACAACGGCGCCGCGGTGTCGCTGCTGCCGATGCTGGACCCGGGCAACCTGTTCAAGTTTCTGGCACGCGACCGGCCCACGATCTGCGCGTTGGTGCCCACTGCAATCCAGATGATCCTGGACCACCCGGAAGCGAAAAGCGCCGATTTCTCCTCGCTGCGGCTGGTGATGTACGCCGGTTCGGCCATCAGTTCCACCCTGCTCAAGCGCGCGCTGCAGGAGATGGGCTGCCAGTTCATGCAGTTCTACGGCGCCACCGAATCTTCCGGCGCCATCACCCTGCTGCGCCCGGAACAGCACGATGTCAACGACGAAGCACGCCTGCGTTCCTGCGGCACGCCGCTGCCGCTGATCGAAATCAAGATCATGGACGCCGACGGCAAACAGGTCGCGCAGGGCGAAGGTGGCGAGTTCTGGGTGCGCATGCCGAACATGTTCGGCGGCTACTGGAAACAGCCGGAAGCGACCGCCGCAGTGTTGCGTGACGGTTGGTATCGCACCGGCGATGCCGGCTTTTGCGACGCCGAAGGGCTTTACTACATCGTCGATCGGGTCAAGGACATGATCGTCACCGGCGGCGAGAACGTGTATTCAGCCGAAGTGGAGCAGGCCCTGGCCAAGCATCCGGGCGTGCGCCAATGCGCGGTGGTTGGCGTGCCGGACCCCAAGTGGGGCGAGCGCGTGACCGCCGTGATCATTGCGGCGCCGGACGCCAAGCCGACGCAGGAAGAGATCATCAAGCATTGCCGTGGACTCATTGCCGGGTACAAGGTGCCGAAAGAGGTCCGTTTTGTGGACGCGCTCCCGATGACGCCGACCGGCAAGGTGCTCAAGCGCATCGTGCGCGATCAGCTCAAGACGGGGTAGAAGGGAGCCCCAAGACAAATTAGCCACGGATCAACACGGATCAACACGGGATAAACGGCCAGACCGATCGCGACTGAAGGGTCACAGTTGTCCCTGTTCATCCGCGTTCATCCGTGCGGATCCGTGGCAATAAGAGGCAGTGGTTTCACAGACCGGGGAGATCAAGTGAACGCGAAGCAACGCAGCATGGTGGGACACGGGGCACTGGTGATGTTGATCGGCATGGTGGCGGGGATCGGCCTGCTCGTCAGTCTGCTCGGGGGGATCGAACTGATCCCGGGGCGCATTATCGAGTTCGGGTTCCCAGGCAGTCCCGATGCCTGGGTGCGTACGCACATCGGCGGGATGTTGAACGGCATGCTCATCATGCTGGTGGCCGTCCTGATCTACGTGCTGCCCGTATCGGAGAAGCCCGCAGGGCAGTTGTTCTGGATGCTGATCGGCACCGGCTACGCCAACACGCTGTTCTACTGGGCCGCGCTGTTCGCGCCCAATCGGGCGCTGAGCGTGGCGGACAATCGCTTCGGTGAGTCCAACCTCGCGTCCATCGTCGGTCTGGTCCCCGCGCTGCTGTTCGCGGTGATCTCGCTGATCGCGATCTTCATCCTGATGCGCGAGGCGTTTTCGCAGCGCGGCTGAGCGCAGGTTTGCCGCGGATCGACGCGGACGAAAGATCAAGGCGAAGTCGCGTCTGGCCCGGTGCGATGCGCCGGTGGTGATGGCCGTTTACGCGCGGTGCACCGGCGGCGCGGTGTCGCTGAGGGCGATGGACTTCGTCACGCTCAACCGGAAGGAGTGCGCCCAGCAGGCGCAGGACTACGGCCTGATCCCGACAGTGGTGGACGATGCCGAACTCGGCGCCGAAGCGCTGACGCTGGCGCGCAAGCTTGCCTGGAATGCGGTCCAGTCAGTCGGTGCCGGCGAAGGCGCCGCCGCAGTTCTCGGGGCGCTGAACCTACAAAAAGCGGTTGAACGCAAAGGGACGCGAAGAACGGCAAGCAAGGCGCAAAGGAAAACGCCGTGGACTGCGTTCACCCATCTGGTGCGGGACGCCGCCCAGAAAAATTCTTGGCGTCCTTTCTGTTGGCTTTGCGCCTTTGCGTTGAAATGCGGTTTCCGGGCTGAACCGTCGCGACCCAGGCCGCCGGGGAACAAGGGCTTCGATCAATCCGCTCAGATCGTGTCCAGTTGCGGCGTGGCGCTGAGCACCGGACCGCTGGGCTTGCCCGACCGCGAGCCGCCCTCCGGTTCCATGCTGACGGCAAAGGTGATGTGCGAGCCGCGCAGGACCTCGGCCGGCAGATCGATCACCGTCATCTTGTCGCGCTCGGCCGGCAGCATCGCCAGCGGCACCGGGCCGCGGTCGGGCGAAATCCACCACAGCTGCAGCGTGTGCCGGCCCAGGGTCAGCAGGTCGTCGGCGGCCACGACGCTGAGCCGGCGGTGATCGCGCGACAGGCTCAGCAGCCAGCCCATGCTGGAGGCCGGCAGCTTGAGCTGCGCGAGGTACAGCTCGGGCTCGGCGCTGTGCGGCTCGGTCGGCACGACGGACGCCACCGGCGCCGCGACGGGCGTGGGCGTGACCGCTGCCAAAGGCGCCTCCGCAATTTGCGTCCGGCCCTGCGGTGGAATCGACGGGTTGTTCTGGCCGATCAGGAAGGCCGCCGCCAGCGCTATCACCGAGGCGGCCGCGGTCAGCCAGCGCCGCCGCCGCCGCGCCGAGCGCCGCTGCGACACGGCCGGACGCGGATGCCGTTCGAGGCCGTCTACCGGGAGCGGCGCCGCAGCAGGGACCGGTGTGGCCCGTCGCAACAGCGCTTCGCGAGTCGCGGCCGGCGGACATACCGGCGCCACTGCCTGGCCGAATTCGCTGAGTCGGAATTCCCAGAAATCGACGTGCTCGCGCGCCTCCTGACGCTGCTGCATGAGGCTTTCGAAACGGCGCCGGGCGGGGCCGCGCAGGGTGCCGAGCACGTACTCGGCGGCCAGATGTCGCAACAGCTCGGGGTGGGCGTAGTTCATGGTCGCTCCAGACATTCGCGCAATCGCGCCAGACCCCGACGCACCCAGGCCTTGACGGTTCCCAGGGGCGCGTCCATGGCCAGCGCCAGCTCCGAGTGGGAATAACCCTCGTAGTAGGCCATCAGTACACTCCTGCGCTGCTCTTCCTGCAAGCCCCGCAGGCAGCGATCGAGGCGTTGCAGGCCCTCGCGTTCGACCGCGGCATCCTCCGGGCTGGGGGCGTGGTCCGGCATTTCCTCGATATCGCCACCGTCGGCCGACGGCAGGTCCGACACCGCGCGCTCGCGCGCCGAGGGCAGGCGGTCCAGGCCGCGGTAGCGTGCAATCCCGATCAGCCAGGCGATCGGCTCGCCCTTGTCCGGGGTATAGGTCTCGGCCCGTTGCCACACACGCAGATAACAGTCCTGCAAGGCTTCCTCGGCCCAGTCGGGGCGCCGCAGCATGCGCAGCAGCAGACCGTAGAGGATCGGGCTGGTGTGGTCGTAGAGCTCGCCCAGTGCGGCGGCGTCGCGTGCCTGGATGCGCTGAATCAGGTGCAGCAGTTGTTCTGCGTTGGCGACGACGGGTTTCATGATCCGGGCGGGCCACGCGACCGTGGCCACGGGCGTCAGGGGGCGGACTTGGCGGCCACTGGCGGTGGCGGTGCCACAAACACTTCCTCAAGGAGATGGGGGTCGTCGAAATGACGGTGGCCGAGCAGGCTGGTGGCGTGGTGTCCGTACTGGCGCAGCGCCCCCGGCCGGCGCATGCCGCTAGCCAGCAACCAGGCGGGCTCGGTGGCGTCGGAGCCGGCGACGAAGCCATCGGCCCCGAAGATGCTGCGGGTGCCCCCCTCTGGGGTGGCGGTCAGATACAGATCTTCGTAGCGCTTCAACGCGTAGGTGCGCACCGGGCCTTCTTTGACTTCATTAGCCGGCCGCACCTGACGCAACTCGTGCTGGTCCCGCGTCAATCGCAGGACCGGAGCGGCAGGCGCCAGACCGGTTTGCGGAAACAGGGGCGGATCGATCCAGTAGCCGTTCGGCTCGCGCCGTTGCAGCGACTGCGCCGGGAACCAGTAATGGTCGCGGCCGGATGCATGCAGGCTCTCGAACAGCAGCGGCTTGGCGTGGCGGTCCAGGGTCACGCGCCAGATCAGGCCGTCGATCCCGGCACCGGCGGCGCCGTCATCGCCGGCTTTGCGGAACCACATGAAGTAGTTGATCCGCGCCAGCGCGTGGCCACCGAAGCGCGCGAAGTCGAAGTGGTAGTGCACCACCGGAAGACTGGCATCGACCGCCACGCCGTCGTCCGTCCAGACCGGGGCGCCGGGCTGATTGACGGCGTCGGCGGACTCCAGCCACAACTGCGGTGCGTGGGTTTCGGCCAGCGCGCGCCAGGCGGAGTCGACCAGACCCGGTATGCCCAGCTCGTCGGGGTAGGCCTTGTCGAAATCGGCCGGCACGAGACTCAGGTCCTCGACCGCCTCCGCCTTCCAGCGCACCACCGGTGGTTGCGTCGATGCCTCCGCGGCCTCGTCGAATTGTGCCTGCGCCTGTTCCTGCTCGCGGGTGGTATGCGACTTGAGCAGCGGCGCCATCAGCGGGTACAGACCCAGGGTGCGAGCCACGCTGGAGTACTCGGGTGGCGGCTGCACCGCGTCGCGCAGGGCCGCCAGCGCTTCCGGCGAGTCCAGCTCCACCGCCGCCAGCACGCGGCCGCAATCCTGCAGGCGCGAGCGTACAAGACCGACCTGTTCCAGGGTCATGCCCAGGTTGCGCATCTCGAACTCGCGCGCCTCCTGATCCAGCTCGCGCATGCGGCGCATCCAGCCGGCAACCTGGTTGAGTCCTTCCACCTCGTGAGCGTACGAGGCGAGCAGCCGATCGGTACGCATGTACGGATAGCCCGGGACCCGGTAGAACGCGGCGTCGCGCACGCCGGCGGCATCGATCTGCGCGTCGATTTCGGCATAGCGCTCGCGGCAGTCGTCATACCCGGCGTAGAGACCCACGAACGGCGACGGCTGGGTGGTGGTGCAGGCGCCCAGAGCCGATGTCAGGCTGGCGATCGCCAGGACGCGCGTGAGCAGGGATGCGCGATGCATGCGTGGTTTCCTCCGGTTATGGGGTCTTGGGCTGCGCGTTATTGTTGTCGGCGGGCGCGAAGCGCCATTCCATCTTCACCTTGGCCTCGCCCTTCCACAGGCCCAGCCAGGTCGAGTTGCCGTTGAGCGACAGGTACAGCGGTTGCACCGACTCGGCACTGCCGCTGGGAGCGGCCTGGCGCAGCACCGCGGTCAGCCAGTCCACTGCAGCCGGCGGCATCGGTTGCGGCTCGGTCTTCTTGCTGGTGTGTCCCAGCTCGGTGTAGGTGGTGGTGCCGGTGGGGCGTGGCACGAATACGTTCTCCAGATAGAACCCGCGCTCCTGGTCCTTGAGGTCGATCACCGCCAGGAAGCGATCGCACAGGGGCAGGCCTTCGAAGGCGTCGACGGTGTCCGCCTCGCGATGCTCCGAAAACGGCACGAAATCGTCTGCCGACTTGTTGTAACGCACCCCTTCGATGGACAGCTCCAGGGTGACGCGCGAGCGTCCCTTGCAACCCCGGAACGGCAGCATGTACAGGTACTGGCCGGGGACCGTGTCCTCCTCCAGCGCTTCCGGGTAATTCATCGCCGCAAAAATCGCCGCGTAGCGCATCTGGATTTCCTGGTAGCACACCGGTTGCGCTTCGCAGGCGATCATTTCGCGCTGCATCTGCAGGGTCAGCGCGCGCTCTTCCTCCGGTGTCTCCGGGATCTTGACCGACTTGCCCGCCGCTTCCATCAGCCGCACCGCACTGCGCGCAAGGTGGATGGTCTTGGCCTCCAGCCGGGTATTGAGATCGTGGTCCAGCAGGTTGCGCGGGTCGGCGCGGCCATCGGTGGCCAGCTGCGTAAAGATTTCGTAGCGCTGCGTGCCGGTCGCTGTCGACCACTGGCGGCCTGGGTATTCCGGGTCGTTCTTCTCCCAGGTCTGTTCGGCCTCGACCGTCGCCACGATCTGGAGGTCGTACACCACGCTGTCGGGCGTCAGCGGCAGGCCGCCCAGCGTGGCATCGCCCTGAGCGTGTGCCGCTGCGATGGGCTGCGCTGCGATGACGATGCCCACCGCCAGGGTCGAGGCGAGCCGGCTAAGGCAAATGAAGCGCTGCAGCATGGATACGGTCATGGAGGACTCGGGTTGTTGCTTACGAAGTGCAGCCGAGGCTGGACGCATCGGGCGCAAGGCGCCGCCGCCGGGGTTACGCGAACGCCGCCCCGTAGAGCAGGTAAAGCCCCAAAGCGCCGACCGAGCCGTGCGCCAGTGCCAGCGCCAGCGGCGCCTTGTCCTTGAACAGCACGCGGAACAACAGCAGGCCGCCGACCAGCCCGGCGACAAACACGCCCAAGGCCCACCACGCCAGCACCGGAGTGGTGTCGCCCAGGCTCAGGTTGACCGCAAACAGCACGCCCACCGCTGCCAGTGCCGCCAGTCCGTGGGCTGGACCCAGAAAGGCGGGAATGGGTTTGCTCGCGACGATCAGCGCCGTCATCAACACCCCGCCGGCCGCCACCGCAGCCAGCGTCAGGAACGCGATCTGTAGCGTTGTCATGGTCGGTCTCCTCCGATGCCACGCTTGTTTCGAGATCCGATGGGCAGCTGCCCGCCGCTCGGACCTTCGCCGATGCGCTTACGGCATCTTGGCGATGTGACTTTCGTCGGTGAATTTATCGTAGAAAATTTTATCGAGATTCATGCCGACCTCGGTCATCGAGGAGATGCCCGCGTCGATCATGCCGGGCGGGCCGCACATATAGCCTTCGGCCTCGGCCCAGTTGGCGTTGGGCATGGCGTCGGTGATGAACTGGGTGACCAGTCCGCGTGCGCCGGTCCACGACGAATCCGCCGGCTCGTGCGAGAGCACGGGCAGGAAAACGAAGCTGTCGGCCCAGCCCTGCTCGATCTGCTTGATCTGGTCCAGGCAGTAAAGGTCGGCCTGCGTGCGCGCGCCGAACAGGAAGGCACAGGGCCGCTTCACGCGATCCTTGCGCGCCTTCTCCAGCACGCTCATCAGCGGTGCCAGGCCCGAGCCGCCGGCGATGCAGATCATCGGCGTGTTGCCGGGATGCAGGTGGAAGTTGCCGTGCGGCGCATCCACGTCGAACGTCATTTCCGCCATCTCGCCTTTGAAGAGCGCTTCGGTGAACACGCCGTTCGGCACCTTGCGGATGTAGAAGCTGATCTGCTGGCGGCCGTCGCGATCCGGCGCGTCGGCGAACGAGTAGTTTCGCGCACGCTTGACGTTGGGATACTTGAGATTCGCGTACTGGCCGGCGACGAAGTGGATGGGGCGGTCCAGTTCCAGGGTGATCTTCTTGATGTCGTGGGTCAGGTCTTCGGTGGCCACCAGCTTGGCGGTGAACTGCTCGGGCTTGGGCGCATCGCTGGAGGCGCTCTCCACCTCCACTTGGGTCAGCGGGTCCTTCACGATGGCCTGGCACGCCAGGATGAAGCCGGCAGCGATCTCCTGCTGCGACAGGGTGTAGCCGAAGTCGGTCAGCGCACTGACCCGGCCGGTCTTGAGCTTGCACTTGCAGGAGCCGCAGGTGCCCACCGTGCAGTTATGCGGGAACGGCACCCCGTTCTTGAGCGCGGCCTCCAGCATGGTTTCGCCGCTTGGGACTTCGTAGCGTGCGCCGAACGGCGCCACCTCCACGAACTTTGCTTCCTTGGGGCCAAACAGCGACTTCAAAAAGCCCATGCTTCCTCCGGAATCGGCACCGCGATCGGTCGCGGTGGCGGGGTGTTTGCGTCAATTAGTAAGATACCATACTATTTTCCGGCGACGCTAGGCTCAATAGTCGGGTGCGCGGATGCAGCTCAGCCGAAACGCTGCACCGATAATGCATTGTGGAGGAGAGACGGAATCATGACGAGCAACCGTCAAGTGGTCCTGGCCGAGCGTCCGCGCTATCTGGTGCCGACCGCCAATTGTTTCAGGATGGGCAAGGCCGACGTGCCGCAGGTCGGCGAAGGCCAGGTCCTGCTGCAGACGCAGTGGCTGGCGATGGAGTCCACCCTGTACGCCCGGGTGCAGCGCGTGACCACCCTCCAGCGCGACCCGATCGAACTCGGCCAGGCGATGCGCGGTTCGGCAGTGGGCCGGGTGGTGGATTCGAAGCACCCGCGCTTCAAGGTCGGCAACCTCGCCAGTGGCCAGTGGGGCTGGCAGGAGTACGACGCGGTGGACGGCGCGCGCCTGCGCAATCTCGATTTCGGTCCGCAGAAACCCAGCTACGCGCTCGGCGCCTATGGGCTGGCCGGCTTCGGCGCCTTTATCGCGGTGGATACGCTGGCGCCACCGTCACCGGGGCAGACCGTGGTGACCGGCACCGCTCTGGGCAGCCTGGGACACATCGCCGGGCAGATTGCCAAGCTCAAGGGTGCGCGCGTGGTCGGCATCGCCGGCAAGCCGGAGAAGTGCCAGCTCGCGGTGGAGAAGCTTGGTTTCGATGCCTGCGTCAACCACCAGGCAAGTGACTTCGAACAGCAGCTTCGCGCTGCCTGTCCCAACGGCGTCAGCGTCTACCTGGAGACACTAGGCGGCCGCGCGCTGGACGCGGTGATGCCGCTGATGCGCATCAACTCCCGCATCGTCGCCATCGGGCAGTCGGCCACCCCGCACTACGGGGAAAACGCCTACAAGGGCGACTACCAGAACACCCTGACCTTCATGCAGGACGTGATTGCACGACGCATCACCGTGCGCGGCTTGATCGCCCCGGATCACGTCAAGGGCCGGGTCAAGGAATTCGACGAACAGATGAAGGGCTGGATCGACGACCGCAAGGTCAAGCCCATGGAGGACATCGTCGAAGGCCTCGACAAGGCGCCGGAAGCGTTCCAGGGTGTCTTCGAAGGGGCCAATCGCGGCACGCGGCTGGTCAAGCTCGCCGACTGAATCGAACCCATGCAACTCAACCTCAGCACAGATCACACGGAGAACACATGAGCACCGCAGCCCTCAGCGCCAAGGCCGCCCTGGTCCGCAAGGTAGGTGGCCCTTTCACCCTCGAAGACGTCGACGTGGCGCCGCCGCGCGATCACGAAGTGCGGGTCAAGATGGTTGCCACCGGCATGTGCCACACCGATCTGGTCGCGCGCGATGGCTTTCCGGTGCCGCTGCCCATCGTGCTCGGCCATGAAGGCGCCGGTGTGGTGGAGTCGGTGGGCTCCGGCGTGACCACGCTCAAGGCCGGCGATCACGTGGTGCTGAGTTTCAATTCCTGCGCCCATTGTCCGAGCTGTGACGATCAGCAGCCGGCTTACTGCTTCAACTTCATCCCCAACAATTTCTCCGGCGTGCGGCCAGCCGACGGCTCCTCCGCGCTGAGCCAGGACGGCGCCCAGATCGGCGGCAATTTCTTCGGCCAGTCTTCGTTCGGCAGTTACGCGGTGGCGCACGAGCGCAACGCGGTGAAAGTGGATCCGCAGGTGCCGCTGGAACTGCTCGGCCCGCTGGGTTGCGGCATCCAGACCGGCGCTGGCGCGGCGGTGAATTCGGTCGGCATCAAGAAAGGCCAGTCGCTGGCGATCTTCGGCGGCGGCGCGGTAGGGCTGTCGGCGCTGATGGGTGCACGTGCGGTGGACGCCGGCGCGGTGATCGTGATCGAGCCCAACGCCAGTCGCGGCAAGCTGGCATTGGAACTGGGCGCCACCCACGTCATCAATCCCAAGGAAACCGAGGACGTGTTGGGCAGGATCAAGGAACTGGGCGGCGGCGGCGTGACCCATGCGCTGGACACCACCGGCATTCCGGCGGTGATCGCGGTTGCGGTGGAAACCCTGCTCCCCAACGGCACGCTGGGCCTGATCGGGGTACCGCCGCCGGACGCGATGATGCCGGGCAACCTGATGAGCATGCTGCTGCGCGGCGTGGGTGTGAAATGCATCACCGAGGGTGATGCTGATCCGCAGACCTTCATCCCGCGCATGATCGGCTGGTACAAGGAGGGCAAGTTCCCCTTCGACAAGCTGATCAAGAAATTCCCGTTCGACCAGATCAACGAGGCCGCGGAAGCCTCCGAGAAGGGCGACGCGATCAAGCCGGTTCTGGTGTTCTGAAAATTTTGGTACCGCGTACGCCGCGCGCGCAGTCGGGAGAATCGAGATGGAAAAGCAAGCCAGTATTTCGTCGCAGAAGACCGCGGTCGCCTGCACCTGGATCTTCACGCTGCTCACCGTGGTGGGCTGGCTGGGCATCGCCAATTTCTGGATGCCGGTGCCGGCCGACGCCGGGATGGAAGCCACCCACCAGTGGTTTGCCGTCGAGCACAAGTGGGGCATCCTGATCGGCTGCACGCTGTTCTACATCGCCGCCGGATTTCTGACGCCCAGCTCGATCCAGTTCGGCATCATGCTGGCCAAGATCGAGGGCCGCTGGCCAATCTGGTCGCTGACTACCGCGGTGTGCGGCATCTTCATTTCGCTGATCGTGTTCTTCAACGCCTGCGCCTGGATGGTGGCGGCCTACCGGCCCGAAACCGGCGCCGACGTTGCGCAGTCCTGGTACGACTGGGCCTGGTTCGCCTTCTTGCTCGGCTGGATTTATCTGTCCATCGAGATGATCTCCACCGCGCTGGTCGAACTGCAGGACCAGCGTGAAACGCCGATGGTGCCGCGCTGGTTCTCGTGGTTCACCATTGCGGGCGCGGTGGCCATCGTCACTGCCGCCGGCCCGGCCTTCTTCAAGACCGGACCGTTCGCCTACCACGGCCTGCTGGCGTTCTACATGCCGGTGCTGGTGTGGGGCGTCTACCTCAACGGCAATGCCGTCTTCATGTGGCTGGAGCTGAGCCGCGAGCAGGCCGCGCGCTCCACACGCGTGGGCGCATCGGTCTCCGGTGCGGCGCTGGCCTCGCGCTGATAATTTTTTTGCAACATGTCATGCGCCGGCGGCCAACCGGCGCGTGACCGGTGGACGTCGGTCCCGCAACGCGCGTGCCGTAACTCACAAGCATCCGCCGCCGGATCGGTGCACCGGCACCGTTCTTCAGTTATTCTGCGCGCC
This sequence comes from Panacagrimonas sp., assembly GCF_965216805.1. Taxonomy (NCBI): domain Bacteria; kingdom Pseudomonadati; phylum Pseudomonadota; class Gammaproteobacteria; order Nevskiales; family Nevskiaceae; genus Panacagrimonas; species Panacagrimonas sp. Next base: position 904,515 of record NZ_CBDCGN010000003.1, read on the forward strand.
CTGCTCGATCCAGCGTACGAACAGATCGATCTGCGCGGGATCCATCAGCCGCGGCGGGTCGACCATGGGCATGGAATTGCCGCTGCCGCCCACGCTCAGATGGGTGCCGCGCAGCTTGTGCACGAGGTAACTCTTGTCGACATCGCCCGGCGCCACTCGTGGCAGGGGAGCATCGATGCTGCTGGCGTCGACCAGCGCCGCATAGGCCTTGCGCCGACCCAGGTTGAGCTCGCCGTTCTCGGCGCCGTCGACATGGCAGAACACGCACTGAGCGTTGAGCAGGGGCTGCAGGTCCTGCTTGAAGCTGACTTCGGCGTCTGCAGCGACGCAGGTGCCGGCCAGACCTGTAGCAAATGCCAGCGCGCACACCGGAAAGGCGTGCCTCATGCGTTCACCTTGGAGGGCTCTGCAGCCGCGGCCTTGCCGGCGAGGAATCCGAAAGTCAGATGCGGTCCCAGGGTGCCGCCGCCGCCCCAATAAGCTTGCGCCGCCGGATGGGCGACGCAGTTGCCGGCAGCGTACAGGCCGGAGATCGGTTCGCGCTGCGCGTCGAGGACCTGGCCGCGCACGTTCACGATGGCACCGCCCTTGGTGTCCAGCGTGCCGGCGCCGAGAATCGCCGCGTAGTAAGGGCCCTGCGCAGCGACAGGGTGCATCGTCATGTTGGGATATTCGTTGGGCGCCTTTTCCAGATTGAAGAACTGGAACGCGATCTCGATCGGTGTGCGCCCGCGGCCGAAGTCCTCGTCCTCGCCCTTCTTCGCCAATTCGTTGTAGCGGGCGATGCTGGCTTGCAAGGTCGGTAGAAATTGTTCGTCCAGTTTCAAGGCGCCCGTGTGTTCGGCAATGCCGACCAATCGCTCGCTGATGTTGGCGACCAGGGTTTCCAGGGTGTCGCCCTCGATGAGGTGCGCCAGTTTGGCGTTGGCGGCGGGAATGGGGTCGTAGCCGGCGTAATGCTGCGCGGTACGCGCATCCCAGATCATGAAACTGAGCTGGTTGGGATATTCCGCACGGCTGGGGTCCCAGGTGAAGTGGGCCTGGGTGCGCTCGTTGTACTGGATCTTTTCGTTGACGAAGCGACGCCCGTAACGATTGACCTGAATCATGCTGTCGCCCGGCGTGGACCAGATCTGCGCCGGCACGCTGCGGGTCTTGAGCGCCGCTTCCACCGCAAGCTGGCCCCACCAAGCGTTGCCCATGTTGCCTAGGGCCGCGCCGGCTCCGGTCGCTATCGGGATGAAGTCGCCGGTGCTGCCCGGCGCCGCGCAACTGCCCCAGATGCGGCCCTTGAGGAATTGCTGCGCCATTTCGGGGTGATGGGAAAAACCGCCGGTGCCGAAAATCACTGCGCGGTCCGCGCGGATCCGCAGCGGCTGCTCTTCGCCGGTATCGACGATGACGCCGTTGATCGCGCCTGCAGCGTTGCGCGTCAGCGCCGTGACCTGATGCTCGAGCAGCACGCGCACGCCGAACTTCGGAAAGGATTTCTGCAACTGCCACAGCAGCGATTCGCCGCTGCCGCCACCGCGCTTCCAGATCACGCGGTCGGGGTGGCCGCTGACATCCGGCACGATGGAGCGGCCGCGCTCCACGGTGTTCTCCGGCAGCGCCGCGTAATAGTCGGGGTACGGCAGTTCGTCCCAGGACAGCCACGGCACGATGCGCAGGTCGGTACTGGCGATCAGGTGATCGAGCACCTTGTAGCCCTGGTCGTAGAACGTCGCGATCGCCTCGAACGCATCGCCGGGGGCGCCCAGGGTTGGCAGCGCGGGGTTGTAGCGATCCGGATACGAGCAACGCACCATGTAGCGCAACGCATCGTCGCGAGAGTCGGCGATTGCCTGATTGCGCAGGTAGATGTTGTTGGGAATCCACATCACGCCGCCGGACTTGGCGGTGGTGCCGCCGGCGAACGGCATCTTCTCCAGCACCAGCACCGAACGCCCGGCCTGTCCGGCAGCGATGGCCGCGCAGGTTCCGGCCAGACCGCTGCCGACGACGATGACGTCGGCCTCCAGATCCCACATCGAAAAGTCCGCCGCCTGCAGCGCGGCGGGTGCGAGGCCAGCGACAGCCAGCGGGCTGTACGCCAGGCCCTTGAGTACGTTGCGGCGCGTCAGCGCTTTCTGGGTCATGCAGGACTCCCGTTCTTGTATTGGCGCAGCGCCGACAGAAGGCGGGCCGGCTGGCCCGCCGCGCCCGTGGAACAGGGGTTCAGCGCAGCGCTTCAGCGACGGTATCTGCTTTCACCCACTTGTCGAGCACGCGCATATTGTGGCGAATCAGCATCTCGGCGTCCTGCAGGATCATGTGGTCCTTGGCGCCCGACTCCAGTCCGCGCTGGATGCGTTCGCAGTTGGTCACGTCCTCCAGTACCACCTCGCCCCAGCGGCAGGCGTAGTGTTCGAGCTGCAGGCGGTGGCGCACCGAGGCGGTCCTGGGAATGAATACCCGCAGCGTCCAGTGCGTGCGGTTGTAGGCCAGCGGCCAGAACTCGTGGGTCCAGAAACCGCCGGTGGAGTAGTCGATGTTGAAATTGGGGAAGATCCAGGTCACGTCCGCCGACCAGTTCGGGTTCTTGGTCGGGTTGATGGCCGGATGCGCGGCCAACGCCGCGGCGTTCTCAGACGCATCGCCGCCCAGCACCCCACCGGTGTCCTGGATATAGACCAGCCGCTCGACCTTGGACGAGGGCGGCGGTACGTAGTCGGGATTTCCATAAGCCGAGAAGTGCCGATGGATACCGTGCACGCGCGCGCTCAGCGGTCGCGCGTAGCGGTTCTGCTCGGGATGGGCGAAGCCCGGCGCGAGCGTCGCCGGATGCAGCGAGGGCACGTGGTAGGGCTCGGCGAAGGCATCGGCGATCAGCTTCCAGTTGGCCTTGAAATCCGCCTCGATCACGATGGTCTCGTCGAGGTTGAAGAACGGCACGTTGGCGTAGGTGCGTCCGAACGGGCCGAGGAACTCCAGCAGCGACACTTCCGGCGACTTCTGCATGTTGATGAAGATGAAGCCTTCCCACACCTCGCAGGCGATCGGCGTGAGGCCCAGTTCGCGCTTGTCCACTTCGAAGAAATGCTTCTGGTCCGGAATGCCGAGCAGCTCGCCCGTTTCGCAGCCATAGGCCCAATTGTGATAGCGGCAGACGAAGCGCTCGGCCTTTCCGCAGGATGTGTTTACCACCAGGTTGCCGCGATGGCTGCAGACGTTGTGAAAGGCGCGCACCTGGCCGTCCTTGCCGCGCGTGACCAGCACCGAGGCTTTCACCACCTCGATGTTCTTGACGAAATAGCTGGTCGCTTCCGGCAGCATCTCGATGCGACCGGCGTACAGCCAGGCGCGCTTGAACACGCGCTCGCGCTCCAACTCGAAGAATTCGGGAGAGCGGTAGGGCTCAACCGGAACCGGACCGGTCGGCAGGTTCGCCGCCAAGGTGAAGCTGTCCTCGTCGATGACGTGGGGCGTTGACATCGGTGCATCCAGACCGCCGCTCACTTCGTTCTCCTTGGCTTCGCGTTCGGTTGCGTGATTTCAGCCGGCGCGGCGGTCGTGCGTCCGCGCTCCGCAGCCGCCTCGGCCCAGCCTCTGCGCCGGCATGCGACCAGTTCGCGCCCGCTCATAACAGCACTCCGATATTGCTGCCGCCGTACGGCCAGGGGCCTTGGGTGACGCGCACCGCGCTGGGCCACACCGACTCGTGCGCGCGAGGCTGGCCGTGCATCTCCACCGCGATCGCGGCGTGATTCATGGCCAGCAGCAGTTTGAACAGGCGCTCGCTGTCGTCCGGCATCTTTCCCAGTTCGAACTGCTCGCAATGCGCGATGCCGTCTTCGGCGCGTGCGACGACGGCGTCGTAGAAGCGCTGGATGTCCGCCATCTGGGCAGTCGAGCGCGCCGTGCGGCGCGCATCGTTGGTGTCGTGGCACCAGTAAGGGACAAAGGCTTCCAGTTCCTGGAAGCCGCGTGGCAGCGATCGATCTTGAGACATGCTCGACTCCTTCCCGATGCGATCTGCGTTACGCGACTGCATTCGATTGGCGACCCCGAACGGGGTCATACGCTGGGGTGCTTCAGTTGGCCTGCGGTGGTTCCGACGCACTGGCGCCGTTGCCATTGGCGCGGCGTGTACCGAGCGGACGTTCGCCAGCCGATACGCCGGCCACGGCGAAGTGCTCGGCCGGCAGTTCCTGGATGAGGATGCGTACCGACTCCGCCGCAACGCCCAGGGAGTCCACCAGGGCTTCGGTCACCGCGCCGATCATGCGTCGTTTCTGCGCCACGCTGCGACCTTCCAGCATGTTGATCTGAACGATGGGCATGCGCGTTCTCCTCCGATTTTGGCGCCCGAACCGGGACTGCCGACGCTGCAATGCTCGCACGCTAAGTTTTGTCGGTGATCCCGTCCAATACCTTTTGACCGCCGAGGTGATACAACACCGGCATCACCCGAAAAGCGATTCGCGAGGCAGCATGACGCTCGGCTACATGGAACTGCGCCGCCTGAGCTATTTCGTGGCAGTGGTGGAGCAGCGCAGCTTCCGGGCTGCATCCTTGAAGCTGCACCTGTCGCAGCCGCCGCTGACCCGGCAGATCCAGCTGCTCGAAGAGGCGCTGGGCGTGCAGTTGCTGTTGCGCGGTCCGGCCGGTGCCGAACCGACGGCGGTAGGGCAGATGTTCTACGAAGAGGCTCGCAATCTGCTGGCGCTGGCCGATCAGGCCGCCGATCGCGTGCGACTGGCTGGCCAGGGCCGCATCGGCCGGCTGGACGTGGGGGTGTTCGGGTCCGCGGTGCTGGGCGCAATTCCCCTGATCGTGCGCGAGTTTCGCGAACGCTATCCCAAGGTCGACGTGGTGCTGCACAGCCTGGACCGAGAAGCGCAGCTCAAGGCGCTGCGCGAGCGTCGACTCACCGTCGGCTTCAATCGCTTCTTCGGCGAAGAGCCCGATCTGAGCTGGGAGGTAATCCAGACCGAACGCATGAATGTGGTGCTGCCCTCCACCCATCCGCTGGCGGTTCGCACCAGTCTGGCCTTGGCCGACATCGCACGCGAGGCGCTGATCCTGTATCCGCGCGCACCGCGTCCCGGCTTCATCGACTACCTGATGGGTTTGTTCCACGCCCGCAGCATCGCGCCCAGCCAGGTGCAGGAAGTGGACGACGTCCTCACCGCCACCGCGCTGGTCGCCAGCGGCCTGGGCCTGAGTCTGGTCACCGACTCCGGTCGCAACCTCAGCATTCCCGGGATCGTGCATCGCCCCCTGCGGCCGGCGGATCGCGCCACGGTGGAGCTGTGCGTCATCCGCCGGCGCGACGACGATTCGGCGCTGCTGGCCGGTTTCATCGACGTGGCCCGCTCGCTGCGCGGCAAGCTGGCCGGCCGCTCCGGCTTGCCGCCGAAGCCTGCTGCAGCCCGGGCGAAGAAGCGCACAGCCCGACGGTAGCGGCCGTGGGCCGGCGATGCCTCGCCGCCGGTAGTCCATGGTCCGTTTTCGCGAATCTGATCCGCTGGACGAGGTGCCGCGGGGTCAAACTTCGCGCAGGCGTCGATCAGACGCTTTCCGCTTCCGGGTCGCCGTCGGTCAGGTATTCCCACATGCGTTCGTAAACGCGGCCAGCCACCACCTGGCGTGCGGTGGTTTCGTCGGCACTGAGCAAGGTGTGGTCGCCGTCCTGGCCCATCTGCATCAGTCCAACCTCGACTCTGGCCGCTTCTTCCAGGAACCAGGACAGTGCCACTGCCTCGATCAGCGAGGCACCGACCACGACCGCACCGTTGGCGCGCATGACCAGCGCATTGCCGCCGCCCAGCGTCTCCGCCAGCCGCGCCGCGGCGGCGTCATCACGCAGCAGGCGCGGGTCGTCCCACAGAGCGGGACCCGGCGCGAAATAGGCACCGAAACCGTGCCGCGGCCGCGGCGTGCGCCGCAGCAGGGCGAGCAGGCCGGTCTGCGGCGGCATGATCCGGCACACCGCACCGACCTGCGGACGCCGCGCATAAATCTGCTGATGGATGCGCACCTCGCCCAGCACGCCTTCCGGCAGCGCGCCGTTGACCGGCACCACCGTGCCGTCCTCGCCGATGGCGATGGTACCCATGGGCCTGGCGGCGCAGACCACGAAGCTGTCGCGATCCAGACGCGCGCTGCAATGACCGTAGGCGTGAACCAGGCCGCCGCGGGCCAGTGCACGCGCCGCCGTGCGGACGCGGCGCTGGGTCTGCTCGAGGGAGGTCTTGCTCATGCGGGACGTTTCCGGGAGAGATCTTGGTTGTGGGTGCCGGTATCGGTGCCGGGCGGCGGCGAGTCGGCGACCGCAGTCAGCCCGATGCTGGTGACACCGAGCACCAGATGATGGATCAACACCGCGATCTCGCGCTCGCCGGCGCCGGAGAATCGTGCCAGCGCGATGGTGCGGCCGCCGCCGACGAACAGTCTCGCCGCCGCCTTGACGTTGAGCCGGGCAGACAGCTCGCCGCGACGCTTGCCGCGAGTCAGCGCACTCCGCACATCCGCCAGCGCACGCTCTTGCATCTCCAGATACGAAGGCCACACCTCGGCGCGAAAGCCGGTGCTCCAGTCCAGCCACACCTTGACCACATCGGGATCGCGGCGTGCCGCCGCATCGAAGCCGGCCGCCATCAGCGCCAGCGACTCCCGCGCCGGCAGTTTCCGCGCCGCGACCTCCGCGGTGATCCTGAGCAGCAAGCTCGCCACGGTCGCCAGGGTGGCTTCGATCAGATCGTGGCGCGTGCGGAAGTAAGAATGCACCGCCGCCACCGAAACCCCGGCGCGATCGGCGACGTGCGCATGGGTGGCGCGCGCCACGCCATGGGCCGCCAACGCACGGATGGAACAGCCGATCAGCTGTGCGCGACGATCGGCCGGCGACAGTCGGTTGCGGATTTTGCGAGCGCGAGCGTCCAAGGCGGGATGGGTTTGGCGAAGAAACCGGCGACCGGGCCGGATTCTGCGGTATGCGCGGTCATCGCGCAGCCCGGGTCAGGACGGCCAAACCGGGCTGTGACCCGGTCGGCGGCCGCAACGAGACCCCACGACTTCAGCTGGGGCGGCGAACGTTGCCGCCCCAGATGCGGCATTCATGAGATCGCAGAAGCGCAGCCATTTGCCGTCGCGCAGCGCGATGAATATGCGTCGGGCTGAACACGGCCCCTGGAGTCGCCGCGTCTTGGCCTTGCCGCGGCCGGCTCCTGCGCCGGGAACAGCAGTTGAGACCGCGGAGGACGGCTCAGTTCGAGTCGGCACCGCCGAGCGGCTCGGCGCTCAACTTGGCGATGGCGTGCTTGATCTTGACCAGCGAGTTGAACAACGCAGCGCGCTCGGTCAGCGGCAGGTCGGCAAAGATGCGATCGTTGAACTCGACTTCCAGCGAGGTCATGCGCTTGATAAGGCCCTGCGCCGGCTTGGTGAGGTAAACGCGTTTGGCGCGCTTGTCGGTGGGATCGGGCCGCCGGTCCACCCAGCCGCCGGATTCCAGGCTCTCGATCACGTCGCCGAGGCTGGCCTTGCCGACTTCGAGCACGTCTGCCAACTGGGTCTGCATCATGCCGTCGTGACGCGACAGATGTGCCAGCACCCACCACTGTGCGCGGGTGATGCCCAGCGGCTTCATGAACTGGTCGTAGGCGCTGCGACGCATGCGCGACACGTCGTGCATCAGGAAGCTCAGGCGGATGCCGTCGCGGGCCACCTCGTCGATACCCGCCGACGCCGGCTCGCTGCCGTTGGGCTTGGCCATGCGCGCCACCGATACGTCGTCGGTTCCGCGCGCCCTGGCAATCGCCTTGGTGACCTTCGCCACATCGGCGGTCTTGCTGCGTCGCACCACCTGCTTCTCCCAGTCTTGTTGTCGAGCAGCCACCCATTCGATGCGGCCCGCTGCTTGCATCATATCGGGGCGAAGGCTACCGAAGCGACCTCCCCGATACCCACCCGGGAGAGTAGGTGGTACCGCGACTCCGCTACATCAGTCCGACGATGCTGATGGCGGCCACGCCGTTATACGGCACGCCGCCCAGGTTGTGACTCAGCCCCAGGGTCGGGTTTTTGAGCTGGCGCTCGCCAGCGCGACCCAGCAACTGCAGGTAGTGCTCGTAGACCATGCGCAGGCCGGAGGCGCCCACCGGGTGGCCGAAGCACTTGAGGCCACCATCGATCTGGCAGGGCAGCGCGCCGTCGGCGTCGAACTTGCCGTCGAGCACGTCGAACACCGCGCGACCGTCTTCCGACACGCCCAGGTCTTCCATCGTCACCAGCTCGGTGATCGAGAAGCAGTCATGCACCTCGATCTGGCTGAGCTGTCCGCGCGGGTCGGTGATGCCGGCTTCGCGATAGGCCGCCCTGGCGGCGTTGCGCGTGTTGACCACATAGCTGCCGTCCCACTCGCCCATGCCGGACTCGCGACCGCTGCTGGTGGACAACTGCAGCGCCTTGATGGTGACCAGATCCTGCTTGCCCAGCGCGCGCGCGATCTGGGGCGTGGTCACGATGGCCACCGCAGAGCCGTCGCTGACCCCGCAGCAATCGAACACGCCCAGCGGCTCGGCGATCATTGGCGCGTTGAGGATGGTCTCCATCGGCACCGCCTTGCGCAGATGCGCCTTGGGGCTCTTGGTTCCGTTCTGATGGCTTTTCCACGACACATGCGCCAGCGCGCGCTTGAGGTCTTCGCGGCTCACGCCGTAGCGGGCGCGATATCCCGCGGCGAGCTGGGCAAAGCCGGCCGGTGCCGAGCAGTACGGCACCCACAGGTCGTTGAGGGTGCCCTTGGTCGGCACCGGCAGGCCACCGTAGCCGGTGTCCTTGAGCTTTTCCACGCCCACCGCGAGCGCGATGTCGACCGCGCCGGAGGCCACCGCATAGGCCGCGCCGCGCAAGGCCTCGGTGCCGGTGGCGCACATGTTCTCCACCCGCGACACCGGAATGCCCTGCAGGCGCAGCGTGGTCGACAGCGGAATCGCCGAGTTGCCGACGTTGACCGAGTCCAGCGCCGAGCCCAGCCAAGCGGCCTCGATCTGGCGGTGCTCGATGCCGGCGTCGGCCAGCGCCTCACAGAACGCCTCGCTCACCAGTTGCTCGCTGCCGACGTCCCAGCGTTCGCCGAAGCGCGAACAGCCCATGCCGATGATGGCGACCTTGTCCTTGATGCCCGTAGCCATTGTTCTGTGTCCGATTGCCTGCGCGTATTAACGTGAATCTCGCGAAGCGAGATGCCGACATACCCTCGCCCGCACCGCGGGAGAGGGGGGACCGATTGCTCCGCAATCGGTGGGTGAGGGAACAGTCATGCCGCGTGTGAGAATCATCGTTATGGATGTCGGTCGCAGCATGGCCGTCAGTAGACCGGGGCGGCCTTCCAGAAATAGCGGCTGTAATGACGCTTGCGATCGCGCGCCTTGACCCTGAAGTGCATCGCCAGCCGGGTGCCGACGTCGATACCGGCGCTGCCCACTTCGATCATCTCCATCAGCAGCCGCGCGCCGATGTCGAACTGCACCAAGCCCACGTACAGCGGCGGCGCCGGGTAGTACTGCAACCAGTCGGCACTGTAGGTGGCGACCTGGGCCTGCTCGTCGGCCAGACTGCAAGGGTCCTGACTGTCAGCGGCGGCGCAGCTCACGCAGTGCGGCAGGCGCGGAAACTGCACGGTGTTGCAGGCGCGGCACTTGCCGCCGACGAAGGCGTTGATCTGGTCGGCAGCGCGGTACTGCTGGGTCAGCGCCGCCTTGATCTCGGTCTCGGCGCGCATGCCCCAGTCCAGGTTCAGCTCGCCCTCGAACGAGGCCATCTTCAGGTAGGAGGTTTCCGGGATGCGCGCGGCCAGTGCACCGGTGAGCCCGCGCGGCGGCGCGACGGTGTCTTCGCCCTTCTCGAACGCCAGCACCTCGCAACCCTGGCCAAATGCCGCGACGACGATGACGTCACCCGGCCGCGCCTGTTCCAGAGCGCTCACCAGCAGCAGCGGCGCGTGCGCGGTCCCGCACTCGCCGACGCGGTCCAGCAGGTTGGGCAGGATGGCTTCCGGCGTGATCGACGCCAGCTTGGCAACCAGCTTGTCGCTGCCAGCGGGTGCGCCGGACAGGCCGAACCACTTCACCTGCGCGGGTGTCAGGTCCAGCCTGGAAAGCAGACGCTTGATCGCGCCTGGCACCAGACGCGACACGCCCTCATCGCGGATCCAGCGCTCTTCCCAGTAGTAGTCGTACTTCTCGCCGCTTTCGCGGAAGTGATCCACAAACAGATTGGACACCGATTCCCGACCCAGATAACGCGCCACGCCAGCGCCTTCGCCGACCCGCAGCGCCGCGGCGCCGGCGCCGAACTGCAGTTCCTGCACGCTGCCCGGCTTGGCGGAACGGCGGTCGGCGGCCAGCACCAGTTGCGCGCCTTCGGCTGAGGATTCCAGCGCCTGCGCCAGCGCGGTCAGCCCGGCGCGGGTGGAACCGGCCTGATCGGCGCAGGCAGTCGACGCGGCCAACCCCAGCGCGCTGGCGGCGATCACGCTGTTCTGGCAATCGGCGAACGGTGCCGTGGTCGACGCCAGGATCAGGGCGGTCGGCGCGGTTTGTCCCTGCAGACAGTCGCGCGCGGCGGCCACCGCCAGGGTGATGGCGTCTTCGTCCCAACTGCACAGTGCGCGTTCGCCCTTGGCCTGCGCCTTGAGTCCGGGCAGGGCCCAGGAATGGGCCTCTGCGATGGCCGCACGGGCGATGCGCAGGCGCGGAATGAAGGCGCCGTAAGCTTGGATACCGCGGGTGGAACCGGTCACGCGCTTGCCTCCTGGATCGTGAGGGCGCCAGAGTCCGCGCATGGCGACGCGCGTCCCGGCGTTGACGCTAAATAATACGGTACCATACGATCCAGCGTATAGACCGGCCACGTCGGCACTGCCCCTCGAACGCGGGGTTCGGCCGGTCCACCATTCCTCCAGGCTTTCCTGATGCGATCACTGCTGTTTGTCCCCGCCGATAACGAGCGCAAGCTGGCCAAGGCCGAGTCCTGTGGCGCCGACGCCCTGGTGTTCGACCTCGAAGATTCCGTGCTGCCGGAGCGCAAGCCCGCTGCGCGCAGGATGCTCGCTGAATACCTGAGCAGCTATCGCGGCAGCAGCCAGGTGTGGATACGGATCAACGACCTGACTTCCGGCGAGTTGCTCAAGGACCTGGCGGCCGCAGTGCCGATGGGGCCGCTGGGCATCATGCAACCCAAGATTCGCGGTCCCGAGGATCTCGAGATCGTCTCCCACTACCTGGACATGGCCGAAGTGCAGGCCGGGCGCGAGGCCGGCAGCATGGGCATGCTCGCGGTCTGCACCGAAACGCCGTCGGCGGTGCTGCGCATGGGCGAGCTGATCGGTCATCGTCTGCCGCGGCTCAAAGGCATGCTGTGGGGTGGCGAAGATCTCAGCTCGGCCATCGGCGCGGGCGACCCGCGCGCGCCCGACGGTTCCTGGCGGCCGGTCTACGAATACGCACGCACCCAATGTCTGCTGGCCTGCCACGCGCTGGAGGTGGAAGCACTGGACACCGTGTACGTGGACTTTCGTGATCCCGATGGCTGCCGCCGCAACAGCGAGGCCGCGCGTTATGACGGCTTCACCGGCAAGGTCGCCATCCACCCCGATCAGGTGGCGGTGATCAATGCTGCATTCACGCCCAGCGACGACGAGATCGCGCAGGCGCGTCGCGTCATCGCCGCATTTGCCTCCGGTGCCGGTGCGGTGTCGCTGGACGGCAAGATGCTGGACATTCCGCATCTCAAGGGCGCTAGGCGCCTGCTGGCCAGCGTTGGCGCCTGATCAAGCTGTGCGAAACGAAAAGCTGCAGACCACCGGACCACGATCCGGAATGACACCGGGCTGGTGCCCGTCGCGCTGATCGCCGCGATCAGCCGGACGCGAACAGACCCTGACAGGAGGAAGCGATGCCCGTCATCGACAAGAACCGGCCACCCGCCGCGTGGATCGCCCAGCTGCGCAAGCGGTTCAACGTGGAAACCGAAATCGACCGCGTGCTCACGCGCAAGCTGGAGCGCCGTTCCGGTCCCGGATTCATCCCGCTGCAACTGGATACCCTGGTCCAGGGCACTGCGGCGCTGATTCGCGCCCACATCGGCGACGACTTCAAGATTGCCGAGGCACGCTGGCTGTCGGGCGGCGCCTCCAAGCTGCAGATGGCCTTCACCCTGAATTGGAAGCGCCCCGGCGTCGGGCGGGAGCAGACGCCCATGGTGCTGCGCATGGAGCCGGCCGAGTCCATCGTCGAGACCAGTCGCCTGCGTGAATTCCAGCTGATCAAGGCCTTCGAAGGCACGGTGCCGGTGCCGCCGGTGTTCTGGTGCGATGCCGACGGCGAGCACCTGCCGTATCCGGCGCTGGTCTACGGCTTTGCGCCGGGCGTGACGCGTCCCAGCACTGCGCAGGCCGGGGTATCGGGTCTTGGCACGCACCTGTCACCGGAACTGCGGGCGCAACTGGCGCCGCAGTTCGTGGAGCATCTGGTCAAGATTCACCGTTTCGATTTCAGCAAGGCCGAGCTCACAGCCTTTGACATTCCGACTCGCGGCACGCAGTGCGCCGAGTGGGGCGTGAACTGGTGGGAACGCGTGTGGGAAGAGGATTGCGACGAAGACTCTCCGCTGATGCGCCTGGCCGCCGGTTGGCTGCGACGCAACATGCCGTCGCTGGACGTGCCGGTGGTGGTCCACGCCGACTACCGGGTCGGCAATTTTCTGTACACCGAGCACGACGCGCGCATCAGCGCCTGGCTGGACTGGGAGCTGGGCCGCATCGGCGACCGCCACCAGGATCTGGCCTGGACCACCAGCCGTGCGTTCGGGCATTTCGACTCCGACGGCAAGACCTTCCTGGTCTGCGGTCTGCTGCCGGAAAGCGAATTCCTGGAAGCATACGAGAAGTCTTCCGGCCTCAAGGTCGATGCGCGCTCGGTGCACTGGCACAAGGTCTACAACGACTACATGATGGTGACCCTGCTGATCGCCACCGGTTACCGCATCGCTCGCGGCGGCAAGACCCACCAGGACGTGCTGGTGACCTGGCTGATGGGCATCAGCGCGCTGCTGCAGGAAGAAATGCGCAGCCTGATCGAACTGGCGCCCTGACCCGACATCGCAACGTCGCGGGTGCCGGCCGATGCCGTTGCCCTGTGGCCCGGAGAACATGACATGCAGATGCGACCCCAAGTCCAGATTCAAAGCATCATCAAGTCGCTGAGCGACGTGGTGCTGCCCGCGCTGGACCCCAACAACAAGCTCGCGCAGGAGCAGGCGCGTCTGATCGTCGGACTGCTGGGGCTGATGGCCAAGCAGTTGCCGCTGCAATTCCGTTACGACTGCGACGAGCTGACGCGCCTGCTCGCGTTTGCAGACGAGCTGCAACGCCAGGCCGGCGTCGGCGACCGCGAGCTGTCGGCACAGCAAGTGCACGGTGCGCGAGTTCTGGAGCGCGCCCAGGCCGATCCCGACGAGGTGCTGCAGGCGGTACGCGATCTGCGCGCATCCACCGGTGCATTGATCTCGCGCGTGTTCGAGGGCGACGACGGCGCTGCCCAGGATCGCGTGCAGAAGACCGTGCTGGCGATGACTTCGGAGCAGTTGCTGCGCGAGCGTTCGTGGTTGCTGAGTCAGGGCTGGGAGCCCGACCCCAAGGCCATCCCGGCGATCGAGCAGTTGCTCGGGATCAGCGCCAAGGCTGCCTGAGGCCGGCGAGAGCAGACAGAATTACCCCGCTGGGGGATGCACAGCGACGGCGGCCGTCGCAAGACTGCACCCGACCCGGCTTAGAGGTCGACATCAAGCTCGTAGAGGAGTCCGCACTGGTGAGCAACAAACTCTATCCCGATGCCCATGCCGCGCTGGCAGGCATCACCTTCGACGGCATGACCGTCATGGCCGGCGGCTTCGGCCTGTGCGGCATCCCCGAGAATCTGATCGTGGCGCTGCGTGACTCGGGGGCCAAGGACCTGACCGTCATCGGCAACAACGTCGGCTGCGACGAGCACGGCATGTGGATGGTGCTGGCCAACAACCAGATCAAAAAAGTCCTGGCGTCGTATGTCGGCGAGAACAAGATCCTGGAATCGCGCTACATGAAGGGCGAGATCGAGATCGAGTTCAACCCGCAGGGCACCCTGGCCGAGCGCATCCGCGCCGGCGGCGCCGGGATTCCCGCCTTCTACACGCGCACCGGCTACGGCACCCTGGTGGCCGAAGGCAAGGAGACGCGCCAGTTCAACGGCGAGTGGTATGTGATGGAGACCGGGCTGGTCGCCGACATCTCGCTGGTCAAGGCCTGGAAGGCCGACACCGAGGGCAACCTCGTGTATCGCAAGACGGCGCGTAACTTCAATCCGATGATCGCCACCGCCGGAAGGATCACCATTGCAGAAGTGGAAGAGGTGGTGCCGGTCGGCAGCTTCGATCCGGACCAGATCCACACGCCGGGCATCTTCGTGCAGCGCCTGGTGGTGGGCAAGGATTACGTCAAGCACATCGAGCGGCGCACCACGCGTCCGCGCACTGCGCAGGAGAACGGCTGATGGCCTGGAATCGCGAACAGATGGCAGCCCGTGCCGCAAAGGAACTGCGCGACGGTTACTACGTCAATCTCGGCATTGGCATACCGACCCTGGTGGCCAACATGATTCCCGCGGGAATCGAGGTCACCCTGCAGTCGGAGAACGGCATGCTCGGCATGGGCCCGTTCCCCTACGAGGGCGAGGAAGACGCCGACCTCATCAATGCCGGCAAGCAGACCATCACCGACCTGCCCAAGACCAGCTATTTTTCCAGCGCCGACAGCTTCGGCATGATCCGCGGCGGCCACATCAACCTGTCCATCCTCGGTGGCATGCAGGTGTCGCAGTCCGGTGACCTCGCCAACTGGATGGTGCCGGGCAAGATGATCAAGGGCATGGGCGGCGCCATGGACCTGGTGGCCGGGGTGCCGCGCGTGGTGGTGGTGATGGACCACTGCGAAAAAGGCGGGGATCCGAAGTTCAAGAAGGCCTGCAGCCTGCCGCTGACCGGCAAGGGCGTGGTGGATCTGCTGATCACCGAACTCGGCGTGTTCGAGATCGACCGCAAGGGCGCCGGTGCCAGGCTGATCCAGTTGGCCGATGGGGTGAGTTTGGACGACATCAGGGCCAGGACCGAGGCGGAGTTCAGCGTCGCGCTATAACGCGGCGCTCTCATCGCAGGCGACTGGTCCGATCACCTTCTGGGGTGGATCGACGCTGGGCGAGCACGTCCAGCGCCGTCTCCGGAACCATGCAGGCTGTCGAACATCGGCGCGCGACGATAGGCATGGCAGTCGCACCTCACACGGAATGACCGGCGCCACCACCCCACCGGGGGAAGGTTCAGCCGATGAGTTGCTGGCGCAGCGCGATGGCCACGGCATGAGCGCGGTCTGCGGCGCCGAGCTTTTCGTAGATGCGCCGCAGGTGGGACTTCACGGTCTCCTCCGAGAGGTCCATGGCACGCGCGATCATCTTGTTGCTGCGGCCTTCGGCAAGCGCTTCGAGAATCTGCATCTCCCGCACCGACAGCGAGCCGCGATCGCCGGCGACCCTGGCCTCCTGGATCAGGCGCTTGACCAGCGGCATGGTGACTTCGGACTGCAGATAGCCGTTGCCGGCGGCCACCGAACGCACTGCGCGCAGCAGGTCTTCGCGCGAGGCGTTCTTGAGCAGATAGCCCGACGCGCCGGCGTTCATCGTGCTCCAGACGTAGCCCGGGTTGTCGTACATGGTGAACACCAGGATGCGCGTGGCTGGATGGGTTCGCGCGATCTCGGCGATGGCGCCGGTGGCGCTCAGGCCGGGCATCTTGAGGTCGATGACGACCACATCCGGATAGCGTTCCAGTGCCGTCATCCGGTCGATGCCGGAACGTGCATCGCCGGCCTGGCCGACCACGCGCAGGTCGTCCTGGCCGTCCAGCATGTCGGCGATGGCCTGGCGCAGCACCTGATGATCGTCGATCAGAAAAATACGGATGGGGTCGCTCACGAGGTGCTCCGCGGCAGACGCACGCAGACGCGGGTGCCACCGGGACCGCTGTCGATGTGCAGCTCGCCACCGGCGCCGGCGGCGCGTTCGTGCATGGTCATGATGCCGTAGTGACCCACCGGCACCGCGGCCGGATCGAAGCCGGTGCCGTCGTCCACGATCAGCAGTTCCACCCGGCCTGCGGACTCGTGCAAGTTGACCTCGACGTGCTGCGCACCGGCGTGCTTCTGGACGTTGAGCAGGGCCTCCTGCAGCAGACGAAACAGCAGGGCATCGTGGCGCGAACGCCAGGACTTGAGCGCAGAGTCGAAGCGACAGACCAGACGATACGGACTGCTCTCCGCATGGCGCGCCAGATATTCGCTCGCCGCTTCGTAAAAGCCGAGTTCGTCCAGCACCGTCGGCCGCAACTCGTTCATGATCGAGCGCACGTCCTGGGTACAGGCGCTCACGCGGGCCGACAGCACGGCCAGGCGATCATGCAGCTGCGCTTGCGACAGCGGGCCTTCGGTGCAGGCTTCGATGCCGCGGTGCAGCAGGAACATGTGGCTGCTCATGCGATCGTGCAGCACCGCGGAGATGTTGCGGCGCTCCTCCTCCTGCACCTGCGCGAAGCGCCGCACGAACGCCTGGTAACGCTCGCCGGATTCCCGCAGGGTGCGCGCGTGCGCCATTACCAGGTCCGAGCGTTGGCGCGCCCACGACGCCACCACCACACCCAGACAGGCAGCGAACAGCAGCAGGAACAGCGACGAGCCCAGCGTCGCCAGGCGGCTTGCGTCGCCCTCGACCGGGAAGTGTGGCGCATACAGATACAGCAGCAGGATCAGCAGGCTGTTGAACAGCGCCTGGCCGATCGACTCGATCACGCCGAAGCGGATCGCCACCGACATCAGGGTGAAATAGAGGAAGGGAAACAGCACCGAGTCCAGACCGCCGGTGACCAGGCAGATCGCTGCGCCCATCAGCGGGTCGAGAACGGTGGTGAACGCGGCGGCCGCGCGAATATTGCGAACCCGGCCGATGGTGATGTGTACCGCCACCGTCGCCAGCACGGCACCGGCGTAGACAATCCAGACCGGCGTCAGGCCGGGGCTATGACCCTGCGCCAGCAGCACGAACAGCCAGCCGAAAATGCCAAGATTGCGCAGCCAGCGCACGTCCTTCTCTGCTTGGCGCAGACGCAGGTCCTCGATGGCGCGTTCTTGCGGGTCGCGCGCGGCGCGGCCCGACAGCCTGTCCACGAACCGCCGCCTGAATTCCCGCATGCCGCGCCTCCGTCCGGATGCTGCCCGGATTATCGTGGTTGGCGGCGGTTCCGCGGCGCGGGGTCGGGCGAGGGGTTTGCCCTTATTGCGCGAGAAAGCCGCCGTCGATGACCAGCGGGTGCCCGGTGACGAAAGTGGACTGTGCCGAGCCCAGCCACAATGCCGCGCGGGCGACCTCGTCTGGGCGCCCGACGCGTCCGCTGGGGTTCATGCTCATCAGCGATTCGCGCAAACCCGGAATCTCGTTGGCCACGCGATCCAGCATGGCGGTGTCGGTCATGCCCGGGCACAGCGCGTTGACGCGGATGCCATGTGCGGCCACCTCCAGCGCCGTGGTTCTGACCAGACCCACCACGGCGTGCTTGCTTGCCACATAGGCCGATAATCCCGGCGCCCCGATCAACCCACCGGCCGAGGCGGTGGCGACGAGGGTGCCGCGCCGGCGTTCGACCATGCCCGGCAGCACCGCGCGCAGGGTGCGCCAGCAGCCCATGACGTTGATGTCCATCACCGCCGCGAACTGTGCTTCGGGAATTTTCCAGACTTCGCTGGGCGAACCGAGCACGCCGGCGTTGGCGAACACGGTGTCCAGCGGCCCGGCTTCACGTTCACCGTCGGCGACCAGTGCGTCGAGGTCGGCCTGGCGGCGCACGTCGCAGGTCGCGGCATAGACGGTGGCGCCACGCCCACGCAGTTCGGCCACGGTTGCGTTCAGCGCCTGGGCATCCACGTCGCCCAGCACCAGTCGGGCGCCCTCCTCGGCTGCACCGAGCGCCATCGCGCGGCCGATGCCGGCCGCCGCACCCGTGATCAATACGGTTTTGTCCTGGAACAGCGCTTTCATGGCGTGGGTTCTCCTCGGTAATCGGTTGGCCGCTGGAGCAGAGTCTCGGCGCCGCGTGCTTGCGCCGGAATCACGCAAGCAGGGGTTTGCCGTCGCCCGATCGGGTGCACCACGGTCAGGGCGCGGTTACCGCGGCTTCGAGCGTCGGCGCTTCGGTGCGTGGCTCCCGCCGCCGGCCGAACAAGGCTTTGCTCAGTAACGCTGGTGCCAGCAGCGAGGTCGGCGGCTTCTGCAGATTCATCACGTCCAGGAAGGCGCGCGCGGCGGATTCGTCGTGCCAGGTCAGCTCGGTGTAGCGGTGCAGGTAACGCGCGAGCAGGGGTGCGTACCAGGCTTTCTGTGCGTGGCTGCCCAGAACCCCGTAGTCCTCGGCGGTGGAGGTCATCCAGCATTGATCGATGAAGCGCGCATAGCGCTGGTGAAAGCGCTGCGACAATCCTCGGAGCCGGCCAGGACCCGCCACCCGGCGCTGCTCGTCCAGGCTGGCGTCGAGCAGGCCGGCACCGATGGCACCCTGCGACATGCCTTGGGCATAGATCGGATTGAGTGAGGTATTGGCATCGCCCGACACCACCAGACCCTCGGGTAGCGCGCGCATGCGCTCGTAATGCCGGCGTTGGTTGGAGACAAACTTCCAGCGCCAGACGCGATCCACCGGCTCCGCCTCGCGGATGGCGCGGTACAGGTCCGGCACCGGCAGGCCGCGCGCCCATTCCATGAAGCTGGCCATGTTGCCGTCGGCGGCGGGCAGGTCGCCGTTCCAGCCGACCAGGGTGACGATCCAGCGCCCGTCCTCCAGCGGCATCAGGGCCGCGGTACGGGTGGCCGGCGGGCTCGAGTGGATCAGCATGCCCAGCCAGTCGCGCGACGAGGGTCCGGGCCGGAAGATCTGCGAGGCGTAGCCAATGTCCACCGGCAGCTCGGTCACGGCAGGTGCTGGCAGATCCAGCGCCTGCAGAAAGCGCGGCATGGAGGAACTGCGGCCGCTGGCGTCGACTACCAGATCCGCTTCCAGCATGCTGCCATCGGCCAATCCGACACCGGTGATGCGACCATCGTCCACCAGCAGGCTGCGGACGCCGGTGCCGGCGCGGAATGCGACACACGGCCATTGCAGCAGGCGCTGGCGTACGGACCACTCCAGATAACCCTTGGTCTGGCATTGCATGCGCACGCCGCTGGCGAAGCGCCGCTTCCAGCCGCCCGAGTGGTGCCAGATGATGTCGCGGCCCAGGTCCACTTCCACCGATCCGCCGCGCAGCATGTCGGCGGTCAGGCCCGGGAAGTAGTGGTTGAACACCTTCTGGCCGCCCTTGAGCAGCGAGTGCACATGACGGCCCTGCGGCACGCCCATGCGCCACACCGGTTCTGCCGGCAGCGCGTCGCGCTCCAGGACGGTGACCTGCTCGAAATGTCGTGCCGCAGCCGCGGCGGCAGCCAGCCCGGTGGTGCTGGCGCCGATGACCACGGCATGCCGACCACCGAATCCACCGAGATGACGCTGAGGTGGCATGGCCTGATTCATGGGCGGTGCGTTCCTGGGTTTCCGCGGTATGGGCAGCGTAGATCAGGGTCCGCAGCGCCGGTATCACCGGATCGGTTCCGTCCGCCGGTTCGTTCGGGGGTGTTGCTGCGCGCGCCCCGAACGGGGCGTGCCGCCCCCCTAGTCGTGTGATTTATCCAGCCTGAGGCGTCAACCAAGCTGCGGCTACAAGTCGGAAGGAGAGCAGACGATGTGGCTGGATGATCGGCAGCGAAGCATTTTGCGGTCGCCGGATGGCGAGCACGACCAGTGGCCCATGCCCACCCGGATGATCTCCAACGGCGAGTTCCTGCCCATCGCGCAGACCGCGGATCAGAAGCGGGTGGAGTTCGAGCTGGGCGAGCTGGCGACGCGACATTCGCGCGAACTGGGCATGAGCCGGCGCGACTTCCTGCGCTCCAGCGCCGGACTGATGACCGCCCTGGCGGCGATGAACACCGTGTTCGGCAGTTATTTCAATGACGCGCAGGCTGCGACGCCGGACCTGGATGCAATCGCCAGGTTGCGCGAGCGGGTCAAGGACCAGCTGGTGATCGACGTACAGCTGCACTTCGTGCGCGACGACTACCAGAAGGAAATCGTGTTGGCCCTGGGCGAGTACGCCAAGAACTGGAACCCGGTACTGGTGCGCGAAGGCGTGACCCTGGATCGCTACAAGTGGGATCACTTCCTGAAAGAGGTGTATTTCGACAGCGATACGCACATCGGCCTGGTCAGCGCCGCGCCCTCGGAGCAGGGCGACAACGTCATCGTCGGCAACGCCGGGCTGGAGCAGGCGCGGCGACTGGTCAACGAGGCCGCGGGCTCGCGTCGGTTGATGTGTCACAGCGTGATGGCGCCGGGCCAGCCGGGCTGGCTGGAGGAGATCGATAAGGCGATCGAGATCTACAAGCCCGACGGCTGGAAGGGCTACACCCTGGGCGATCCGTTCGAGACTTCGCAGTATCCCTGGCGGATGGATGACGAGAAGCTGATGTATCCGGCCTACGAGAAGATGATGAAGTCAGGCATCCGCACGGTCTGCGTGCACAAGGGCCTGCTGCCGGACGACTATGAGCGCAGCCTCAAGCACTGGCGCCACGCCATGGTCGACGACGTCGGGCGTGCGGCCAGGGATTGGCCGGAACTGAAGTTCGTCATCTATCACTCCGGCCTGCGCATGTTCCTGACCGATCCGGGTCCGACCCTGGCGCGCTTCGACGCCACCGGCGAAATCGACTGGGTGACGGATCTGGCCCGCGTGCCGGAGCAGTACCAGGTGTCCAACGTCTATGCCGAGCTCGGCACCACCTTCGGCAGTTGCGTGGTCACGCATCCCAAGCTCGCTGCGGCGATACTCGGTTCGCTGATCAAGGGCATGGGGCACGACCACGTGATGTGGGGCACCGACTCGGTGTGGTACGGCTCGCCGCAATGGCAGATCGAGGCGTTTCGCCATATCGAGATTCCGGCGGAACTGCAGCGCACGCACGGCTTCAAGCCGCTGGGCGACGCCGACGGACCGGTGAAATCGGCGATCCTGGGCCACAACGCGGTGCCCTTGTTCCGCCTGCAGCAGACCGTGGCCGCCGCGGGATGGCGCGACGATGCGCTGAGCCTGGCCAAGGCCGAGTACCTCGCTGCGGGTGGCAAGCCATCCAACCGCTATTACGGATTCATCCGCAAAGCCTCACCGGGTGATGCGGCATGACGCGCACGTGGCCTGTTGCCGAGGCCAGCCGCAACCTCAAGCGCTGAGGCGTGCGCAGCATTTTTTGGACAGGCTCGCAGAGCGCCGCGCTATGCTCGGGACGACACGCAATGTCCGGGGATGGTCCATGTTCAACGCCCTGTCCGATCCCGGTGTGCTGAGGCCGATGTCCGACGCGCGCGCCGATCCGCTGTGGACCGATACCCAGCAGGACGAACACCGGCTGCGACGCGCCGAGATGGACATCCGCTGGCTGCGCGACATCGGCCTGGTCGGCTGGTTCGTGGTCCTGCAGGGGCATGGCTACACGCTCGGCCTGACCCCGGTGTGGATGGTGTTTGCCGCCGGCGTCACTTACGGCATCTGGGCCTACCTGCAGGCGGCATACGCACGCAATATCCGCCGCGCCGCGGTGACCACCACCTTCGCCGACCCGGTGTTGGCTGCGATGATCTGCCTGTTCACCGGTGGCATCGACTCCATCCTGTATCCATTCTTCTACTTCACCCAGATGTCGGTGGCGATCCGCTTCGGCGTGTGGGAGTCCATCGGCATCGCGGTATTCAATTGCGCGTTGACCGTGGCACTGTTCTTTGCCGAGCCGCTTTACAGCGGGGGAACGCGCGAGACCTGGATCACTCTGGGCACGCAATTCTTCCTGCTCGGCTTTGCCGGCTTCATGGGCGCGATCATCGCCGGTTGGGCGCGTCAGCATGCGGCGCTGATCCTGGAGCACGCACGCACCTTGCGTGAATCCGGCGAGCGCTATCAGGCCGTGCTGCGACGCTTTGCGCAGGTGCAGGAAGACGAGCGGCGCAACATTGCCGGCGACCTGCACGACCGCATGAGCGGCCATCTGTTCGGTCTTCGCACCGGGCTGGAGCAGTGCCGGCGTTTCATCGACGAACCGCAGCGCCTGCGTGAGCCGCTGGACGAACTCGACACCACCGTGCGCGCCTGCACCCACGACGTGCGTTCGATCATGAATGAACTGCGGCCGACGGTGCTCGACGAACTGGGCTTCTACGAGGCCGCGCGTGAATATCTGACGCGGCTGGCCGACAACTCACCGTTCACCCTGGACTGGCGGATCGACCGCAGCCTGCGCGACTGGCGCTCGCGGCAGGACGCCATGCTGTTCCGCCTGCTGCAGGAAGCGCTGCTCAATATTCAGAAACACGCCGGCGCACGGCATGTGGAGGTCAGTCTGGAACCGCACGGCGACGAGGTGGTACTGGTGATCCGCGACGACGGTTGTGGCTTCGATCCCTTGCGCGTGCCGGTGGGCCACTACGGCCTGATGACGATGCGTGAGCGCGCGCAGACGGCCGGGGGCTCTTTGCAGGTGGAATCGCGAGCCGGTGCCGGTACGCGGGTTGAAGTGCGACTGCCGAGGTCCGACCACTGATGGAACCGATCCGCGTCTACCTGATTGACGATCACCACGTGCTGCGCCAGGCCGTCGCCCGCATGCTCGATCAGGAAGACGACATCGTCGTGGTCGGCCAGGCGGGAGAAGCGCAGACCGGGCTGCGCGAGATGGACGCACTGGATCACTATCCCGATATCGTGGTGATCGACCTCAAGATGCCGGGCCAGAGCGGCATGAGCGCCATCGCCGAGATCATGGCCGGACACGCGGAGGCGCGCATCATCGTCTTCACCATGTACGACAACCCGGGCTACGTGTGGAGCACGATGAACGCTGGCGCGCGCGGATATTTGCTCAAGAGCGCCTCCGGCGGGGATTTGCTGCGCGCGGTGCGCTCGGTTGCGGGCGGCGGCGCTTATCTGCAGGCCGAGATCACCTTGCCGCTGCTGCGGCGCATGGCGCAGGACGCACGCACCGCCGAGGATCGCAGCGCTTTGTCGGTACGCGAAATGCACATCGTCGAAGCGCTGGCGGACGGCAAGAGCAACAAGATGATCGCGCGCACCTTGTCGATTACCGAGGAGACGGTGAAGTCTCACCTGAAAAAGATCTACGAAAAGCTGGGCGCGTCGGACCGCGCCCATGCGGTGGCTATCGCGTTGCGACAACAGTTGATCGGGTAACGTTGCGGTGGTGCGCGCTGACGCCGGCCCTCTCCCCGCCGAGGCGGGGAGAGGGTGGCTGCATCAGAGGTTCTGGTAGACCGTGCCCTCGAACCCGAAGAACAGCGGCAGCGATTTCACGTCCGCGAACGGCAGCACCTGCGTCAGATACACACCGGCGACGCCCACGGTCGGGTCGATCCAGTAGTAGCTGTTGCAGATGCCGGCCCACATCAGGCTGCCGGGGCTGCGCCCGGTGACGAAGGTCTTCTCGTTACGCATGAAGGCCAGGCCCCAGTTGTGCGGATTGTCAGGCGGCAGCGGCATGTCGTTGAGCAGGGTCGGATCGGCGGTCTTGAAGCCGGTGATGAGCAGATCACCAATCTGGTTCTGGCCCATCTGGTCCACGGTCTCGGCCTTGAGGATGCGTCCGCCCGGCGAGTCGCCGCGGTTGAGGAGCATGCGCACGAACTTGAGGTAATCGCCCACCGTGCCGTACATGCCGTGGCCGCCCATGTCGACTTCCGGCGGCTGCGGCAGTACCAGGTCGATCGGTGTCGCCGTGCCGTCCGGCAGACGCGCATGGATGTGAGCGCGGCGAGCCATCATGTCGGGTCGTAGGACGAAGGCGGTGTCATTCATGCCCAGCGGGCCAAGGATGTGCTTGGTGAAGTACTCGCCGAGCCGCATGCCGCTGACCCGCTCGACGAGCTGGCCGGCCCAGTCGATGTTGATGCCGTACTCCCAGCGCTCGCCCGGGTCGAACAGCAGCGGTGCGTTGAGGCTGGCACGGGTGCAGGTGAACGGGCCGGGTTCGCCGGTGACTTCCTCGTACTTCTTGATATCGGCGCTGGTGAACGAGTAGCCGAAGCCCGCGGTATGCGTGAGCAGATGCTTGAGCGTCATCGCATGTTTCGGGGCGCGCAGCTTCGGCTTGCCGGCGGCATCGAAGCCGTCCAGCACCTGCACCTTGCCGAGTTCCGGTGCCCACTTCGAGGCCGGGCTTTCCAGATCGAGCTTGCCCTGCTCGACCAGTTGCATCGCGGCCACTGAGGTGATCGCCTTGGTCATCGACGCGATCAGGCCGACCGTGTCCTGCGTCATCGCCTGCTTTTCGCCGGCCTTGCGCACGCCGAATGCGCCCTCGTAGATCGTCTCATCACGGTTAGTGACCATCGCCACCACGCCGGGCACATCGCCCGCCTCGGTGGCGCCTTTCAACAGGGTGTCTAGCGCTTGCTGCATGGCCATCGCAATCTCCTCGACTGTTGTGAACAAAGCTTGGGTTTTTCCGATGGTAAGGGGTGGCGGTCGCCGATGGGACTGAGGTCGAACCCGGTCACGCCCCCCGAACGGGCGCCGGACGGCCCCGTTTTGCGTGATTTCCGGCTGCATCGGCGCATTCCGACAATGGCACATTCCCGCAACCCGAGGTCGGCATGCGCATCGAAGAAAAAAGTAGCGCCTACACCTGCATCAAGTTCAGCCGCGAGGGCCGCATCCTCACCGCCACCCTGTCGCGTCCGCAGGCGATGAACGCGGTCAATGCCGCGCTGCACGAGGAGCTGTCGCGCTTGTTCTGCGACCTGGCGGACGACGAAGGCTCGGACGTGCTGGTCCTGACCGGCGAGGGCAAGGCCTTCTGCGCCGGCGGTGATCTGATCTGGTTGCAGGAGGCCATCGATGACCCCGAGGTATTCCTGCGCATGGGTGGCGAGGCCAAGCGCATCCTGTTCAGCCAGTTGGAACTGGAAAAGCCGCTGATCTGCAGACTCAATGGTGCTGCGACCGGGCTCGGCGCGTCGCTGGCGCTGGCCTGTGACATGACCATCGCTTCGAGTAACGCGGTGATCGGCGATCCCCATGTTTCGGTCGGACTGGTCGCCGGGGATGGCGGTGCCATCCTGTGGTCGCAACTGGTTGGGTTTGCGCGAGCCCGCGAGTACCTGTTCACCGGCAAGCTGGCCAAGGCCGAAGAAGCAGAGCGTATCGGCCTGATCAACCGCGTCGTCGCGGCCGAACAGCTCGATGACGCGGTGTACGGACTCGCGCGCGAGCTGGCGGCGGGCGCGACCCGTGCAATCCGCTGGACCAAGATTGTCACCAACACCCCACTCAAGGCCCTGGCACATCAGCTGTTCGATATGGGCCTGGCGTACGAGAGCATGTCCAATGTCACGCGCGATCATCAGGAAGCGGTGAATGCGTTTCGTGAACGGCGCCGGCCAGCGTTCACTGGAAAATGAGGGTGACCAGTGCGTGATCGAGGAGTTTCCGCGCACGCCTTCGGGGAAGATTTGCAAGGACCCAAAGCGCACGATGACGCGTGTCGATCTGGCTGGCGCGACTTCGACCACACCCTGACACGCCGAAACGATCCCCTTATCGGGTGATAGCTGGCAGGCACGACTGGCGGGATTCTGGGTCGACTTGAAAACCGCCACCAGGGCGGCGCGGAGAACGGTTATGAGTTACACCGTCACGGTGCGTTATGAGGGGGGCGCGGAACGGCGCATGCCGGTAGCGCCGGAGCAGACCCTGCTGGAAGCCGCCGAGGTGCACGGCGTGCCCATCGTCAGCGAATGCGAAAGCGGAGTCTGCGGAACCTGCGTCGCCGGTTGTACTTCCGGGCTGTACGAGACCGGGCGCACTGAGGGCCTGAGTCAGGTCGAACGTGAGCAGCGCAAGCTGCTGACCTGTCAGGCGACCGTGCAATCGGACTGCGTCATCGAGCTGAAATACCCGCTGAACGACAACGCGGCGCAACTGGTCACCGGCGAGGCGGTGGTGACCGCGGTGGAGCTGATCTCGGCCTCCACCGCGCTGCTGCGTATCGATGCCAGCAGCCTGGGTGAACGGCTGGATTATCGCGCCGGCCAGTTTGCGCAACTGCGGGTGCCGGGCGCCGAACAGTGGCGCAGCTATTCTTACGCGCATACGTCGCGCGACAACCTGCAACTGGAATTCATCGTGCGCCTGCTGCCGCAGGGCGTGATGAGCGATTATCTTCGGCAGCGCGCCAAGCCCGGTGATCGCATCGGCCTGCGTGGCAGCAAGGGCACGTTTCATTTGCGCGCGGTGACGCGTCCCCTGGTTCTGGTTGCCGGTGGCACCGGCCTGTCCGCGATCCTGGCGATGGCCGAACAGCTTGCTGCCGCGCCGCTGGAGCATCCGGTCAGCCTGCTCTACGGCGTGACGCACTACGACGATCTGTGCAAGCGCGAGGTCTTGGAAGCGCTCCTGCGCCGCCAGCCACTGCTGTCGGCACGCACCATCGTGGCCACGGCCGATGCGCGCTGGGATGGACCGGTCGGAGTGGTCACCGACCTGCTGGACCGCAGTCTGCTCAACGACGGCAATGCCGATGTTTATCTGTGTGGGCCGCCCGCGATGGTCGAGGCGGTGCGTGGCTGGATCGCGGCTCAGGGGCTGCATCGTGCCGGACTGTACTTCGAGAAGTTCGTGCCCAGCGGGGCGCGCCAACGTCTGCGCCAGCCGCCGCGGGTGGACCTGGCATCGCTAGACATGACCGCACTGCGCGCGGCTGCGCGCGGAACCGCGGTGATCGTCGGCGGCAGCGTGGCCGGCATCGCCACGGCCAAGGTGCTGAGCGAGCGATTCGACCGGGTGATCGTGCTGGAACAGGACTCTCAGCATGACCGTCGCGAAGGGCGTCCGGGCGCAGCCCAAGGGCATCACCTGCATCACCTGCTGATCGCCGGCCAACAGGAAGCGGAGCGGATTTTCCCCGGCATCGTCGACGACATGGTCCGTGAGGGCGCGTTCAAGGTGGACATGGCGCGCAATTACCAGTTGCGCCTGGCCGGGAGCTGGAAGAAGCGCTGTGACAGCGACATCGAGATCGTGTGTGCCGGGCGTCCCTTGATCGAGTGGTGTCTGCGTCGGCGGCTTGATGAGATATCCAATATCGACTTCCGCTACGGGACCGAAATGCAGGATCTGGTCTATGACGCGCAACACAACGCGGTGATCGGCGTAGCGGTGAACGGTGAAGACGGACTCGAAGTGATTCCGGCGGAGTTCGTGGTCGACGCCTCCGGCAAGAACACACGCCTGCCGGAATTTATGGAGCGCATGGGTGTCGGCGCGCCGGAGCTGGAAGAGGACATCCTCAACTGCTTTTACTCCAGCATGCTGCACCACGTTCCGCCGGAGCGACGCTGGGACGACAAGGTGATGGTGATCTGCTATGCCTACCGGCCGCATGAGCAGACCTATGCTGCGCAGTACTACATCGACCAAAGCCGCTCGATCCTGCTGACCTCGCTGATCGAGTACAACTGCTACACGCCGCCGCGCAATCCGGCGGAGTTTGCTCAGTTTGCCAAGCGGATGCAGTCGCCGGTGGTATTCGAGAACATCGAAGGTCTGGAGCCCGCGTCTCCGGTTTACAACTTTCGCAGTCCGCGCATGCAACGGTATCGCTACGAGAACCTCGCGCGACCGCCGGCGGGGCTCGTGGCCATTGGCGATGCCTATACCAGCACCGATCCCGTTGCCGGACTGGGCATGACCATTACCTTGCAGGAAGTGGCGCGCCTGCGCGACTTGCTCGACAAGTACCGTCCGGCCGACCCGGCACTGCCACGGCGCTATTACCGTGCGGTATCGAGGATCGCTGACGGTGCCTGGTTCGTCGTGCGGGAGCAGACGCTGCGTTTCGACTGGGTGCGCGACGTGGAAAGCAAGCGACCGTTCTACTTTCGCGCACTGAACTGGTACATGGACCGCCTGACCGAGTTGGTGCACGAGGATCTGGATGCTTACCGCACGTTTCTGTCAGTGATACACATGGTCAAGTCACCCCTGGCGATGTTGACGCCGTCGATGGTGGCGCGGGTGCTCGGCAAGTGGGCCGCGACCCGGCTGCGCGGCGAGCGCACCCTGATTCAGCGCAACTACCGCACACCCCCAACGCTGGCGCACGCGAATGCGCCGGTGGTGTCCCACGACTGAGGGAGCGCCTTGTCGATGGGCTGGCGTAAGCTTTTAGCCACAACTAACGAAGGGGGGAGAGATTTCATGCAGCGCACGCACCGGCTGTTGGCGCTCGACGGCGTCCGCATCCACGCCGTGGAACAGGGCGAAGGTCCGCTGGTGGTGCTGATCCACGGATTTCCGGAGTCCTGGTATTCATGGCGGCACCAGCTCACCGCGCTCGCGGAAGCGGGCTACAAGGCGGTAGCGATCGATCAGCGCGGCTATGGTCAGTCGTCGAAGTTCCGTGACAACAATGCCTACCGCATTCATCCGCTGGTCGACGACATCCGCAAGGTGATCGACCACTACGGCGTGAAGTCAGCGGTGGTCATCGGCCATGACTGGGGTGCGCCGGTGGCGTGGACGTTTGCCTGGCTGCATCCGGAGCGCTGCCGCGGCGTGATCGGCATCAGCGTGCCGTTCGCGGATCGCGCGCTGATCGGCCTGCCGGGGAACCCCTGGGGTACGGTACGTCCGGCGGAGTACCACAAGGTCGTGACCGGTCCGGGTCGGGTGTTCTATCAGGACTACTTCGGCGAACAGACCGCGGTGATCGCCGAGATCGAATCCGATCTGCGCGGCTGGCTGCGCAGCATCTACTACACCGTCTCGGGTGAAGGCGTGGGCGAGTTGGTCGCGGCTGCGGCCGCAGCCGGTGCACCGCCGATGAGCCCGCTCGAGACGCTGCGCCACGGCCCACTGTGCATGCCGGAAGGCGCGCGGCTCAAGGACGCCTTCCTCAATCCCAGGACGCTGCCAGCCTGGCTCAGTGAGGCGGATCTGGATTTCTACGTCGCCGAATTCGAGCGCTCCGGCTTCGGTGGCCCGCTGGCGTATTACCACAACGTCGATAACGACTGGGCCGACCTCGCGTCGCAGGCCGGCAAGCCGCTGACGCCGCCTTCGTATTTCATCGGTTCGGATTTCGACGTGGGTACGCAGTGGGGCATGGAGAACGTCGAGCAGGCTGCGCAGCACATGGCGGACTACCGCGGCACGCATCTGTTCGCGGGCGTCGGGCACTGGATTCAGCAGGAGCGGCCTGCCGAGACGAATCGCCTGCTGCTGCAGTTCCTGCGTAGCCTGTGCTGACTGCGCGCGCCCTCGGATGAGCGAGTCCCTCACCGCCGGTAAGGACGCCATCGCGCCCACCGCCGCCACCCGCAAGCGACACGTGCTGGTGGCGATGTGCTTTATCGCCGCCTTCGTCTGCTATATCGACCGGGTCAACATCTCCATCGCCATCATCCCGATGGCCGAGCATTTCGGCTGGAGTGCCACGGACAAGGGCCTGGTGATGTCCTCGTTCTTCATCGGCTACATGCTCGGGCAGATCCCGGCGGGCTGGCTGGCCAACCGGGTTGGCGGACGCTGGACCCTGGGCGGCGCGCTGCTGCTGTGGTCGGTGTTTACCGCCATCACACCGATCGCGGCGATGGTCGGATTCGCCGCCCTGTTCGTCTCGCGCGTCCTGCTGGGGTTGGGCGAGGCGGCGACCTTCCCCGCCACCTACAACCTCTACGGCAAATGGATCCCGCGGGTGGAGCGGTCGCGCGCGGTTGCGGCCACGCTGGGCGGCATTCCGCTGGGGACGGTGATCGGTCTGGCCCTGTCCGGACTGCTGGTCGCCCAGTTTGGCTGGGCCAGCGTGTTCTATGTTTTCGGCATTGCCGGCATCGCGATCGCTCTGGTCTGGTTTGTCGTGGTTCACGACTCGCCCGCGCAGCACCCGGGCATCTCGGAAGCGGAACGCGCGTACATCGCCGCGGGAGTGGAAGCCGGAGCGGCGGTTCGCAGCCCCCTGCCGGTTCGCAAGCTGCTCGCCGCTGCGCCTTTCTGGGCGCTGTTGATCAATCACTTCTGCAGCAACTGGATCCTGTACGTGCTGCTGGCGTGGATGCCCAGCTATTTTCGCGAAGTGCAGGGGCTGGATCTGGCCAACGCCGGGTTCGCGGCCGCCGCGCCGTGGCTGAGCATGTTCGCGGCATCCAATCTGGCTGCCTGGATCGCCGACGAGTTGATCCGCCGCGGCATCGACGTGTCGCTGGTGCGCAAGCTCATGCAGGTCTGCGGTCTGTTGGGGGCGTCGGCCTTCATGCTGGCAGTCAGCCAGCCTGCAACGCCGACCGGGGCGGTGCTGCTCATGTGCGGCGCGCTGGGCGCGCTGGGGCTGACCTGGGCCGGCTATGCACCCAATCACCTGGAGATCGCGCCCCGGCACGCGGACATTCTGGTGGGCATCACCAACACAGCAGGTACGATACCCGGTATCGTGGGGATCGCGTTTACCGGCTGGGTGTTGGACGTCACCGGTTCCTACGAATCGGTTTTCGTCGTCGCGGCCACGGTGACGTCGTTCGGAGCGCTGATATGGATTCTGTTCTCGCGGTCGAAACCGATGTATTGAGACGGCATCGGCATCGCAACGGGACGCGCGCCGCCGCGGCTGAAGCCGCTGCGGACCGATCCAGGAGGGTGCCAGCGGGTGGGGGCCTCCGCCGGGGAAGGCTCCGGTACCGGGTATTGCAATCCAAAAATAATATGGCACCATACCAATGTCGGTTGCAGGATGCGTCGCCCATGCTTAAGGTTGGGTGTCTGCGATCCGGATTGCAGCAACCTCGACAAGAGGCATAACTAAAATGCGGGCAGCGTCGCGCAGACGGTTATCGCGAGATGCGCCATCGCCACTCAAGGCATTGAGAGAATTGGCATAGATGGAGGAGCGACACCAGATCGATCGAACGTTCCGGAGGATGCAGTCGTCGGCCTTTGCCGTCCCGACCGACATCGCCGCGGGCGTTCAACACACAACATCGTCATGCGGGTCGGCTGCGTCCGGAATGTAGTTCGAGGGCGTACGTAGTTGCAGGGAGGCTGTATGGCATCCCGATCACTCCAGCGATCCACCTGACAAGGCGATATCCGGCATTGCCGGTGCATCACCCCAAAACGATGGGTCGTTGGCGACCTTACTAGCGGTTCCATGTGGAGGCAGAAAATGCGAATCAGGAAATACGATCACGACTACAGCCGTCGTGCATTCATGGAGAAGGTGGCGTTCGGTCTCGGAGCCGGGCTGTTGGCGCCGACCTGGAAGACCATCGCCGACACCGGCGAGATCACCAAGGCTTACCCCGACGAGCTGCTCTCGATCGAGATTCAGTCCAAGGGCAAGGTCAAGCCCGGCGACACGGTCGACTCCGGCAATGTCGAGCACGTAGCGCACTTGCTTGACCCCATCATGGTCAAGCAGATTTCCGAGATGGGCCGCCGGCTCAAGATCCGCGCGCCCAACAAGGACATCACCCAGTTCTTCCCGCACGCCTATCTGGAAGCCACCCTCAAGAATGCCGGCAAGGCCAGCTTCGACGAGACCGGCAACGTGGTGGAAACCGCGACCAAGGGCCCGTGGATTGGCGGCAACCCGTTCGTCGACGTCAAGACCGGACAGGAAGGCATTGCCAACCTGACCCTGAGCTGGGGCCGGCACGACATGTCGCAGTATGCGGTGCGTTCCTACTCGCTGAACCCCGACGGATCGCCGGCCTACACCTACGATCTGTACTGGACCGAGCTCAACACCACCGCCCGTACCGAAGGCGAAGCAGTGTTCGACGGCAAGTCCGACATGCTGCGTTACCAGAGCGTGTTCTTCACGGCGCCGCAGGAGCAAGCCGGTGCCTCGTTTCTGGTGCCCTGGTACTACGACCAGCGCAAGTTCCCGGACATCTACGGCTACCTGCCGCAGTTCCGTCGCGTGCGTCAGTTCCCGGCCAACCAGCGCTTCGAGCCCATCGTTCCGGGCCTGTCGTTCTTCCTGTCGGATGCCTGGGGTGCGGGCGACCCGATGCTGACCTGGGGCAATACCAAGATCGTCGGTCGCGGCCCGCATCTGGTGGCCGGCGCCGGCAACTTCCGCGGCAAGTCGCATGAGAACTGGGAGAACCACTCCTGGCACGGCGGCCCCAAGGGCAAGAGTTTCATGGAATACACCATGGAACTGGCGCCGGAGTGCATCGCGATCGAGTCCGAGCCCACGGGTTATCCGCGTGCGCCGGTCGGTAAGAAGAAGGTCTGGGTCGATGCCCGCAACGGCATGCTGGTGGCCTACATCACCTTCGACCGTCGTGGCGAGCTGTGGAAGCAGGTCGACGCCGCCTTCGGCCCGCAGATCGAAGACGACTTCGTCAACAAGGATCGTCATGGCAAGCCGCATTGGTCCTGGACCAATGTGCACTTCCACGACATCCAGTCCGGACGTCTGGATCTGTTCAACCACTGCAAGCAGATTGCCGGTGGTTATGCCAGCCAGTACGAAGCGCCCGGTGGCGACGAGAAGGCGATCTACGACAAGTTCTGCACGCAGTCCGCGATCGCGCGCCTCGGCGCGGTGTAGTTCGAGCAGTCTATAGTTGTGGGCAGCCCGGTCGGCGATTCGCCGGCCGGGCTGGTCTCGATGAGGGGGAGATTCAAAGAATTATGAAACGCGCCACGATCTTTTCGCTGTTCGCTCTGGGCCTGTCGTCCGCAGTCGCCACGACCGGACAGACCAATGCGCAGGGCGAAGGGGGCTTGATCAAGGTAGTGGAGTCCGGCATCGCGCATTCGGCCTTCTTCGGGTTGAGCATGGATGCCACGCGCAGCGTCGCGGTAGGGATCGGTGGTGCGATTTATCAGTCGGAAGACGGCGGCCAGACCTGGGAGGCGGTTGCGCACGAAGCCACCGAGCTGGCCTTGCTGGCGGTGGATCGCGGTGGCGATCACACCATCGCGGTCGGTCAGATGGGCCTGGTGATGTACGAAGAGTCGCCGGGCAAGTGGGCCAAAGCCGATGCAGGCTTCGACGGCCGCATTTTATCGGTCAGCGTCAACGCCGCGGGGCTGGCCTTTGCCGGCGGCGAATTCGGAACCGTGCTGAAGTCGGAGGACGGCGGCAGGAGCTGGACTCCGTCCGCTCCGCCCTGGACCGATTTCGAGGACAAGGAAACCTTCGGCACCGCCGAGCCGCACGTGTACGCCGTACACGTCGCCGAGAACGGAGAGGTGACGCTGGCCGGCGAGTATGGCGTGATCCTGCGATCCGCCGATCGTGGGCAGACCTGGAAAGTGCTCAAGGAGCTCAAGGCCCGGACCCCGACCATCTCGGCGCTGCACATCGCGGAGCCGGGCACCGGCAACAGTTACGCAGTGGGCCAGGAGGGCGAAATTCTGACCTCCAGCGACGGCGGTACGACCTGGCTGCGCTGCAGCACCAATACGACTGCCAATTTCCTGGGCGTTGCCAGCAAGCCCAACGGAGAAGTGGTGGCGACCGGTTTTCGAATCATGATGCGCAGCACCAATGGCGGAATCACCTGGTACCCGGTGGAAGAGGCCGACATCCTCACCGACTGGTATCAGACGGCGAAGACCGACCCGACCAGCGGACGCATCATCGCGGTGGGGCATTCTGGAAGGATTATCCAGATCGGCAGTTGATGAGCGGCGCTTGCCGAATCATGCCGGACAAGGTGGGGATGTTGCGGTAGAGAACCGGCAGAACCTAATTAATGACTGTGGCGGAGGAGAGCAACATGGCAAAGCTTGGGGTATACGGAGTAGGAGTGGCCGCAGTACTGGCCATGCTGGCGTCGACCAGCGCGATCGCGCAGGGCGGCGGTGCCACCGCGGGCCGCGTGGATCGCAAGTTCCTGGGCGCGGATCTGTCGTTCAACGGGCAGTTCCGGCTCGAGACCGCGATCAGCACCGGTTACGCCGCGCCCGCCAACCAGTTTGGCGATCCCACCAACGGCATTGCCATACGTCGCAACGCCGGCAACCCCGCCCTCGGCTGGCAGACCACGCTGGTGCCCACCGACTCCCTGATCGGGCCCGGCGGCATCATTCCCATCAACACCGGCGTGCTGCCGCCGACCCTGGGCGTCAGCGACATCGGCGGTGGCGGGACCAGCGATACCTTTACCCGCTATGTGCCCGCGCGCAAGAACGATCTCAATTACCACGCGCTGCGTTTCGAATTTCAGCCGACGCTGCGCTGGGGTAACTTCTCGCTGATCACACGCCTGCGCGCGCTGTACGACCCGGGCGATCTGGGTTACCGGGACTTCGATGCGCGCGACTACGCCGACATCAACGGCGGTTTCAACAGCGAGAATTCCGACCAGTTCGACGGCAAGCCCAGCCATCTCGGCTATCGGGTGAATGGCGACGACAATCCGCTGCTGTTCGAGCGTTCCGGCCGCAATTACATGGTCGACCTGCCGGCCTTCTTCCTGCAGTGGACCAACGGCCAGAGCACGGTGCGCGTCGGTAACCAGAGCGTGGCCTGGGGCCAGTTGCTGTTCTTCCGCATCATGGACGTCGCCAACGGTCTGGATCTGCGCCGCCATTTGTTCCTGGATCGCGCCATCGAGGAGTTCGCCGACGAGCGCAATTCGGCGCCTGGCATCCGCATCACCCATCAGGTGACCGACCAGATCCAGGCTGACGCCTACGCGCTGCAGTTCATCCCGACGATCATCAACAACGTCAACACGCCTTACAACATCGTGCCGTCGCAGTTCTATATTCAGGATCGCTACAAGCAGTTCGGCTACGACGAGAAGTTCAACTACGGCATCCGCTTCAAGGGCGAGTACGGCAACTACAACCTGCAGGCCATGTTCACCCGGCGCTACAACCCGCTGGGCAACATCCGCTGGACCAAGTCCGAAATCAACAAGCCGCTGCCGAGTTCCAACCTGCTAGGGCTGGCGTTCAATCGCTATTGCGAACTGGCGCTCGGTTCGCCGCTGGGTCAGGGCTGCGGCCCGCAGTTGGCGCAGACCGCGTTCGAAGCCACCCCGGCCGGTGTGTTCACGGCCGAGGAATGGTTCTACTACTCGGGCTACATCAAGCTCGACGGCCTCGATGGTTTGAACCGCGCGATCGACGAGTTCCCGGCGGCACAGCAGATTCTGGCGCAGCCGATCGGCAACGATACCAACGCTGCCAACAACCAGCTCGATGCGTTCTTCATTGCGGCCGAAGGCCTGCACGGCCACATCGAGCGCATGTATTCGCCGGAGAACATCTACGGTCTGGGTGGTGGTTACGTGATCGATGCCGAGCCGGGCTCGCTGTTCGACCAGATGATCATCAACGTGGAAGCCACCTACACGACCGATCGCAAGTACACCCCGATCGACCTCAACCAGGGCTTCGCCGAAACCGATGAAGTTCAGGTGGGTGTGGTGGTCGAGAAGTATCAGCGCTTCTCGCAGAACTTCCCCGCCACCTACATGCTGTTCCAGTACCTGTGGCAGAAGGAGTTCGATCTCGCCGGTCTGGATCTGGCCGGCTACGGCAGCGAGAACTTCAGCGATCAGGGCATCATCCTGAATTCCGATGTGCCCACCAGCGCCGATCCCAGCATCACCCCGGGCCTGCCCGGCGGCGCCCACTACGTGGTGCTGGCCGCGCTGCAGCCGACCAATGCCTACATCTTCGAGTACAGCGTCGCCTCGCTGATCGACGTGCAGGGCGGCGTGCTGGTGCAGCCGGCGGTGCAATGGAAGCCGCGCGGCAACATCACCATGAACCTGTACTACAACTACATCACCGACAGCGCGTGGGGCGACAACGCCAACAACAATCTGATGAGCCTGCTCGATTTCGCGGACGAAATCGGCATTCGCATGGGTTACCAGTTCTAGAGCTTTCCCGTCTGACCGACTCCTCAGCGCTAAACCTACCCTAGCGCTTTTCGAACCGGCGGTCGGGTAACGACCGCCGGTATTTTTAACTCAGGAGGAGGCCCCGCCATGCACATCCGCAAATACGATCACCACTACAGTCGTCGCCATTTCCTCAAGCAGCTTGCGACGGGTGCGGCTACGGCAGGCGTGTTGGCGCCAACGTGGCAGACCATTGCAGCAACCGGCGAGATCAGCAAGGCCTATCCGGACGAACTGCTGTCGATCGACGCCTATACCAAGGGCAAGGTCAAGACCGGCGACGAGATCACCGCTGCCAATGTGGAGCATGTGAAAGATCTGTTGGAGCCGATCCGCTACGAGCAGATTCTCAAGCACGGACGCAAGCTCAAGGTCGTTGCATCCACCAAGGACGTGATGAAGCTGTCGCCCTGGGAATATCTGGAGGCGACGCTCAAGAATGCCGGCAAAGCCAGTTTCGACGACAAGGGCAACGTGGTTCACACCGCCGACGGTCAGCCCTGGATCGGCGGCAATCCGTTTCCCGATGCCAAGACCGGTATCGAGCTGTTTGCGGCGCAAACCCTGAGCTGGGGCCGCCACGATGCCTCGTTCTATGCCGTCAGCATCGACGACGTCGCGGTCGACGGCGAGACCCGTTTCCGATATCGCGGCGGCTGGGCGGAGTTGGCCACGGTGTCGCGGGTGAGCATGGACCCCAAGCCCTACTGGCCGGAGCACATCGACAAGCTGCGTTTCCAGTCGGTGTTCTTCACCGCGCCGCAGCAGTTCAAGGGCACCTCGTTTCTCAATGTGTGGGACTACGACCACAGCACCTTTCCCAAGCTGTACGGCTACGTGGCGGACTTCCGCCGCATCCGCCAGTTTCCGGCCGATCAGCGCTTCGAACCGCTGCTGCCGGGCACCACGATCTATTTGTCCGACGCTTGGGCTGCTGGCGATCCGCTCAACACCTGGAGCGACTACAAGATCGTCGGGCGTGGGCCGTTCCTGGCGGGCTTGTCCGGCAACTGGGAGGGGGCGGACCCCAACTGGGCGCACAAGAAGCATGGCGGCCCCAAGGGCGAGACGTTCTGGGATTCCACCGTGGAACTGGTGCCCGAGGCAATTCTGGTCGAGGCCAAACCCACCGGATTCCCGCGCGCGCCCATTTCCAAGAAGCAGGTGTGGTTCGATGCCCGCAATCAGGTCGTGATCGGCATGGTCACCTACGACCGCCGCGATCAGCCCTATCGTTCCTTCGATGGCGCCTACAGTCTCTACGAGCTGGGCGACAACAAGTTCATGGACGGCCAGCATCCGTACTGGAGCTGGTGTCATGTAACGGTCTCCGACATCCAGACCGGTCGGGTGACCCGCCTGGAGCAGCTCAAGAACGTGGATGGCCACCTGAGCGGCGCCAATGATCCCAAGATGTACGACAACTATCTGACCCAGACCGCGCTGATGCGGCTGGGCGCGGTCTGAACGGCTTTGCGGTAATCGATACTTCTTCTGCGGCAAACAACAACTTGCGGACGTGCCCATGAACAAACTTCCAGCCCCTTTCCGTCTTGCCAAATGGATCATGGACAAGCGCCTGCCCATCCTGATCCTGTTCGGGTTGGTCACGGCAGGATTCGCGGCCGGCTTCCCGGGTATCGAGATCCGCACCATCTTCAAGGACCTGTTGCCCAAGG
Organism: Panacagrimonas sp.; assembly: GCF_965216805.1. Taxonomy (NCBI): domain Bacteria; kingdom Pseudomonadati; phylum Pseudomonadota; class Gammaproteobacteria; order Nevskiales; family Nevskiaceae; genus Panacagrimonas; species Panacagrimonas sp. The sequence continues at coordinate 942,341 of NZ_CBDCGN010000003.1, forward strand.
ACGATCCCTTCGTCCAGGTCTATTACGACCATCCCAATTTCGGCAACCCGCTGTCCATCTTCGTGATGGTCAAGCGTACCGACGGCGATATCTACAACTCCGACACCTTGCAGAAGGTCTGGGACCTGACCCGCAACATCGACTTGACGCCGGCCGTAGACCACGACCAGATGCTGTCGATCTCCACGGAAAAGCTGCGCTACGTGGAAGCAACACCCGAGGGTGTGGACGTGCGTCCGCTGATGGGTGACCGCGTGCCGGTCAACGACGAAGAGATCGAGGACTTCCGCAAGCGCGTGGAGCAGTCGCCCAACGCGCGCAACTTCTTCGTGTCGCGCGATGGCACCGCCACCCTGATCCAGGCCACCTTCCAGGATTATGTGGATTACGGCGTCGCCTTCGAGTATGTCGACAAGCTGGTAAAAGCGGCAGAAGACGAGAGCCACATCATCTACGTGGCGGGCCAGCCGACCCTGACCGGCTGGGTGTACAAGCTCAAGGAGCAGACCTACACCATCTTCGCCATCACGCTGGGCATGCTGGTGGTGGCGCTGGCGCTGTACATGCGTAACTTTGCCGGCACCTTTACCCCCATTGCTTGCAGTCTGGTGGCCGCGATCTGGGGCTTCGGTCTGGTGGGCTGGCTGAAGTCCCCGATCGAGCCGCTGCTGCTGATCGTGCCCTTGCTGTTGGTGGCGCGCTCGTTCTCGCATTGCGTGCAGTTCAGCGAACGTTTCTACGAGATCTACGCGCACCTCAAGAACAAGCGCAAAGCTGCCGAAGTGACCATGGGTGTGATGATGATGCCCTCGATCCTGGGCGTGATCACCGACGCGCTGGGCATCATCTTCATCGCGGTGGCGCCGATCCCCGCAATGGAGCGCTTTGCCCTGTTCTGCGGCTTCTGGGCCTTCTGCATCATCCCCACCGGCGTGTTCCTGATCTCGATCCTGCTGTCCTATCTGCCGGATCCGAAGAACATCGATTCCCTGGTTGCCACCAACGATGACCAGCAGGGCGGCTTTCATGCTGCGCAGAAGCGTGTGCTCGAGCGCATCGCGCGCCTCACGTTCGGCAAGCCGGCAAGGGTCACCACCGTGTTGTTCGTGGCGTTCTCGGCCGTGGCGATCTATCTGTCCTTCCAGATCAAGATCGGCAATCCGGTCGAGGGCAGTAACCTGCTGTGGGAGGATTCGGAGTTCAATACCGCGGTGCGCGCCATCAACGATCACTTCCCGGGCATGAACACCCTGGAATTGATCATCGAGTCCAAGAATCCGGTGGACGGCACCAATCGCATCGCGCTGTCGCCGGAGGCGATGGTCATCCGCTCCAAGCTGCAGGCCATCGTCGAGTCCGACCCGGTGCTGCCGCCGCGCGCGACCCTGTCGTTCAGCGACTACATGTCCGAGGGCAACCGCCTGTTCTCCGGCGGCAATCCGTTGTGGATGCCGATCGATCCCACCAAACTGGCAGCCTACAGCGCCGGCCAGGCGATCCTGTTCGGATCGACGCCGCTGAACTTCAGCAACGTGATGGACTTCAATGCCCAGCACTCCACCGTGTCGCTGTGGTACGCCGACAACAAGCAGGAAACGGTGGACGCAGCGCTGGCCAGCGCCAGGCGCGCGGTGGAGATCGTCGGCACCGACCACGAAAAGTTCACCGTGCGCATGGGCACCGGCTTCATCGCCCTGCAGCAGGCCATGAACCTGGTGGTGCAGCGCTATCACTGGGTGATCCTGGGCCTGTTGAATCTGGCGATCTTCGTGGTGGCTACCTTTGCCTACAAGTCGCCCATCGGCGCACTCATCGTGCTGATTCCGGTCAACCTGTCGAACTTCATTCTCACCGCGACCATGCATGTGCTCGGCATCGGTCTGGACATCAACTCGGTGATGGTCGCCGTGCTCGGCGTGGGGGTCGGTATCGACTACGGCATCTACCTGCTGTCGCGCATCTGCGAAGAGTTCAATGCGCAAGGCAAGGATTGGGGCAAGGCGATCACGGTGTCCCTGTCCACCACCGGCAAGGCCATCATGTTCACCGCCACCATCATGATCATCGGCATCCTGCCGTGGTACTTCTTGTCCGACCTCAAGTTCATGGCCGACATGGGTCTGCTGCTGGTGGCGATCATGCTGATCAACATGGTGTTGGCGCTGGTGCTGCTGCCCTTGCTGGTGTGGCTGATCAAGCCCAAGTTCGCCGCCCGCGAAGACCTGCTGGTGGGCGAGAGCGTGGACCTGTCGCTGTTCATGGACGACGCCGATCACGAGGCCGACAAGTCCACCGGCGGGCGGACCGCACCGGCGGTCTGATCGGGCGGATTCAGGCACAAGTTGTGTAATCGGGAGCCGGGCGTAAGCCCGGCTCTTTTTTGCCCTGTGCTGTCGTCGAGGAAGGACAAGCACAATCGGAAAACCGCGATAGCAACGTCGACCCGCTGGCGCCCGCCCATGCCGCCTTGCCCGAGGTGGAAATCCGCGGCGACGTCGCGCATCCCCTGCGACTGCAAGCCGAGCACCTGCATTCGGTCCCGCGGATCCAGCAGCGGTCCGATTTTCACTGCGTCACGACCCGGTCGGTGCGCGCGGTGCAATGGTCGGGCTGGCGCTTCGCGCAGGTGTACGAAGACATCCTGAGGCCGCAGGCCGGCGCGGAACGGGTGGCCTTCCGCGGTGCCGACGGTTATGCCTGCTGCCTGCCGCTGGAGGATCTGCTGGCTTCCGACGTGCTACTGGCGGACTAGATCGACGGGCGTATCGCTTTCCTTCCTCCTGCCCCCGTTCATGGATCATCCGCGCGCTAGAGTCGCCTTCGAGGAGCGCGCGCCGGTTTCCGGCGCGGATGCTGCGGCCGCTGTATCGCGCCCTGAAGCCTTCGACCGAGCGCATCGCTGCAAGGGCGCTGAACCCAAAAAGCGGCGCTTAGCCACGGATCACACGGATCACACGGATAAACACGGTTCGGAATATGAACTTTCTGAGCATCGGTGCTGCAGCGATTAGGTGACTTGATCGGCGCTGGCAAGTAGCCGATTTTCAATCCGCGTCATCCTTGAAATCGGCGGCAAATGCATTTTTCCAGGCTGAAGCGGCGTTGACTGCCGCGCAGATCCGTAGATCGGAACTCTTACTCTTCAGAGTGGGTGCATACGCCCACTCCGAGCGTACGCTTGAGTCTCGGCACATCGGAGGTGAACCTGTGGAATACGCACACCCGGAATACCTGGTCGAAACCCACTGGCTGCAGGAGCATCTCGACGATCCCGGACTGCGGGTGGTGGACTGCACGCACTACCTGCCGAACTACTTCGACGAAAGCGCAGCACGCTACATCGAAAAGCTCAGCGGTCGTCAGAATCACCAGAACGGACACATTCCCGGCAGCGTCTTCGTCGATCTGCGCGACGATCTGTGCGATCCGTCCAACGACCGCTTCATGTATCCAATGTGCTCGGCCGCGCAGTTCGCATCGACGATGTCGCGCCTGGGCATCGGCCCCGACACGCGTGTGGTGCTGTACGACGACATGCTCAACATCTGGGCCGCGCGAGTGTGGTGGATGCTGCGCAGCTTTGGATTCGAGCGTGCTGCGGTGCTCAACGGCGGCTGGAAGAAATGGGTTGCCGAGGGACGGCCGGTAACCACCACCATGAGCACGCCGCTACCGGCGCAGTTTGTCTGTCGACCGCGTGCCGGACTCATTGCCGACCAGGTTGAGGTTCTTGCCGCGATCGACCGGGGCGATACCTGCCTCGTCCATTCTCTGGACCCGGACGAGTACGCCGGCCGGGGTGCCGTCCGCTACCAGCGACCGGGCCACATACCCTCCAGCGTCAATGTCTCGTTTCTGGGTCTTGTCGACCCGGACACGCAGGCCTATCTCCCCGCCGACCGCTTGCATGAGCAGTTCGAAAGAGTTGGAGCGCTGGCCGCCGACCGTGTCATCACCTACTGCGGTGGCGCCATCGCGGCGTGCAGCACCGCGTTCGCGATGACGTTGCTCGGCGTGAAGAACATCGGCGTCTACGACGGCTCGATGACCGAATGGGCGGCGGACCTCAATCTTCCTCTGGTGGTGGGAGAAGCTGCGCGTTGAGGGTCTGCAAGGCGCGCGAGGCATCGAACCGATGATCGCGCCGCGACGCTCGAGGGGCGCGGTCCCGTCGCCGAAGGCAGCATGTTCATCGTTCGCGCGAGGCTCGGTGTGGTTGCGTCCGGAAAGACGCATCTGCCACGGATCGAAAGTCCACGGCTCGCGATCCAGTCGCAGAGCCGGTCAGGTTCCGAATCGCGTTTGCCTGTGTTATCCGTGGTCGGCGATCGCCCTTACCTTGACCTGCCGACGACTCGGGCATGCCAGGAAATTCCGAATCGCCCGTGCCCGTCCTTGCAGCTCTCGCCGGCGTAAGAGCTTATTCGGCGTTTCCCCGGCGGCCATGGTGCAGCCGCACCAGCTCCGCGAAGCGCGCGACATGACCCTGCAGGAACTTGCGTGTGCTTTCCACGGTGACCTGCGACTGTGCATCGATCAGCTCGGGTTTGAACTGCAGATAGCACTCGCCGCCCATGACCGCGGCGCCCAGCACGCCCAGGATCTGGCGCAGATGCTGCTGGCCCACCGCGGTGCCGATGGCGCCCGGCGAGGTGCCGGCGATGGCGATGGCCTGGCCGCGCCACACGTTGGCATCGGCCGGCTTGGAACCCCAGTCGATGGCGTTCTTGAGCACTGCGGGCAGCGAGCGATTGTGCTCGGGCATGACCACCAGCAGGCCCTGCGCCGCGCGTACTTCGTCGGTGAAACGATCGACGCAGTGCGGCCGGTGGGTTTCGAGGTCGCCGTTGTACATCGGCAGATCGTCGACGCCGATCCAGTTGAACTTCAGATCAGACGGCGCCAGCGCGACCAGGGCCTGGGCCAGCTTGCGATTGATGGATTCGCGGCGATTGCTGCCGACGATGACGGCGACGTCTTAGAAACTCATGAACGGAACTCCGATGGTGAGTCAGGAACACGCAATTCGAGACCGGGATTTCCGCCATCGACGATGACGGACACGCACGGATCGGCATTGCGTCATCTCGGCGGATTTCGCGCACCGACCTCGCAATTCGATCGTGGTATCCGCGATCATGTTCCGACCGCGCTGCACCTGCGCGCTTGGCGGCAGAAACCTGCTGCCGAAATTCAAGCAATCGATCGAACAGGAAATCCGCTATGAGAGTGGTCGAGTTTACCCACGGAAAGGGAATTGAGGGCCTGCGTCACGTCGAGCGCGTCGCACGCGAGCCCGGCGCTGGCGAAGTGCGGGTGGCGGTGCGCGCGGTGTCGCTCAATTACCGCGACCTGATGGGCGTCAAGGGCATCTATCCGCAGGCAGTGCCGCATCCGGTGATCGCGGCCTCGGACTGCGCGGGCGAGGTCACCGCGGTGGGCGCTGGGGTTACGGCTTTCAAGCCCGGCGATCGCGTGGCCAACACCTTCTTCCACGGCTGGGACGACGGCCCGGTTTCTCTGGCCAAGGTTTCGGAATCCTTTGGCGGCAATGTCGACGGCGTACTGACCGAAGAACTGGTGCTGCCGCAGAGCCGCCTGGCGGGGTTGCCGGCGCAGATGGATTTCGTGCAGGGCGCGACGCTGACCTGCGCGGGGGTCACTGCATGGAACGCCATCGTCGAATTTGCCCAACTCAAGCCGGGCGCACGCGTGCTGCTGCTGGGCACCGGCGGTGTTTCGATCTGGGGCCTGCAGATTGCCCGCGCCGCTGGCATGGAAGCGATCGTCACCTCGTCCAGCGACGCCAAGCTGGAACGCGCCAGGGCGCTTGGTGCCACCGGGCTGGTCAACTACCGCAAGACGCCGGAATGGCAGCACGAGGTGCTCAAGCTCAGCGGCGGTGAGGGCGTGGACTTGGCCATCGAGGTCGGCGGGCAGGGTACTTTGTCGCGCTCGGTGGCGAGTACCTGCGTCGGCGGACGCGTCGCCATCATCGGCGGTGTCAGCGGCTTCGGCGCCGATCCGGAATTCTCGCCGATGAGCCTGATCATCGGCGCCAAACGCATGGAAGGCCTGTTCGTCGGCAGCCGCGCGATGCTGCAGGACCTGAGCCGTTTCGTCGGCGCCAACCGCATCGAGCCAGTGGTGGATCGGGTGTTCGGATTCGAGCAGGTGCAGGACGCCTATCGTCACCTGGAATCCGGCAATCACTTCGGCAAGGTGGCGATCCGCGTAGGGGCTTGAGCGAGCGTCGTACAGGAGCCGGACCCGCGCAAATCAGCGATAACGGTTCTAGATCGCCAGCCCGGCCCGATACCCTTCGGAAATTGCGGCTTCGATGAAGCGCGGACTCAGCGCATCGCCAATCACGTGAAGGTCGTCGCTACGGAAATCGCCGAGTTCCCGAATGAGCTCGTCATTGGTCTGGTTGTAGCCGACGAGCACGACGGTGGTGGCCGGCACCACGGTCGGCAGCTTGTCCTGCGTCGGGTCGAAGATGTGGACCGACTCTGCGTCGATGTGCGACAGCGTCGCCCGCGTGTGGACGTGAAAGCGCTGCGTGCGGCGCATGCGTGCATACGCGGGTTCGGCACGAAAGCAGGCGTCCATCAACGGCGCGAAGGCGGCGTGGCGCGTCACGTAGCGAACCTGCAGGCCCTGGTTGATCAGGTGTTCGGCGGCGGCGATGCCCTCGTAATGACCGACGTCGTCGAGCACCACCGCGCTGACGCCGAGTTTTTCGCGCGGCAGCGACAAGGCGTCCTCGGACGAGATCACATGCGACTGTGCGATGCCGGCGATCGCCAATCCCGGACGATGCCGCTGCCCGCCGTCCATGCGTGGCCGTGAACCGGTGGCCAGCACCAGCGCATCGGGCGCTTCGGCGCGCACATCGTCGGCGTCGATGTGACGGTCGGTGAAGGTCTCTACGCCCAGGCGCCGCAGTTCGGCTTCCTGCCACCAGGCGATATCGCCGAAGGACGCCATTTTCGGGGCGTGCGCAGCGGCAAAGCGCACCACGCCGCCAAGCTGGGGCCGGGCCTCGAACAGACGTACGCGATGACCCCGCAGTGCCGCAACTCGCGCCGCTTCCATGCCGGCCACGCCGCCGCCGATGACCATGACCTTGCGCACGGTTTCGGCGGGGGTCGGCTCGGGCACCGCTGGATTCCAGGTTGGCCCGCGGATTCACGGCGCAGAACGGCTCGCCCGGCGGCAGGAACAGGCCGCCGATGCAACGCTGGTTGCAGGCGATGCAGGGACGGATCTGATCGACCTTGTTCTCGCGCGTCTTGCGCACGATGTGCGGATCGGCCAGATGTGCGCGCACCATGCCGACCAGATCGGCCTGGCCCAGGCGCACCGCCTGGTCCACTTCTTCGAGGGTGCGGAAGCGGCCGGTGATCAGCACCGGCAGTTGCGTGTGCGCCTTGACCTCGCCGTTGTAGCGCAGCTGATAGCCGGAGGGCTCGTGCATGGGTGCCGCCATCATGTCCGGCGCGCTGTATTCGCCCAGGGTCAGGTTCAGGTAATCGACCAGGCCTTCGGCCTCGATCATGCCGACCACCTGCATCATCTCGTCGAGCTCCAGCAGGCCGGGGCGGGTCTCCGGTCCCATGCGCACGCCCACCACAAAGCCCTTGGGCACTGACGCGCGCACCGCACGCAGCACGTCCAGCAGGAAGCGCGCGCGGTTGTCGAGCGCACCGCCGTAGTCGTCGTCGCGATGATTGATCGCCGTGGCCAGGAACTGGCGCAACAGATAGCCGTGCCCGGCGTGGATCTCGCAGCCCTGCAGGCCGGCACGTGCCACGCGCATCGCGCCGAGTCGGTACGCCTCGACGATCTCGGCGATCTGCGCCTTGCTCATCGCCACGGCCTGCACGCCAACCATCACGCCCGGCGTCGCCGAGGCCGACCACGGCGGCGAGCCGTCGGCGGTAAACGCATTGTGGCCACCGTGCCAGAGTTGCACGAAGGTGCGCATGGGATAACGGTCCATGCGGGCGGCAAACTGCGCCAGGCCCTCGACCGATTCGTCATCCCATACCGCAAGACCGTTGGGATGCAGCAGCGAAGACCCGTGAATCGCCGCGCCGCCGGTGATGGTCAGGCCGACGCCGCCGCGAGCGGTCTCCTCGTGCGCAGCGATGAAGCGTTCGCTGACCCTGCCACCCGGCGTGTTGTTGGCGGTATGCGCGGGCCGGAACACGCGATTGGGAACGCTGACGCCGCCGATCCGGATCGGCGAGAAAGCCTTGGCGTACATCGCGGCTCCTGGCTGGCATGCGGTCCGCCAGGGTGGCGGACCTGCAGTCGCTGGGTGTGTGCAGTTCAGCCCGGGGGCGGCGGCAGGGTGGTGAACACGTGCTGCTGGTCCTTGGGCACCGGCGCTGCACCCTGCTTGACCAGTTCGGTTGCCGGCACGCCGCTGCGCAGTTTGGCGAGCAGCATCTCCGGATTGAAATCCACCCCGATGGGGTTGGCGGCAAAGGCCTCCGAGGCGAACCAGGCCTTGCACTCGTCCATGCTGGGAAAGTTGTCGACCTGCAGTTCGATCTCGTTGCCGTCCGGGTCGCGGTAGTACATCGAGGTGCTCATGCCGTGGTTGATGCACCAGAACGGCGTGATGCCCTCGGCCTTCAATCGCTCCCAGGTGTGCAGCAGATCGGGCAGGGATTCGTAGGTGAAGGCAATGTGGTCGATGCCGGTGCGCATGGTATCGGGCGCGGGCAGATGCGCGGTGTTGAGAAAGGCGATGCGGTGGTGTTCGTCGTCGTAAGTCAGAAAGGCGATCACCGGCGCTTCGAACGAAGTCTGCAGGTGAAACACCTTGCGATACCAGGCCAGCATGTCCTGGAAACGCTTGGCGCGGATGACGTAATGCGCCAGCTTGCAGGGAACCACCTTGGATGCGGACGCAGCGACTGACGCGGCGGCGGAAGGGGTGTGCGGTGCGTTCATGAGTCTGCTCCTGGATGACCGGAATTGCGGGGCCGTTCTGACGACGGCGTAGGCGGTCTGGACCGGTTGCATTCTCCATATGTTTACCATATGGTCAAGTGCATTCGGAGCCTTGAATTCCGAACCCGTACGCTCGCGTAACGGGCAGACGCCACGAACGTCAGGAGGAGCGTCATGCGGTTGGGTACTTATGTCTTGGGCGACGCGGCTGCCCGGCCGGCGGTGATTGCTGACGAACGCGTGTATGACATCGGCGCGCACCTGCCGGACGCGCCGTCGACGATGATCGGCCTCCTGGAAGCTCTCGACACCTGGCGCGCGCAGCTTCAGGCCCTGCCGCAGATCGCAGGCTGGCATGCGCTCAGCGAAGTGCGATTGCTGGCCCCGGTGCCGCGGCCCGGAAAAATCCTGGCGCTGGGGCTCAACTACCGCGACCACGCCGCCGAAGCGAACATGGCCCTGCCCGAAGTGCAGACCTGGTTCGCCAAGATGCCCACCGCAACCAACTCGCCGTATGGCGATGTGCATCTGCCGCGGGTGTCCACCAAGCTCGATTACGAAGCCGAGCTGGCCATCGTGATCGGCACGCGCGCAAAGCATGTCGTGCGCGAGCAGGCGCGCCAGGCGATCGCCGGCTATTGCTGCGCCAACGATGTCAGCGTGCGCGACTGGCAGTTGCGTACCACGCAGTTCGTGGTGGGCAAGTCATTCGACACCCATTGCCCGTTCGGGCCGTGGATCCTCACCGCCGACGAGATCGCCGACCCGCAGGCGCTCGGCATCCGTTGCAGCGTCAACGGCGAGCAGCGGCAGAACTCGAACACCCGCGAAATGGTGTTCGATGTCTTTGCCATGATCGAACACCTGTCGCAGGCGATGACCCTGGAGCCCGGCGATGTGATCCTCACCGGCACGCCGGCCGGCGTCGGCGCGGTGAGCAAGCCGCCGCGCTATCTGGCGGCGGGCGACGTGGTGCGGGTCGAGATCGACGGCATCGGCGCCATCGAAAACCGCGTGATCGACGAGCCGCGCTGAGCACCCCACCGGCACCACGCGGCCAGTTGCCACGCGCCCGGCAGGCAGGAGGAGACCGACACCATGCAGACGCCGCAGTCATTGCCGCCCGGCTTCGAGGATCTGGCGCCCTACGCGGCGTACTGGGCTGGCGAAACCAACGACATCCGCTGGGACCGCCGCTCGCGTGCGGCGATGGCGGACATCCAGCAGTTCTATCAGGCGATGCTGCCGCGTGCGGAAGATGCCTTCGGCCATCTGCAGCAGTTCCTGCTCGACGACATGCCTGAGGACGCGGCGCGCCTGTTCCGCCTGCTGCTGTCGCTGCCGCATGCGGCAATGGCGGTGGAATTTCATGGCCAGCCGCGCGCGGTGGGTTCGCCGTTTCCGCATGGCATGAGCATCGGCCGCGGGCCGTAGCCGCAGGGTGGATGAGGGTATCGGCTTGCCGGCTGCTACCGCATCCACGCGAAGATAGTTCCAATGACTAAGCAACCACCCAACGTCTTCCCAAAACTCACCGAACCCAACGGCCTCGGCACCGGGCCGGTTCCCATCGAGCCCTATGTCTCGTCCGATTGGTTCGAGCGCGAGCGCAAGCAGGTGTTCGGCCGCGCCTGGTTGTGCATGGGCCGCGTGGAGCAGTTGCCGGAGCCGGACACCTATATCGTCAAGGAGATCGAGGTCTGCGGCGTCATCGCGCTGATCACGCGCGACGCCAAGGACAAGATCCGCGCCTTCCAAAACGTGTGCTCGCACCGCGCCAACATGCTGGTGCACGAACCCGCCGGCAAGGGCAGCCGTTTCGTCTGCAAGTACCACAACTGGGGTTATCGCAACGACGGCGACTGCATCGGCGTGCCGGATCGCAACAACTTCTTCAAGCTCGACATGAAGACCTGCGGGCTGACACCGATCCATTGCGAGACCTGGGAAGGCTGGATCTTCATCAATCTGCAATCGCGACCGGAAGTCACCCTCAAGGAATTTCTCGGACCGTTCGGCGAAGCGTTCAAGGACGCGCCGGCACCGTTTGCGGACGAGGCCTTCACCGTGAACGTGTCCAACATGCGCGCGAACTGGAAGGAGACCATCGATGCCTTCTGCGAGTCCTACCACGTGCCGGTGCTGCACCCGATGACCATCGGCACGACGTTCTCCAACGACAGCAATCCGTTCTCGCGGCCGCTCAACGGCGTGGTGCGCGGCGCGCATCGCACCATGACCACCTTCGGCAATCCGATGTTTCAGCCTTCGCCGAACTCCAAAGTGGAACGGCTCGCCTACAGCAACGTCGACACCGGCAACACGCTTGGCGGCGCGGCGGCCAGGGAAGTCGAGGCGATCCAGCATCACCCGGCGATCAACCCACGACGGATTCCGAACTGGGCGACCGAGATTGTGTGGATGTTTCCGAATTATCTGATTTTCTATTCGCCCGGCGGCTTCTTCACCCTGGAGTTCTGGCAGCTCACCGTGAACACCACACGCTGGCTCGCACGCATCCACATTCCGCGCGCCAAGGACGTGCGCCAGCGCTTTCAGCAGGAGCATCACAACTGCCGCATGGCGGAAATCTTTCTGGAGGACGTCGGCAACCTGGAGCGTCAGCAGCGTGCGATGGAGTCCGGCGGCAAGACCGAGATCCTGCTGCAGGACGGCGAGTTCCTGTTGCGGCATTCCATCGAGACGATCCAGAAGTGGGTGGCAGCGCCGACCGTGCGCGAAGCACTGACCTGAGCCGGCGATGAGCGCACCCATCCGCGCATCACGAGAGCAAACGCCATGAGCAAGACGCCTTATCTGCGCAACGCCTGGTACGTGGCCGCATGGTCGAATGAAGTCACCCGCGATCTGCTCGAACGCACCGTGCTCGAACAACCCATCGTGCTCTATCGCAAGGAAAGCGGCGAGGCAGCCGCCATCGGCAACGCCTGCGCGCACCGCTTTGCGCCGCTGCACATGGGCAAGCTGGTCGGCGACACGGTGCAGTGTCCCTACCACGGCCTGCGTTTCGACGGTAGCGGCCAGTGCGTTCTGAATCCGCATGGCGACGGCATGATCCCGCCGCGTATGGCGGTGCCAAGCCGGCCGCTGGTGGAGAAGCACAAGCTGATCTGGCTGTGGTTCGGCGATGCCGAAAAGGCCGATCCTGCGACGATCCCCGACTTCAGTTGCCATGAAGATCCGGAGCTGGCCTTTGTCGGCGGCGTCATCGAGATGAAGGCGCACTACGAGCTGATCACCGACAACCTGCTCGACCTTGCGCACTCGGAGTTCGTGCACGAGGGCCTGCTCTCCAGCGCCGGCTACACCGCGAGCAAGCTGCAGACCATCGAACAGGGCACCACCATCTACGCCAATCGCTGGGCGCCCAACTGCGACGCCATGCCGGCGTTCCACATGATCTTCGAAGGCCACGAGCTCGGCGCGCCGGTCGACCACTGGGCGTACATGCGCTGGGATGCGCCCGCGCACATGCTGCTCGACGTGGGCATCACCCATCCCGGCCATCCGCGCACGCAGGGCGCATGGATCTACGGCACCGACATCCTCACGCCGAAGGATGCGACCAGCACGTATTACTTCTGGGGCATCACGCGCGGCTACAAGCAGGACGATCCCGCCGCCGGCGAACTGTGGCGCCAGGTGATCAAGGGCGCGTTCGAAGGTCAGGATCAGATCGTCATCGAAGGCCAGCAGCGCATGCTCGGCAGCCGCAGTTTCGAAGAGGCCGACCCGGTGATGTTTGCGTCCGACGTGGCCGCGCAGCGCGCGCGCAAGCTGCTGGCGCGGCTGGTCAGCGACAACCTTGAACCGCGGCCGCAGAACGCGGCGCTGGGCGAGCTGCGTCATCGCGTGGCCGATACCTGCAACCCGATTCTGCCCATCGTATGAGCGGCGCCTGATCGCGCTGGGCCACCGCACACGACATCGACACCCCAACTGTGATGCCTACACATGCGAATACTTGAACCCATAGCCGCGGCCGGCCAGACGCTGCGCAAACGCATCGGAGTCACGCCGTCCGCGCCGGAGTTCAGCGCCGGCAGGCGCGACGAGGATTTCAGCCCCTGTCACGCCGGTCTCGAACCCCCGACACCGCGCGACCTGCCAGGACGACCGCGCTGATGTCCGCATTGCTCGAACACGATGTGCTCGTCGTCGGTGCCGGCGGCTGCGGCCTCAATCTGTCGATCTTCCTGGCCGACCTGGGTGTCGATTTCCTCACCGTGGAGCGCAACACGGCGCTCGCCAATCTGCCCAAGGCGCATTACCTCAACCAGCGCAGCATGGAGATTCTGCGCCAGCATGGCGTGGCCGAAGACATCTATGCGCTGGGCACACCGCCGCACAACATGTCGCGGGCGATGTGGCTGACCACGCTCGGCGGCGATGGTCCGCATGATCGCAAGGTGATCTACGAGATGGACGGTATCGGCGGCACCGGCGATTCCCAGCGCGCGATCTACGACCGCGACAGCGCCTGCCGCAGTGCCAATCTGCCGCTGATCCGTTCGGAGCCGATCTTCCGGCGTCACGTCGAACAGCGCGCGCCGGGCCGCCTGCGCTTCGGCACCGAACTGATCCACTTCGAGCAGGACGCCGACGGCGTGACGGCGACCCTCCGTGATGTGCAGTCGGGCGACCAGCGCCAGGTCCGCGCGCGGTACTTGATCGGCGCCGACGGTGGCCGCACGCTCGGTAAGGCGCTGGGCAACCCGATGGTCGGGCCCTCGGGTCTGGCGAAGAACGTCACTGTGCATTTCAGCGCCGACCTGTCCAAGGTGCTGCTCGATGATCGGGTGATGCTGCATTTCTTCATACACCCCACGCGGCGCGGCCCCTTGGCCAGCGGTGCACTGGTTCCCGCCGGCGGCGACGACGCGCGTTGGGGCCGGCACAGTCGGGAGTGGATCTTCCATTTCATGGTGGCGCCGGACGATCCTTCGCACTTCGACGAGGCGATGGTCACGCAGCAGATTCGCGAACTGCTCAAGCTGCCGGACCTGGGCATATCCGTGCACCGGATCAGCCACTGGATGATCGAGGCGGTGCTGGCCCGGAAATATCAGTTCGGTCGCGTGCTGCTGGCCGGCGACGCGGTGCATCGGCATCCGCCGGCATCGGGGCTGGGCCTCAACACCGGCATTCAGGACGCGCACAACCTGGCGTGGAAGCTGGCCCTGGTCACCCGTGGTCACGCAGCTTCGAGCTTGCTGGAAAGCTACGAGCTGGAGCGTCGGCCGGTCGGCTCGTTCAACGTGGCCTGGGCGCTGTCGAGTTACTGGAATCATCTGCTCAGCGCCGCGTCGATCTTTGCGATCCATCCGGCCAATGTCTACGAAGCGGTGGGTCAGCCGGACGAAGACAACGAGATCTCCGGGCTGTTCGCCGACACCCCGGACGGCCGCATGCGACGTGCGCGGATGCAGGAAGTCTTCAGTACCCATCGCGTCGAGATGTTTGATCACGACGTCGAACTCGGCTTCGTCTACGAGCAAGGCGCGCTGATTCCGGACGGCACGCCGACACCGTCACGCGACCCCTGGGGCTCGAACTATTTCCCGACCACGCGGCCCGGGCATCGCTTGCCGCACGCCTGGCTGGAGGCGGATGGCCGTCGCCGTTCTACGCACGACCTGATCGGCAACAGCGCGGATTTCGTGCTTGTCACCGGCGTCCGGGGCCAGGCCTGGTGCGATGCCGCCGCCAGGCTCAAGCGCGATCTGGACTGCGGCCTGCGCGTCGTACGCATCGCGCCGGACGGCGATGCGGTAGATACCGATCACGCCTGGAACGCGCTCAAAGGGGTGGCCGATGACGGCGCCATTCTGGTCCGCCCCGACGCGATGGTGGCGTGGCGCTCACCCGGCATCAGCGGCGATCCACTGGCGACGCTGCAACAGGTTTTCGCCCGGCTGCTCGGCCGGAGTCCCTTACATTGCTCGGTAAACCCACATGCAAACGCTTGAAATCCCGGTTCTGATCTGCGGTGGCGGTGGCTCCGGCCTGTCGCTGTCGATCTTCCTGTCGGCGCTGGGCGTGCAGTCCATGCTGGTGGAGCGACACCACACCACCTCGCATCTGCCCAAGGCGCACTACCTCAACCAGCGCAGCATGGAGATCCTGCGCGAGCACGGCATCGCCGACACCATCTACGCCCAAGGCACACCATTCGAGAACATGGGTTGCGTGGCGTGGATGACCTCGCTGGGCGGCGACGGCCCGGTCGACGGCAAGACGCTCTACAAGATGGACGCCTTCGGCGGCGGCAGGCTGCAGGCGGCGTACGAGGCCGACAGTCCCACCCGTTCCGGCAATCTGCCGCTGATCCGGCTGGAGCCGGTGCTGCGCGAGTTCGCCGAGAAGCAACCGCTGGCGACCGTGCGCTTCAGCCACGAGCTGCTGCGCTACGAACAGGACGCCAGTGGCGTGACCTCGGTGGTGAAGAACCTGGACAGCGGCGAGGAGTTCACCGTGCGCTCGCAGGTGTTGATTGGCTCCGATCGCCATCGCACGGTGGGTCCGCCGCTGGGCATCGAACTGCAAGGGCCCACCAACATGGTGGACATGGTGGCCACCCACCTGAGCGCAGATTTTTCGAAGTACATCGACGACGACTCGCCGCTGATCCGCTGGTTCAGCAATCCGGCCAGCGGCGCCTGGGGCAGCGGCGCCATGGTGGCGATGGGGCCGACGCACTTCGACCGCCGCTCCGAAGAATGGGTGTTTCATTTTGCGTTCCAGCCCGGCGATCCCAACTTCAACGAGGACGACATCGCGCCGCGCATCAAGCAATTGCTGAAGACGCCGGACGTCGACATCAAGGTACACAAGGTCAGCCACTGGATCGTCGAATGCGTGCTGGCCAATCACTACGGCCGTGATCGCGTGTGGGTGATCGGCGATGCCGCGCACCGGCATCCGCCCACCACCGGCCTGGGTCTCAATTCCGGCATCCAGGACGCGCACAACCTGGCCTGGAAGATCGCCGCGGTGGTCAACGAGCAGGCCGGCCTGGACCTGCTCAAGACCTACGAGGCCGAGCGCCGTCCGGTGGCCGAGCGCAACACCAAGTGGGCGCTGTTCACCTTCATGAATCACTTCATCATCGAACCTGGCTTCGGCATGATTCCGGGCGCGCCGGCCGAAGCCAATCTCGCCGCCTTCATGACCCTGCTGGCCGAAGGCTGGGAAGGCGACACCGCGCGTGCGCGCATGCACGAGGTGCTCAACACGCAGCGCACCGAATTCCAGGCGCACGACATCGAGATCGGCTTTTCCTATGCGAGCGCGGCCATCGTCGCCGACGGCACTCCGGCACCGCCGCGCGCGGCGATGGGCGATGTGCATGTGCCGAGCACGCGGCCGGGGCATCGCCTGCCGCACGCCTGGGTCCGCCACGACGCCCGGCGCGTGTCCACTCATGATCTGTGCGGCCGCGGCCGTTTCGTGCTGATCACCGGCGCGAACCACGCGCAGTGGCAGGACGCCGCGGCGCAGGCAGCGCAACGGCACGGCGTCCGCGTCGAGGTGATCGCGCTCGACGCCGCGGCCGACCTCGACGGACGTTGGGCGCAGGTGCGCCAGATCGGCGACGACGGCGCCATCCTGGTGCGTCCGGACGTGCATGTGGGCTGGCGCAGCCCAGGCGCAGTTTCCGATCCGGCGAGCGTGCTGAGCGCCGCCCTGGCTGCAATTCTGGCCAAGTAACTCCGGCCGGCTGCGGCGACTCGGCAGCAGCCCTACACGAGAAACAGCGCGCCAACCGCAGGGCGGCCCGTGGCCGCCGGGGTGGGACGGAGCACTACCGTCCGACAGCCCGCGCTCCATCGATAAGTCTGACGGCGGGCACGGCCCACCTCTGCCTGCTTGCTTGCGCGCCGCGGCGGTCGCCCCGGCGGCCGGCGGCCGTTATGCTCGGAGGCCACGAAGTCTTGTTCCGAACCAGCGCACAGGAGAACCCCATGCTGCTCGTTGCCGGTGTGTTGTTGTGGTCCCTGGCCCACCTGTCGATCGCGCTGACGCCGCAGGTGCGCGCCCGACTGGTAGCCGGCCTCGGCTTGGTGCCCTACAAACTGGCGTTCTCGCTGGTGCTGGTGCTCGCGCTGGTCATGATCGTGGCAGGCTGGCGCGACGCGGGGGTGTCCTCGTTATGGGTGCCGCCAGCGGGTATGCGCCATCTGACCTTGCTCCTGGTGCCGATCGCGGTGGTTCTGTTTCTCAGTGCCCGCATGCCAACCGACATCAAGCAGCTCATCCGTCACCCCCAGTTGACCGGGGTCAAGCTGTGGGCGGTTGCGCACCTGCTGGCCAATGGCGAGGTGCGTTCGATCATCCTGTTTGGCGGCCTGCTGGCCTGGGCGGTGGCGGAAGTGATCGTGATCAACCGTCGCGAGGGCGCGCGGCGCAAGCCGCCACGCGTGGGGATGCTCAAGAGCCTGCTGAGCGCAGCCGCG
The DNA here is from genome assembly GCF_965216805.1 of Panacagrimonas sp. NCBI lineage: Bacteria > Pseudomonadati > Pseudomonadota > Gammaproteobacteria > Nevskiales > Nevskiaceae > Panacagrimonas > Panacagrimonas sp. The sequence goes on from NZ_CBDCGN010000003.1 coordinate 959,785, forward strand.
GGCCTGGTGGTTGCGGCGCTGCTCCTGTTTGCGCATCCCTGGATCGCCGGCATTCCGGTGATGACGCACGGCTGAGCGCGTCGATGAGATCGGTAGCGGCTGGGTCGTCGGCCGCCGCGATGGTATCTTCCACAACCTACCGATGCCTTTGGCTCATGAGTTAGGAGATTTTTCGATGTCTGCGTCCGTCTGGCGGTTTGCCTGCTCTGCTGTTCTCGCCCTCGGCCTGGTGACGGCTGCCGGTTGCGCTTCCAACGAAGTGATCGATGCCAGCAGCACCGAGTCCATCATCGCGGGCGTCGACAAGGGCGACGAGGTACGTATCAAGACGCGTAAAGATGCGGTGCATACCTTTGTCGTGACCAAGATCACCAACAAGGCGCTTTACGGCGATAACGCGCGCGTGGTCTACGAAGACATGGCCGAAGTCGAAGTGGTCGGCGAAGGTGGCGAGAAGAAAGAAGGCGGGTTCTTCAGTCGCCTGTTCTGAGTCTGTGGCCGGCGCATTGCGTGCGCCGGGCCGCTGAACTTCACGCCAGGCTGCTGGCGAAACCGTCGGTTGCCGCCATCAGTCGCTGCAGGATGCCCGCTTCGCTGGCCGCATGGCCGGCGTCGGCGACGACCGAGAACTCCGCTTCGGGCCACGCGCGGTGCAACTCCCAGGCGGATTTCAGCGGGCACACCACGTCATAGCGGCCGTGCACGATCACTGCCGGTATGTGGCGGATGCGATGGACATTCTCGATCAGCCAGCCGTCGGATTCGAAGAAGCCGCGGTTGACGAAGTAATGGCATTCGATGCGGGCAAAGGCCTCGGCAAACCGTGCTTCGCCGAAGCGCAACAGCAAATCCGGAGCCGGCCGCAGCTTGCTGGTGGAACCCTCCCAGATGCTCCATGCACGCGCCGCCTGCAGCCGGATCGCGGCATCGGGGCCGGTCAGGCGCCGGTGGTAGGCGGCCAGCAGATCGCCGCGTTCGGCCGCGGGAATCGGCTCCAGGAAATGCTCCCAGGCGTCGGGGAACAGCCAGCTCGCACCCTCCTGATAGAACCAGTCCACTTCCTGTTTGCGCAGTAAGAAAATGCCTCGCAATACCAGGGCACGGGCACGCTCGGGATGTGTCTGCGCATAGGCCAGCGCCAGGGTCGAACCCCAGGAGCCGCCGAACAACAGCCACGACGCCACCCCCAGGTGTTCGCGGACCCGCTCGATGTCCGCCACCAGATCCCAGGTGGTATTGCCGCGCAGTTCGGCGTGCGGAGTCGAGCGGCCGCAGCCGCGCTGGTCGAACAGCACGATGCGATATCGCGCGGGGTCGAAGAACTGGCGGTGCCAGGGTTCCACGCCTCCGCCCGGACCGCCGTGGATGTACAGGGCAGGGATGCCCTCGGGATTGCCGCATTCCTCGATGTAAAGCTCGTGCAGGGTGTCGACGCGCAGGCGATGCGTGCGGTAGGGCTCGGTATGGGGGTAGGGCATTGCCGGCGGTTGAGGTCAGACGTGTCGGCATGGTGCCGCATGCGTTCGCCGACTGACCAATTTTCCGTCGCCGGTCGTCGCGTATTGCGTTGAAGGCGAGTGGCGTGCGCGCTAGCATCGAAGCTCGCGGCAGTCGCAGCGGTGAGCCGCATTCTCGAGCCGCAATCCGGAGTTGACGATGGGGTGGGAATTGCAACGACGTGGCGTTCGGGTGTGGGTGTCGTTGATGGGCTGGAGCCTCGCATCGGCGGTGCAGGCGACCAGCGGCGCTGGCGGCGCGTCTCCAGCGCCGGTTCCCGTTGCCGCGACGGCAACCCCCTGGAGCAGCAAACTCGACGGCGTCGACGACCAGCACCTGTTTCCGCGCTACTCGCTGCTCGAACCCAATGTGAAGTTCTGGACGCGCGTGTTCGGCGAGTACTCCGAACATCAGAGCGTGATCCACTCGATGACGCATCTGGATCTGGTGTTCGAGGTGCTGGATTTTCGCGGCCAGGCCACGCACATGGACCCGGCGTCGCTGCGCAAGCTGAAGAACGCCGAGGAGACCGAAGCCAGGGCAGCAGTACGCAAGCAGCTGAAGGCGATTCACGCCAAGCGGCATGCGCCTGAGACGCTGAGTGGCGAGCAGCGGCGCATCTACCGGATGTTCGACCGTCTGAAAGCCGACGACGACCGGTTCCTGAAGGCGGCGGACGATCTGCGCGCGCAGCGCGGCTTGCGCGAGCGCACCTATCAGGCACTGGAAATATCCGGCAAGTACCTGCCGGCGATGGAAGATGTGTTCACTTCCTACGAACTGCCGCTACGGCTCACCCGATTGCCGCTGGTGGAGTCCAGCTTCAACGTGGAGGCCTACTCCAAGGTCGGCGCGGCCGGCTTGTGGCAGTTCATACCGTCGTCCGCGCGCATCTACATGCGCTTGGACGAAGTGGTGGACGACCGCCGCGATCCCTGGACCAGCACCGATGCGGCCGCGCGCCACCTGCGCGACGACTACGCCATGCTCGGCAGTTGGCCGCTGGCGCTGACCGCCTACAACCACGGACGCGGCGGCGTTGCGCGCGGCCTGCGCGAGACCGGTGGCACCGAGTTGCCCGATCTGGTGCGCCATTACACCAACCGGCGTTTCGGCTTCGCGTCGCGCAACTTCTACGCAGAGTTCCTCGCCGCGGCCGATGTCGAGCGCAACTGGAAGGCACACTTCGGTGAAGTTCAGCGCCGCGCTCCGCTGGAATTCGAGGTGGTCGAAACCCGCCACTACGTGCCATACGAGACACTCAAGCGCCTGTGCGACGCTGACGACGAGCTGTTCCGCAAGCTCAACCCCGCCTACCGCCCGGAAGTCATGGATGGTCGTCTGTACGTGCCACCCGGACATCTGATCCGGGTGCCGGCGGGATCGGCCAAGAATTTCGAGGTCGCCTACGCGTCGCTGGGCGCTCACGAGCGTTTCGAAACTCAGCGCATGTACTACACGCTGCATAAGGTCCGGCGCGGCGACACCCTGTCCGGGCTGGCCAGCCGTTACGGCGTGACGCAGAGCGCCATCGCCGGGGCGAGCGGCTTGAAGTCGAGATCGCTGCTGCGGATCGGCCAGGTGCTAAAGGTTCCACCCAAGCTGGAGCGGCGCCCCGGCCCGGTCACCGTCGCCATGGGCGAAAGCAAGCCCGGTCTGACGCGCACCGAGCAGGCGGCGTCCAAGGCGCGCGTGCCTGCGCCCAAGTTCCGCACGCATCGGATCCGCTCCGGCCAGACCCTGACCTCGATCGCGCGGCGCTACAACGTCACCATCGCCGAACTGCGGCGCGCCAACGGCATGGGCGGATCGAGCCGGATTCGGGCCGGTGAAAAGCTCAGAGTACCGGCGGGCAGCGGTTGACCTCGGTGCGGCGTCAGATGAAATAGTCGAAGACGAAGATGCCCACCATGATCAGCGCGATGACCAGTTTGGCTACGATGCCTAGCATCAAGCCGATCCAGGCGCCGATGCCCGAGGTGGTGGCCTGAGCGATCGGGCGCCGCGCCTTGAGCTCGCCGGCGACCGCACCGATGAACGGGCCCAGCAACAGTCCCGGCAGCCCGAAGAACATGCCGACAATGGTCCCGACCGTTGCCCCTGCCACTGCCTGAGGGCTGGCGCCCAGTTTGCGGGCGCCCAGGCTGCCGGCGATGAAATCCAGCACCAGCCCCGCCGCCAGCAGTGCGCCCAACACACCCAGGGTGAAACCGCCGACGCGGTCGTAATCGCCGACGAACGCCAGCGTCCACAAGCCGCCGAACACAAACGGCAGACCCGGCAAGGCAGGCAACAGCGCGCCGGCCAGACCCACCAGCACCATGGCAAAGCCCAGCACGATCATCAGCGGTTCGGTCCATTCCATCGGCATATTGTGGTCGATGGCACGGACGGCGGCGCTGAACGGAATTGCCGGAGGCGCTTGGCGTGCGGCGCGGCGGTCATGAAGCCGCTCCCGGGCATCGCATACACTGGCGGGATGCCCGCCAAACGCTCGTTCAGGGACCCTATCGCGTTGCGACTGCGCGAACTGGAATATGCCCAGACTTACTCGGAGTGGCGCGAGATTGCCCAGGAACTCGATCGCCTCGAAGGCGCCGATGCGTGGAAGCAGGACGAGGCCAGCGAAGACTACGATCATCTGCTGATCCGCGAGCGACTCACCCAGATGCGGCGCTTGCGCTCGGCTGGCGAGGTCCGCCATCTGGTCCATGAATTGCACGAGGGTCTGCACGGCAACCTCGGCAATATCACCACGCCCGCGCTTTATGCTTTTGCGCGTTTCGGCACCAAGCGCCTGATCGAGGAATACCTGACCGAGGTGGTGCGCTGCCTGGATTATCTGTGCGCAGGCGATTTCGCGGACTTTTCGGCCGACGAGAAGATTGTGTTCTTCAAGCGCACCGCGACCAGCTTCGGGCGCAGCGCGATGCTGCTGTCGGGCGGCGCGACGCTGGGAATGTTCCATCTGGGGGTGATCAAAGCGCTGTCCGAGCAGGGACTGCTGCCGCGCGTCATCAGCGGGTCGAGTGCCGGCTCCATCATCGGCGGCATGGTCGGCACGCGCGACGATGCGCAGTTGCCGCAGCTGTTCGATCCCGAAAACCTCAATCTTGCCGCGTTCCAGCGCCTGAATCTGCGCGGCGCCCTGCAAAGCGGCGGCCTGATGGACCCAACCCTGTTGCAGCAATGTCTGTTGCACAACCTGGGCGAGGAAACCTTCACCGAGGCGTTCCAGCGCACACGCCGCATCGTGGGGGTCACCGTGTCCGCGGCCGAGGAACACCAGCAAGGCCGCCTGCTCAACTACCTCACCGCTCCCAACGTGTTGCTGCGTCAGGCGGTGCTGGCATCCTGCGCGGTGCCGGGCGTGTTCCCGCCGGTGCAACTGCTCGCCCGCGATTTCCAGGGCGAGGTGGTCCCGTATCTGCCGTCCAAGCGTTGGATCGACGGCACCGTCTACAGCGACCTGCCAATGCTGCGGCTGGCGCGGCTGCACAACGTCAACCATTACATCGTCAGCCAGACCAACCCGCACGTGGTGCCGTTCATGGTCGACGAGGCCAAGCAGGCCCGCGGGCTGATGCCGCTGGCGCGCCAGCTGGCGCTGGGCGCGGGACGCAGCACCATGCGGCTGGCGCGAACGCATCTGCAAGGGTCGCCGGTGCGGCGGGTCGCCGACCAGCTCAACGCGGTCATGGCGCAGCGTTATTCCGGCGACATCAACATTTTGCCGCGCCATTCGCCGCGGCAATTGCTCAGAATGTTCAGCAACTTGAACGCACGCGAACTGGCTCAGTTCATCCGCGAAGGCGAGCGCGCAACCTGGCCGCGCATCGAGCGCATCCGCAACCAGACCGCGATCTCGCGCGCGTTCGAATCCTGCCTTTTGACGCTCAAGCTGGCGCGTACGGATCGTCTGACGCCACGCAGCCGGGTACGTCGCGTCGCGCGCTGAAACCGGTCGCTTACCGGCTGGCGCCCGCAGGGAACTATTGGGTCGCGGTCAGCGTGAACTAGGGAAAGGTCCATCCCGCGGAAGAACCGGCCACCCGAACATGCTAGATGCCCACGCTGTGCACCCGACTCAAAATGCCCATGGCAATCATGACAGCGGTCCAGCCTCGGGCCACCGGTTGGCGCCGCTGGTTCCGGTGACCGCACGCGGCGAGGCGACGCGACAGCGCCTCCTGCGCGCGGCCGAAGAAGAGTTCGCAGTCCGCGGGTTCCACGTCGCCTCGGTCAGCTCGGTGACATCGCGAGCCGGCGTCGGGCAGGGCACCTTCTATCTGTACTTCCGGACCAAGGAAGAGATTTTCGTGACCCTGGTGCGTGACATCGGGCACAAACTGCAGGAGCACATGCAGGCCGCACTCGCGGCCGAACCGGCGCGTGCTGCCCAGGCGGCGATGCAGGTTTTCGTGGATTTCGTCTGTGCAGACGCGGGGTTGTACCGCATCGTTCAGGAAGCACAGTTCGTCGACGTATCGGTGTTTCGGGAATTTCACGAGCGCGTGGCGCGGGACTTTGGCGGCGCACTGGCGACCCGTGACCGGCACGACGGGCCGGCCGTGGCCACCACCGAGGTGCTGGCCTGGGCGCTGCTCGGGATCGGTCAGGCGATGGGCATGAAATCCGCGGGTGGCGGCCAATCGGCAGTGCCAGCGCGAGCGAGCATCGAAGCGCTGGTCGGCCGCCTGCTCGCGTCGCGGTCCCAGGAGCCCACACGGTAGAAACGCGCGGCTGCGGCCGCTCGGCGTCGCAGCAGCTGCTTGCGGTAAGGTGGCGATCCTCGCGCCATCTCCGATGTCGACCATGCAATTCGATCTCGCTGCCTGGGGGGCAGAATTGACGCCCGAACGGCCGGCCGTGTGGTCCAACGGTCGCTGGTTGACCTATCGCGACCTCAACGAACGCGCCAACGGCCTGGCCAATCAGTTGGCGAGCCTGGGCATCGGATTTGGGGACCGGGTGGGCCTGCTGGCCGGCAATCATCTGGCACATTTCGATCTGATGTTCGCCGCGGCCAAGATCGGTTTCATCCACGTGCCTTTCGATCCGCAGTGGCCGGCGGCGCGGCTCGGTGCCGTGGCCAGGACCATCGGCGCCAGTCTGGTGATTTCGGATCTGCGACACGAGACCCTGGCGGCCCAGGCTTTCAGTTGCCCGCGGGTGGACCTGGAGGAGTATCGCGAATGGCTGGGGTATTCCAGCCGTCGGCGGCCCGGCCCGGTGGAGCTTTCCCCGGAAAGCATCCAGTCCATCCTGTTCACCAGGGGGCCAGCCAGCGACGAGCCGCATGCGGTGCTGATCCCTTATCGCCAGGCGCTGGCCAACGCCCGCGTCACCGCAATGACCTGGGGACTGGGGCCTGAGGACTGTGCCTTGCAGGTCTTGCCGTGCGCGGAGGCCTCGATCCACCTTCTGGCCATGCCCTTGCTCGCCGTGGGCGGGCGGGTGGTGCTGCCGGCCCGGTTCGAAGCCGAAGAATACCTTCACGCGACCGAACGGCTGGGGGTGACCGCATGGGCGCTGGACGCGCCGGCCTATGCCGAACTGGCCGACCACGCGGAGTTTGCCGACTGTCCGCTGCAGGCCGTGCGGCATGCGTTTTCGCTGGGCACGAGTTGTTCGCAGCCGCTACGGCAGCGATATCTCCGGCGCGGCGTGACCATCAAGGCGGCTTACGTGAGGGCCGAGTGCGGTCCCAACGTGTTTGCCTTGTCCGACGATGATCGGCCCGTAGCACAGCGCAGCGTGGGCTTGCCGATGTCGCACGTGGATGCGCAGATTCGACGCGCAGACGGTCGCCTTTGCGGACCCGGCGAGCCTGGCGAGCTCAGTCTGGCCGGCGAGGGGCTGTGCGCCGGCTACTACGACTCGGCCGAGGCCTGGCATCGGGTCTGCCGTAAGGGCCGTTTCCATCCGGGCGAACGCGCCGAATACGATGCCGCGGGATTTTTTCATTTACTCGGAACGCCGGAACCGCCGGAATCCTGAGCCTTGCACGCCGATCTCAGCGTGGTGGTGCCGGTGCTTGACGAAGCCGACGAGCTGCCCCGGCTGCTGGACGAACTGGCTAGCCAGAGCCTGCCGCTGCAGATCGTGATCGCCGACGGCGGCTCGCGCGACCGCTCCCGCGAGATCGTCGAGCGCAGTGAGCGCGCGCTCTGGGTGCAGGCGCCTCGCGGACGCGGTGCGCAGATGAATGCCGGTGCCGCGGCCGCCATTGCGGAGAACTTGCTGTTTCTGCACGTCGACAGCCATCTGATGCATCGATGCCAGCTCGAACAGGCACTGCAGTCACTGGAAGCGGCGCGCCGACGACATGGCGGTTGCATTGCCGGGCACTTTGCGCTCGCCTTCAGAAGGCAGCAGGCGGGCGGCGACAGCGCCTACCGGTACATGGAGGCCAAGAGCCGCAGCGGCCGGCCCGGCACCATCAACGGCGACCAAGGCCTGTTGCTGAGCGCCGATTTCTTTCGCGAACTGGGCGGATTCGACACTCGATTGCCGTTCTTCGAAGACCAGAAGATGGCCGCCGAGATCTTTCGTCGCGGTCGCTGGCTGCTGTTGCCGGGAGTGCTCGGGACTTCGGCGCGTCGCTTCGAGACCGAGGGGCTGGCGCCTCGTTACGCGCTGATGGCCCTGATGACCTGGATGCACCAGATCGGGTTGGAGGATTTTCTGCAGCAGGCGGTCGGCGTTTATCGCGAACAGTCGACGACGCATGCCCTCGACCTGCGGCCGTTCGTGCGTCTGGCGCGGCGTCAACTATTGCAGGCGCTGTCGCGGCAGCCCGGCTTGGTCGAGCGTATCGGTAGGAGTCTGAGGGCGAACGCCTGGCAGCCCTGGCTGGCGTTGGATCTTCTGACCGGGCGCCCCGTGGACTCAGGCACGCTGCGCTGGTTTACCGATCATGCCGAGCCTCGGTTGCACGGAGCCGGCGGCAGGCGGCTCTCGCGGGCCTTGGCCCGGCTGCTGCTGCTCGGACTCAGATTGCCGCTGGAGCGTGTGCTGCCGGCGGGGCGGAGCGTTCAGTCGCGGTAGCGGTGGCGGCGATGATGGTCGCGTCGGTCATGCCGGTAATGCCGGTCATGGCCGCGATGACCGTGCCAATCGTGACGGTGGCGGTAGGCACGACGATACTCGCGCGGATGGTAGTAGTGGCGCACCACCGGGCGGCGGTCGTAATACCGGTACACTGGGCGCGGCGAGTAGTAGTAGCGCGGGGCAGAGTCGTAGTACACCACCCCGGGGTGCCCCAGCCCGATGTGGACGTCGATGCCCCCGGCTTGGGCGGTGCCGCCCAGCGCCGACAATCCGAGGACCGTTGCAGCGGCCAGCAGCTTGAGCTTCATGGATGCGCTCCTGAGACAGTGGCGCGAATCTATGGAGCGAGGGATGAATTCGCTCTGAACCGAGCTGAACCGGGCGCAAGCGTTGTGCGCAGACCCGAATGACCGGCTTTCGCGACGGCATGTCCACGCGCTCCGCCGATGCGAGCGCCCGGTGCCCGGGCACAGGTCAGTCGGCGCGATCGGCGCGCTTGCGCTCGTGTTCCTTGAGGAATTTCTTGCGGACGCGGATGGCGGCGGGGGTCAGTTCCACCAGCTCGTCGTCATTGATGAATTCCAGCGCCTGTTCCAGCGAGAACTTCACCGGCGGCACCAGCAGCACATTCTCGTCCGAGCCGGACGCGCGCATATTGGTCAGTTTCTTGCCGCGCAGCGCGTTGACCACCAGATCGTTATCGCGCGAATGGATGCCGACGATCTGGCCTTCGTAGATCGACTGGCCGGGCTCCAGCATCATCTTGCCGCGTTCCTGCAGGTTGAAGATCGCGTAGGCCGGGGCGTCGCCCTGGTCATTGGAGATCATCACGCCGTTGTGGCGCTGGCCGATCTCGCTGTTTTCGGACTTCGGCCCGAAGTGGTCGAAATTGTGGAACAGCAGGCCGGTGCCCGAGGTCATGGACATGAACTCGGTCTGGAAACCGATCAGCCCGCGCGAGGGAATCATGTAGCTCAGGCGCACGCGGCCGCGGCCGTCGGGCACCATGTCCAGCATCTTGCCGCCGCGCTCGGCCAGACCCTGGATGGCGCCGCCCTGATGACGCTCCTCCACGTCGGCGATCAGCGATTCGTAGGGTTCGCAGATCGCGCCGTCGATTTCCTTCAGGATCACCTGCGGGCGTGCCACCGCGATCTCGTAGCCCTCGCGGCGCATGTTCTCCAGCAGGATGCCCAAGTGCAGCAGACCGCGACCGGAGACCCGCAACTGATCGGGCGCATCGCCGGGCTCCACCCGCAGCGCCACGTTGGTCTTGAGTTCGCGCTGCAGGCGCTCGGCGATCTGGCGGCTGGTGACAAACTTGCCTTCCTTGCCCGCGAACGGCGACTTGTTGACCTCGAACATCATGCTCATGGTCGGCTCGTCCACCTGCAGGGTGGCGAGCTGTTCCGGATTCTTCGGATCGCAGACGGTCTCGGAAATGCCCAGCTCGTCGATACCGGTGATGGCGACGATGTCGCCGGCATGGGCTTCGGCCACTTCGACCTTGTCCAGGCCCATGAAGCCCAGCACCTGCAGCACGCGGCCCTGGCGGACCTTGCCGTCGCGCGCCACCACCGATACCGGTGAGTTGGGCTTGATGCTGCCGCGCTTGATGCGACCGGTGCCGATGACGCCGACATAGCTGGAGTAGGCCAGCGAGGTGATCTGCATCTGGAACGGGCCATCCACTTCCACCCCCGGCGCCGGCACCTTGTCGACGATGGCGCGGAACAGCGGGTCCATGTTGCCCTCGCGGATGTCGGGCGAATCGCCCGCGTAACCCATCAGCCCGCTGGCGTAGATGAAGGGAAAGTCCAGCTGCGTGTTGTTGGCGCCCAGTTTGTCGAACAGATCGAAGACCTGATCCACCACCCAGTCGGCACGCGCGCCGTCGCGGTCGATCTTGTTGAGAACGACGATCGGGTTCAGGCCCATCGCAAACGCCTTCTGCGTCACGAAGCGGGTCTGCGGCATCGGCCCGTCCACCGAGTCCACCAGCAGCAGCACCGAGTCGACCATCGACAGCACGCGCTCGACTTCGCCGCCAAAGTCGGCATGCCCCGGGGTATCGACGATGTTGATGCGGTACTGGGTGTCGGTGCGCTCGTCCATCCAGCGCAGCGCGGTGTTCTTGGCCAGGATGGTGATGCCGCGCTCGCGCTCCAGGTCGTTGGAATCCATGATTCTTTCGCCCAGTTCCTCGCGCTTGTCCAGGGTGCCGGATTGACGCAGAAGCTTGTCGACCAAGGTGGTCTTGCCGTGGTCGACGTGAGCGATGATGGCGATGTTGCGAAGATTCTGGATCATGGGAACGGCCGCGGCGGCCTGGACAAAAGGTCGCGGAGTTTACGCGGGTTCCCGTGAAACTTCACTGCTTTGGACGCTGCGAACCCTCTTCGGTTTCTTTTGCGGAAGCGCCTCGCGGGCGCGTCGTCGCCGCTTTCGGGGTCAGGCTTCGTCCAGGGTCTTCGGCCAGCTGTCGTGCAAAAATCGCGATTCAGATGGATGACGGCGCGGTGCCCGCCCGCGAAGTGCAGCACCCGCCCGAGCGCGCCCGCCTCCAGGCATTCGAGGTAGACGGTCAGGTCGGGCAGCTCCGGCATCGGCCGGAGTTCGCGCGTCGATGCCGCGCGCTTCCAGCGTCTTCAGAGCAGCCGAATGGCTGCCGCGGCGCGCCGCGCTTTGGCGCGGGCGATCTCCAGGCTGTCGCCCAACGCCAGTGCCACGCCCATGCGTCGTTTGCCGACGATCTCGGGTTTGCCGAACAGGCGCAGCATGGTGTCGGGTTCGGCCAGGGCATCGTTGGCGCCCCTGAAGGCGGGTGCCACCTGATCGCCCGTGCAGAGGATGGCGCAGGAGGCCGCGAACGGCCCGCGCGCGCGGACATTGGGGATCGGCAGGCCCAGGATCGCGCGAACATGCAGTGCGAACTCGCTCAAGTCCTGCGAGATCAAGGTCACCAGACCGGTGTCGTGCGGGCGAGGAGAGACTTCGCTGAAGATCACCTCGTCGCCTTTGACGAACAGCTCCACGCCGAACAGGCCGCGTCCGCCGAGCGCACGGGTGATCTTGTCGGCGATCTCCTGCGAGCGAGCGAGCGCCGTTTGGGACATCGGGTGCGGTTGCCAGGACTCGCGATAGTCGCCGTCGATCTGCACGTGGCCGACGGGCGCACAGAACGTGGTGCGGGTGCCGAACTCCTCGTTCATGCCCGGAGGTCCCGGCCAGTGCCGCACGGTGAGCAGGGTGATCTCGTAATCGAAGTCGATGAAGCCTTCCACGATCACCTTGCCGCGTCCCGCCCGACCGCCGGCCTGCGCGTAATCCCAGGCCTTCTGAATGTCTGCCGTGGTCTTGACCGTGCTCTGGCCCTTGCCGGAACTGGACATCACCGGTTTGACCACGCATGGCAGACCGACGACTTCGATGGCCGCGCGGTACTCCTCTTCGGTTTCCGCGAAGCGGTACGGCGAGGTGGGCAGACCCAGTTCCTCCGCGGCGAGTCGGCGTATGCCCTCGCGATCCATGGTCAGCCGTGCGGCGCGCGCGGTGGGCACCACCACAAACCCTTCCTTCTCCAGTTCGAGCAGCGTGGGCGTGTGAATGGCCTCGATCTCCGGCACGATCAGCGTCGGACCCTCTTCCTCGACCACGCGGCGCAATTCGGCGCCGTCGAGCATATTGATGACGTGACTGCGATGCGCCACCTGCATCGCGGGCGCGTGGGCATAACGATCCACCGCTACCGTCTCGACGCCCAGGCGCTGCAGTTCGATCACCACCTCCTTGCCCAGCTCGCCGGCACCCAGCATGAGCACGCACACCGCGTTATGCGACAGCGGCGTGCCCAGGGTGGTGGTGGAAATCTTGATGGCCGGGGACCGCGGCAGCTCAGACATGTTTTTTCCTTGCGCGATGCAGGCGAAATGCCGCCGCGTACTCGCTGGCGATGTAACCAAAGAAAGCCGATAGCGGGCCACGGCGCAGGTCGGGGCCCAGGCCGTCGGCGAGACGGAACAGATTCAGGTAGTACCAGCCCTGCGAGCCGAAGATGTTGAGCATCTTGAACAGCATCACGCTTGAGGTGGGCGAAAACAGGCCCTTCTGGCTGATCTTGAGGGTGTGCTCGAACGCCGGCAGATCCTGGATTTCGCCGCGCAGCAGGGTCCCCGCGGCGTCGGTATGGGTACACATCGGGCGGGCGATGCCGATCGCATCGCAGGCGTTGTCGGACAAGGCGGCTTCCATGCCCTCGCGACTGCGAAAGCCACCGGTGACCATCATCGGCATCTGCGCAACGGCGCGGATACGCTCGGCGTAGTCGAGAAAGTAGGCTTCGCGTTTGCGCGTGCTTTCGCGCAAGGGCGCCGCGGTGGTGGCATCGCCCTGGTGACCGAGCAGGGCGGGCTGTTCGTAGTTGCCGCCGGAGATTTCCAGCAGGTCCACCGACTCGTGATTGAGCCACTGCACCAACTGGATGCAGTCCTCGTTGGAAAAGCCGTTCTTGCGGAAGTCGTCGGAATTGAGCTTGATGCTCAGCGGAAAGTCCGCGCCCACCGCCTTGCGGGTTGCGCGCACGGTTTCCAGCAACATGCGTGCACGGTTCTCCAGCGCGCCGCCCCAGGCATCGGTGCGTCGGTTGGTGACGCCGGACAGGAACGAACTAAGCAAATACCCGTGCGCGGCGTGAATCTGCACCCCGGTGAAGCCGGTTTCGCGCGCCACCGACGCCACATGGGCAAAGCGCTGGACCAGGTCCAGGATTTCGTCCTCGGTCAGCGCGCGCGGCTTGCCGAAATTGCCCAGGATTCCGAGCTGCTCGGCCGAGGGTGCCAGCGGCGTCCGGGTGACATAACGCGGCGACTGCCGGCCTGCATGATTGATCTGCATCCACAGGTGATTGCCGCCGACGGTGCCGGCCCGGGCCCAGCGCGACAGTCGTGCCCGCGCCTCGGCATTGGTGGTCAGCTCATCGGTCCGGTCGATGGCGACGTTGGCGGGCCGTTCCAGTACACGCCGGTCCACCTGCACGTTGCCGGTCAGCAGCAGACCTGCGCCGCCTTCGCTCCAGCGCCGGTACAGGGTTTCGTGGCGCGAGGTGGCGCGCAGGTGCGCGTCGGCAATGCCTTCGGTCATCGCCGCCTTGCACAGGCGGTTGGGCAGCACCGCGCCGCAGGGCAGGGGCAGCACTTGTTGCAGAACAGAGGTCATCGAGCGCTTCGGGCAGCCGGGAGCAAGCTGGTCAGTATGCGCAAGCCTTCGGAGCCCATCAATGCAGCCGGCTCAACGCTGACATGCCGGGCAGTAGCAGCTTGCGCGTTGGCCGATCACGACGCGACGGATCAGGGTTTGACAATGCCGGCAGGGCAGCCCCTGGCGGCCATAGACGTAGAGGTCCTGCTGGAAGTATCCGGATTCGCCGTTGGCCCCTGCAAAATCTTTCAAGGTGGTGCCGCCTTGCACGATGGCGGCCTCGAGCACCTCGCGGATGCGTGCGGCCAGCCCTGTGTACTCGGCGCGGGTGACCCTGCCGGCCGCGCGGCCGGGGCGAATACGGCAGCGAAACAGCGCCTCGGCGGCGTAGATGTTGCCGGCACCGACGACGACCTGTCCGTCCATGATGAAGTTCTTGACCGCCGCGGTGCGCCCGCGCGACAAGCTGTAGAGATAATCGCCGTTGAAGGCGGGATCGAACGGTTCCGGCCCGAGATGACGCAGCAGCAGGTGATCGGGCTCGTTGGCAGCCCACAGCAGGACGGCGCCGAAGCGGCGCGGATCGTGAAAGCGCAGCAACTGTCCGCTGTCGAGTTCGAGATCGACGTGATCGTGCTTCACCGTCGGCGTGTGCCGGTCCAGCACCCACAGCCGGCCCGACATGCCCAGGTGCAGCAGCAGGCGGTCGCCGTTGTCCAGCAGCAGCAGCAGATACTTGGCACGGCGCTGTACCTGATCGATGCGCCGTCCCTGCAGGCGCGGTTCGAGATCCGCTGGTATCGGCCAGCGCAGGCGCCGGTCGCGCACCTGCACGGCAGTCAGTCGGCGACCGACGACATGCGGCTCGATGCCGCGGCGGACGGTTTCGACTTCGGGAAGTTCGGGCATGGCGCGCATGCTCGGCGGCCTTCGGCCGCGCGTCCAGTGCGGCAGCCGTTGGGCCTCCGCAAATTTCCCACGCGGATGGGCGGCGTGCGGACGAACTCGCGTAGCACCGTACCGGGGTTGCACCATCTAACGACCGACACAACCCTCGGGCTTCGCCCGGGCTACTTGGCACACGAGCCCACCCGCAGCTGACTTTTGAGCCCGTTTCTGCGCAGCGATGCCGGGGACGGCGAACCTAACAAAAAGCCCCCGGCATAGCCGGGGGCTCGTACTGCAAACGACCTCAGATCGTTCAGGGTTGCTCGGTCACCAGCAGGGTCGGGCCGGACACCGTGGCCATGCCACTGGGCAGGACCTGTTCGCCGGTGTCGTCACCGGTGGCATCGACCGCGGTCAGCTGGAACTGGTAGGACTGGGTGCCAGCTCCACCGGGACCGGCCGGACCCTGCGGGCCCTGCGGACCTTGCGGGCCGGTCGGACCCTGCGGTCCTGTCGGGCCTTGCGGACCAGCGGGGCCTTGCGGACCCTGTGGTCCCGGTTCACCCGGAGGGCCGGCAGGCCCCGCCGGACCCGGGTCGCCGTCGTCGCCGTTACAGCCGGCCAGGCCCAGGCTCAGCACCGCCGCGGCCATGACCAGCATGAAGCGCTGGCGCGAACTCAATCCGCCGACCATGCCGAGCAGCAGCAGGCCGCCGCCGCCCGCGGCCAACAATGCGGCGCCAGGTGACATGGCGCCGGTCGGCGCCTGGTTGAGCGCCAAGTCGGCGGCGAAGTCCACCGACAGGATGTAGCTGCGCGTCTGCCCGACAGCAAAGTTCACCGGCGTGCCGAACGTCACCGTGAAGGTGCCGCCCAGGCCCTTGCCGGCACCGTCGATGGTCACGTTGGCACCGGCCACGGCCATCTCGCCGGTGTCGATCTCGCCGTTGCCGTTGGCGTCCAGCACCAACTGCGCGCCGAACACATCGGCACCGAAGTCGCCGCTACCGCTGAGGGTGCCGCTGAAGCCATCCAGGGTGACGGTTTCGTCCGCGCTGTTGGTCAGCGAGAACGCCAGCGCCTCCACGTCCTGGTCGCCGGCGTTGACGTTGACCAGCACGCCAGCATCGCCATTGCCGACCAGCCCGATCATCGGACGGCCCGCAAACTCGAACGCACCGATATCGCAGTCCATGTTGCCGTCAGCATCGCCATCGACCGGACGCGGTTGGCCGCGCTGATCGAGGTTGTTGATCGGCGCCGCCGCACAGGCCGCGTTGTCACCGGCATCGACCGCCGCACTGCCGGCCGACAGCGCCAGGGTCAGCGTCGGGCCGCCGTTGTCGGCCAGCATCGTGGCCACTCCGCCCATGTCGGCGATCAGATTGTTGTCACCCGCCGAGACCATGCCGGACAGCTGGGCATCGGTGGCGCCGCTGTTTTGCGCGATCAGCGTATTGGTTGCGTTGAACACCGAGGTGGCATCGGCCAGTTGCACGCCACCGCCGGCCGTGTTCGCCACGTTGCCGGCGATGGTGGCGTTGGTGGCATTGACGATACCGGCCGGACGGATCAGCACGCCGCCGCCGCCAGTGAGGTTGGTGACGTTGCCGAACACGGTGGAGTTGGCGAGGTTCAACGTGGAGCCACCGAACACCCACAGGCCGCCGCCCTCGTTCTGCGCCTCGTTGTTGGAGACCGTGGAGTTCGCCATCGTCATCACGGTCTGGCCGCCGGTGATGTGCACGCCGCCGCCATTGCCCGGCGTGTTGCCGGTGATGTTGCTGTCCATGGTGACCGCATCGAAGTTCACCACGGTGGCAGCCATGGACGACACGTCCTCGTAACCCCCTCCCGCACGTGACGCCGTGTTGTTGTTGATCACCGAGTCGGTGATGGTCACCGCCGGGCCGTTGAGGTTCATCACGCCGCCGCCGGAACCGGAGTCGCCATTGGCCGCGTTGTTGTTGATGGTGGCGCCTTCGACGACCAAGGTGCCGCCATTGTTGAAGATACCGCCGCCGCCGTCGTCCGCGGCATCGCCCTGCGCCACGTTGTCGGAGATCACGGTGCCGCCCGTGTCGCTGGGCTGCACAGTCATGGTGCCGGTGGCATTCCACAAGCCGCCGCCTTCCTGGGCCGCAGCATTGCCGTCGATCAATCCGCCGTTGACGGTGACTGTGCCGCCGGGGCCGGTGATGTGCAGACCGCCGCCGTTGCCGGGTGCCGCCACCGCGCCCGTGCCGACGCCGGTGCCGTTGTTCTGCAAGGTCACGTCGGTGAGTGTGGTGATGCCGATCAGGGCCTCGATGCCGCCGCCAGCGCGATTGGAGATGTTGTTGGCGATCATGGTGCCGGTCACGGTCAACGCGGCGTCGTTGTTCGTCATGCCGTTGTTGAAGATGCCGCCGCCCGAACCCGCGGTACCCAGCGCCGCGTTGCCGGTGACCGAGCCGCCTACGACGATGAGCGTGCCGCCGTTGTTGAACAATCCGCCGCCGCCGTCGTCTGCCGCATTGCCATTCGCGGCATTGTTGGCCACCACGGTATCGGTGACTGTCATGGTTCCGCCGCCGTTCCACAAGCCGCCGCCCTCGGTCGCGGCCACGTTGTTGCGCACCGTGGAGTCGATGATCTCGGCATTGCCGTTGCCGGTGATGTGCATGCCGCCGCCGTTGCCACCGCCGCCGCCGCCGATGGTGTTGGCGATGTTGCCGTCAGCCGGCGTATCGCCGCCGAGGGTGACGTTGGTCAGCGTCGCGGTCGAACCAGCGCGGGTCTCGATTCCGCCGCCGGCGCGGTTGGCGCGGTTGTCGCGAAGAATGACGTCGGTCGCTTCAAGAATGGTGCCTTCGTTCATGAAGATGCCGCCGCCGGAGGCGACGCTGCCCGTGGCCGGGGTGTCGTCCATATTGAAGACACCGGCGTCGTTACCGTCGATGAGCGTGCCGGTGATCACCACCGATCCTCCGGCTGCATCGCTGAAGATGCCGCCGCCGCCCTGGGCCATGGCGCCCGCATCAGCTGCACCGCCGATGGCGGTGTTGCCGGAGATATCCCCGCCGGTGATGGTCATGACGCCGCCGCCGTTCCACAGCGCGCCGCCTTCCACTGCAGAGTTTTCGCTGAAGCTGCTGTCGGTAACGGTGATGTTGCTGGCATTGGTGATGTGGATGGCGCCGCCATTGCCTGGAACGCCGTTGGCCACTGCGGCGACGGCTACGTCGTTATTGCTGAACGTGGAGCCGGACACCGTGGTCGCAGCGGTCGCACCGAAGATTTCGATGGCGCCGCCGGCGCGAGCCGCCGTATTGCCGGTGAACATGCTGCCCGAGATCGACAATGTGGTGCCGCCGTGGATGATGGCGCCGCCGCTGCCGGACATGGTGGTCGCAGCATTGTTGCTGAACGTGGAGTCCACGATGGTCAGCGCGCCGAGGCTCTCGACCGCGCCGCCGTTGGTCATACCACCGCCGGTGCCGACATTGCCGGTCACCGTCACCGAGTCCAGTGTCACGGTGGTGTCCGCGCCGATGCTGATCGCACTGCCGCTGGCGGCGCTGCCGCCGGTCAGGGTCAGGCCCTCGATCACCACGCCCGTCGCAGACGGCGAGCTGACTGACAGGATTGCACCGCCGTTGCCGTCAATGGTGACGTCACCCGTAATGCTGACGTCGTCGGTGATGGCCGGCAGGGGCGAGGTCAGGGTAATGGACGCCACGCCGGGGCCGAAGGTGATGGTGTCGCCTTCGAGTTCGCCGGCCGGCGCATCACCGGCGGCCATGTTGGTACTGGCCGCCTGAATCGCTTCGCGCAGGCTGATTTCGCCGTCGACTGCGACCGTGTCTGCAACGGTGGTGACGACGTAGTCGGTTGCCAGCGCTGGTGCGGACAAAGCCAATGCAGCGGCGGCTGCCGCCAGACGCTGCGGTAAGGTTGAGGATTTCACGTCGGGTCTCTCCCTGGGTGAGGATGATGAATGAAGCTCGGGTGGCCGGACCGGTCACGCTGCGTCGCGGCGAGGGTGTTGCTCCGGGGGCACTGTAACAATCCCCGCGCCTGGCGCGAACTCTGAACCGGTGGCCCTAAATCGAGGGCATGAGGCGTACGCGCTGAACCGGACTCCGGATGCAGCAAAACCGAAATTACTTTCGCTCAAGTCCGCAGCGGGTGCTCAGTCGTTAGCCACCACCGGCGTGGAACTGAGTACCTCGTAGGCATCGGTCTGCCCTGCGGCGATCTTGTGCGCGCCGGCGACGCGCAGCGGCACCATGCCTTCGCGAATGGCCTGGCGGCGCAGATCGGCGATGTCGCCCTGGCGGTCGATGAGGCGTTTCAGGCCCAGGCTCAACGGCATGATCTCGTACAGGCCCAGGCGACTGAGATAGCCGGTCTCGCGGCATTCCAGGCAACCCACGGCCTGGCGGATTTCAGTTGGCGGCGACAGATTTTTAGCCTCGCCGACCAGTTCGTTCCAGGCTTCCGGATCAACCGTAGCGGGCATCTTGCAGTGCGGGCACAGGCGTCGCACCAGGCGTTGCGCCACCACGCCGAGCAGCGTGGCCTTGATCAGGTAGGGCGGCACGCCGAGGTCAAGCAGGCGCGTGACCGCGCTGGGCGCATCGTTGGTGTGCAGGGTGGACAGCACCAGGTGTCCGGTGAGCGCGGCCTGCACCGCGTTCTCGGCGGTTTCCAGATCGCGGATCTCGCCAATCATGATGATGTCCGGGTCCTGGCGCAGCAGCGCGCGCACGCCGTTGGCAAAGGTCAGGTCGATGGCGGTATGCACCTGCATCTGGTTGAACGCCGGCTCCACCAGTTCGATGGGGTCTTCGATGGTGCAGACGTTGACCTCCGGCGTGGCGAGCTGCTTGAGGCTGGAGTACAGCGTGGTGGTCTTTCCCGAGCCGGTGGGGCCGGTGACCAGGATGATGCCGTGCGGCTGGCGGATCATGTCGTTCCAGCGCTGCGAATCTTCGGCGGAGAAACCCAGCGCAGAAAAATCGCGCAGCAGCACTTCGGGATCGAAGATGCGCAGCACCATCTTTTCGCCAAAGGCGGTGGGCAGGCTGGAGCCGCGAAGCTCGATTTCCTTGCCCTCGGGCGAACGCGTCTTGATGCGGCCGTCCTGCGGCTTGCGCTTTTCCGCTACGTCCATGCGCGCCAGAATTTTTATGCGACTGCTCACCGCCACCATGACCGGGGTCGGCATCTGGTAGACCTCGTGCAGCACGCCGTCGATGCGGAATCGCACCTGGCCGGTTTCGCGCCGCGGCTCCAGATGGATGTCGGATGCGCGCGACTCGAACGCGTAGCTGAGCAGCCAGTCGACGATGGCGACCACGTGCTGGTCGTCGGCCGTGAGCTTGCCGCGCCGGCCCAGCTCCATGAGCTGTTCCAGGTTCTGCATGCCGCTGGGCGCGACTGCGCGGCGCTCTTCGTTGCTGGCCTTGACCGAACGCGACAGGGCGTAGAACTCCACCAGGTAGCGCTCGATGTCGTCGGGGCTGGCCAGCACGCGCTTGATCGATTGCGGCACGATGCGCGCGAGTTCGGTTTCCCACTCGCGCTCCAGAGGCTCGGCGGTGGCGACGACGATCTCCGTGGGCGATACCTTCACTGGCAGCACACGGATGCGCGAGGCATAGGCGTAGGGCATCACCGAAGTCACCTTGGCGACGTCGATGGCCAATGGATCGATGCGTATCCAGCCTATCTGGTGTCTGGCGGCCAGCCATTGCAGCAGCGCGTCCATGCTCAGGCGCGCGCCCGCACGTCGCGGGTCCGGCCATTCCTGCTGCGCCAGCAGCGACAGCGGATGTCGCGGCTTTTCGCGCAAGCCGGCGAGCTTGACCTGCAGCTCGCGGCCCTGGGCGACGTCGATCAGGCCGTCGTGCAACAGGCCTTCCACCAGCTCCTGCAGGTTCAGACGACGCTCGACGCCGGGAGATGCGGATGCGATGGCCATGGTCGAAGGCTACCACCGCGCCAGGCTGGCTCGAACGTCGGCGTCTGGGGCCGAGCCGTGGGCATCGTCGGCTCCGCCGTGGATAATGCGGCAGCGCGTCGTGGCCGGCAGTTGCTTGCCGACGGCGCGCATCACCGCCGCAGCGCATCGCCTGCGCATCACCTTGCATTCGAGTTGCCGCCCCCATGCGATTCCTCATCCCGATCATCGCCGCCAGTCTCCTCGGGGCCTGTGCCAAACCGGCGTGGGTGCGTCTGCCCGATACCTCCGACTGGTTCTCCAAGGCCGAAAACCTGGTGCAGGTGGAAGAGGTGGCACGCGCCAACGTCTGCCATTCGGTCACCGACGAAATCGAGTTGGCCGTTCTGGGCAATGTCGCGGCCATGCAGGCGCTGGCCTCCGGCCGGGGCTTCGAATGGGTCCGCAATTCCGCCAAGTCGCTGCCCGAAACCGCTTACGCGGTCGTCGAGTTCGGACAGCGCCCCAACAGCGGCTACGGGCTGGCGGTGAGCCGCGAGGCGGCGTTGCAGGGCGACACGCTGCGCCTGCGTGCGACCTTCTTCGAACCGCAGCAGGGTCGTTGGGCCGGCAGCGAACCCAGCAGTCCCTGCGTGGCAGTGAGCATTCCCGGCGGGGCCTACGAGCGCATCGAGCTGGTGGATCAGACCGGACGCGTGCGCGCGATGACGCGGCTGGGTGGCGCCTGATGCGCGCCTTGATGCTGGCGGCGCTGCTGCTGTTCGTCTCCTCGCTGGCCGCGGCCGCGACACCTGCCCAGACCGTGGATGCCTTTCACGCCGCCTTGCGCGACCGTCAACCCGACCGTGCGGTGGCGCTGCTGGCGCCGGAGGCACTGATCTACGAGCAGGGCTTCGCCGAGCTTTCGCGTGCCGACTGGATGCGCAACCAGCTCGGGCCGGCGGTTGCGTTTGCGGCCGATACCCAACGCAAGCTGCTGCGCCGCGAATCGCGCCAGTTGGGCGATGTGGCCTGGGTGGTGTCGAGCACGCAGACCACCGTCGCCCTGGCACAGGACCCGCCGTTGCGGCTCAACGGCGCCGAGACCGCCATCCTGCGTCGCGACGGCGATCGCTGGGTGATCGTGCATCTGCACTGGTCGGCGCACGAAGAAGCCGCCGGTCCCTGACTAATCAACTGCGGCAGCGGCAACCTCAGAACCTGTCCCAAAACCTACTGCGCTCGGCATTTCGCGTCCGTACGGTGCTCGAAATGCTCACGCACTTCTATGTACGCTCCGCTTCCTGCGCTCCGCCGAACGCGAACTACCTTCGCTCGCTACGGTTTTTGGACAGGTTCTTAGAGTTGCAAGGCTCATCGATCGGCAGCCGACCGGCGCCGGCTTAATACGGGGGAGTATCCATCCATGCTGCATCCCTTGCCGGGCGCGCTGCAGGGCGCTGTCATGGCGATCCTGCTGATCGTCAACACGGTGTTCTGGGCAACTCCGCTGTACGTGGTGTTTCTGCTCAAGTTGCTCACGCCCGCCAAGTCGGGTTTGCGCGACGCGCTGTCGCGCCTGGCCTCGGCCATCGCGCAGAACTGGTCGCAGGTCAACGTGCGTCTGTCGACGCTGTTCCAGCGCATCGAGTGGGATATCCGCGTCAGCGGCGAGCTCGATGCCAGGCGGCAGTACCTGGTCTGCTCCAATCACCAGACCTGGAACGACATCTTCGTGCTGATGCGCGCGTTCGGTCGGCGCGCGCCCTTCTTCAAGTTCTTTCTCAAGAAGGAACTGATCTGGGTGCCGGTGCTGGGCCTGGCCTGGTGGGGCCTGGACTACCCGTTCATGCATCGCTCCACCCCGGATCAGATCAAGAAAAATCCCGCGCTCAAGGGCAAGGATCTGGAGGTCACCCGCAAGGCCTGCGAAAAATTCCGCAACCAGCCGGTTCTGATCCTGAACTTTCTCGAAGGCACGCGGTTCACCCCCACCAAGCAGGCCAACCAGAAGTCGCCCTACCGCCACCTGCTGCGCCCCAAGGCCGGCGGCTTCGCGTTTGCGCTGGAGGCCATGGGCGACAAGCTTCATGGTTTGCTTGACGTCACCATCGCCTACCCCGGCGGCGCGGTCGGTTTCTGGGAATTTCTCAGCGGCAAGGTGCGCCGGGTCATCGTGGATGTGCGTCCGCTGAGTTTGCCGGAGGGCCTGCTGGAAGGGCTGGCGGCAGGTCGTTACGAGGAAGACCCGGATTTTCGCAAGCGCTTCCAATTCTGGATCGGCGACCTGTGGAAAGAAAAGGATCGACGCATCTCGCTGATGCTGGAGCCGCCGCTGCCGGGGGGCGCGGGCGCCGCAGCGACGTCCTAGCCGACCGCATCCGATGCCCCGCAGGCGGGATCAGACGGGACGCCGCATCGCCGCGATCAGGTCTTGCAACAGCGGCTCGAGCTGCGCATCCAGCGTCGCCGAAACCTCCGGCCACTGCGTCGATGCATCGATCAGACCCTGCGGATCGCGCAAGCGCGCGGCGACCCGCCGCACCGCGAGCACGATGCCGGAAGGGGTTGCGTAGGACTGCAGCAGTTCGGCGAAACCCTGCGCGTCGGGCCGGCGACTGCCGCCCAGCACGAACCAGGGGGCCGCCGCGGCCATCGCGCTGCCGCAGCGCTGCGCGAATGGTGCCAGCGGCTCGGAATGCAGACGCGGCCAGGCGGTGGCCAGCGCGTGGTCGGCCGCCAGATCCAGCACGATGCCCGCGTAGCGGCGCGCGCCCGGCGCAAAGCGCGAACGCGCTTCCACCATCGCCGGATGGCGGTCGGTGGTGGCGTCCACGCGACGGTGCAGGCGGATGCCCAGCGCGATATCCGGCGGATAGGCCGACAGGTCGGCGCCGCGCACGACGTCGCCGAGTACGCTGCCGGCCAGCGAGGTCTGCGTGCGGTCGGCCAGCCACAGGTGGGCGAGGAAATTCATCGATGCGCGGAGATCGGTGATTCTTGTCGGGCCGGCGTCGCAGGGCAGTCCGCACGATGGATCACGGTCCCGCATCCGGTCCCGTCACCCATCGCCCATCACTGCTTCCTGCTGATCCACATGCGGATCACCGCGCGAAACACCGTGAGGCCACCGCGGTCCTGCACGTCCACCGTCACCGGCCATTCGAAGCTTTCGGCGCCGAATTCGGGTAGCGGGTCGCACACGCACACCGCACGCAGGTCGGTCTGCGCCTTGTGCAGGTATTCCACCGTCATGCCCTTGGGAATCCAGCGATGGCCGGGCGGCACGCTGACTTCGGTCATCAGGCCACCAGCGAATTCGGCGAGGTTGCACATGGCGATGGCATGCACGGTGCCGAGATGGTTGGCGATGCGCCAGCGCTTTTTCATTTCGGCGATGCAGCGGCCGGGCGCCAGTTCGACCATGCGCGGCGAGATGCTGCGGAAATAGGGCGCTCGTGCCGACACCATCTTCGACCATGCCGCCGCGCCCAGCGGCAATGACGACAGGCGGTTCCAGCTTTGCAGGGCCAGCTTGCGATCGCTCATGACGGCAGGGTCCGGGGAGATGGCAGGATCGACGACGCTAGCACCGCTCCATGAAGCTCACCTTGACCCTCGGGCGCGCCGCTGCGGCCACACGGCCGTCAGGCGTTGCGGCCCGGCGCCGCGGTCGACCGCCAGCACCAGGGCCAGACACCCCAGACCCGACAGCAGGAACGCCAGGGCGAAGGCGCCGACATAACCGGCCAGATCACCGACCACCCCGCCGGCCAGGCCGGACAACCCACCGGCCAGCACGATGGCGCAGGCCAGCAGGGTGTAGTCGGTGCCGGCGTGCGCGGGGTCGGAGGCGTCCATCATCAGGGTGAACAAGGCCACTGTGGCCATGCCGCCGAGCAGGTGTTCGGCGGTGCTGGCGGCGTAGATCAGATGGCGGTCGCCGGGCTCCAGCGCGCAAGCCACGTACAGCAGCAGGCTGGCGGTCTGCAGCACGCCGCAGGCGATCAGCGCCGGACGACGGCCGAAGTACCAGGCCATCCATCCTCCCAGCGCGGCGCCGGCCAGTCCCATGGTCGACCCGATGGTGCCCTTGACGACTGCGATCTCTTCCTTGCTCAGGCCCGCGTCATGCATGAACGGGCCGACCAGCGACGAGGCCATGGCGTCGCCGAACTTGTACATGCAGATCAACATCACGAAGCCGAGCACACCGGGTACCCGCAGGCGCTCGCTCCAAGCCATCAGCAGGCGCGCTCCGGAGTGGCGATCCGGGGCGGGTTCGGCACCGCCATCGACGCGCGGCAGGAACAGCACCGGCAGGCAGGTCAGCGCCAGGATGCCGGCCATGGCCAGGAACATCGTCGACCAGCCGCCTTTGGCGAACACCCACAGCAGCAGGCCACCGCCGAGGATCATGCCGATGCGGTACGCGCCCACCTGGATGCCGTTGCCGAGTCCACGTTCCGTCGGCGACAACAGGCGCACGGCCAGACCGTCGGTGGCTACGTCCTGGGTGGCCGCGAGCAGATTGAAGAGCACCAGCGCAATGAAGATCGCGACCAGGCCCGAATCCAGATCCACTGCCGTCAGCGCCAGTGCCACCAGCACCGTCAGCCCCTGCAGACCGAGCAGCCAGGCTTTGCGCGTGCCGGTGTGATCCACCACGGGTGCCCACAGGAATTTCAGCGCCCACGGCAGGAACAACAGGCCAGTGGCGCCGATGGCGGCCAGCGACAGGCCGCGTTCGCGCAGCAGAACCGGCAGCGCCTGGGTGAAGAACCCGAATGGCAGGCCCTGCGCCAGATACAGGCTGGCCAGCAAGCCGAGCTTGCAGGCGGGATTCACCGACGCGCCCTGAAGGTCGGCGGAGCTTGCATCGTCGCTCCGGTCCATCGGATGGGCGCGCTCATGCGCCTGGCGGCGGCTCCGGCTTGACCGTGGTGCCGGGCGCCAGTGCCGGTGCCGTCGCGGCCTTGGCGCCGGGCTCCTGGGCGTTGCCGTTGCCGTTGCCGGCGTCCGGCGAGCGCGACATACCGGCTGTGATCAGAAAGCGCATGGCCTCTTCCATGCCCATGTCCACCTGGGTGAGATAGCCGCGCGGCAGCAGCACCGTGTAGCCGCCGATCTGGTAGCTCATGGGCAGGTACACCGCGACGGCCTCTTCTCCCGATGGCGGTTCCAGACCGGTCCCGTGCAGGTCCTCCAGCGTCACGAAGCCGAGCATGCGGATCGGTACGCCCGGCATCTGCACCAGCACCACCTGGCCGAAGCGTCGGGCGCCGCCACCGGCGCGTGAGAAGAAGCCGGTGAGGTCCTTGACCGCGCTGTACACCGTCTTGATCAGCGGGATGCGCTCGAGCTGATCCTCCAGCCAGGTCACCAGCTCGCGGAAGAAGATTGCCTGCATCAGCAGGCCCACCAGCAGGATCACCAGCAGCGATACCACTAGACCCATGCCCGGCAGGTAAAGCTCGCCCGGTAGCAGCACGCGGATGAAGCTGCCGAGCACCGTTTCGGCCAGGCCGATCAGCCACATCACGATGGCCAGTGTCACCATGATCGGCAGCAGCACGAACAGGCCGGTCAGAAAAGTGCGCGTGAGACGGCGCCAGTCGCCGAGGTGTCGCAACAGGGTGCGCTTGTTTTTCATCTATGAACGGTGCCGGGCGGTGATCGAGGGATCGGGGCCTGTGGCTGCCCTCTGGCGGCGATGTTATCGGGAGCGCTGCGCGCGCGCTGGAAACCGCAAAACCGTTCAGCCCGGCGATCCTGGAGGGGCTCTGTAGACCTGTGCGAGCGCGCCTGCGTTCAGAATCTTGCGTTCGGTGCGGGGACCTGCAGGGCCGCCGCGTCCGCCCAGCAGGCATGCGTTCCGCTGGGAATCCGTAGCGGCAGGCGGATACGCGCCAACGGGCCGGCGCGCAGGTTCTGCGCCGCGTAGATGCGGCCTTCAGACAGATTGCGATTGACGTCGGTGACCAGCGTGATCAGCCAGCCGTCGTCCTCGGACCGTGCGGCCCGACGCGGCACGAAGCGGACTTCGCTGCCGAACACGCCGGGACCGAACGCCAGGGTCTCGCGCGTTCCGCTGCGCAGGTCCAGCTTGTCCAGCCCGTTGAACAGAAACCAGCCCGGCTCGCCCAGCATGCTGTAGACGTAGCGAGCGGCCTGCTGCGGATGTGCGACGTGCACGCAACCGAACTCGCAGACGGCGTCGTCCAGCGCGCCCTCCCGGGTCTGGCCGGTGCGCAGATTGAAGCGCCAGCGCCACAGTTGCGGCTGCAGCGAATGCAGATCCAGGAACGCCATCATGCGTGCGTGTTCGCGCGGCGCGCCGGCCAGCGGCGGCGGCGAGGGACACCGCTGGCGATAGCCGTCCAGGATCACCTCGTCGCCCTCCTCGCGCGCCTGGACGTAGTGCAGCACGTAGGTGGGCGAGGCTTCGAACCAGCGGATGTCGTCGGCCCGGCCGCCGTGCGGAGCCGATGCTCGCGGCACCAGTGCGAAGCGCGAGGGCAGGTCGTGCAGACGCGCCGCGAACAGCTTGCGTTGCAGCAGTTCGGCGTCCCAGAACAGCGGGAAGTCATTGAGCACGTACCAGCGCGGCGTGAACATCATGGCGTGCGGCAGGCGCGGGCCCGGTAGCGGGACCTCGCGCTGATGGGTGACCTCGCCGCCCAGCGAGGTGGCACCGCAGTGCATGAACGGTGCCTCGCGCGAATAGCTGAACCACAACAACTCTTCGGTCTGCGGATCGGGCAGGGCGTGTGCGGAGATGCCCGCGCGCGGAAACGCACCGCCCCAGCCCACCGCGCCCGAGGGCTCCAGGCTGACCGGGTCGCAGCCGTACAGCTCGCCGCATTGGTAGAAGCTGGTATAGGCGCGGCCGCCGAAGACGCACACATCGGTGCTGGACGCATCCTTGAGCGCGCCGTGCGCGCCCCAGCCGGGACGGTCCGACAAAGGCGGCATCTCGGCGATGCCCGACCACAGCGCGCGCCCCACGTCCTGTTCGTTGACGAAGCCGCGGGTGCGCACAAAGCGATTGCGAAACGCGGCGCAGCCGTTGTGCAGGCGCAGGCCGCACAGCATGCCGTCGCCGTCGAAGGGGTGGTAGCGGCCCAGCGGCTGCTGCACCGGATTTTCGGTGTTGCGCAGGTACACGCCATCGAGGTCGCGCGGAATCTCGCCGGTGACCGGGCAGTCGTCGTCCAGCCACTCCTCGAACACCGGTGTCCACGCCCCGCTGAGATAAGGATGCTCGCAGGGCTGCAGGCTGCTGCGCACCCTGTGGGTCATGCGCGCGCTCATGCGGCGCTCCGGTTGCACGCGGACATCGAGGTCCTCCTGCTGTGGGTGGTCAATTCTACGGGGCGGTCAGGATTCGGGTGCCGGACCTGCTCTGCTAGTCTCGGGCCGCCCCCGTCGCAATGAAGAGGAAACCCGTGCGCGCTGCCGTTTACGATCGAGTGGGACCCGCCCGCGAAGTGCTGCAGATTCTGCAATGGCCGACGCCGCAGCCCGGACCGGGCGAAGTACGCGTGCGGCTGGCGGCCTCCGGGGTGAATCCTTCCGACGTCAAGACGCGCGCCGGCACCCGCACCCGGGTGCTGGCATTTCCGCAGATCGTCCCGCACAGCGATGGCGCGGGGATCATCGATGCCGTCGGCGCGGGTGTGGACGCGGCGCGCATCGGTCAGCGCGTGTGGACGTGGAATGCCGCCTGGGGCCGGGCGCAGGGCACCGCGGCGGAGTTCGTGACGCTGCCGTCGGCGCAGGCGGTGGCGTTGCCGGACAAGATCGACTTTGCTGCAGGCGCCTGCCTGGGCATCCCTGCGCTCACCGCTTATCACGCCGTGGTCATGGACGGCGGGGTCGCCGCCAAGACGGTGCTGGTGGCCGGCGGCGCGGGAGCGGTCGGGCATTACGCGGTCCAGCTCGCCCGCTTCCGGGGTGCGGCGAAAGTCATCGCCACCGTGAGCAGTCCGGCCAAGGCACAACTGGCGCTGGCGGCGGGTGCCGATGCGGTCATCGATTACCGGCGCGAGGACGTGGCGGCGCGCGTGTTGGAGCTCACCGCCGGAGCCGGCGTGGATCGCGTGATCGAGGTCGATTTTTCCGCCAACGTGGCGCTGGACTTTGCGCTGCTGCGCGCCAACGGCGACATCGTGGTTTACGGCAGCAATGTGCCCGAGGTGGCGGTGCCCTTCGTCCAGGGCATCATGAAGAACGTGCAGTTGCGCTTCTTCATCGTCTACAACCTCAAGCCCGACGATCGCGTCCGCGAGCTGGCCGAGGTGAACGAACTGCTGGCCGCCGGCCGGCTGCAGCACAACGTCGCCGAGCGCTATCCGCTGGCGCGCATCGCCGAGGCCCACGAACGGGTGGAAAGCGGGCAGGCACAGGGCAATGTGGTGGTGGAGATCGACTGACCGGTCGGATCCCCCGCGGCAAGGCAAGCCGGCGCAGGGCCGGCTTCCGGTTGGTGACCCGATCCGATCAGATCCGCGCTTCGATACCGAAGCTGGCGAAACCCTTCTTGTCGAAGTTGGCGCGGAACATGTCGCGCAGCTTGGTGGCGGTGGCGTCGTAGGCGTCCTTGTCCGTCCAGGTTGCACGCGGATTGAGCACGGTGGGGTCGTCGATGCCGGGGCAGGCCTTGGGTATGGTGAGATTCAGGATCGGCAAGGTCTCGGTGTCGACGTCGTCGAGCTTGCCGTCGAGCGCGGCATTGAGCAGGGTGCGGGTGAGCTTGATGCTCATGCGCTTGCCGGTGCCGTAGGGCCCGCCGCTCCAGCCGGTGTTGAGCAGAATGCAGCGCGCCTTGTGTTTCTGCATTTTCTCGCCGAGCAGCTTGGCGTAGACGTTAGGTTTCTGCGCCATGAAGGGGCCGCCGAAGCAGGCGCTGAAGGTGGGCTGCGGTTCGGTCACGCCCACTTCGGTGCCGGCCACGCGTGCGGTGAAGCCGGAGACGAAGTGATACATCACGTCCTCGGCGGACAAAATGGACACGGGCGGCAGCACCCCGAACGCGTCGGCCGTGAGCAGCACGATGGTTCGCGGATGCGGGCCCTGCGCGTTGGGCATCACATTGGGCACCACTTCCAGCGGATAGCTGAAGCGGGTGTTCTCGGCGATGGAGCCGTCGTTCAGATCGAGTTCGTCGGGATGGCATTCCTCCATCGTCTTGCCGGGAAGCGGCGGCACGTTCTCGATGATGGTGCCCGGCTTGGACAGCGCCGCGGCGATGACCGGCTCGGCATCCTTGTCCAGGTTGATGAGCTTGGCGTAGCAGCCGTCCTCGAGATTGCACAGGCCGTTGTCGGACCAGATGGTCTCGTCGTCGCCGATCAGGCGGCGGCTGGCGTCGGCCGACAAGGTGGTCTTGCCGGTGCCGGACAGGCCGAACAGGATCGCCGCATCGTCGCGTGCGCCGACGTTGGCCGAGCAGTGCATGGACAGACGGCCCTGCTTGGGCAGCAGGTAATTGCCTACGGTGAAGATGGTCTTTTTGTTCACGCCGCAGTAGTCGGCGCGACCGGCGACCAGGCAGATGCGGTTCCGGGCATCGATGACGACCGCGGCCTCGGCACGACAGCCGTCGCGTTCGGGCACGCAGACGAAGCTCGGCACGTTGAGCATGGTCCAGCGACGCGACTCGGCGTCGGTCACGTCGAGGTTCTTGGGAAACATGTTGTGCACGAACATCGCGTGGGTGGCGTACTCGCCGACGAAGCGATACGGCACCGCGAAGTCGGGATCGCTGCCCATGAAGACGTCTTTGACGTAGAGCGACGCCTTCTTTTCGTTCAGATGCTGGATCACCCGCTGCAGCAAACCTTCATAGGCGCCGGGCTCATAGGGCGACAGGTCGGCCTTGAACCAGATTTCGTCCGCCACCTCCGGCCATTTCACCGCATAGGTGTCCTTGGTGCGGCGGCCGGTGCAGTCGGGGTCGGTGTAATAGACCAGCGGCCCATTCACGCCCAGCTTGGTGGGGAAGGCTTTCTGCTCGTCGGAAGGACCGTCACGCCGCACGCGGCCACGATCGTTGGCGATGGCCTCGGCGAAAAGTTCTTGCTTGCTCAGGTTGTAGTTGTAGCTGACCGCCTTGAGTCCAAGGAGCTTTTCGAGATCGGCCGAGTAGGTCATGAGTGGCGGTCCTCAGGGGATGTGGAGTGGACGGGGGTCGGCAAGAATAGTGGCCGCCTGCCGGCCCCGGCAAGCCTCAAACCGGCGATTGGCCGAAGCGACCTGCGGCCGCGGCCGCAGGGCCAATCCTAGGACGGCGGCAGCGCGAACGCCGGGTCCGGCTGGTTTTCGTCCTCGCCTTCCAGCGACACGTCGGCTGGCAGCTTGAAGCCGGCCACCGACTCGCGCAGCTTGGTGGACAGGGCATTGAGCTCACCCACCGCGTCGCTGGTGATCTGCGCCGAGGCCGCGGTCTGGATCGCGGTTTCGCGGATGGACTGGATCTGCCCGGCGATATGGGTGGCTTGCGCGGCCTCGTTGCGGGCCTCGCCGGAGATGGCCTGGATGAAACGGGACAGGTCGGTGGAATTGGATTCGATGCGCGTCAGGGCCTGGCCGGCCTCTTCGGCACTGCGGGCGCCGGCCACCACGTTGGTGGTGGAGCGCTCCATCGACACGATGGCCTCATTGGTGTCGGCCTGAATGGTCTTGACCAGGGTTTCGATCTGGCGCGTGGCGGCGGCACGTTCGGCCAGGCGCTGCACCTCATCGGCCACCACCGCAAAGCCGCGCCCGGATTCGCCGGCCATGGCGGCCTGGATCGAGGCGTTGAGCGCCAGGGTGTTGGTCTGCTCGGCGATGTCGTTGATGAACTCGATGATGTTGCCGATTTCCTGCGAGGACTCGCCCAGGCGCTTGATGCGCTTGGCGGTGTCCTGAATCTGCTCGCGCAGCGCCGCCATGCCCTGGATGGTGCGGCCCACGGTGGACGCGCCGCTGTGCGCCACGTTGACCGAAGTGGTCGCCTGCGCCGCGAGCTGCTCGGCGCGCTGGGCCACCGCGGTCAGTGAATCCGAGCTTTGCTGCATGCGCTGGGCGATCTCCGCCACTTCCTGCACCTGGCTTTCGGAGGCCGCCTCCATGGTCGCCGCGGTTTCCTGGGTGGCGGTGGCCGCCGCGCTGATTTCCACTGCGGTTTCGTTGATGGTGCCGACCAGGCTGCGCAGGGTCTCCACCGTGGAGTTCACCGAGTCGGCGATGGCGCCGGTGAAATCCGCGGTGACGTTGGCGCGCACGGTCAGATCGCCGTCGGCCAGATCGCTGATCTCGTCGAGCAGCGACAGGATCGCCGCCTGCTGGCGCCGGTCGCGTTCTTCGGCCGCGCGTATGCGTCGGCGTACCGACACGATGTTGATCAGCACATAGAGCAGCAGGGACACCACGGCGACGCCCAGGGCGGGCAGGATCGCGGTCTGCTGGATCTGGCCCTCGCCCTGCAGCGGCAGCAGCGCGTCTTCCAGACCGATCGCGGTGGAATACAGGTCGCGGCTGTTGCCGGGGACAACGCCTGCAGCGGCCTGCATCTGGTCCAGTTCGGGGCCGGCCGCAACGATGGCTCCCCCCGCCGTGACCACCCGCTCCACCGTCTCCGAGTTCGCCTGCAGAAAGCTTCCGACTGGGCCGTCGCCAACCAGGCTGGCGTGAGTCTGGCTCAGCGCCTCGATCTCGGCGCCGATCTCCGCCGCCACCGTGCCGGCATCGCGCCCCTCGCCCAGCAGGCGCCGGGACAGCGTGCGCAGGCGCTCGGCACGGGCCATCTGTTCGCCGGCCCGCAGTTGACGATCGGCGAACGCGCCGCTGGCCGCCAGGCGCTCGGCGGCGGTGCGATAGATTTCGAACAGCTCGACGCCGGCAGCATCCAGGGTGCCGAGATTGCCGGTGGCCGCGCTGACCGCCGGCTCGGACGCAATCAGCTGGTTCAACGACTCCTGCATCGTGGCCCAGCTTTGCTCCACGGCCGCCAGTTCGTCGCTCACTTCGGCGGGCAGCGGTTCGATCTCGAAGTCGACATCGCCGTCGCGCATGATGCGTACGGTGTCGGCGAAGTTCTCGGACTGGCCCACCAGCACCGGGAAGTTCGGGGTCAGGCCGCGGCCCACGTCCTCGGCCACGCGGCTGACCTCCAGCGCGTCGGTCTGCAGCTGCTTGACCACCGTGATCCAGGTTGCATGACGGCCCGACAGCGTCTGGTTGTAGTAGAGGCCCGCGCCGCCGACGCCGACGCCGATGACCGCCACCAGCAGCAGCAAGATGTCGAACCTGAACCGCGACTTCCCCTGAGCCATCCCTTCCCCCTT
Organism: Panacagrimonas sp.; assembly: GCF_965216805.1. NCBI lineage: Bacteria > Pseudomonadati > Pseudomonadota > Gammaproteobacteria > Nevskiales > Nevskiaceae > Panacagrimonas > Panacagrimonas sp. Next base: position 992,677 of record NZ_CBDCGN010000003.1, read on the forward strand.
CTGTAGCGTGGCGCGAGCGCGCCTTTATTGGTTGGCAGCGAGCTGTCAGCCGCCAAGTATGTTGCGAAGCTTGGCCAGCAGTTCGCTTTCCTTGACCGGCTTGACCAGATACTCGCGCGCCCCCTGGCGCAATGCCCAGACCCGATCGGTCTCCTGGTCCTTGCTGCTGCACACGATGATGGGAATCTTGGCGGTGGCCGGATCGCGCGACAGCGTGCGGGTGGCCTGGAAGCCGTTGATTCCGGGCATCACTACATCCATGAACACGCAGTCGGGTTGTTCGCTGCGGACCTTGGGGATGGCGTCGTTGCCGCTGCTGGCCTCGATGACCTCGTGGCCGGCCTTGCGCAGAATTTTCTTGAGGTTGAGTGCGTCCGTCGGCGAATCGTCGACGATCATCACACGTGCCATCTGTGCCTCTCCGATGCGGCGCGAACCGGTGATCGCGCGAATCGGCAAACTATACACGCGTTACCCCCGCGCCCTGCCGCGACGGTAGCGGCCGACTTGCACCGCCCGCGCGGGTGACGGATCGGCGCGGTTACTTCACCTCGACGGCAACTCGTCGAACACCACGCGACCGCCGTGCAGGGTCAGGCAGACCCGCCCGGGCAGGTCCCAGCCGCGAAAAGGCGTGTTGCGACCCGCGCTGCGCCAGGCCTCCGGGTTCACGGTGCAGGGCGAACGCGGGTGCACCAGGGTCAGGTTGGCCGGTGCCCCCGCGGCGATGCTCCCGGCGGTCACGCCAAGGACCTGCGCCGGTCCGGTGCTGAGACGCTCGGCCAGTTGCAGCGGATCGAGCACGCCGTCTGCCACCAACTGCAGGCCCAGCGGCAGCAGGGTCTCCAGACCCGAGATGCCGGGTTCGGTCAGCGGAAACGGATTGATCTTGGCGTCCGCCTCGTGGGGCTGGTGATCCGAGCAGATGGCGGCGATGGCGCCACGCTGCACGCCCGCGCGCAGGGCCTCGCGATCGTCCACCGAACGCAGCGGTGGCAGCACATGGCACTGCGCGTTGAAGCCTTCCACGTCCTTGGCGGTCAGAAACAGTTGATGCGCGGCTACATCCGCCGTCACCCGCAGGCCGTTGCGTCGTGCCGCTTCCACCATTTCCACCCCGCGCGCCGTCGACAGGCGGCCGAAGTGCACGGCCGCGCCGGTGTCCTCCACCAGCGAGATCCAGAAACGGATCGCCGATACCTCCGCCGCAACGGGAATGGGGGCCAGACCCAGGCGTGTGGCGACCGGACCTTCATGGGCGCAACCCTGATTGGCCAGGGCCGGGTTCTGCGCAAACACATGCACGGTCAGATCCAGACCCTGCGCGTATTCCAGCGCGCGGCGGCCGACCAGCGAGTCGCGCAGGCCGAAGGCCGCGTTGCTCACGCCCACGCAGCCGGCCTGTTTGAGCGCGCTCATTTCGGCCAGCGCTTCGCCCGCCAGATTCTGGGTGAGCGCTCCGAGCATGTAGACATCGAGCCCGCCGCTCCGGGCTGCGATGCCGCGCACGCGATCGGCGACCGCGGGCGTGGCGATGGGAGGTTGCGTATCCGGCGGCAGGGTGATGGCGGTGATGCCGGCAGCCTGCGCCGCGCAAGTCTCCGACGCGAAGCTGGCCTTATGGGTTTGCCCGGGCTCGCGAAAGCGCGCGGCCAGATCGACGATGCCCGGCATCAGCCACAGTCCGCGGGCGTCGATCACTTCGTCGAAACTGCCTTCGGGTCGTTGCGCGCCCAGCGACTGGACGACCCCGTTGCGCACCGCGACGAAACCCTCGCCGTCGAAGCCGCTGACGGGGTCGAGCACGTGGGCGTCGGCGATGAGCAGGACGTGGTCAGAAGCCACCGCCGCCTCCCTTCGATTCCCGATTTCCGATTCCCGATTCCCGGCTTTCGAGAATCATGTCCATCACCGCCATGCGCACCAGGATGCCGTTGGCGACCTGGTCGAGAATCAGCGAGCGTTCCGAGTAGGCCAGATCACCGGAAATCTCCACGCCGCGATTGATCGGCCCCGGGTGCATCACCACCGCATCCGGCTTGAGGCGCGCAAAGCGCTCGCGAGTCAGGCCGAAATCACGATGAAATTCGGCGGCCGAAGGCAGGAAGGCGCCGAGCATGCGTTCCTTCTGCAGGCGCAGCAGCATCACCACGTCGACGCCGTCCAGGCCGGCATCGAGCGAGTGAAACACGCGCACCCCCATGTGCTCGATTCCCGCCGGAACCAGGGTGGGTGGCGCCACCACTCGGATGTCCTTGCAGCCCAGGATGCGCAGACCGTGGATATCCGAGCGCGCCACCCGCGAGTGCAGCACATCGCCGACGATGGCCACGCGCAACCCGGCCGGATCGCCCTTGCGTGCGCGGATGGTGTAGAGGTCCAGCAAGGCCTGGGTGGGATGCGCGTGGCGGCCGTCGCCGGCATTCAGAATCGCCACGCCCGGTGCGGCGTGCTCGGCAAAGAAATGTGCCGCGCCGCTGGCGTCGTGGCGGATCACGAACATGTCCGCCTGCATCGCCTCCATGGTCTTGAGGGTGTCCAGCAAGGTCTCGCCCTTGGTGGTGCTGGACGCCGATACCTGCAGGTTGATCACGTCCGCCGACAAGCGCTTGGCCGCGACTTCGAACGTCGATCGCGTGCGCGTCGAAGGTTCGAAAAACAGATTGACGATGGTGCGCCCGCGCAGATTGGGCAGCTTCTTGTCGGGGCCGGAAACGGCCTCCGAGAATTCCGCCGCGCGATCGAGAATGGATACGATCAAGTCCCTCGGCAGTTCATCCATCGACAGCAGGTGACGCAGGCGTCCTTGCGGGTCGAGTTGGAGAGGGCGGCTCATACGGGCGGCGATTGTCGCCGTTGCGTCGGCGCCGCCGCAAATCGATTCGCCCGGCCCTGCCGGACTCGCCGCGCTAGCGGATCGACTGCTCGGCCAGCCACTGTTCCAGAATCACTCGCGCGGCTTCGCCATCGCGATCGCCCTTGCGCACGCGGCGTTTCATGCGTCCGCTGGCGCGGGCGTCGCGTAGCGCGTCGTCGGCGGCGCGCGAGGAATAGCGCTCGTCGGCCAGATGCACGCAAAGCCCGCTGCGCCGTCGCAACTGTTCCGCGAACTGGCGTGCCAGGGTGGTGATGTCCTGCTCGCCGCCGTCCTCGTCCAACGGCAGGCCCACGATCAGCGCCTCGGGCCGCCATTGCGTCAGCAGTCGCTCGATCCCCGGCCAGTCGGGTTGCGTTGACGACCTCAGCGCCGGCAGCGCCCGCGCCGTGCCGGTGAGCGTGTCGCCCACCGCAACGCCGATGCGCTTATGGCCGAAGTCGAAAGCGAGAAACATGATTTAGGCGTTAGGGCCGGAGCGACACGAGCTTACGCGAGTGCCTGGCCTTGGCACTCGCGTGCGTCGGTCCGGCGGGCGGTAGCCCCGGAGCGGCCTGAGATGCCGGGCAGGGCTTACGCCCAAAGCGCGCAGCGCACGTCCTTACGCCTGAATTTGGGCTACCCCTGACTCCACTCAATGAAGCTTATATGTAGGTTAGTCATACACATCAGGTAGGCCGCCTGACACCAGAAGGATTAAATCTCTTTCCGATTTGTCCCTGTACCCATCTTTTGCCTTTCGCATCGCGAAGATGTGCCCAGACCCAGGATTGTTCTCTAATCCTTCTGCCTGAAGAAATTTTGCGTACTCATCCTTGATCCGCTGATCATCTAAGTGTTTCCAGTACAGCTCATTAGGTGTGCCGTTCTTTGCCACAAGAGCCTCATGTGTCGCGAGATCTGCCTAACGCCTCGTTCGACGCCTGCTTCAGGCGTGCCCCGCACCGCTGCCGATCTGGGTGACGTCCAGGCCCAGCAGGCGCGTCGCCGACTGCCAGCGGTTGCGCGCCGGAAGATGGAACAGCACCTGGCGGTCCACCGGCGTGTTGAGCCAGGAGTTCTGCAGGATCTCGTCCTCGAGCTGGCCCGCGCCCCAGCCGGCGTAGCCCAGGGTGACCAGGAATTCCTTGGGGCCGCGGCCTTCGCCGATGGCGGCCAGCACATCGCGCGAGGTGGTGATGAACAACTCGTTGCCGATCGGCATGCAGGATTCCCAGCCGCCGGGTTCGCGATGCACCACGAAGCCGCGCTCGGGCTGCACCGGGCCACCCCAGAACACCACATGGTCCACCGCATCCATCGACTCGTGCGCCACGCCCATCTGGTCGAGCATCGCGGTCAAGGTCAGATCGGTAGGCCGGTTGATGACCAGCCCGATAGCGCCGCTGTCGTTGTGTTCGCACAGCAGCGACACGGTCTGGCGGAAGTTCTCGTCCTCCAGCCCCGGCATGGCGACCAGGAACTGGTTCTTCAGAGTAGAGGCCAGGTCCTGCAAGAAGCGCTCGGAGCGCAACTGGGCCTCGGCCTTGGGCTCGTCGCCGTCGTGGGCTTCGAGCGCGCTGCGGCAGTCGGCCAGCGGGGCGCCGGTGGCCTTGCGCAGGCGGCGGACAGCGGTGGTGGTGATGCGTGGCATGGGGTGCAGTATCCGGCGCCGGCTCGGGCCGGGCAAGACGGCCTCAGTCCTGGCCGGCGAAGCGGCGTGCCAGCGCGTCCATCAGCTTGCCGCCGATATCGGTGCCGTAGGCGGCATCGATTTCGCGCGCGCAGGTGGGGCTGGTGACATTGATCTCGGTCAGGTACTCGCCGATCACGTCCAGACCCACGAACACCAGGCCGCGGCGGCGCAGTTCGGGTCCGACCGCGGCGGCGATACGCCGATCGGCGTCGGACAGCGGCTGCGGCCGGCCGCTGCCTCCAGCCGCCAGGTTGCCGCGCGTCTCGCCGGCCATGGGAACCCGCGCCAGGCAGTAAGGCACCGGCTCGCCGTCGATCATCAGCACGCGCTTGTCGCCGTCGACGATGGCCGGCAGATACTTCTGCGCGACAATCATGCGCTGACCCTGATCGCTGAGCTGCTCGATCACCGCGCCCAGGTTCAGCCCGTCGGCCCCCACCCGAAAGATGCCGCTGCCGCCCATGCCGTCCAGCGGCTTGTAGATGACATCGCCGTGCTCGGCATGAAAGGCCCGCAAGGTCGCGGCATCGCGCGCGAACAGGGTCGGGGGGGCCAGCTCGGCAAACCAGGCGGTGAACAGTTTTTCGTTGCAGTCGCGCAGGCTTTGCGGCCTGTTGAGCACCTGCACGCCAAGCGCCTCCGCGCGTTCGAGCACGTAGGTGCTGGCGATGTAGTGCATGTCGAACGGCGGGTCCTTGCGCATCAGCACGGCATCGAGTTCGCCCAGCGGCAGCACGCGCGCCTCGCCCTGCCATTCGAACCAGCGACTGCGGTCGTCGCGCACGCTCACTGTTCGCATGCGGCCGAACGGCAGGCCGTCGCGCACCAACAGGTCGGACTGCTCCAGGTATTCCAGGTGCCATCCGCGTGCCTGCGCCGCCAGCATCAGCGCCAGGGTGGTGTCCTTGTAAGGCTTGATGGACCCGATGGGGTCCATGACGATGCCGATGCGTCGGGTCTTGCTCATAGCTCTGTCATCGCGTGCTTGCGCGTTGGCGCCATCCTAGCCCGTCGGCGCAGCACCGGCTTCAGGCTTGCGACTGCAGGCGTCGCAGCAGGGCATAAGCGCCCTGGGCCTGCAGGCCGGGGATCAGCGACGCGCCCAGCGCCGGATCGGCGGCGTGACCGTGCGTACGCAATTCGATCAGCACGCGTGCCTGCTCGTTGAGCATCGCGGCGCTTCGTGCGCAGACCAGCGCCGACTGCCACAGGCGCAGCGCGCGTGCGCTGCGCCGCTCGATCCAATCCAGCCGGGCCTGCAGGGTCTGCGCACGGATGCGAACGTTTCCGAAGGTTCGCGACAGCCCCCGCAGGCGCCGACAGCCGGCCTGCGCGTCGGCCAGCAGGGCGTCGTGACGGTTCCGGGAAAAGGCGTCGTTGCGTTCGATCAGGTCCAGCACCACCTCCACGGTGGTGGCGTAGAAATCGGCCCAGTGATAGCCGGCCGGAGGCTGTGCGTGCACCATCCGGTAGACCACCTGGCAGGCGCTGTAGGCTGCTTCGGGCTGGTCCTGGGCCAGCCGCACGCGCGCGGTCATGCGCTGTTTTTCGATGGCGCTGTAACCGTCCTGCGGCGGCGTGGAAATCTGCAGCGCGGTTGCCAGCACACGATCCGCAGCGTCCAGCTCGGCACGGCCCAGATGGGTTTCGGCCTGGTCCAGCAGGCTCCAGCATTCGATCTGTGCGTTGCCGATACGCTGCGCCAGACGCAGCGCCCGCGACCAAGCCTGCTCGGCGCCGGAAAAATCCTCCTGGCACAGCAGAAATGTCGAGCGCACGACACAGGCTTCCGCCTCCAGAGTCTGGTCGCCGAGCTCGCGAATCAGTCGCAGCGCGTGATCGTTGGCGCGCCGGGCCTCCTGCCATCGTCCCTGCTGCGCCTGCAGGATGGCGTGGTAGTGCCAGACCTGGGGCGCGGCATCGCGGCCGGCCTCGCTTTGCGCAACCGCCTGCGCACGCGCCGAGTATCGCCGCGCCGGCCGCGACAGCCCGATCACGCCGGCCATGATCGAACTGCCGGCGAGCACCCGGGCCAGTGCCGCCGAAGGTGCGCCTTGCTCGGCCAGGTTGAGTCCGGCCAGGGTCACCAGCAGCAGACGCTCGGCCGGTTCGCCGTTGAGGTAGTAGATCTGTCCGAGCTTGGAATAGCACTCCACGACCAGGTCGATCTCGGGCTGGCGCGCCGCCAGCCGGCCCTGCACCGCGGCCGGGCGCAAACGGTGCAGGGTCTGCTGCAGGACCCGACCCAGCAGGCGCCTGCGGGTGGCGGCCAGCGCCTTCGGCAGCGGCTGGTCCAGCAGGCTGGCCACGGTTTCCAGGTGATCCCGGCTGGGGCCCAGTTCGCCCAGAAAGTACAACGCCATGCCCAGGCCGCGATGCCAGCGCGCGCGGCGTCCGGCGGAGGTGGCGATCGCCGACTCGCTCTGCAGCTGCAGCGCGCGTCCGAACAGGCGGCGCGCCTCCTGAAAGGCGCCGGCCCGCAGCGACTGGTCGCCCGCCAGCTCCAGGTAGTTGAGCGTCGGTTCGGTCTGGCCGGCCTCGTCCCAGTGATGGGCCAGCAGGGGATACAGCGGGGGCAGGTCGTCGGCGAAACGCGACTCGTACCAGGCTGCCACCGCGGCATGCAGGGGGGCTCGCTGATCGCGGGTCAGCAGCGCGTAGGTGACATCCCGGACGATGGCATGGCGAAAGCTCCAGGAGATTTCGGCGGCGGCATCGAGCCACACCAGGCCGCCGTCGCGCGCCGACGCCAGATGGCGGCCGATGTGCTGGCGCTCGGAGGGCACCGGATAGATCGTGCTCAGGGCGTCCTGGCGGAAGCTTTGACCGAGTACCGAAGCAGCCTTCAGGCATAGCTGCCCCTGCGGCGCCAGCCGGTCCAGCCGACCCAGCACCGCGCTCTCGACCGTCGCCGGCATGTCGCCACTGGCCAGATCCCCGGCCTCGCAGACGCCGTCGCGCACCCCGATGCGACCGCTGTCCAGCAGCGCGCGTAGCAGTTCGCAGCAGAAATAGGGATTGCCACCGACTTTCTGGACCAGCACTTCGTCCAGCGCCGGCGGCAACGTGGCCACGCCCAGCGTCTGCCTGGCCAGCGCCAGTAACTCGGCCGCGGGCATCTCGCGCAGCCGTATCCGCTCGACCTCGGCGCCGCGCGGCCAGGCGCGCAGGCCGGCTTCGGGCCGCGCCGCGATCAGGGTGAGGATGTCGGTGGCGTTGCGCGCCAGCCAGGCCAGGAATCCGCGCGAGGCCGAGTCCAGCCAGTGCGCGTCCTCCAGCGTGATCAGCAACGGCCGCTGTTCGGCGAAGTAGCCGAGAATGGCGCGCATCGCCCGGTAGGTGTTCGCCGCACGCACCGTCCCGCTCAACGGGCGCGTCGATGCGCTGTCGCGCACCGAAAGGCCCAGCACCGGGCCGATCAGCGGCAGCATCTCGGCGATGCCCGCCGCCGCCGAGAAGCGTGCCAGTACGTGCGCGACCAGGGAGTCGCCGTCCAGATCGGCAGGGGTTTCCAGCAGCGCGGTGAAGATCGGCCGCCAGGCCAGGTAGGGCGTATCGCGGTCGATCACGTCGGTGGCACCGGCGACGTGGCGCAGGCCCAGTTCGCGCGCGCAGCGCTGGGCGTGGGCCAGCAGCATGGACTTGCCCAGACCGGGCTCGCCTTCGATCAGCATCAGGCCGCCGCGGCCGTCGCGCAGCGCCTGCAGGCGCCGCTGGATCTGCTCGCGCTCCTCGCTCCGGCCGGTGAGCACCGCATCCTGCTCGTAGCTTCCCTGGCGCCGCCCGAGCGGTCGGCAGATGCGGACCAAGCCGTCGCGGCCCTTGACCGGGACCGACTCCGCGGGCCCGAAGGCGATGCGCTCGCGCGCGGCATGGGCAGTGGCGTCGTCGCAAAGGACCTCGTCGCGCGCCGCCTGCATCAGGCGCGTAGCGACGTTGGTGCCGTCGCCGAAGACGCCGAAATCGCGGCGGCGGTCGTTGCCGAAGCCAGCGCAGAACGCGCGCGCCGTTGCCACCCCGATGCCACCTTCGACGCCGAGCTGGCGCAGCGCCGCCAGCATGTCCTGGGCCGCACGCACCGCGCGCTCGGCGTGATGCTCCAGCGCCGCCGGCGGCAGGCCGAAGTCGCCGGCCACCAGCAGCCCCTTGTCGTCCATGCTCAGGCGCGGGGTGCCGCCGTAGACCTGCAGCAGCGCCTGGAACGTGCGCACGCCCTCGTGGGCGATCTCCAGGGCCTCCGGCCGGTTCAGGTCCAGTTCGCTCATGCCCACCGCCACCACGGTCACCGGGCGCACTTCTGCAATCCAGGCGGTCTGGCCGGCGCGGACCCGGTGCAGGACCGCTGCCGGCACCAGTGGCTCCAGGCTCTGGACCGGCACCTCGGGCGCGCTGCGGCGGTGCGCCTGCAGGTCGGGCAAGACCAGATTCGGCAGGGCGGCGGTCAGCAACCGGTGCGCGGAATCGAGCCGCACGGTCTCCAGCGGACGGCCCAGCGCCACCCAGGCATCGGTGGACAGCACCAGCCGGCCGGCCTGGCCGCATTTTTCGGCCGCCACCGCGTCGCTAAGGGCCGAGCCCCCTGCCAGCAGTTCCCAGCGTCCCGCGTGGCCGCCGGCCAGCGCACCGTGCAGCTGGCCCACCCCGATACCGATGCGGGTGGGGTGGTTGCGACCCAGCGCCCGCTGGATCGCCTGTCCGGCGCAGCCGGCCAGCACTGCGGTTTCCGGCAGGTGTTCCGGGGTCTCGGCCGGCCAGGCGCACAGCATCGAGTCGCCGGCAAACGCGAGCACCTCGCCGTCGTGCGCGTGGACGATGTCGATCATGCCGCAGAAGTAGCGATCGATCTGCGCGTTCAGATCTTCCAGCTCCGCCCGCCCGCCCGCGGTGGCCTGCTCCACCCGACGGGTAAAGCCCTGCATGTCGGTGAGCAAAACCGCGGCGTGCCGCAGTGTGAGGCGACGGCTGACGCAGCCGGGATCCTGCGCGAGGTGCGCGCGCACCAGGCGCGGCACGTAACTGGCGAGGTATCCGCTATCCATCCCTGGTCGATTCGCTTCCCTGTGCGCGCACGACGGTGGCGGTGGGGTGGCAGTCCCAGCGTCGACACGGGTGCCCGTGTCCGCATGGCCCCGCCGCTTTGACGGGCAGCGGGCGTGCTCTCCACACTAGCCCTAGCTTAACGGGCCGATGGGTGCAGCGGATGCACCCTCAAGCCCTCGGGGGCGGGGAGGACGGGGATGCACGCGACCAGAACTCAGGCGGTGGCAGCGCCGACGGCAGCCGATGCGGGCTCCGGATCGCCCGGCCGGCCGGCCGGCCGCTTGCTGGAAGACAGCGTGCAGCAGGGATTGAATCTGTTTCTGGCGCTCAAGAACCCGGCGCAGATGCCGGCCTTGCTGGCCAGTCTGGACGCCTTGCAGCCGCAGGTGCGGGCCGCGCTCAGTGCGCTGCACTACGTGCATTTCGCGCGCTTCCTGCCCAGTCGCGACGGCAGCACCCTGATGGTCATCACCGTGTTCGACGGCGACCTGCAGTCCTATCTGATGGATTTCGTGGCGGTGCTGGGCGAGGTCTTCACCGCCATCCTGGAGTTCGTGCGGGATGCGCCGCGGCTACCGGTGTCGGCCTATCCGCAGGACTTCTGCGAATTCGTGATGAAGAACAATCTGCGGCAGGTGCAGCCCTGGGCCGCCTATCCCTCGATGACCGTGCTCGACATCCTGCAGGCGCAGTCCCGTGGCTGAGGCGGCCCTGGAGCTGGACGACATCCAGGGCAATCTGCTGCGCGGCTATCACTTGCCGCTGGCCGTGCACTTGGCTTTTGCGTTTGCCGACGGCCGATCCGCCCGCGGCCTGCTCGCCGAGCTGATCGACGGCGGCGACGGGCTGCCGCCGCTGACCAGCGCGCGGCCCTGGTCGCACAAACCGTCGACCACCCTGAATCTGGGGCTCACCTGGGCCGGACTGGCGGCGCTGGGGCTGCCTGCGGCGGTGCTCGGCCGTTTCCCCCAAGCGTTTCGCGACGGACCCGGTCAGCCCGAGCGCGCTGCCGCCCTGGGCGACGTCGGCGCCAGTGCGCCCAGCCACTGGGAGCTGGGCGGCAGCGCCAGCGAGGTTGCCCACGGCCTGCTGTCGATCCACGCGGCGGGCGAACCGCACCTGCAGCTGGCGACGCAGCACCTGCGCGACCGCCTGGCACAGGCGGGCGTGCGCGAACTATGGTCGCGGCAGGCCGCTGCGCTGCCGGGCGATCGGGTGCATTTCGGTTACCGCGATGGCATCGCCCAGCCGCGCATCGCCGGTTCCGGGCCGGGCCAGCGGGCGGATGCGCAGCCGCTGGCGCCGGCAGGGGATTTCCTGCTCGGTGGTAGCCACGTCAACTGCTACGGCGGCAATCATCTCGGCGATCTGCCGGCGAACTTGTGCACCAACGCCACCTATGGCGCGTTCCGGGTGCTGGCGCAGGACGCGGCAGCCTTCGAGCGTCTGATCCGCCTCAGCGGCCGACGCTGGCAGATGGACCCGGAACAGGTGGCGGCCAAGCTGATGGGGCGCTGGCGCAACGGCGTGCCGCTGTCGCTGGCGCCGGATCGCGCCGTCGATGCCGTCGGCGCGCCGTCGGTGGCCGATGCCGGCATCCAGGATTTCGACTATGCGCCCAGCGCCGCCCACCCGGGTCGCTACGACGATGCGCTAGGTCTGCGCTGCCCGGTGGGCGCACACATACGACGTCTCAATCCGCGCGGCGCGCAGGTGATGGGCCAGCCGCACAGCCGGCGCCTCGTGCGTCGCGCCATGCCCTACGGACCCGAATACGACACCCGCGACCCGTACCTGGCCGACGACGGCATCGAGCGTGGCCTGGTCGGCTACTTCCTGTGCGGCGATCTGGAACAGCAGTTCGAATTTCTGCAGCGGGTCTGGGTCAACCAGGACATCGCCGCGCCCGGGCTGCGCGGCACGCGCGACCCGTTGCTGGGCGCGCATCCGCCCTGCGGCGGCAAGTTCGTCATCCGCACCGACGATCCGCGCGATCCCATCGTGCTGTCCGACCTGCCGCATTGGGTCGCCACGCGCGGCTCGCTGTACTGCCTGCTGCCGGGCCTGCGCGGCCTGCGCCATCTGGCCCAACCGACATGAACCGGATCACCCCGCAGGACCTGCAGCCCGACGAAATCTGGCCGCTGCGCTCCGGCGACAGCGCCTGCACCGGCTCGGCCCACGTCTACTGGGCCAGCGGCCAGACCCAGGTGCGCCGGCCGCTGGTGTTCGTGGAAGGGTTTCCCGGTGGGCACACGCTGGCTTATCTGCTGGCGGTGCTGCAGCAGCACGGCCTGATGCGGAGCTTGCGCGAGCGCGGCTATGACGTGGTGATCCAGGGGCTGGACCAGGGCGCGGCGCCGATCCAGCACAACGCCGGAGTGGTGGAGGCCTGCATCGAGGCGCTCAAGGCGCGCACCTCGCAGCCGCTGGTGGTGGCCGGCATGAGCCTGGGCGGGTTGGTGGTGCGCTATGCCCTGGCCCGGATGGAACGCGCCGGGCGCGACCACGCCACCCGCGCCATGCTCACCCTGGACACCCCGCATCGCGGCGCCTACACCAGCCTGGCGGCGCAGTGGTTCGCGCAGAATTTCGCGCCTGCCGGCGCACCGATCGCCGAACTGGCGGCCCTGCTCGATACGCCGGCCAATCAGCAGCTGGTGATGCTGTGGCTGCACGACAACCGCGCGCTGCGCAGTCCGCTGCGCAGCGCCTTGCTGCGCGAGTTCGAGGACCTCGGCGGTTACCCGCAACAACCCCGGCGCTGGGCCATCGCCAGCGGTCGAGGCGATGGCGCGCGCAGCTTTCCCGCGCAGCGTCTGGCGCTGGACTGGCAGGACCGCGCCGGCAACGCGGCGCGGCTGTGGACGCTGGGCGAGGGGGCGCCGGCGCGCGTCGCCGAGGGGCAGTGCGAAGGCCAGACGCTGCCGGAGCTGGACGTGCATGGCGAGTTGAGCTGGGAGGCGATGCCGGGCGGGCAGGGGCGTTACCTGGAATCCGCGGCGCAATGCGCGCAGTGGCTGGGCGGCGCGCCGGTGCCCGTCGCAGTGCCGCTGAGCTGCAGCGTGCCCACGGTCAGTGCGCTGGATCTGGACCTGCATCCGCTGGCGCCGGTGCCGGCGACGCCGCCGCACGGCAATCCGTTTCATGCCTACTGCGTGCAGAGTCGCAATCACCCGCACCTCTACTTCGAACCGGCCACCTGCGACTGGCTGCTGGCACGGCTGCAGGAACCGGCGACGGCGACCGTGGCCTTCGATCCGCACGACCCCGACTTCCTGCGCGATCCTTATCCGACCTATGCCGCGCTGCGCCGCGACACCCCGGTGCGCTGGGTGGAGCCCTACCAGGCGTGGTGGGTGTTCGGCGAGCCCGAGGTGCGCGCGGTGCTGGAGGACGCCGCCGGCTTTCTCAAGGCCGACCCCGCGCGGCCCGCGGCGCCGGTCCGCCCTGCCGTGTTCGAGATCGACGACTACCTGGCGCCCGGTCTGTTCGCCGCCGATCCGCCCTGGCATACGCAACTGCGTGCGGCGCTGCAGCCCGACTTCGATGCCGCCATCGCACCGGCCGCGGCGGTGGCCGCCAGCGTTGCCGAATCCCTGCTCGGCGATCTGCCGGAGTCCGGCCGTCTGGAATTGGTCAGTGCCTATGCCCTGCCGCTGCCCGCGCAAACCCTGTTCCAGCTGATGGGCGTGGATCCGCAGCACGTGCCGGTGCTGATCGGCTGGGTGACTGCGGCGGTGATCGCCCACGACATCCGGCAGTCGCAGTCCCTGCGCCTGGCCGGTGCCACCACCGGCTTCGCGCTGGGCGCCTACTTTCAGGGCGCGCTGCGCGCACCGCCGGTGGCGACGCCCGATGCGCTGATCCCGCGGCTGATCGCGCGATCGCAGCAGGGCGGCTTGAGTGCAGACCAGCTGCAGGCCAGCCTGGTGAGCATGGCCATCGCCGGATACCTATCCACCACCTTCCTGATCTGCACCGGCCTGCGGCACCTGCTCGAACATCCGCAGGCGCAGCAGGCCCTGCTGCACGGCGGACCGGCGCAGGAACGCGCGCTGATCGACGAACTGCTACGCCTGGACGCACCGGCGCAGATCGTGGACCGCGTGGTCGCCCGCGACTGCGAACTCGGTGGCATCAGGCTGCGCCAGGGCGACAAGCTGGCGCTGGTGCTGGGTTCGGCCAATCGCGACCGGGCGGCCGCGGAGCGGCCCGATGCGCTGCGCCTGGATCGTTCGGGAGCCGCGCAACTGAGTTTCGGCGAGGGCATCCACCGCTGCATCGGCGAGCCGTTGGCGCGGCAGGTGGCGCCGGTAGCGCTCAGGACGCTGCTGAGGCGCCTGCCCCGGCTGCGGGTCCAGGGCCTGCCGCAATGGCAGACCGATCCCTATCTGCGCGGCCTGAGCAATCTGCCGGTCGCCTGGGGGTAAGACCCCGAGGCGGCGCGCACCACCGCTCAGCCGAGCCCGGCGATCTCGCGTGCGGCCGCCACCAGCGCCAGTCGCGCCACCACGCCGTAGGCATAGAACTGGTTGGGCCGCGCGTCCGGGGCCACCGACAGGTCGGGATGATTGCAGCAGTTTTCGAACGGCAGCGGCTTGAAGCTCATGCCCGGTGCGTTGAGGTTTTCCTGATTGCTGCGCTTTTCGTTGACGCGATAGAAACCACCGACTACGAAACGGTCGATCATGTACACCACCGGTTCGGCGGCGTGGTTGTCCGGGCCCCAGGTCTCGAAGGTGTGCACGCCTTCCTGCAGGATTGCGCCGGTGACTTCGCGACCTTCCTTGGCGCTGCTCATGTGGGTACGCGCCTTGCGGTTCATCTCGCGCACGTCATCGGCGCTGCGCACCGTCATCACGCCCATGCCGTAGGTGCCGGCATCGGCCTTGACGATGACGAAGGGCTCCTCATGGATGCCGTACTCGGCGTACTTTTCGCGGATGTCTTCCAGCAACAGCTCGACGTTGCTGACCAGGCATTCCTCGCCCTCGCGCTTCATGAAATTGATCTGCCCGCAATTGCGAAAGCGCGGATCCACCCACCAGGGGTCGATGCCGGCGATCTTGCCGAACTCGGTGGCCACGTCGCGGTAGTAACCGAAGTGATGGGTCTTGAGCCGCGCGTGCCAGCCCGCCGCGGGCGGAGGCGACACTGTCTGCGAAATGCCCTGCAGCATCTCGGGGATGCCGGCAGACAGGTCGTTGTTGAGCAACACCAGGCAGGGCGTGAAGTCGCCCACGCGCACCTTGTCGCCTTCGCGGACCAGCGGCTCCAGGGTGAGCTGCCTGCCGGAGATCTCCAGTGACAGGGTGGTGGCTTCGCGGACCTCCGGGTTGAGCGTGCCGATGCGCACGTGAAAGCCGGCCTCGCGCAGCAGCTCGAACAGGCTGGCGACGTTCTCCAGGTAGAACTTGTTGCGCGTGTGGTTTTCGGGCACCAGCAGCACGCCGTTGCAGGTCGGGCAGGCGCGCTCCACGGCGGACTGGATCGCCTGGATGCACAGCGGCTCCATGCTCGGCGCCAGGTTGTTGAAGCCGCCCGGAAACAGATTGGTGTCCACCGGCGCCAGCTTGAAGCCGGCGTTGCGCAGATCCACCGAGGCGTAGAACGGCGGCGGCGTGCTCAGCCATTGGCGCCGGAACCAGGCTTCGATGTCCGCGCTGCGCGCGATCAACTGCTGCTCGAAGCGCAGCAAGGGCGAGGTATGCGGGGTGGACAACTGCGGGACGTTGCCGAGCATGGGAATTCCATCGAAGTGGGCGACGCTAAGGTTAGCCCATCCGGATTGCCGGTCCGCGTCGGTGCGGACGTAGGCGGCGTGCGCGGGCATGTGCTAAAAATCGGTGCATTACGGGGAACCGGTCCAAGGCCTTCGGCGCCTGGCGCACCGCGCGCACGGATCAGGCATCGAGGGGAACACGAGTGTCGACAGCGGCAGCAGCCAAGATCATGGTGATCGACGACAGTCAGACGATCCGGCGTACCGCCGAATCGCTGCTGGCCAAGGAAGGTTTTACCGTGGTCACCGCGCAGGACGGCTTCGAGGCCCTGGCCAAGATCGCCGACCACCACCCGGACCTGGTGTTCATCGACATCATGATGCCGCGCCTGGACGGCTATCAGGCCTGTGCGCTGATCAAGGCCAACCCGCGTTACGCGGGCACCCCGGTCATCATGCTGTCGTCCAAGGACGGATTGTTCGATCGTGCGCGCGGCCGCATCGTCGGCTCCGACGAGTACCTCACCAAACCGTTCACGCGCGACGAACTGCTCGGCGCGGTCAAGACCCATCTGCGCAAATGAGCGCGGCCCTGCGCTCGCTGCGTGCCCAACCGTTCCACCTGCTGCTGGAGCTCGACCGGCGCCTGCGGGCCGCCCGTTCGGACAGCGCCGACGGCAGCGCGGATGTCTGGCAGGGCCTGGCGTTTCGCCTCGGCGAGCGCTGGCTGGTCGCGCCCAAGGACGACGTGCGCGAAGTCATCCCGCCGCCGCGCCTGACCCGCGTGCCCAACGCGCGGCCGTGGCTGGCCGGCGTCGCCAACGTGCGCGGCAGTCTGCTCACGGTGGTGGACTCCGGTCGCCTGCTGGGCGACGAGGCCAGCGGCGACAAGCGCACCGCGCGGGTGCTGGTGCTCAATTCGGAACGTCTGCCGGCCGGCTTCCTGGTCGACGAGGTGGCCGGCTACCGCCAGTTCACGGTGCGCGAGCAGGCCGACCTCGAAAGGTCGGAGCAGGACCCGTCTGCGCCCTACCTGCTCGGTGGCTTCCAGCGCGAGGGCCGCGTCTGGCCGGTGCTGAGCCTGCATCGCCTGGCGCAGTCGGACGCGCTGCGGCGCGCGGGGTGGTAAGCACATGAACCGCAACGCGCATAGCCTGCCGTCGTCCATCCGTGGGGTCAGTGCCGGTTTGCACTGGGTGCGCAAGGAGCTCGACCAGAACCTGCAGCTGGCCAGCCAGTTGATCCAGCAGCACGCCGAGGCACCGCAGGGTGCGGCGGCGCTGCACAAGGCCATCTCCCATCTGCAGGAAGTACGCGGCGCCTCGGTGCTGATCCAGGCCTACGGGGTGGCGCTGCTGGCCGAGGAGATGAAGCAGACCGCGCAGGACCTGGCGGCCGGTCGCGTCCACGAGCCCGATCCGGCCTACGCCGCGGTGGTGGGCGCCTGCCTGCAGGCCGGCGATTACCTGGACCTGCTGCAGCAAGGCCAGCAGGACAGCGCGCTGATCCTGCAGCCCATCGTCAATGAACTGCGGCTGTCGCGCGGCAAGAGCCTGCTCACCGAAGACGATCTGTTCGTGGCGCAGTTCCGCGTGCTGGGGCTTGTCCTTCCGCGGCGCACGCCGCTGCGTGACGAAGCCAACCTGCAAGCCGAGGCGCAGCGACTGTCGCCGGTGTTCTCGGCCTCGCTGCTGTCCTGGTTCAAGGAGCAGGACACCGCGCAGGCGCTGAGCCGCATCGGCCGCATCTGCGAGGTGCTGGCGGATCTCTCGCGCGAACGTCCCATGTACCAGTTGTGGCGCACCGCCGCCGCCTGCGTCGAGGCGCTGCTGTCGCGCACCCTGGACGAAACCCTGGAGCTGAAGCGCCAGTTCGGACGCGCCGGGCAGTTGCTGAAGATTGTGGGCGAATCCGGCGAGGCCCCGGCCCTGCGCCAGATGAGCGACGTCTCCATGCGCCTGCTGTTCTACGCCGGGCGTTCGGCCGGCGCCGGCCCGCGCGTGACCGAACTGCGTCAGGGCCTGCAACTGGAGACCTGGCTGCCGCCGGTGGAGACCGTGCAGGCCTGCCGTGCGCGCCTGCGCGGTGCCAATACCGGTCTGCTGGTGCGGGTAGCCGAAGAACTGCGCGCCGACCTGGCCGAGGTACGCGACAGCATCGACATCGCCTTGCGCGCCGGTGCCGGTGCCGACGAACTGCAGGCCACCGCCGATCGCCTCAAGCGCGTCGCCGACACCCTGCTGGTGCTGGGCCTGTCGGCCGAAAGCCAGGCGCTGGCGCAGCCGGTGGAGACCCTGCACGAAGCCGGCGATGCCGGCGTGTCGCAGACCGCTGCCTGGATGGAATTCGCCACCGCGGTATTGCAGGTGGACCTGTCGCTGGAGGGTGCGCTGTACCGCCAGCTGCAGTCCTCCACCGCCGCCGATGACGGTACCGGCAAGCTGGCGGTCGCGGATCTGCGCGACGGCATGTCGGCGCTGTACCGCGAATCGCTGGTCAATCTGGCGCGCATCAAGACCTACATCGAGTCCTATCTCAAGCGCGAAGACGTATTCGGGCTGCCCGAGGCCGCGCGGCTGCTGGACGAGGTCGCCGCCGGTTTTCGGATGCTGGCGCTGGACCGCGCCGAAGAACTGACCCTGCGCGTGCAGCAGTTCCTGCAGTCGCCGGGGTTCACCGCGGTGCGCAGCGACACCGTGGTGGCCGCACGCTTTGCCGACGCCATCGCCGCCATCGAGTACTACCTGGAGTTCCGCCGCGACGGCTCGCCCGCCGCCGCCGATGTGCTCGATCAGCTTGATCTGCTGGCGCAGCGCCTGGGCCAGGCCACGGAACCGGCTGCCGAGGCGGCATCCGAACCTACCGCCGATGCAGCGCCGGAACCGACCCTGGCCGATGCCGCTGCATCCGACGCTGCATCTGCCGCCGATGCCGGCGCAACGGCCGATACCGACTACGCGGAGACGCTGGAAGAACTTTCGATCCTGGACTACGACGCCGCCGCGCGCCGCAGCGTTGCCGCCGAAGAGCCGGTGCTGCCGCCCGAGACGCCGGAATTCCATCTGCTGGGCGAGCCCATGCCAGAACCTCCAGCGGCCGAGGTGGTGCCCACCCCCGAGGCGCAGCCGCAGTCCGCCAGCGAACCCGAACCGGCGATCTTCGAAGGCGCGCTGGCCGAGGAAACCGACGACGCGCTGCGGAGCTTGTCGGACGCAGCACACGACATCGGAACGTCGCCGGCCGAGGCCACGGTCGCGATCATGGCCTCCGAGCCCGAGGTGGACCCGGAGATCCGCGACATCTTCATCGAAGAAGCCTCCGAGGTACTGCAGACCCTGCAGCGTGCATTGCCGCGCTGGCTGCGCCAGCCCGACGAACGCGAGCTGCTCAGCACCATCCGCCGTTCGTTCCACACCCTCAAGGGCAGCGGACGGATGGTGGGTGCGCAGGACATCGGCGAGTTTTCCTGGGCATTGGAAAGCCTGCTCAACCGCTGCCTGGATCGCACTGTCGAGCTGTCGGCGCCGGTAATGGACACCGTGCGCGACGCAGTGGAACTGTTGCCCGCCATGGTCAACGCGTTCAGCGCCCGCCAAGCGCAGCCCGCAGCCGCACCGCGTCTGGCTGCGCAGGCGCGCCAGCTCGCTGGCAGCGCCGTGGCCGGCGACAACAACGAAATGATCGCGGTGTTCCGCGGCGACGCCCAGCAGCGCCTGCAGATGGTGGCGCGCTGGGTCAAGGATCAGGAAGGTCTGGCCGGCGAATACTCCATCCCCGAGCCGGTAGTGCGCGCCTTCCACACCCTGCGCGGCGCGGCACTGGCGGTGGATGCGCGCGCGGTCGGCGAGCTGGCCGGCAGCCTGGAAACCTATCTCGAACAATTGCACCGCGGGCGCGGCACCCTGTCGGCATCCGGCATGGCGCTGGTGGCCGAGGCCTGCACCGTCCTCGACAAATGGGTGGCGCGGGCCGGTGAGCCAGGCGCGACCGGCGTCGATGCGCGGCCCTGGCTGGAACGGGTTGAGGCCTTGCGCGGCGGCGACGGCGCGGTGGCGCCGTCGGAAGACGAGGACGCCCAACTGGCGGAAATCTTCACCTTCGAAGCGCTGGATCTGGTGCAGAAGTTCGAAACCGATCTTCACGCCTGGTCCAAGGCGCCGGCCTCGACCGGGTTTGCGCGCTCGCTCAAAGCCACCGTGCACACGCTAAAGGGCGCCGCCGGCATGGCGCACTGCGCGCCGATCGCCGCGGTGGCCCAGGCGCTCAATCTGCGCCTGGGTACCATGATCGATGGCCAGGCGCCGGGGCCGGCCTTCTTCACCGGCATGGCCGAAGTGGTCGAGGCGCTGTACAGCCAGCTCGACGCCTATCGCGACGGCAGTCTGGATGGCGACGGCACCGTGTGGGTCGACAAGGTGATGAACATCGACGGTTCGCCGCGTCTGGCGACGCCGACCGCGCTGATCTTTCCGACGCCCGCGGCGCCCAAGCCGGAGACGGTCGATTTCGACAGCGCCGAGCACGACGCCGAACTGCGCGAAGTCTTTCTGCAGGAAGCCGAGGAGCTGGTACGCGAGCTGGAGAGCGACAGCGCAGCGGTCGGCGCCAAGCCGCAGGATCCGCAGCGGCTCGGCCCCTGGCTGCGCAACCTGCACACGCTCAAGGGCAGCGCGCGCGTCGCCGGGGTGGAATCGATCGCCGAGCTGGCGCATCGCATCGAGTCGGCCACCGAGGCCGTCGCCGCCGGCAGCGATCCTGCCGCGGCGTTGCGCTTCCGCGAGCAGGCCCGTCTGGGTAGCGAAGGGCTGCGCGATCTGCTGGAGCTTGCGCGCGGCCGCGAGTCGGTGGACGTCGCGGCGCTGATTGCGCGTTTCGATGCGCTGGGCGAAACCGCCATCCCGGACGCAACACTTCGCGAAACCGCCGAATCCGCATTCGAAGCCGGGACCCATGCAGGGGGTGTCGACGCGGAGGCGCCGCTGGACTGGACCCTGGAAGATTTCGCACCGGCGCAGGACAGCGCGACGGGCACTCTCCAGGAGCTGCCGCCGGATGCGCAACCGGACGCGGCGTCGCAGCCCGAGATGCAAGCGTCTGGCGCAGACGCTACCGACGACACCGGAGACGCAGCGGCCGAGCAGGTCGATCGCGAGCTGTTCGCCATCTTTGCGCCGGAGGCCGAAGAACTGCTGGAGTCGCTGCAGCAGGCTTTGCATGCCTGGCGCGAAATCCCCGGCGATGCCGATCCCAGCCGCGTCATGCAGCGCGACCTGCATACCTTCAAGGGCGGCGCGCGCATGGCCGGCCTGATGCAACTGGGCGATGCCGCGCACGAACTGGAAACGCATCTGGAGGCGCTGGAGCGCGACGGCGCGCACCTGCAGCTGGAGGCGGTGCAGTCGGTGAGCCTGCAGCTGGACCAACTGCACAAGCTCTACGACGAAGCCGTGCGCGACACCGGCCTGAGCCAGGCCGAGGTCGCGGCCGCGGTGGCGCCGCTGCCGTCGCAGGTGCCGGCCCCACCGCCGCCGGTGGACAGCCCGGTCGCTGCCGACGCCACGCGCGACGACGAACCGACCTTGGCCGCCTGGGACCCGCAGTTGTTCTGGAACCCGGGACGCGACGAGGCGGCCGCTGCCGAGGCGCGGCGCGAAGCCGTGCGCGTACCGGTGGAGCGCCTGGACGCCATGCTCAACCAGGCCGGCGAGATTTCCATCTTCCGCGCCCGTCTGGAAGAAAAGAACGCCGCACTCACCACCTCGCTGGCGGAAATGGCGCAGACCATCACCCGCGTGCGCGAACAGTTGCGACTGATGGATATCGAGACCGAGGCGCAGATTGCCGCGCGCGGTTTCGCCCGCGGCCCCAGCGAGGCCGACGGTGCGGACGGTCATCGTTACGACGCCCAGTTCGATCCGCTGGAAATGGATCGCTACTCGCGCATGCAGGAACTGTCGCGCTCGCTGGCGGAATCGGTCAGCGACATGGGCTCGCTGTACGCCTCGCTCGACACTTCCGTGAGCGAAGCCGAAGTGCTGCTGCAGCAGCAGGGCCGCATCAACAACGATGTGCAGCAAGGCCTGATGGGCACCCTGATGGTGCCGTTCTCGCGCCAGGTGCAGCGTCTGGCGCGCGTGGTACGCCAGACCGCCGAGCAGAACGGCAAGCTGGCGCGTGCCGAGTTCGAGGGCGCCGACAGCGAACTCGACCGCAACGTGCTCGAGCGCATGACCGCGCCGCTGGAGCACCTGCTGCGCAACTGCGTGGTACACGGCATCGAAACCCCGGAGGCGCGCCGCGCCGCCGGCAAGGCCGACGAGGGAGTGGTCACCGTGACCTTGCGTCGCGAGGGCTCGCAGTTGTCGGTGGAAGTGCGCGACGACGGTCGCGGCCTGGATTTCGACGCCATCCGCGCCCAGGCCGTGCGCCGCGGCCTGATGCGCAGCGACGCGCAGGTGTCCAACGAGGACCTGGCGCGCTTCGTGTTTGCCGCCGGGTTCTCCACCGCGCAGACCCTGACCCAGGACGCCGGCCGCGGCATCGGCATGGATGTGGTGGCGTCGGAAGTCAAACAGCTCGGCGGCACCGTCGACATCGCCTCCGAAGCCGGCCGCGGCGTGCGCTTCATCGTGCGCCTGCCGCTGATGCTGGCGGTGTCGCAGGCGCTGGTGGTGCAGGTCGGCGAGGAACTGTTCGCGATTCCGCTGGGCTCGGTGGAAGGTATTTCACGCGTGCCGCGCGAAACCCTGCCCGCCATGCTCAAGGATGGCGGCGAGGCGCTGGCTTACGGTGACCGCGAGTACCAGTTGCGCCGGCTCGGCGATCTGGTCGGCCTGCCGGTGCCCGCGCGCATCGATGCGCGCAGCGTGCCGGCCATCCTCATGCGGGTGGGCGACGGCCTGGATGCCGCCGGCCGACGCGTGGCGGTGGTCGCCGATCGCCTGCTCGGCAATCGCGAAATCGTGACCAAGGCGGCGGGCCCGATCCTGGGTTCGGTGTCCGGCGTATCGGGTGCCACCATCCTGGCCGATGGCCGCGTGATGCTGATCGTGGACGTGCCGGCGCTGATCCAGGAATCCACCCGCCGGCGTCTGGGCAACGAGGCCGCGGTGGCTCCGGCGGCGGTGGAAGACGCGCGGCGCCTGATCATGGTGGTGGACGATTCCATCACCATCCGCCGCGTCACCGAGCGCCTGCTCACACGCAAGGGCTATCGGGTGATCACCGCCAAGGACGGCCTGGATGCCATGGCCATGCTGCAGACCGAAACCCCGGACGCCATGCTGCTGGACATCGAGATGCCGCGCGCCGATGGCTTCGAAGTGGCGGCGTTCGTGCGCAACACGGCGCGCATCAAGCGGTTGCCGATCATCATGATCACCTC
Source organism: Panacagrimonas sp. (assembly GCF_965216805.1). NCBI lineage: Bacteria > Pseudomonadati > Pseudomonadota > Gammaproteobacteria > Nevskiales > Nevskiaceae > Panacagrimonas > Panacagrimonas sp. The sequence goes on from NZ_CBDCGN010000003.1 coordinate 1,015,376, forward strand.
GCGCTCCGGCGACAAACACCGCGAGCACGCGCGCAGCCTGGGCGTGGACCGTTACCTCATCAAGCCCTACCAGGAGGACCAGTTGATCGAAGAACTGCGCGTCCTGCTGGCCGCACAACCGGCAATGGCCTGACGCGCTCATGGCAGACACCCTCTTCGCGGTACTGATCCAGATCCAGGGCGACGCGCTGCTGCTGCCCAACGCTGCGGTGTCGGAAGTCACCGCCATGGATCGTTTCGAGAACGCCGAATCGCGTGCCCCGGGCTGGCTCGCCGGTTGGCACACCACCGCCGAACGCCGCATTCCGGTGCTGTCGTTCGAAAGCCTGTGCGGGCGTCCGCGGCCGGAAAACCAGAAGCGCCAGCGCGTGGTCATCGTCAACCCGGTCGGGCAGCGCGTGCACGGCGGCGCTTTTGCGTTGCTGGCGCAGGGCCATCCGCATCTGCTCACGCTCAAGCGCGAGGCGATTGCCGCCATCGACCTGCGGGTCAACGACCGCCACGAGATGATCCTGTCGCGCGTGCGCGTGGCCGGGCAGGAAGCGGTGATTCCCGATCTGGAACGCATCGAGACCGAACTGGCCGGCCTGGCCTGAACGGACCTCAGGCAGAGGCCGCCACGAGCGGCGCGATCCTCCCCCGAGTAATGCGGGTCAGCCCCCCTGAGACTACAATCCGGCGCCTTGGCCGTTACGTTTCAGGATTGAACATGACTTTTGTCGTCACCGAAAACTGCATCAAGTGCAAGTACACCGACTGCGTGGAGGTCTGCCCGGTCGATTGCTTTCACGAGGGCCCGAATTATCTGGTGATCGACCCCGAAGAGTGCATCGACTGCACCCTGTGCGAGCCCGAGTGCCCCGCCAACGCCATCGTCGCCGAGGACGATCTCAAGGCCGAAGACGCGCATTTCAAGGAACTCAACGCCGATCTGTCGAAGATCTGGCCGGTGATCACCGAGCGCCAGGACCCGCCGGCCGACGCCAAGGACTGGGACGGCAAGCCGGACAAGCTCAAGCTGCTGGAACGCTGACGGCGGCGGGATGATCGGCCCGCAAGAAGCCCCCGATCCGGACCGGCCCGCGACGCTGGTTCTTACCGCCACCGAGCGCCTCGCCCGCGAACTGCGCGAGGCCCACAACCTGCAGCGTGCCGACGCTGGCGCCAGGGTCTGGGAAGCGCCGCGGGTGCAGTCCTGGTCGCGCTGGCTGATCGACACCTGGACCGCAAGCTGGCCCGACGCCCAGCTCCTCAGCTCCACCCAGGAGCTGGTGCTGTGGCGCAGCGCCATCGAACGTGACGGCACCCATACCCTGCTGGCGCCGCTGTCCGCTGCACGCGAGGCGCGCCGCGCCGATCAGCTTCTGCGCCGTCACCGCATCGACCTAAACGCCTGGCCGGCCTGGCAGGACGAGCATCAGGCCTTTCGACGCTGGCGCGCGCAGGTCACCCGCCAGCTATCCGAACACCACTGGCTGACCAGCGCCGACATCGCCGGGGAGGTCTGCGTGCTGATCGAAACCGGCGCCGTCGGCACGCTGCCGGTGCGCATCGAGCTGGCCGGCTTCATCGAGCCGCCCGGCGCGGCCGAACAGGCGGTACTGAACGCGCTGCGCGCACGCGGTGTGGACCTGCAAACACGCGCGCCGCCGGCTCCCGAGGTACAAGTCCACCGCCACCGCCTGCCCGACGAGGCCGCGCAATGGCGCTGGGTGGCGCAGCTACTCCAGCTCGCCTTGCAGCCCTTCGTGCAAAGCGGCAAACGCCCGCCGCGTCTGCTGCTGGCACTGCCCGATCCGGACGCCGCCCGTGAACCGCTGGAAGCCGCGCTGCGCGATGCTCTGCTGCCCGCATCGGGCCTTGCCGACGATGCCACCGCGCTGCTGCCCTGGCGCTGGGCGCGCGGCCGACCGCTGGCCGAACAGCCGCTGGTGGACAGCCTGCTCGCCGCGCTGCAATTGCAGGCCGAGCGCAACGCCCCGGCGCTGGTCAGCCGCGTGCTGTTGTCCGGCGCGTTGTGGAGCGAGGCCCAGCGCGCAGAGACCGCTGCGGTGGACGCAAAGCTGCGCGACACCGGGCGTCCGCAGATTCCGCTGGAGCGCCTCACGCAACTGGGCCCACAGGACTTGCGCGAGCGCTTCGCCCGTCTGCTGGCATTGCTGCAAGCTGCCCCGTCGCGAGCCCTGCCCAGCGCCTGGTCGCACCACTTTTTGCAGCGCCTGAGCGCGCTCGGCTGGCCGGGGGTCGAGGCGCTGGATTCGCAGAGCTACCAGGCGGTGCGCGCCGCGCGCGGGCTGCTCGATCGCCTCGGCACCCTGGACGCCCAGCTCGGTCGCGTACCCGAAACCACCGCGCGCGAATGGCTGGGCGAACTGCTGCGCGCCACCGACTTCGAGCCGCGCGCCGATCACGAGCAACCCATCTTCATCACCCGCCTGGACGAGGCCGCCACCCTGCAGGCCGACCTGCTGTTCGTGCTCGACGCCACCAGCCAGCGCCTGCCACCGCAGCGTCGCGCCTCGCCGTTCGTGGCGCAGGACGCGCTACGCTCCGCCGGCGCGGCCGAGGCTGACCCCAGCGCCTGGCTGGCCCGCACGCAGGCGCAGGTCCAGGCGCTGCTGCAGCAGGTCGCCCCGCAGGTCCACGTCTGCGCGCCCAGGCTCGACGCGCGCGGCGCCGAGCTGCTGGTGTCGACGCTGTTCGGCGATGCGCAGGCCTGGCCGGACGCCAGCACGCCAGATGCCGTCGGCGCGCTGGAAGCCGCCCTGCCGCAGGATCCCGCCGCGCGCCCTCTGCAACGACCAGACGCCGACCCGGTACCACCGGTAGACCCCGAAGAACAGGCCGGCCTGCGTCCCGACGCCGCGCTGTTCAAGGCCTGGTTCGAATCGCCGTTCTTCGCTTTTGCGCGTTACCGCCTCGGCGTCGAATCGTTGCCCGAACCCGCTGCCGGCATGGACGCGCGCGTACAGGGCAATCTGGTTCACGCCGTGCTCGAAGCGCTATGGGCGCAGATCGGCGACAGCCGCAATCTTGAAGCGCTGCGCGATGCCGGCACGCTCGACGCACTGATCGACACCACGCTGGACGCTCAGCTCCCGCAGCTGCTGGCCGAAGCCGACTACGGCGCCGCGATGGTCCGCCTGGAACGCCAGCGCGTGCGCGCTCTGCTGCAGCAATGGCTGGCGCACGAGACCCGTCGCCTCGACCCGTTCCACGTCCGCGCCATCGAACCCAACGCCCAGCCCACGGTCGCCGGTTTGAGCCTGCGCCTGCGCCTGGACCGCGTCGATGAAGTGCAGACGCCCTACGGCGCGCGCTGGCTGGTCATCGATTACAAGACCGGCCGCAACGCCGAGCCGCGCGGCTGGAAGGCCGAGCGCCTGGAAGAGCCGCAGCTCCCGCTCTACGCCGGCTACGCCGCCACCCTGGCCGCCGGCGTCCCGCAGGTGGATGGCATCTGCTTCGGCCACCTCAAGGACGGCCATCCCGCGCTCGCCGCACAGACCAGTTGGCGCAAGAAACTGATCAACGACCCCGCCGCCGATACCGACGGCGAATGGCAAGCCAAGCTCGGCCAGTGGCGCGTGGCGCTGGAAGCCGCCGCACAAGGGTTTCTAGCCGGAGAAGCGGGCCTGGCGCAGCGCGTCAAACCGCGCTCGCACTACGCCGATCTGCTGGTGCTGACCGCGCAGGGCGAGGACGACGATGCTGACGGGGATGACGGCGGCGCCTGACGGGCTTGCGGCTTTCAGCCGGTCATTCCGGGGAGGGCGGTCAAGCGCGATGAGGCGGTAGCGCACCGACTCTCTCGACAGCGCCGGGCCCCGCGCGGACAGCCGCGCCGAGGATGCTGTCAACGAGCGGAGCCAGATGGACCATGCGATTTGATACTGCGTGCACCACTACGATCCCAAATGGCAACACCTTGACGTTCTGTTGAAACTCCAGACTGCGATCCATTGTGACGAAGATTTCGCAGACCTCTCCTGCGCGATGGAGAAGCTCACCGTTCTTCACGCCGGACCAGCCCAGGCGGTGAACGGTAGAGACCTGATGGCCTGCGAGGAGGCTTGCGAAGTCAGCCGGAAAATTCTCATCAAGCAGGATGCGCATCCGTTGCGACCCGTTCAAATGCCGCGTCCAGCAAGGCAATCGCCTGTTCTCGCCTCACCGACGGGAACTGGTGAAGAAATTCCTCAAGCGTCTCCCCCCCTTCCAGATAGTCGAAAAGCGACCGCACCGGAACACGCGTTCCGACGAAAACAGGCGTGCCGCTGAGGACTTCCGCGTCTGTGTGGGTAATGCCGATCAGCGAAACCATGGGGATCTCCTGCGTCGCGACCAGTATAGGCGCCAGGAGCCTGATCGGGCGGTGAAGCTGATGTAGTGCGGCCGGGCGCGCAAGGTCCTTGCCGGGTGCCTGCGCCGACGGCCGGCGTGGGACATAGGACCGTTCTCGAAGCCAAATCGTGGCGATCCTGCGGCGGCGGGAACGTCATGCCATGGCACTACCCAAATTCGTAATCCCCGCCCCCCTGCGATACGGTTCGACTCCAGCGGGCACAGCACCCGCGGCCACAACGGCCTGGCATCGGAACCACTCATGGAGGACCAAAAAAATGGCAATGACCGATCAAGCGAAACAAAACCTCGCCGTCGCAGAAAGGTACATCGAGCTCTACAACTCCGACCCGGAGAAATTCGTCCGCGAGTGCTACCACCCGGACTACAATCTCAACTGCATGGGCGTCGGATCGTTCGAAGGCATCGACAAGTTCATCGAGATCGAACAGGCGGTGTGGAACGCGGCGCCCAACCGCAGAATGCACGTTCTCAAGATGCACGCCACCGACACCGCGGTCATCGTGGAAGTCGTGCTCAAGGACAAGACCCGCGGCGAAGACTGGGGCATTCCGCTGTGCGCGGTACTTGAAATCAGAGGCGACAAGATCGCCCTGGATCGCTCGTACGCGGATTACAAGGACTGGCCGGGGCTCGCGGTATAGCGGCGGATCACGGAGCGCGAACGACGGTGGTGGGGACTCAGTATCCTGTCACCGTCACTCCTTAGGGGACGAGCGCAACGAGCACTCCGATAGCCCCGAGTAGAATCCCGACGAGCGTCCACTCGTTTGAACGGTGAATTGCGGCCCACCCGCCTTCTGTTACGCGCCACACCGGCCCCGAAGTCTGGAAGCGAAATGCCTCGGGTAGTTCGCCATTAGGACCGAGCCGCCCTTTTGGCACCGAGTTTTCTAGCGGTTCAACCCAGCCGCGCATGAAACAGGTCTTGAGCGCCGCATCTGTTTCTTCATTGTCCGGTACGGCGTTCTCGATCACCCATACGTTGCCGGGTTGAAGCACAAGCGCAACACGCTGGCGCGCCAGCCGCCTCAGCACTGCCCGAACTGCCCACTCCCGACGTGCGTACAGAAACATCTTCTTGTCCCCTAACGCCTGAGCTCAGGCGCGCTTGAGGCGACGCCTGCTTTTGCGGAAGCAGAAGTAGGTGGCGGGTCAAACGTCGCCTGCAGCGAAATGCTAGGCCTCGGCCTCATCCTGGCTACCATCTCCCGGCTGCGGGTCTTGAGATGGAAGTTCCTTCTTAGAATATTGGTAATCATCCGCGAGGTAGCCTTTTAAATGGGCGCGTAAAAGATCCATTTTTAGATGTGTGCGGTGCTCGTAGCGCGCGGCGTCATCAAGCGATAAACCATCTTCAGATGCGTCGGACACGTCCTTGGCGACAATGCTAATTTTTGTGAGGTTCAACCTCTGCTCATTGATTCGGATTATCTCAGCGATGAATACTCTGGCAAGTTTATAACTTGAGGCGATCAGCGCGGCACAGACCAAAACGTATGGGAAGCGCGCAACCAAGACCTCCCATATGGATATGGTCTGGGGTAGATTCTCCAGGTGACTGAGTTCTGAGGCCTTCGAAAAAAGATCAACGGTCACCAGGCCAATTACGATGATAGGGATGGCGGCGAGAAATGAGTATCTTCTAATGCTTGATGCGCCCTGAGAGACGAAGCCGCTAATTTCTGTCGGAAACATGTTGATATTTTCTTTCAGCTCTCGTAGCTGGGCCTCGGCCTTGGCGATTACTGTCGAAAGCTGTTTCCGTTCTTCCGTTTTCTGTTCAATTGACGAGGAAGCGGACTCTATGCGGGCGGAAAACTCAGAAAGCTCTTGCTTTTTCGATCCTACGGCCCGATCCGTTGTCGCCAAATTTTCCTGCGCAGATTCGAGCTGGCTTTCGACCTGCGACTTGTTGTCATCGAGTTGGGTGATTGACTCCGTCAATTCAGCGATCTTCTGATTCAGACCCTCAACCTCGGCCTCCTTGGCAGTTACTGCTTCAAGGCGCTCTCTACATTTCTCAAGTGCTGATTGGCGGAGGTTCTCGACAGCACCAACCTGTTTAGCGACGTCGGAAAACTCGGACGATCTCAACCCCTCGATTTGGACCGAAGTAAGTAGCTGGTCACCCAGATATTTTCTGGGCGGCTCAATCGAGAACTTTGTAATGAACCGGTTTACTCGAACGCTCCACGCGTTGTTCGCGTTAGCGACTTGAACTTTGGCCTTGTCTCCATAGGGGTAGTAAGTGCAATTGAAGTTGGCCTTGTTGCCGTCCGCGTAATCTCGCGTACTGATCTGGATCCTAGATACGAACTGTAGCTCTTTGAACTCGAACTCATATGTTCGGTGCCGCCCTTTGACATGGTTCTCCTCGCTAGTGTTGCCTACTAGCTTCGTCGTCTTACGGCCGCGATGATCTAGAAAGGAAATGTTGATTTCGTGAGGCGCCGAGGTTTTCAGCGTCTCGAGTTCACCGATGTCACTATCAACGCTCATTTGTTCTCCCTAGGGGCCTAACGCCAACGCATCGAGTTAAGCGGCATTGCGCAGCCCACACCCTCAAGTGCCGAACACTCCCAAAGCGCAATGTCCGCTTCAACGAGTTGTTGGAGGTGCTTGGCATCCCGCTCTTTCAAATCATCACTCCCCAAAACAGCGCCGGCCTGGATGAATTCGACGCGGCGTCACCGAAGCGGCTTTTGACGTCGGCATCAAGCTCGCTTATGCCGCGCCAAAAGCCGCTTCGGTAATAGCACGCCACGCAAGACCTCATACAGACCGTCGCCTCGTGGCATAAAACGAGATTCACTCGCAGCCCAAGCAACGCCAACGCCTGATTAGACGACAGACCAAGTCGGATAAACCAGACGACATGTCTGATAACACCAAGGCTGGATGCGCAAGTGTTCGAACGATACATCTTTCATGCCTTGTCTCCTGAGTTATGACGCAATGAACGGGGCAGATATTAAAGCGCCGCGCTTGCTCGATCAGGTCCGTGATCGGCTGCGAACCCGCCACTACAGGCTGCGTGCCGAGCGGACTTATGTCGACGGGATTAGACGCCTCATCCTGTTACGCGACAAGCGACATCCGCGTGACTTGGGCGGGCCAGAGGCGGGGCGGTTTCTGACGCATCTCGCGACAGACCGGAATTTTGCAGTCAGCGTAGAACCAAGTGCCGGCGACTCTGCTCTTCCATTTCCGGGAGGTTCAGCGACTGGACGTGAGCTGGATGCAGGACGGAATGCAGGTTCAGCGTCACGTGCGCCAGGTGGCACCGCACGCCGGTGTTGCCAAGTCGGTGTCGCTGCAGGAGTTGCAAAACTCCTTTGCCACGCATCTGCTTGAAGGCACCTACCGCATCGGGACCGTCCAGGAACTGCTCGGCCGGGCGGGCGTGCGCGCCACCATGATCTTCACCCACGTGCACAGCCGCGCTGGCCTCGGGGTGCGCAGTCTGCTGGATGCGCTCTGAGCCCATGCGGCGATAATCGCCGCGCCATGTCTGCTCCTTCCTCCGACCTGTCCGACGCCCCTGAACGCGACGCCGCGCTGGACCTCGACGGACATGCGCTGGTCACGGCGCCGGCCGGGTCGGGCAAGACCGGGCTGCTGGTGCAGCGCCTGCTGGCGGCATTGGCGGTGGTGGAGGAGCCCGAGCAGGTGGTGGCCATCACCTTCACCAACAAGGCGGCGGCGGAGATTCGCGCGCGGGTGTTGCAGGCCCTGAGTGCGGCGGTGGCAGCGCCGGTTGCGGATGACGATGTGCTCGATACGCACGACCGGGCGGTGCGGCAGCGCGCGCGTGCGGTGCTGGCGCGCGATGTCGTGCGCGGCTGGCAGTTGCTGCAACAGCCGGCGCGGCTGTCGGCCACCACTATCGACGCGTTCTGCATGCAAACGGCGGCGCAGTTGCCTTTGTTGTCCGGCCTCGGTGGCACCCTGGCGATCAGCGAGGACGCGCGCGGCCTGTATCGCGAGGCGTTGCTGCGCTTGTTCGAGGAGATCGAGGACGCCTCGGTGCCGGAAGCGGACCGTGCGGCGATGGCCCGGGTGCTGCGCCTGAGCGGCAACCGGCTGGACCGCCTGATCGAGCCCTTGTCCGAATTGTTGGGTCGGCGCGAGCAGTGGCTGGGTGCCGCGGCGACGGTGCCAGCGGATGCGGCGGAAGATTTTTGGCGGGAGCAGGACCGGCTGGCGCTAGAGCGTCTGATCCTGCCGGCCTTGCAGGCGTTTGAATCCGCGCTGCCGGCGGCGGATCGCGAGGCGCTGGTGGAGCTGCTGCGCGAAGGCGCGGGCCAGCACGACCTGCTGGCCTGGGCCGCAGAGCTGCACGACTGGCCGTCAGCACAGGCTGCGAATCTGGACACGCTGCGCCGCCTGGCGTCCTGCCTGCTTACCAGCAATGGCGAGCTGCGCAAGTCCGGCGGCGTCAACGTCAAGACCGGTTTTTTGGCCAGACAGCCTTACACGCTGCGCTTCAAGGCGCTGCTCGACGGCTGGGCCGGCGATGCCGAATTGCAAGCCCTAGCCGCCGCCGTGCGCGAGCTACCCGACGCCTGTCTGCACCCGGAGCTGGTGGCGCTGCGCGGTGCGTGGCTGCGTGTGCTGCGACGTCTGGCCGGGCATCTCAAGCTGGTGTTTGCGGACCACCAGCAAGCGGATTTTCCGGAACTGGCGATGTGTGCCCTGCAGGCCCTGCGTGCCACCGATACGAATGTGGGCGATGCGCTGCTGGCCACCGACGCGCGCATCCGCCATCTGCTGGTCGACGAGATGCAGGACACCAGCGAAGCGCAGCTCGACCTGCTGCGGCATCTGACCGCGAGCTGGACGCCGGGTGACGGCCGCTCGCTGTTCCTGGTGGGCGACCCGCAGCAGAGCATCTACGCCTTTCGCAAGGCCGAGGTGCGGTTGTTTCTGGACCTGTGGAACACGCGCCGGCTGGGTGCGTTGGACCTGGTGCCGCTGCGCTTGTCCGCGAATTTTCGCAGCGACCCGCGCATGGTGGCCGACTTCAATACCGCGTTCGGGCAGATCTTCCCGACCCGGCTGGACGTGCTGCGCGGCGCGGTGCCTTTCACCGCCAGTACCTCGCAACGCGAGCCGATGGCCGATGCCGCCGGGCTGGACGTGCAGGTCTTCGATGACCGCGAAGCCGAGGCCGATGCGGTGGCAGCGCGCGCCATCACGTTCGCCAACGGCGGCCGTTCGGTGGTGGTACTGGCACGTGCGCGCAATCACCTGGAACCGGTGATCCGTGCGCTGCGCGAGCGCGGGCATCTGCCGGCCTGCCAGGACATCGACCCGCTCGCCGCCGTGCCCGAGGTGCGCGATGTGCTCGCCCTGGCCCTGGCCTTGTGGCATCCGCAGGATCGCCTGCACTGGGCGGTGCTGCTGCGCGCGCCGTTCGTGGGTTTGAGCTGGGCCGATCTGGTGAACCTGTCGCGCGGTCGCGTGCGCGAACCCTGGCCAGCGCGCATCGTGCAGGCGCTGGCCGACCCGCAAGGCTTGTCTGACGAAGGTCGCGTACGTCTGCAGCGATTGCACGATGCGCTCGAAGCCAGCGGCCGCTCACGCAGCCAGCGGGCGGCACTGGCCGATCGCACCGAGGCGGTGTGGCGCCGCCTGCACGGGCCGCTGTGCTGCACGCGCGCAGGCCTCGATGACGTGCGCCAGGCGCTGCTGTGCCTGCGCGAGGAAGCCCGCGGCGGTGGTGTGCGCGACCTGGCGCGTCTGCGTCGACGGCTCACCGAGCTGTATGCCGCGCCGCGCGCCGGTCAGGTGCAGCTGATGACCGTGCACAAGTCCAAGGGCCTGGAGTTCGACCACGTGCTGCTGGTCGGCTGCAACCGCAAGCCGCGCAATGAGGACCAGCCCTGGCTGCACCTGTTCGACGTCGAAGGCCCGCGCCTGCTGCTGCCCAGGCCGGACGAAGCCTGGCCCGAAGATCATCCCGCGCATCGCAGTTACCAGGCGGTGCAGGCGCTGCATGTCGCCGGCCGCCGCAGCGAAGCCCTGCGCCTGCTGTACGTGGCCATCACCCGCGCGCGTCGTACCGCGACGGTTACCGTGGCGGTGGAGCGCGACAGGCAGACCGGCGCGCTGCAGCCGTATGCGGCGCAGAGCTTTGCGCAGGCGCTGCTGCCGGTGATCGATCCGGTGGTGCAGGCCCATGTCGCCGCCACGCCCGCGCTGCCGGCAGCGCAACCACCGCCCGCGCCAATGGCGCAAACCGCAGCGGTCGTCGTGGCCAACCCGCCGCCGCGTGCCTGGCGCCTGCGGCTGGACGCACGACCCCCGGCCGAAGCCCCGCGCTACCGCCCGCCCGAGCTGCGCACCCTGCGCCCCAGCGAAGCGCTGCTCGGCGATCAGGCCGAGCCGTCCGCGGCGCGCGTGGACGAAATCGAAGACGTCTACGCCCAACTCGTCGGCACGCTCTATCACGAGGCCATGCAGCGCATCGCCGCCGAAGGTCTGGCGGCGTGGTCCGATGGCGGCGCCCGGCACCGCGGCTCCATGGCCGCCGGCCTACGCCGCCGCGGCATGCCCGAGCCCATGGTCGACCTCGCCGTCGCCCGCGTGATCGAACTGCTGAACAAAACCCTGGATTCCGAAGACGGCCGCTGGCTGCTGTCACCCAAACCCTGGGCGCGTAGCGAATACCCGCTGGCCGGCCGCAGCGATGGCCGCTGGATCTCCGCCGTCATCGACCGCTGCTTCGAAGACGACGACGGCACGCTGTGGGTGGTGGACTACAAGACCAGCGCCAGGCCCGTGGCAGCAGAGCGGCTGGCGCGCTACCTGGAAGAAGGGGGAACTCGGTACCGCGAACAGGTGGCCCGCTACGCCGATCTGCTGGCGCAGCTCAAACCAGGCCGACAGATGCGTGCCGCGCTGTACTTCGCCGAGGCCGGGCAATTGGCGAGTGTCGTCACGAGTGCGGTCGATCAATAGATCGTTGCGGCGGGTGACTTTGCGGGGGTCGAGTTGTGTCGGTGACGACCGGCATGTAAGTGCCACTTACTGCCGGTCGCGAACGTCTGGTTAAAGGCGCAGACTCAGGGCCGCGATAGCGCGCGCTTGCGCACTGCCTTATCTGGTGAATGTCTCCGTGATCGTTTTGAAGCAATGGCGGCCGAAGCCCGCAGAGCCGGGGGATGCTCCAGCAACGCGTGCATGATCGCCGCGATCTCCGCACGCACCGCCGAGATTGCCTTGCCTTCCGCTTGCTGGAAGGCATAGGCGCCCCGTCGCGAGGAGTTAATAATCGGCATGAGTTGAATGCGGCTCATCCAATGCATTCGAGGGGTCCAGCCACCCACGCACAGCAATACTGCTTCCTACTGACATCTATCCGGCGGCGCTCGTTCCGCACACTTCACGCAAGATAGCTTCTCTCCCAAGGCATTGTTCCTTCCCTCGACGGTCGTCACCCAAGGCCGGTTAAACCAGGGCGGGCTATGACGCACATGTTGGTTGTGGCCACATTCAAGTTGCGCGACCCAGTGCGATTCCGCATCTTGGTGAAATTCGACGATCTTGCGCTCTATACCATTCATTGGGTCTACTTGTTCTTCGAAGTTTCTGGCAACCATTTAAGTTGTAGTGATAGCTGGCGGAGCTGTCCACAAAATGGATCTCAGAAACTAGAACCATGGCGGGCTGCGACGCACCAGCTGATTGTGTCCACACTCGAGACGTGTAGCCCGGTGCAATTCCGCGTCTCGATGAGGCCAACGATCTTGCGTTCCGAGCCCTTCACGTGGTCTCTTCGCTTCCGGTGCGTATCATCCGAACCAGGAATGCAGAGCGCCAAGGGGATGGTGCGCGCGCGCGACGCTTACCATGACGCCGTAAGTGAGCAGAGCGAATACGAAACTCAACCGTTGGGCATTCGGCCTGGCCGCCCGCTTAAGGGCGAATGATCCGAGAACGATGTAGGCGACCAGCAGGATCAATTTGACCGTAAGCCAGCCGTTCGAGAACACTGCCGCGGGCAGAAGCGAAACCAGCATGAGCGCCGCCGTGAGCAGCACAGTATCGATCGTATAGCTGCGGTATCGCACAGGCATTGCCAGTGCCAACCCCTGCTTGCTGCTGAGCACCATCAGCCCGCGCAGAAAAAACAAACTCCCGCTGATCAGCACGGCGACGATGTGAACAAACTTGATCTGGGAGTAGTACTCGATCATCTCAACCCGGTTTTCCGTCTGCGCGGGGTGCCAGATAGGTTTTGCCCAGCCACAGAATCCAGGGCCCAAGTCCCAGAAGCCAGCCACCGGCGGCCAGTGCGTACCAAAGCAGCCTATCCGGAAGCACTTCGGCGACGATGCGGGTGATCACCACGATCTGGATTGCGACGAACGCGAAGGAAGCGATGGTGGGGAGAAAGAGCGGACGCCCAGAATGGCCCTGGGTGACGCGGGTCACCATGGCGATCAGAACACTTCCGAAGAATCCGATATACAGCGCGTGGGCTGGCGCCTTGCCCAGTTCATACATGCCGCTCACCAAGTACCAAACGCTCTGGGCGGAGTAAAGCGCGAATGTCACGGGTAGCCATGCCAAGCCGATGAACAGAGTCGTCAGCAATGGCGGCGACGTTTGTCGTTCCACAGCACGTGGCCACCAGCGCCAGCATAGATACATCGTGAGCAGTGACATCGGGACATCGACCATCCACAACCAGCCATAGGCCTGGACGAGTTCCAGCGCGAGATGGGCAATACACACTAGCCAGAAGGCCGAAAGCAACCAGAGTGGCCGCCAGGAAGCATAGCCAGCCATAACGTTGCCGGCGAAGAACGGAAACATCCGATGCGCGACCGTGAGATAGACCGGCAGTAGTAAGCCGAATGTGCCGAGTTTGATGCTGGCGAGGAGCCACCAGGACGAAGCACCTGCCAGGTAGGCACCGAACATGCCGAGGCCAAGCAGGGCGACGACCAGCGCGGCAAAGCACGACCTGGCGTGCCAGGTGATACCTTGTTCGCGCCAGAGATGGGGGGCCAAGGCAGTCAAACCCGCGATCCAGCCCGCTGCTGTCAGCGCCCAGCCAAGGTATAACGCTGGGGCCACGCCCATTGCACCCATCAAAGTCGCAATCTGTCCGCCGAACAGGCCGATGCCGACCGGCAGATAGTGCCTGCACGACAACTCGGGAAGACTCATCCAGCGCGGAAAGACCGTGAGCAGAAAGCCGAACATGAAGCTCGGCAGCATCTGGTACTGCATGACAAAGGCATGCAGCCAGCCTGCGGGCACACGCGGCTGCGGCATCCAGGGTGTCGAACTGCTCGCCGAGATCAACCATGCAGTCCACCACGCCATGGCAAGCAGCACGTTCGTCGCGCCGACGAAGAACAGCAGCCTGTGCGGCGCATCCCCGAGGCGGCGCAGCGACAGCGGGTCAGCCTCAGACTCCACCATCGCTATGTTTTTCGAGTATCGCCGCCGGCAATGGGTTCAGGTGTCGGTGCGATCCACAGACGGACCACAAACCATGCGAGCGCCAGCGCACCAATACTGAAGATGGTATCGCCGGGAACACGCATCCACACCAGCACTTCCACAATCGGTTGTCCCATGAACTCAGCCGAGCGCGCGTATGCATAGCCATGCTCGATGGCTGCCAGCAACTGCATCGTGCCCAGTGGCAACAAGGTCAACAGCGCCATCAGCACCAGACCGATGTTCAGTGCCCAGAAGGACGTTCCCAGCAACTTGGTGTTCCAGACCATCTGGCCACGCAAACCGCGCAGGCAGAACAGGACCAGCGCGATCCCAAGCATGCCGTACACGCCAAAGAGCGCCGTGTGACCGTGCAAGGGCGTGAGATTGAGGCCCTGCATGTAGTACAGCGACAGCGGCGGATTGATCAGGAAGCCGAACAGTCCGGCACCGACCAGATTCCAGAACGACACGGCAAGGAAGAACATTACCGGCCAGCGGTAACGCTCCATCCACGGCGCGGCCTGCCTCAGTCTCCAAGTGTGGTACGCCTCGAAACCGATATAGGCAAGCGGAACGACTTCCAGCGCGCTGAAGCTGGCGCCCAGCGCCACAACGCCAATAGGCGTTCCGACGAAATAAAGGTGATGCAGCGTGCCCAGAACGCCGCCGGCCATGAAGATGATCGTGGCGAACAGGACGGCTATCGTCGCGGAACTGGCCTTCACGAGCCCAAGCCGCGTAAAGATCAGCGCCATGACGGCGGCGGCAAAGACTTCGAAGAAGCCTTCGACCCACAGATGTACCAGCCACCAGCGCCAGTACTCCACTTCGGAAATATGGGTGTGCTCGTTCCACATCAGCGCCGAACCAAAGAACAAGCCGATCGCGACGGTCGACAGAAATAACAGTGCCGTGATGGAACGCGTTTCAGTGGTGGGGCCACGTAGCACCGGCCACAGTGCGCGGCCGACGAGCACCAGCCACAGCAGCAGACCGATGAACAGATACCACTGCCAGAAGCGGCCCATGTCCGCGTACTCCCAGCCTTGATGGCCGAACCAGAAGTTGTAGTCGAGCCCGAGCTTTTGCGTGACGGCCAGCCATTGGCCGGCAAATGAGCCCACGACAATGATCAGCAGCGAGACAAACAGAAAGTTCACGCCCAGACGTTGGAAGCGCGGCTCATGACCCGATAGTGCAGGCGCGATATAGAGCCCGGTTCCGAGCCATGCAGTGGCAATCCAAAGAACAGCGAGCTGCGTGTGCCAAGTGCGCGTGATGGAGTAGGGCAGATACTCGGCGAGCGGGAATCCGTATGCCTCCTGCCCCTCTACCTGATAGTGCGCAGTAATCGCTCCGAGCAAAATCTGGACGAGGAACAGTGCCAATACGACCCAGAAGTATTTTGCAGTCGCTCGCATCGACGGCGTGATGCGCAGGAGTGCGAAGGGGTCGGATGCCGGAATGGCTGGACTATTTTCCTCCCGCCCATGCGAAACGGCGTAATGCCATCCAAGCAATGCGATGCCAGCGAGCAAGAACAGTACGCTGAATGCAGACCACACCCACAGCGCAGGCGGTGGCCGGTTGCCCACCAGCGGTTCGGCGGGCCAGTTGTTGGTATACGTCACCTTCTGCGGCTGGACACCCTCGCGTTCCGGGACCAGCGTCTCACCGGCGGTGCCGAGGCGCTCCGTGGTCGCGGCCCAGGCGGTCCACCAGAAGAATGCTGAAAGTGCGCGGCGGCCTTCGGGAGTGCTGACGGTGTTGTCCCGCATCGCATACTGCTCGCGCAGCTCGGCGGTATCAGCATCGACCCCGAACAGACTCTCGTAGTGCGCGCTGACCTCGCGGATTGCAGCGACGCGATCCGCATCGAGCGTGATCGTCGCCGTGGCAGGATCGTAGGTGTTGCGGCGTATCGATGCTTCGAGGCGGCCGCGCAAAGGCGCCTGTTCTTCCAGTGGTAGACCCATGTACTGGGATCCAGCGGATTGCTGTGCCCATGCGTTCAACACAGCCAATGCTTCGCGATGCAGCCAATCGGCGCTCCAATCCGGCGCGACATAGGCACCGTGTCCCCAGATCGAACCCAGCTGCATACCGCCGAAGGACTGCCAGACCTGCCGTCCACGCTCAATGTCGGCGCGCGTGTAAACCACATCGCCATTTTCGCCGACAACTCGCTCCGGCATTGGCGGTGCAGCGCGAAAGATTTCACCACCGGCCCAAAGAAGCACACTAAATGAAACAACCAGCAATGAGATCAAACCAAACCACAGCTTCTTCGAGTCGTTCACGGTGTCCTCCCTGGATCGGGATCCTCAGCCGGGTCAGAGCATGCTACTCCCTTTTGATATCCCTCTTGGCTTCATAGTAACCAGTTACACAGGCACTAAACCTCCGGCTGCTCTGCCATCTCACCTTCATCGTCGACCTCAATGCCTCGGTAGCAAGCCGCAGCGGAATTTATTGGCCCACAAGCTGTGCCGCTCATGAGTATTGATGCCTCGCTAACACCGTCCGCTTTCGGGCGATGAATTCGTCCATCCGGACTTCCGCTTTGGGCTAACTCAGGCGCCCGCTGCTCAGCCCCGCACCTCGCTAGGCGGGCACTTGATTGGAGCTGCGTGCGGTATCGCTTGCGTGCAGGTCTTGGGAAGTTCGAACGCCAGCGCGGCAATTGCGGTCATGCTCAGCCTCGCACTGATGTTGTGGACCCGCACCGTTCATCCTCCTGCTGGCGCCAACCCGCTGATCATGGTGGCGGCCGGCGCGACGTGGACAGCGCTGTGGAACCCCATGCTTCCGGGCGTTCTCTGTCTGATGGGGGTCGCATTCGTGTGGAGCAGACTCTATCCAGGCTTGGTGCACTATCCGGTGTCGTTTCGGACGCCGTCGCCGCCAAGCTTGAACTGGGGTGGCTGGCCGTCCTCTGAGGAGCGTTGAGTCGGCAGCTTCCTTTAATGGTCGGGCGCGTCGCGGCACGACGTTCCAAAAGAATCGCAGGACTTCGATCGGTGTCTCCGATGTTGGACTGCAGGCTTCGCGGGCGATGATCGTCTTGATGATCTGCTCGTTGCCCCGCACTGCGCTGTCGAATAAGTTGCCGCACGTTATTCGCGAGCAGCCGACGTGCGATCGATGCTGAGCAGCTTCCCACCCTCAAACGATCGTATTCGGCTACTTCACCGCAAGGGGATCACAGCTTCACGGGCCAGGGCGGCATGCCGGGCCATGCCCCGGTACGCTCGGGTTCTGATTCCTCAAAAGTACCGGGGAGTTTTTGCGCGGTCGGCGGGCGCCGTCCGAATGCGAAAACCAGGCCGCTTTGAGGCGGTCTTGCAATGTGGTGAATGATCGCGGCGGGCTGATTAGCAGCGGCCGCTCAAGTGCCGGGAGTGAGTCTTCACGAAAGTCTGCTTCGGAGTCCCCTGGTCGCGGAGCTCGACTGTCGGCTCCGGTGCCAAAAGCGGCCGTCCGACGCGTCGGCATTCTCGCCCCCAAGCACCTGCAGCCATCTGAACCTCTCGCAGTCGGTCAGACAGATGCGGGTGCGGTGCCTCCATCGTCTGCATGCCCGAAGTGAAAGCAGGCACCGTCGTCCTTCAATCAAGAACATGCAGCGCCATCCGAACGATGTCGTCGAGTTCGTCGGGCCCTGGGTTGGTCTTGCACGAAACCATCAGGCCCGAAATCGTGTTGAGCAGGAATCTTCCCGCCGACCGAGGATCGGCGCCATTGCTGATCGCACCGCTGGCCTGGCCATTGGCGAAGGCTCGCGCAAGGGCATCTTCGGTTTGCTTGCGCGCGAGAAGCAGAATCTCCCGCAGCTCCGGGTCCTGCATGGCGATCTCCGTCATCGAGTTGCTGATCAAGCAACCTTGACGACCCCTTGGGCTGGTCATGTAGGCCAGGAGCTGGGCGAAGGTCTTCTCGATTTCGGCACGCCCCGCGGCGTCCGTCGCCAGCGGGGACAGTAGGCCGTCCATCCCGGTGGCTGCATACCGTTGAACGGCGCGGATCAAGACTTCTCTCTTGGTGCCGAAGGCGTTGTAAAAGCTGCCTCTGCAGATCCGCATGACCTTGAGCAGTTCGGGCAGCGTCGAGGTTTCGTAGCCCTTGCGCCAGAACAGGCGCATGGCTCGTTGGACCGCCATCTGTTCATCGAACTCACGGGCACGTGACACGGACGCTCTCCAAATGAACTGCCCCCTAGGAATCGTCGAAGTTTAGGGTCGACGCAAAACTGGGAACGTCGAGGGGTGACCGACGGCCGCATAGACCAAGTCGTCCGTGCTTTATAGACCAATTGGTTTACTTCATCTAGACCATGTAGTCTAATTGACGGGCAGACCGCTGGCCGGCTACGCCACGCCCCTTTCAATGACCGGATGAAAATCATGACGATGGCTTCGCAGCGCCTGTGGTGGCTGTCCCTCATGTGCGTGAGTTTGCCCAGCTACGCCACGATGGGCGCCTTCGCCGGTGGCAATGGCATCAAGTCACTGGGCATGGGGGGCGTCTCCTACAGCGTTGCGGCGGAGACCACGGCGCTGAGCGGAAACCCGGCACATGCACTGGGTCTGGGCAGCCGCTACGACGTCGGATCCGATTTCTTCTACGCGCGTGCGAATGCCACGATCTCGGGAAATGCCATCGCGGAAGACAGCACTAGCAATTCCGACGGGCGGAGCTACTACATGATTCCGCAGGCGGGCTTCACTCGGCGACTGAATGAGAGATGGGCCTTCGGGATGACCATCCTCAGCGCGGGCATCGGCCCGGACTACGACGGTAGTCCTTTTGCTCGCTTCGGCGGCAATCCGGATCGAGCGAGTCTTCAGCTTGCGTCGAGCAGCCTGGACAGCGTGCTCGCCTACCGCTTCAGTCCTTCCGTGGATGTCGGGGTGAGCCTCAACTCCGGGTATCAGGTTTTCTCGGCCAAGGGGCTCGAGTTTCTGGACAACGCCATGGTGTCTTCGTCGCCAGGGGATGTGACCAACCAAGGCAAGGACGGCGTGTTCACGCTCGGCGCTTCGGCGGGTGTCCTGTGGCGAATCAATTCGTGGCTGACCGCAGGCGCCTCCTACCGAAGCAAGAACCACAATGGGAAGCACAAGGACTATCGTGGGTTGATCGCGGGCGGTGGAAGGCTGGAGCTGCCTGCCATCTACGGCGGCGGCATTTCGGTCCAGGCATCACCCAGGACCACGATTGCCATCGAGGCGCAGCGCTACGAGTATCGAAAAGAGGATGCGTTTGGCAACGGCCTGGATCGTCTGGAAGCGGGTGTGCCGCTGGGGGCACCAAATGGCGCAGGATTCGGTTTCGATAATCAAAACGTCTACAAGCTTGGAGTTTCGTTCGATGTGTCGTCGAGGCTGACCGTCCGCGGCGGCTACATCTACGGAACCAACGTGGTGACCGAGCAGAACACCTTGTTCGCATTCCTGGGGCCGGTGACGTTGCAGGAGCAATACAGCGTCGGCGCCACCCAGCACTGGGGTCATTGGGAACTCAGTGCCTACGGCAACCTTTCACCGCGCAGGACGGTGCGAGGAAAGGATTCGATCCCAGACGGGTTCGGTGGGGGAGAGGCGGATATCGAGAATAAGGTCTATGGAGCCGGCTTCTCCGTGGGCAGGCGTTTTTAGAAACTCCGAGAATCGCAATCGAGGCCGGTTTAGACGGCCGGTCAGTTGCGGTTGCTGATGGCCGCTCCGGGCTGCACCCCGACGGTCGAGTAGCGCCTGAACTCGTCGACGCTGGCTCGGGGCCGATCCGCAATTCTCGGTTCTGTCGCACGCGTGTCGGACCAATCGGTATGATCGGGCGCAGTGGTGGCTTCACCCGGGCCAGGCCGACACATTGTCCTACCCGGCGATTCCAAGTCGGCGGCGCGGCCAGGGACAGAATCCGATCAACCGAGGAGAGCGACAGTGAGCGAACATAGAGGCAGTTGTTTCTGCGGCGCGGTGCAGTTCACGGTGACCGGCGAGCCGGCTGCAATGGGCTATTGCCACTGCGAGTCCTGCCGGCACTGGTCTGCGGGGCCGGTCAACGCTTTCAGCCTGTGGCAGCCCGACTCGCTGAAGGTCACGAAGGGCGCGGACAACATCGGGACTTACAACAAGACGCCGGTCAGCTACCGCAAGTGGTGCAAGACCTGCGGCGGCCATGTCTTCAGCGACCACCCGCCGATGGGCTTGGTCGACGTGTACGCGGCGGTGATCCCGACGTTGAGTTTCCAGCCGGCCGTGCACGTCAATTACGCCGAGAAGGTGCTCAGCGTTAAGGACGGCCTGCCGAAAATGAAAGACTTCCCGGCCGAGATGGGCGGTTCGGGCGAGACCCTGCCCGACTAAAGATCGAATCGCCAGCGGATCGGGTCGCGCGTACTGCGCGAGTCGATCCGTGCGGCGAAATTTCTGAGGCGTCGGAGGCGCGGGGCCGCTTCCAGTGTGTTTCTTGGCGCAGCGATGAACACAGCGCTGATCTTGAGTGATCGCTTGCTGGGTGGTCGACGAGCGTGCTGATCGTCCTCTCGGCGCCGCATCGCTACCACCACTGAGTCGGCAGGCGCCGCCGCAACATCCAGGCGTAGACCCGCGGACATCACCGCGCACCGACTGTCGGCTGCTCAGCTCTTTCCGAAGCGTCCTGCTTCTGGTCACAGCGGAACACCGCGTCGGGGTCGCGGTAGAAGGTGCACCGCCCGGCAAGCGCCTGCTTCAGATGCCGGCGCGCGCGATGAATCCGGATCTTGGCCGCGGCCAGGGAACACTCGCTGACCTCTGCGACCTGTTGGGCGCTCAGGCCTTGCAGGTCGCGCAGGATCAGGGCGGCACGATAGCGGTCCGGCAGGGTGTCGATGGCGTGTCGGATGCATGCGCCCATCTCGTCGATGACCAGGCGCTCGTCGATGCTGCCGGTGGGGTCGGCGACGGCCTCGGCTTCTTCCAGTTCCACCGTCCGCGGTTGCCGCTGCGGGTGACGCAGATAGTCCGCTGCAACCCGGCTGGCGATGGAGAACGCCCAGGTCTTGGTGGAGGCGCGGCCCTCGAAACCAGCCATTCCCCTGCTCATGCGGATCAGGGTTTCCTGCAGCAGATCCTCGGCGGTGCCGATGTCGCCGACGTAGCGGACCAGGTAGTCGAGTACGGGCTGCGAGACCTGGCGCACCGCGGCTTCGAACGGAACTTGGGCCGGCGACATGGAATTGACCGGCTCAGCAGCAGCCAGTTTTCTGCGCGGTACCCGGGGCGCAGCCGGCCGCTGCCGCCGAGACCGTCGCATCCTGGCCTCGCCCGGTCGGCTTGTCGTCCGGCGCGCAGCAACCGGCAGCCTCTTCGGCGGATTCGGACGCCGGTGTGCCGAGCAGTTCGGTGCCGCGGACCAGCGCGCGTCGCGCGGGAACCTGCCGGATGTTGTCCGCAAGATGGAGTGCCGCGCGGATCTGGTCGTCACTCAGGCCGGCGGCGCGCGCCATCGGCAGGTGATGCTCGATGCAGGGAATGCAGTTGCTGCCCAGGGCGGCCCCCAGGCCGACCAGAGCGCGGTCGCGGGCAGAGAGATCGGTCATGAAAGGACTCCGGTGTCGTAATGGCGGTGTGGCCCTGACTTGGACGCAAATTCCGGCGCCGGAGATACATCTTGCGTTACGCCAGCGCTGGCTGAACCTGTCGAAGCGGCTACCGAGATTGTGGCAGCGGTCGTACCAGGAGCGAATGGCTGCGATGGGGTGATCGGAAGTTTGCACGTGCCGATGCCCGGAGCCGCCGAAATTGCGGCCGCGGATTGCGCTTGGCAACGCAGCTCGGCCACCCGTTGCTTGCCCTCTCCCGCTTGCGAGAGAGGGTGGCGCGAAGCGGTTGGGTCCCAGCGCAGGAGTGCCGTTGAGGCAGTCCTGCGTAAACCCAACCGGGGTGAGGGCCGCTCAGCCAGGTGCAGCGGCGTCGGCGAGGCCCTCACCCCCGGCCCCTCTCCCGCTTGCGGGAGAGGGGGGCACGCAATGCGGCCGGGGTCAGGTGGGTTGCCGATCGAGAATTCGCTCGAATCGAAAAATGCGCTAAGGATTCTCTGATTTACCTGGTGACTGGCGCCCCAAGCCGATAAGAAATCCGAATTATGGGTGCTTGGATCGCCTCGGATGCCTCGTTTCTTGGCCTTTCGGCCTCAATCGCTGTGCAGCAGGCGGATTACGCCTGCTGCAGCTTCATCAATTGAGCGCGCGCCAGGTACAGGTTGGCCAGCGCGCAGGTCACCTGCAGCCGGTGCAGGTTCTTCGCCAGACCGCGGTAGCGGACCTTGGTAAAACCGAAGCGCAGCTTGATCACCGCAAAGACGTGCTCGACCTTGGCGCGCACCTTGGACTTGGTCCGGTTCTTCGCCCGCTCTGATTCGTCGATGACGCCCTTGAGACGGTAGCGCCGGTTGGTGAAATCCAGCGCCTGCGGGGCCTTCTCACGAATGACGCTGCCCTGACCGCGATACGCCTGATCACCCCACACCCGCGTCTCCTGGCCGTGCAGCAGTTCCGGCAATACCCGGCAGTCGGCCACGTTCGCCGCCGTGGCTTGTACCGAATGAATCAGCCGGGTCCGGCTGTCGACACCCACGTGCGCCTTCATGCCGAAGTACCACTGGTTGCCTTTCTTGGTCTGGTGCATCTCGGGATCGCGCTGCTGTTGCTGATTCTTGGTCGAACTCGGCGCGCCAATGATCGTGGCATCCACGATCGTCCCTTTGCTGATCTTGAAGCCCTGCTCCTGAAGGTAGCGCTGGACCTGGTCAAACAGCGGCTTGCCCAGGGTGTTGCGCTCCAGCAGGTGGCGGAACTTGCAGATCGTGGTTTCGTCCGGCGGCGCCTCCAGGCCCAGGTCAATCCCCGCAAAACGGCGCATCGACGCCGAGTCGTACAAGGCCTCCTCGGCCGCCGGGTCCGACAGATCGAACCACTGCTGCAGAAAGTAGATCCGCAGCATCCGCTCCAGTGCTATCGGTGGCCGTCCGCCGCTGCCGGTATCCTTGAAGTAATACGGCTCGATCACCTCGCACAGCGAGGACCACGGCATCACCGAGTCCATCTGCTCCAGGAAGCGCGCCCGCTTGGTCGTGCGCGCGTACTTCTCAAATCCACTGCCCAGGCTCTGTTGCTTCATCAAAGTCATCCGTCTGTCCGTTCCAGATTGAAACGCAAACAGCGTGCAACTTCGAGAGGTAAATCAGAGAATCCCTAATGATCGTCGTCGCGCCCTACGCCTGCCCGTGACGACCCTGCGGGCGAAGTCGCAGGCGGACGCGGTGCGATCTGGCGGATGGTCGGCGGTGCGGGTACGTAACCGCCGCCGGCGCGCGCGCGGGCGGTATCGGGACGCAGGTGATCGCGGTCGCCGCGAAAGTCGGGGTCGCGCCGGTTCCGATCGCGACCGCGGTCGCGGTCACGATGGCGGTCCCGATAGATCGGATACGGGAACGCTGCCGGATAGACCGGCTGTGCTTCCCAGGCGGGCTCGGACAGGGTGATGCGGGTGTCGGCGGCGGCGGGCATGGTGACCCCGATGTGCTGCTCGCGAATTTCTTCGCGCATCAGCAGCGCGCCCTGCGTCTGCTCGCGGGACGCAGTCGAATCAATGGTGGTGAGGTTGCCGGCCAGCGGATCGAAGCGGGTGGTCTGCTGGCCGGCTGCGCAGGGGCGGTCTTGATACAGCCTGCGGCCTTCCGCGTCCGTGCATTGGTAGACCTGCGCCTGGGCGGCGAAAGTTGCGCTCAGCATCGCGATGAGGCTCAGGACACGCATGGCGGGTTGCGACCTCTTCCTCCCCGATCCGGTGGGCGGGGCGCCGTGCCGGTGCGTTTGAGGCAGCGTCGTGAGGGGGAAGTTCCGGCGCGCTTCCAGCGTAGTGCGCGGGCGCGCGCAGCGATAGTGGGTGAGCGCACCTGTCCCCGGACGCGGGCTTCGCGCCTGCGCTCAGGCCAGATGCGGTTTGGCCAGATACTCCTGCGACTGCATTTCCTGCAGGCGCGACTGCGTGCGGCGAAACTCGAACTGCAGGCGCTTGCCGGTGTAGAGCTGCTCCTGCGGCACGTCGGCGGCCAGCAGCAGCTTGACGCCGCGGTCGTAGAACTCGTCGACCAGGTTGATGAAGCGCCGCGCGGGGTCTTCGCGCTCCACGGTGAGCTGCGGAATCCTGGAGATCAGCACCGTGTGGTACTCGCGGGCCAGCTCGATGTAGTCGGCGGCGGAACGCGGGCCGTCGCAGACCTCGTTGAACTCGAACCAGACCACGCCATCGGCCAGGCGACGCGCGTGCAGGGTGCGGCCGTCGATTTCCACCTTGACGTGGGCACAGCCGGGTTCCGGTGCAATGTCCTCGAAGGCGTTTTCGAAGAGCTCGTCGGCGCGTGGGTCGTTGGGCCAGTGATACAGCTCGGCACGGGTCAGCGCACGCAGGCGGTAGTCGGTGCCGCCGTCCACGTTCAGGACCCGCACATGGGCCTTGAGCATGTCGATGGCCGGCAGGAAGTTGGCGCGCTGCAGGCCGTTGGGATAGAGCTGGTCGGGCTCGCAATTGCTGGTGGCCACCAGGGTCACGCCGCGTGCGAACAGGCCCTTGAACAGGCGTCCCAGGATCATGGCGTCGGCAATGTCCGACACATAGAACTCGTCGAAGCACAGCACCCGCACCTGCGAGGCGATCTCGGCGGCCACCATGCGCAACGGATCGCGCGAATCCGGATATCGTCGGCGTCTGGCGTGGACGTCGAGCAGAAAGCGGTGGAAGTGCGTGCGCTGTTTGTGTTCGGGCGGCAGCGCGTCGAAGAACGCGTCCATCAGATGCGTCTTTCCGCGACCCACGCCGCCCCACAGATACAGGCCGGCCACCGGCGGCCAGATCAGGCTGCGGCGCATCAGGCGTCTTTTCGGTGGGTTGGCCTCCAAGGTCTCGAAAACCTGTTGCAGGGCTTCGACCGCCGCGGCCTGCGCTTGATCGGCGACAAAGCCCGGGCGCGCGAGGTCGGCTTGATAACGTTGGTGGGGCGAAAGCGCAGGGCCGCTCACAACAGGTCTCCGTTGGGCTCGGGCGCGGCGTGGCGGTCAGGCTCGCCGCAGCGCAAAAGTACCGCGCTACGGGCGGCATCGCGCAAGGCGGCGGCGTCGGTGCTGGCCGCAATCGGCGGTCCCACCTCGACTTCGATCCGGCTCCAGCGCAAGCCGCGCCGGTGGCCGCCAAAGAAATCCCGCGTGCCACGGATACCCACCGGCACCACCGGCACCCCCGCGCGGGCGGCGATCAGGAACGCTCCTTTCTTGAACGGCAGCAGGCCCGGGTCGGGCTCGAAAGTGCCTTCGGCAAACACCGCCAGCGACTCGCCTTCCTGCACGCGGCGGATCAGTTGGCGGGTCTGCGCGGCGCCGTCGCGGGCCGAACTGCGATTGACGAAGCTGCAACCCATGCGTCGCAGGACCAGACCCACGTAAGGCCAGCGGCCGGCACCATCCTGGACCACAAACGTGTAGCGTTCCGGGAGGGCGGCGGTGAGGACCAGCCCGTCCATGTAGCTCGCGTGATTGGCCACAGCCAGGCAGGCGCCGGCGGGAAGATGCTGCAGACCCCGCACCCGCAGCGGGATGCCGATGCTCAGCAGGCCCAGGCGCACGCCGCCACGGCCGATGCGGCGGCGCAGGCTCAACGTGGGGGCGAGCAGGATCAGCGGACAGACCACGCCGAAGACGATCAGGCCCAGCACCGGCGCAGCGAAGACGCCATACAGGCGTTGCAGCAGGGGGACCCACATCGGCGAGGCGTCGGAAGAGATGACCTGAACGGCCGATATTATCGGCAATGACTGCCGTTCCGGGGCAGCGCGTCGGCGGTTGCCGACCCTGGCCGGGGCCCGTAGCTGGTTTCCCGTGCCCCGCTTGCGAAGCGCGGCGGGCTCAGGGCAGGACGACGAGGGTCACCAGCGTCATCAGCACCACCCCGACGACGATACGGCTGTAAACCAGGATTTCTTCGCGCTTGTTCATTGGGGTCTCCTGGGGAAGCGGCGCTGCCAGCCGGGATATGTCGGTGGCGGGAGGCTAGTCTTTCGCGGCGGCTTGCAACCGACAAGGCCGAGCAACGGTCATTGTGTGCGGACGATCACAACGGATCGCCCGTTCCTGCCGTCGTTACACTATGGCGGTCTCCCGACAGGATTCTTCGATGCACAAGCTCTGGTGGTTAGGTGCCTTCGCCCTGCTGACGGTCGCCTGCGCGCCGCAACAGCCCGATCAAGACGAGGCTGCCGCGGGCTCGACGCCGGCCGTCGCGCCGGAGCCGGTGCTCGACGCCGATCCCGAAGACATGGCCGCGCTCAAGGCACGTCTGCAGGTCAACCTGCCCACGGTGCAGATCGACGAGGTGCGGCCCACGCCCATCGAGGGGCTGTACGAGATCCAGGCCGGCTTCAACTTCGGCTACGTGTCGCTGGACGGGCGTTATCTGATCGACGGCGATCTCAACGACCTGGCCTCCGGCGAACGCCTGACCGAGAACCGGCGTCGCAGTGCGCGCGCCACCTTGGTCAACGGCATGGCAGCGGACCAGACCATCGAGTATGCGCCGGCCAAAGGCGAACCCAAGTACACGGTGACGGTGTTCACCGACATCGACTGCGGGTACTGCCGCAAGCTGCACCAGCACATCAAGGAATACAACGACGACGGCATTGCCGTGCGTTACGTGTTCTTTCCGCGCTCGGGGCCGGAGACGGCATCGTTCTTCAAGGCCGAAAAGGTCTGGTGTGCGGCGGACCGCAAGGCGGCGCTGACCGAAGCCAAGCTGGGCAGCGGCTTCGAAGGACCCAAGGAATGCAAGAACCCGGTCATGGATCATCTGCGCCTGGCCGCGGAGCTGGGCCTGCGCGGAACGCCGGCCATCGTGCTGCCGGACGGCGAGCTGATTCCGGGTTATCAGGAGCCGGCGCAATTGCTGCGCGTACTGGCCGAGCACGGCACCGCTCCCGCGCCGGGTTGACGGCGCCCGTGGACCGGCATAGGGCTCATCGTCGCGCGGCTGCATCCCGTTTCGACGTGTAGGGCGGGCCGCGCCCGCCGTCGGGCCTATCTGTTGAGCGCACACGACAAGGGCATGGGCCGCCCTTGTCGGCGCTGCCGACGGCCGCGAGCCGCCATCAGCACGGATGCATGACCGGGTTTCGTCAGGCTTCGGGCGCGACCTTGCGGGTGACCTCGCGCATGGTCACGAACTCCTCCGCCGAGCTCGGGTGGATACCGACGGTGTCGTCGACCATGCGCTTGGTGGCGCCGGCCTTGAGCGCCACCGCCAGGCCCTGAATGGTCTCGCCGGCATCCGGCCCCACCATGTGGCAGCCAAGCACTCGATCACTATCGGCATCCACCACCAGTTTCATCAGGGTGCGCTCGGCGTTGTCGGCAAAGGCCAGCTTCATCGGCTTGAAGCGCGACTCGAAGATGTTCAGCCGGTGCCCCGCCTCAAGTGCCTGTTGCTCGCTCAGACCCACGGTGCCGATGTTGGGCAGGCTGAACACGGCGGTGGGAATCAGCTCGTAGGCGACCGGCCGCGCCAGTTCCGGTTGGTACAGGGTGCGCGCCACCGCCATGCCCTCGGCCAGCGCCACCGGTGTGAGCTGGACACGACCGATGATGTCGCCGATGGCGAAGATCGAAGGCTCGGCCGTGCGGTAGTGCGCGTCGACATCGATGTAGCCGCGCTCGTCCAGACGCACGCCGGTGTTCTCCACGCCCAGGTCGGTGAGCAGGGGTCGACGCCCGGTGGCGTAGAACACGCAGTCGGTTTCCAGTGCGCTGCCATCCTTCAACGTGGCGCGCAGGCTGCCGTCGGCTTGCTTGTCGATGGCGGCGATGTCGGTGCCGAAGTGCGTCTTGAGTTGTTTGCGTTCGAACTCTTCGCGCAGATGCGTGCGCAGGCTGTCGTCGAAGCCGCGCAGGAACAGATCGCCGCGATACATCAGGGTGGTGTCGGCGCCCAGGCCGTGGAAGATCGATGCGAACTCCACCGCGATATAGCCGCCGCCCACCACCACGATGCGACGCGGCAGCGCGTTGAGGAAGAAGGCTTCGTTGGAGGTGATGGCGTGCTCGGCGCCGGGCACCTCGGGCTTGTGCGGCCAGCCGCCGGTGGCGATCAGGATGTTCGCGGCGCGGTGGCGCTGGCCGTTGACCTCCACGGTATGCGGATCGCAAAGGCGTGCGTGGCCGTCGAACAGGCTCACGCCGGCGCCGGTCAGCAGCTTGCGGTAGATGCCGTTGAGGCGGGCAATCTCGCGATTCTTGTTGTCGATCAAGCGCGCCCAGTCGAAGCGCGGTTCGCCCAGGTTCCAGCCGTAGGCGGCAGCGGTTTCGAAGTCCTCGGAAAAGTGTGCGCCGTACACCAGCAGCTTTTTGGGTACGCAGCCCACGTTGACGCAGGTGCCGCCGTAATAGCGGCTTTCCGCGACGGCCACGCGTGCGCCGTAGTTGGCCGCGAAGCGCGCGGCGCGCACGCCGCCGGAGCCGGCGCCGATTACAAAAAGGTCGTAGTCGTAGTTCTGGTTCATGGTCGGATGCGTTGGGCAATCGATCAATCGGATTCGGCGCTACGGTACTGCATCAGGCTTTGCAGGCGCAGGCGGCGTGTCGGCCCCGGCAGATTGCCGAGTTCGCGGCAGGCGGCATGAAAGCGGTGCCAGTCGCGACCGGAAACGTCGTACAGGCTTTCGAACGCGGGCACGTACTCGTCGTACAAGCCGAAGCTGAGCAGGCTGGCATTGTTGAGGTCGCGCGCGAACCAGCCGTCGTAGTCGCCGTCGCCGTTCCAGCGGGTGTCGCGCAACTCGGCGTATTCGGCCTTCAGGCGTTGGAACTCCTCGGCTTTGCGCTTGCGCATGATTTCGTTCGACAGCGGTTGCGCGTACAGCCGGGACAGGCGTTCGCGCGCGTCCAGCACCAGGTGGGTGAATTGCTGCTGGCGCTCGCGCTGCAACGCGGAGTCGGTCTCGTCGATACGACCGGCGGTGAAGTATTCGCGTAGCCCCTGCTGTTCCACGAAGCGCGCCATGGACTCGTTGAACACAGTGTCGTCGCTCACGTAGAGCTGCTGGTGCACCAGTTCGTGGAACACGGTGGCGACCAGCACCGCGTCGCTCCAGTGCAGCATGGTGTTGAGCACCGGGTCGTCGAACCAGCCCAGGGTGGAGTAGGCCGGCACGCCGCCGATGTCGACGTCATGGCCCTGCTCGCGCAGCGCTTGGGCCTGCGCTTCGGCACGTTCGCGACTGTAGTGGCCGCGGTAGGCGACGCAGCCAGCGATAGGGAAGCAGGATTCCAGCGGCGCCAGCGAAAACTCCGGCGTGGCAAGCACATTCCATACGGCATAGGCGCGCTGCAGGTCGGCGTACAGCGTGTAGCTGGGGTTGTCGGGCAGTTGCAGGTCGCGCACCGCAAAGCGGCGGGCGTCGAGCACCAGCGTCAGACGGCGCCGCAGTTCGGGGTCGCGTCGCTCGTCGCCGACGATCTGCGCGATCGGCTCGCGCTGCGACAGCAGTTCCATCTGTCCGCGCGCCAGATGCGCGTAATAGCCGAGCTGGGCGCAACCGGTCGCGATCGCCACCAGGCTCAGCGGCAGCAGGGCCAGCGCGATCCGACCGACGCGACTTGCAGGCGGGTGTGGCCGCCGGCCGCACCTTGACGGCATCATGCTTCGATCTTCATTCACGGTTTCGCAGTATCGCGCATGCCCGTCCACGCAGAAGACCCCGCCACTCCGCTTGAGCTGTTGCTGAGCGAGATTCGCGCCTGCACGCTGTGCAGCGGGCATCTGCCGCTGGGGCCGCGGCCGGTGTTGCGCGCAGCGCCGCAGGCGCGCCTGCTGATCGTTGGCCAGGCGCCGGGCACCAAGGTGCATGCCAGCGGGGTCCCCTGGAACGATGCCAGCGGCGAGCGCCTGCGCCAGTGGATGGATGTGGACCGCGACACCTTCTACGACGCCGCGCGCATCGCCATCGTGCCGATGGGCTTCTGCTATCCGGGACGCGGCAAGGGCGGCGACCTGCCGCCGCGACCGGAGTGCGCGCCGCAGTGGCACCTGCGCGTCCGCACGCAGATGCCGCGGATCGGATTGACCCTGCTGATCGGCCAGTATGCGCAGGCCTACTATCTGCCGGGCCCGAAGCAGGCGCTGGAGGACACTGTGCGCGATTGGCGCCGGCACCTCGCGAACGGATTTTTTCCGCTTCCGCATCCCAGCCCGCGCAACACGCTGTGGCTCAGGCGCAGGCCGTGGTTCGAGGCCGAGGTGCTGCCGCAGCTGCGCGCTGTGCTGCAGTCTTGTCTGAGCGCCGGCGTCGATTGAGTGCTGGTGAAATCCGGGTGCCCGGATTTCACCTGCGGCTCGTTTCGGCTAATGACCTTCGAGCGATGACCCGAGATCAGGGCAGGCTGCCCGCAGGCGCGGGAGACGGCTCGGTCTGCGCGTCCGGATCGGTCGAGCGCGGCACCTTGAACCATGCCGCGTACAGCGCCGGCAGGAACAGCAGGGTCAGCGCGGTCGCTGCGATCAGGCCGCCCATGATGGCCACCGCCATCGGGCCGAAGAACACGCTGCGCGACAAGGGGATCATCGCCAACACCGCCGCCAGGGCGGTCAGCACGATGGGACGGAAGCGTCGCACGGTGGCCTCCACCACGGCGTCGAACGGACCGCGGCCGTGGTCGAGGTCCTGCTGAATCTGGTCGATCAGGATCACGCTGTTGCGCATGATCATGCCCAGCAGTGCGATCGTGCCGAGCATCGCCACGAAACCGAAGGGCTGGCCGAACAGCAGCAGGAATGCGGCGACGCCGATGATGCCCAGCGGCGCGGTCAGGAACACCATGATCGACAGCGAGAAGCTCTTGAGCTGGATCATCAGCACGGTCAGCACCACCAGGATGAACAGCGGCATGCCGGCATTGACGCTGTTCTGGCCCTTGGCGGCGTCCTCCACGGTGCCGCCAACCTCGACGCGGTAGCCCGGCGGCAGCCGCGATTCCAGCTCGGCGATGCTGGGTGCCAGCTGCGCCACCACCTGCGCCGGCTGGATGTCCGAATAGACGTCCGCCCGGGCGGTGATGGTAGGCGCGCGGTCGCGTCGCCACAGGATGCCCTGCTCGAAGCGGAACTCCAGGCGACCGATCTGCGCCAGCGGTACGTTGGCACCGCTGGTGGTGGGGATCGACAGGCTGGACAGCAGCTCCAGGCGCTCGCGTTCGCTGGGCGGGCCGCGCAGCACGATCTGGATGAGCTTGTTGTCTTCGCGGAAGTGACTCAGGGTGGCGCCGTTGATCGCGGTCTCCAGCAACTGCGAGACGGTCTGCGAGCTCACGCCCAGACTGCGCGCGCGATCCTGGTTGATCGACACGGAAATGGTCTTGGAGCGCTCTGCGGTGTCCAGGTGCACGCCCGCGGTGTGAGGGTTGTCGCGCAGCAGGGCGGCGATCTCCTCGGCGTAGCGCGTGGCTTGTTCGCGCTCCGGGCCCGACACGCGGTACTGCAGCACGTAGCCCACCGGCGGGCCGTTCTCGAGGCGGTTGACGCGCCAGCGCAGGTCGGCAAATTCGTCGGGCAGAGTCTCCAGCAGATGAGCGCGGATCGCCTCGCGGGCCTTGATGTCGCGGGTGTTGAGCACGAACTGCGCGAAGCTGGCCGCCGGCAGCTGCTGATCCAGCGGCAGGATGAAGCGCGGCGCGCCGCTGCCCACGTAAGCGACGTAGCTGATCAGACCTTCCAGGTCCTTGAGCAGGTGTTCCATGCGCAGCGCCGCGGCATCGGTCTGCGCGATGGATGCGCCCTCGGGCAGCTTGAGGTCCACCAGCAGTTCCAGGCGGGTGGAGCTGGGAAAGAATTGCTGCGGCACCTTGCTGAACATCACCAGGCTGCCGACGAACAGAGCCAGCGTCAGTCCGATGGTGGTCCAGCGCCGGTTGACGCACAGCCGTACCAGCCGGCGGAAACGGTTGTAGAAGCGCGTGTGGTAGACGCCATGTTCGCCGTGGGTCTGGCCGTCGGGCGACAGCCCTTTCTCCGGCAGCAGCTTGTAGCCCAGCAGGGGTACGAACAGCACCGCGGCAATCCACGACACCAGCAAGGCGATGGTCACCACCTGGAAGATCGACACCGTGTATTCGCCAGTGCTGCTCTTGGCGGTGGCGATGGGCAGAAAGCCGGCGGCAGTGATCAGGGTGCCGCTGAGCATCGGAAACGCGGTGCTGGAATAGGCGAAGGCCGCCGCCTTGACCCGGTCGTAACCCTGTTCGAGTTTCACCGCCATCATTTCCACCGCGATGATGGCATCGTCCACCAGCAAGCCCAGCGCCAGGATCAGCGAGCCGAGCGAGATTTTGTGCAGGCCGATGCCGAGCTGGTGCATCACCGCGAAGGTCATCGCCAGCACCAGCGGGATCGACAACGCCACCACCAGTCCGGTGCGCACGCCCAGGGAGATGAAACACACCGCCAGCACGATGATCACCGCCTCGGCCAATACCTTGAGGAACTCGTTGATGCCGCGACTGACCGCGCGCGGCTGGTCGGCGACGCGCTGCAGCTCCATGCCCAGCGGTACTTCGCGGTTGAGTTTCTCGAACTCGGCATCGAGCCGGCGCCCGAGGCGGATGATGTCGCCGCCTTTCTCCATGGACACCGCAATGCCGATGGCAGGCTCGCCGTTGAATCGCACCCGTGGTGCCGGCGGGTCCTGGTAGCCGCGGTAGATTTCGGCAACGTCGCCGAGACGGAACGTACGGCCCTGGAAGCTGATAGGCAGATTGCGCAGTTCCTCCACCCGGTCCAGTCCGCCGCTGACGCGCAGATAGATCTTGTCGGTGGCCGTATCGAAGTCGCCGGAGGGCGTGACATCGTTCTGCTGCGCCAGCACTTCGGCGATCAGGGTGGGAGGTATGCCGAGCTGGTCGCGCCGGGAGTTGGCCACGTCCACGTAGATGCGTTCTTCCTGCAGGCCGACGAATTCGACCTTGGCGACGTCGTCGATACGCAACAGGCGGTCGCGGATGCGGTCGGCGTAGTCCTTGAGCTCCTCGTAACTGAAATCCTTGCCCTGCAGCGCATAGATGTTGCCGAAGGTGTCGCCGAATTCATCGTTGAACGCCGGCCCGATCACGCCCGCCGGCAGGGTGTGGCGGATGTCGTCGACTTTCTTGCGCGTTTGGTAGTAGTTCTCCGGCATGGTGTGCGCCGGAATGTCTTCGCGAAAGATCACGAACACCTGCGATTCGCCCGGGCGCGAATAGGAGCGCAGGTAGTCCAGCGAATCGAGTTCCTGCAGCTTTTCCTCGATCTTGTCGGTCACCAGGCGGTCGACCTGATCGGCGGTGGCGCCCGGCCAGATCGTGCGGATCACCATCACGCGAAAGGTGAACGGCGGGTCTTCGGACTGGCCCAGGTGGGCGTAGCCCCAGACGCCGAGTATTGCCAACAACACCATCGCGAAGATCACCAGCGGCCGGTTGGCCAGCGCCCATTCGCTCAGATTGATACGCCCCATGTGCGGACTCGGTCGGGTGTCAGAGCGCGGCCTTGGCCGCGCGATCAATGGGTCGAACCCGCATGCCCGGCGTCAGCCGGTGCACGCCGGCGCTGACCAGGCGGTCGTCCAGCGCCAGTTCGCCGCTGACGATGGCGGCGTTATCCAGGTACTGCAGGACCTGCACTGGACGCGGCTCGACCTGGGTGCCGCCATCTTCGGCGTCGACCAGGGTCCACACGACGGCGGCCTGATCCTCCAGCGCACCCAGAGCGGTGGCGGGCAGGCGGAAGGTCTTGCCGTCCGCGGCCGACAGCGCCATCACCGTGGCAGTGGCACCGAGCTGCACCTGCTCGTCGGGCTCGGACAGGGTGATGCGCGCCTCGTGCGTGCGGGTGGCGCGGTCGGCCTGCGGGCTGAGGTCGCGGAGCTTGGCCGCGTAGGGTTTGCCGGGCTGGTTGAAGATTTCCACCACCAGTTGCGGGGCGTCGCGCAGCGCTTGCACGCGGCCCTCCGGCACTGCGATGCGGACTTCGCGCTCGCCGTCGGCGGCTACCCGCAGCACCGGCTGGCCGGCGGCAACCACGTTGCCGGGTTCGCCGATCACCTGCGTCACCACCCCGGCGACGTCGGCCTTGAGCTCGGTGTAGCGCGACTGGTTGCGCGCCAGGTCCAGTTGCGAGCGCGCCTGCTCCACGCGGGCTTGCGCCAGCCGGGTGGTGTTGACGCGCAAATCCAGTGCCGACTGGCCGATGTGGCCACGCTCCTTTAGGTCGCGATAGCGCTTCTCTTCTTCCTGCGCCAGCCACAGGTCCGCTTCGGCGGCGGCCAGCGCCGCCCGGGCGGCATCCAGGTTGAGCCGCGCGTCCTGTGGGTCCAGCACCGCCAGCACCATGCCCGGCTCGATCCGCGTGCCCAGATCGACCTTGCGCGAGGCGATCTTGCCCGGCACCCGAAACGACAGGTCGGCTTCCACCCGCGCGTGGACGGTGCCGGGAAACGCCTCGGCGGCGCCCGGACCCTGCAGCGGCTGCGGCGATTCGACGACCACCGGTTGCGCCGGCTTGGGCGGCGGCGCGCCGCCGTTGCACGCGCTCAGCAGCACGCCCGCGAGGACTGATGCAACCCGCCAGGGAATTTGGAACGCCACCAGGTCCTCCCGCGACGCAGATGCGCGCGTCTATATATTGAACCGAATGGTACATTATTAAATCGTCGGTCCAATACCGGCTACCACCGCGCGACAGGCGGGGGATGGCTGGTCTAGATTCGACGGCATGGCAGCGTGACCGCGCCCGCCCGGCGCGGGGCGCTGTCGAACTTTGCGGTCGAACTCTTCCTGTTGCGGTTTCCCGTTGCCATGGCCCAGTCAAGCAAGCCTGCCGTTCGCGCCGCCGCCTCGCGGCTCCCGCGCGGGCGTCCGAAGGACCTGGACAAGCGCATGGCCATCCTGATCGCGGCCAAGGCCCTGTTCACCGCGCAGGGTCTGAGCCGCACCAGCATGGAGGGCATCGCGCAGGCCGCCGGGGTTTCCAAGCTCACGGTCTACAGCCATTTCCGCAACAAGGAGGAACTGTTTCGCCAGACCATTTTTGCCAAGTGCGCGGAACACTGGCCCGACGTGCTGTTCGACGTTCAGCTACGGCCGCCGCTGCGCGAGCGTCTGCTGGGAATCGGGCAGGGGTTCCTGGATCTGGTCAACAGTCAGGACGTCATCAACATGTACCGACTGCTCGCCGCCGAAGCCGGCAGTAACGGAAAATTCGGCCGCCTGTTCTGGGAGGCCGGTCCGGAACGCACCATGCAGCGCTTCTCCCAGGTGCTGGAGGCCGCCGCCCGCGAGGGCGAGATCAGCCTTCGAGATGCCCGAAGGTCCGCTGCGCATTTCTTCGTGCTGCTCAAGGGCGAGCATCACATCCGCTGTCTGGTCGGCGCCGGCACGCCCTTGGAAGGCGAGGCGCGCCGGCGCCACCTGGACGAAGTGGTGGACCTGTTTCTGCGTGCTCACGCGCCAGGGATCACGCCTTCGGCGCCAGCGCGCGCGCCGGCCGCGCGCGCTGACCGCAAGCAGTCGCTGCGGAGCAGCCAAAGAACAGCTGAAGCAAAGGACGAAAAGTTCTAAGAGCCGGGCGGAATTTCCGGCGCGTTTATCCTTCGGTCACTGGCTTTGATCCTCCGGTGCGCGAAATGCGCCCGGACCCTCCACGACGACCCGCTAAAATCGCGGATTCATCTCTGGTCTCACCCGCATATGGCCCCTGTCGTGACTACGCAATCGCCGTCCGTGACCCTCACCCACCTTCAACGCCTCGAAGCCGAATCGATTCACATCCTGCGCGAGGTGATTGCCGACGCTGAGAAGCCGGCGATGCTGTACTCGGTGGGCAAGGACAGCGCCGTGATGCTGCATCTGGCGCGCAAGGCGTTCTATCCGGCGCCGCCGCCGTTCCCGCTGCTGCACGTGGACACCACCTGGAAGTTCCAGGCCATGTACGCGCTGCGCGACCAGATGGCGCGCGAGTCGGGCATGGAGTTGCTCGTCTACCAGAACCCCGAGGCCAAGGCCAAGGGCATCAACCCCTTCGACCACGGCTCCCTGCACACCGACCTGTGGAAGACCGAGGGGCTCAAGCAGGCGCTGGACCTGCACAAGTTCGACGTGGCCTTCGGCGGCGCCCGGCGTGACGAGGAAAAATCCCGCGCCAAGGAACGCATCTTCTCGTTCCGCTCCGCCAGCCATCGCTGGGACGGCAAGAACCAGCGGCCCGAGCTGTGGAACCTCTACAACGCCAGGAAGGCCAAGGGCGAGTCGATCCGCGTGTTCCCGATCTCCAACTGGACCGAGCTCGACATCTGGCAGTACATCCACCTGGAGAACATCCCCATCGTGCCGCTGTACATGGCCGCAAAGCGGCCCACGGTGGAGCGTGATGGGTTGATCCTGATGGTCGACGACGAACGCTTCCGCCTGAACCCGGGTGAGACGCCCGTGATGCGCTCGATCCGCTTCCGCACCCTGGGCTGCTACCCCCTGACCGGTGCCGTCGAGAGCACCGCCGACACCTTGCCGCGCGTCATCCAGGAAATGCTGCTCACGACGACCTCGGAGCGCCAGGGCAGAGCCATCGACAGGGATGCCGGCAGCGCGAGCATGGAGAAGAAAAAGCAGGAGGGGTATTTCTAAATGAACACTTCAACGACGACCCCGGACCCGATCTACGTCACCGACGAGCTGATCGCGAAAGACATCGACGCCTATCTCGTCCGTCACCAGCACAAGAGCCTGCTGCGCTTCATCACCTGCGGCTCGGTGGACGACGGCAAGTCCACCCTGATCGGCCGGCTGCTGTACGACTCCAAGATGATCTTCGAGGACCAGCTCGCCGCGCTGGAGGCCGACTCCAAGAAGGTCGGTACCCAGGGCCAGGAGATCGACTTCGCGCTGCTGGTCGATGGTCTGGCCGCCGAGCGCGAGCAGGGCATCACCATTGATGTGGCCTACCGGTTCTTCTCCACGGAAAAGCGCAAGTTCATCGTCGCCGACACCCCCGGCCACGAGCAGTACACCCGCAACATGGTCACCGGGGCCTCCACCGCGGACCTGGCGATCATCCTGATCGATGCCAGAAAGGGGGTTCTCACCCAGACCCGGAGACACAGCTACCTCGCGCACCTGATCGGCATTCGCAATCTGGTGCTGGCCGTGAACAAGATGGACCTGATCGGCTACGACCGGGCCAAGTACGAACAGATCGTTGAGGACTACCGCAGCTTCGCCAAGAGCATCGGCATTACGGACTTCACGCCCATGCCGATCTCCGGCTTCAAGGGCGACAACATCACGGCCAACTCGCCGAACATGCCCTGGTACACCGGCGCGCCGCTGATGGCGCACCTGGAGACAGTGGAGCTGGACACCACGCTGGACCAGGCCAAGCCCTTCCGCCTGCCGGTGCAGTGGGTCAATCGCCCGAACCTGGACTTCCGCGGCTTCTCCGGCCTGATCGCCAGCGGCTCGATCAAACCCGGCGATGCCATCCGCGTGCTGCCCAGCGGCAAGACCAGTACGGTCAGCCGCATCGCGACCTTCGACGGCGATCTGGAGCAGGCCGTGGCCGGGCAGTCCATCACCCTGTGCCTGGCCGACGAGATCGACTGCTCGCGCGGCGACGTGATCACCCAGGCCGAACAACCGACGCAGGTCGCCGACCAGTTCGAGTCCACCCTGGTGTGGATGAGCGACGAGGCGCTGGTGCCCGGCCGGCCGTACTGGCTCAAGATCGGCACCCAGACCGTGACGGCGCGCGTGCAGCCGCCCGAGTACCAGATCAACGTCAACACCCTCGAACACCTCGCCGCCAAGACCCTGGAGCTCAATGCCATCGGCGTGGCCAAGCTCACCACCGAGCGTGCGATCCCCTTCGAGCCCTACGCCGACAATCACACGCTCGGCGGTTTCATCCTGATCGACAAGTTCAGCAACGCCACCGTCGCCGCCGGCATGCTGAACTTCTCCCTGCGCCGTGCCCAGAACGTGCACTGGCAGGCGCTGGACGTCACCCGGGAGTCTCGTGCCGAACTCAAGCAGCAGAAGCCGGCGGTGCTGTGGTTCACCGGCCTGAGCGGCTCCGGCAAGTCCACCATCGCCAACCTGGTCGAGAAGAAGCTGGCACACCTCGGCAAGCACACCTTCCTGCTCGACGGCGACAACATCCGCCACGGTCTGAACAAGGATCTGGGCTTCACGCAGGCGGACCGCATCGAGAATATCCGCCGTATCGGCGAGGTGGCCAAGCTGATGACCGACGCCGGGCTGATCGTGCTCACGGCCTTTATCTCGCCGTTCCGCGCGGAGCGCGAGCTGGTGCGCGGCATGCTGCCGGAGGGCGAATTCATCGAGATCCATGTCGACACCCCGCTGGCCGAGGCCGAGAAGCGCGACGTGAAGGGTCTCTACAAGAAGGCACGCACCGGCCAGTTGCCGAACTTCACCGGCATCGATTCGCCTTACGAGACACCCGAGTCACCGGAGATTCACATCGATACCACCACCGTGACTGCAGAGCAGGCGGCAGATCTGATTGTGGGCCGGGTGCTGGGCTGAGGCGCGAGCGGCCTCCAATCGCACGGCGCTCTTGCCGTGAAACCTGGGCCCTCGAGGCAGGGCTGCGGTGTTGGTCGCGATGAATCAGTCGCGTGGGGTGGGGTGATCGAGAAGGGCGATCAGGCTTTGGGCCGCGCCGTCGAGTAGTGCCCTGCGCGCAGCCTGCGAGCGCATCGCACGAGCCAGCGTAACCGCCCCACCGCCCGTGCGATCGGCGCCCAGGCCTCGCAGTCGTTCGCCGTTCGCACGCGCACGATCTGCTGAACCTCCAGCAGGCGCCGCTCAAAGGTTTCGCGCACAGCGTCGTCGGCCCGCGCGATCTTGCTGCGGCATGCGCTACCGGCACGGCGCCCCTATCGGCCCGCAGCTCAACCGCCTGACTGGCGCCGCGCACTGTGACCCGCTGTCGCGCACGCCCTACCACAAGTACCTGCCAGTGCGGATCCTGCCGCTCGAATCCGTCCTTGCTGCCTGACCGACCATGACCGAACGCCTTATTGCCCAGCCGCTGCAAATCGCGCGCGGCCCCGCGCTCAAGAACCGCATCGCCAAGTCCGCGCTGAGCGAGGCGTTGGGTTCCATCGACAACCGCGTCACGCCAGAGCTGATCCGCCTGTACCAGCGCTGGGCTTCGTCCGGCGCCGGCCTGCTCATGACCGGCAACGTGATGATCGACCGCCGCGCGCTCGGCGAGCCGGGCAATGTGGTGGTGGAGGACGAGCGTGACCTGCTGCGCCTGCAGCAGTGGGCCGCCGCCGCGACCTCGCAGGGCACGCGGCTGTGGATGCAGATCAACCATCCGGGCAAGCAGGCGCCGCGCGGCATGAACCGCGAGAACGTGGCGCCGTCCGCGATTGGATTTGGCGAGAAGCTCGCGCCGTTCTTCCCGGTGCCGCGTGCGCTGAAAGAATCGGAGATCGAGGACATCATCGAGCGCTTCGGCAATGCCGCCGCGATTGCGCAGAAGGCCGGCTTCAATGGCGTGCAGTTGCACGGCGCGCACGGATACCTCATCAGCCAGTTCCTGTCGCCGCATCACAATCGCCGCGAGGACGCCTGGGGCGGCACGGCGGTGAAGCGTCGGCGCTTCGTGACACAGTTGTACCGCGAGGTGCGGCGCCGCGTGGGCGAGGAATTCCCCATCGGCATCAAGCTCAACTCGGCGGACTTCCAGCGCGGTGGGTTTACGGAAACCGAATCGCTGGGCGTGATCCGTGCGCTCGCCAAGGCCGGCATCGACCTGATCGAGATTTCGGGTGGCACTTATGAAGAGCCGGCGATGCAGGGATTGAGAAAGGCCAGCACGGCGTCGCGCGAGGCCTATTTTCTCGAGTTTGCGGAGAAGGTGCGCAAAGAGGTGGACGTACCGCTGATGGTGACGGGCGGCTTCCGCACCCTGGCTGGCATGGAAGCGCCGCTGCGCGCGAACGCTCTGGATCTGATCGGCCTCGGTCGCATCCTCGCCGTCGAACCGGATGCGCCGGCCCGCCTGCTGCGCGGCGAGGAAACCCGTCAGCGCGTGCAGCCGCTGAGCACCGGCTTCAAGTATCTGGACGGCATGGGCTCGCTCGAAGTGACCTGGTACACGCGCCAGCTGCATCGCATGGGTCGCGGCGAGGCGCCGGTGCCGGACGAGAATCCGCTCAAGTCCTTCGTGCTCGATCTGCGCGACAAGGGCGTCGGCATCTTCCGCACGCGGCGGCTGCGCGCGAACGTGCAGGCGTAGTCGCGCAGAGCGGGGCGGGGCCGCCTGCCCTGGAGTCGCCAGGCAATCAGGGCGTTGGCCAGGCCCGGCGGGGGGCTCGAATCCGGCCAAGCCGGATCGCGCCTGCGCGCCGCTCGACCAGCGGCCGATTGTCGAATTCTGTCCCTGCGGGCGCGTCCTAACTACCCCGGGGAGTGGTTTCCCGAATCGCGGAGGTCGGGTAACGTCCCGATACGCTGCCGTTTGTGGGCGGGCCTCGCACGGCCCGTCTATGTCCGCCGCGACCCGTCAGCAGGCCAAATCATAAGAGAGGAGTTGAACCATGTCGGAGAGCAGTGTTGCCCAGCAGGGCGCCCAAAAGGTCGAAGCCATCGTGGTGGGTGCCGGCGTTGCCGGTCTGTTCCAGGTCAACCGCCTGCGCGAGATGGGCGTAAAGGTGCACGGTATCGAGGCCGGCAGCGGCGTCGGTGGCACCTGGTACTGGAACCGCTACCCGGGAGCGCGCTTCGATTCGCAAGGCGAGATCTACCAATACTGGTTCGACGAACAGCTCTACAAGTCCTGGAAGCCCAGCGAGCGCTTTCCGGCGCAGCCGGAAACCGAGAAGTGGCTGAACTACGTGGCCGACAAGCTCGACCTGAAGAAGGAATACAGCTTCGGCACCAAAGTCGAGTCGGCCAAGTTCAACGAGTCCACCGGGCGCTGGACGGTGCAGACCGACCAGGGCGAAACGTTCGACACGCAGTTCTTCATCACCTGCTGCGGCATGCTGTCGGCACCGCTGACCGAGATGTTCCCGGGGCAGAACACGTTCAAGGGCCAGTTGGTGCACACCGCGCGCTGGCCCAAGGAAGGGGTCGACTACAAGGGCAAGCGCGTGGCGGTGGTCGGCATTGGCGCCACCGGTATCCAGGTGATCCAGACGATCGCGCCGGACGTCGATCATCTGACGGTGTACGTGCGCACGCCGCAGTACATCACGCCGATGCGCAACCCCAAGTACACGGAAGCCGACAATAAGCAGCTGCACGCGCGCTTCGAGGAACTCAAGAAGCAATGCCACACCTCGTTCGCCGGCTTCGACTACGACCTCGACAACGGCAGCTGGCACGACGCCACGCATGAGCAGCGCCAGGCGGTCTACGAGCGCCTGTGGCAGGACGGCTCGTTGTCGCTGTGGCTGGCGGCTTATCCGGAGATCTTCTCGGTGCAGGAGGCCAGCGACGACATTTCCAACTTCGTGCGCGCAAAGATGCGCGCGCGGCTGAAGAACGACCCGAAGCTGTGTGACCTGCTGATTCCGAAGGACTACGGCTTCGGTACGCACCGTGTGCCGCTGGAGACCAAGTATCTCGAGGTGTACCTGCAGCCCAACGTCGACACCGTCGATGTCAAGAAGACCCCCATCGTCGGCATCACGCCCAAGGGCATCAAGACTTCGGACGGCACGGAACTGGAATTCGACGTCATCATCCTGGCTACCGGCTTCGATGCTGGCTCCGGTGCGTTGACGCGTATCA
This sequence comes from Panacagrimonas sp., assembly GCF_965216805.1. Classification (NCBI taxonomy): domain Bacteria; kingdom Pseudomonadati; phylum Pseudomonadota; class Gammaproteobacteria; order Nevskiales; family Nevskiaceae; genus Panacagrimonas; species Panacagrimonas sp. The sequence goes on from NZ_CBDCGN010000003.1 coordinate 1,057,086, forward strand.
ACATCGAGGGCCGCGGTGGCCGCAAGCTCAAGGAAGACTGGGGCAAGGACATCCGCACCACGATGGGTCTGCAGGTACACGGTTATCCGAACCTGTTCACCACCGCGGCGCCGCTCGCGCCGTCGGCAGCGCTGTGCAACATGACCACCTGCCTGCAGCAGCAGGCCGGCTGGATCGCCGACACCATCGGCTACATGCGCGACAAGGGCCTCAAGGTGATGGAGCCAACCAAGGCGACCGAAGACGCCTGGGTGCAGCATCACGATGACATTGCCAACGCCACCCTGCTGACCAAGACCGACTCCTGGTACATGGGCTCCAACGTGCCGGGCAAGCCGCGGCGCCTGCTGTCTTATGCCGGTGGCGTGCACACCTACAAGAAAGCGTGTGAGGACGTTATCGCCAGCGGGTATAAGGGCTTCGAACTCGCCTGAACCCAGCGGCGCGGCTGGAGGCCGGGTCCTTCAGCCGCGCAGCAGCGCCTGCGCCGCATTGCGTCCGCAGGCACCCATGACGCCGCCGCCGGGATGGGCGGCGGCGCCGCACAGGAACAGGCCCTTGACCGGCGTGGCGTAATCGCTCCAGCCGGGCACCGGGCGAAAGCTGAAGAGTTGATGCAAGGGCATCGCGCCCTGAAAGATGTTGCCGCCTGTGAGGTTGAAGCGGGTCTCGATGTCGGGCGGCGCCAGCACCTCGCGGTGCAGCACGCTGGCCGCGAAATTGGGCGCGAGCGCGTTGACCTGATCGATACAGCGATCCGCAAACGCATCGCGCCACTGATCCCAGGTGCCTTCGCGCAACGAGTACGGCGCGTACTGCACGAACAGGTTGACGATGTGATGGCCCGGCGGCGCCAGCGTCGTGTCGACGCTGGTAGGGATCACCATTTCGATCACCGGTCGTTGGCTGGGCAGGCCGCGCCGCGCGTCTTCATACGCGCGCTCGATATCTTCGGGCAGGGAATTGATGTGGATGGTGCCGTGGTGTTCGGGACCCGCCGCACCGTTGCGCGGCGGCATGCAGGAAAATTGTGGCAGCGCCGAGACCGCGAGATTGATCTTTACCGACGCGCTGGAATAGTCGATGCGACTCACCGCCTGGCGGAAGTGCGCGGGCAGGTGCATCGGCTTCATCAGCTTTTCGAACGTCACTTGCGCGGTGGCGTTGGACGCGACCGCAGGGGCTTCGATCACGCTGCCGTCCGCCAGGCGCACGCCGCGCGTGCGGCCGGCTTCGACCAGGATTTCGGCGACTTCGGCGTCGCAGCGAATCTCCACGCCCAGGCTCTGTGCCGAACGTGCGATCGCCTGCGTCAGCGCGCCCATGCCCCCTTCCACGTATCCCCAGACGCCGCGCGCACGCGCACCGGACGCGTCCGGCTTGCTGCCGGCCATGCCCATCACATGATGCAGCAGCACATAACCGGTGCCGGGCGCCGACGGCGGCGCAAAGGTTCCGATGATGGCATCGGTGGCGAGCGTGCCCTTGAGCTCGGGTGACTCGAACCAGCGGTCGAGTATCGGCGTGGCGGGACCGGTCAGAATCTCGATGGCCTCGGGCAGATCCGCGCCGAGCTTCTTCAGGGCGCGGTACAGCGCGCCACCACGACGCAGGTTGCGCAGTCGATCCAGCAAACCGCGCGCGCGCCACTCACGCGGCAGCGGCAGCAGGTCGGGTGGCGTGTCGAGCAGCGCCGGTTCGAGGTGCTCGGCAATGCGGGTGAGCAAGGCTTCGTATCTGGGAAACGCCTCGGCGTCTTTCGCGGAGAACTTGGCGATCTCGCGCGCATTGAGTTCGGCATCCGGCCCCATCAGCAGGGAGCGGCCGTCTGCAAATGGCGAAAACGACGACGGATTGCGCGCCAGGACCTTGTAGCCGAAATCCGCCAGCCTGAGGTCGCGTTCGATCTCCGGCAGCAGCAGGCTGACCACGTAGGACGCGGTAGAGCTACGGTAGCCCGGTGCAAGTTCTTCGGTAACGCAGGCGCCGCCGACCAGGCTGCGACGCTCCAGCACTAGGACCTTGCGTCCCGCCCTGGCCAGGTAAGCCGCGCAGACCAGGCCGTTATGACCCGCGCCGATGACGATGACGTCGGGGCGCGTCACGTGCCCAACCTCAGAAGTTGGGTTTGCTGGGATCGGCCTTGAATCTTGCCACGCTGTCCACGATGGCCTGTTTGGCATCCTCGGGCCCATGCCAGCCCTTGATCTTGACCCACTTGCCGGGCTCCAGATCCTTGTAGTGCTCGAAGAAATGCGAGATCTGGTCGCGGATCAGCGCCGGCAGCGCGCGTACGGTCTGCACGTCGCTGTATAAGCGGCTGATCTTGTCGCTGGGAACGACGATGAGTTTTTCATCGATGCCCGCTTCGTCCTCCATTTCCAGCATGCCGATCGGCCGGCAGTTGATCACACAGCCCGGGGTGAGTTGCATCGGCATCATCACCAGCGCATCGATGGGATCGCCATCGCCAGAGATCGTGTGCGGCACGTAACCGTAGTTGCAGGGGTAGCGCATCGGCGTGGTCAGCAGCCGGTCGACAAAGATGGCCCCGGAGGCCTTGTCCACTTCGTATTTGACCGGCTCGCTGTTCATCGCAATCTCGATGACCACGTTGACGTCATCGGGAACGTGGTTGCCGGTGGGGACGAGTTCGAGCGACATCGGGCGGTACCTTGCAACGGGCTGGGACAGGCCGCGCATTATACCGGCGGACTTGGAAATTGTGCGCCGCACAAACTGACTTCACCGCGGGCTGCAAAGCCGAATTTGCGCGGTCCACAACAGTCCCGGCCGCGTTGAAGGTCGACGTGATCCTGGTCGGGCGACCCAACAAAAAAGCCCCGGTCACAGGACCGGGGCTTTGGTTGCTGCAGGCTCGATCAGAGCAAAGGCACCAGCAGCAGCGCGACGATGTTGGTGACCTTGATCAGCGGGTTTACCGCGGGACCCGCGGTGTCCTTGTAGGGGTCGCCGACGGTGTCGCCGGTCACCGCGGCCTTGTGGGCTTCGGAGCCCTTGCCGCCGTGATGGCCTTCTTCGATGTACTTCTTGGCGTTGTCCCAGGCGCCGCCGCCGGTGCACATGGAAATCGCGACGAACAGGCCGGTGACGATGGTGCCCATCAGCAGGCCACCCAGGGCCGCCGGGCCCAGCACCAGGCCGACGATGATGGGAATGAACAGCGGCAGCATCGAGGGCAGGATCATCTCGCGGATGGCGGCTTTGGTCAGCAGGTCCACCGCCTTGTCGTACTCCGGCTTGCCGGTGCCTTCCATGATGCCCTTGATGTCACGGAACTGGCGGCGCACTTCCTCCACCACCGCGCCCGCGGCACGACCCACCGCCTGCATCGCCATGGCGCCGAACAGGAAGGGAATCATGCCGCCGATGAGCAGGCCGATGACGACGTTGGGGTTGTCGATGGAGAAGTTCACCTGCGCGCCGGTCTCCTGCAGCTTGTGCGCGTAATCGGCAAACAGCACCAGCGCGGCCAGGCCGGCCGAGCCGATCGCATAGCCCTTGGTGACTGCCTTGGTGGTGTTGCCCACCGCGTCCAGGGCATCGGTAGTGACACGGATATCCTTGTCCATGCCCGACATCTCGGCGATACCGCCGGCGTTGTCGGTGATGGGGCCGTAGGCATCCAGCGCCACGATCATGCCGGCCATCGACAGCATCGAAGTCGCGGCGATGGCCAGACCGAACAGGCCGGCGAGCTCGTAGCAGCCCCAGATGGCGGCAACCACCGCCAGCACCGGAGCCGCGGTGGACTTCATCGATACCGCCAGGCCGGCGATGACGTTGGTGCCGTGTCCGGTTTCGGAGGCCTTGGCAACCTGTTGCACCGGACCGTACTCGGTGGCGGTGTAGTACTCGGTGATGACCACCATTGCAGCGGTCAGCACCAGGCCGATCATGGCGCACCAGAACAGCGGCATGCCGCCGTTCGGTAACACGTCGCTGACGGGAAACACCGCAGCAGTCACGAAGTAGAACGCGATGGCCGCCAGGCCGCCGGACACCCCCAGACCGCGATACAGCGCGTTCATGATCTTGCCGCCCGCGTACACCTTGACGAAGAAGGTGCCGATGATCGACGCGACGATGCTCACCGCGCCGAGCAGCAGCGGGTAGATGGCGCCGGCCCAGCCGTAGGTGGCGAACGAGATGCCGGCGATCAGCATCGAGGCGATCACCGTCACCGCGTAGGTTTCGAACAGGTCGGCGGCCATGCCGGCGCAGTCGCCGACGTTGTCGCCGACGTTGTCGGCGATCACCGCCGGGTTGCGGGGGTCATCCTCGGGGATGCCGGCTTCAACCTTGCCCACCAGGTCGGCACCCACGTCGGCGCCCTTGGTGAAGATGCCGCCGCCCAGACGCGCGAAGATCGAGATCAGCGAAGAACCGAAGGCCAGGCCGATCATGGGCTGCAGCGCTGCGTTCAGGGCGTCCTGGGTCTGTCCTTCGACGACCAGCATGAAGTAGCCGGCAACGCCGAGCAGGCCCAGACCCACCACCAGCATGCCGGTGATGGCACCGCCCTTGAAGCTGACGTTGAGCGCCTCGTTGAGGCTCACCGTGGCGGCCTGCGCGGTACGCACGTTGGCGCGGACCGACACGAACATGCCGATGAAGCCGGCCAGACCGGACAGGATCGCGCCGATGGCAAAGCCGATCGCGGTGGCCCAACCCAGCGCAGGCACGAATCCGATGACGAAGAACAGCGCCACGCCCACCGCGGCGATGGTCATGTACTGGCGTCGCAGGTAGGCGCCAGCACCTTCCTGGATCGCCGCCGCAATCTGCTGCATGCGCGGGTTGCCGGCGGGCATGCCGACAATCCACTTGGCCACGACCGCGCCGTAAACGATCGCGGCTGCGGCACAAGCCAGCGCGATCCACAAACCATTTTCCACCAACATCGGCTTCTCCCCCCGGTTATATGCGAAGCATTCTGGAGATTGACCGAATCCGCGGGCATTACACACGTATCGCCCGCGCGATTCGGACTTTAACGAACAGGTGTGCGACAAAAAGCGCGGGCGAGTCTAGCACGGTGTTTTTTCGCCCAGACCAGCGGATACGCACGGCTGGCGGAGCCCGGTGGAGTTCGGGCTACAATCGGAGGGGATTGCCCGCACGGATCGTCGCGTGCCGCGAGAAGCGGGCATTTTTTCACAAGGCCCGGGGTCGGGCCGCAACACAGGCGAAACAGCGAATGAGACTGGTACTTCTGGGGGCTCCGGGCTCCGGCAAAGGCACGCAAGGCGAAAAACTCGTCGCCGAGTTCGGGATTCCCAAGATTTCCACCGGCGATGCCCTGCGTGCAGCGGTCAAGGCCGGCACGCCGCTGGGCGTGAAGGCCAAGGCGACGATGGACGCCGGCCAGCTGGTCGCCAACGAGATCGTCATCGGCATCGTCGAGGAACGTCTCGGCCAGGAAGACGCCCGCAAGGGTTTTATTCTGGACGGGTTTCCGCGCAACACCGCGCAGGCGCAGGTACTCGACCAGATGCTGTCCCGGCTGGGCCAACCCGCCGTCGACAAGGCGGTCCATCTGCACGTCACCGACGAAGAGATCGTCAAGCGCCTACTCGACCGCGCTCAGAAGGAAGGTCGCGCCGACGACAAGGAAGACGTCATTCGTCACCGCATCGCGGTCTACAACCAGGAAACCCACCCGCTGCTCGATTACTACGGCCAGCGGAACAAGCTGGTGACGGTGCAAGGCGTGGGGGGGCTGGAAGAAATCTACACCCGTATCCTCGATGCGCTGAAGTAGGGCGACGGTGTCCGCCCGGCCTTGGCTCGGCGGACGCGAATTCCGACGCCGCGGCCAAGGTTCGGCCCGAGCAGCGATGCCACGCTGCGGCCCAGGACATTCGAGGAGCGCGGCGTGAACATCAGGATCGACATCGAACGGCACAAGACCGTCAAGCTCAGCCCGGCGCAGGTTCAGGCGCTGACGGCCAGTGCCGAGTCAACGCTCAAGCGCTTCCCCAAGCTGCGCAAACTTCAGGTCCTGGGCGAGCAGGACTTCCGTCTGGACATGCAGACCGTCGGCTCCAAGGTGGCCAAGATCGCCCACGACGTGTCCTTCGGGGCTCGCTGCATCGCCGATCCCGAGAACGCCGAGCTGCGCTGGCAGGCGCTGCCCAAGGTCGGCAATGCCGATCTCGAGGGCGTCATCCGTTACGCAGCCGGTAACCGTCTGAGCCTGCGTGTGCGCGGCGAGCTGCGCAACGTGCCGGTTCCGCTGATGTACCGCCTGGTGGCGCCGGCCTTCATCCAGGGCAAATTTTCTGCGCTGGCGGACGCTTATCTGGACCGGCTCTCGGCCGGCGCCGAACCGGTCGTGCAAACACAGTCGGCGTCTGTCTGATCGCCAGCATCCGGATTGCGCCTCCATGAGCCTGGGCAAGGACGCGATGGGCCTGGGTTTGCGGGCACTCAATCGGATGGCCGCAAGCAGCGCCATCGACAAGCTGGGATTGCGCAAGCCGGCGGAGAAAATGGTCTATGGCGCCTCACGCGCTGGCTTTGCCACCGCTGGCGCCGCCAACCGCGTATTCAAGTCCACCCAGCAGTTTCTGCAGCCGGTGCGCCTGCAGGCGCGCGCCAATGACGGCCTGTTCGACCTCACGCCCAGCGCCGAGCAGGACATGTTGCGCGATACCTGCCGGCAGTTCGCCGCCGAGCAGCTGCGCCCGGCGGCGCTGAGCGCCGATACCCGGGGCCGCGCAAGCCCCGAACTGCTCGACGCCGCCAACGATCTGGGCCTGCACCTGCTAGGAGTGCCCGAAAGCCTGGGCGGTGCCGGCCAGGAGCGATCCGTGGTCACCGGCGTCATCGTTGCCGAAGCCCTGGCCCACGGCGATCTGGGTCTGGCGCTGGCCTGCCTGGCGCCCTCGGCGGTGAGCACCGCGCTGGTGCTGTGGGGTCGCAGCGAACAGCAGGCGCGTTATCTGCCGGCCTTCGCCAGCGATAAAGCGCCTGCGGCGACGCTGGTAATCCAGGAGCCCGCCGCCCTGTTCGATCCATTCAGGCTGTCCACTCAGGCGCGCCGCACGCCAGACGGGTACGTTCTGGAGGGAGTCAAGTCGCTGGTGCCGCGTGCCGCCGATGCCGAGTTGTTCCTGATCGCGGCGCATCTCGAAGGCCGTGGCCCGACGCTGTTTACGCTCGAATCGTCCAACCCCGGTCTGAGCCTGCACGCCGAACCCGCGATGGGCTTGCGGGCGGCGGCGACCGGTCGGCTGGTCCTGGATCGCGTTGCACTGCCGCACGAGGCGCTGCTCGGACAGGGCGAGGCGCAGGTCTACGCCGACTGCGTCAATCTGGCGCGCCTGGCCTGGTGCGCCCTGGCAGTGGGCACTGCGCAGGCGGCATTGGATTATCTGGTGCCTTACGTGAACGAGCGCATCGCGTTTGGCGAACCCGTCAGTCACCGCCAGTCGGTGGCCTTTGCCCTCGCCAACATGGCCATCGACATCGAATCCATGCGCCTGTTGACCTGGCGCGCCGCCAGCCGGGCCGAACAAGGTCATGAGTTTGCCGAACAGACCGCGCTGGCGCGCCAGCTGTGCGCACAACAGGCCGCGCGGATCGGGTCCGATGCGGTGCAATTGCTCGGCGGCCACGGTTTCGTCAAAGAGCATCCGGCAGAGCGCTGGTATCGGGATCTGCGTGCGGTGGGATTGATGGAAGGCGCGGTGCTTGTTTGAAAGGCAGCCGTCATTGTTTCGGCCCACGCGCGCCGGGGCTGCCGCCCGCCGGACCGGCGCACGCGAGTGCCAGGTCAAGGCACTTGCGGGTGGCTCGCGCCGCGCCGGGGCTGCCGCCCGCCGGATCGGCGCACGCGAGTGCCAAGTCAAGGCACTCGCGTAGGCACGCGCCGCTCCGGCCCTCACGCCTTTCACCATGATCCAGCTCGAAACCCCCAAGAAGTTCGCAGGCCTGGTGCAGCAAGCGCATCAGGTCGCGCGCGAAATCTTTCGCCCCCATTCACGCCGCTACGATCTTGCCGAGCACGCCTATCCCAAGGAGCTCGATGCACTGGCGGCGCTGCTGGACGGCATGAGCGCCGCCGGCGGCAACTCCGGCGCAGGCGCTGCCGGCGTGCGCCGCGATGCGCGCATCGACGAGGGCAATCGCAACGGCTCCAACCTGTCGACCGTGCTCGGCACCATGGAATTGTGCTGGGGCGATGTCGGCCTGCTGCTGTCGATGCCGCGCCAGGGGCTGGGCAATTCGGCCATCGCCAGCGTCGCCAACGCAGAACAGCTCGCCCGATTCGGAAACCGCTGGGCGGCGATGGCCATCACCGAGCCCGGCTGCGGCTCCGATTCGGCCGCGATCCGCACCACGGCCGTGCTGGATGGGGATCATTACGTCCTCAACGGCGAGAAAATCTACGTCACCGCGGGCGAGCGCGCCGAATTGGTGGTGGTCTGGGCCACCCTGGACAAGTCCAGGGGGCGCGCCGCCATCAAAAGCTTCGTGGTCGAGAAAGGCACGCCGGGATTCGAGCTGGTGCGGCTCGAGCACAAGCTCGGCATCCGCGCATCCGATACCGCCGCGTTCGTGCTCAAGGATGTGCGGGTGCCGCGGCAGAATTTGCTCGGTGATCCGGAGATCAAGGTCGGATCGGGCTTTGCCGGGGTCATGCAAACCTTCGATAACACCCGTCCCCTGGTGGCGGCGATGGCGGTGGGCCTTACCCGCGCCTGCCTGGAGGAAACCCGCAAGCTGCTGGCCAAGGCCGGGGTGAACGTGGACTACTTGAGACCGCCCATCACGCAGCCCGCCGCCGCCGCCGAACTTCTGCGCATGCAAGCCGATTACGAGGCCGCGCGCCTGCTCACCCTGCAGGCGGCGTGGATGGCGGACAACCGCAAGCCCAATTCCTTGCAGGCCTCCATGGCCAAGGCCAAGGCCGGACGCACCGCCACCGAGGTTGCGCTCAAATGCATCGAACTGGCCGGCAGCCTGGGTTACGCCGAGGGCGAAGCCGGCCACGGCCTGCTGGAAAAATGGGCGCGCGACGCCAAAATCCTGGACATCTTCGAAGGGACTCAGCAAATCCAGCTGCTGATCGTGGCGCGCCGTTTGCTGGGCAAGACGTCGGCCGAGCTGAAATAGAGGTGACTTACAGGACTGTCGGGTTCGGCGCGTCGCCGTAGACCTTCTTGGGGTCGAAGCTTTTCTCGGATTCCTCGAAATGCAGCTCGCGCTTGTCGCTGCCTTCACCGGTCGGAATCGAGCGGTAGAAGCAGGAGCGGTAGCCGACGTGGCAGCTCGCATCGCCGGGAATTTCCACGCGCAGCCAGATGGCGTCCTGGTCGTCGTCGATACGCATCTCGGTGACCTTCTGCACCAGGCCGGAGGTTGCACCCTTGTGCCACAGCTGCTTGCGGCTGCGGCTGTAGTAGTGCGCCTCGCCGGTGGTGATGGTCTTCTTCAGTGCCTCGATGTTCATGTAACCCAGCATCAGCACCTCGCCGGACCCGGCAGCGGTGGTGACGCAGGGAATCAGGCCGTGCTCGTCGAACTTGGGCGCCAGCTCATGGCCTTCCTCGACCTGTTCGATGGTCAGGCGCTTGGAGAATTCGACGTCGTTCGATGACATGGCACGGCTCGGCAGCAAAAGCGGGGGCGCGATTATACGTGGGCCCGGCCGGGTGCAACTCAAGCCCGCGCGCGGGCGCCCTTCATGACGCCTTCGTAGGCGCGCACTTCCACGGCCCGGCCGGGATGCGCGTGCGCAACCCGCCGCGCCAGATGCTCGGCGATGCGCTCTACGGTGGAATCCGTATCGAGCAGGTCGACGGTCGCTGCCGGCAGGCTCAACTCGAAGCGGCCTTCGGGGGCGTCATAGGCGAACGCGATGCGGTCGCTGGTCTGCGCAATCACGTTCTCGCGCGTGCCCAGATAGATGTCGGTCCAGGCCCGCGCCTGCGCCGCTTCGAGGTCGGCACGACGCTGGCCGTCGACATGGATTTCCAGCCGCGAACGGTGCCCATGGGCGATGCGCTGGCACTGGCCGGCGTGCTTCTTCAGGCCATGAACGTAGTGGTAGCTGGCGCCTTCGATGTGCTCGGGCCGCAGATGCAGGCTCAGGCGTGCGACATTGGCCGGCAGGATGGGCTTGAGCGTGGTTTCCAGGTGCGCCGCCGCGCTCGCGGCGTCAATGCGGGAAACCGCCAGCAGGCTGAGCGCACAGGGCGGGCTGAGCTGTTCGATCTCGCCGTGCTGCGATACGAAGCGCAGGCGCACATCCGTATCCGTCAGTTGCAGCCGTAATTCCGGCGCTTGGGTCGGCACCAGCAGGCTGTGATCCAGGCCGCCGTCGATGGCGCGTTTCAGCCGCCGTTTGACCTCGCCGAAGTCCAGCACCATGGACTGCGCGTCCAGATCGCCCTCCATCTCCACGTCCACGATCCAGCTCTCGCCCACCAGACCGCGCTGCGCGTCCAGGTAGGCGCAGTCGATGACGGTCAGGTGTTCGACAAACAGGGAAGTCATGCTGTGGAAGTCGGGAATCGGGAATCGAGATTTGAGACAGGAGCGGGCGGGAGGGCGTGAAGGCGGCTAGTTTAGAATGCGGCGGCCTCGGAGATGGCTTGGCCGGATGTCACTGCAAGCCGATTCCCGATTCCCCATTCCCGATTCCCGTCCTATGACCGTCACTCGTTTCGCGCCCAGCCCCACCGGCTACCTGCACATTGGCGGCGCCCGCACGGCGCTGTTTTCCTATCTGTACGCGAAAGGCCGCGGCGGAAAATTCCTGCTGCGTATCGAGGACACCGACCGCGAGCGCAGCACCCAGGAGGCGGTGGACGCGATCTTCGAGGGCATGGCCTGGCTGGGCCTGGCCGGCGACAACGCCGAGCCGATCTACCAGACGCAGCGCTTTGGCCGCTATGCCGAGGTGATCCGGCAGATGCTGGACGAGGGCACGGCCTATCACTGCTATGCCAGCAAGGAAGAACTCGACGCGCTGCGTGCCGAACAGCAGGCGCGCAAGGAGAAGCCGCGCTACGACGGCCGCTGGCGGCCCGAGGCGGGCAAGACCCTGCCGTCGCCGCCAGCCGGTGTGAAGCCGGTGGTGCGCTTTCGTAGCCCTAATGAGGGCAGCGTGGTGCTCAAAGATCTGATCAAGGGCGAGATCGTGTTCGCGGCCGAGGAACTGGATGATCTGATCATCGCGCGCAGCGATGGCACGCCCACCTACAACTTCTGTGTCGTGGTCGACGACATGGACATGGGCATCACCCACGTCATCCGCGGTGACGATCACGTCAATAACACGCCGCGGCAGATGCAGATTCTGCAGGCACTGGGTGCGATACCGCCGGCGTATGCGCACGTGTCGATGATCCTGGGTGCTGACGGCGCCAAGCTGTCCAAGCGCCACGGTGCGCTCGGCGTCATCGAGTACCGCGCCATGGGTTTCATGCCTGAGGCGCTGCTGAATTATCTGGTGCGCCTGGGCTGGAGCCACGGCGATCAGGAACTGTTCACGCGTGAGGAAATGCTGGCCAAGTTCGACTTCGACCATGTCTCCGCCAGCCCGGCGCGTTTCGACATGGAGAAGGCCTTCTGGGTCAATCACCAATACCTGAAGATCGCCGATCCGGCCGTGATCGCGCCGGAATTCGACTGGCATCTGCGTCGCCTGAACCTGGACCCTGCGAACGGTCCGGCGCTGACCGCCGTGATCGAACAGCAGCGCGAACGCTGCCGCACCCTGGCCGAGATGGCGGAGAAGTCGGCGTTCTTCTACGCCGAGCTGAGCGGCTACAACGAGAAGGACGCAGCCAAGCACCTGACACCGAAGTCGGCGCCCGTGCTCGCCGCACTGATCGAGGGGCTGAGTGCCGCCGAGTGGGAACCCGACAGCTTGCACGCGGCTGTGCACGGCGTGGCCGAAAAGCTGCGGCTCAAACTGGGCGATGTGGCGCAGCCGATTCGGGTCGCCATCGCGGGCATGGCGGTGTCGCCGCCCATCGACCAGACCTTGGCCCTGCTGGGACGCGAGCGCTCGCTGGCGCGTTTGCGGGCGGCAGCCGTCAAGGCTGGGGCTTGAAACGCCCGCGCGAAACTCCCGTTCGCCAGACACAAGCGTATGATTGTCTGACATCGTCAGACGAAATCTGCCATGAAAGTCGCAGAACACAAGCGCTCTTACAAGCTGGACAAGCTCCTTCCCGACCGTGTCACCGTGCGACTCAAACCGGAGTTGGCGCGTCTGCTGGACGAGGAGCGCCGTGAACGTGGGCTCAAGGTCACCGAAGTGGTCGAGCAGGCCCTCAGCGAGCACTTCGCACGCCGGCCGAGGCGGGGCAAGCTGAGTCTGCTGGAGGCGCTACAAAAGCACGGTGTGATCGGCGCCGTCGATCTGGGTCCGGACGCTTCAGCCAATTACAAGGCGCTGGTGCGCGAGGCCGTCGACGAGAAATATGGTCATCGCTGATGCGGGCTTCTGGGTGGCGCTCTACAACCGTCGCGACCGCGATCATGCCGCCGCGCTGGTCGCGGCCGGGCAGTATGAATCGGACGGTTTCATCACCACGCACGCGGTCATCACAGAAGCTTGTCACCTGCTATATCGGCGAGAGCATGCCGGCGCGATGCTCCAGCTTGTCGAAGCCCTGCGCGACGGTCCGGTAGAAGTGCTGGAACTGGATACCGAGGAACTCCCGCGAATCGCGCGACTGATGCACCAGTACCGGGACCTTCCGATGGACTACGCCGACGCCTCACTGGTCTTGCTGGCCGAACACCTTGGGCACGGGCGCATCCTGACCACCGACCGGCGCGATTTCCGTAACTATCGATGGAAGCATCACCACCCCTTCGAAAATCTTCTCGCGGGAGGCAACTGAGCGACACCAAAGAGGTCAGCTAAAATCTGGCCAGAAGAACTATAATCTGGCCAGAATTTTCTGGAGCCGGGCCATGACCGAAGTCGGCACCCTCGAAGCCAAGAACCGCCTGTCCAACCTTCTGGACCAGGTGCTGCAGGGCGAAGAAGTGGTGATTACGCGGCACGGCAAGCCGGTGGCGAAGCTGGTGCCAATGCAGCCGACGGACGCGCGTACGCTGGAAGTGCGTGAAACGATCCAGCGGCTCAAGGAACTGCGCGACAGCATCAAGCCCAAGGGCAAGCCCATCCCCTGGGAAGAGTTAAAAAATATCGGTCGCAAGTGGTAAGAGATTACAGACTGGATCGTGCGGATCGTTCTGGATAATTCGGTGACCCTGGGCTGGTTTCACCCGCAGCAGGTCACCGAGTACGCGGAGGCCGTGCTCGCTGGGATGGGAGTCAACGAATGGCTGGTGCCCGGGCACTGGCCGCTCGAGCTCGGCAACAGCCTGTGGCAACTCGAGCGGCGCAAGCGCATGGTCCGCGAGCGGCGCCTGACTGCGATCCATGAGGCGCTGCAGCTTCCTATCACCGTGTTGCCGGTCCGTTTCGACCTGCTGCGGCTGAGCGAACTCGCGGAGCAGCATGACCTGACGACGTACGACGCGGCCTATCTGGACTGCGCAATGCGTAACAATGCGCGGCTTGCAACGCAGGACGCTGCACTCAAGAAAGCAGCCCAATCATTAGGCTGCTGGTTCGACACCAAATCTCTCTGAACATGTCCATCAACATCACCTTCCCCGACGGCAACCAGAAGTCCTTCGACGCGCCGGTCACGGGCCTTGCCATCGCCCAAGGTATCTCTCCCGGCCTGGCCAAGAAGGCCGCGCTCGTGCAGGTCAATGGCGAGTTGTGGGACCTGACCCGTCTGATCGAGGCAGACGCTTCGATCAGCATCGTCACGCGAGACAAGCCGGAGGCGCTGGAGACCATCCGCCACGACGCCGCGCATGTGATGGCGCAGGCGGTGCAGGAGCTGTTTCCGGGTACGCAGATCACCTTCGGACCTTCGACCGAGTACGGCTTCTACTACGACTTCGCGCGCGCCGAGCCGTTTACGGAAGCCGATCTTGAAAAGATCGAAGCGAAGATGCGCGAGATCGTGAAGCGCGATCTACCGATCACGCGCGAGGTCTGGTCGCACCAGGATGCGGTTGCGCACTTCGAGAAGTCGGGCGAGAAATTCAAGGCCGAATGGATACGCGAAGGCCTCAAGGACCAGGCCCTCACCATCTATCGCCAGGGCGACACCTGGCTGGATCTGTGCCTGGGCCCGCATCTGCCGTCCACCGGCAAGCTCGGCACCGCGTTCAAGCTCACGAAAGTTTCCGGCGCCTACTGGCGCGGCGATGCAAAAAATGCACAGCTGCAGCGCATCTATGGCCTCGCCTTCGCCAACGATGATGAGCTCAAGGCGCATCTCAAGATGATCGAGGAGGCCGAGAAGCGCGATCACCGCAAGCTCGGCCGCGCGCTGGACCTGTTCCATCTGCAGGAAGAGGCCATGGGCCAGGTGTTCTGGCATCCCAAGGGTTGGACGCTGTATCGCACCCTGGAAAACTACGTTCGCCAGCAGCTCGACGCAGCCGACTATCAGGAAGTGCGCACGCCCATGCTCGTCGATCGCCAGCTCTGGGAGGATTCCGGGCACTGGGCCAACTACCGCAAGAACATGTTCATCGCCGAAGTCGACGAGGGTGAGGTTGCCGGGGTGCAGCGCAAGGCCGTGCTCGCGGTCAAGCCCATGAACTGTCCCTGCCACGTGCAGATCTTCCGCCAGGGCATTCGCAGCTACCGTGACCTGCCGCTGCGCATGGCCGAGTTCGGCGCCTGTCATCGCTACGAGCCGTCGGGCGCGCTGCACGGTCTGATGAGAGTGCGCGGCTTCGTGCAGGACGATGCGCATATCTTCTGCACTGAAGACCAGATCAGTTCTGAGACGGTCGCGTTCTGCGATCTGCTCAAGCGCATGTACACCGACCTCGGCTTCGTCGATGTGAGCGTGAAATTCTCCGATCGACCCGAGAACCGCACCGGCGACGATGCGATCTGGGATCGGGCGGAAGGTGCGCTGAAGAAGGCGGTTGAAGAGGCGGGCCTGCCGTACACCATGAATCCGGGCGAGGGCGCGTTCTACGGGCCCAAGCTGGAATTCACCCTGCGCGATGCCATCGGCCGCGACTGGCAGTGTGGAACCTTGCAGGTCGATTTTGTGCTGCCGGAACGTCTTGATGCCGAGTACGTCGCCGAAGACGGTTCCAAGCAGCGGCCGGTGATGCTGCATCGCGCGGTGCTGGGCAGTTTCGAGCGCTTCATCGGCATTCTTATCGAGCAGTACGCCGGAGGCTTCCCGATGTGGCTGGCACCGGTGCAGGCGGTGGTTGCGCCCATCGTCTCCGACGCCGACGGCTATGCCACGCAGGTGTGCGAGGCGATGAAGAAGGCCGGGCTGCGCGTGGAAGCCGATCTGCGCAACGAGAAGATCAACTACAAGATTCGCGAACACGCCTCGCAGAAAATCCCGGTGATCGTGGTGGTGGGTCGCAAGGAGGCCGAAGAGGGCACCGTCACCCTGCGTTTCCGCGGCGAGGAGCGGCAGGAGACCCTGCCGCTGGCCGACGCCGTGCAGCGCCTGACCGTCCAGGCCCGGCCCTGATCGTGGCGATGTTGCGGCGAGGGCGGATGTTGGCGCTGGGTTGCGGCTTGGGGTTGGCGGCCGTCTCCGGCATGGCGCAGGCGGCACCGCAGATTCAGGGCCGCTGGATACAGGGCGGGCTGATCGTCGGCCAAATCGCGCCGGGATCGCGGGTGCGTTTCGATCGGCGCCAGCTCGCGGTGAGCAGCGACGGTCGGTTCGTGATCGGTATTGCCTACGATGCGCCGCCGGCCGCCGCGCTGGAAGTGCGCGATCCTGACGGGACTGCGCAGCGCTTCGAGTACAGCGTGGAAGCGCGGCAGTACGACGTGCAGAAGATCGGTGGTCTGCCCAAGGCCATGGTGGAACCGCCGGCCGAGGTGCTGAAGCGCATCGCCGACGATCAACGCAAAGTGGCAGCGGCGCGCGAACACGACACCCCGCGCGTCGACTTCGCGAATCTGCAACGCTGGCCGCTGGCCGCGCGCGTGACCGGCGTGTACGGGTCCAAGCGCATCCTCAACGGCGTGCCGCGGCAGCCGCATTTCGGCATCGATCTGGCGGCCGCCGAAGGCACGCCGGTGCGTGCGCCCGCAGCCGGCGTGGTACGGCTGGCCGAGCGCGATCTCTATTACACCGGCGGCACGCTCATTCTCGACCACGGTCATGGTGTCACCACGACCTACCTGCACTTGTCCAGACTGGACGTGAACCTGGGTGACGAGGTGGATGCGGGCACGATCATCGGCAAGGTCGGCAAGACCGGCCGCGCCACCGGGCCGCATCTGTGCTGGCGCGCCAACTGGTTCGACGTACGGCTGGACCCGTCTCTGCTCGTGCACAGTGAACCGGCTCGCAAGGGAGAACACAAGAAATGAAGACGCTGTTGATCGTGCTGCTCGTCGTCGCGCTGGGCGTGGTCGGGCTGGGGCTGTACAAGACGCACACCACCCCGGCCGATCTTTACGTCTTCACCGGCGAGTTCGCCGGCTGTCCGGCGCGGCCGAGTTGCGTGTCCTCGGTCGCCAGCGACGATGCCCACCGCGTGCCGGCGCTGGCCCACACCGGCGATACCCTGCGCGCGGTGTCCATGCTGCGCGAGGTGATCGACCGCATGGGCGGCGTGATCGAACACGAGAGTCCAGGTTATCTGCACGCGGTGTTCGCCACGCCACGGATGCGTTACCGCGACGACGTCGAACTGCTGGTGCTGCCGGAAGGGCGCATCGAGGTGCGCTCGATCTCGCGCTTCGGTTATCGCGATTTCGACGTCAACCGGGCGCGGGTCGAACAGTTGCGACAGGCGTTCGAGGTGGTGCCCTGAGGCTTCCCGGCGTTTTATCGAACGCTTCTGCTCTATCCGGCGAACGCGGGGTCTGTCGGGCTATTCGCGGCCAGCTCGGCGTGCCAGTCGGTATGCAGTTCACCATCGCGGGCAATCCACGAGATTTCTCCACGCAGCGGTGCCAGGCGGCTGCGCAGGCTGTGCAGCCCCAGGGATGCGGTCCACTGTTCCGGGGCCGGACCGTGGTGGCGATGGCGTAGCTGCATCGATAAGCGCGTGCCCCGGAAATTCAGGCGCAGTGCGATCCGATCCGGAGCGGCGTGACGCAGCGCATTGCTGAGCGCCTCGCGCAGGACACGGGTCAGCGACAGCGCCTCGCCGCCGGCCAGTTCGAGCTCGGGCAGCTCGCCTTCCAGAGACCAGTCCAGCGCGACTCCGGCGGCGATACAGCGCTCCTCCAGTTCATCCTGCCATTGACTCAGCAGCGCGCGTAGCGACATCGGCGGCGCCTGCATGCTGTGAACCACGGCGCGCAGTTCGGCCAGTGCCTGGCGAGCCTGCTCGGCCTGTTCGGGCGGCAGCCGGTGACTCATGGTGAGCAGGCGCGCGCCGACGTCGTCGTGCAGATCGCGCGCGACGCGTCGGCGCTCCCGCGCCACCGCGGCTTCGAGCATGCCGCGATAGCGCAGGATTTCGCGGAACAGATGACGCAGCTCGCGCAGTGTGCGCAGATCGTCCTGCCCGAACAGCCGGTCCCCACGGGCGCAGAACTGCAGGCGCAGTCCGGGCAGGCCCTCGTGCGCGGCAACCTTGAGCGCCAGACCGCTTTCGGCGACCGCGTCCTCGACGACATCGAGCGCCTCGACCGCCAGCGGTGCGAAGGTGTTTTCGAGCAGGCTGCGCCAGGCGTCGAGTTCGCCACGATCCTTGTCCGCCAGACTCTCGGTGACCCTGCGGATCAGCGCCTGTTGGGGGTCACCGCCACGCGTGGTCAGGCGCTTCCACAGCCATAGGCGCAGCGGAAAATACAGCCAGCCCGCCAATGCCAGCGAGATCAGCAGCGAGCTGCGCGCGTCCAGCCGCAGTACGTAGATGAACAGCAGATCGAGCGCGATCACGGCCAGGCCGCCAAAGAACAACCGCCAGGCGGTAAACCACCAGCGATCCAGGCGGAACAGCTGATACCGCAGCACACCGGCGGCGATGCCGGCATAGATCAACAGGAAGAACCCGAAGGCGTAGCCCTGCAGGGCGCCGTTGTCGATGCCGAACATGGCCGGCACGATCATCACCGCCACGAACGCGCCGCTGCCGAACAGCCAGGCCAGCAGGAACGCCCGCAGTGCCGCGCGCTGCAGCGGATCGCGGCGCGTCCTGCGCCACTGCACGGCGGCCAGGCCGTAGGTCGACAGATAGCCCAGCGTGATCGGCAGATGCGCCAGCGCTTCCACCGAGTCGACCAGCCTTAATGGGATGGCCAGGCCGGTCGCCACGTAGGTACCCACGATGACGGGGCCGGCGCGCCACGGCGCCAATTGCGTGGGGTAGTACCACAGCACCGCGATCAGGCCGCCGCAGAACAGCAGGGCACCGAACTGATTGAGCGCCGACAGGACCATGAACAACTGACCGTCGATGACGAACTCGCGCGTGCTGTAGATGGCGGCGGAGGCGTCGAACAGCAGCATGCCGATGCCGGTGGTCGCGTAGTAGGTCGTGGCCGGATCGCGCGGGCGGAATGCCCATACGCTGGCGCCCGCCAGCAGGCCGCCGAGCGCGCACAGCAACTGGAACCAGAACGCCACCGGCAGCGAAGCGAGCGGCCGCGAGTCCCGCACGGGAATCTGCTTCACGCGGCCGTCGTGCAGCCGTACCGACGCGCCCGGTGCCTGCAGCGCGCGCGCGAGCAGGGTCTGACGCTCGAAGAAGGCGTCCATCTGCGAGTAACGCGAGAACGCCATGTCAGGTTCGGGCGTCAGCTCCTGCGCGCCGACCGGCAGCGCGACGCCGTCCGCGCCGTAGACCGCCACGATACGGTCGCCGCGGCGCAACGGGTGCGCTGTTACCGCCGGGTGGACGTGCACCACCACCACGGCATCGCCGTCGCCTTGCAGTTGCAGGCCCAGCCAGGGCGGACTCAGGGCGGTGCCGACGACAATGGCGACCGCCACCGCCGCCGCCATCAGGGCAACGGTGAGGATGCGATGCGGCGGCAGCTGCGGGTATCCGAACATGCGGAAGGAAGTTGCGAGCACCGCGGGCGGGGCTACGCGATGCGATTGGCACACCGGCAATGGGCGCGGCGCAGGATTCGGTATTGTCGGCTGCCGGAAGCCACAATCGCCACCGGTCTCGCGCGCGCGTCGCGCCGGCGCGGGGGATTCAGTGCGGGTTGCCGACCAGCCCGAGCCGCGCCGCTTCGAGCGCTGCTTCGGCGCGCGTGTTGATCTTGAGTTTGCGGTAGATGCTCTTGAGATGGTCCGACACGGTGTGCCGGCTGACCGCCAGACGCTCGGCGACCTCCGGCAGGCGATAGCCCTTGGCGGTCAGGGTCAGCACCTCGCGTTCGCGCGTGGTCAGGGCGGGCATTGCCGCGAGACCGGCCGTTGCGGGCGGACCGAAAGTGCGCAGCAGCCGGTGCGCGATGCTGGGCGACAACGGCGGTTCGCCCTCCAGTATGCCGCGCAGGGCTGCCGCAAATTTTTCCGGCCGCTGATCCTTGAGCAGATAGCCCTGGGCACCGGCACGCAGCGCTGGAAACAGGAATTCGTCATCGGCGAACAACGTGGTAACGACGACGACGCAGGTCGGCCGTGTATTGGAAAGTTCCCGGATCAGATCGGTGCCGTTGCCGTCGGGCAGAGCCAGATCGATCAGCGCCAGATCGAGCTGCTCTGCGGTGGTCAGGAAGTTGCGGGCTGCGGCCAGCGTCGGCGCCGTGTGTACCGCGATGCCTGGAAACAGGTCCGGCAACAGCGCTGCGAGCCAAGTCGAGACCTCCGGAATGTCTTCCAGGATCAGGGCCGAGCGTGGCGAGGCTTGCGGGATTGCCATAGCTTCAACATGACAGCTTCGTCGCGGGCGGGGAATCCCTTGTTCACGGGGTGGTCCGCTCGGCGGCTGCAGGAGGGGATTGGCAGAAGCCGCCGGAACGGTAATTGGGGAGAGGGCTGGTGGCGGGACGGGCCGCCTCGAATCTTTTGGTCCGCGAGGGCTCACGATAGGTGGTTGGGGGGAGAGGAAACTGCGCTGGGTTCCCGGCCCGCCCAATGAGCGGGCGGGTGCAAAAAATTTGCACCTTGCTCCTGCCCGGCCCTGCCGACGAGCGGCAGGGCGTTCGCGAGGCCTGAAACGACCCACCGGGTCGTTTCAATGCGCGGCCTCGCTCACCCCGGTGGCCATTTGAGCGGGCGGCCGGCGATGACGTGCAGGTGCAGGTG
The DNA here is from genome assembly GCF_965216805.1 of Panacagrimonas sp. NCBI lineage: Bacteria > Pseudomonadati > Pseudomonadota > Gammaproteobacteria > Nevskiales > Nevskiaceae > Panacagrimonas > Panacagrimonas sp. Next base: position 1,077,380 of record NZ_CBDCGN010000003.1, read on the forward strand.
AAACACGCTCTGCCCGGCGGCGGCGCCGTTGTTGATCACCAGTCGGAATGCCTCGCCGTAGCCGGCATCGGCAGCGACCTGGTTGGCCACCAGCAGCAGATGGCCGAGCAGAGCCTGGTCTTCCGGTACCGCGTCGCACAGCCGTGGCATCGGCTTGCGCGGTATCACCAGCAGGTGCAGCGGCGCGGTGGGGTTGATGTCCTTGATGGCGATGCAATGCTCGTCCTGGTGAACGAATTCCGCAGGAATCTCGCCATCCATGATCTTCTCGAACAGGGTTTTGGACATGCGTAAGCTCGGGTTGATCGAAGGGCATTTGAGTTTACGCGAAGGTTGCCGTCAGTCCGCAGCGGCGTATTGCTACCATCGGCGCCGTCATGAGCTTTACGCCCTTGCCGGATTACCGGCCCCTCACGGTCTACAAACGCCTGCTGCGCTATTCGATCCCGCAGTGGCGGGTGTTCGTGCTGGCGACGCTGGGTATGGCGGCTGCGGCCGCCACCGACGTGGCTTTCATGGGCCTGATGCAGCCGCTGCTGGACGGCAGTTTCGTGGAGCGCGATCCGGACATCATCCGCTGGATGCCCTGGGCGATCGTCGGACTGTTCCTGGCTCGCGGATTGTCGGCGTTTGCGTCCAGCTATGGCATGTCATGGATTGCGCGGAACGTCATCAAGACGCTGCGCGGCGAACTGTTCGATTATCTGTTGGCGATGCCGACCCGCCTATATGACCGCATCAGCAGCGGGCACCTGATCGCACGCGTGACCTATCACGTGGAGCAGGTGGCCGAAGCAGCTACGACTGCGTTGACCACCATCATCAAGGACGGTCTGACCGTGATCGGCCTGATCGGACTGATGTTCTGGCTCAACGTCAAGCTCGCCACGTTCGCACTGGCGGTGGCGCCGCTGATTGCCGGCGTGGTGATCTACGTATCGCGTCGCTTTCGCAAGGTGTCGCGACGCATCCAGGAGAACATGGGCATCGTCACCGAGGCGGCCGACGAGACCATCTCCGGCCAGCGCGTGGTCAAGGTACACAACGCGCAGGCACAGGAGCGTGCTCGCTTCGAGGTGGTGAACGAGCGCGCGCGCGTGCTGGCGATGAAGGTGGTGGCGACCAAGGCCGGCAGCGAGGCGGTGATCCAATTCATCGCTGCCTGGGCGGTGGCGGCGATCGTGTTCGTCGCCACCCAGCCGCAGATGCTGGAAGAAATCACCCCGGGCACCTTTGTGGCCTTTGTCGGCGCCATGCTCGGTTTGCTGGCGCCGATCCGCGCGCTCAGCAATGTCAACGAAAAATTGCAGCGCGGCATTGCTGCGGCCACCGACCTGTTCAAGCTGATGTCGGAGGAGCGCGAGCCGGTCGGTGGTGATCGCGAACTGGTCCGAGCGCGCGGCGAGATCGAGTTTCGCGATCTGCGCTTTCGCTACCGCAGTGATTTGTCGGATGCGCTCAAGGGCGTGTCGGTGAAGATTGCGCCGGGCCAGACGGTGGCCTTTGTCGGACGCTCGGGTTCGGGCAAGTCCACGCTGCTGTCGCTGGTGCCGCGCTTCTACGATCCCGACTCTGGCTGTGTGTTGCTCGACGGTCACGACCTGCGCGACTACCCGCTGCCACGGGTGCGTGCGCAGATTGCACTGGTGGATCAGCAGGTGCGCCTGTTCAACAGCAGCGTGGCGGAGAACATCGCTTACGGCCTCGACCCGATTCCCGACCCCGCGCGCATTGTGGACGCGGCCAAGGCGGCCAATGCCTGGGAGTTCATCGAAAAGCTGCCGCAGGGCCTGGACACGCCGCTGGGCCCGGACGGGGCCTCGCTGTCGGGCGGCCAGCGTCAGCGCATTGCGATCGCCCGCGCCCTGCTCAAGGACGCGCCCATCCTGATCCTGGACGAGGCGACCTCGGCGTTGGACACGGAATCCGAGCGCCTGATCCAGGCGGCGCTGGAGCGGCTGGTGGCAGGGCGCACCACACTGGTGATCGCACATCGCTTGTCCACGATCCAGAACGCCGACCTGATCGTGGTGATGCAGGACGGGCGTATCGTCGAGCAGGGCAATCACGAGCAACTGCTGCGGCTGGACGGTACCTATGCCGCGCTGCATCGCATGCAGTTCGATAACCCGGTCTGAGTCCCGATGCCCTCCTTGCGCGACAGGCTGCAGCGCCGCTGGTATGCCAGCACGCCTCCCGCCGCCTTGCGGCCGCTTAGTCGCGTGTTCGGCTGGATCGTCGCGTTTCGCCGCTGGCGCCTGCAGCGCACTGCACAGCGCCTGCGGGTGCCGGTGATCGTGGTCGGCAACATCGCCGTCGGCGGCACCGGCAAGACCCCGGTGGCGATCTGGCTGCTCGAACACCTGCGCGACGCGGGCTGGAAGCCGGGCCTGATCGCGCGCGGTTATGGCGGGCGCGCACCGGCTTATCCGCTGCGGGTCACGTCCGACACGCCGGTGGAACACTGCGGCGACGAGCCGCTGTTGATCGCCTTGCGGACCGGGGCACCGGTCACGGTAGCGCCGGACCGCGTCGCCGCCGGCCGCGCGATGCTGCGCTCGGATGATGTCGACATCGTCGTCACCGACGACGGCCTGCAGCACTATCGGCTGGCGCGCGACCTGGAGATCTGCGTTGTCGACGGGCGCCGCGGTCTGGGCAACGGCGCGTTGCTGCCTGCCGGGCCGCTGCGCGAACCGCCGTCTCGCCTGCAGGAGATTCCGCTGGTGATCGTCAACGGCGGCTTCAGCGCGCTGGAACATCCGGGCCGTATCGACATGCAGCTGGAGCCTGCCGGCGTGGTGGCCCTGCGCGACGCGACGCGCAGCACCCTGGCCGACTGGCACGGACGCCGCGTCCATGCCGTGGCGGGCATCGGTCATCCGGAGCGCTTTTTCGAAGTGCTGTCGGGGCAGGGGATCGAGCTGATCCTGCACCCCTATCCGGACCACTACGCCTACGCTGACGGCGAACTGGATTTTGCCGACGAGCTGCCGGTGTTGATGACCGAGAAGGACGCCGTGAAATACCGGCCCTGGGCCACCGGCCTGCATCACATGGTGCCGGTGCGGGCGCGGTTCAACGCGGACGCGATCACGCTTGTGCAACAATCTCTGGCCGCGCTGAAACCTCCTCCCAAGCACTGATCCGATGCTCGACAAGCGACTGCTCGATATCCTGGTCTGCCCCGTCACCAAGGCGCCGCTGGAGTGGCATGCCGACGTCCAGGAACTGTGGTGCCGGGCATCGCGTTTGGCCTACCCGGTGCGCGACGGCGTGCCGGTGATGCTCGAAGACGAAGCGCGTCCCCTGTCCGAGGAAGAACTCGGCTGACCCAACCGGAGGGCAGCATGGACTTCAAGGTCGTCATCCCCGCCCGTCTCGGCTCCACCCGCCTGCCGCGCAAGGTCCTGCGCGAGATTGCCGGCAAGCCGCTGGTGCGCCATGTGTGGGAAGCCGCGCGCGGCAGCGGCGCGCAACAGGTGGTGATCGCCACCGACGACGCCACGGTGGCCGATGCCGCGCGGCAATTCGGCGCCGAGGTGTGGCTCACCGCCGCCACTCACCAGTCCGGCACCGATCGCGTCAACGAGGTCGCGCGCGCGGCCGGCTGGGCAAGTGACAGCATCGTGGTCAACCTGCAAGGCGACGAACCGCTGATGCCGCCGGCGCTGGTGCGCGAGGCGGCGCAGTTGCTGACCGACGACGCCAGCGCCGACATCGCCACCCTGGCCCACCCGCTGCACGCGCTTGAGGACTGGCTCAATCCCAACGTGGTCAAGCTGGTGATGGACCGGCGCGGCTACGCGCTGTACTTCTCGCGCGCGCCCATTCCATGGAGACGCGATCCGGTGTCGGTAACCAAGGCCTCCGCTCACATGCCGGCGAGTCTGGCCTACCGCCATATCGGCCTGTACGCGTATCGCGTGGGTAGCCTTGCGCAATTCAGCGAACTGCCGCCGTCCGAACTCGAACAGTGCGAGGCGCTGGAACAGCTACGCGCGCTGACCCACGGCTTTCGCATCCGCGTCGGCATCACCGACAACCCGCCACCGCGCGGCGTGGATACCGAAGAAGACCTGTCCGCAGTGGCCAGCCTGATGGTGGGGCGCTGAGCGGCGGGCAAACCCAATCGGTGGCTGGCTGTACTTCCAGCGTCATGCCGAGGGTTCGCGCAAGGGCGCAGGTTACGGCGATGTGCCTATTCAGAAGTCGACTTGATGAGCAACCAACCGCAGCCCGGCCGCATTGCGCGCTCCCCTCTCCCGCAAGCGGGAGAGGGGCTGGGGGTGAGGGCCTCGCCGACGCCGCGGCACCCAACCGAGCGGCCCTCCCCCGGTTGGGTTTACGCAGGAGTGCCTCAATGGCACTCCTGCGCTGGGACCCAACCACTTCGCGCCGACCTCTCCCGCTTGCGGGAGAGGTAAGCAAAAGCGTCAACCCATGACGAAAAGCTTCGACGGAAGAGCCCCTCCTCGCTCATGTGAGGAGGGGCCATGGTCATGGCCGCCGACTTCTTGCTTCGTACCTCAATGCGTTCCCGCCACCGGCTGCTGCGCTGCGCCTGACTTGGCCGCTGCGCCCGCCCGCCGGGCCTGCTCGTCGCGGCCGATGTAGAGGTACATCGCGGGCAACACGTAGAGCGTGAAGAGGGTGCCGATGGTCATGCCCGACGCGATCACCAGGCCCATGCTGAAGCGCGCGGCGGACCCGGGGCCGCTGGCGATCAGCAGCGGCACCATCGCCATCACCAGTGCTGCGGTGGTCATCAGCACCGGGCGCAGTCGGATGGACGCGGCTTCCTCGATGGCCTCGCGCTTGGGCAGGCCCTTGTCCACCTGCAGCTTGTTGGCGAACTCCACGATGAGAATGCCGTGCTTGGCGATCACGCCGATCAGGGTCACCAGGCCGACCTGGGTGTAGATGTTGAGCGTCATGCCGGGGACGCTGCTCAGGCCCAGGCCGTTGGTCATGCCGAAGATATTGAGGAACAGCAGCGCGCCGCAGATCGACATCGGCACCGTGACCAGCATGATGATGGGATCGCGGAAAGACTCGAACTGCGCCGACAGCACCAGATAGATGATCACCAGCGCGAACACGAATGTTCCCAGCATCGCCTGGCCTTCCTGCTTGAACTGGCGCGAAGAACCCGCGTAGTCGATCTGGTAACCGGGCGGCAGCACTTCTTCGGCGATCTGCTCCAGCGTGGCCAGTGCCTCGCCCTGGGTGACGTCCGGGCGCGGCACGCCGGACAGGGTGTTGGAATTGAGCTGCTGGGCGTGGGGAATCGAGCGCGCGGTGGTGCGCATTTCGATCTTTGCCACGGTGGAGATGGGCACCAGGGTGCCGTCACGAGCGCGGGTGTAATAGCCCTCGAGCTGCGTCGGGTTGAGCCGCTCGGTGCGGGTGACCTGCTGGATCACCTTGTAGGAGCGGTTGTCGAACGAGAAGCGGTTGACTTCGCCACCGGACAGCAGCGCGGCAAGGTCGGCGCCCAGTTGCCGCATGTCGATGCCCAGCGCAGCGGCCTTCTCGCGGTCGATCTCCAGTCGCGCCTCCGGGCGGTCGAAATAGAGCTGGGGCGCCATGAAGATGAACTTCTTGGACGCCATGGCGCGGCCGATGATTTCGTTACCGATCTCGGCCAGATCCAGCGGACTCGCAGTGGACTTGATTACAAACTCGATGGGGAAGCCCTGGCCGGGAGTCGGCAGCGGCGGTGGCTCGAACACCGTGGTGCGCAGTCCGGCGATGTTGGTCAGCACCGGGGTGATCTCCTGGGTGATCTGCGCGGCGCTCCTGTCGCGCTCGCTCCAGGGTTGCAGCACCATCCCGGTGAAGCCGGAATTGGAACCCGCGCCCGGCATCGAGGCGTTGAACGCGAACAGGTGCGCGATCCCTTCGGTGCCTTGCAGCAGCTCCTCGCTGTAGCGCGAATAGCGATCGAAGTATTCGTTCGACGCATAGCCATCGGATTCGTTGACCAGCGCGATGAAGCCGGCGTCCTCCTGCGGCGCCAGTTCTCCGGGGGTGGAGGCGAACAGAAAGTAGCAGGACACCAGCACGATCAGACCGAACGCGCCGATCACGTGCACGGTGTCGAGCGCGCCGTGCAGCTGGCGCTTGTAGCCCTGGCGCAGACGTTCGAACTGATCGTCCAGGAACACCGCGAGCCGGTTGCTTTCCGCCCCTTCGCCGTGCATGGGCTTGAGGATGCGCGAGCACATCATCGGCGTCAGCGTCAGCGCCACGACGCCGGAGATCAGCACCGCGCCGGCCAGCGCGAACGCGAACTCGGTGAACAGCTTGCCGGTGATGCCGGTGAGAAATCCGATCGGCATGTAGACCGACACCAGGGTCAGGGTCATGGCGATCACCGGGCCCACCAACTCGCGCGCCCCGGTGATGGAGGCCTCCATCGGCGACAGCCCTTCTTCGATATGCCGGTGGATGTTCTCCAGCACGATGATGGCGTCGTCCACCACCATGCCGATCGCCAGCACCATCGCCAGCAGGGTCAGCAGGTTGATGGAAAAGCCCAGCAGGAACATGAAGAACATGGCGCCGATCAGCGACAGCGGCACCGTCACCGCCGGGATCAGCGAACTGCGCACCGAGCCCAGGAACAGGAAGATCACCACCAGCACGATCGCCACGGCTTCGAGCAGCGTGGCACGCACCTCGCCGATGGCGTCGCGGATGTAGAGCGTGCTGTCGTAGGCGATCGAGGCCTCCAGGCCCTCGGGCAGGCGCGCGGTCAGGTCCGGCCACACCGCGTGTACATCGGCAATCACGTCCAGCACGTTGGCGTCGGGGCGCACCTCTAGTCCGATGAAGATGGCGGGGTCGCCATCCCAGCGCGCGGTGGGATCGTAGTTTTCGGCTCCCAGTTGCACGTCGGCAATGTCGCGCAGTCGCACGTTGGTGGCGCCGTCGGACTTGACGATGACTTCGCGGAATTCTTCCACGCTGCGCAGATCGGTATCGGCCTTGAGTCCGATCTTCACGTAGTTGCCACGCGTTTCGCCTACCGCCGACAGCACGTTCTGGCTCTGCAGACGCTGGTAGACCTCGCTGGCCGTCAGGTTGTACGCGGCCAGGCGGTCGGGCTTGAGCCAGATGCGCATGGCGTAGACGCTGGCACCGAGAATCTCGGCTTTCTCCACGCCGTTGATGGCGGACAACTGCGGCTCGACGACACGGACGAGGTAATCGGTGATCTGCGCCTTGTCCAGCACATCCGACGAGAAGCTGATGTACATCGCCGCGGTGCCCTGGGCCTGCGCCACTTCCACCACCGGGTCCTCGGATTCCTGCGGCAGCTGGTTGCGCAGCTTGTTGACCTTCGCCGAGATCTCGGTCAGCGCCTCGTTGGGGTCCTTGTCCAGGCGCAGGTTGGCCGTGATCATCGACAGGCCCAGCGCGGTGTTGGAGGTCAGAAAATCGATGCCGTCAGCGGTGGCGATCTCGCGTTCCAGCGGCGTGGTGATGAAGCCGGTCATGAGGTCCGCATCGGCGCCGGGGTAGGCCACCGTGACGGTGATCTGCGCGTTCTGCAGCTCGGGGTACTGGCGCACCGTGAGGTCGAGCGCGGCGCGGATGCCCAGCAACAGGATGATCAGGCTGACCACCGTCGCCAGGACCGGACGCTGGATGAAGATGTCGGTGAAACGCATGGAATGTGCTCCGGTGAAACGGGCTACGGCAGCAGGTTTCAGGATTCCTTCGGCTGCGGGGACAGCTCGGCGTCGGGCACCACGCTGTTGTCGATCAGCACCGGCTGCTGGTTGCGCAGCTTGAGCAGGCCCGAGGTTGCAACACGCTCGCCCGGTTTCAAGCCTTCGAGCACCGCCACGAAATCGCCGCGGGCCTCGCCGATACGCACGAAGCGCTGGATCACTTCGAGACTCGGTTTCTGTTCGCCGCTGGCCGCGTCGGTGGCCTGGGCATCGCCGGCCGACGGCGCCACGTCGGGCGTAGCCGGGTCTTGCTTTTTCTCGCGCACCACGAAAACCGAGGTGCCGTAGGAGCTGTAGTTGATCGCCGTACGCGGCACCGCCAGCAGCTCGCGCTCGCCGGGCAGCAGCAGTTTGACCCGGCCGAACTGGCCGGCGCGCAGCTTGTGATCGGGGTTGGGCAGGCGCGCACGCAGACCGAAATTACGGGTGGCTTCGTCCACGCGCGGCTCGACCGCGGTCACTTCGCCGGTGAATGTGGTGTCGGCGTAACCGTCCACCGTCAGTTCGACTTTCAGTCCGGGCTCTGCCACCGCCAGATGCTGTTCGGGCAGCGAGAAATCGAACTCGATCGGGTCTACCGACTGCAGCGACACGATCGGCGTGCCCGGCGACAGATACTGGCCAAGGTTGATCTGGCGGATGCCGAGCTGACCGTCGAAAGGCGCGCGGATGTCCTTCTGTGACAGCAGGGCCTGCTGGGCCTGTGCCGCGGCGCGGGCGGCATTGGCTTCGGCGTTGGCGGCGTCGAGATCGGACTTCGAAATCGCTTCCAGATCGAACAGTTTCTTGCGTCGCTCCAGATTGAGCCTGGATAGCTCGGCCTGCGCCTTCAGGCGTTCCAGTTCGCCGCGTTCGTTGGCCGAGTCCAGCGTGACCAGACGCGCACCGCGTTTGACGTGCGCGCCGGACTCGAAGTGGATTTCGGTGACGATGCCACCGGCCTCGGTGGTGACGTCGGTGCCGTTGACGGCGACCACCGAGCCGATGGCTTCGAGCTGGTTGTCCCAGGTCATCGCCTCGGCAGCACTGGCGGAAATCGTTGCCGGTGGCACCGGCATGCTGTCGAAATAGGCGTTCATGCCCTGGCGACCCATGTACTTCAAGGCAAAGACGCCGCCGAACAGCACCAGCGCCAACACCAGCATGATGAGCATTCGTTTTGTGGTCATGGGACAATCTCAGGGCTGTGCGGGGGTCTGCGTGAAGAGGGCGTCGACGGCGGCGAAGAATGTTTCGTCGATCTGGCCGGTGTACTGGCGCAGTTGCAGCATGTTCAGCAACAAGTCGTAGCGTGTCTGATTGAGATTGCGGCTGGCCTGCACCACGCGGCTTTGCGCATCGAGCACGTCGGTGATGGTGCGAGTCCCCGCGTCGTAACCGGCCTTGGTCGCCGTCTGAGCCAGCGCCGCTGATTCGCGCGCGCGTTCGTAGGCTCGAACCTGGATGTAATTCGTTTTTAGCGAGCGGAACAGCACCCGCACCTCTCGCTCGGTTTCCGACGCCAGAAGCTGGGCTGCCGACTCGGCCCGTCGCAGATTGGCCTCGGCTTCGCGCACGCGGCTGTCGTTGTATCCGCCTGCATAGATCGGCACATTCAGTTCCACGCCAATGCTTGCGTCGTCCTGACGCTGTCCGAGCACGTACTCGGTGGAGTCATTGCGACTGACGCTGGCGACCAGGTCGACCTGTGGCATCGCGTCTGCCCGGCGGCTGCGAACCTGTGTTTTGGCGATCTGCGCGTCGCGTCGCGCGATGACCAGTGCCGGGTTGTTCTCGGTGGCTGCGTCAATCCAGGCATCGACCTCGGCCGGCACGACGGGGCCGAACACCACGGCGTCCGGCATCTGCGGCAGATCGAAATCGCGACGGCCGACGGTCTCGGCAAGCACGTCGCGCGACGATTCGACCTCCTGCTGAGCTGATAGCAATTGAGCCTGCGCCAAGTCGTCGCGTGCCTGGGCCTCCTTGAGGTCGGTTCCGGGCACCAAGTCCACTTCGTAGCGTTTGCGGGTGTCCTGCATAGACTCGCGCACGGCATCGGCTTCGGCTTGAGCCTGTCGCAACGCGTCCTCTGCGATCAGCACGCCGATGTAGCGTTCAGCGACGCGGCTGTACAAATTGACGCGGCGCTGTTCCATGCCGGCATCGGCCAGGGCTTCCTGCGCGTCGGCGCGCTCGCCGCGCGCTGACCAGTCCAGGCGAAACAAGGCTTGCCGTGCCTCCAGCCCGGCCGACCAGGCGGGGTATTCGTCGCGCGACTGACCGAATGCGAACTTGGAGTCGGAGTAGCTGTAGTTGTAGCTGCCCTGCGCCGACACCGTAGGTCGCAGGCCAGCCCGCTCTTGTTCGCCAAGTTCGCGCTCGGTTTCCCGAAGCGCAATCGACGGCGGGACCGATGGATCGTTCTCGTAGGCCAGCGCCAGCGAATCGACCAGCGTCAGTGGCGCGGTGTAGGCGTGCCCGGCCCACAGCAGCAATGGCGCCGCCAACAGCAATCGCAACCGTTGCGCCTTTGGAGGCGCGTTACTTGAGGCAGCTTTCTTCATCAAACACTTCCTTGACGATACGCTGGATCAGGGACTCGATGGCGGTACGGTCGGCGGGGTCGAAGAGGGGCTTCCAACCGAAACCGTTCAGCAGGTACTGCAGATGACGGAACATGAGCGAGTAAGGGTCCCGTACGGAAAAATCCTCGAGCATGCCCTCGGCATGCGCCAGGTTGTGGTAGCCCAGACACATCGACCAGGTCGCCATCGAAATCTCCTGGGCGTTCTGCTCGTGCAGGGTCAGATCGCCGGCGCGACGGGCATCGTCGACGATGGAGATCACGACCTCGGCGAGCGGATCGTTGACCTCGAAGAAGGTCTTGCGCCGTTCCGGCGAGGTGGCGTTCCACACCACCTCGCTGAGGGTGTATTGGGCCACCCGGAAAAAATCCGGGCATTGGCTGATGAAGCGGCTGTCGGCCACGCCGATGGCGAACATGCGATCACGCGACGGGGCTTTCCACGCTGCCACGCGCTGGAACAGCGATACGTGGCTTTTGACGTAGCGGGTCATTAGCGCCAGCAGCAGGTCCTCTTTGGACGCGAAGTGCTGGTATAGGGTGCCGACCGCGTACTCGCTCTTGTCGGCGATGCGGCTCATCTGCAGGTTAAGCAGGCCGTCCTGCCGGATCAGCTCCTGGGCGATGTCCAGGAGCAGCTCCTCGCGGTCGGCGATCTCCCTCTGGCGGCGTTCCCGGGTTCCCACTGATTTGAATATAAAATGTGATGCGGACGCGCATCCTGAATTAGATTCAAAATTCCGGCAAGTAGGAGATATGCGCTAGGCGGTTCACGGGAAGGGGCGCGATCTGTCAGCCCTCAGACCCTTTGTACCCGTGTCCAGGCTTGATTTCGCCGGTGCCGCTCACTATCCTTCGCGCCCTTTTGACGTTTCGGGGCGGCCCCTCAAGGCCTTCTGGAAACCGAACTATAACTACCCATAGGAAGTATTCGATGAGCACGTTCATGGCGAAAGCCGAGAGCGTCAAACGCGACTGGTTCGTGATTGATGCCGAAGGCAAGGTCCTCGGCCGGTTGGCCACTGAGGTCGCACGGCGTCTGCGCGGCAAGCACAAGGCGGAGTTCACCCCGCACTGCGATACCGGCGATTACATCGTCGTGATCAACGCCGCCAAGATCGTTGCTACGGGCAACAAGCTCAACGGCAAGGACGGCAAGATCTACTGGCGCCACACCGAGCATCCTGGCGGCATCAAGCAGACCTCGCTGCAGGAGATGCTGGCCAAGCATCCCGAGCGCGTGATCGAAAAGGCCGTCAAGGGCATGTTGCCCAAGGGCCCGCTGGGCTACGCCGTCTACCGCAAGCTCAAGGTTTACGCCGGTGCCGAGCACCCGCACACCGCGCAGCAGCCGCAGCCCCTGAACATCTGAACGGTCCCTCGAACATGGCCACTACTCCTACGCAGAACTACGGCACCGGCCGTCGCAAGACCGCCGCCGCCCGCGTGTTCCTCAAGCCCGGTCAGGGCGCCATCTCCATCAACGGCAAGACGCTCGACGAGTATTTCGGGCGCGAGACGTCGCGCATGTTGGTGCGCCAGCCGCTGGAGCTGTGCGACCTGCTGACCCGATTCGACATCAAGATCACCGTTGCCGGCGGCGGGCCCTCGGGCCAGGCCGGCGCGATCCGCCACGGCATCACCCGCGCGCTGATCGATTACGATGAAATGCTTCGTCCTGCGCTGCGCACCGCCGGTCTGGTAACGCGCGACGCCCGCGAAGTGGAGCGCAAGAAGATCGGTCTGCACAAGGCGCGTCGTCGCCCGCAGTACTCCAAGCGCTAATTCCGGTTCGGGGCCTGCGAGTCGTTCTACCGCTCGCAGGCTTCGCGGAACGACGGTTGCTGTTGGGAGATCGTCTAATGGTAGGACAACAGATTCTGACTCTGTTTATCTAGGTTCGAGTCCTAGTCTCCCAGCCAAATTAAGTTCCGAGGATGTCTCAGTCAGACCGGAACGAACCAATAACCCCGCGAAATGCGGGGTTTTTTTTGCCTACTCGGCCCGATGTGTTCCGATCAGAGCCGAGACTGTGTGTGTAGCAATTTGTGTAGCAATTTGTTTTGAGCGGGTGCTTTACTACACAATCAGGACATACTTCGAACCTGGTGCTACACATGGCCGTCAAACTCACGGAATTGCAGGTCAAGAACGCCAAGCCGCGCGCAGCCAAGTATTCGATGGCCGTTGGCAACGGTCTGATGCTGCTGGTGAACCCGGATGGGGCCAAGTATTGGCGGCTGCGGTACCGGATCGGGGGCAAGGCGCGGATGGTGGCGGTGGGCAAGCCCTATCCTTACACCTCCTTGAAGCAGGCCGTGACCGTCGCGGCAGAGTTCCGCGCCCTGATCGCGCAAGGCACAGATCCGGCGGAAAAGCGACGCAAGGAAAAGCTGCTGGAGCGGGAGAGGGTGGCGAACACCTTCGGTGAGGCCGCGGGGGCATGGCACACCTTCCGGAGCAAGGCATGGAATCCAAGAACTGCCGAGCAGGCGAGCATCTACCTGGACAAGGACGTGCTGCCCAAGCTGCGAAGCCGTCCGCTGGACAGTATTTCGCCGGCTGAGCTTGGAGCCCTGGTGGCCGGCATCGAGGCGCGGGGCGCTTTCGACGTAGCCAAGAAGACGCGGCAGTGGATCAAGGCGATCTACAGTTATTCCCGCGCCAATGGCTGGACCGTTGCCGACCCTGCCCGTGATCTGGCATCGATTTCGCAGCCGGGACCGGGTGCAACGAACTACGCTCATCTTCCACTTGAGGAGCTTCCGGAGTTCCTGCACGCCCTTGAAAATTACGAGGCGTCTACCCTGGTGAAGTCCTGCGCCATGCTGGCGCTCTGGACCGCGAACCGTCCAGGTGTAACCCGCAGCCTGAAGTGGTCCGAGCTGGACCTGGACGCGGGGATCTGGACCATCGACAAGGGCAGGGATGGCATGAAGAGGGGCTACTACCACCTGACGCCGCTACCGCGTCAGGCGATTGCCATGCTGCGCGAGATTCAACCGATCAGCGGGCACTTCGAGTACGTGTTCATCGGACGAAATGATCCCACCAAGCCGCTGAGCGACGGGGCGATTGCGGGAATGATCAAGCGTATCGGCTACCGCAACAAGCAGACCATGCACGGCTTTCGACACCTCATCAGTACGGCACTGAATGACAAGGGCTACGAGCCCGACTGGATCGAGCGGCAACTGGCGCACGGCGACCCGGACAAGATTCGCGGCACCTACAACAAGGCTGCCTATCTGGAGCCGCGCCGCAAGATGATGCAGGACTGGGCGGACTACCTGGACGGGTTGACGCGCGGGGCGAATGTGGTGCCGTTCAAGCGCGCAGGATGAGCCGATGTGCGGCCCCTGTGTGGTCCCAACGCTGGGACTAGCTGGGGTAAACTAGGGTTTACTACCCTCGCGGCTTCGGCTTCGGGGTGCGGGGCCGCCTCTGGCGGCCCTTGCTTTTTGCGGGGTACAAAAATGCCAACACCGCCCTATCGCACCATCGTTTACGTCGATGGCTTCAACTTCTACTACGGCGCGGTGCGCGGCACGCCCTACAAGTGGCTGGACTGCGCGGCGCTGTTTGAAAAGGTGCTTGGCCCAGAGAACCAACTGGTGAAGGTGAAGTATTTCACCGCGCGCGTGCAGCCCACGCCGCACGATCCGCAGGTGAACCAGCGACAGGACACCTACCTGCGCGCCTTGCAGACATACTGCCCGCGAGTAGAACTGGTGTTCGGACACTTCCTCCGGCACCGCATGAACATGGAGAACGCGACTCCGCCGCCGGCCACCGTGCCAGTGTTCAGGACCGAGGAGAAAGGCTCGGATGTGAACCTCGCCCTGCATGTGCTCAACGATGCTTGGCTCGACGCCTACGATTGCGCCGTCGTCGTCTCCAACGACTCCGACCTCGCCGAATCGCTGCGGCTGGTGAAGCAGCAGCATCGCAAGCTGGTGGGCCTTGTTACGCCCGGCGCGCCTGCGCGACACACCTCGCAACAGTTGCGACAGCACGCCAATTTCGTGAAACCCATTCGCACCTGGATGCTGCGGGACAGCCAGTTACCCAGCGTCATTCCGGGCACCACGATTCACAAGCCGCCGCGCTGGTAGCGGCCTTCCATAAGTGGCGGCGGGGCCGCGGTTCCATTGCGGCGATGAGCCGAATACTCTTGCGGCTCGCCCCGGTAGCAACGGCCGGGAACAAGCAAGAACAGCCGAGACGCTGCCCCCGTGACAATTCCCAACGCGATCCCGGTGAACATTCGGGACGCAGTACGTAGCTCCCACATCCCAGAGAGCCGACATGTCTCGACTCACTGAGCTGATTGCCCAGGCTAAGGCCAAGGACGGAAAGCTGGGGGGTGATCTAGAACGAGAGTTCAAGGCGCTGTCGTCGCGCCTGCCCTTCGGCCTGAATTTCGAGCGCCACCGGCCGGAAGCGGTGGAGCTGCCGCTGCGGCCCATCCGCAAGGGCGACAAGGTGCGCGTGCTGCCGGAACGTGGCTCAACCAAGAAGGGCGACCCTCGGCTCTGGCAAGTGAAGAAGATCGGCGGCGCGGGCAAGGACCGGACTGCGGACCTTGTGCTGCTGGATTCTGGGGAGCCGCTAGCCCAAACCGTCGCGGTGGACGACCTGATCGTCATCGCCGAGTTCAAGGACACCATCTATCCGGGGCTCATCAGCACCGGCAGTGTCTCGCGCGGCGGCGACAAGCCCTCCCACACGGTCATCAATGGCGAGAATTATCACGTCCTCAAGGCGCTGACCTACACGCACCGCGGCAAGATCGACGCCATCTACATCGACCCGCCGTACAACACAGGCGCGAAGGACTGGAAATACAACAACGACTATGTTGAGGGCGATGACCTCTACCGGCACAGCAAGTGGCTGGCCTTCATGGAGCGGCGGCTGCTGATTGCGCGGGAGCTGCTGAATCCGGCGGATTCGGTGCTGATCGTCACCATCGACGAGAAGGAGTATCTGCGGCTGGGCTTGCTCATGGAACAGTTATTCCCTGAAGCGAACCTCCAGATGATTTCGTCTGCGATCAACGCTACCGGAACGATACGGGTCAACGAATTTACGAGGGTGAACGAGTACTTGTTTTTTGCTCTGTTCGGGGACTCTCGCATCTCGCCCGAGGCAGTTAGTGAATCAAAGAGTGCGGTGCCGTGGAACCTTCTCCAACGGAGAGAAATGCCATCACGCCGTGGTGGACCGAAGCCCGGCCCGGATCAGTTTTATCCGATCTATATTGATTTGCAGACCGAAGCGATAAGAGAAGTGGGCAAGCCTCTTCCTTTGGATGCAGACCGCGCAGCGGTTCCGCCATTGAAAGGGTGCCTGACGTTATTCCCGATGAAACCTGACGGCACGGAAATGACGTGGGGTCTAAATCCCGGAAGTCTTGAGAGATTACGCAGTAAAGGTTACGTGAAAGTAACCAGAAACAAACGACGCGGCAGCCAGGGGTTCAGCGTCTATTACCTCACAAGCGGCAAAGTTAGCGCGTTGAAACATGGGCAAGCTGAAGTAGTAGGAACGAACCCAGATGGCTCGATTCAAGCTTGTTATGTTCAGGGACAACAAGCCTTGCCAACCACAATGTGGATGCGTGAAAGCCATAACGCGCAGTCACACGGTACGAAGCTGCTATCCAAGCTCATACCAGGGAGGAAGTTTCCTTTTCCCAAGTCCCTTTACGCTGTTGAGGATGTGGTTAGATATTTCGCGAAGAACAAGCCCGAGGCTTTCATTCTCGATTTCTTCTCTGGCTCCGGGACCACGGCCCATGCGGTGATGCGCTTGAACAAGCAAGACGGCGGCCGCCGCCAGTGCATCTCTGTGACCAACAACGAAGTCGCTGCGGACGAGCAGACGACCCTGCGCGAGCAAGGGCTACGGCCCGGCGATGCCGAATGGGAAAAGCTCGGCATCTGCGACTACATCACCAAGCCGCGCATCGCCGCAGCCATCACCGGCAAGACGCCGGACGGCACACCGATCAAGGGCGAGTACAAGTTCACAGACGAATTCCCGATGGCGGAGGGCTTCGAGGAGAACGCCGAGTTCTTCACGCTGACCTACGAAACGCCAGTCGCGGTCAGTCACCACATGGCCTTTGCCCGCATTGCGCCCCTGCTGTGGCTGCGCGCGGGCAGCCGAGGACGGTGTATCGACAAGCTGCCTGCCGCCGGCTGGGAGGTGGTGGATGCCTACGGGCTGCTGATTCAACTTGATCAGGTGACGCCCTTTCTCAAGGCCGCGAGAAAGGCAGAGGGCCTGCGAGTGGCCTACATCGTCACCGACGACGAGCGGCGCTTCCAGGCGCTGGCGCAGCGGCTGCCGGAAGGCGTGGAGGCGGTGCGGCTGTACGAGTCGTACCTGACCAATTTCGCGTTCGCCAATGGAGAGGATGCGTGAAGTTCACTCTCAAGGGATACCAGGAAGACGCCGTCCGCGAGTCGCTGGCAAATCTGCGCAAGGCGCGCAAGCGATGGCGCGAGGACAATGACAAGCAGGCGTTCTCGCTGACCGCGCCGACCGGCGCTGGAAAGACAGTGATGGCGGCGGCGGTGTTCGAGGCGCTGTTCCACGGCGACGACTATTACGAGTTCGACGCCGACCCCGGCGCAGTAGTGATCTGGTTCAGCGACGACCCGTCATTGAACGAGCAGACGCGGTTTCGCCTGATGGAGTGCGCCGACCGGCTGCGGCATACCGATCTGGTGGTGGTGGAAAACAGCTTCAGTCAGGCCACGTTCCGGCCCGGCAAGGTGTACTTCCTCAATACCCAGAAGCTGGGTAAGAAGAGCCTGCTGGTTCGCGGCTTTGATGGCGAGGACGATGGCGGTCTGTTCCCGGAGACGCGGCCCGACATGCGCTCGCACACGATCTGGGACACGATCCGCAACACCATCGAAGATCCGGCGCTGACCTTGTATCTGGTGCTGGACGAAGCGCATCGCGGAATGGG
Source organism: Panacagrimonas sp. (assembly GCF_965216805.1). Classification (NCBI taxonomy): domain Bacteria; kingdom Pseudomonadati; phylum Pseudomonadota; class Gammaproteobacteria; order Nevskiales; family Nevskiaceae; genus Panacagrimonas; species Panacagrimonas sp. The sequence goes on from NZ_CBDCGN010000003.1 coordinate 1,094,673, forward strand.
CAACCCGACGACTGCGGCGCAGAACGAGAAATCCACGCTGGTCAGGCGGCTCATCAACGGCGAGAAGGGCGTCCCCGGAATTCCCGTGGTGCTCGGCATATCGGCCACGGTCGAGCGATTCAATCGGGCGATGGAGGGTGCGAAGGGGCGGAACATTCTGCCGAACGTGGAGGTGGATGCGACCCGGGTGCAGGAGTCCGGGCTGCTGAAGGACACCATCGCCCTGGATATCCCGGACGAGGCGGGCCAATTCGACACCGTGCTGGTGCGCCGCGCCACGGACAAGCTCCGGGAGTCCACCACCGAATGGGCGGCCTATGCCAAACGGCAGGAGAACGGCGACGCCGTGATCCCGCTGATGGTCCTGCAAGTGCCGAACACGCCCAGCCCCAATGACATCGGCCGCGCGCTGGAGACGATCTTCCAGCAATGGCCCGACCTGCCTGAAGACTGCGTGGCGCATGTGTTCGGCGAGCACAGTACGCAAACCTTCGGCCAATACACCGTGCCGCATATCTCGCCGGAGCGTGTGCAGGAGTCCACCTGGGTGCGGGTGCTGATCGCCAAAGATGCGATCAGCACCGGCTGGGACTGCCCACGCGCCGAGGTGATGGTGTCTTTCCGTCGAGCGGTGGATCGAACGCACATCACGCAGTTGCTCGGGCGCATGGTGCGCACGCCGCTGGCGCGACGTATTCCCGGCAATGACCGGCTAAATTCCGTGGACTGCCTGCTGCCCTACTTTGACGAAGAGACCGTCAAGGCGGTGGTGGAGGCGCTAATGCAGGGCGGCGGCGATACGCCGCCGTTCGGTCGCGTGCTCATCAATCCGAAGGAGATGAAGCGGAACCAAGCCGCTTCGGAGGAGATCTGGAACTAGACGAGAGCAGCAAGCCTTCCGTGAACAGTGACTTCAAAGCAGGAGCGTGACCCATGCCGAAATACTGCGCTGCCAATGTGCGGATCAAGCGTGAATATCTGATCTACCTGAAGGAAGCCAAGCGGCAGAGCGAGGCAAGCCTGGACGCGGCGGCGGGGGCTATCGCCCGGTTTGAGGCGTACACCCAGCATCGCGACTTCAAGGCGTTCTGCCAGCAGCAGGCGGTAGCATTCAAGCGCAGGCTGGCTGAGCAGAACAGCGCCGTCACCGGTGGCAAGCTGAGCAAAGCGACATTGCACGCGACGCTGTCGCACCTCAAGCGGTTCTTCCAGTGGCTCGCCGGGCAGCCGAGCTACAAGTCGCGTTTCACCTACTCCGAGGCCGAATACTTCAACGTGTCGGAGAAGGATGCGCGGATCGCCACCGCGCGGCGCCACAAGTCTGCGCCGACGCTGGAACAGGTTCGGCATCTGATCGCGAACATGCCAGCGGCCACCGAACTGGAGCAGCGCAACCGCGCCTTGGTCGCATTCATAATGCTGACGGGTGCGCGTGATAGCGCAGTGGCCTCGGCGAAGCTCAAGCACATTGATCTGGACGCCGGCTGTTTCTATCAGGACGCGCGGGAGGTGAAGACCAAGTTCAGCAAGACCTTCACCACGTTCTTCTTCCCGGTGGGGGACGACATTGGAGCCATCTTTGCTGCCTGGGTGGATCACCTGCGCCGCGTGAGGCTCTGGGGTCACGACGATCCACTTTTTCCGAAGACCCGCTGCACGGTCGGCAAGTCGCAACAGTTCCAGCACGACGACCTGGTGCGCGAGCATTGGGCAACCGCTACGCCGATCCGCCAGATCTTCCAGCGCGCATGCGCGGCAGCCGGGCTGCCTTACTTCAACCCGCACAGTGTCAGGAACACGCTGGTGATGATCGGGTCTCGCCGCTGCAAGACCCCGGAGCAGTTCAAGGCATGGAGCCAGAATCTGGGGCATGACGGCGTTCTGACCACTCTGGTGTCCTACGGCACCGTGTCGGACATGCGGCAGGGGGAAATCCTGCATGACATGGTCACCCACCCGCCGGGCTGAATCGGGAGCCCCAGCCCGATGTATTTGTGTAGCAAAATGTGTAGTAAGGCCAGAATGTAGGATATGAAGATGCGCAAAAGCAGTGGATTAGGTGGCAGGTTCGAGTCCTAGTCTCCCAATATAGGTTCCGAGGATGTCTCAGTCAGACCGGAACGTAGTCTCAAACCCGCCGCAAGGCGGGTTTTCTTTTGCCGGCTCACTCCGGCGGCAACCGCGCCACTTCGTTCATGCGCAGCTTGCGTGCCGCGTGACGGCCCTTGCGCGACAGCAGCATCGCCACGATCAGCAAACCCAGTCCGACCCAGGGCAGGTAGCGGCCGCCCACCACCTCCCAAGCCGCGCCGCCGAGCAGGGTGCCGCTGGATTGGCCCAGGTAGAACGCCGAGGAGTTGAGTGCGATCGAGGCGGTGGCCAGCGCCGGCGCCACCGCGGCCAGTCGCGCCTGCTGCAGCCCGTTGAAGCCAGCCGAGCCCAGGCCCCACAGCAGCTGCAACGCGAACAGCGCGTACAGCCAGGGTGACAGCAGCGGCCACAATGCGAAAACCACAATGGGGATCAGCCCCCACAGCCTGATGATTTTTTCCAGGCCCAGCCGATCCATCAGCAGGATCGCCAGCAGGTTGCTGGCGATCGCCGCCAGTCCGTAGGTCAGCAGCAGCGCCGACAGCAGGCCCGGTTCGCTGGGGCGCAGATCGGAGATGGTCGGCGCAAAGTAGCTGAAGAAGGCGTGGTTGCCGGCAGCGAAGATGGTGCTGGTGGCGATCAGCAGCATCAACGCCGGGGTGCGCAGCACGGTCAGCCAGATGCGCAAATTCACCGCCGGCACGTGCAAGCCGGGCGGTAGCAAGCGCCACAGCAGTAGCGCCGCGCCCAGGCTCAACAGCGCCAGCAGACCAAAGGAGGCGCGCCAGCCGATCTGGTGGCCGACCCAAACGCCCAGCGGAATGCCGAGCACCGTGGCCAGGCTCCAGCCCAGCATGATGGCGGAGGTGGCCTGCGTGCGTTGAGTCGGCAGTACCAGCAGGCCGAGCACGGCCGAGGCCTGCGGGGTGAAGACAGCGTTGGCCACCGCGGCCACAATGCGCGTGACCAGCAGTTGCTCGTAGGTCTGTGCCAGACAGGCCGCGCCGTTGGCGGCGGCGCAGACCAGCAGCATCGCAGCGAGCAGTTTGCGTCGATCGACGGCGGCGCTGAGCGTGGCGAACAACGGTGCTGCGATGACGCTGGTGATGGCAAACGCCGCGATCAGGAAGCCGGCCTTGGCGATGGACACCTGGAACTCGGCGGCCAGCTCGACAAGCAGTCCTCCGACGATATACAGGCTGGTGCCGATGACAAAATTGCCCGCACTCAAGATGCCGAGTCGTGGATCCTTGAACAGCGAGAAGATGCCCATTCGCACAGTGTCGCCTGCCGACCCGCCAGCGGGCGAGCGACCTGTCGCGACGGCGGTCGGTCCTGGTGCTTTGGCATGCGCGACGCCGCCGGCACCGCTTGAATTGCCGATTGAAGACAGATGAGCAGTCCGCCGATAGCCGTCCTGCCGATCTCCGACCTTGGTTTCGAGGCTCTACGCCGGCTGTTTGCACCCTGCGGCCTGGAGGTGTCGGAAGTGGCACCGCAGACACCAATCCCGGGCTCCTATTGGGGTGATCCGGAAGCAGGTCTGATCGGCTCGGTGCTGTATGCGCGCGCCGACACTCCGGTGCATTCGGCGTTGCATGAAGCTTGTCACTACCTGTGCATGGACGCCGCGCGGCGTAAGGGCCTGGATACCGACGCCGGCGGCAGCGACACCGAGGAAAACGCCGTCTGCTACCTCCAGTGTGTGCTGGCAGATCGCCTGCCCGGCTATTCGCGGCAACGATGCTTTGCCGACATGGACGCCTGGGGTTACCACTTCATCCTGGGTTCCGCACGTGCCTGGTTCGACCACGACAGCGACGATGCCCGCGCCTGGCTGCGGACCCGCCACCTGCTGCGCTGACGGCACGTCGCGTGATCGTTATACTATAACAATGGCGTGTCGCATTTCTTCCTCGCTGCTGCTGGTTCTGAGCCTGTTGTTCGGGCTGTGGACCACGGCCGCGCACGATCCGGATCACGACAGCGCCAGCCATGGCGACCATTGCGCGGTGTGCGTGGTCGCCCACACCTTGGGCAACGGGTTGTCGGCCTATACCCCCGGCTTGGTCCTGGCTACGCATCGCGCCGGGCGCGCAGACCGGCGGCCGGTTCTATCGCCGCGCAACGCCCGGCTCGCGCCGCACGCACGCGGACCTCCGACTTTCTTCGCCTGAGCGCGCGTCCGCGCGCGCCACTGCTTCGACCCCGAGGCTGCACGCACCGAACCCGCGTGCCGTGCAGCGATGCGTCGCTTGACCGCGAGGAAGTCATGTCTTTCACATTTCATTGTCACGCCCGGGCACTGCTGTGCCTGGGTATTTCCGCACCCCTGGCCACGACCCTGTTTCCCACGGTCGTCGTTGCCCAGACGCCTGAAGCCACGTCTGACGGCGTGCCCACCATCACCGTGGAGGCCAGTCCTTTCCGTCGTGCCGCAGACGACATCGTGCAGCCGGTGGATGTCATCGCCGGCGAGGAGCTCGACCGCAAGCGCCGCGCCAGCATCGGAGAGGTGCTGGAAAACGAGCCCGGCGTCGCCACCACCGACTTCGGTCCCGGCGTCGGCCGGCCGATCATCCGAGGCCAGGGCGGTGCGCGGGTGGCGGTGCTGGACAACGGCATCGGCGCGATGGATGTCTCCACCCTGTCGAGCGATCACGCGGTGACCATTGATCCGGCGCACGCGCGTCAGGTCGAAATTATCAAGGGACCGGCCACGCTGATGTTCGGCAGTGGAGCCAGTGCCGGCGTGGTCAATGTGGTCGATGACCGGCTGCCGGACGTGTTCGTCGCCGGCCTGCAGTTCGAGGGCGACTATTCCTACGCCGACAATGCCGACGAGCGTCAGAGTCACCTGCGGGCACGCTACGGCGTCGGTGAGGTGATGTTCGGCGCCGATTACGCCGGGCGAAAGGCAGGCCTGTTCGAAATTCCCGGGTTCGCCGAGGTGGGTCACGCAGAGGAAGAACACGAAGGCGAGCACGAAGAAGAGCACGATGAAGATGCGCCTCGCGGCATACTGCCCAACAGCAACCTGCGCACCGAAAGTTACGGCGCCAATCTGTCCTGGATCCGCCCGATGCAGGTGCTCAACGCCGCGGTGTCGGTGTACGACAGCAACTACGGGGTGCCCGGCCACGCACACGGTCATGAACACGAGGAAGCGCATGGCGGAGAAGAACCCGGTGCGGCGGAACACGGCGAGGATGCAGGCGGGGTGCGGATCGACATGCAGCAGACTCGCTTCGATCTGCGTGGCAAGTGGTTTTCGCCCTTGGGTGGTGTCGAGAGCCTGACCACCCGCATCGGGGTCAACGACTACGAGCACACCGAGATCGAACCCGGCGGTGAGGCCGGAACCCGCTTCGACAACGAAGAGATCGAGGGACGGCTGGAGCTGGTGCACGCACCGCTGTCCGGCTGGCGCGGTGCGCTCGGTGTCCAGGCCATCGATCGCGACTTCTCCGCGGTGGGCGAGGAGGCGTTCGTCCCGCCGGTCAACACGCACACCACGGGTGTGTTCCTGGTCGAGGAGCGCCCGACGGACTGGGGACGCGTCGAAGCCGGGGTGCGCCTGGAGCAGGTCGACCACGAGCCCGAACTGGCCGGCGCCGTCCCGGACATCGACTTCAGCCCGCTGAGCGTGTCGCTGGGGACGCTGGTGGAACTGGGACCGCGGCATCATCTGCGCCTGAATCTCGCTCGCGCCCAGCGTGCGCCCGCCGCCGAGGAGGTGTACGCCGACGGCCCGCATCTGGCCACCGCGACCTTTGAGCGCGGGGATCTCGGTCTGGACGAGGAGACCGCCAACAACGTGGAGATCGGCATCGATCGCCACGATGCGCGCTGGACCTGGTCGGCCAATATCTTCTTCAATCGCATTGAGGACTACGTATTTCTCGCCAATGCCGACGACGATGGTGATGGCATCGCCGACCTGGTCAGCGAGGAAGGCGAGCTGCTCGGCCCGGACGATGACCTCGACGAGGCCCTGTTCCTGGTCGACTACGCACAGGCCGATGCCGAGTTTTACGGATTCGAGCTCGAATCCGGCTATCAACTCATCGAGCGCGGTCCGTTCCGGCTCGACGGACGCCTGTTTGCCGATTCGGTGCGTGGCGAACTGCGCGACGGCAGCCATCTGCCCCGGATCACACCGATGCGGTTCGGCGGCGGATTCGATGCGAAATTCGGAGCGCTGTCCGGATCGATCGGTCTGACCCGCGTGGAACGCCAGGATCGGATCGCCGCCCTGGAGACCGAGACCGCCGGCTACGAGCTGCTGGCGGCGGATGTTGCCTACACCCTGACCGCCGGCGACACCCGCACCACGTTCTATGTGCGCGGTCGCAACCTGCTGGACGAGGAGGCACGGCGGCACACGTCCTTCGTCAAGGACGATGCGTCTTTGCCGGGGGTGACGCTGCTGGCCGGCGTGCGCATCCAGTTCAACTGACGGCTCACGGCGCGCCGCGTGCGCGCCGGTTGCGGGGACTTCATCACCGGTTCACCGGACCGGATCAGGCTGCCGGACTCCGGATCGGCAGATTGCAGCCTGCAAATGCGTACTGGCGGCCCGGAAACACCCAAGTCGAAAAGGAGAACAACATGAGCATCACCGGAATCATCGGGACCCTGGTCATCGGCTTCTTCGCCGGACTGATTGCGCGCTTTCTCAAGCCCGGCGACGACAGCATGGGCATCATCATGACCTCGCTGCTCGGCATCGCAGGCGCGTTTGCGGCGACGTTCCTGGGTCGCACACTGGGCCTGTACCAGGACGGACAGGCGGCCGGTTTCATCGGCGCGGTGGTCGGCGCCATCGTGGTGCTGGTGATCTACGGCTTCATCAAGAAGGCCGCCAAGTAGTCCGGCCCAGCGCCTGCACGCGTCAGCGCGCCGCCTTGGCCTGGTTCGCCACGGCCTCGGCGGCGCGCCTCGCCGCATCGGGATCGCCGAGATAGGCGAACGATTTCACCTTGAGTGCATCGTCCAGCTCGAAACGCAGCGGGATGCCGGTGGGGATGTTGAGTTCGACGATCTCGGACTCGGACACCTTGTTCAGATACTTGTACAGCGCGCGCAGTGAATTGCCGTGCGCGGTCACCAGCACCGTCTGGCCGGTCTTCAATTGCGACGCGATCCGGTCATGCCAGTACGGCAGCACGCGGTCCAAGGTGGTGGCCAGCGATTCGGTGCCCGGCAGGCAGGCCACATCGAGCTTGGCGTAGCGGGCGTCGCTGGCCGGATGGCCGGGATCCGTCAACTCCATCGCCGGCGGCGGCACGTCGTAGCTGCGGCGCCAGATCTTGACCTGCGCCTCTCCGTGTCGGGCGGTCGTCTCGGCCTTGTCCAGTCCCTGAAGAGCACCGTAGTGACGCTCGTTGAGCCGCCAGCTCTTGGTGACGGGAATCCATAGCTGATCCATCACGTCCAGCGCGGTGTACATCGTGCGGATCGCACGACGCAGCACCGAGGTGTGCGCGCAGTCGAAGCGCAGGCCGGCGGCCTTCATCAGCTCCCCGGCTTTCAGCGCCTCCTGGCGGCCGGCCTCGGTGATGTCCACGTCGACCCAGCCGGTGAAGCGGTTGTCGAGATTCCACTGGCTCTGGCCGTGGCGCAGGAGAACGAGAGTCGGCATTGCGGATTCCGGGGGAGGCGAGCGGGACGCCGATTTTAACGGCGACTCAGATTTCCGGATGCAGGTAGCGGTTTTTGACCCGGACATAGTGCGCCGCCGAATAGCGCAAGTTTTCTATTTCTTCCGGCCTCAGTTCGCGCACCGGTCTGGCTGGCCTGCCGGCGTAGAGCCAGCCGCTCTGCAGGCGCTTGCCCGGCGACACCAGGCTGCCGGCGGCGATGAAGACCTCGTCCTCCACCACCACCTTGTCCAGCAGCAGGCTGCCCATGCCGACCAGCACGCGATTGCCGAGATGGCAGGCATGCAGGATCGCGCCGTGACCGAGGGTCACGTCCTCGCCGATCAGCAGGTCGGCGCCGCCGGGCGTGTAGGGGCCGTCGTGCGTGACGTGCAGGACGGCGTTGTCCTGCACATTGCTGCGCGCGCCGATGCGGATGCGATTGACGTCGCCGCGCACGGTAGCGAAGGGCCACACCGAGGCGTCCGCGCCAAGGTGCACGTCGCCGATCACGCAGGCCTGTTCGTCGACGTAGACGCCGGCTGCGAGTGTCGGAACGGTGCCGCCGAACGGCCGAATCATCCCGCGGCGGCTCAGTTGATCGGCAGCGGCATGGTCTGGATGCCGGGATCGGCGTCCGGGGGGCGGATCGCCGAGCGCGGCGCCGTAGCCCAGCGGTTGACGAACTCCGACACGTGCTGGATCACGTCGGTCTGTCCGCGCAGCGGCTTGGCCAGCGACGCCACGATGTAGCGATGGCTCATCTTGGGGTAGATCACCGTTTCGATCGGACCGCCGGCCCGCTTGATGGCGTCCGCCATGTTGCGGGTGTTCTTGACGAACACGATCTCGTCGTCCTCGCCGTGCATCAGCAGCATCGGCGGGTTGTCGCCGTTGGCGAACAGGATCGGCTGCGACTGCTGAAAACTCTCGGGCGGGCCGAACACGTCGCGCAGCGTGGGGTCGGTGATGGGCAGGAAGTCGTAGGGACCTGCCAGGCCGATCATGCCGCGCAGCCAGCTGCGCGAACCGCCGGCCTGCGCCAGAAACTCCTCGCGTACGGCCAGCATGGCGGCAAGGTGGGCGCCCGCCGAATGTCCCATGACGAAGATCTTGTCCGGGCTGCCGCCGTAGGTGGCGACATTGTCGCGCAGCCAAGCGACGGCGCGGGCGCCATCGTTGACGAACTCGGGGAAGCGCACGGTGGGGTACAGACGGTAGTTGGGGAGCACTGCCACGAAGCCGCGCGATGCCAGCGCTTCGCCGACGAAGGTGTACTGGTCCTTGTCGCCCTCGCTCCAGCGACCGCCAAAGAAGAACACCACCACCGGCGCGTTCTGTACGTTGGGCGGCGAGTAGATATCCAGGCGCAGGTTCTTGCCCTGATCGTAGATCAGGTTGGCCGCCAACTCGTAGCCGCGCGAGGGGGTCAGAGAATTGAGAAAGGCCTGGCCGGTGCAACCGGTCAGAATCAGCAGGGCCATCAGGCTGGTCAACAGAAGCCGCACGGGACATTTCCTCTTGGCGATACAGCGGGTTGTGTAGCGGGATAAGTCTGACCGCAGTGCAACAATAATGGTAGCGCGACAAGCTGAACGCCGAGTGTCGCGCGGGCTACACTGACCGGGCGCCGATTGCGCAGATCGGGAGATGGAAGTGGGGACTTACATCGTGCTGGCCGTGGTGGGGATCGCGCTGATCTATGCCGTCGTCATCTACAACGGGCTGGTGGCGCTCAAGCACAACGTGACCAAGGCGTGGAGCAACATCGACGTGCTGCTCAAGCAGCGCCACGACGAACTGCCCAAGCTGGTGGAGACCTGCAGGCAGCACATGCAGTTCGAAACCGCCACTCTGGAAAAGGTGATGCAGGCGCGCAGCGGCGCCAAGGCCGCGGCGGACAAGGGGGACGTCAAGGGTGTGGGCGCCGCCGAAACCCTGATGCGCTCCGGCCTGGGTGGCATCACCGCCACGGTCGAGGCCTATCCCGAGCTGCGTTCGAACGAGTCGATCCAGACGCTGCTCGGTCGCATCACCGGGCTGGAAAATGCCATCGCCGACCGTCGCGAGTTCTATAACGAGAGCGTCAACGTCAACAACGTGCGCATCGAGCAGTTTCCCGACGTCATCGTGGCCCGCATGGGCGGCTTCAAGGCGGCCGAGCTGCTGGAATTCCAGGCTGAGGAAATTCGCGACGTGGACGTCAAGAACCTGTTCGCCACCTGAGTGGGCGTCGGCGCCCGGCTCACCGGAGAGGAGCATCATGATGATCGGCACCTGGATCGTCCCGGTCGTAATGACCGGCCTGCTGTCCGCGGTCCTGACCTGGATCCTGGCGGCATGGCTGTATCGGAGCCGTCTGCAAGCGCAGTTCGACCAGCGCCTGGCCGAGATCCAGGCCGAGTTCGAACAGCGCGTGAAGGCGGGTGTCCTAGCGGCTGGGCAGGAACTGCTGCCCGCTTTGCGCGAACAGGTGAAGCTGGGCTTTCAGGACGCCATCCGGCAGACCCAGACCGGCGAGCTGGTGGAGAGCTACGCCGGCGTGGTCAACCAGAGCGCGGAAGTGCTGAGCGCGCGCCTAGGCGGCTTGTTCAGATTCAAGCCGCGCAAGTGAGTCGTCCGCAGGCGCTTGCATGGACTGGGTGACGGCGATCCTGCTGGCGATCGCCCAGGCTGAAACGCGGCCGTTCTGGATTGCCATCGTGGTCATGTCGCTGCTCGGTGCCGGCGGCTTCGTCTACGGATGGGTGCAGTTGCAACGCGCGCGCCTGATCGAGAACACGCCGACCTCGCGCATCCGCTCCGCCGCGCAGGGCTATGTCGAATTGCAGGGCCATTCGCGGCTCATGCCAGGCCCCGAGATTCGGGCGCCCCTGTCCGGAGAGCGCTGTTGCTGGTGGGACTTTCGCGTCGAGCAAAAGCAGCGCGAGTACCGCAACGGCAGTGCGCGCACCGAGTGGAAGGTGATCGAGCGCGGTACCTCCGACGAACTGTTCCTGTTGGCCGACGGCACCGGCGAATGCGTGATCGATCCGGTCGGCGCACGCGTGATTCCCAGCGTCTCGCGGCGTTGGCGCGGTTCGGTACGGCGCCCGCAGTCGTATCCGGCCGAGCGCTCGTGGTTCGAGTTCGGCGACTTCCGCTATCGCGAACGCCTGGTGCGTTATGGCGACTGGCTCTACGCGCTGGGTGAGTTCCGCAGCCAGACGGCGGTCCGTCACGACCAGGAAAGCCAGGACGTATCGGACCTGCTGGCGCAGTGGAAACGGGATCGCGCCGGCCTGCTGCGACGCTTCGACGCCGATGGCGACGGCGAGATCAGCGTCAAGGAGTGGCAGCTGGCACGCGCCGCGGCGGTCAAGCAGGTGCGCGCCGAGCAGGTCGAGCGTTCGGTGCAGCCGGCCCGCGGCACGGTGTCCGAGCGCAGCGAGGTGGGTGCGGACGCGGGCCGTACCGGCGCCTCCCGCACCCACTTGCCGATGCAAGGCACCGTGTCGGCGCCGGACTTGCACGTACTGGGCCGGCCCGACGATCGTCGCCGGCCGTACATCCTGTCGACGCAGTCGGAGCGGCAGTTGACCCGCGGCCTGCGCTGGACCGGTCTGGCCAGTTTGTGCGTGGCGGCTCTGCTCGGTGCGGCAACGACGTTTGCGCTGCTGGCACGTGGCGTGCCTTGACGGTTACGCCCCGAGTCCTCGGTACCGCTCGCTTGAACCGCCGTCAGGTTGCACCATATCTCTGAATCTCTCTTGCCTGGCACTTTTCGATCCGATGAACAACGCGCTCCTGCAGGACCGACCGCTCAACGCGCTGCCGCCGTTTCACGAGTTTCAACCGGAACAGGCGCTGCCGGCGATCGACGCCGTCCTGGAACAGAATCGCGCGGCCCTGGCTGCGCTGCTGCAGGACCTGAAACAGCCCACCTGGGCCAGCCTGATCGAGCCGTTGGAGGGCCTGGGCGAACGCCTGTCGCGCACCTGGGGTCCGGTTTCGCATCTGTTCGGTGTCACCTCCAGCGCCGAATGGCGCGCGGCGTTCAATGCCTGCCTGCCCAAGGTCACCGAGTACGGCCTGGAGCTGTCGCAGTCCGAACCGCTGTATCAGGCCTACAAGGGACTTGCGGAGTCGCCGGAGTTCTCCGCGCTGGGCGAGATCAAGCAGAAAGTGATCCGCGACGCCCTGCGTGATTTCCGCTTGTCTGGCATCGGCCTGCCGCCTTCGCAGAAAGAACGTTACAAGCAGATTTCCATGCGCCTTTCGGAAATTCAGACCAAGTTCGAAGAAAACCTGATGGACGCCATCCAGGCGTTCTCGCTGCAGGTCACCGACGCGGCGCGCCTGCGCGGCATGTCGGACACGGCGCTGGAGCAGGCCGCACAGAAAGCCAGGGCCAAGGAGCTGGAGGGCTGGTTGCTGACGCTGGACTTCCCCAGCTTCGACGCGGTGATCTCCTACGCCGACGACCGCGATCTTCGTCGCGAGCTGTACACCGCCTACGCCACCCGCGCGTCCGATCAGGGCCCGCAGGCCGGGCAGTTCGACAACAGCGCGCTGATGGACGAGATCCTCAAGCTGCGCCACGAGGAGGCACTGCTGCTGGGCTACGCCAACTACGCCGAACTGTCGCTGGCGACCAAGATGGCGGAATCGCCCGACGCGGTGGAGCGATTTCTGCAGGACCTGGCGCAGCGATCCAGGCCGCGCGCGCAGGTCGAACTCGAAGCGCTGCGTGCTTATGCACGTGGGCTCGGCGGGCCGGACGATCTGCAGCCCTGGGACATCGCCTACTACAGCGAGAAGTTCAAGGAAGAAAAACTCGGGCTGAACGAAGAGGCGTTGCGGCCCTATTTCCCGCTGCCGTCGGTACTGGATGGCTTGTTCGGCTTGATCCGTCGCCTTTACGGCGTGCACGTCGTGGCGGTGGATGGCCCCTCGGTGTGGCATCCGCAGGTGCAGGTCTATGCCCTGCAGGATGAGCGCGGAAAAATCTTTGGTCGCTTCTATCTGGATCCCTACGCGCGCGAACACAAGCGCGGCGGTGCCTGGATGGACGAGTGCCTGAGCCGGCGTCGCAGCGCCGATGGCTTGCAACTGCCGGTGGCTTACCTGGTGTGCAACTTCCGTCCGCCCCTGAACAACGATGGCGCAGAACTGCCCGGCCTGCTGACCCACGACGAGGTGGTGACGCTGTACCACGAGTTCGGTCACGGTCTGCACCTGTTGATGACCCAGGTCGAGGAGTCTGCCGTGGCCGGCATCCACGGCGTCGAATGGGATGCGGTGGAGCTGCCCAGCCAGTTCATGGAGAACTGGTGCTACGAGCCGCAGATGCTCAAGAGCTACGCGCGCCACTGGCAGACCGGTGAGCCCTTGCCGGATGCGCAGATCGACAAGCTGCGCGAATCGCGCCGGTTCCAGACCGGTATGGGCACCGTGCGGCAGATCGAGTTCTCGCTGTTCGACCTGCGCTTGCATCGCGATTATGACCCGGCCGCAGGTGCGCGCGTGCTGGACACCATCGAAGCGGTGCGCAACGAGGTCTCGGTGCTCAAGCCGCCCGCGTTCAACCGCATGCCCTGGAGTTTTTCGCACATCTTTGCGGGCGGTTACGCCGCCGGCTACTACAGCTACAAGTGGGCCGAGGTGTTGTCGGCGGATGCCTTTGCGGCCTTCGAGGAATCCGGGCTCACGCCCGAGGGCTTGCGCGAAACCGGGCGTCGCTTCCTGGAGCACATCCTGTCGCGCGGCGGGTCGCGCGAAGCGGCGCAATTGTTCCGCGAATTCCGCGGTCGCGAGCCCAGCATCGAGCCGCTGCTGCGGCATAACGGGCTGGTGGAGGTAGTGGCGTGATCCGGAATCCGCGGTGAGCGCTGCGGTGCAACACTAGCGCCATGGAAAAGTCCGTCACCAAACCCGCGACCCCCGCGTTTCCCCTGGTTCGCGACGTCTCCAGGTTGTCCGCAGACTTCGACCTGCTGGTCATCGGCGGCGGCATCTACGGCGCCTGGACCGCTTACGACGCCGCGCTGCGCGGGCTGAAAGTGGCGCTGATCGAGAAGAACGACTGGGCCAGCGGCACCTCGTCGGCATCGAGCAAGCTGATCCACGGCGGGTTGCGTTATCTCGAACATTACGAGTTCGCGCTGGTGCGCCATGCGCTGCGCGAACGCCGGCTGCTGACCCGGCTGGCGCCGCACCTGGTACGCCCGCTGGATTTCATCCTGCCGGTGTGGAAGGGCCCGCGCGCGAGCCCCTTGATGCTTTCGGCCGGGTTGACTCTTTACGACGCGCTCGCCTTTGGCAGCGGGCCGGTCAAGCCGCACAAGCGCTTCAATCCGCGCAGCCTGCTCAAACTGTATCCGTACGTGGATCCGGACAACCTCGTCAGCGGCTTTCGCTACGGCGACTGTCAGGAAGACGATGCACGCATGACCATGACCGTGGTGGCCGCCGCGCAGTCGGCGGGTGCGGTGTGCGCCAACAAGCTGCAGGCCGAAAAACTACTGCGCAACGACGACGGCATCTGCGGGGCGCAGTTGCGCGACATGGAAAGCGGCGAGCGCTTCGAGGTGCGCGCGCGTTGCATCGTCAATTCCGCCGGGCCCTGGGCACGTTCGCTGCTGGGGCCGGAAGCGCCGCGGGTCAAGCTGGTCAAGGGCACGCACCTGCTGCTGCCAGCGATCCAGGGCTGCACCGAGGCTTTCCTGCTCACCGCCAAGGACGGTCGCGTGTTCTTCGTGATTCCCTGGTACGGACGCACCATCGTCGGCACCACGGAGTCCGAAGTGCAGAGCCCGGACGAGGCGGTGCCCACCGACGAGGAAACCACCTATCTGATCGACGGCGTGCGTCGCGGCCTGCCGGGCCTGGGCTGGACCGAGTCCGATGTCATCGCGCGCTATTCCGGCGTGCGCACCTTGCAGGCCGAGGACGCTTCCAGCCTGTCGGCGGTGTCGCGCGAGTTCGACATCGTGGAGCCGGAGCCGCGCCTGGTACTGCCCATCGGCGGCAAGTACACCACCTCGCGTTGCGATGCGGCGCAGATCGTCGACCGCGTGCAGCGCTCGCTGCGCATCAAGAAGACACGTTCGCTGACCGGTCTCAAGCGTCTGCCCGGCGCGCCGCGCGAGGACTTCGAGCTATGGCTGCCGCTGGCGGTCAAGCGCCTGACCGCAGCGGGCCTGGACGGCGTCGCGGCCAGCCATGTCGCCCATCGCCAGGGCGCGCGCATCGAAGAGGTCCTGGCGGTGATCGCCACAGATCCAACCCTGGCGCAGCGCGTACACGCCGACGCGCCGTTCGTGCGCGCCGAGGTCAAGCTGGCGTTCCGGGATGAGATGGCGCTGTCCACTGACGATGCCCTGCGCCGGCGCATGCCGCTGGCGCTGCTGGCGTCCGACCTCAGCGCGGCGCGCGCCGACGCCGAAACCCTGCGTCCATGAAGCTGCGCCCCGAACAGCTCAAGGCGCACCTGGGCAAGTCCCTGCTGCCGGTCTACGTGGTGGCCGGCGAAGAGCCGCTGCTGATGGAAGAAGCCCTGGACGGCTTGCGCGGCACTGCCCGCGCGCAGGGCTACAGCGAGCGCGAGGTGTTCGACGTCGACCGCGGCTTCGACTGGAGCCGGCTGGTCGAAGCCTGCGGCAGCCTGTCGCTGTTCGCGACTCGCAAGATCGTGGAACTGCGCATGCCCAAGGGGCCTAATCCCGGGCGCAGCAAGTCCGGCGACGACGACGGCGACGACGACAGTGCTCCCGGCGCCAAGTCGTCAATAGATGGCGCCAAGCTGCTCGTCGAGCTGGCACAGCGTCCGCCGCAGGACGTGCTGCTGCTGGTCACCGCCGGCAAGCTCGACTATCGCCAGCAACAGGCCGCCTGGTACGTCGCGCTGGAGCAGGCCGGGGCCTCGATCTATGCGGCACCCATCGCGCTGGAACAATGGCCGGATTGGGTGGCGCAGCGTTTGCGCGCTGCCGGGTTGCAAGCCGACGCTGCGGCCGTCGAAGAGCTGGCCGAGCGCACCGAAGGCAATGCCCTGGCCGCCAGGCAGGACATCGACAAGCTCGCGCTGCTTTCCCCCGGTGCTGCGATAGGCGCTGAGCAGGTCCGCGCCGTGGTGGCGGACAGCGCACGATTCGACGCTTTCGACCTGGGCGAACGCATGCTCAATGGCGACACCGCGGGTGCCGTACGGGCCCTTGCCCGTCTGCGTGGCGAGGGGCTGGATGCCCTGGCGGTGCTGGGGCCGCTGACCTGGGTGCTGCGCCAGTGGGCGCAGGCGCAGGCCATCTATCAGCGCAGCGGCGACGCCGCCCGCGCCTGCGCCGAGGCCCGCATCGCACGTGCGCGCATTCCCGCCATGTCGCGTGCCCTGACCCGCGCGCGCAGTACCCAGATCTACGGCTGGCTGCGCCAGGCCGCCGCGGTGGATCAGGCCGCCAAGTCCACCGGCGGACGGGAGCAGGCCTGGGAGGAGTTGCTAACATGGGTCGTCGCGGCCGCCGGGCGCCGCGTGATCCGACCCATGGCTGCATGAACGCTCAAGTGGCAAACACTCCGCGCGCCGGACAAGACCAGATTACCGCCTACATGCGGGAAAAAGGCGAGCGCGCCCGTGCTGCCAGCCGCGCTATGGCGCGCGCCGACAGCGGCCTCAAGAATGCCTGCCTGTTCGCGCTCGCGCGCATCCTGCGCGACGAGGCCGACGCCATCCTCGGCGCCAACGACCGGGACATGCGCGCCGGCAAGGCGGCCAAACTGGATGCCGCGCTGCTGGATCGGCTGGAGTTGAATCTGGATCGCATCGCGGCCATGGCCGACGGGGTCCGCGAGATTGCCAACCTGTCCGATCCGGTGGGCGAACTGACCGACATGCGCCTGCGCCCATCCGGTATCCAGGTTGGCCGCATGCGTGTGCCGCTGGGCGTGGTCGGTATCGTCTACGAATCGCGTCCCAACGTGACGGCGGATGCGGCCAGTCTGTGTCTCAAGTCGGGCAATGCCTGCATATTGCGCGGCGGATCCGAGGCCATGCATTCCAACCTGGCGATTGCCCGCTGCATTGCGCGCGCGCTGCGCGATGCCGGCCTGCCGGAAGACGCCGTGCAGGTGCTGGACATCACCGACCGTCGCACCGTGGGCCAGCTGGTGGCGATGCCGGAATACGTGGACGTGGTGATTCCGCGCGGCGGCAAGGGGCTGGTCGAAGCCGTTTCCAACAACGCGCGGGTGCCGGTGATCAAACACCTGGATGGCGTCTGCCACGTCTTCATCGACCGCGATGCCGATCTGGACAAGGCGGTCTCGGTCGCGGTCAATGCCAAGACCCAGCGCTACGGCACCTGCAACACCATGGAAACCCTGCTGGTGGACGAGCCCATCGCGCAGCAGGTCTTGCCCGAACTGGGCCGCATCTTCAGTGAGGCGGGCGTGGAACTGCGCGGCTGCGAGCGCACCCGAGCCGCCATCGCTCTCGCCAAGCCGGCCAGCGAAACGGATTGGGCGGCCGAATATCTCGCGCCGATCCTGGCCGTCAAAGTGGTGGACGGTCTGGACCAGGCGATGGATCACATCGCCCGTTATGGCTCGGCGCATACCGACGCGATCGTCACCGAGAATTACTCGCGCGCGCGTCGATTCCTGCGCGAGGTGGATTCGTCTTCGGTGATGGTCAACGCCTCCACCCGTTTCGCCGACGGTTACGAATACGGACTGGGCGCCGAGGTCGGCATCAGCACCGACAAGTTCCATGCGCGCGGACCGGTAGGCCTGGAAGGACTGACCTCGCAGAAGTGGATCGTGCTGGGCGATGGCAATGTGCGTTGACCGTCGGGAATCGGGAATCGGGAATCGGGAATGGTAGAAGCCGGTCCCTCAACGATTCTCGATTCTCGATCCCCGATTCCCGGCGCAAGCCGCGCCATCGGCATCTTCGGCGGCACCTTTGCACCTATCCATAACGGGCACCTGCGACTGGCGCTGGAACTGCGCGAGCGCCTGCAGCTGGATCGCGTGCATCTGATTCCGGCCGGCGAGCCGCCGCATCGCGAGCGGCCCACGGTGCCGGCACAGCGTCGGCTGGACTGGGTGCGGCTGGCTTGCGGCGACGAGCCCGGTCTGATCGCCGACGATCGCGAGGTGCGGCGTGGCGGGCGCAGCTACACCTACGACACCCTGGCCGGCCTGCGCACCGAGTGGCCGGAGGCGTCGATCGTGCTGCTGGTGGGCGACGACGCCGCCAACCAGTTCCACACTTGGCATCGCTGGCAGGAAATTCCCGACCTGGCGCACCTGGTATTCGTGCAGCGGCCGTCCGAGCCGTCGGCGCCGGCGCCGCCGCTGCAGGCCCTGCTGCGTCGGCGGCGCGCGACCGATCCCAGCGCGTTCGGCCGTCAGCCGGCTGGGCTGTTCATGGCTGCACAACTGCCGCCGCTGGCCATCTCTTCCACGCGCATCCGCCGCCTGCTGGCGGCTGGGCGCTCGGTCCGCGGCTTGCTGCCGCAGGCCGTCATCGATTCCTTCACCCCCGAGGACCTCGGCAACCTGACCCATGACGACCTACCTGCAAGCGACTGACGATCCCGTGGTGCAACTGGCGCTGGCGGCGCTGGAAGATCTCAAGGCCAAGGAGGTCAGCGTGCTCGATGTGCGCGGCCTCACCAGCATGACCGACACCATGGTGATCTGTAGCGGCACCTCCAACCGGCACGTGAAATCGCTGGCGCAGGCGGTGGTCGAGAAATGCAAAGAGGGCGGATTCCGGCCCATGGGCATCGAGGGGCTGGACGAGTCCGAATGGGTGCTGGTGGACCTGGGCGACGCGGTGGTGCACGTCATGCAAGCGCAGGCGCGTGCGTTCTATCAGCTCGAAAAACTGTGGGACATGAAGGAAGTCAAGTCCGCCGCACAGCAGTGAAGCTGCGCCTGCTCGCGGTCGGCACGCGCATGCCGGCCTGGGTGAACAGCGGTTTTGGCGATTACGCTGAACGACTGCCGCGCGAGCTCAAGCTGGAACTGGTGGAACTGCCGCTGGCCGCGCGCGGCAAGAACCCTGACATCGAACGCGCCAAATCCGCCGAAGGCGAAAAACTGCTGGAGCGTTCGCGCGATCACCATCGTGTGGTGCTCGACGAACGCGGCACGTCATGGACCAGCCCGGATCTCGCGGCGCGACTCAAGAACTGGATGCAGAACGGTCGCGACGTCGCGCTGATCGTCGGCGGCCCGGATGGTCATTCGCGTGTCGTGCTGGAGAGCGCCGACGACACCTGGTCGCTGTCGCGCCTGACCCTGCCGCATGCGCTGGTGCGCGTGCTGATTGCCGAGCAGGTCTACCGGGCCTGGAGCCTGCTGGCCAACCATCCCTATCACCGCGCGTAAGGCGCACGCGGTTCCTCACGATTGCGGATGCACGAGGGTGGCGAGTTCTGCGCGGCTGCTCACGCCCAGCTTGCGGTAGACGCGGTACAGGTGATTGGCGACGGTGGAGGGCGCCACGCCGATCTTGCGCGCAGCCTGCTTGAACGACAGGCCCTGCGCCACCGACATCACCACGTCGCGTTCGCGCGCGGTCAGGCGGTCCAGCGGCCCCGCTTCCCATGCCAGCAGCATGAACACGTCGCCCAGCGACTTGCAGCGCACGCAGAGCTTGCCGTGGGTGACGGTCTGTCCTGGCGCCGGTATGGAGAAGGGCAGCGACGGAGTATCCGGCGAGGCGCCCGGATAGTGGCGGTCCAGCAGTTCGTGAAAGCGTGGCTGCACTTCGTGAAACAACCCCTGCCGGTCCACGACGGCGGCACCGCTGCCCAGCGCGCGTTCGGTATTGCGTAGCAGGTGCAGGAAATAGCCGTGCGAGGCGGCGTTGAACAGGTGATAGGTGATGCGCTGTTGCTGGCGCTGCTCGATCACGGTGAAGGGTTTTGTGGCGTCGTGCCGGTACAGGGTGACCAGCGAGTACAGGCGGCTGCGGGCGTCCAGGTGCGCGGTACTCAGAATGCGCTCGATGCCCAGCGGACCGAACACCTGGCGATAGATTTCGGACGTGTGGAAGTCGGCGTCCGGCAGCACGCTCTGCATGTCCACCGGCTGCTCCAGGTTGGACAGGATGCGCGGCAGCAGCGGATTGATGTGGCTGGTCGCTTCCAGCCGCTGCGGAAAATCGGCCGGCACGCCGATCACGGTAGAGGTGTGAAACCCCGAGTTGGCGCCGCCGCCGCTGCCCCACAGTGCGGCGTCGCAGGGCACCACGCTGGCGACCTGCTGCAATGCCCAGGCGCGAAAGCGGTCCGGCGCGATCGCCAGTGCGTTGCGGTACAGGCGCGCCACCAGCGCGTCGACGGGGTCGGGGCGGTAACTCTGGTCTTCCATGGCCGCCGCGAATGTAGCAGCCCGCGCGACGATGCCTATCCTTCGCGACGTGGGACCAGGCAGGCGCGCAGTTGCGGAATTGCGCCGACGGCCTCGGTGAACACGAAGAACCACAGCACCGGCGGCGCATCGGCCGCCAGCAGATAGGCGATCAGCAGCAGCGCGACCAGCAGGCGACCGACGCCGTCGACCAGCGCCAGCATGCCCACCGGGTGCAGCAGCCGCGCCACCACCCATACACCCACCATCACGCCGGACAGATTGACGAAAAACATCTGCATCGTTCCGAACGCCGGCGCCGTGCTCTCGTAGCCCAGCAGGCCGTTGAACCAGTACAGCGCACCCAGGAACAGGGTGGCGGTCCACGGCGTGGCCAGGGCCAGCACGCCGGAATCGATCATCGCCCAGAAACGCACCGTGGCCGGCGCGACGTGCTCATAACGTGAGGCGTAGGAAGTCATGCGCGGCATGCCCGGCTGGATTGAGATGGCGCGGAGCCTGACAATCCGCGCCCCTGCCTGTCTATCGCCGTTCGCCCGCCGTGCAATTCCAGTTGATCTCCAGCGATGGGCCCGCACGCCGAGGACGTTTGGTGTTCGCACGCGGCATGGTTGAAACGCCAGCGTTCATGCCGGTCGGCACTTACGGCACGGTCAAGGGCCTGAGCCCCGCCGAGGTGCGCGGAACCGGCGCCCAGATTCTGCTCGGCAATACCTTTCACCTGATGCTGCGACCGGGACCCGAGGCCATGGTCAAGCTGGGTGGCCTGCATCGCTTCATGGACTGGGACGGCCCCATCCTCACCGACAGCGGCGGCTTCCAGGTGTGGAGCCTGAGCGGCCTGCGCAAGATCACCGAAGAGGGCGTGAAGTTCGCTTCGCCGATCAACGGTGATCGCGTGTTCCTGACGCCCGAGCGCGCGATCGAGGTGCAGCACGCACTAGGTTCGGACATCGTCATGCAGTTCGACGAATGCACGCCGCATCCCGCCACCCCCGAGCAGGTGCGCAAGTCGATGGAGATGAGTGCGCGCTGGGGTGCGAGGTGCAAGACAGCGCATGAAGCGCTGAAGGCGAGCGGCCCGGGGCCCCGACCCCGGGCGTTCGGCGGGCAGGGAGCGCCACCGGCGCTCCCTGAAACCCCCGCCTCACTCTTCGGCATCGTGCAGGGCGGCATGCTGGAGGACCTGCGCCGCGAGTCCCTGCAACGCCTGACCGAGATCGGCTTCGACGGCTATGCGCTCGGCGGCCTGTCGGTGGGCGAGACCGAGGCGGAGCGCCTGCACGTGCTGGATGCCATCGGCCCGCATCTGCCGGTCGACAAACCCCATTATCTGATGGGCGTCGGCACGCCGCGCGACCTGGTGCAGGCGGTCGGTCGCGGAATCGACATGTTCGATTGCGTGATGCCGACGAGGAACGCGCGCAACGGCCACCTGTTCACCTCGCAGGGCGTGGTCAAGCTGCGCAACGCGCAGCACCGCGAGGATCCAGGCCCGCTGGACCCGGACTGCGACTGCCACACCTGCAGCCGCTACTCGCGTGCCTATCTGCATCATCTGGACCGCTGCAATGAAATGCTGGGGCCGCGGCTCAACACCATTCACAATCTGCATTACTACCAGGGTGTGATGCGGCGGATACGCGCGGCGATCGAGGAAGGCCGCTACGCCGCGTTTGCGGAACAATTTCTGGCTGGCCCGGAAGGGGCGTCACGCAAGGCCGCTTAACCTCAGCGAGTCATCGGAGAACGCTATGCGCTGGAGAAAGGGAAGACGCAGCGACAACCTGGTGGACCTGCGCCGCGGCGGCACGCGCGGCGGCGGCCTGCGGCCGGGTGGCGGCGGGATGGGGCTGGTCGGTATCGCGGCAGTCGTGCTGATCGCTCTCGCCCTGGGCAAGGACCCGATGGAGATCCTGGGCATGCTCGGGCAGATGCAGGGCGGCACCGCGCCGACCTCGGAGCAAGGTGGCGCACCGCCGGTGGACGACGAAACTGCCGAGTTCATCGCCACCATCCTGGGCGAGACCGAGGACGTGTGGACGCCGATCTTTCAGGCGTCCGGTCTGCGCTACGAGCTGCCCAAACTCAATCTGTTCGAGGGTTACGTGAGCACCGCCTGCGGCAACGCCAGTTCGGCTTCCGGGCCGTTCTATTGCCCCGGCGATCGCGAGATCTATCTCGACACCAGTTTCTTCAAGGCCATGGACCAGCGCCTGGGCGGTGGCGGCGACTTCGCCTACGCCTATGTCATTGCCCACGAGGTCGGTCATCACGTGCAGACCCTGCTCGGGATCTCAGCCAAGGTGCAGGCCGCGCGTCAGCTCGGCCAGAACGTGGAGGGCGACGGTGGCCTGCTGGTGCGCCAGGAGCTGCAGGCCGATTGCTACGCCGGGGTGTGGGCGAACCTCGCCGAGGCCGAGCACCAGTGGCTGGAAGAGGGCGATATCGCTGAAGCCCTCAACACCGCCAGCGCCATCGGCGATGACCGCCTGCAGCAGCAGTCGCAGGGCCGGGTCGTGCCGGATTCGTTTTCGCACGGCACCTCGGAACAGCGTCAGCGCTGGTTCCGCGCGGGCTTCGAGTCCGGCGATCCGGAGCGCTGCGACACGTTTGCGGCGACGGCGCTCTGAGCCGGCTGTCGGCGACGGCATCGGACGCGGATCTCGGATGGCGCGCGATTTGATCGCCCGGGTGCAACCCGGGGTTGCGCGCTCGTGTCCGACCGAAGCCCCGGGCTTCGCCCGGGCTACTGCGCCTGAGCCGCCCCGCATCGCAGAGCCCAGACCAAGCGTTGCGCTGCGTCACGGCGCGCGCGCCAGCGCCCAGGCCTCGATGTGCGCGGCGCCGGCCTTGCGGGTGGCCCGGGCCAGCGCGTCCAGCGTGGCGCCGGTGGTCATGACGTCGTCCACCAGCGCCACGTGCATACCCCAGAGCGGGCGGCTCACCGTAAAGGCATCGCGCAGGTTGCGCCGCCGCTGCGCGGCGCTCTGGCCGATCTGGTCGGCCGGCACGCGCCGCAACTGCGCGGCGTCGGCGGCGACCTCGATCGCCAACACACGTGCCATTGCGCGGGCGATCTCCAGCGCCTGGTTGTAGCCGCGCCGGTACAGGCGCCAGCGCGGCAGCGGCACCGGAATCAGGAGTTCGGGTAGGGGCTGTGGGCGCGCCGCCAGTTGCTGCGCCATCAGGCCGCCCAGACGCCGCGACTGCTCGAATCGCGCGGCGTACTTCAGGCGCACCACGCCCAGCTGCGCGACGCCTTCGTAACGAAACGCCGCCGACGCGCTGTCGAAGGCCGGCGCACGTCGCAGGCAACGCCGGCATAGCGTTGAGACCGTCAGCGGCTGGGCGCAGCGCGGGCAGCAGTTGCGGTTCCACGGCAGGTCGCCAACACATCGCCGACACAGGCCATGCTCAGCGTCGTCGGCACCACAGGTTTCGCACCGCGGCGGCGCGATCCAGGACAGGCATTCGTCAACCCATCGCAGGCGTTTCAAGTTGACAGTCCCCTCGACGGACTCCGAAACTCCGGGCCAGACGGTGAGCCCTGCTCACCGTATCCGCAAGCATTGCGTCGATATTCTTGGTAATGGAAATTTTATTTAATGAATCAGCACACATTCTCGCCGCCCGAACTGCGCCACGACTGGACCCGCGAGCAGGTGCAGGCCTTGTTCGCGCTGCCCTTCAACGACCTGCTGTTCCGCGCGCAGACCGTGCATCGGCAGTTCCATGAATCGAACACGGTGCAGCTCTCGACCCTGCTGTCGATCAAGACCGGCGCCTGCCCGGAGGATTGCGGTTACTGCCCGCAGTCGGTGCGCTTCGAGACCGGCCTGAAGAAAGAGCCTCTGATGGAAGTGCAGGCCGTGGTCGAGGCCGCGCGCGAGGCCAAGGCCGGCGGTGCGACGCGCTTCTGCATGGGCGCAGCTTGGCGCTCGCCGAAGGATCGCGATCTGGACAAGGTCGAGGCGATGGTGCGCGAAGTGAAGGCGCTGGGCCTGGAGACCTGCATGACCTTGGGCATGCTCAAGGACACCCAGGCGCAGCGCCTCGCCGACGCGGGCCTGGACTACTACAACCACAACCTCGACACCTCGCCCGAGTACTACGGCAAGGTCATCACGACGCGCACCTACCAGGATCGCCTCGACACGCTCGAGCACGTGCGCAACGCGGGTATGAAGACCTGCTGCGGCGGCATCGTCGGCATGGGCGAGCAACCGGAAGATCGTGCGGAGCTGCTGCGCCAGCTCGCGAACCTGCCGGCGCATCCGGACAGCGTGCCGATCAACAACCTCGTGCAGGTTGCCGGCACGCCTTTGAAAGGCACGGCGGCGCTCGACCCGCTCGACTTCGTGCGCCAGATCGCGGTCGCGCGAATCATGATGCCGAAGTCGGCCGTGCGCCTGTCCGCTGGCCGCACCGAGATGAGCGACGAACTCCAGGCGCTGTGTTTCTTCGCCGGCGCGAACTCGATCTTCTACGGCGACAAGCTGCTGACCACCGAGAACCCGCAGAACGCGAAGGATCGCGCGCTGCTCGCACGGCTCGGCATGTCGGTGCAGGGCGCGGAGTCCGCCGTGCAGGAAGAGGCGATGGAAGCCTTGATCACCACTGGCGGCCCGTCCTGCAGCGCCAGCGGCTGCTGTTAGTCACAACGCATGGCCGACGACACCCGCCCGCCGTTGGACGCATCGTCCGCGCGAACGCTGGACGCGCGGCTGTCGCGGCGGCTGAGCGAGTTGCGCGATGCCGACCTGTACCGCGTGCGCCGCGTCATCGGTGGCACCCACGGGGTGCGCCTGGAGGTCGATGGCCACGAATGCCTCAACTTCTGCAGCAATGACTATCTGGGCCTGGCATCCGATCCGCGGGTGTCGCGGGCGGCGCAGCGGGCCTTGCAGGAATGCGGCACCGGCAGTGGTGCCTCGGCGCTGATCAGCGGCTACAACCGCGAGCACCGCCTGCTGGAGGAGGCGCTGGCCGAATTTACCGGCTACCCGCGGGTGTTGCTGTTCACCTCCGGCTGGGCCGCCAACTGCGGGGTGCTGCGCGGCCTGCTGGGACGCGACGACGTGCTGATCGCCGACGAACTCAATCATGCCTCGCTGATCGACGGCGGGCGTTTGAGCGGCGCGCGCTATGTCCGCGTATCACACGCGGATGTGGATGGCTTCGCTGCCGCGCTGGACGATTCCCGATTCCCGGTTGCCGACTCCCGTCTGCGCGTGGTCGTCACCGACTCGGTATTCAGCATGGATGGCGACCTTGCGCCTTTGCCCGGACTTTCTGCGCTGTGTACGCAACACGGCGCCGCGCTGATGACCGACGATGCCCACGGCTTCGGTGTGCTGGGGGCGCAGGGACGCGGTGCCAACGAACTGCTCGGAACCCGTCCCGACATCTACGTGGCGACCATGGGCAAGTCGCTCGGTGCAGCGGGCGCATTCGTCGCCGGCAGCGAAGCCTTGATCGAGTACCTGATCCAGCGCGCGCGCAGCTTCGTGTTCTCCACCGCGCCGCCGCCGGCCATCGCCGCGGCGGCGCGAGAAGCGCTACGCATCATCTCCGACGAGCCGGCGCTGCGCGCGCAGTTGCACGCCAACATCGCCCGATTCACCGAAGGGGCGGCGCAACTCGGCATCCGTCTGGGCCCACCCGCGGTGGAGCATGCTGGACTGACGCCGATCCAGCCGCTGCTCATCGGCGATTCGGCGCAGACGATGAAGGCGTCGCGCGCGCTGTTCGAGCGCGGTTACTGGGTGGCCGGCATCCGCCCGCCCACCGTGGCGGCCGGCACCGCTCGGCTGCGCATTACCCTGTCGGCCGGGCATCAGCCTGCACATATCGACGGCCTATTGGACGCCATGCGCGCCTGTGGCCTGGGTCGCAGCTGAGCCGGGTGGAGTGCCCGCCGAAGCGCCGCTGGCCGACCGTGTTCGTCACCGGCACCGATACCGGCGTGGGCAAGACGCATGTCACGGCCGGGTTGCTGCGCGCGGCGCGACAGGCTCGGCTGGATGTCTGCGGATACAAGCCGGTGGCCAGCGGCTGCCGGCGCAGCGCCCACGGTCTGCGCAACGACGACGCGCTGTCGCTGCAGGCGGCAGCCGCCAGCGCCGAGCCTTACGCCGACATCAATCCCTATGCCTTTGCCCCTGCGATTGCGCCGCATCTGGCCGCTGCTGCTGCGGGCGTCGCCATCGAGCGGAGCGTTCTGAACCGTACCTACGCGGGACTGGCCGACCGGCACGACTGGATCCTGGTGGAGGGCGCCGGTGGCTGGCAGGTGCCGCTGGGCCCGGACTGGAATTACGCCGACTGGGTGACCGAGCAGGGCTGGCCGGTGATCCTGGTGGTAGGGATGCGCCTGGGCTGCATCAATCACGCTCTGCTGTCGGCGGAATCCATCATGCGCCGCACCCGCTTGCTGGGCTGGATCGCCAACGAGCTGCCGCCAAGGCAGGCCGAGTTGGACGCCAACGTGACCGCGCTGCGACAACGACTGCCGGCGCCGCTGCTGGCTCGGGTCAAACCCGGTCGCCGACGGCTGGACGGAGCCTTGCGTGAAATCTTTGCCGAACTCTGCGAGCGCCAGCGGCGCTGAACCCTTTTGCGCGGGCTTGGAGGCTTCCACTACAATCCGCGGGCTGAAAACCTGATCGAGCCGCTCGCGGAGCCCAGATTGAGCCAGACCCACGACACGACGTTCGTGATCGGACCCAATGCCTCGCTCAGCCTGCGCGGAGCCTGCTGGTTCATGGGCTCGATCAGCGCGGTGACTCTGGGTGGCGCGCTCTGGTTCACCGCCCACGGATTCTGGCCGGTGTTGCCGTTCGCGGGTCTGGAACTGGCAGCGGTGGGTTGGGGGTTGGCGGTGTCCATGCGGCGCAGCCGGTATCGCGAGGTCGTCAACCTTGGCGAACGCACAGTGCGGGTGGAATTCGGAGTGGCGGGGCAGGGCTGTTCGGCGCGGGCGGAATTGCCGCGGGCCTGGACGAGAGTCGAAGTCGAACGCAAGCGGGGCAACCGGCACGCCCCGACACGGCTGGTATTGAGCAGTTCAGGTCAAAGAATCGTGATCGGGCGTTGCCTGACCGACGAAGAACGCGAGCAGTTGTCCACGCGATTGAAGCAAGTATTGCGGACAACGCCAGCACACCCTGATCCGGTGTTGCCGGCGCATACGACACCGGGAGAAGGATAGATGGCGATCAACAGCATCGGCGGCCGATTTGCTGCTGCGGCGGCAATGTGGATGGCGGGAATCGGCTTGGCGATGGCCTACACCGGCGAGCGCTACAACCTGCCGATGGGCGTTACCGAGATCAGCCGCGAAGTGCACGGGCTGCACATGCTCATCTTCTGGGTCTGCGTGGCCATCGCGGTGGTGGTGTTCGGCGCGATGTTCTACTCGGTGTTCGCGCACCGGCGCTCGGTGCATCCCAAGCCGGCCGACTTCCACGAGTCGACCACGGTGGAGATCGTCTGGACCACCATCCCCTTCATCATCCTGATCGCCATGGCCATTCCGGCGGCCGGCACCCTGATCAAGATGGAGGACACGCGCAACTCGGACATGACCATCAAGGTCACCGGTTACCAGTGGAAGTGGCATTACGACTACATCGGACAGGACGTGGCCTTCTTCTCCACCCTGTCGGCCGAATCCAACCGCGCGCGCCAGCTCGGTTCGGGCATCGATGTCAATACGGTGCCCAATTACCTGGTCGACGTCGATAAGCCGCTGGTGCTGCCGGTGGGCCAGAAAATCCGCTTCCTGGTCACCGCCAACGACGTCATTCACGCCTGGTGGGTGCCGGCGCTGGCGGTGAAGAAGGACGCCATCCCCGGATACATCAACGAGGTGTGGGCGCGCATCGACGAGCCCGGCACCTATCGCGGCGTCTGCGCGGAGCTGTGCGGGCGCGATCACGGCTTCATGCCGATCGTGGTGCAGGCCCTGCCCGAGGACGAGTACAACGCCTGGCTGGCCGAGCAGAAGGGCAGCGAAGTCGCTGCTGCCGCACCTGCGGCGACCACCGCCAGCGACGCTGGCGTCGACGCGCCGGCCGAAGCCGTCGCCGAACCGGCACCGGCTGCTGGCGAAACCACCGAACTGGCTGCGGCGGCGGCCGAAGAAGCGCCCGCCGCAGATGCAGCCGCTGCACCGTCCAAGGACGAGCAGATGGCTGCCGGCGAAAAGGTCTACAACGGCCAGTGCGCGGCCTGCCATCAGGCCGGCGGTACCGGCATCCCGCCCAACTTCCCCAGTCTGGTCGGCGGGGCGGTGTCCACCGGGCCGGCCGCGGAAATGCTCAACCAGATCGTCAAGGGCAAGAACCTGATGCCGCCGTTCGGGCATCTGTCCGACGACGAGATCGCCGCCGTCGCCACCTTTGTCCGCAATTCCTGGGGCAACAGTGCCAGCGCGGTCGCCCCGGCTGAAGTCGCAGCGCAGCGCTAGAGGTGCTGGCGACGGTTTGATCGGGTCTCACGGAAAAGCAGCAAGGTCTTAACTCAGCAGCATTGAGGATTGAAGTCATGGCGCAAACCGAAGCACATCACGACGACAAGCATGGCGGCAGCCATGCGCACGATGAACACGGTCATCATGGCCCCGAAAAAGGGATCATGCGCTGGATCAAGACCACCAATCACAAGGATCTGGGCACGCTGTACCTGATCTTTGCGTTCTCGATGTTCTTCGTCGGCGGCATGATGTCGCTGGTGATCCGCGCAGAGCTGTGGGAACCGGGCCTGCAGTTCGTCGACCCCGAGTTCTTCAACCAGATGACCACCATGCATGCGCTGGTGATGATCTTCGGCGGCGTCATGCCGGCCTTCACCGGCCTGGCCAACTGGATGGTGCCGATGATGGTGGGTGCCTCGGACATGGCACTGCCCAGAGTCAACAACTGGGGCTTCTGGATCCTGCCCTTTGCCTTCACCCTGCTGCTGTCCACGTTGTTCATGGACGGCGGTGCACCTGCCGGTGGCTGGACCATGTATCCGCCGTTGGTCCTGCAGACCGGCGAGGGCTTCCCGTTCCTGATCTTCGCCATCCATCTGATGGGCATCTCGTCGATCACCGGCGCCATCAACGTGGTGGTCACCGTGCTCAACCTGCGCGCCCCGGGCATGACGTTGCTGAAGATGCCGCTGTTCTGCTGGACCTGGCTGATCACCGCTTATCTTCTGATTGCGACCATGCCGGTGCTGGCCGGTGCGGTGACCATGCTGCTCACCGACAAGTACTTCGGCACCAGCTTCTTCACCGCTTCGGGCGGCGGCGATCCGGTGATGTTCCAGCACATCTTCTGGTTCTTCGGTCATCCCGAGGTCTACATCCTGATCCTCCCCGCGTTCGGGGTGGTGTCCACCATCATTCCGGCGTTCGCGCGCAAGCCGCTGTTCGGCTATGACTCGATGGTCTATGCCACCGCCTCGATCGCGTTCCTGAGCTTCATCGTGTGGGCGCACCACATGTTCACCGTCGGCATGCCGCTGGCCGGTGAGCTGTTCTTCATGTTCAGCACCATGCTGATCGCTGTGCCCACCGGCGTGAAGGTGTTCAACTGGATCGCCACCATGTGGCGCGGCTCGATGACCTTCGAGACGCCGATGCTGTTCGCCATCGCCTTTGTGTTCCTGTTCTCGATCGGCGGCTTTTCGGGCCTGATGCTGGCCATCGCGCCGGTGGACTTCCAGTATCACGACACCTACTTCGTGGTCGCGCACTTCCATTACGTGCTGGTACCCGGCGCGGTGTTCTCGATCATCGCCGCGGTGTACTACTGGATTCCGAAGTGGACCGGCGTGATGTACAGCGAGTTCTGGGGCAAGGTGCATTTCTGGCTGTCGGCCATCGCCGTCAACGTGACTTTCTTCCCGCAGCACTTCTCTGGGTTGGCCGGCATGCAGCGCCGCGTGCCCGACTACGCGGTGCAGTTCGTCGACTTCAACCAGGTCTCGACCATCGGCGCGTTCGTATTCTTCATCGCGCAGTTCATCTTCATCGGCAACATGATCCGTTGCATGGCGCGCAAGGGCGAGAAAGCCACGGCCCAGGTGTGGGAAGGCGCGCGCGGGCTGGAGTGGACGGTGGCTTCGCCGGCGCCGTATCACACCTTTGAAGATCCGCCGAAGGTCAGCGACGAGATTCTCGGCATTCCGAGTCACGGCAAGGCGCACTGATCGATGTCGGATCCCCGGCCCGGACACGACCCGCGCAAGTCGCGCCAGAACATCGTTCTGGCGCTGGCCCACGTGCTGCTGGTGGTCGTGATTCTGGCGGGCTTCGTCTACGTGCAGACACGCACATGAGCGCCGCCTCCAAGGCTGGCGTGCGGCACGGCTGGCGGCTGGGGCTGGTGGTCGTTGCGATGTTCGGTTTCGGGTTCGCGTTGGGGCCGTTGTACGACGCCCTCTGTCGCGTGACCGGGATCAACGGCAAGCTTTCCGGAGAGGTTGCCGATGAGGCTGCCATTACCCTGGTTGACGAGTCGCGCCTGATCACGGTGCAGTTCGTCACCACCGTCAACGGCGGCAAGCCTTGGGAATTCCGTGCCGAGCAGAGCGAGATCCAGGTCCATCCGGGCCAGCTCACCACGGTGAAGTTCTGGATGCGCAACACCGAGGGCCGCGATGTGGTGGCGCAAGCGGTGCCCAATGTGGCGCCGTGGAATGCGGCCAAGCACATGCACAAGACCGAATGCTTCTGCTTCAACAACCAGCCATTCAAGGCGGGCGAAGGCAAGGACATGCCAGTGCGTTTCGTGCTCGACCCGGCGCTGCCGGCGGATGTCGACACGGTGACCTTGTCGTACACGTTTTTTGATGTGACGGAAACGGCCAAGCCGGCCGTGCTTCTGCCACAGGTTCAGGGTTATCAGAGCTAGACCGAAGGGAGATTGGGAACGATGGCTACGCAAGCCGCTCACCACGACCACGCCGCAGTGTCAGACCGCTATTTCGTGCCCGCCCCGAGCGCCTGGCCGTTCGTGCTCACCGCTGCGCTCGCGGCGGTGGTCGTGGGCGTGGCGGGATTCCTGGAGAACAAGCACATCGGCCCGATTCCCATCTGGATCGGCTCGGCGGTTGCGATCTACATCATCTTCCGCTGGCTGCGCGCGGTGTCGCTGGAGTCCGAGCACGGCAAGTACAACCAGGCCGTCGACAGCACCTATCGGATGGCGATGGCGTGGTTCATCTTTTCCGAGGTGATGTTCTTCGGCGCCTTCTTCGGGGCGCTCTGGTACGCCCGCGAACTGTCGATTCCCTGGCTGTCGGGCGAGGGCACCAAGGTCGCCACCCACCTGACCCTGTGGCCGATGTTCGAGAACATCTGGCCCAACAACGGGCCGATGGAGCTCAACGGCAGCTTCGAGACCGTGGGCGCCTGGGGCCTGCCGTTCATCAACACTCTGCTGCTGCTGACCTCGGGTGTGACCATCACCATGGCCCACCACGCGCTCAAGGAGAATCACCGCCTGAGCTGCATCCTGTGGATGTGGGCAACGGTGGCACTGGGAGCTGCTTTCCTCGGCTGCCAGGCCTACGAGTACGTGCACGCCTGGGAGGGTCTGAACCTGACTTTGTCTTCCGGCATCTACGGCTCGACCTTCTACATGCTGACCGGCTTCCACGGCATGCACGTGACACTCGGAACGATCATGCTGATCATCATCACCTGCCGTCTGATGGCGGGTCACTTCAAACCGGACAGCCACTTCGGTTTCGAGGGTGTGGCCTGGTACTGGCACTTCGTGGACGTGGTGTGGATCGGGTTGTTCGTCTTTGTCTACGTCCTGTAAGGCGATTCCCCCAGGTCGTACCGGACGCAGCGGAAGGGCCCGGAAACGGGCCTTTTCCTTGTGCGGCCAGTTGCTGGCAAGACCGGGATCAGCCGCCGACGCCGTGTGGCTGCAGCCAGCCCATGAAGAAGGCCAGGACCAGCACCAGGATCAGCAGCACTTGTAGCCCCACCCGCCAGGACAGTGCGCGTGCCGTGCGCCGGCTGGTACTGGGGTCCTTGACCAGATACACGCCGCCGAAGATCAGGGCGGCGATGATGGCCGCGAGCAGCGCCAGAATGACGAACTTGATGAGCATGAAGGTCTGTGAAGGAGCGCAAAGCCCGCATGGTAGCGCCCGCTGCCGCGACTGCACGCAGATCGTCTAGGTCCGGAGCACATGGCGATCCGATTCCGACCGCCGCTGTGGTCCTGGCTGGGTCTGCTGACGCTGGGCGCCCTGCTGGTGTCCCTGGGGACCTGGCAGTTGCAGAGGGCCCAGTACAAGCGGGCGCTGGAAGTGGCCTATGCCCATGCGGCCGAAGCGCCGCAGCTGCGACTCGACGCGCAAACCGCCGCGGCGTCGCACGAGCGGGTGACGGTGGCCAAGGCGGTGGGCCGCCACGATTCGGAGCGGCAGATTCTGCTCGACAATCAACCGCGTCGGCGGGTGCCGGGTTATCGTGTGTGGACGCCGTTGGCCTTGGACGCCGGCGGCTGGGTGATGGTGGATCGTGGCTGGGTGCCGGCCGATCCGGATCGGGCGCGATTGCCGCAGATCGAGGTTTCGGAAACGCCCAGGGAGGTCTCGGGCTACTGGAGACCGTTGCCGGAGCCGGGCCTGCGACTGGCGGTCAACGATTGCGCGGCCGGCCCGTTTCCGCGGGTGTTGAGCTTTCCCACCGCCGAAGAGGTCGAGTGTGTGCTCGGCGTCGACATCCTCGCGGGAGTACTGCAGCTGGACCCGGAAGCGCCCGACGGTTTCGTGCGCGAATGGAGCCTGCCCAACCCGGTTCCGCCGGCGCGCCACTATGCGTACGCTGCGCAGTGGTACGCGTTTGCCGCGACCCTGTTGTTCCTGTTCGTCAAACTCAACCTGAAACGTAGCCCGTGAAGCACCAGCCGCGAAGCTCAGCCCGTGAATAGCACTTCCGCCGTACCTCCCAATGCGCCACGTGGGCGGGTCCAGTTCCTGCTGCTGGCGACCTTGTTCTTCTTTCCGTTGCTGCTGTCTTTCGGTCTGAACTACTGGTTCCCCGGCCTCAAGCCCAGCGGCACCACCAATTACGGCCAACTGGTCAATCCGCCGCAGGCGTTGCCGCCGATGCGACTGGTCGAGGCGGGCGTCGAGGCGCCGGCCGACGAAACCCTGTTCCGCGGTCGCTGGAGCTATATCGTGACGGCCGCAGGCGATTGCGACGACAGCTGTCTGCGCGCGCTGGTGATGTCGCGACAGGTGCGCCTGGCAATGAACGAGAAGCGCAGCCGCATCCAGCGCGTGCTGGTACTGGGCGATCCGTCGACGGTGAATCCGGTGGCGGCCCGCCTGGCACCGGAGCACCCGGACCTGCACGTGGTGGCGGAAACCGACGCGTCGCCGGTGCTGCGCGAATTCCTGCAGCCGCCCGGCGCGGCGATCTATCTGAGCGATCCGCTGGGCAACTGGATGCTGGTGTATCCGGCCCTGACCGATACGCAAACGGACTTCAAGGGCCTGCAGGAAGACATCAAGAAGCTGTTGCGCCTGTCCCGTATCGGATGAGACAGCCAGCCTTGGCATTTTCGCCTCACGCCTCGCCGGGGCTACCGCCCGCCGGGCCGGCGCACGCGAATGCCAAATCAAGGCACTCGCGTAAGCGCGCGCCGCCCCGGCCCTCACGCCTCACCGGGGCTGCCGCCCGCCAGGCTGGCGCATGGAAGTGGCAAATCCCGGCACTTCCGTAAGCTCGCGCCATCCTGGCCCTAACGCCTAACGCCCAAACTCCATGCCCGCTTTTCGCCTCGTCACCCTGATCTCGATCCTGCTGTGCTTCTGCGTGGTGGTGTTCGGCGCCTACGTGCGCTTGGCCGACGCCGGGCTGGGTTGCCCGGACTGGCCGGGCTGCTACGGGCATCTGGACGTGCCCAGGACCGAGGTGGAGATCGCTCACGCCGAAGCTCGCTATCCCGAGCGGCCGGTGGAGGCGCCCAAGGCCTGGAAGGAGATGATCCACCGCTATCTGGCTTCGACCCTGGGCCTGCTGATCGTGGCGCTGGCGGTGATGTCGCTGCTGTTCAGACAGGCGCAGCTGCCGCGGCGGTTGCCATGGTTCCTGGTCGGGCTGGTGATCTTCCAGGGCATCCTCGGCATGTGGACGGTGACCTGGCAGCTCAAGCCGCTGGTGGTCACCGCGCACCTGATCGGCGGCATGACCACGCTGTCGCTGCTGGTGCTGCTGGGCTTGCGCGTGTTTCGCCCCCGATCCGTGCCGGACACGCCGGTTGCCGGCGTCGTCGCGCCGCCCGTGACCGCGCCGTCCGGGCTGCAGCGCTGGGCGGCGATCGGCCTGGTGGTGGTGGCGCTGCAGATCTTCCTCGGCGGCTGGACCAGCACCAACTACGCGGCGCTGGCCTGCCCGGACTTTCCGACCTGCCACGGCCGCTGGCTGCCGGAGACCGATTTCCCGACTGCGTTCACGCTCTGGCACGGGCTGGGTATCAACTACGAGTTCGGCATTCTCGACAACGACGCCCGCATGACCATCCACTGGGTGCACCGCGTGGGCGCGGTGGTGGTCACCGCGGTGATCGGCCTGCTCGGCCTGTTGCTGCTGCGCGTACAGGCGCCGCTGTACCGCGGTCTCGGGGCACTGGTGCTGGGGCTGCTGGCGGTGCAGGTCGCCATCGGCATCATGACCGTCAAGCTGCAACTGCCGCTGCTGCTGGCGGCCGCCCATAATGGCGGTGCCGCCCTGCTCCTGCTGAGCCTGGTGAGCCTGAACTACTACGCCTGGAAGCCGCTGCAACCGTGAGCGCCACCCCGCAATCCCTGGCCGCGTCGTCGATGCGCAGCCGCGTCAACGAGTACTACGAGCTGTGCAAGCCGCGCGTGGTGATGCTGATCGTGTTCACCGCGGTGGTCGGCATGTTCCTGGCCGTGCCCGGCCTGCCGCCGCTCGATGCGCTGCTGTGGGGCACCGTCGGCATCGGGCTGCAGGCGGCCAGCGCCGCGGCGGTCAACCAGATCATCGACCTCAACATCGACCGCCGCATGGCGCGCACCTGCGGCCGGCCCTTAGTGACTGGCGCGCTGGGCATGACCGAGTCGATCGCGTTTGCCACCGTGCTCGGCCTGGCGGGTTTTGCGGTGCTGTGGTTCTGGGTCAATCCGCTGACCGCCTGGCTGACGCAGTTCACCCTGATCGGCTACGCCGGTATCTACACGCTGTATCTCAAGCGCGCCACGCCGCAGAACATCGTCATCGGCGGCGCCGCCGGTGCCGCGCCGCCGGTGCTGGGCTGGGTGGCGGTGACCGGCGAGGTGCACGCTCACGCGCTGATCCTGTTCCTGATCATCTTCATCTGGACGCCGCCGCATTTCTGGGCGCTGGCGATCGAGCGTTGCGAGGAGTACGCCAAGGCCGACATCCCGATGCTGCCGGTCACCCACGGCATCGAGTTCACCAAGACCCAGGTGCTGCTCTACACGGTCTTGCTGGTGGCGGTCACCATCCTGCCCTACGCCACCGGCATGAGCGGGCTGCTGTATCTGGTCGGGGCCCTGCTGCTGGGTGGCAAGTTCGTCGAGTACGCGGTGCGCCTCAAGTGGAGGCCGGTGCCCGGCCTGCCGATGAAGACCTTCGGCTATTCCATCGTCTACCTGATGGCCTTGTTCACGGTGCTGCTGGTGGACCATTACCTGGGCGCGATGCTGGAACTGCTGCCCGGCTGAGCGCAGCGGACCGAGGCGGCGTAAGCTGCCGTGGTCGTTACCGGGAGCGACCGTCATGACCGTCACCAACGCGCAGTCCGGCACCAACGTCCACGAGGTCGCCGACGGCATCTACCGCATCAACACGCCGATCACGTTCCCGGGCGGGGGCGGGTTCACCATGAACCAGTACCTGATCGTCGACGACGAGCCGCTGCTGTTCCACACCGGACCGCGCAGGATGTTCCCGCTCGTACGAGAGGCGGTGGCCAGCGTGATGCCAGTGGAGCGACTGCGCTATGTCGGGTTCTCGCATTTCGAGGCCGACGAATGCGGAGCGCTCAACGAGTGGCTTGCTGCGGCGCCGCAGTCGGTCGCCGTGTGCAGCAGAGTCGCGGCGATGACGTCGGTCGAGGACATCGCGGATCGCGCACCACGCCCGCTCGGCGACGGCGACACCATCAAGCTCGGCACGCGCAGCCTGCGTTGGCTGGACGCCCCGCACCTGCCGCATGGCTGGGACTGCGGTTACCTGTTCGAAGAACGCACGCGCACTCTGCTGTGCGGCGATGTGTTCACCCAGCCCGGTTCCGATATGCCGGCACTCACCGAGTCCGACGTGCTGGGGCCCAGCGAGGGCTTCCGCCAGGCCTTCGACTACTACGCGCACGGCACCGACACGCGCGCCCTGATCGAGAAGCTGGCCGCGACCGCTCCGCTCACGCTGGCCTGCATGCACGGCAGCGCCTGGCGCGGCGACGGCGCCAAGCTGCTTCGCGAACTTTCCGGCGCGTTGGCGCGGGGCCCGGCGTAGCGACGGGGACGCCCGTTCAGGGCAAACCCTCATCGCTTTCCTTATGGCTGCCGGCTACGGATAGTCTCGCTACTACACTCAGGAATCGGGAGTCGCTATGGCTGCGCAAGGGACGAAGGTGGCCTACGCCTTGTCGACCGAGGGCCGCGGCATGGCGCAAACGGCGCGCGTGCGCGGTACCCGTCACGTCATCGAGGTCGACGCGGTACCGGCCTTCGGCGGGCACGATGGCGCACCCGGACCGCTGGCCTATGCACTGGCGGCGCTGACCTCCTGCTCGCAGATCACCGCGCAGGCGACTGCGCAGCAACTCGGCATCCACATCGATCGCATCGACTTCGAGCTGGAGTCCGAGATCGATCTGGCGCTGCTGCTCGGTGCGACGCCGCAGGGACGTCCCGACTTCCAGGGCGTGGACGTGCAGGTCACGGTGCAAACCGACGCGGGCGCCGAGGCGGTCGCAAGACTGCAGGCCGAGACCGAGCGGCGTTGCCCGGTGTATCAACTGTTCACCCGCAGCGGCGTGCCGATCCGCAGCCGCTGGACCGCCCAACCCTCCACCGTGCGCTGACGAACGGAGCCTTGCGATGTCCGAAACGCCCAAGCTGAAATTCGAAACCCTGGCAATCCACGCCGGTTACCGGCCCGATCCCACCACGCGGGCGGTGGCGGTGCCGATCTACCAGACCGTCGCCTACGCGTTCGACAACACCCAGCACGGCGCCGACCTGTTCGACCTCAAGGTGCCGGGCAACATCTACTCGCGCATCATGAATCCCACCAATGACGTGCTGGAGCAGCGGCTGGCGGCGCTGGAGGGCGGCATTGCATCGCTGGCGCTGGCGTCGGGACAGGCCGCGGTGACCTACGCGATCCAGACCATTGCCACCGCCGGCGACAACATCGTGTCGTCCAGCACCCTGTACGGCGGCACCTACAATCTGTTCGCCCACACACTGCCGCAGTTCGGCATCGAGGTGCGCTTTGCGGACCCGCGCAAGCCGGGGAGCTTCGCGCCGCTGATCGATGCGCGTACCAAGGCGGTGTTCGCCGAATCCATCGGCAACCCACTGGGCAACATCACCGACATCGCCGCGCTGGCCCAGATCGCGCACGAGGCCGGCGTGCCGCTGATCATCGACAACACCGTGGCCACGCCCTACCTGCTGCGACCGTTCGAGCACGGCGCCGACATCGTGGTGCATTCGCTGACCAAGTATCTCGGCGGTCACGGCACCACCCTGGGCGGCGCCATCGTCGACTCCGGGCGGTTTCCCTGGGCCGAACACAAGCAGCGTTTTCCGCGCCTCAACGAACCGGACCCCAGCTACCACGGCGTGGTCTACACCGAGGCTTTGGGCCCTGCCGCTTACATCGGGCGTGCGCGCGTGGTGCCGCTGCGCAACATGGGCGCCGCGCTGTCGCCGTTCAACGCGTTCCAGATCCTGCAGGGGATCGAAACCCTGGCCCTGCGCATGGACCGTATCGTGGACAACAGCCTGCGCATCGCCGGACACCTGAAGACGCACCCCAAGGTGCAGTGGGTGGGCTATGCCGGCCTCGAAGACAACGTCGACCATGTGCTGGCGCAGCGATATCTGCGCGGTCGGGCGTCGGGCATCATCACCTTCGGTCTGCGCGGCGGTCGGGTCGCGGGTGCTGCCTTCCAGGACGCACTGAACCTGTTCACGCGCCTGGTCAACATCGGCGACGTGCGCTCCCTGGCCACACACCCGGCGACCACCACCCACCGCCAGCTTTCGCCGGAGGAACTGGCCAAGGCCGGCGTGAGCGAGGACACGGTGCGCTTGTCCGTCGGCATCGAGCATGTCGACGACCTGATCGCGGACCTCGACCAAGCTTTGGCGCAGGCCTGAACCTCGCTGCTCAGACGCCGGGGAAGCTGCGCTCGATCAGATATCCAAACGGTGCGTCGGCAGGCAAGGTGCCAAACGCCAGCCCATGTTCTCCGCCCAGACGCGACCGACAGAAGACGCTGGCCACCTCCATGTTGCCCGCACGCAACAGGATGCTGGCCTGCAAGGCCAGCGCGGTGCGCTCTACCAGCATGCGGCTGCGCACCTCCAGGGTGGTGCGATCAGTGAGCGCTTCGCCCAGCCAGTGCACTTCGGCATCCAGGCTGGCGTCGAGCCCTCGCGCGGCCAGCAGTTCGGCGAACAGCGCCTCGCGCGCTTCGGGTTCCTTGCCCAGTGCGCGCAGCACGTCCAGGCACTGGATGTTGCCGCTGCCTTCCCAGATCGAATTCAGCGGCGCCTGCCGGTACAGCCGCGGCAGATTGCTTTCTTCGACATAGCCGGCGCCGCCCAGACATTCCTGCGCCTCGTTGACCAGCGGCGGGCAGCGCTTGCACACCCAGTACTTGCCGATGGCGGTGGCGATGCGCGCCAGCGCCGCTTCGCCGGGCTGACGCGGACCGGCGTCGACCGCGCGCGCAACACGCATCGTCAGTGCGATCGCCGCCTCGGATTCCAGTGCCATGTCCGCCAGTACGTTCTGCATTAGCGGCTGCTCGCTCAGCAGCTTTCCAAACACTTTGCGATGCTGCGCGTGATGCAGCGCCTGCACGCAGCCCTGCCGCATCAGCGCGGCGCTGCCGATCATGCAGTCCAGGCGTGTCAGCGCCACCATCTCCAGGATATTGGCCACGCCACGACCGACCTCGCCGACGATCTGCGCATAGGCACCGTGGAACTCGACTTCCGAAGAGGCGTTGCTGCGATCTCCCAGCTTGTCCTTCAGCCGCTGGATATGGATGGCGTTGCGCGAACCGTCGGGACGCAGCTTGGGCGTCAGAAAGCAGCTCAGCGACTGATCGACATAGGCCAGCACCAGCCAGGCGTCGCACATCGGCGCCGAGAAGAACCATTTGTGGCCGACCAGCGCATAGCTGCCGTCGGCCTGCAGCAGCGCCCGCGTGGTGTTGGCGCGCACGTCGGAGCCGCCCTGCTTCTCGGTCATGCCCATGCCCACGGTGCAGCCGCGCTTGGACTGCATCGGCAGTACCCGCGGGTCGTACTCCAGTGCATGAATCTTCGGCAGCCAGTCGCGTGCCAGTTGCGGCGCATGGCGCAAGGTCGGCGCCGCCGCATGCGTCATGGTCAGCGGGCAGCCGCTGCCGGCCTCGGCCTGCGCGTGCAGGTAACTCAGCGCCGCCCGCGCCACGTGCGCGCCTGGGGTGTCCTGATGACGCCAGGCAAAGGCGTGTACGCCATGGCGCATGCCCAGTTCCATCACGCGGTGCCAGGCGGGATGGAACTCGACCTCGTCGATGCGATGGCCATAGCGATCGAACGCGCGCAGCTTGGGCGGGTTCTCGTTGGCGGTGTAACCCAGGTCCATCAGTTCGCCGCCGGCGACCGCGCCGAACTCGAGCAGTTGCGGCTCGGCCCAGGCGCCGCCTTCGCGTGCCACCGCGTTGCGCAGCGCGGTGTCACTCAACCAGGCGTTGTAGTGGCCGATGGGCGGCGTCTGATTGGCGACCTCGTGGGTCGTGAAGGACGAGACGGAGTTCGTCATGGTCGTTCCTCGCAGCAGGGGCGTCAGTGTGGTTGGCGACGTGGGTTACCGCAACGACGTACAGGCCTTTCGGTACGAACGGAAAACTCCCAGGCAGGGCGGCCCTGCGCGCGGCTCGATCCGAAAAACCGGCGGGCCTTTGGCCGCGCAGCGGGTGAGGGCATGGATGAACGCGGGGCGATCCGGGTAGCCGAGCCGAAGGACAATCAGAGAGAATGTTTGCGCAAGGGTGTTGAACAAGGCACTTGCACATCCGAAGCGGCAGTCGCGGTGGGTGACCCAGTCGCGTGATGCTTTTTGCAGGCTCGAAGCTTGATCGTCTTTCAGGGCGGTTCAAACGTACTCGCAAGACATTCCGGTGAGGGAAGCGCGCGGATGTCCTCAGGGGTAGACCCAGAAGTCATGCACGGCAGATTCTTTGCCGTCATCTTTGCTGACACATTGGCGTGACGCTGCCAGGCGCGTCCGCAAATCGCATCCCATGAACATGCGACACGAAATGTTGAGGCGGCTTCGCGATCCGCGTGTCGGACGGCCGGACGCGGGCTGGGCCGGACGCAGCCTGGACGGGTCGATCCAGCGGGTGATTCTCATCGCCATCGCGACCTTCCAGGGCCTGATGGCGCTGGCGGCGATCTGGTCGCTCGGCCTGGCACCGGCCGGGCTGGCGGTGGCGGCCTGCCACCTCGTGGGCATCGGCGCCGCGCTGGCGGTGCTCCGCTACGGTCGCGGGCAATTGCCTTTGATCCTCGGTTCATGGGCACTCTTCGTGGTGGCCTGGGCCGTCTCGCCGACGCCGGAAAGCACGCTGCTGTTCACGGCGTGCTGGATGTGCAACCTGACCAGCGCCACGCCGGCCGTCCGGCTCCGCGGCAAGGCGTCGTGGTGGGCGCCGCTGGCGGCCACGGTGACGATCCCGGTCCTGATGGTCCTGGCACGTCCGGAGTGGGCGGCCCTACCGCTGGTGCACAGCGTTCCCGTCACCCTGGTGGCAATCACGCTGGCGACCCGTATCGGTCTGTCCTACGTGATCGACTACACCGCCGGCGTCGATGCCGAGGCCCGCGCGCTGCAGGACCGGACGGCGGCCCTGACCACCCGCAAGGCGGCCACACATCAGGCCGCCGAGGATGCCCGCGTTCTCCACGACACCGCCATCAATACCCTGGGCGCCATCGCCAGTGGAGGCGCCGCCATCGATGACATCGACGCGGTGCGCCAGCGCTGCCTGGCGGATGTGGCCACCATCGACGCCCTGCGATCCGCCGCCGGTGACCGCCCGACGGCTCGCACCGGTCTGCGCGACGACATCCGCGCCGTCGGCATCCGGGTGTGCCACACCGGGCTGCCGGAAGCGGAGATCGCCCGCATCGAGGCGCTGCTGCCGCCGTCGGTGATCCAGGCCTTCAGCCGTGCGACGGCCGAGGCGGTGCAGAACGCGGCCAAGCACTCGGGTGCGCCGGAGGTGGTGGTGTGCATCACCCGCACGAGCGACGGTGTGCGCGTCACGGTCAGCGATCAGGGGGTCGGCATCCGCGACGGCCTGCGTCGCGATGGCGGGGTGGAGCGCTCGAT
Source organism: Panacagrimonas sp. (assembly GCF_965216805.1). Lineage (NCBI taxonomy): Bacteria > Pseudomonadati > Pseudomonadota > Gammaproteobacteria > Nevskiales > Nevskiaceae > Panacagrimonas > Panacagrimonas sp. Next base: position 1,136,406 of record NZ_CBDCGN010000003.1, read on the forward strand.
CCTGGCACGCGCACGGCAGGCCGGTATCCGCGCGGCCATCGACAGCGCGCCGGGCCGGGGCACGACGGTGACGCTCGGCTACGCGCTTGGCGATGCGGCGGACGCTGCTCCGGGTAATGTCCCGAACGATGGCGCCGAGCCGCCGCGCGCAGACGAGCCGGTCGGCCCGGGTGCGGAGACGGTCGAGGACCTGGTCCGCCAGCTGCGGTGGCGAGCGGTCTACGCGCTGTCGGCGGGTCTGGTGGGGGTCGGGGTGGTGCTGTCGGCCGTGAACCACCCCGGTGCGGTCACGCCGGATTGGCTGATGGTGGCGGTGGTGGCGCTGGCCTGCGGGCTGGCCTGGCGCGAGCGGGAACGAGCACGCCTGTCGATGGCGACCGTGGCGGCCTTGCTGGCGGCCGGGCCGGTGGCGTTCGTGCTGTCGGCCTGGTCGGTCGGCTTCGGCCGGGTCGATCCCACGCTGTGGCAGGCCATTGCCCCCACCGGGCCGCTGCTGGTGCTGACGATCGTGTCGCTGCCGCGGCCGGTGACGATCCTGGGGTTTGCTGCCTATCTGCTGGCCGTGGTGCTGACCGCCGTCGGCGTGGCGCCAGCCTCGCGGGAGGCGGCCGCTGTCATCCTCGTGGCCGGGCTGGTCGGCGTCGGCCTGATCGTGGGCGTTCTCAGCTTCGTCCGCAGTCTGGCCGCAGTCGCCGCCCGGGCGCACGCGGAGCAGCAACAGGCCTTCCGGTTGGGTCTCGAGATGGCGGCCGTGGAGGCCGCCACCGAGACCCGGCGCCGCTGGCGCGAAGCGGGACTGGAACAATCGGTGCGGTTGCTGCGCGCCATCGGCGACGGGCGCGCCGAGCCGCACGACCCGGCGATCCGCCAGCGCTGTGCAGAGGAAGAGGCCTTCCTGCGCCAGCTGTCGCTGCTCAACCCGGAGCTGATTCAGATGGGCACCTGGTTCGCACGCGCACTCAACACCTCGCGTCTTCGCGGCGTGGGCCTGACCGTGCGCGCGGGCGCGGTGGATGCAACGGCCGATCACGCACGCGACCTGGGCGGCACGCTACTGGCGGTGGTCGAGTCGGTCGCGCCGGGGACGCGGCTAACGACGGCATTGTTCGCCACGGTCAGAGGTCTGACGATGACACTGGTTGCGCCGACGCCGCATCTGGCCTCGGCGCTGAGCGGAGACGGACGCCATGCGGGTCAGTTCAGGCTGCAGACCCTCGGCAATCAGGATCTGGTCGAACTCGTCGTGACCGGAGGAATCACATGAGCGATGCGATAACAACGCTGGGCGAGGCCCCGCAGACCCACCGGTGGAATGTTGCGGTGGTCGAGGACCATCTGCTTCAGCGCAAGCGCACCGAAGAATTGGTGGCGGCCCAGCCGGGCCTGCGCGCGGTCTGGTCCGGCGAGACCCTGCCCGAGTTCCTGGCCTGGGTCGACGGCGCGCCACCGGGGGATCGCCCGCATCTCTTGCTGCTCGATCTCATGGTCGAACGTGGCCCCAGTGCCACCCCGGAGCAGATCGAGACGGTGATCGCTGCAGGCATCCGCGTCCTGGTCATCTCCGCACTGGCGTCGCCGACACTGATCCGTCGGGTGATTCGCGCCGGCGTGGTCGGTGTGGTCGGCAAGCGCGACTCCGAGGCCGATATCGTGGCGGCCGTCTGGACTGCATTGGGACAGGGCAGCTGGATGACGCCGGAGCTGGCGAGCGTCATCGTCGGTGACGAGCACCGTCCGGCGCTCAGCGAGCAGGAGGAGAGGGTGCTGGTGTTGTACGCCTCCGGCCTGACCCTGGGGGGAGTCGCCGAGGCGCTGGGCATCAAGGCCGACACTGCGAAGAAATACCTGAACCGGGTCAAGGTGAAGTATGCCGCCGCCGGCCGTCCCGCATCGACCAAACTCGAACTCAACGAGGTCGCCCGGCAGGACGGCTTACTCGAGACCTGACTGCCATGGCGCTCAGTCGGCGCAAGTGCGGTCAGGTGCAGCGCGTTCGCCTCGGCCCAACGCGGTGCCGATCATGATCACAGGCCGGGTTGCTGCACCGAGGCGGTAGATGATTTCCCGTCCCAGGATGGCGCACGCCGGGCAAATCTTTCGCTCCTGAACGCGGACGGACTCTTGCCGGTCCATCGATAGAAGGCATGAGAGAAGGCGGACAGATCCGAGTAGCCAAGGCGATCGGCGAGCTGGGACAGCGACAGCGAGGGGTTCTGGAGCAGGGCGCTTGCGTACTCGATGCGGCAACTCCTGATGATCTCCTGATAGCTCGTGCGCTCTCTTTCCAGGCGAATCCGCAACTGCCTTGGCGTCAGGTTCAGGGCTTTGGCCAAGCGCTCCTGTGACGGAGGTGCTGCTATGCCCGACATGATGGCTTCCCGCACCCGGTCTTTCAGCATTGATCCGCAAACCTGGAAATCCGCCCGCGCCGCGCAGGCGCGCACGATGCTGTTGAAGGTATCGATGTCGGCATGCATGTTCGGCAGGTCGAGTACGGCCCGCGCGAACACCAGCGTATTGGACTTGCCGTCCGTGTTCGGCGTCAGAGACAGGCATTTGCGGTAGCTGGTTTCGGCCCCCTTCGAACTGGGCGTCAGCTCCAGACGGGCAATGTTGCCGGAGCGACCGCTGCGGCGAGCGATCTCTGCGTCGATGGCGGCGGTGCATACGGCGACGATCAGCGCTTCACCCGCGCAGTCGATGGGGCAGCGAAAACCGATGGTCAGACGTCCTTCCGAAGCGCTCTCCGCGTAGGCGCAATCGACCAGCGGCACCGCCAGATGATGAACGTCTGCAATGAAGCGCAGGGCGGCACCGACCGTCGGTGCGGTCAGCGCACCCAGAGACAGCACGCCATAGGCCGTCACCGGCACGCGTGCACCGATCTGAAAGCCCAGTTCCACGGCATTTGGCAAGCGCCCGAGCGTCGTGAACAGGTTTGCAATTTTCCGATGCTGTTCGTCGCGTCCGGACTCCATGATCCGGTTGATCATGCTGTCGATATGAAATCGCAACGGATCCGCACTTCCAAGATGCGGAGCCCATAGCCGTCTCAGCTTGATCCAGAACGATGGTTGAATCTGCATACCTGCCGGCCTGCTGTAACTTCGGAGTCGATCAATCCCAGTGAGGACATCTGCAGGTCGACGGTCATGTGAAATCGGCGCCTCCCGGGGCTTGCTGCCGGAAACTCCCTTTCGCCCGAGAATGCCAATCCGTCGATACCTGCAGCGTGTCAAGACGACCGAAAAACTACACAAATCAACGCAAGATTTATGTTCCCCGTTCGGATGCGATTGCGCCGATAGATGACCTCCTTTGGGGGGTCACTGAAGTGCATCCCTCGCGCCGGATCGGCGAGAGATTCCGGATCGATGCACGGGGCAGTGTCTTGCGCCGGGAGAAAGCGCGGGTCGGACCGAAGTTGGAGAGGTCTCTTCGCAGCACTCAGGCTGCGGGTGTGCAGGGACTGCGGATTGCCAGCGCGTTCGCGATCTGTGAGGAGACAAAAAACGCGCAAAGATGGCTGCATCAGAACGAAAACGCTCGAGCCTGGCCGCCAGACCAAGGTTCAGCAAGTGCGAAAGCAGGGCGCCTCGCATGCGGTCATCGCTACCCGGCAACACTCCTTGGGGAGCTGCCGCTCACTTCGCATTTCAGCACATCATTCAGGGATCAAACCTCCCGCAGGTCCGCCGCAGCGCCGATTTCTCCTACAGTTCGAGAAAATCGGTATTGCCTGCACGTCGAATTTTGATTCGCGGGGCTATGCGGGCTCCGCTTCGTCATCGTTCTGGTCGGCCGGACCCGGCTCACCGCGGGCGCTGCCGGTGGTCACCGGCGCAGTGCGGACCGCGGCTTTGGGTATTGGCGTTTCTGCGGCTCGACGCTCGGCCAGCACTACCTCGATTTGTCCGGGGACATGCAGGTCCCGCTGCGGGAACGGGATGCCGACACCTTCCGCGTCGAAGCGCTCCTTCACCTGTCGCGTGATATCCCAGTACACATCCCAGTAGTCGCCCGTAGCCGCCCAGGGGCGGACAATGAAATTGACGCTGCTTTCGCCCAGTTCGTGCACCTTGATCACCGGAGCTGGATCTTTGAGCGCCTTGGGATGCTTGCTGACAATGTCGGAGATGATCGCTTCTGCAGTCCCGATGTCGTCCTTGTAGGCGATGCCAAAAACAAGATCGACGCGGCGGGTCGTCTGCCCCGTGAGGTTGGTGATCACGCCGTTCCACACCTGATTGTTCGGCACGTACATGGCCTGGTTGTCGAAGGTCATGATGCGCGTGCTGACCAGGCTGAGCCCGTCCACCTTGCCGGTGACGCCGCCGGCACTGACGACATCGCCCACATCGAAGGGCTTGTTCATCAGGATCAACAGGCCGGAGGCGAAATTGCTCAAGGTGCCTTGCAGCGCCAGGCCGATGACCAGACCGGCGGCGCCCAAGGCCGCGACCAGTGGTGTGATGTTGACGCCGAGCACGCCGAGCGACACCACCACACCAACGATCATGACGATGTTTCGCACCACGCCGGCGAATACATCCCTGAGCATGGGGGACACGTCCTTGTTGAGGCGAGTCATCGCCGCGCCCACGCCCCTGCCGATCAGTTTGCTGGCGTACCAGAAGACCAGCAACGTCGCCAGGAATCCGAGAATGCGCGTCGCCCAGCGGATGCCGCCGGCCTCGCTGATGGTCCACGCCCAGGCCTGCTTGCCGAGGACATCGAAGTCGGTCAGGTTGAGCTTGATGCCGGTCACGTCGGTGATGTATTGACGGTAGCCGCTGGGATCATCCCCGCGCTTTTCCATCATGCGCAGCAACACCTCCATCCGCTCCACGATCGCCTGAATGACGGCCTCGGCATCGGTGGCCTTCGCGGTGAGGTCTGCAGAAATCTCCGCATTGTCGGGCCTGTCGGCCGCCAGCAGCAGACGGTTGCGCTCCCGCACCTTCTGCTCAAGCAGTCCGGCCCAGATGTCGGCTCGCTCCTTGATCTCTGCGGTCTGCAACGGCTGCAGTTCCAGCTCCAACTCGCGTACCGGGACCGTCCACGGATCCGGGCGCTCGTGGACGGGCAGATCGCGCTGAACGCCCTCGACCGCCTTGGCGATGGCCTCCGCTTTTGCGGCGTGAAGGCGCTCTTCCTCGGTGAGCGCCGCCTCGGCCTGGCGCTTTGCGTCTTCTTCCGCGGCTTTCTGCTCCGAGGCCCGCGGACTGCGAATGGCACTCAGGTAGGCACGCTCCGCTACGACACTATCGCCGCGGCGCTCAACCAGATCGAGCCCCACATTCAGGCGCTCGACCAGCAGTTGAATACGCTCCTTGGCCAGTTCCCGGCGCGCGGTGAACGCGGCCACCAGGGCTTGATCGACCCCGGCGTCTGCAGTGGCGCCGGCCTTCAGCGCCCGCTCGATACCGACCTGTGCGTGATTGCGCTCCGCAATCTGCACGTTGATCAATTCGAGCCATGCGTCGACGCGCGCCTTGAGCGCATCTGTCCGCAGGGGTTGCAGCTCCAACTCCAGCTCGGCGACGGACATCGACCAGGGTTCCTCGCGCAGATGCCCCGGCGGCGCCTTGCGAAACTCGTCCATGCTTTGCTGGACGCGCTGCTCAACCGGATCGGGCGCAGCGGAACGCGTCGGCGCCTCCCCCGAGGGTGCCTGCGCGAAAGCGCCGAGCGGCGATAGGGCGAGGACGAGTACACACAACCCGAAATGTCGCATGGTGATCTGCGCCTGTAGTGCGGACGATAGGTTCCAGGGACCGCTGCGTGCCGGAATCGCCGGACGACTGTCAGGCCCGAATTTGTTTGTTTTTTGGCGTTGCCCGATGGATGCCGATACTACGAATTACGCGGCAGATTCATTGGTAGGCTAGGGCGCCGGTTGCCCTGCTGGAATGCTCAGAGTTGACGGCTAGTTGTCCAAAAAAGCGACCGACACGCGCGGCGTGTTCGGATCGTCAGCCGTTTGCTCGGATTGCGTGGAAACGGTCAGAACCAACAAGCAATCGCTCAGAGCCAACATTCCAGGGATGCCCTGCAGTGGTTCACCATCTCGGGAGAAATCCAGCAAGTTCAACCAATAAGTAATGGGATCGTCATCCAGCTGGCTGAGCGCAATGCTCCTGCTATCCACTTGTTTTCCGGGAACTGGTAGCCAGTGCGGTAAGTGCAGGTGATTGCGTATCGATCTGGAGCGTCAAACGGACCACCGGGACAAGTGCCTGGCGGGCGGTGGGTAAGGCTGCTCCCGAGAGGACCGTGCCGGGCTGGGCGGTCTTGCCAATTTGGGAGCGCGAGACGTTGACGGAGCCTTCCGCAGGTCTATCGAGTCACGGCCTGAAATGGGCATCGCGCCCCAGTTTCACGCGATCCCAGATCGTCGCTGGTGAACGCGGCTGGGACCCCGGCCGAGTACGGTTCGAGTACATCCCAAGCCGTTGGGAAACATCGATCAATCGATCGAGCCGGCCATGAGAATTCAGCCGACCTTCTGGCAACAGCTCAAGAGCACGATGTCGGAAGCGATCTGCGGCAACGACGGCGTGATGAACCGTGCCGGGCAGATCATGGACCTTGCCATCGGCTCGTCGCTCAGCGAGCAGCACGAGGTGGCCAGCGAACTGTTCGGGTTTCTTGGCAGGTTGCCCCATGCGGTGGACCTCGCTTTCCAGCTCGGGCGCTGGAGGATCCGTCCGACCGCATTTGGCGAGATGTCGCTGGGTATCCAGGTGGCGCCGACGGTTGCGGATGCGCTGCGTGCGGTGGGCCGGTTCTATCGGCACGAGGTTCCGTTGATCGATTTCTCGTTTATGGAAACCGCCAGCGAGGGAAGGCTGACCGTGGGCTTTCGTCGCCCGATCAGTAGCCAGGGCGAAGCCCTGCTGACTGCGTTCTGCGTGTGCATGGCCTACGTCAAGATTCAGCGCATCACCGGCCGTAGCCACAACATCAAGCGGCTGGAACTGACACCCGCCTCGAAGGCCTACGAATCGGGGTATCGCAAGCATTTCTTCATCACCCCGGAAACCGACCATCAGAGCAACGTCATCGTGCTCGAGCGGGCCGTCCTAGACTTCGAGAACCCGCACGCCGACCCTCACACCTACGACAACATTCTGTCGGTGTACGCCGCGCGCGAGGAATTGCGAAGCAACGGCATGCGCGCCGAGTTGCGTGTGCGCGAGTGGGTCATGTCCACCATTGGTGCGCCGCCGGCGTTCGATGACGTGGCTGCGCTGATGCGCCTGACGCCCAGGCAGTTGCGCTTGGTCCTGGCCAGGCAGAGCACCAGCTATCAGGCGATCGTGCGGTCGTGCCGTGTCGAGTACGCCACCGCCCTGTTCAAGGACCCGACGATATCGCTGTCGGAGATCGCACACCGGCTGGGGTATTCCGACCTCTCGGCATTCACGCACGCTTTCAACCGGTGGACGGGCAGGAGTCCTTCCACATTCAGAAGGGAACTGGAGTCGCATCCCGCCGCCTCGTCGCGAGCTGATGGCTAGCCACCGCCGCCTTCGCTTGTCCACAAACGTAGGCGGACAAATGCCCGACGGTGTTTTTCTTCAGACGGGCTGCCGCATCCTGGTGTGAGCCGGCCGGATATCGCGCCGGGCAGCTCCTCCCGGTCCGCAAACGGAACAGGGCCCGTTGTCAGATTAAACATGGATCGCGTCACAACGAACATTTGGTGTCGCAGGTTTATTCCATAAGCTTTTGTTAAAGCGATATGCGCATCGTTCCAGTCGAATCAAGCAGGGGTCGGCACGCCAGAAGATGGCGTTCGAACTGCCCCAAAGCGTGAAGTGCTCGCCTTCTGCCGCAAACCCCGCGATGTAGCGCGGCATGAGGATTCATCAGGCGCTGCGCCCCGACCGGCGCGGCATCCATTCATCGATACGCTATTGAATCCATGTGCCGGGCCGTAGTCGTGTCGATCACGTTCGTTGGCATCGCATCCTGTTTGGTCGGAACCCTGTCGGCACGGGCGGGTTTCGAGGCAGGCCCGGTTGTAGATCCGGTTGCCGACCGTTCGGATGGCGAAGTGCTGTCAGTTGTGCCGGCGATAGCGGCTCGATCCGTCGAAGGACTCGACATGATCGAGGCCGTACGTCTAGCCGTCCATCGTCACCCGTCGATCCTGGCGGCTCGCGAAAGTGTCCAGAGCGCCAGGGTGTCCACCGACATCGCGCGCTCGGCCTATTACCCGAGGCTGAACGCCGGAGTCGGCCATGGCGCCGACTCGGGGCGACGATCCGGAGAAACCGGAACACTGGGGGTTTCGCAGGTGCTCTACGACTTCGGCAAGACCTCCACGACGGCAGAGGTGGCGGACGCCGAAGTGCAACTGCAGGAGGCCGAACTGCAGCGGATCACGGACGAAATTGCATTGCAGGCGGCCGAAGCGGTCGTGCGCACCCACCAGTACCAGGAACTCGAGCGCCTCTCGGCCGAACAGGTCGACGCCGTCGAGCAGGTTCTTGACCTGGCGGACAAGCGCGCGCAGGCCGGACTGAGTCGGGAGGTCGACGCGATGCAGGCCCGATCCCGGGTCGATGCCGCACGCGCCAACCGCTGGCAGATCAAGGCACAGTTGAACGAGGCGCGGCTGACCTTGCAGAGCCTGCTGGGCGACGCCTCACCTCGCAGGATCGCAGGGCTGCCCGATCCGGACGTCGCCGCCCGCGCGATCGAGACGACCGCCGACGGCGAGGATGCCGCCGAGATCAGGATCGCGCGCGCCGAGCTGTCGATCGCAGCCGCCGAATTGCGGCAAGCGCGGGCTCAGCGCTGGCCCACGGTATCGATGGACGCCTCGCTGGACAAGGACATCAGCGGACGCCAGAGCGCCGATTTCCTGGAAGCCGACGACGAGCCACGGTGGATGGTCAACCTGTCGTGGACCGCGCAGGGCAACGTGGTCAACCAGCGTGTGCGCGCGGCCACGCTGGCCCAGCAGGCAGCGACCTCGCGGGTCGACGCCGCCGCACTGACCAGCAACGACGCGGTGAGAGGCCTCAGAGCGCTGATCACCGGTGACGTAGAGCGACTGGCGATACTCGAACAGCGCCAGCAGAGCATCGAGCAGGTGCGTGGCCTGTACCGAGAGCAGTACAAGCTGGGAACCTTGTCCATTCTGGATTTGCTCAGCGCCGAGCAGGAGCTGTATCAAGCTCGCTCCGAGTGGGAGGTGGCCCGCCACGAATACTGGACTCGGCTGATCGGCCTGGTCGCCGCTACCGCGCAGACACAGACCTTTTACAAGTTTGGCGCTGACCCGGCTGAACCCCGGAGCGTTCAATGAGGGCGCCCCTGTTGCAGAGCGCCCGTTGGGCCGAAGCGATAATGGCGGTGGCCAGCCATTACCGGCTGCAAATCTCCGCCGAATCGGTGCGCGGCGCGCAGCAGTGGATGGCTGATAGCCAGGACTCCGAAGCCATGCTGCACCAGATGGCGCGCAGTGCCGGGCTGCTGTTGCGATTCAGCGCCTACCAGCCGCATCTGCTGCAGCCGCGCAAGTTGCCGGTGGTCGTGCAGCTCGATGACCAGAGCGTGATCGTGGTCGTAGCGCTGTTGGCCGAAGGGCGATACCGGGTGATCGACTGCGACGAGCTCGGCATCGAGTCCACACTGGAGGGACACGAGCTGGCAGCACAGGCGCGGCGTATCGCCTTGCTGCGGCCAATCACCGACGCCGCCGACACGCGGGTCGACGATTACATCAAACCCTACCGCGCCAACTGGTTCTGGAGCATCGTGCTGCAGGACTGGCGGCGCTACGGCGACGTGATGCTGGCCTCGCTGATGGCCAATGTGCTGGCGCTGGCTGCGGTGGTGTTTTCCATGCAGGTCTACGACCGCGTGATCCCGGCGCAGTCGATACCGACGCTATGGGTGCTGTTTATCGGCGTGCTGATCGCACTCGCATTCGAGTTCGGGTTCCGGGTGTTGCGTCTGCACATCTCCGATCGCGTCGGCAAGAAGGCGGACCTGACGCTGTCGGACGAGATCTTCGGCCGCGCGCTGCGGATCCGCTCGGAGGCGCGCCCGGCTTCGACCGGCGCCTTCATCGCGCAGCTGCGCGAAATGGAGCAGATCCGCGAACTGCTGGCCTCTACCACCATCATCGCCTTGGCCGATCTGCCGTTCTTCGTCCTGTTCCTGTTCGTGCTGTGGAGCATCGCCGGCAACATCGCGCTGGCTGCAATCCCGATCATCATGCTGCCCGGTCTGTTGATGCAGAAGCCGCTGGCCAGGTTGTCGCGCCAGGGTCTGCGCGAGTCGGCCTTGCGCAACGCGGTGCTGGTGGAGGCGGTGCAGGGCATCGACGACATCAAGCTGATGCGCGCCGAGCCGCGCTTCCAGGGGCAGTGGAACAACGTCAACGACGTCGCCGCCACGATCAGCATCAAACAGCGCTTCCTGACCCACGTGCTCACTGCCTGGACGCAGGAGATGCAAGGGCTGGTTTACGCCGCGGTGCTGCTGATCGGCAGCGTGCAGGTCATGCGCGGCGACATCACCACCGGCGTGCTGGTCGGCGCCTCGATCCTGGCCTCGCGGATGATGGCGCCGCTGGCGCAGTTGTCCGGCATCTTCGCCCGCTGGCAGCAGGCCAAGGTAGCACGGGAGAGCCTGGATAATCTGATGTCGCGCCCGCTGGACCTGCCGCCCGAGCAGCAGTTGACGCACCGGCCGGTATGGCGTGGCGAGTTCGAGCTGCGCGGGATGCGTTTCAAATTTGCACCTGATCAGCCAGCCCCGACGCTGGCGATCGACCGCCTCCACATCCAGGCCGGGGAGCGCGTGGCGGTACTGGGCAAGATGGGTTCCGGCAAGTCCACGCTGATTCATGTGCTCTGCGGCCTGCTCAGCCCGCAGGAGGGCAGCGTCGCGCTCGGCGGTGTTCCGCTAGCACAGATCGACCCTGCCAACATCCGTCGCGACCTCGGCGTGCTGACCCAGACCGCGCAACTGTTCCATGGCAGCGTTCGCGAAAATCTTCTGCTCGGCGCGCCGCAGGTTGCCGACGACGCGGCCATCGCCGCGCTGCGCATGGCTGGCGCCGAATCCTTCCTTGCTTCGAGCCCCCGCGGGCTGGACACCACGATCCTGGAAGGCGGGCGTGGACTGTCCGGCGGCCAGCGCCAGGCCCTGCTGCTGGCGCGCACCCTGCTTCGCGACACGCCCGTGGTGCTGCTGGACGAGCCCACCGCCAGCTACGACGAACTCAGCGAGCGCAACGCCATCACTGCGCTGCAGCCGTGGATGCGCGGCCGCACGCTGATCGTCGCCACGCATCGTCCCGCGCTGCTGGCGCTGGTGGATCGCATTGTCGTTCTGGACGGAGGGCGCGTGGCCATGGACGGCGACAAGGCCAAGGTGCTCGGAGCGCTGCGCGGATGAACGCACCGGCCACGAGTGCGGGCGCGGCAGACGATCGCACGACGTTGCGGCGCCTGCCGTCGCTGGCGCTTTCGCGTGAGCCGCTGCCGGCAAGTTCGCGCACCGTCTGGCTAATGGCGGCGCTGATGGTCGCGCTGGCGATCTGGGCCAGTGTGGCGCGTCTCGACGAGGTGTCGGTCGGCGACGGCAAGGTGATCCCCAGTTCGCAGGACCAGGAGATCCAGTCGCTGGAAGGCGGCATCCTGGTAAGGATGCACGTGCGCGAGGGCGACATCGTCGAAGCCGGCCAGGTGCTGGCGCAGCTCGATCCCACCCGCACCGAATCGGCGGTGGGTGAGAGCGCGGCCAAGATCCGTGCGGCGCTGGCCTCGGTGGCGCGCCTGACCGCCGAAGTCAACGGCACGCCCCTGGTGTTTCCTGACGAGGTCAAGGCCGATCCGGCACTGGTGAGGTCCACCACGGCCTTGTACCAGTCGCGCCGCAACGGCATTGCCACCGCACTGACCGACCTGCGCCAGGCAGAAGCTCTGGTCCGCGAAGAACTGGCCTTGACCGAGCCACTGGTCGCGCAGGGTGCGGCGAGCGCCGTCGAGGCACTTCGGCTCAAGCGGCAGCTCAACGATCTGCTCGGCAAGCAGAACGAGGTCCAGAACGATTATCTGGTGACGGCGCGTGAAGAGCTGGCCAAGGCCGACGCCGCGGTCGATGCCGAGCGTTCGGTCCAGCGCGGACGCACCGACGTGCTCACGCGCCTGACCTTCACCGCGCCGATGCGCGGCATCGTCAAGTCCATCGCGGTCAACACCGTCGGCGGCGTGGTGGCGCCTGGCGGCGAGCTGATGGAACTGATCCCGCTCGACGACCGGCTGCTGATCGAGGCGCGCATCTCGCCGCGCGACATCGCCTTCATCCATCCCGGCCAGGAGGCGGTGGTCAAGATCACCGCCTACGACTATTCGATCTACGGCGGCCTGCGCGGCGAGGTCACGGTGATCTCGCCGGACACGATCCAGGACGACGTTGATCGCGACATCTTCTACTACCGCGTCTACCTGTTGACCGAAAGCGATCAGCTGGTTTCGAAGACCGGACAGAAGCATCCCATCGTTCCCGGAATGATCGCGACCGTCGACATTCGCACCGGCGAGAAAACCGTTCTGAGTTACCTGATGAAGCCGTTCAACAAGGCAGGCGAAGCCCTGCGTGAACGCTGACCGACTGTGTGTCCCGTGTGTAGCGACACGTTGTATGCGTGAAACCAAAGTCCCCCTGAGTCGAGTCGCACCGACCCTCTGAAACAAGGAATTAGAGATGACCACCAACGCTGTTATTACCGACAAGGTGTCTCACCAGAAGACCACCCAGGCCGCCAGCAACATCAAGCTGTCCGAGCCGTCGGTGGTGGAACTGCAGTTGACGCGCTCTCAGATCGCGTCGATGCAGCAGCAGGGCGAGACGCTGGTGATCCAGACCGTCTCCGGCGAAACCATCGTCATCGAAGGCTTTTATGTCACCGATAACGACGTGGTCAGTGAACTGGTGCTCGACGGTGGTCCCGAAGGTTTGTGGAAGGCCGAAGCGCCCGGGTTCACCAATGTGTTCACCCAGATCGAGACCATCGATCCGCTGCTGATCTATGGCGAGTCCGGCCTCGGTGGCTGGTTGCTCGGCGCCGCGGGTGTCGCCGCGGCGGTCGGCGTCGTCGCGCTGGCGGACGATGACAGCAGCGGTGGCGGCGGACCGGCAGCGCCCAGGGCTGCGCTGCGAATTGACAGCATCGGCGGCGACAACACCGTCAATGGCGCCGAGGGTGCCGGCACGGTACGCGTGGCGGGCTCGGCGACTGGCGATTTCGTGGCCGGCGCACCGGTGACGGTCACCGCCAACGGCAATCAGTACACCACGGAGCTGCAGGCCGACGGCACCTGGGAGGTGGACATTTCCGGCGCCGACCTGCTCGCCGACCCCGACCAGACGGTCGATGCACAACTCACGCAGGACGACGGCAGCGGCACGCCGGAAAGCTTTGATGCCAGCCTGCCCTACGACATCGATGTCGATGCGCCGGACGCCGACTCCACGCAACTGGTCGTCAATCCGATCGAGGGTCCGATCGACGTGGACGGCGTCGAAACCATCAGCGGCACCGTCAGCGGCGAGTTCACCGCGGGCGATCAGGTGAGCTTCACCCTCAACGGGCAGACCTACAACGCGACCGTCGACGCCGATGGCAGCTGGTCGGTCGACGTCGACGGCGCCGACCTCGCCGCGGCCGCCGGCGACCCGATCGAGGTCAACCTGCTGGCCAGCGACGGCGCCCAGAACGTCGGCAGCATCGTGGTCGATTTTCCCGATTACGAAGTGGTGCCGTCCGCGGCGACCACCACACTGACCCTCGGCGCCATCACCGCCGACGACATCCTCAACGCTGCCGAAGCCGGCGCCAGCGTTCCAGTCAGCGGCAGTGTCAGCGGCCTGTTCACCGCCGGTGACGTGATCAGCTTCACTGTCGGCGGCACCGACTACGACACGACGGTGGCAGCCGATGGCACCTGGTCGGTCAACGTCGCCGGCGCCGACCTGGTCGGCGAGGCCGACCGCGCCATCGATGCCACCCTGCTGGCCAGCAACGCCTCCGGCGCAACCGGCAGCATCAGTGCCAGCCGCAGCTACGCCGTGGACCTTGACGGCCCCGACGCCGACAGGACCACGCTGACCGTCAACCCCATCGCCGCCGACGGCACCCTCGACGCGGACGAGGCGGCGGGCACGGTCGTGGTCAGCGGCCAGGTCGAAGGCGAGTTCACGCCCGGCGACGTGGTCACCGTCAGCGTCGGTGGCCAGACCTACACCGCACAGGTCGGTGCCGACGGCACCTGGTCGATGGACATCGACGGTGATGATCTGGCGGCCGCCGGCGACGGCCCGCGCACGATCACCGCATCGATCACGGCCACCGACGACGCTGGCAACACCGGCTCCATCCAGGCCAGCCAGGACTACCTCGTCGATACCGACCCGGACCAGCTGCAGCCGCAAACGCCCAATGCGTCCACCACCTCGCTGATCGTCGGCATCCTCTCCGGCGACGGCGTGATCAACGCCGCCGAAGCCGGCGGCACGGTGCCGGTCAACGGCATCGTCAACGGCCTGTTCACGCCCGGTGACGAGGTGAGCTTCACGCTCAACGGCACCGAGTACAGCACCACGGTTGGCGCCAACGGCGCGTGGTCGATCAACGTGGCCGGCGCCGATCTTGTCGGCGAGGCGGATCGCTCCATCGACGCCACGCTGATGGCCAGCAACGGTCCCGGCAATGTCGGCGCCATCAGCGCCAGTCGCGGCTATGGCGTGGATGTCAGCTCGCCGGACGACGCCACCACCACGCTGAGCATCAATCCGGTCACCGCCGACAATACGGTCGATGGTGACGAGGCGGCGGGCAACGTCGCGGTCAGCGGCACCGTCAACGGCGAATTCTCGCTGGGCGACACGGTGACGGTCACCGTCAACGGCAACACCTACACCACCAACGTCAATGGCAATGGCGCGTGGTCGGTCAACGTCTCCGGCGACGATCTGGCCGCGGCTGGCGATGGTGCGCAGTCGCTCACCGCGACCGTCGCCGCCAGTGACGATGCCGGCAACGTCGGCACCATCGACGCCAGCCGCAACTACACCGTCGAAGTCGCGCCGCCACCCCCGCCGCCCCCGCCTCCGCCCCCGCCTCCGCCGCCGCCGCCGCCTCCGCCGCCGACGCCCAACGCCAACACCACCGACCTGATCATCGACAGCATCACGGCTGACGATGTCATCAATGCCAACGAAGCCGGCAACGGTGCGATTCCGATCAGTGGCAGCGTGACCGGCCTGTTCACGGCCGGCGACGAGGTCAGCTTCACCCTCAACGACATCGAGTACCGCACCACGGTTGCGGCCAACGGCAGCTGGTCGGTCAATGTGGCCGGCGCCGATCTGGCCGCCGAAGACGATCTCGCCCTCGATGCCACCCTGCTGGCCAGCAACGGGCCGGGCAATGTGGGCGTCATCACCGAAAGCCGCACCTATCTCGTCGATGTCGAGGCGCCGGACGGCACCACCACCACGTTGATGGTGGACCCAATCGCGGAAGACGACGTGCTCAATGCCGTCGAGGCGGCGGGTACGGCTGTGGTCAGCGGCAGCGTCGACGGCGAGTTCAACCCGGGTGACGTCGTCAGCTTCATGGTCAACGGCGAGACCTACACGGCGGAAGTCGACGCCGACGGCAACTGGTCGGTCGACGTGCTGGGTGCCGACCTGGCCGCGGCCGGTGAGGGCGTCCTGCCGATCACTTTCTCCGTGGCCGCCTCGGACGACGCCGGCAACAGCGGCATCATCAGCGTCACGCAGGACCTGACGGTCGACACTCAGGGCCCGGACGCTGGTTCCACCACCCTGACGGTGGCCCCGGTCCCCGGCCAGGGCACGGGCGGCACCGTCAACGAAGACGACTACGCCGGCATGGTCGCGGTCAGTGGCTCGGTCACCGGCGAGTTCAGCGAAGGCGACGTGGTGAGCTTTGCCCTCAACGGCACGACCTACGAGGCCCTGGTGGATGCCGCCGGCGCCTGGACGGTGGACGTCAGTGGCGCCGACCTGGCCGATCACGCCCCGCCGCCGGCGATGCTGGGCGGAGAATCGCAGGCGCTCATCGAAGCCACACTCACCGCCACTGACGATGCTGGCAACACCGGCATTGTCACCGACGACCAGGCCTACACCGTCGATACCGAAGGCGTGGCCCGCCTGGTCATCGACCCCGTCACGATGGATAACATCCTCAATGCCGCCGAAGCCGGCATGGACGTGCCCATCAGCGGCAACGTGATCTTCGATGAAGCCCTGCAGGCAGGAGCTGAAGTCAGCTTCACGATCAACGGCAACACCTATACCGCCGACGTCAACGAGGCCGACGGCAGCTGGTCGGTGGCCGATGTGGCCGGCGCCGACCTGCTGGCGGCCAATGGCACGTTCGACGCCACGCTCACCGCACTGGACGTCAACGACAACGCCGTCAACACCACCCGTACCCGCACCTACGAGATCGACGTCGCAGCCCCGAACGCCGACAACACCACCCTGATCATCAACGCCGTCACGGCAGACAACCAGCTGTCGGCCGACGAAGCGGCAGGCGATGTCGTCATCACCGGCACGGCCAGCGGCGAGTTCAGCGAAGGCGACGAAGTCACGGTCACCGTCAACGACAACGACACCTACACCGCGATGGTGGATGCCAATGGCGGCTGGTCAGTGAGTGTGGCGGGCAGCGATCTGGTAGCCGACGCAGACCTGATCGTCGACGCCTCGCTGACAGCAACGGACGCGGCCGGCAACGCCGGCACCGTGACCGATACGCAGGAATACACCCTGGCGCCCCTGGCGCCGACCTTCGACACCTTCGAGCTCGACCTGATCGACGACAGCAGCGCCAGCGGCAGCAGCTCCGACAACATCACCAACGACACCTCGCCGCGCATCCGGGGCGAAATCTCCGGTCTGTCGGACACCGATGTGATGGCTGCGCAGGCAGGCGAGGTCACCGCCACGCTGTTCGATGACATCAACAACGACGGCGTGCTCGACATGGGTGAGACGGTGTTCGCAGAAGACCTGCTTCTGCAGATCACCAGCGTCGGCGCCGGCAACGCGCGTTTCGACGGCATCAACGTGGAACTGCCGCTGCTGCCCAACGGCAGCTACAACCTGCGCGGGGTGCTGATCAATGCCGAGGGCGAGCAGTCCGGGGTCGGCACGCTCGATGGCCGGGAAACCACCGACCCGATGGCCGCCCTGCGCATCAACACCATCGAGAACTACAACGGTGTCGGCTGGGAAGTGACCTCGGCCGGTGATTTCAATGGCGATGGTATCGAGGATTTTCTGGTGTCCGGAACGGCGGTCCAGGCTGGGCGCCAGTCCGCCAGGCAGTCTGACGTATATCTGCTGTACGGCGACGCAACTGGGGTTCCGGGGCCCGAGACCATCTACAACATGGGCGCCGAAGAGGGCATCCACTTCACCCTCAGCAACAACCAGGGCACCAGTGGCGACGCCATCATCACCGGCCAGACCTTGCGCGGCATCGGCGACCTCAATGGCGACGGACTCGACGACTTCGCCATGGGTTCGCACTGGAACGATCGGGTCTACGTCATCTTCGGTCGCGAGGGTAACGACGTTGGCGCACTGGACCTGTTTACGCTGGACAGCAACGAAACCCGTGGCGATCTGGGCTTCGTCATCCGCAGCGGCAACTCGGCCTACTTTGCCTCTTCGGTATCCGGTGGCGATCTCAACAACGACGGCTACTCCGACCTGATCGTCGGCGACATCGACGGCGGCAACGGCGCTGACGGTACGTATTACGTGCTCTATGGCCGCGAGGGCGCGGGCGATTCCACCGTGTGGGACAACATGCGGGCGCTGCGGCCGAGCCAGGGTGGGCTGGTCTACGGCGGCAATGCGCTGGGCACGACCAATGGCGACCCGGTGCCGGACCACGTCCAGGTCACCAACAGCCGTAACGAGGTCGACATGGGCCACACCTCCGCGGTGGTGGGCGATGTCAACGGCGATGGCTACAACGACTACATCGTCAATGCGGGTCTGGACCAGGCCGAGACCGGCGGCATCTTCCAGCAGGGCGCCGTCTATCTCATGTTCGGCAGCGAATCCGTATTGCCGGAAAACTTCGATGTCCGCACGCTGACACCGGAACAGGGCGTGGTTCTGACCGGTACCGAAAACCGTGAAGTCCTCGGTGGCACCAGCCGCGAAGGCAGCCTGAATGGCCAGCAGGGCGACAGCATCTTCGCTCACCACTCCTCCATCCGCGGCATCGGCGACATCAACGGCGACGGCATCGCCGACTTTGCGGTTGGGTCGCCGTACTGGGGCCGGCCGGGGCAATACGTGCTCAACGCGCCGGGCCGGGTCTACGTGCTGTTCGGCCGCGAGGAGGGCAACGACTGGACGGACCTCAATCTGGGCTCGCTAGCCAACGGCACGGGCGGCTTCATCATTCGCAGCTACATCAACGATACCAACTCCAACGGGCAGTTCGGCTTCAGTATCAGCTCGGGCGGTGACATCAATGGTGATGGTGTTGACGACTTCCTGATCGGCGGGCCGGCACTCGATCCCGCTGGCGGCACTGATCGTGGCTCCGTGTTCGTCGTGTTTGGTCGGCCCGGCGGTGATTTCTTCGCGGCAGCCGGGCAAACCCAGACTCAGGTCGTGAACAACAACGGGATCAATATCGATCTCATGATTGCCAACGGCACCGCGATGCGCTTCAACGGCCTCAACAATGAGGACTACACGGGCACCGGTGTTGAGACGGGTGACTGGAACGGCGACGGCATTTCTGACTTCGCCTTCGGACGTTGGCAGGCCAATGAATCAACGCTGGGCAGCGAACCCGTCCCCATTGGGCCTGCCTCGGCCAACTACAACGACGTGAGCGGGGCAACGCCTGCGACCGGCACCGGCCGTACCAGTGCCGGAACGTTCCACATCTACGAAGGCTCTTCGGATGGCCTCACCGAAGCATTCACCGCAGACGCCGACGAGATTGACGGCACCAGCGGAGTCGATCTGATCACCGGCGGGTGGGGTGACGACGAGATCTTCGAGATCGGTGTCGACGATACCGGCAGCACCGGGCCCGGCGTGCAGCACGATGTCGCGATGGGCGGGGCCGGCGACGACATCATTGGTCTCATCGGCACCAAATTCACCCGCGTTGACGGCGGCCTGGGCTACGACATCCTGCAGCTGGATGCGCCTGGCCTGACGATCGACCTGATCGAGATGGGTCTGCGCGTGCAGGGCTTCGAGCAATTCGATCTGGGTAGCAGCGGCACGCTGAACCTGCGTCTGGGCGATGTGCTCAGCCAGCCGGATTCGCTGGGGTCCGATGGCTTGCTGGCAGTCCGCGGCAGCGGGACATCGGCAGTGGGTCTCGTCGATTCCGGCTGGACCGACACCGAAACCACGCAGGTCATCGGAGGGGTGACCTACGACGTCTGGGACAACTCGGCCACCGACCGGATGGGTGACTTGTTGATCGAACAATCCGTCCAGGTTCCGGTGATCTGAAGCCGCATCGCAGCCGTCGGCGTTACCGCCAGGTCGCGCCGACGGCTGACCCGACTCAACACTTGCTGTACCGAAAACCATGATCCCTGACTCATCTCGCAAAGGAAGCCAAGCTGTGTGGAACCATCTGGATACGACATTTGCCGCGCTTCGACGAACACTGGGCGGTGCGCTGCTGCTCGCGGCTGGCCTGGGATCGGCGCATGCGGCCACGACGACGTACATCGTCGATACCCTGGCTGAGGGCACCGCCGACGCCAATGTCGGCGACGGCGTTTGCCTGACGGCGGCCGGGGAATGCTCCCTGCGTGCGGCGCTGGAGGAGGCCAATGCCTTGCCTGCATCGGAAGGTGACGACATCCGCATCGAGTTCGCCGAAGGGCTGAGCGGCGACATCGTCCACAGCGGCGGCACGCCGCGGATGTTCGATGAAACCCTGGGCAACACCGCGATCAACAACTACATCGGCTTTGGTGCGTTCCTGCACGTCAATGCCAGCCGGCCGTTGGCCCTGGACTTCGACGAGCGCATCGAACTGCTGCAGAACAACGATTCCGAGTACGCGATGCTGTTCATCGAATCCGACGACGTGGTCGTCGAGAACTTCGACGACGCAGAGAAACGGGATATCGCCGGCGCCGGCGTTGCCAGTGCCGGCGGCATCATGGCGGCCGGCACCGCCATCGTCATCGGCGGTTCGCGGGTGACGCTTCGCAATGGCCTGTCGTCCGACCCCGGCACCATCATCATGGAAAGCTGCATCGCGTTGGTCGACGGTGCCAGCGACGTCACGGTCGAGGACTTCTACTGCCGCAGCTCAGTGCTTTTCGGCATCTACTTCGACGAACGTGGCACCTACTCCAACATCGCCCTGACGGGATTCGAGACCCAGGGCGGGCAGGGTTTCGGTGATGTCTGGGTGGAGTTCGGCACCGACGACGAAAAAACCATCGTCAACGGGCTGACCATCACCAATTCCGAGTTCAGGAGTCAGGCCAACCAGGGCCTCGACTACACGATCGGCATCCGCGAAAACTCGGTGGTCAGCGATCTGGTGATCACCGAATCCCGCTTCATCGCGGCCGACACGTTTGGTATCGGCATCTTTCCCACGGCGGTGACCAACGGGCTGTCGGTAAGTGGCTCGACGATCGACGGCACCCGCCAGTTCATCCGCGACGATGGCCGCACCTTGCAGACCGGCATGACGGTGAGCGGCAACACCTTCACCTCGGTTTCGGACGACATCGTGATCCTCAACTCGCCGCACCAGGATGCGCTGATCGAGAACAACCAGTTCCTCAACAGCCGTGGCGCGGGCAACGTCGCCGGCGTACGGGTGGAGCCCATTGCCTCTGGCAGCAACAACGTTATTCGCGGCAATACGTTCTCGCAGGAGGAGCCGACCAACAAGTTCGCGATCTGGATGCGCGCCAACCCGGGCGTGGATCTGCCGACCGGCTGGTCGATCCAGGACAACGCCGTGGTCAACATCATCGGCAGCCTGTTCGGCCCGATCTTTCTCGAATTCGACGGCAATACGCTGACCAGCGGCAACACCTTCGGCGAGGGCACGCGCGGCGCGGACGTCGATAATCTTGCGCCAGAGAACGACGATTCGTTTTTTGTCGTCAACCGCAATGCCGGCACCAACGACAGAATTCAGACCTGGCGTGCGACCGGCGCCGTCTTCACCGGCACCACCGTCCGCGTGGCGGTCGCCCCGGTGACAGAACTGCGGCCGGGCAATACCGAACCCACCCTGCCGGTGTCCATCGACGTCTACTACACCGCCACCAACCAGGCAGAGACCTATCTCGGCCGCATCCCCGGCACGCATTCCACCGAGACCGTGTTCGAGTTCACCTCCGACGCCACGGCCGGCGCGGTGCGTGCGCAGATCACCGACGCCGAAGGACGCTCGTCGCAGTATTCGGCCTCGACTTCGGTGGTGATGGGTGTGGATACGGCCGCCGACGACGACATGGACGGCCTGCCCAACGGCGCCGAATGCGAGATCAACCTGCTGGGCATCCCGATCACCTGTCGTGACAGCGACCTCGACGGCATGCCTGACTTCCAGGATCCGGATGACGACAACGACGGCATCCCGACGCTCGTCGAATGTCCGACCGGTTCACCCTGCGTGAACACCGACGGCGGCCCACGCGAGAACCATCGCGATCTGGATTCCGACGGCGACGGCATCTCCGATGCCAACGAGTGCCCGGATCAGCCCTGCCGCGATACCGACGGTGATGGCGTGGCCAACTATGTCGACACCGACTCCGATGGCGACGGCCTGACCGATGCGATGGAATGCCCGCTGGGCATCGCCTGCCCGGACGACGACGAAAACGGCGTCGAAGACTATCTCGAACCGCCGGGCACGACCGTCCTGCGCGGCACCGGCGGCGGTGCGGCCGGCCCCTGGATGCTGGTGCTGCTCGGCGGCATTGCCCTGCTGCGGCGGCGTCGCGTGCTGGCGCCGCTGGCCGGGTTGATCGCACTGTTCGGCGCGTTCGGCGCGCAGGCCGCCGGGAGCCAGGACTGGACCTCGCGCCTCCGGCGCGCGTCAAGGTAGTTGCCGCCTCATTCATGCAGCGAGTTGCTTAAAGGTTTCGGCGACGTGGGTGTTGATGACGCAGTCGCGTTCGGGGTTGAGGGTGACGGCGAGTACCGGCGACCAGTTTCGCGTTGCGCCTGACCATCGTGCAGGGTTTCGTTCGCGGGCTTGGGCGTAGAGCGCGTGGCGCGCCGCCAGGATCGGACCATCGCTGCCGTCGTGGCGCTGTGCCGGGCTGACGTAGCGGATGCCGCTGTGGCGATGATCGATGTTGTACCAGCGCACGAAGCCGGCTGCCCAGGCGCGCGCTGCCGCCAGGTCTTCGAATCCTCTGGCCGGAAACTCGGGCCGGTACTTGGCGGTGCGGAAGAGCGATTCCGCGTAGGCGTTGTCGTCGCTCACCCGCGGCCGCGAGTAGGAGGGCTTCACTCCGAGCCAGTGCAGCATCGCCAGCACCGTGGTGGCCTTGAGCGTGGCGCCGTTGTCGCCGTGCAGCACGGGCTTGTTCACCAGGGCCGCAATGCCCTCTGCCAGGGCGGTGCGCCGCACCAGATGCGCTGCGTGATCGGCATGGTCGCGGTCATGGACCTCCCAGCCGACGATCTTGCGGCTGTAGAGGTCGAGAATCAGGTAGAGGTGATACCAGCGTCCCAGCACCGTGGCCGGCAGATAGGTCATGTCCCAGCACCACACCTGGCGCGGTGCAGTGGCGATGTGGGTGGTCGGTGGGCGTACCGTGTGCGGCTCGCGGGCGCGTCCACGGTGAGTGGCTTGGCCATGTGCTCGCAGCACACGCGCGAAGCTGGACTCGCTGGCTAGGTACACGCCTTCGTCGGCCAGCATCGGCACGATGCGCGCTGGCGGCACGGCCTCAAAGCGCGGCTCATTAGCCACGCGCAAGAGCTCGGCACGCTCGGCCAGGCTCAGGGCATGCGCCGGTGTGGGTCGGACGGCCTGGGGCCTTCCATCGCCGTCCACGAGCCCCCCGCACGCTCTCCAGCGCTGCAGGGTGCGGGTGTCGATGCCCGCGGTGTCGCACGCGGCGTGCAGCCGGGCACCGGCACCCTGGGCGATTTGAATGTTGTGGGCCAGGCGTTGGCGATCTTCGAGGTCGATCATTCGTCCTCTGCCTTGTTGAAGATCGCCGCGAGTTTTTTTGAAAGGACCAGCAGAGCCGCCGTCTCCGCCAGCGCCCGGTCCTTGCGCAGCAGGTCGCGCTCCAGCTCCTTGATGCGCTTGCGGTCCTGTCGCGTCGCCTGCGGACTGGCACGGGCTTCTTCGGGTTCCGCCAGTGCGGCCGTTGCGCTGGCCCGCCACTTCTCCAACTCCGTCGGAAATACACCCTGTTCCCGGCACCACACACTCCGATCCGCTTCGGCCATCGGTGCTGTTGCAATCACCGCCTCCAGACGCGATCCCGCGGTCCACGTCCGAGCCTTCACCGGCCCGGACTGCGTCTGCTCTCGCCAACGCTGCAAGGTCTGGGCACCCACTCCCACTGCTAACGCCACGTCTTCCACCGCCGCGCTTTCAGGCGGCAACAGCCGCGCTACCGCGCGGTCCTTGAATCCTTGTCCGTATCGAGCCACGTTCTACCTTCATTGACGCCCCCAGGGATGGTCCTATCAAGGCGGCAACTATTCTGACGCGGGGGGCCTCTATGGCGGGGCCATGGTCGGCGGTCTGTTCACCGACTTCGACGAGGGGGGGCTGAACCGGGCCCTGCAGGACGCCGGCTTCAACCTGGAACCCATCGGCGACGACAGCGAGTCGGTGGGCTACGGCTTCTGGGTCGGGTATGCGCTCAACAGCTATCTGGGTCTGGAGCTGTCCTACACCACCGGCGCCGACGAACAGGTCGAGTTCAGCGGCTCGGTGGGCGGCGACGATCTGCAGGCGGCGCTGGATGTGGCCGAGCCCTTTCTGACGGGATACGGCGACACCTACCTGGTTCGCCTGCGCTATCACCACGCCCTCAACGATCGCTGGTTTGTCAGCCCGCACGTCGGCGCCGGCATCACCCAGACACGCGATACCCTGGACAGCCGCGACCAGCGGGCCAAGCTGGACGAGGACTCCTTCACCTGGGCGCTGGGCGGCGGCATCCATTACGCCCTGACCCCGGACTGGTCGCTGGGCGTCGGGGCCGACTACTACCAGGCCTCCAGCGACAACGCCTACACCGTGGTCAGCGGCATCGTGGAATGGCGCTTCCCGCGTGCGCTGCGGCCTCACGTGCCGGTGCTTCCGCCGCCGGACAGGGAGCCGGTGCGGGTGGTTCCTTTGGCCGAATGAGGAATGGGGGCAACCGAGCAAGATCCGGCTTCCTCGTGCAGGCTTGATGGGTGCTGGCGTGCACGTTCGACAAGTACCAAGTCACTGCGAGCATGGGTGCGGCGATCAAGCCTTGCTACGGTCGCCGAATTCACCAACGCTTGGCCTCGTCGGGCGTCCCGTCAGAATTTCGTGAGGGTTTGGTGAGGAATCGGTGCGGACTTGCGGGGCCCTGCGCGTTACCGTTCGGTTGATCGGAACGAGGGCGGGGCGTGGTCCATATCGAAGCGCATCGCAGCGATGCAGAAGTTTGGCACGAAAATCGCTGCCGCCGGACCAGCCGGTCGTACCTGACCAATCGGTTAGGCTTCGGCAGCAACGTCCCGGTACCCCTGGGGGTTGCCTGTGGCGACCTCTATCCACCGGCGGTCCGGGCACGCCCGAATCCGCTCGCCCTGTTTGAGAACCGTCTGCATGGATGCACCCCTCGAAGCCGAAGCTTTTCTGGCCCGACATCGCCCGCGCCAGGCCGGCGCGCTGCCGATGTTCGCAGCAGTGACGGCGGAACTGGTCAAACACGTCGGCGCCGAACAATTGCGGTCGTTGTTCTACTTGGCCGGCAGTCGCATTGCAGAGGAGAACCCGCTGCAGGGCGTGGACCGCATCGGCGATCTGGAGCGCGCGGCCAGGAGCTTGCTGGCGCGTCACGACTGGGGCTGGTTGCGTATCGACCAGCACGAGGATTCGGTGGATTTCGTGCACGGCGACGCGCCGCTGGAAAGCTGGTTCGGCGAAGACAGCGCCGCCTGGGCGCCGGCGCTGTTCGAGGGTCTGTACAGCACCTGGGTGCGCCAGCTCGGTGCCGAAGAGCGTTTGCAGTTGAGGCAGGTCGGAAACACCGACAGTCGGAGTCGCGAGCTGCGCTTCCGGCTGATGCACGAGAATCATTTCTGAGACACGGCAGCGCGCCGGGGCGGCCTGTTCCGGGGTTTCGCGCTACGGGAAAAGCGACCATGAGCGATTCGAGACAGAAGAAGTCACACAACGACGTTTCCCGGCTGCTACAGCAGCTCAAGGTCGACGCGTTCGAGTTCCGCAGTTTCGACCGCGGACCGCAGCACGACACCGGTGTGCCGGACTTCGACTCCGTCGCCACCACACCGTCGGCGCCCGAAGTCCCCACGCCGGTGCCGCCGGCAGCGGCAGTACCCGTGATCGTGCCGACCAAGACGATGACGGCGACGCCGGTCACCCGTCTGCCGCCGGCCGCGCCAGCGGGCAAGGTCGACCCGCACGTTGGCGAGGTGTTCGGGCGCCTGTTGCGGCAAGCGCCCAGCCGCGCCGATCGCAAGACCTCGCTGAAACTGGCGCTGCCGACCCGACCCAAGCCGGGCAGTGCGCCGCGCAAGCCCGATCCCAGCACCCTGCGGGACGTATTCGAGCGGCTCAGCCGCGCGCCGGGACCTCGTGTCAGCCTGATCCGCAGCCGGGACTGATCGATGACTCCAGCATCCGACTCCGGGCGCGACGGCGCCTGGGACAAGCTGGCTGCGGCAGCGTTGATCCTGCCGTTCAGCCTGCTCGGCGTGGCCCTGTTCGGCTTCGCGGTGACGCCGATGAACCTGATGTGGCAGTTCGTCGCCGGCACGTTTGCAATGCTGGTGGCGCTGCTGGTGCTCCGCCACAAGTCGCGGCGCATCTCGCTGTTCCTGATGGCGCTTTCACTGGCGTTCTCGACCCGCTATCTGTACTGGCGCTTCACCGAGACCCTGCCCATCGGCGAGGGTCACAACCTGTTCGATCTGGTGCTCGCCAGCGGTCTGCTGGTGGCGGAAACCTACGCCTTCGTCATTCTGCTGCTGGGCTATTTCCAGGTGCTGTGGCCGCTGAGCCGGCGCCCGGTGCGGCTGCCTGACGATGCCGCAGACTGGCCGACGGTGGACCTGTTCATTCCGACCTACAACGAGGCGCTCGGCGTGGTGCGCCCCACCGTGCTGGCGGCGATGGAGATCGACTGGCCGCAGGACAAGTTGCGCGTGTACTTGCTCGACGACGGCCGACGCCCGGAGTTCGAGGCGTTCGCCAGGGAGGCCGGCGCGTTTTACATGACGCGGCCAGACAACCGGCACGCCAAGGCCGGCAACATCAATCACGCGATGCAGCAGACCGATGGCGAATACATCGCCATCTTCGATTGCGACCACATCCCCACGCGCTCCTTCCTGCAGATGACGATGGGCACGCTCGTCGCCAACCCGCGCATTGCGCTGGTGCAGACACCGCATCATTTCTTCTCGCCCGATCCGTTCGAGCGCAACCTCAACACTTTTCGCAAGGTGCCCAACGAAGGCGAGCTGTTCTACGGCCTGGTGCAGGCCGGCAACGACCTGTGGGACGCCTCGTTCTTCTGCGGTTCCTGCGCGGTGATCCGGCGCACGGCGCTCGAAGAGGTGGGCGGTATCGCGGTGGAAACGGTGACCGAGGACGCCCACACCGCGCTGCGGCTGCATCAGCGCGGCTGGCAGTCGGCCTACATCGGCATCCCGCAGGCGGCGGGCCTGGCCACCGAATCGCTATCCGCGCACATCGGCCAGCGCATCCGCTGGGCGCGTGGCATGGCGCAGATCTTCAGGCTGGACAATCCGTTGATTGCGCACGGGCTCAAGCTCGGGCAGCGGCTGTGCTACAGCAACGCGATGATGCATTTCTTCTACGGAATTCCGCGTCTGATCTTTCTGACCAGCCCGCTGGCCTTCCTGTTGTTCGGCGCCGAGATCATCCGTGCCGAAGCGCTGATGATCCTGGCCTATGCCTTCCCGCATCTGGTGCTGGCGGTGATGGCCAACTCGCGCCTGCAGGGTGCATTCCGGCACTCCTGGTGGGCGGAGGTGTACGAAACGGTGCTGGCCACCTTCATCATCCTTCCCACCACCTTGGCGCTGATCAATCCCAAGCTGGGCAAGTTCAACGTTACGGCCAAGGGCGGCATGGTCGACCGCGACTATTTCGACGGCGACATCGCCAAGCCCTATTACCTGTTGTACCTGCTCAACATGGCCGGCGTGATCGCCGGTGTGTTGCGGCTGATCTTTGCCGACGACCCCAAGGTCGGCACCGTGCTGCTCAATCTCGGCTGGGCCACCTACAACCTGATCATCCTGGGTGCGGCGCTCAGCGTGGCCGGCGAAAAGCGCCAGGTGCGTTCCGCGGTGCGCGTGCAGGATGAACTCAAGGTCCAGCTCCGCCGCGCCGGGGATGCCAAGGTGATGCCGACGATGACGATCGACCTGTCCACCGCAGGCATCGCCATCCGCGCCATCCCCGGCGAATGGTTCGAGCCCGGCCAGGCGGTGGAAGTGGCGCTGGAGTCTCCCGGCCGTCCCATGTGGCTGCCGGCCAGCATCCGCCGCACCACTGCAGACCTGGTGGCCATGGAATTCGCTGCGCTGACATTGGACGAGGAATCCAGCCTCACGCAGTCGTTGTTCGGGCGTGCCGATGCCTGGGTGGACTGGCGCGATCAGAACGTGCGGGATCGGCCGCTGAATTCGCTGGCCAATATCTTCCGGATCTCGCTATCCGGTTCGAGAAAATTCTGGGAGTGGGTCGTGAAGCAACTGTTACTCAAGCGGGGTAGCGGCGCGCGTGAGCGCACCGCCAGTTTTGCGCTGGCGCTGGCGGCCGGCGCGTTTGCGGCGAGCAGCGTGTTGGCGCCGCAGCCGGCAGCGGCGCAGGACGCAAACCCTGCAAGCGCCGCTGTCATCGACGCACCGCAACTGCAACTACCGGTGCGCGCGCTGCCGCCGGTGCTGACCACCGACCGCGTCGCCGGCGAAACCCGCCGCGTGCTGAGTTTTGAAGAGCTGGGCGTGCAGTACCCCATGCGCATGAGCACCATCCTGGGCCAGTCCAGCGTCGGCCTGGGTCTGCGTCGCGACCAGGTGGTGACCAAGGCGCAACTGCGCCTGCGTTACGCGCACTCGCCCTCGCTGATCGAGACGCTCAGCCATGTCACCACCCTGATCAACGACGAGGTGGTGTCGACCTTCGAGCTGCGCCGCGACGACGCGCCCGGCGCAGAACGCATCATCGACATCAATCCCAGCCTGTTTCAGGAGTTCAACCGCATCCGCTTCGACGTGCCCATGCACTACACGCTGGAGTGCGAAGACCCCACCCACACCAGCCTGTGGAGCATCATCAGCGACCAGTCCCAACTGGAGCTGACGCTCGCCGCGCTGCCGCTGCCGGCGGATCTGGCGATGCTGCCGCGGCCGTTCTTCGACCCCAACGATCCGCGGCGCCTGACCTTGCCGGTGAGCTTCGCCGGACAGCCGGATCGCGACACCATGAGCGCAGCCGCGGTGGCGGCGAGTTGGTTCGGCGCGCAGGCCGACTACCGCGGCGCCGAGTTCCCGGTGCGCATCGGCAGCCTGCCGATCGGCCACGGCCTGGTGCTGCGCAGCGGCCGCGACTTCGCCGATGACAACCTGGGTCCGATGCCGGATCGTCCGCGCATTCGGGTGGTGGTGCATCCAGCCGATCCCGGCTCGCGACTGCTGCTGCTGGAAGCGCCCGACGCGGCCGGTCTGTTGCAGGCGGCGCAGGCGCTGGCACTGGGTGCGTTCAACCTCGACGGCGCGGTCGCCGAGGTCCGCAGTGTGGAACTGCCGCCGCCGCCGGCGCGCGGCACGGCGCCGCGCTGGGTCAATCCCGACCTCAAGGCGCGCCTGGGCGAGCTGAGCATTGGCGAGACCAGCGTGCGCGGCATGAATCCGGGGCCGATGAATTTCGACTTCCGTCTGCCGCCGGACGTTTATTTCTTCGAGGAAGACGGCGCCAAGGTGGACGTGCGCTATCGCTACAGCCCCGGCGTGGCGCCGGACTCGTCGATGACCACGCTGACCAACGAGGCGTTCATCGGTTCGGTGCTGTTGCCGCGCGCCGGTCAGGCGCTGGGTGCCGAGGACGAGCAGGTTTCCGATCAGACCTACATCGAAGTGCCGGCGCATCGGCTGGCCTCGCGCAACCGTCTGACCCTGCAGTACCAGTTTCTGCGCCGCAGCAACGAGCCCTGCGAACATTTTCTGCCGCAGTCCATCGGCGGTTCCATCGACCCCGATTCCACCATCAGCTTCACCCGCCACGGGCGCTATGCACGCTGGCCCGATCTGGGACGCTTCCGCGATGGCGGCCTGCCGTTCTCGCTGACCTCCGATCTTGGCCAGACCGCGCTGCTGCTGCCGGAACAGCCCGACGAAGATGCCTTGAGCGCGGCGCTGACCCTGGCGGGGCACCTGGGCCAGACCACCGGCGCGCCCGGCCTGCGGGTCGCGGTAGACGGCATCGGCGCCGCCGAGACCTACGCGGATCGCGATCTGATCCTGGTCGGCCGCGAAAGCGAGCTGGACCTGCCGGTGATCTGGGCCGAGGACCTGCCGCTGATCGTGTCCACCGACGGCGCGCAACTGCGGCCGATGTCCACCGGCGCCGGCTTCCGTGCCTGGGTCGCGCAGCGCGACCTGGCCGGCGGTGGCAGCGAACTGGGCCTGATCCTGGGCGCGCGGTCGCCCTGGAGCGACCGCTCTGCGGTGTGGCTGACCGCCGGCAGCGACATCGCCTTGGCCGAGGTCGCGCGGGTGCTGATCGATCCGGAGCGTCGGCAGTTCGTCGAAGGCGACGTATCGCTGATCCGCGCCGACGGGGTCAGCGGATATCTGCTGGGCGACCAGTGGGGTATCGGTCGCCTGAGCCTCTACATCGCCTTGCGCGAATGGCTGGGCCAGCGGCCCTACCTGATGGCGCCGGTTGCGATCCTGTTCGCGATCCTGGCGGTGCTGCTCCTGTACTACCTGCTGCGCCGTCGCGCCGCGGCCCGGCTGAAGCCCGCGCGCCCGTCGTGATCCCGGTGCCGGCCCGCCACCTTGCCGTCTCGGGCCGGGCCGCGGCGACTCGCGTGCGGGCGCCGCGACCGGGTCGGCGTCGGCCCCGCCTGTGGCGCTGGCTGTCGTTGATCGGCCTGGCGATGACCCTACCGAGCACGGCCTGGGCCTCCAACTGGCCGGCCTGGGAGCAGTTCGCTTCTGCATACGTGCAGAACGACGGTCGCGTGGTCGACTGGACCACGGAGGCGCGCAGCATCTCGGAGGGCCAGGCCTATGCCCTGTTTTTTGCGTTGGTGGCGCAGGACCGGGACCGCTTCGAACGCATCCTGACCTGGACCGAGAACAACCTGGCGCAGGGTGATCTGTCCCAGCATCTGCCGGCCTGGCTGTGGGGGCTGGACGAGCACGCGCGCTGGGGCGTGCTCGATCCGAATCCGGCCGCGGATGCCAACCTGTGGCTGGCCTACACGCTGCTCGAAGCCGCCCGGCTGTGGCGCCGCAGCGACCTGCACGACACCGCGGTGGCGCTGCTCGACCGGATCGCCGAACAGGAAGTGCAGCGCGCCGGACCCGAGACCGTGCTGCTGCCGGGACCACAGGGCTTCGTGTCGGCCGCCGGGCTGCGCTTGAATCCCAGCTACTGGCCGCCGTTTCAGCTCAAGTATCTGGCCAGTGTCCAACCCGACGGTCCCTGGCAGGCGTTGCTGGACAGCTACCTGCGCCTGCTGCCGGACCTGAGTCCGGGCGGCCGCGTGCCGGACTGGTTCCTGCTCACCGAGGTCGGCCCGCGGCTGGACACCGAATCGGGCGGGGCCGGCAGTTACGACGCCATTCGCGTCTACCTGTGGGCCGGCTTCGGACCGGACGAACTGCCGGAAGCGCAGCAACTGCGCCGGGCGCTGGCGCCGTATGCCGAACTGGTGCGTGCCATCGGCCGGCCGCCAGAACGCTGGTATCCGGATGGTCGCGCACCGGTGGGCATCGCGCCGCCCGGCTTCGATGCGGCGCTGGTTCCGTTTTTTGCGGCGATCGACGCACCCGACCTCGCGCAAGCCGCGCGACAGCGCCTGGCGCAGGCCCGGGTCGGCGATCTGCTGGGGGTTCCTGCGCGTTACTACGATCAGGTGCTGTCTCTGTTCGGCGAAGGTTACGACCAGCGCCGCTTTCGTTTCGGCCCGGATGGCCGCCTGGAGTTGCCATGAGCCCGCGGCGCGACCTGCTGCTCACCGTTTCTTTGCTGCTGGCTGCGGCCGGCCCGGCCCACGCGCTGACCCAGGCCGATCCCGAGGCGCTCAAGGCGCTTGTCGAACAGGGCCGATTCTGGGATGGGCGCAACCAGGACGAGCGCGCCAAGGCCGCCTGGGAGCGCGTGCTGGTCGCCGACCCCGGTAACGCCGAAGCGCTGGCGCGACTGGTGGAACTGTCGGCGCGCACCGAGGACACCGGGGCGCACGTGCCTATCTGGAACGCCTGCGCAAGGCCGCGCCCGGTTCGCGTGCGCTGGCCGGTGCCGAGGCCTACATGGCCGGCGACCGCGCCGCCGCATCCGCCACCGCACCCGATCCGGCCGCGCTCAAGCGTGCCCGCGAGGCGACCGCCCGCGAGGACTACGACACCGCGGTGGAGGCCTATCGCCAGGCCCTGGGCGGCGAACCGGCCGAGGGGCCTTACGCGCTGGAATACCTGCAGACCCTGGGCGCCACCGAGCAGGGCTGGACCGCAGCGCTGGCCGGCATGCGCCGGCTGCACCGGGCGCGACCCGACGATGCCGAGGTCGGCCTGGCCTTGGCCAAGCACCTGACCTATCGCGCCACCACGCGCCGCGAGGGCATCGAGCGGCTGGCCGCCTTGCAGAGCGATCCGGTGGTCGGTACCTCGGCGCGCCAGGCTTGGCGCCAGGCGCTGATCTGGCTGGAAGCACGTCCGTCCGATGCGCCGAGCTACCAGCGCTACATCGAAACCGTCGGCCGCGACGGCGCGGTGATCGAGAAGCTCGAAGTGCTGCGTTCCAGTCGCGACGCCCAGGCCGACGAAGCCTATGGCGCGCGCATCCGCGAGTTGTTCGGGCGCGTCGACGCCGGTGATCTCGCGGGTGCCGAAAGCGGGTTCGCCGCGCTGCTCAAGAGCAACCCGCGCAACGCCGACGCGCTTGGCGGCCTGGGCGTGGTGCGCCTGCGCCAGCAGCGCTACAACGAAGCGCGGCAACTGCTGGAACAGGCCGCCAAGCAGTCGCCGGGGACCGCCGGCCGCTGGCGCGAGGCGCGCACCGCCGCAACCTTCTGGTCGCGGGCCGAAGTGGCGGAAACGGCGCGGCAGGCTGGCGACTACGCCGCTGCCCAGTCCGAATATGCCGCCGCCTTCGCCGCGCCGCCGCCCGAGGTGCCGGATGACGTACGCATGGCCTATGTCGACGTGCTGCTGCGGCAGGGCCAGGACGCACAGGCCGAACCCATCGTGCGGCGCGTGCTGCAGAACGATCGCCAGAATCCCAATGCGCTGGCGGCCCTGCTGACCATCCTCGAACGCGCCGAACGCTACGACGACGCGATCTCCATCGCCCCGCACCTGCCACCGGAACTGCAGCCGCAGATCAATCGCATCCGCGCCGAACAGTTGCGACGCCAAGCGGTGGTTGCGCGCAACGACGGCCGGCTCGGCGACGCCGAGCGCATCCTCGACGAGGCCTTGCTGCAACACCCGGAGAATCCCTGGGTGCGGCTGGATCTGGCCGAGGTCTACCGCGCGCAGGGCAAGTCGGAGGAAGCCGCAACCCTGCTCGACGGGCTCGCCGCGACCCACGGCGACCGGGCGGAAGTGCGCTTGGCGCAGGCCTATCTGGACGCCGAGCGCAAGGACTGGGCGGCAGTGCTCAATCGCCTGCAGTCATTCACCGAAGCGGAGCGCAGCCCCGACGCCATCGCCTTGCAGCGGCGCGCCTGGGTGCAGTACCAGCTCGCGCGTGCACGCTTGGCCATGCGTCGCGATCAGCCCGGCGAGGCCTACCGCATCGTCACCGACACCCAGGCCGCCGCCACCGGCGACCCCGAACTGCTGGCCGCGATGGCCGGTGGTTGGGCCGACCTGCAGGACCCGGCGCGGGCGGTGTCGTCGATGCGCCGTGCGATGGCGGCAGAAGGTACCCAGGAGCAGCCGGCCGCGCGCATCCAGTACGCCGCGCTGCTGCTGGCCGCCGGGCAGGATGCCGAGTTCGAAGTGGTCGCCCGCGATCTGGCCGAGCGCGGCGTGCTCGACGCCAACGATCAGGCTGCACTGGATCAACTGGTGGTGGGTTACCGCGTCAAGCTGGCGGATCGCGAGCGCGTCAAGGGCGATACCGGCGCCGCCTACGTGCAGTTGCGCGACGCCCTGGCGCGCTATCCGGAAGACCCGCGGGTGCAGATGGGCCTGGCGCGCCTGCTCACCGACTCCGGCGACACCGACGCGGCAGTGAGCATTTATCGCGGCGTTCTGGATCGGGATGCGCAGAACCAGGACGCGCGTTTCGGGCTGATCGACGCCTTGCTCGCCGGCAACCGCCTGGCCGAAGCGCGCCAGGAAGTCGATGCCGGTGTGCAATCCGATCCCGAGGAGGCGCGCTGGTGGCGCGTCGCCGGTCGTCTGGCCGAGCAGGAAGGCCGGCGCGGCGCGGCGCTGCAGGCCTACCGCCGCGCCGAGGGCATCGAGCAGACCGAAACGGTCACAGACGAACCCCCGCAACTGGCATGGATCGACGAGCGCCAGCCCGACCGCAGCCTGCCGGCACCGGTGGCCGAAGCCCTGGCCATGACTTCGCCCGATGCGCTCGGACCGCTGACCCCGCGCGCGGCCG
Organism: Panacagrimonas sp.; assembly: GCF_965216805.1. Classification (NCBI taxonomy): domain Bacteria; kingdom Pseudomonadati; phylum Pseudomonadota; class Gammaproteobacteria; order Nevskiales; family Nevskiaceae; genus Panacagrimonas; species Panacagrimonas sp. Next base: position 1,170,529 of record NZ_CBDCGN010000003.1, read on the forward strand.
GCGTGAGCCTGCTGCCGCCACCGCAAACCGCGTCCACCCCAGCCACCGGGGCGGCGGTCGGCGGCATGCGGCTGAGCCCGGCTTTGGGCGCCGAGCGCAATGCCAGTGTCTGGCGTGCGCCGCCGCTTTCCGAGCCGGTGTGGCTGCAACCCGACCCTGGTCTGTCGGCGCCGGCGCCGGCCGCGGACGGCGGCGCGCGGGTTGCGCAGGCGCCAACCGATCCGCGCAGCCGCATCGAACGGCTGGAGTCGGTGACCAGCGGCTGGGTCGGCGGCCAGATCGCCATGCGTTCGCGTGACGGCGAGTCCGGCCTGTCGCGCCTGTTCAATATCGAAACACCGGTCACCTGGTCGTCGCGCGACACCGACTACGGCCAGTTGTCGGTGACGCTGACCTCGGTCTACCTGGACGCCGGCGTCGCCAGTGGAGACCGTCGCCTGCGCGTGGGCAGCAATGCGCTGATCGGCGGCGGCGAAGATGCGCTGACCGACGATGCCGGCGGCGTCGCGGTCGGGGTCGGCTATCGGCTGGGCCGGTTCGAGGCCGACATCGGTGTCACCCCGCTGGGCTTCGAGGAGGATCGTCTGGTCGGCGGTCTGTCCTGGGGTGTCAGTCCCGGCAACCTGCGGCTGGGGGTGAGCCTGTCCAGCCGCGCGGTCACCGAAAGCCTGTTGTCGTACGCCGGTGCCGAGGACCCGCTGCTGGGCCGCACCTGGGGCGGCATCTCGCGCAGCGGCGGTCGCGTGGATGTGGCCTACGACGCCGGCACTTTTGGCGTCTACGGTTACGGCGGCTATTACAGCTACGACGGTCGCAACGTGGAATCCAACTACCAGGGCCTGGCCGGTACCGGCTTGTTCCGGCGCTATCAGGTCTCGGCCAACCAGCTGATCAATTACGGCGTGAACCTGACGGTGTTCGGCTTCGAGGACAACCGGCGCTATTTCACCTTCGGTCACGGCGGTTATTTCAGTCCGCAGACCTTCACCGCCATCACGGTGCCGATCCGCTGGGAAGGGGTGAGCAACCGCCTGAGCTGGAACGTGGGCGCGGCGTTCGGCATTCAGACCTTCCGCGAGGACGGCGCTGCCTTCTACCCCGGTTTCGACGGCTTGCAGGAACAACTCGAGTTGCTGGCCGAATCGCTGGCCGATCCGGAGCCGGGCGAACCGGAAGTGCAGCTGGTTACCGGCTATGCGTCGCAGCGCAACACCGGTGTGGCCTACAGCTTCAACGCCCTCACCGAATACCGGGTGGCGCCGCGCATCACCGTGGGCGGCCTGATGTCAGTGGACAACGCGCGTGATTTTCGCGAAGTCCAGGCGCTGGCTTACCTGCGCTACTACTTCACCGATCAGCCGCGCCGGGCCTTCGAGCCCGACCCGGTCAAGCCCTTCTACCAGTATTGAGGCCTGCCGAGCATGAAACGATCACGGAGCTTGGTCTGGTGCACTGCATGCTGTCTGGCGGTGCTGGCGCTACCGACGACGTTGCCGGCGCAGCCGGCGGCAAACCAGGCTGAGCCCGCGCATCCGCAGTTGCTGTTGCGCTCACTGGAACAGCGCCTGGGCGCCAATCCATTCGATCCGGTGTCGCTCAACAACCTGGCGGTGATCCGCATGGCCGAAGGCGATCCGCTGGCTGCCGCGGAGTTGCTGTCGCGCGCGGCCAAGCTGGCGCCGGAACATCACATCATCGGCGACAACCAGCAGCAGCTGAACCAGTGGCTGTCGCGGCGCCTGGAAGCCGGCGACGTCCCTGCCGCCGCCGAAGCCGACGACACCACCCGTCCTTTCCCGCCGGAACCGCCGCCAATCTGGCCGCGGCCCTGAGAACCGCCATGCTCCTGCCTACGCCCCCCCAACCTGCGCGCTACCTTGCCCGCGTGGCCTGTTGCCTGCTGCTGCCGGTGTGGGTCGCCGGCTGCAACTCCAACATCGATGACATCGGCGTGCCGGACCTGGAAGAACCCGAGCTGAGCCCGGTCGGTGTCTACACCGGCCGCACCACCTTCCAGACCACGCCGGACGAAGTCCCCACCACGGCGCTGCTCGACAGCACCGGTCGCATATTTTTGATCGCCGACGACAACCGCTATCTCGCCGCCGGGCTCTATGAGACCGCCGGTCGCGGCATTACCGCGCCGATCCGCTTTCATCTGCTCAGCGGTGTGCCGCCGCCGCTGGACCCCGAGGAAGAGCCCGACACCACGCGGATCGCCGATCTGGTCGGCACCTTCGCGCCGCTGTCCGATCTGACCTCGATCTATCTGCGCGAGGACGGTGAGGCGGGGGCAGTAAACCTGACCTGGAGTTCGCAGACGCGCCTGGGCTCGCGGCTGGAGCGGCTGGATGGCGACTGGGCCGAACCGGATGCCTTCGGCGACAACCTCACCCTGTTCAGCTTCGACGAGACCGGGATGTTCACCGGCTTCGACCGCAATGAGTGTCTCTACACCAGCGGTCGCGCGAGCCTGATCGACTCCGAATTCAACATCTACCGCGTGCAGTTCACCCGCGCCTGTCCGCCCGAGCCGGGCGAACAGCAGCAACCGCCAGAAACCTTTGTCGGGCTGATGACGCGACTGGAGCGGGTGGTCGGCGGGCGCGACACCCTCCAGCTGCTCATCGCTGCGTCGAACACCGACAGCGCGCTGATCTTTCGCCTGATTCCGGCGCCATAGGCCACCCGTCGGCGCTCGTGTGTGGCGGACCGCAGCTCGCGGCTTGGGCGGGGTGTCGATGAAGGCGCAATGTCCGCGCCTACAACGAGAATGCTCTATCCCTTGAACGTGGACATCCCGAAATCGCCGAACGGTTCGTCGCGCTCGCGCACCGCCTGCTTGAAGCCGGCCTCCGCCGCGCGCTGCTGGAAGGCGTAGCCCTCCCGGGTGTGGCGGGTGATGCCGTCGAACACGGTACCGATCAGCTGCGTCGATTGCAGGCCCTGGTTCATCACGCTCTGGTTGAGCAGCAGCTTCATCATCACCAGCTGGTTGATGGGCATGCGGGCGATGCGGTCCAGCAGGTTTTCGAAACGAGCGTCGAGCTGATCCGGCGGCGCCGACTCGATGGCCAGGCCCCACTCCCTGGCTTCCTTGCCCGACAGGCAATCGCCGGTGAACAGCAGGCGCTTGGATTTTTCCAACCCGATGCGGTGAAACCAGATCGAGGTCGTCGGCGAGCCCCAGACCCGCGCGGGCGGATAGCCGATCTTGGCGTCGTCCGCGATCACCAGCAGGTCCGAGCACAGCGCCATGTCGGTACCGCCGGCGACGCAGAAGCCGTGCACCTTGCACACCACGGGCTTTTCGCTGTGAAACAGGCTCATGAAGCCCTTCACGTTGCGACTCATCATCGCGTAGTCGGTCACCGGGTCCCACACCGAGGACGGGTCGTGGTTGGCCGCAATCACCGCCGGGTCCAGCGGCGTGCCGGCGCTGCCGGCGTCGCCGAAACCCTGCGCCTGCATGTCCTGCGCGCTGTCCACCAGGTCATAGCCGCCGCAGAAACCGCTGCCATTGCCGGCCAGCGCGATCACGTGCACGCCCGGATCGAGGTTGGCGCGTTCGACGCAGGCGGCCAGTTCGCGCGGCAGGTCCATGGTGATGCCGTTGCCGCGGGTCGGACGATTCAGCGTAATGCGCGCGATGCGGCCGGTGATCTCGAAGGTCAGCGTCTTGAGCGTATCCATTCGGCTCTCCTTCAGAACGTGCCGTGACGGCCCGCGCCGTCCTTGAACCGCGTCGCACCCGCCACGGTTTCGCCGGATTGCAGGGTCTTCATGCCGTGCTCGAACTCGTTTGCGATCGCCGCGGGTTCATCAAAGCCCCACTGCTCGTAGGCGCTGCGCCGATCACCGCGCATGCAGGTCTGCGGGAAGGCCGCGATCTCCAGCGCCAGCTTTTCTGCCACCGCCAACGCCTGGCCGCGCGGCGCGAGGCGATTGGCCAGACCCATGCCGTAGGCCTCGCGCGCGTCGACCGGTCGGCCGGTGAGAATCAAGTCCAGCGCGCGGCTCATGCCGATCAGGCGCGGCAGGCGCACGGTGCCGCCGTCGATCAGCGGCACACCGAAGCGGCGGCAGAACACGCCGAACACGGCGGTTTCATCAGCCACGCGCAGATCGCACCACGCGGCCAGCTCGATGCCGCCGGCCACGCAGTAGCCGTGCACCGCTGCGATCACCGGCTTGGAGAGTTGCAGGCGGGTGGGCCCCATCGGTCCGTCGCCCTCGGGATCCATGCGATTGACGCGCGCGGCGTCACCGCTTGAAACGGCCTTGAGATCGGCACCCGCGCAGAAGTGCCCGCCCTCGCCGGTGAGAATCGCAACGCGCAATTCGGCGTCTTCATCGAACGCACGGAAGGCGTCGGCAAGCGCCTGCGCGGTCGGCCGATCCACGCAATTGCGCACGGCCGGACGATTGATGCTCACGATCAGCAGCGGTGCCTTGCGCTCGATCCGCACGCGAGGTTCATCAATCTGGGTCATGCGGTTCACCCGTCCGAGTCTGGTTCAACGATATTACACCCCATGACATTGAACGCTGTTCCGCGTAATGTCCGGAGCCGCATATATTTCTCCCCCCAACCCGATCCGGGAGTGACCCGTGAACTTCGATTACTCACCCGAGGACCAGGCTTTCCGCGCCGAGGTGCGCGCCTGGATGCAGGCCAATGCGCCGCGCGACGCCAGTGGCAAGGCCACCGGCATGCGCATTGGCAAGGAAACCCAGTTTGCCTGGGAAAAGAAGCTGGCCTCGAAGGGCTGGCTGGCCTGGAGCTGGCCGAAGGAATTCGGCGGCACCGGCTGGAGCGCAACGCAGCGCGAGATCTTCGACACCGAGCGCGCGCTGGCCGGTGCGCCCTCGATCATGCCCTTCGGCGTGATGATGCTCGGTCCGGTGCTGATGCAGTTCGGAACAAAGGAGCAGCAGCAGCGCTATCTGCCGAAGATCGCGCAGGCCGAGCAAGTGTGGTGCCAGGGCTATTCCGAACCGGGTTCGGGATCTGACCTTGCCAGCCTCAAGACCCAGGCCCTGCGCCAGGGCGACAAGTACGTGGTCAACGGCCAGAAAATCTGGACCACACAGGGCCATTGGGCCGAATGGATCTTCTGCCTGGTGCGCACCAGCACCGACGGCGCCAAGCAGCAGGGCATCTCCTTTCTGCTGATCGACATGAAGACGCCGGGCATCGAAGTGCGGCCGATCCTGACCATCGACGGCCACCACCATCTGAATGAAGTCTTCTTCACCGACGTCGAGGTGCCGGTCGAAAATCTCGTCGGCGCCGAGGGACAGGGCTGGACCATCGCCAAGTACCTGCTCGGCCACGAGCGCACCGGCATCGCCGCGGTGGGCGACAGCAAGCGCCAGCTGTCCTGGCTCAAGGAATCGGTCGCGCGCGACGTGGCGCTCAAGGACGATCCGCACGCGCGACGCCGCATCACCGAGCTCGAAGTGGATCTGATGGCGCTGGAGTACACCAACCTGCGCACCCTGGACAGCATGTCGCGCGGCCACGCGCCGGGGCCGGAGTCCTCCGGCCTGAAGATCAAGGGCACCGAGTTGCAGCAAGCGATCACCGAGGTGCAGCTGGAACTTGGTGGACACGACGCCATGCCCTGGCAGAGCGAGATCGACGGCGACCCGGTCTATCGCGCAGCCAACACACGCTACAACTTCCTGCGCGCCTGCACCATCTACGGCGGCAGCAATGAAATCCAGAAGAACGTGCTGGCCAAGGTTCTGATCGGACTCTGAGGAACGAACACCATGGATCTTTCATTCAGCTCCGAGCAGGAGCTTCTGCAGGACAGCGCGGTCAAGTTCGCGGCCAAGGGCTATGGCTTCGACCAGTACAGGAAATCACTCGCGGCGCCCGGCCAGTGTGATCCGGCGATCTGGAAGCAGATCGCCGAGTTCGGCTGGATCGCGCTGGCGGTGCCTGAGGCCGCCGGCGGCCTGGGCGGATCGACCGTCGACGTTGCGCTGGTGGCCGAGGCGCTCGGCGCCGGGCTGGTGATCGAGCCCTATATCAGCGGCGCGATCCTGCCCGCCGCGATCCTCGCCGCCGGCGATGCCGCGAAGCAGGAGGCGACGCTGAACGCGCTGGCCACCGGCGATGCGCAGCTTGCCGTCGCCTATGCCGAGCGTGGCGGCCGCTTCAATCCGGCGCACTGCGACACCACGGCGACGAAATCGGCGACCGGCTACACGCTCAGCGGCGCCAAGCACTGTGCGTTCAACGCACCGAACGCGACGCAGCTGATCGTCTCCGCCCGCAGCGCGCAGGGCATCGAGCTGTTCCTGGTGCCGCGCGAGGCCAAGGGGTTGTCGCTGCAAGGCTATGACGTGCTCGGTGGCGGTTCGGCGGCAGACCTGAGCCTGGACGTGGTGCAGGTCGGTGCAGACGCCCGCATCGGCACGCTGGCCGCGCTGGAAGCCGGCCTCGACAAGGCCGCCGCGGCAGCCTGCGCCCAGGCCCTCGGCGGCATGAAGGCCCTGCTCGAACGCACCAGCGCCTATCTGAAGACGCGCAAGCAGTTTGGCGTGCCCATCGGCACCTTCCAGGTGCTGCAGCACCGCCTGGTCGACATGTTCATCGAGGTCGAACAGTCGCGCTCCATGGTGCTGCTGGCGGCGGCCAAGGCCGACAGCGCGGACGCAGCCGAGCGCGCGCGCTGCGTGTCCGCCGCCAAGGCCTACGTCGGCAAGGCGTCGAAGTTCGTCGGCCAGCAGGCGGTGCAGCTGCACGGCGGCATCGGTGTCACCGAGGAGCTCGACATCGGTCACTACTTCCGCCAGCTCACCGCGTTCGGCACGCGTTACGGCGATCGCGACTTTCACCTGAATCGATTCGCGAGCCTGGCTGCGTGAACTCCGCGACCACCGCTGCGCTGCTGGCGCGAGCCCGCGCGGTGCTCGCCAGCGGCCAGCCGGAGATGGGCGAGGCGATGGCGACCTCGCCCGTCACGCGCTACCTCGATGACGCACGCCTGCAGCGCGAGCGTGCCCTGATGCGTCGTCATCCGCAGGCGGTGGTCGCGGCCAGCGTGTTGCGCGACGCCGGCAGCTGGTGGTCGGGCGATGTGCTCGGTGCGCCGTTGCTGGTCGCGCGCGATGGCGACGGCGTGCTGCACGCGTTCCTCAATGTGTGTCGGCATCGTGGCGCGCGCGTGGTGGCGGCGGGGCAGGGGTGCGGGCGCGAACGTTTCGCCTGTCCGTATCACGCCTGGACCTATGCGGCGGACGGCCGTCTGCGTGCGCTGCCCCGGGCCGAAGGCTTTCCGGACCTGGACCCCGATCAATCCGGCCTGCGCCGTCTTGCCGTCGCAGAGCGTGCCGGTCTGGTCTGGGTGATTCCGGACCCGGCCGTTGCCGACGCGGACGTGCGCGCGATGCTCGGCGCCTACGCAGAAGAGTTGGAGAGCTTTGGTCTGCACGATCACGTCGCCTACGGCCAGCGCGACATCGAGCTGCGCTGCGACTGGAAACTGATCGTGGAAGGCTCGTCCGAGGCCTATCACTTCAAGATCGCGCACCGCGAAACCATCGCGCCGCTGTTCGTCGACAACCTGCAGATCGTCGACGAGGACGGACTGCACCGGCGCATGTTCATCGTCAAGGAAGCGCTGCGCGAACAGCCGGCGCCTGCGCAGCCTGAACCGCGCGCGGTCGGCAACATCCTGTACTACCTGTTTCCCTCGACGATGGTGCTGGTGCAGCCCGACCACGCCCAGGTCACGCGTATCGAGCCCACCGCGCTCGGCCGCACGCAGGTGTTCGACATTGCGCTGATCCCCGCCGCGCCGGGCAACGATCGCGCGCGCAGCCACTGGGATCGCAATGTGCAGCTCTACCGCGACACCCTGGCCGAAGACTACGCGCAGATGGAAGCGATCCACGCCGGCCTGGAATCCGGCGCCAACCGCGAGCTGCGCTTCGGCCGTTACGAATTCGCGCTCGCCCGCTTTCATGTACAGCTCGACGCGCAACTGGCGACGGGCACGTGAAGCCCAAGGCGCGCCACCTGATCCTGGACCTGTTGCAGGCGGCGGATGGCGAAGCGCTGTCCGCACGCGATGCCGTGACCGCCTGCGCATTGTTCGGTATCAGCGCCAACAACGCGCGGGTCGCGCTGGCCCGCCTGTCCGCCGACGGCCTGATCGAGGCCGCCGAGCGCGGCAGCTATGCGCTGAGCGCACGCGCGCACGAACTGGCCGACGACGTCGCCACCTGGCGCACCGCCGAGCAGCGCGTGCGTCCTTGGAGCGGCAGCTGGATCGCGGTGCACTGCGGCGCTCTGGGTCGCAGCGATCGCAAGGCCATGCGCAATCGCGATCGGGCGCTGGGCATGCTCGGCTTTCGCGAATTCGAGCGCGGTCTCTACCTGCGCCCGGACAACATCGAGCGCGATCTCGATGCGGTGCGCAAACGCCTGTACCGGCTGGGCCTGGAACGCGAGGCCAGCGTGTTTCTGGTCAGTGGCCTGGAACCTGCGCGGGACGCGCGCGTACGCCGGTTGTGGGACGGCCGCGCGTTGAACCGCCAGTACCAGCGGCTGCAGAAACAACTCGAAACCTGGCTGCGCCAGTGCGACCGTCTCGATCCGCAAACCGCGGCGCGCGAAGTCTTTCTGGTGGGTGGACAGGCGATCCGCCAGATCGTCTACGACCCCTGGTTGCCCGACCCGCTGGTCGACGCGCAGGCACGCCGCGCCTGCGTCGACACCGTGCGCCGCTTCGATCGCGTCGGCCACCAGCTCTGGCGACGCTTGTACGAAACCACCACCGGCGCGCCGGGGCCCTGGGCAGGGGCCGCGCGCATGGCTGACACGCTGAACGCCTGAGAACTCCGCCATGACCGAAACTCTGCGATTGACCCGAACGCTGACGCGCGAAGAAATCCAGTCCTGCACGCAGCGTTCAGACCTGATCGGCGGCTGGGCGCTGTTGTCGGTGTGGATCGGCATCGCGGCGATCTTTGCCGTGCTCGCGCTGTGGCCGAATCCGCTGACCTTCGTGCTGGCGGTGATCCTGCTGGGCGGGCGTCAGCTGGCGCTGGCGATCCTGGCGCACGAGGCCGCGCATCGCACCCTGTTCGCCACGCGCGCCCTCAACGACACCGTGGCGGACTGGTTTGCGGCGCGATTCATCTGGAACGATGTGGCGCGCTATCGCGAACACCACATGCGCCATCACGCGCACACCGGTCTGCCCGCCGACCCGGATCTGAGCCTGGTGCGGCCGTTTCCCACCACGCGCCGATCTCTGATCAAGAAATTCTGGCGCGACCTCAGCGGCCAGACCGGCCTGCGCCGCATGGGTGCGCAGCTGCTGATGGACACCGGCGTGTTCAAGTACACCGTGGCCGCCGAGGTGGAGCGCATCCCGCGCGGTGATCGCCGCTGGAACGATTACGGGTGCACCGGTCTGCGCAATCTGGGGCCGATGGCGCTGGCCCAGCTCGCGCTGGTCGCGCTGCTGGCCGCGTTCGGCCAGGCCTGGATGTACAGCGCCTGGGCGCTGGCCTGGCTGACCACCTTCAGCCTCTACATCCGTATCCGCTCGATGGCCGAGCATGCCTGCACCGAGCCGGTCGCCGACGCCCTGCGCAACACCCGCAGCACTCGCGCGGGCTGGCTGGCACGAATGACGGTGGCGCCGTTTCACGTCAACTTTCATCGCGAGCATCACCTGCTGGCGTCGGTGCCCTGGCAGCACCTGCCGCAGTTGCACCGCCTGCTGCGCCAGCGCGAACTGGTGGAGGCGCCACCGGGCTATGCCGACGTGCTGCGCACTGTCGGCGGTCGCTAGAGCTTGAACCGGGGGCTGAACGCAGTGCCGAGGACTCGAGGGTTTGGTTGCTTTGGACCGGTCCGGAATCGACGGAATTTCGCAGCAACCTGTCGAGAATTCCATAAATAAATGGCGAGGCGCCCCCTCTCCCTCTGGGAGAGGGGCAGGGGTGGGGGGCCGCGCGGAGCGCGGCTGGCGGCGCCTGGCGCGCAGCGAAGCTCGGCTTCGCCTCGCGCCCTCACCCGGCGCTCCGCGCCGACCTCCCCCGAAGGGAGAGGTGAGCAAGGCATCAATCATTTGCGTAAGCCTCAACAGGGCGATCGGTGGCAGCCGTTGTTGGCCTCCCGCGTGATCGCCCGCAGACCCGGGCACCGTCATATACGGATTGACCCGTGTATGGCGAGCGCGCCAAGCGTGGCACCCTTGGTGTCGAAGCTCCCGAAAGAGACGCACCATGAAACAGCACCCCGAATCGGCTCCCATCGTCATCGTCGGTGCCGGCGTCAGCGGCATCGCCACCGCCATCCGTCTGCGCGAACTCGGCATCGAGGACTTCGTGATCCTGGAACGCGCCAGCGGGCCCGGCGGCACCTGGCACAACTACCGCTATCCGGGCCTGTCCTGCGACATCCCCTCGCACCTGTACTGCTTCAGCTTCGAGCAGAAGTCGGACTGGACCCGCACCCACGCCGGCCAGGAGGAGATTCGCGAATACCTTGCGCACTGCGTGGACAAGTACGGCATCGGCCCGCACATCCGCTACGACGTCGAAGTGGTCGGCGCGCGATGGGACGACGCTGCTCGCCAGTGGTGTCTGGATCTGGCCGACGGCCAGCGCCTGCACGCCGGGGTCTTCGTCAGTGCCATCGGCATGTTCAACGAGATCCAGCGGCCCGACATCGAAGGGCTGGATGACTTCGGCGGCCAGACCCTGCACAGCGCGCGCTGGCCGGATCACGTGGACCTGCGCGGCAAGCGCGTGGCGGTGATCGGCACCGCGGCCAGCGCCGTACAGATGATTCCGGAACTGGCCAAGCAGGCGGCGCGTCTGCTGGTCTATCAGCGCACCGCGAACTGGGTCTTCCCCAAGGAGGACCGCATGTTCTCCACCGGCGAACTCGAACGCTTCCGCCAGGACCCTCAGGCCGGCCTCAAGCTGCGCCAGGAACTGCACGACTTCTTCGAGCTGTTTCTGCCGTTCGACAATGCCGATCTGATGCAGATGGTGGCTGACAAGGCGCGCGCCAATCTCGACAACGTGGTGGACCCCGTGCTGCGCGCAAAGATGCTGCCGAACGTGCCGGTGTGTTCGCAGCGGCCCTTGTTCTCGGACGATTACTACCCGACCTTCAACCGCCCCAACGTGGAGTTGGTGACTGCGGGCATCGAGCGGATCACTGCCGCGGGCATCCGCACTGACGATGGCATGGAACGGCCCATCGACGTGCTGGTGCTGGCCACCGGCTATGCCGCCAACAAGTTCCTGTCGGTGATCGAGGTTTGCGGGCGCGACGGTTTGCGGCTGGCCGATGCCTGGCGCGAGGGCGCGCAGGCTTACCTGGGCATGACCACCAGCGGCTTTCCCAATCTGTTCATGCTCTACGGCCCCAACACCAACAACGGTTCGATCATCTACATGCTCGAACAGCAGGCCGCCTACATCGCCAACAAGATCGCCTGGATGCGCGAGCACGACATCGAGTGGATCGACGTGCGCCGCGAGGCGATGGACCGCTACAACGAAGAACTCCAGCGCGATCTGGACGCAGTGGAAGTCTGGCGCACCCCCGCCACCCGCTACTATCGCGCCGCCTCGGGGCGCATCGTCACCCAGTGGCCGCACAACATGGGCGCCTACCAGGCACGCACGCGCAAGCCGGATCTGGAGGCCTTCGAGATCGCGCCGGCGAACGCCGTCGCCTGAACCGTGGTCTGACACGTCGCCGGACGAACGCTGGGGATCGCGGCGCGTACCGCCAGCGATCCATGCCGCGCAGTCGACTGGCCGGCGCAGCCGCGTGATGCGGCCGGGGCCGCAGGTCATCGGTTCGTTGTACCTCCAGGTTCGTGCGCGGTCCTGCGCGTCTCAGCTGCACCCGCCATCAATCCGCCTACCGTTGCTCCAGACCATCCCCATGCCCATCCGTAATGCGCCTTCGCAGATTCCCACCACCTTGCGTTTCATGGGCTCGCGCCTGGCCCACCGCATGCGCGGAGGCGGTCACGTGCCGGTGCCCGACTTTCGCGGACGAGTCGAACTGGCGGTGCAAGCCCTGGGCGACGAAGCGGTCCTGCGTTGCGACTGGATCACCGTGCAGCCCGGCGCCGAACCCTGGCTGGATACCGGTCTGAGCCTGCCCGCCGGTCAGGCCGTGAGCCTGATCGCCGACGGCATGGTCTACGCCTCGCGGCCGCTGGACGTCGGCTTCGAGGCCAAGATGGGTCTCTGGTATCGCGTGGGCGATTCCGAACTGGCCAAGATCGTCGGCAACGCCAGCACCTTTTATTCGGGCAAGGGTGGCGCGCTGCATCTCACCGCCAAGCCGCCGGGCGAGTTCGCGGATCGTCTGGGCGCATTCGAGCCTGCGTATCCGCGCAAGCCGCTGAGCGGTGCCTTCACGGTCGCGGTCATCCAGTGGCGTGGCGATGCCGTGGCCGCGCTGCAGGTCGCCGCGAAACTGGAACCCGAACTGTTCGAGCCGGCCCTGCAGCGTCTGCAAACGCCGGTCGCACCGCCGCCGGGCTGGCATTACCTGTGGCGCCTGGGGCAGGGCGAAATCTTCACCCCGCAAGCCGATGATGCGTCCGCGCTGTGCTGCCACACGCGCTCGGACGTCGGCATCCTGCAGTTTCCGGTGGACCGTCCGCTCACCCGCGACAGCTTCGTGTCCTGGTCCTGGTGCGTGGAACAACTGCCCTCGACGCTGCCCGAACACATCGAGCCCACCCACGATTACCTGTCGTTGGCGGTGGAGTTCGACAACGGCCTGGACCTGACCTGGATGTGGAGTGCCTCGCTACCGGTGGACACCATTTTCCAATGCCCGCTGGCGTGGTGGAACGAGCGCGAGACCCACTGGGTGGTGCGCAGCGGCACCGAGCAACTCGGCCAATGGCTGGACGAACGCCGCAACCTGCAGGACGACTACCGCAAAGCCATCGGCGACGACCTGCCCAAGCGCGTCGTCGCCGTGTGGCTGATCGCCAACACCGTGTTCCAGCGCGGCGAGGGCAAGTGCGAGTACCGCAACATCCTGCTGCAGGACGCCAGCGGCAGCGAGCGCATCGTCGGCGCAAACCGCAGCGCCTGAGACTCTCGTAAGCAGTCGTGGCCCGGGTGCAACCCGGGATGCCCCCGGCCCACAACATCCGACAGTCTGCATTCCTACCCTCGGGTAGAATTTGATCCGGGGTGCGTCCAGCACCCGAATCCGGAATCCGCATGCCTGCTTCACGTTCCGGCGCCGCCTCCCGGCGCCGCTCCCCTGCTGTATCCGCCGCGCCGCCGCCGAAGAAGGCGCCAGCCGCGGTAGCCCGGGTGCAACCCGGGTCATCGTCTGCCGCATCGTCGCCGAAGAAGTCGCCACCCCCCGTAGCCCGGGTGAAACCCGGGTCATCCTCTACGACGCCGTCACCCAAGAAGCTGTCGCCGCCGCCCGGCAATCGCGGCAGCACCAAGACCGCTGCCGACGCCCCCAATTCGATGCGCGAACAGGTCAAGGCCTTCAAGCGCGAACAGATCCTGGAAGTGGCCACCGAGTTGTTCTACGAGCAGGGCTACCAGCGCACCTCGCTCGACGCCGTGGCACAGCGCCTGGGCGTGACCAAGCCCTTCATCTACTACCACTTCCAGGACAAGGCCGAACTGCTGTTCGAGATCAGCCGGCGCGGCATCACCCGCGGCAACGACGTGCTGCGTGCCGCGCTGGCCGCACCCGGCCCGGTCGCCCCGCGCCTGCATACAGCCGTTTGCGAGATCGTACGCACCATCATCCAGGCGCAGCGCTACACCGCTATCTTTTTCCGCGAGCAGAAGAACTTCGACGCGCGCATCCGAGCCCCGCTGGAAAAAATGCACCGCGAATTCGACGATCTGCTCGCCCGCCTGCTGGAACAGGGCGTGACCAGCGGCGAATTCCACATCACCGACGTGCGCCTGTGCTCGCTGGCCATCGGCGGCATGCTCAACTGGGCCTACACCTGGTATCGGCAATCAGGCCGGCTGTCGGTGGATGAACTGGCGCAGGGGATGGGAGAGCTGGTTTTGCAGGCGGTGGGGGTGGCAGCGCAAAGGGGCGATGCGTCCAGCTACCACTAGGTGATGGGGGATGGCTCGGAATTGCCGCAAGCGGGCACTCGCGACGCACCGTTCATAGTCAGTCATCAATCGGAATCAGATCGACGGTCCCAATTTGGACTGCAAGGGGCCCCACTGGTCTGGCTCGTACCATCCCATTGCGGCCGTTCGCAATAGAATCGACCCTGGAGATATGCCATCCGGCAATGTCAGACCAAGAAGCATGAAGATCACCCGCTCCAGCAGTATCGCGAGGTGCCACTCGGCTACTGCCAGAACATCCGACGAGACGGAAGTGCGGCTCCCATGAGCAAGCGCATTGCGGATTTCTCTCAGCCCGCGCCTCCTATCCGATCCGAGAATCGGCCATAGATCCCTGCAGTAGCTAGCCATCATCGGGTACGCGCGAACGAAGGCTTGGAGCTTGTCTCGAATGCCGGGTCGATTCGCGACGTCGATGAGGCCCTTTAGCCGCGCCGAGATCTCCAAAGCGTTCTCGCCTCCTTGGTCGGCAACGGCTTTCCGTAACTGTTCAAGATGTCCAGTCAGCGCTTTAGTCGTGAAATGTGGGTTCTGTGGCGTCTGGTTCTGCTTCCATGCGACCTCAACCGCTCTTTCCAGTGCGGAGTACATGAACAGGAAGCGATCCGCAGCCCTCGACTTGCTATGAGGATTGACTGCCACCGAAAGATGGCGCACCAAAGATCGGGTCTTACTGTCGGCTTTTCTATATGCATCCACCAGGCTCGTGGCGCATTCGACGAATTCGTGAGGCCGCGCGACAAAGTCACCGCGGTCATCGCGCGCACACGGCGTCACCTTCGGCTCAAGGGGAGCGATCCACGTAGACACAGTTTCACCATCAGTGAGCGTCCAGCCGTGCAATGACACGGCTTGCCGAAACAGAACCGACAAGGCCTCGAGCGAAGTCCCCCCGCGTCAGAATAGTTGCCGCCTTGATAGGACCATCCCTGGGGGCGTCAATGAAGGTAGAACGTGGCTCGATACGGACAAGGATTCAAGGACCGCGCGGTAGCGCGGCTGTTGCCGCCTGAAAGCGCGGCGGTGGAAGACGTGGCGTTAGCAGTGGGAGTGGGTGCCCAGACCTTGCAGCGTTGGCGAGAGCAGACGCAGTCCGGGCCGGTGAAGGCTCGGACGTGGACCGCGGGATCGCGTCTGGAGGCGGTGATTGCAACAGCACCGATGGCCGAAGCGGATCGGAGTGTGTGGTGCCGGGAACAGGGTGTATTTCCGACGGAGTTGGAGAAGTGGCGGGCCAGCGCAACGGCCGCACTGGCGGAACCCGAAGAAGCCCGTGCCAGTCCGCAGGCGACGCGACAGGACCGCAAGCGCATCAAGGAGCTGGAGCGCGACCTGCTGCGCAAGGACCGGGCGCTGGCGGAGACGGCGGCTCTGCTGGTCCTTTCAAAAAAACTCGCGGCGATCTTCAACAAGGCAGAGGACGAATGATCGACCTCGAAGATCGCCAACGCCTGGCCCACAACATTCAAATCGCCCAGGGTGCCGGTGCCCGGCTGCACGCCGCGTGCGACACCGCGGGCATCGACACCCGCACCCTGCAGCGCTGGAGAGCGTGCGGGGGGCTCGTGGACGGCGATGGAAGGCCCCAGGCCGTCCGACCCACACCGGCGCATGCCCTGAGCCTGGCCGAGCGTGCCGAGCTCTTGCGCGTGGCTAATGAGCCGCGCTTTGAGGCCGTGCCGCCAGCGCGCATCGTGCCGATGCTGGCCGACGAAGGCGTGTACCTAGCCAGCGAGTCCAGCTTCGCGCGTGTGCTGCGAGCACATGGCCAAGCCACTCACCGTGGACGCGCCCGCGAGCCGCACACGGTACGCCCACCGACCACCCACATCGCCACTGCACCGCGCCAGGTGTGGTGCTGGGACATGACCTATCTGCCGGCCACGGTGCTGGGACGCTGGTATCACCTCTACCTGATTCTCGACCTCTACAGCCGCAAGATCGTCGGCTGGGAGGTCCATGACCGCGACCATGCCGATCACGCAGCGCATCTGGTGCGGCGCACCGCCCTGGCAGAGGGCATTGCGGCCCTGGTGAACAAGCCCGTGCTGCACGGCGACAACGGCGCCACGCTCAAGGCCACCACGGTGCTGGCGATGCTGCACTGGCTCGGAGTGAAGCCCTCCTACTCGCGGCCGCGGGTGAGCGACGACAACGCCTACGCGGAATCGCTCTTCCGCACCGCCAAGTACCGGCCCGAGTTTCCGGCCAGAGGATTCGAAGACCTGGCGGCAGCGCGCGCCTGGGCAGCCGGCTTCGTGCGCTGGTACAACATCGATCATCGCCACAGCGGCATCCGCTACGTCAGCCCGGCACAGCGCCACGACGGCAGCGATGGTCCGATCCTGGCGGCGCGCCACGCGCTCTACGCCCAAGCCCGCGAACGAAACCCTGCACGATGGTCAGGCGCAACGCGAAACTGGTCGCCGGTACTCGCCGTCACCCTCAACCCCGAACGCGACTGCGTCATCAACACCCACGTCGCCGAAACCTTTAAGCAACTCGCTGCATGAATGAGGCGGCAACTACCTTGACGCGCGCCGAAGTCTTGAACTGCGCAACCACCTGGGCGGAGTCGACTGGGCTACCCGGCGGCAAGTTTGCTACCGCGCTAAAACCAGCAATCACTGTGGCGCCCGGAATCTCTGCGTCGCGGTGGTAATTTGTAACCCATTCCGCCACGAAGCTTGTCGAGCCCAGACCCGGTAGATCTAAAACGAACAGCTCATTTGAACCCGCCCTGTCGCCAAAGTGAACGAAGCTTGCTTCAGATCGCAGGTAGGAAATGGGTGCCAGATGGAAGCGGATATCCCTTCTTGCATTTATCGGGGGACACAGAACCGTAAGCCTTTCGATATGAAGCAGCTCTATGGCCTCCAAGCCGAACTTGCTTTTCGCCGAACATGGAAATCGGCGCCAATTTACTCCTTGCATGTTGATGGTGAAGGCGCCACTTTTTCCCGATAACGTACATGGGTTGCTTGGTGGCTTCTTACTTATGTGCCGGGCGGGCACTGCCAAGCGGATCTGCGCCTTTTGTCCTCCCACGTATGGCAGCTGCACATCGCAATATACGGGCAGCGCCGCCCCATCGGCACCCCTCAATTCGGCATCGAAATCGAACTTATGCATCCCCGGCCTCAAATTCACCTGATGGTCGCATCCTACGTCCCTTTGAATTCGGTCCTTGACGCCAACCTCGCATCTTGGCGCGACTCGAGCTGATCTCGGACACGATCATCTTAGGTGCGCGGGTAGCTCACGCCGAACGATCAATCTCAATGTTTTAGAAGCTCTCGTTGCATCCTTGATGTTGCTGCTCACTATCCGTTCTGGGCTGTAGCCTCATGGTCGGCGAGACCACGGCTCCGTTCCCGCTCCACTCACGCCGCAACAAAATTCACCCGCCCCCGAAAATCCATCCTGCCGACGTCGACGCCGTTTTGGCGGAGAATCGCGTAGGCAATGGAGAGGTGGAAGTAGGTGTTGGGCACCGTCATCTGCAACAGGTTGTCGACGCCGACGATGACTTTTCCTGGTGCCCACGAGAAAGGCACTCGGCGCTCGCTGGCACCGGCGTGCCGGGCTTGCGGCACGCTGTCGGCGAACGCAACGTTCTTGCGGATGCGCACGTTCAGATTGTCCAGGGTCTGTTCGTTGTCCTCGTGCACGGGCGGGGTCTGGCCGGACAGACAGGCGGCGGCGCCCTTGACGTAATCGCAGGTGCTCTGCACCTGGTAGATCAACGGCTGCATGTCTGGTGCCAGTCGGGCGATCAACAGCACGCCGATGTCGAATTTCCGGGCGGCGGCGTGTTGCTCGGCCTTGTCGAGGCAGGCCTCAAGATTCTTCAGGGACTGTGTGCAATGGTTGATCACCGGGTGGTACGTGATCTGGGTCCGCGCGTAGAGGGCCCATCAGTCTGGCAGGGGCGGAGGGGAATCGCCCGGTCGCGGGGGGCTCGCATTGGTCGCCAAATCGGCGGCCTGCGCACGGCGGTATCCGGCGCTTGCGGGTCGCAGGGCTCGGACAGATGAGCCGAGCGCCACGCCGATCAGCAGGTCGGCACTACGCTCGTTGGAGGACAAATTTACGCGGCCTTCACCAACTCCCCGCTCTGATAATCCTGGATCGCCTGTTCGATCTCCTCGCGGGTGTTCATCACGAAGGGGCCGTACTGCACGATGGGTTCGCGCAGCGGCTTGCCGGCAACCAGGATCAGGCGCGCGCCTTCGTTGCCGGCGGCGAACACCACGTGGTCGCCATCGTCGCTGAGCACGCCGGCGGCCTGATGCGGTAGCGCACGGGCGGCATCGCCTTCACCGATTTTCGCTTCGCCTTCGTAGGCATAGGCGAACGCGGTGTGGCCGGCGGGAAGGGCGTGTTCGAAGCGCGCGCCTGCAGGCAGGTGCAGGTCCAGGTACAGCGGGTCGGTGGACAGCGGTCGGTCGGCCGTGTTGATCGGGCCGCTGACGCACTGCTCGCCCAGCGTCACGGTGCCGGCGATCACCTTCACCGTTCCGCCGCCGCTGTTGGCCGGCAGCTCGACGCTGGGGATCTCGGCGGCACCGATGTCGCGATACCAGGCCGGCTTCATCTTTTCCTTTGCCGGCAGGTTCAGCCACAGCTGGAAGCCGCGCATGCGACCGGATTCCTGCAGCGGCATTTCGGAATGGACGACACCGCGGCCGGCGGTCATCCACTGCACGCCGCCGGGACCGAGATCACCGACGTTGCCGAGGTGATCTTTGTGCTGCATGCGGCCGTCGAGCATGTAGGTGACGGTCTCGAACCCGCGGTGCGGGTGCGGCGGAAAGCCGGCGATGTAGTCGTCCGGATTCTCGGTGCCGAACTCGTCGAGCATCAGGAACGGGTCCAGGTACTGACCGCGCTGGCTGCCGATGCTGCGGCGCAGCTTGACGCCGGCGCCGTCGGAGGTTTCCACCGAGCGGATCAGGCGGGCGAGGGTGCGAGGACGGGTGTTCATGGGAGTCTCCTTTGAAGGGCTCAGAGATGGGGTTGCGAGGAGCAATTTCTAGCCGCGACGCCGGCCATCGACGCTCCAGGCACCGGCGCCGTGGGCGACCAGCAGCAGGAACCCGCCGGCGATCGCGAGGTTCTTGAGCAGCATGGTCATCTGCATCGCGTCGTCCGGCTTGAAGTGGAACAGCAGGCCGGAGGCGATGCTGAAGCCGGCCAGCAGCAGGGCGACCAGCCGCGTCTGCCAGCCGACGATGATGGCCAGCGCGCCCAGCACTTCCAGCGCGATCACCAGCGGCAGGGTGAAGCCGGGGACGCCCTGGGACGCCATGTAGGCAAGCGTGCCGTCGTAGCCGCCGATCTTCTGCAGACCGGCGAGCAGGAACAGGGTGGCGAGCAGCACGCGGCCGGCGGGGGCGGCGAGGGTCTGGAGCGTGTTCATGGATGCATTCCTGGTGGGTTGCGATGGTTGCTCACGCGGCGAGCCGCGCGATGGTGTCGTTGGCCTGTTCGAGCGCCCGGGTCTTGCTGTCGGGGCTGATGGCCAGGCCCTCGGCGTACACGAATTCCACGTCCTGGATGCCGATGAAGCGCAGGAAGTCGCGCACGTAGCTCGTCTGCGTGTCCAGCGGCGTGCCCAGGTAGTGACCGCCGCGGGCAGCGAACACGTAGGCCTTCTTGTTTTTCAGCAGGCCCTCGGAACCTTGGGCGGTGTAGCGGAAAGTGATCCCAGCGCGGGCGATGTGATCGAAATAGGCTTTTAACTGAGACGGAATGCCGAAGTTGTACATCGGCAGACCCAGCACGATGACCTCGGCGCGTTGAAGCTCGTCGATCAGCGTGTCGGAGTAGTCGATCACCGCCTGCTGTTCCGGGCTGCGTTGTTCGACCGGGGTGGTGAAGGCGGAGAAGCGCGCGGCGTCCAGATGCGGTACCGGCTCGCCGGCGACGTCGCGGTGGATCAGCGCGGTGTCGGGGTGGCGTTCGCGCCAGGTGCGCACGAAGCGCTCGGCAAGCTGGCTGGACTGGCCGTGGTCGGTGAACAGGCTGGTGTTGATCTGCAGCAGAGTGGTCATGGCACATCTCCGGGCGGTGTGAAGGTGTGCGTATTAGATGATTGGATGAAGAGATAAAAAAGAACAATAATCCGTCTGTACATATCGAATAAATGAATGGATGAGCCAGCCCCGCATCGGCATCGAACAGTGGCGCGCGCTGATGGCGGTGGTGGACGCTGGCGGCTACGCGCAGGCCGCGCAGGCCTTGCACAAGAGCCAGTCCGCGGTCACCTACGCGGTGCAGAAGATCGAGGCGCTGCTGGGCGTGAAGGCCTTCGAGGTGCAGGGGCGCAAGGCGCAGCTCACCCCCACCGGCGCGTTCCTGTACCGCCGCGCGCGGGCGCTGCTGGAAGAGGCCGAAAGCCTGGAGCGCGCCGCGGCGCGGCTGTCCGCCGGCTGGGAGGCGGAGATCCGGCTGGCCGTGGAGGTCATCTTTCCCACCGACGTGCTGCTGTCCACCCTGGCGCAGTTCGGTCAGGAAAGTCCGCACACGCGCATCGAGCTGATCGAGTCAGTGCTGGGCGGCACCGCCGAGACCCTGCTCAAGGGCGAGGCCGATATCGCGGTGGCGCCGCAGGTGCCGCCGGGTTTTCTCGGCGAGCCGCTGGTGCAGATGCGCATGCAACTGGTGGCGGTGCCGGGACATCCGCTGCATGACCTGCAGCGCGAGCTGACGCAGACCGACCTGCGCACCCATCGCCACATCGTGGTGCGGGATTCCGGCAGCCAGCGCCAGCGCACGCCGCTGAGCCTGGAGGCCCGTCAGCGCTGGACCGTGAGCCACATGGCCACCTCCATCACCGCCGTGCGCGAAGGCTACGGTTTTGCCTGGCTGCCGGAAGACAAGATTCGCGCGGAGCTCGCCAGCGGTGTGCTCAAGGCGCTGCCGCTGCAGGGTGGTGAACAGCGCATCGCCGGCCTGCACCTGATCTATGCCGATCGCGATGCCGCCGGGCCGGGCACCTTGCGGCTGGTCGAGCTGCTGCGGCAGAACGTGCAACGGGAATGCGGCACGCGGCAGGCCGATCCGGAGCCGGTACGGGCATGACGAGCCTGCGCGCCCCCCTTGCCTGCGGCAAACCGGGCTACCCGGCCCTCATCCTTTGCCTGGCGCGGGGCGGCCGCTGGCTGATCGCGGGTATTCCACGATTTACCGCTACCCGGCGCGGGCCTGCATCCACCCGATGGTTACCACGCGGAGCCAGCCGTGGATTGGGCTTGACGGTTGCAGCGGCCACGGGCCGCCCGTGTACGTGAAGGAGGGACGGGGCATGCCCGCCGACATCGCTAGAATCGGCACGTAGGCACGAAGTCGGGCATCTCCCATGACGCGAACGAAGATCATCGACGAACTCAGGCAGCACAAACCTATCCTCGCCGCGCGGTTCGGCGTGACGGGCTTGGCGCTGTTCGGATCTCTGGCGCGCGATACCGCCTCCAGCGATAGCGACATGGACGTGCTGGTGCGCTTCGACGGTCCGGCCACATCGCAGCGGTATTTCGGTGTGCAGTTCTACCTGGAGGATCTGTTCGGTCGCCCGGTGGATCTGGTCACGGACAAGGCGCTGCGGGCGGAACTGCGGCCTTGCGTCGAGCGCGAGGCGCTGCATGTCTGAACGTCGGGAGCGCGAATGGCGCTTCTATGTGGAAGACATGCTGCGCTTCGCCCGAACTGCGCGCGAATACACCGACGGTTTCGATCTTCCCGCCTTGCTCGCAGACCGGCGCAGCTACGACGCGACGCTGCGCAATCTCGAATTGATTGGCGAGGCTGCGCGCCGGGTGCCGGAGACTGTGCGCACGGCGCACCCTGACATTCCGTGGCGCCAGATGATCGCGACGCGCAATCGTCTGACGCACGCCTACCTCGGCATCGACGACGACACGATCTGGAGCATCATCGAGGATGTCCTGCCGGCGTTGATCCGCGCCCTAGAGTCCCTGCTGGCGCAGTTGGCGTAGGGCGGGCCGTGCCCGCCATCGGACGGTGATTCGCGCACCGGACTCGGCGGCCGCGGGCCGCCCCAAGGAGTGGCGCCATTCATCACGGGCCCATGCCCGCCGCGAACCTCAGGCCGCCGACGGCGCGGCCGTGCGCGACGGCGTGCACACGTAGTCGTCGAAATCCGGCTCGTGCGTCATCGACCAGAAATCCACCAGCCGGAACGGGATCGGCGAGAACACGCGACCCTGGTCGTTGCGATACCAGTTGCGCATGCCGGGGTGGGTCCACACCAGCTCGGCATGTTCGGCGTCCACGCGGGCGCAATAGCGGTCCTGCACCTCGCTGCGCACTTCGATGGCGCCGATCTGCTGCTCGATCATGTGCGTCAGGCAAAGGCTGATGTAGCGCATCTGGCATTCGCTCATGAACATCAAGCTGCCGCCATGGGCCAGGCCGGTGTTGGGGCCGGAGAGCAGGAACAGGTTGGGGTAGTCCGCCACCGTGGTGCCGAGGAAGGCGCGCGGATCGTCGTCGCCCCAGCGCTCGCGGATGGGCACGCCGGAGCGGCCACGGATGTCCATCGGCGCCAGCATCCTGCCGGCCTCGAAGCCGGTGGCAAGCACGATGGTGTCGGCTTCCACGCGCTGACCACTCGCGGTGACCACGGTGCCGGGCTCGACGTGATCGACCGCCTCGGTGAGCAGTTCCACGTTGTCGCGGCGCAGGCTGCGGTACCAGTGGTTGTCGATCAGGATGCGCTTGCCGTAGGGCGGATAGTCCGGCAGGCACTTGGCGATCAGATCGTCGCGGCCTTCGAGTTCGCGCAGCAGGTGATCGGTGAGCAACTGCCGATGCTTGTCGTTGCGCCGGTTCATGGCGCGCTCCGGATGCGGCCAGTCGGGGTCGCGCCGCAAGGTGGGCAGCAGGCCGTCGCCGAAACGCCACAGCAGCCCGCAGCGATACCAGGCGTAGTAGTAGGGCACCTCGCGCAGCAGCCACTGCGCTTCCGGCGTCACGCGCGCGTGGTAGTCCGGGTCGAAGCGTGCCCACTGCGGCGAGCGCTGAAACACGGTGACCCTGGCCGCCTGTTCGGCCAGCGGTGGCAGGAACTGCATGGCGCTGGCACCGGTGCCGATCACCGCCACGTGTTGTCCGGACAGATCGGTGCCCGCGGGCCATTGCGCGGAGTGCCACCACGGTTTGCCGAAGGTCTCCATCCCGGGAAACGGCGCCAGCTTGGGACGGTTGAGTTGGCCGACGGCGGTAATCACCCAGTCCGCCCAGTGCTCGGTCTGCGCGCCGTCGCCACTGCGCAGGACCGCGCACCACTGCTGTCGGTCCGGGTACCAGCGCAGGCTCAGCGCTTCGGTGCGAAAACGGATGTGCCGGCGCAGGTCCCTGCGCTCGGCCATGCGTCGCAGATAGTCCAGCACCTCGCCGCGCTTGGAGTAGTTGCCGCTCCAGCCGGGATTGGGCTCGAACGAGAACGAGTAGAAATGATTGGGCGTGTCGACGCCGGCGTCGGGGTAGTCGTTGTCCCACCAGGTCCCGCCGACCTCGGGGTTCTTCTCGACGATGTCGAAGCCGATGCCGAGCCGATCCAGGTGCACCGCGGCGCACAGCCCGGACAGGCCGGCACCGATCACCAGCACGCGGCGCGTGCGGGTCGCGGGCGGTGGCGTCGGCGTGCTCCAGCACACGTTGCGATCGGCGAGGTTCATCTCTTCGGCAATGATCGGCGCGTATTCGGGCGGCACGCGCTCGCCGAGCATGGCGCTCATGATCGCCAGCAAGGTGGAATGGTCCGGCGCCGGGACCGGCTCGCGCGTGCCGGCACCGAGCTGGTCCAGCACCTGCGCCATCGCCTCGCGAACCTGCTGCTGAACTTCCACCGGCAAGCCGCCACCGGGATCGGCGAACAGCGCCACGTCGCGCTGCGGACAGAACGGCGGCTCAATCCAGCGGCGCTCGCCGGTGATCTGCGCCAGGCAGGCGAGCAGGGTCGGAACGGAGGCCTGCGCCAGCGCGGCCCGAGACTCGATTGGATGGAGGTCGCTCATCTTGGCTCGCCGATTTCAACGCAAAGGCGCAAAGAACAAACGCCAGGAGAACGCAAAGAATCGAGAGTCCGCAGGCTGGCTCGTCCGTCGGTGTCGCGTAATTCAGACTTACTCTGCGTCCTCACTTTTCCTTTTGCGCCTTTGCGTTGAATCGTCGTTCCCCAACTCATGATGGATCCCCGCCAAAGCGATCACTGCGCACGCGGATGCCGGCCTGCTCGCGATCCCAGGTATCGGCGGTGATGCCCTGCTCGCGCAGCCGATGCTTCTGCACCTTGGCGGTCGGGGTCTTGGGCAACTCGTTCACCACTCGCAGGTAGCGCGGCACCATGAAGTGCGCCATACGCGGTCGCAGGAATTCGATCAGTTCGGCCGGGTCGATCTGCGCACCGTCCACCGGCGCCACCACCACCATCACGTCTTCTTCGCCGAGGTCGCTGGGCACGCCGATGGCGGCCACCTCGCGCACTGCGGGATGCTGGACCACGTCGGCCTCGACCTCGAACGAGGAGATGTTCTCGCCGCGACGGCGGATGGCGTCCTTCATGCGGTCAACGAAATAGAAGTAGCCGTCGGCGTCCTGGCGGAAGGCGTCGCCGGTGTGGAACCAGCCGTTGCGCCAGGCCTGCGCGGTGGCCCGCGGATTCTTGTAGTAGCCGCTGTTCATCGCCCAGGGGCGGTCGGTGCGCACCAGCATCTCGCCAACCTCGCCGAGGCCGACCTCGCAGTCGTGCGCATCGACCAGGCGCACCTCCACGCCGGGCCGAACCTTGCCGCAGGTGCCACGCACGGCCGGATTGGGTCCGGAGACGATCGGCGAGGAGACTTCCGTCATGTTGAAGATGGTGTAGACGTCCACGCCGAAGCGCTGCGAAAACGCCTTTACGTCACCGGCCAGCGGCACCATCAGCACCCGACGCAGGGGGTTGTCGGCGTCCTCTTCGCGCGGCGGTTGCTTGTCCAGGAACCGGCGCGCGTCAAGGTAGTTGCCGCCTCATTCATGCAGCGAGTTGCTTAAAGGTTTCGGCGACGTGGGTGTTGATGACGCAGTCGCGTTCGGGGTTGAGGGTGACGGCGAGTACCGGCGACCAGTTTCGCGTTGCGCCTGACCATCGTGCAGGGTTTCGTTCGCGGGCTTGGGCGTAGAGCGCGTGGCGCGCCGCCAGGATCGGACCATCGCTGCCGTCGTGGCGCTGTGCCGGGCTGACGTAGCGGATGCCGCTGTGGCGATGATCGATGTTGTACCAGCGCACGAAGCCGGCTGCCCAGGCGCGCGCTGCCGCCAGGTCTTCGAATCCTCTGGCCGGAAACTCGGGCCGGTACTTGGCGGTGCGGAAGAGCGATTCCGCGTAGGCGTTGTCGTCGCTCACCCGCGGCCGCGAGTAGGAGGGCTTCACTCCGAGCCAGTGCAGCATCGCCAGCACCGTGGTGGCCTTGAGCGTGGCGCCGTTGTCGCCGTGCAGCACGGGCTTGTTCACCAGGGCCGCAATGCCCTCTGCCAGGGCGGTGCGCCGCACCAGATGCGCTGCGTGATCGGCATGGTCGCGGTCATGGACCTCCCAGCCGACGATCTTGCGGCTGTAGAGGTCGAGAATCAGGTAGAGGTGATACCAGCGTCCCAGCACCGTGGCCGGCAGATAGGTCATGTCCCAGCACCACACCTGGCGCGGTGCAGTGGCGATGTGGGTGGTCGGTGGGCGTACCGTGTGCGGCTCGCGGGCGCGTCCACGGTGAGTGGCTTGGCCATGTGCTCGCAGCACACGCGCGAAGCTGGACTCGCTGGCTAGGTACACGCCTTCGTCGGCCAGCATCGGCACGATGCGCGCTGGCGGCACGGCCTCAAAGCGCGGCTCATTAGCCACGCGCAAGAGCTCGGCACGCTCGGCCAGGCTCAGGGCATGCGCCGGTGTGGGTCGGACGGCCTGGGGCCTTCCATCGCCGTCCACGAGCCCCCCGCACGCTCTCCAGCGCTGCAGGGTGCGGGTGTCGATGCCCGCGGTGTCGCACGCGGCGTGCAGCCGGGCACCGGCACCCTGGGCGATTTGAATGTTGTGGGCCAGGCGTTGGCGATCTTCGAGGTCGATCATTCGTCCTCTGCCTTGTTGAAGATCGCCGCGAGTTTTTTTGAAAGGACCAGCAGAGCCGCCGTCTCCGCCAGCGCCCGGTCCTTGCGCAGCAGGTCGCGCTCCAGCTCCTTGATGCGCTTGCGGTCCTGTCGCGTCGCCTGCGGACTGGCACGGGCTTCTTCGGGTTCCGCCAGTGCGGCCGTTGCGCTGGCCCGCCACTTCTCCAACTCCGTCGGAAATACACCCTGTTCCCGGCACCACACACTCCGATCCGCTTCGGCCATCGGTGCTGTTGCAATCACCGCCTCCAGACGCGATCCCGCGGTCCACGTCCGAGCCTTCACCGGCCCGGACTGCGTCTGCTCTCGCCAACGCTGCAAGGTCTGGGCACCCACTCCCACTGCTAACGCCACGTCTTCCACCGCCGCGCTTTCAGGCGGCAACAGCCGCGCTACCGCGCGGTCCTTGAATCCTTGTCCGTATCGAGCCACGTTCTACCTTCATTGACGCCCCCAGGGATGGTCCTATCAAGGCGGCAACTATTCTGACGCGGGGGGGAACGTTGCCATCACCCCGAGCAGGAAGGCCACCGTGGTTTGCGTGTCACGCACGAGTTTCCAGAAGCCGGCGGTGTCGAAGCGCTCGACAAAGCTGATCGAGGCGCCGCGCGCGAACATCACGTACGTACCACCCATGCCGCCGATGTGGAACATCGGCATGTTGATCAAATAACGGTCGTCGCGGGTCACGAACGGCCAGGTTTCCGGACCGGCATTGGAATACAGGTGCAGGTAGGAGCAGTACACGCCCTTCGACGGACCGGTGGTGCCGGAGGTGTAGATCAGCGCGAACGGATCCCAGGGCTGCGTCGGTCGCGGCGGCGCGGCGAGCGTTCCGTCGTTCGGCAGCAGCGCCTCTTCGTAACGCAGGGTCTTCAGCGGCGCCGGCGCCGAAGTCTTGGGCCCCACCACCACCACGGTGTCGAGTCTCCCGGTGGGTACCTCGTGCAGGCGCGCCAGCAGATCGCCATGGATCACCGCCACGCGCGCATCGGCGTTGTCGATCACGTGCGCCAGCAGTGCGCCCTTGTAGGCGGTGTTGATGCAGGCGAACACGGCGCCCAGGTAGTTCACCGCGAAGAACACGCGCAGTGCTTCGCGGCTGTTGGGCAGCCACACCAGCACATGGTCGCCCTGGCGCACGCCGAGTTGCCGCAGGCCCAGCGCGGTCTGCAGGGTGAATTCGCGCAACTGGGCGTAGGTCCAGGTTTCGCCGTCGTCACCGAACACGGCGAACACCTTGTCGGGCTGCTCGCGGTGCCAGCGTTCGATCAGGTCGCGCGTCACCACCTGGTCGCGCGGCGGAATGCGCGGGTCGCGGGCCTGCGCGGCCTCGGGATAGGCGGCCAGTTCGATGGCGTGGGTCATCTGCGTCTCCGGCGCGTGCGGCTTGCGATGCAACTGGATGGTACTTCATCCTACTGGTGAGTAGAATCGAGTCAGAACGAGTGGTCGGCGTGCGTGCCGCAGGGTCACACGTCGCGCTAGCACGCCGCGACCGGCGTATCGTCGAAATGCCGAACCAAGGAGGAGAGCCATGAGCGTACCGCTGCTGCTGGGCGACGCCCGCATTCACCGCATCGAGGAATGGTCGGGCGACTTCATGACGCCGCAGAGCCTGTTCGCGGGCTTCGACGAAGCCTCGTACGCCGCGGCCCGCAAGCAGGTTCCCGATGCTTATCTGGACCTCAACACCGACACCCTGCGTGCCTGTCTGCAGAGCTTCGTCATTGAGCATGGCGGCAAGCGCATCCTGATCGATACTGGCGCCGGCAACGACAAGGACCGTCCCGGCATCCCGCTGTTCGCGCACCTGAGCACGCCGTTCCTGCAGCGCATGGCGCAGGCCGGCTTCCCGCCGGAGACCATCGACCTGGTGATCTGCACGCATCTGCATGTGGATCACGTCGGCTGGAACACGCAACTCGCGGGCGATGCGTGGGTGCCGACCTTCCCCAATGCGCAATACGTGTTTACCGATCCCGACGCGCAATACTGGAATCCGGACAATCGCCATCGTTTTCCCGACAAGATCGGCGAGCAGGTCAACACCGGTTTCTTCGAGGACAGCGTCAAGCCCATCCTGGATCGCGGCCTGGCGCGGCTGGTGAGCGGCCCCACCTCCTTGTTCGATGGGCTGAGCCTGACGCCGGCACCCGGACACACGCCGGGTTGCCAGACCATCACGGTCGAGAGTCGCGGTGAGCGCGCGGTGTTCGTCGGCGACGTGGTGCATCACCCGCTGCAGGTGTACTGCCCGCACTGGAACAGCATTTTCTGTGAAGACCCCGAGCAGGCGCGCGCCACCCGCCTCGCGGTGCTGGAACGCGTGGCCCACGAGCAGGCGATCATGATTCCGGCGCATTTCGCCGGCACCCACATGGCCCGGGTGGTGCGTCGCGCCGACGGCTTTGTCGCCGAGGGCCTCTGACATGACCCCGGCCAGCTTCGAGCAGACCGCCACCGAGCGGGTGCTGATGGGCCAGCCCGCGGCCGAGGCGCTGCATGCCGAGGTCGAGCGGCTCGGTGCACAGCGCGCGTTCCTGATCGTCAGCGACAGCCTGCTGCGCAATACCGACGAGATCGAGCGGATTCGCCAGACGCTGGGCGCGCGCTGCGCCGACGTGTTTTCCGGCGTGCAGCCGCACGTGCCGCGCGCCAGCGTGCTGGCGGCGGCTGCACAGGCTCGCGCCGCACAAGCCGACCTGATCGTTTCCATCGGCGGCGGTTCGGTCACCGACGCCGCCAAGGTGGTGGCGCTGGCCCTTCGTCACGGCTGGCAGACGCACGAGGATTTCGAGCCGTTTCACTTCTACGTCGACGCGCAGGGCGGTTTGAACTGGCCGGACTTCGAAGGCCCCGAGCTGCGCGTGGTATGCGTGCCGACGACCCTGTCCGGCGGCGAGTTCAATCCGCTGTCCGGCGCCACCGACGAGCGCGTACGGATCAAGCAGGGCTATCGGCATCGCGCGATGGCGCCGGTGAGCGTGATCCTGGACCCGGCGCTGAGCGTGCACACGCCGGAATGGCTGTGGCTGTCCACCGGCGTGCGCGCCTTCGACCACGCCTGCGAGACCCTGGGCTCGCACCTGTCCAATGCCTTCTGCGATGGCCTGGCCGAGAGTGCACTGCGCCTGCTGTCCGACGGCCTGCGCAGGGTCAAGGCCAGTCCGCAGGATCTGGACGCGCGCCTGCAGTGCCAGATCGGCGCCTGGCAGTCGATGATTCCGGTGATCGCCGGCGTGCCGATGGGCATCAGTCATGCCACCGGCCACGCCCTGGGCGGCAGCTTCGATGTGCCGCATGGCCACACCTCCTGCGTGATGGCGCCGTACGCGCTGGCCTTCAACGCCGCGGTCAACGCCGAGCGCCAGCAGCGCATCAGCGCCGCGCTCGGTGCGGCGGCAACGCCCGCCAGCGAACTGGCGGATACCTTCATCCGCGATCTGGGCATGCCCCGCAGCCTGCGCGACGTGGGCGTGCAGGAATCCGACCTGCCGCGCCTGGCCGAAGCGGTGATGCACGATCTGTGGACGCGCACCAACCCGCGGCCGCTGAACACGGTGGACCAGGTGCAGGCCTTTCTGCGCACCGCGTTGTGAGTGCCGACATGAAGGTGCCGGTGTTCGATCCCAACGATCCCGTGCAGCTCGACGACCTGCTCGGGACCTGGCGCCGGCTGCGCGATCACGCACCGGTGCAACACACGCCCATCGCCGGCGGCACCTGGCTGCTGACGCGATTCGACGACATCAAGCGGCTGTTGCGCGACGCCGAGGCGCAGATGAAACCGCCGGGTCTGGACCCCGGTGCGCCGCTGGCCGGTGGCCCGGCCGAGCGTATCTATCGCGGCCTGATGGTGCTCAATGATCCACCGGTGCATACGCGCATCCGTCGCCTGGCGGAAGTGGCGTTGACGAAGAAGGGCGTCAGCGGGCTGCGCGAGCGCATTACCACCGTGGTGGACGAGGCGCTGGACGCGGTGGAGTCGCGCGGCGAACTCGAGGCGGTGACCGAACTGGCGTTTGTCGTGCCGCTGCGGGTGATCTGCGGCTTTCTCGGCATCCCGCCGGCCGATCGCATGCGCCTGCTGGAGTGGACGCCGGACTTCTTCCGCATCTTCATCCCGGCCGCCAACGATGCCGAAGGCATCGCGGCGTGTCATCGCGCCTGCCAGCACTACATCGACTACATCGGAGAGCTGATTGCCTATCGTCGCGCACGGCCGGCGGACGATCTGTTCACCGCGCTGATCCAGGCCGAGGAAGTCGGCCAGCGCCTGAGCCCGGACGAGCTGGTGGCGACCGTGTTGTCGCTGCTCACCGGCGGCTTCGACACCACCATGGGCATGCTGTCCGCGGGCCTCTACACCTTGGCCGAGCAACCCGAACAGTTCGCGCGCCTGCGCAGTGATCCGGCCGGTCTGGCGCCGGCGGCGGTGCAGGAGTTCATCCGCTGGGAATCGCCGGTGGGGGTGACCTTTCGCCACTTCACCCACGATGTGGAGCTCCACGGCGTGCGCATTCCGGCCGGCGAGCCGGTGTGGATGTCGCTGTTGTCGGCCAATCACGACGAGCGCCGTTTTAGCGATCCCGACCGCATCGACATCGAGCGGCCGGACAACCGTCATCTGGCCTTTGGCGGCGCGCGTCACTTCTGCCTGGGCAACAACCTAGCGCGGCTGGAAGGCGAGGTGACGTTCGAACGCGTCGCGCGGCGCTGGCAGTCGTTCGAGGTCACCGGCCCGACGCCGCGGCGGCCCAATTTCCAGTTCCGTTCCATGAGCGCGTTGCCGATCCGGTTCGAGACGGCAGCCAGCCCACGCCCATGAGCGCTTGCCATGACGGCTAGTGACGGTGTCATCGAAGCGTAATATCCGGACTCAGGCGCGGAACCCAGGCAGACGGTCAGGCGTGTGGACCTTGGAGGGTGGTCCGGCAACGACATCCTGATGCCTGACCGCGACACCCAGGGACGGACCCGATCCGCCCGGCACGATAACAACGAGGAGAAGGCCGATGCGTACCCCGCCGATGTGGGTCCTGCTGCTGAGCACCTTTCTGAGCCTGTTTCTGGGCGCCTGCGGCGGCAGCGGTTCGCGCAACGACAGCCCGCCCGTGGTCGCCCTGTTCGAGCCGGCCCCGGTCGAAGGCACGCCCACCCTGCCGTATCCGAACGATCTGCTGTTCGCCGGTTTCGACGACCCGACTCTCAACATTCCCAACCCGGGCGACGCCAATCCGCTGGTGGCGGCGGCCAATCTCACCGACGGCTTTTCGACCACCGCGCCACTGTTCACCGACCTCGGCGGTACCGTGGACCTTGAGACCGCCGCGCAGGGCATTCTGGTGATCGACAGCAGCACCGGCGCGCCGCTGGTGGCGGGCCAGGACATTGCCTACGCCGACTATCCGCCGTCGCTGGCGGCATCGGGCGATGGCCGCATGCGCGTGCAGATCAAGCCGTTGAAACCGCTCAAGCCTTCGACGCGCTATCTGGTCGTGATCACCGATCAACTGCGCGATCTGGAGGGCCGCGCGGCCGAGCCTTCCGAGCAGTTCCGCGTCGTGCGCAGTGCAACGCCGGTGAGCGAGCAGGACGATGCGACGGCCATGGCGCTGGAGCCGGCGCAGCAGGCGACGCTGGAACAGGTGCGCAGCCAGCAGGTGCGCCCGGCGGTAGAGGCCGTACTCGGCGCCGTGCCCAGCCTGAGCGAGGCGCAGATCGTGCTGGCGTGGACCTTCACCACGCAGAACATTGCCGCCACGCTGGGGCGCATCGATGCCGGCGCCGATGTGCGCGCCGCCATCGATCACCCGCAGCCGCTGACGATCCTGGCCGCGCCGTCCGGCCAGGACACCTCGGCCATCGGCGCGCCGCCCGTGGCCGACATCTTCGCCGGCGCGGTGGAATTGCCGTACTACCTGCAGGCGCCGAGCGATGCGGGCGACGCGATCATCAGGCAGACCTTCTTCGCCGCCGATGCCACCCAGCCCGATACCCGCACCGACACCGAAGGCCAGCCCCTGGTGCAATTCCTCGGGCAGGTGCCCTGCGCGGCGTTCGCATTGGGCAGCACCTTGCCAGACGGCCAGACCGCGCAGCCCAGTACGTCGACCACCGCCTGTTTCCCGGTGCCGGTGGAGCGTTCGGTGCAACGCGTGCCGCTGCTGGTGACCGTGCCCAACGCGGCCAGCGGGCAGACGCGACCAGCCTCGGGCTGGCCGGTGGTGATCTTCCAGCACGGCATCACCCGCAATCGCACCGATGCGCTGCCGGTGGCGCCGACGCTGGCGGCGGCCGGGTTTGTGGTGGTCGCCATCGATCTGCCCCTGCACGGCATCGTGGCACAGGCTTGCGAGCCGACCGATGCGCTGTGCCTGGGCCAACAGGCGATCCGCGGTGCCAATGCCCTGAGCGGTGCCACCGAGCGCACCTTCGACATCGATCTGGATGGCGACGGTCTGGCCGAGGATTCCGGCGCCTACTTCACCGAGCTCACCAGCCTGGCGACCGCGCGCGACAACCTGCGCCAGGGCGTGGCCGATGTGCTGCATCTGTCGCGCCTGGTGACGCGCCTGGATCTCGACGGCGACAGCGCCGCGGACATCGATGCAGATCGCATCCATTTCGTCGGCCATTCGCTGGGCGGCATCGTCGGCACCACCGCGCTGGGCGTGACCGAACAGTTCGGCGCCTCTTCCATCGTCGCCTCGGGCGGCGGCATCGCGCGGCTGCTGGACGGTTCGCGCAGCTTCGGTCCGGTCATCGCCGAACAGCTCTCCACACTGGCCGGCATCGAGGAGGGCACCGACGACTACGAGTCCTTCCTGCGTTTTTCCCAGCACCTGATCGACGATGCCGATCCGATCAACTACGCCGCCGCGGCGTCGGCGAACCGGCCGTTGCACTTCATCGAAGTCATTGGTGATCTGGTGGTGCCCAATACGGTGGTCCGTTCCGCGGGCAATGAGACGCAGGATCGTGCGGTGACCGCCGGCCCGCTGTCGGGCAGCACGCCGCTGATCGGGCAGCTCGGGCTGCAGGTGCTCGACCCGATCACGCCGCCGCTGGCCATGCCCGACGCGCCGCTAATCGGCACCGCATTGAAACTGGCGGTGCGCTTCGCCATCGGCGAACACGGCTCGGTGCTGGACCCGACCAACTTCCCGGCGGTGACGCAGGAGATGCAGCGCCAGATTGCCAACTTCCTGGCCAGCCAGGGTACTTGCCTGCCGCTGGGAGGCAACTGCACTCCGCCCTGAAGACGGCGCGCCTCAGAACAGGCTCGCCTGCGGGCCGTCGTCGTACAGCGGGCGCAGCGGCACGCGGAACTGGGTGGTGTCTAGCTGCATGCGCATGGAGTTGGTGATCTCGAAACCCAGGCGCTTGCAGGCGACCTGATAACGCTGCGCGATCAACTGCGCGTACGGTCCCACGCCGCGATGACGGGTGAAGAATTGCGGATCGTTGTCGCGGCCGCCACGCGCCTGGTTGATCAGGCTCATCACGTGCTCGGCCTTGAGCGGCGCGTGATCGGCCAGCCACTGACGGAACAGCGGCGCCACCTCGTTGGGCAGGCGCACCAGGATGTAGCTGGCCGCAACGGCGCCGGCTTCACGACCGGCTTCCAGGATCGCCTCGAGTTCGGCGTCGTTGATGAAGGGGATGATCGGCGAGGCCATCACGATCACCGGCACGCCGGCCTCGGACAGCTTGCGGATCGCACGCAGTCGTGCCCCCGGTGAGGCCGCGCGCGGCTCCAGGGTGCGTTTGAGTTCATCGCGCAGGGTGGTGAGGGAGATCGCCACCATCGCCAGCTTCGCTGCGGCCATCTCGGCAAGCAGGTCCAGGTCGCGACCGATCAGCGCCGCGCCCTTGGTGACGATGCCCACGGGGTGGCGATAGGCGCTGAGCACTTCGAGAACGGAGCGGGTGACGCGGTACTCGCGTTCGATCGGCTGGTAGGGATCGGTGTTGGCGCCCAGCGAGATCATCGCCGGTGCGTAGCCCGGCTTGCGCAGCGCCTGTTCCAGCAGTTTCGCGGCGTCCTGCTTGTAGAAAAGCCGGGTTTCGAAATCCAGACCGGGCGACAGGTCCATGTAGGCGTGCGCCGGCCGCGCGTAGCAGTAGATGCAGCCATGCTCGCAGCCGCGATAAGGATTGAGCGAGCGGTCGAAGCCGATGTCGGGCGAATCGTTGTAGCTGATCACGCTGCGTGCGCGTTCCGCCAGCACCGTGGTGCCCGGCGCGCGAAGTTCGTCCTCGTCCAGGTCCCATCCGTCCGCGCAGCGCTCCTGAGAGGTGCGGCCGTAGCGCGGAGCGGGGTTGAGGTTCGCGCCGCGTCCGCGCCACGGCGGCTGGGAAGCGTCGTGCATTGCTCTGCTCATGAAGAATGCTGATTATATATACAGTCTATGACCTGCTACCAACCGACTCCCGGCTGGACCGATGGAAGCGGTTGGCGGCTGGCGGCTGAGGCGGGCGTGGGCGGCCCTTGCAAGTCGGCGATTCGGGTTTAACCGCTGCGCAGGCACCGTGTCGCCGGCGCACTATGGGGTTCGCTCCACCCCGGCGCCCGCGTTCGGCCACGGCGGGGAGTGACTCAATGTCTCTCCCCGCTAAGCCAAACGCCGTCCTCGACCTACGGCCTTCGCCCGATCCCCCCGTGAGAAATGCAGGCTAGGCTGCGGCCTGCACCAAAGGATGAACGGGCGTGACGGAATACGAGTTCGAGTCGACGCGGGAACTGGATGAGGCTCTGGTCGAGGCCGTGGCGTTCTGCCTGCAGCGCGCGCTGGCACGTGGAGAGCGGGCCAGTCTGGCGCTGACCGCCGACGTTGATCTGGCCGATGCGTGCGCGGGGCTGTCGCGGCAGACGCTGGATTGGGCGCGGGTAGAGATTTACTTCACCGACACGCTGTCGGTGGCACCGGGCTTTGCAGCGGATGCGGCGCATCGTCTGCGCAAGGCGTTCGCCGTGGGGGACGCGGTTGAGGCTTCGATTAACGAGCTGCGCGATGCTCGACTCGGCGCGCTGGCCGCGATGCCGACCCTGGTGGAACAGGTTCAGCGCTGGCCATGGCCGCTCGATGTCCTGCTGCTGACCGTGCGTGGCGACGGCGGCGTTGCCGGCCTGTATCCGGACATGCCGGCGTTGGCCGCGATGCTCGATCCGCGCTGGTCGCTCCCGCTTGGACTGAGCCGGATCGCAGATTTTGAAGGCGTCAGCCTGGGTCTGCGCAGCCTGTTGCAGGCGCGCGAGCTGTTCTTGGTGGCGCGTACCTCGGATGCGTGCGTGGCGCTCGATGCCGCACTGGCTGCTCCGGCGCGTGTGTCGACGCCCGTTGCGGCGCTGCTGCGTCATGCGCCGGCAGCGACGGCCCGCGTGCTGCGGCTGGCGCCTGCTCCCTAGGCGGCACAAGTCCGGGTCTGGCGGCGATGCCGGCCATACCCGCAACGCGGTCCGGGCGCGCCCTAAGTGACTTGCGTACGGGGCTGTCCGAAGCTGCTTGCGGCGCCGGTCCGGGCGCGCCCTGCATGGAGACCCCAAGCCGATGAACCTTGCTCAGTTGCTGGTGCGTGCTGCCCGCCTGTTTCCGGACCGCCCTGCGCTGTTCCACGGCGAAGAACTGTTGTGCGATTACCGCGAACTGGGGCATCGCGCCGCCTGCATCGGCGGGTTTCTGAGCCGCGAGCACGGCCTGCAGCCCGGTGACCGGGTCGCGCTGTTCATGACCAATGTGCCGGAGTATCTGGAGTTGATGTACGGCGCCTGGTACGCCGGACTGGTGGTGGTGCCGATCAACGCCAAGCTGCACCCGCGCGAGGCGCAGTACATCATCGAAAATTCGGGGGCATCGGCGCTGTTCGTGACGCACGACCTGGCCACGGGTCTGAACCCGCTGCTGAGCGAACTCGCAACCGTGCGCGTGGCGATCGAGCCCGGCAGCGACGCATTCGGCGCGATGTACGACGCAACGCCGGTCGAGGCAGTGGAGCGCGCCGCTGCCGACGTGGCCTGGTTGTTCTACACCTCGGGCACCACCGGGCGGCCCAAGGGTGTGATGCTCACGCAGCGCAACCTGTTCACCATGCTGTCCTGCCATTTCATGAACGTCACCGCCACGGCGCCGGAGGATTGCGCTGTGTATGCCGCACCGATGTCGCATGCCTCCGGCATGGCCAATTTTCCCCACATGCTGGTGGGAGGGCGCCACGTGGTGGCGCGGTCTGCCAGTTTCGACCCCGCCGAGATCGTGCGTCTGGCTGCGTTTCACGGCAACGTGTTTACCTTCGCTGCGCCCACCATGGTCAAGCGTCTGGCGGAGCATGTCGAGGCCAGCGGTGCCGACCCTTCCGGCTTCAAGGCGGTGCTCTACGGTGGCGGGCCGATGTATCTGGAAGACATCCGGTACGCGCTGCGCGTGATGGGTGACCGCTTCGTACAGATCTACGGGCAGGGCGAAACGCCGATGACGATCACGGCCTTGTCTTCCAGCCTGCTGGCCGATCGCGAGCATCCGCGTTACCTGGAACGCATCGCCTCGGTGGGCGTGGCGCAGGCGCTGGTGGAGGTCAAGGTCACCGACGAGGACGGCAACGAGCTGCCGGTGGGCGAGGTCGGCGAGATCATCGTGCGCGGCGATACCGTGATGAAGGGCTACTGGAACGACCCCGAGGCGACCGCCAGGACGATCCGCAACGGCTGGTTGTTTACCGGCGACATGGGCTGCTTCGACGCCGATGGATTCCTGACGCTGAAGGATCGCTCCAAGGACATGATCATCAGCGGCGGCTCCAATATCTATCCGCGCGAGATCGAAGAGGTGCTGTTGCAGCACCCTGGCGTGCACGAAGTGTCGGTGGTCGGGCGCAAGCATCCCGAGTGGGGCGAGGAAGTGGTGGCGTTCGTGGCGCCCAAGCCTGGCGTCGCGGTGACCGCTGCCGAACTCGACGCCCTGTGCCTGGATCACATCGCGCGATTCAAGCGGCCCAAGCATTACCGCATGCTGGAGGCGCTGCCCAAGAGCAACTACGGCAAGATTCTGAAGACCCAGCTGCGAGAGTTGCTGTCCAGCGAAGATGCCGCTGCCTGAATCTGCCAGTTCACGCTGACGAGATAGGCGCGAATCCTCGAATCGGGCGACAATGGCGGGGTCGGCAGGTGCAATTCCGCGCGAGACGGATGCGCCGACCTAGAGCGACAACAGAGGAGCGTGCGGTGAGCGTCGTAGCCGGTCGGGTCGTGCATAACCCGGTAACGGGATGACTGCGGTTCGTGACCGCGGTCCGGAAACGGCGCGCGCGCTGCGTGCGGCGCTGGCCGAACTGCAGATCATTTTCGACAACGTGTTCGTCGGGGTCTGCAATACCCGCGAGCGCGTGATCGTGCGCTGCAACCGCCGCTTCGAAGAGATGTTCGGCTACGAGCCCGGCGCCCTGACCGGCCAGGACGTGCTCATGCTGTATCCCTCGCGCGAGGACTACGATCGCATCGGGCGCGTCGGTTACGACCATCTGGCCAAGCACGAGACCTATTCCGACGAGCGCATGATGCGGCGTATCGACGGCGAGCTGTTCTGGTGCCAGGTCGCCGGACGCGCGCTGGATCACGATCGCCCCACCCGTGACGGCATCTGGATCTTTCAGGACATCTCCGAATCCAAACGCGCGGCCGATGCCCTGCAGCGCGCCAACGAGCGCCTGGAAAGCCGGGTGCAGGAACGTACTGCGGATCTGCGGCGCGCCTACGAGGCGCTGCGCGAGGAAATGGAGATCCGTCGCGAGACCGAAGAGGAATTGCGCGCCAGTCAGGAAAAGTATCGCGCCCTGTTCGAGAGCTTTCCCATCGGCATTTCGATTACCGACGAACAGGGTCAGGTCATCGAGATCAACCGCAAGCTGTCGCGGATCGGCTCCCTGCCGACCGTCGCACGCATCACCAGCGATCTGGAGTTGCGCTCCGTCAACGCGCAGCTGGTCCGGCCCGACGGCGAGGCCTGGAAACACGAAGACCTGCCCAGCACCCAGGCCATCGAACAGCAGCGCGTGGTGGCGGACGTGGAAGTCGGCGTGCGCTACGGCAACGGTCGTCTGCGCTGGTTCCAGGTGACCGCCGCGCCGATTCCGGTCAAGGGCTACGGCGCCATGGTCGCCTACACCGAGATCACCGAGCGCCGCCGGCTGGAGGAGCGCGAAAAAGCGCAGCAGGCCGAACTGGCGCGGGTGTCGCGTCTGAACACCATGGGCGAGATGGCCGCGGCGCTGGCTCACGAGCTTGGTCAGCCCCTGGCGGCAACACTCAATTACCTGCATGGCTGTCAATTGCGTCTGGTGGGCGGCGAGTACGACCGCGAGCTGTTCGACTCCGCCATCTCCCAGGCGATCTATCACGCCGAACAGGCCGGTGCCATCGTGCGCCACGTGCGCCAGTTCGTGCGCAAGCACGACCCCGAATCGGTACGGGTGCAACTCAACGATCTTATCGAACAGATGCTGTCGTTCCTGGAGTTCGAACGCCGACAGTCGCGGACCGTGCTGCAACTGGACCTGGCGCCGGGTCTGCCGGCGGTGTGGGTCGACCCCCTGGAAATCAAGCAGGTGCTCATCAACCTGCTCAAGAACGCGTTCGAGGCGATGTCCGATCTGCCGCCCGAGCAGCGCATCATCGAGATTTCCACCGGCCTCAAGGCCGGCCAGGTGATCGTGGGCCTGTCGGACCGTGGCCCCGGCATCTCCAAGCAGAAGCTTACGCAGATCTTCAACCCTTTCTACACCACCAAGCCGAACGGAATCGGATTGGGTCTTGCGGTATGCCGTTCCATTGTCGAGTCCCACGGTGGCCGCTTGACCGTCAACCGCAATGTCCACGGCGGCGCCGCGTTTACTTTCACGCTACCCATCCGAGAACGCTGAATGATTCAGGAACGCAACTCCGTCAAACGCGAAGAAGAACCTGCAGTCTTCGTTGTCGACGACGAGAACTCCGTCCGCACCTCGCTGCGCTGGCTCCTGGAATCCATCCGATTGCGTGTGGAGACGTTCGAGTCGGCAGAGGATTTTCTGTCCAAGGTCACCACCGATCGCGCCGGCTGTCTGGTGCTGGATGTGCGCATGCCCGGCATGAGCGGCCCGGAGCTGATGGATCGGCTCAAGGAGCTGGGCATCTCCATGCCCATCATCTTTCTGTCCGCTCACGGCGACGTGCCGCTGGCGGTGCGCACCATGAAGGGCGGCGCGCTGGATTTTCTGCAGAAGCCGTACAACAACCAGCAGTTCCTGGAGCGTGTGCGTTACGCGCTGGAGCTGGATGGCAAGAATCGCAGCCTGCGCCAGCAGCAGGGCGACACCGCGACGCGCATCGATGCCCTGAGCGGCCGCGAGCGCGAGATCCTGGACCTGGTGATCGACGGCCAGAGCAACAAGGTCATCGGCCGCGCGCTGGGCATCAGCTACAAGACCGTGGAGGCGCATCGGGCGCGGCTGATGCGCAAGATGGGCGTTGGCAACTTTGCGGAGTTGATGCAGGTGGTGCTGGCGTTTCGCGGACGTGCGGCGGGCTGAGCTGTTGGTTGGCCACGGATTTCAAGGATGAGCGCGGATCGACCCCTGGGCGATTCGAACACACCGGGACGAACGTCGAAAACGGTTGTGCTTGGACACGAAAAAGCCCGGCATTGCCGGGCTTTTTCGTGCAGCGGGAGGCGCTTCAGGCCTCTACCGTTTCGATAGCCTTGCGAATTTTCTTCATCGCGGCGGATTCGATCTGACGGATACGCTCGGCCGACACGCCGTACTCGTCGCCCAGTTCCTGCAGGCCGGCTTTTTCGCCGTCCGCAAGCCAGCGGCGCATGAGGATGTCGCGCGAGCGATGGTCCAGCGCGGTGATGGCCTGATGCATGGCCTCTTCACGCTGTTCGTGCCAGTCGGCATCCTCGATGCGGCGGATGTTGGCGTCTTCGACCGACAAATAATCTTCCGGCACGTAGCTCTCTTCGCCGTCCTCGGGCACCGCGTTGAAGGACACGTCGCCGCCGCCAAGGCGGCCCTCCATCTGCAGCACTTCTTCGGGCTTGACCTTGAGATCGCGGGCGATGGCTTCGACCTCGGCCTGCGACATCCAGCCCAGCCGCTTCTTGGACGAACGCAGGTTGAAGAACAGCTTGCGCTGCGCCTTGGTGGTGGCGATCTTCACGATGCGCCAGTTCTTGAGGACGAATTCGTGAATCTCTGCCTTGATCCAGTGCACCGCAAAGCTGATCAGACGCACGCCGACATCGGGGTCGAAGCGCTTTACCGCTTTCATCAGTCCGACGTTGCCTTCCTGGATCAGGTCGGCAAGCTGCAGGCCGTAGCCCATGTATCCTCGTGCGATGTGCACGACGAAGCGCAGATTGGACAACACCAGTTCCTGCGCAGCCGACAGGTCGCCATCGTCGCGAAGGCGACGCGCAAGCTGTTGTTCGGCCTCCGGCGCCAGCACCGGGATTTGGCCGACCGATTGAATGTACGCATCCAGGCTACCGGTCAGCGGGACCGGAAAGGCCGCCTGACGCAGTGCAATTGCCGTTGACGCACCCATTTGAACCTCCCTTGGAGACGGTGTACGGGCTCGACGCCCAATGTTAGCAGTCGGCCGGTTTGAGTGCTAAGAATAGGCGGAGTTCCACGCGGCTGCTGGTAAAAATTTTAAAGTGGTCAATAGCATGAGCTAATGCCGAGGCGGGTTGTTCCGCCTCGCCTGAAGGGTAAGCAACCGGTATGCCAGTCGCACCGCCGCGGAGATCGGCCGTCGCTCCCCATCCCCCATGACCACACCTGAGCCGCCGCAGTGGAGCCTGTCCATTGTCAGCCACGGGCATTGGCCGCGTGTGCTGGACCTGCTGAGCGACTGCGCACGGCTGCTGGACCCGTCGCGGCACGAGATGGTGCTGACCCTGGACGTGCCCGAATCGGTGGACGCGGCGGGGCTGCCCTGGCAGGGGCCCCTGCGCTTGATCCGCAACCAGCGTTCGCAAAGTTTCGGCGCCAATCACAATGCCGCGCTGGCCGCTGCGCGTGGTCGCTACGTGGCGCTGCTGGATCCCGACCTGCGGCTGTCGTCCGATCCCTTCCCGCGGCTTGCGTCCGCGCTGGAGGCCGCCGACGTCGGGGTGGTGGCTACCCGAGTGCGCGAGCCGGACGGCTGCGTGGCCGACCACGCCCGCCC
This sequence comes from Panacagrimonas sp., assembly GCF_965216805.1. Lineage (NCBI taxonomy): Bacteria > Pseudomonadati > Pseudomonadota > Gammaproteobacteria > Nevskiales > Nevskiaceae > Panacagrimonas > Panacagrimonas sp. The sequence goes on from NZ_CBDCGN010000003.1 coordinate 1,212,050, forward strand.
CCTGCCCACGCCGCGCCGGCTGCTGGCCCGCCATGTCGGCGGCGCGCGCGCTAGCTACTCGCCGGAGCTGTCGACGGCGTTGGATGTCGACTGGGTCGCCGGCCTGTTCATGGGGTTGCGGCGGACCACCTGGCAACAGCTCGGTGGATTCGATCCGCGCTATCGCCTGTACTGCGAGGACGTCGATCTGTGCCTGCGCGCGTGGAACGCGTCGCTGCGCGTGCAGGTGGTGCCGGGCGAATGGGTGCTGCATCCGCCGCGTCGCCGCACGCTGCGTAGTTCGCAGCATTTCTATCGGCACTGCGCAAGTCTGTTGCGGCTATGGCGCAGCGCCGCGTATCGCGAGTTCCGCCACCGTCACGCTTCTTCCTAGCCCGCATTTCTCACGGGTGGATCGAGCGATGGCCGTAGGTCGAGGACGTGCAGGGCCCCACAGACAGGCCAAACGCGCCGGAAAATCTTCCGACACCCTGTTCGCGAACCGACACTGGAGCAATGATGTGCCCTCGGGAAACAGCAAGGGATTCTCCGGCGACCCGTGAGAAATGCGGGCTAGAGGGATCGCGTCATGACACCAACGGATTTCGAGTCGCGTCTGCGTGCGCCGTCGCTGCGTTTGCTCGCTGGCGAGTTGTGCGCGCCGCTGGATGCGCTGCGCTTTGCAGCGCAGTGGCCGGCGTTGAACCGCTTACCCAGAGGCGATGGTCACGCGGTTCTGATCCTGCCCGGATTCGGCGCCGGTGCGTGGTCGTTACGACCGCTGCGCACGGCCTTGCGCCGGCTGGGTTACGCCGCCGACGATTGGGGCTACGGACGCAACCTGGGCATGCGTTCGCACATCAAGCAGGGACTCACGCAGCAGCTGCAGATATTGTTCGAGCGCTCGGGCGGCAAGGTGAGTCTGATCGGTTGGAGCCTGGGCGGCGTGTTCGCACGCGAGCTGGCGCGCGCCCATCCGCAGTGGGTGCGCTGCGTGATGACGCTGGGCAGTCCCATCAACGGTGATCCCGAGGCCAACAACATGGCGCCGCTGTTTCGCCTCGCCAACCGTGGCCGCAGCGCTCGCGTTGATCGCGCGGGGTTCGAGCGCCGCAAGCTGGCGCCGTCGGTGCCGTGCATCGCGATCTACACGCGCAGCGACGGCATCGTGGCATGGCAGGCCAGTTGTGAAGACGCCGCCGCCAACACCGAGAACGTGGAAGTGCGCGGGACGCATCTCGGTCTTGCGTTCAATCACGAGGTGCTGCGCGTGATCGCGCATCGTTTGAGCACCGCTGCGGGCTGATATGCGATGAACTTTCCGACAGACGGCAAAAAAATGCGCCCGAGCTATTGACACAATATCTTGTGTTTTATTTTATCGCAGTACACCATAGAGCGTGGTTGGTTGCCGTCGGCGGTGGGCGTCGTCGGGTCTGACCGCTTTGACTTACTGCAAGGAGGCTCTCATGCCTGTAGCAAAGAAGAAGCCGGCCGCGAAGAAAGCGACCGCGAAGAAAGCCCCCGCCAAGAAGGCGGTGAAGAAGGCGGCAAAGAAAGCGGTGAAAAAGGTTGCCAAGAAGGCCACCGCCGCCAAGAAGGCGGTCAAGAAGGCCGTGAAGAAAGTGGCAAAGAAGGCTGCCAAGAAGGCGCCTGCGAAGAAAGCTTGATCGTTGTCGATTGCAGGTTCACGCGGCGGATTTTCCGCCGCGTTTTTTTTGCGCGTCATCCGACGGTAGCACTCAGGCCGCGTGCTGCGCCGTCCACGCCGGGCTGAAGAAGGCGTCCACCCATTCGAGTTGCTGCTGCGCACATTCGACGCGGGCAATGCGGCTCCAGAACGCCTCGGCGTCGTCACGGCTCTGGCAGTACCACTGGATGTGCTTGCGCGCCACGCGCACGCCGCGGGCCTCGCCATAGAGCGCGTGCAGTTCGCGCAGATGAGCGAGCAGGGTGAGGCGAACCTCCTCGCGTGCCGGTGCAGGGGCGTCGATGCCGGTCTCCAGGAACTGGCGGATCGCACCGAAGATCCACGGATTGCCCAAGGCCGCACGGCCGATCATCACGCCGTCGGCGCCGGTATGCTCCAGCACGCGGCGCGCCTTGGGTCCGCTGTCGATATCGCCGTTGACGATGACCGGGATGCGCACCGCCTGCTTGACCGCTGCAACGGTGTCGTACTCCGCTTCGCCGTCGAAGCGGTCGGCGCGCGTGCGGCCGTGCACCGTCAACGCGCGGACGCCGCAGTCCTGCGCGATGCGCGCGATGCGCACCGCGTTGCGTTCGGTCGCCGACCATCCGGTACGGATCTTCAGCGTCACCGGCACGTCCACCGCCGCCACCACCGCGTCGAGGATGCGACCGACCAGGGGCTCGTCGCGCAGCAATGCCGAACCGGCGTCGACACGGCAGACTTTCTTGGCCGGACAACCCATGTTGATGTCGACGATCTGCGCGCCGTGCTCGACATTGAGTCGCGCGGACTGCGCCATCCGCTGCGGGTCGTAGCCGGCGATCTGCACCGCGATCGGCACGCTCTCGCAATCGTGCTCCCGGCGCAGCCGGGATTTTTCCGTGTGCCACAGGCTGGGGTCGGAGCTGGTCATCTCCGCCACCGTGAGACCGGCGCCGAGCCGGCGGCTCAGGCTGCGAAAGGCGCGGTCGGTCACGCCCGCCATCGGGGCCAGGACCAGGGGCGGGTCGACGGTGTAGGGGCCGATATCCATCCAGGTAGTGTGACTCAACACCGGCGGCGAAAATCGTCGGCGCGTTTCGCCGGGTGCGACACCGGTGCTAGATTGCCGCGTCGCCCGCCGTGCTTTCGGACCTCACATGATCGCCCGCAACGCCCTGATCATCGACGACTCCAAGTCGGCCCGATTCGCGCTGCGCCGCTACCTGGAGGGCTATCGCTACCAGGTCGAAGCGGTGGAGACGGCAGACGAGGGGTATCGGGCTATCGAATTGCAGCTGCCGGGCGTGCTGTTTCTGGACCACGTCATGCCCGGCGTCGACGGCTTCGAGGTGTTGCAGACGCTACGTCGCAACGGCCCGACCGCCGGCCTGCCGGTGGTGATCTGCTCCTCCAACGAGGGCCCCGAGTTCAACCAACAGGCGCGCGCCCACGGCGCCAATGCGGTGCTGCAGAAGCCGCCCAACCCCGAGCAGTTGCACCGCATCCTGGACGCACTGGAGCGCGGAGAAAATCCCATGGACGTGTCTGCCGGCGTGGCGGCCGTGTCCGGCGACGCCCTTGCCCTGAGCCTGAATCCCGTGGATCAATCCCTGCAGCCGCACACCGTATCTTCTGCTCCCTCCGGAACCGCGATGACCGCCTCGCGCGACGGTACCAGTCTGGCGCTCAAGTCCGGCGACGAGGCCCTGCGCGAACAACTCGACAGCCGGCTCCGGAAAGTGTCGCAGGGGCTGTTGGTGCAATTTGCCGAGATCAAGGCCACCGTCGCGCACCTGGCCAACCAGCAGGCACGTCTGGCCGAGCAACCTGCGGGCGTGCGCAACGAACTCAGGACCGGGCTGGAAGAAACCAACCAGGCGCTGCGTCTGGTGACGTCGCGCATCGAAGGCATCGAACGCGAAGTGTTCTCGCAGCTCACCGCGATGCGTACGCACCTGGATGCCAACCTCAAGACCCAGAACGATCGTCTGACCGAGATGGTGCAGTTCGCGCGTCAGACCGCCGCCGAGGAGGCTCAGGTGGTGGCGGAACGTACGGTGATGACCGCGGCGCTGCGCATCTCCGATCAGCTCGCCGACGCTATTCTCGGCGCGGTCGGGCGCAAGTGATCGCGCTTGCAGTGGCGCGTCGTTGCGGCGCGCTCAGTTGCGCAGCGCGCTCCAGCTCAACCAAGCCCAGCCAGCCAGGAACAGCAGCCCGCCGATCGGAGTGATCGCGCCCAGCCAGCGCGTCCCGGTCAGTGCAAGCACGTACAGGCTGCCGGAGAACACCAACACCCCCGCCAGAAAACAGGCGGCGACGATGTCCAGACCCGCCAGCTTCGTCTGACGCGCCAGCAGCCCGACCAGCACCAGCGCCAGCGCGTGGTAGAAGTGGTATTCGTTCGCGGTCTTCCAGATCGTCAGCAGTTCGGGCGTCAGCCGTGTCTTCAGCGCATGCGCACCGAAGGCGCCGAACATGACGGCCAGAAAACCCAGGGCCGCGCCGATGCCCAGTGCAGCGTGAGCCAGTGGGATCATGGCGTTCTTCAGACCTGCTCGATCACGTTGAACTGGATGCCCGCGGCCTGCAGCCGTTCGATCAGCTTGTTGCCCATCGCCGAGGTCGGCGTCAGGACGCCGGATTTCTTCGGCAGCCGGTCGCGGGCCAGGCACAGCGCACTCTCGGCCAGCATCTTGGAGGTCTCGCCATAACCGGGGTCGCCGCCGCTGACCTCGGTGATCACGCGGCGGCCGCCGCCGCGGCCGATGAAGCGAACGCGGAACCAGGCCTTGGCGCGTGCGTCCTCGTCCGGCCCTTCGCCGGGATCGCGCAGCCGCAGCAGGCGCTCGCGGGTGAGCTTGAACTGCGCGCCCACAAACGCCGCGCTCACACCACCGAGCAGCGCGATGACGGTGCTCAGCTTCTTGACCTGGATGTAATGGCCGTAGCGGAACTCGGGCCCATAGCGGTCGTCGGCCGCTGCCGAGCGCCTGACCATCTGCGGATCGATGCTGGGAAAGGGCACCACCCAGGTCTTCAGCAGCTTGTGATAACGGATGCGCTGCTGCGTGCTGCCGATCTTGCGGTCCACCGGCCAGCCCTCGCGCGTGCGCCGTTCGCGCGCCACGCCGGCGTACTCGCGGAAGCGCGAGAACGCGGCGATCGCCGAGTGCCAGGTGCCGCCCGATACGGTGCCGCCGGCGCGCACGAAGCCTTCCACTGTCAGCGGGACGTCTTCGGGCAACTGCTGTACGGTGAACCAGGCACCGAGATCGTGCGGGATCGAGTCGAATCCGCAGGAATGCACGATGCGCGCGCCGCTGGACTGAGCCTGATCGTGATACGCCAGCCACATGCGATCGACGAACTCCGGTTCGCCGGTGAGATCGACGTAATCGGTGCCGGCCTCCGCGCAGGCCGCGACCAATGCCTCGCCATAGCGGATGTAAGGGCCGACCGTGGTGATGACCACCTTGGTCGAACGCGCCACCGTGCGCAGCGAATCGGCGTCGCCGGCATCGGCCTGCAACAGCGGCAATTCGGCGAGTTCGGGATGGCTTTGTGCCAGCGAGGCACGCACCGCCTGCAGTTTGGACAGACTGCGCCCGGCCAGCGCCCAACGCAGGCCGTCGCCGCCCTGCTCGGCCAGGTATTGCGCGGTCAGCTGTCCGGTGAAACCGGTCGCGCCGAACAGCACGATCTCGTATTCGAACTTGCGCCTGCCGGCCATGTGGATGCCCCGTGTCGGTGAAGTTTCGTGTCGCAGGCCGAGCAGTGTCGCACAGGCTTGTGTTCGATCTGCGGCGTGCACACGGCGTCGCGTATGGCCGCCAGCGGCAAGCCGCCTTCGGGCCGCGGCTAGCCCGCATTTCTCACAGGTCGCCGGAGAATCCATTGCCAACTCCCGTTATCGCGGGGTTCTTCGATGTTGCGTCGGAAACAGACTGTCGGAGGATTCTCCGTCTGGATCGGCGCTGGCCTGTCTGCGGCGTACATTGCTTGGGACTCACTCACCCCATAGAACCACTATGGGGTTCGCTCCGTCCCGGCGCACTGCACGTCCTCGACATACGGCCATCGCTCGATCCCCCTGTGAGAAATGCGGGCTAGGCTCGCCTTCTGCGTGCCTTGCCGGGTGCGGCCGGCACCTCCTGGCGACCCGACACCGCTTGCAGGCAGAAGCGGCTGATGGTGCGAATGACCTCGCCGCGGTCCTGCCGGCTGCCGCGAGCGTGGCCGATGGGTCCGATCAGGGCTTCGGTGAACGCCCCGACGATGCAGGCGGCGGCGACATCGGCGTTCTGCGGCGGAAACTCGCCGCTGGCGATGCCTTGGTGCAGCACGGTCTCGAACACGTCGCCGAACGCGCGGCGTGCGCGGATGCGTTCGGCATCCACTTCCTGATCGGCGGGCTCTGCAATGAAGGCATACGCCAGGAAGGGTCCGTCGAACGCGCGCCCGGCAAACGATTCCACCGCGCGCTGCAGCCTTTGCGCCGCGCTGCCCGGCGCCTGTACCAGCGCGCGCAGGATGTCGATCTCATGGCGGACCGCTTCGCCCAGCACTTCCACGAACAGCTCGGCCTTGGACGGGAAATAGCGGTAGATCGAGCCCGTGGACAGGCCTGCATCGGTGGCCACCGCGGCGATCTGGGCGGCACGAAAGCCGCCCTCGGACACCAGCTTGCGCGCCGATAGCAGGATGCGCTGACGGTTGTCCGCCAAGCGTTCCTGCATCAGACGCGAGCGCTGGTATCGCATGAAGTGAACCGAAAATATCAAAATGAATATGAATTCACTTTAGCCTGAAGCGACGTTAGACTGGAAGGGGTCGCACTGTGCGAAAGCCGTCCGCATCCAGCCATGGCGGGGCTGGATACCCGGACAGGATTTTCCGGATCGACCTGAACAACGAACTGGCTGCGGGGCACAGCCCGCGGCCTCAACAGGACCACACATGGACATGAAGAGCCTCAACCTCGACCTGGGATCCGACGTCGATCAGTTGCGCGATGCCGTGCGCCAGTTTGCCGAGCACGAGATCGCGCCGCTGGCCGCGCAGACCGACCGCGACAACCAGTTTCCCATGCCGCTGTGGCGCAAGCTGGGCGATCTGGGCCTGCTGGGCCTGACGGTGGAAGAGGAGTACGGCGGCACCAACATGGGGTATCTGGCCCACGTGGTCGCGATGGAAGAGGTCTCGCGCGCGTCGGGCTCCATCGGCCTGTCCTATGGTGCGCACTCCAACCTGTGCGTGAACCAGTTGCGCAAGAACGGCAGCGAGGCCCAGAAGCGCAAGTACCTGCCCAGGCTGATCAGCGGCGAGCACGTCGGCGCGCTGGCGATGTCCGAGCCCGGTGCCGGGTCCGACGTGGTGAGCATGAAGCTGCGCGCCGAAAGAATCGGCGACCGCTACGTGCTCAACGGCAGCAAGATGTGGATCACCAACGGCCCCGACGCCGACACTCTGATCGTCTACGCCAAGAGCGATGCCGGTGCCGGCCCGCGCGGCATCACCGCCTTCATCATCGAAAAAGGCTACAAGGGTTTCTCCACCGCGCAGAAGCTGGACAAGCTCGGCATGCGTGGCTCCAACACCTGCGAACTGGTCTTCCAGGATTGCGAAGTGCCGGTGGAGAATGTGCTCGGCACCGAGGGCCGCGGCGTCAACGTGCTGATGTCGGGGCTGGACTTCGAACGTGTCGTGCTGTCGGGCGGACCGCTGGGGCTGATGCAGGCCTGCCTGGACGTGGTGGTGCCCTATGTCCACGAGCGCAAGCAGTTCGGCCAGAGCATCGGCCAGTTCCAGCTGATGCAGGGCAAGCTGGCCGACATGTACGTGGGCCTGTCGGTGTGCCGGGCCTACGTCTACGCGGTCGCCAAGGCCTGTGATCGAGGCGAGACCACGCGCAAGGATGCCGCTGGCGCCATTCTGTACTCGGCGGAGAAAGCCACGTGGATGGCGGGGCAGGCGATTCAGGCGCTCGGTGGCAATGGCTATATCAACGACTACGACACCGGCCGCCTGTGGCGCGACGCCAAGCTCTATGAAATCGGGGCCGGTACTTCCGAGATCCGGCGCATGCTGATCGGCCGCGAGTTGTTCGACGAAACGGTTTGAAGTTTTCTGCCGCGGATGAACACGGAGCACCACGGATGAAAATGGACAGGCGAGATTGCAGCGCCGCGATCTGTGTGTATCCGTGAAATCCGTGGCCAATATTTCTTGAAGGGACAGTCATCGCTCCATGCCAGCCATCAAATCCAAACTCAACCCGCGCTCGCCGGAGTTCGCCGCCAACCGCGAGCTGATGGTGAAACTGGTCGACGAACTGCGTACCAGAACTGCGCGCACGGCGCTCGGTGGGTCCGAGGCGGCGCGCGCCAAGCACATCGCGCGCGACAAGCTGCTGGTACGGGATCGGGTCAACCTTCTGCTCGATCCAGGCTCGGCCTTGCTGGAACTGTCGGCGCTGGCCGCCAACGGCATGTATGGCGACGAGGTGCCGAGCGCCGGCATGCTCACCGGCATCGGCCGTGTTTCCGGGCGCGAGTGCCTGATCGTCGCCAACGATGCCACGGTCAAGGGCGGCACCTACTACCCGATGACGGTCAAGAAGCATCTGCGTGCGCAGGAGATCGCACGGGAAAACCAGCTTCCCTGCGTGTATCTGGTGGATTCCGGCGGCGCCTTCCTGCCGCTGCAGGACGAGGTGTTTCCCGACCGCGATCACTTCGGTCGCATCTTCTACAACCAGGCCAATCTCTCCAGCCTCGGCATTCCGCAGATCGCCTGCGTGATGGGCTCCTGCACCGCCGGCGGCGCCTACGTACCGGCGATGTCCGACGAGACCGTCATCGTCAAGGAGCAGGGCACGATCTTTCTCGGCGGCCCGCCCCTGGTGAAGGCCGCGACCGGCGAGGTGGTCAGCGCCGAGGATCTGGGCGGCGCCGACGTCCACACCCGCCTGTCCGGTGTGGCCGACCACTTTGCCGAAAACGATCAGCATGCGCTGGCCGTCGTGCGACGCATCGTCTCCAAGCTCAACCGCGTCAAGAATCCGAACGTCGCGCTGCAGGCGCCCGAAGAACCGCTGTACGACCCCGAGGAACTGTACGGGGTGATTCCGTCGGACACGCGCAAGCCCTTCGACGTGCGCGAAGTCATCGCTCGCGTCGTCGACGGCAGCCGGCTGGACGAGTTCAAGACCCGTTACGGCACCACCCTGGTCACCGGATTTGCCCATCTGCACGGCATGCCGATCGGCGTGGTCGGCAACAACGGCATTCTCTACTCGGAGTCGGCGCAAAAGGGTGCGCACTTCATCGAGCTATGCGCGCAGCGCGGCATTCCGCTGTTGTTCCTGCAGAACATCAGCGGCTTCATGGTGGGCCGCAAATACGAAAGCGGTGGCATCGCCAAGGACGGCGCCAAGCTCGTCACCGCCGTCGCCACCGCGCAGGTGCCCAAGATCACCATGGTGATCGGCGGGTCCTTCGGCGCTGGCAACTACGGGATGTGCGGACGCGCCTACTCGCCGCGTTTCATGTGGACGTGGCCCAATGCGCGCATCTCGGTGATGGGTGGCGAGCAGGCCGCCAGCGTGCTCGCCACCGTGCGCCGCGACGCCCTCGAAGCCCAGGGCAAGGTCTGGAGCCCCGACGAGGAAGCCGCGTTCAAGGCCCCCACGCTGGAGCTGTTCGAACGCCAGTCCAATCCCTACTACGCCACCGCCCGCATTTGGGACGACGGCATCGTCGACCCCGCGCAGACCCGCCGCACCCTGGCGCTGGGTTTCGCCGCGACGCTCAACGCCCCGGTACGCGAGACCCGGTTTGGCGTGTTCCGGATGTAAGCGCATGAGCCACCCGGCGAGGTTGAATTGCCCGAAGGGCAAGAGGGTGCGAAGTGCCGGGATCGACGGCAGGGCCAATGCCTTCTCTCAGAGAAACGCTGCGATTGCTAAACAGCTGCGAACACGAGCCGAAAGAAATGTTCACCAAAATCCTGATTGCCAATCGCGGCGAGATTGCCTGCCGCATCATCTCCACCTGCCGTCGTCTGGGGATCCGCACGGTCGCGGTGTACTCCGAGGCCGATGCCGGCGCGCGTCACGTGCGCATGGCCGACGAGGCCTATTGCCTGGGTCCGGCGCCCTCGCGGGAAAGCTATCTGGTCGCCGAACGCGTTCTTGCCGCGGCGCAACGCAGCGGTGCGCAGGCGGTGCATCCCGGTTACGGATTCATGTCCGAGAACGAGGGCTTCGCGCAAGCCTGCGCGGCCGCCGGCATCGTCTTCATCGGCCCGCCGGTGGAGGCGATTCGCGCCATGGGGTCCAAGTCCGCTGCCAAGGCGCTGATGGAGAAGGCCGGTGTGCCGCTGGTGCCCGGCTACCACGGCGACGATCAGAACCCCGCACTGCTGCAGCAGCAGGCTGATCGCATCGGCTACCCCGTGCTGATCAAGGCCTCTGCGGGGGGCGGCGGCAAGGGCATGCGGGTGGTGGAGAAGGCCGGGGACTTCGCCGCGAGTCTGGCTTCCTGCCAGCGCGAGGCGCGTTCGAGCTTCGGCGATGACAAGGTGCTGGTGGAAAAGTATCTGGTGCGACCGCGCCACATCGAGATCCAGGTCTTTGCCGACGCCCAGGGCCAGACCCTGAGCCTGTACGAACGCGATTGCTCGGCGCAGCGGCGCCATCAGAAGGTGGTGGAAGAGGCTCCCGCCCCCGGCATGAGTGCGGAGCGCCGTGCGGCGATGGGGCAGGCCGCCTGCGACGCTGCGCGCGCGGTGGGCTATGTCGGCGCCGGAACGGTGGAGTTCATCGCCGATGCCGGCGGCGACTTCTTCTTCATGGAGATGAACACGCGTCTGCAGGTGGAGCATCCGGTCACCGAGATGATCACCGGCCTCGACCTCGTGGAATGGCAGATCCGCGTCGCCGCGGGGCAGCCCCTGCCGCTGAGTCAGGAACAGGTGCCGTTGCGCGGGCACGCGATCGAAGTGCGCATCTATGCCGAGGAGCCCGACAAGGGTTTCCTGCCCTCCATCGGCACGCTGCGGCACTTTGCGCCGCCGCCGGCCTCGTGCCACGTGCGGGTGGACAGCGGCGTGGAGCAGGGCGATACGGTCAGCCCGCACTACGATCCGATGCTGGCCAAGCTCATCGTGTGGGACGAGGATCGCGAGCGTGCCTGCCAGCGCATGCTGCAGGCGCTGGGTGATTTTCGCGTGGTCGGGGTGGGCAACAACGTCGAGTTTCTTGCGCGTCTGGTCGGTAGCGCGCCGTTTCGTGCCGGCGAGGTCGACACCGGTCTGATCGAGCGCGAGCGCGAGCTGTTGTTTCCGCCGCCCGCACCGGTTCCTCGGGCGGCGCTGGCGGTCGCCGCGCTCGCGGTCACGCAGCGCAGCACCCACGACGAGCGTGCGGTCACGCGGGAGCCGGCATCGCCCTGGGCCATCGCCGATGGTTGGCGGCTGAACGCCACGCTGGCGCGCAGCCTGGAGTTTCAGGTCGGGGAGATGCAGCAGACGGTGACGGTCGAGCACCTCGGCGCCGGCCAGCTGCGCGTCGACGGACAGCTCGCAACAGGTCGTGTGCAAGCCGACGGCGCGGTCGATCTGCACCTGGGCGGCGAACATCTGCGCGCTTGGTGCGTGGAACACCAGGAAAGCCTGCACCTCTTTGTGGAGGGTCGCCGCCACGTGCTGCGACACCTGGATCCGCTGCTGCATGCGGGCGAGGCAGACGAAGCGGTCGGCGGTCTACAGGCGCCGATGCCGGGCAAGGTAATCGCGCTGGTCGCCGCGGCCGGAGCTGCGGTCGAGAAGGGCGCGCCGTTGCTGGTGATGGAGGCCATGAAGATGGAACACACCATCTGCGCACCGGCTGCCGGGCAGGTCAAGGCATTCTGTTTCGGCGTGGGCGACCAGGTTGCCGAGGGGGCCGCGCTGGTGGAGTTCGAGCGCGGCACCTGAGCGTCGTGTATCGCAGAAGCGTGTTGCAGATGCGGACCTCAGGGCGCAGACCGTGTCGAGCGGGGCGGCGACGATTCCGTTCCAATTGCGAGTCGTTTGCATTTAAGCGCCGGCGTTGTGCACTATTGCGACCCTTTTGCGACCGTGACCGAAACCGCGTCGACCCGCGCACAGTGTTTGCGTGCCGGAACGGATCGCGCTCGCGCCTGAACGCTCTTCGATGAATTTCAGTTCCGAACCCGGCCAGAATCTGCACCGCCTGATCGGTCTGGTTGTGGTCGTGCTGTTGCACCTGCTGTTGATCTGGGGACTCCTGACCGGGCTGGCTCGGCAGGTGGTGGAGCTCATCCCGTCGCCGATCGAGACCAAGATCATCGAGGACATCCGGCCGCCGCCGCCGGAGCCGCCGCCGCCGGAGCCCGACCTGACCCCGCCGCCGCCGCCCTTCATCCCGCCGCCGGACATCGTCATCGCGCCGCCGCCGAAACCGCCGCGCGCTATCACCCAGATTGCCAAGGAGCCGCCGCCCAAACCACCGGCACCGCCGGCGCCGCCGCGCAAGGTCGTGCGCGTACCTGCCCGTATCGATTTCGAAGGCAGCTCCCGCGCCTGTCGCGAGCCCAATTATCCGTCGGCCTCCGAACGTCTGGGCGAGCAGGGCACCAGCGGCATCAGCCTGCTGATCGGCGCCGATGGCAAGGTCAAGGAAACCCGGGTCGATGAATCCAGCGGCTACAAGCGCCTGGATGCCGCCGCCTTGCGCGCCTTCGGCGCCTGCCGATTCATCGTCGGCACCGTCGACGGGGTGCCAGCACCGACCTGGTTCGCGGTCCGCTACCAGTGGGTCATTCCCGACTGATATCGATGTGGTCGGTGCCCTTTGAAGCAGGCGTTAGCCGTTAGGACGCTTGCTGCGCTCGCTTCAGGCGTTAGCCATCAGCACGCTCTTCGCCTCACGCCTCACGCCTCACGCCTCACGCCTCACGTCCGGAACCCGCATGAACCTCAAGTCTCTCAAGCGCCTTCTCGGCGCCGTTGTGCTCGGCCTGAGTCTGAGCGCTGCCAGCCCGGTCCTGGCCCAGCGCGACAGCCTGCGCCCGGAAGTGGGCAAGCCGCTTCAGGACGCCCAGAAGTTGATCCAGTCCAAGCAATTCAAGCAGGCCCTCAAGCCCATCGATCAGGCCGAAGCGGTGGGCAAGCTCACCGACTACGAAGCCTTCGTCATCGCCCAGATGCGCGGTGCGGCCTACTCCGGTGCCGGCGACGCCGTCAAAGCCGCCACCGCTTTCGAACAGGTCCTCGACGCCAATCGACTCCCGAAAGAAGAGGCGTTGAAGATCATGGAAGGCGTGGCCGGGAGCTTCTACCGCGCCAGGAACTACGCCCAGGCGGTGAACTGGCTGAACCGCTATCGCCAGGCCGGTGGTGGCCGCGTCGAGGTGCTGGAGCTGATCCCGCAGGCCCATTACCTGGCCGGGGACTACGCCGCCGCTGCACGCGTAGCCGCCGAGCAGGTGCAGGCGACCGAGGCAGCCGGCCAGCGTCCCGACGAAGACAGTCTGCGCCTGCTCGCCAGCGCCTATGCCCAGGCCGCGGACATGCGCGGGTACGCGCAGGCATTGGAGCGGCTGGTACGGCATTACCCCAAGGCCGAGTACTGGACCGACGTCATCCAGCGTACTGCGGCGCAGCCGGGCTTTTCGCGCAAGCTCGACCTGGATACCTACCGCCTGCGCCTGGCCGCCGGCACCATGGCCAGCGCCACCGACTACATGGAGGCCGCGCAGCTGGCGATGCAGGAGGGCCTGCCCGGCGAGGCTCTGGACTTCCTGCAGCGTGGCACCGCTGCCAAGGTTCTGGGTGTGGGTGCGGCAGCCGATGTCGAGCGCCAGCAGCGCCTGCGCAAGCTGGTCGAAAGCAAGCGGGCCGAGGATCGCGCCACGATCGCTTCGACCGCCGCCGACGCCAAAGCCGCGGGTGGCGACGCGCTGTTTCGCACCGGCCTGGCCTATGTGACCTACGGCGACACCGCCAAGGGCTTGTCGATGATGGAGCACAGCGCCAAGCAAGGACCTTTGCAGGCCCCCGGACACGCCCGACTGCGGCTGGGCTACGCCTATTTTCTTGCCGGCGACCAGGCACGCGCGGTGCAGGCATTCCGCAAGGTCCGCGGCGACGACGGCGCCGCTGCGCTGGCGCGCCTGTGGATACTGGCGGTGCGCTAGCGCTGCCGGCGGCCGGCTACAAGCGGCGGCGGTAGCCCTGCCCGCAAGCATCGCCGGCCTTTGAAGTCTGGGGTGCGAGCGGCCAGACGGGGCGCCGAAGCGCCGGGTTGAAGCGGGCCGTCGCCAGCCGGAACGCTGCAGGCTGCATGTCATACTGGCGTGTCATTCAAGTGCCGGAGTCGAGAGTCGTCCATGTCCGAATCCAAGTCCGCTCTGCGCCGTTTCTTCGAATTCATCTGGGGCGCGGTCATCACGCTCTATCGCGTGCTGATCGTGCTCAGTTTGATCGTCTTCATCGGCTTTGCCTGGTTCACGCTGCGCGGCGGGCCGCGGCCAACGGTGGAAGACAACATCGCGCTGGTGGTGTGGCCCTCGGGGGATCTGGTGGACCAGGTGGATGTCGAGCTGCGACTGTTCGAGCGCTTCACCCGCGAGCCGCCCTCGCAGACCTTGTTGCGCGACCTGGTGGAAGCCATCGATGCCGCCGCCGCCGATTCGCGTATCAGCAGCATCGTGCTCAAGCTGGACAACCTGTGGAGCGGCGGCATGCCGCAGATGCAGGAACTGGCCGCCGCGTTGCAGCGCTTCAAGGCCACCGGCAAGCCGGTTCACGCGCAGTCGCCGTACTACGACCAGACCGGCTACCTGGCCGCTGCCGCTGCGGACGACGTCTCGGTGGATCCGCAAGGCACGGTCTACCTGGAAGGCTTCGGCGTCTACCAGAACTATTTCAAGGACGCCCTGGACAAGCTTGGCGTGCGCATGAACGTGTTTCGCGTCGGCGAGTTCAAGGCCGCGGTGGAGCCCTTCATCCGCAACGACATGTCGGAGGAGGCACGGCTGGCCAATGCCGAGTGGCTGGGCGATCTGTGGACCGAATACGGTAATGCCGTAGGCACCGCCCGCAAGCTGGAGGCCGGCGCCGTCAGCCGCTACGTGCAGAACTACCGGGTCGGCGTGGAGAATCTGCGCGGCAACAGCGCGGTGTACGCCAAGGAAGCCGGGCTGGTCACCCACATCGAAACCTTGGAACAGTTCCGTCAGCGCATGGCCACCGACGTAGGCCTGGACCCGGAGCATGGCAGCTTCCGCCAGATCCATCACTCCGAATATCTGCGTGCCGCCCGCCACGACCAGAAGCGTAAGAAGAGCGCCCGCCGCGCCGCCTCCGACATTGCGCTGGTGGTGGTGCAGGGCGAGATCGTCGACGGGCTGGGCGAGCGCGGGCAGGCCGGCGGCGACACCGTGTCCGAACTGCTGGAAGACGCGCGTCGCGACGAGGAAGTGGCGGCGGTGGTGCTGCGTATCGACTCGCCCGGCGGCAGCGTGTGGGCCTCCGAACAGATCCGTCGCCAGGTGCTGGCGCTCAAGGCGGCCGGCAAGCCGGTGGTGGCGTCGATGGGCAGTGTTGCGGCCAGCGGCGGGTATTGGGTTGCGATGGATGCCGACCAGATCTGGGCGCACCCCACCACCATCACCGGGTCCATCGGCATCTTCGGGCTGGTTCCCACCATCGACGAGCCGATGGCCAAGCTGGGCATCAGCACCGACGGGGTCGGCACCACCTCGCTGGCCGGTGCGTTCCGCATCGACCGCCCGCTGTCCGACGAGGTCAAGGCGATCTTCCAGACCGAGATCGAGCGCGGTTATCGCGAGTTCATCGACGGCGTCGCCGCCGGCCGCAAGCTGGACCCGGCCAAGGTCGAATCGATCGCCCAGGGCCGGGTGTGGAGCGGTGATGACGCCAAGGGTTTCGGACTGATCGACGCTTTCGGCGGACTGGAGCCGGCCGCTGCAGCTGCAGCCGAACTCGCCGGCCTGGGCGAGGGCGAATGGGCGCTGACACCGTTCGAGCCGGCTCCGACCTTCGCCGGCGGTCTGCTGGGCGAGTTCTTCGGCTCTCTCAAGCTCGACCTCGGCCAGGTGCTGGGACTGCCGCCCGCCACGCATCCGCTGATGCGTGCGCTCGAGCAGGCCGACGCCGGCAACTGGTTGCGGCGCTTCAACGATCCGCGCGGAGCCTACGCCCACTGCATGTGCGCGCCCGACCGCGCGCCACGCATGCCATGAGCGCCGCGGCGTGAAGCGCGCCGGGGCAAGAGTGCCGTGCGGCTGCGCGGCGCGACCCGCCCTTGGCGTGCCGGCCGCACGCGAGCGCCGACCGGGTTGATGCAAGCGCCGTGAACCTGGAAAAAGCATTTGCCACGGATTTCACAGATGACACGGATTGAAAATCAGCGACTTGCCAGCTCCGATCAAGGCCCCCAATCGGTGACGCAACGATTCTCGGCAGGTTTATGTTTTTGACCCGGCGATTGTTTATCCGTGAAATCCGTGGCCAATTGCCGCTTTTAGGGTGAACGACGCGGGCGCGCCGCTGAACGCAGCGTCCCCGATCGGGGTGTTCGACTCCGGGGTGGGCGGCCTGTCGGTCCTGCGCGAGTTGCAGGCGCTGCTGCCGGCGGAGGATTTCATCTACTACGCCGACAGCGCGCATTGCCCTTACGGCGGCCAGTCGGCCACGGCCATCCAGGCGCGCGCGGTGGCGATCACCGAAACGCTGCTCGCGGCGACCTGCAAGCTGATCGTGGTGGCCTGCAACACCGCGACCATCGCCGCGGTGGAATCGCTGCGCGCCGCCTACCCGATCGCCTTCGTGGGCATGGAACCCGCGGTCAAGCCGGCCTGCGCGCAGACGCGCAGCGGTGTGGTCGGCGTGCTCGCCACCGGTGCGGCGCTGGCCGGCGAAAAATTCCACCATCTGATTGCCCGGCATGCCGGCGGCGTGCGCGTCATCACCCAGCCTTGCCCGGGCCTGGTGGAATGCGTGGAGGCCGGCGAACTCGAGGGTACGCGCACGCAGGCGCTGGTGCAGCGCTACGTGGAGCCGCTGCGTGCGGCCGGCGCCGATGTCGTCGTGCTCGGCTGCACCCACTATCCGTTTCTGCGGCCGCTGATCCAGCGCGTCGCCGGCGCGCAGGTCGCCCTCATCGATACCGGCGCCGCGGTGGCGCGGCAGGCACAGCGCGTGCTCAGCCGTGAAGGTCTGCTGCGGCAGGACCACGCGCACGCCGGAACCCTGCAATGGCTCACCAGCGGCGATCGCGCACAACTGGCACCGGTGGTGGCGCGGTTGCTGGGCTGAACGCGCCGGCAATCCGTCGCGGCGCGCCGCAGGTTCGGGCGTCAATTCCCCGGCGACGCTGATGCCAGCGGGCCCGGCGGCCGTGGCATAGGGGTTGCACCAGGGCTGGCGCATTCGACCTCTCGTGGAATCCGACGCATGGCCAGCGCCGCCGAACTCACCGACTCCCCTGCCGCGACGGCGGCACCCGTCCGCCGCGGCTTCGGCCTGGGCACTCTGCTGATCGCGGTGGTCGTGGCCATGGCCGCCGCCGGTGCCGTCGCTTACTTCTTTTTCTCTACAGCGACCGAAGGCGAGGCCGTCGATGGTGAGGCTGCCGCAGAAACACCAGCGCTGCCGTTGCCGGCCGCCTATCTGGCGCTGGACCCGGCCTTCGTGGTGAACCTGGAAGATCCCGAGGTCCCGCACTACCTGCAGGTCGACATGCAGGTGATGTCGCGCGACCCGGTGGCGCTGGAGACCGTGCGCGTGCATCTGCCGCGCATCCGCAACAGCCTGCTGATGCTGTTCGCGCAGCAGAAAACCAGCGAGCTGGCCTCGCGCGAGGGCAAGGAGCAACTGCGTATCGCGGCCCTGGCCGAGGTGCAGAAGGTGATGCAGGAAGAAACCGGCCAGCCGGTGGTGGAAGCGGTGTACTTCACCAGCTTCGTGATGCAGTAAGGCCAGGACGCCACCGCATGAGCACTTCGGAGTTGCTGTCGCAGGACGAGATCGACGCGCTGCTGCACGGCGTGGATTCCGGCCAGGTCGATACCGAGCCGCCGCCCGCCGCCAGGGACGAGGCGCGCACCTTCGACTTCGCCACGCAGGACCGCATCGTGCGCGGTCGCATGCCGACCCTGGAGATGGTCAACGAGCGCTTTGCGCGGCTGTTCCGCATCGGCCTGTTCAATATGCTGCGGCGCCAGCCGGAGCTGACCGTGGTCGGCATCGAGATGATGAAGTTCGGCGAGTACACCCACTCGCTGTTCGTGCCGACCAGCCTGAACCTGGTACGGGTCAAGCCGCTGCGCGGCACTGCGCTGTTCATCTTCGAGCCGCGGCTGGTGTTCTCGGTGGTGGAAAATTTCTTCGGTGGCGACGGCAAGCTCAAGACCAAGATCGAGGGCCGCGAATTCACCCCCACCGAGCTGCGCGTGATCCAGTTGATGGTGCGCCAGTGCTTTGCCGATCTGGTCGAGGCCTGGGGGCCGGTGATGCCGCTGGAATTCGAATACCTGAATTCCGAGGTCAACCCGCACTTCGCCAACATCGTGTCGCCCAGCGAGATCGTGTGCGTGTCCAAGTTCCACATCGAACTCGAAGGCGGCGGCGGGCATCTGCACATCACCTTTCCGTATTCGATGCTGGAACCGATCCGCGATCTGCTCGACGCCGGCCTGCAGTCCGACCGCATGGAAAAGGACGAGCGCTGGCCCATCACGCTACGCGAGCAACTTCAGCAGACCGAGGTGGAGCTGGAGTCCGAACTCGCCTCGGCGGTGATCTCCTTGCGTGACCTGATGCGCCTCAAGCCCGGCGACATCATTCCCATCAACATGCCCAAGCGCGTCGACGTGTGCGTGGAGGGCGTGCCGGTGTACCGCGGCCAGTTCGGTGTGGCCAACGGACACAACGCGGTGCGCATCGATGAAGTGCTGCGCCGCCCACTGACATCAACCTCCTCGCGTCATCTCACCGGAAGCCCCCCATGACTGCCCAAGCCCGACCCTTTGCCGGCACCGCCGGTGTTGCCACCGCCCAATTCGAACAGTTTGGCGACGGCGTGGCGCCCGAGAGCGCCAACGACGTCAATCTGGACGTGATCCTCGACGTCGCCGTCACCCTGTCGATGGAAGTGGGACGCGCGCGCCTGCCCATCCGCAACCTGCTGCAGCTCAACCAGGGTTCGGTGGTGGAGCTGGAACGCGCCGCCGGCGAGCCGCTGGACGTGTACGCCAACGGCACGCTGATCGCCCACGGCGAGGTGGTGGTGGTGAACGAACGCTTCGGCGTGCGGCTGACCGATGTCGTCAGCCCGGCCGAGCGCATCAAGAAGCTGCGCTGATCGCAACCGGAAACCACGCGCATGGAAAACGCCGCTGCCTTGCTGCAGATGGTGCTCAGTCTGGCTGCCGTGGTCGCGATGATTCTGGGCCTGGCCTGGATGACGCGACGCATGCAGGGTATGCGCGCCATCGCCAACAGCGAACTGCGTGTGCGCTCGACCCTGGCCGTCGGGCTCAAGGAGCGCGTGGTGATCGTGGAAGCGCAAGGCCAGCAGTTTCTGATCGGCGTAGCGCCGGGGCAGGTCAGCATTCTGAAATCGCTCGGACCCGCGGAAGCCAGTAGCCCGGTTTCGCGCCAGCGAAGCCGGGACGCTCAGTCGCAGACCGAGCGGCCCCTACCGATTCACGCTCCCGCCTCAGCTGTCGCCGAGGCGGGATACATGAGCGACGCGTCCTCGGAGCGCCTGCCGAGCTTTCGCGAAGCCTTCGCGCTGCAACTGCGCCAGGCCTTCAAGCGATGAACGCGCTGCGTGGCCTGGCCCTGATCGGCCTGCTGCTGATCGCCGCACCCGGTTTCGCCCAGAGCATCGGCGGCCTGCCTGCGGTCACGGTCACGCCCGGCGAGGAAGGCGGTTCCACCTACAGCCTCAGCCTGCAGGTGCTGGTGCTGATGACCCTGGTCACCCTGCTGCCGTCGATCCTGCTGATGATGACCGCGTTCACCCGCATCATCGTGGTCCTGGCGCTGTTGCGGCAGGCGCTGGGAACCGGGCAGACGCCGTCCAATCCGGTGCTGATCGGCCTGGCCCTGTTCATGACCCTGTTCATCATGCAGCCGGTGGTGGACCGCATCTACGTGGAAGCCGCGCAGCCTTATCTGGACGGCGCGCTCGAACCCAAACCCGCGCTGGAAAAGGCGGTGACGCCGATCCGCGAATTCATGCTCAAGCAGACGCGCGAAAACGAGCTGATGATCTTCGCCGGCATCTCCGGAACCGGGCCGTACGAATCGCCGGACGACATTCCTTTCGCAGTGCTGGCGGCGGCCTTCGTCACCAGCGAGCTGACCACCGCGTTCCAGATCGGATTTCTGCTGTTCATCCCCTTCATCGTCATCGACCTGGTGGTGTCCAGCGTGCTGATGTCGATGGGCATGATGATGTTGTCGCCGATGCTGGTGTCGGCGCCGTTCAAGCTGATGCTGTTCGTGCTGGTGGATGGCTGGGCGCTGCTGATGGCCTCGCTGGCCAACAGCTTCAACCCTTGAGCGCCGCAGCATGACGCCGGAAACCGTGCTCAGCCTGTCCAACCAGGCACTCAAACTGGCCCTGATGCTGGGCGCGCCGCTGCTGCTGACCTCGCTGGTGGTGGGCCTGATCGTGGGTCTGTTTCAGGCCGCCACCCAGATCAACGAAATGACCCTGAGCTTCATCCCCAAGGTCGTCGCCATGGCGGTGGTGATCGTCGCCACCGGGCCATGGATGCTGCGCGCGCTGGTGGATTACACGCGCCAGTTGATTGAAAGCCTGCCGATGCTGGTGAGCTGAACATCAAGCTCGCCGGTACATGATCGAAATCTCCGCCAGCGAGCTGCTCACCTGGGTGCAGACCGGCCTGCTGGTGATGGCGCGGGTGGCGTCGCTGCTGATGCTGGCGCCGATCTACGGCGAGCGCGGCATTCCGCCGCTGGTGCG
This sequence comes from Panacagrimonas sp., assembly GCF_965216805.1. Taxonomy (NCBI): domain Bacteria; kingdom Pseudomonadati; phylum Pseudomonadota; class Gammaproteobacteria; order Nevskiales; family Nevskiaceae; genus Panacagrimonas; species Panacagrimonas sp. Next base: position 1,232,734 of record NZ_CBDCGN010000003.1, read on the forward strand.
ACTGATGCTGGTGCTGCCGCTGACCTTGCTGATCCTGCCGCTGATTCCCCTGAGCGCGCCGCTGCCGCTGTTCGGCGCGCAATGGTGGTCGGCGATGGCGCAGCAGGTGCTGATCGGTGTGGCCATGGGCCTGACCCTGCGCCTGGTGTTCGAATCCTTTGCGCTGGCCGGCGAACTCATCGCCAACAGCATGGGCCTGGGCTTCGCGCAGCTCGCCGATCCGGTGCGTGGCGTGAACACGCCCATCGTCGGCCAATTCCTGATCGTGGTCGGCAGCCTGCTGTTCGTGGCCAGCGGCGCGCACCTGACCTTGATTCAGGGCCTGGTCGGCAGCTTTCGCAGCGGCCCGGTCACCGATTCGGCGTTGAGCCTGGGCAGCATCCGCCTGATGCTGGACTGGGCCGGCAGTCTGTTCGCCGGCGGCGTACAACTGGCGGCGCCGGTGCTGACTGCGATGATCGCGGTGAACCTGGCCATCGGTGTGCTCGGGCGTTCGGCGCCCACCATCAACCTGATGTCGGTGGGCTTTCCGCTCACCCTGGTGCTGGGACTGCTGATGCTGCAATGGCTGCTGCCAAGCCTGGCGGTGGTGCTGTCGGGCTGGCTGGACGCGGCCTGGCCGGTGATGGGCGCGCTGGTGCACTGAACGCACATGTCACATCAGAGCAGCCAGGACAAGACCGAACGCGCCACCCCGAAGCGTGAGCGCGAGGCGCGCGAGCAGGGGCAGCTTGCGCGTTCGCGCGAGCTGACCACCGCGGTGCTGATTGCCGGCGGCGCGGCGGTGTTGTGGGGCTACGGTGCCGACATGGTGGCGCAAGCCGAAACCTTGCTGCGCGACAGCTTCGAATTCCGGGCGCGCGATCTGGCCACCGCGCAAGACATGCCGCGCGCGTTTCTGGAACTGCTGCGTGCGGGCCTGCTGGTGGTGGCGCCGATCCTGTTGCTCGGATTTCTCGGCGCACTGGTGGCGCCCCTGCTGCTGGGCGGCTGGAACTTCAGTGCCAAGGCAATGGCACCCAAGTTCTCGCGGCTGGACCCGGTCGCCGGGCTGGGAAGAATTTTCTCTTCGCGCGCGCTGGTGGACCTGGGCCTGGGCTTGTTCAAGGTTGTGGTGCTCGGCGGCATCGGCGCAGCGGTGCTGTGGTCCAGCCGTAGCGAGCTGCCGGTGATGGCGGCGATGGAGGTGCGCAGCGGCATTGCCGATTCCGGCGCCATCGTGTTCGGCCTGCTTGGCTGGCTGGCGCTGGGCCTGGCGGTGATCGCGGCGCTCGACGTGCCCTGGCAGTTGTTCCGCCACGGCAAGGACATGCGCATGACCAAGCAGGAAGTGCGCGAGGAGTACAAGCAGGCCGAAGGCCGGCCCGAGGTCAAGGCCAAGATCCGTCAGGCGCAGCAGGCGCTTGCACAGCGTCGCATGATGGATGCGGTGCCCGGCGCCGACGTCATCGTCACCAATCCCACCCACTACGCGGTGGCGCTCAAGTACAGCGCCGGCCGGATGCGCGCGCCCAAGTTGGTGGCCAAGGGCGCCGACGTGATCGCCTCCAACATCCGCGAGCTGGCCCGCGAGCACCGCATTCCCGTCGTCTCGGCACCGCCGCTGGCGCGTGCGCTGTACCGCTCGGTGGAGCTGGACCAGGAAATTCCGGCCGCATTGTTCCAGGCGGTGGCACAGGTGTTGAGCTACGTATTCCAGTTGCGGCGCTGGACCGGCGCGACGCCACCACCGGCGCCGCCACAGGTGGGTGACGTGCCCGGCGGTGAGCCCGACGACGCCCACGTGCAGCCTTAATCGGGGCGGAATCGCCGAGTCGAACGACCGGAATATTTCCATATTTCAATGGACTATCGAAGTCTGGTGGGGTTGATTTCAAAACTATCGATGATCGGATTATTATGTCCGTAGGACATAATTAAACAAACGACACAATATATTTGGAGGTAGCAAGCCGGACGCTTCCGGCTATCCGGCTACCCGGCTGCACGACCTCCAGTTAGGCCGCGCTGGACCAGCTTCTGAGGAGAACAGCATGTCGAGAAAGGTCTACACGCACTGCCACTACTGCGTTTCCCTGTGTGGTGTCGAAGTCGAAGTCGACGATGCCGGCCAGGAGATCCTGGGCATCGAACCGGACCGTAACAATCCGTTCACCTGGAGTGATTTCTGCCGCAAGGGCATGGCGGCGGCGGAGCTGCGCAATCATCCCCAGCGCATCACGACGCCGATGCGTCGCGTGGGCGACCGCTACGTTCCGGCGACCTACGAGGAAGCGATCGCCGATATCGCCGAGCGTATGAATCGCATCATCGAACAGCACGGCGCCGATGCGGTGGGCTCGTATCACGGTAATCCGCTGGGCCACAACTTCGGCGATTCGAACCTGCACAGCGGCCTGCTCGCCGCCATCGGCACCGGCAACCGCTACTGGGTGGGTTCCCTGGACCAGAACAATCTCCATGTGGTGCAGGAAGAGATGTTCGGTTGCGAGCTGATGTCGGTGCCCACCGACATCGACGAGTGCGAGTGTTTCCTGCTGGTCGGCATGGACCCGGCGGTCAGCCGCTTCGGCTGGATTGAGGTCATTCCCCACGGCTGGAAGCGCGTGCTCGCCGCACGCGACCGCGGCGCAGACCTGATCGTGGTCGATCCGCGCGTGACCACCTCGAGCAAGGAAGCCAGAACGCACATCCAGATCCGGCCGGGCGAGGACTGGGCGTTCCTGCTGGCCCTGCTCAAGATCATCGTCGAGTCCGGATGGAACCGTGCGCCGCAGGCGGTGCCGGTGAACGGGCTGGAGGAGGTGTTCGAACTACTCAAGCAGGCCGACCTCGAACAGTTGTCGGCGCGCTGTGATGTGTCGGTGGCGCAGCTGCGCGATGTCGCGGAACGCTTTGCCAAGGCGCGTACCGCGGCCTGCGTCTCGCACACCGGGCTGGCGCATTCGGGGACCGGCACCGTCGGCGAATGGCTGAGCCAACTGCTCAACATCATCACCAATCGCATGGACATGCCGGGCGGCAAGCGTTACGAGCGCGGCTTCGTCGACCTGCCCAAGGCCTGGGAAATGATGGCGCCCAAGTCCAAGCACCGCACGCGCCTGCGCAAGCTGCCGACGATCGCCGGCTTCCACGGCATCAGCGAACTCGCCGACGAGATCCTCACCCCCGGTGAGGGCCAGATCCGCGCCATGCTGATCTGTTCCGGAAATCCCGTGGTGTCCGGCCCAGACGGCGACACCCTCGACAAGGCGCTGTCGCAGCTCGAACTGCTGGTCGCGGTGGACTTCGTACAAAGGGAGAGCCATCGCCATGCGCACTGGCTGATTCCGGGCACGCACTGGCTGGAGCGTGAAGGCCTGCACCTGGCATTCGGCAGCCTCATGGACAAGCCCTACGCGCAGTACGCGCGCGCCGCGGTGCGCCCCAAGGGCGACGCACGCGAGGAGTGGCGCTTCTTCGTCGACCTGGCGCTGAAGATGAAGCGCCCGCTGTTCGGCTTCAAGGGCTTCAACAGCATCATTCGCGCGAGCCGCTGGCTGGCGAAGATCCCCGGCCTCTCAAAGCTCGAATTCGGACCCGGCTGGTTCGAGTCGCTGATGGTGGCGTCGGCAGGTCGGGTCAAGCTGCGCGACATCAAGAAACGGCCGCACGGTTATCTGTACGACGAGAAGCGCTACGGCGATCTTGCCAAATGCCTGCGCACGCCGAGCAAGAAGATTGAATGCGCGCCCGCGATACTGATGGACGAATGCCGTCGTCTCCTGAGCCAGGCACCGCCGCAGGACGATGCGGACTATCCGTTCATCCTCAGCAACCATCGTCACCGCGAATCCATGAACTCGTGGATGAACGACAACCGACGGCTGTTCGAGCACCAGCGTGGCAACCAGGTGGAGATGCACGCCGACGACATGGAGGCGCTGGGCATCGACGAGGGCGACGCGGTGCGCGTGCGTTCGGCGAACGGCAAGATCGAGCTCACCGTCACGGCCGGCACTGGCGGGCGGCGCGGCGTGGTGGCGATTCCGCACGGCTGGGGTTCGCGCGTGTTCGATACCCGCAAGCCGGGACAATTCCAGCGCTGGGGCGAGAACCGCAACCGGCTGGTGGACAACCAGCGCATCGACCCGCTGTCGCAGACGCCGCTGCTGAACATGACGCGGGTCCGCATCGAACCGCTGCAGGATGCTGCGTCCAGGTTTACGCATTCGGCGACGCAGGACCTGCCGATGGCCGTCGGCCAATGAGCTACGTCATCGTCGGCTCCTGCGTCAACGACGCCGTTTGCACCGAGGTGTGCCCGGTCGATTGCATCCAGCCCTCACCGGAAGCCCGCGACTTCGCGCACGCCGAGATGCTGTACATCGACCCCGATGCCTGCGTCGGCTGCAACGCCTGCGCCGAGGCCTGTCCGGTCAACGCGATCTACCGGATCGATCAGTTGCCCGCGCAATGGGCGGCCTACCCGGAGATCAATGCGGCCTTCTTCCGGCAAGGAGCGAAACGTGAACCAGCCTGATGCGCAGCGCCTGGATGTCGCGATCGTCGGGGCGGGTCCGGCTGCCCTGTACGCGGCAGCCGAGTTGGTCAAGCTCGGTGACCCGCCGGTGTACGTGAACCTGTTCGACCGCTTGCCGACCCTCGGTGGCCTGGTCCGCGCGGGCGTTGCGCCCGACCACGCCGATCGCCGCCTCGTGATCGACACGTACCAGCGACAGGCGCGCAGCGGCGGTCGCCTGCGCTTCCACGGCAATGTCGAGATCGGGCGCGACATCACGCATGCCGAACTGCTCGAACACCACGACGCCGTCATCTACGCGGTGGGGGCCAGCGCCAGCCAGGCACTCAATGTTCCGGGCAAGCATCTTCCCGGGTGCCATGAATCCAGCCGATTCGTGGCCTGGTACAACGGCCACCCGGATGCCGCTGACCTCGATGTGTCCTTCGATTGCGAACGGGCGGTGGTGATCGGCAACGGCAATGTCGCGCTCGACGTGGCGCGCATTCTCCTCAAGTCGGGATCAGCGCTTGCCTCCTCCGACATCGCGGAGCACGCGCGCGAAGCGCTCGCCCACAGCCGCATCCGCGAAGTGTGCGTCGTCGGCCGGCGCGGCCCCGCACAGGCGGCCTTCACGCATCCGGAACTGCGCGAGCTGGGCGAACTCGACGACGTCAGCGTCGTGGTCGATCCGGACGATCTGTCCGGCGCGCGCTGGGATCAGGGCAACTTCGACGCCACGCTGAAGCGCGCGACGCTCGAGGCCTATTCGAAGTCAGGCGATGAAACGCGCGCTCGCCGACTCGTGTTGCGTTTCCTGCAGTCGCCAATCGAGGTGCTTGGACGAGGCCGGGTCGAGGGTATCCGCCTGGTGCGCAACCAGCTCGTCGCCAGCGAAGACGGCGGCCTCAAGGCGGTGGCCAGTCAGCAGACCGAAGACCTTGCTGCAGGACTGGTGGTACACGCTATCGGATACCGCGGAAAGCCGCTTGCGGATCTGCCGTTCGACGATGGCAGAGGCATCGTTCCCAATCGAGATGGGCGCGTGCTCGTGCTGGACGACGACGTCATGCCCGGCGCGTATGTCGTCGGATGGATCAAGCGCGGCCCGCGCGGTGTCATCGGCAGCAACAAGGCCTGCGCGCGGCAGACCGTGCGCGCGCTGGTCGAGGACGCCGCTGCCGGCCGACTCGCCCAACCAGCGAAACCGGCGTCGGCGATCGAGGCATTGCTGCGCGAGCGGCAATGCAAGGTGGTCGACTTCCAGGGCTGGAGAAACATCGACCGCCACGAGCGGGCGCATGCGCGCGACGGTCAGCCGCGCAACAAGCTGGTTCGGCTCGACGATATGCTGCGTGTCGGCGCATCAGGGCCCTGATCGGAAGACGCCGTGGTGATTGCGGGGCAGATGCGTGAGCCAGGGCAGGCCGATTTTCGGCCCATGGCATTCGCAGGAGATGCGGCAGATACCGATCGCTCAGGCCATGCCGGCAGCCGCGGACTGCGCGTTGCGATACTCGGCCACCGACACGATGCGCCGCGCCTGCGCATCCCACAGCACGAACTTCAGCGACGGCCGCACGTCGCGCCAGCGCAGCCGGCGCACCGGCTCGAACAATTCCGGATGGCCGCGATGGCAGGCCGCCAGACGGTAGTTGGGAATGCGTGCGCTCAGGTGATGCACGTGGTGATAGCCGATGTTGGCGGTGAACCAGTTGAGCCATGCGGGCAGGTCCAGGTAGCTGGTGCCGTGCAGCGCCGCGTCGTGGCGGTCCCATTGCGCATCGGCGCTGGCGTAGGAGTGCTCGAAATTGTGCTGCACCGTAAACAGCACGATGCCGACCCCGCCCGCCAGCGATGTGGCGCTCAGGTACACCGAAAAGAACAGCAGCGGTCCGATCAGCCAACTCATCGCCACCCACATCGACAGTAACACCAGGTTGTTGTAGGTCATGTGCCGGTATTCGGACGGCGACGCCCAGTAAGCGCTGCGGAAGGTGGCGGCGTGTGCGCGCAGCGACACCCGCGGCTGCGCCCGTTTTTCGCGCAGCAGATGCACCAGCAGACTCGCGGTTCCCTTGAGCCAGGTCAGCCGCGGATTGAGGATCAGATAGACAAACCCGGCCAGCGGCGCCATCCAGATGTAGCGGGCCCGCACGTACGCGCGTTGCTGGCGGCCGCTGAGCGCGCCGAACTCGTCCACCGACAGGATCGCCAGCGGCCCTCGGTAGCGTGCCCAGTTGCCGTTGGTGGCGTGGTGGTAATTGTGATGCCGGCTCCACACGTACTGCGGCATCCCGCACAGCACGCCCAGCGCAAAGCCGGCACCGCGGTTGAGCGCTGCGCTGCGGAACAGGCTGCCGTGGCCGCATTCGTGCATCAGCACGAAACCGCGCACCAGAAACAGGCTCATCACCAGCGTCGCCAGCAGCGTGACCAGGTAGGGGGGCGATCCCGCGCCCAGGATCGCGGCCCACCACAGCGCGGCCAGCGGTACCACCGTGGTGAGTGCCTGCAGCAGCCCGATCAGATTGCTGGAGCGCGTGTATTCGTCAATCCGCGCGCGCGGCTCGGCCGGTGCGCTTGGCGTAGCAGCTGCTGCAGACACAGACCCAGCCTCGCTATCTAAACGTCATCGTAGTACGCCTTGGACATGTCCGTATCGGGACAGGCGTGGATGGCGGTATGCCGCAACAGCCGTGCCAGTACCCCGTTCCGACCCGCCTGCGGACAAGCGGTGTCGGTGCCGTCACCGCGACAAGCGCCACGCGGCCGACACCAAACCTGGCGAGCACAGGACTTGCACCGCGCCCATGGGCCAATCCCGGCCTTACGCCGTCACCGACCGGAGCGGTCGCCATGCACCTTCCTGCCGACGACGATCCGGTGCGCCTGTCGGGGGACCGTCGCGACGTGCTGCGTTGGACCCTGCCGCTGCTGACCCTGCTGGCCTGGCTCAACCTGCCGATCGTGGCTCAGCAAACCGGCGTCGGCCGTCTGGAACTGCTGCTGTTTGCCGCTGCCGGTGTCACCTTCGCAGCGCTGGCCTTGATGCTGTGGCGGCGCATGATCGGCGTGCCGCTGGCGTCCTGGCTGACCCTGGGCGTCCTCGCCGGGATGATGCTGGAGCGTATCGCCAGGCTGTTCGCTGGTGGCTATTTCGATGACAGCCGGCACAGTTTCTTCATGCCGGTGTTCGCCTATCTGCCCATCCTCTACCTGTTCTGCTTCCTGCTGTTGTCGCCGGTGCGCACGGCGCAGGCGATGGCGCTGGCCGCCTGGCTGGCGGTGCTGTGCGTCGTCGGGTGGTTGTCTGCCCCGTACTGGCAGCAGCCCGACCGGCGCGATTCGCTGCAGGCCATGCTGCTGTTTGTCGGCCCCGCGCACGGGCTGCTGATCGTGCTGCTGGGCGTGATCGCCCGGCGTCATGAGCGCGTACTGAAGCGTTATGCGCGCATTGCCGCGGTCGCGCGCCGCGCGCACGCCTCGGTGGCGCGCAGCGAGGCGCATTTTCGCAGCGTGTTCGAAGTGGCCGCCGTGGGCATGAGCGTCAGCGACGAAACCGGCCGCTACGTCAGGGTCAACCAGTGCTTTGCCGACATGCTGGGCTACAGCGTCGAAGCGCTGTTGCAGCTTCGCTACGCCGACGTCAGCGATCCGCAGGATCTGGCGACCGGCCAAAGCCTGGCTGCGCAGCTGTTGGCGCGCGAGGCCGACGGCTTCACGTCGCCGCTGCGCTATCGCCATCGCGACGGGCATGTGGTGCACACCCAGGTGTTCGGGCGCGAGCTGGCGCAGCCGCCGGACATGCCGCGCCGCTTCATCTGCGTGGTGACCGACCTCAGCGAGCGTCACGCCGCCGAACAGAGGATTCTGGCCGAGCGCCGCGTGCGCGATCTTTACTTCGAGCACATGCCGGTGGGGACGATCGAGTTCGACGTCGATCAGCGCGTGCGACGCTGGTCGCCGCAGGCCGAGCGTATCTTCGGCTGGACCGAGGCCGAGGCGGTCGGGCAAACGGCGGAGCAACTCGGCAACGTGCTGCCTCACCAACTTGCACCGCGCGTGCGGGTGCTTGACAGCCTCACCGGCGGCGAGCGCGATCATCACTTCGCCGTGGTTCCCATGGCCCATCGCAGCGGGCGGCCGCTGTGGGTGGAAGTCCATCGCCTGGCGGTACGCGATGTGCAGGGCCGGCTGCAGTCGGTGGTTTCCATGTGCATGGACGTGACCGAGCGCCAGGAAATGCTGAGCATGCTCAACGAAAGCGAGGCGCGCTTCCGCGGCATCTTCAACCAGGCCGCGGTCGGCATTGCGCTGCTGGATGCCGACGGCCGCTGGCTCAATGTCAACGACAAGCTCTGCGAAATACTGGGCTACACGCTGGAAGAATTTCTGCAGCTTGACTTCCAGCGCGTCACCCACCCGGACGATCTGCAACGCGATCTGGTGCTGTCGCGCGCCGTCATGGATCGCAGCATCGACCACTACAGTCTGGAGAAGCGCTACATCCGTCGCGACGGCAGCGTGGTCTGGGCCATGCTCTACGTGCGCCGGCTGGAAGCCGGCGGCAGCACGCCGACCCGATTCGTGTCGGTGGTGGACGACATCAGCGACCGCAAAAGCGCCGAGGCACGCATCGTCGCCCTCAACGCCGACCTGGAAGCCCAGGTCGCGGCGCGCACCGCGCAGTTGAACGAACTGCTGCAGACCGGCCAGCGGCGCAACACCGAGCTGTCGCTCACCACCGAGCTGGGACGCATGCTGTCGGCGTCGGCCGACCTCGAAGAAGCCGGAAAAGTCGTCACCCATTACCTGCCGCGCATCTTCCCGCTGGCCACCGGCGCCGTGTACCTGGCCGGCAACAGCGCCGGTTTGTTCGACCGTCGAGTCGCCTGGGGCCACGGTCAACCGGGAGCGGTGCAGGTTGCGGTGGACGACTGCTGGGGTCTGCGCCGCGCCGAGCCGCATCACGTCGAAGGCGAGACCGACGCGCTCTACTGCCCGCACGCGGCACCGCATGCGCGCCGCCATCCGCATCTGTGCACGCCGCTGCAAACCATGGGCAGATTGCTGGGCCTCATCGAACTCGCCTGGGGCGAGCGCCCCGACGGCTGGGCGCCGGAGCTGTCGCTGGTGAAAAACGTGGCGGAAAAGATCGGCCTGGCGTTCGGCAATCTGCAGCTACGCGAGGAACTGCGGCAGCAGGCCACCGTCGATGCGCTCACCGGCCTGCATAACCGCCGCTGGCTGGAGGACTACCTGCGCGCGCGACTGGCTCGGCACAGCCGCGACGGCCAGGGCTTTGCGCTGATGATGGTGGACGCCGATCGCTTCAAGGCCATCAACGACCAACACGGCCACGATGCCGGCGACGAGGCGCTGCGCCAGATTGCCGCCGAACTGCGCAACAGCCTGCGTGCGGAAGAGGCCCTGGCACGCGTCGGCGGCGAAGAATTCATCGCCGTGCTCGAAACCGATTCCGCTGACCAGGCCTACCGCGCCGGCGAGCGCGTGCGCCAGGCCGTGGCCGCGCTGCAGATCGTGGTGGACGGGCGCAGCCTGCCGCAACTGTCGGTATCCATCGGCATCGCCCGGTTCCCGCACGACGCCAACGATCTGGATCACGCGCTCAAGCGCGCCGACCAGGCCCTGTACGCCGCCAAGCAGAACGGGCGCAATCAGGTGAGCATGGCGGACGCGACGCACGCCCCCGCGATGTCGTCGCACGGCGCGATCCTTTCAGAACCGGACCGGACACGGGTGGCGTAACAATGGGCCGCCAGACGTGCCGCCGCGCTACGCGGCAAAACAATGAAGCGACGTCACGACCCCCATCAGCCGCTGCGCGTCGGATCTTGTTGCCCGTCGATGGCGGGCGCCACATAAGCAGCCTCGAACCGGGGCAGGCCGTCTTCAATGGGCCACCAGCTCGCCTTCGAGCCCACGTAGGAATGCGCGACCGGCCTGACCGCCAGCGGCTCATCGATCAGGCCGGCCCGCAGGCGCAACACCTCTGGTAATGCATCCTTCTTGCTGTAGATGGGCGAGCCGCAGCGGCGGCAGAACACCCGCTGCTTGCCGGGAGACGACTCGTAGGCAGTCAGCAACTCGGTGCCGCTGACCAGGCGAAAGGCTGCCTCCGACACCGGCGTGTTGACCGCAATAGGCCCGCCCTGTGCCTTGCGGCACTGCGAGCAATGACAGATCTGAAGCGGCTCAAGCTCCGATTCGACACGGAAGCGGATGCCGCCGCACAAGCAACCACCGGTATACAAAGGGCTCTCCTGCTTTTTGTGCGCGATACCTGCACCCACCCGCCGAACCCGCCGACTGCTTACGGTAGCCAACGAACGGCTCAAATGGCGACTTGCTCCACCCGGCGCGCGTCAAGGTAGTTGCCGCCTCATTCATGCAGCGAGTTGCTTAAAGGTTTCGGCGACGTGGGTGTTGATGACGCAGTCGCGTTCGGGGTTGAGGGTGACGGCGAGTACCGGCGACCAGTTTCGCGTTGCGCCTGACCATCGTGCAGGGTTTCGTTCGCGGGCTTGGGCGTAGAGCGCGTGGCGCGCCGCCAGGATCGGACCATCGCTGCCGTCGTGGCGCTGTGCCGGGCTGACGTAGCGGATGCCGCTGTGGCGATGATCGATGTTGTACCAGCGCACGAAGCCGGCTGCCCAGGCGCGCGCTGCCGCCAGGTCTTCGAATCCTCTGGCCGGAAACTCGGGCCGGTACTTGGCGGTGCGGAAGAGCGATTCCGCGTAGGCGTTGTCGTCGCTCACCCGCGGCCGCGAGTAGGAGGGCTTCACTCCGAGCCAGTGCAGCATCGCCAGCACCGTGGTGGCCTTGAGCGTGGCGCCGTTGTCGCCGTGCAGCACGGGCTTGTTCACCAGGGCCGCAATGCCCTCTGCCAGGGCGGTGCGCCGCACCAGATGCGCTGCGTGATCGGCATGGTCGCGGTCATGGACCTCCCAGCCGACGATCTTGCGGCTGTAGAGGTCGAGAATCAGGTAGAGGTGATACCAGCGTCCCAGCACCGTGGCCGGCAGATAGGTCATGTCCCAGCACCACACCTGGCGCGGTGCAGTGGCGATGTGGGTGGTCGGTGGGCGTACCGTGTGCGGCTCGCGGGCGCGTCCACGGTGAGTGGCTTGGCCATGTGCTCGCAGCACACGCGCGAAGCTGGACTCGCTGGCTAGGTACACGCCTTCGTCGGCCAGCATCGGCACGATGCGCGCTGGCGGCACGGCCTCAAAGCGCGGCTCATTAGCCACGCGCAAGAGCTCGGCACGCTCGGCCAGGCTCAGGGCATGCGCCGGTGTGGGTCGGACGGCCTGGGGCCTTCCATCGCCGTCCACGAGCCCCCCGCACGCTCTCCAGCGCTGCAGGGTGCGGGTGTCGATGCCCGCGGTGTCGCACGCGGCGTGCAGCCGGGCACCGGCACCCTGGGCGATTTGAATGTTGTGGGCCAGGCGTTGGCGATCTTCGAGGTCGATCATTCGTCCTCTGCCTTGTTGAAGATCGCCGCGAGTTTTTTTGAAAGGACCAGCAGAGCCGCCGTCTCCGCCAGCGCCCGGTCCTTGCGCAGCAGGTCGCGCTCCAGCTCCTTGATGCGCTTGCGGTCCTGTCGCGTCGCCTGCGGACTGGCACGGGCTTCTTCGGGTTCCGCCAGTGCGGCCGTTGCGCTGGCCCGCCACTTCTCCAACTCCGTCGGAAATACACCCTGTTCCCGGCACCACACACTCCGATCCGCTTCGGCCATCGGTGCTGTTGCAATCACCGCCTCCAGACGCGATCCCGCGGTCCACGTCCGAGCCTTCACCGGCCCGGACTGCGTCTGCTCTCGCCAACGCTGCAAGGTCTGGGCACCCACTCCCACTGCTAACGCCACGTCTTCCACCGCCGCGCTTTCAGGCGGCAACAGCCGCGCTACCGCGCGGTCCTTGAATCCTTGTCCGTATCGAGCCACGTTCTACCTTCATTGACGCCCCCAGGGATGGTCCTATCAAGGCGGCAACTATTCTGACGCGGGGGGCACCGGTGACGGTTACCGATGTCTCCGGACTATTTTTTACCTATGTTCCCGGTCGCTCATTTCATAAGCCCCCAACCTTCATATGCTTGACGAGAACTGCAGTGGCCTCGCGCAGAGCTTCCGATTCTTTGAGGCTCCACTCGCGTATCACTCCGAGTGCGCTGTTGCATTCCTCAAAAATTTGGACATTGGCATCGGCCGAATTGAGAGAAAACCCAGCCCGCCCCCGGAGTGAACCTTTCATGCGGATCCACTTGGATGAATCGCTACACTCCACCGCATAGAACGAGTGAACCACCCTATTTCGGTATTCCTCGGCTACATAAAGTGCTTTCCGAACATCCGCCACATCTACTTGGGGAAGATTCGGGTGCCGTTCTGCCCGACGGGGAAAAATCTCTGTAAGAAGGTCAACCTTCTGCTTGAAACTCATTGCTGCTGAGACAAGGTACTGGTCTTCCTTCTCATGCATGCGGAGAAGAAGCGCCAATTCTTCAGCCAGCCACTGCTCAACTTGCTGAAATCGGACAACCGTGTGGCCGATGGCTCGAAGTAGCGCGTCGGTCTGCTGGACCAAATTTCGCTCGGCCATAAAGGCTAACGCTTTTCTTCAGCGGCCAAAGTTTGCTGGCGTGGCTTTTGCGCTTTTTGCAAAAGGCATGACAGTACGATTTGGTCCGACTGCAAGAATTTGTTAGAGCAGACTTTGCTGATTGCCTGCCAGCTCAATTTCAATTTCCTCAGAAGAAATTTTGCAGAATTCAACTCTCAGAATATCGTTTGCAATTGCGGGCTGGAAAAACTCGATGAGCCTATTGCTTGACCTTAGTCTATTAAGAGGTTCGTCGTCCTCTATTTCAACAATCAGCAGTATCAGTTCTGCCTGGGCCTTCTTGGCTTGGCGATATAGCCATATTTTGTTAAGCATTACGTAAAGCCGATCTGAGAACATGCCGGCTGAGCTTCTAGCCCTAATTGTTTCAATAAACCGCTCTCGTGTGTCCGCTTTCACATAGGCGTCGAAAACAATTTTGCGATCCATGATTGGGTCTATGTTTTGGAAGGAGGACGAAAATTCTGCGTTGAGAATTCTCTCTGATTGAGGAACCTGGATAGAGTCAAGATACTTCTTAATAGCCACAGACTCGGCTGCGTGATAGCGCTCAAACCTTTGTCTGGTGGTCATCTCCTGGGCCACTGGTGCTTGAGCAGGCGCAACAGGCTCTTCAACCTCGGTTTCTTCGCTTTCCTCCTTCTTATCCGAAGATGGAACCACCCCAAGCAGTTTTGCCCAAGCTTCTGGTGGTGCATTAAACGTGTTATTGACTTGACTCTGTTGGATATTCGCAACAAGAGTTACTAACTGGGATCTTAGCTCTCGGTTGTCGCTTCGGAGCAACTCATTCGATTCTTTCTCTTCTATCACCTTCCGCTTTAAAGATAAAAGAGCTCCAAAGGATAGGTGATCAAAGGATTCGGATAACGACAGAAGCACTATTAGAGCCGCAACAGCGAGCAATCCCGAGGTTATCTGGTAAGGCGGCTCTCTACGGAAAAAATTAAAGTACACGAGGGCGCATAGTGCCAATACCAAGGCAACTATAAGACACCTGACAAAATTATTCGGTTCTCTCTTATCCATAAGTTCACTCTGGGGCTCTAACGCCGTAGCTCAGCCGACCCGCAGCCGTAGCGAAGCGGAGGCTGTGGGGTCGGCTAGAGCGCCTGGTTGGGCAACATTTGGCCGCTATACGTGGCTGAGAGAGCACGCACGATTGCGCTCCAGATGTGAACCGCCCCGGGAATCTCGGAGGCTCCCTCACTTGAGAGAATGGAGCCATGACCAGAGCATCGAAGTATTCCCCGGAAGTGCAGGAGCGCGCGGTCCGGATGGTGGCGGAGCACGCGGCGCAGCACACCTCGCAGTGGGCAGCGATTGAATCGATTGCTGCCAAGATTGGTTGTACAGCCGAGACGTTGCGGCGCTGGGTGCGCCAGGGCGAGCGTGACGCCGGTGTACGGCCCGGCCTGACCACGGCCGAGGGCGAGCGGATCAAGGCGCTGGAGCGCGAGGTCCGTGAACTGCGCCAGGCCAATGAGATTTTGCGCAAGGCATCGGCGTATTTTGCGCAGGCGGAGCTCGACCGCCCGTTCAAACGATGAAGGCGTTCATCGACGAGCATCGCTCGGTCCACGGGGTCGAGCCGATCTGCAAGGTGCTGCCGATTGCCCCGTCGACGTACTACGCCCACGCGGCTCGCGAGGCAGACCCACAGCGCCGTTCTACGAGGGACCAGCGAGATCGAGCGCTGGTGCCGGAGATCGAACGGGTCTGGAACGAAAACTTCCAGGTCTACGGCGTGCGCAAGGTGTGGCGGCAACTGCGGCGCGAAGGCTTTGATCTGGCCCGCTGCACGGTGGCGCGCCTGATGAAGCGCCTGGGCTTGCGTGGCGTCATCCGCGGCAAGTCGGTGCGCACGACGGTGAGTGATGCCAACGCACCTTGCCCGCTGGATCATGTCCGTCGTCACTTCAAGGCGGATCGGCCGAACAAGCTGTGGGTCTCGGACTTCACCTACGTGTCGACCTGGCAGGGCTTCGTCTACGTCGCCTTCGTCATCGACGTCTTCGCCCGGCGCATCGTCGGCTGGCGGGCTTCGTCCTCGGCGCGGACCGACCTGGTGCTCGACGCGCTGGAGCAGGCGCTGCATGAGCGCAAACCGGTCGGCCCGGATCGGCTGGTGCATCACAGCGACAGAGGTGTCCAGTACGTGTCGATCCGCTACACCGAGCGTCTTGCCGACGCGGGTCTCGAACCTTCCGTGGGCAGTGTGGGCGATTCCTACGACAACGCGCTGGCCGAGACCATCAACGGCTTGTACAAGGCCGAGGTGATTCACCGGCGGCCTTCCTGGCAACGCCGCGAAGACGTCGAGTGGGCCACGCTGCAGTGGGTGGACTGGTACAACAATCGCCGACTGATGGAACCGCTTGGCAACATCCCACCCGCCGAAGCAGAAGCTGCCTACTATTCACAAATCCCGAGTCTCGCCCTCGCGGCGTGACTCACAACAACGAGCCTCCGGGAAAACCGGGGCGGTTCACGGCCTTTAGCTTTCTCAGAAAGGGAAGAAGCGCCCTTATTTCTTTGCGAAACGCGAGCGCAATCAACGTGACAGCAGTTGGCCAAGCCAGTGACGACACAAGGGCTGCGATGAAGGAGAGGATGTCCATTAGCTACGCCCAACGAGAGTGTAGAAAAACTCCGAAGAGCGGTTTCGCTCTTCGCCGATGGTCCCATTTCGAGCGCGACAGTGCGATAAGGCGCCGCCTAATTTTTTGAAACCAGTTTGAGGCGACTGTCGCGTGCACTTCGGGCTCGGATTCGGTCATGGCTGTAGTTTTTCTACAGCCTCAACGCCAATTAGATGGAACACGGCCAGCAGCCTATCCCGGCCGCGCGTCCGTATAATCTTTGTGGGGATTTTGTACTCCGTTGTTTGTCCAGCACTTCGCCGATTTGCGGAGGTCTCACATGGAACCAAACCCGGCCACTGCGCAGGCGCCGCACTTGCTCGATCAGGTGCGGCATCGTTTGCGCGCCAAGCATTACAGTCTCCGCACCGAATCGTCGTATGTGGACTGGATTAAACGCTTCATCCTGTTTCACGGCAAGCGGCATCCTCGGGACATGGGGGCTGTCGAGGTGGACGCGTTTCTGACCAGTCTGGCGGTGGAGCGCAAGGTTTCGGCGAGTACGCAGAATCAGGCGCTGAGCGCCATCCTGTTTCTTTACATGGAGGCTTTGGAGCTGGAGCTACCCTGGCTTTCCGGTGTCACGCGCGCGAAGAAGCCGGAACGTTTGCCCACGGTGTTGAGCCGGGCGCAGGT
Source organism: Panacagrimonas sp. (assembly GCF_965216805.1). NCBI lineage: Bacteria > Pseudomonadati > Pseudomonadota > Gammaproteobacteria > Nevskiales > Nevskiaceae > Panacagrimonas > Panacagrimonas sp. The sequence goes on from NZ_CBDCGN010000003.1 coordinate 1,249,161, forward strand.
GCAGGCGCTGTTTTCGCAGCTGGCCGATTCGTCGGGGCAGGCAGCGCTGGTGGTTCGACTGCTTTACGGCACGGGGATGCGGCTGATGGAAGCCCTGCGTCTGCGGGTCAAGGATGTCGACGTGACGGGACACCAGATCACGGTTCGTTGGGGCAAGGGCGCCAAGGATCGCGTGACCATGTTGCCGCACGCGCTGATGGAGCCGCTCATGGCGCGGTTCGCGGAGCGCAGGAAGCTGTTCGACGCGGACCGTGCGGCCGGCGTGGCGGGTGTGTGGATGCCGGATGCGCTGGCCACCAAGTTTCCCAATGCGTCGCGGGAGTGGGGATGGCAGTACGTGTTCACGTCCAGCGGCTTGTCGGCCGATCCTTTGAGCGGTGTGACACGGCGTCATCATCTGGATGAGTCCGCCGTTCAAAAGCTGGTGCGTCGGGCGGCGGTGCGTGCGCAGATCACAGGCCCTGCGTCACCGCACGTGCTGCGGCATTCGTTTGCGACGCATCTGCTGGAGGGCGGCTACGACATCAGGACCGTGCAGGAACTGCTCGGCCATGCGGACGTGAGTACCACCATGATCTACACGCATGTGCTCAACCGCGGCGGGCGTGGGGTGTGCATTCCGCTGGATGAGTTGTGAAGCATCGGCGCGCGGAACCGGTTAGCCCACGCTCTGCTGGCCCTCACCCCCGGCCCCTCTCCCATGGGAGAGGGGAGCAAGATAGTAATGCGCGCGCAGGCCTAGCCCGGAACTTGCTCCTGGCCCTTCCGAAACGGAAGAAGGCATGGCCACGCAAACCAACGGAATTCTGGGCAGGTTGCAGGTGCTGGGGCGTAGCGGCCTGGGCGCGCCGCTGCTGTTGCTGACCATCCTGGCGATGATGGTGGTGCCGCTGTCGCCGGTGGTGCTGGACCTGGCGTTCACCTTCAACATCGCGCTGTCCATCGTGATTCTGCTGGCGGTGGTCAACGTCATGCGGCCACTGGATTTCAGTGCGTTTCCCACCGTGTTGCTGCTGGCCACGCTGTTGCGACTGGCCTTGAACGTGGGCTCCAGCCGCGTGGTGCTGATGCACGGGCACGAGGGCCCGCACGCGGCGGGCCAGGTGATCGAGAGCTTCGGGGAGTTCGTGGTGGGCGGCAGTTTCGCGGTGGGCATCGTGGTGTTCGTGATCCTCACCATCGTCAATTTCATGGTGGTGACCAAGGGCGCCGAGCGGGTCTCCGAGGTGTCGGCGCGCTTTATTCTTGACGCCCTTCCGGGCCGCCAGATGGCGATCGATGCCGATCTGAACGCCGGATTGTTGACGCGCGACGAGGCCAAGACGCGGCGCGAGGAAGTGCGCGAGGAGGCCGACTTCTACGGCTCCATGGACGGTGCCTCCAAGTTCATCCGCGGCGACGCCATCGCCAGCATCCTGATCCTGTTCATCAACATCATCGGCGGCCTGTTCATCGGCACCATGGAACACGGGCTGGACATCGGCACCGCGGGCCGCAACTACACCCTGCTGACCATCGGCGATGGGCTGGTGGCGCAGGTGCCGTCGCTGCTGATGTCGGTGGCGGTGGCGGTGCTGGTGACGCGCATGTCGCGCTCGCAGGACATTGCCGGCACGGTGATGAAGCAGGTGTTTTCCTCGCCCAAGGTGCTGGGGGTGGCGGCCGGCGTGTTGGGCCTGGTGGGCGTGGTACCCGGCATGCCCAACCTGGTGTTCCTGCTGCTGGCGGGGGCTTGCGCTGGCGGCGCCTGGCTGATGGCGCGTCGCGCGCGACAGCCGCAATCGGCGGCCGTCGAAGCACCCAAGACCGACCGTCCGGCGGAGCTGAGCTGGGAGGACGTGCAACCCGAAGACCCGCTGGGTCTGGAGGTGGGTTATCGCCTGATCCCGCTGGTGGATCAGCGCCAGGGCGGCGAGCTGATGCCGCGCATCAAGGGCGTGCGCCGCAAGCTGACCCAGGAGCTGGGCTTTCTGGTGCCGCCGGTGCACATCCGCGACAACCTGGAACTGGCGCCCAACGCCTATCGCATCACCCTGCTCGGCGTGCCGCTGGCCGATGGCGTGCTGTACCCGGATCGCGAGCTGGCGCTCAACCCGGGGCGCGTGTTCGGCACGGTGGAGGGCATCACGGTCAAGGACCCCACCTTCGGCATGGAGGCGGTCTGGATCGAGCGCGGCCGCCGCGAGCACGCGCAATCCCTGGGTTACACAGTGGTGGATGCCGCCACCGTGGTGGCCACGCATCTATCGCATTTGATTGGCGAGCACATCGCCGAACTGTTCGGTTTCGACGAAGCACAGCAGCTGCTCAACAGCCTGGCCAAGACCTCGCCCAAGCTGGCCGAAGACCTGGTACCCAAGAGTCTGCCGATGGCGATCTTCGTCAAGGTGCTGCAAGGCCTGCTGGGCGAGCGGGTGTCGCTGAAGAACCTGCGCGTGATTGCCGAAGCCTTGGCGGAGGCGGCGCCGCGCAGCCAGGATCCCGTCGCCCTGATCGGCGCTGCGCGGGTCGCGCTGAGCCGCCAGATCGTGCAGGAAATCAATGGGCTGGACGAGGAGTTGCAAGTGCTCACTCTGGAGCCCGCACTGGAACAGGTGTTGCAGACCAGCGTTTCGACGGGCAACGCCGCCCTGGAACCCGGACTCGCCGAACGCATGCACCAGTCGCTCGCCAATCAAGCTCAGCAACAGGAAATCCAGGGCCGCGTGCCGGTGCTGCTGGTGCCGCAGGCACTACGCCCGGTGCTGGCGCGCTTCACCCGCCAGACCATCCCGGCGCTGCGGGTGCTGGCCTACAACGAAGTGCCCGAGTCCCGCCGCATTCGCATTGCTGGGGCGGTAGGAGCCTGAGATGAAGATCAAGCGTTTCATTGCCCCCAACATGCGCGAAGCGATGCGCATGGTGCGCGAGGAACAGGGCGAAGATGCGGTGATCCTGTCCAATCGGCGCATGGAGAGCGGCATCGAAGTGGTGGCCGCCACCGACTACGACGCCGCGCTGGTGCAGCACGCCGCGCTGCGCTCCGACGCTGCGCCGGCCGCAGCCAGCGTGCCGTCGGCACCGCCGGCCAAGCCTGTGGCCGCGGCTTCGAGCTTCGAACGCCAACTACGCGAGCAGCAGCGCTCCGCTGAGGCTGCCCCCGTTCGCGCGGTGCCGCCGCGCAACCAGGCGGCGAGTGTGGCGGGCCTGCAGACCAAGCCGACGCCGACGCCGGCCCCCGAGCACGAGTTCGAATTTCTGCGCCGCGAGATGCAGCGCATGCGCCAGATGATGGAAGAACAACTGGCGGGTCAGAGCTGGAACACGCTCAAGACGCGCAACCCGGTGCGTGCCGACGTGGTGCGCAAGCTGGTCACCTGCGGCATCGAACTGAAGCTGGCGCGCGAAGTGGCCTGCGAGCTGCCCGACAGCATCGCCGCGGATCGTGCGCGCTATCTGCCGATGGCGATGCTGTCGCGCCGAATTCCTGCATTCAAGACCGAATGGCTGGACGCCGGCGGCGTGATCTCGCTGGTCGGCGCCACCGGCGTGGGCAAGACCACCACCATCGCCAAGCTCGCCGCGCGCTACGTGCAGAGCTGGGGCTTGCGCGACGTGGCCATGGTCACCACCGATCATTTCCGCATCGGCGCGCAGGAGCAGTTGTTCACTTACGGCCGTCTGCTCGGCGTGCCGGTGCTCACCGCGGACAACCACACCGAGCTGTGCCAGGCGCTGGACAAGCTGCGCGACCGCAAGCTGGTGCTGATCGATACCGCCGGCATGTCGCCGCGCGACGAAAACCTGTCCAGGCAGTTCGCCATGTTGTCGGGTCTGCCGGTACCCAACCGCACCGCGTTGGTGTTGTCGGCCAGCAGCCAGGCTTCGGACCTCGACGACCAGTTCCGCCGCTTTGCGCCGTCCGATCCGAGCGCGGTGATTCTGACCAAGCTCGACGAGGCCTCGCGCCTGGGTGGTGCCATCTCCTGCCTGATCCGCCACGCGCTGCCGCTGGCCTACACCACCGACGGTCAGCGCGTGCCCGAGGACCTGTCTGCCGCGCGGCCCGACCAGTTGGTGCTGCGCGCCAACCGTGCGCTGGCGACGCGCCCCGATGCGGAAGACGAAGAGATTTCCATGCAGTTCGCCGGAGTCGTGAATGTCTAAGCCGCTCAATGACCAGGCCGCGGGCCTGAGATTGCTGCGCCCCGCCAAGCCGGTGCAGGTGATTGCCATCACCAGCGGCAAGGGCGGCGTGGGCAAGACCAGCGTGTCGGTGAACCTGGCCACCGCGATGGCGATGTCCGGCAAGCAGGTGATGCTGCTGGACGGCGATCTGGGCATGGCCAATGTCGATGTGATGCTGGGCCTGCAGCCGAGCTGCAATCTGTGGCACGTGCTGGAAGGGCAGTGCTCGCTGGACGACACCATCCTGGAAGGCCCGGCCGGTCTGATGGTGGTGCCGGCCTCCAGCGGTCGCAAGAACATGGCCGAACTCACGCGCGCCGAAAACGCCGGGCTGGTGCGCGCGTTCAGCGAGCTGAGCCGTCCGCTGGATGTGCTGATCGTGGATACCGCGGCCGGTATCGCCGATTCCGTCATCACCTTCACCCAGGCGTCGCAGGAAGTGATTGTGGTGATCTGCAATGACCCGGCCTCGCTCACCGATGCCTACGCGCTGATCAAGGTGCTCAACCGCGATCACGGCGTGGAGCGCGTGCAGGTGCTGGCCAACATGGTGCAGAACCTCACCGAGGCCAAGGAGGTGTACGAAAACCTGCGCCGTGTGGCCGAGCGCTTTCTGGACGTCACGCTCAACTTCATGGGCTTCGTGCCGCAGGACGAATGGCTGCGCCGCGCCGTGCGCCGCCAGCAGGCGGTGGTGCAGGCGTATCCCAACAGCGCCGCCTCGCTGGCCTTCATGCAACTGGCCAAGAAGGCCGAAGCCTGGGGCAGTCCCAAGGGCGCGCGCGGCAATCTGGAATTCTTCGTCGAGCGCCTGGTCGGCGGCGGCGAGCTGGTCCCGGCGCTGGTCTGAACATGCGCACGTCGATCCGCCACGAGGCGCGGCCATGAGCGCGCTGCCGCAGGAAGCCGTGCAGCGTTACCGCGCCGCGCAGCACCCGGACGCCGACCTGGTCCATCTGCATGCGGGCCTGGTCAAGCGCATCGCCTATCACCTGGCGGCGCGTCTGCCCGCCAGCGTGGAGGTGGACGATCTGATCCAGGCCGGCAGCCTGGGCCTGCTGGAAGCTGCGCGCCATTACCAGGGCGATCGCGGCGCCAGCTTCGAAACCTACGCCGGCATCCGCATTCGCGGCGCCATGCTCGACGAACTGCGCCGCGGCGACTGGGCGCCACGCTCCCTGCATCGGCGCGCGCGCGAAGTCGAGGCGGCGATGCGCGCGATCGAGCAGGAGACCGGACGCGAAGCGCGGGACACCGAGGTGGCCGAGCGCCTCAACCTGTCGCTGGACGACTATCACGATGCCGTCGCCGATGCGGCGCGTTGCCAGGTGCTGTCCAGTCACGGTTACGACGACGGCCAAGGTTATGACGCGGTGGCAGAGCACGGCGACCCCGACGAGCAGTTTGGTCGCGAGGAGTTCCAGCAGGAGCTGGCGCAGGCGATCGGCCGTCTGCCCGAACGCGAGCGCCTGGTGATGTCGCTGTATTACGAGCGCGAACTCAACCTCAAGGAGATCGGCAAGGTGCTGGGCGTCAGCGAGAGCCGCGCGTGCCAGATCCACGGCCAGGCGCTGGTGCGCCTGCGTGCGCGGCTGGGCGATTGGGCCGGCGTGGCGCTGGGCTAGTTTCGTCGGCCGATCAAAAAGTATTTCAACGCAAAGGCGCGAAGGAAAAAGATAAGGACGCGAAGGATGAAAAGCGCCGCACCCCACGATCTTTGCGTTCTCTACCTTTCCTTTGCGCCTTTGCGTTAGGACTCTTTCTCATCAATATCGGGACAGAAGCATGGACAAGAATCTGAAAATCCTCATCGTCGACGACTTCTCGACCATGCGGCGCATCGTCAAGAATCTGCTGCACGACCTGGGCTACACCAACACCCACGAAGCCGACGACGGCAAGACCGCGTGGCCGCTGCTGCAGGCCGGCAGCTACGATTTTGTGGTGACCGACTGGAACATGCCGGGCATGACCGGTATCGACCTGCTGCGCGCCATACGCGGCGAACCCAAGCTGGCCGGGCTGCCGGTGCTGATGGTCACCGCCGAAGCGCAGCGCGACCAGATCATCGAAGCGGCCAAGGCGGGGGTGAACGGCTACATCATCAAGCCCTTCACCGCGGTGACGCTCAAGGAAAAGCTCGACAAGATTTTCCAGCGCCTCGCCGAAGCCGCGTAGTGCTCCCGTGAACGCTCCCCTGAACGCCACGCCGGGCCGCGCCGAACAGATCAAGCGCCTGCAGGAACTCACTGCGCTGCTGCAGGCCGGTGACGACACCGCTTTCGAAGCGCGCTTCGCCAGCTTTCTGCAGGCGCGCGAACAAGGCCTGTTCGTGAGCGTGGCCAAACTTACCCGCAGCCTGCACGACGCCGTGCGCGAACTGCGCTTTGATGATCGCCTGTCCAGCCTGGCCGGGCGCGAGATTCCCGATGCCTGCTCGCGTCTGGATTACGTGGCCAAGGTCACCGAAGAGGCCGCCCACAAGACCCTGGACCTGGTGGAGGAATGCCAGAAGCTGACCCAGGACATTGCGCTGGCTACGCACGATCTGGCGGCGGCCTGCCAGCGCGCACACTCGTACTCGGGTTCGCCGTACTCGCTGTCGGGGTTGGTGGTGAGCGTGGACGAAACCCGCAGCCATATCGCCGAAAGCGCGGTGAACCTGCGCGAGCGGCTGTCGCGTCTGGCCCAGGCGCAGGAGTATCAGGATCTGGCCGGACAGGTGATCCGCAAGGTCACGCAACTGGTCAAGAGTGTCGAAGGTGCGCTGATCGAACTACTGCGCGCCTCCGGCGGGCTCGGCAGCGGCCGTACGGCCGAGGCGCCGGAAGGCGTGCTGCACGGCCCGGCCATCGATGGCGTGACACCCGTCGCGGTGAGCCAGGACGATGCCGATTCTCTGCTCGCCGAGCTGGGGTTTTAAGCCCAAATGCCCGCCGTCGACGACGATATCCGCGCAGATTTTCTGGCCGAGGCCGGCGAGCTGATCGAGAACCTGGGCAACCAGTTGGTGGAGCTGGAATCGCGCCCGCACGATGCCGATCTGCTCAACGCGATCTTCCGCGCCTTTCACACCGTCAAGGGCGGTGCCGGGTTTCTCGGCGTCAACGCCCTGGTCGAGCTGTGCCACGCCACCGAGGACGTGTTCAACGCGCTGCGCAACGGCAAGCGCGCGGTGGATGCCGCCCTGATGGACGCGGTGTTGCAGGCGGTGGACCAGGTGCAGGCGATGATGGCTGATCTGGGTGCCGGCAGAGATCCGCAGCCGGCGCCGCCGCAACTGATCCAGGTCTTGCATGCGTTGATGGAGGTGGCACCCGTCGTGTCTGCGTCTGCGCCGGCCCAAGCGCCTGCAAAGAAGAAAAAGGCGAAGAAGAACACGCCGACGCCTGCAGAGGCTCGTGATCCCGAGCTGATCGACGACGACGAGTTCGAGGCCCTGCTCGACGACTTGCACGGCGGCAAGGCACCGGGTGCGCCGGCATCGAAAGACACGATCACCGAAGACGAATTCGACGCCTTGCTCGACGAACTCGCCGCGCAGAAGCAGCCACCCAAATCGGTGGCGTCCACCGGCATCAAGCCGGATGAGATCACTGAAGACGAGTTTGACGCGCTGCTGGATCAGCTCGCGTCTCAAAAGAAAGGTTCTGCCGCGCCCGAGGGCCTGGCTCCCTCTCTCCGCGACAGCGGGGTGAGGGGCGCGCCGCAAACAAACGGAGCGCAGTTCGGTTCTGCGAGCCCCCCTCACCCCAACCCTCTACCCCGCTCGGGCGGGGGAGAGGGGGCCAAAGACAAGAACCCCGTGTCCGCGCCCGCCGCGGAAACCACCGTGCGGGTGGACACGGTCAAGCTCGACCGCATGATGAATCTGGTCGGCGAGCTGGTGCTGGTGCGCAACCGGCTCAAGGCTCTGGCCACCGGCGCCGGCGGCGACGTGGCGCGTGCGGTGCGCGAGCTGGATTTCATCACCCGCGGCCTGCAGGGCTCGGTAATGCAGGTGCGCATGCAGCCGGTGGGCAAGGTGTTCTCGCGCTTTCCCAAGCTGGCGCGCGATGTCGCGCGCAGCCTGGGCAAGCAGGTGGAAGTGACCCTGGTGGGTCAGGACACCGATCTGGACAAGAACCTGGTGGAAGGCCTGGCCGATCCGCTGGTGCACATGGTGCGCAACAGCGTCGATCACGGCATCGAGATGCCGGAGGTGCGCCTGGCGCGCGGCAAGCCGGCGGCCGGACAGGTGCGGTTGGAAGCGCGCCAGGAGGGCGATCACATCCGCATCAGCGTGCGTGACGACGGCGCCGGCATCGATCCCGAACGCATCCGCAGCAAGGTGGTGGAAAAAGGCCTGATGGACCCGGCTTCCGCGGCGCGGCTGACGCCGGACGAATGCCTGCAACTGATTTTCATGCCCGGCTTTTCGACCAAGGAACAGGTCAGCGATCTGTCCGGTCGTGGCGTCGGCATGGATGTGGTCAAGCAGCGTATCCAGGCGCTCAACGGCACCGCGGTGATCGAGTCACAGGCAGGGCAGGGCTCGGTGATCCATCTGCGCGTGCCGCTGACCCTGGCGATACTGCCGGCCTTGATGGTGGACGCCGGTCAGCGCCAGTTCGCGCTGCCGCTGACCCTGGTGGCCGATGTGTTTGCGCTGGACCCGACCGCGGTTCGCGACATGGGCTACTGGAAGGTGGTGCCGCTCAAGCGCGAAAACCTGCGGCTGATCGATCTGGAGTTGTGGGCCGGGGTTTCGGCCACGACGGTCGAGGCCGCGGTTCGTCACGTGGTGGTGGTGACGCTCGGCGAGGAACGTTACGGCCTGATCGTGCGCCAGGTGCGCGGTCGCGAGGAAGTGGTGATCAAGCCTTTGGGTGCCTCTCTGCGGGGCCTTTCAGGAGTAGCCGGCGCCACGGTGACGCCACAGGGCCGCGTGGCGCTGATCGTGGACGTGCCGGGTCTGGTGCAGACCCACGCGCGGGGGCATTGAGATGGACGTGCTCAGCATCGTCGGTTTTGTGCTCGCCATGGTGGCGCTGATCGGCGGCTCCATCCTCAAGGGCAGCGGCGTCGCTGCGCTGTGGGGACCGGCGGCGTTCGTGATCGTGATCGTCGGCACCCTGGGGTCGATCACCGTGCAGACGCCGATGAGGACTTTCAAGCACGGCATGAAGATGGCCAAGTGGATCTTCAAGCCGCCGGCGCTGGAAGGCGCGGCGCTGATCGCGCGGATCGTGGAATGGAGCAATGCGGCGCGCAAGCAGGGTCTGCTGGCGCTGGAGGGCAGCATCGCCACCGAGTCCGATGCCTTCGTGCGCAAGGGCCTGCAGATGCTGGTGGACGGCGCCGAGCCCGAGAGCATCCGCAACACGCTGGAAACCGAGATGCAGGCCAAGGAGCACTTCGACCTGATGGGCGCCAAGGTGTGGGAGGGCATGGGCATCTATGCGCCGACCCTGGGCATCATCGGTGCGGTGATGGGCCTGATGGCGGTGATGCAGAACCTGGCCGATCCGTCCAAGCTCGGCCACGGCATCTCCGCGGCGTTCATCGCGACGATCTACGGCATCGCCAGCGCCAACCTGTTCTTCCTGCCGATGGCGTCCAAGCTCAAGGGTGTGGTGGGGGATCAGACCCGCGTGCGCGAGATGATCATCGAGGGCCTGATCGCGATCAGCCAGGGCGAGAACCCGCGCGTGATCGAAACCAAGCTGCAGGGGTTTCTGCACTGATGAAGACCGGCAATCGGGAATGGGGAATCGAGAATCGTGACGGCCGGCCGTTGCGAACCCGGGGTCGTTGTGCCGGGCGCTTTCGACGATTCCCGATGCCCGATTGCCGATTCCCGGCTGCTCGTCATGGCCCGTAAACACAAACACGAAGACCACATCAATCACGAAGCCTGGGCCATTCCCTACGGCGACCTGATCACGCTGCTGCTCGCGTTCTTCGTGGTGATGTACTCGATGTCCTCGGTCAACGAGGGCAAGTACCGCGTGTTGTCGGATTCGCTCAAGGCCGCGTTCGGCGGACCGCCACGCTCGACCGCGCCGATCCAGGTCGGACCCAAGGCCACGCCCGCGGGTGATCGTCGGCCGCAGATCATTCAGGGTGCACCGCCACCGCCGGGGGCGGATGTCGATGCCCTGGGCCTGCACAAGCCGCGCATCGCCGGCCCCATCACCGCGCGCATGCCGGGGCGCGAACTGCAGGCGCGGGCGCTGGCGGCGCGCCATCAGCAGGCGCTGTCGCGTATCGGCGAAAAGGTTCACGCGGCCCTGGGCGAACTGATCGCGCAGGACCTGGTGGTGGTGCGGCGCACCGAGTTCTGGCTCGAAGTGGAGATCCAGACCGACCTGCTGTTCGCCAGCGGCTCGGCGCAGATGGGCGCTGCGGCGCTGCCGGTGCTGGATCGCCTGGCGGGCGTGCTGCAGCCGTTTCCCAATCGCTTACGGATCGAAGGCCATACCGACAACGTGCCGATTTCCACCCGCGAGTTTGCGTCCAACTGGGAGCTGTCCAGCGCCCGTGCCGCCAGCGTGGTGCATCGCTTCGCCCGCCAGGGCGTGGACCCGCGGCGCATGACCGTGACCGGCCTGTCCGAGTACCAGCCGGCCGCGGACAACGGCAACGCGCGGGGCCGCAACCAGAACCGACGCGTCGTGATCGTGGTGCTGGCCGAGGAGGCACAGGACTTGCCGGCTCTGCCCACCGCCGCCGCGCCGGCAGTCGAGCGCAATCTCGCTGCACTCGGTCCGCCCAAGGAGCACGCCCAGCCATGATCGATCTCAACGTCACCGCCGACCTGGCGCGGCCACCCGCCGTACATCGCCCCGGAGACGTGTTTCGCAGCGGCGAGGCGGTACAGCGCTGGATCGGCTTCGAGCTGGCGGGCCAGCTCTACGGCGTGCCGATACTGGCGGTGCAGGAGGTGCTGGCCCAGGCCGAGATCGAGCCCGTACCGGGTACCGCCGCCGAGGTCATGGGCGTGATCAACCTGCGCGGGCAGATCGTCACCGTCGTCGACCTGCGCCTGCGTCTGGGCCTGGCTGCGGCCGCCAATCCGCAAGGCCCGCTGATCGTGTTCGATGCCGGTAGCGAAACCCTGGCCGCGCGGGTGGACCGGGTGGCGCACGTGCGCCAGATTGCCGACAGCGCGATCAAGTCTGCGCCGCCGGCCGGTGCCACGCCCTCGCGCGCGGTGCTGGGACTGGTCACGCGCGAAGGTCGGATGATGACCCTGCTCGACGTGCCCGGCATGCTGGCCTGAGCCGCCGCAGACAGTTCCGCCTTCTTGCCGGCGGGACTGCCGGAATTCCGTCACGTGGCGGTCACGGGCGTCAGTTTTCCGCCGGAGCCGCCGGATGCTGCCGATTATCGGTGCCCAACCGTATCGTCATGGGTCTTCTTGCAATCTGTGCACCACGAGCACCGGATCAGCGCCGCTCAGGCGCGACCGAGGCGATCCGGGATCCACAGGCACGGAGTGGCACATGGCGGCAATTCATAACTGGCTCATCGCCCTGGCCGCCCTTGCGACCACCGCCTGCGCCGCTCCCCAGCACCGCCCCTACGATCCGGCTCAGCGCGAGCGCATCCAGCGGCTGGCGGTGCTGACCCCCGCGCTGCCGGAGGAGTACGACGTGCGCATGGTGGTGCATCCGGGCGAGAGCCTGGGCGTGGTCGGCATGCTGCTGGCGCAGGGCGACATGCTGGTCAAGAGCGACGACTTCAACGACGCCGTTCGCAGCCAGGGCTTCGGTAACTGCAGGACCTCGTTTCGTCAGCATCTGGAGGCCGGCCTGTCCGCCTCCGGATACGAGCTGGTGCCCTGGAAAGTGTGGCGGCCCCACGGCCAACTCGGCTTTATGGATCGTTATCCGACCGGCGACGGCTCGGTCGATGCCTATCTGGATCTGTACTCGGGGCTGGTGGGCTATACCGCGGCCGGTGCCAACACGCCCTACCGGCCCACCGTCTATCTGAATGTGCGCCTGGTGCGTGCCAGCGACCATCGCGTGCTGTATCAGGATCGCATTGCCTACAACCCCTTCGGCGACGGTGGCGGCGCCATCACGCTGACGGCCGAACGCGGCTACGAATTTCGCGGCTTCGAACAACTGGTGGCGCGCCCCGATCACGCGATGGAAGGCCTGCAGGTGGCGATGCGCGCCACCGGCGAGGCCCTGGCCATGCAACTGCGCTAAGCCCGGATAAATTTCATGAACCGACCTGGCCTGCTGTCGATCGCCCTGTTGCTGCTTGGCACCGCCGGCTGCGCGTCCCGCGGCCCGGCACCGATGACCCAGGTGGCCTCGCCCTGCGACCGTCATTGGCAACTGCAATCGGCGCAACCGCTGGCACTGGACGAGGTGCGGCCGCAGGTACTACGACTGGATGCCGGTAGCCGCTGCGGATTTCTGGAAGACGGCCGGGTGAGCAACTACACGGTGCTGCGGCTACCGGCCTTCGACGGGCCCTGGAGCCTGAGCCTGGAAAGCCTGATCGACGGCAGCAGCCTGTTCGCCCCGGAAGTCGCCACCCTGGACGCCGACGGACGGGTGCGGCGCGAACTGCCGCTGGATCGCTTCGTCATGCGCGGCGATCGCCTGCAGGCCAATCTGTTCTTCGGTGCCGAGGACGCGGAAGAGTCCTATCTGCTGCTGCGCTCCGCACCACAGGCGGTCGGCCGCTCCGATGAGCGGGTCGTGAGTCGCTCGTTCTTCCTGCCCATCCTGAACGCGGTGATGCCGATCCTCTACGTGCAGGGCACCGAGCGCGAACGTCGCTATACCTACTCGCATGCGGGACGGGTGCAGTTGCAGGCGCGCTCGCGTACGCCCAAGCGCGACGCGCCCAAGGCCTCCGATCTGGCGCGCGCCGAGCTGAAAACCTATCTGCGTTGAGGGTTGGCGTTGAGGGTTGGTGCGGCAGCACAGCATTGCCGTAGCCAGTTCGATCCCGTGCTGGTGTCGGATGCAACGCTCGGCGCAGTTCGGTTCTCGCCCAAACCCGACGGCCACGAACGGGCCATGAAGAAGTCATGAAAAAGCCCCGTTGACCGGGGCTTTGACGGGGACTGCTTGGCGCTCCTACCGGGATTCGAACCCGGGTTTAAGCCTTGAGAGGGCTCCGTCCTAGGCCTCTAGACGATAGGAGCGAGGCGACAGGCCGCGTATTATAGGGACTCTTAGCGGGATAAGCGCGACGCCGACAAACGAAATGTGTCCGGCGGTTGCGGTTGCCGTACTCGAAATTCATTTTCAGGATAGACGCCATTACTCAGCCCCGACGCATACCGCGCGCCGAGCACCCGATCTCGCGCTCGATGATCTCCCCGGGCACGCTCAAGACGCTCTACACGCTCAAGGAGGCGGGCTACGAGGCCTACATGGTGGGTGGCGGCGTGCGCGATCTGCTGGCTGGCATCACGCCCAAGGATTTCGACGTGGCCACCAACGCGCATCCGGAGCAGGTCAAGAAACTGTTTCGCGCGTGTCGGCTGGTGGGCCGGCGTTTCGTCATCTGTCACGTGCGCTTCGGCCAGGAAGTGCTGGAGGTCACCACGTTTCGTGGCGCCATCACCGACATGCATCAGCGCGACGAAACCGGTCGCGTGCTGGTGGACAACGACTACGGCACCCTGGAGGAGGATGCTTTTCGCCGCGACTTCACCGTCAATGCGCTGTATTACGACATCCGCGATTTTTCCATCGTCGATTACTGCGGCGGGCTCGAAGACCTGAAGGCCGGGACCTTGCGTCTGATCGGCGATCCCGAGTTGCGCTATCGCGAAGACCCGGTGCGCATGCTGCGGGCGATCCGCATCGCCAACAAGCTGCACTTCCGGCTGGACCCGGCCACCGCCGCACCGATCGGCCGCCTGTCCGCCCTGCTCGCCGAGATTCCCGCCGCGCGCCTGTTCGACGAAGTGCTCAAGGTGCTGTTGTGCCGCGAGGGCGTGGATAACCTCTACGGGCTGCGCGTTTACGGTCTGTTCCGCCACCTGTTCCCCGCCACCGAGGCTTTGCTCGGTGAGGCTGCGCAACTGGCGTTTCTCAACGACGCGCTGCGCAATTCCGCCGAGCGGATCGAGCAGGATCTGCCGGTGAGCCCGGCTTTTTTGTATGCGGCGCTGCTGTGGGCGCCGACCGAGCGCCGCGCGCGCCAGTTGCAGGACAAGGAAGGCCACCCTGAGCACTTGGCGATGGAGCAGGCCGGCGAGGAAGTCATCGCCAGGGCCTGCGCGCGAGTGGCGATCCCCAAGCGCTTTGCACTGCCGATGCGGGAGATCTGGTCGATGCAGGCGCGGCTCACGCAGCGCAGCCCGGCCCGCGCACGGCGATTGATGACGCATCCGCGCTTTCGCGCCGCCTACGACTTTCTGCTGCTGCGCGCGCGCAACGGCGATCCGGCGTTGATGGAACTGGCCGACTGGTGGACGCGCGCGCAGGCCGATCGGGAGTTGCCGCCACTGCCGTCCAGCGCTGCGGACCAGAGTGAAGGTCCCGATGCCGCAACCGACGAGGCTCGCGCCGCCGATGAGCCGGGCAAGCGTCGTCGCCGTCGCCGTCGCGGCGGTCGCCGTACCGGAGGCGAGGCCGCACCGGCCGGCTGATCGGGGCATGCACACCGCTTACATCGGACTCGGCGCCAATCTCGGGCAGCCGGCTGAGCAACTGCGCGCGGCGGTGGCTGCCATCGCGGCATTGCCGTCTACGCGGATGCTGCACGTGTCGCGATTCTTTCGCTCCGCGCCGATGGGTCCGGCGGACCAGCCCGACTACTGCAACGCCGCCTGCTGCGTGCAAACCGCGCTCGCGCCGCGCGACCTGCTGGCTGCGATGATCGCCATCGAACGCAAGGCCGGCCGCGTGCGCGGCGGGCCGCGCTGGGGTCCGCGCGCGTTGGACCTGGACCTGTTGCACGTGGTCGGGGTGGTTTGCGACGAGCCCGGTCTGTGGTTGCCGCATCCGGGCATTGCGCAGCGCAATTTCGTGCTGACCCCGTTGGCGGAAGTGGCGCCGGACCTGGAGATTGCGGGCATCGGACCGGTGCAGGAGCGCGCCGCGACGCTGGGTCGCGACGGCCTCGAACTGTGGGAGTCGGACTCGCCGGACGTGCGGTCGTGAAACCGTCTTACATCGTGGTTGAAGGTGTGATCGGGGCCGGCAAGACCACGGTGGCACGCAAGCTGGCCGCAGCCCTGGATGCCACTCTGCTGCTCGAACAGCCCGACGACAATCCGTTCCTTGCGCGCTTCTATCGCGATCCGGGCAGCGCGGCGTTTTCCACGCAACTGACTTTCCTGCTGCAGCGTGCCGGCCAGGTCGAGCGCCTGCAGCAGCGCGATCTGTTTTCCGGACATTGCGTGGCCGACTTCATGTTCGAAAAGGATCGGCTGTTCGCCGGGCTGACCTTGAACTCGAGCGACTTTGCGCTGTACGCGCAGGTTTTCGAGCGGCTTGCGTTCGAGCTGCCGCGACCGGATCGCATCGTGTATCTGACCGCGCCTCTCGACGTGCTTATGGCGCGCATCGCCCGGCGCGGCCGCGACTACGAGATACCCCTGCAGGCCGAATACCTCGAACGGCTGGCGCAAGCCTATGCGCGCTGGCTGCGCGACGGACCCGGCGCGCCGCTGGTGGAAGTCGACACGGCCGAATACGACCTTGTCGGCAACCCCGACGATTTTTCCGAGCTGCTGGCGGCGCTGGATTCGGCCGAAACGCTGGTGCGGCTAACCCGTGGTGCCTTGATATAGTCGCCGCGCCTTTTTTTCATCCGACCCTATGGACGCGACACTCAAACCCGTACAGATCGCCGAACTGCGCCGCATGCGCGCGGCCGGCGAGAAGATCGCCTGCCTGACCTGCTACGACGCCAGTTTCGCGCTGGTGGAAGATCGTGCCGGCGTGGACCTGGTGCTGATCGGCGATTCGCTGGGCATGGTCCTGCATGGCGGCACCACCACCACCCCGGTGACGGTCGACGACATCGTCTACCACGCCAGGTGCGTCGCCCCGCATCTCAAGCGCGCCTATCTGGTGGCGGACCTGCCGTTTCTGTCTTACGCCACCCTGGACCGCGCGCTGGATGCCAGCCTGCGGGTGATGCAGCAAGGCGGCGCCAAGATGGTCAAGCTCGAGGGCGGGCGCGAGCAGGCCAGCATCGTCGAATACCTGTCGGTGCGCGGCGTGCCGGTGTGCGCCCATCTCGGTTTGCGGCCGCAGTTCGTGCACAAGATGGGCGCAATGAAAGTTCAGGGTCGCGACCAGGCCACGGCCGAGGAAATGCTGCACGACGCGCAGGTGCTGGTCGAGGCCGGCGCCGACCTGCTGCTGCTGGAATGTGTGCCGGCTGCACTGGGCGCGCGTATCGCTCAAGCCAGTCCGGTGCCGGTGATCGGTATCGGCGCCGGCCCTGCAGTGGACGGCCAGATCCTGGTGCTGCACGACATACTCGACATCTCGCCGATGGTCACGTTGGGGCGCCGACCGCGTTTCGTGAAGAACTACATGACCGGCGGCGCTACCATCGAGCAGGCCATCGCGACCTATGTGACGGAAGTGAAGTCCGCCGCCTATCCCGCGCCCGAACACTGCTTCTGAGCGCATCTGAGCGTATCGACCCATGGCTATGGCGAGCGTTCACCGGGTGGCCGAATTGCGCGATCGCGTGCGCGGGTGGAAACGTGCGGGCCTGCGCGTCGGTTTTGTTCCCACCATGGGCAATCTGCACGCCGGTCACCTGCAACTGCTGACGTGCGCACGCCAGCAGGCCGACCGCGTGGTCGCCAGCGTTTTCGTCAATCCGTTGCAGTTCGGGCCCAACGAGGACTTCGATCGCTATCCGCGCACCTTGAGCGAGGACGCAGCCAAGCTGGAGTCGGTCGGCTGCGATCTGCTGTTCGCGCCCAGCGTGACCGAGATGTATCCGCACGGTCGCGAGCATCTGAGCGGCGTGCGCGTGCCGGCGCTGTCGGAGCTTCTGGAAGGGGAATTCCGCCCCGGGTTTTTCGATGGCGTGGCGACGGTGGTGAGCATCCTGTTCAACCAGGTGCAACCGGACATGGCAGTGTTCGGCGAAAAGGACTGGCAGCAGTTGCAGGTGGTGCGCCGCATGGTGGCGGATCTGCATCTGCCGATCGAGATCGTCGGACATCCCACCGCGCGCGAGGCCGACGGGCTGGCGCTGTCCTCGCGCAATCAGTATCTGTCGGCGCAGGAACGCAAACTGGCGCCGCTGTTGCATCGCGAATTGCAGCGCATCGTCGATGCGCTGGCGCAGGCCCGACGCGATTACGCGGCGCTGCAGGCGCGGGCGGAGGAGCAATTGCGTGCCAGCGGTTTCGAACCCCAGTACGTGGCAATCAGGGCGCCCGACCTGCAGCTGCCGACCGTGGATGCCCGCGAGTGGGTGGTGCTGGCGGCCGCGTTCCTGGGTCGCACCCGGCTGATCGACAACCGGTATCTGCGTTTGTGACGAAACGGTTGCTGTGCCTATAACGCATCGCTACACTCCGCGTCCGCTCTGCGCAATGCGTCGCAAAGTCCGGGCGTATGTCTTTTTGGGCCGCCCGTCGATGTACAACAACTTGAACCCGTGGTGCATGTCTTAGTGGGCCGCCCGGGGTCGCCAAGCCAAGTGGTCAGACCATGCAACTGACGATGCTCAAGTGCAAATTGCACCGCGCCTGCGTGACCCATGCCGAACTGGATTACGACGGCTCCTGTGCAATCGATACGCGGCTGCTGGAACTCGCCGGAATTCGGGAGTTTGAGCAGATCCAGATCTACAACATCACCAACGGCGAGCGGTTCACCACCTACGCCATCCAGGCCGAGCCCGGCTCCGGGATCATTTCGGTCAATGGTGCTGCGGCCCACAAGGCCGGGGTCGGCGACCGCGTCATCATCTGCGCCTACACCGGCATGAGCGAGGCGCAGGCCAGTGTGTTCAAGCCGCGCCTAGTGTACTTGGACGATACCAACCGCGTGGTGCGCAGCGCCAACACGATTCCCGTGCAGGCGGCCTGATCGACTGGTTGCCGCGGCTTGGCCGCGGCCCTGACATGCGGCAAGGTGGCGGGCGAATCCGAACCCGCCTGTGCCCATGACGCCGCTCGAATCCACGCCTGCCTGGTCCACGGTCGACCGCCACGCGCAGCGCCTGCGCGCCACGCTGCTGCGTGACCTGTTCGAGGACGACCCGGCCCGCGCAGCCCGCTACAGCGCGCAGGCCTGTGGTCTTACGCTGGATTACAGCAAGCAACGCATCGACGATGCTGCGCGGGCGGCGCTGCTGGACCTGACCGCCGCACGGCAGTTGTCGGACTGGCGTCGCCAACTGTTCGATGGCGCTGCGATCAATCACACCGAACGCCGTGCCGCGCTGCACATGGCCTTGCGCGCGCCGCGCGACCGGCCGCTGCATGCGCTGGGTGTCGATGTGGGCGACGACGTGCACGCGGTGCTGGACCGCATGTGCGACTTCGCCGAGCGCCTGCGCAGTGGGTGTTGGCGCGGCGCCACCGATGAGCCGATACGCGATGTCGTCAACATCGGCATCGGCGGTTCCGACCTGGGTCCGCGCATGGTGGTGCAGGCCTTGCGCAGTCGCGATGCCGGTGCCGATCCGCGTGCGCACTTCGTCGCCAATGTGGACGGCGCGCAGCTCGCCGATGTGCTGGCGCAACTGCAGCCGGCGCGCACGCTGTTCGTGGTCACCTCCAAGACCTTCACCACGCAGGAAACCATGGCCAACGCCGGCAATGCGCGGCGCTGGCTGGTTGACGCACTGGGCACAGATGCGGTGGGTCGGCATTTCGTAGCGGTGTCCACCAATTCGGAGGCGGTTGCGGCCTTCGGCATCGCGCCGGACAACTGCTTTGCGTTCTGGGACTGGGTGGGCGGACGCTACTCCGTGTGGTCGGCGGTGGGCCTGTCGGCGATGCTGGCGCTGGGGCCGGAATGTTTTCGCCAATTGTTGGCGGGCGCGCACGCCATGGATCGACACTTCGTCGAGGCCGACGACGTGAACAACCTGCCGCTGCTGCTGGCCCTGCTGGCGGTCTGGAATATGCAGGCGCTCGGCGCAGCCAGCCACGTCGTCAGCCCCTACGCGCAGCGGCTCGAATACTTCGTCGCCTGGCTGCAGCAGCTGGAAATGGAATCCAACGGCAAGTGTGTGATGCGCGACGGCACGCCGGTACCGTCGACCACGCCGGCCCTGTGGGGCGATGTCGGCACCAACAGTCAGCATGCGTTCTTCCAGATGCTGCACCAGGGTCCGGCGCTGCATGCCGTGGATTTCATCGTGGCGCTGCGCGGCGGCCACGCCTATCCCGATCAGCATCGGTTGCTGTTGGCCAATGTGCTGGCACAGGCCGCAGCGCTGATGCGCGGCAAGAGCGCCGACGAGGTGCGGGCCGAACTGGCCGGGCGCGGACTCGCGGGTGCCGAGCTGGAAGCAGCGATTCCGCATCGCGTGTTTCCGGGGAACCGCCCGAGCAATCTATTGCTGTTGCCGCAGCTCGACGCCTGGCACCTGGGCGCGTTGATGGCCTTGTACGAGCATCGGACCTTCGTGCTGTCGGTGCTGTGGGGCATCAACCCCTTCGACCAGTGGGGCGTGGAGCTGGGCAAGCAACTGGCGCAGCGCCTGCTGCAGCCAGGTGCCGGCGAAGATGCGTCTCTGGATGCGTCGACCCGCGCACATCTGGGCGCTCTGAACGATCCCGGTTAGCGCCCGTTCAGCTAGTACCCGCATCCTGCGAGCACATTTTCCGGTCCACAAGGGAGTTGTCCTGATGAGTATCAATCTGCGCAGCATGTTGTTGGGTTGGCTGGCGGCGAGCTTCATGCTGATGGGCTTTTCGGCCCAGGCCGGCATGATCGGAACCGAAAGTCTGGTCGCCGAACAATCGCGCGAAGTCAACCTCGCTACCGTCGACGCCTTCATGGCGGGCGAGCAGGTGCAATCGCAGCTCGAAGCCTGGGGCGTGGAGTCCGATCTGGCTGCCGATCGTGTCGCCAATCTCAGCGATGCCGAGCTGCAGCAGCTGGCGATGAACATCGAATCCCAGCCGGCCGGCGGCGACGCCATTGCGGTGATCGGCATCATCTTCCTGGTGCTGTTGATCCTGGAACTGGTCGGCGTGACCAACGTCTTCACCGCCATCTGATCGTTCGATGGCGGCACTGCCGGTCGCACAGCGGCGGGTCCTGCTGGGGCCCGCCGCTTTGCTTTTGCTGAGCGCCTGCGCGATGCGCCCGGCGATCGATTTCGATCCGCCGGCACAGACGGTGGAACTGCGCGAGACCCCGTTTTTCCCGCAGACCGAGCACCACTGCGGTCCGGCCGCGCTGGCCACCGTGCTGGTGGCGCAGGGCGTGCAGACCACCCCCGGGCAACTCGCACAATGGGTGTACGTGCCCGGGCGCGAGGGCAGCCTGCAAACCGAGATGCTGTCCGCAGCGCGACGTTTCGACCGCTTGCCCGTGAAGCTGGGCGGCAGCTTGCAGGTGCTGCTGCAGACCGTGCAGGCCGGGCATCCGGTGCTGGTGCTGCAGAACCTGGGCTTGCGTCGCTGGCCGCGCTGGCATTACGCGGTGCTGATTGGCTACGACCCGGCGCAGAAGGAGTTCCTGCTGCGTTCCGGTACCACCGAGCGCGAAACCCTGAGCGTCGCCCGCTTCACGTCGAGCTGGGAGCGTGCCGATCGTTGGGCGGTGGTGCTGGCCCCGGCCGTCGCGGTGCCGGTCACTGTCGGTACCCAGGGCTGGTTGGCTGCGGCCGCGCCCTTCGAGTCGCTGGGACGGCTGGAAGTGGCTGAGCAAGCCTATCGCGCCGCGGTGCAGCGCTGGCCGCAGTCGGCGCTGCCCTGGCAGGCGCTGGCCAACGCCCGTTACGCGGCAGGCGATAACGCTGGCGCCGAGGCCGCCTTGCTGCGCGCGGTGAGTCTGGATCCGCAGGCCGTAGTTGCGCGCAACAACCTCGCCAATCTGCTGCTGCAGCGCGGTTGCGTCGCCGCGGCCGGCGCCCATATGCAGGCATTGGACGAGGTGCCGCCGCGCTTCGAAACGGCAGTGGCGCAAACGCGCAGCAAGATCGACGCTGCGGTTGCTTCAGGTCAGCGCGCCGAGTCGGCGCAGTGTCCGCGGCCCTGATCGAACGCCCCGCGTCGGATGCCGGCCTGCACTCGATATCGGAAAAGCATGTGCCGCCGATTTCACGGGTGTCGCGGATCGAAAATCACCAGCTTGGGCGGGCCGCTCAGATCATTGAATCGGTGGTGACATCCGTCAGCCCAATCCAACGCTTTCGAGTTTGAACTTCTTTCGGTGCTTTATCCGTCGCATCTGTGGCCGACCGTCTTTTTCTCGGTTCGACAGGCTCTAACCCGCATTTCTCACAGGTCGCCGGAGAATCCCTGGCCATTTCCCGTGCTCACAACATTCTTCGAGTTTCGGTTCGGAAACAGAGTGTCGGAAGATTCTCCGGCGCGTTTGGCCTTGGCAGGGAGTGACTCAATGTCACTCCCGGCTAAGCCAAACGCCGTCCTCGACCGACGGCCATCGCTCGATCCCCCTGTGAGGAATGCGGGCTAAAGATTCACGGGCAACCGGCGCCCTGATGTCGCGCCAGCGCCCAGGCAACGTGCTCGCGCACCACCGGATCGGCGTGTTCGGCGCGCGTCTGCAGCGCCGTCCGCACTTGCGTCGAAGGCGGCGCATTGCCCAGCGCCACCGCCAGGTTGCGTAACCAGCGACCGTAGTCCAACCGGCGCAGCGGCATGCCCTCGGTGCGATGCAGCCATTGCGCCTCGTCCCACTGCCACAGATCCAGCAATTGCGCGGCATCCAGGCCGTGGCGCGGCGCGAAGTCGGGATCCCGTGACGGCTGCGCCTGGCGATTCCACGGACAGGCGAGCTGGCAGTCATCGCAGCCGAAGATGCGATTGCCCATCAGCGGGCGTAGTGTCTCCGGAATCGAGCCGTGATGTTCGATGGTCAGATAGGAAATGCAGCGACGGGCGTCCACCGTGTACGGCGCCACGATGGCGCCGGTCGGACACTTGCGCATGCAGGCGCTGCAGCGGCCGCAGCCGTCGGGCACTGCGGCTGCGTCGTCGGCCGGCAGCAACAGGTCGGTGAACAGCTCGCCCAGGAAGAACCACGAGCCTTCATCGCGCTGGATCACCAGGCTGTGCTTGCCGATCCAGCCCAGCCCGGCGTTGCGCGCCAGGGCTTTTTCCAGCACCGGCGCGCTGTCGGCAAACACGCGGTAGCCGTGCGGGCGGATCGCCTGCTCGAGCCTGCGACCCAGGCGCAGCAGGCGTGCGCGCAACACGCGGTGATAGTCGCGGCCCAGCGCGTAGCGCGAGATGTAGGCGCGCGAGCGGTCGGCCAGCACTGTGTCGGCGTCGGCGGCGTCGGGCCAGTAGGGCAGGCGCACCGAGATCACGCTGAGCGTGCCGGCGTGCAGTCGGCGCGGATCGGCGCGCAACTCCGCATGCCGCTGCATGTAGGCCATGGAACCGTGATAACCCAGCGTCAGCCAGCGCTGCAGGCGGGACAGGTCGTCGCCGAGTTCCAGGTGGGCCACACCGGCATCGGCGAAGCCCAGTTGTCGGGCCCAGCCGCGCAGGTCCTGCGCCAGCGTTGCGACCGCGTCATTCACTGGTGCGCGCGGGCTGTTCGGTCCGCGACGGCCGGCCGCATACTTGCATCATGACCACGGCAGACTGGCATGTTCATCGTCCGCAATTGTATTCGGCAACGCAGGTGCGCGAGCTGGACCGACGCGCCATCGAAGATGGCGGAATCCCCGGCTACACGCTGATGCGGCGCGCCGCGCAGGCCGCGTTCGACGCGCTGCGCGCTCACTGGCCGCATGCGCGTGCGGTCGCGGTGCTGTGCGGTCCCGGCAACAACGGCGGCGACGGTTACGAACTGGCGCGCATCGCCTGCGCTGCCGGCTTGCAGGTGCAGGTCGCGAGTGTCGGCGGCTTGCCCAAGCGCGGCGACGCCGTGCATGCACTGGCGGCCTGGGTGGACGCCGGCGGTGAGGTGAGCGGATTCGACGAGACTTTCGTCCGCGGCCCGATGGCGCAGGCCGATGTCCAGGTCGATGCGATCTTCGGCATCGGCATCGATCGCGAAGTCGGCGGAGTCGCGCTTGCTGCAATCGAGGCGATCAATGCGCGTGCGTCGGCGCAGGCCGCGCTGGCCATCGACCTGCCGTCCGGGTTGGACGCCGATACCGGAGCGGTGCACGGCACCGCGGTACGCGCCGACGTTACCGTCAGCTTCATCGGCCGCAAGCTCGGCGTTTACACCGGCGCCGGCCCCGACCACGCTGGCCTGCGCGAGTTCGCCGACCTTGGCGTTGACCCCGGATTGCTGCAACAGGCGCCCGGCGTGGCCGAACTGATGCAGCTTGAGGAGCTGGCGCCGGCGCTGCCCAGACGCGCCCGCGATACGCACAAGGGTCGCCATGGTCACGTGCTGATCGTCGGTGGCGATCTCGGCATGGCCGGCGCTGTGCTGCTGGCGGCTCGTGGCGCCCTGCGCGCGGGAGCCGGGCTGGTCAGCGTGGCCACCCGCGCCGCACACGCGCTGCCGCTGACCGCGGCACAGCCCGAAGCGATGTTTCATGGCATCGAGCGGGCGGACGATCTTGCGCCCCTGTTGCCCCGCGCCGACGTCGTTGCCATCGGCCCCGGGCTGGGCACTCGGGAATGGGGTCGGACGCTGCTGGAGGTTTGCCTGCCGGCGGCCGCAGCACGGGTGATCGACGCCGACGCCCTGAACCTGCTGGCGCAGGACGGGTGCTGGCCGCTGCCGACCGGCACCGTCATCACCCCGCATCCGGGCGAAGCGGGGCGCCTGCTCGGGCGTCGTACCGGCGAAGTGCAGGCACAGCGCCTGCAGGCAGCGTGCGATCTGCATGCCCTGACCGGCGCGGTCGTCGTGCTCAAGGGCGCCGGCAGCCTGGTGGTGGACGGTCACCGTCGCCTGCTGTGTCCCCTGGGTAATCCCGGTATGGGCGCGGGCGGCACTGGCGACGTGCTGACCGGTGTCATTGCCGCCCTGATCGCGCAGGGCCTGGCGCCCGCCGCCGCCGCCGCCGTAGGCGTGCTGGGGCATGCGCGGGCCGGCGATGTGGCGGCGGCAGCGGGCGAGCGTGGCCTGCTGCCTGGCGATCTGATCGCGCAGCTGCGGGCGGTGCTCAACCCATGATGCGACTGATCCTGGCGGACGAGGCCGCCACCCTGGCTCTGGGCGCCCGGCTGGCGGCGGGCCTGCTCACTGCGGGCGGCGGCGTGGTCTATCTCTACGGCGATCTGGGTGCGGGCAAGACCACGCTGGCGAGAGGCCTGCTGCGTGCCGCTGGCGTACAAGGCACCCTGCGCAGTCCCACCTACACCCTGCTGGAGCCCTATGCCGCGGCCGATCAACGCTTGCTGCATCTGGACCTGTACCGGCTGGTGGACCCTGAGGAAGTGGAATACCTGGGCGTGCGCGACTATCCGCCGGATAGCACCGTGTGGCTGGTCGAATGGCCGCAACGTGGCCTCGGTCATTTGCCGCCAGCGGACGTCGTGGTGCGCCTGCAGCATGACGGTCCGGCACGGCTGGCGGAATTGGAATGGCCCAGCGGCCGGGTCACATTCGACCAAGTCACATTCGACATTAAGTAGAACCCATATCTCGCTGTTTGAATGGCAAATAAATCTTGCATTCGACGAAGTCGCGGGCTAAGGTCGCGCGTGATCCCGGCCTGATAGAACGCCCATGCGCGTGCTTTGCCTCCTGACGCTGTGCTGTCTCGCCTCGGTCGCGAGCGGCGCAGAGCTGCGCGACCTGCGGCTTTGGGAATCGCCGGAGGGTACGCGGGTGGTGTTCGAACTCGATCGCGTGCCTGGGCACAAGGTGTTCACCCTCGACAATCCCGCCCGCATCGTTATCGATCTGCCCGCGACCCGCGGACTGCAGACCGCCCACGCGGCCCAGGGCAAGGGTGATGTCCGCTCGGTGCGCGCCGCCGAACGCGAGGACGGTTCCCTGCGCGTGGTGCTGGACATGGCACGAAACGTCGAGCCGCGCGTCTTTCTGCTCGACCCGGCGGAACAGTACGGGCACCGGCTGGTGCTGGACATGCCCATCCCCGAGGGCGCGCAGGCAGTGCCCGAGGCCGCCGTTCACGCCGGTCCACCGGTGGTGGCCGAAGCTTGGCAGCCGCGTCCCATTGTGGTCGCCATCGATGCCGGCCATGGCGGCGAAGATCCGGGCGCCATCGGCAAATCGGGTCTGCAGGAGAAGAATGTGGCGCTGGACCTGGCGCAACGCCTGGCCCGGCTGGTCAATGCCGAGCCGGGTTTTCGCGCGGTGCTGACGCGCGACGGCGACTACTACCTGGGCCTGCGCGAACGCGTCACCCGCGCGCGCAAGGCGCAGGCCGATCTGTTCGTGTCGGTGCATGCCAACGCGCTCAAGAACCGCAGCATGCGCGGCTCGGCGGTCTACGTGGTGTCGCCGCGCGGCGCCAGCAGCGAGCACGCCCGCTGGCTGGCCCGCCGCGAAAACGCCGCCGATCTGGTCGGCGGCATTGCGCTGGAGAACAAGGACGACGAACTGGCGGCGGTGCTGATCGACCTGTCGCAGTCCTCCACCATGGAAGCCAGTTTCGACGTCGGTGGCCGCATGCTGCAGGCCCTGGGCAAGGTCAACCAGTTGCAGCGCACCCAGGTGCAGCAGGCGGCGTTCGTCGTGCTCAAGGCGCCGGACATTCCGTCGGTGCTGGTGGAGACGGCCTTCATCACCAACCCGACCGAAGAAAAATTGCTTCGCGATCCTGCCGGCAAGCAGCGACTGGCGCAGTCCATGTTCCTGGGCATCAAGGGCTATTTCGAAAGTTACCGGCCGCGCGAATCCGGGCGCACCGTCGCCGGAGCGGCGCCGCGCCTGCAGAAGGTTCGCACCGAATAACGGCCACACGCGGCGACTAAACAAGGCCGCCGCCGAGCGATACAAAAGGGGCGGGTGGGCGGGGAGGGACGTAGGGCCGCGCAGCAATGCGCGGCCCTATTGTTTTGAGCATGTCCTGTTGTCCGTGGTGAACGCGGCAGGTTTGACGCGGACTGCGCAGAACACGCATCCGCCACGGACGTCACCGATTTCACCGATCAAAGTCAGTCGCTTTTGCGGGCCGGCCGAATCGCCGATGCGGTGAAGCGATAACCCCCGGTCTGCCTGATCGAACCGCGTTCATCCTGGTCATCCGTGGCAGCAGAATCCTGACGTGCCGCCCGCGCGATCCGATGTCGGATAATCGCGTTCCCGTGAGCGAGCCCGATGCCAATCCGAATCCCGCCCGATGTTCTGATCAGCCAGATCGCTGCCGGCGAGGGTGAGTCCGCGCTGTTTTGCGACCACCGGTCGCTGGCTTGGCGAACGGGCGAGGCCGTGACGGTCTCGCCCCGGCCACCGAGCGGGCTGGGGTGTGGAAGATGAGCGCGATCCGGATTCTGCCCGATGTTCTGATCAACCAGATTGCTGCCGGCGAGGGTGAGTCCGCGCTGTTTTGCGACCACCGGTCGCTGGCGTGGCGAGCGGGCGAGGCCGTGACGGTCTCGCCCCGGCCACCGAGCGGGCTGGGGTGTGGAAGATGAGCGCGATCCGAATTCTGCCCGATGTTCTGATCAACCAGATCGCTGCCGGCGAGGTGGTCGAGCGCCCAGCCGCTGTCATCAAGGAGCTGGTCGAGAACAGCCTGGATGCCGGGGCGCGCCGCGTCGACGTGGAGCTGGAGCAGGGCGGTCTGGGCCTGATCCGCGTGCGCGACGACGGCGCGGGCATCGCGGCTGACCAGCTGGCGCTGGCGCTGCAACGGCATGCCACCAGCAAGATCCGCGACCTCGAAGACCTGGAGCAGGTCGGCAGCCTGGGTTTTCGCGGTGAGGCGCTGCCCAGCATCCTGTCGGTGGCGCGTGTGACCCTGGTTTCGCGCACGGGCGCCGATGACCACGGTTGGAGTCTGAGCGGCGCGGGTGCACTGGCCATGCCGGTGCACCCGCAGCCGGTCGCGCGGTCGCCGGGCACCACCGTCACGGTCGCCGACCTGTTCTTCAACACGCCGGCGCGACGCAAGTTTCTCAAGAGCCCGGGCACTGAGCTGCGGCACGCCGAGCAATGGTTGCGACGGCTGGCGCTGGCGCGCATGGACGTGGGCCTGAGTCTGCGTCAGGAGGCCCGCCGCGTGCTGGAACTGACTCCAGCGCTCGATCAGTCGCAGCGCGAGTCGCGCGTGGCACAGGTTTGCGGCAACGAGTTCTTCGAACATCGGGTCCTGGTCGACGAGTCGCGCACGGACCTGCGCCTGTCCGGCTGGTTTGCGCGTCCCAGCTTTTCGCGCGCGTCGGCCGACCTGCAGTATTTCTTCGTCAACGGCCGTTGCGTACGCGACCGTTTGGTGGCTTACGCGATCCGCCGGGCGCTGGCCGATGCCATGCACTCCACCCGGCATCCGGCCTTTGTGCTGTGGCTGGAAATCGATCCGCGCGGCGTCGATGTCAACGTGCACCCGCAGAAAACCGAAGTGCGCTTTCGCGAGTCCGGTCGCGTGCACGATTTCCTGTTCGGCGCCATTCAGCAGCGCCTGCGCGCGCTGCGCCCGGATCTGGCGCAGCACCAGGTCGGCTTTGCGGTGCGTGGCGACGCGGTATCGGCGACTGCGGTGACTTCATCGCCTTCGCGGCCATCGGTGTGGGAAGTGCGCGAGCCGCGGTTCGAGCAGACCGGATGGGCGCTGCTGCAGGGCGCCCGCGACGGCGCGTCGGCGGTTCCCGCGACCGCGTCGGCGCCTGCCGCCACCGAAGCTGCCGGGGCGCACGCACTGGGGCAGGCCCTGGCGCAGTTGCACGGCGTTTTCATCCTGGCGCAGAACGCGCGCGGGCTGGTGCTGGTGGACGCTCACGCCGCGCACGAACGGGTGCTGTACGAACGCATGAAGCAGCAGTTGGCCGCCGGACGCATCGCTTCGCAGGCGCTGCTGGTGCCCTTGTCGGTGAGCTTGGCCGAAGACCAAGTCGATGCGCTGGAAGCCCGCCGCGTGGAGCTGTCCGCCCTGGGCCTGGAACTGGACCGCGCCGGCCCGGCCTCGCTGCTGGTGCGTGCGGTGCCGCCGGTGCTGGCGCGCGAGGACGTCGCCAGCCTGGTGGCGGGCCTGGCCGACGAACATGGACGCACCGCGCCGCATGCGCATCTGGGCGAGGTGCTGGACGCGCAAAGCCGGGTGCTGGCGGACGTGGCCTGTCGTGCAGCGATCAAGGCCAACCGGCGGCTGAGCCTGCCCGAGATGGACGCCCTGCTGCGCGACATGGAGCAGACCGAGTTGTCGGACCAGTGCAATCACGGTCGGCCGACCTGGGTGCAACTGGGTCTGAGCGAGCTGGACCGATTGTTCCTGCGCGGGCGCTGATGAGCACCGGCGGCGGCGCGATCCTGCTGATGGGCCCGACCGCGGCAGGCAAGACCGGGCTGTCGATCGCCCTGGCCCAGGCGCTGGCGGCGCGCGGCCAGCCAGCGGAGATCATCAGCGTGGATTCGGCGCAGGTGTATCGCGGTATGGATATCGGCACCGCCAAGCCGGATCTGACCGAGCGTGCCGGCATCGCGCATCACCTGATCGACGTCTGCGATCCGACCGAGCCGTATTCGGCGGCCAGATTCCGCGATGACGCCCTGGCCCTGGTGGCGCGGATTCGCGCACGCGGCCACCTGCCGCTGCTGGTCGGCGGCACCATGCTGTACTTTCGCGCGCTCACCCGCGGGCTGGACGAACTGCCGGCCGCCGACGCCGGGCTGCGCGCCCGGCTCGCTGCCGATGCGCGGGAACTGGGCTGGCCGGCCCTGCACGCGCGGCTGGCGACCTTGGACCCGGTGACCGCGCAACGACTGCACCCCAACGACAGCCAGCGCATCCAACGGGCTCTGGAGGTGGTGCTGCACTCCGGCCGGCCCCTGAGCGAGTTGCACGGCCGGCGAGGCGGGTCCGTCGCCGGGCTTGCATTCCTCAAGCTCGCCCTCAATCCCGGTACACGAGCACAGTTGCATGCGCGCATTGCAATGAGATGGCAACACATGCTGGGGCAAGGTCTGCTGCGGGAAGTGTCGGCCCTGCACCGTCGGGGCGATCTGCATGAGGGATTGCCGTCGATCCGTGCGGTGGGTTACCGGCAGCTGTGGGGCCACCTGCAGGGCGAGGCCAGTCTGGCTCAGGCCCAGGAGCAGGGATTGGCGGCCACACGGCAGTTCGCCAAGCGCCAGATCACCTGGTTACGGTCTGAGCACGATCTTTGCTGGATGAACTCGGACGCGCCCGATAATGTCGATACGGCGCTGAAGCGTATCGACGGATGGCTGTCGGAAACGTCATGCTAAGCTCCGCAGCCTCGCGGGCGGTGTACTCGCAGTGCGGTTAATAACGAAATGCCTTTGGGGATCAAAACCATGTCGAAAGGACACACATTGCAGGAACCATTTCTGAATGCCCTGCGAAAAGAGCGGATTCCGGTCTCCATCTATCTGGTCAACGGCATCAAGTTGCAGGGGCAGATCGAATCGTTCGATTCGTTCGTGGTGCTGTTGAAGAATAGCGTCAGCCAGATGGTCTACAAGCACGCCATCTCCACCATCGTCCCTGCCCGTGCGGTTCGTCTGCACGATCCCGAGGCTGATCAGGGCGCCGGCGACGCCCCGCCCGCCTGACGTCGCTTGTCTGTCCAGGCGCTGTTCGATCGTCCGCCGACCGGGCAGCGTGCGGTCCTCGTCCACCTGCAGTTTCCTGGCGCGGACTTCGAATCTGACCGGCGCGAGTTCGAGGAACTGGCGCGCTCGGCCGGTGCCCACATTCATGCACTGATCGGCGGGTCGCGGGTCAAACCCGATTCCGGGTTGTTCGTCGGCAGCGGCAAGGCTGACGAAGTCGCCGCCGCGGTCGCCGCGGCCGACATCGAGCTGGCGATCTTCAACCACGATCTGTCCCCTAGCCAGGAGCGCAATCTCGAAAAAGTCCTCAAGTGCCGCGTGCTGGATCGCGCCGGCCTGATTCTGGACATCTTCGCCAGCCGCGCCCGCTCGCACGAAGGCAAGCTGCAGGTCGAGCTGGCGCAGTTGCAGCACCTGGCGACCCGCCTGGTGCGTGGCTGGACTCATCTCGAACGACAGAAGGGCGGTATCGGCCTGCGCGGTCCGGGCGAAACGCAGCTGGAAGTCGACCGGCGCCTGGTACGCGACCGCATCGCCACGCTCAAGCGTCACCTGGAAGAGGTGCGCCGCCGCCGCGCCCAGGGCCGCGCCTCGCGCCGACGCAACGAAGTGCCCTCGGTATCGCTGGTCGGCTACACCAACGCCGGCAAGTCCACCTTGTTCAATGCCCTGACCGGCGACCGTGCCTACGCCTCCAGTCAGCTGTTCGCCACCCTGGACACCACGGTGCGGCGGTTGGAGCTGCCGGTCGGCGAGTCGGCGGTGCTGGCCGACACGGTGGGTTTCGTGCGCGATCTGCCCCACGATCTGATCGCCGCATTTCGCGCCACCCTGGAAGAATCCCGGGACGCCGATCTGCTGCTGCACGTGGTCGACGCCGCCGACCCGGAGCGCATGGCGCGCATCGAGCAGGTCAGCGCGGTCCTGCACGAAATCGGTGCAGGTTCGGTCCCCAGCCTGCAGGTGTTCAACAAGATCGATCTGCGCGAAGGCGAGGAGCCCCGGATCGAGTTCGACGAGCAGGGTCGTCCGCAGCGCGTGTTCGTCTCCGCCCGCAGCGGCGCCGGCCTGGACCTGTTGCGCGATGCCATCGCGCAATCTCTGCGTCCGGCGGTGGATGTGTTCGAGCTGACTCTGCCGCCGGCGGCCGGGCGTCTGCGCGCGCAGCTGTTCGAATCGCGCGCGGTGCGGCAGGAGTCGCTGGACGACGCGGGGCAGTTCCGGCTCGAAGTCGCGATGCCCTACGCGCGCTTGCGCGGGCTGTGCGTGGCCGCCGGGGTGCCGCCGCCGCCCGAGCCGCGCGTGTTTGAGGAATGGGAAGTCCCCCCCTAGAATCCGCGGTTGCGGTCCCCATTGAATCTGCGTAGGCGCACAATCGGCCGCGACACACCGGCGGACGCGTGGCAAGGTGGCGCCTGCATCGACCTCTACAGAACCATAACGACGCCCCTCATGGCTTGGAACGAACCCGGACCCAATCGCGACCCCTGGAATCAGGGGCCTGGCGGCAAACCCGGCGGTGGCGGACCGCCCGATCTGGACGAGATGATCAAGCGCCTCAAAGCGCGATTCGGTGGCGGCTCCAACGGCGGCGGTCGCGGCCGCGGCGGCGGCGTCGGCGGGCCCTTCCCCAAGGCGACGATCGGTATCGTCGCCATCGTTGTCGCGGCGCTGTGGCTGGGGTCGGGCTTCTATGTGGTCGATGAACAGGAACGCGGCGTGATCCTGCGATTCGGCGCCTACGACCGCACTTCGACGCCGGGTGTCGGCTGGCGGGCGCCGTGGCCGATCGAGTCCCTGGAGCACATCAACGTCACCCGGGTGCGCCAGGTGACGGATCGCCAGAGCATGCTGACCAAGGACGAGAACATCGTCGATATCGAACTGACCGTGCAGTACCGGGTGTCGTCGGCGGAAGATTTCCTGTTCAACGTGCAGGACCCCGACATGACCCTGCAGCAGGCCACCAAATCGGCGGTGCGCGAAACCGTGGGCCAGAGCGAGATGGACTTCATCCTCACCGCCGGCCGCCAGTCCATCGCCGAAGACACCAAGGTGCTGCTGCAGGACAGTCTTGACGACTACAAGGCCGGTCTGATCGTCACCGAAGTCAACCTGCAGCAGGCGCAGCCACCGGAAGCGGTGCAGGCAGCGTTCGCCGACGCCATCAAGGCACGCGAAGACCAGGAGCGCCTCAAGAACGAGGCCGAGGCCTACGCCAACGATCGTCTGCCCAAGGCGCGTGGTGCCGCCGCCCGCCAGGTGGAAGAAGCCACCGCCTATCGCGAACAGGTCGTGGCGCGCGCCGAAGGCGACGCCTCGCGCTTCAGCCAGCTGGTTGCCGAATACCGCAAGGCACCGGCGGTGACCCGCGACCGCCTGTATCTCGACAGCATGAGCGATGTGATGTCCGGAAGCTCCAAGATCATGATCGATGTCGACCAGGGCAACCCGATGTTCTATCTGCCGCTGGACCAGTTGCTGAAATCCTCGCCGCGCTCGGAGGGCTACCCGCAGGACTACGTGACCCTGCCGTCGCCCACCGGTAGCAGCACCGCCGCAGATTCGTCGCGCTCGCGCGACCGGGGTCGCCCGTGATGAAGAACGCTCCCATCCTGTGGGTCGCCCTGGCGCTGCTGGCGGTGGTTCTGGTCAACGCCAGCTTCTTCACCGTGGACCAGCGCGAGCGCGTGCTGCTGTTCCAGCTCGGCGAGATCCAGGGCGTGGACTACGAACCGGGCCTGCACGTCAAACTGCCGTTCGTTCAGAACGTGCGCCGCTTCGATGGCCGCGTGCTGACCCTGGACAATCTGACCGAAAACTTCCTCACCATCGAGAAGAAGAACGTCGAGGTCGATTACTTCGTCAAGTGGCGTATCGCCGACACCACCAACTACTACCGCGCCACCGGCGGCGAAGAGCTGGTGGCCATGGATCGGCTGGCGTCCATCGTCAACCGCGGCCTGCGCAACGAATTCGGTTCGCGCACCATCCAGGAAGTGGTTTCCGGCGAGCGCGACGAGTACCTGCGCGCGGTTGAACAGAGCGCCGCCGAGGCGGTTGACGACCTCGGCATCGTGATCGTGGACGTGCGCGTCAAGCGCGTCGACCTGCCGCGCGACGTCAGCGAATCGGTGTATCAGCGCATGCGCGCCGAGCGCACCCGCGTGGCATCCGACCTGCGTGCGCGCGGTGCCGAAGAGGCCGAGCGTATTCGTGCCGGCGCCGACCGCGAGGCGCAGGTGACGCTGGCCAACGCCTACCGCGAGTCGGAAATGCTGCGCGGCGAAGGTGACGCCAAGGCGGCCGAGATTTACGCCGCTGCGTACGGTGCCGACAGCGAGTTCTTCCGCTTCTACCGTTCGCTCAACATCTACCGGCAATCCTTTGGCACCCGCGACAACGTGCTGGTGCTGGAGCCTGACGGCGAGCTGTTCAAGTACTTCAAGGGCGAAGCGCCTTAAGTTCGGGCATGGCCTGGAGCGACCTGCTGACGGCCCTGGGCCTGTTGCTGGTGATCGAGGGGGTGCTGCCGTTTATGTCGCCCGCACGATTCCGCCAAGCCCTGCTGAACTATGCGGCGGTGGAGAATCGCTGGATGCGCGGGCTGGGGCTGGCCAGCATGGTGGTGGGGCTGCTCATTCTCAACGCGGTAAAATGACCGGCCGGCCGGCTCGTCGCCGGCTTTCCTCTACCTTTTCGGTTAGTCCATGGGCACCAAACGCTGGATGCTGCCTGACGGCATGGAAGAAGTACTGCCGCCGGTTTCCTGGCAGCTGGAAGAACTGCGCCGCCGGCTGCTGGATCACTACCGCGGATCCGGGTACGAGCTGATCCTGCCGCCGCTGGTAGAGCATCTCGACGCCCTGCTCACCGGCACCGGGCACGATCTGGAACGCCAGACCTTCAAGTTCGCCGATCCGCAGGGTGGGCGCATGCTGGGCTTGCGGGCCGACATGACGCCGCAGGCCGCGCGCATTGCCGCCCGCCGTTACGCCGATCGTCAGGTCGTGCGGCTGTGCTATCTGGGCACGGTGCTGCGCACCGCGCCGGACCATCCGGGCGGACCGCGCTCGCCGCGCCAGGTCGGTTGCGAACTGTTCGGCGAGCCCGACCTGTCGGCGGATCTGGAGGTGCTGCGGCTGATGCTGCGCACCCTGGAGCTGGCCGGCGCGCGCGAACTGCATCTGGACCTGGGGCACGTCGATATCTATCGCGCCGTGATCGCCAGCGTCGCCTTGGATATCGAAGACGAAAACGCGCTGTTCGAGATCCTGCAGCGCAAGTCGCATCCCGACCTTGCCGACTTCGGTCGCGCCCGCGGTCTGGACAGCGCGGCGCAGATGCTGGCATCCCTGATGGACCTCAACGGCGACGTGTCGGTGCTGCAACGCGCGCGGCAGGCGCTGGTTGTGGATGCGACCGTCGATGCGGCGCTGCGTACGCTCGAACGAACCGCGCAGCATCTGTCGCGCGAGTTCCCGTCGGTACCGATCCATGTCGATCTGGCCGAACTGCGCGGCCTTCGCTATCACACCGGACTGGTGTTCGCCGCCTTCGTCCCCGGGTTTGGCCGCGAACTGGCACGCGGCGGGCGCTACGATGGCGTCGGTCGCGAGTTCGGTCGCGCGCTGCCGGCGACCGGCTTTTCTGCCGACATGAACGAACTGCTGCGGCTTGGCGAAAGCGGACAGTAGCGTTGCAGTAGCGTTAAAGAATCACGCAAAGGCGCAGAGGGGCACAGGCGCGGACAAAAGCTTTGCGTGACATTTTTGCATCCTCGCATTCTTTGCGTGGTTCTTGAAAAGGTCTGAGAAATGGGCAAAAGCGTAGTCGTCATCGGCGCCCAATGGGGTGATGAAGGCAAGGGCAAGGTGGTGGACCTGCTGACGGATCGTGTCCAGGCAGTGGTGCGCTTCCAGGGCGGGCACAACGCCGGCCACACGCTGGTGATCAACGGCGTCAAGACCGCTCTGAACCTGATCCCCTCCGGCATCATGCGGCCCGGCGTGGCCTGCCTGATCGGCAACGGCGTGGTGCTGTCGCTGCCGGACCTGGTCAAGGAGATCGAAAAGGTCGAGGCCACCGGCGCGTCGGTGCGCGATCGCCTGCGTATATCCGAAGCCACGCCGCTGGTGCTGCCGGTCCACGCCAAGCTCGACCAGGCGCGTGAAAAAGCGCGCGGCGAGGCCAAGATCGGCACCACCGGCAAGGGCATCGGCCCGGCGTACGAGGACAAGGTGGCGCGTCGCGCGATCCGCGTCGGCGATCTGTTCCATCGCGAACAGTTGGCGGCCAAGCTCGGCGAGCTGCTGGCCTTCCACAATTTCGTGCTGATCAACTATTTCAAGGAAGCGCCGGTCGATTTTCAGCAGACCCTGGACGATCTGTTGCGCGACGCAGACATCGTCAAGCCGATGGTGTCGGATGTCACCGAATTGCTGCGCCTGCATCTGCGCCGCGGCGACAACGTGCTGTTCGAAGGCGCCCAAGGCGCGCTGCTGGACATCGACCACGGCACCTATCCCTACGTGACTTCCAGCAACACCACCGCCGGTGGCGCGGCGACCGGTACCGGCGTCGGCCCCCGCGAACTCGACTACGTGCTGGGCATCGTCAAAGCCTACGCCACGCGCGTCGGATCGGGACCGTTCCCGACCGAGCTGGACAACGACGTCGGCCAGGCCATCCGCGACAAGGGCCAAGAATATGGCACCGTCACCAAGCGTCCGCGCCGGTGCGGCTGGTTCGACGCAGTGGCGGCGCGCCGGTCTATCTTCAACAACAGCGTCACCGGCCTGTGCGTGACCAAGCTCGATGTGCTGGACGACCTGGATGTCATCCGCATCTGCACCGGTTATCGCCTGAACGGCCAGCCGGTGATGGTGCCGCCGATCGGTGCCGAAGGTTTCGGCAAGGTCGAAGCGGTGTACGAGGAAATGCCGGGCTGGAAAAGCAACACCTACGGCGTCACCCGCCACCAGGACCTGCCGGTTGCAGCGCAGCGCTACCTGCAGCGCATGCAGGAGGTGACCGAAACCGAAATCGCGCTGATTTCCACCGGGCCCGATCGCGATCACACCATGGTGCTGCGCAACCCGTTCGATTGAACCGTCTTCGGTAACCGGCTGCGCGCATTCCAGCTTGCCGAGCGGTCTTGCACCGGCGCCCGCGCGCGGATGTGTCAGCGCTGGCGTCGCCGGTAGTTCTCCGGCGCCTCGAACGTGCCGGACCAGACACCGAGTTTCGATCGACGTGCGCGCGCCTGGTCGCTGGCGTAAGCACCGTCGCTGTAGCGTCGATAGTCCAGCGCCCAGCCCTGGCGCACCATCCAGCGGTTGAGTTCCTGGTCGCTAACCTGGCAACGACCGACCAGACGCCCATGGCTATCGGTGTCCACTGTGCGACAACTCACCGTGCGTCCGTCCACGCGCGTTCGCAGCGCCTGCGCCGCTGCGCGGCCGCAAGACCAGCGCCGGCCGTCGCGGGTGCAGCTCTGGCTGCCCTCGGGGGCGTCGATGCCCCACAGACGAACGCGCCGGCCGTCGATTTCCAGGCTGTCGCCGTCGACCACCACGGCGTCGCCGCGCACGGTCGACGCCGCGTTTTCTGCGCCGACCCACAGCAGCAGGCACAGCAGATGCAGGATCGCCGTCGGCAGCTTCGTCGCGAAAACGCCGGGGGGTAAGGATGACGCGGAGGAGCGCCGGTACGCGCTCGTCGGCCTTTTTGGCGCACCGCACGACGGACTCGATGGCCGATCCCGTTTCATTCTCGGAACTCGCGCGTCGTAGCGGGTGGAGGGTTCATTGCGGACAAAGATTAACGCAGCGTCGAATCGCACAGCACCGCCACATTCAACACACAGACTTACCCCCCGTGGCAGGCCTGCCCCGGCGGTAAACTGCCGGTCCCGGCTGTCCCGCCCAGTGCTTCCGCGACCCATGGCCCAAATCCGACCGCTGACGGCGCAGACGCGCCAGGCGCCCTATTCGATCGAAGCCGAGCAATCGGTGCTCGGAGGCGTGCTGCTGGACAACCGCACCTGGAACGACATCGCCGATCGCCTGGGCGAGAACGACTTCTATCGCGCCGATCACCAACTGATCTGGCGATCGATCTCCGAACTGGTCTCCGGCGGCAAGCCCTGCGATTTCGTCACGCTCAGCGAGCACCTGCGCGCGCGCAATCTGCTCGAGGAAGCCGGCGGACTGGCCTATCTGGGGTCCCTGGCCAACGACACGCCCAGCGCTGCCAATGTGTCGGCCTACGCCGACATCGTGCGCGAACGCTCGGTGCTGCGCAGCCTGGTGGCGGCCGGCGGCGACATCGCCGAACTGGGCTACCGGCCGGAAGGACGCGAGGCGGGTGAGTTGATCGATCATGCCGAGCAGAAGGTCTTCGCCATCCGCGAGCACGGCGCCAAGGCACGGTCGGACTATTTCGGCATGCCGGCGGTCCTCGACCAGGTGTTCGAACGCATCGATGCCGCGCGCCTGAACCCGCAGGGTGCCACCGGGCTGCCGACCGGTTTCATCGAGTTCGACAACAAGACCACCGGCCTGGGGCCAGGCGACCTGATGATCCTGGCGGCGCGTCCGTCCATGGGCAAGACCTCGCTGGCGATGAACATCGCCGAGTACGTGGCCTTCGACCGGCGCGAGGCGGTGGCCATGTTCAGCATGGAAATGAGCGCCGAACAATTGGGTTTCCGCGTGCTGTCCTCGCGCAGCGGCATTCCGCTGCACAAGTTGCGCAACGGCGACCTCAACGATCAGGAGATGGATCACCTGGTGTGGGCCATCGGCCGTCTGCGCGAAGCGCCGCTGTTCATCGACGAAACCGGCGGCCTGTCGCCGATGGACCTGCGCGCCAAGGCGCGGCGCCTGGCCATGCGCGAAAACCTCAAGCTGCTGATCGTGGATTACATCCAGCTCATGCAGGTGCCCGGCATGCGCGACAACCGCGTGCAGGAAATCAGCGAGATCTCGCGCCAGTTGAAGGGCCTGGCCAAGGAACTGGCGATTCCCGTCATCGCGCTGTCGCAGCTCAACCGCGGGGTAGAGCAGCGCGACAACAAGCGGCCGCGCATGTCGGACCTGCGCGAGTCCGGCGGTATCGAGCAGGACGCTGATCTGGTGGTGTTCATCTACCGCGATTGGGTCTACAACAAGACCTCCGACGAGCGCGATGCCGAAGTCATCATCGCCAAGCAGCGTAATGGTCCGCTGGCGACCATCCCGGTGCAGTTCATCGGCGCCAATACCAAATTCGAGAATCCGGTGGGCGGAGCGCCCTACGAATGACGCGGCGTGCCGCGGCCGCAACGTCGCCATGATTCCGAGAGTGACCGCCACCGTCGATCTGGCCGCCGTCCGCCACAACCTGGCGCAGGTGCGCCGGCTGGCGCCGCGCTCGCGGGTGATGGCGGCGGTCAAGGCCGACGCCTACGGTCATGGCGCGGTGCCGGTGGCGCGCACCCTGGACGCGGCCGGCGTGGACATGCTGGCGGTCGCCTGCATGGAGGAGGCGCAGGTGCTGCTGGAGTCGCACGTGCAGGCGCCGATCGCGCTGCTGGAAGGCGTGATCTCCACCGACGAGGCGGCGCTGGCCGCTTACGAAGGTCTGCAGGTCGTGGTTCACGATTTCTGGCAGATCGAGCTGCTGGAGACGATGCCGGCGGAATCCAATATCGCGCTGTGGTTCAAGCTCGACAGCGGCATGCACCGCCTGGGATTTCCGCTGGACGCGGTGCCGCGCCTGCGCCAGGTCCTGAAGCGTCATCCGGCCTGGCGTTTTCAGGGCTGGATCACCCACCTGGCGCGCGCTGACGAAACCGATTGCAGTGCCACGCCCGAGCAGATCGCCGCCTTCGACGCGGCGCTGGAAGGCGTGCCCGGGGCGCGCTCCATCGCCAATTCAGCAGGCCTGATCGCCTGGCCCGATGCGCGGCGCGACTGGGTGCGACCGGGCCTGGCCTTGTACGGTGCCAGTCCGCTGCCGGGTCAGACTGGCGCCGACCTCGGCTTTCGTCCGGCCCTACGACTGGAAAGCCGTCTGCTGGCGATCCGCACCTACGAGGCCGGCAGCCCCATCGGTTACGGCGCGGCCTATGTTTGCCCGGAGCGCATGTCGGTGGGCGTGGTGGCGGTGGGCTATGCGGACGGCGTCCATCGCTCGTTCCCGAACGGGACCCCGGTGCTGCTGCGCGGACGCCGTGCGCCGCTGGCGGGCCGGGTGTCGATGGACATGATCACCGTGGATCTGCGCGGCATCCCCGATGCGCGGGTCGGCGACCCGGTGACGATCTGGGGCGACGGTCTGCCTGCGGAGGAGATCGCGGCCTGCGCCGGCACCCTGTCCTATGAGCTGTTCTGCGGACTGACCAATCGCGTGCGATTCCGCTACGTCGGCGAGGTCTGAACCTGCGGCTGTTCATGCCCTGAAAACCGCGGTGGGACGCGGCTTGCGCGGATGAACACGGATCAACCTCGAAAAAGCATTTGCCACGGATTGCACGGATGACACGGATTGAAAATCGGCGACTTGCCAGCGCCAATCAACCTACCAAAAGCGGTTGAACGCAAAGGACGCAAAGACCAGCAAGCAAGGCGCAAATGAAAACACTGTGGACTGCGTTCACCCATCTGGTGCAGGGCGCCGTCCAGAAAATCCTTGGCGTCCGTTCTGTTGGTTTCGCGGCTTTGCGTTGAAATGCGGCTTCCAGTCGAGGCACCCGATCGGTGCAGCAAAGATTCTCGGCAGATTTATGTTTTGATCCGCGTTGATCCGTGTTGATCCGTGAAATCCGCGGCAAGGGCGTTTTCCCGGGTTGGAAAGCGCCGTGCAATCAGCCGACCCGCATGTACTGCATGCGGGTGCCGGCCAGATCGATCTGATCCTGGTCGTTGAGCTTGTGCGGCTGGTCGTCGATCTCGCGGCCGTTGAGCATCAGTCGCTTTCCGCTGCTCGCGCCCACCTGCACGATGTAGTAACCGTCGGCACGGCGCGTGATGGCCGCCACCTGCACACCGGGCCGGCCGATGGTGGTGAGCGGTTTGACCAGCTCCAGTTCGCGACCCAGGTTGGGGCCGCTGATCAGCCGCAGCTTGCCCAGGACCGGCTTGGGCGGTGCGGCCAGGGTGGAGGGGTTCAGGTTGCCCGGATTGGGTCGCGGCATCGGCCTGGCGGCGGGCGCAGAGGGCGAGGTGGCAGGCACTGAGGGCATCGACGGTACGGGCGCGAACGATCGCGCCGGACGCAGGATCATGGTGCGATCGTCGGCCGGCTCTGCGTTCGGATTGCCCAGGAAACGCAGGCTGTTGCGCCCCAGCGACACGATGTCGCCGTGCGCCAGCGCGTGGCGCACAACGGTCTGGCCGTTGACCTGGGTGCCGTTGGTGGAGCCCAGGTCTTCCAGGAAGGAATCGTCGAGGATGGTGACGATCACCGCATGGCGGCTGGACACTGCCTTGTCCGCCAGCACGATGTCGTTGCCGACCTGGCGGCCGATGGTGACGCGCTCCTTGTCGAGCTCGAAATCATAGGTCCGGCCCTCGGTGTCGGTGATGACAAGCTTGCTCATGACGCTTCCCCAGAACCGCTTGGTTGTACCCGTTGTGCGAAAAATCAGATCCAGTCCAGCAGCCTTGCGTACCAGGCGCGCCCTCGGCCGAAGGGCCGATCAACCCGCGCCAGGATTACCGACACGTTGTCCTTGCCTCCCTGGGCCAGGGCCAGATCCACCAGGTTTCCGGCCGCGGCCGGCAAGTCGTCGCCGTAGCGGTGCAAGCTTAATCGCATCGCTTCGTCCGGCACCATGTCGCTGAGCCCGTCCGAGCACAGCAACAGGAAATCGCCCACGTCCAGGGCTTCCTCGGTCACGTCCACCTTCACTTGCGGGTCCACCCCCAGCGCGCGAGTGACGATGTTCTTGCGCACCATGGTGGCGGCGTCTTCGCGGCTGAAGTGGCCCTTCGCGACCAGTTCTTCCAGCAGCGAATGGTCGCGGGTGACCTGGCGCAACTGGCCGAAGCGATAGCGGTAAAGGCGCGAGTCGCCGACGTGGGCGACAACCATGCGGTTGTCGTGCAACAGCACTGCGACCACCGTGGTACCCATGCCGGCCATCTGTGCGTCGGACTGCGCGGCCCGGAAGATGGCCTGATGCGCGGCCTGCACGGCGTGCTCCAGCAACACCGCCTCCGGCGAGGGGCCGTCCTGACGGACCCGCGCCGACAGGGACGACTCTTGCCACTCTGTGCGCACGACATCGACGATGGTGCGGACGGCGATCTGACTGGCGACCTCGCCGGCGTTGTAGCCGCCCATGCCATCGGCCAGCACCAACAGGCCGATTTCCGGATCTTCGGCGACCGAGTCCTCGTTGTTGCCGCGCACCTTGCCGACATCGGTGCACAGCGCGGTGGCGATGCGATTGCCCAGGGCCATGTCAGTACAGTCAGTACAGGCGGCGAAGATCGGCGGCGACATCGCGGCCGCGTGCATGGCGCCCCGACGGCTGCTTGTGCAGCAGCCGTTCGATCAGCGCGTCCAGTTGCGGCGGCAGATCGCGGCGCAGGCTGCACGGCGGCGAATGCGCGGCATTGGCGATGCAGGCCATCAACTCGGCGAGGCCCTGCGCCTGGAACGGCAGCTGCCCGGTCAGGAGCTGGTAGGCGGTGACGCCCAGCGAGAACAGATCCGAGCGGCCGTCCAGGTTGCGCCCGGCGAGTTGCTCGGGACTCATGTAGGCGGGCGATCCCCGCACGGTGCCGCCGGCGTGGCCGGCGCCGATCACGCCGGCCACGCCGAAGTCGGTGATCTTGATGCGGCCGCTGCGGTCCTCGCGCAGCAGATTCGCCGGCTTGATGTCGCGATGGATCACGCCTTGCGCATGTGCGTAGTCGAGCGCTTCGGCCGCATCGGCCAGATACGCCAGCACTTCGGAATGCGGTAGCAACGTGTACGGGCGCGTGTGCCGGCTCAGATCCTGACCCTCGACGAGTTCCATCGCGATGTAAGCCAGGTCGCGATCCTCCCCAGCATCGTAAATCTGCACGATGTGCGGATGCGACAGCCGGCCCGCCGCCGCCGCCTCGGCAAAGAAGCGCTGCTTGATCGGGGCTGGATCGCCGGCGTCGAGTGCTGCGGGCAGGCTCAGCGTCTTGATCGCCACCTGGCGGCCGATCTTGGGATCCAGGCCCAGATACACGATGCCGGTGGCGCCGCGGCCCAGCTCGCGGTCGATCTGATAGCGCCCCAGGCGCGACAGCAGCGGCTCCGGCGACGCCGCCGACAGCCGCTGCTGCAGCAGCCGGCGCGCCAGCGGCAGCGCCAGGCCGCCCAGGGCCAGCACCGCCGCCGGTGCCGTCAGCGGCAGCCACAGCGACCACGCGGCCAGCAGGTAGAACTCGCAAAGCAACAGCAACACCGCGGCGCTCAAGGCCGCGGTCAGCGCCAGGTGAGCGGCCAGCGGCGCCAGGACTCCGGCAATGACGCCCAGCGCGGCGAGCACCAGCACGCCGGACAGCAGCGGGCTGTTGCCGCCCGCCACGGTGACGGTTTGTCCCTGCAGAAGCAGCGACACCCGATGCGCCAGGGCGATAGCCGGTTCCAGGCGCGGCCAGCCCGGCAGCGATACCCGGGGTTGCGCGTCGACCCCGCCGACGATGACCACGCGATCCTGCAGTTGCGAGGCGGCCACGCGCCCCTGCAGCACGTCTTCTGCCGAGTGCACGTTGAAGGCCGGGCGACCGCTGCTGCGCGGATGTGCACGCAGTCGCAGGGCGTGGGAGCCCCCGCGCAGCACCCGCTCGCCCAGACGAAGGTCGCCGGTGGCAATCAGGTCGCCGCGGTCCCGCCCGAGTGCCGCCGCCGCGGCGGCCAGACTCATCGCCGGCAGCGCCGCGGATTCGCCGGCGGGTCCGATCCATCCCGGCTCTGCGCGCAGTACGCCGTCGGCGTCCGCGGAGTCGGGCTGGATTGCCACCGCCCAGGCCGCGGCGGCCAGGCGCGCGTCCAGCCCGGCGGGCGGTGGCGGCCGCAGCAGAATCACCGGGGCGGCGTCGCCGAGGGCTCCGATCAGGCTCGCGGCGTTATCGGCCTGATCGGCGGTCGGCCCGGCCAGGGCGTGCAGACGTTCGAGCTGCGGCGGGAACCTGCCCGACAGCCCCAGTTCGCGCCACTGCCGCAGCAGCGCATTCACCTGCGGCTGGTCGGGGTCGGCGCGTGCCAGCAACTCGCTTTCGAACGCGAACAGCGCCTGTCCGAGCTTGGGCAGGATCTGTGTTTGCATCAGTTCGCGCGACAGCGCGGCGGCGTTAGCCGACTCCGCGGCATCCGCCGCCAGACTCAGCGGCTCGGCGATGGCGATCGCCTTGGCGCCGGCCCGATCCAGCGCGGCCAGCAACGCCGCATAGCGGTGCGGCGTTGTTTCACCCTGGCGCCACTGCACGACTGCGACCCGGTCCGAAGGCGGCGGCGTTCCGGCTTGCACCGCCAGGTCGTAGAGCGCGCGCTGCAGCGTCTGCAGGGGTCGCATCAGCAGCAAGGCCAGCAGCGCGGCAATGGCCGCCGCGGCGCCCGCGACGAGCGCAGTGCTGGATGGAAGACCGCCTGATCGGTGCAGCACTGCGACTCCCTTCGCCTGCGTTCTGCGCGCTGGATGCAGCGATACTAGCGTGGAACTTGCGCGACCAGGATCAGGGAGTTGCCTTAGCGATGGCCAAGGTGAAAACCGGCTACGTGTGTCAGAACTGCGGGACCGCCGCATCGAAGTGGTCGGGGCAATGTGCCGATTGCGGTGCCTGGAACAGCCTGATCGAAACCGCGGCGGTGTCGGTCCGCGGGGGCGGTGGTGCGCGCGCCGCGTCCGGTCATGCCTCGCAGATCCGACGGCTGCACGAGGTCGACGCCGAGTCCGCCCCGCGGCTGCCCTGCGGCATGCCGGAGGTGGATCGCGTGCTCGGCGGCGGTCTGGTGCGGGGCGCGGTGATCCTGATCGGCGGCGATCCCGGCATCGGCAAATCCACCTTGCTGCTGCAGGTGCTGGCCGCGGTGGAAGGGCGCATGGACACGCTCTACGTCACCGGCGAGGAATCGCTCAGCCAGGTGGCCATGCGCGCGCAGCGTCTGGGTCTGCCGCGGGTGGACCTGCCGGCGCTGGCGGAGACCTCGGTGGAAACCATCCTCGCCACCTTGTCGGCGAGCCGGCCGGGGCTGGTGGTGATCGACTCCATCCAGACCCTGTACACCGACGCGCTGGATTCGGCGCCGGGTTCGGTGTCGCAGTTGCGCGAGTGCTCCGCGCAGCTGGTGCGACATGCCAAGGCCAGCGGCACCGTGGTGATCCTGGTCGGCCACGTCACCAAGGAAGGCGCCATCGCCGGCCCGCGCGTGCTGGAACACATGGTCGATACGGTGCTGTATTTCGAGCACGACCCCGGTTCGCGCTTCCGCTTGATCCGCGCGGTCAAGAACCGCTTCGGAGCGGTCAACGAGCTTGGCGTGTTCGCGATGACCGA
This sequence comes from Panacagrimonas sp., assembly GCF_965216805.1. Lineage (NCBI taxonomy): Bacteria > Pseudomonadati > Pseudomonadota > Gammaproteobacteria > Nevskiales > Nevskiaceae > Panacagrimonas > Panacagrimonas sp. The sequence continues at coordinate 1,293,622 of NZ_CBDCGN010000003.1, forward strand.
CGGCGGTCTCAAGGAAGTGAGCAATCCGTCTGCGCTGTTCCTGTCGCGCCACGAACACGCGGTGCCGGGCAGCGTCATCACCGTCACCCGCCAGGGCTCACGGCCGATGCTGGTGGAAGTGCAGGCGCTGGTGGATCGATCCATCATCGGCAGCCCGCGCCGGGTGGCGCTAGGGCTGGAAGGCAATCGCCTGAACATGCTGCTGGCCGTGCTGCACCGCCATGGCGGCATCGCCCTGGGCGATCAGGACGTGTTCGTCAACGTGGTCGGCGGCATGCGCATCTCCGAGCCCGCCGCCGACCTGCCGCTGCTGCTGGCGTCGCTGAGCAGTTTTCGCGGCCGCCCGGTGCCCAACGACCTGATCGTGTTCGGCGAGGTCGGCCTGGCCGGCGAAATCCGCCCGGTGCAAGGCGGCGAGGAGCGTCTGATCGAAGCCGCCAAGCAGGGCTTCAAGCGCGCCCTGGTGCCGGAGGCGAACAAGCCGCGCAAGAGCGTGAAGCTGGACCTGCAGGTGACGCCGGTGAGTCGGCTCGAAGATGCCTTGGCGTTTGCGCAGTAGCGGGTAATGAGCGCAGCAAGTCTCGTGGATTCACCCAGGCCGTCCTCCCGAAATTCGCTGTGCTCGTTGCAGGCTGCTCGAACGGCCGATGCGCTGCAGCTTCGGCAGTAGACCAGCCGCCATCTGGCGCCGCACGGCTTGAGCCGGCGCTCTGCGACAATGGTCGCCGCCCGTCGCGCCAGCGTTTCCTTTCCCGCTCCGAATGTCCTCGCCGGTTTCGCGTCACGACCCTTACGCTGCGCTGCGCTTTTCAAACTTCCGCAATCTGATGGGGGGCACCTTCCTCATCACCTGCGGCTTGCAGATGCAGCGGGTGGCCTTGGGCTATTCGCTGTACCTGATCACGCGCGATCCGCTGTCGCTGGGTCTGCTGGGTCTGGCCGAGGCGGTGCCCTTCATGGGTCTGGCCCTGTTCGGTGGGCATCTGGCGGACCGGCGCAACAAGCAGCGCATGATGCAGATGGCCGGCGGGGTGTTTCTGCTCGGCACCCTGATCCTGCTGGTGGCCTCGTTGCCCACCGTGCGGGTGGGGCTGAGCGATGCCGCCATCGCCGGCCTGATCTATCTGGTGGTGTTCATTGAGGGCTTGGCGCGCGGTATCTACAGTCCCGCCAACGCCTCGCTCAAGCCGTTTCTGGTGCCGCGCGAGCACTACGGCAGTTCGGCGACCTGGAGCAGCATGTCCTGGCAGTCTGGCGCCATCCTGGGGCCGGCGCTGGGCGGATTCGCCTTCGCGGCGTTCGGCCTGCCCGGTACCCTCGCGGCGGTGGCGCTGCTGATCGTGGCCAACATCGTGCTGATCGGTGCCATCCGCATGCCGGCGGCGGCGCTGGTACGCCAAACCGGCGAAGGCGTGTGGCGCAGCCTTGGCGAGGGGCTCGATTACGTCTGGCGCACGCCCATCATCCTGTACTCGATTTCGTTGGACATGTTCTCGATGCTGTTCGGCGGCGTGGTGGCGATCCTGCCGATCTTTGCCGAAGACATTCTGCGCGTCGGCCCGGAAGGCCTGGGCATTCTGCGCGCAGCGCCGGCGGTGGGCGCGGTGGCGACGATGGTGCTGTGCGCCTGGTTTCCGCCCACGCGCCACGCCTGGCGCAATTTGTTGTGGTCGGTATTCGGCTTCGGCCTGGCCACGCTGGTGTTCGGCCTGTCGACCCACTTCCTGGTCTCGGTGATCGCGCTGGCGGCGACCGGCGCCTTCGACAGCGTCAGCGTGATCATCCGCGGCACCCTGCTGCAGACCATGGTGGAAGATCGCATGCGCGGGCGGGTGGCGTCCGTCAACAGCGTCTTCGTCTCCGCGTCCAATGAACTGGGCGCGCTGGAATCCGGTGTCGCCGCCAAGCTGATGGGCGTGGTGCCCTCGGTGGTGTTCGGCGCCTTCGCCACCTTCGCGACCGTGGGTTACGTGTGGCGCCGGTCGAAGGCGCTGCTCGCGGTGCGCCTGTGAGACCGACCCCTTGCGGCTTGACGAACCGGTCGGCACGCCAAGTAAACTCGCGGACCTCTAACGGGGAGTAGCCGGAGCCACAAGGCTCCTGCCGTGCCGTCAGCACGGAGTGTCGAAGGCACCACGCCTTGGCATCTCCCGGCACCGCGGTCCACACCCTCGACATCGGTGTGGCTGGCAAGACCGGAACGGGTTTGGTCAACGCCTGTGTCCGTCATTTACTCGATAAAGGTCTTGTCGCCGTGATTTCCATTGGAACTCCGCTGCTGTGGTCGCTGTTTGCGGCCTTCGTCGTCGTCGCGCTGCTGATCGACTTCTTCGCCCTCAATCGCCAGGGCGCGCACCGCGTCTCCATGCGCGAGGCCGGCATCTGGACCCTGATCTGGGTGGCCGCCAGCTTCGCGTTCGTCGCCTTCCTGTGGTGGCGGCTCGGCGGTCTGGGCGCAGACGAAGCGGCGCGCGCACTGGCCAACGACAAAGCCCTGGAATTCATCACCGGCTACCTGATTGAAAAGGCGCTGGCGGTCGACAACATCTTCGTGTTCCTGCTGCTGTTCACCTATTTCGCGGTGCCGCCGGAATTCCAGAAGCGGGTACTGATGATCGGCATCCTTGCCGCTTTGGTGCTGCGCGGCGCGCTGATTCTGGTCGGCGCCTGGCTGATCGCCCAGTTCCACTGGATCCTCTACCTGTTCGGTGCCTTCCTGGTGTTTACCGGCATCAAGATGTGGTGGGCCGCAGGCCAGGAGCCGGACCTGGACTCCAACCCCGCTCTGAACTGGGTGCGACGACGGTTCAAGATTGCGCCGAACTACGACGGCGAACGCTTCTTCACCCGCGTCGACGGCATCAAGATGGCCACGCCGCTACTGGTGGTGGTGCTGCTGATCGGCATCGTCGACGTGGTGTTTGCGGTGGACTCGATTCCCGCAATCTTTGCGATCACCACCGACCCCTTCATCGTGCTGACCTCCAACGTGTTCGCCATCCTCGGCCTGCGCGCGATGTATTTCCTGCTGGCCGGCATGCATGAGCGCTTTCACCTGCTGCCCTACGGTCTGGCCGTGGTGCTGGTGTTCATCGGCACCAAGATGCTGCTGATTGACCTCTACAAGATCCCGGTGCAGTGGTCGCTGCTCGGCACCGTCGTGATCCTGGGCTTGACCATGGCGCTGTCCGTCATGATCCCGCCCAGGGGCGATGACAAGCCGCGCGGCGGCTACCCGTTTGGTCGAAAGAAGGAGAGTGCAGACGAGCAGGAGTCCTGAAACCACGGACTGAGCGCGGGCCGATCATTCGAGCCCGCCCGTTCAAGCCCGCGAATGAATCCAGCCGCGCCGCTCCCAGGCCATGGCCAGCACCAGCGACTGCAGGCCGCGGTACGCGGTCATGGCCAGCCAGATCGCGGTCAGGCCCAGGCCCCACACCGGGCCGAGTAGCCAGGCCAGCGGCAGGAACAGCAGCCATTGCAGGCCGACGCTGACGCTCATCACCAGGCGCGCAGCGCCGACGCCGAACAGCGCGTGCATCAGGATCAGCCCCAGGCCGTCGATGAAGATGCCCAGGCCGATCAGGCGCAGCGGCAGCACGCCCAGTTCCACCAGTGCCGGGTCGGGCAGAAAGATGCCGAGGATGGCGCGCGGCATCAGCACCATCGGCAGACCGATGCCCAGGAACAGGATGCTGGCGACCTTGAACACATCCCAGGCCCAGCGATGCGCGTCAACCGGATCGTTACGACCCAGCGCCTGACCGGCCAAAGTCGCCGCCGCCAGTCCGAAGCCAACGCCCGGCAGCACCGCCACCAGCGAGACGTTGATCAGCACGTTGGCCACCGCCAACTCATTGGTGCCAACCTTGCCGACGATCCAGAACAGCACGGTGAAGCCGGCGGCGAACAGCAGTTGCTGGATCGACGACGGCAGGCCCAGCCGTAGCAGGTTGGAGAACTGCTCGCGGCTGGGGCGACGGGCCAGAAAGCCGGCCGGCCGTGCGTAGCGCCAGCCGAGAACGAAATAGGTCAGGGTGCCGATGAAGATGGAGATGGTGGTGCCCAGGCCGGCGCCGGCTACACCCATTTCCGGAAAGCCGAACTTGCCGAAGATCAAACAATAGTTGAGCGCGATGTTGATGCCGTGCACCCACAGCAGCGTGTACATGTACAGCCGCGCCAGTTTGATCGCGCTCCAGTAGCCGCGGAACGAAAAATTCATGCCGATGGCGAAGATGCTCAGCAGGCGCAGTTGCAGATAGGTGCTGCCGGCCTCGATCACCTCGGGATCGTTGTTGAGCGCGCCGATGATCGCGGGTGCCTGCCAGATCAGCAGTGCGGCCAGCGGCACGCCCATGGCCAGCGACAGCAGGATGCCGCCGTTGAGCGGCACCGCGGTCTCGTCGAGCTTGCCCTCGCCGACTCTGCGCGCGGCCATCGCCTGCACCGCCGACGACATGCCGGTGATGAAGGCCACCGCCATGAAGTTGAGGAACGAGGCCAGGCCCACGCCGGCCAGGGCCGCCGGACTGAGCCGGCCGACCATCGCGGTATCCACCAGATTGAGCACGTTCTGCGACACCATCGCGGCGATGATGGGCAGCGCCAGCACCATCACCTCGCGCGAACGCTGTTGGTCCAGGCGCCAGCTCGGCGGCAGCCGCGGGACACGCCCGCGCACGGGCGCGACTGGCGACGGCGACGACAGGCTTATTTCTCCTCGATCGTGCTGACGATCATCGCCGCCAGGTTGAACGGCTGATCGCCGAGTTTCTTGCGCAAGTTCTTCGGCAGGCTGTTCTTGTCGAGCTGCAAGGTGGACACCTGCGCGTTGCCGCGCGCGGTCAGACCCGACCAGCTCTCCATATGCGGGCCGCTGTGGCGTGCTGGACGGATGCCCATGGCCTCCAGCTTGTCGCTGCGCGGGATCAGATCGTGCGCGCCGCGATCCAGCGAGGCGGTGGACGCGGTGACCTCGATCCAGTTGTTGAAGTCGCGCTTCATCAAGGGCTCGGCCAGGCGTTGTACCAGCGGGTTGGAAAATGCCCGCCGCGCACTGCGCGTCGCCACATCGCCGATGAAGGCCGCCGCCGGTGCCAGCGCGCGCGACTCGCTGCCGCGCTGCTTGCGGCCCAGCTTTTTGGTACGCGGCGGCGAAGGCGCCTGCAACATCGGTTTGAGCACGGAAGCGAAATTGGTCTGCAGATGGGCGCGCACCCGCATCCGTTCGCCATCACCGTGCGCTTCGCTGTCGACGGTGACGTTGAGCTTCAGAATGGAGCCGAACACACCGGCTGGCAGTTCCGCCTGGAAGTCGAGGTGGTCCTGTCCACCGCCCAGACCGGGCAGCGAAGCTAGCGCCAGCTCGTCCAGGCGCGTGCGCAGTCGATTGAGCAGGCTCATGATCGCGGGGGACGACCGTCGTTCGGGTCGCAAAGGATGGAAGGCATGCGCAAATCATATCGCTTCGTCGTCACTGGTCGCGTGCAAGGGGTATTTTTCCGGCAGTCTTCGCGCCGGCAGGCGCTGGATCTGGGTCTGGACGGCTGGGTTCGCAACCGCGACGACGGCGCCGTCGAAGGTGTGGTAGCCGGCTCGCAAGATGCGCTGGACGCCTTCGCCGCATGGTTGCGGCGTGGTCCGCGGGCTGCCCAGGTCCAGGCACTGGACTGGGCCGAGACCGGGCAGACGCCGGCCGCCGGCTACGAGGTGCGCCGGTAGATCGGCGCTGCCCCTTGAAACGAACACGGCGCGCAGTGCGAACGCAGTAGTGTCAACCGTCGCTGAACACGCGCCGCCACACGCCCGGTAGCGCCAGCACGCCTAGCACCGCACCCGGAAAGAACACCAGCGGCAGATCGATCAGCCAGTGATCCGGCGGCAGCGCGCCCAGCAGAATTTCTGCGACGTGGCCCAGCGCGTGCCCCAGGTAGAACAGCGCGGCCAGCACGAACACCGCATGGCGCTGCATCGGCGCGCGCAGCACCCAGATCAGCGCGCCACCGAACAGGCCGTAGACCAGGCCGACGTCGCGCACGAAATGATCATTGGGTTCGCCGGTGTCGGAGACGCCGGGAATCCACTGAAACCAGTGGGCGACGGAGCCGAAAATCCAGACCGCGTTGACCAGACTCACCACGGCGACGCCGACCACCAGCCAGCGCACCAGAACGGTCATCGGATTCTCCGGTCAGCCCCGCTCGGCCCATGCCAGCCATAGAAAGCCGACCGTCCCGATCAGAGTGGCCGGCGCGCCGACCCTGTAGCTCGCCCACACGATCCGGTTGGAGGTGCTGCCGCCCGCGGCGAGGCCGCGGGCGCCGGTGATCGCCGCCAGGGTCATCGCCAGCGCGATGCCGTAGCCGCCCAGGGCGATGCCCCAGGTCGCGATCACGGCGGCGGCCGACACAGAACTCCATAGCTGCAGGGCCGCGCCCATCGCGATGGTCATGACTCCGGTGCCGCACAGACCGGTGTTCGCGGCGCGCCAGGCCTCCACGCTACGCGCAGGCGCTTGCGCGACGATGCTGCGCAGGAACGGGAAACCGAGCAGCAGGCCGAGCAGCAGCACCACCGTGCCGTGAAAGATCAGCATTGCGCCCCTCCCCGAATCGTCGCGAACCAGCCGCCGGTGTCGGGGACTGTGGGCGGACACGGCCAAGCGCTCAATTACGCGTCAGGTCATGGGGCGCGCCCTCGACGCGTCTTGCCGCAACTGCAGTCTTGAGAAATTCGCGGCGATCAGTTGGGACCAGAGGAGGCTGTGCAACCCATTCTCAAACACTCGGAAACGGCCCGGTAATCGCCAGGGTCAGGCCCGCCGTCTGCTGATTGAGAAACAGCGTGCGCCCGTCAGGGGCGAAGCAGGCGCCGGCCAGTTCGGAATCGTTGTAGGGGTTGTCGGCAAAGGCGTACAGCTCGCCGTCGGGCGTCACGCCGACGACGCCGCAATGGCGTTGGGTGTCCTCGCACAGCAACAGATCGCCCCAGGGCGCGACGGTGAGGTTGTCGCAGTTGGCCAGGGTGTCGGGATCGCGCGATTCGACCCACAGTTCGAGTTGGCCCGGCGCTTCGGTTTCGCGCGAGCCACCTTCGAAAGGACTGGGCGTATAGCGAAACACCTGCCCGGCCTGGAGGGCGCCGCCCGAGGTGCAGGCCAGGTACAAGGCACCATCGCCCCACCACAGGCCTTCGCCGCGCGCGAACCGCGCGGCGCCGTCGCGATGTCCGCGCAGGCGCAGGCTGTCGTCCGGCGATTCCACGTCGGCCAGGTCGACCCAGCGTGCGGTGAAGGCTTTGCGCGCTTCCAGTTTCTGCGGGTTGCTGACCCAATTGCGCGTATCTGCCGCGGTCCAATCCTGCAGCGCCAGAGCCTGCAGACGACCGCCGGCGATCAGGCGACCGGGCGTGTTCGGCACCAGCCGGTACAGCAGGCCATCGGCGCGATCTTCGCTCAGGTACACCACACCGCTGCGCGGGTCCACCGCGGCGGCCTCGTGGTTGAAGCGGCCGAGCGCCTTCAGCGGCACCGCGGGCACCAACCGGTCGGCGGCGGCCGGCACTTCGAACACGTAGCCATGTTCGCGGGCATGAGTCGGGCCGGGGCGCGACACCGACTCTTCGCAGCTCAGCCAGGAATTCCAAGGCGTGAGCCCGCCGGCGCAGTTGGTGTCGGTGCCGGCCAGGCTCAACCACTGGCGCTCGACCTGGCCGCGGGCGGGGTCGTAGATCAGCGTGGTGGTGCCGCCGCAGGAGGGCTCGGAACCGCCGGCGTCGTACAGCAGGGCGCGATCAACCCCGGCCAGCCGGGTGTGATCGCGACCAAAGGGGCCGCCGCGCAGCGGCACCCGTTCCGGGTTCAATTCGTGGTTGCAGACCAGGCGCACGCGGCCGTCACGGTCGGCAAAGGCTGCCATGCCGTCGGCCATACCGGGCACCAGCAAGCCGTCGGCCATTTCATCGCCTGCGCGGGCGATCACGCGATAGGAGAAGCCCCGCGGCAGATCGAGGATGCCGCCGGGATCGGGCTGCAGCGGGCCGAAACCCGGGGCCGGATTGTTGGCGGGGCCGGCGGCCTGCAGGCGCTGCCATCCGAGGAAGGCGGCGGCGACCGCACCGCCGCTGGCGACCAGGAACTGCCGGCGCGATATCGCCATGCCGGCTGCCTTCAGGGCGCGCAGGTCTTGAGGCGCATGGCGCCCAATACTTCGTTGAGGTCGAAGGCGGCCACATTGCCGTCGTCATGCACCGCAAAGAAGGCGCCGCCGGTAAAGCCGGGAAAGGGCTGCTGGGTCATCCACACGCCGTCGGTGTTGAGCGTGGTGTTGCCCTGGAAGCTGCCGTGATACTCCAGGCTGCGGCGCTCGAACACGTGAAAATAATTGGCCTGCTTGCCCTGGTCGGCGGCGAACCACCAGCCGCTGCCGTCGGCACAGGCGTACAGCGCAATGCCCTCCGGCTGGTAGTGGAAAACGCCGCCGCCCATGCGCTGTCCGCTGAAGCTGCCGTCGAGGCGATACGCCTTGATGTTGCGCTCGGCGTATTCCTCTTCGTCGGCGAGCATCAGCAGGCCGGTGGCCGGGTCGCCCCAGATCGATTCCACGATTTGGAGCACGCCGCGCCCCCGGGTGTCGCCGAAGCTGCGTTCGTGCTGGGCGCGAAAGCCTTCGGCGGTATCGCGCAGCAGGAACTGCTGCACGCGGCGATCCAACTTCGCGGGCGGGGGAACCTGCTCGTCCGGCGTCTCGTAATTGTCGGTGACGAACACGCGGTAATCGCCGCTGGCGAGCTTGTGCACCCACAGGCCGTAGGGTTTGCGCAGCGCATGCTCGCCGACGCTTCCGAAGTGCATCAGCGGTTCGAAGCCGGGCAGGCGCAGGACCTGTACGCGACGGTTGTCGCGCTCCACCACCAAGGCGAGATCGTCGATGACAAACACGCCGTTGGGGCGCTCGAACTGGCCCAGGCCGACGCCGGAACTGCCGAACTTCTGTTGTGGTTTTCCGCTGGCAGCGTCGTATACCAGCAGTCGATCGGTTTCCTTGGCGGTGGCGATCAGCCAGTGCTGACCGGCGGGGCCGTGCCAGATGGCGGCGGAATCGACGTTGTCCTGCAGATCGCGCTCGGTGGAATAGCGCTCGGCCACCGTCACCAGGCCGGCGACCTCGGGGATCGGCGGCTCGTTGAGGTCGTCGAGATAGTCACCCATGGTCTGGCAGGCGCTGAGCAAGAGCGCGGCGGCCGGGACGCTGAGCCGCATCCAGCAGCGTCGAAGAGCGTTAGCGGGTTTCATAGGGATGTTCGGCATGGCGATCAGAAGCTGGCCTTGAGGCCCAGCTCGTAGGTAGGGCCGTATTCCTCGTACTGCGAGGCGAAGCCGCGATCCTGGAAGTAGGCGTAGAAGGGTTCGTCGTTGAGGTTCACGGCGTTGAAGTAGAGCTGGTAGGCGCTGCCGAAACGATAGCTGCCGATGAAGTCGAGCTGCAGGTGCTCGTCGGCGTAGCGGTCGAAGGCAGGGTCGTCCAGCGCGCCGATCTCGTCCAAGTATTCGCTGCGATAGGTCGCGGCCAGGCGCAGGCTGACCCCGCGCTTCTCCCAGCCCAGGGCGAGGTTGCCGATGGTGTCGGACTGGCGCGGCAGCGGCGCCTTGTCGCTGCGCAGGGGCAGGCTGGCTTCGCTGTCGGTGAGGGTGAGGTTGGCCAGCAGCAGGAAGCCATCCAGCGGTGCCGGCAGGAAGGAAAATTTCTGCGAATAGCTGAACTCGGCGCCGAGCAGATCGGCGCTGTCGCCGTTGAGCGTGGTGATGGCCTCGTCGAAGTTCTCGAAGGTGCCCGGCTGTCCGGCGATGTCGGAGACCACAAAGAAATCCTTGATGCGCTTGTAGAACAGACCGGCCGAGATCACCGCGACGCCGCCGGGGTAGAACTCGATGGCCAGATCCAGGTTGTCCGAGGTCAGCGGATCCAGCTCCGGATTGCCGAACTCGGCGTTGCGCTCGAACTCGCCCTCGTCTTCCTCGATCTCGATGGCGGTGCGCGGCGACGACTGCTCGAAACCGGGTCGGGCGATGCTGCGCGACACCGCGGCGCGTAGCAGGGTGCGCTCGTTCAGCTCGAAGCGCAGGTTGGCGCTGGGCAGCCAGTCGGTGTAACGCTTCTCGGCGCTCAGCGACTCGATCACCGGATCGCCGCTGCCGGTTTCCTCGTCGATGGTCAGGCGCGTGCCCTGCGCGTCGTACTCGGTGCGCTCCACGCGCAGGCCGCCGACCAGGCGCAGGCGGCCGATGTCGGCGCGCGCCATGGCGTAGCCGGCGTAGATGTCCTCGTCGAGCGTGTAGTCCTCGAGCTGGGAGTCGATGGTGCTGTCGTCGCCATTGAGTTCGAAGCTGGCGCGGTTGGCATCGAAGAAGCTGCGCAGGGTCTGGCGCGACAGGATCGGCCCCCAGTTGCCCAGCGGATAATCCACGTTCTGGCCGGGGAAATCGGCCAGGCTGAAGTCGCCGCCGAAGCCGTCGTAGATCTCGGCGTCGAGATTACCTTCCTTGTCGCGCAGGCGTGCCTTGGCGCCGAATTTCCAGTAGCCGGGCGCGCTGCCGAACTTGATGTCGCGACGAACATTGAATGCCGCCGAGGTTTCGCGCTCCCGCGTGAAGCTGCTTTCCAGCGCGATTTCATCCAGCGCGTAAGTGGACGGATCGGCGAACGCGGAGTCGTCGCTGAACAGCCGCGGCTGTTCGCGATCAGACAAGTCGTAGCCAACGTCCAGCCCTTCACCGACGAAGGCCGCGCCCAGGCCATTGGGATTGTCTTCCTCGGCGAACGCATAGCCCAGCACGTAATCCAGGGTGTAGACGCCGAGCCGGTTCTCCGCACCGACGGCGGTGCTGAGTATCTGCTGGGTTTCCTTGCGCGCCTCGTTGAGCTTCTCGATCTCGCTGTCCGCAAAGTTGCCGTTGCTGCTGCTCAATCCCGTGATCTCGTCAGTATTGAAGGCGTAGACGTTGGAGAGCTGCACTTCGTCGTCGCTGAAATCGCTGTACAGCGTGCGCCAATACAAGTCGGTGGCCTCGCTGGGGCGGTAGTCGAAGTTCAGCGCCGCGCTGAGGCGTTCGCGGGTGATGGTGTAGTCGCGCTGCTCGGCTTCTTCCAGTCCGCGGAATTCGCCGCCGGGGCCTTCCAGGTCTTCGAAGCCGGCGGTTTCGACATTGTCGGAGCCGAAGTCGCGCTCGAACCAGCTCACGGCGGCGGCCACGCCGAAATTCTCCACGCCTTCGCCCACGCTGAGCAGGCGGGTGCCGGACACCGCGAGCTTGGGGCTCCACTCTTCGGCCAGATCGTTGTAGCTGCCCTCGCCACGCAGATTCAGGCTGTTGCCGCGATCGAACGCAGTGGCGCTCTTGAGTTCGACATTGCCGCCTACCGAATCGCCGTCCATGTCCGGCGTCAGCGCTTTGACCACTTCCAGGCTTTCCAGCAGATCCGACGAGATCACGTCCAGGTTGACCTGCCGCGAATCGCTCTCGGGACCCGGCACGCGCAGGCCGTTGATGGTGGTGCTGGACAGCGCCGGATCGATGCCGCGGATGATCACGAAGCGACCCTCGCCCTGATCGCGTGCAATCGACAGCCCCGGCACGCGCTGCAGCGATTCGGCGACGTTCTGGTCGGGAAACTGGCCGATGGCATCGGCCGACACAATGTTGCGCAAGCTGTCTGCCGCGCGCTGCTGATTCAGTGCGCCGGCCTGTCCCGCGGCCTGGCCCACCACCAGGATGTTCTCGACCGGCAGCACGTCGTCGCCGATGCGGATATCCAGCCGCGGCGGCACGCCGGCCGCCACCGTCAACGGGACCGTTTCCCGCGCCGCGCCCAGATATTCGACGCGGACGGTGTATTCGCCCGGCGGCACGCTGAGGAAGCGATAACGGCCATCGCGAGCGGTCACGGTCTCCTGGCCCAGCGGGTCGATGCGAACCAGTGCGCCCTCAAAGCCGACGTCGCCGGAGCGATCCAGCACGCGACCGCGCAACTCCTGACCGGAGACGGATTCCTGTGCAGACAGCGGTGGCACCATCCACATCAATAGGGCTGCGCAGCCGCAGCGAATTAGCCGATTCATTATTCCCCCAAGCGGCGATGACCACGCGCCATCGGCGCGGTCTGATCCGGGAGGACCCTAGCGGTCGCTTGTGAAATTTCGGTGACACGGGTCGGGCCGCTTCGACCTCGATTGTTGCGATGCGACGCCGCATGCAGGCCTCAGCCGGCGCGATGCTCGACGATGGTCGTGCCCAGGTTGTCGCCATCGATGTCCAGATAGATCTGCCGCTCGGTCACCGACAGCGCGACCTTTGATCGGCGCTGCAGCTTGGCTGCAGCCTGACGCACGAAATCGACGCCAAAGTCGTAAATCGGAATCTCGGCAGCACGATGGATGCGGCTGCCGGCATAGATCGCCAACAACGGTGCCGGATCGCGATGCACGTACAGCGCCGCCCGTCCTGCGTGCTTCATGCCACGATGCAGACGCTCGGCATCCGGCGCGCCCACCTCGATCCAGGCGGTGATGCGGCCGGTGAGATCGCGCACCAGCACCGCGGGCTCGTCCACTGCGGCGACGCCCTCGGTCAGTGCAATGCCCTCGCCATATTCCAGGCAATAGGCGAGCAGGCGCACCAGCATGAACTCCGCGGTCTCCGAGGGCTGACGCGCCATGCGCAGCTCGAAATCGGCGTAGACCTCGCGGTCCATGTCGGCGAGTTGGACAGTGAAAACGTGGACGGTCGCGGTCAGCGCCATACTGGTCTCGATGATCGATGGCGCGGGTCGGCCGCGAGGGGATACTGCTACGCGGGCTTTGCAGCCTGCAGCGCCTGGCCCATCTTCTGGTGAATCAGGTTCACCGCCTTGAGCGGCCGCAGCATCACCTTGAACTCGGTGAGCTTGCCGGCGTCATTCCAGCGCATCATGTCGACGCCGTTGATCTGGATGCCGTCCAGCTCCAGGGTGAACTCCAGCACCGCATCACGCTCGCCGCGCAGTTCGCGCACGTAGCGAAACGTATCGTTGACGAACACGAAGAACGCCGCGCTCAGATAGGCCTTGGTGATCTTTCTGCCGACCTGCGGGGTGTGCACCACCGGCGACAGAAACACCACCTCGTCCGCAAGCAGATCGTCGAGCAAGCGGGTGTCCTTGGACTTGAGCGCGCGGTGCCACAGCGCAACGGGGTCATCGGAAGGCGTTGCGGTCGTATTCATGGGTCCACCACTTCGGCGTTGAGGTCATGCTCGTCGGCGCCGATGATATGGGCGCGCACGATCTGTCCGGGCTTGAGCGGATCGATGCAGCTCAGGTACACCTTGCCGTCGATCTCCGGCGCATCGGCCCAGGAGCGGCCGGTGACAACGTGGTCTTCACCAATGTCGTCGACCATCACGTCGATGGTCTTGCCGATCTTGGACTTGAGTTTTTTCTTGCTGATCTTCGCCTGCGCCTTCATGAAGCGCTTCAGGCGGTCCTGCTGCACGTCTTCTGGCACATGGTCGGCCAGGGCGTTGGCGCGCGCGCCCTCGACCGGCGAGTAGGTGAAACAGCCGACGCGATCGAGCTGAGCCGCCTGCTGCCAATCCAGCAGTTCCTGGAACTCGGCCTCGGTTTCGCCCGGAAACCCGACGATGAAGGTGCTGCGCAGGGTGAGGTCCGGACAAATCCGGCGCCACGCGGCGATGCGCTCCAGCGTGTCCTCGGCAAACGCGGGGCGCTTCATGCGCTTGAGCACGCTGGGCGAGCCATGCTGAAACGGGATGTCCAGGTAGGGGACCACCTTGCGCTCGGCCATCAGCGGGATGATGTCGTCCACGTGCGGGTACGGATACACGTAGTGCAGGCGCACCCAGGCGCCCAGCTCGCCCAGGCCGCGACACAAGTCGAGCATGGAGGTGCGGTATTCCCGTTCGCGCCAGGTGCCCTTTTCGTACCTGAGATCCACGCCGTAGGCGCTGGTGTCCTGCGAGATCACCAGCAGTTCCTTCACGCCGGCCTTCACCAGCTTCTCGGACTCGCGCAACACCTCGTCGATGCGCCGCGACACCAGCTTGCCGCGCATCGACGGAATGATGCAGAAGCTGCATTTGTGATTGCAGCCCTCGGAGATCTTCACGTAGGCGTAGTGTTTGGGCGTGAGCTTTACGCCGATGTCATTCCCTGCCGCGCCGCCGCGGCGCCGCGGCACGGGTATCAGATCGAAGAAAGGTTCGTGCTTCGGCGGCACCGCCTTGTGCACCGCGTCCATCACCGCCTGGTAATTCTGCGGACCGCTCAGCGACAGGATGTCCGGGAATTTCTCGCGCACCACATGGCTCTTGGGACCTGCGCCGAGACAGCCAGTGACGATGACCTTGCCGTTCTCCGCCAGCGCCTCGCCAATGGCGTCCAGCGACTCTTCCACCGCCGAGTCGATGAAGCCGCAGGTGTTGACCACCACCACGTCGGCCTTGTCGTAGGTCGCGACGGTCTGATAACCCTCGGCGCGCAACTGGGTGAGGATGCGTTCGGAATCGACCAGGGCCTTGGGGCAGCCGAGGGAGACGAAGCCGACCTTCGGGGTCTTGCGGCGACGGACAGGCGGGGTGGCGGAAGCGGACATCGGTGTATTCAGGACCAGCGGGCGCGCATTGTACGGCCCGGTCAGGGCTTGCCCAGCAGTTTCGCGCCTGGGAGCCTGGCCAGCTTGCGGTCGAAGGTGTGCAGGGGACCCCCGCAGCGGCGCGCGTCCGCCACCGCGACTGCATCTGCGAAATCGATGGCAGCGGAACCCAAGATGGTCAGCGCCTCGCCGATCAGCTCGGGCAGATCGAGGTCGTAGTTGGGGTGCGCGAGCAGTGCCTCGCCGGTCGCCACCAGTTCCGCGCGGGCGAAGCCGAAGCGTCGCGACAGCGTCCACATCAGCTCGTGGAACACCACCGCGCTGATGCGAACCTTGGATGCGCCTTCCAGCAAGGCGCGCGCCTGCGCGCATTGTTCCGGAGCGCTGTCGTCATCGACCAGCGCGCGCAGCAGGACATTGGTATCGGCAGCAACCGGCCCACCGCTCACTTGGCAGGTGTGCGGCGGCGACCCAGGTGGGCAAACCGCTGATGCATGGCTTCATCGATGGCCTTGTCGATATCCGGCGCGCCCTTGCCCTTGCGCGCCTTGAGGATGCCGAACAGGCTGCTGATCGGTGGTTCCTCGTAGGCCTCGATCAGCACCTGCTTGCCCTTGCGCACGAAACGTACCTTGCCGCCCGGCTTGATGCCGAGCGCCTTGCGCATGGCGGCGGGTACGGTGACCTGGCCCTTGGGGCTGACGTTGGAGGTGGTTGGGGGGGCGGACTCGAACATGGTGTAAGACATCTGGAATTAGTTGTACGTGATCGTAGGTATTACATTTGACTTCCGCAAGTGACTTCTGCGGGCAGCCTGCTTGCGCCGAACAGCGGTGGCCAAACAGACTGGGTCCACCCCCACAAGGACCTGAACATGAGCAGCTACTACGAATCCGACGACCTCAATAAATTCGGCGACATCGGTCGTCACGGCAAGGCCCTGGCCGACCAGTTCTTCAAGTACTACACCCAGGTCACCGGTGCCGATGGCGCGCTGACCAAACGCGAAAAGGCCCTGATCGCCCTGGCGATCAGCCACGCGCAAAAATGCCCCTACTGCATCGACGCCTACACCACCGGCTGCCTGGAGGCCGGTGCCAGCCCCGAGCAGATGATGGAGGCGGTGCACGTGGCCGCGGCGATGCAGGCCGGCATCACCCTGGTGCACTCGGTGCAGATGCAGAACAAGCTGGATCAACTGATTCTGTAATCCTCGCGATCCGGAAATTCCGAACGAACGGCGCTGATCCGCGGACGCCCGCAGGTTCCGCTGAGCGCGGTATCGACCGAAGATGGCCCGGTTCCCGTCGATCCAGGCTTCCGATGTTCCTGCGCTCCTGTTCTGCTCTGGTGCTTTTGGCGTGCTGGCCGGTCGTGGCTGCAGACCCGATTGCGGTGCCGATGAATCTTTCGGCGTGGACTTCGCAGTCGCTGCCCAAGGTCGAGCGGCAGACCCATTGGCTGCAGGTCGAAACCGACCGTGGCCCGGCGCTGGAAGCCCGTTCCACTGCGGCTGCCAGCGGCCTGACACGGGCGGTGGAATGGCCCGGCGCGACGGTACTGAGCTGGCGCTGGCAGGTTTCGCGCAGCGTGCGCAATGGCCGGCTCGACGCCAAAGCAGGCGACGATTTTGCCGCCCGCCTGTATGTGATCTTTGACCCGCCCGACGATCACCTGAGTTTTGCCGACCGTGCCAAGCTGGCCGTGGGGCGTCGGCTATTCGGTGACAGCCTGCCGCGCGCCGCGCTGTGCTACGTGTGGGCCAGCGGCGAGGCGGTCGGCACCATCGCGCCCAATGCCTACACCGACCGCGTGCGCATGATCGTGCTCGACCAGGGTGATGCCCAGGCCGGGCAGTGGCGCGAACATCGGCGTGACCTCGCCGCCGATTACGAGGCGGCGTTCGGTCACCGGCCGGCGCCGACGATCATTGGCGTGTCGCTGATGAGCGATACCGACAACACCGGCGATGAGGTCTGGGCGCGGTTTGCCGATCTGCAGATGCATTCGCCGACGTCCGAACGATAAGGCCGCAAAGGCGGACGCTCGGGGGACGTGCCGCGAGGAGGCCGGGTCCAGTATCGGTACACCGATGATCCGGAGCCTGCCATGACCCGATTGCTTGCACCTGCCGCGCTCGCGCTGCTGGTATTGATCGCCGGCATCGCCGTGCTGTGGCCGCAAGGCCGGCTTGCAGCGGGCGATGCGCCCGCGGCGCCCGCGTTCACCCATACGGCGCCGGAGGCATGGCTTAACTCGCCGCCGCTGAGCTGGACCGACCTGCGCGGCAAGGTGGTGCTGATCGACGTCTGGACCTTCGACTGCTGGAACTGTTATCGCTCCATCCCCTGGCTGCATACACTGGAAGAAAGATTCCCTCCCGGCGACTTCACCATCCTGGGCGTGCACACGCCGGAGCTGCCGCAAGAGTATGTGCTGGCCAACGTCAAGGCCAAGCTCAGGGAGTTCAAGATCACCCATCCGGTGATGGTGGACAACGACTACAGCTACTGGAAGGCGCTGGGCAACCGCTACTGGCCGGCGTTCTATGTGGTGGACCGGCAGGGGCGCGTGCGCGGCCGGTTCATAGGCGAAACCCATGCCGGTGATCGCAATGCCGAGGGTATGGAAGCGCAGATCGCGGCGCTGCTGGCCGAAACTGCTGCGCCGTGAAGCACGGACGAGTCCGGATGTAGACCGTTACCGTAAAGGTATGCGTGAGCGCGAAGCGCAGGGCTGGTGCCAGTGTACAAGCGGGGTGTCGGCAGATTGATCGAACAGGAGCAGCATGATTTCGAAGTGGGCTGGGGTGGCAGGCGCGGTCGCGATCAGTGTCGGCCCATTGGCTTTGGCTGCGCCTCCCGGGCTGGCGCTCGCTGCGCAGATCGAACAACTGCGCCAGTGTCACGGCATTGCCGCGACCGCGCTGGTGCTGGTCGACCAGGACCGTGTGCTCGTGAACGAGGTCCGTGGTGTGCGCGACTGGAACCGCGCACAGCCGGTGGACGCCGAGACCCGCTTTCGCGTCGGCTCCATCACCAAGACGTTTACCGCGATGACGCTGTTGCGCGCCGAGTCGCGCGGCGTAGTGCAACTGGACCGGCCGCTGCGCCAGTGGATGCCGCGCGCGCCTCACCACAACCACTGGCACAACCGCTGGGAGGCGACCCATTCGCTGAATCTGGCACACCTGCTGGAGCACACTGCCGGGTGGCCGGACATGAGCGGCGCCGAGTTCGACAGCAGCGATCCGCGCCCGCTGGACCTGGATGCCGCGCTGGCCTTGAATCCGGCATCGCGCACCAGCCTGTGGCCACCGGGTGTGCATCACGAGTACTCCAATTCCGGCGCGGGCCTGGCGGCCTGGGTTCTGCAGCAGGCCAGCGGGCGCCCGTTCGAAACGTTCGCGCAAGACGAAGTGTTCGGTCCGCTGGGCATGCGCAGCGCCAGTCTGGTGGCCGACGCCGACACCCTCGCGCACCTGGCGCAAGGCTATGACGCAGACGCGCGCACGCCGCTGCCGTACTGGCATATCGTTTATCGGGCGGCCGGTGCGCTGAATCTGGTGCCGGCAGATATGGCGCCTGCACTGCGCATGTTCCTCAATCGAGGGCGCGTGGACGGCGAGGCGTTTCTGAACCCCGGGCAACTCGCGCGCATGGAGCAGCCGCACACCACCCTGGCGGCGCGCGCCGGGTTCGAATCCGGCTACGGCCTGGGTCTGCGGCGCAGCCTGCATCGCGGCCACACCGTGTTCGGACACGGTGGCGACGCTGATGGTTACCTGTCGCGCTTCGGTTACAGCGTGGAAGCTCAGCGCGCGTATTTCGTCGTCATCACCGCGTTCAAGGGCGAGGTCATGGACACCCTGCAGGCGCTGCTCGACGACTGGCTGGTGCAGGCGCTGGACAAGGTGACGCCGCTGCCCGCGGTCAGCCTGTCGTCGCAACAGTTGGCCCGCCTTGCAGGCGACTATCTGGCCGCCAGCGTGCGATTTCCCGGCGCCGATTGGGCGCAGCGGCGCTTGCAGGTGCGGGTGCGCGAGGGCCAGCTTGAAACCCGCGCTCAAGGCGAGAAGGCGCGCACGCTGCTGGCGGTGGATGCCGTGCAGTTCCGCCGCCCGGCCTCGCCACGGGCCACCCACGTGTTTATCACCCAGCCCGATGGCTCGGTGATCCTGCAGGGCGCGTCCGGCAACTGGCGCAAACCGCCGCCGCACGCCGTGCAAGCGCAGCCGGGCGCATCATGAAAGCATCGCTGCCCTTCTGCGGATTTTTCTTGCCGTCGACGCTCCAAGGTCGCGGCCCTTTTCTTCGAACTCACCTCGCTCCCCATGGTCATGAACAGCCCCATCGACGCGTCCCACAAAGGCAGCTTTGACACTCATGCCAGCATCCAGGACTACTACGGTCAGGTGCTCAAGTCCTCGGCCGACCTGAAGACCTCCGCCTGCTGCCTGGCCGAGACGCTCCCCGTCCACGTGCGCGATGCGCTCAAGGACGTCCATCCGGAAGTGCTGGAGCGTTTCTACGGTTGCGGCTCGCCGATTCCGCCCGCGCTGGACGGCGCCACCGTGCTCGACCTGGGCAGCGGATCGGGGCGCGACTGCTACGTGCTGTCCAAGCTGGTCGGCGCGCAAGGGCGCGTGATCGGCGTGGACATGACCGATGAGCAGCTCGCCGTCGCCCGTCGTCACCTGGGCTGGCATGCCGGGCGCCTGGGTCACGCCAACGTGGATTTCCGCACGGGTTTCATCGAGGACCTTGGCGCCGCCGGCATCGCCGACGCCTCGGTCGATGTGGTCATCTCCAACTGCGTGCTCAATCTGTCTCCGGACAAGGGACGGTGCTTCGCCGAGATCTTCCGCGTGCTCAAGCCCGGCGGCGAGCTGTATTTCTCCGACGTGTTCGCCGACCGCCGCGTGCCGCGCGAACTGGCCACCGACCCGGTGCTGCTGGGCGAGTGTCTGGGCGGGGCGCTGTACATCGAGGACTTCCGCCGCGCGATCGCCAGGGTGGGCTGCCTGGATGCGCGCGTGGTGTCGTCGACGCCGCTGGAACTGCACAACCCCGAGATCGAGCGCAAGGCCGGCCATATCCGCTTTTTCTCCATGACCGTGCGCGCGTTCAAGCTGGCGCTGGAGGATCGCTGCGAGGACTTCGGCCAGGTGGCGACGTACCTGGGCACCGAGCCCAACCATCCGCATGCGTTCGTGCTCGACGATCATCATCGCCTGGAGACCGGGCGGCCGATGCTGGTCTGCGGCAACACCGCCGATATGCTCGGTCGCACGCGCTATGGGTCGCACTTCCGCGTGACCGGAGACCAGTCGCGGCACTTCGGCCTGTTCGATTGCAGTCCGGGCGCCATGGCGCAGACCAGCGAGGCCGGCGCCAAGGCCGGGTGTTGCTGATGAACGCGCCGGACGGGGTTACTGCGCCGCCGCCCACGCGCTTCGACTTCCAGGCCCAGCTCGACCGCGCCGGTGTGCAACTTCCGGTACGCGAAGTGCGCACCCTGCAGATCAATCTGACCAAGACCTGCAACCAGGCCTGCCGACATTGCCACGTCGATGCCTCCCCCGCGCGCACCGAGGCCTTGTCGGATGCCGGGGTCGAGCAGTGCCTGAAGATTCTTGCGGCGCATTCGCAAATCCAGGTACTGGATCTCACCGGCGGCGCGCCGGAACTGCATCCGCGCTTCGACGAACTGGTACAGCGCGCGCGGGCGCTGGATCGCCATGTGATGGTGCGTCACAACCTCACGGTGCAGTTCGACGGCCATCCGGTCACCGGTGCCAGCAAGGCTTACCTTCCGGAATTCTTCGCCGCGCAGCGGGTGGAGGTGGTGTCATCGCTGCCGTACTACCAGGCTTTCATGACCGACACCCAGCGCGGCAAGGGCGTGTTCGACAAGAGCGTGGATGCGATCCGGCGTCTCAACGACGTCGGCTATGGCCTCGACGGCAGCGGCTTGATGCTCAACCTGGTTTACAACCCGGTGGGGCCCTACCTGCCGGCGGCGCAGGCCAGCCTGGAAGCCGACTTCAAGCGCGAACTGCTGGACAAGTTCGGCCTGCGCTTCAACGGCCTGTTCACCATCACCAACATGCCCATCCATCGCTTTGCCCTGCACCTGCAGAAGTCGGGGCAGTACCGCAGCTATATGGACAAGCTGCTGGGCGCGTTCAATCCGGCCGCCGCGCAGAACGTGATGTGCCGAGACATCATCAGCGTCAGCCACGATGGCCGTATCTTCGATTGCGACTTCAACCAGATGCTGGACCTGCAGGCCCGCGGCATTGATGGCGAGGGATTGAACATCTTCGACTTCGACGTCGAGCGCGTGCTGAAGCGGCCGATCCGCTTCGGCGATCACTGTCTGGGGTGTACCGCGGGAGCGGGGAGTTCCTGCGGGGGAGCGACGGCATAGAATGCGGCGACGACCTCAGGAGCACTCATGAATCTCTACGACCGTTACGTCATGCCGGCGCTGATCGACGTCTGCTGCGGTATGAAAGTGGTGCAGGACCAGCGCGCGGCGCTGATCCCGCGCGCCAAGGGCCGCGTGCTCGAAATCGGTATCGGTACGGGACGCAACCTGCCGTTCTACGATGGCGCCAGACTGGAATCCCTGCAGGGGCTTGATCCGGCTGAGCAGATGAATCCAAAGGCGCAGCAGCGCGCGCGGGCGGCGCGCCTGACCGTGGAATTGGTCACCCTGT
The DNA here is from genome assembly GCF_965216805.1 of Panacagrimonas sp. Lineage (NCBI taxonomy): Bacteria > Pseudomonadati > Pseudomonadota > Gammaproteobacteria > Nevskiales > Nevskiaceae > Panacagrimonas > Panacagrimonas sp. The sequence continues at coordinate 1,314,995 of NZ_CBDCGN010000003.1, forward strand.
CGGCCGAGGAGATTCCGGCGCCGGATGCCACTTACGACACCATCGTGTGCACCTTCACCCTGTGCACCATCCCGGACCCGATCAAGGCGCTGCGCGAGATGCGCCGTGTGCTCAAACCCGGCGGCGAGCTGCTGTTCTGCGAACACGGCCGTTCGCCGGACGTGCCGATCCAGCGCTGGCAGGATCGACTGACGCCGTGGTGGAAGCCGATCGCCGGTGGCTGCCATCTGAATCGCGACGTGCCGACCATGTTGGGCGACGGCGGCTTCAAGACCACTGAAATCGAGGCGAGCTACCTGAAAGGCCCGAAGCCGATGCTGTGGGTCACCCGCGGCGTCGCCGTCGCGGCTTGAGGTTATCGCCTACGGCGCGTGCTTCCATAGCGGTCGGGTATAGCCGCCATCGAGACAGATCAGTTGTCACGATGTAGCGGCGCTCGCATTCTCTACCTCGAACTGAACGAGATTCGAAGCGCAGCGATCACAAACCGCGGGTCAAATCGCGCACCTCGAAGAAGTTAGGACTGTGGTCAGCGACGCATGGGGGCGCCTGCACATCGACGTGGACCTCGGTCCGTCGCGGCGGACCCAGCATTCCGCCACGGCAGCGAAGCGGGCTTTCTGCGCACGGTGGCGGTGTCCATCACGCCGTATGATCGCTGAAGCAGCGGGACTTGAACCTGCGGCCGCCCGACGCCATCTTGTTTGCGACGTTGGCTAGGAGAGATGCGTGGAAGTCTGGGGGGTATCCGAGCCGGTGCTGCGCCTGGGCGTATTCGCCGCGGTGCTGCTGACCCTGCTCGGCGCCGAAGCCGCGTGGCCCCGCCGAAGCCTGCTGCTGGCACGCCGACGCTGGCCAACCAATCTTTCCATCCTGGTCCTGGGCGGCATCACCGTCCGGGTGCTCGGCGCCATCAGTCCGCTGCTGCTGGCGGTGGGCGCTGCGGCCTGGGCACAGCAGGCGGGCGTCGGTCTGTTCAATGTCTGGAGCATTCCCGGGTGGCTGGCCGCGCTGCTGTGCGTGCTGGTACTCGATGCGCTGATCTGGGCCCAGCACTGGTCGTTTCACCGCGTGCCGACCCTGTGGCGACTGCATCGCGTGCATCACGCCGATCGCGACTTCGACGTCACCACTGCGCTGCGCTTTCACCCGGTCGAGATCGCGCTGTCCATGCTGATCAAGGTGGCGGCCGTCGTCGTGCTCGGTGCGCCGATGCTGGCGGTAGTTGTGTTCGAGGTGCTGCTCAACGCCTGCGCCATGTTCAATCACGCCAATCTGCGTCTGCCGGTGAAGCTGGACCGCGTGCTCAGAATGCTCGTTGTGACGCCGGACATGCACCGTGTGCATCACTCGGTGCATGCCGGTGAGCACAACCGCAACTTCGGCTTCAATCTGTCGGCGTGGGATCGCCTGTTCGGCACCTATGTGGCGCAGCCACGCGACGGCCACCAGGGCATGACCATCGGCCTGCCGCAGTACCAGCAGTCTGGTCCGGAGCGGCTCGGATGGAGTCTGTGGCTGCCGGCGACGCCCCTGTCATCGCGGCCCGATCTGCCGGCCGAGCGTTGACCCTGACCGCGATGCGCAACCGATTGCTCCGAGTTCTGCTGGTGCTGCTCTGCGCTGCAATGCCGCCAGCGATCAGCGCTACCGACGCGACCCTGTCCATCGCCGCCGCATCGGACTTGCAGTTCGCGCTCAAGCAGGTGGTGCGGGACTTCGAGGCGCAGGAGCCGGGCGCTCGGGTTCACCTTGTATTCGGTTCGTCGGGAAAGCTCAGCACGCAGATCCGGCAGGGTGCCCCCTTCGATCTGTTCTTTTCGGCCGATCTGTCCTATGCACAGGCCTTGGTCGATCAGGGCCTGACCGTCGGTGGCGTGCATCCGTATGCAACTGGTCGCCTGGTGCTGTGGAGTGCGCGAGAGAATGTCTCGACGTTGACGCTGGCGGACCTTGGCGCAGAACGCTACGCCCGCATCGCGATTGCCAACCCGCGGCACGCGCCCTACGGCCAGCGTGCCGCGGAAGCCATACGCGCCAGCGGGGTATGGGAGGCCATTCAAGACCGGCTGGTGTACGGCGAAAACGTCTCCCAGACCGCGCAGTTTGTTCGCAGCGGCAACGCACAGGTGGGTATCGTGGCGCTGTCGCTGGTGCTGGATCCCGCGCTCGAAGACATCGGTTCCCATGCGTTGATTCCACAAACCCTGCACCAGCCGCTCGAACAAGGGCATGTGCTGCTGCGCCGCGCCGCATCTAAACCGGTCGCGCAGCGCTTCTTGCGACATCTCGAAGGCCCGGCCGCCCGGGCCATCCTTGCCGCATATGGGTTCGAGATTCAGGGCCGGCAAGAAGACGCCGAGCGGTGACTGCGGCGGCGACAGCGCGCCTCACCGCCCCCAGCTATAGCTCAGTTCCAGCTCGAACTGCTGCATCTCCAGTTCGATGCGCTGGGCCGGGTCCAGCGGATTGGTCCCGTCGACGGAATTGCGCGGCGCGTACATCAGCGCCACGCTCCACGCGTTGCTGCCCGTCAGCTTCTGCGTCAGGCCGGCGGTGAAGTGATGCTCGACCACCGCCGGCGCCAGGAGGCTGAAAAGAAGTTCAGTGTCCTGAATCGGCTGATCGGCATAGCTGTAGCCGAAGCGCCAGGTGCGCTGGCCCGCACCCTGCACCGCAAAGCCGAGCTTGATCACCGTCACGTCGTCCCATCCGAAACCGGCCCCGCCGTCGTCGCCCAGACGCGCCTGGGCCAGATTCGGCAGCAGCGGGTTGCCCACCGAATCGACTTCGCTGAAGGCAATGTGCTGCACGTCCAGCGCTGCAGTCAGCGTCGGGCTCAGATTGGCGGCGGCGCCGATGGTGAAGGTGGACGGCACGTCGAAATCGCCCTGCTCGGCGAACAGGCCGGCGTAATGATCGAATTCCGACATGTAGACGCGACTTTGCCAGGAGGCCCCGATACGCACCGTCGACGTCAGTGCGCCCTGAACGCCCAGCCGTACGCCGCCACCGAAGGAATCTTCGTAGCCGCGATTGCTGAGGTTCTGTGGGTCCGCGGAAAACGGCGCGAAGTTGCCCAGTCCCTTGGCGCGGAAGCGCTGCGCTGCCAGGATTGGAGAGACCCCCCAGGACAGGTCATCGTTGACCTTGCGTGCGTAGGTGAACATGGCAAAGACCTGGGTCAGGTCGACACCGGTATCGTTGGCGCCGAACACGCCGGGCGCGGTGACCGCCTGACCCGGTGGCACTTCGCCCTGCGGGACGCCGAAGGTGGCACTGCCGCGGCGGTATTCGGTGTTGAGACCGCCATTGCCATACACCGAGATGCCGACCACGGCCTGTGGCGACACCACGCGCAACCAGCCGAAGTGTGGTATCACGAACAACTCGTTGCGACTGTCGATGTCCTGCGGCCCGACGCCGAACGTGCACTGCTGGGCGCTGGCGCAGGCGCCGCTCGCCGTGCCGGAAACGTCGTGTCCGCGCAAGGGGCTGAACAGCGACGCGCCAGCGTCGATGCGCCCGCCCAAGCCGGCGACGCCAGCCGGGTTGGTGGCGGGTGTCAGGCTGTCCAGCGACAGCGCAACGCCGGCACCGGCCATCGCCTTGCTTTGCGTGCCGTAGCCATGGGCGAAGTACCCGTTGGTGGCCCATGTTGGGCCGCAGACCAGCAGGGTGCCGCCAGCAACTGCCGACGCGAGCAGATGTTTCATGAGCGCTCCTCTTGTTTCTGGTTGTTGTGCGAAAGCGATGCCCCGATCAGGTGCGGGCGGCGTCGGAGTATTCGAGAACATACGGTACGGGGTAATGTGTATGGACGCGAACATTCGCTGATCGACGGTATTCGGAAGACGGTCAGCGGATGTCCGCGAGCGCTGATCCGATCACTGGCTCAATGGAGAGCACGGCCATGACTGTCGCCAGATTTGCAGCCGTCGTTCTGTGCGGCGCGTCCGCGCTCTGTCTGTCGATTCCGCCAGCGGCTCAGGCGGGGCCTTCTAACTGCACCGGCGAAGGTATCGAGCTGCAGGTGCTCGGTTCCGGCGGTCCCGAATTGCTGGCGGATCGCGCGGCCAGCAGCTACCTGATCCGTGATGGTGGTCTCGGCCGCGTGCTGGTGGACATCGGCGGTGGCAGCGCGCAGCGCTTTGCGCAGGCCCAAGGCCGGGTCGAGGACCTGGAACTCATTCTGCTCACCCATCTGCACGTCGATCACAGCGCTGACCTGCCGGCGTTGGTCAAGGCGTCCTACTTCACCCGGCGTCGGCGAGACCTGCCGGTGCTCGGGCCCTCCGGCGCCGGAGATTTTCCGGCCACCCGCGAGTGGATGGCGCGGCTGTTCGGTCCGCGTGGTGCCTATGCCTATTTGCAGGACTATCTGCCCGCGGACGGCGCGGTGCCCGCGGGCGCCTATGCCTTGCGACCGCGGGACGTGACGGTGCCGGAAGGCGAGGTGAAGACGGTGTTCGAGGCCGGCAACCTGATCGTGCGCGCGGCCGGTCTGGGTCATGGCATCGTGCCTGCCGTCGGCTGGCGGGTGGAGATCGGGGACAGGACGGTGGTGTTCAGCGGCGACACCCACGGCAACGATGTCGTGCTGGCGACCCTGGCAAGACACGCGGATCTGCTGGTGGCGCACAACGCAGTGCCGGAAGATGCCGTCGGTGCCGCGCGGGCGCTGCACATGCCGCCGTCGGTGATCGGCAAGCTGGCCGGCGCGGCTCAGGTTAGGCGCCTGCTGCTGTCGCATCGGATGCGTCGCAGCCTCGGTCGCGAACCGGAGACGCGCCGCCAGATCGCAGAACACTACGCCGGCCCGTTACGCTTCGCCGATGATCTGGATTGCTACCCGCTTTCCGCTCCCTGGCCCGCGTCCAAGACGGACTGAAGCTCATGCCGTCTGAAGCCGACTGGCTGGCACTGTGGCTGACCCTAAAGCTGGCGGCCACCGTGACGGTGCTGCTGCTGCTGCTGGGGACACCGCTGGCGTGGTGGCTGGCGCGCACGCGCTCGATGTGGAAGCGGCCGTTGGCGGCGGTGGTAGCGCTGCCGCTGGTGTTGCCGCCGACCGTGCTGGGCTTCTATCTGCTGGTGGGATTCGGCCCAAACGGCCCGCTGGGAGAGCTGACCCAGGCCCTGGGTCTGGGGCTGCTGCCATTCACGTTCACCGGTCTGGTGGTCGCCTCGATGCTGTACTCCCTGCCGTTCGTGGTGCAGCCGCTGCAGGGCGCGTTCGAGGCGGTGGACGCCGGCTCGCTGGAAGTCGCGGCGACGCTGGGTGCCGGACCCGTCGATCGCTTCTTTTCCATCGCCTTGCCGCAGGCCCGTGCCGGCTTCTTCACGGCTGCGACGCTGGGGTTCGTGCATACCGTGGGCGAATTCGGCGTGGTGTTGATGATCGGCGGCAGCATCCCCGGCCAGACCCGCGTGGTGTCGGTGCAGATCTACGATCACGTCGAAGCCCTGGACTATTCGCAGGCACATACCCTGGCCGCGTTGCTGCTGGTGCTGTCGTTCGTGGCGTTGCTGGCGCTGTACACATTCAACCCTCGCGCCCGGGGGCTGCGGTGAACGCGGGGGTTCATGCCCGGTGGAATTGGCAGCGGCCGGGCTTTTCGCTGGACGTGGAACTCGAGCTTCCGGGTCGCGGCATCAGCGCCCTGTTCGGACCTTCCGGCTCTGGCAAGACGACGTGCTTGCGTGCCATGGCCGGGCTGGAGCGTATCCACGGCGGATTCCTGCAGGTCAACGGCGAGTGCTGGCAGGACGAGTCCAGCGGACGCTTCGTCACGGCTGCGCGGCGTGCGGTGGGCTATGTGCCCCAGGATGCGAGCCTGTTTGCGCATCTGAACGTGCTTGCCAATCTGCAATACGGGTGGAGGCGATCTGGTCAGCGCCGCGGCCATGGCGCGGTGCAAGACCATGAACTGGTGGCCCTGCTCGGCATCGGTGGCCTGCTGGAGCGCATGCCGGCGCAACTGTCCGGTGGCGAGCGTCAGCGTGTGGCCATTGCGCGTGCCTTGCTGACCCAGCCGAAGATGCTGCTGCTGGACGAACCCTTGTCGGCGTTGGATGGTGCGCGCAAGGCCGAGTTCCTGCCCTATCTGGAAAGCCTGCACGCCAGCCTGTCGATCCCGGTGATCTATGTCAGCCACGCTGTCGAAGAGGTGGCGCGGCTGGCGGATTTCGTCGTGCTGCTGGACGACGGACGCGTGGTGGCGCAGGGGCCGGTGCAGCAGACGATGTCGCGCATCGATCTGGCCGACCGCTATGCCGAAGGTCCCGCCGTAGTGTTCGAAGCGGAGGTTGTGGCGCTGGATTCCGACGACCATCTCGCGCATCTGAGGTTTGCCGGTGGCGAGCTGTTTGTGCCGTTGCGCAACGAGCGTTTGGGCCAGCGCCTGCGCTGCCGTATCCAGGCCCGTGACGTGAGCCTGGTGCGCGATCAGCCGACGGACAGCAGCATCCTCAACCTTCTGGCTGCGCAAGTGGTGGAGATCGGCGGCGCCACGCACCCGGCGCAGGTACTGGTGAGACTGGACGCCGGCGGCACGCCCTTGCTCGCCTGCATCACCACGCGGTCGGCGCGCAAGCTGGATCTGCACAGCGGAATGGCGGTCTGGGCGCAGGTCAAATCCGCCGCCGTGCTGGCCTGAAAGGATAAATTTACGTATACCGGGTATGGTATGCAGAATGGTCAGGACAATTTACTTCGAAACGGGTTTGCGCGGCGCAATCGCGGGGTTGCTCGCGGTCGTCAGCGTGGCCTTGGAAGCGGCCGAGCTGCTCGTGGTGGAGGATCCGGCCTGCGGTCCGTGCATCCTGTTTGATCGCCAGGTGGGGCGCATCTACCCGAAGACCGACGAAGCTGCAGTGGCCCCGTTGCGGCGCATTCCGTATGGCGCGCCCGCTCCTGAACCTTACGCATTTATCGGCGAATCCAAGGTAGCGCCGACTTTCGTGCTGGTCGAGGGTGGCCGCGAGCTGGGGCGCTTCGAGGGTTACAGCAGCGACGAACTGTTCTGGATGAATCTCACCGCCTTGCTGCACGAGCTGGAGCCGCGAACGCAGCAGGACGCCCGATAGACGCGCAGCCGGCAGCGGCCGCGATCACGATGCGCGGTACACCGAGCAGCCGATAGGTCGGCGATACCGACATCACAGACCCGATGCCGCCAGCAGGATCAGTAGCGTGATCGCGGCCAACGATAGCACCACGTTCAGCAGGGTGCCCTGGTGGATCCAGTAGCCGCGCGGGATTTCCGCGGGATTCAGATCCTTCAGCACGCGCACGTACTGGTAGGCCGAGGTTGCCGAAATGATCGCGCCCAGACCGATGAAGGCCAGACCCACCAGAAAAGACGCGGTTTCCAGTCCGCCGTTTCCCGCCTCGTGATTGACTAGTTGCTCGAACAGCCGGAAGCGTTCGATCAGAAAGCCGAAGCCGATCAGCGCCACGCTGGTGCGGCTCCAGGCCATCAGGGTGCGTTCCGCCGCGAACAGGACGCGGGGGTCCTGCAGATAGGACATGGCTCAGGCGGGCTTGTTCTGCAGCAGTTGCGCGACCGCGGGCTCCATCTTGGTGAGGCCACCGGCGCGGCCGAGTTCCAGCGCCTGATCAGCCGTCTGGTTCTGCAACCAGCTTGCCCGCAGCGCCAGCAAGGCCCCGACGCGGTTGCTGCTGGCGCAGTGGACCAGCACGGGTTCGTCGCCGACTTCTGCGAGCGCAGCATCCAGTGCCTGAGTGCGCTGCAGATTGAGATCACCCGGGCCGGCCACCGGAATCACGCGGTAGCTCAAGCCGAGTTTGGCGGCCAGCGCGGCCTCGTCGAATCCGGCGTCTTCGCTGGCCGGACGCAGGTTGACGATGTGCTTCAGGCCGGCGGCAGCCAGCGCTTCGAGATCGGCCGGGCTGGGTTGGCCGGCGGTCAGCAGATTCGGTTGGGGATTGCCGCCCGAGGGCAGTTGAATAGATGTCAGTTGGGTCATTGCGAACTCCGAGTTGATGGGTGGAGGAGTATGCGAAGGGTGACATGAACGTAGCGATCGGTCGAAGCGCCAGCCGAGGCCCGCCAGCCGGACACCGCGCACTCAGGGTTTGATGTAGGCGTAATGCTCGGTCTGTTGCAGACGCGCGATTTCCGCAACGCCGGACTGCACGGGCTCGACCTCCGGATGCACCTGATCGGCGTCGATCTGGCGACCTTCCAGCGTGTTGCCGCAGATGCGGAAACTGACGCCGGCAAAGCTCAGGTCGTCGATCATCGGTTCGAAGGGATTGCCGCGATCATCCTTGGCGCCATCCAGCATGAAGTCGATGCCATGGCCCAGAGCGACCACCACGATCTTCGTGTCGGGCGCCGCCTTCAGATGATTGTTGATATTGCGGATCGCCGGGATCGCGCGCGCAGTATCGTCGATGTGGTAGACGACCTTGGCGCCGCCCTGATCGGCTGACCCGGCCGCGACCGCGGAGGGCAGCAGCACGCAGATCGACAGTAGTAGAGGAAACAGGGTTCGAGGGGCGTGCTGCATTGGTATCTCCTATGTTGTGCATACCGATCAGACAGTCGCTGGTCGGCGCCTGGGGGCGGGGTTGAGCGGGCAGGCACTGATCAGCGGCGACTGCGATGCGCGCTGGCGCGTTCGCCGCGTCGGCTCGTCGCCGCCTTGATGCGGCCCTGGCTCCAGCCCGGAATCTGCTGCGCCAGCACCGCGAAATGCTCAGTCAGGAACGCAGGTCCGCGTTCGATCAGAAAGTAGCGCAGGCTCTCCGCGACGGGCGACAGCACGCGCGCGCGGCGGTGTACCACGTGCCAGTTGCGCAGCACCGGCAGGCCGGGGACGCGCAGCACGGTCAGCAGATTGCGCTCGATCTCCACCGCCGCCGTATGCAGCGACAGGAACGACAGTCCCATTCCAGCCATCACTGCCTGTTTGATGGTTTCGTTGCTGCTCATCTGCATCAGGATGGGGGGACGGACGTGGCTGTCACGGAAGAACGCTTCCATTGCCGCGCGACCGCCGGAGCCCGACTCGCGGATGACGAAGGCCTCGGTCGCGAGCCGTTCCGGCGGCACTGCCTCAGCCTTGGCCAGGGGGTGCTGCGGTGGCGCGATGATGCCGAGCGGATGGACGCCGATCACTTCTGCGCGCGCTTCCAGTTCGCCGGGTGCGCGGCCCATCACCGCGAGGTCGACCTCGTTGCGCTGAACGCTCTGGATCAGTTGTTCGCGATTGCCTTCCACCAGGCTGACTTCGACACCGGGATGCTCGCGTAGAAAGCCGGTCAACAGACGCGGCAGGAAGTACTTGGCGGTGCTGAGCATGCCCAGTGCCAGCCGCCCGGTTTCAACCTTGCGCAGGCGCGCGACCAGGTCTTCGGCCTCCTTGAGCGAGCCCAGGATCTTGCGCGCGTGGACCAGAAAGAACTCGCCGGCCGCGGTCAGGCGCACCTCGCCGGCACCGCGCTCGAACACCGGCAGACCCAGCTGGTTTTCGAGCTGCTTGATCTGCATCGAGACTGCCGGTGGCGTCAGGTGCAACTCCTCGGCGGCGCGCACGAAGCTGTGTCGGCGTGCGACCGCGTTGAACACCTGCAATTGACGGACGGTGATGTGAAGCATCAACAAAACCTTAACCGATTGCTCAGCCATATTGAATAGTCCCGAGCCAATACCCCCCGGTAGTATCTGTCGAACACGGATACGGCAGGGACCGCTGATGAACGACATGACCGATGTGGTGAAGAAAGGCCAGCCGCGCGGCCGCTACGACGCGGGCGTGATGGAGTACAAGAAGATGGGCTACTGGCAGCCCGACTATGTGCCCAAGGACACGGACGTGATCGCGCTGTTCCGCATCACCCCTCAGGACGGCGTGGATTCGGAGGAATGCGCCGCCGCCGTTGCGGGCGAATCGTCCACCGCGACCTGGACGGTGGTATGGACCGACCGTCTCACCGCCTGTGAGCTGTATCGAGCCAAGGCGTTCCGCGTGGATGCGGTGCCGAATACCGGGCCGGGCAGCGCCACGCCGCAGCAGTATTTTGCCTACATCGCCTACGACCTCGATCTGTTCGAGCCGGGCTCCATCGCCAATCTCACCGCCTCGATCATCGGCAACGTGTTCGGCTTCAAAGCGGTCAAGGCGCTGCGCCTGGAGGACATGCGCATCCCGGTCGCCTACCTGAAGACCTTTCAAGGTCCGGCGACCGGTGTCGTGGTGGAGCGCGAGCGACTCGACAAGTTCGGCCGCCCGCTGCTCGGAGCCACCACCAAGCCCAAGCTTGGTCTTTCAGGCCGCAACTACGGGCGCGTGGTGTACGAGGGCCTCAAGGGCGGTCTGGACTTCATGAAGGACGACGAGAACATCAACTCGCAGCCCTTCATGCACTGGCGTGATCGATTCCTGTACTGCATGGAGGCGGTGAACAAGGCCAGCGCTGCCACCGGTGAGATCAAGGGCCACTATCTCAACGTCACGGCCGGCGACATGGAGGAGATGTACGAGCGCGCCGAGTTCGCCAAGTCGCTGGGCTCGGTGATCATCATGATCGACCTCGTCGTCGGTTACACCGCGATCCAGTCGATGGCCAAGTGGGCGCGCAGAAACGACATGATCCTGCACCTGCACCGCGCTGGTAACAGCACTTACTCGCGGCAGAAGAATCACGGCATGAATTTCCGCGTCATCTGCAAGTGGATGCGCATGGCAGGTGTCGATCACATTCACGCAGGCACGGTGGTCGGAAAGCTTGAAGGCGATCCGATGATGATCCGCGGCTTCTACGACACGCTGCTCGATACGCACACGCCCGTGCAGTTGGAGAAGGGCTTGTTCTTCGAGCAGGAATGGGCATCGCTCAACAAGGTCATGCCGGTGGCCTCCGGCGGCATCCACGCCGGCCAGATGCATCAGTTGCTCACCTACCTGGGCGAGGACGTGGTGCTGCAGTTCGGCGGCGGCACCATCGGTCATCCGCAGGGCATCCAGGCCGGTGCGACGGCGAATCGCGTCGCGCTTGAAGCGATGGTGCTGGCGCGCAACGAGGGCCGCGACATCTGGAACGAGGGCCCACAGATTCTCAAAGAAGCAGCCAAGTGGTGCGGCCCGCTCAAGCAAGCCATCGAGACCTGGGGCGACATCCAGTTCAACTACGAGTCCACCGACACCGCGGACTTCGTGGCCACGGCGACGGCGTCCATGTAGGTCGGGCTTCAGCCCGACTTGCGAGGCCAGGATGTCGGGCTGAAGCCCGACCTACGGAGAAAACACCATGATGACCAACACCAATGCCCGCCTCACGCAGGGCCAGTTTTCCTTTCTTCCCGCTCTGACCGACGCGCAGATCACTGCGCAGCTCGAGTACGCGCTTGGCAAGGGCTGGGCGGTCGGCGTCGAGTACACCGACGATCCGCACCCGCGCAACACCTACTGGGAGATGTTCGGCAACCCGATGTTCGATCTCAAGGATGCCGCCGGTGCGCTGCTGGAGATCAACCACTGCCGCAAGACCTTCCCGCGCCACTACATCCGCGTGACGGCCTTCGACAACACGCGCGGGGTGGAGTCGCCGACCATGTCCTATATCGTCAACCGTCCCGAGAACGAGCCGGGCTTTGGACTGGTGCGCGACGAGATTGACGGTCGTCGCATCCGCTATCGAGTCACCTCCTACGCCACCGACAAGCCGGAAGGCGAGCGTTACTAGGTGGCGGAGGGCAACGCCATGACGGCGCTGGCAGCGACGAGCGTCGATCTGACGGCCTTGCTGCGCGAGTCCGACGTGACCCGGGTGATGGACCAGCTCGACACTGAGCTGGTCGGCCTGGCACCGGTCAAGCGCCGCATCCGCGAGATCGCGGCCTACCTGCTGGTGACCAAGGCGCGCAAGCAACTCGGGCTGGACGCTGCGCCGCCGTCGCTGCACATGTGCTTCACCGGCAATCCCGGCACCGGCAAGACCACGGTGGCGCAGCGCATGGCCGACATCCTTCATCGGCTGGGCTATGTGCGCAAAGGGCACGTGGTGGCGGTGACCCGCGACGATCTGGTCGGGCAGTACATCGGCCACACCGCGCCCAAGACCAAGGAAGTGCTCAAGCGTGCGATGGGCGGCGTGCTGTTCATCGACGAGGCCTATTACCTCTATCGCCCGGAGAACGAGCGCGATTACGGCCAGGAGTCCATCGAGATTCTGCTGCAGGTGATGGAGAACCACCGCGACGACCTAGTGGTGATCCTGGCCGGCTACAAGGACCGCATGGACACGTTCTTTCAGTCCAATCCGGGCATGTCCTCGCGTATCGCGCACCACATCGACTTTCCGGATTACAGCCAGGACGAGCTGTTCCAGATCGCCACGATGATGTTGCGGGAGATGAATTACCGGCTTTCTGCAGACGCCGAGACGGTGCTGCGCCAGTACATCGACCTGCGCTTGCAGCAGCCGAACTTTGCCAACGCCCGCTCGGTACGCAATGCGCTGGACCGCGCGCGTTTGCGCCAGGCCAACCGCTTGTTCGGGCGGGCTCAGGCGTCGGGGCAAGCCGTGGGGGTGGAGGCGCTCAGTTCCATCGAGGCGGCCGATCTGAGCGCATCGCGCGTGTTCCAGCAGTCACCGTCCTGAGGAGAAAAGCATGCGTCTGTACTCCGGAAGGACCACGCTGTCGAAATTCCTGATCGAGCAACTGCAGGATCAGCAGGGTGACGAGCACGCCAATGGGCAACTGGCCGGCCTGCTGGTGGACGTGGCGGCAGCGATCAAGGCGATCTCGGTGGCGACTGCCAAGGGTGCGCTGGCCGACACCAGCCGTTTCGCGGCGGCCACCAACGTACAGGGCGAGATGCAGGTGCCGCTGGACGTGATGGCCGACGAGCTGATGATCGAACACTGCGAATGGAGCGGTCTGGTCGCAGGCATGGCCTCGGAGGAGCGCGAGCAGCCGGTGCAGATCCCGGACGACTTCCAGCGCGGACCCTATCTGCTGATGTTCGATCCGCTGGACGGCTCCAGCAATGTGGCGATGAACGTCTCCATCGGCACCATTTTCTCGGTTCTGCGGCATCCCGGCGCGGGCGTGCCGCAGACCAGCGACTTTCTGCAACCGGGAACCGCGCAGGTGGCCGCCGGGTACGCCATCTACGGGCCCGCCACCATGCTGATGATCACGGTCGGCAAGGGCGTGCACGGCTTCACGCTGGACCGCGAGATCGGCAACTTCGTGCTCACCCATCCGGACATCCGCATCCCCGAGGTCACCAGCGAATTCGCCATCAACACCAGCAACGAGCGCTTCTGGGAGCCGCCGGTGCAACGTTACGTGGCCGAGTGCAAGGACGGCAGCACCGGCATCCGCGGTCGCGACTTCAACATGCGCTGGATTGCCACCATGGTGGCCGACGTGCATCGCGTGCTGATGCGCGGCGGCGTGTTCATGTACCCGCTGGACCTGAAGGAACCACGCAAACCTGGACGTCTGCGCCTGATGTACGAAGCCAATCCCGTCGCGATGCTGGTGGAGCAGGCGGGCGGGCGGGCGACCACCGGGCGACAACGCCTGCTGGAGCTGGCCCCTGAATCCTTGCACCAGCGCGTGCCGGTCATCCTTGGTTCCAGCGAGGAGGTGCAGCGCATCGAGTCCTATCACCAGGCCTACGACGACGGCAGCGACAAGCCGTTCCGCTCGCCGCTGTTCCGCCCGCGCTCGCTGTACCGGGCGGAAGCCTGATGAGCCTGCCGGCGATCGTCATGCGGGTTGTCGACCGCGATCCGGGCATGGTCAGCCCTCACCCCAGCGGACGCGCTGCGTCCGGTCCCGCCCTCTCCCGCCATGCGGTAGAAGAGCATCAGCGTCGCCTGCGGCGACCGCGGAGCTGAGCGATGTCGGTCAAGCATCCCATCATCGCCGTGACCGGTTCCTCGGGCGCAGGGACGACCACGGTCATGCGCAGCTTCGATCACATCTTCCGGCGCGAGAAGCTCAAGGCCGCGGTGATCGAAGGCGACGCCTTTCATCGCTTTGACCGCCTGGCGATGAAGCGGGAGATGAAGTCGCGCGAAGCGGCGGGCCAGCGCGACTTCAGCCATTTCGGTCCGGAGGCCAACCTGCTCGCCGACCTGGACGCCGCCTTTGCCGACTACGGCGTACGCGGACGCTGCAAGACCCGACATTACCTGCACGATGTCGAGGAGGCGGCACCGCACGCTCAGGAGCCGGGAACCTTCACCCCGTGGCGCGATAGCGCCGATGGCACCGACCTGCTGTTCTACGAGGGCCTGCACGGTGCCTACGCCGACGAGCAGATCAACGTTGCGCGGCACGTGGATCTGCTGATCGGCGTGGTGCCCATCATCAATCTGGAATGGATTCAGAAGCTGCATCGCGACAAGACCCTGCGCGGGCACTCGCAGGAGATGATCGTCGACACCATGCTGCGGCGCATGCCGGACTACGTGAATCACATCTGCCCGCAGTTTTCGCGCACGCACGTGAACTTCCAGCGCGTGCCGACGGTGGACACCTCCAATCCCTTCATCGCCCGCGACGTGCCGACCGCCGACGAAAGCATGGTGATCATCCGCTTTGCCGATCCGCACGGCATCGACTTTCCCTATCTGCTGTCGATGCTGGACGGCTCGTGGATGAGCCGCCCCAACAACATCGCCGTGCCGGGCGGAAAGATGGGCCTGGCGCTGCAGTTGATCCTGACGCCGATGATCCTGCGGCTGATGGACCTGAAGCGTCGCGCGTAACGAGATCCGGACCATGTTCAAGCTGCCCGAAGCGCCCAAGCCCGTCACCCATCGCCGTGCCGCCAACGCCTTGCGTGCGCTGGCGATGGACGCGGTGGAGGCGGCCAAGTCGGGCCATCCCGGCATGCCGATGGGCATGGCCGATATCGCCGAAGTGCTGTGGAATCATTTTCTGGAGCACGATCCGGCCGATCCCAAGTGGCCGGACCGTGACCGTTTCGTGATCTCCAACGGCCATGGCTCCATGCTGCTGTACGCGTTGCTGCATCTGTCGGGGTACGAGCTGCCGATGGAAGAGTTGCGCCGCTTCCGCCAGCTTCATTCGCGCACCCCCGGGCACCCGGAGTACGGCGTGACGCCGGGGGTGGAGACCAGCACCGGCCCGCTCGGCCAGGGCCTGGCCAACGCGGTGGGCATGGCGCTGGCCGAGCGCCTGCTCGCCGCCGAGTTCAATCGCCCCGGCTTCAACGTGGTGAATCACCGCACCTACGTGTTCGTCGGCGACGGCTGCCTGATGGAAGGCATCTCGCACGAGGCGGCGTCCCTGGCCGGCACCCTGGGCCTGGATCGCCTGATCGTGTTCTACGACGACAACCGGATTTCCATCGACGGCGACGTCGACGGCTGGTTTCGCGACGACACCCCGGCCCGCTTTCAGGCCTATGGGTGGAGAGTGCTGAGCGACATCGACGGCCACGATCCGGAATCGCTGTTCCGCGCCATCCTCGCCGCCAAGGGCGGCGACGGCCGGCCGACCCTGATCTGCTGCAAGACCGTCATCGGCAAAGGTGCGCCCAACCGCCAGGGCAGCGCCAAGGTGCATGGCGCACCGCTGGGTGCTGAGGAGATCGCGTTGGCGCGTACGGCGCTGGATTGGCCGTACGCGCCATTCGCGATTCCGGCGGACGTGGCGGCGCATTGGAACGCGCGCCTGCGCGGGCGCGAAGCCCACCACGAGTGGGAACAGCGGATGTACGGGTATGCCAAAGCGCATCCCGACCTCGCCCTGGAGTTCCAGCGGCGCATGTCCGGCGTGCTGCCGCAGGACTGGGCCGACACCGCCGAACAGATGCGCGCCCAGCATCGCGCCGTCGCCAAAGCGGTGGCGACCCGCAAGAGCTCCGAGCAGGTGCTGGATGCCTGCGCACCGCGTCTGCCCGAACTGTTCGGTGGCTCTGCCGATCTGACCGAATCCAACCTCACGCGCTGGCACGACGCGGCGGTGGTGCAGCCGCGGCAACTGAGCGGGCGATACCTGAGCTGGGGCGTGCGCGAATTTGGCATGGCGGCGGCCATGAACGGCATGGCCCTGCACGGCGGTTACATTCCGTTCGGAGGCACGTTTGCGGTGTTTTCGGACTACGCGCGCAACGCGATCCGCATGGCAGCCTTGATGCGCATACGCGTCATCCACGTGCTGACGCACGACTCCATCGGCCTGGGTGAGGATGGTCCCACCCACCAGCCGGTGGAGCATGCGGCCAGCCTGCGCCTGATACCGCACCTCGACGTATGGCGCCCCTGCGATGGTGCGGAAACCGCCGTCGCCTGGCAGCAGGCGATCCAGCGTGACGACGGACCCAGCGCGCTGCTGTTGTCGCGGCAGGGCCTGCCCGAAAACCCGTCCGACGCCGAGCGCGAAGCCTGGATCGCCCATGGTGGCTATGTGCTGTCCGAGGCCGACGACGCCGCGCAAGTTGTGCTGATCGCCACTGGTTCGGAAGTGGCGATTGCGCTGCAGGCGCAGACCCTGCTGGCCGAAGAAGGCATCGCCGCCCGGGTGGTGTCGATGCCGTGCACCCAGGCGTTTGACCGCCAGCACGGCACTTGGCGACATGCCGTGTTGCCGCCCGCAATTCCGCGGATCGCGGTGGAGGCGGCGCATCCGGATTTCTGGCGCAAATACGTCGGTCTGGAAGGTGCCGTGATCGGGCTGGCCGAATTCGGCGAGTCCGCGCCTGCGGCGCAACTGTTCGATCACTTCGGCATCAACGCCGCTGCGGTGGCCGAGGCTGCCCGCGTGCGCGTGCGCAATCTGCAGCGCCCCGGTACGGCGGGCGCCGCGCTATCCCTCAACTGACCCACTCTGGAATCCAGCCATGTTCGACGCCGTACTGTTCGACCTCGATGGAACCCTGATCGACACCGCGCCCGAGATCGGAGAGGCCCTCAATCTCTGTCTGCAGGAGCTGGAGCTGCCATGTGCCGATGCCGGCCAGGTGCGATCCTGGATCGGTCACGGCACCTTGAACCTGATCACCGAGGCGCTGGCCCATCACCAGGGGGCTCATGGACCGATCAAGGCCGAATCGGTGCTGCCCTTGTTCCGCCGCAATTACCGGCAGGTCACCGGGCGCCTCAGCCGCGTTTTCCCCGGCGTCATCGAAACCCTGGCGGCGCTGCACGCGCGCCGCGTACCGATGGCGGTGGTCAGCAATAAAGAGAGCGAATTCGGCCGCCAATTGCTCTCGGCACATCGGCTGGAAGCCTATTTCGACGTGATGGTGTTCGGCGACACCCTGGCCGCGCGCAAGCCCTCGCCGCTGCCGTTGCAGCACTGCATGCAGCTCCTGCGCACCACCCCGCCGCGCACCCTGTTGATCGGCGACTCGGAGATCGACGTCGAAACCGCGCGCAATGCCGAAGTGCCGGTGTGGGCGGTGTCCTATGGCTATCGCCACAAGCCGACGGCGCGCGAGCTGGGCGCCGATCGCGTGATCGACAGCTTCGTCGACGTGCTGCCCTATCTGAAATCGCGCCAGCCGATCTGGGCCGACCGCGCCCACGCAGGCGCCGAGTAGGGCAGCCCAGGCGCTTGTCGCCCGGCCGGTCGAATTCACCCATCCGACTCTCAAGGAGCATCGCTCATGGCGCTGATTGCCCTGCGTCAACTGCTGGACCACGCCGCCGAACACCATTACGGCCTGCCCGCGTTCAACATCAACAACCTCGAACAGATCCAGGCCATCATGCAGGCCGCCGACGCCTGCGACTCGCCGGTGATTCTGCAGGCCAGCGCCGGCGCCCGGAAGTACGCGGGCGAAGCCTTCCTGCGCCGCATGGTGGAAGCGGCGGTGGAACAGTACCCGCACATTCCGGTCTGCATGCACCAGGATCACGGCGCCTCGCCGGCGGTGTGCCAGGCCTCGATCCGCAGCGGTTTTTCCAGCGTGATGATGGACGGCTCGCTGCGTGAGGACATGAAGACGCCGGCCAGCTACGACTACAACATCGGGGTCACTGCGCGGGTGGTGGACATGGCCCACGCCGTGGGCGTGTCGGTGGAGGGCGAACTGGGTTGCCTGGGCTCGCTGGAGACCGGCACCGCCGTTGAAGAAGACGGCTCCGGCGCCGAGGGCGTGCTCGATCACTCCCAGCTTCTGACCGACCCCGACCAGGCCGCGAACTTCGTGCAGCGGACCCAGGTCGATGCGCTCGCCATCGCCATCGGCACCAGCCACGGCGCCTACAAGTTCACCCGCCCACCCACCGGCGACATCCTGGCCATCGACCGCATCAAGGCGATCCACGCGCGCATCCCCAAAACCCATCTTGTGATGCATGGATCGAGCTCGGTGCCGCAGGAATGGCTGCAGGTGATCCGCGATTACGGTGGCGACATCAAGGAAACCTATGGCGTACCGGTGGAACAAATCCAGGAAGGCATCAAGCACGGCGTGCGCAAGGTCAACATCGACACCGATATCCGTCTGGCCATGACCGGCGCGATGCGCAAGCTGATGGGCGACAAGCCCGGCGAGTTCGATCCACGCGCCTTCCTCAAGGTGGCCACCGCGGCGGCGCGCGACATCTGCCAGGCACGCTTCGAAGCCTTCGGCTGCGCCGGTCAGGCCGCCAGGATCAGACCTGCGCCGCTGGAGCAGCTGGCCTTGCGCTACGCCAAGGGCGAGCTGCGGCCGGTGATCCATTGATGGCGCTGCCGACCGTCATCGCACCAAGCATCCTGTCGGCGGACTTCGCGCGACTGGGTGAAGAAGTACGCAACGTGCTCGCCGCGGGTGCCGACTGGATTCATTTCGATGTGATGGACAATCACTACGTGCCCAATCTCACCATTGGGCCGATGGTGTGCAGCGCCATCAAGCCGTATGTCGGCCCCGCCCTGATCGATGTGCATCTCATGGTGGAGCCGGTGGACGCGCTGGTGCCGATGTTCGCCAAGGCCGGCGCCGGGCAGATCTCGTTTCATCCCGAGGCGACGCGCCATGTCGACCGCACCCTGGGACTGATCCGCGAGCAAGGCTGCAAGGCCGGGCTGGTATTCAACCCGGCGACGCCCCTGGAATGGCTGGATCACGTGCTGGACAAGGTCGACCTGGTGTTGCTGATGTCGGTCAACCCGGGTTTCGGCGGCCAGAGCTTCATCCCGTCCACGTTCGCCAAGCTGCGTCAGGTGCGCCAGCTGCTGGACCGGCATCTGGCCGAAACCGGGCGGGATATCCGCCTGCAGGTCGACGGCGGGGTCAAGGTTGAAAACGTCCGCCAGATCGTCGCCGCCGGCGCCGACACCCTGGTCGCGGGGTCGGCCATTTTCGGTCAGCCCGACTATCTGGCGACGATCCGGCGCTTCAGGATGGAGCTGAAGCTCAACGAGTGCTGTGCCTGAACTCAGAGCGATCCTCTGGGATGTCGATGGCACGCTCGCGGAAACCGAGCGCGATGGCCATCGCGTCGCCTTCAACCGGGCGTTCGCCGATCTTGGCCTGGACTGGAATTGGGATGCCGAGCACTACGGGCGCCTGCTTGCGGTGACCGGCGGTCGCGAGCGCATGCTGCACGAGGCGCGGCAGCGCGCAGGCGGGGGGCCAATTGACACCGCACTGCTCGACCTGATCCCACAACTGCACCAGCGCAAGAACCAGCACTACGCCGGGATCGTGGCAGCTGGCGGCATCCCTTTGCGTCCCGGGGTGACGCGTCTGTTGCGCGAAATTCGGGCGGCTGGGTTGCTGCAGGCGATCGTCACCACCACCTCGCGGGCCAATGTCGAGGTGCTGCTGTCCAGCACCTGCGGACCGGACTGGCAGCACCTGTTCTCGGCGCTGGTCTGCGGCGAGGATGTCGGCCGCAAGAAGCCCGATCCGGAGGCCTATCTGCGCGCGCTGAAAGCCTTGCGCCTGGCGGCTGACGACTGCATGGCGGTCGAGGACTCCGCGCCGGGTCTCGCCGCGGCCGGTGCCGCCGGCATCGCCTGCGTGCTGACCCGCAGCGCGTACACCGATGCCGTGGCCCTCAGCGCCTGCCCGATTGCGCCGAGAGTCGAAATCGACGATCTCGAACAGGGCCTGGCCATGATCGGCATCGCCGATCTGCGCCGTTGGCATTCGGCACCAGGCCGGTAGGCCGGCACCGGCGTTGTCGCGACTTGCCGAGCTCGTTGCAACCGATTCCCGGACCGAACTCGGACCCGCATCGTTCGCGGCCCATGTGCTTCATTGCCGTCGTGAAATATACCCCCGGGAGATTGACCGAGATACCGGTGGTGGTATAGTCGATGATACGGGTGTGGGTACCACAAAAACATCGCTGGAGGAAAGCTGATGAAGATCGATCCAAACAAGTCCGGGTGTCGTACTGAGGCCGGGATGCCGTGCGCGGCATCGTCGGGGGTGAGCTCATGACCAGTGCGCCCAAACCCCTGTGGAATCCCTACATCGCCGGCGTGCTGCTCGGTTTGGGCCTGCTGATGACTTTCGTCATCACCGGTCACGGGTTGGGCGCCAGCGGCTTCACCACTTCGCTGGCCGCGGTAGGCGCACATGCGGTTGCGCCCGGCGCGGTGGAGTCCAGCAGCTATTTCGGCTCGATGTTCGAAGGTGGCGGCAATCCGCTGAATTCGTGGATCACCTGGCAGGTGATTGGCGTGGCGGTGGGGGCATTGATCGCCGCGCTGAGCGCCGGACGTTTTCGCTGGACCGTCGATGGTCCCACCAAGCTGGGTAATGCCAAGCGCCTGGGCCTGGCCCTGGTAGGCGGCATGATCGCCGGTGCAGGAGCCCGCATCGCGCTGGGCTGCACCAGCGGCCTCGGTCTCTCCGGCGCAGCCACGCTGGCGACCGCCGGATTTCTGTTTCTCATGGGATTTTTTGCCACCGGGGCTGCGTTCGGCTTCTACATGAAGAGGTTCTACTCATGACTCTGCCTATCGGAATTTCGTCCATCATCATCAGCGGACTGCTGTGCGGACTGGTGTTCGGCTTTGCGCTGGAGCGTGCCGGCTTCGCCAGCGCCTGCAATCTCACTGCACAGCTGCGCTTCAAGGACTGGCGCGTGTTCAAGGTGATGTTCACCGCCATCATCGTCGCGGCCTTCGGCCTGTATTTCTTGCAGGCCAGCGGCATGATGACCAAGGAGGCGATCTACATCCCCACGGTATTCCTGTGGGCGACGCTGCTCGGCGGTGTCGGCGTGGGGGCCGGCATGGCGGTCGGCGGCTATTGCCCCGGTACGTCGGTGGTCGGGTTCGTGTCCGGCAAGATCGACGGTCTGGTGTTCTTCGTCGGCCTGATTCTCGGGACCTTCGTATTCGCCGGTGCCTACGACGCCTTGGCGCCGATGCTGGAGGCCCTGCCCGGGCCGGAGGCGCAGACCGTGCCCGAACTCCTGCATCTGCCGACCCCGGTGGTGCTGTTCATGCTGCTGGCCTGTCTGGTCGGGGTGGGCTGGCTGACGCGAGACAAGAAGCCCTCGGCACCGGTGACGGCAGTCCGGGCTGCGCAGCAGCCGGCACCATCGGGCGCGGCCGCCCAGGCGTCGTAAGTAAATATCAGATGCCCTTCGACACGGCGTGAGCCGTGCGCAGGGCATCGATTTCGTATCAGGAGAACCCCATTCATGAAGTCAGAATCCAGGCCAGCCGCGCGCCGGTCCAACCGTGGCGACAAGCGTCGCCAGCCCAGAAGTCTGGCCCAGACCTTGGCGATGCTCGGTCTGGCGATGGGCGCGGTAGTACCGATGGCCGGCTGCAGTGGTGACCAGTCGGCGGATTCCGCACAGCCCAACGAAGCGGCTGGCAGCGCGGCCGAGGGTGAGCAGAAAGCGGCCAACCCCTGCGCGGTCAAGAAAAAGAAAACCGGTCCCTGCGCGGTCGGAGGCTGATACGGCCGCGTATTTGCCGGGCGGTGCCCTGCGGTCGCCATGAGTCCGCCTCTAAGCCACCTGGCGCGGCCATCGGCCACGATGCTGAAACGGGCCGCGCAGGCGCTGAACGCGCTGATGGACATCAGCCGGCTCTGGGCAGAGCAAGGGCAGACGGTGCTGACACAGACTCTGGGAGCAGGCGCAGTGCCCGGTCCTTGGACGCACTACCCAGGCGACGATGCGCATGACGTCGAGCTGGGCTATCGCTGGTATTACCACAGTCACCCCGGCCAGGGGCGCAGCGCAGGAGAGCACGGTCATTTTCATCTGTTTGCGGACGCCGCGGATGGCGGGGCGGCGGTGACCCACCTGATTGCGGTCTCGGTCGACCCTTATGGAAGGCCGCGGGAATTGTTTGCGCCCAACCGCTGGGTGACCGATGAGACATGGCAGCCGGCGGCGCGCGTGCTGCGCATGCTTCGCGGCTTCGACCTGAAGCATCCGCAAGCGCTGGGCGGGGTGCATCTTTGGTTGAAGCTGGTGCTGGCGGCATTCATGCCGCAGGTGATCCACACCGTGAAGGCACGCGATCAGCGGTTGCGGGCCTTGCAGGCAGGTTTGAAATCCGACGTTTTTGAAGATCGGCGTGTGTCCGTGCTGGGTCGCTGCGGCGTCGATCTCGGGAGACAGGTACAGGCGATCGAGCGCTGGCGCGCAAGACAGGCTGATGACGGGAACAGGTAATCGAACATGATCACTCGACGTAGTTCACTGGCGGTACGCATGCTGGCACTGTGCGGTCTGGCGTTGCCCGCGATGGCCTGTTCGGCCGGCGAATCCGCCGCGCCCGCGACCCCGACCCCGGTCACGCTGCCCGGGCCGGTGGTCGATGTCCGGTGGCTGAAGGCGAACGCGCAGCAGGTCACCGTGCTGGACGTCAGGGATGATCCCGCGACCTGGACCGCTGGGCCGCAGTTCGACAAGGACGCCAAGACCGGTGCGCAGACCCTGAGCGTGGTCGGCGGCCACATCGAGAACGCGCTGCTGGTGGAGTTCGACAAGATTCGCGTCGATCGCGAGGTGGAGGGCAAGAAGATCTCCAAGCTGTTGCCGGATGCGGCGTATGTGCAGGCACTGATGCGCTCGGTGGGACTGAACAAGGGGCAGACCATTGTGATCACCTCGCCGGGCGAGGCCGCGTTCGAGATCGAGGAGGCTGCGCGCCTGTACTGGACGCTCAAGGCCTACGGCGCGGAATCGGTGGCGCTGCTCGACGGTGGCAACGCCGCCTGGCTGCAGGCCGGTCTTCCGGTGACGACCACCGCGTTCAAGCCCGGTGCCGGAAATTGGGAAGCGGGCGAACTGCGTAAGGATTTGCTGGCTGAGATTGCCGAAGTGGAACAGGCGGTCAAGGACGGCGTACAGATGGTGGACGCTCGCCCGCTGCCGCAGTACCTGGGCCTGAGCTACAAGAAACCTTCGGTCGCCGCAGGCGGCCACATCCAGGGCGCACGCAATTTACCGACCGATGTGCGCTTCCGTTCGCAGGGTCTGGCGCAGATTTTTCTGACGCCGGAAGAGTACCGCGGCGTGTTTCAGGCGCAGGGCATCGACGTGGCCGCTCCCAGCGTGACCTACTGCAACACCGGACACATGGCCGCTGGAAGCTGGTTCATTCAGAGCGAGCTGCTGGGAAATGCCGAGGTCCGTCTGTACGACGGTTCCATGCATGAGTGGACCACGCTCGGTCGTCCGGTGGTCGGCATCGGCGGCTGAGTCTCCTCCTTGGAAGCGCTACGGACCTGCGGTTTCGGGTTCAAGCATTTCGGCCTGCATTTCCAGGAACACCGTGTATGCGTTGCGCCGGTTGGCCTGCTCGAACGTGGGTAGCGATTCGAACTCCGACCAGTCGGTGGCAGCGTACGCCTCTTCGAAAGTCATCAATGCCTCAGCCGCTTCGCCCATATGTCTGCGCAGGAACTGCAGGTAGTGGCGCGTGACCTGCAGATCCAGGCCGACGTCGGTGGAGGCGGGGCCGTGACCCGGGATGACCACGCGCGCCTGACCCGGGTCGATACGCCCCAGTGCCTGCAGCCACTGACGTGTGTTGCCGTCGACCACAAATGGCAGGCGTCCGGTAAAGAACAGATCGCCGGCAAACAATACGCTCTGAGCGGGGACCCACAGCATCAGATCGTCCGGGGCATGCGAGTCGCCGCCGCTGAGCAGTTCGAAGCGCATGCCACCGAGTTCGAAGGATTGTGGCGCGTCGTCCTCGAAGATCAGCCAGCGATCCGCCCGGATCAATTCGGTGTGCAGATCGACCCAGGGCGACAGGTCGCGACGACGCTGGGCCAGGCGCTCGGCCGCCAGGTCGGATCGCAGGTAGATTCTGCCCTCGTTGCGGGCCCAGATTTCGGCGCCGGCCTGCTTGAAGACCTGCAGTCCGTAGACGTGGTCGGCGTGATAATGGCTCACGATCACCCGCCGCACGGGCTGCGGGGTGATCGTGCGGATCGCGTCGAGCATTGCACTGGCCAGCGCCGGCGTGGCCAGCGCGTCGAACACCACCACACCGTCGTCGGTGACGACAAAGCCGGCATTGCTCATGAAGCCGCGGTTGTCGCGCGACGCCATGCCGGATTGGCCCTGGAAATACCACACGCGCTCCGCTACCTGGGCAGGTTCCAGCGCGAATTTGGCGGGAGTGCCAGACGCAGCGCCGGTGCCGTGGCAGCAGATCAGGGTAACGATCAGCAGGATTGATCGGATCATAGATACCGGGTAGGGTATACAATCGAGGCCTAAGAGTGTACCGTAGGACCTTGATATGGTACCCCGGGCGGTATAAGCCGGAGGTTCAGATAAAACGAGGGGCGAACCAGGCGGCCGCCTCATCGAGGAGAAACGCCAGATGCAAGCTTCCGAGCGCAAGCCCGGCCGTATCCGCAAGGCACCCGAGAATTTTCTGGAGCCGTCGTTTCTCCAGACCTTGCGCAAAGAGGGCATGAATCAAGGGCGGCGCGATTTTCTGCGCAAGGCATTCCTGGCCGCGACCGCGGCAATGGGCGCGCCTGCGCTGGCGGCAGCAGCAGAGGGCGATCCGGACATCCTGAACCTGCCCGAGTGGAGCAAGATTCTGGGCAATCCGGTGGCGATGCGGCCCTACGGCATGCCTTCGAAGTACGAAGCCAACCTGGTCCGACGCGAGTCACCGGGACTGGCCAGCGTCCCGCAGGCGTCGGTGGCGTTCACGCCGCTGCAGGGCATGTTCGGCATCATCACGCCGTCCGGGCTCCACTTCGAGCGCCATCATCAGGGCTGGGTGGACATCGACCCCGCCCGCCACCGGCTGATGCTCAACGGGCTGGTGAAGCGGCCGCGCGTCTACACCATGGACGATCTGCTGCGGCTGCCTTCGGTGTCGCGCATCCACTGGCTGGAATGCGGCGCCAACGGGGCGATGGAGTGGGGCAACGTGGCGGTGCCGACGGTGCAGTACACCCACGGCATGCTGTCGGGGTCCGAATTTACTGGTGTGCTGTTGTCGACGCTGCTGGACGATGCAGGCTTTGATCGCGAGAAAGCTAAGTACCTGCTCGCCGAGGGCGCGGACGGGTCCAGCATGACGCGCACCATCGACATCGACCGCGCGCTCGACGATGCCATGGTCGCCTACGGCATGAACGGCGAGATGCTGCGGCCCGAGAACGGCTATCCCTTGCGATTGGTGGTGCCGGGCGTGCAGGGCGTGAGCTGGGTCAAGTGGCTGCGGCGCCTGGAGGTTGGCGACCAGCCCTATGCGACCAAGGACGAGGCCTCCCATTACGTGGATTTGATGCCGGACGGCATGATGCGGCAGTACACATCCATCCATGAGGCCAAGTCGGTCATCACCAGTCCTTCCGGCGGCCAGTTGCTGATGGACAAGGGCTATTTCAATGTCACCGGCCTGGCCTGGACCGGCCGCGGCAGCATCAGGAAAGTGGATGTGTCCTTCGACGGCGGCAGGAACTGGCGCACGGCAAGGCTGGAAAATCCCATTCTTCCCAAGGCCCTGACCCGATTCAACATCGACTGGGTGTGGGACGGCAGTCCCGCCATCCTGCAGAGCCGCGCGGTGGACAGCACCGGCTATGTGCAGCCGACCTACACGCAGTTGCGCGCGGTGCGCGGATCGCGCTCGGTCTATCACAACAACGCCATTCAATCCTGGAGCATCGCCGACTCCGGCGAAGTCTCCAACGTCCACGTATGAGGCCGGCCATGCGCACTCCGCTGTCGCTGGTCGCCATCGCAATGATTACGGTGGCCTGCTCTGGCGGTGCTCCAGGCGGCGGGTCGGCCGCGCCGAGCGCAAGCCCGGTGAGTTACGCCAAACCGACCGCGCCTGCCGACGGGTATCAGGGCGTCGGGCGTGACGCCCTGGCCGATGAGGTCGCGGCCTGGGACATCGACGTCAGGCCCGACTTCACCGGACTGCCGCCGGGCTCGGGTGACGTCTATACCGGTGAGGAGTTGTGGATCGCCAAGTGCACGTCCTGCCACGGCGATTTCGGCGACGCCAATCACGTGTTCGTGCCGCTGGTCGGCAACACCACCGCGGCGGACATCGAAAGCGGCAATGTCGCCTCGCTGAAGTCCGGCGGTGCCGTGCGCACCACCTTCACCAAAGTGGCGACGGTGTCGACCCTGTGGGATTACATCTACCGCGCCATGCCCTGGGATGCGCCCAAGTCGCTCAGCCACGATGAGGTCTACGCCATCCTGGCTTATCTGCTGAATCTGGCCGAGATCGTGCCGATGGACTACGTGCTGTCCAACGACAACATCGCCGAGGTGCAGGCGCGTATGCCCAACCGCAACGGCATGACGCGCGATCACGGGCTGTGGGACATCAACGGCAAGCCGGACACCCGCAACACGGTTTGCATGAAGAACTGCGTCGAGCAGGTCGAAATCCTGTCGGAGTTGCCCGATTACGCGCGCCCGGCGCACGGCAATCTGGCCGATCAGAACCGTACCTGGGGCCCCGTGCGCGGCGCGGTGACCTTGCCGGCCACAGCAGGGGACGAGAACGCCACCGACGCATCGGAAGAACCCCCGTCCGACGCGGCGCCCGAACCCGCAAACGCGGCGTTGATCGAGAAGCTGGCGGCCAACGCCTGCACCGCCTGCCACGGCGTGGACCGCAAGATCGTCGGGCCTGGCTTCAACGAGATCGCCGCCAAGTACGCCGACCAGGCAGATCGCGAAGCGTATCTCGCCGGCAAGATCGCCGGGGGCGGCGGCGGCGTGTGGGGGGCCATCCCCATGCCGGCGCAGCCGCAGGTTTCGGAAGCCGACGTTCAGGCATTCGCCGCTTGGCTGGCTGACGGGGCCAAGCCGTGATCGCATCACCTGCATTCAACGGAGCATCGATGAACAACGCGCGTGAAGATGGAAGGCTGCGAGCTTCGCTATGGACTGCACTGGTGCTGGTTCTGGCAATCGCGGCACCCGCGCTGCAGGCGGCCGCGCCCACCGACATTCTCAACAAGAACGCCTGCTCGGCCTGTCACGGCATCGACAAGGCCATCGTCGGACCTGCCTACCAGGCGGTGGCCGAGAAATATGCAAGGGACCCAAAGGCGAAGGGGGGCCTGGCCAAGCGCATCCGCGAGGGCGGGTCGGGCACCTGGGGCCCGGTTCCGATGCCGCCGCAACCCAATCTGTCAGACGCCGATCTGGCCACCGTGGTCGACTGGCTGCTGGCGGGCGCCAAGCCCTGAAGCAGGCGCGTAGACCGCACCTGAACTGCAACCCCTGAGGACATCACCATGAATAACCAACGCAGAAGCTTCATTCGACTGGGCGTCAGCGCGCTCGGCCTTGCCGCAGCCGGTGCGCTGTGGCCCTTGCGCGCCATCGCGGCAGCCGCCGGCCTGGAGTCGGCCTTCAAGGCCAAATCGGTGGAGGACGTGTTCAAGGACCTGGGCAGCACGCCGACCGAGAGCAAGGACATTCAGCTCATGACGCCGGACATCGCCGAGAACGGCGCGGTGGTGCCGGTCTCGGTGACCAGCAAGATCCCGAACACCGAGCAGATCATGATTCTGGTGGAGAAGAACCCGAATCCGATGGCTGCCTCCTTCACTATCGCGGAAGGCACCGAGGGCGCGATCAGCACGCGCGTCAAGATCGGCCAGACCTGCAACGTCTACGCCGTGGTCCGTGCCGACGGCAAGCTGTACAGCGCGCACCGCGAGACCAAGGTCACCCTTGGCGGCTGCGGCGGCTAATCGCAGAAGCAACGAATCACAGGAGATAAGAGCCATGGCAAGCCCAATGCGAATTCGCGCCACCACCGTCGATGGCGTGACCGAAGTCAAAGCCCTGATGTCGCACCCGATGGAAACCGGACAGCGCAAGGACTCAGCCGGCAAGCTGGTGCCGGCACACCACATCACTGAAGTGACCGCTATGCACAACGACAAGGTGGTGCTGTCGGCCAACTGGGGCGCGGCGGTGTCGCAGAATCCCTTCCTGTCGTTCAAGTTCAAAGGCGGTGCCCCGGGCGACAAGGTGATCGTGTCCTGGAAAGACAACAAGGGCGAATCCCGCACCGACGAAGTTGCGCTGCGCTAGCGCCGAAGTCTTCTCCTTTCGAACGAACCCGCGAGGCACGTCATCATGAAGTGGAAGCCATGGCTGTCCGCGCTCGCAGGGCTGTTGGCTCTGTCGGTGTGGGCGCAGGACGATGAGAACATCTTCGCGCAGTACCGCGAGATGTTCGGTGACGACAACCCCGCCGAGCTGGTCGAGTTTGAAGGCGAGATTTTGTGGGCCGAGGCGCGCGGCCCCAAGAACGTCAGCCTGGAGCAATGCGACCTGGGCATCGGGCCGGGCGTGCTGGAAGGCGCCTATGCGCAACTGCCACGCTACTTCGAGGACGCCGACCAGGTGATGGATCTGGAGATGCGCCTGGTCTACTGCATGGAGACCCTGCAGGGGTTCGAGCGCGACGCGCTGGTGGCAGCGCCGTTCTCGGAACAGGGACAGCCGCAGACCGACCTGGAAAAACTCAGCGCCTACATTGCCGGCCTGTCGCGTGGCGTGCCCATCGCCGTGCCGCAGGATCATCCGAAGGAAAAGCTGGCGTACGCGACCGGCGAGAAGATGTTCACATTTCGGGCCGGCCCCTACGATTTTTCCTGTGCCACCTGCCATTCGCAGAGCGGCAAGCGCATCCGCCTGCAGGCGCTGCCGAACCTGACCACCGACGAGGGCGCCAGATTTGCGCATTCCACCTGGCCGGGCTATCGCATCTCCCAGGGCGCGGTTCGCACCATGGAATGGCGGGTGGGCGATTGTTTCCGCCAGCAACGGCTTCCCGAGCTGGTGTATGGCTCCGACATCGCGATCGGTCTGATTACCTACATGGCGGTTCGGGCCAACGGCGAGCCGATGGCTGCGCCCGGCCTGAAGCGCTGAGGTCGAGCACATGACGAACTATCGCAATGCCGGGTTGCTGCTGTTGCTATCCCTGCTGGCCGCCTGCTCGCCAGGAGGTTCCGATCCTGCTCCGAGCGCTGTGGGCGCCGGCGAGACCGGAGCGTCCGCGTCGTCGTCTTCGGTCGCCGCCGAATCCGTCGATGCGAGCAGCGTCGACCTGCGGGCGGCGCTGGACGGCTCGTTCCGCGCGCGCGGCCAGGCGCAACTGGACCGGCTGCAGCGCAACCCGATGCAGACCGTCTGCAGCGATGCGCCCAAGGACCAGCCGGCCGCCGAGGCCGGCAAGGCGATCATGGAGGCGGCCACCGCTGCGGTGGTGTTTCCGGCCGACAGCCAGTTCCTGGGCGACTGGCAGGCCGGCGAGAAAGTGGCGCAAACCGGTACCGGCCTGCAGTACTCCGACGATCCCGCTGTGCCCAACGGCGGCAATTGCTACGCCTGTCATCAGCTAGATCCCAAGGAGATCGCCTACGGCACCCTCGGTCCGCCGCTGGCGGGCTACGGCAAGCTGCGCGGGCAGTCGGAGCAGATGCTCAAGTACACCTGGACACGGATCTGGAATTCGCACGCCTACAACCCGTGCTCGCACATGCCGCGTTTCGGCGAGGCGGGCATCCTCACCGAGCAGCAGATCAAGGATCTGATGGCGCTGCTGTTCGACCCGGAATCCCCGGTCAACCTCTAGAGGGGCCCCGATGAACCGCCGAGAATTCCTGCAGGTACTCGCCGCTGCGGCCGGTGCAGGCCTGCCGCTGATGGCGTGCTCTGCGCGTTCCAGGCCGGACTGGGACGGTCTGTACGAAGCCCCCCGCTTCGGCAACGTGCATTTCCTGCACATCACCGACAGCCACGCGCAGTTGATGCCGGTGTACTTTCGCGAGCCCTCGGTCAATCTCGGGCTGGCCGACGCCTACAACCGGCCACCGCATCTGGTGGGCGAACACCTGCTCAGGCAGTTCGGGCTGCAGCCCGGGACCGCTGAAGCGCATGCCTTCACCTGCCTGGATTTTGAATCCGCGGCGCAGCGCTACGGCAAGGTCGGTGGCTTCGCGCACCTTGCTACCTTGGTCAAACGCATGCGGGCCTCGCGCCCGGGCGCGCTGCTGCTGGATGGCGGCGATACCTGGCAGGGTTCCGGCACGGCGCTGTGGAGCAACGGCCAAGACATGGTGGACGCCATGCTGCAACTGGGCGTGGAGGTCATGACCGGCCACTGGGAATTCACCTTGGGTGCCGCGCGTGTCGAAGAAATTGTGGCCGAGGACTTCAAGGGCAAGGTCGAGTTTCTGACCCAGAACCTGCGCACCAAGGACTTCGGCGATCCGGTGTTTCCGTCCTACGCGATGCGCGAGATGAATGGCGTGCCGGTGGCGGTGATCGGCCAGGCGTTTCCATATACCCCGATCGCCAATCCCTCCCACCTGGTGCCGGACTGGAGTTTCGGGATCCAGGATCAGAATCTGCAGGCCACCATCGACGAGGCGCGCGGCAAGGGTGCCCAGGTCGTGGTACTGCTGTCGCACAACGGCATGGACGTCGATCTCAAGCTCGCCAGTCGCGTGACCGGCCTCGACGCCATTCTCGGCGGCCATACCCACGACGGCGTGCCACAGCCGGTCATGGTGAAAAACGCCAGCGGGCAGACCCTGGTGACCAATGCCGGCAGCAACGGCAAATTTCTCGGCGTGCTGGACTTCGAAATCAAGAACGGCAAACCCGCAGCGTGGAAGTATCGGCTGTTGCCGGTATTCGCCGATGCGCTGCCGGCCGACGCCGACATGGCGGCGCTGATCCAGCGGCATCGGGAGCCGCATCTGGCCAAGCTGTCCGAAGTGCTTGCGACGAGTACCGGGACGCTGTATCGCCGCGGCAACTTCAACGGCAGTTTCGACCAGTTGATCCTCGATGCGCTGATCGCCGAGAAGGACGCACAGATCGCGTTCTCGCCGGGGTTTCGCTGGGGCACCAGCCTGCTGCCCGGCAGCGACATCACGATGGAGCGTCTGCTCGACCAGACTGCCATGAGCTACCCGCAAACCACCCTTACCGAGATGACCGGCGAGCGCATCAAGGTGGTGCTTGAAGACGTCGCCGACAACCTGTTCAACCCCGATCCCTACCTGCAGCAGGGCGGCGACATGGTCCGCGTCGGCGGTCTCAGCTACGCCATCGAACCCAAGGCCGAAGCCGGCAAACGCATCCAGGACATGCGCCTTGACGGAAAGCTGATCGAGGCTTCAAAGACCTACAAGGTGGCCGGCTGGGCGCCAGTGGCCGCCGGGGTCGAGGGCGAGCCGGTTTGGGATGTGGTGGCGCGCTGGCTGCGCGCGCAGAAGTCGGTTTCCATCAAGCAGGCCAACGAGCCCAGGCTCATCGGGATCGACGACAATCAGGGCCTGATGTAGCGTGGACTCGTGAAGGTCGGGCTATGGCCCGACGAGCCGTCGCGTGCTTTCGAACAGAAACCTGACGGTCGCCAACCCGCCATCAGGATTCAGGCGTACTTGGCCATCAGCCGCGTTTTCTCGGCGATCCGTTCGCACAACACGGCGTTGTTTGGAGCGTCAGTGGCCTCCATCTCCATGCTGCAGGCCATCATTTCGTAGAAGGCGCGGTCCAGGGCCTTGCGCGCTGCGGATAATTGCTGCGCGATGGCGTCACAGGGCTGGTCCTGTTCCATCATCGCCAGCACGCCCCGAATCTGACCTTCGACACGGCGAAGACGGTGCATGACTTCCTGCTGATGCGGTCGCTGAACAGACGGCATATCGGCTTTTCCCTTGGGAGCCAGTCGCGTAGTCCGGGTGGGCTTGGAAGGCGCTGGACTCTTCTTTCGAATATACCCCATGTAGTATCCTTTGGCTCGTGAATTGCGTCAGTTGGCGGGACCCGGTGAGGTGCGGATTGTGAGGCTTTGCATACCCCCGGGGTTATGCCAGGGCGGTCTAAGTTTAGAAGTATTCGAATCCATGGATGCTTTTGGGACAGATCAGGCCGGATCGGAAGTTTGAATGCGGCAACATCGCCAGCAGTTCTTTCTATCGTTGTAACCATTGTCAGGAGTGAGTCGTGGACATCGTGGTGGACTTCAATTCGTGGACCCGGGCGGCCTTGGGTGGCGCCATGATCGGTCTGGCTGCAGCGCTGCTGTTCGCATTGAACGGCCGCATTGCTGGGGTTAGCGGTGTGTTGGGAGGTTTGCTGCTGGACCGGAAAGGCGCGGATACCCCCTGGCGTTCGCTGTTCCTCGGGGGGCTGATCGGCGGCGCCATGCTCACCGGCCTGCTGCGGCCGGACCTCGCCAGCGCCGCCTTGCAGACCGGCTGGGTGGGCATGGCCATCGCCGGATTGATTGTGGGCTTCGGTACCCGTATGGGTAGCGGCTGCACCTCGGGACATGGCGTGTGCGGCATTGGCCGCTTGTCGGCCCGTTCGATGGTGGCGACGGCCGCGTTCATGGGAGCCGGCTTCGTCACCGTGTTTGTCATGCGTCATGTGCTGGGAGCCGGATCATGAGGAGCCTTGTTGCGTTGGCCAGTGGTGTGCTGTTCGGGGCGGGACTGGTGGTGGGCGGCATGACCGATCCCGCCAAGGTGCTGGGCTTCCTGGATCTGGCGGGCGCGTGGGACCCGTCGCTGGCGTTCGTGATGGGCACGGCACTGCTGGTGACCTTGCCCACATTCCAATTGCTCAAGGGCCGCAAGCGGCCGCTATTCGACGACCGTTTCTACCTGCCTACCCGAAAGGACCTGGACCCGCAGCTGATCGGCGGCGCCGTGCTGTTCGGCACCGGCTGGGGCCTTGCCGGGTTGTGTCCCGGCCCGGCGATCGCCAACCTGTGGACGGGCAGTCCGCAGGTGCTGGTGTTTGTTGCGGCGATGCTGGCCGGCATGTGGCTGAAGGATCGACTCAGCGCGCTGTCGATGCCGGCGGCAGCCGCCACGGTCCGCTGAGCGACGGTTCGTCTCCGCATATCGGAGATGAACCCAAGCGCCCGGACGCTCAGGCCTTGAACGCGGGTACTGCTTCGGGGAACTGACGTGGCGCGTGCCAGTCCAGGCCCAGATTGCCGCGCAGCATTCCCCAGTACAGAGCCGGCAGGTAGGACTTCTTCAGCCACCAGTAGGCACGTCGAGGGATGCGCGGGTCCAGCGGAAAGCTCGGGGCCGGCACGCCGTCGTAGAGAAACTCCGCCAGCATGATTTTTCCGACCGAGGTGGTCAGCGGGCAGGACGCGTAGCCGTCGTACTTCGCCGACATTTCGCGGCCTTCCAGTGCGTCGAGCAGGTTGGCGGTGACCACTGGAGCCTGCGCGCGCACCGCCGCCGCGGTCTTGCTGTTCGGCGTGGTGGTGCAGTCGCCCAGGCCGAACACGTTGTCGTAGCGGGCGTGACGCAGCGAATGCTTGTCCACCGCAACCCAGCCGCTGGCATCGGCCAACGGGCTGGACTTGATGAAGTCCGGCGCCGACTGCGGCGGCACCACGTGCAGCATTTCGAACGGCTGCTCGATTCGCTCCGACCGGTCGGCCTGCTTGACCTCGAAGGTGGCCTTGCGCGCGGGGCCGTCCACTGCCACCAGGTTCTGGCCGTAGGCGGGCCGGATGGCGTACTCGGCCACCACGCGCTCCAGCGCCTTGGAATAAAACGGCACGCCGAACATGGCGGGCCCGGGGGTGTGGAAGCTTAGTTGCGCAGAAAGCCCGCGGCGGCGAAAGTGGTCGGCCGCCATGTACAGAATCTTCTGCGGTGCGCCTGCGCACTTGATCGGCATGGGAGGTTGCGTGAACAAGGCCTGGCCGCCGCTGAAATTCCGGATGCATTCCCAGGTATACGGCGCCAGATCGTGCCGATAGTTGCTGGTCACGCCGTTGTTGCCGAGCGTGGCCTCCAGGCCCTCGATCTTGTGCCAGTCCAGTTGCAGTCCGGCGGCGGCGACCAGAAAGCGATACTCGATCCGGCGGCCGTCTTCCAGCAGCACCTGGTTGTTCTCGGGGTCGAAGCCGCTCGCTCGGGCGCGGACCCAGGTGACCTTGCCGGGCAGGCAACTGGCCATCGGCCTGCCGGTAGCGGCCACGTCGAAGGCGCCGGCGCCGACCAGGGTCCAAGCCGGCTGGTACCAATGGGTTTCCGCGGGCTCGACCACCGCAATGTCAAGATCGGGCCGGCGCTTGAGCAGCAGCGACGCCACGGTGGCGCCGGCGGCACCGCCGCCAACGATAACCACGACGTGATGGGCAGGATGGGACATGAGGGCTCTCCTGGTTGCGAAGTCAGATGGCGCGGGGATCACGATACGACAGCCGGCGGCGGTCGAGACCAACCGGGCGGCGTCGCCACCCGGCATGGCTCATTTTCGCCACCTTCGCCAGGCACCGGCGCCGCTTCCATGGGATCGGCCCGGTGCCCGGGGCCGCTTCGCCACAGGTTGGCACAGGACCGCGCGCCGTACTCACGGCGACGCTCGCTTGAGCGAGAAGGCGCCGCGCAGATCGCCGACCGCGTAGCCGGTGGCACGATCGTGCGGATAATCGGCCGCCAGCGCGGCACGCAGCGCCTCGGGCTGGGTCCGCGTGTCGCCATGGCAGGTCAGGCAAGGAGGCGCGACGACGATGGCGCGGGCGTATCTCTGGTAGCGCCCGCCCGGTTCGGTCACCGATTCGAAACGACTCGGGACCCGGGCCTCGGCGCCCGCTTGCAGATCCCGCGAGAACTCCTGCAGACGCTGTTGCTCCCACGCATCTGGAAGGCCGCTCTGGGGGTTGCGCACCCGCGTGCCGACGCGTTTGACCTGCCAGCCGGTTTCGCGCGAAAGCCGGGCCGCGATGGCCGGCGCCTCGTCTCTGCATACGCGCACCGCGTCGGCCGGTCCGCCGTCGCGTATCGCCGCCTGCAGGCGACCACCCAGTTCCTGCTGAAAGCGATCGGCGATGGCGCTGGCCTGCATCAGCATCGTCGGCTCGGACGCCGCTGGCGCATTGCCCGCCTGGGCGCCAGCGCCGGCCAGGTTCATCATCGGCACCAGAAGCGCAAGCAGCTTGAGTCGATCCATGGCGGTGCTCCGGCAGATGCTGCGGTCGGCGTTGCATGCGCCGAGGATTTCGGCCCGCGCGTAGCTTGTCCTCGGCGCGGGGACCAACGATCGGCGAAAAGGCTGCCACCGACGCCAACCCGACCACGACGATCGGCAGCATCGCCCAGGAGGACTTGAGAGTATACCCCCTAGGGTACATAATCCAGACCTGTCGCGAATCTTCCGCGTCACCGTTCAAGCCAGCGAGGTACTTCTCATGATCTTCCGCCAGCTGTTCGACCCGGTTTCCAGCACCTACACCTACGTCATGGCCTCGGGACGCGGTCGCGAGGCGCTGATCATCGATCCGGTCAAGGAGCTGCTGGATCATTACCTGCGTCTGATCGAGGACCTCGACCTCAAGCTGGTGCGCGCCATCGACACCCACACGCATGCCGATCACATCACCGCGCTGGGCGATCTGCGCGACCGCACCGGCTGTGTGACCATCATGGGCGAGTTCACCAAGGCCGCCTGCGTGTCGCAGAGTGTTCGCGAAGGCGAGCGCATTAACGTCGATGGCATCCGTCTGGGGGCGATCTACACGCCTGGGCACACCGACGAGTCCTTCAGCTTCGTGCTCAACCCGGATCGGCCAGAGGCGGTATTCACCGGCGACGTCCTGTTGATCCGCGGCACCGGACGCACCGATTTCCAAGGCGGCGATCCGCACAAGTCCTGGGACTCGATCGTCAACAAGCTGTTCCGGCTGCCCGATGACACCACGGTGTATCCAGCGCACGACTACAAGGGCTGGATGGCCTCCAGCATCGGCGAGGAGAAGCGCGCCAATCCGCGTCTGGCCGGCAAGACCGAAGCCGACTACGTGCAGATCATGAACAACCTCAACCTGCCCAATCCGAAGCTGATGGACGTCGCGGTGCCGGCCAATCTCGCGTGCGGACAAACCTGAGGCCGTGCTGCGCCGCGCGCTGCCGCTGATCGACGATCTGCTTCGCACGCGGGGCGCCACCCTCGGGCCGGATCTGCTGGCGGGCACCATCACCGCCATCCTGCTGATCCCTCAGGCGCTGGCGTATGCGCTGCTCGCCGGCCTGCCGGCCGAGGTAGGCCTGTATGCCAGCGTGCTGCCGCCGCTGCTGTATGCGTTTCTGGGCAGCAGCCGCACCCTGGCGGTCGGCCCCGTCGCGGTCGCCGCGGTGATGGTGTCGGCCGCGCTGATCCCGTTCGCCGACGGCGACCCGCAACGCTATCTCACCGGGGCGTTGATGCTGTCGGCGCTGACCGGCGCCTTTCTGCTGCTGCTGGCGGTGCTGCGCCTGGGCTGGCTGACGCACTTCATCAGCCACCCGGTGCTATCTGGTTTCACCACCGGCGCGGCGATCTTCATCATCGGCACCCAGCTCGCGCCACTGACCGGCATCACGGTGCCGCGCGAGGCCGGCTTCGCCGAGATCCTCGTCCACCTGTGGCAAGGCCTGTCCGAGTTCAGCAGCGTGACCGCCCTGTTCGGTGGCCTCTCCGTGGTGGCCTTGATCCTGGCCCGCAAGCCGCTGGTAGACGGTCTGGCACGCGTGGGAATGCCGCGCGCCAAAGCGGCCATCGTCGGTCGTACCGCACCGCTGATACTGGTCGTGGTCGCCACGCTCGTCGCCGCTTTCCTGCACCTGGGCGACGCGGGGCATCTGGCGGTGGTGGGCAGCATTCCTGCCGGACTGCCGGGACTGGACTTCGGGTTCCTGCGCGAGTCCGGCTGGCTGGGTCTGCTGCCTTCGGCCTTGATGATTGCGCTGATCGGCTATGTGGAGAGCATCTCGGTGGCGCGCGCGCTGGCGTTC
Organism: Panacagrimonas sp.; assembly: GCF_965216805.1. Taxonomy (NCBI): domain Bacteria; kingdom Pseudomonadati; phylum Pseudomonadota; class Gammaproteobacteria; order Nevskiales; family Nevskiaceae; genus Panacagrimonas; species Panacagrimonas sp. The sequence continues at coordinate 1,352,222 of NZ_CBDCGN010000003.1, forward strand.
CGGCGCCACGAGAAGATCGACCCCGACCGCGAACTCATGGCGCTGGGGGTGACCAACATGGCCGGCGCCTGCGTCGGCGCGATGCCGGTGGCCGGCGGCTTCGCGCGGTCCATGGTGAATTTCGAGGCGGGTGCGAGAACGCAGGCAGCAGCCATTGTGACGGCGATCTGGGTTGCGCTGGGCGCCGTGTTCTTCACCGGGCTGTTGAACGATCTACCCAAGGCCGTGCTCGCCGCCATCATCGTGGTGGCGGTGTACCAGTTGATCGATTTCGGCAGTTTGCTGCGGACCTGGAAATACGATCGTGGTGACGGCATTGCGCAGGCCGCGACCATCTTCGGCGTGCTGGCCCTGGGCGTGGAAGGTGGATTGATTGCCGGTGCGGCGCTGGGTGCGGCGTTCTTTCTCTATCGGACCAGCCGGCCGCATATCGCGGTGGTCGGCCGCGTTGCCGGAACCGAGCACTACCGCAACATCCACCGCCATGTGGTGCAGACCTGGCCGGCCTTGTTGCTGTTGCGGGTCGACGAGAATCTCTACTTCGCCAACACGCCGCGGGTGGAAGACCAGCTGATGAGTCGCGTGCTCGAACGCGACGGCCTGAGCGACGTGGTGCTGATCCTGTCGGGGGTCGGCTATATCGATGCCGGCAGCCTGGAGATGCTCGAATCGTTCGAGCGCTCGCTGTCGGAAAAGGGCATCCGCCTGCATCTGGCAGAGGTCAAGGGTCCGGTGATGGATCGGCTGCGGCACACGCCCTTGCTGGCATCCCTGGGCGATGCGCGGGTGCATCTGTCCACCGACGCCGCGGTCGAGGCGCTGGTGGCTGCGGGATAGAAGCATCACGCCGGGTACTTAGAACAATTTCGGCCGGAGTCGTCGCGGCGGAGGGCGGCAGCCCATTTCCGGGATCGCGCGTGGCAGGATGCTCGCCGTTTTGCGAACCGCCGGGCTCGATGATTCAAGACCTGATTCCCGCCACTGCGCACCCTTATCTGGCCCTGGCCGCGCTGCTGCTGTGCTTTGCCGGATTGTCGCGACGCCCGCAGGCGGCCGATGCGGTGGTGATGGGATGCCTGGCTTTGTTGCTGATCACCGGTACGGTGCCGCTGGAACGCGGCCTTGCCGGGTTCTCCAATCCGGGGGTGATCACCATTGCCATCCTGTTCGTGGTGGCAGCCGGGCTGCGCGACAGTGGCGCTATGCACCTGCTCGGCACGCGCTTGCTGCGCGCACCGCGTTCGGAGCGTCATGCGCAGTGGATGGTGACCGGGCCGGTGGCCCTGCTCAGCGCCTTCGTCAACAACACGCCCATCGTCGCCCTGTACCTGCCGATGGTGCGCGACTGGGCCGACCGCTATGGGCTGACGCCGTCGCGCCTGCTCATGCCGCTGAGCTTTGCCGCGGTGGCCGGTGGCACCGTGACCCTGTTGGGCAGCGCCACCAACCTGGTCGCCAACAGCGCCCTGCGCGCGTCGGCGCCGCAAGATCCGGGCTTGGGGTTTCTGGAGCAGGCCTGGATCGGCGTGCCGCTGACCGCTGCCTTGATTGGTTACGTGATGCTGTTCGGCCACCGCATCCCGGTGCGCAAGCCGCCGACCGAACGCCTGGCCGACGCCCGTCGCTACTCGCTGGAAATGGTGATCGATCCGGATGGCCCGCTGGTGGGTCGCACGGTGGCGCAGGCCGGCTTGCGGCAACTGTCCGGACTGTTCCTTTCCGAAGTCATCCGCGGAGCGGAGGTGATCGCCCCGGTCGAGCCCGCCACGCGGCTGCAGCGCGGCGACCGCCTGGTGTTCTTCGGCGATCCGTCCAATATTTCCGATCTGCTGCGCATCTCCGGAATCTCGCCGCCGTCGGACAAACTGTTCTCGATCGACGCCGCCACCCGCAGCCGGCATCTGGCCGAAGCAGTGATCTCCACGCGCTCGCCGCTGGTGGGCAAGCGCGTGCGCGACAGTGGATTTCGCGAAACCTACGACGCTGCCATCATCGCGGTGTCGCGCGATGGCGCCCAGCTTTCCGGCCGCATCGGCGACATCGCGTTCGAACCCGGCGACACCCTGATCCTGGACTGCGCGCTCGGGTTCATCGCCAAGTGGGCCAGCTCGCGCGACTTCCTGCTGGTGCGATCCCTGGACGGCGATCAGGTGCCCTCGCGGCAGCGGCCCTGGCTGGCCCTGGCCGCCACCGGCGCGATGATCGTGGGCAACGCACTGGGGCTGTGGACTGTCCTGCAAGGGGCCCTGATCGCGGCCGCGGCCATTCTGGCCGGACGCTGCACCACGCTGACCAAGGCGCGCCAGTCGATCGACTGGTCGATGCTGATCGTCATCGCCGCGGCCATCGGCATCGGCAACGCACTGGACAGCAGCGGTGTGCTCAGGCCGCTGGCTGACATGACCATCGCCGCCGCCGGCGACAGTCCGCGTCTGGTGGTCGCGGCCATTTTCGCTGTGGCCGCACTGGTGACCACCCTGGTGTCCAACGCCGCTGCGGTGGCGCTGACGATGCCGCTGGCCCTGGCGGCCGGTTCCGGTGCCGGGCTGTCGCCGCACGCCGTCACCATTACCGTCATCGTGGGCTGCTCGGCCTCGTTCGCAACGCCCATGGCTTACCAGACCAATCTGATGGTGATGGGGCCGGGGGGTTACACCGTGGGCGACTTCGCGCGTTTCGGATTGCCCCTGGTCGCCATCTTCGGCCTGCTCGCGGTGGTGATCGTGCCGCTGATCTACTAACGGGTCGCACCCGCAGGCGTGCTACTGGAGCGCGCGCGCCTTTTTCTTGGCCGCGAAGTGGAGCAGGAATTCCATCTGGTCGGCCAGGATGCGGCGATTGGACAGGATCAGGTACTCGGCCAGATTCGGCGTGTAGGGCACTGCCAGCAGCTTCATGTTGGCCTCTTCCGGCGTACGGTCCGCCTTGCGGTGGTTGCACTTTTCGCAGGCGGTGACGCAGTTCTCCCACACGCTTTCGCCGCCGCGCGAGGCGGGCATCACATGGTCGCGCGTGAGTTGGCTGGGCGCGAACTGATGGCCGCAGTACAGGCACAGATTGCGGTCGCGCTGGAACAGGGTGCGGTTGGTCAGCAGCGGCACGCCGGTGGAGAACTTCCGCGTGCGGTCGGCCACCGCGATGATCGACCCGATCTCGAAGCTGGAGCGAAGTCCGGTGCGCGCGCAGGTGCCACCGTAGACCCGGAAGCGTTCCTCGCCGGTTTCCCAGCACACGCGGTCGCGCGCATACAAGGTCACCGCGGATTGCCAGCGGATCCAGGCGACCGGCTGGCCGCCGGCGTCGAGCTTGAGGATCGAGGGAATCATGGTCTTGACCTTGAATCCTGGAAAACGTGTATCGCCGAAGGTTTGGAACGACTTCAAGAACCCGTGGAATGTGCCTGTTTTACATGGCCGCTTCAAGACACGGGGCGAAGTAAATATAGGACGATTCGCTGTTTTTAGATATTTAGTAACAACCCTTGGGAGCTCGACAGAGACCTCACGCCCTTTCTGAGCCCCGGCCTCAACCGCGGAAGTAGGCTTGCGCCAGTGCCTCGTGCAGCTCGGCCAGGCCGATCTGCACCTCGTCGATGAACTCCGACAAGCCGCGTTCCACCAGGCGGTCGATGCTGGCATCCTGCACGATGGCGCGCACCCGCCACAGGGTGCGCTCCACGTTGCGGTTCTGCGGCAACTGCGGCAGCGAAGCTCCGATCATGGCCATGCAGTGCATGACGCTGCGCGGAAATTCGCGGTTCTGCAGCAGGAAGCGCAGCACGCCGGAGCGGTTGACCCGCGCACGCACATGGCGGCGATACATCTGATAGGCGGTGAGCGAGCGCAGCACGCTCATCCACTGGATGTTGTAGAACGGCGCCAGATCCTGCTTGGGGCCGGTGTCGATCAGCGAGGTGGAGCGCACGTCCAGAATGCGCGTGGTCATGTCGGCCTGTTCCAGATGCGTGCCCACCTGCAGCACGTGAAAACCGACGTCGCGACTCATGTTGCCGATCAGGGTGCCGTACACCAGCACCGCGCTGTCGATGACTCTTTGCAGAAAGTCCTGCCGGCGCGTGCGCGACATCACCATCTCGCCGCGGCCCTGGACGAAGTAGTGCAGGTCGTTGAGGCGCTCCCAAACCTCGCGCGGCGCGGTGTCGCGCACCGTGCGCAGGATTTCGCGCGCCAGTTGCAGCGAGGTGAGGATGGAGCCGTGATGGTGCTCGTCCAGCATCAGGAAGCGCAGCACGTTGTGTTCGCAAAAATCGTCGACGTAGCGCTCGCGGAACTGCTCGTCGGCGCCGACGATCTGGATCAGCGGTTCCCAGCCGAACACGATGTTGCGCGGCAGGTCGAGCAGCAGGTTGCTGTTGACGTTGATCAGACGCGCGGTGTTTTCGGCGCGCTGCAGATAGCGCCCAAACCAGTAGAGATTGTCGGCGACGCGCGACAGCATCAGCGGCCTCCGCTCTGCGACTGCGACTGCGACTGCGACTGCGATTGCGACGGCGTCGCAGCCTGGGAATCGGCATCGGTGTCGACCACCCAGGTGTCCTTGGCGCCGCCACCCTGACTGGAGTTGACCACCAGCGATCCGCGCACCATCGCCACGCGGGTGAGGCCGCCGGTGGTGACATAGGTGGAACCGCGATCGTTCAGCGGCCCGCGCGACAGCACGAAAGGCCGCAGGTCCAGGTGCCGCGGCTCCACCGTCTCATCCAGCATCAGGGTCGGCGCGGTGGAAAGCGACAGGGCGGGCTGCGCCATGTAGTTGCGCGGATTGGCCTGGATCAGCGCGCGGAATTTTTCGCGTTCTTCGGGGCTGGCGCGCGGGCCGATCAACATGCCGTAGCCGCCGGACTCGTTGGCGGGCTTGACCACCAGCTTGTCGAGGTTGGCCAGCACGTACTCGCGATCCTGGTCGAACATGCACAGAAAACTGGGCACGTTGGGCAGGATGGGGTCTTCGCCCAGGTAGTACTTGATCATCTGCGGCACGAAGGCGTAGACGACCTTGTCGTCCGCCACGCCGGCCCCGGGCGCGTTGGCCAGTGCCAGCTTGCCCTTGAGCCAGGCCCGCATCAGGCCCGGCGCACCCAGCACCGAATCTTCGCGGAACACTTCCGGGTCCAGGAACAGATCGTCGATGCGCCGATAGATCACGTCCACGCGTTTGGGGCCGTAGATGGTGCGCATGTAGCAGCAGTCGTCGTCATTGACGAACAGGTCGGAACCTTCCACCAGTTCGATGCCCATCTGCTGGGCCAGCCACGCGTGCTCGAAGTACGCGCTGTTGTAGATGCCCGGCGTGAGCAGCACGATGTTGGGCTGGTCCAGCGGCCGCGGACTCATGGCCACCAGCATGTCGTAGAGCTGCGCTGGGTAGTCGTCCACCGGCAGGATCGCGTTTTCACCGAACAGTTCGGGAAAAACGCGCTTCATCACCATGCGGTTTTCCACCATGTAGCTGACGCCGGAGGGCACGCGCAGATTGTCTTCCAGCACGTACAGGGTTCCGTCCTTGTCGCGTACCAGATCGCTACCGCAGATGTGCGCCCACACGCTGTTGCGCGGCGTGGTGCCAACGCACTGCGGACGAAAGTTGACCGAATCCTTCAGCAGTTCCGCGGGAAACACCTGGTCGCGGATGATGCGGCGCTCGTTGTAGATGTCCTGGATGAAGTAATTGAGCGCAGCCACCCGCTGTTTCAGACCCGCTTCCGTGCGCTCCCATTCCAGCCGCGGGATGACGCGCGGAATGACATCGAACGGCCACGCGCGATCAACGTTCTTGCCTTCGCTGTAGACAGTGAAGCTGATGCCCATGACCTTGATCGCCAGATCCGCCGCCAGCCGGCGTTCGGCAAGTTCGGCTTCGGTCAGATCATCGAGGTACTCGGCCACCCTGCGCGCGGCTTCGCGCGGCAGGCCAGGGGCCTGGAACAGCTCGTCGTAGAAGTCTTCGCAGTGGTATTGCCGCCAATCTATGGACATGGGCGCGGGGTGGCGCTGTTGTTATGGATGAACCGAAACCTACCTGAAATGCGAACGCAAAACACAGGCCATCGCTGAATCCTACCGTTGTCGCTGGCGATCAGACCAACGCGGTGGATGGAGGAAGTGTGCGGTGCAGGTCCTGAAGGCGACCCGGTGCGCAATGCGGGTTAAACTCGCTGTACTTCACTCGTCCCGCCCATGGCCAAGACCCGATCCGCCCTTGAGATCAAGGGCCGCATGCTGTCCCTGACCCGGGTCCGGATCCTGGATCCGGATGCGTCTGCCATCCAGGCTCAGCTGCAGTCGTTCTGCCGCTCGCTGGGCGAAGCCTCGGCCGGGCTGCCGGTGATCCTCGAGGCGGATATCGCGGTCGAGCTCGAACCGATTCTCAAGCTCATGCACGACGTCGGGCTGCAGCCGCTCGCTGCGCTGGAAGGCGCACTGGCTGACGCCGCCAGACGTGCAGGCCTGCCGGTTCTTGCCGCCGACATCGCCAGCGAAACCGTCGCGCGACCCGCGCCCGAGCCGGCAGCGGCACCCGCACCTGCGCCCAGCGTGTCGGCGGCGGCGGTCGAGCGCCGGCCTACCAGAGTGGTGACCGAACCGATCCGCTCAGGTCAGCAGATCTATGCAGAGTCGGCCGACCTGGTGGTGGTGAACACCGTCAGTGTCGGTGCCGAGGTCATTGCGGACGGTTGCGTGCATGTTTACGGTGCGCTGCGCGGACGCGCCATCGCTGGCGCCCGTGGCGACGTGCTGGCGCGCGTGTTCTGCCGGCGCATGGAGGCCGAGCTGCTCGCGGTGGCGGGCATCTACGCCGTCGCCGATCAGGTGCAGGGCGCGCTGCGCGGACTGTCGGTGCAGGCGTTTCTGGATCACGGCGCCTTGCGGATCGAAAAACTCGAAAGCTGAAGCCGGGTTGGTCGGGCCGTTTTAATTTGGGGATGCTGGCGGCCTTGGGTGTCGTCGGCTGGTGTGCAGGGATGGCGGCCCGCAGGCCGGCATCGACAAACGAGAGGGCTTCACTTGGCAAAGATCATTGTGGTCACTTCGGGCAAGGGCGGGGTCGGCAAGACCACCACCAGCGCCTCGTTCGCCACTGGGCTGGCAGCGCGCGGCAAGCGCACCGTGGTCATCGACTTTGACGTCGGTCTGCGCAATCTCGACCTCATCATGGGCTGTGAGCGGCGCGTGGTGTTCGACTTCGTCAACGTCATCCAGGGCGAGGCCAACCTGCGCCAGGCGCTGATCAAGGACAAGCAGAACGACAAGCTCTGCATCCTGGCGGCGAGCCAGACACGCGATAAGGACGCACTGACCCAGGACGGCGTGCAGCGCGTGCTCGACGAACTGGCGCAGGAGTTCGACTACATCGTCTGCGATTCGCCCGCCGGCATCGAGCGCGGCGCGCACCTGGCCATGTATTTCGCCGATGAGGCGCTGGTGGTGACCAACCCCGAAGTGTCTTCGGTGCGCGACTCCGACCGCGTGCTCGGCTTGCTGTCGAGCAAGACCCGCCTGAGCGAGAGCAATCAGGGCAGGGTCAAGGAGCATCTGGTGCTCACCCGCTACAACCCCGTTCGCGTCGAGAAGGGCGAGATGCTGTCGGTTAAGGACGTGCAGGACATCCTGGCGGTGCCGCTGCTCGGCGTGATTCCCGAGTCTCCCTCTGTACTGACCTCGTCCAACGCCGGTGCGCCGGTCATCCTTGACCAGACCAACGATGCCGGTCTGGCTTACGACGATCTCGTCGCGCGCTTCCTCGGAGAGGATCGCCCGCATCGGTTCGTGGACGCACAGAAGAAGGGCCTCTTCGCGAAGCTCTTCGGAGGCTGAAATGGATTGGTTCGGATGGTTCAAGTCAAAGAATCCGCCTTCCGCCAACACCGCGCGGGATCGTCTGATGATGGTGGTTGCCATCCAGCGCGATCAGGATGGCCGTCGCACCACCACTGGAGATGCGGGGGCCCTGTCCTATCTGCCGCAGCTGCGCGAGGAGTTGCTGGCCGTGGTGCGCAAGTACGTGCCGGTGCCCGACAGTGCGGTGCAGGTCAACCTGCAGCGCGAGTCCGGTCTGGAAGTGCTGGAGATGAACATCACGCTGCCGGAGCGTGGCAACTAGCCCGGTGTGGCCGGGCGCGGTGACGCGCCGGAATTTTCCGGCACGGCGCCGGTGCGTCGGATGCGGAGATCGATGAACGCGCAGGCCCCTGTCATGCTCCTGCGGGAGGGGCCGGGCCTGCAGCGCCTCAGCCGGTGGCGTCGCTACTCAGCCACTGGCGCAGGCTGACCTTGCCGTAGCGCTCCGAAAACGGCGCTTCGGCCTCGTCCAGAACCCGCATGACCTCATGGCCGAAGGCCTGCTGCGGCTTGAGCCGATGGCGGCCGCTGCGTATCGCCTGCCACAGCGCGCCCAGACTGACGCCTTCGAGATCCCGTGCGGGTACCAGCTGGGTACGCGTCTGTCCGGCCTCGGTCAGGAACCCCTGCGAGATCAGCGTCTCCACCGCGCGCGCGACGTGCTCGGGCGAGGTGCCCAGTTCACGTGCGAGCTCTTCCTGGGTCAGTCCCGGCTGCCCGGCGATGAAACGGCGGCCGGCGGTGCCCATCACCAGCAGCGCGGTGTACTCGCACTCGCGACTGGCCGGCAAGGGCACGCTGCGTTCCGGCTTCAGGTGCGCGGGATGCTGCACGTAGAACGCAAGCTGGCAGCCGGTGAGCAGGATCAGCCAGCCCACGTAGAACCAGATCAGCAGAAAAATGACGATCGCGAAGCTGGAATAGATGGCGTTGTAGTCGGTGGCACCAGCCACGAACGAAGCGAATGCCAAGCTTGCGGTCTGCCACAGTACGCCTGCAGCCAGGCCGCCCACAGCGGCGGCTTTGAGCTTCACCTTGGTGTTGGGGATATAGGCGTACATGAAGGTGAACATGCCCACGATCAGCGCGTAGGGAATCGCCCGGGTGACGGCGTACAGCAGAAACCCGAACGGCTCCACGCTCTGGATCTGCGTGACCACCTGGCTGTTGAGCACCGTGGCGGTCATGCCCAGCGCCGAGAACACCACCACCGGGCCCACCATCAGCACGCCCAGGTACTCGCCGACGCGCTGGCCGAATGGTCGCGGCCGTTCGATACGCCAGATGAAATTGAAGCTGGACTCGACCTTCTGGATCAGCGAAATCGCGGTGTAGAACAGCAGGGCAACTCCCAGCGAACCCAGCACGCCCACCTGGATTTTTTCCACGAAGCCGATCAGGTTGGAGGTGATGCTCTCCGCCTGCGGGCCGAGCGGCCGCAGGAATTCGTACAGAACCGGCTCTAGCGAATTGTGTACGCCCAGCGCCTTGAGCACCGAGAAACCCAATGCCAGAAACGGCACCAGCGACAGCAAGGTCGTGTAGACCAGACTCATGGCGCGCATGGAAATCTGGCCGTCGAGCAGGTCGCGAACCAGCGCGAACAAATAGCGTCCGAAGCGGGCGACCAGGGCTTCCCAGCGGCGCGCGCGCGGCGAGGATTCCCACAGCCAGGCGCGCAGTCTTGTCAGCAGACGATCAGGCAACATGAATCGAGTTTAGTCGCTCGTGCGCTTTGCGTTTGCCGAAGCTCCTTCGCGAGCGCTGCGCCCGACTACCCCGCGATCCGATAAACGGCTACCCGGAAGGAGGGGGAGTCCTTGACATATGTTGCAGCGCAGCAATACGATGCGAGCGATGGTTGTTGCATTGCAGCACAATCATATCAATCAATACAGTCAGTAACTTATGCGAGGTGTGGCGCAATGAATGTCGAAACGATCGTGAGTGACGTGAAAGGTGCGGTGGAACCGTATGTGGCCAAGGGTCAGGATGTGGTGACCTTGTCGTTTGAAACCCTCAAGCAGGCCAACAGCATCGTGATTGATGGCGTGCAGGGCTTGGTCAAGACCAATCTGGACGCCGGCAAGGGCCTGTACTCGGCTGCCCAGAGCAGCTACGAGAAGATCAAGCTCGATGGCATCAAGGCCGTCGCCGCCAAGCCGGTCGCTTATCTGCCGGAGGGCAAGACTCTGGTGATCTCGGCGTACAAGGACACCGTCACCATCGTCACCAAGACCGGCGAAGAGCTCTACGGCGTGGTCAAGAAGGGCTTCGGCGACGTCAGCGCCAAGCTGACCGGTTCCACCACGCTGTCGGGCGAGGTCAAGAAGGCCAAGGCCACCGTACGCAAGACCGCCAAGAAGGCCACTGGCGCCGCCAAGAAAGCGACCGCGCAGTAAGTCTCGTTGTGGCCGGGCCTCGGCCTGGTCCTATGCGGACATGAAAAGAGCCGGGACCCTGGTCCCGGCTCTTTTCGTTGAAGCGCTCCTTAACCGGACTTCTTTCGCGTGGTCCGCCGCGCACGCTTCGCAGACGCCTTGGGCGCCGGCGGTTCCGGCATCTGCTCGCCGTCGAGATTCACCGACAGGCGCGTCATCAGCTTTTTCCACGCCGGCGACTGGCGCAGCTGATCGAAGTTACCTTTGACGAAGTCCGCCGGATTGAAGTTCTCATTCACCTGGCCGACCTTCTCGCGCAGGAACTGCACCACGTCGTCCTGCAGGCCGGCGACATCCGGCAGCCCCAGAAAGCGGCGCAGTTCTTCCGGCTTGACGTCGATTTCGATCCTGATCTGCATGCTGGGCTCCGGCGGCGTGGTGCGGGCAGGGTAGCCGTTCGCAGGGGTGGCGGCGAGACGTGGCGGAAAGGAAACGACCTCGACTGCGAAACCGGTCCAGGGGACGCAGGCGCGGCTTCCATGCGCCATCCACCGCGTCGGGCGGCCGCCCCCGGGGTTGCTGTCCAAGGTCGGTTCCTCCATCAAGCGTCGGCGGCGGCCGCGGGCCGCCCCACGACCGCGATGGTTGCTGTCCGGCAGGGTGGGCCGCGCCCGCCGCCCGGCTTACGCCTGCGTGAGCCGCTGCTCGACTTCGCGGTAGCGATCGGCGGTGCGCTGCAGGATGTCGTCCGGCAGCCAGGGGCCCGGCGCCTGCTTGTTCCACGGCTGGGTCTCCAGCCAGTCGCGCACGATCTGCTTGTCGAAACTCGGTGGGCTGATGCCCTCGCGCCAGCCCTGGGCGTCCCAGAACCGCGACGAGTCCGGCGTGAGCACCTCGTCGATCAGATGGACCTTGCCGTCGTCGTCCTGCCCGAACTCGAACTTGGTGTCGGCCACGATGATGCCGCGTTGCAGCGCGTAGGCGGCGGCCTCGCGATAGATCGCCAAGGTCAGTTCGCGCAACTGCGCTGCCAGCGTGTCGCCGAGCCGGGCACACATCCGGGCAAAGTCGATGTTCTCGTCGTGCTGCCCCGCCGGCGCCTTGTCGGCCGGTGTGAAGATCGGCTGCGGCAGCCGGCTGGCCATCTGCAGCCCGGCCGGCAGGGCGATGCCGCAGACGCCGCCGCTGGCCCGGTAGTCCTTCCAGCCCGAGCCGATCAGATAACCGCGCGCCACGCATTCCACCGGGATCGCACGCAGCTTGCGCACGATCACGGCGCGGCCCTCGACCTCGCCGCATTCAGCCGGCGTCAGCCAGTCGGTCAGCCGCATGTCCGGTGCCATCTGGTGCGGCACCCGATCAGCGAAACGCCGCATCCAGAACTCGGTCACCCGAGTCAGCACCGCGCCCTTGCCGGGGACCGGCCGCGGCAGGATGACGTCGAACGCAGACAGTCGATCAGTCGTGACGATCAGCAGGTGTCGGTCGCCGACCGCGTAGATGTCGCGCACCTTGCCGCGATGTACCAGTGGCAGGCTGGCCAGCTGGGATTGATGCAGCGGAGCGTTCATGAGGATCGACGCAGATCGGGGTCGCGGATTATCCCGCCGACTCCGGTTGCGCACCAGCCGGATGGTGGGGGGCGGGTTTGTCGATCCGGCGCTGCTCGGGATGGCTCAATCCAGGATCTCGCAACCCCGAGCCGGCCAGCAGGGGCGGTCGCGGCGATGTTGTTTATTCGGCGGAACTAGGTGGTGCTCTCCGCACGGATTCGGGCGGGTTCCGGCAGGGGAGATGCGGCGCTCGCCGCCGGTACCTCGGCGGCCTCCCGGTCGCTGGCCCACTGTCGCAGCCTCGCCTGCAGCAGTCCGGTCAACCAGTGCGCGCGCTGGAACAGGCGGGTGCGCGCTGCGCTCTGCGGCAGTGGCGTCTGACGGGCTAGGCAAAGCATGCCGAACTCGCCCTGGAAACCGTGCAAAGGGACGGTCAGGCCGTGCAGCAGACCGTGCGCTGCGGCCTCATCGAACATGCGCCGCACCTGCGCGGTGTCGCGCGGCAGCTCGTCCCAGCCGAACGGACTCACGCTTTCGATACAGCGCGCAATCACCGGATCGATCAGCAGGTAGCCTTGTTCGTCGTAACGATCGCGCCAGGCCTTGGGATAGCCGCACAGTACCCATTGCTCGGGCACGCCCGATGCCGGCACGCGGCGCAATCCGTACAGAAAGTGTTCGAATCCGAGACGGTTGGCGGCGCGGCGAGCAGCCGTGCCCGCAGCCCCCAGATCGGCTGCGGAGGCGATCGCAAGGCCCAGTTCGTGGTCGCCGCGCATTGCTGGTCTCGAAATTCCCTAGCCCTCATGAAGTGCGCATCCGCCGGCGCCTTCGCCGGGGTCGCGGCGCACCTCGCGGCTTGCGCGCAGCCTCTGCCTTGGGGAGGATGCCGAGCTCCGCCGCGTATGCGAAGGGTTCCTCAACCTTATGCTGAACCTTCCCGCGCATCAATCGAACAGAGACATATGAGCGAATCGATCAAAGTATTGGTGGTGGGTGGCGGCGGGCGCGAGCACGCGCTGGCTTGGAAGCTGGCGGCGTCCGCGCGAGTTGCCGAAGTGCTGGTCGCGCCCGGAAACGCGGGGACCGCCGTCGAGCCCGGTTGCCGCAACGTGGAAATCGCCGCCGACGATGTGGAGGCCCTGCTGAGCCTGGCGCAACGCGAAAACGTCGGCCTGACCGTGGTTGGACCGGAGGTGCCGTTGTCGATGGGCATCGTCGATGCGTTTCGTGCTGCCGGTCTGCGCATCTTCGGCCCGACCCGGGCGGCTGCCCAGCTCGAGAGTTCCAAGGCCTACACCAAGGATTTTCTGGCGCGGCATCGCATTCCCACCGCCGCCTATGCGGTGTTCACAGAACTGCAGCCGGCACTGGATTATCTGGAAGCGCATCCGGCGCCCATCGTGGTCAAGGCCGACGGTCTGGCTGCCGGCAAGGGCGTTGTCGTGGCGCAGAGTCAGGAGGAGGCGCGCGCAGCGGTACGCGACATGCTGTCCGGCTCCGCGTTGGGACAGGCTGGCGCCCGCGTGGTGATCGAGGAGTTTCTCGACGGTGAAGAGGCCAGCTTCATCGTGGTTGCCCAGGGGCTCCGCTACGTGACCCTGGCGACCAGCCAGGACCACAAGCGTATCTTCGACGGCGACCAGGGCCCCAATACCGGCGGCATGGGCGCGTACTCGCCGGCGCCGGTGGTGACCCCCGAACTTCACGCGCGCATCTGCAAGGAAGTGATCGAGCCGACCCTGGCCGGCATGGATGCGGAAGGCAATCCGTTCGGCGGCTTTCTGTATGCGGGGCTGATGATCGACGCGCGCGGCGGCATCAAGGTACTGGAATTCAACACGCGCATGGGCGACCCGGAGACCCAGCCCATTCTGTATCGGCTGGAATCGGACCTGCTCGATCTGATCGAAGCCGCGCTGGATGATCGCCTCGGCCGGGTGGAGGTGCGCTGGAGTCCGCAGCCGGCGCTGGGCGTGGTGATGGCGGCGCACGGCTACCCCGGCACGGTGCGCAAGGGCGATGTCATTCAGGGGCTGGACGCGGACCTGGGCAGCGCCAAGGCCTTTCACGCCGGCACCGCCATGTACAAGGGTCAGCCGGCGACGGCAGGGGGGCGCGTGCTGTGCGTGGTGGCGCGCGGCGCCGACGTGCGGCTTGCGCAGCAGGGCGCGTACGCAGCCGTGCACAAGATCACCTGGGACGGCGTGCAATTTCGCACCGATATCGGGCATCGCGCGATCACGCGGATGGGCCGAGTCTGATGGCGGCCACAGTGTCGTCGCCCGGGTGAAACCCGGGTCCAATCCTGGTGAAGTAGTGTCGTAGTCCGGGTGAAACCTGGGTCCAACCCGTCACCGTGGCCTGCGACCCCGGGTTGCACCCGGGCTACCCCTGCTGCCCGAGGCTTCAATTGCGCTTCATCGAATCGAAGAACGCCTCGTTGGTCTTGGTTGCCTTCATGCGATCCAGCAGCAGCTCCATCGCAGCCAGCTCGTCCATCTGGTGCAGCAGTTTGCGCAGGATCCAGATCTTGTTGAGATCCTTGTCGCTCATCAGCAGCTCTTCCTTGCGGGTGCCGGAGCGGTTGATGTTGATGGCGGGGAAGATGCGCTTCTCGGCGATGCGGCGCTCCAAGTGCACTTCCATGTTGCCGGTGCCCTTGAACTCCTCGTAGATCACCTCGTCCATCTTGGAGCCGGTTTCGATCAGCGCGGTGGCGATGATGGTCAACGAACCGCCCTCCTCGATGTTGCGCGCCGCGCCGAAGAAGCGCTTGGGCTTCTGCAGCGCATTGGCATCGACACCACCGGAAAGTACCTTGCCGGAAGAGGGCGCCACCGTGTTGTAAGCGCGCGCCAGACGCGTGATGGAGTCGAGCAGGATGACCACGTCGCGCTTGTGTTCGACCAGGCGACGGGCTTTTTCGATCACCATCTCGGTGACCTGCACGTGACGCGCGGCGGGCTCGTCGAAAGTGCTCGCCACCACCTCGCCGCGCACCGTGCGCTGCATGTCGGTGACTTCTTCCGGGCGCTCGTCGATCAGTAGGACGATCAGGTACACATCCGGATAATTGGCGGCGATGGACTGCGCGATGTTCTGCATCAGGATGGTCTTGCCGGCCTTGGGCGGCGACACGATCAGACCGCGCTGGCCTTTGCCGAACGGCGCCACGAGGTCGATGATGCGCGCGGTGAGATCCTCGGTGGTGCCGTTGCCGCGCTCCATCTTGAACTGCTCGTCGGCGAACAGCGGCGTGAGGTTCTCGAAGTTGACCTTCTTGCGGCTGGCCTCGGGCGGCTCGTAGTTGATCGTGTCGACCTTGAGCAGCGAGAAGTAGCGCTCGTTGTCCTTGGGGCTGCGCACGCGCCCGCAGACGGTGTCGCCGGTGCGCAGACCGAAGCGGCGGATCTGCGAAGGCGAAATGTAGACGTCGTCGGGTCCGGCCAGATAAGAACTGTCGGAACCGCGCAGGAAGCCGTAGCCGTCGGGCATCAGCTCGAGCACGCCGTCGGCGATGATGTGATCGCCGCGCCGTGCCGCCGTTTTCAGCAGATTGAAGACCAGATCGGTCTTGCGTGCGCGCGAGATGTTCTCGAGGCCTTGCGCCTCGGCCATCTCCATCAGGGTCGCTGCGGTCAGCTTCTTGATGTCCGGGATGCGCACGATCTTGGGCGGCTCGCCGGAGCGAAAATCCACCGGCGGCCGCGCCGCCACCGCGGTGGCCACGCCGCCGTCGTTGTCGTCGGGAAGTCCGTCGGGGCCGGAAACCTGAGGGACCGTCAGGGTCCCCTCGGCTTGCGCTTCTGCGGCTGCCGCCAGCGCCAGTTCGGCCTCGAACTCCTCCTCGGTCATGTCGACCGGGAGTCCATCCTGAGAAGGGTTGCCGCCGTTGCCGCCTCGCTGGTTGCTGTTGCCGTTACCGTTGCGGGGGCCGTTGTGTCGACGGCGGTGTTTCATCATGCGGGGGGGTTTAGGCGGTTGTGACATGCGGAGTGACGAAAGCGGTGAGCTGCGCCTTGTGCGCCGCACCCACCTGGGTGGCCGCTGCCTGTCCATCCTTGAACAGGATCAGCGTGGGGATCCCGCGGATGTTGAACTTGGGCGGTGTGCCCGGGTTCTCGTCCACGTTGAGCTTGACGACTTTGAGCTTGCCGACGTTTTCCGCCGCGATCTGTTCCAGCACCGGCGCGATCATGCGGCAGGGCCCGCACCATTCGGCCCAGAAATCCACCAGCACCGGGATGTCGGACTTGAGCACGTCCTGTTCGAAGGACGCGTCGGAAACGGGAGAGATATGTTCGCTCATGGAGTGGCCTCGGGAGTCATGAACGCGGCGGATATTGCGCGTGACGGAAGTAGATGGGGTGCTAGCCGATCCGACTCAAGACCGGTACCGGCTGCGCAAGGGCTGCACCGGACGGTTATGATGGATAGATGACGACGGGGAGACGATCGGTGAGGTTGCGCCGAGAGCCTTTGACCAGCGCCCTGAAATCCCTGCGTGCGGCTATTTGAGCCGATTCCCAGGGGCCTTGCAAGCGCTTGCCGCGCAATCCCAATTCGATTTTTAAATGCAAGCCGATCACTTATCCGATATTCGCTTCGACAGTCTGCCCCTTCATCCGGGTCTGCTGGCCGCCATTTCCGCTCGCGGTTTCGACTACTGCACGCCGATCCAGGCCGAGACCTTGCCGCTGGCATTGAGCGGACGCGATGTTGCCGGCCAGGCCCAGACCGGGACCGGCAAGACTGCCGCGTTCCTGCTGGCCACCATGCATCGTCTGCTCACGCACGCGCCCACCGGCCCCGACGGTCAACCGCGCGCATTCATCCTGGCACCTACGCGCGAATTGGCTGTGCAGATTCACGAAGACGCGCTGCAGTTGCGCGGCGACACCGGCTTGCGCATGGCGGTGTGTTTTGGCGGCACCGGTTACGAGTCGCAGCGCCAGGCGATCCAGGGCGGAATCGATATTCTGATCGGCACGCCGGGGCGCCTGATCGACTACTACAAGCAGGACATCTACAGCCTCAAGCACATCGAGGTGGTCGTGCTCGACGAGGCCGATCGCATGTTCGATCTCGGGTTCATCGACGACATCCGCTATGTGTTGCGGCGCATGCCGGCGCCGGCCAAGCGACTCAACTACCTGTTCTCCGCCACGCTGTCGCACCGCGTGCTGGAGCTGGCGTTCGAGCACATGAACGACCCGCACCAGGTCACCATCGAACCCGAGCAGGTCACCGCCGAGCGCGTGCGCCAGTCGATGATCCATGTCGCCAACGACGACAAGCTCAAGGTGCTGGTCGGCCTGCTGCGCCATCACGATCCGTTCCGCACCCTGGTGTTCGTCAATACCAAGCGCGGTGCCGAAGAGGTCGAGCACACCCTGCGCGCCAACGGTCTTGAGGCGAGCACGCTGTCGGGCGATGTGCCGCAGAACAAGCGCCTGCGCCTGCTCGACGACTTCAAGGAGGGCAAGCTGCCGCTGCTGGTGGCCACCGATGTGGCCGCGCGCGGTCTGCACATTCCGGCCGTGAGCCACGTCATCAACTACGACCTGCCGCAGGATCCGGAAGACTACGTGCATCGCATCGGCCGCACCGCGCGCGCTGGCGAAGCCGGCGACGCCATCTCGCTGTGTTGCGAGACCTGGGTCTACTCGCTGCCCGAGATCGAGCGTTACATCGGCATGCGCCTGCCGGCCGAGCCCTTCCCGGACGACTGGCTGCCGCAGGATTTCGTGGTGCCGCCGCGACTGCCGCGGCGACCGCGCCCTGGCGGCTCCGGCCGCCGCGGTGGTGGAGGGGGCGGTTCGAGGTCGCAGCGCCGGCGCTGACCGTGAGCGGCGTCGAGTGGATCGATGCGGTCGAATGGCCGCGCCACCCGCGCGTCAAGGCCTGCTACACCACTCGCCAGGGCGGCGGCAGCGCGGCGCCCTACGACTGCTTCAATCTGGCGCTGCATGTCGGCGACCGATCGCAGCAGGTCGAATGCAATCGCCGGGCCTTGCTAAAGCAGCTTGGCTTGGGCCACGAGCCGGCCTGGCTTGACCAGGTGCATGGCACCGAGGTCGTCGAAGCAGGCAGCACTGCTGCCGCTTCCTGCGCAGATGCCTCCCGCAGCCAGGTCGCGGGCCTGGCCTGCGTCGTGCTTACCGCCGACTGCCTGCCGGTACTGCTGGCCGACGACGACGGTCAGGTGGTGGCCGCCGCCCATGCCGGCTGGCGTGGACTGGCGGCCGGCATCCTGCAGAACACCGTGCGATCGCTGCCCTGCGCACCGGCCTCGCTGAGCGCCTGGCTGGGCCCGGCGATCGGCCCGGCGGCGTTCGAGGTCGGTCCGGAAGTGCACGCAGCATTCGTCGGGATCGACCCTGGACACGACCGGGATTTCGTCGCCGGTCGCGATGACCGCTTCTTCGCCGATTTGCGCGGGATGGCCCGGCGCACCTTGTGGCGGTGCGGCGTGACGCGCGTGTTCGGCGAGGCGCGCTGCACGCATGGAGACGCAGCGCGGTTCTTTTCGTTTCGGCGCGACCGCGTGTGCGGGCGCATGGCCAGCCTGGTGTGGATCGATTGAATTCCCGCCATTGCATGGCCTAGGGGCCTCTGCTACAAGGTTGCGATCAAGCATGGGCCGGTTCCGGACCCATACGAATAACAAGGCGTCCGCAGGGCGGACATCGAACGGGAGGAGGTATGCGGGGGCGGACCATGGTGGTCGGCGGTTGCGGTCCCGCCGCAGATTCCGAACGTATTTTCTGCCGTTGTCGATCGCCCGTGATCTCCATCACGCGGGCAGGGCGGCGCTCGGCGGCGTGGCCGACTGCGATGGATGCCAACCCATCTGAGCTTAACGGGGTAGTGCAATGAAGAATTTCTCGAAGGCCCTGCTGCGGGCCCTGCTGTGGCCGGCCTTGTGTGTCGCGGCCCTGGCACCGGCTTCACACGTGGTGGCGCAGGAGGAAGAGGAGGCCGAGCCATTCGTGGCCGCAGTCAAGCCCAGGCCGTCGCAGCCCGCACCGACGGCGTCCCGCAGTCTGCTGCTGGGCATCGCCAACAGCGGCAAGCACCTGATCGCGGTCGGCGATCGTGGACATATCCTGGCGTCCAACGACGGCGCCAGCTGGGCACAGGTGGAGACGCCGGTGCGTGCCACCCTGACCGACGTGGACTTCGTCGACGAAAATCTCGGCTGGGCGGTCGGCCACGACGCGGTGATCCTGCACTCCAAGGATGGCGGCCGCAGTTGGCAGCTGCAGAATTTCCAGCCCGATCTGGAAAAGCCCTTTCTGGATGTGCTGTTCCTGGACGCCAACCGCGGCATGGCGATCGGCGCCTACGGTCTGTTCATGGTCACCGAGGACGGCGGCGCCAGCTGGTCGGAACTGGATGCGCCGCCGATCCGCGAAGAAGAGCTCCACTTCAACGACGTGACCCGCCTCGGTAACGGCGAGCTGTTCGTGGTGGGCGAGACCGGGATGATGGGCGTCTCCGCCGACGGCGCGACCTGGGAGCGGCTGCAGGCGCCGTACGACGGTTCGCTTTACGGCGCCATCGCCCGTGGCGATCGCGGCGCGCTGGTGTACGGGTTGCGCGGCAACGTCTACGTCACCGACGACGTGCGCAGCGGCAACTGGACCCAGATCGACACCGGCACGGTGGCGTCCTTCTTCGGCGGCACTGCGCTGCCCGGTGGCGACATCGCGCTGGTGGGGCTTGCCGGCGAAGTCGCCATCGTGTCGGCCGACGGCAGCGTACGCAACACCAAGATCGACGCCATGGCCGGCGTCACCGGCTCGGGCACCCTGTCCGGCGCCATCCCGTGGAACGGCGGCGTGCTCGCCGTGGGCGAACTCGGCGTGAGTACGGTGGGACTTTAGAGCGCGGCGCGCCGACGGCACAGAACATCTTAGGGAACCAACATGAGCGATAAAGACGTCGGCCTCGACTCGGGCGACTACCAGGAAGGCCCGACCACCACGGCGCACAGGATTCTCAGTGCCATCGAGCCGCTGATCTTCGCGCGGCGCAAACTGACCATGGCGATTCTGGTCGCCATCACAGCGGTGCTGTTCTGGCAGATGGTGCAGATCAAGCCGGATGCCGGTTTCGACAAATCGGTGCCGCTGAAACACCCGTACATGCAGGTGCTCAAGCAATACATGGCCGATTTCGGCGGCGCCAACACGGTGCTGGTGGCGCTGATCCAGAAAGACGGCAAGGGCGAGATCTACAACGAGAAGTTCCTGCTCAATCTGAAGGAGGCCACCGACGAGGTGTTCTTCCTCAAGGGCGTCGATCGCTCGCGCGTGTCCTCGCTGTTCACCCCGGACGTGCGCTACATCGAAGTGGTGGAAGGCGGTTTTCGCGGCGGCAACGTGATTCCCGCCGAGTACGCGCCGACCCAGGAGATGTACGACCTGGTCAAGGGCAACGTCAGCAAGGGCGGTCATGTGGGGCGCTACACCACCATCGACCAGACCGGCGCCATGATCTTCTCCGAGTTGCTGGAGATCGATCCGGTCACCGGCGAGAAGCTCGACTACGGACGCGTGGCCAACGAGCTGGAAGACAAGCTGCGCGGCCGCTTCACCAACCCGCGCAAATTCGTCTACAAGCTCAAGGAGGACAAGGGCCCGCTCAAGGCCGGGGATGTCGTTGCCGACGGCTTCGTGCCGATTTCCGATCTGAAGCTGCGCTTCCTGACCACCTTCGAGGCCACCTACAAGAACGAGGAGGATCGCGTCGAGATCATCCCGGTCAAGGGTTCGGAAGTGACCGTCGAGGAGATCGACAATCCGCAGTACAACCCCGATATCGACGTCCACATCATCGGCTTCGCCAAGGTCGTCGGCGATGTCATCGATGCCACGCTGGAGGTGGTGGGCTTCTTCATGCTCACTCTGGTCATGACGGGCGTGTTGCTGTGGCTCTACATCGGCCACTTCAAGCTGGCGATGCTGCCGTTGATCTGCTCGGTGACGGCAGTGATCTGGGAGTTCGGCCTGCTCAGATTGCTCGGTTTCGGTCTGGACCCGTTCGCCATCCTGGTGCCGTTTCTGATCCTGGCGGTGTCGGTGTCGCATGGCGTGCAGTTCGTCAACGCCTGGGTCGGCGAGATCGCGGAGAACGGGCGCGACAGTTTCGACGCCTCGCTGTTCACCTGGCGGCGCCTGGCCATCTACGGAACGATGGCCATCATGACCGATGTATTCGGCTTTGCCGTCATCGGCCTGATTCCCATCGACATCGTGCGCGAGATGGCCATCAACGCCTGCCTCGGCATGCTGGCCATCGTCGTCACCAACAAGTTCATGATGCCGATCTTCCTGTCCTGGATCGAGGTCAAGGACATCAAGACTTTCATGGAAAAGCAGGAGCGGCGGGACGGCATCTTCAACCCGCTGTGGTACCTGATTTCGGGCATGGTCAAGCCGGTGCCCGCGGTGACCGCGATCCTGGTCATGGGCGCGCTGTTCGGCTGGAGCATCTGGCAGGGCAAGGCCCTGCAGGTCGGCGACAGCCAGGCCGGCGTGCCGGAACTGTTGCCCGACTCGCGTTACAACAACGATACCGCCGCGGTGGTGGCGAACTTCGCCATCGGCCTGGATATTCTGAAAGTCGTGGCGGAAACCGACCCCGAAGCCTGCGTCAAGTACGAGGTCATGGAGCAGATCGACCGCTTCGCCTGGACCATGGACAACACTTACGGCGTGCAGTCCAGTCTGTCGCTGCCGCAGGTGGCCAAGACCGTGAACTCCGCGTTCTCCGAAGCCAACCCGCGCTTCAAGGTGCTGCCGCGCAACCAGTACACCATGGTGCAGTCGATCACGCCCATCCCCACCTCCTCGGGCCTGCTGAATCCCAACTGCTCGGCGATGGCGGTGTTCGTGTTCATGAGGGATCACAAGGCCACCACCATCGAACGGGTCGTTGATGCCACCAAGGACTTCAACCGCACCAACGGCGCCGCCTTCTTCGAAACGCATACCAACGTCGATGCCGCGTATTGCGAGGACAAGCTCGCCGCCCGCCGCGCGGTCGGCAACGAGCGCCACGCAGTGCAGAAGCTGATCGACGATCTCAAGAAAGGCGATCCGGAGATCGGCGAAACCGGGGTCAACGAGAACGAGAAAGTCATCGCCGCACGGGCACGGGTGGACGAGGCCAACGCCCGGCTGGCCGGCTTCGACAAGGAGTGCCCGGTCAACTTCGCGCTGGCGACCGCCAACGTCGGCGTGATGGCGGCCACCAACGAAGAAGTGCATCGGCTCGAAAAGCAGATCCTGCTTTACGTCTATATCGCGATCATCATCGCGGTGTATCTGTCGTTCTTCGAATGGCAGTCGATCTTCTGCATCATGCTGCCGCTGGCGCTGGTTTCCTGGATGGCCTACGGCGTCATGGCGGTCCTGGGCATCGGCATGAAGGTCGCAACGCTGCCGGTGGTGGCCTTGGCGGTAGGCATAGGTGTGGACTACGGCATCTATGTCTACGCCACCATGTCCGACGCGTTGGCCGGCGGCTTCAAGATGCGCGACGCCTACTACAAGACCCTGCGCATGACCGGCAAGGCGGTGGTGTTCACCGGCATCACGCTGGGCTTCGGTGTGGCCACCTGGCTGTGGTCGGGCCTGCAGTTCCAGCGCGACATGGGGGCGCTGCTGGTCTTCATGTTCACCGGCAACATGTTCGGCGCCATCCTGATCCTGCCCGCGATCGCCTCGTTCATCCTCAAGGAGAAGCAATTGGCTCCGGGCGAGATCGCAGTGTTCAAGCCGCGGCATTGAGGCTGCGCGAGCCCTGATCCCAAGGACCGTAGCCCGGGCGCAGCCCGGGGCTGCCCTTGACCGGGTGGTGCCGAAACCCGGGTTTCACCCGGGCTTCAGGCAGCGTCTTTCCTTCTCCCGCAAGCGGGAGAAGGTGCCCCGAAGGGGCGGATGAGGGTCTTGCAGTGCGTGGGCGACCCGTAAAATTCAGTGAGCCCACGTCCTGAAAGGCCCTCACCCCAGCCTCGCTCCCAGGGGGAGAGGGGTTCAGTCCGGACGGACCCAGGGTGTAGACCGGAGCCGTAGCCCGGCCGCAGCCCGGGGTTGCGGTCGGGCGGGTGGCGCGGAAACCCGGGTTGCCCCCGGGCTACTTTTGAGGGCGGCGATGGCGCGGTCTGGTACAAACGGGAAGATGCTTGCCCGCCCTGCGCTGGCTGCTCGAACCTGCACCGGACACGTGCGCAGCACCTCCGAAAAGCCGGCGGACCGGTTCTCGATCCTGCGTATAATGGCGGGATGCGTTTCATTCCCATACGAATCGGACCCGTCCGGCATGCAGGGCGGTGGCAGAAGCCCCGTGCACGCACCCCTTTGTCGTTGGTTCTGAGCGTCCTGTTGGCGGCCGCTACCGGACTGGCGGCCGCGCAGGAAACGACATCCGAAACGCCTGCCGCGACGATCCCCGCTTCGGAGCGCAGTTCGCCCGATCCGCGCCTGCGCATGGACCCGCTGTTCCCGCACTCCGACGCCAAGCCTGACCCCCAGCCCGATCCCCAGGACGGCAGCTCGGAGGGCTTTCGCGACTTCGGGATCGGCGTCAACCCCGACCCCATCGTCAACGTCGCGCCCGAGGGCTCCGACCTGGAATGGGGCAGCAGCGGCACTTACGATCTGGGCGCCCTGCTTCGGCGCGTGTGGACCACCCACCCGCAGGTGCTGGGCGCTGAGTCCGGCGTGGAGGCCTCCCGCTACGATATCGCCGCCGCCCGCACCGGTTGGTATCCCTACCTGCAGCTTTCCAGCTCGGTGGCGGACTCCAGCTCCGACGGCAGCTCCACGCTCTACCTGGTGCAGCCGTTGTGGGATGGCGGCCAGACCCGGGCAGAGCTCGATCAGGCCGAGGCTCAGCATCTGGGCGCCACCTTGCAGATCACGCTGGCGCGGCTGGCGCTGTCCGACGAACTGCTCGGCGCCTACTTCGATACCCTGGAAGCTGCCGAGCAGGTCAAGCTGTGGAACAACTACGTCACCCGTCTGG
Source organism: Panacagrimonas sp. (assembly GCF_965216805.1). Lineage (NCBI taxonomy): Bacteria > Pseudomonadati > Pseudomonadota > Gammaproteobacteria > Nevskiales > Nevskiaceae > Panacagrimonas > Panacagrimonas sp. The sequence continues at coordinate 1,376,054 of NZ_CBDCGN010000003.1, forward strand.
AGAGCCTGACCGATACCATCCGGCGACGCTCGGATCGTGGCGTGGCACCCGAGGCCGACGTGCAGACGGCCATCACCCGCTTGCGCCAGGCCGAAGCCGGGCGTGAAAGCTCCAACGCGCTGCGCTTTACCGGGCGTTCGCGCCTGAGCAGCCTGGTCACCGCGCGGCCGCCCGAGCTGCGCTGGCCCAATTCCGACTCCATCCTGGAACCGGACAACCTGGAATCGCTGACCGCCAATCTGTCCAGGCACCCAGTGGTGCAGTCCAGCAACGCCGGCATCCGCGTGCAGGAGGCACTGGCTGACCAGTCCGCCGCCTCGTTGTGGCCCACGGTGTCGCTGCAGCACCGTCGCCAGGTCGACGGCGTGGAGTTCGACCCGACCAACGACGCCACCCTGCTGGTGTTCCAGTACCAGACCTCCAGCGGTCTGCGCGGCTATCGCGGTGCCCAGGCCGAGCGGGCGCGTGCATCGTCGGCCCGCCAGCAGGGCGAAGTGGCGCGCGCACAGCTCACCGCGCAGTTGCGCAGCGACACCGCGCAATTGCTGGCGCTGGCTTCGCAGATGCGCTCGCAGGAGGGCGCTACCGACGCCGCCGTGCAATTGGTGGAAAGCTACTACCGTCAGTTCGAAGTGGGTCGTAAGTCGTGGCTGGAGTTGCTCAACGCGCTGCGCGAATCGCACGACCAGCAATTGCAGACCCTGGCCCTGCGCCGCGCGTTCTGGCAGATCAACAGCCGTCTGGTGTTGCAGGGCATGCAATGGGAGCGACTGGACGTGGCGGGTTTTCTGCCCGACGACTATCCCCGTCCCGCGCCCGAGCAGCAGGAGCCGGGAGAAGTGGAGATCAAGAGCCCGTAGGGCGGCCCATGGCCGCCGTCCGCGCTCGCTGGACGGGCCTGACGGCGGGCACGGCCCGCACTGCCAACCGCAAATGGACGGCAAGGTGACTTTGAAAGCCGGGCAACGTAGGGCGGCCCATGGCCGCCGGCCTGTAGAGTGTGATGCGGTTGACGGCCGGCCCCACCCCGCTGGCCGCTGATAGGCACAAGATCGCTTTGTACGAAGCAACATCTATCGAGTCGTGAATTGATGAGTAAAGTCGAGCCCAACGCCGCCGCCAACGCCATCCTGGAGATGGCGTCGCGCCGCGGCCTGCACGCCTCGCGGCTGGAGGTCAAGACCGCACTCGGCCAGGTGCATGCCGAAGAGGCGCAGGCACAGATCACCGCAGTGTGGGAAATCCTGTTCGAAGGTCACACCGCACACAGCGTGCCGATGGAACTCGCCCACGGCGGCCAGTTGCCGGCCTGGGTCATGGCCGACGGCTGTGTCGGCCTGGTGATGAAGCTGCCCGGCGAGGAAGACAGCGAGCTGGAGATCGCCTGGATCGGCCGCGCACCGGACGATACCGGCAAGCCCAAGGAGCTGCTGGTGCCGATTCCGCCGGCCCTGGCCCCCGAGCGCGTCGGCGCCACCTCGGACAAGGTCGGGCCCGCCAGCAGCGCCATCCGTGCCGCGCTGCGCGACCACATGCCGCTGTTCATGCGCGCGGGCGTGGCCACGGTGGTGATGAATTCGCTGGCCATCACCACCTCGCTGTTTGCGATGCAGGTCTACGATCGCGTCATCCCCAATTTCGCCGAGGCCACCCTGTGGGTGCTCGCCAGCGGCGTGTTGCTGGCGCTGGGCCTGGAACTGCTGTTCAAGCTGTTGCGGCTCAAGCTGCTGGAACGTTCGGCAGTGCGCCTGGACGAGGCGCTGTCCCTGTACTTCTTCGAAAAGCTCATGTCGCTCAAGGTGGACCGGCGACCGTCGCGCGTGGGCTCGCTGGTCGCGCAGTTCCGCGACTACGACTCCATCAAGAATTTCTTCACCTCCAGCACGCTGTATGTGGTGGCCGATCTGCCCTTCATCGCGCTGTTCATCGCCGTGATCTGGATGATTGGCGGGCCCATCGCCTACGTGCTGCTGGCCTTCCTGGTGGTGTGTCTGATCGTCGGCATCGTGATGTACAAGCCCATCGCGCGCCTGCAGCGCGAGGAAACCGACGAGTCCGCGCGTCGTCTGGGCCTGATCTTCGAAGCCGTCGCCGGCGGCGAGATCGTCAAGTCCACCGCCGCCGAACCGCGTTTCTCCGATGTGTGGCAGCGCTCCACCCGCGCGGTCGGCCGCGTCGGCAGCGATCTGCGCAGCGTCACCGGCTATTCGCAGTTCACCATCGCGTTCTTCCAGCAGATGGCCTACATCTCCATCATCGTGGTGGGCGTGTACGTGATCCAGGCCGGCAACCTGACCATGGGCGGCTTGATCGCCTGCTCCATTCTGGCCAGCCGCGCGCTCGCCAACATCGGGCAGGTCACCCAGCTCATGTTGCAGTGGCATCACGCGCGCTATTCGCTGCGCATCCTCAACGAGATTCTCTCCATGCCCACGGACGAGGATCCCACCCGCCAGGCCAACACCCGCGTCGTGCCGCTGCAGTACAACGTGTTCGATCTGTCCTACGCCTACGAAGGTTCGCAGACCCCGCAGTTGCAGATTCCCAAGCTCACCATCGCTGCCGGCACCCGCGTTGCCGTCATCGGCCACAACGGCAGCGGCAAGAGCACCCTGCTCAAGTTGCTGGCCGGACTGGGCACACCCAGCGCCGGAGAAATCACCCTGGCCGGTCTGGACCTGCAACGCGCGCGGCCAAGCTGGATTCGCGAAACCATCGGCTATCTTCCCCAGGACGTGCGCCTGTTCTCCGGCACCCTGCGTGAAAACCTCACCCTGGGTCTGCCGGTACCCGACGAAGAGGCCTTGCACGAGGCCATGGAAAAGACCGGCTTGGCCAAGACCCTGGCTCGGCATCCCGAAGGCCTGGACCTGATGATCCGCGAGGGCGGCGCCGGCCTGTCCGGCGGACAGCGCCAGTTGGTGGGCGTAACGCGTCTGGTGCTGCAAGGGCCCAAGGTGTGGTTGCTGGACGAGCCCTCCGCCAGTCTCGACAAGGACGCCGAAGACGCCCTGATCCGCACGCTCAATTCCTTGCCGCGCGATCACACCGTGGTGTTCACCTCGCACCGTCCGGCATGGCTCAATCTGGCCGATCGGGTGGTGATGCTGGAGAACGGCAGCGTCAAGGTCGATGCACCCGCCGAAGAAGTGCGCCGTGCGCAAGCTGCCGCTCGTGCCGGCGGCCCACGGCCGGTGGTGCCTGCTGTCAAGGCCAGCGCGGGATCGGCCTGAGCGTGTTCCACCCGCAAAGCCGGCGGCCACAGGCCGCCCTACATGGCGCCAAACCACTATGGTGGGCGGTGCCCGCGTCGCGCGAACCCGTGGGGCGGGCCGTGCCCGCCGCGATGGGCATGAACCGAAGCCGTAGGGCGGCCCGTGGCCGCCACACTCCAACCATGCACAGCACCCGTAGCCCGGGTGCAACCCGGGGTCGTGCCGGACACCCCCGGGCGTTGCCAGGGCTACGCCGCTCCAACCATGCGCAACGGTTGCACGCGCCGCTGCCCCCCGGATTTACGGGGATGACGCCGGCAACGAATCCGCGCAGACTCGCGCCCGGAAAATTTGCCGGCCCGTGCGCCGCTGATTGCTTCGAACGTAGGGCGGGCCATGCCCGCCGCCGTGCCGATAGTTCCAAGGATCAAATCGCAGGATGAATCTTCGTCAACGCCTGTTTGCGCGTACCCAGCCACTGAAGCTTGGCGCGGTTGCGCGCCTGATTTACCTGCTCACCTTTGCGGTGCTGTCATTCGTCGCCTGGTCCAGCTGGGCCGAGCTGGAAGAACAGATTCGCGCGCGCGGCAAGGTGATCGTCTCCAGCAGCACCCAAGTGGTGCAGGTGGTGGATGGCGGCGTGCTGGCCAAGCTGCACGTGCGTCAGGGCCAGCGCGTCAAGGAAGGCGACCTGCTGGCCGAGCTGCAGACCACGCGCTTTCTGGCCAGTGCCGACGAGATCGCCGGCCGCGTCGCCACCCACGAGGCCGCGATCGAGCGACTGGAAGCCGAACTGGAAGGCACCGATCCCAAGTTCCCCGCCAAGCTGCAGAAGGAATACCCGGACATCGTCCGCTCGCAGTTGCGCCTGTACCAGCGCCGGGTGGAGCTGCAGCGCGAAGAGCTGGACGCCATCGCGCGCAGCGCCGACCTGGCAAAACAGGAGCTGGCGGCGCTGGAAGAGCTGGAAAAGACCGGCGACGCCGCGCGCACCGAGGTGATTCGCGTGCGTCGCGAGGTCAGCGAACTGCTGGCCACCGCCGTCAACAAGCGCAACGCCTTTCGTCAGGAAGCGCAGGGCGAACTGGCCTCCAGCCGCAGCGCTTTGGAAGAGGCCTCGCAGCAGCTCACACAGCGTATGGAAGCGCTGGACGCCACCCAGGTGCGCGCGCCCATGTCCGGCACCATCAACAATATCGAAGTGACGACCACCGGCGGCGTTTTGCGTCCAGGTGACGAACTGTTGCAGATTGTGCCCTCCGACGACCCACTGATCGTCGAGGCCGAGGTATCGCCGGTGGACGTGGCCTTCCTGCGCATGGATCTGCCCGCCAACATCAAACTCGATGCCTACGACTACACCATTTACGGGTCGTTGCGTGGTAAGGTCACCTACATCAGCCCGGACACCGTAGAAGAAGAATACCCGCAGCGCGACGAAGAACCGAAATTCCGGGTGCACCTGGTCATCGATCACATTCCCGAGCGCGACGGGCGTCCGCCCATCGAAGTGCTGCCGGGCATGACCGCTACCACCGAGATCATCACCGGCAAGCGTACGGTGGCTCAGTATTTGCTTAAACCGCTGCGGCGGGGTTCTGCAGAGGCGCTTACGGAGCGCTGAAGCTGAATGAGGGCAAGCCCTAAAACTCTTTTACCGTCCGTTGCTTTCAGGAACATCTTCATACACTTTTTTCACCAAAATACCGTTGACACTGTCATGTGGGCTCATTACGCTTCGGCGAGGTGTAGCTTCGTGACGGCGTTCGCGGGCGTTTACCGAGCAGGCGGGGACCACCGCTCTCTCTCTTTTCAGTTTTGTAACTCACTTATCCATAGGGGATAAAACAAATGGCAAAGCACAAGGTCGACCGCGCGGCTCCCGAAGGCGCGGACGAGGCAGTCCTGAATCTTCAGCAGGTCGACGCACTCGCCACGTTGAAGAAGAAGATCGAAGAGGGCGTTGAAGAGTCCGAACAGGCTGCCTCAGAGGCCTCCGCCGAACAGGCGCCCGCCCAGGACGCCGAAGAAGTTTCCAGCGCAGACGCCGCGCTGCTCGCAAGCTCCGACACCGTATTCACCAGCACCGCCAGCCACACCCTGGTCGCCCAGGCCGGTGGCGGCACCACCGGCGGCGCCAGCGGCCTGCCCGGTTGGGTCGTTCCTGTCACCGCGGCCGGCGTGGGTGTTGCCGCCATCGTGGTGGCTTCCGACAGCGACAGCGGCGGCGGTGGTGACGGCGGCGGTCAGCCCGTCAACCCCAACGTGCAGTCCGTGACGCCCGACGTCACCACGGTCAACGAGAGCGGCGACGACAACTCGGTCACCTTCACCATCCAGACCGATGGCACCGGGGGCGTGGTCAACTTCGAAATCGTTGGTCTTTCGGCTAACGACATCGCCAGCACCAACAACAGCTCTTCCAACAAGATCACCGGCACCACCGAAGTCGACGGCAGCGGCCGCGCCTTCGTCACCGTGATCCTGGCGGCTGATGGCGTCACTGAAGGCCCCGAGTCCTTCACCCTCAGCGTGACCGGAACCGCCGGCTCCGACGCGGTCGTGTCGGCCTCCGTTGCGGTCACCGACACTTCGGTCGGCGATCCCGGTGGTGGCGATCCCGCGGTCGAGATCAGTTCCAACGCCGGTGCCGACAACGCGGTGGGCGAAGGCCAGGCCGTCACCTTCGCGTTCGACGCCTCCAACCTGCCGGCAAATGCGAACGTTCAATTCATCATCTCTGGCAACAATCTGGTCACCGGTGACATCGCTGCCATCTCTGGCCAGAACGGACCGGTCCAGCTCAGCGGCTTCCTGACCACCGACGCCAACGGCAACCTGGCGCCGCTGACCATCACCGTCAACAACGACAACGTCGTTGATGGACCGGAAGACCTGACGCTGACTCTGCGCCTGAACGGCGTGACCCTGGCCACGTCCACGGTCGACATCGTCGATTCCGGCACCACGGTTGATCCGCAGACCAACCTGACCATCACCAGCGTCGATGTCGACGGTTCGGATCTTCCGGCTGCGCGCCTCACGGGCGACCAGGACATCCGCATTGACTTCACCAACCCTGCGCGCCAGATCGTCGGGTTGGACCTCAACGGCAACGGCGCCATCGCTGCCGACGGCCGTGAAAACAATCCTGCCAACGCTGACTTCATCGCCGCCCTGGGCGGTGCCGACATCGGCGGCTACGGCATTGTCGATGCCTACTCGCGCAACCCGCTCAACGCCGGTGGCAATTTCTCCACCCGTGACAACGCCAACAACTTCTACGGCGATATCGACTTCGACGGCACCGGTTTTGACGGTGACGGCGTGTCCACCGACGGCAACATCTTCCTAGGCGGCTTCGGCGCCGACACCGCACTCGGCGGCATCGGCAACGACTTCCTCACCGGCGGCGGCGTAGGCCCCTTGGCGGGCGGCGGTGGCGATGTGCTGTCCGGCGGCCGTAACGGCGACTTCTTTTTCGGCGAAGGCTCGCTGCTGAGCAGCGTCGACGGCGACGCTCTGTTCGTCAACGGTGGCTCCACCTCCGACGATCTGGCGGCCGGAAACAACTCTGCGCAGGACAGCGACATGTTCCTGGGCGAGTTCTCCGACGACGACGAGCCCATCGTGGTGCGCCTGACCGGCCAGCCAGGTTCGGGCACGTCTTCCACCACCGGTGAAGACGGCCGCATCATCTCCGACAACGGCATCAGCATCGAGATCGACGAGATCGAGCACTACGATGCCTCGGGCAACCTCTATGGCTTCCTCGATGGCGTCGACGTCATCGTCGGTGGTCGTCAGGCCTTCGAAGAAACCCACACCATCGGCGAGCAGAACTACGGTATCGGCTCCTCGGCGCAGCACGACATCCTGGGTTCAGACGCCAACAACATCCTGATCGGCGGATTTGACAACGACATCATCGACGGTGCTGACGGCAACGACATCCTGTTCGGTGGTCGCTTCGACTTCCTGAACAACCGCGGCTTCGTGCCCAACCCCAATCTGCAGAACATCGTCAACAACGGCATCGACACCCTGCTGGGTGGCGATGACGACGACAGCATCGTGTTCGAGGCGGACGGCGGCACCATCCGCGGCGATAGTGACAACCGCGTCGTGGAGGCCCAGGCCGCCACCGGCGACACCCTGTACCTGACCGAATACGGCCTCGGCCGCAACCCGGACGACAACAGCCCGGTCGCAGCCGAAGACATCACCGACGACGGCGTGCTGCGCTTCGACCTGCAGGCCGGTGACGTTGCCGGTAGTGCCCAGGGCGCTGGCATCCAGGGTTATCGCGGCTACGGCGGCGCCGATGTCGGCTTCACTGCCGACCAGAGCAACTACAGCGCTGGCGGCTTCCGCGTCGACGTCACCTTGATGGAGAACTTCATCGCCACCGGTCTCGGTGCGGCGGACTACCGTGCGGCGGGCAGCAACACGCCAGAACTCGGCTTCAACAATCAGCAGAACGTCTTCCAGTACGACGGCGATCTCGATATCCGCGGCAGCGACGAGACCAACGTTCTCTACAGCAGCTCGGGCGACGACACCATCGAAGGCCGTGAAGGCGATGACTTCATGTCCGGCGGCACCGGCAACGACGACTTCATCTTCAATCTGTTTGCTGGTGATCTCGGCGAAGGCGGCGACGGCGTGGACGTGGTCCACCGCCAGACCAATGCCGGCCTGAACCTGTGGGCGCGTGACGAGGACGGCAACGGCCTGTTCGAGCAGGACTTCAACGCCGAAGACGGCACGCTTACCACGGTCACCAACCTGAGCATCGACTTCACCGGCACCGCGTTCGAAAACCCGCCGCTGGCGCTGAACACCTTTGAAGTGACCATCGGTACTGAGCGTTACACCGCCGACCTGGGTGGCGCGGTGTACGCGACGCTGCAGGACCTGGCCGACACTATCGCCGCCAACCTGGTCGATCCGGACGGCAACCCCGACCCGAATGTCTCGGTGCGCGTGGAAGGCAACAGCATCGTCATCGAGGACAACCCCGGCGAAGGCATCCAGGGTCGCGAGTTCCAGGCCGACTTTGACGGCTATCTGGTCGATCCGGTCAACGTCAACAACGTCATCCTGCTCACCCAGCCCACCGCCAACGTCGTTCAGGATCTGGATCAGGATCGCCTGATCTACCAGTCCTACGAGGACCGCTTCGACGGCGAGCGCACCAACGACGATACCCAGAACGGCTCGCTCATCTCGCTGGGCCTCGATGCCTATGCAGAAGACTTGGTCGCGTTCTTCGGTGAAGACGGCACCCGCCTGGCCGAAGACCAGATCTACACCGTTGCCTTCAACAACCTCACCACCCAGGACACCGTGGTCATCACCGTCAACGGTGTGGACTACACCCTGACCGTGGGCCGCTTCCAGGACGGCAGCATCGTTGCCGGGGAAGACACCGCCAGCGGCGCGACCCAGGCCGCGATCCAAACCGCGTTTCTTACCCGACTGGCCGGCTTCATCCAGGCCTTCAACGACACCGACACCGCCGCCGGCGAAGTCAATGCCACCTACGTCGGCGACGGCGCAACCATTGCCCTGTCGCAGACCAGCTACATCGGTGAAGAAACGGTCTTCATGCAGGAGCCGACCGTCGAGATCACCAACACCTCCGGCGGCCAGCCCGCCACGGCACTGGTGACCAACTTCTCCGAGCACGAGGTGTTCCTGCTCGGCTTCGACGGTCGCAACAACAACCTGAACGAAGAGAACGTGCTGTTCTGGGGTGATACCGAGATCAGCCGCGCCATCTTCGAGACGGCCGACAACGCCGGCGACACCTTGGTCGGGACCGATGCCGTGGTCATCGACAACAACGTCTCCGACCTCGACAGCAACGGTGCCGCCACCGGTAACACGCCGGCAACCGGCTTCACCGCCGCGTTTGTGAATATCAACACCAACGCTCCGCTGTCCGGCGTCAACAACTACACCGTCCACGGTGACGACCAGTTCTTCGCCGGCGACGGCGATGACACCATCACCACCGGCACCGGCGACGACCGCGTGATCGTCGGTCGTGGCATGGACAGCGCCAACGGCGGTATCGATCTGTTCTCGGTGCGCATCGAGTCTGACCCGCTGGGCCAGTTCCGCGTCATCGAACTGAACCTGTTCGAGGCCATTGCCCTGCGTGATGCCACCTCGGTGGCGGACGTACCGCAGCAGGTGCTGGACCGTGCCCCCGACATGGCCGAGTTTGTGCCCGGTTCGCTGTTGCCCATCCAGCAGACCGAGACCGGCTCCGGCCTGGCCGGCCTGGACGCGGTCGAAGGTCTGATCGCCTTCAGCGACGTGCTGCAAGCTCAGCAGGCAGACTTCGCCCCGGGCAGCACCTTCACGGTGGCGATCACCGACGGCGACTTCGTCTTTAACAGCGACCGTGTCTTCGAGCTGCGCACCGGCGGTTCCGGTGAAGTTCGCGTGTTCGAAAACGGCGTGCAGACTGGCACCACCGACTTCCAGGAGTTCGAAGCGGTTCGCACCATCTCCGGCACCGGCCGCGCCGATGCCAGCGGTGGACAGGGTCGCGACACGCTGGACCTGTCCGTCATCTCCGACACCCTCAGCCCGATCCCGGGCAGCATCGGTGTGCTCTACAACCTCAGCGCCAATAACTACGACACCGACGGTGGGACCGCTCGACAGTTGGAGCGTGAAGACATCGACGGCGGCATGTTGCCGACGTTGCCCCCCCAGACGTTCTTGGCTGGTCAGATTCGCTACAGCTCGGACGACCAGATTGTTGCCGATCGCGCGCAAGGCGGTGATTTTGAGCAGGTCTACGGTCTGCGGGTTGACGGCGTCGAGAACGTCACCACTGGCAATGGCAATGACATTGTCATCGTTGACGAAGGCCACTCCAACAAGGACAACGTCTTCATGATGGGCGCGGGCTCTGACCGCGTTATCTACTTCGAGCAGTACGGTGATGGGGTGCCCGTCGGCGGCAACGGCAACTCGCAGGTCGACGAAACCACCGACTTCCGCGTCATCGTTGGCGCCTTCGCCGCTGATCCGGCGATCACTCACTTCGTCGAGCAGACCGTCGGTAACAACGGTCAGACCGAGGCGACTGACACGCTGATGGGCGTGCAGGCCATCACTTTGGATGGGCAGTCCGCGCGCAGCATTCGCGAGGCCGACTTCATCGACCTGATGAACCTCAATGGCGGCGTGGTCAACTATCTGGATGGCTCTGGTACGCATCCATACGATGACCAGCCGGCCTTCCCGTTTGCGCCGGAATCGGTGTACGACGCGGCTGGCAACTTCCTGCTGACCATCGAGAACATCAACGAACTCGAGAACGTCGACGGCTCGGCCGGCAACGACACCGTGCTGGTGGCCGATGCCAGTGTCATGGCCAACTCCACCACCAGCCCCCGCAACGACATCATCCTGGGCATCGACCAAGACTCGGTCCTGCCCACGCTGACCTGGATCGAGTTCGACGAGCCGCTTGCTCAGCGCGATATCTTCAACAACGTCGGTCAGTTCACCTTCGACCTGATGGGTGGCAGCGACTTGGTCGATTACAGCGACGCAGGTGACAACATCTCGCTCGCCGTGACCCGCGGCACCAACGTGCCGCAGTTCGTGATCGTCGATGCCAGCGGCATGGCGACCTTCGACCGTGATGCTTTCGTCATGACCGGCTCGACCAACGACCGCGTCGACCAGCTCGACAGCGTTGAACAGGTCATCGCCTCGCAAGGCGATTCGATTCTGGACCTCACCGGCCTGCAGCTCCTGGCCGGCGAGCAGAACTTCCAGATCGTCTACGGTGGCGTCAACCCGGCGCTGAACAACAACGCCATCGACCGCCAGGGCTACGACGTCAACGTCAACGTGGGCCAGGCCAACGGCGCATCGACCAACGTGCGCACCTACGGCGAGTACCGCGATCTCAGCGCCGCGACCAGCTTCACCGATACGCAGCTGGGCAGCACCACCGTCGATGAAGTCACCGCTGCTTGGAATCGCATCGAAGGCGGTAACAACGACGAGCGGGTGCTGGTCGGTGGCGATGGTTCCGAAGCGGTGGTTGCCCGTCTGGCTGAAGACATGAGCTTCAACCTGCGTGGCAGCCGTGTCACCGGCACCATCGGTCAGGGCAACTCCGTGCAATACGGCGGCTACGACCTGCAGGCTGGCGGCGTTACCGTCACCCTGGACAACACCACGGCATTCGATCCGACCGCCATGGGCCCGACCGGCTTCTTCGAGCTGAGCGCAACCTTCCGCGATCTGGACGGCGTCGCGATTCCCGGTTCGATGCACATGATCACCGGCAACACGCAGGACAACCAGGATGCGGCGGGTCAGCTGCTGATCGAAGGTGCCGTCAGCGGTAACGACATCATCAGCCTGACCAACCTGCTCGATGGTTCCACGGTGGTGGTCGGTGCAACCGGCGTCGGCGGCAGCGGCGAAATCCGCGTGATCCAGGCCGGCACTCCGGACGACGACGGCAACCCTGTCGACAATATCGTCGTGTTCACAGGGTTCGAGCAGTTGATGGACGACGGCACTTCCAACAACGCTTACGTGTTTGCCAACTTGGCGACGGCGGCCTTGACCCTGGATCTGCTCGATGCCGCGGGTGTCAACGACCACGACGCCATCGTGGTCAACAACTCGGTCTTCGACGGCGCTGGCATGGGCTTCAACGGCGCAGGTCTGGATACCATCGATCTCGCCCTGATCAACACGGCGACCGGCGGTTTCAACTTCGACTTCGACGTGCTCGACGTCACCGGAGTGACCCGCCCGAACCTCACACTGATCGGCACTTCGGCCGGCGATCCTCCGCAGTACGACGCCCTCCTGCCGGTCCTGGGTCTGTTCCCCATGGGCGACGGCATGACCGACGAGCTGGTGGTGGGTGACCTCGCCCTGATCGATAACTTCAGTGAGTTCGAATCGCTGGTGGTGACTGAGGCCACCGTGGCCAACGGCAACACCATCGTGGTCGACATCGACAACGGGCAGGTCCTTCAGGGTTCGACCACCGTCGGCTTTACCGGGCCTTTGTTGGCCTTCAGCGCAACGGGTCTGATCGGTGAAACCTTCCCCATCGGCAGCAGCTACGTGCCGACGGTGAATGCCGCCATCAACGTGTCCGTGATTGATACCGGCGCAGCGGGAATCCTGCTTGCCGGTGGTAACGGCGATGACAGCCTCAGCGGCGGCGGCGGTGACGACATCATCTTCGGCGGCGCCGGCGCGGATGCGCTGGACGGCGGCATCCAGTCGGAGGTGGTTTCCTACACCCTCGATTTGGGAACGATCATTGTCGACGGTGAAGGCGTATTCCTCGGAGGAGTCGATCTAGGCTTCGATGTCGGCGATATCGTGCTCGGCTCGGAAGTTCTGGACGGACCTGCTGGAGCTATCGAAGTCGCACGCGTTTCGATCAACGAGGCGATCGTTCGACTTTGGAATTCCGGCGCGGCCGTGTTCAATAACGTTGCCTTCGACGACGTGATCGACATCGAAACCGACAATAACGGTCAGAGTCTTATCGTCACATTCGACCCGGCAGCGGGCGATCAGGCGGGCGCAGGTCTTGCGCCGGGTCTGGTTGTCAACGACAACAGCGATGCTGGCACGGTCGTGGCTGCCTTTGCGGATGGCGAAGACACCTTTGCCTACACCGATGCAGGCGAATCGACGGCCGATTCCACCGACGTGATCAGCAATTTCTCGATCAACGACGGTGTGGTGTTGGTTGACGACACGCTGGACTTCAGTGTGCTGTCTACCTTGACCGGCCTTGCGGGTGGCACGGTGACCTCCACCGCCACAGAGTTCGCCAACCTGCAGGCGTTCTTCGCAGCGGCGGATGCGGCCTTCACGGGTGGCGGCGTCGACATCGACGTGTTCGCCGGGTCGGATGGCACCAACGGCTTCGCGGCTGTGGATGCCGATGGCGATGGCCTGTGGAACGCCGATAACGACATGGTGATCGTGCTGGCCGGGTTTGATGGCGCTGGTATCGCGAACTTCGACATCGACAACGTGAACTTCACGCCGTAATCAGCCAACTTAGGGTGGGCAAACGGATGCTCGTTTGCCCACCGGCTTGAAGCTATCGATCAGGCCGACAAAACCCTATAAAAGTGAGTTGCACCCATTGCCCCCGCCTAATCCGCGGGGGCAATTTTGCTTATGGAGACAGTTGAGAAGACGCTGCCAGGGGCGCAGTCATGGCGCAGTCATCGAGCGTAGCTGTGGCTAGAGCGCGTTCTAGTTAGTTGCATACATATCCGCAGGAAGCGAAATGGTGTGCGCGCTCTGGAATTACGGTGACAGTGGAATTACGGTGACAGGATACTAAGTCCCCTATTTCTCACCTTAATTTCTTCGGAGATTGGTGGGATCGGGCGCGATAGCCGTTGTTGATTTTGCAAGCGGCTTGTTGCGCGCCCACCGGCTTGAAGCTAATGGTCAAGCCTTGCATCTTGTTCATGGAGAGGGTTAAGAATGACGGCAATGGGAGGCGCAGTCATTGAGCTTAGCTGTGATGAGGCGCAAGACTCCTTAAAATCCGGCCTCTTCCGCCGCAGAGGTTCACGACCATGCCTGTGATCGCCATGTTCTACGGCATCATCGTCCGCATGTACTTCATGGACGTGGATCAGCACAAACGGCCGCACATTCATGAGCAGTATGCCGATGACGCGGCGGTGTTCGCGCTGGATGATGGTGAACTGCTGGCCGGCGCGCTGCCGTCGAAGCAGACCCGGCTGGTGCTGGCTTGGATGGAGCTGCATCACGATGAGTTGGTGGCGGACTGGGCGCTTGCTGTCAAGGGCGAGGCGCCGTTCCGGATCGAGCCGCTGAGGTAAGAATGAATCCCCGAATAAAGTCGGCGCAGGCTCTGTCCGGTCACCGTCTCGACGTTGAATTCGTGAACGGCGAGCGCAGAATCTTTGATGCGTCCCCGTATCTCGATGTCGGTGTCTTTCGCGCGCTGCGCGACCCGGCGATTTTCGCCGGAGTCGTGGTCGTGAACGGCGCCATTCAATGGCCCGGCGAGATCGATCTGAGCTGGGACACGGTCTATCTGCGCTCGGCTGCGTAATAAACCGCGCAAATTACGGTGACAGGATAATAAGTCCCCTATTTCTCACCCCTATTTCCTCGGAGATTGGTCGGCTCGGGCGCGATAGCCGGTGTTGGTTTTGCAATCCGCTTGTCGCTCGCCCACCGGCTTGAAGCCGCTAATCAAGCCGTCAAGAGCCCGTGACAAAAGTGAGTTGTGCCCATTGCTCCCGCCTAAACCACGGCGGCAATTTTGTGGGGGTTCAATGGGTCAGACTCCAAATAGAAGAGGCGATTTGGTCGGTGCCACTGCAAGGCGCAGACGTAACGCTCTGCGATGTCTGACATACTTGCGCGGACCTGGAGATCGCATGAGCGACGAACCGACGAAGGTTGAGAAGGTTGAGAATCTGGTGCTGGAGCTTCTTCGCTACATCCCTGGACGTATCGACCGTGTTGCGGAGGACGTTTCAGAACTCAAGGCCCGCACGAATAGAGTCGAAACCGAAATTTCGCTGATGCGTAGAGAGATGGCGGGTCTACACGAAGATTTTGCAGGCCTGTCTGGTCGTGTAGACCGCCTCGGCTCGCGAATCGACCGCATCGAGCAGCGGTTGGAACTGGCGGGCTAGTTCACATTGCCCGGTTCGCCACCCTGCACATTGCGGTCATGGGGTTAAACATCGTGGAAAAGGGCGGCTCCAGCGACCAGCGCGTACGATACCGTCCATGTTCAGCGCTCGATTTCAGATGGAGGTTCACGTTACACGCCACGCGCGGCTGCGCATGGCAGATCGTGGAATCGACGAATCCTTGCTCCTTGATCTAGTGGAAACGGGCAGTGTCCGCTACAAGGACGACACCCATCTTTGGCTGTTCAAACATTATGAGAATCGTGACGACAACCTGCTCTGTGTCGCTGCAGTGATTCAAAATGCGCTTGTGGTAAAGACTGTGATGCACCGTTTCTCTGAGGAGTAGATGCTGATGAAGACGACTTACTACGAGGCGGATGACATTCTGGTCCTGCGCATGGACAACAAGCCCATCGTGCGTGAGGTGTCGCAGGACTGGAATACGCATGTCAGCTATGCGGCCGACGGAACCGTGGTCGAGATCGTTGTGCTGGATGCACGCGCGTGCGGCGCCGTCCCGGTGCAGCAGCACGCCGCTTGAGCGTCAGTCATTGAGCGTAGCTGTGGCTAGGCTCAAGACACCGGGAATTACGGTGACCGGGAATTACGCGGGAATTACGGTGACAGGATACTAAGTCACCTTATTTCTTCGGAGAAGGAGACCATTCCGGGTTCGTCTTCGGCGCCACGGAATGACGGGGTTGGGGGTCAAGGTCGACTGGCCTGGTGGTTCGTCGTGACATGCCCATGCCCATCAACCGTCATTCCGGACTGCTGCAGGCGGTTGGGTCCCAGCGCGGGAGTGCCTTTGAGGCACTCCCGCGTACATCCCAACCGTCCGAATTACGGTGACAGCTTACTAAGTCCCCTTATTTCTTCTGGGGTTGATCGGGTCAGGCGCGATAGTCAGTGTCGATTTTGCAAGCGGCTTGTCGCTTGCCTGCGGGCTTGATGCCGCTGAACGGGCCACCAAGGCTTCGTGAAAAGTGAGGTGCACCCATTGCCCCGGCTATTCCGCGAGGGCAATTTTGTTGGTGCGGCCGGCAAGTGCGTGGGGCCTTGCGGTCTGAGCTGCACTTTACCTTCACCACTTGACTGCCTTTCGCATTCCCTCGACCTGACCGCAAGCGCAAACCGTTCGACCCTTCAACCGGACCCGCTCGGGTACAATCGCGTGCTGCCTTGAGCGCGTCGCTCGGCGCCATTCCCCAAAACATGCTTTCAGAGAATTCCCGCAGATGACCAACACGATTCAAGCTCTTTCCCGCGATCTTCATGGCGCCAAGCGCTGGAAGCCCAGTCCCAACCTGCATTTCGCTGCCAAGTCCAACGCCGTCGGACTGCTGGCCGACGAAATCCCGCGGGCAGCGATGGTGCTGCCGCTGGCTTTTCTCAAGCGTGGCGATAGCAGCTACGCGCCTTCGGCGGTGCTGGGTCTGTCGCCGGGTGAAAACCTGCTGCTGGACAAGGACCACAAATGGGTGGGGCGCTACACCCCGGCGTCCCTGCGCGCCTACCCCTTCGTGCTGGCGCGTCCTTCCGGTGATGAGAAGGATCAGGGCAAGCGGGTGCTGTGCGTGCAGACGCAGAACGACGTGATCGTGGATGGTCCGGACGGCACGCCCCTGTTCGGCGAGGATGGCAAGCCCAGCCCGGAAGTCGACAAGCTGCTCAAGTTTCTTCTGGAGATGGAGCAGAGCCGCGGCAAGACCGACCGGGCGGTGGCGGCCCTGGTCGAGGCCGGCGTGGTCGTTCCTTGGAAGTTGTCATTGCAGGACGGCGACCGGAAGCTCGCGCTGGAAGGTCTGTTCCACGTTGACGAAAAGGCGCTGAACGAACTGCCGGACGAGGCCTTCCTCAAGCTGCGCAAGGCCGGCGCCATCGCGTTGGCGCACCTGATGCTGCTGTCCGAACAGAACCTGCCGGCGCTGGTGGAATTGGCCCGGCTCAGGCGTCGTAGCGCTGCCCGAGCGCAGAAAACCGCGACTCAGCACTGAAGCCTGAGCTGCCGTAGCGGCTGAGGACCGGCCAACCATCAGCGAAATCGTCGCTTTCCGATAGGGCGGGCCGTGCCCGCCGTCGGACTCGGTCAAAAAAACCCGTGGATCACCGGGCTCCGGCGGTAGCTGAATCTCGGCGTAGTACGCTTAGCGATAAGCAAGCGGCCAGGATGCGACCCGGGGTTGGGCAGGGCGGCCACGCGGAACCCCGGGTTTCGCCCGGATTCCGGGGCTGCGTCGGCATGTGATGCAGCGTCATCGGCGAAGGCGAAGACGCTTTGGGCCTGAAATCAGGCCAGGCGTAGAAGTCAACCAAAGTCCAAAGCAGATCGGCTCAAGGAGGAGATTGGCTGGCTCGGAGTGGCGTTCGCCGTGGCCGTGGCCCTGGACGCATCTCTGGTCGCTTGGCTCGCGCAGAACTACGCGGCCCCGCCTCGCCGATCATTTCAACGGCTGCTGCTTTGGCGGCCGTCGTGATTGCCTTTGGCGTAGTGGCGATAAATAGGCGCGCGTTCCGGCGCATCGCCGAACTGGAGGACGCGTAATGGAATGGACTGTGATCGTGGCGTTGGCCGCCTTGGTGGGCGCAGTGTGTATGGTGGTGTACGACGCTTCCCGGCAGGGGCGTAAATAGCCGGCAGCTTCCATGGATGTGGGTTCAAACCCAGATTTGGGCAAATGGACAGACGTTTGCCCTCCGGCTCGAAGCGACTGATCGAGCCGTCAATATCTTGTGAAGGCAAGATGCGCCCATTGCCCCAGCCTGATCCGCCGCAGCAATTCTGTTGGAGGCCGATCCCATGGAGGCCCCCGCGTCAGAATAGTTGCCGCCTTGATAGCGAGTAGCGAGTAGTCCGGGTGAAACTACGGCGCTTTTCGCCACTGCGGCCGCGGGCCGTGCCCGCCGTGCATCAAGCGTTCATCTTCAACATGGCACGCTTCGCGCCTACGGGAAGTGGGGCGGATCGGGAATCAGCGCGGCCATGGCCGGCGGCAGCCGCCCCCGCAGGTTCGAAATCGACACATAAACGAGCGGTAATCCCACGGATTCGCAGGCTATACTGCGGGCCGAGACTCGAGTCACAGTTTCTAAGTTCCATACAAAGAGGCCAAGACATGAAGAAGATTTGGGGAGTGATGGCGGTCGCGGCGTCCGCGGCGATGGCGTCCGCAGCTCCAGCGGTTCATGCTTACGAGACCCGTCCTTACGTTTCGCTCAGCGGTGGCCTTGCGTTTGCGGATTCGGCGCGCGATTCCGACGACGGCACGCATTTCAATGTGCTGGTCGGTCAGCGATTCGGGCGCTACTTCGGCCTGGAATTCGGCGGATTGGGTACCGACTTCGACGCCGACGGCTCCACCGGGGTGGGCTGGGAAGACCTGGGGGCACGCCTGGAAGCGCTGGTGTACCTGAGCGATTCCCCCAACTGGGCGCCCTACATCGCCACCGGCTTCGGCGCGATGAAGACGGAAAACACCAACACCGGCGATGAGTCCGAAGACGGCTTCGTCAATGCCGGCCTCGGTGTCATCCGTTACGGACGCCTGTTCGATACGCTGACGGTGGGCGTGCGCGGCGACTATCGCTATCGCCACACGGTCGAGCTCGATCCGGAAGATTTCGGCGATCACATCGTGACCTTGGGCGTGGTGTTTCCGTTCGGCAGCCCGCGCGCGGTGCCGGCGCCGGTGGTGCCGCCGGAGCCGGTCGCGCAGGTCGTCGATACCGACGGCGACGGTGTGCCGGACGACAAGGACAACTGCCCGAACACGCCGGCCGGTACGCAGGTCGACGAGAACGGTTGCCCCATCGCCGACAAGCCCGCCGCCGCGATGGCAGCGGAGCGCGAGTTCGAGCACGTGCTGTTCCCGTACGACCGTGCCCAGCTCACCGCCCGTGCCCAGCAGATCCTGGACAACGCCACGCCGGTGATCAACGAGCTGATCCAGCGCTACCCGAACCTGGAAGTGGACGTGTCCGGTCACACCGACAGTCGCGGTACCGACGCCTACAACCAGGCGCTGTCCGAACGCCGCGCGTTGTCGGTCAAGGAGTACCTGGTACGCAAGGGCATCGCGGCATCGCGCATCTCGGCCAACTCCTACGGCGAAACCCGCCCGGCCGCGACCAACGAGACCGACGCCGGTCGTGCCCAGAACCGACGCGCCGAAGTTCGCACGCGGGATCGCAGCCCGGCCAACTGACGCTCCGACAGTTGTAGCGGTTTGCAACCCGGGAGGCTCGCTGCAAGGCGGGCCTCCCGGGTTTTTGCGTTCGGATTGAGGGTAGAGCAGGCCGTGCCCGCCGCAGGTGTGCACGCATCCCCATCGTCACCATGATCGTCACCACGCCTGCCGGAACCGCGACGGCACGCGCCAACCGCGCACCGCCACCGTTGCAAAGATGTGTAACGAATTCTCCGCTGCCTGAACGAACCGGGTACAAAGCCAGTCCATTGGCTTCTCCTAGCGGACCCCAGACTCGTGCGCCGACCCTTATCGCTGATTGCGCTGCTCGCAGGTGTGCTGCCGGCTGTACCGATGGCGGCCACGCTGTCCGATCCTTTCGGCGAGTTGGCGGCGATCCCTTCGCTGCAGGAAACCGGTCGGCCGTGCCCGGAGGTTTTGCCGGCGCGGCCGCTGACCCTGGCGGACGTGGTGGACACCGCGCTGTGCCGCAATCCGCAGACCGCCCTGAGCTGGGCCACCGCCAGGGCACGCGCCGCGGCGGTGGGCAGCGCCCGCTCGGCCTATCTGCCGGATCTGTCGATCTCGGGATCGATCACCGAAGACCTCACCGGCGACAGCACCTCCACCTTCGGCGCCGGCAGCGTCGGCGGTGGTGGCTTTTCTTCCAGCAGCGCGTCCGACGACACCACGCGCACCTCGGCGTCGATCTCGCTGAGCTATCTGCTGTTCGACTTCGGCGGTCGCGGCGCGGCACTCGATGCCTCGCGGGCGCTGCTCGATGCCGCCCGCTACACGCGCAATGCCACCCTGCAGAGCGTGTATCTGGAAGCGGTGACGCGCTACTACGACTGGTCGGCCGCGGCTGGGAGCCTGGAGTCGGCGGCCGAATCCGAACGGGCCGCGCGTTCCAGCCTGGAAGCGGCGACGGCGCGCGAGCAGATCGGCACCGCTACGCGCGCGGACCGTTTGCAGGCACAGACTGCGCTGGCACAGGCCGAGCTGACCCGGGTGCAGGCGCAGGGCGCGCTGCGCACCGCGCTGGGCAGCCTGGCCAACAGCATGGGCCTGTCGGCTAACGCCAACTTCGAGCTGGCGCCGGCGCCGCTGGTGGAGCCCGCACAGGACTTCGTCGATCGGCTCGATGGCTTGGTCGATCGCGCCGCCGAGGCGCGCCCAGACCTTTCGGCGGCGGTGGCCAGCCGGCAAGCCGCGGAAAGCGATGTGGACGCGGCCAGGGCGCAAGGCCGTCCCAGCCTGTCGGCACAGGCCTCGCAAAGTTATTCCAAGCGCGGCGATCGCGAGAACGACAGCGCTTCGATCGGGGTGTCGGTGTCCATTCCGGTGTTCAGCGGCTTTGCCAATACCTACCGCGTGCGTGCGGCCGAAGCGCAACTGGAATCGAGCAAGGCGGAGCTGGCACGCCTGCGCAACCAGGTCAGCCTGGAGGTGTATCAGGCGCACAGCGAACTCACCACACAGACGCAGTCGGTGTTCACCGCAAAGGCGCTGGTGCAGGCGGCCGAAGAGTCCGAAAGCGTCGCGCGTGGCCGCTACGAAGCCGGGGTCGGCACCATCCTGGATCTGCTCAACGCGCAGAGCAGTGCCGCCGATGCGCGCCGCCAGTTGCTGCAGGCACGCAGCGACTGGGCGTCGGCCAGGACCCGCCTGGCGCAGGCCGTGGGCACGCTGGACCCGGTGTCCGACCCCACGGCGTTCGTCGGATCCAACGCGGCCTCGCCGCAGCCCACGGGCGTGAGCCGCTAAAGCCATGAACACGGTAAAGAACCGCCTCAAGCCGATCGCCTGGATGGCATTGCTGCTGCTGGTCGTGGCGGCGGCGGCCTACGGCTTTCAGCATTGGCGCACGCCGGACGGCTCTACCTATCTCACCGAAACCGTCAGCCGCGGCGAAATCGCCGAGACGGTGTCCGCCAACGGCACCCTGGACCCGGTGGCGCTGGTCAGCATCGGCACGCAGGTGTCCGGCACCGCGGTGGCGGTGCACGCGGACTTCAACGACACCGTGGAGCAGGGCCAGGTGTTGCTGGAACTGGACCCGGCCGCCTACGAGGCGCGCGTGCGCCAGACCCGCGCGGCGCTGGAATCCGCCGTCGCCAGCCGCGAGCTGGCACAGTCCAACGAAAAGCGCTCACAGGACCTGTTCGAGAAGGGCTACATCCCGCGCCAGGAACTGGACCAGGCCCGGCAGGTGCTGAAGTCGGCGGTGGCGCAGGTGGAGCAGGCCCGCGCACAGATGGCGGACGCCGATGTCGATCTGCGCAATTCCATCATCCGTTCGCCCATTTCCGGCGTGGTGGTGGCGCGCACGGTGGAGGTGGGCCAGACGGTGGCGGCAAGTTTCCAGACGCCGGAGCTGTTCAAGATTGCCGGCGATCTGCGCCGTATGCTGATCCACACCACTTTCGCGGAAGCCGATGTCGGACGTATCCAGCCCGACATGGAAGCGCGTTTCACCGTGGATGCTTATCCGGACCGCGAGTTCGCCGGCAAGGTGCGCCAGGTGCGGCTCAATCCCACGGTGAACCAGAACGTGGTGACCTACGACGTGGTGGTGGACGTGGACAATCCGGACCTGTCCCTGCTGCCGGGCATGACTGCCTATGTCAACGTGGTGCTCAGCCGCAGTGAGAACGCCCTGCGGGTGCCCAACAGCGCGCTGCGCTATCAGCCTGCCGATGCCCAGGCGGCCAAGGTCGGCGACGTGCGCACGCGCGAGGCGCGGCTGCCCAAGGTCTATGTGCTGCGCGGCGGCCAGCGGATGACGGTGACGGTGGAGCCGGGCCGCAGCGACGGCCGCTACACCGAAGTGGCGTCCCAGGAGTTGCAGGCCGGCGATGAAGTGATCGTGGGCGACCGCACCGCCAGCGCCAATCCGCAGTCGCAGCGGCCGATGCGCATGAGGATGTTCTGATGTCGCCCGCGCTGATCCGTGTCGAGGCCCTGGCCAAGGATTACCAGACTGCCGCCGGCCCGTATCCGGCCCTGCGCGGCGTGAGCCTGGACATTCGTGCGGGCGAGTTCGTCGCCATCATGGGGCCGTCCGGTTCGGGCAAATCGACGTTCATGAATCTGCTGGGCTGCCTGGATTCGCCCACCCGCGGGCGCTACTGGCTGGCCGGAGAGGACGTGGCGCGGCTGCCGCCGGATGCACTGGCCACGGTGCGCAACAGCCGCCTCGGTTTCGTGTTCCAGGGCTTCAACCTGCTGCAGCGCTCCAGCGTGCTGGACAACGTGGCGCTGCCGCTGGTCTACGCGCGCATGCCGCGTGCGCAGCGACGCGAACGCGCGCGCGCGCTGCTGGGCAAGGTCGGCCTGCAACCCTACGCCGAGTCCCTGCCTTCGCGCATATCCGGCGGCCAGCAGCAGCGCGTGGCCATTGCGCGCGCGCTGGTCAATCGTCCGCAGGTGGTGCTGGCCGACGAACCCACCGGCAATCTGGACAGCCACACCAGCGACGAGATCATGGCGCTG
This sequence comes from Panacagrimonas sp., assembly GCF_965216805.1. Classification (NCBI taxonomy): domain Bacteria; kingdom Pseudomonadati; phylum Pseudomonadota; class Gammaproteobacteria; order Nevskiales; family Nevskiaceae; genus Panacagrimonas; species Panacagrimonas sp. Next base: position 1,398,668 of record NZ_CBDCGN010000003.1, read on the forward strand.
TTCTCGCAGCTCAACCGCGACGACGGCATCACCTTGGTGGTGGTGACGCACGAACCCGACGTGGCCGCGTACGCCAGTCGCCTGATCCGCTTTAACGACGGCGTGGTGGTGGAAGATCGCCGTCAGGTGCCGCGCCTCGCGCCGCTGCAGGAGCAGGCCGCATGATCGGCGCCATGCTGGCCGAGGCGCTGCAGGCGCTGGCCTCCAACCGCATGCGCACCTTTCTGACCACCCTGGGCATGGTCATCGGCGTGGCGGCGGTGATCGTCATGCTGGCGGTGGGCAGCGGCGTGCAGCAGTCGATCCGCGATTCCATCGAATCGATGGGCAGCAACCTGTTCATCGTGCTCGCCGGCAGTGCCAGCAGCGGCGGCGTGCGCCTGGGCGGCGGCAACGCCTCCACCCTGACCCTGGCCGACGCCGAAGCCATCGGCGAGCAACCCTCGGTGCGGGCAGTGGCGCCGCTGGCGTTCGGCAATGCGCAACTGGTCTACGGCTCCTACAACTGGGGTACGCAGATCTACGGCACCACCCAGGGGTACCTGGACGTGCGCAACTGGAGTCTGCTGTCCGGCACCATGTTCGGCGACTCCGACGTGCGTTCCGCCGGTCGTGTGGCGGTGATCGGCACCACGGTGGCTGCGCAGTTGTTCGGCCTTGAAGATCCGGTGGGCAAGACCATACGCATCAACGGCGGGCCTTATACGGTGCTGGGCCTGCTCAGTTCCAAGGGCCAGAGTTTCGACGGCCGCGATCAGGACGACACCGTACTGATCCCGATCACCACCGCGCAGCGCAAGTTGTTCGGCAGCCGCTTTCGCGGCAGCCTGCGGATGATCATGGTGCAGAGCGCCAGCGAGGCGGCCATGCCGCAGACCGAGCTGGAGGTGACCAGCCTGCTGATGGAGCGTCACCGCATCGGCGCCGGCCAGGAGCCGGACTTCAGCATGAGCAATCTCACCGCGGTGGCCGAGACCGCGGCCGCCACCGCGCGCATCATGTCGCTGCTGCTCGGCGCCATCGCCTCGATCTCGTTGATCGTCGGCGGCATCGGCATCATGAACATCATGCTGGTGTCGGTGACCGAGCGCACGCGCGAGATCGGCATCCGCGTGGCCATCGGCGCGCGGCCGCAGGACGTGCTGCTGCAGTTTCTGCTGGAGTCGGTGGCGCTGGCCCTGCTCGGCGGCCTGATCGGCGTGCTGCTGGGTTTTGTCGGCAGCGAGCTGGTGCGCCGCATCGCCGACATTCCCGTCATCGTCAGCAGCGGCTCGGTGGTGCTGGCCTTCGCCGTGTCGGCGTCGGTCGGCGTGTTCTTCGGCTGGTACCCGGCGCGCAAGGCCGCACGCCTGGAGCCGATCGAGGCGCTGCGCTACCACTGATCGTTTTGTGCCGCCGCAGAGTAGGGCGGCCCGCGGCCGCCGTGCGCTCTCGATGGATGGCCCCGTCCTCTCCGATTGATCGACTTGCTGCCGGTCGCCATGGGCAGCGGCGTCACTCGCGCTCCATCGCCTCCACCTCCGGCCAGCGCGGTGTCAGCTCTTCGGTCGTCGACTCGGCGCTGGCGGGCAGGGCGAATGCGAACGTGGTGCCGGGGCGATCGTCGTTGGGCTGCACCCAGATGCGACCGCGATGACGCTCGACGATGCGCTTGCACACCGCCAGGCCGATGCCGGTGCCCGGGTACTGTTCCTGAGCGTGCAGGCGCCGGAAAATCTGGAACACGTCGGCAGCCTTGTCGGGATCGATGCCGATGCCGTTGTCGCGCACCAGGATCACCCACTCGTTGCCACTGCGCCGGCTCGACACCATGATGCTGGGCGGCGACTCGCCATGAAATTTGAGGGCGTTGCCGATCAGGTTCTGGAATAGCTGGGTGAGCTGCTGGCCATCGCCTTGCACCGTGGGCAGATCGCCGATCAGAAATTCCGCGCGCAGTTCCTGCACCGCCGCCTGCAGCAGATTCAGCGCGGCATCCAGCGGGTCGCGCAGGCGCACCGGCTGGAACGGCTTGGGCTCGTGACCCAGGCGCGAGTAGTCGAGCAGGTCCACGATCATGCGCTGCATGCGGGTGGCGGCCTCGGTCAGGAAGCTCAGATATTCCTCGGCCTGTTCGTCGAGCTTGCCGCGGTAGCGGCGCGCCAGCAGACCGGAGAATCCGCCGATGGCACGCAAAGGCTCTTGCAGGTCATGCGAGGCGATGTAGGCGAACTGCTGCAGTTCCTGGTTGCTGCGCGCGAGTTCGGTGTTGGCGCGCGCCAGGGTTTCGTTTTGCTCCTGCAGGCGCAGCTGCGAGCGCTTGCGGGCCAGCAGATTGCTCGCCATTTCGCCGAACAGCTTGAGCAGGGTGGTCATCTGCGCCGGCCATTGCACCTCCGTTCGCACCGAGTCGAAGCCCACATAGCCGATCACGCCGCCGTCGGCACGCATCGGCACCAGCAGGACCGAGCGGATCGATTCGCCCTCCCATTGTTCGCGCTCGGCGGCGGCTTCGCGCGGCAGGTCGGTGATGCGCTCCACCGCCACCACCTCGCCGCGCTGCAGGCGCGACAGGCACCAGACGTAGCGGCTGGCAGGCAGGTCCTGGGTGTGTCCGCGCTTGGAGTCGATGCCGTGCGCGCACCATTCGTTGGTACAGCTCACGCGTTCGCGGCCGGCGCTGAACTCGAACAGGTAGGCGCGATCCACCGCTGCGAAGCGACCGACTTCGCCCAGCGCATCGGTGATGGCCTCGTCGGCCTCTTCGATCGGCAGGCTGATGAAGCCGGTGGACAGGCGTGTCACCAGCGACTCGAAGCGCATGCGCCGGTCGAGTTCGGACAAGGTGCGATGACGCTCCGACACGTCCAGCAGCAGACCGCAGATCAGAGTGCGGCCCGGCGCCGACACGGTGTCTTGCCCTGGCAAGCGGGTGCGGGAGGCGCCGGAGAAGGCCGCGTCGGTGCTGGCCCCGCCGTTCGTTGCCATGATGTTGCGGCCCGGCGCCGACACGGTGTCTTGCCCTGGCAAGCGGGTGCGGGAGGCGCCGGCGTCGCCGTATCCGGGCGCGGTGTAACGGCCGGGCGAGGGCAGATGAATGGCGCGCAGCTCGCAGGGCACGTCGGTGCCGTCGACGTGGCGCACGATCCAGGGCACCTCCAGCTTCTCGCCGGCCAGCGCGCGCTCGATGAGTTGATGCGCATAAGCCTCGGTGCTCATGCCGGACTGCTCGGCCGGCGCGATATCCATCGGCGACATGCCGATGAGCCGGCTGCGCGGATGCCCGGTGAGCTTGGCAAAATTCTCGTTGGCATCGATGAGCCGGAAGCTCTCGACATCGAACACCCACATCGCGTCGGGACCGTGCTCGGCGATCGCCCGCTGCTGCGCGATCACCGTATGCAGTTCCGAAAGCCGCTGGTTGACCGCATGGGCCATGTCCGCAAAGGGTCGCGCCAGGTGGTCCGGTGCGCCGCGGCTGGCCAGGTCCAGGCGCAGGCTGTCTTCGCCGCCGGCCAGCTTCTGCACCGCCTGCTGCATCGCCGACAGTCGCCGGTCCAGCAGATCGACGAACCACGCGCCGGCAGCGGCTACCAGCACCAGCGCGGCCAGCACATAGGGCAGGGCGGAACCGACGTCGGACAGCAGGCCAAGCTGCCCCATGCCAAAAACGACCGTGGCGATGAGGACGGCAAAGGCAAAGCTGTACTTGAGCGACACGCGTTCCCCGCAGACGCAACCAGATGCAGCGGATTGTCGACCCCCTGGCGTCGAATTGCGACGCACGGGCCGATCGGCGCAGGGTATTCCTACTACTGACGGCAGAATTTCAGGGCCGGTAGGTTCTGCCGGGGGGAATCAAAACCCGAAAGCCGTCCCACGAGCCGGACTTCGACCGTCATGAAGATCGCAACTGCCCGCTGTATTCTGGTCGCGTTCAGCGCCACGCTGTCGATGCTCGCCGGCTGCGGCGGCAGCACGCAGTCGCCGAGCATTCCGCCCGGCGCCGGCGACGGCCCTGTCGATGCGCAGGCGCGCACCTACGCGGTGTGCGACCCCGCGACCACCTCGCGCGATGCGCTGATCGCGTTCTTCGACGCGCGCGAGGGCGACACCATCGAATTCTGTGCCGGCCGCTACGAGCTGCCGACCGGGCTGATCGTCAGCGACAAGCGCGGCATCACCATCAAGGGTGCCGGTCGCGACCGCACCATCCTGTCGTTCAAGAACAGCGACAGCGCCGAGGGCATCAACGCCACCCGAGCCGACGGTCTGGTCATCCAGGGGCTGACGGTGGAAGACACGCCCGGCAACGGCATCCGCATCTTTCGCTCGCAGCAGGTGGTGCTGCGCGACGTGCGCGCGCGATGGCGCGATGCGCAGGGCCGCGACGAGACCCAGGCCGGCTACGCGCCGAGCGCCGAGAACGGCGCCTATGGCCTGTATCCGGTGGAATCGCGTCACGTGCTGATGGAGGACTGCGAGGCCCATGGCGCCAGCGACGCCGGTATCTACGTCGGTCAGACCAGCGATGTGCTGGTGCGGCGGTGCCTGGCCACCTACAACGTTGCCGGCTACGAGTTCGAGAACACTTTCCGCGCGGTGTTCGAGGACAACGTGGCGACCCGGAACACCGGCGGTTTCCTGGTGTTCGATCTGCCCGACCTGCGCCAGTATGGTGCCAAGAACGTGGTGCGGCGCAATCGCGCGTTCGACAACAACACCGACAATTTCGCCCCGGTGGGCAACATCGTCGGATTGGTGCCGCGCGGCACCGGCATGCTGATCCTAGCCTCCGACCAGCTGGAAATTTACGACAACCAGATTCACGATCACGACACCCTCGGCATCGCCGTCATCAACTACGGGCTGGCCGATCCCAACCAGCCCGATCCGCGCTACGACTTTTTTCCCGAGGGCATCGAGATTCGCGGCAACGCGTTCCGCGACAACGGCGGCAATGTGCAGTTGCCCAGCGTCGAGCGCGGCGAAGCCTCGCTGCTGCCCTTGCTGCTCAAGCTCAAGAACCTGGGACGCTCCGCGCATATCGTCTGGGATGGCGCCGAAGACGCGCCCAACGACTGCACGCAGATTCCGCGCGACGCCGACGGCGTGCCGCTCGATCAGCCGAACAGCGCGCGTGCACATGAAGAGCAGGGCGGTCGCAGCGACGAGCGCGGCCGGCCCAACGTCACCCGTGACGACCCCGACCCTGGGTGCAAGTGGAACGCCTGGAAGTTCGAGCCCGATGGCGCGCTCAAACAGCCGGAAAACGGCCTGTGCGTGGCTACCGACAACACCTTCGAGAACACCCGTCTTTCCACCCTGCTGACCACCGAGTTCCTGCGCGCCAACATCACCTCCAGCGATCCGGCGCAGCTGGTGCTGGACCTGCTCAAGCCGGCGTCGACCAACCTGACGCCGCACCGCTGCGATCTGCCGGCGCGCGCCGACCCGGTGCTGGATCTGCCGTTCCTGCCCGACCCCACCGGCGCGGATGCGCGGCCCGACCCGGCGGTGGTGGAAGCGGCCTGCACCGGCGGTTCGCCCGGGCAGGTCAATCGCGCGGCGCTGGACTACAACTGCCCGCGTCTGGACCAGTACGGCCTGTTCGCCGACGCTGCCGATCCCACCCGCAACGCCAACGGCGGTGGCGTGCCCTACGAACTCAACTCCGCCCTGTTCAGCGACTATTCCAGCAAATACCGCTTTCTGTTCATTCCGCCCGGCCAGCAGGCGGTCTACCGCGACCGTAGCGCGGGCGCGACCGAGACGCTGGACTTCCCCGTCGGCACCGTCATCGCCAAGACCTTCGCGTTCCGGCGCGAAGACGGCGCCGGCAACCTGTTGTCGCAGGACGTGGTGGAAACCCGACTGCTGATCAAGCGCCAGCAGTCCGACGGCAGCGCCGTGTGGGGGGGACTGCCGTACGTGTGGAGCGGCAGCAGCGATGCGCGGGTGGCGCAACTGCAGGTCGAGGGCGGCAGTGCCTCGGTGACCTACGACTATCTGGATCCGGATCCCGAAGTGCGCGACGCCGGCGGCAACCGCAAGCGCTATACCGGCGCGGTCGCCGCGTATCGCGTGCCGGCGGCCCTCAACTGCCTGACCTGCCACGCCGGCGACGATCGCGAAGCCGGCAGTGCGCCGATCGGGCCCAAGGCACGACTGCTCAATCGCGACCACAGCTATGCCGGCATGGGTGTGGTCAACCAGTTGCAGTACCTGCGCGACCAGGGCCTGCTCAGCGGTCTGCCGGCGGACATCGCCATGGTGGACCGCAGCGCACGCTGGAACGTGCCGGGTTCCAGCGGCGAGTTGCCGGATTCGGCGGCCGATGTACACGCGCGTGCCCGCGCCTACCTGGAGGTCAACTGCATGCACTGTCATCAGCCGGCGGGCTCCGGTTCCAACAGCGGCTTGTTCCTGGACGCCTACCGCACGGTCGACGTGCGCTATGGCATCTGCAAGAAGCCGGTGGCCGCCGGGCGTGGCTCCGGCGGCAAGCGCTTCGACATCATTCCCGGCGACAGCGCGGGGTCGATCCTACCGTTCCGGATGGCCTCGGCCGCGGCCGGCGTTAAGATGCCGCCGATCGCGCGCAGCGTGGTGCACGGCGAGGCGGTGGCGATGATCGACAGCTGGGTGCAGGACGTGCTGCCGACACCCGACACCGAGGACGAGGAGGTCTGCACCGGCCTGCTCGGCGGTGGCCTGGGCGGACTGGCACTGTCGGTGCCGGAGGTGGCCAAGGCCTACGCCGACGCAGCGGCGCAGCTCAAGTCCGACGATCAACGGCGTGCGCAGGCGCAGGCGAACGACGCCAAACAAGCCGCAAGATGATGCACCGCGGGCAGGCGTAACCGGCCTGGCCGCGCCGGCGGGCAATTGCCGGCCGCGCGCGGGCAGGGTAGAAAGCGAGCCACCCTCCAAGCCTGGAATCTCATGGACCGTCTGCTGATCGGCAAGGGTGATACGCCCCAGGTCATTCTTCCGCGTTTTGCCAATCGCCATGGACTGGTGGCAGGTGCCACCGGCACCGGCAAGACCATCACCCTGCAGATCCTCGCCGAGGGCTTCTCCGAACTCGGTGTGCCGGTGTTCGCGGCCGACATCAAGGGTGATCTGTCCGGCATCGCGATGGCGGGCTTGCCTAAGCCCAGTCTCGCCGAGCGCGCGGCGAAAGTCGGCGTGACGAACTACGCGCCGCAGGCCGCGCCCACCGTGTTCTGGGACGTGTTCGGCGAACAGGGCCACCCGGTGCGCGGCACCGTGTCCGACATGGGCCCGGACCTGCTGTCGCGCCTGCTGGACCTGAGCGACGTGCAGGAAGCGGTGCTGATGCTCGTCTTCAAGTACTGCGACGACCAGGGCCTGATGCTGCTGGATCTCAAGGACCTGCGCGCGGCGCTGAGCCACGTCGCGGAAAATGCGAAGGCGCTCGGCGCTGAGTACGGCCTGATCAGCACGTCTTCTGTTGGTGCGATCCAGCGCGGGCTCGTCGCGCTGGAGCAGGAGGGTGGCGAGGTGTTCTTCGGCGAACCCGCGCTGGAACTCGCGGACCTCATGCGCGTGGACCTGTCCGGCCGCGGCATCGTCAACGTACTGGCGGCCGACAAGCTCTACCAGAAGCCACGCCTGTACTCGACCTTCCTGCTCTGGCTGCTCGCCGAGCTGTTCGAGGAACTGCCGGAAGCCGGTGATCTGGACAAGCCCAAGCTGGTGTTCTTCTTCGACGAGGCGCACTTGCTGTTCAAGGACGCGCCCAAGGCGCTGCTGGAGAAGATCGAACAGGTCGTGCGCCTGATCCGCTCCAAGGGCGTGGGCGTGTACTTCGTCACCCAGAACCCGCTCGATCTGCCGGACAGCGTGCTCGGCCAGCTCGGCAATCGCGTGCAGCATGCGCTGCGCGCGTTCACGCCACGCGACCAGAAGGCGGTCAAGGCCGCGGCCGAGACCTTCCGCTCCAACCCGAAGCTCGACGTGGAAGAAGTCATCACGCAGCTCGGCGTCGGCGAGGCGCTCGTGTCCACGCTGCTGGACGGCGGCATTCCCGGCGTGGTCGAGAAGACCCTGGTCCGCCCGCCCAAGTCGCGCATGGGCGCGATCACACCGGCCGAGCGCCAGACGATCATGAGCCGCAGCCCGGTGTCCGGCCGCTACGAGAAGCTGGTGGATCGGGAATCCGCCTACGAGTTGCTCACGCAGCGCGCGAATCGCGTCGCTGCGGATGAGGCCGACGCCAAGGCGCAGGCCGAGCAGGAAAAGGCCGCCGCCGCAGAAGCCAAGGCGGCGGCCAAGGCGCAGGCGCAATGGCAGAAGGATGTGCGTGCGTCCTACGGACCCAGCCCGCGCGCGCGCAGCACGACCGCCGCGCCGCGCGCGCCCAGCCGTCGGCGCGACACCATGATGGACACCGCGATCAAGAGTGCGACGCGCAGCATTGCCAGCAGCATCGGCAGTTCGGTGGGGCGCAGCTTGCTGCGCGGCATTCTGGGCTCTCTGACCCGGCGCTGAGCAGGGTGTCGTGAGCCGCTCCCGCTACGGGGTTTACCTGGCTTTCTGGGGCGCCCTGTTCTTCACGCTGGCGCTGAAGCTGCTCGAGGCCGAGACCCGTGGCGGCATCACCGATTCCGCGGGTGCGCTGCGCCACTTGTGGGCGATGGCGGCGGTGCTGCTGGTGCTGGCCTGGGTGGTCTACCAGCGTGCGCGCGACGCCGGGCTGGCCTGGTGGATGGCGCTGCTGGCGGTCCCGGCCAGCACGATGCTGTTTCCCTTCGTGCTGATCGCGCTGGGGATGGTGCGGAGCTCGGAAACCGGGCTGGTCTCAAAGCGCATCAATGCGTGGTTGGTTCTGCCGGCGCTGGCCGCGGGAGTTACGGTGGGGGTATTGGCGTCGCTGATGCTGCGCTGAGCGCCGCCAATTGCGGGGCGCTCCAGCCGGACCGCAATTCGCTTTGGCTCATCGCAGGCTACGCATCAGGCGACATCCGTCGGCGCCGTCGTCGTAGTACATCGGCAAGCGTTGGCACTCGACGTACCCGCGCTTCGCGTACAGCGCCAGCGCTGCGCTGTTGTCGGCACGGACCTCCAGGCTTACCGCCTCGCGACCTTCGCGCTTTGCGGCGCGTTCCGCGGCTTCGACCAGGCGGTTGCCGATGCCGAGTCCGCGTGCCTGCGGGCCGACCACCACGGAGTAGATGCGCGCGCAGCGCGAGTTTGCGCGTAGCAGCAGCACCAGGTTGCCCAGCACTTCGGTGCCGCGCACCGCGACGAATACGCGCGCAGTGGGAGCCTCGATGAAGCGCCGGATGCTGCGAGCCGACATGCGGTCCGAGGGAAACAGCGCCTCCAGCGCGAGCATGGCCGCGGCGTCGCCGGGCTTTGCAATCCGCACGCGGATCTCACGACCTGCGCCGACGCTCTCCATCAGCGCGTGTCCCGCGTGCGTGCCTCCAGGCGCCGCAGGAAATACTCCATGACTTTCTGGTACAGCGTTTCCTTGAGGAACAGGTCCTCCACGCCGTAGTCGAGATTGGGGTTATCGTTGACCTCCACCACCTTGACCACGTTGCCGAACTGCTTGAGGTCCACGCCGTACAGCCCGCGGCCGACCGCACGTGCCGCCTGTACGGCGATGCCGAGCACGTTCTTCGGCACGTCCTTGACGTCGATGGTCTCGTGATTGCCCTCGTGGATGGCGGCGCCTTCGCGCTTGACCACCTGCCAGTGCCCCTTGGCCATGTAGTAGCGGCAGGCGTACAGCGGTTCGCCGTCGAGCACGCCGATGCGCCAGTCGTACTCGGTGGGCTCGAACGACTGGCCGATGATGAGGTCGCTGCGTTCGAGTAATTCGCGCGTCTCGCGCTTGAGTTCGGCCTCGTTCTCCACCTTGATCACGCCCTTGGAGAACTGCGAATCCGGCTGCTTGAGCACGCAGGGATACCCCAGTTCGCGCGCCACGTGGCTGACGTTGCCGCGGTGGATGAGCAAGGTTCGTGGCTGCGGAATCTTGTGGCGGTCCATCAGCTCGGCCAGGAACACCTTGTTGGTCGCGCGCAGGATCGACACCGGATCGTCCACCACCACCAGACCCTCGCGCGCGGCACGGCGGGCGAAGCGGTAGGTGTGGTGATTGACCGCGGTGGTTTCGCGGATGAATAAGGCGTCGTACTCGGCGACATGGCCGTAGTCGGACTTGTCGATGAAGTCCACTTCGAAGCCGAGCTTCTCGGCGGCTTTTTCGAACAGCTTGAGCGCGCGCGCGTTGGACGGTGGTTCCTTTTCGTCCTCGTTGATCAGGATGGCGAGGTCGTAGCGCGCCGAGCCCTTGCGGGTGCGCGGCATGCGCCGACGGGTGAAGTAATCGCGCGCGGACTGGAACATCAGCTCGTGATGCGAGGTGGGCACTTCGCCCAGCGCGATCGGGCCCAGCGTGTCCACGCGCCACTCGTCGCCGCGGAACACGAACTTGGCCTGCAACAGCGGCGCCGGAAACAGATTGAACAGCGCGCGCGCCAGGCGCTGGTGACGCTTGGACGGCGAGGCGCCGAAGTACACGTTGAGCAGATATTCGCTCGACCCGATGCGCGCCAGGCTGGACTGGATCAGCTCCTCGATCTCGTCGTTGAGCACGCTGGGCGATTCCGCCAGCTTGAGGTCCTGGATGGTGGTGATGTCCGGCAGCGGCCGATGACCGCGGGCGCCGGCCAGCAGCGACACGTAGTAGCCGGTGGTCTGGTAGCCGAAGCTGCGGCACAGGTTGTAGACGCGGGCCTTGGGCGCCACCGTTTCGGTCTTCAGCGACAGATACTCCCAGGCCGTGGCGATCTGCATGCCGGGAATCTGCAGCGGCCAGTCGGTGCGGGCGTCAACCACAACCAGACCGCTCACGAGCGCGTGCCCCTGGACTGGGGCTGCGTGCAGCGACGGGGTCGCGATGCCGTGCCGATCCCGCGCCCGATCCAGAATCCGATCATTTCATTCCAACCGGTTTCGAACGTCCGCTGCGGTGATGCCACCGGGCCGCAGGACGCCACAGTGCAGCCGGCGGCTGCCGTGCGTATCGGAGGTTCTGAGGCGCTGGGTTCGGGCATGTCGGGCGGTCGCTGCGGAGTTGGGGTGGACCGCGCGCGGATGCTACCACCGCCGCAGGCGGCTGCAGCGGGCACGTGTTGCATCTGCCGGATCATGCCCTTACCGTCGCGACATCCCGAGCCGCTGTGCCGCCTCCAGGTCGATCGCCATGCCCTTGCTGGACCTGCGCCGTTTGCTTGCCACCACCGTGGCGGGACTGCTCCCCGCAGCGGTACTGGCGGCGGAGCTGCCGGTTGATGTCGGCCGTTTGCAGGGCGAGGTCGCCGTGGTGCAGGAGGCGCCCGAGGGCGGCGAAGTGCCGACCGGCGACGGCCCGCAGGCCGGCACCCGCATCCACACCGGTGCCGATGGACGGGTGGAACTGAAGCTGGCCGGCGTGCCCAGCCTGTTCGTCGGACCGCAATCGCAACTGCTTCTGCACAGTGCCGATGGCGAGGTGCTGCGTGCGCGTCTGCTGCAGGGGACGATGCGTGTCGACACGCGTGCCGGCAGCAGTGCATCGCGACGCGACCTGCGACTCAACGTCGGCGACATGCGCCTGCAGATTGCCGGCGGCGAAGTCTGGCTGGAGCAGTCCGAAGCCGAGACCCAGGTGTGCTCGGTGGCCGGCGCCGCCGAACTGCAGCTCGAATCGCGACGCGATCGTCTGGATTTTCCCGGGCAGTGCGTGCGACGTGTCGGCAGCCAGACCGCCTGGACCCTGGTGCCGCCCGAGGTGCTGAGCGCGCGCCTGCAGCAGATCGAGTTGCCGGACGAGGTCGCCGCGCCGGTGGCCAAGGTCGAGATCTTCGAAGCGGCACCCACCGTCGCGGCGGCGCCCAAGCCGGCCCCGATCCCGGCACCAAACCCAAGTCCGTCTCCGGCCCCAGCCCCGGCCCCAGCCCCGGCCCCAACTCCGGCCGCACCCTCTGCAGCGGTGGCGGCGGCTTCCGATGCGCCGGCCCGCCCGGCAGTGCCCGCGCCTGAAGCCACGGCGCCAGCGGCTGCCGCGGGGCCGCCCCCGCTGGTACTGACGGTCGATCCGGAGACCGCCCGCGCCGCGCAGGAACAGCGCGAGGCCACCCAACGCCAGACCGCGCAGCGCGAGGCCGAGTTGCTGGCGACGCTGGCGCGTGCCGAGGAAATTGCCGATACGCGTGCGGCGGCGGTATCGCCCGATGCCCAAGCCACTGCAGTGACGCCAGCCCAGGCCATGCAACCGGCCGCTGCCGAGCCCGATGCGTCTCCCCCGCCGGCCGTCGACATGCCTACGACCGCGGTCGAACCCGCGGTGCCAGCGATGGTCGACGCCGCCGAACCCGCTGGCGCGGACGTCCAAGTCGCGGTCGCGGCAACCGGCGCGACCGGCGAAGCGGATGACGGCCGTCGCTGGAGCGTGGTGCTGGCCTCCATGAGCACCGAAGAAGCCGCCGCCAACGAAGTCGAGCGGTTGCGCGAGCTGGGGCTGCAACCCGAGGCGCGCGAGTATCGGGTGGGCGAGCGCCAGGGCTATCGAGTTGGCCTGGGACGTTACCCAACCCGCGAAGGTGCTGATGCCGCGTTGCAGGAATTGCAGACGCGTCGGCCGACGCTGCCGGGCTGGGTCGCCAAGTACTGAGCGGGTCCGGCGCGCGCCCGCCCTTGTACGAACGCGCTGCATCATCGGGAATCTCTTCGATCGCCGCGTCGGCGCGACGTGTTTGGGTACGGCGGGCCGCCCTACAGAGCAGCCAGAGCGTCTGCGTCTGCCGGCGCGCCGCGCAGGCTGATCACTGGCCAGCCGTTGCGCATCGCCTCCTCGCGCAAGGCATCGTCCGGGTCCACCGCGATCGCTTCGTCGGCGCGACGCAGCAGCGGCAGATCGTTGTGCGAGTCGCTATAGAAGCGCACGCGCGTCGGCGTCGCGCCGGTTTCCTGCAGCCACTGCTGCAGACGCAGCACTTTGCCCTCGCGAAAATTGGGCGTGCCGGCGAGCGCACCGGTGTAGCGGCCGTCGACGAATTCCGGGTCGGTGGCGATCAGCGTCTCCACTCCCAACAGCGCCGCCACCGGCTCGGTGATGAAACGGTTGGTGGCGGTCATGATCATCAGATGGTCGCCGCGGGCGCGATGTTTCTCTAGCAGCCGCGGCGCCAGCGGTGCGATCGCCGGTTCGATCTTCTCGGCGACGAACTGCGCGCGCCAGCGCTGCAGTTCGGGCAGCGGATGCGCGGCCAGCGGTGCAAACGAGAAGCGGCAGAACTCGCGGATGTCGAGGGTGCCGTTGCGGTACTGGTCGTAGAAGATCTGGTTCTGCTGTTCGTAGGCGGCCGCGTCCACCCGTCCGCGCTCCACCAGAAAGCGCCCCCACAGGTAATCGCTGTCGCCCGCCAGCAGAGTGTGATCGAGATCGAAGATGGTCAGTTGCATGCGAGCTAGTTTCGGTATTGCACCGCTGCAACGCCAGCAGGGCACACCGAAAAAGCGCGTTACGCGCCTCGATTCCGGGAAAGGCTGCGACCGGCACGCACCGCAGCCGGTCGCGTCGGTGCCCGACTCCTATTGCGACTCCATCCAGATCGCCTCCTGAAAGCCGTAGAGATTGACGTTCTTCTGCAGCACCCGCGGCGCGATGTAGCCGTGGGCCGGCGTGTAGCCGAACGCGGTCCGCGGATGCGCCACCGGCTTGCCGTCGCGAATCTGCAACCGGAAGCTGCGCAGCCTCGCCTGGTCGCCCTTGCGCGACAGGCGCAGTTCGTACTTGCCGTCCACCATCAGGTCGGCCAGCGAGAACGGCAGCGGGTTGACGTTCTTGATCTCGTGCGGATGAAACAGGCTGAGCTTTTCGCGCTTGAAATGCTGGTTGGAAATCTGGCCGACGTTGCGCCGGCTCTGCGCCACCAGCGTGCCGCCGCGCAACAGTTGCGCCTCCACGCCGTCTTTCTGCGCGCCAGCGGGCAGGTCGTCGGCGCCGGTCCAGAACACCACGTCCACCGCCTGAATCTCCTTGTAAGGGCGCAGGATCAGGTAGCCCCATTGCGACCACGGTCCGCCGTAGGTCCAGGTCTGGCTGCCGTCGAACGCATCGCCGCTGCCGCGGGTCCTGGCGGTGAATGGCAGCTCGCCGGCGCGTGCACCGTTGACGGTGAAGCGCAGCGCGTAATCGCCGGGACCGGGTAGCTGCACTTCGCCCGGGCCGCTGACCTGCAGGCGACCGAAAGCCTTGTCGGTGAAACGGTATTCGGGGAAGAACGCATGGCTGGCGAGCACCTTGCCGCTGGCGTCAACGACCTCGGCCTGTGCCTGCACCGGAGCAGGCGGCGCAAAGACCAGGTTGTACTCGTCCACGCGCAGGCGGCCGCCGGCGTGAAAGGGGCTGTCGAGCATGGACTCGAAATCGACGCTCGGTGGTGGCGTTGCGGCTTGCAGGTTCATGGTCGGGATCAGCAGCAGGGCGATGGCGAGGGTTCGTGCGTAGGGTCGGTAGGGGCTCATGGCGGGCTCGTGTCGGGAAGTACGGAGTTGCGGGGGCTTGCGGTTCGATGCGGCGAGTGGCCTCACCACCCGAACCCGAAGCCGCCGCCGTAGGTGGTTTCGCTGCCGCTGAAGGAGCCGCCCAGGGTCACTGACAGCGTGTCGGTCAGTTGTTGCTGGTAGCCGATGGCCATGGCACTGGCACCGCCCAGATGGCCGTAGCCCACCGCGATGCGATTCTTCGCATCGATGGCGGCAGCCGAGGCCGTCATCTGCGCCATTGCCGCGCCCATCGCGCCGATGCGATCAACGCGGCCGTCGAGGCGGTCCACGCGCCGGGTGACATCGGCGGAAAAGCCCTGCACCTGCGCGCTGAGTGCGTCGAAGCGGGTATCGGTGTAATCCATCGCGCTGCGCAGGATCTGCTGATCCTGGCTCTGCGCGTAGCTGCGCGCCTGCGCCTCTGCGCTCTGCACCTGACCGACGGTGGCCGCATCGGTGGACGCACTGCCGTCGGCGAGATTGACCACGCGACGCTCACTACCCGCAGCGCCCACCGACACGGTGCGATCCTGATCCGCCACCGAGTCGGCCCCCAGGGCCACACTGTCATCGCCGCTGACCTGTGCGTTGCGGCCCAGCTGGCCGGCATCGATACGGGTCTGCACCGCGGCAGTCGAACCCTGGGCCAGACCCGCCGCACTCAGCGCCTGGTCCGCCGTGCTCTGCGCCGCCTCGGCGGCGGCCTGCGCCGTGCCGGCCAGATTCACCGCGCTGTCCGCCGTGGCCTGGGCCATGCCGGCTGCGCCCATCGCGCCGTCGGCGCGGTCCTGTGCCAGGTCCGCCGACGCCTGTGCCGTGCCCGCCGCCGACAGCGCGCTGCCGGCCGTGGTCTGCGCGGCAGTGGCGGATTGCTGCGCCTGGCTGGCGCTGCTTTGCGCAGCGTTGGCCACCGCCAGCGCATCGGTGGCGATGCCCTGTACCGAGTTGGCCGCCTCCAGCGCCGTGTCCGCCGTGTCCTGCGCCGATGCGGCCGCACCCAGCGCCTGGTTGGCGGTGGACTGCGCGCCATTGGCGGCGCTCAATGCCTGGTTGGCGCGGCTATTGGCGCTGTTGGCCACACTCAGGGCATTGGCTGCGCTCTGGCCGACCGCATTGAGCTGCCCGACATTCACCGCGTCGGTGTCGGTCACGCCAGCGGCCAGATTCACCAGGCGCCGCTCGCTGCCGGTGCTGCCGACGGACACCGTATTGGCCTGGTCGGCCACCGAGTTGCTGCCCAGGGCCACCGCGTTGGTGACGTTGGGCATCACCTGCGTGTTGCGCCCGATGGCCACCGAGCTGTCGGCGCCTGCACCGATGCGCGCCGCGCTGTTGAGGTCATCGCCACTGCCGATGGCAATGGCGTGATCGGCGAAGTTCTGGTTGTTGGAACCCAGCGCCACGCTGTGGTCGCCTTCCACCACGTTGCCGTGACCGGCCGCGAGGTTGCGTTTGCCGATTACGTGGTTGCGACTGCCCAGCAGCGCGGCTTCATCGCCGCTGACCTCGTTCGAGCTGCCGATGGCGCTGTTGGACGCGCCATAAGTCTGGTTGTTGTTGCCGACGGCGGTGTTGTTGCTGCCCTCCACCGTGTTGTTGGTGCCGGCGCCCAGGCTTTGGCTGGCCGCCAGCGTGCCGCCCATGCCGTCGAAGCCGCCGGTGACATCGTTGGAATTGCCGAAGGCGTGGCTGGCTCCCTCGCCCAAGCTGTCGACCGTGTTGTTGGAGCCCACCGCGGTGGCATCGGACCCCGTCACTGTGTTGCTGGTGCCGAAAGCATTGGTGCCGCTGGGGAAGTTGACGTTGCCGACATTCACGAGATTGAGATCGCCGACCGCGTTGCTGCGCGAGCTGTCCACCACGTTGCGCGAGCCCAGCGCATTGGCGTTGGTGTTGCCGACCGTGTTGTTGTAACCGAAGGCGCTGGACTGATCGATGGGCGCGGCAAAGGCGCCGTCGATGACCTGATTGCCGTGTCCGACCGCAGTGGAGCCGGTGCCGTCGGCGCCGACGGTATTGTCGTAGCCCAGCGCGCTGCTGCGTTCGCCCTCGGCCGTGTTGGTATTGCCGACTGCGCTGGCGTTGAGTCCCAGGTCCGGATCGCCGGCGTCGCCCGTGGTGTTGTCGTAGCCGACAGCGGTGCTGAAGCTGCCGTAGGTCTGGTTGTTGTAACCAAACGCGCCGCTCTCGTCGCCGAAGGCGCGGTTGTAGCTGCCTACTGCGGTGGCTTCATCGCCGGACAGCGGGTCCAGCGGATCGCCGACCTGGTTGTCGAAGCCGAAGGCGTTGCCATCCAGGCCGTGAACGTCGTTGAAGGCGCCGACGGCGCTGCTGCTGTTGCCGGTTGCGAGGTTATTGCTGCCGAGCGCGCTGCTGCCGGCGCCGGCTGCTTGGTTGTCGGGGCCGCAGGCGAAGGCATCGACGCCGGCCGCTGTGCTGCCCAGCGTCTGCTCGCCGGCATCGTTGCTGCCGTCGCAGACGCTTTGGGCCTGGGCAGGCGCCGCGAAGGCCAGCAGCAAAGCCATCGACATCAGGCTGCGGGCGCAGGGTCGGACAGTGGGAGAAAGATGTAGGGACGCAGCAGGCATGACGGCTTCCTCGGGGCGGTTCGTGAAGCTTTAACGCCCGAGCGGCTAACATCGGCATTCCCTGCGGCGAACATCGGTGTGACGCCGTACTCAGCGGTTCTGCATGGCAGTCGTTTCGGATCGGGCCATGCCGATTCCGCCAACCCCTGCGTTTCAATGAAAGCGGATGACGATCAGGCGTTGATGCTGCGCTTCCAGCAGCACGGCGATTCCCAGGCTTTTGCGCGGTTGTTCGAGCGGCACAAAGACGGCCTGCTGCGCTTCTTGTTGCGTCTGACTGCGTCGCCGGTACAGGCCGAGGAGGTGTCGCAGATCGTGTGGATCAAGCTGCTGGAAGCCGCCGAACGCGGCACCTACCGGGCCAGTGCGACCGCGCAGTTCCGCACCTGGCTGTTCACCTTGGCGCGCAACGCCTGGCTGGATCTGGAACGTCGCGGCGCACGGCTGGAATTTCGCGGCGAAGTGCCCGAACCCGAGGTGGAGGACGGCGCGCCGCAGGAGCGCGCACTCGAGCAGGCGCAGATCGATCAGGCGCTGGAGCGCGCCATACAGGCGCTGCCGGTGGAGCAGCGCGAGGTCATCGCCTTGTGGGCGGACGGGGTGCCCTACCGCGACATCGCCCGGATTCAGCGCGTGGCGGTGGATACCGTCATCGGCCGCAAACGCTATGCGGTGGCGCACCTGCGTGCGCAGCTGGATGCCGCTGGCATCCGATGGAGTGACGCATGAACACCTCCGAGCAGGACCCGGCGCCCCCCGAGGACCCATCTTTCGAGTCCATGCTGCAACGTCGCCTGCGTACCGGATCCACCGGCACCGCAGTGCCCGGCGCGGCCCACGACGCCGACATTCTGCGCGCGGCGGCGGCCAGCGCTTCGCGCATCCGCCAGCGGCGTCGGCGTCGCTGGCAGGCACCGATGGCCCTGGCCGCGGGTTTGGTGCTGGCGGTCGGGGTCACCTGGCAGTTACAGCGAGCGGGACCGGAACCGCTCATCCTGCGTGGCGGCGCGGCGGTGGGCGAGGCGACGCCGCCCAACGAGGCCGTCCTTGCGCAAGCCCCCGAGTCTCTGGCCTGGCCGCCGGTGGACGGCGCCGACGCCTATACGCTGAGCCTGCGCGATGCCAGCGGCGAGCTGCTGTGGCAGGCCGCGCAGATCGAGCAAGAACGCATCGAGCTGCCGCCCGAGGTTCGCGCGCGGCTGGTCGCGGGCGGCACGTTCCTGTGGCAGGTAACGGCCGAGCGTCCCGGCGGTGCCGTGCCGGCCGGCAATTTCTGGTTCGAGATTCGACCCTGAGCGTCTGATGTCGATGCGGTCATGGCTGCTGACGGTGTCGACCGCGATGGCGCTGGGCGGCGCGCCCGCCCTTGCCGCCGAAGTTGCAGGCGAGCGCGGAGTCGAGGTGATCGGCACCGACCCGCTCGCCGCGGGGGCGCGGGGCGGTCTGCGCGTCGGGGACGTGATCGAGCAGGTGCAGGTGGTCGGCGCACGCGGCGCAGCAGGCGACCGCCAGGCGGTAGCGACACCGCTGGAGGTGCGTGCGGCCGAGTTCGCGCGCGCCGGTCCGCAGGACCTGCGCCTGCAAGTGCTACGCGGCGGCGCGCGCCTGCAGCTCGAACTTTCCGCCGGCACCCTCGGCGCCCGACTGCGTCCGCGGTTGCCCGCGCCCCTTGCCGAGGAACTGGTGGCGGCACTGGACGAGGCCGGCGACGAGCCGCTGCGGCCCCTGCGCGATCGGCTGCTGGCAATGGAGCACCGCCGTGCGGCCACCTGGGTGCAGTACGAGATCGCACGTCGGCGTGCCCGGAACTCGGATGTGCCGGGGGCGCTGCAGGCCAGCCTTCACGCGATCGAGCTGGCTGCGGAGGCGTCGGTGGCGCTGCCGGTGGCGGAAACGATCCGCCTGGATGTCGCCGCCGATCTGGCTCACGCCAGCGAGTTGGTGGAGGCCGAGCATCAGCTGCAGAGCATGCTGGCGCCGCTCGAGGCGGCTTGGCCGCGGTCGCGCCTGTATACCGAGACGCTACACGAACTCGGCCGCGCCCGACTGTATCTGGGCAAGACCGAAGCGGCGCAGGCGCATTTCGCGGCGGCCATCGAAGTCAGCGATGCGATGGCCGACGAGTTCGGTCGCGCTAGCGGCATCTACCTGCAAGGACAGGCGCATCTGTGGCGCAACGACAATGCCGCCGGCCTGGTGAACCTGACCCAGGCGCTGAAGATTTTTCGGCGGATCGAGCCGGGCGGGCGCGAGGAGATTCTGTGCCTGCTGCGGCTGGCGCTGGCGCACCGTCAGGCCGACGCGCTGGACCATGCGCGCACTTATGCGGAGGCCGCATTGGAGAAGATCGAGCGGCGCGATCCCCAGACCGGCCTGGATCATGCGCTGTTCGAACTCGGGGTGATCGCCTCGCGCCAGCACCACGTTCGCGAGGCCGAAGCGTTCCACCAGCGCGCGCTCGCGCATCTGGACCAGCATCATCCGCAATCGCAGGGACGCGCCTACATTCTGAACTCGCTCGGCTACCTCAAGACCTTGCGACGCGACTATGCCGGCGCGCAGCGTCACTACGAACAGGCGCTGGCGTCGTTCGAGGCCTTGGAGTTGCGACCCGACATCGGTCTGGCACTGCAGAATCTGGCCGACAACGCGGTGCAACAGGGAAATCTTCCCGGCGCCGACGACTATGCCCACCGCGCGCTGGAGGTGCTGCAGTCGCTGCAGTCCGCAGATACCGCCCTGACCCCGCTGTGGAACATCCAGGCGCGTGTCGCGCTGGACAGCGGCCGTCTCGAGCAGGCCGGGACGCTCTATCGAAAAGCCTTGCAGCGCGAGCAACGCGCGGCACCCGATAGCCTGCGGGTGTGGGGTAGCCATATCGGCCTGGCACGGCTGGCGTTGCAGCAGCAGCACAGCGCCGCGGCCGGCGAGCATCTGGAACCTGCACTGAAGATCGCCCGGCGGCGGGCGCCCGACAGCCGCTTCGTGGCGCTCACCGAGTTCGAGCTTGGCCGCGTGGCGGAGGCGCAAGGGCGGATCGAAACCGCCAGCCGACGCTATTTCGCCGCTATCGACGCCTTGGAATCGGCCCAGGGTCTGCTCGGCGGCAGCTTGGCCGAACAGGCCGGCTTTCTGGCAGGCGATGCGCGGCTGTATCGCCGCCTGATCCGGGTCCTGACCGAACAGGGGCGCCACGCCGAGGCCTTCGAAGTGTTGGAGCGCTACCGCTCGCGTCTGCTGCTGGATATCAACGCCAGCGCAGGGGCGGCGCTGCCGCTGGACCTGCCGACAGCGCTGGCCGGCCGTGTTGCAGCGTTGCAGCAGCGGCATGATCGCGTTTCCGGTCGTCTGCTTGAGCTGCCGGATGCCGACGACGCCCGGACCGGCCCCTTGCTGCTTCAGATCGATGGGCTGCGCCGTGACATGGCCGAGTTGTACCGGCAGGTGCAGGCCGACGCCGATCCGCAGCGACTGGCCAGCATGGGCATGAGCCCCAGGCCGGACCTCGCAGCGATCCGTGCGGCGCTGCAGCCCGGCACCTTGTTGCTGTCGTACGCAGTGATGCAGGAACGCAGCTACCTGTTCAGCCTCAGCCATCGCGAGCTGCGCGTGCTGGAACTGCCGCATGGGCGCGCCGCGCTGGAACCGCGCATCGCCGCGCTACGCGCCCTGATCGCGCTGACCCGTCCCAACGCGTTGCTCCGGCAGGCCTTGCATGACAACGCGCATCGGCTGTTTCAGGACCTGCTGGCGCCGGTTGCCGGCGAGCTGGCGCAGGCCCAACGCCTGGTGATCGTGGCCGACGGACCCCTGCACGCGCTGCCGTTTGCCGCCCTGGTGAGTGCGCCCGCCTCGCCGACGCGCGCCCGGCCCGAGTATCTGATCGAGCGGCTGCCGATCTCCCTGGCGTTGTCGGCGGCCGCGCATGTCGCTGCAGGCGATGGCGACGCGCACCGTCCGCGTGGCGCCGACGAGCTGGTGGTGTTCGCGCGTGCGCAGGGCGTGGCGGTGCCGTCTGCGGTCGCCGATACACGCGATGGCCGGCGTCCGGCCTTGCCTTACGTCAGGCAGGAGGCCCTGGCGATCGCTGGCCTGTACGGTGATCGGGCGCAGGTCTTTCTGGACGCGCAGGCCAGCGAATCCAGAGCTAAACAGGCCGGCGGCAAGGCGCGCATCCTGCACTTTGCGACACATGCGGTGCTGCAGGAGGCGCTGCCGCTGGACTCCTATCTGCTGCTCGGTGCCGGCGACGGCGACAACGGACTGCTGCAAGCCTGGGAGGTGGCCCAGCAGATGCGCCTGGACGCCGACCTGGTGACCTTGGCCGGCTGCGACACCGTGATGGGCAAGAACTACGCGGGGGTCGGGCAACTGGGGCTGCACAGTGCGTTCATGGTCGCCGGCGCGCGCGCGGTGCTGGGAACGCTGTGGGGCGTGCCGGATCGGCAGGCCAGTGACCTGATGCAGTTGTTCTACCGGCATCTGGAGAATGGCGACACACCGGACCTTGCCCTGCAGCGAGCACAACGGGCGCTGCTGGACGGGCGCGTACCGACGGGCTCGAACGGGCTGGACCGTCTCCTGCGTGCTTGGGAAAGCCTGTTCGACCGCGGTGGCGAGGCGAACGCGGCGTCGAGCCATTGGGCTGCGTTCCAACTCACCGCGGCCGGTCGCTGAAGCAGTCTTGTCGCCAGTGCCGGCCCACCGCCGGCGCCGCTTTCGTATCCTCAGGGGGGCATGCACAATCTCAGGCAATTTCCAGGCGCTTGCAGCAACCCGTGATCGATCCGGACGGCTATCGACCCAATGTCGGCATCATCGTGGCTAATCCGGCCGGCGAGGTGCTGTGGGCCAAGCGCGTCCGGCAGCAGGCCTGGCAGTTTCCGCAGGGCGGCATCCAGCACGGCGAGACGCCCGAACAGGCGATGATCCGCGAGCTCAACGAGGAGCTGGGACTGTCGGCCTCCGACGTCCAACTGGTGGGCTGTACCTCGGGCTGGCTGAGCTATCGCCTGCCGCGCCAGTTCGTGCGCCGCGGCAACCGGGGTCGTACCTGCATTGGCCAGCGACAGAAATGGTTCCTGCTGCGACTGGTGGGTCCAGAGAGCAGCGTACGCTTCGATCTGACCGACCAGCCGGAGTTCGACGGCTGGCGCTGGGTGAACTGGTGGCTTCCGCTGGACGAGGTGGTGGCGTTCAAGCGCGAGGTCTATCGCAGCGCGCTCAATGAATTGGCGCCGCTGCTGGATATCTCTCCGCGGGGATCGGCATCGGCGGATGCGGTTTAGTCTGCCGCTGGTGGCCGCCGCAGTCCTGCTCGCGGGCTGTGCAACCTTGGACGAGGCCGAGTGCCGCAGCGTCGACTGGTTCGACCTGGGCGTGCGCGACGGTGCCGACGGCTACGCGGCCACGCGCATTGGCGATCACCGCCAGGCGTGCTCCGAATTCGGGCTTGGCGTCGAGCAGGCTGACTGGCGTCGCGGCTACGAAGCGGGGCTGGAGTCCTATTGCACCATCGACAACGGGTATGCCGTCGGCCGGCGCGGCATGTACTACGGCCGTGTGTGCCCGCTCGACATGGAACGCGATTTCCTGGCGGCCTTTGCGCTGGGACGCGAAACCTACGATGTCGAGCAGGAAATGGCGCAACTGGATCAGCGCATCGTGTCGCTGGAATCGCGCCTGGCGCGATCCGAAGACCTGTCCGACCAGGCACGCCTGGACGCGCGGCGCGCGCTGGGCGAGCTGTATCGCCAGATGAGCTGGTTGCGGCGCTCGCGCGACCGGCTGGAGTTCGAATGGCGTTCGCGATTCTGACTGCGCGACAACGCGGTGCGCGGTTGCCGCAGCCATCGATGCGGCTCATTCAACTACATGGTTGACAATCATTCTCATTAAAATTAACGTCGGCGGCATGATTGTCTGCATCTGCAAGGCTGTCTCCGACAAGCACATCCGCCGCGCCGTCCACGCCGGGGCCACGACCCTGCGCGAGGTCAGCCGCGAACTGGGGGTGGGCACCTGTTGCGGCAAGTGCGTGCCGCAAGCCCGCGAGCTGGTGGCCAGTGCGCTGGGTGAGCAGACCCTCAAGCTCGGCGACTTGCTGGCGGCGCCAGCAATGGTCATGGGCGCCTCGGTGGCGGCTTGATCAAGCTCGTCCGATGCGCCTGAGAATCGCACGCAAAATCAGTTAAAAAGTCTTTTGGCTCAAATAGTTGCGATGGACTCGGTGGGCGCCGGCAGGTACACTGCGCGCCGGTCTCACGGAGAATTCCCATGCGCGGCGATCCCAAGGTGCTCGAATACCTCAATCAGGCGCTTAAGAGCGAGCTGACAGCCATCAACCAGTACTTTCTGCATGCGCGGATGCTGGACAACTGGGGCTTGAAGAAGCTTGGCAAGCACGAGTACGCCGAATCCATCGACGAGATGAAGCACGCCGACCAGCTGGTCAAGCGGATCCTGTTTCTGGAAGGTCTGCCCAACCTGCAGGACCTGGGCAAGCTCTATATCGGCGAGGACGTCAAGGAAGTCCTGGAATGCGACCTCAAACTGGAGATGGAGGCGCATCCGATGTACCGCGACGCCATCACCCATTGCGAATCGGTGCGGGATTACGTGACTCGCGAACTTCTGGTCGAGATCCAGGAAAGCGAGGAAGAGCACATCGATTTCATCGAAGAGCAGCTGGGCCTGATCGAGCGCATGGGCCTGCAGAACTACGTGCAGACCGCCACCGGCGAGATTGAAGGCAGCGCCTGAGGCGCTTGCAGAGTCGCTGCCGGTGGGCCGGCGCCCCGGGTCCGCGTAGGGCGGGCCGCGCCCGCCGTCGGGGCCATCGATCAAGCGCGTTGGCGGCCACGGGCCGCCCTACGGATGGTGATCTTCGGCTCGGATTGACCGGCGCGCCGATGAACGCGGGGGTATCGGCCGTAACGGTTGCGCCCTCAGAACGGCTTGACGATCACCAGGATCACTGCGCCGAACAACGCCAGCACCGGCGCCTCGTTGGCCCAGCGCCAGAATACGTGGTTGCGGGTGTTGGTGCCGGCGGCGAAACGGCGCAGGTGCAGCTTGAGCCAACCGTGATACCCCGATAGCGCCACCACCAGCGCCAGCTTGGCATGCATCCAGCCCTGCGCCATGTAGCCCGGCAGCAAGGTCAGCAGCCAGATTCCGAATGCCCAGGTCAGCACCATGCCGACCGTCATGATCGCGTAGAGCTTGCGCTCCATCGTGCACATGCGCTCATGCTCCGGGCCGGTGGCGGCAACCTGGGTGTGATAGACGAACAGGCGCGGCAGGTAGAACAGCCCGGCGAACCAGGTCACCATGAAGACGACGTGGAGGGCCTTGATCCAAAGCAGCATGGCGGCGCGTATGAATGAACAGGCGGGTCGCTAGAATAGTCGTCTTTCCCAGCGTGCAATGCTCATGATCAAGGTTGGAATCGTCGGCGGCACCGGCTACACCGGCGCCGAGCTGCTGCGTTTGCTGGCCCAGCATCGGGCCGCGCATGTCGAAGTGCTGACCTCGCGTCAGGAATCCGGTAAACGCGCCGACCAGCTTTTCCCGTTTCTGCGCGGCAGCAGCGACGCCGTGTTCGAGTCGCCCGACATCGAGCGGCTGGCCCGGTGCGACGCGGTCTTTTTCGCCACACCGCACGGCACCTGCATGCAGATGGCGCCGCAACTGATCGAGCGCGGCGTGCGCATCGTGGACCTGTCGGCCGACTTTCGCCTCAAGGATCGCGACGTCTTCCAGCGCTGGTATAAGCAGCCGCATACGGCGTTCGACCTGCTGCAGGAAGCGGTCTACGGCCTGCCGGAATGGGAGCGCTTTGCGGTCGCCAACGCCCGTTTGGTGGCGAGTCCCGGCTGTTATCCCACCGCCGTTCAACTGGCGCTGATGCCGCTGCTGGAGATGGGCCTGATCGAACTGAACGGCATCGTCGCCGACTGCAAGTCCGGCGTCAGTGGCGCGGGGCGCGAGGCCAGGATCGGGTCGTTGTATTGCGAGGCGACCGACAGCTTCAAGGCCTACGGTGTGTCCGGACATCGGCACCAGCCGGAAATCGAGCAGCAACTCGCGTTGTACGCGGAGCAACCGGTGGGACTGACCTTCGTCCCGCATCTGGTGCCGATGAGCCGCGGTATCCACGCGACGATCTACGTGCGGCCCAAGGATCCGGACTACGACTTCCAGAATCTGTTCGAGCAGCGTTACCAGGGCGAGCCGTTCATCGATATCCTGCCGACCGGCGAGCATCCGGAAACGCGCAGCGTGCGCGGCTCGAATGTCTGCCGCATCGCGCTGCACCGTGCGCCGGATCGCAAGACCCTGATCGTGCTGTCGGTGATCGACAACCTGATCAAGGGCGCCTCCGGGCAGGCGTTGCAGTGCTTCAACCTGATGTTCGGCTTCCCCGAATCGCAGGGACTGGAATCGCCGCCGCTGGCGCCATGATGGCGGCCCGGTGAAGCGTCATCACGTCGTCGTCCGCGGCCAGCGCTCGCGGCAGGCCCTGCTGCTGTGGGCGCTGGCCGCGGTGGCGGTGGTGGTGATCGGCTACGTGATCTATCACCAGGCCACCGATCCCAACTCCACCTGGTTTCGCGATCCGGACAGCGAGATCGTGCAATTGCGCGACGAGCGCAAGCGGCTGGTCCGCGATCTGCGGGCGGCCCGCAACGAGCTCGACGATCTGCGCGGACAGAGCACTTTTGCGGCGCGCTCCTGCGAGATCGACGCACAGGCCTGCGAGGCGCTGCGCGACACCGTGGCCAGCATGGAATCCCAGAACGCCGAGTTGCGCGAACAACTGGCGCTGTACCGCAACATCCTGTCGCCGGAGCAGGCCAGCACCGGGATTCGCGTGCTGCAACTCAAACTCAGACCCGAGGACGGCGCGCGGATCTGGCGCTACGACCTGATCCTGGTGCAGCCCCTGCAGCGCGATCGCACCGCCAGCGGCACCTACGACTTTGCGGTCGAAGGCCTGGATGACGGCACCCTGGAGACCTATCGGCTGGACCAGCTGCAGGTCGGCGAGGCGGACAAGGACGTCCGCAAGTTCTCGTTTCGCGCATTCCAGGAGTTCGGCGGCCGGATGAGGCTGCCCGAAGGTTTCCTGCCGTCGCGAGTAACCGTTACCCTGTCCCTGGACAACGACGGCCCCAAGGGCGGCGTGGTCAAGGAACCCTACGATTGGTCGCGGCTGGTGGAAGCCGGCGAGGAGTAAAGGCGATGAGCATGTTCGGCAGCGGCGACGCCTCCGGGCGCAAGAAGGCCACTGCGGTCAACACCCTGGTGGGCGAACTGACCGAAATCCGCGGCGATGTGCTGTTTTCCGGCGGCCTGCACGTGGATGGCCGCATCCGCGGCAAGGTGATTGCAACCGTCGGCGAGCCGGCCTCGCTGTCGATCAGCGAGCAGGGCGCAGTTGAAGGCGACATCAGCGTCCCCATTCTGACGGTCAACGGTACGGTGTCCGGCAACGTCTACGCCAGCGAGAAGATGACGCTGGCCGCGCGCGCACGGGTGACCGGCAACGTGTATTACAGCGTGCTGGAAGTGCAACCCGGAGCGGAGGTCAACGGTCAGATGGTGCATGATCCCTCCGGCGATCGTGCGCCGTCCGCCATCGGCGAGCCGCGCGGGGAAGCTGCCAGTGCCAGTGGCGCCATTCATGACCTGCGCCGGCCCAAGGTCATCGCGTCCTGAACGATTCATTGAAGGTTTAGTCCCATGGAAGCTGAAACCCTTACCGAAACCCCCGTCCTGTTCACCGATTCGGCTGCACGCAAGGTGCGCGAGCTGCTGGACGAGGAAGAAAATCCCCAGCAGGTGCTGCGCGTGTTCATCAGCGGCGGCGGCTGCTCGGGATTCCAGTACGGTTTCAAGTTCGACGATGCCGCCGAAGAGGACGACGTCCAGGTGGAAAATCACGGCGTGCGCTTGGTGGTGGACCCGATGAGCATGCAATACCTTGCCGGCGCCGAGATCGACTACAAGGAAAGCGTGGAAGGCGCGCAATTCGTGATCCGCAATCCCAACGCCTCCACCACCTGCGGCTGCGGATCCTCGTTCTCGGTCTGAGTCCTCGCCGTGCCGGCCGCCGATCCGCGGGCGGCGACCCCGGTTGCTTCGAAACGCCGCGCGCTCCTGTTCGGGATCGGGCGGCGTTTTGCGTTGGGTCTGCTGCTGGTCGCGCTGCTGCTGGTCGCAGTGCGCTACTGGCCAAGGCCGCCGCTGGCTGAGCGCATCGGGCAGTCGCGTGCGCTGTTCGACGTTCACGGCCGGCTGCTGCGGCTGACCCTGGCGCCGGACCAGCAATATCGCTTGTGGGCGGATCTGGAGCAGGTGTCGCCGATCCTGCTCGACGCGCTGCTGCTGCACGAGGACCAGCACTTCTATCTTCACCCCGGAGTCGATCCGGCGGCGCTGCTGCGCGCAACCTGGGCCCTGGCCAGCGGCGGTGCGCGGCAGGGCGGCTCCACGCTGAGTATGCAGCTGGCGCGCCTGTATTACGGGCTGGATACGCGCAGCATCCCCGGCAAGCTGGGCCAGATCGCGCACGCGCTGTGGCTGGAAGCGCGCTACTCCAAGCACGAGCTGCTGGAGGCGCATCTGAACCTCCTGCCTTACGGCGGCAACGTTCAGGGCGTGGGCACCGCGGCGCGCATCTATTTCGGCAAGTCCGCGGCCGACCTGAGTTTGCCCGAGGCGCTGAGTCTGGTGCTGATCCCGCAGGCGCCCGGCGCCCGCGCGCCGTCGCGCGACGAGCCGTCCAACCTGCGTGCCGCGCGTCGCCGCCTGTTCGAACGCTGGGTGCAGACCCGGCCCGGCGACGAGCGCGAACGCGGTCTTGTCGCGCTGCCGCTGCGCTACGGGCGGGTGGCGGACCTGCCGTTCCACGCGCCGCATCTGAGCACGCGCCTGCTGGCCCAGGCCGGCGCGGCGCGCGAAATCCGCAGCACGCTGGACCTGGGCCTGCAGCGTACGCTCGAACGCGAGATGCGCGATTACCTTGCACGCCTGCGCCGCCAGGGTCTGCGCAATGCGTCGGCCATGCTGGTCGACTGGCGCGACATGAGCGTGCGCGCGGTGCTGGGCTCGGCGGCGTTCTTCGATCCCGACCTGCATGGACAGGTCGACGGCACCCTGGCCAAACGCTCGCCGGGTTCGGCGCTCAAGCCTTTCATCTATGGGTTGGCCATTGACCAGGGTCTGATCCATCCGCGTTCGGTCCTCAAGGACGCTCCGACTGCGTTTGGCCCTTACTCGCCGGAGAATTTCGACGGCGCTTTCGTGGGGCCGATCGACGCCACCCAAGCGCTGATCCGCTCGCGCAACGTGCCGGCGGTCACACTCGCCTCGCGGCTGCAGCCGCCTGGGTTTCACGGCTTTCTGCGCGCCGGTGGCGTGGCCCGGCTGGCCTCGGCCGAGCACTACGGTCTGGCTCTGGTGCTGGGCGGTGGCGAGGTGACCATGGCGGAAATGCTGCGCCTGTACGCGCTGCTGCCCAATCGCGGTCGCCTGCGTGCCCTGCGTTACCTTCAGGGCGACGCCGAATCTGCCGACGGCGCGCCGCTGTTGTCGCCGGCCGCGAGCTTCATGCTGCTGGACATGCTGCGGCAGAATCCGCGGCCGGACGACCTCGTGATCCAGGGTGTGGGCGGCGGCGGCCGTGTAGCCTGGAAGACCGGCACCTCCTGGGGCTATCGCGATGCCTGGACCGCGGGCGTGTTCGGGCCCTATGTGCTGGCGGTCTGGGTCGGCGAGTTCGACGGTCGCTCCAATCCCGCCTTCGTGGGTGTGCGCGCTGCCACGCCGCTGTTCTTCCGCATGGTCGACGCCGTGCGTGCGCTGCCCGGCTACGTGGAGCCGGCGCCGACGCAGCCGTCCGATCTGGCCAGTGTCGAGGTCTGCGCCGCGTCCGGCGATCTACCCAACGTGGACTGTCCGCAGCGGGTGACGACGTGGTTCATCCCCGGCACATCGCCGATCCGCCTGTCGCAGGTGCATCGCCGGGTGGCAGTGGATCGGCGCAGCGGCCGCCGCGCCTGTCCGCCCTTCGACCCGGCGGATGTGCGCTGGGAGTTGCATGAATTCTGGTCGTCCGACCTGATGCGCCTGTTCGCGCAGGCTGGCATTCCGCGGCGACCGCCGCCTGCCGCTGGCGATTGCGCCGACGATGCTGCGGCCGGCGCGCCGCCGCAGATCGTGTCGCCGCTGGCGGGCGTGAGCTATCCGGTACGCGAGGCTCGGCTGGGTTCCGAGCGTCTGGCATTCAACGCCCATGCCGAGGGCGACGTGCGCAAGCTGTATTGGTTCGTCGACGATGCCTTCGTCGGCCAATCCGCGCCCGGGGTGGCGCTGGGCTGGGTGCCGCAGGGACCGGGCGTCTACCGCATCAGCGCCATCGACGAGCGCGGCCGCGCCGACCGCCGCGAGCTGCGGGTGGAGCTGGTGCGCTGAGCGATCCGCAATTGCGGATTTCAGGGCTCCACCGGTCGCACCAGCGCTTTGGACTTCACGCCTTCCACCGACATCAGGTACTGGCCGAGAAAGTCGCGACGGATCGTCACGGCCGGCGCGTCGGACTTCGAATAGTGCGTACTGGCGCCCACCGCTTCCCACACTTGGCCATTGTCCAGAATGAAGCGCGTGCCCGGCGACCAGCCCTGGAACGCGCCGACGATGCGGGCATCGACGCGCTCGGCGGGACGGTCAGCCGCCGTCGCCCCCTTGGAACCGGCACCGGCATCGGCGTCGATCGGGTCCTTCGGCGGCAGGTCGGGCGCCGCTTCCACTTCGATTCCGGCTTCGGGCCGAGTCGGTCCGATGACGCCGGTCGCGGCCGTATCGTCAGGTCCGCTTGCGGCTTGCGGCTCGGGTTTCGCCGCGTCCGACGGGGGCTCGGCAGAATCTGGATCGGTCTGTGCCGCGGCCGGCATCGGCCGGCCGGCGGCACGGTCGTAGCAGAACAGACGCACGATGTCGTCATCGATCCTGGCGCACTCGGAGATCTCGGCAGCACGGGCCAGGCCGCTGATGCCGGCGATCGCCGCGGCCGCGAGCAGCGCGAGCGTTTTCATTGCGCGTTCCGGTCGCCCACCAGCTCGTGTGCCTGCACGTCGGCGTGGTAGCTCGACCGCACCATCGGACCGCTGGCCACGTGCGCAAAACCCATCTGCTCGCCCACCATGCGCAGTCGCTCGAACTCGTCGGGATGAACGAAGCGTTCCACCGGCAGATGATTCTTCGACGGCTGCAGGTACTGGCCCAAGGTGAGCATGTCGACCTGATGCGCGCGCAGATCGTGCATGACCTGCTCGATCTCTTCGATGGTTTCGCCCAGGCCCAGCATCAGGCCGGACTTGGTCGGCACTGCGGGATGCAGCGCCTTGAAGCGCTGCAGCAGGTCCAGCGACCAGTCGTAATCCGAGCCGGGCCGTGCGCGCCGGTACAGCCGCGGCACGGTTTCCAGGTTGTGGTTGAACACATCCGGCGGCGTGTCCTTGAAGATCGCCAGCGCGGGGTCCATGCGGCCGCGAAAATCCGGCACCAGCACTTCGATCTTGAGCGTGGGCGAGGCCGCACGCGACTCCCGGATGCAGCCTGCGAAATGCGCCGCGCCGCCGTCCTTGAGATCGTCGCGATCCACACTGGTGATCACCACGTAGCGCAGCTTGAGCGCGGCGATGGTCATCGCCAGCTTGCGCGGCTCATCGGTGTCCAGCGCATTGGGACGGCCGTGGGCGACATCGCAGAACGGGCAGCGCCGCGTGCAGATGTCGCCCATGATCATGAAAGTGGCCGTGCCCTTGCCGAAGCATTCGCTCAGGTTGGGGCAACTGGCTTCTTCGCACACCGTGTGCAGGTTCTGCTCGCGCAGGATGGACTTGATGCGGTCCACCTCGGCGGAATGACCCAGCCGCGCGCGAATCCACGAAGGCTTGCGCGGCATCTGGGTGGTGGCTTCGAACTTGACCGGGATGCGCGCCATCTTCTCGGCGCCGCGCAGCTTGACGCCGGCGACAACGGGTGCGGGCGCAAGGGGTGGGGGTGTATTCATGCTGCGTATTTTACGCCGCGTCGACGCGGTCGCGCGCGGCGCGCGGGCCACGCAGGTCAATGACTCATAGCAGTCAGGGACCGGCCGTTCCCAGGGCTGCGCGGTTGGGTGCCGGGTCCAAAACCTGGCTTACCGCCGCGTGTGCCTGCAGGGCCAGCTCTTCGCGGGAGCGGTCGGCCGCCGCCACGCGGGGACAGAAATGCAGCTCCACACTCAGGCCGGAGGCGTTTCGCAACAGCCGCAGCAGGTGCGAGACCAGATCGTCATCGCCGACAAAAGGTGCCAGCTCCGCACCCCGATCACCGCGACCGTAGCGCAGTGCCACGGCCTGCACCGACGTGCGCGACTCGATCGCCGCGGCGAACAGGCGCGGATGAAAGCTCAGCACCTCCTGGCCGGTGGTGGTGGTGCCTTCGGGAAACACGACCGCCACGCCGCCGCCGCCCAGATAGGGCGCCATGCGATTCAGCAGCGGCCGCGAGCCGCCCTTGCCGCGACGGATGTAGAAGGTGCCGGCGGCATCGGCCAGCCAGCCGGCGACCGGCCACTGGCGCACCTCGGATTTGGATACGAAGCGGATCGGCAGGCAGGCCGACAGCACCGGGATGTCGAGCCAGGACACGTGATTGGCGACGATCAGGCCGCCCCCATCGATCGGCACGCCGTGCACGCGCAGACGCAGGCCGAGGATGCGCAACAGCCGCGTCGACCACTGCTGCGCCAGGCGCTCCGCCCGCACACGTTGCGCGGCATTCAGGCGTATCGCCAGCGCCAGCAGCAGTCCGTACGCCACGTGCACGCACAACAGGGCCGCACGCCACGCGAATCGGAGATGGCCATGCAAGGAGGTCGCCGCATTGACGGCGAAGGTCTGCGCGGCAGGGCGGTGCCGCTGCGGTAGCGACATCATCGACGCCGTTGCTCAGGCGTGGCCGGCAGTGGCTTCCACGCTGGGGGCACGGTCCAGGAAGTGGCGGGCGTAGCGCGGATTCAGGTCGCTGACATTGAGCAGCATGAAGACGTCGGCACAGTTGAACTCGCGGTCCCAGTAGGCCTCGCCGCAGGCTTTTGCGCCCAGGCTCAGATAGGCCTTGAGCAGCGGCGGCATCCTGACTTTTTCCGCCGTACGGCCGTCTGCCGCTGGCAGCGGATAGTACGGACGCACGCGGTGGTAATCGGGCGCCATGTAGCGTCCCTTGATCTGCTGCAGGATCGCATGTGCCTGCGCTCCGCCGTCCTCCAGCCCGATGCTGGCGCAGCCGAACAGATAGTCGTAGCCGTGCTGGGTGATGTACGCGGCGATGCCCTGCCACAGCACCGCGATGACCGCGCCGCTGCGGTAATCGCGATCCACGCAAGTGCGACCGATCTCCATCACCCTGCCGGGCAGCGAATCGACCATGGCGAGGTCGAATTCCCCCGACGAATAGAAGCCGCCGGCGTTGGGCGCCATGGCATCCGTGAGCAGGCGCGTGCAGGCCACGATGCGGCCGCTGTCGGTATCGCGGACGGTCAGATGCTCGCACCAAGGATCGTACTGATCGCGGTCCGCCCCGTGTTCGCCACCATCGATCTCGGCGCCCAGTTCGCCGGCGAAGATGCGATAGCGCAACTGCTGCGTTTCCAGAATCTCTTCGGCGGTGCGGGCAAAGGCAACGGCGAATCGCGGTGCCGCCGCGAAGGGGGTATCGGCGAGTACGGTGGACTTCTCGATGAAGACCGACATCGTGTTTTCTCCATTTCGACTCCCGCCAATCTATGAAACGCGCGTGGAAGCAAAATGAAGTCGCGGTGACGGTTGCGTGACACTGCCGACCCGATGCGCGACATCAAAAAACGCAGGGGATGAGCGCACGCGAACAAACCGACACCCGCAAGGCCTGCGGTTTTACGGAGACCGCAGCGTCGATCGCAGCGGCTTCATCGTCGCGGTCCGGCGCGCGGACCTTGGATTTGCGCCGAGCCGCGAGCGGGTCCGGATCACGCCGGTCCGCAGGGCGCCCGCCAGTCGGGGTGCGCGGCGTTGGCGGTCCATACGCGACGGTGCAGCTGACTCAGCAGCAGCGGATCGCCCAGCACGATATTGCGGGAGGCTTCGGACAGGCTGGCGGGGCCTTCGTGCAGCGCGCGGTCCAGCAACTGCTGGCGCTGCTCGATCAGAGCCTGCGGCCGGCGCGGTCGCGGGATGCCGTGAGCCGATACCAATGCATGGACCACCGGGTCCACCACCGCCTCGCGAAATCCCGGCAGCGGTTTCTGCTTCTTCACCGCGGTCCACAGCCAGCGCAGTTCGCGCGGCGGCATCGATTCCTCCGGGATCAGGAACAGGCGCGCCTGACGGAAGCGCCGTCCCAGACTCACCCGCGACGACCACACCGACAGCGGGATCGCCAGCATCAGGCTGCCGACCACCGGCGCCAGCCACCACAGGAAATCGGGCTGCAGCCAGTACACGCCCGCCGCCCACACCACGCCGACCGCAGTGCCGCCGCCATGTTTGGACAAGGCCTCGCCCCAGCCGGTCTCGGTGTCTCCGCGCGGCGGCGATTTCCACACCAGCTTCCAGCCGAGCAGCGCACCGGCGACGAACTTGGTGTGAAACAGCATGCGGATCGGCGCCAGCAAGGCCGAGAACGCGGTCTCTAGAAACACGCTGACGAGCATGCGCAGCGGGCCACCGAAACCGCGCAGCTCGGCTGGCCGGATCAGCAGCAGCAGTGCGGCCAGCAGCTTCGGCAGGAACAGCAGCGTGGCGGTGGCGCCGAACAGCCGGATGGCCCATTCCGGATGCCATTGGGGCCATAGCGGGAACAATTGATTGGGTTCGTGGAAATACACCGGTTCGGCCAGTACGTTGATCGCCAGCAGTGCGGTCGACAGCACCAGGAACAGAAACCACAGGGGCGCCGACAGGTAGGCCATCACGCCGGTCATGAACACCGCGCGGTGGGCCGGATGCAGTCCCTGCGCGGTGAACAGCTGGAAATTCTGCAGATTGCCCTGGCACCAGCGGCGGTCGCGCTTGAGTTCGTCGAGCAGCGAGGGCGGCATTTCCTCGAACGATCCGGGCAGGTCGTAGGCGATCCATACACTCCAGCCCTTGGCCCGCATCAACGCGGCCTCCACGAAGTCGTGGGACAGAATCTCGCCTGCCAGCGGGCCGCTCCCGGAAATCTTGCCCAGCGCGCAGTGGCGCATGAACGGCGCCACCCTGAGGATGGCGTTATGTCCCCAGTAGTGACTCTCGCCGAGCTGCCAGTAATGCAGGCCCGCGGTGAACAGCGGTCCGTAGACGCGCGTGGCCATCTGCTGGATGCGGGCGTACAGCGTTTCGCGTCCGGCGGCGCGCGGCGCGGTCTGGATGATGCCTGCCTTCGGGTTGGCCTCCATCAGCTGCACCAGGCGTTTGAGGCAGGCGCCGCTCATCACGCTGTCGGCATCGAGCACGATCATGTAGCGATACAGGCTGCCCCAGCGTCGGCACCAGTCGGCGACATTGCCCGACTTGCGCCGGATACGGTTGGTGCGCCGACGGTAGAAGATGTGGCCAAAGCCGTTGACCTCGCGACACAGCTGCAGCCAGGCCTCCAGTTCGGCCACGCGGGTGTCGGCCTCGCTGCTGTCCGACAGGATGAAGAACGCGAAGCGATCCAGGCTGCCGGTGCGTGCCAGCGAGTCGTAGGTGGCGCGGATGCCCGCAAACACGCGGCCGACATCCTCGTTGCAGATCGGCACCAGGATGCCGGTGCGGGCCCCGACCGGAATCAGCAGATCCGGTGCGGCGGTGGCGCTGATGGAGAACCGGTCGCGACCGCGCACCAGCACCCAGAATCCCATCAAGGCCGTCCAGAAACCGGTACCGACCCAGGCGAACAGCACCGCATAGATGGCCAGGATGATCATCTCCAGCCAGTGGTTGCCGTGGTAGGGCAGGATCGCCGTCATGAAGTAGGAGGCCAGCCAGGTCTGACCCAGCACCAGCGAGACCAGGAACAACCGGCGCAGCCGTGACGCGGCCAGCCAGTGCACCTCGCGCTCGGGCTGGTCGGGCTGGTCCTTCGAATCCGGATGACGACTGGCCAACCGACCGCGCTGGCCGAACCAGCGCGTGCGCAACGCCTTGACCCAGCGGCCCAGCACGTTGGTGTTCCATGGCACTGGCGTCATCGACGCGCGCGCCAGCGGCGGCATGGTGACCAGCCGGGAATGTCCGTGCACATCCTCCTGCAAGGCCAGTTCCAGGCCCGCATCGCCGCGCTGGTGACGCTGTGCCCAGTGTCTGCGCAGACGCGGCTGCACCGAGCACAGGCCGTCTGCCGCCGGGGTGTCGCCACGGTTGGCCAGGACCCGGTGGATGTGCTCGAAACCTTGCTCCGGACCCAGGTCTGCCGTTTCGCAGGCAAGTGTCCGGCGCTGTTCCTCGTCCAGCGGCAGCCGCGCCAGATAGTCGATCGCTCGCACCGGCGGATCGGGGGGCGTGTTGGCGGGCGGAGCGGCGGTGTCGAAACTCTGCATGGGTCCAGGTTGGTCGGACTTATAGGTCGAGTTTTAGGCCGACGTACCGGCGGAGCAAGCCACACGAACACCCCATCCGCAACGGGATTTCCGGTCGGTGCGGCGGTGCGGCGGCCATCACGGTGCCAGCAGATAGCTCCAGGTTTCGGTCAGCACGTCCTCGTCGTTCTTCAGGAAAGCGCGAATCTCCACCGGCTCGGCGGCGTTCAGGCGGTGAAAACGGAAACTCAGCCGCCATTGTCCGTTGACCTCGTTGCGAATCACTTCGCGTTCCATCAATGCGCCGTTTTCGTTGAGCCAGATCGCGCCCAACAGCTTGGCGTCCGGTGGAAGTTCGCGCAGCCGCGGGCCGTCGAAGTCCACCACCATGCGCA
The DNA here is from genome assembly GCF_965216805.1 of Panacagrimonas sp. NCBI lineage: Bacteria > Pseudomonadati > Pseudomonadota > Gammaproteobacteria > Nevskiales > Nevskiaceae > Panacagrimonas > Panacagrimonas sp. The sequence goes on from NZ_CBDCGN010000003.1 coordinate 1,434,775, forward strand.
GGGATTCGTCCGCCTGGCTTACCCAGCCGCGGCTGCGCCGCGACTGCACCACCCAGCCGCCGGGCGGACGGATTTCCTCCTCCATCTGCCACGACAGGCGGTAGTTGTAGTCCAGGCCCGGGCCCACCGGGGGTGGCGTTTCCGGCACCCAGTAGGCGACGATGTTGTCGTTGAACTCGTCGGGGGTGGGGATGCTGACCAGTTCGACGCGACCGGGCCCCCAGGCCCCGCGCGGCTCCACCCAGGCGCTGGGACGCAGGTCGTAGCGCTGGTTCAGGTCCTGGTAGTTGTTCCAGTCCCGGTCGCGCTGCATCAGCCCGTACCCCTTGGGATTGCGGGTGGCGAACGAGGTCACGATCAGGCGACGGGGGTTGATCAGCGGCCGCCACACCCATTCGTCGTTGCCGGTATGCACCATCAGGCCGTCGGACTTGTGGACCTCGGGCCGATAATCCTCGCTGACGGACCGCTGGTTTTCGCCGAAATGGAACATGCTGGTCAGCGGCGCCAAGCCCAGTTTGGTGACGCCCTCACGCAGGTAGACGCGGCTGGTCACCTCCACCGTGGTGGTGATCCCGGGACGCAGCACGAAACGATAGGCCCCTGCCATGCGCCGCGAATCCAGCAGGCCGTATACCGTCAGGTGGCGGTCCTCGGCGCGCGGCCAGGCGATCCAGAACTCGGTGAAGTAGGGGAATTCCTCGCCCGACAGCAGTCCGGTGTCCACCGCCAGACCGCGCGCCGAAAGTCCATACTGCTGTCCGGCGCCGAGCGCGCGGAAATAGCTGGCGCCGAGGAAACTCATGACCTCGCGGCCGTCTTGCGCGCCCTTGCCGAGGTGACGGACGCGAAAGCCGGCGAAGCCGATGTCGCCATAGCGACCGGGATCGAGCTGTCCGTTGCGTTTGCCGTAGTCGAAATCCTCGGCGCGAAACGCCACCGGGGCGACCCCGTCGGCGGTCAGCAGATGAATGCGCACCGGCTTGCGATAGTGCTGGCCGGGGTGGATCAGCTGCAGCTCGAACGGCAGCCCGCGCTGGGCCCAGATCGCGCGCTCCGGCTTGAAGCGGATGTCGCGGTACTGCCTCGGTTCCAGCTCGATCAGCTCCCGCGGCAGCGCGGTGTCCGGCGGCGCCACGTATGGCCGTTCGGACAAGTCCTGGGCCCGCTTGGCCACATACTCGAAATCGATTGCCAGGAGCTGGCCACAAGGCAGCATCAGCAGCGCAAGCAAGACGCCGGCGGCGCGGCGCATGCGTAGGTTCATTGGGGGACGATCCGGGCCAGTCATGTGGCGTGATCCTGCAATTCTATTCGATGGCGCGCGCTTTTCCGTTGGCGGCTGTGCGGCGTGTAACGGGCGGCTTGCGGCCGCGTTTGCGGGCGGACCCCGGCAGTTCCTGCCGGGCCATTTGCGCGTAGCCGTCGCGCGCACGTTCGAGTACCGAGATCGCCACCGCCAGGTCGCGGGCTGAGATGCCGGTCAGACCCTGGATCCGGATTTCGGACACGATGCGGTCGACCTGGACGCACAGACGCCGCGCGCGCGGGGTTAGTTCCACGTGATAGGCCCGGCGGTCTTGCGGACAGGCACGGCGGACGATCCAACCGCATTCGCCGAGGCGGTCGAGCAGGCGTACCACCGTCGGCGATTCCACCGACAGCATGCGTGCCAGTTCGACCTGGGTCATGGGGCCGCCATTCAAGTGCAGGCACAGCAGCGGGCGCCAGCGTGCCTGCGACAGGCCCAGCGGCTCCAGCCGCGCGTCGATCACTTCGCGCAGCAGCCAATACGACTCGCGCAGCAGGCTGACGAAGCGGAAATCCGGCGCTTGGGAGGGCTGGTTCACGTGCGCAAGGGACGGAGTGGGGGTGGGACGATAGTAAAAAGCAACTGCTTGACGAAAAGCTAGCATGCTAATTATTGTCCGACAAATATTGCTCTCCGGGGACCCCACCATGTTGCGTCTGCGTGCCTGCTCCGCCGCGGTCGGTGCGATGCTGGCGGCCGGGATGGCCGCGTGCTCGCAGCCACCGCCTCCCGAGCCGCCGCCGCCGGAAGTGCGCGTCCTGGAACTGCGGCCGCAGCCGGCGGCGGTCGAAACCGGCTACGTCGCCCGGGTGGAGGCTTCCAGCACGGTGGAAATCCGTCCACGGGTCGGTGGCCTGCTGGAAAAGCTGGCGGCCGAAGAAGGCGCGCGCGTGCGGCGCGGACAACTGCTGTTCGAGATCGATTCGCAACCCTATCTGGAGGCCCTGGCGCAGGCCCGTGCGGCGGTGGCCCAGGCCCGCGCCAGCCAGGTGCAGGCCGAGCGCGACCTGGCACGGGTGGAGCCGCTGCTGGAACTCAATGCGGTCAGCCGTCAGGAGTACGACGCCGTGCGGGCGCGCGAGCAGGCCGGTGCGGCGGCCGTGGACGCGGCACAGGCCGCGGTGCGCACCGCCGAGCTGGATCTGGAATACACCCGCGTCACCTCGCCGATCGACGGCGTGATGGGTCGCGCGCAACTGCGCGTAGGAGGCCTGGTGACGGCATATACCTCGCTGCTGACGACGGTGTATGCGACCGATCCGATGTTCGTGAACTTCAGCATCAGCGAGCAGCGCATGCTGGAACTGGGCCGGCTCTACGGCATCACCCGCGAGAAACCCGACCGCGAGCGGGTGTTCCGTCTGCAGTTGTCCGACGGATCCGAATATCCCCACCCGGCGCACGTGGATTTCGTCGATGCCGCGGTCGATGCCGACACCGGCACCCTGCCGATCCGGCTGTCCGTGCCCAACTCCGACGGCCTGCTGGTGAGCGGCCAGTTCGCCCGTGTGCTGGTGCAGACCGAGCAGGTGAAGGATGCGCTGCTGCTGCCGCAGCGCGCGGTGCAGGAGGTGCAGGGCCGCACCAGCGTATGGGTGATCGGCGACGACGACATCGCGCAGCCGCGCAACGTCACCATGGGCGCGCGCATCGGCACCGAGTGGCTCGTGCAGGAGGGCCTGGAGCGCGGCGAGCGGGTGGTGATCGAGGGCATGCAGAAGCTGCGTCCCGGTGCGCCGGTGACGGTGGTGGCGCCCGACGCCGCCAGCGGCGAAGCAGCGACGGAGTCCTGAGGCCGGCATGGTCAACTTCTTCATCGACCGGCCGATCTTTGCCGCGGTCCTGTCCATCATCATCACGCTGGCCGGCGTCGTTTCGCTGACGCAGTTGCCGGTGGCGCGCTTCCCGCAGATCGTGCCGCCGTCGATCGTGGTCACCACCACGTTCCCCGGCGCCGATGCCGTCACCGTCGAGCAGTCGGTGGCGGCGCCGATCGAGCAGCAGGTCAACGGCGTCGAGAACATGCTCTACATGAGCAGCAAGAGCGGCAACGACGGCTCGTACTCGCTCACCGTGACCTTCGACATCGGCACCGACCAGGACATCGCCGCGGTTCAGGTGCAGAACCGCGTCGCCATCGCACAGCGCCAGTTGCCGCAGGAAGTGGTGCGCCAGGGCGTCAGCGTCAACAAGCGTCAGCCGCAGATCCTGCTGCTGGTGGCGATCACCGCCAGCGACCCGGCGCTGGATTTTCTGTACCTGAGCAATTACGCCACGCTCAACGTGGTCGACGCGCTGGCGCGCGTGCCGGGGGTCGGGCAGGTGACGGTGTTCGGTGCGCGCGATTACGGCATGCGCATCTGGCTCAACCCCGAACGCATGGCCCAGCTCGGCGTCACCACCCAGGACGTCAGCGCGGTGCTGCAGGAGCAGAACGTGGTGGCACCGGCCGGCACCATCGGTGCCGAGCCGGCGCCGGAGGGGCAGGAGAAACAGTACGCGGTGTACGTACGCGGGCGTCTGGCCGACGTCGAGGAATACGAGAACGTGGTGGTGCGCGCACGCAGCGACGGTAGTCTGGTGCGGATCAAGGACATCGCGCGGGTGGAACTCGCCGCCACCGACTACACGCGCACCAACCGTCTCAACGGCGAGGCCTCGGCCGGCATCGGCATCTATCAGCTGCCGGACGCCAACGCGCTGGAGGTGCGCGAGGGCATCCGCCAGGCGATGGCGGAGCTGGAGCGTAGTTTCCCTGACGGCATCGAGTATTCGATCCCGTTCGACACCACGCAGTTCGTGGAGCAGTCGCTCGACAGCGTGGTGGAGACGCTGTTCGAGGCGTCCCTGCTGGTGCTGGCGGTGGTGTTCCTCTTTCTGCAGAGCTGGCGCGCCACCCTGATCCCGATGCTGGCGGTGCCGATCTCCATCATCGGCGCCTTTACCGCTTTCGTGATGCTGGACTTTTCCATCAACACGCTGACCTTGTTCGCGATGGTGCTGGCGATCGGGCTGGTGGTGGACGATGCCATCGTCGTGGTGGAGGCGGTGACCGCCAAGATGGATGCCACCGGCAAGTCGGCGCGCGAGGCCACGCGCGAGGCGATGGCCGAGGTCGGCGGTCCGGTGGTGGCGATCGCCCTGGTGCTGTCGGCGGTGTTCATTCCCGCCGCGTTCCTGCCGGGCTTGACCGGGCAGTTCTACCGCCAGTTCGCGCTGACCCTGTCGGTGTCGGTGATGATCTCCTGCCTGGTGGCGCTGACCTTCACTCCGGCGCTGTGCGCGCTGCTGCTCAGACCCGGTGCCGAAGGGGGGGCACCGGGACCGATCGGACGCTTCTTCGGGCTGTTCAACCGCGGCTTCGCGCGCGCCACGCAGGGCTACAGCGAAACCGTGCAGCGCGCCGTCCGCCGCAGCGGGGTGGCACTGGGCATATTCGGCGTGTTGACCGTGGTCGCTGCCTGGCTGGTGCTGTCGCGTCCCAGCGGTTTTCTGCCGGAGGAGGACCAGGGCTATCTGCTGGTGGCGATCTCATTGCCGCCGGGCGCCTCGTTTCAGCGCACCGACGAGGTGGTGCTGGAGTTCGACCGCAAAGTGCATGCGATCCCCGGCGTCGTCGACGCGGTGGAGATTGTCGGCTTCAGCATCTTTGCCGGCATCACCAATCCGGCGTCCGCCTTTTCCTTCATCAGCCTTGCGCCGTGGGACGAACGCGGCGACGACCGGAGCGCGGCGCGCATCCTGCAACAGGTCGTGGAGGCCACTCGCGGCATCGAGGGCGCCAACTTCCTGGTGCTCAATCCGCCGTCGATTCCGGGCATCGGCACCGGCGGCGGCTTCGAGTTCGTGCTGCAGGACCGTGGCGGCGGCACGCTGGACCAGTTCACCGGCAACATCAACGCTCTGATCGGCACCGCCAACCGGCAGCCGGAGCTGACGCGCGTATTTACCCAGTTCAATGCCAGCACGCCGCAGATCGAGTACGTGATCGATCGCGAACACGCCAAGACGCTGGGGATTCCGATCTCCGACATCTTTTCGTCGCTGCAGACCTTTCTCGGCGGCAGCTACATCAACGACTTCAATCTCTACGGCCGCACCTACCGCGTCACCGCCCAGGCCGATGGCGCCGCGCGCGCCGCGCCCGACGCGGTCAACCAGCTTTACGTGCGCTCGGCGGCCGGCGACATGGTTCCGCTGTCGACGCTGGTATCGATCCGCTCGCGGATAACGCCCGACTACATCGAGCGTTTCAACATCTTTCGCGCGGTGACCATCAACGGCAGTGCCCAGGCCGGCTACAGCTCGGCCGAGGCGATGGCGGCGATGGACAGAGTCGGCGACGAACTGCCCGAGGGCTACCAACATACCTGGAGCGGCGTCAGTTACCAGGAACGCAAGGCGGCCGGGCAATCGGTCTACATCTTCGCCGGCAGTCTGGTGTTCGTGTTCCTGGTGCTGGCGGCACTCTACGAGAGCTGGCTGGTGCCGTTTTCGGTCATGCTCGGCATTCCCTTTGCCGTGCTGGGCGCCTTTGCCGCGCTGACCGCACGCGGCATGGCCAACGACGTCTACGCGCAGATCGGCTTGGTGATGTTGATCGGCCTGGCTGCGAAGAACTCCATCCTGATCGTGGAATTCGCCAAGCTGGCCTACGAGCGTGGCGTGCCGCTGGCCGAGGCGGCGGTGACCGGTGCGCGTCAGCGCCTGCGGCCGATTCTGATGACCTCGTTTGCGTTCATTCTCGGCACCACGCCGCTGGTGCTGGCCGGTGGCGCCGGCGCCGCGGCGCGCCAGGTGCTGGGCACCACGGTGGTGTTCGGCATGCTCGGCGCAACCTTGATCGGCATCTTCCTGGTGCCGGTTTTCTACGTGCTGCTGCAGGGCACGGTCGATCGCTGGCGTGGACGGCGGCCGCTGCCGCAGGCGAACCTGTGAGGACGCTGGCGCCGGCCCTGACCGGGCTTTTGTTATCGGCCTGTGCGCTGGGCCCGGACTACGCGCGGCCGCCGCTGGAGATTCCGGCCGCTTATCCCAGCGCCGCGGCGCTCGATGCGCCGGGTTCGGACCGTGATCTGGCGTGGTGGGGGTTGTACCGCGACCCGACGCTGCAGGCCCTGATCGCCGAGGCGCTGACGCGCAATCTCGATCTGCGCATGGCGGTGGCGCGCGTCGAGCAGGCGCGGGCGTTGCGAGGGTCGACGCGGTTGACGCTGTTGCCGCAGATATCCGCCGAAGCCGGAGTCGAGCGCGAACAGCTCAGCGTGGACGCCATCGGCAGTGGCGAGCGCCTGCGTACCACCGAATCGGCGGGCCTGGGCCTGTCCTGGGAACTGGACTTGTGGGGCCGCCTGCGACGTGAGAACGAGGCCGCTCAGGCCGAGCTGCTGGCGGCCGAGCACGCACAACGCGGCGTGCAGGTGAGCCTGGTGGCGCAGGTCGCCACCGCCTGGTTCAGCCTGGCCAGCCTCGACGAACAGCTCGCGGTCACGCGCGCCACCGCGGTCACGCGCGAGCAGTTTCTGGAACTCACCCGCGCCCAGTTCGAGCGCGGCGTGGTCAGCGGGCTGGACGTGGCCACTGCCGAGGCGCAGCTGGCGCAGGCCCGCGTCAGCATTCCCGAATTCGAACGCCAGCTGGCGCAGACCGGCCACGCGCTGTCGCTGCTGCTGGGGCGCAACCCCGGCGCGTTCGAGCCGCCCGACCTGCAGACCACCGCCGCGATGAATCCGCCGGTGCCGCCCGGGTTGCCGAGCCGCCTGCTGGAGCGGCGCCCAGACGTCCTGCAGGCCGAGCAGGCGCTGGTGGCGGCCAATGCCCGCATCGGCAGCGCCAAGGCGGCGCTGTTTCCCACCCTGTCGCTGACCGGCAGCTTCGGCTCGCTCAGCGCCGCGATGACCGACCTGTTCAGCAGCGGCGCCGAGACCTGGTCGCTGGGCGTCGGGCTGCTGCAGCCGCTGCTGGATGCCGACCGCAACGGGTATCGCGTCGATCTCGCCGATGCGCGCAAGGCCGAGGCCCTGGCCGCCTACGAGAAGGCGGTACGCAACGGCTTTCGCGAGGTCGCCGATGCGCTTGTGGCGCGCCACAAGCTGGGCGAGATCGAGCGCGCGCAACAGCAACTGGTGGCAGCCCAGCAGCGCGCCGAAGAGATCGCCACCGCGCGCTACAAGGGGGGCTACTCGTCCTACTTCGACGTCATCAACGCCGACCGCGACCTGTTCAATGCCAAGCTGGCGCTGGCCGCGGCGCGGCTCAATGCGCGGCTGGCCTCGGTGGAGCTGTATCGCGCGCTGGGCGGCGGCTGGTTTACGCCCGGAACAAACAGGTAGGATCGTTATCGCGGGTGACGCGCCGAGCGTGGCGTGTCGCGCTGGGGAAAGTTGATGCGAGAAGCGGCCGTCGAAGCGGATCGTCCGGGGGTCAACGCTGGTGGGCGGGACTGGTTTCCGTTTGCCCTGCCGTCGTCGCCATTCAAACGCGGTCTCGTGCTGTGCATGGGGCTGAGCCTGCTCGCGCTGTGCCCGGCACGAAGGTCGCGCCTTTTGGCGGGAGACATTGACGACTTCGCTACCCTCGGTCGATCAGGTCGCTGGATGCTCGCTGCGCTCGGCTGGGTTGGCGCGCGTTCCGGGCGGTTGGCCATGCTGCAGCCGATTCACCGGCGGTTCTGGCAAAGCCGCGAAGGCGTGCTGCATTACGGCCACCATGAGAATCGCCACAGCGGCGAATTCCTGATGCATCATGTGGACGTAGTCGACGAGGTTTGCGCTGCGGCGATGGTGCACGGCATCGAATCTCTCGTCGAGTTCGGCTGTGGACGTGGCGAGGTTCTGCAGCATTTCCTTCGCACCGGCCCTTTCGCGGCCGGGATCGGCGTCGATCTAAGCGCGGGGCTGCTCGCGATAGCGCGCGCAGCGACGATCGACCCGCGCATTTCCTACGCTTGCAACGATGCGCTCGGCTGGCTGCGAGTCAGCGGCAAGCCCGGATGCGTCTACCTGACTAACGGCGGCGTGTACGAGTACTTTTCTCCGGAACGATTGCGCGAGTTGTTTGCGCACATTTACGGCACGCTGCGACCGGCGATCATCGCGCTGGTCGAGCCGCTGAGCCCGGATCACGATCTCGAGGCCGACACCCGATCACGAACCTACGGCATAGAGCAGTCGTTCTCCCATCCGTATCCCGCGCTGTTGCGCGATGCTGGATTCTCGATCCTGCACCAGACCGACTACCGCGACGGCGCCGCGCAGCGCTGGCTGCGATTGATCGCAGTTGCCGGCCCGACGGCATGAGGACACCTTCATAGCAAGCACGCGCGCCCTTCGGCTCCGCAGGCCGGTGGCACGCTAATCAAGGCGAGTCGCGGTAAAAATGACGAGGAGACTTTATGCCAGCGATTGTCGTCGAACGTCGTGAAGGTTTGCGCTACGAAGACATAGAGCGGGAGTACCAGTGGCCGCTGCGCCCGGTGGTCGTGCCCGGATTGTGCGCGGATTGGCCGGCATTCAAGACCTGGACGCTGCCGTACTTGCGTGACCGATTCCCGCGGTTCCAGGTGCGCGTGGACGGGAGCATGGTGGCGCTCGGACCCTTCATTGACGAGGTGCTCGCAGCGACCCCGGAACGGCCCTGCCGCTATCTGCGCGAGTGCTACCTGGCCAAGGTGCTGCCTGAGGTGTTGCCCGAGCTGAGTCCGATTCCGGGGCAGCCGCGCAACCGTACGCAGAGCCGGCTAGTGCCGCTGGGGGACGCGTACCGCAACGAGGCCGGGCCGCCGGAACTGCTCATCTCGGGGCCGGGCACGTTCTTCCCGGTTCTGCATTACGACTTGCATCACCTGCACGCGTTCATCACCCAGCTACAGGGAGACAAGGAATTCACGGTGTTTCCGCCCGGCGAGGCCGAGAATCTGTACCCGCGCGAAGACCGTAGGCAGGTGTCGCGCATCGATTGCTTCGATCCCGTGGACCTTGCCCGCTTCCCGCGTTTCGCCAATGCGACGCCGATCCGTTTCCGCGTCAATGCTGGCGACACGGTGTTTGTCCCGAGCGGCTGGTGGCATTTCACGCGCACCCTGTCGCCGTCGCTGGCTATTACCTGGAATTCGGTATCTCGCGCCAACTGGCGCGCATTCACCGAAGATCACTTTCTCGGCGAAGGGCGCCAGCGCGGCCTCAAGCCGACTCTGAAGCGCCTGTATCTGCGCGTGATCGGGGTGATGCTCACCGCGATAGAGCGCGGGCCCTGATCCGGGCCGCTCAGTCGGGAATCGGTGCAGCGGTGGCCGAGGCCTCGAACAAGGGCCGCACCCGGTTGATCAGCACGCAGAACAGGTCGGCAGTCATCTCGGCGTCGTAGATTGCCGAATGCGCCTCGCGCGGATCGTAGGTCAAGCCGGCGGCCTCGACCGCGCGCGCCAGCACGGTCTGGCCCAGCAGGCTGCCGGCCAGGGTCACGGTGTCGAAGCACGAAAACGGATGAAACGGGTTGCGCTTGATGCCGGTGCGCGTCACCGCAGCGTTGAGAAACCCCAGGTCGAAATGCGCGTTGTGACCGACCAGTACGGCGCGGGTGCAGCCGTTCTCGGAGATGGCCTGGCGGATCGGCTTGAAGATGTGCGACAGCGCCTCGGTTTCCCGCTTGGCCAGACGCAGCGGGTTGTCGATTCTGATCCCGTTGACCTCCATCGAGGCCTTTTCCATGTTGGCACCGGGAAAGGGTTCCACGTGGGCGAACACGGTCTGGCGGCGGACCAGCTGACCGTGCTCGTCCACCCCCAGGATCACCGCGGCAATTTCCAGCAGAGCGTCGGTGGCGTTGTTGAACCCGCCGGTCTCGACATCCACGACCACCGGCAGAAAGCCGCGGAAACGATGGCCGACGCGTGGCGCGGGGGGGGAGGAGGGATCGCTCATGGGCGCGGAACTATAGCGGAAGCGGCTCTATAATCCGCGCTTCCTTCGCGCCTCACTCCTCCCTCTTCACGCCTCGCGCCTCATGAGCAAGACCCGCAAAGTCGTCCTCGCCTATTCCGGTGGACTGGACACCTCCGTCATCCTCAAGTGGCTGCAGGACACCTATTCCTGCGAGGTGGTGACCTTCACCGCCGACATCGGCCAGGGCGAAGAACTCGACCACGTGCGGCCCAAGGCCGAGCAATTCGGCGTCAGGGAAATCTTCATCGACGACCTGCGCGAGGAATTCGCGCGCGACTTCGTCTTCCCGATGTTCCGCGCCAATGCCATCTACGAGGGCGAATACCTGCTCGGCACGTCAATCGCCCGGCCGTTGATCGCCAAGCGCATGGTGGAGATCGCCCGGCTCACCGGCGCCGACACCATCAGCCACGGTGCCACCGGCAAGGGCAACGACCAGGTGCGCTTCGAGCTGGGCGCCTATGCGCTGTGGCCGGAGGTCAAGGTCATCGCGCCGTGGCGCGAGTGGGATTTGAACTCGCGTGAAAAGCTGCTGGCCTACGCCGCGCAGCACGACATTCCCATCGCCAAGAAAAAGGATGGCGGCAGTCCGTATTCGATGGACGCCAACTCGCTGCACATCTCCTATGAAGGCGGCGGTCTGGAAGACCCCTGGTGGTGCCCACCCGACGACATCTGGCGTTGGACCGCCAACCCCGAGGACGCACCCGATGCGCCCGAATACCTGACCCTGGAGTTCGCCAAGGGCGATCCGGTCGCGATCGACGGCGAAAAGCTCAGTCCGCACGAGCTATTGACCCGGCTCAACCAGATCGCCGGTCGTCACGGCATCGGCCGCCTCGACATCGTCGAGAACCGCTACGTCGGCATGAAGTCGCGCGGCTGCTACGAGACCCCGGGCGGCACCCTGATGCTCAAGGCGCATCGCGCCATCGAGTCGCTGACCCTGGATCGCGAGGTCGCGCACATGAAGGACGAACTCATGCCGCGCTACGCCAGCCTGATCTACAACGGCTACTGGTGGAGCCCGGAACGCCGCATGCTGCAGGCGATGATCGACGCCTCGCAGGAGCGCGTGAACGGCGAGGTACGCCTCAAGCTCTACAAGGGCAACGTCTACAACGCCGGGCGGCGCTCGCCGGACAGCCTGTTCGACGCCAGCATCGCCACCTTCGAAGATGACCGGGGGGCGTACAACCAGAAAGACGCCGAGGGCTTCATCCGATTGAACGGCCTGCGTCTGCGCACCGGGGCCCTGCGCGACCAGCGCTGAGGTTGTACGCCACGCGTGTTGCCGCTGCCGTCGACCCTTCGCTGTCGCGAAAGGACCCCGCCGGGTGCGGCAACTCGCACGACCAGAAGGACGCCGAGGGCTTCATCCGCCTCAACGACCTGCGCCTGCGCACTGGCGCCATCCGCGACCAGCGCTGAGGTCGTTCGCCACGCGCGACCGTCTGATGGCTCCTGACCGGCCCCGAGGGTGCCGTGCCCGCGCGTGGAAATTGCTAACCTCGTTCCGGTCATGCGCACCCCGCACGCCGATCCCGATCCTCCCGTCTATCGCTACGGCCACAAGCTGTACGAGCCGCGTGCCTATGCCGGTGCCATCAGTCGCGATGACCTGCTGAGCCGTATCTTCGGACGCGAACCGGCGCGCATCGTGCTGGTGCAGGGCCCTGCCGGGCATGGCAAGTCCACCGTGCTGCAGCAGGCCATGGTGCAGTGCCGGCGTTCCGGGATGCTCACCGCATGGCTGAACATGGACGAAGCCGATAACGATCTGCGCCGTCTGTCGATGCATCTGCAGGCGATGCTGTCGATGCTCGAAGACGAGGCGACCGATCGCCCCGAGTCGACGCCGGCGGCCGAGGATCGCGACGATCAGGGCTCGCGTGCCGATGGTTTCATCGCCCGTCTGCTGGAATTCAAGCGCCCCCTGGCGCTGTTCTTCGACGATTTCCAGGCCGTTTCGAACCGCTCGGTGCTGGCCTATTTCAAGGAGCTGATCGATCACCTGCCGGAACGGGTGCGGATGTTTTTCGGGTCGCGTTCGGTGCCGGACATCGGTCTGGCGCGACAGGTGGTGAATCATCAGGCGCTGGTGCTGCGCGCCGAAGAGCTGCGCTTTTCGCCCGTGGAAGTGCGCCGCTTCTTTGCCGGTGCGCAGGATTTGAGCGTGCGCGAAGACGAGCTCAAGGCCATCTACCGGAAGACCGAGGGCTGGCCTGCGGCCTTGCAGTTGTTCCGCCTGTCGCTGGCCAGTCCCAACGTGCGCGGCTCGCTGCGCGACCTGTCGGTGTACCGGCCGCGCGAACTGGCCGACTACCTGGCCGACAACGTCCTGGCGCTGCAAACGCCGCAGGTTCAGGAGTTTCTGCTGCACAGCGCGCCGCTGCGACGCCTCAGCGGTCCGCTCTGCGATGAGGTGCTGGAACGCTGCGATTCCCAGGCCATCCTGCTGCAACTGGAGCGCTCCGGACTGTTCGTGCGCAGTCTCGATGCCGAGGCCGGCTGGTTCGGATATCACGCCCTGTTCGCCTCGTTTCTGGAGGATCAGTTGCGCGCACAGGCGCCGGCGCGGCTGCAGCAAATTCACGAGCGCGCAGCACGCTGGTTCAAGGCACGCGGGCATTACGAAGAGGCCATGGGCCACGCGATGGCCGCTGGCGAGCATGCGCTGGCGGCCGACGTGCTCGATGTCTGGGCTTCGCGCCTGGTGGCGCTGGGACATCTGGTCACGGTGGAACACTGGTACGAGGCGCTGCCGCTGGACGAGGTCGGCGCGCGCCCGGAGCTGGTGGTCAAGATCGCCTGGGCGCTGTGTTTCCTGCGCCGCAGCCAGAAGCTGCCGCCGATCGCCGCGCTGCTCAAGACGGTGGCGCCAAGCGCGGATGGCGAGGTGCAGCCCGACATCGTGCGAGCGATGCTGGCCTTGCTCGGCGACCGACTCGAAACCAGTCGCGACATCATCCGGACTGTGGATGTGCAGGTGACCGGGCTGTCCGGCTTCCGTGCGTTCGAGATCGCTGCGGCCGCCAATCTGCGCGCCTATCTGGCCATTTTCCAAAGCGACTTCGAGGGCGCCAGGCAGTATCTGGCGCTGGCGCGCAGCCACGGTGAGATCGCCGAATCGGGGTTCAGCCTGGGCTATTCGATCGCGCTGCAGGGCATGAGCCTGCTGGTCCAGGGGCGCCTGGCAGACGTGCTGGAACTGTATCGCCAGGCGGCCCTGCTGCCATGGATGCGCCTGGACGATTCGGTGGCCTCGGCGGTGATTCTCGCCAGCTATGTGCAAGCGCTTTACGAGGCTGGCGACGTCGGTGCCGCCGAACAGCAATTCGAACAGTCGCACGAGGCCATTCTGCAGTTCGCGCCGCTGGACTTCAGCGCGCTGGCGCTGCTGACGATGTCGCGCATCCACGAGCTGCGCGGGCGGCCGTCGCAGGCGGTGGAAATGCTCGACGAGGCCGAACAGGTCGCACTGGCCAGCGGCTGGCCGCGGCTGACGCGGATGGTGGAGTGGGAGCGCGTGCGGCGCTGGTTGCTGCGCGGCGAGGTCGATCGCGCGATGGCCGCCGCCAGCCGCATGGCGAGCGCGAGCCTGCCGCTACCGGCTGGATGGATCGTGTTTTCTGAAGACCACGAAGGCGAGCGATTCGCCCGTGCGCGCCTGTCGATCCACCAGCAGCAGCCGCTGGAGGCGCTGGCGACTCTGCAACCCGAACGCGCGGCCGATCCGGAAGGGGTATGGGTGCGGCGCCAGGTCAAGTTGAACGTGCTGCTGGCGCTGGCCCACGAGTTCCAGGGCGACACTGCGCAGGCGCAGCAAAGGCTCGCGATCGCGCTGGAAAAGGCGCGACCGGGCGGCTTGGTGCGCTGCATCCTGGACGAGGGCAAGGCGGTGGTTGGCCTCTTGGAGCGCCTGCAGACCCAAGGCGAGCGCGTCGGACCCGACACGCTGCGCTTTGCCACGCGCCTGCTGCAACTTGCCGGCCGCGAACGGCCCGCCGCCCAGCTTCCCGAGTTCCAGGCGCTGGAGCCCCTGACCGAACGCGAGCGCAAGATTCTCATCCTGCTCGCCAACGGCGCCACCAACGACGACATCGCCGCACGCATGTTCGTGTCGCGCAACACGGTCAAGTTTCACCTCAAGAACATCTACTCGAAGCTGGCCGTCAACAGCCGCCTGCAAGCGACCAACGCGGCGCGCGCGATGGGACTGGTGGTCTGAATCAAGAAGCCGCTCAGCCACCCATTACACCGACGAACACGCATACGTCGAACGGGTTGCCGAGACTCATTGCATCACCCGACGGGCGCATGAGTTGCCTGCGACAAGCGCTCGATTCAATCGGCGCGATCCGCGCGATCCGTGGCTGAAACGCTTTTCTCCCGCCGCAAGCCCGCCGCCCTAAGGTGGGACGGCGCCCGCACTCGCCGACACGTGCATGACAGCGCAGGGGCGCCCCGTCATGCTCCGGCGCAGCTGACCAAAGGAGCTTCGGCATGGCCAACACCGATCTGTTTCATCGCCTGAGACGCGCGATGCGCCTGGCGCATGCGTCCAATCACGCCGGGTTCGGCGCCGCCGAAGCCCTGCAACGCTGGGAGCACGCCGCGCCCGACCGCGGTCGGCGCGCTTTTCTGCGCAGCGCCACCCTGGCGGCGGCCGGCGCGGCGGCGGGCTGCGCCGGCCTGCGCGACGCCTCAGTGCCGACCGCGCCAAGTAGCGGCGCCGAGGTGGCGGTCATCGGCGCCGGCCTGGCCGGACTGACCGTGGCATGGCGGCTGCGGCAGGCCGGGGTGCCGGTCAGCCTGTACGAAGCGCAGACGCGCCTGGGGGGTCGCGTGCTGAGCCTGCGCGATCATTTCGCCGATCGGCAAGTGGCGGAACTGGGTGCCGAACTGATCGACACCGGTCACCGCCACATGCGCGAACTGGCGGTCGAGCTGAGCCTGGAGCTGGACGACTTCAACGATTACCGCCCCGAGCTGGCGCGGGCGCTGTACTGGTTCGAGGGCCGGCGCCGCAGCGAGGCCGAAGTGGTGGAAGCATTCCGGCCGATCGCGGCGCTGATCGACGCCGACCTCGGGCGTCTGGGCAGCGGCGACATTTCCTGGCGCGAGCCGCAGAACGCACAAGACCTGGACCGGCTCAGCATCGACGACTGGTTTGATCGTCACGGCGTGTCCGGCTGGATCCGCACCTTGCTGAGCGTGGCCTACACCACCGAGATGGGCCTGGAGACCAGCGAACAATCTTCGCTCAATCTGCTCACCTTCATTTCCACCCAGGCCGACCCTTTTCACGTTTTCGGCGACAGCGACGAGCGCTTTCATACCCGTGGCGGCAACGACCGTTTCGTGTCCGAACTGGCGCGCAGGCTCGAGGGCGCAATTCAGACCGGCGCGGTGCTGGAAGCGGTGGCGCAGTCCGACAACGGTCGCTATCGCCTGAGCCTGCGTCGCGACGGCGCGAGCACGGACGTGCACGCCAGTCATGTGGTGCTGGCGCTGCCGGTGAGTCTGCTGCGCGAGGTCAAGCTGGACGTGGAGCTGCCCGAGATCAAACGCCTGGCCATCGCCGAGCTGGCGTACGGCAGCAATGCCAAGCTGATGATCGGCTTTGCCCGGCGCACCTGGACGCAGGGCGCCGGATGCGATGGCAGTACATTCTCCGATCTGCGCTACCAGAGCTGTTGGGAAACCAGTCGCCAGCAGGTGGGCGAGGCCGGCATCCTCACCAACTTCACCGGCGGCCGTCATGGCCTGGAAGTCGGCCAGGGCAGTGCGGCCGAGCAGGCGCGGCGGGCGGTGACCGACCTGGAGCAGGTGTTTCCCGGCATCGCCGCACAACGCCAGGACATGACCGAAGCGCGCTTTCACTGGCCCAGCAATCCCTGGGTGCGGGGCAGCTACGTGTGTCCCAAGCCCGGCCAGTGGACACGGCTGGGCGGTGCCATCGGCGAGGCGGTCGGACGCCTGCGTTTTGCCGGCGAGCACTGTTCGGGGGACAACCAGGGCTTTATGGAAGGTGCGGTCGAATCCGGCGAAACCACCGCGCGCGAACTGCTGCAGGAACTGGGTGTGGTAAACACAGGCGCCAGCCGGCGGCGGATGCTCGGCCTGGGCTGAGTGCACACGACCGCCACGGAACGCTGTGCGGCTCAATCTCAGCCCTGTGCAAGTCCACTGCCCTGCCGTTCGCGGTGTCGGGCGGCCGTGCCCGCCGTCAGACTTGAACGAAACGCACCCGGCTGCCCGGCCGCGCCTGCGCCAGCCGCGGCAGGTCGATAGCGTCGACCACGCCGATCACCGGATAACCACCGGTGGTGGGATGGTCGTACAGGAACACCAGCGGCTGGCCGTCTGCGGGGACCTGGATCGCACCCGGCAGCAGGCCTTCGCTGTCGAGCTCGCCTGCTACGCATCGCGCCAAGCGCGTACCTTCCAGGCGCACGCCGATGCGATTGCTGTGCGGACTGACCGCATAGGGCGTGGCGGTGAGCGCCTGCAACGCAGCCGACTCGAACCAGTCCGCACGCGGCCCGGACATGAAGTGCAGGACCGCTTCGTCGACGATGTCGGCGGCCGCGGCGGCCGGCTCGCGGGCTACTGACCTGCAGGAGCGCAGCGGCAGCTCGTCGCCATCGCGCAGCGCCGGTGGCCCCAGGCCCGACAGCAAATCCGTTGCGCGGCTGCCCAGGGTCTGTTCCACGTCAATGCCACCGCGCACCGCCAGATAGCCGCGCACGCCGCGGCGGGCGGCGCCCAGGCTCAACACCTGTCCGGGCCGGACCTCGAAGGCCTGTTCCGGCGCCACCGGTGTCGCGTCCAGCGTGGCGGGCATGGCCGCGCCGCTGATCGCCACTCGTGCTGCGACGGTGAACTCGAAACGTCCGCCCAGCAGGGTCATTTCCAGCGCGGCGTCGCCGTCGGCGTTGCCGACCAGGCGGTTGGCGCGGATCAGGGCCGGGCGATCCGCCGCGCCGGACACCGGCACGCCGAGGTGGGCGTGGCCGGGCCGCCCCAGGTCCTGCACGGTGGTCAGCGGGCCGGCCTTGTGGACGCGCAGGCTCATGGCGTACCCATTACCCAGTGCGGGGGACAAAGCGCACTCGCGTGCCCGGCAGCAGCAGGGCCGGAGGTTGACGCGCCGCGTTCCACAACGCCAGGTCGGTGCGGCCCAGCAGCTGCCAGCCGCCCGGCAGGGCGCGCGGATACACCCCGCTGTAGGTTCCGGCGATGGCGACCGAACCGGCCGGGACCGCAGTCCGTGGCGTGTCTCGCCGCGGCAGATGCAGGGCCTGCGGCAGGCCGCTGAGATAAGCGAAACCGGGCGCGAAACCGCAGAACGCGACGCGATAGTCGGCCTGGCTGTGCAGTTCGATCACCTGCGCGGTTGTGAGACCGGTGGCTGTCGCCACCGACTGCAGGTCGGTGCCGTCGTAGATCACCGGCACTTCGATCTCGCGTGACTCAACCTGCGCATCCGGCGTCAGAGTCCAGTGCGGCAGTTCACGTGCCAGTGCCGCGGCGCCAGGGCCGGCGATCAGCACGGTGCGCGCGGCCGGCACCACCTCGATGATGCCGTCCGGCTTGCGGCGGTGGATTTCGGCGTACAGGGGCATGACGTCGGCAGGATCGTGCAGTTCCACCAGCAAGCCGTCGCGGCCGGCAGGCCGGCAAGTCAGCGATGGCGAGGGGCCGGACATCGGTTCGCGGCCGTCACTCAGGCGAACGCCTGGATGCGGATGCCCGCAGCCTGCAGGTGCGCGCGCACCCGCCGCGCTATCTGCACAGCACCGGGCGTATCGCCGTGTACGCACAGCGTTCTGACCAGGCCGCTTTGCGCCAGTCTCAGCGCCGATCGCGCGGCTTCTTCCGCATCTTCGATCACCGCCCCCGGCTGGTCGCGGGGCAGCAGGCGGCCCGCGGAGGTGTAGGCGCGATCGGCATAGCCTTCGGCGACGCACACCAGGCCGGCAGCGACGGCGACGCGCTGCAACTCCGAGCCGGGCAGCGCCAGCACGGCAATGTTTTGACGCCAGGCCACCAGCGCGTCGACCACCGCCTGCGCCTGCACCGCATCGCGCATGCAGCGGTTGTAGAGCGCGCCGTGCGGTTTGACGTAGGCCACCTCCCCGAAAGCCGACAGCGCACCGATCTGGTACAGCACTTCGGCGGCGAGCTCGTCGGCGGGCACTTCCATCTCGCGCCGACCGAAGCCGGCGAGATCGCGATAGCTCACCTGCGCGCCGATGCGCACACCGCGCAGCAATGCCTGACGGCACACGCGCCGCATGATGCCGGGATCGCCCGCGTGAAAGCCGCAGGCCAGGTTGGCGCTGGTGACCACGTCCAGCAGCGCTTCGTCATCGCCCAGGGTCCAGCGGCCGAAGCCCTCGCCGAGATCGGCGTTGAGATCGATCAGCGGCGACTCGATCCTGCTCACTCCGCGCCCCTGGGCTGCGGGCGCCGACGGCGCGCCGGTTTCGCCGATGCTGCAGCAGACGGCAGGCTGGTCAGTCGCTGGTAGAGAGTGAACAGGAAGGCCAGGCGCCCGGCATCCGAAGTCCAGTTTCGCTTGCCACCGCTCGGGACGTAGGCCGCGTCCAGCGTCCGGACCAGTGCTTGGCGCGCCTTGATCAGGGGCGGCGTCATGGTCAGCCGGTTGTGGAGATCGGCGAGCGAGGCTTCGGGGAATTTTGAGCGGGTGTCTTCCCGGAACAGATCGATGAAGCCCCGACGTTCACCGAGTTTCCTCACCGGCTCCTCGAGGCTCGCGACGCGGCGGCTGGAAACCCCAAAAATGTTGAAGAACTCGACCCAGAAGCCCTGCACCTGAGCGCGCTCTTCGGAGGCGTCCGTCCAGTCGCGCGAGAAGGCGGGGGCGCGGTTCTTGATTTCGTTCCAGCTCAGTGGCATCGGAAAAAACGCCTGCCGCAGCTACCGGAACAGCCACTTGTGGAGGATGCGATCGAGTTCCGAGCCGTCGTCGCCGGACAGATACCCCAGCTTGCGAACGACCAGCCGATGATCGAGCGTGAACAACTTGAAACGCACCAGTGAAGGCACCGTGAGGCCGGTGGTGGCGGGGCTCTTGATCGGCATGTCCAGGGGCCACGCAGTTTTGCCGTCGCGCTGACTCGTGATCATGGCCATGACGGAGTGGCCACAGGGTTCGTTGAACCAGCGCCTGGACGACAGCACCAACGCAGGCCGGCGTTTGCTTGCGCTGCGGTCGGCGAACGGGAAAGGGACGACCACGATTTCCCCGCACTCGTAGCTCATGGCAGGCGCGGCGCGGCCTTAGAGATGGGCGTAAGCCGCCTCGTCTTCGTCCGACAGCCACTCGGATTCGAGGGTGCTGGAGACGGCGCGCAGGTAATCGAGGTCCATTGGCTGCTGCTTGCGCAGGACCACGACACCGGGTTCCCGGACCTCGAAAACCACCGAGTCTCCAGACGACAAGCCGAGGGCTTCCCGAACCGGTGCCGGAATCGTGGCTTGATATTTGACGGTCAGTCGGCTCGATGAAGAGTCCATGATCGGTATTCCGTAATGCGGTATTACGACATTACGTCTGTCGCTGATCGGAAACAAGTCCCCAACCAGGCGGCTCCGGCCAGCTTCCTGATGCCGCTTACGGCATCAGGCCAGCTTCTTGTGCCGCGCCTTGCGGTTCACGCCGGGCTCGCTGCCGGTGCGCTTGCGGAAGTCGTCCTCGTACTCGCGGTAGTTGCCTTCCAGGTACACGATCTCGCCGGAGTCTTCGAACGCGAGGATGTGGGTGGCAACGCGATCCAGGAACCAGCGGTCATGCGAGATCACCAGCGCGCAGCCGGAGAAGTCCAGTAGCGCTTCCTCCAGTGCGCGCAGGGTTTCCACGTCCAGATCGTTGGTGGGTTCGTCGAACAGCAGCACGTTGCCGCCGCTCATCAGCATCTTGGCCAGGTGCAGGCGGTTGCGTTCGCCGCCGGACAGATCCTTCACGCGCTTCTGCTGGCTTTCGCCCTTGAAGTTGAAGCGGCCGATGTAGGCGCGCGCGGGCATCTCGAAGTTACCGATGCGCAGCAGATCGCTGCCGCCGGAGATTTCCTGGAAGACGGTGTTGTCGCCATTGAGGGCATCACGGCTCTGGTCGACGTAGCCGAGCTTGACGGTCTCGCCGATGCGGATCGAACCCTTATCCGGCTTTTCCTGATCGAGCAGCATGCGAAACAGGGTGGTCTTGCCGCGTCCATTGGCGCCGATGATGCCCACGATGGCGCCTTTGGGCACCGCGAAGTTCAGTCCCTGATACAGCCAGCGGCCGTCATACTGCTTGCCGACGTCGTTGACCTCAATCACCAGGTCGCCCAGACGCGGTCCGGGTGGGATGTACAGCTCGCGGGTTTCGGCGCGCTTCTGGAATTCCTGGCTGGCCATTTCTTCGTAGGCCTTGAGGCGCGCCTTGGACTTGGACTGCCGGCCCTTGGCGTTCTTGCGTACCCATTCGAGCTCTTCCTTCATCGCCTTGGCGTGGGCGTCCTCCTGTTTCTGCTCGGTCTGCAGCCGGTTGCCCTTCTGCTCCAGCCAGGACGAGTAGTTGCCCTGCCAGGGAATGCCATGGCCGCGATCCAGCTCCAGGATCCAGCCGGCGACGTTGTCGAGAAAATAGCGGTCATGGGTGACCGCGATGATGGTGCCGGGAAAGTCCTTGAGGAATTTTTCCAGCCAGGCCACCGACTCGGCATCCAGATGGTTGGTCGGTTCGTCCAGCAGGATCATGTCCGGCTTGCTCAGCAGTAGCCGGCACAGCGCGACGCGACGGCGCTCGCCGCCGGACAGGCGCGTGACATCCGCATCCCAGGGCGGCAGGTTCAGCGCTTCGCCGGCCTTGTCGAGCACCACATCGATGTTCTCTCCGCCGCCGGCCGCGAGCTTGGCTTCCAGCTCGGCCTGCCTGGCGGCCAGCTTGTCGAAGTCCGCGCCTTCCTCGGCGTAAGCGGCGTACACCGCGTCCAGCTCGGCCTGCACGTCGGTGACGTCGGACAGCGCCTCCATGACGTTCTCGCGCACGTTCTTGGTGGGATCGAGCTGCGGCTCCTGCGGCAGATAGCCCATCTTCAGGCCCGGCTGCGGCCGCGCCTCGCCGACGAAATCCGGGTCGATGCCGGCCATGATCTTGAGCAGGGTGGACTTGCCCGCGCCGTTGTAGCCGAGCACCCCGATCTTGGCGCCGGGGAAGAAAGACAGCGAGATATTGCGAAGGATTTCCTTCTTCGGCGGGACAATCTTGCCCACCTTGTTCATGGTGTAGACGTACTGGGCCACGGCGGATTCACGGCTGCTGGGGAAGGTCGGCAATTATCGCCCATTTGCCGTCAGCCAGCGGCTTGATCCCTGGGTGAGCGGGCGTAAGCTCCAAGCGCAGTGCAGCCGGAGCAGGCCGTGATTCTCACCCGCAAGCCGATGATCGCCGCGACGCTGGCCTTGATCCTGATCGGGATCGCCAGGGGGCCGGTACTGGCCGAGGTCTACCGTTGCGAGGCCGACGGCAAGACCGTGTACACCGACCAACCCTGCGCGGCCGGCGCCGAGCCGGTGGCACTGCCGCCGCTGGGCCGCGTGCCGGCGGGCGAGGCGTCCGACCTGGCCGACGCCTACGATGAGCGGATGGACCGTCGACGCGAGTCGCGCAAGCGCGAAGATGCACGCTGGCTGCAGTCGCATCGTGCGCGCAAGGAAGAGACGGCCCGCTTCGATGCCGCAGTTCGCGAAAAGCGCGTGCTCAAAGGCATGGGGGTGGATCACGTGCGCCGCGCGCTGGGCAGCCCCGACGACATCGAGCGCGCAGAAGGCCGCGAAACCTGGACCTATGGCACCGGCAGCAAGCGGCGTCGCACCCTGGTGTTCGAGGACGGGCGCCTGACGGCGGATCGAGGCAAATCCCGGTAGGTCAGGGCGCCGCAAAACGTTTGCGCAAGGCCCCGTCGTCGCCAGCTTCCAGCATGCTGGTGCGCTGATCGCCGCAGGGTTCAGCCGTCGGTGCCGGCTGCATTCAGGCTGTTCCCGGATTTGCACCGCCGCCGCAATACTTGAAAACTGCGCGGCGGCCTCCATTGCGCCGCTTTGATTCCGAGGTCGAGAACAACAGCCATGCCTCTTTACGAATACGGTTGCGGCGCCTGCGGTGAAGTGTCCGAGATCAATCACCGCATGGCCGACCCGGCACCGGTGGACTGTCCCGCCTGCGGCGCGCCGCAATTGAGCAAGCTCATCTCCGCTGCCGGCTTCCGCCTCAAGGGCGAAGGCTGGTACGAAACCGACTTCAAGTCGGGCGGCAAGCGCAATCTGGCCGGAGAGGCGGGGAGCGGTGACGCCAAGCCGACGGGTGAGGCCAAGGCTGAGACCAAGGCCGAAGCCAAGACCGAGAGCAAGGCCGCGCCCAAGGCAGACAGCAAGCCTGCCGCGTCGAGCACTGCCGCCGGCGGTACCTAATTGGGCTGCGACAGGGCCCGGTCCCGGCTCGTGCCAGCTTGAGCCGCCCGTCAGCGCGACTGCCTTACGTACGAAAAGATCTGGATCGGCCGGATATCGACTTCAGCCTCGACCTCGAAGACCTTCTGGAAGGGGTATGCAGTCCAGCCCGGTCGGCGTCCAAGGCCCGTGCCAGATGCCCGCAGATCCACCCTCGCCACAGACTGGATCGTTTCGGCTGCTGACCCTTGACGTAGTACAGATAGCCATCGGCACCCACACACCTGAGCGGACGAGACAGACCCTGCTCGGCCCGGCCGGGTACTTCCACGATATCGACCGTGTCGGTGGGCGACGGCGCGTGGGTGAGCATCAGGCGGCCTCCATTTCCGTGATGCTGCTCGCAGGCGCGAGCGCTTCGCGTAGCAGCGCGTCGAGCAGGCGGCTGCGGGTGTTCTCAACGTGGGCCAGGCTGGCTTCGAGCTGGTCACAGAGGGACATCAGTTCGTCGACTTTGGCGACTATATGGTGTTGTTCGGTCAGAGGAGGTAACGGAACGGGAAGCGATTCAACGAGGCTGACGTTCAAAGTCGGTTGGACCACGGTTCGGGTGCTTGGCCGAGTGAGTGGCCAAGGGCATGGGCAGCAGGTCAGTCGGCGGCATGGATAACGTGCTGCGGCTCGGGCAGGATTGAATCCGCAGGGTTCGCAGTTGTGCGGCGCCGGGGACCGCGGTTTGGCGCCGTGACCTGTTGAAAGTGCTCTGCATGACGGTGTTCATCCGCGGTGGGCGGTTCGATGCGCGCAACGTTTAGCTTCGATCGAGCCACAACATCGACGGTCTAGCCCGCATTTCTCACAGGTCGCCGGAGAATCCATTGCCATTTCCCATCCTCACAATGTTGTTGGAGTTTGCTCGGAATACAGACTGTCGAAGGATTCTCCGGCTGGATCGGCGCTGGCCTGTCTGCGGCGCGCAGGGCCTGGGGTTCACTCACCCCATAGAACCACTATGGGATTCGCTCCACCCCGGCGCCCTGCACGTCCTCGCCCTACGGCCTTCGCTCGATCCCCCGGTGAGAAATGCGGGCTAGCGGCTGCACACGACGGGGTCGAGGACGAAGCGTCAAGGTTATTTTTTTGGCGAGCCGAGACGGCTCGGGGGCTTGCGGGTTTTACCGATGACATCGAAAGCAGTCTTGCTGTTTTACGCACTAGGCGCGGTGGCGCTCCACGTGTCGGCTGGAAGCCGGGCCGATGACGCGACCGCTACCGCTGTGGAAAGCTCGGTGGATGCGGAGGCCGCCAGCGAAGTGGCGGGCGATGCGGTGAGCCTGTCGCCAACGCTGAGCGACCTGATCGCGTCGATCTCCGAGGACCCGCAGATCGAAAAATCCCTGCGTTTCTATGCCACCGCCAAACTCGATGCGCTGCGCGTCAGCCCCCGCGATACACAGGGAGTGAAGCGCGCGCTGGATCAGGTGTTCCTGGCCAAAGGTTGCGTGTCGCGCGACGTCGACGATTTTTTGTACCAGCAGGCGCTGATGACCAAGATCGATGCTGCGATCATCGGGCCGGAACTGCGCGAGACCTGGCACCGCATCCAGGAGGCCGACCGCCACAATGTGCGTGCCGGCAAGACCAACGCCAAGCTGGCCTGCCCGGTCCCGCCGAATCCGGACGAGATCGCCAGTCACGTGGTCGAGGTGGCCGAGTTCACCGAGGACGGCACGCCGGTGCTGGTCAAGGTCAGGTTCACCCGCCCGCGTTCGGTGGCGCTGTCGGAGAACGACACCACGTTGCTCGGTGCGGATCGGGACGGCAACGGACTGCGCGACGACGTGCAAGCGTACATCGCTTCGCTGTCGCAGGACGCGCGCGTGGTCAATACGCTGCAGTTCTACGCCATCAAGGAGACCGCCATCATGATGGCCGACCCGCAACAGCGGGAGTCCCTGCATGCGGCGTGGCGGCAGCAGCAAACGGCGTGGGCCTGCAATCGCCGCGATATTCGTTCGCAGAAGCTGCGCAACCGGTGGTTGCGCCGGGTGTCGGCGCATATCGTGAACACCGAGCAGCGCGCAGCGGCCATGTACCGCACCAAGATCGCGCTGTCCAAGCTCGATCCCGATCCTGAAGCCACGCGCAGAATTCTGTGTCCCTTGCCGGAAGTGGCGATGCAGTAGGACGATGTCGCTTCGCGCCTGACCATCCCCGCAGCACGAAGCTTGGCGGCGTCGACGGCTCCCGGCAGCGCCAGGCTTTCATGCCGAACGTGTTGCTCCGCGGCGCGGAATGCCTGGGCTGGAGTGAGGCACCAGATCGTGACAGCAGGATGCGTCAGACCGTTTGCGCACTACTCCGGCCGGTCGTGTGTATCCCGCTACCGAAGCGGTGGTGGGGCAGAAGTGGATTGGAGCCGTGCCTTGGCGAAGCGCTGGCGCAGTTCGGGTTTCTGCACTTTGCCGTTGGAGTTGCGCGGCATTGCATCGACGATCTCTAGCGCGCGCGGAAGCTTGAAGCGCGCCAGGCTGAGCGCGGCGAAATCGCGCAGGCTCTCCAGGCTCAGCGTCTGTCCCGTCTTGAGTACCGCGATTGCCAGGACCGTCTCGCCCCATTTGTCGTCGGGAATGCCGATGACGGCCACTTCGGCGATCGCCGGGTGCGCGTAGAGCGCGCTTTCCACTTCGGCGGAGTAGATGTTCTCGCCGCCGCTGATGATCATGTCCTTGGTGCGATCGCAGATGGTGTAGAAGCCTTCGGCGTCGCGTCGCGCGACGTCGCCGCTGCGAAACCAGCCATCGGCACTGAGCACGTTGGCGGTGGCCTCCGGCATCTGCCAGTACCCCGGGGTCACATTGCCGCCGCGCATGCACAGCTCGCCGGGAACATCGGCCGCGACGATCTCCCGGCCTTCGGCATCGATCAGCTTGACCTCGGTGAGCACGCCGGGCCGGCCGCAGGATCCGAGCTTGGTGGTGGCGCGCTCGGTTTCCAGGAAGGTGACGCCAGCAGTGGCCTCGGTCATGCCGTAGCACTGGCTGACCGGCACCTTCCGCGCGGCGTAGGTCTGCAGCAGCGGCTCGGGCACCGGTGCGCCACCGGCCACGATCATGCGCAGGCTGGACAGGTTGGTCTGCGCGAACTTCGGATGCTGTGAAGCGAACAGCATCATCGCCGGTACAGTGAAGGTGACGGTGACGTCGTAGCGCTCGATGTCGGCCAGGAAGTTTTGCGGATCGAAACCGTCGTGAAGGATGTTGTGGCCGCCGACCATGAAGGTGACCAGCAGCACCACGCAAAGTCCGCCGACGTGAAACAGCGGTGCCATGTTCAGCGCCACGTCGCGCGAGGTGTAGTCGGAGCTCAGCAGCCAGTTGACGTTGTTGATCCAGAAATTGCGGTTGGACAGCATCACGCCCTTGGGCCGCCCGGTGGTCCCGGAGGTGTACATCAGCACCGCGATGTCGTCGGGCTGACCGTCGACCGGCGGCACCGAGGCGGGGGCCGCATCCAGCGCGGCGTCCAGGGACTCCCAGTTTCCGCTCTGGCCGCCAAACAGCAGATAGCGTGTGCAGGTCATGGCGTCGCGCACGGTCTCGATCGCGGCACGGTTGCGCTCGTCCACGATCAGGGTCTGGGCACCGGCGTCGGCGACGATGTCGCGCAGTTCCACCGCGGAGAGACGGTAATTCAAAGGCACCAGCACCGCGCCGATGCGCGTGGTCGCGAACAGCGTCACCAGCATGCAGGGGTGATTGAAGGCCAGATAAGCCACACGATCACCGCGTCCGACTCCGCCGGCGGCGAGCATCGCGGCCGTGCGTTCGATACGGGCCTGGAATTCTCCGTACGACCAGGTCTGTCCCTGGAAGCTCAGGGCCGGCCTTTCCGGCGCCCGCATGGCGCGGCGCCGCAGCCATTCGGCCAGGCCTTCGGGATGGATGCGCGGGCTGCTCGGGTCCTGGGTTTCCGACATCGGGTTCTCCTCCCGCGGGCGTCTGGTTGAGTGCGGCCCGATTATCTGCGAGCGGCGCGGCAGACCATCGTGGATCGACGCAGAGCGCGCTGCGGCGGGCGCCGCCGGTGCCGCACGCCACCCGGATTGCCGGCACAGCCTGGCGGCGGCAACCCGGGCGACTCCGTTCTTCGTGCGCGGCCCGCATCCGACTACGCGGCTGCTGGGGGTCGGAGCGGGCTCGCGCGGTGTGGTCGCGTTCTCAGATCCCGACCGTGGCGGCCTTGCCAACCGCGGCGCCGGATTCATGCTGCCAATCCGGCCAGCCGGCAGCTTCGTTCTGCTTCGCCGCAAGCACTCGTTCCTCCGGGGTGGCGAATTCCAGATCCCAGCGCTTCAGGGCCGGCTTGACGATCAGCTCGTGCCACAGCGGCGGAATCAGCGCGGTGAGAAAGCACACGAACACGCTGGGCATGACGATGCCTTCCTTGTGCGGCCGCAGCTTGTAATAGACCTGGTAGGAATTCAGATGATGGTCGGCGTGATTGGTGATCTCGAACGCCACCGTGCGCGAGAACCAGCCGAGGTGATTCCATACGTGCCGACGGCCGATGGGCGCACCCTTGAGCCGGATCAGCCCGTAGTGCTGGAAGTAGTTGAACGATTCCACCCACAGCCGCGCGACCAGCTGCGCCGCCAGGGCCAGTCCCACCGCCATCCAGCCGCCGACGGCAAAGATCGCGATGTGGAACAGACCCAGGGCCAACAGCGCGCGATAGCCGCGGTGACGGATGTTCCACGCGCTCAGGCCTCGCTTCTTCAGCGCCTTGCCCTCCATGCGCTGCGCAAACAGGGTGCTCTCGACCAGCGAGCGGCCGGTGAAGGTGTAGAGATCAAGGCCGCGCCGGGCGGTATCGCCGTCTTCCTCGGTCGCCACGTCGATGTGGTGATTGATCACGTGGCCGATGTCGCGGGTGCAGTCGAGGTAGCACAGCTGCACGTAGTGGCCCACCAGACGTGGCAGCTTGCCGCGCATGTGATAGAGCTCGTGCGAGGCAGGCACCAGCGGCACCACGCCCAACCAGGCCACGCTCAATACCGCGCCAAGCATTTGCCAGGCGGTCAGGTCATGCGCAACCACGGCCCAGGCCAGCACGAAATACTGCGCCAGCGGGCCGATTGAGCAGATCCAGATCGGCAGGTTGGCGACAAAGCCGTTCGACATGCGGCGCTGGCTGAAATCGGGGCCGACGATGGTGTCGAGAATGGCCAGGATCGGGAAGGAGGCAATGCCCACCCACACCCACTGCCCGCCAGCGATGAGACCCGCGATGCTCGCGGCCAATACCGCCACCGGGGTCCAATACTTCAAGTAGTCCATGACATTCCTCCAGTTGCACTGCCTGCTGAGTTGATGCCCGGGTCCGACCGGAAGTCATCCGCGGGTCTGGTATTAACGTACAGTGAGATAATGCATAAATCAATAGTGCAATTTAAGTTGCCGACGAACGGCGGACGAATGGCGTTGCGCCGGGTAGGCAACAATGAATAATGCGCTAACGTACAGTTCGTACAAGCGCGGCACCCTTGTCGCAATCCAGGTCCAAGCCCATGAAAATGCGGGAACTTGAACGCCGTACCGGAGTGACCCGGCAGATGGTCCAGTTTTATCTAGCGCATGGACTGCTGCCCGAACCGGTGCGCCCCAAGCCCAATGTGGCCGAGTACAGCGAGGAGCATGTGCGCGCCATCGAGGCCATCCGGCGCCTGCAGACCGAGGGCCGGCTGAAGATCAACGAGATCAAGCAGGCGCTCAACGGGTCCGCTGCGGCGCTGCGTAACGACGTCGCGTCGTTGCCGCACCTGGATACCTTGTTTGCGCTGCGCACCGGTGTCGACACCCAGCTGGTGGCGCTGGATTCGCTGGAGACGCAAAGCCCGATGGCGCAGACCGATGCCAAGGTCCTGCAGGAGATCGGCGCCATCCAGATCCATCAACGCAACGGCCGCGCGTTTTTGTCGCGCATGGACGCGCAGGTGGTCGGGCTCTGGGGTGAGGCGCGCGCCGCGGGTTACACCGAGGCGCGGGGCTTCGATGCCACGACGGTCGGGATGTATCTCAAGGCAGCCCGCGAACTCGCTTTCGCGGAAATCGAGCTGTTCCAGAACCGCATCGAGGCGGATCTTCCGGTCGAAGAACGCGCGGCCATGGCGGAGGCGGGCAGCCGCATCATGCTCAGCGTGTTTACCGTGCTGCGCATGAAGGCCGAGTTCGAGGCCTTCCAGCAAGCCGAGAAACGAACGGGCGATCCGCGGCGGTCGGCCGACCCGCGTCGACAGGTGAACCGCGCGGCGGCCTAGGAGCCTGGGCGGCCGGAATCAATGGCAACTGCCGCAGAGCCTTTCGACCCTGCGGCAGCTGCCGACGCGATTGCGGTGAACTTACTCGGGCAGCTGATCCCTGGTGATGACCCAGAGCTTCTTCGAGAACGGGCCGCGCGAGGTCCAGGTGATGTGCATGCCCGACGACAGCCCGATCACGTCGCCGGCGCGGAAGTGGTGCTGCTTGCCGGTCAGGGTTTCGACCACATCCACCTCGCCCTCCAGCAGCAGGATGGTCTCGTCGCCCAGCACGCCGGTGTAGGGCGTGATCAGCGCGCCCTTGCCATCGACGTTGGTCCCGGGGATGCCTTTTCCGGACCTCCAGATGCCGCTCATCATGGTGCCGGTCGATCCGCTGGGGCGGATGAAGAACAGCTCGCCGGCCACCTGCGGCCCTTCCTTGGGCTCGACGAAGTGATACGCCTCCCAATCCGCCGGGTTGTCGTTCATGTTGGTGACCAGCAGCTCGCCCGGCGGCGCAGCAGTGGCTTGGGTGCCATTGAAGATGCACCAGTACTTCTTGAAGTAGGGGCCGTTGATCTCCCAGGTCACTTCCAGATTCTTCGGGCTGCTGACGATGGAGCCGGGTGCGATGTGGAATTTCTGGCCGGTGGAGTTCACCGTCAGCGTGGCCGAACCCTCGATCACGCAGGCGGTCTCGTCGCCCAGCGGCGCGGAGTAGACCACCGTGTGCGAGCCGTCCTTGGCGCCGCCAGGCGAGGTCGGGCCGGTGCGCCAGAACCCGGCCATCAGCGTGCCCGAGGTGCCGTGGGTGCGGATCACGGCGATTTCGCCCTGCACCTGCTTGCCCAGACGCGGCTCTTCCCATTCAAACGGCACCCACTGATCCGGAGCCGGATTCTGAGTGCCGCCGTGGACCTTGTGATTGGCGGTGGAATCCACCTGTACGTTGTCGTTGACGCCCATGGTTATCTCCTGGTCTGTAGCTTGTGTTGTCGGGGTTTCAAGGGCCGCGCTCGAGCGCGCGCCCATGGGTGAGCTCCGACAGGGTCGGCAAATCGACCGGCATGTGCTTGCCCGAGGTGGACCGATTGCTGTTCCGAGCCGGCATTCAGCGCTTTTGTCCGCCTGGCGATGGAGCGATACTCGGTAGCGTTTGCAAGGCTGCGCCGGTGTTCCGGTCGAGCGCACTGGAGTTCGCCCATGACCCAAGTCCTGACAACCGATGTGGTGGCGCCACGCCAAAGGGTGGCGTTCTGGCAGGAGATGGTGTCGCAGACCTTTGTCCAGGCGCATTGCGACTCCAGTGTCGGCGAGGCGTTTCGCGCCACCATCAGTACCGAGACTTTCGACCGCACCGAGATTTCGCGGATCGACGCCGGACCGCAGCGGATACACCGGCGAGCGGTCGACATCGCCAGGACATGCAAGCCGCGCTTTTACCTGTGCTACCACGCCAGCGGGCATGCGCGGTATCGCGAGCGTCACGCCGAAAACCTGTTGGGCCCGGGGGACATGATCCTGCTCGACAACTGCGAGCCGTATTCTGCCGAGTACGAAGATTCGGTGACGTCCCTGGTGCTGCACGTCCCTCACGATGTGCTGCGCGATCGCTTCCGGGTTCCCGAGCGCGCGCGCGCGGACGCAAGCTCGGCCGATCCAGCGGCCTGAGCCGCGTCGCGGGCGATTTCCTGCAGTCCTGTCTGGCGCAGGCCGCCAGTTTGTCGCCCGGCCAGCGTCCGCTGCTCGCCGATATGGCGCTCAATCTGTTCTCCAGCGTGCTCGCCGAGGAGATGGGTGAGCGCCCGGACGTGGGCACCCATCAGGCGGTATTGCTGGCAAGGATCAAGCAGTACGTTGGCGCCCACCTGCACGAGCCGGGCCTGGACCTGGAACAGGTGGCCGCCGCTGCCGGCGTGAGTACGCGCCAGATCAGCCGCCTGTTTCAGCTCGACGGGCTCAGCTTCGGGCGCTATCTGCTGCGGCGACGAAGCGAGCATTGCCGGCTGGCGCTCGCAAACCCGGCACTGCAGGGCCTGCGCATCAGCCAGATCGCGCTCGACAGCGGCTTCAACAACTTTGCGCATTTCAGCCGGGTATTTCGCGACTACGCGGGCTGCTCGCCGAGCGAGTACCGGGCTCGAATCCTGGGCCGCTGAGCCGGACCCTTGCGAAGGGGGCGCGGCGCCTTGCTAGCCCGCAGCCAAGCGGTTCGGCCCGGGCGATCCTGCGGATGGGCGCGACAACCGGCGCTTCGCCACCGGCTCCGTCGTGGCGCCGTGCAGCCCGTGCAGCAGGATGCGCGTCAGTTCGCGTGCCACACTCCTGATCGGCTGGCCGGCCGGCCGGTACCATTCCAGCGTGCTGTTCATCGCGCCGATCAAAAAGAAGCGCGTCATCGCCAGCGAGCGGCGACCGCCCTGGCCGCTGTCCTTCAGATAACGTCGCAACAGTGAAGTCCAGAACGCCTCGTACTCGTCGCGCAGGCCGATGTGGCGTTCGCGCACCGCCCGCGGCACCTGGCCGAAGATGCGGATGTTGGCCGAGGTGTAGTCCTGCAGCTCCAGCAGTACGCGCAGATGGGTTTCAACCGCAGTGGCAATGCGCTGCTGTGGCGGCACCTCCGGCCCCAGCGCGTCCACCGCGGTGCGCACCGCGAGGTACACGTGCTCCACCCCCAGCCGCAGGATCTCCAACACGATCTCGTCCTTGGACTCGAAGTGGTAGTACAGGCTGCCGGCCTTCATGTCGCAGGCCGCCGCGATGCTGCGCAAGGACACCGCGGCGTAGCCGGATTCGCGGAACAGGCGCGCCGCGGTA
The DNA here is from genome assembly GCF_965216805.1 of Panacagrimonas sp. Classification (NCBI taxonomy): domain Bacteria; kingdom Pseudomonadati; phylum Pseudomonadota; class Gammaproteobacteria; order Nevskiales; family Nevskiaceae; genus Panacagrimonas; species Panacagrimonas sp. The sequence continues at coordinate 1,466,615 of NZ_CBDCGN010000003.1, forward strand.
TCCAGGATATGGCGCCGCGACAGCTCGGCGCCGCCCTTGCGCCGCGCGAAGCTCATGCGTGCATCCGCTTGGCCACTTCCTCGAGCATCACCTCGGTGGCACCGCCGCCGATCGACTGCACCCGCGCATCCCGGCTCATGCGTTCGATGGCGCTGTCGCGCAGGTACCCCGCGCCGCCGTGGAACTGCAGGCAGTCGTACATCACCTCGTTGACCAGTTCGCCGCACAGCGCCTTGATCATCGACACCTCGCGCACCATGGATTCACCCTGCGCCACGCGCCAGCCGGTGAGATACAGCAGCGAGCGCGCCGCTGTGACACGCGAAGCCAGCATCGCCAGGCGCTGACGAATGGCCTGCTTGTCCCACAGCAGCCCGCCGAAGGCCTTGCGTTGCGTGACCCAGGACAAGGCCAGAGACAGTGCCGCGTCGCATTCACCCAGTGCCTGCGCACCCAGGGTCAGGCGCTCGTTCTGGAGGTTCTTGACCAGTGCCAGAAAGCCCTTGCCCTCTTCACCGAGCAGGTTTTGCGCCGGAATTCGGCAGTCCTCGAAGACCAGCTCGGCGGTGTCGGACGACAGCCAGCCATGCTTGCGCAGCGCGCGCGAAACGCGGAATCCCGGCGCGCCCTTCTCCACCACGAACATCGAGATCGATCCATGCGAGCGGCCAGCATCGCCGGTCTTGGCGGCCACAAAATAAATGTCGGCGTGGACGCCGTTGGTGATGAACATCTTCGAGCCGTTCAGCACCCAATCATCGCCTTCGCGGCGCGCGGTGCTGCGCATGGCGGCCAGATCCGAACCGGCGTCGGGTTCGGTCATCGCGACCGCTGCGATCTTCTCGCCGGCGATCAGCGCCGGCAGGTAGCGCTGCTGCTGCGCCTCCGTACCCGCGTGCAGCAGGTGCGGGCAGGCCATGTCGGTATGCACCAGCACGGTCACCGCGAAGCCGCCGAAGGTGGAACGGCCGAGCTCCTCCGACAGCACCAGGGTGGCCAGCGTATCCATGCCGGCGCCGCCGTATCTTTCCGGGTAGCGCATGCCCAGAAAGCCCAGCGCGCCCATCTGTCGCAGCACCTCGCGCGGCACGAAGCCCTGTTCCTCCCATTGCTCGCCGTGGGGTTTCACCTCCTGCTCCACGAAGCGACGCAGCGAGCTGCGGATCAGCTCGTGTTCGGCGCCGAAGGGGAAGGTCGCGGGGGAGAAAGCGTCGTCGCTTGGCGGTTTCATGAGCGGGGCCGTCGTTGACTTCTAACAGTCGTTAGGTAGAAATTAACGCCTGCCGGGCTTCGCCGCAACCGGCTGCAGCGGTATCGCGGTATCGAGTTGCGGCGTGAACGGATCTGAGGGAGACAGCCGCACCGATGACGCAGTGGCAAACCCGCGTTGCAAACGACACCCCCGTCTACGCGGCCAATCGTGTCCATCACGACGGCTTGCTGCAGACGCTGCGCGAGCGCCATGCGCGCGTGCTGCGCGGCGGCGGCGAGGCGCTGGCGCGGCGTCACCGCGAGCGCGGCAAGCTGCTGGCGCGCGAGCGCATCGATCTGCTGCTCGATCCGCTGTCACCGTTTCTGGAACTCTCGCCGCTGGCGGCCTGGGGCCTGTACGACAACGAAGTGCCGGCGGCCGGCATCGTCACCGGCATCGGGCATGTGCGCGGCGTGGCCTGCATGCTGATCGCCAACGACGCCACGGTGAAGGGCGGGTCGTTCTTTCCCGAGACGGTCAAGAAGCACGTGCGCGCGCAAGAGATCGCCGAGCAGCACGGTCTGCCGGTGATCTACCTGGTGGACTGCGGCGGCGCCTACCTGCCGGAACAGGATCGTGTGTTTCCGGACAAGGATCATTTCGGCAACACCTTCCACCGCCAGTGCCGCATGTCGGCGGCCGGCATCCCGCAGATCGCCGCGGTGTTCGGTGGCTGCACCGCGGGCGGTGCCTACATTCCGGCGCTGGCCGACGAGGTGGTGATGGTGCGCGGCCAGGCGCGCATCCATCTCGGCGGGCCGCAGATCGTCAAGGCGGCGATCAACGAAGTCGTCGATGGCGAGCAGCTCGGCGGTGCGGAGATGCACACGCGCGTCTCCGGCGTCAGCGATTACCTCGCCGACAACGAGGCGCAGGCCCTGCTGCGCGTGCGCGAGATCCTGGACAAGCTCAACCGGCAGACGCCGCGCTTTGGCGCACTGCGCGAATCGCGGCCGCCGCGACTGGACGCCAGCGACATCGCCGGCATCGTTTCCGCCGATCCGCGCCAGCCCTACGAGGTGCGCGAGCTCATTGCGCGCCTGGTCGACGATTCCGATTTCCAGGAATTCAAGCCGGACTTTGGCTCGACGCTGGTCTGCGCCACGGCGTACTGGTGCGGCCATCCGGTCGGAATTCTCGCAAACAACGGCGTGCTGTTTTCAGAGTCCGCGGTCAAGGGCGCGCACTTCATCGGGCTGTGCAACCAGCGCCAGATTCCGCTGCTGTTCCTGCAGAACATCACCGGCTTCATGGTCGGCGTGGACGCCGAGCGCGGCGGCATTGCACGCCACAGCGCCAAGCTGGTGTACGCCATGGCCACCGCGCGCGTGCCGCGCCTGACCGTGATCATCGGCGGCTCCTACGGTGCCGGAAACTACGGCATGTGCGGCCGCGGCTTTGCGCCCAACTTCCTGTTTGCCTGGCCCAATGCGCGGATCGCCACCATGAGCCCGGAGATCGCCTCTTCGGTGCTCACCGACCTGCGCCGCGCCAGCTTGAAGGGCGAAGGCAGCGAAGCCGAGATCGAGGCGATCCGCGCCCGCACGCACGCGCAGTTCGAGCAGCAGAGCGACCCGTACTACGCGACCGCAAGGCTGTGGGACGACGGCATCCTCGAACCCGCGGACACGCGCGAGGTCATCGGCCTGTGCCTCGCGCTCGCCGCGGCCTTGCCGCCGAACACCGGCCCCTCGCCGGTGTTCCGGATGTGAGCCCGGCCTTGAACGTGGACGAACGACACACCCCGCCGCTGATGCACACGTTGCTGGTCGCCAACCGGGGTGAGATCGCCTGTCGCATCTTCCGCACGTGCCGACGCCTGGGCATCGCCACGGTCGCGGTGTACTCCGAGGCCGATCGCGATGCGCGCCATGTGCGCGAAGCCGACCACGCCGTGTGCATCGGCCCGGCCGCCGCGGCGCAGAGCTATCTGGACGTCGAGCGCATCGTGCAGGCCGCGCTGGACAGCGGTGCGCGCGCGATCCATCCGGGTTATGGATTTCTCTCCGAGCGCGCCGAGCTGGCGCAGGCCTGTGTCGCGGCCGGGCTGATCTGGGTCGGGCCGCGTGCGGACGTGATCCGCCGGATGGGCTCGAAGATCGAATCCAAGCGCATCGCGCAGGCCGCGGGCGTCGCCTGCGTGCCGGGTTACGAGGGCGACGAGCAGGATCCCGAACGCTTGCGGCAAGAGGCGCAGCGCGTCGGCTTCCCGCTGCTGATCAAGGCCAGCGCCGGCGGTGGCGGCAAGGGCATGCGGCGCGTCGACGGCATCGAGGATTTCGCAGCGCAACTGCAACTTGCGCAGCAGGAGGCGTTGCGTGCCTTCGGCGATGCGCGCGTGCTGCTCGAACGCTGCATCCTGCGGCCGCGCCATCTGGAGGTGCAGCTCGCGGGTGATCGCCACGGCGCGCTGATCCACCTGTTCGAGCGCGAGTGCTCGGTGCAGCGTCACTACCAGAAACTCATCGAGGAAAGCCCGGCCGCGCATCTCGACGCCTCGGTGCGCGAGCAACTGCACGAGGCCGCGTTGCGGCTCGGTCGCGCGATCGGCTACGACTCGCTGGGCACGGTGGAATTCATTCTCGAAGCCGGCGCGGACACGCCTTACTTCCTGGAGATGAACACGCGGCTGCAGGTGGAGCACACGGTCACCGAGCAGGTCACCGGGCTGGACCTGGTGGAGCTGCAACTGCGCCTGGCCGCGGGCGAGGCCTTGCCTATGGCGCAGCCGATGCAGCCGAAGGGCTGGGCCGTCGAGGCGCGCGTCAACTGCGAGGACCCAGCCGACGGCTTCATCCCGCGCCCCGGTGGCGTGCTGCACTACCGCGAGCCGCAGTTCGAGGGCCTGCGCGTGGACAGCGGCATCGACGCGCACAGCACCGTCTCGCCGCACTACGACTCGCTGCTGCTCAAGCTGATCGGCGCGGGTCTGAGCCGCAGCACCGCGCTGCAACGGCTGTGCCGCGGGCTCGAACAGCTTGAGATCAGCGGCCCCGGTACCAATCAAGCCTTCCTGCTCGATTTGCTGCGGCGGCCGGCGTTTCTCGCCGCGCCGCTGCACACCGGGTATCTGGACGAGGCCTTCGGGGCGGGCTGGACCGGCGAGTCCCGTCACGCGCATGCGGCGGCGGTGCTCGCAGCGCATGCGGGGCTCGACCTTCGCGCGCAGGGCAGCGCGCACACGGCCGCGTTCCGAAACCTGGGCGGTGCCGGATGGCAGGGCCTTGCGCGCCGACGCGTGTACAACATGGCCGATGGCCGCCCGCTCGATGTCGCGCTCGCACCGGACGGCGACGACTGGCTGATCGAACTCGACGGCGAACCGCAGCGCTGGCACATCGAGCGCCTCGACGCTTGGCACTGGGCGCTGGGCATCCGCGGCCAGACCCCGGATCGCTACGCGCTGACCCCGCTGGCCGCCGGCGAATGGCTGATCGGGCGGCTCGGCCAGCAGTGTCGGCTGCGCAGCGAATCCTTGCTCGACTCGCTGGCATGCGTCGGCGGCGCGACGGCGACGAGCAGCGGCGAAGTGAGCGCACCGATGCCCGGCGTGGTCACCCGCGTCCACGTGCAGCGCGGCCAAGCCGTGCGCGCCGGCGCGCCTGTGCTGGAGATGGAAGCGATGAAGCTGCTGCTGACCTTGAACGCCCCGCACGACGGCTGCGCCGATGACCTTGCCTGCGCCGTCGGCGACAGCGTGAGCCAGCACCAGCGACTGCTGACGATCCGCGCGCAGGAAAACCGCCCCCACACCCCGACCCCGGAGCCCGCGTGAGCACCGACGACGCCCTGCAGAAACTGATCTCCCAGCCCCTGGTCCCGCTGAAGGCGAACTGGCAGGTCCCCTCGCAACAAGCCCTGCTCACGCAAGCGCGCGCGGTGCAGGAACGCGAGGGCATGGACGGCTACTGGGCCTGGGCGGCGCGGCATCTGCGCTGGATGCAGCCCTGGTCGCGCGTGGTCAGTGGCGGCTTTCCGGACTTCCGCTATTTCGAGGAGGGCCGTCTCAACGTCTGCGACAACTGCGTCGATCGCTGGGCCGAAGACCCGGCGCGAAAGGGTCGCACCGCGCTGATCTGGGAAGGCGAGCCGGGCGACGTCGTTCGCCTGAGCTATGCCGAGCTGCGTGACCAGGTCGCGCGCTGCGCCAATGCGCTCAAGTCGCTGGGCGTGGCGAAGGGCGACGTGGTGGCGCTGTACCTGCCCAACCTGCCCGAGGCCATCGTCGCGATCCAGGCCTGCAACCGCATCGGCGCGATCTACACTGTGCTGTTCGCCGGATTTTCGCCCGAGGCTGTGGCCCTGCGCCTGCAGACCGCACGCGCCAAGCTGCTGATCACGGCGGACAGCTGCTGGCGCCGCGGTCGTGCCCTGCCCTTGCTGGCGCAGGCACGCAAGGCCCGGCCCTCGTGCCCGGCGCTGGAGAACGTGCTGGTGGTCGAGCGAAGCGGTGAGGCCGCGAACCTGCAAGCCGGCGAGCATGGATGGCGTGACCGGGTCGACAGCCAGTCCGCCGACTGCCCCTGCGAGCCGATGGAGGCCAACGAACCGGCGTTCCTGATCTTCACCAGCGGCACCGAATCCAAGCCCAAGGGCGTGGTGCACAGCAGCGCCGGGTTTCTGCTCGGGGCCTGGGCCAACGTGCAGTGGCAGATCGGGCCGCAGGACGACGACGTGTATTGGTGCGCCACCGACATCGGCTGGCTCACGTTTCCGATCCAGGCCGCGGTCGGCGGTCTGGCCCACGGCGCGACGCTGGTCTGCTACGAGGGCGCGTTCGACACGCCGACGCCGGATCGCTTCTACCGCATCGCCGAGCAACACGGCGTGACCAAGATCCTCAGCGCGCCGACCGCGCTGCGCATGCTGCGTGCGCTGGGCGACGACATGCGGCGCGCACACCCGTTGCCGCAACTGCGCCTGATCACCGTGCAGGGCGAGCCGCTGGACCCGGCCACGTTTCAATGGACGGTCGAGGCCTTCGACGTGCCGGTGGTTAACGCCTACGGCCAGACCGAGACCGGTTCCACCTGGACCTATCCGGTCTACGGCGTGGAGCCGCTCAAACCCGGCTCCTGCGGCACGCCGGTGCCTGGCCACGCCTACGCGATTCTCGACGACGCCGGTCAGCCGGTTCCGCCGGGCAACAAGGGCAATCTGGTGCTGTGCCATCCCTTCCCGACGCTCGCGCGCACCATCTGGGACGATCCGGCGCGCTATCGCAGCGCCTACTTCGAGCGCTTCCCCGGTCACTACAGCAGCTCCGACGAGGCGGTCGAGGACGCCGACGGTCATCTCTGGGTGCTCGGCCGCGCCGACGACGTGATCAATGTCGCCGCGCATCGCATCAGCACCATCGAGATCGAATCCATCGTCTGCGGCCAGACCGGTGTCGGCGACGGCGCGGTGGTCGGCGTCAACGATGCGCTCAAGGGCATGGTGCCGGTGGCCTTCGTGGTGCTGCGCGCGGACGCGGATCGCGACGCGGTGCTGCGCGCCATCGACCAGGCGGTGATCGCGTCGATCGGGGCCATCGCGCGGCTGGCGCGCATCATCCCCTGTCGCGCGCTGCCCAAGACCCGCGCCGGCAAGACCATGCGCCGACTGCTGCGCGAGGCGGTCGAGACCGGCCGCATCACCGGCGACGCCACCGGGCTGGAAGATGCGTCCAGCCTCGACGCGGTGCTGGAGGCGGTGCGGACCACCAGGCCTGACCCGCCGGGATGAGCGCTGCCTTCGGGTGGCTTATCCGATTCTTCCGAGCACCTCGAAGCTGTCCAGATCGCGCACCTGGGCGGCGGTGCGCTCTATCCATAGCTTCCACATGCGGTCGCCGCGCGGCGTGCGCTTGACCGCGCCAAGACCAAACACGCCGACCTGCAGTCCGTGAATCGCGTGGAGGCGGTAGTCGTCCCAGCAACGCTCGGCGCTGTAGCCGCTCACCCCGAGTCCCACCAGTTCGCGATGGTAGTGCTGGACCAGGGCACGCTCGTGCACGCGACGTTGCTCGACCGTCATGCTGGTGCCCATCCAGTAGGCGATATCGATGCTGCCGCAGCCAAACCCCAGGCCCTGCCAGTCGAGCACAACCACCGGCCGGGTGCCGCCAACGGCGTCGAACAGCACGTTGTCGGCGCGCAGATCGCTGTGCCACAGGCATCGCGGTTCGCTGAACACGCCTTTCCAGGCCGCCGCATGGTCGATCAGCCCCGCCGCCACGGCGAGGTCGGCGTCCGGCACCAGATCGGCGCAGAGGTCCGGGAAGGTCTTCAGCACGCCAGCGAAGTTGTCGGTGACCTGACCGAAGATCCCGACCGGACCCTGCAGCCAATCGAGTGCGGCCAGCTTGCGGTCGTGCCAGCTGGCGGCATGCAGCGCGGCGGCCTGCGTCAGCACCCGGGCCGACTCGTCGGCGTCGCAGCCGAGCAACTGGTCCACCTGTCGCGCCGGCGCCAAGTCCTCCATCAGCAGCACGAAGTCGGTGACGTTGTCGGCCAGCGCGGCGTGCACCGCGGTGGGAATCGACATCGCGAGCTGCGGCGCCAGGTCGGTGTAGAAGCCGATCTCGCTGCGGTAGTAACCGGAGCGGCTGCCGAACTCGCGGCTGGTGGGGTCCTTGGACGCGAACTTGCCCACCAGGGTGGCGGGTCCGGAGGAAGGCGGATCGTAGGTCAGGGTGAATCGATAGCTGTCGCCGAGCTGGCCGGTGCCGCAGGTTTCGCGCTGCACACTCGCGACCCGGGCGCCGCGCAGGCGTCCCGCGTGGGTCAGGACCTGGGTCAGCCACTCGGGCGTGATCTGCTCGACGGCGACGACGGGCTCGAAAGGCATCATTGAATGGGCATACGAACCGGGGCGAAGACCGGACTATGCCGGCTCGGAGCTTTCCCGGCCATCCGGCGGCGTCGATCCGGGCCGCCGAGGTCATGGATGCCAGGGCCGCCCGTTGTCATCGTGCATTAGTTCGATAAACTTGGAAACATGAATTCAGCATCTGCCGTGATCAAGCTGGCTTCGCTGGCGCAGGACTCCCGGCTGGCGGTGTTCCGACTGCTGGTGCGACGCGGGCCGGAGGGTCTGCCAGCCGGCGAGATCGCCGCCAAGCTGAAGATTCCGCCGGCGACACTTTCGTTTCATCTCAAGGAATTGAGCCATGCCGGTCTGCTGAAGTCGCGGCAGGAAGGCCGCTACATCTACTACTTCCCCGACATTAAGGCCATGCGCAGTCTGGTCGACTATCTCACCGAGAACTGCTGCGTCGAGAGCACCTGCGCTCCGCAGGATTGCCGGTAGCTCATGTCCATCTTCGAGCGCTATCTTTCCCTGTGGGTCGCAGCCTGCATCGTTGTCGGCATTGTTCTGGGCCACGCCCTGCCGGGGTTCTTTCAGTCGATGGGTGCGGCCGAGGTGGCCAGGGTGAACCTGCCGGTGGCCGGCCTGATCTGGCTGATGATCGTGCCGATGCTATTGAAGATCGATTTCGGCGCACTGGGGGGAGTGCGCGACCACTGGCGCGGCATCGGCGTCACCCTGGCAATCAACTGGGCGGTGAAGCCGTTCTCGATGGCCGCGCTGGCATGGCTGTTCATCGGTTACTGGTTCAGGCCCTACCTGCCGGCGGATCAGATCGAATCCTATATCGCCGGGCTCATCCTGCTGGCGGCGGCGCCCTGCACCGCGATGGTGTTCGTGTGGAGCCATCTGTGCCGCGGCGAGCCGCACTTCACGCTGAGCCAGGTGGCGCTGAACGACGCCATCATGATCGTGGCCTTTGCGCCCATCGTGGCGCTGCTGCTGGGACTGTCGGCGATCGTGGTGCCCTGGGATACGCTGCTGCTGTCGGTGGGGCTGTACATCGTGGTGCCGGTGATCGTCTCGCAGCTGCTGCGTCGGCACTTGCTGGCACGGGGCGGCGAAGCCGTGATCGCCCGATTGCTCGGCAGCCTGCAGCCGCTGTCGCTGTTCGCGCTGCTTGCCACCCTGGTGCTGCTGTTCGGATTTCAGGGACAGCAGATCGTCGAGCAGCCGCTGGTCATCGCGCTGCTGGCGGTGCCGATCCTGATCCAGGTTTACTTCAACTCCGGTCTGGCCTACCTGCTCAATCGCGCCGCCGGCGAGGCGCACTGCGTGGCCGGGCCGTCGGCGCTTATCGGCGCCAGCAATTTCTTTGAGCTCGCAGTGGCTGCTGCGATCAGCCTGTTTGGCTTCCAGTCCGGTGCGGCGCTCGCCACCGTGGTCGGTGTGCTTATCGAGGTGCCGGTGATGCTGTCGGTGGTCAAGATCGTCAACGCCTCGCAGAGCTGGTATGAGCGCAAGCCCGGCATCTGCGCGGCGCCGCCCGACACAAGAGGCTGATCGTGGATTTCGGAAAGATCCTCTTTCTCCGCCTGGCCAATGCGGCCCGCAGCCAGATGGCCGAAGATCCGGCGCGCGCCTTGGTCGGCGCCGAATTCGAGGTTGCCAGGGCCGGGGCCAGGGCCACACCCACGCGACTCAGTCCGCTGGCGGTGACCGCGATGGAGAAGCCGCCGCGCACCACCTGGAAGGGCACACCGCTGCACGAGCGATCGCTGAGCGACCCGGATGGCGATCAGGTCGAGATCAATGCTCGCCTCAGCGCTGCCCAACGGTCGGAAAAGCCCGCCGACAAGCCACCCGTTTTTCTCACCTGGTCCGCAATGCCATGTCCATCGTCATCTATCACAACCCCGCCTGCGGTACCTCGCGCAATACCCTGGCCCTGATCCGCAACGCCGGCATCGAACCCACGGTGATCGAATACCTGAAGACGCCGCCGGACCGCGCCACGCTCAGGGCAGTGATCGCGCGCATGGGAGTCGCCGTGCGCGAAGCGCTGCGCGAGAAGGGGACGCCCTATGCCGAGCTGGGACTGGCCGATCCGAAGTGGAGCGACGACGAGCTGATCGACTTCATGTTGCAGCATCCCATCCTCATCAATCGACCGATCGTGGTGACGCCGCTGGGCGCGCGACTGTGCCGTCCGTCCGAAGCCGTGCTCGACCTGCTGCCAGCCGACCAGAAAGCAGCGTTCGCCAAGGAAGACGGCGAGGTGGTGATCGACACCCAGGGCCGTCGTGTTCGCTGATCTGCCGCAGGTCGATCCCGCCCTGTTCGCGCGGCCCGATCTGGCCAAGCTGCACGCGCCGCTGCGAGCCGCGCATCCGCCGCGCATCCTGCTGCTGTACGGGTCTCTGCGCCCGCGCTCGTTCAGCCGCCTGGTGAGCTACGAGGCGCAGAGACTGCTGCAGGCGCTGGGCGCTGAAACCCGCGTGTTCGACCCCGCAGACTTGCCGCTGCCGGATGGGGCGCCGGAATCGCACCCCAAGGTGCAGGAGCTGCGCGAACTGGCGGCGTGGTCCGAGGGCATGGTCTGGACCTCGCCGGAAAGGCACGGCGCGATGACCGGCATCATGAAGGCGCAGATCGACTGGATTCCGCTCGCCCTCGGCGCGGTGCGGCCAACGCAGGGCAAGACGCTGGCAGTGATGCAGGTCAGTGGCGGCTCGCAATCGTTCAACGCCGTCAATCAGATGCGCGTGCTGGGGCGCTGGATGCGCATGATCGCGATTCCAAACCAGTCCTCGGTAGCCAAGGCCTTTCTTGAGTTTGACGACAACGACCGCATGCGCCCGTCGGCGTACTACGACCGTATCGTCGACGTCATGGAAGAACTGATGAAATTCACCCTGATGACGCGCGACGTGGCCGACTACCTGGTCGATCGCTACAGCGAACGCCGGGAATCCGCCGAGGCGCTATCGAAGCGCGTGAATCAGCGATCAATCTAGCGCGGGCGCGCGTCGCCATCGCCGTGGATGCACTGAACGGCCACAGGCGGCGACAATGCCGGTCCATTACTGTTCTGCTGCCCAAGTCGGCGTCAGCCGGCATCGGTGTCGACGCCCGACCGAGGAATCCGCATGTCCCACATCAAGACCTTTGCCGACTGCCACGTACTTGAGATCAAGGTCGACCGCGCTGCCAAGCTCAACGCGCTGTCGCCGGAGATGTACGTCGACATCTGCCTGGCGCTCGGCGAGCTGGACCGTTCGCCCGATCTGCGCGTGGGCCTGATCCACGCCGAAGGCAAGCACTTCAGCGCGGGAATCGAGCTGGACAAGTGGGCGCCGATCTTCGCCGCTGGCGGCGGATTTCCGCTGCCCGAGGGCGGCATCGACCTGTTCGCGCTGTCGGGTCCGCGCTGTCGCAAGCCGCTGGTGATGGCGGTGCAGGGCTACGCCTACACCTGGACGGTGGAGATGATGCTGACCACCGACGTGCGCATCGCTGCCGAAGACACTCGTTTTGCGATGCTGGAGGTCAAGCGCGGCATCTATCCCTGCGGTGGCGCGACCCTGCGATTGCCGCAGCAGATGGGTTGGTCCAATGCCCAGCGTTACCTGCTCACCGGCGACGCCTGGAGCGCCGCCGAATCGCACCGGACCGGCCTGGTGCAGGAAGTGGTCGCACCTGGCGAGCAATACCGGGCCGCGCGCGCGGTGGCGGACAAGATCGCCGCCGCCGCGCCACTCGGCGTCAGCGCGATCCTGAAGTCCTCTCGCCTGGCCCTGACCCAGGGCGAAGCCGTAGCCGCCGAACACATCTTCGACGATATGACCCAAGTGATGGGCAGCGAGGACGCGCAAGAAGGCGTGCGGTCCTTCATGGAGCGTCGAGAGGCGGCGTTCAAAGGGCGTTGACGCCGGGGTCGCCGGCCACCCGTCGTCGCCGCGGGTCGGCAACTGGCGGCATACATGCAGGTCGAATTGCGCTCATCGTGACGGCGGCTCTGTGTCAACAGCGGAAGTCCATGACGGTCAAGACGGGCGGCTTTGCGAAGGTAATTTACTGGACCTTGTCACCAATTCTGCTGCCCTGGTTTTTTGCATGCTTCAACACCGCTGCGCGCCCCTCGCGTCGCATGCTTGATATCAAACGATGGTCGCCCCTCCATCCACGGCCAGAACTTGTCCGGTGATGTGCTTGGAGGCATCGGAAGCGAAGAGCAGCACCGCGCCCTTCAGATCTTCATCGTCACCCAGCCGGTTCAGCGGCGACAGCGCCGCCATCCGGTCGCTGCCTACCGAGTCGATCAGACCGTGGGTCAGTTTTGACGGGAAGAAGCCCGGTGCCAGGGCGTTGACGGTGATGCCGTAGTGGCCCCATTCGGCAGCCAAGGCCCGGGTGAAGTTAACCAGCGCGCCCTTGCTGCTGCTGTATCCAATGGCCTGGAGCACGTCGCGTGACGTTCCCTGCAAGCCGGCGGTGGATGCGATGTTCACCACCCGTCCGTAGCGGTTGGGAATCATCGAGTGCTTGCCGATCAGCTGCGTGAGCAGGAAGGGGCCGCGGATGTTCAGATTGAATACCTTGTCCCAGGCCGTGATCGGATAGTCCTCTGCTGCGGCGCCCCAGGAAGCGCCTGCATTGTTGATGAGGATGTCGACGTGACCGAACTTGGAGATGGCCTGCTCGGCAAGCTCGACGATATCGTTTTCCCTAGACGCGTCGGCAGCGATCCAGTCGGCGTCGATACCCTGCGATGCGAGCTGCGCCTGCGCGCTGCGCAGCTCCTCGGATCTTCGGGCCGATAGCAGGATCCGGGCACCGTGACTGCCCAATGCTTCCGCCATCTGCAACCCCAGACCGCGCGAGCCACCGGTGATGAGGGCTGTTTTTCCGTTGAGATCGAAAGGGGATCGTCGGTTATTCATGGCGTTGCTTGTCGGACATCAGAATGAGCGCAGCAGGAAGGACGAAGGTCTTGTCGGCCGGGACTCAGAACCAGGCGTCCGCCATGTCCAGCGCCGTCGTATCGAGACTCGCGAGCAGGTCAAACTGCGCATCGACCTTCGGCAATTCCCAGCGGAAGAAGTAGCCCGCCGCTGCGCGCTTTCCGTTGTAGAAGTCGCCGTCCTTGCCTTGCGCTGCGACGAGCTGTTCGAGCCAGATCCAGCTCATCACCACATGGCCGAAGGCTTCGAGATAGAGACTGGCATTGGCCAAGGTCACGCGGATCTCGTCCGACTCGTAGAGTCGGTGCGTCACCTGCATCAGCCGTCCCACTCGACGTTCCAGGTTCTCGGCAGGTTCGATCAGTTCGGCGGACTCGGCCGAGCGGGCCCTATTAGTCGTGTGCTGGATGCGTCCGCACAGAAGCTCCAAGGCGGCGCCTCCCTGCATCACGACCTTGCGCCCGAGCAGATCGAGGCCGTGGATTCCGTGCGTGCCCTCGTGAATCGGATTGAGGCGGTTGTCGCGGTAGATCTGCTCGACCTTGTATTCGCGGGTATAGCCATAGCCGCCGTGTACCTGGATCGCCAGATCATTGGCCGCGACGCACCACTGCGAAGGCCAGCTCTTGGCGATCGGCGTCAGCAGTTCGAGCAGCAGGTTCAGGTCCGCGCGCGCCTTGTCGTCGGACTCGATTTCCATCTCATCGATCAGTCGCGCGCAATACAGATTCAGCGCAAGCGCACCTTCGGCGTAGGCCTTCTGCGCGAGCAGCATGCGGCGCACATCGGCGTGCTCGACGATGCGCTGCTGCGGCGTCTGCGGATCCTTACTCGCGCGGCCCTGAGGGCGATTGCGCGCGTAATCCAGCGCGTGCAGATAGCCGGTGTATCCGAGCGCGGACGCGCCGAGCCCTACGCCGATGCGGGCCTCGTTCATCATGTGGAACATCGTGGCCATGCCCTGTTGCAGCCGCCCCACCAGATAGCCGACCGCGCCCGCGCGGCCGCCCGGCCGGTATTGAGTGCCTTCGCCGAAATTGAGCAGGCAGTTGGTGGTGCCGCGACAGCCCATCTTGTGATTCAGGCCGGCCAGCGCCACGTCATTGCGCTCCCCCAGCGATCCGTCTTCGTTGACCAGGACCTTCGGCACGATGAATAGCGACAACCCCTTGATGCCGGCGATCGGCTTGCCGTCCGAACCGCAGGTCCGCGCCAGAACCAGATGCACGATGTTGTCAGACAGCTCGTGCTCGCCCGCCGAGATCCACATCTTGCTGCCGCTGAGGCGGTACTGCGGGCCCCAGGCAGACTCATTCTCGTAGTCGGCGCGCGTGGCGATATCGGCAAGCGAAGACCCGGCCTGAGGCTCGGATAAACACATCGTGCCGAAGAACGTCCCGCGCAAGGTCGGCTCGACGAAGGTCTTGATCTGCGCCGGGCTACCGTGGGCGAGCAAGAGGTTGGCGTTGCCGATGCTTAGGAAAGGATACGCGGCGGTGCCGACATTGGCGGCCAGCAGGTAGGCCATCCCCGCCTTCTCGACGACACAGGGCAGTTGCATCCCGCCGAGCGCGTAATCCTGCGTCGCCGCAAACAAGCCCGACTCGGCCACCGCCTTGAGCGCGACGGCGACCTCGGGAATCACGCGTGCCGTCTTGCCGTCGAAGACCGGCTCCTCGCGATCAGACTTCTGGTAGTGCGTTGCGAACAGATCGGTCGCGATGCGCTCGTAGGTTTCCAGCACCGCGTCGAAAGTCTCGCGGCTGTGATCCTGGTAGCGCGATGCGCGGGTCAGCGCACCGACATCCAGCCACTCATACAGCATGAATTCAAGATCGCGTCGGGACAGCAGCAGAGAGGTCGTGCCGGTCATGGAGTGTGCTCGGTCAGGGCTGCGAACGCGGGAGATGCACCACCATGCCTTCCATCGCGTCGGAGATTTGGATCTGACAGCTCAGGCGACTGCTGGGGCGGTGATGCTCGGAGAACTCCACCAGCATCTTCTCGTCCTCGCTGGGCGCACCGGCAATGTCGATCCAGGGCGCGTCGAGGTAGCAGTGACAGGTGCCACACACGCGGGAGCCGCCGCACTCGGCGAGGATTCCGCGCACGCCATTTGCGGTGGCCGCCTGCATCAGCGTCTGCCCGCTTTCGGCTTCGACGGCGTGGCTACTGCCATCGTGATCGATGAAAGTCACGTGGACCATCTGCAACACCCTCTTCAGTCGCTGTTGTCGTCCTGCGCCACGCGCACCACGAGCTTTCCGAAGTTCTTCCCTTCGAGCAGGCCGATGAAAGCTGCGGGCGCGTTCTCGATGCCCTCGACAACGTCCTCGCGGACTTTCATCTTTCCTGCGGCCAGCCAGCCCTGCATGTCCTTCAGAAAGCCGTCATGGTGCTCAAGGTACTGGTCGATGATCACGAAACCCTGCATCTGTACGCGCTTGACCAGCAGCGCGGGCAGCACTTCGGCAGCGAGAACAGGCTTGGCCGAACGATCGCCGTTGTACCAGGCGATCAGGCCGCATAGCGGCATCCGCGCGAAGTCATTGAGCAGCGGTAGCACCGCGCGCAGGACATCGCCACCGACGTTCTCGAAATAGACATCGATGCCCTTGGGACAGGCGGCGGCCAAGTCCGATGAGAAGCTCGGCGAGCCGTGATCCAGGCAGGCATCGAAGCCGAGTTCATTGACGGCGTAGGCGCACTTTTCCGCTCCGCCTGCGATGCCGATGGCCCGACAGCCCTTGAGCTTCGCGATCTGGCCGACCACCGACCCGACCGCGCCGGTTGCAGCACCGACGACGACGGTCTCGCCCGGCCGCGGCTTGCCGAGATTGAGCAGTCCGTAGTGCGCCGTGAATCCGGGCATGCCGACCAGGCTCAGGGCCAGCGAGGGTTGCGCCATGTTGCGCGGCAGGCGGGCCAGGGTCGGATCATCGGTCACCGCAAGGGATTGCCAACCGGTATAGCCGGTGACGAGATCGCCCTCGGAAAATCCCGGGCGCCGCGACGCGAGAACTCGCCCAACCGTTCCGCCGAACATCACCTCGCCGATCTGAACCGGGTCCGCGTAGGAACTGGCGTCGTTCATGCGCATGCGCATGTAAGGATCGAGCGACAGATACAAGTTCTTGATCAGCACCTCGCCGTCCTTCAGGTCTCGCACTGGCACGCTTTCGACCCGGAAGTTGTCCAGGCTCGGCGCGCCCCTCGGACGGCTCGCCAATACAACGCGTTGATTGTTCATCTCGCTTTCTCGATGGATGGATCAGGCCGCCACGTCAAATTCGCTCAAGTCCGGCTCGCGCAGTTCCCGGCGGAAGCGCGCGCCGCTGTACGGCCACGCGGACGGCACACCGTTCTTGCTCATGTACCAATTCGTGCAGCCCGTCACCCAGATCGTGTCGGGCATGGCCGCGCGCACGAAGGCGTTGAATTTCTCGGTGGCCGCGGGGGTGGGACTCAGGGTCTGGCAGGGTCCGCTCCGCACCATCTCGATGCAGCGCAGGATGTAGTGGATCTGCGTTTCGGAGATGCTGATTGCGGAGAAATTTCCGATGGGGCTTTGCGGACCCAGCGTGAAGAAGAAATTGGGAAAGCCCGGAACGGCGACGGTACGCAGCGCGTAGGGGCCTTGCTCCCAGACCTCGCTCAAGGTTCGGCCTTGCGCGTTGCGCAGTTCGAGCGGCCTGAAATAGGCATGCGCGTCGAAGCCGGTGGCCAGGGCCAGCACATCGACTTCGTGCAGCACGCCATCCTTCGTCACCACGCCGCGCGCCACGATGTGATCGATGCCCTCGGTGATCAGCTGAACGTTCGGGCGCTGGATGGCTGGATAGAACTCCATACTCATTACCAGCCGCTTGCACAGCGGCTGATAGTCCGGCGTGAGCTTGCGTCGAAGCTCCGGGTCCTTGACCGTGCTCAGATTCCATCGGCACAGCCAGCCCATCAGGCGGCGCTGCCAGCAGGGCTTGATCACGGCCGCGGCGAACAGATTTTCGAAGGCCACCCGATAGACGTGATGGACCACGCGCGCGATCCAGGGGAACACGCGCAGCAGCGATTTCTCGACCTGCGTGTAGCGCCGGTCCGGCAAGGGAAAGACCCATTGCGGCGTGCGCTGGAACACTTTCAGATCCAGCTTGCGCTCGGATAATTTCGAGCTGATCTGCGCGCCGGTGGAGCCGGTGCCGATGAGACTGACGCGCTTGCCCTCCAGCGGCACCGAATGATCCCAGCGCGCGGAGTGGAACACGGCACCATCGAAATCCTTCAGGCCGGGGATGTCCGGATAACGCGGGTGATGCAGCAGGCCGCAGCAGGCCACCACGAAGTCCGCCACTTCGACCTCGCCGTCCTTGAAACGCACCGTCCAGCGTTGCCCGTCGTGATCGGCCTGTACGACCTCCTTGTTGAACGCGATGCGCCGGCGCAGGTCGTGCTTTTCCACCACGCCGAGCAGGTATTGCTGGATCTCGGCACCCTGCGGCAGCCGCGTGCTCCACTCCGGATTGGGGACTCCCTGGTAGGTGTAGTAATGCGCGGCCACGTCGCAGCCGATGCCCGGGTAGGTGTTCTCACGCCAGGTGCCGCCGATCTCGCTGGCCTTGTCGACGATCTGGAAGTTCTGCTTCCCCGACTCGCGCAGCTTGATCGCCATCAGCATGCCGGACATGCCGGCACCGACGATCAGCACTCGCGGATCGCGTGTGTCGCTCACAGGACTTCGAAGATGTCGTAGACGACGTTGCCGCCGCCGAAGCTGCGCATCTTGCCGATTGCGAGAATGTTGTTGAGCCAGGCGTACTTCTTCGACGGCGTCTGGAAATACGGCGCGCTGCGGAAGTACATCTGCTCGCCCGGAATTTCCTGGCCCGAAGCCAGGCGCTCGCCCAGACCCGGGTCCATGCGCAGCACGCCGCTGTAGCTGGTATAGATCGGCGTGCCATCATCGGCCTCCATCAGCAGGCGCACGTCGAGCTTCCAGTTGCCGTTCTCCTGCACCTGCACCCAGTCGCCGCTGGGGCCGAGCACCTTGGCCTTGATGCGCGGGCTTTCCATCCGCGCATCGAGCACATTGAAGATCATCAGGGACGGCGAGATGACCACCGGCTGCGGAATGCTGCCGTGCAGACTCATCAGCCAGCGGGTATCGAGCGTGGGTTCGGACATGTTCTCTCTCCTTGATTCGTTCGATTGAACGGCAGATTTCGGGATGCAGCGCGCGGCGTTCTCGGCCAGTTCAGGACGCAGTACAAAAGCGGCACTTGAGATGTGAGCAGGGTTATCTTGGTGTCGCCCGCTAGTGGAACGTGATCGGCAGCGACGCCATCACGCGGAAGAAGGAATGTGACCATTCGAGCTTGCCCTGCTGAATGCGCAGCCCGGTCGTGCGTTGTGCAAATTCGTTGAAGGCATGGCGCGCTTCCATTCGTGCCAACGCATTGCCGATGCAGAAATGAACGCCGCCACCGAAGGCCTGGTGGGCGACATCCTGGCGCTCGATGTCGAACACGTCGGGATTTTCGAAGCGCGCCGGATCGCGGTTTGCCGAGCCGAGCATCTGCCAGATCACGGCGTCGGCGGGCAGGGTCTTGCCGCTGACTTCAAACGGCTCCCTGAGCACACGCCAGTTGAACAGGATGGGCGTGTCGTAGCGCAAGCATTCGTTGACCGCGTTGTCGATCAGTTCAGGGCGCGCGCGCAGCTTTTCCATCTGCTCCGGATGGTCCATCAGCGCACGCATGCCGTTGCCGATCAGTCCGATCGTGGTCTCGTAGCCGGCGATGATGATGCCAATCGCCTGGATCACGAGCGCGTCGTCGCCGAGCTGATCCGCCGAGTCGTTGGCGCGGATCATGGTGCTGATCAGATCGTCGCCGAGCTGCTTGCGGCGCTCGCGCATCAGCGCCTCGAAATAGTCCGCCATGGCGTTGCCGGCGTCGCGCGTGCGCTGCTGTACCTCAGGCGGGAGGAACTTGGCGAAGAAGGCGTTAGTGCGCGCCGCCGTCCATTCGTTGAACTTTTCCCGGTCGCACTCCGGAATGCCCATGATCTTGCACACCATGCGCGAGGGCACGTTGTGCGCCATGTGCGGTACCACGTCCATGCCGCCGCGCTTGAGCGCGTCGTCCATCGCGTCCTTGACGGTCAGCTTGACCTCGTCCTCCATGACACGCGCGGTCTTCGGATTCAAGGTCAGCGTGGCAAGGCGGCGCAGCCGCAGATGCTCGGCGTCATCCTTGTTGAGCATGAACTCGAGGAAGCTCCCGCGCTTGTCGAGCGGGTCGAAATTCGGCGACTCGCCGGTGGACAGCGTTTGGCTGGTCTTGGCCGTGCGAAAGATGGCGGCGACATCGTCGTAGCGGCTGATGCGCCAGGTGCCGACCGGGGTCAGGTTGACCGGATCGCGTTCGCGCAGGCCGTGCAGCGCCGGATATGGATCGTCGCGAAAGCTGGGCTCGAAAGGGTCGGCTCCGCACCAGTCGCCGACCGGGACAGCATTAGCTACTTCGTTCATGTTCGATTCCTCGTTGCTCATTGAGCGCTCCAGCCACCGTCGACCGGGACGGCAGCACCGGTGATGAAGCTCGATGCATCGGACAGCAGGAACAGCACCACCTCGGCGATCTCGCGCGGGTCGGCGATGCGGTTCTGTGGCGACATCGCCGACAGCGCGGCCTGATCGATGCCTACCTTTTCGAGGTGGGCGAGGATCGGGGTCTGCACCGCGCCGGGACAGATCGCGTTGACGCGCACCGCAAAGGCGGCACCCTCGACAGCGGCGACCTTGGTCAGGCCGACGACACCGTGCTTGGCCGCGCCATAGGCGGCCTGCATGGGCAGCGCCACGAGGCCGGCCACCGATGCGTTGTTGACGATGACGCCGCCGCCATGAGCCTTGAAATGGCGGATCTGCTCGCGCATGCACAGCCAGACGCCCTTGAGGTTGACGCCCAGCACCGCGTCGTAATCGGCTTCGTCGATCGTCTCGATGGGGGTTGTCGGCGCGCCGATGCCGGCATTGTTGAACGCACTGTCCACACCGCCTAGCTGATCCAGCGTCCTGATGAACGCCTCCCGCACCGAATCCGCCTTGGAGACGTCGACTTCAATCGGGACCGCTGCTGATCTTCGGCTACCCGCGTCCCGAACGGTGTCGCCGAGCGCGGCTGCATTGCGATCCCACAGCGCCACGCGCGCGCCTGCCTCCAGCAGCCGGAGTGCGCTCGCCCGACCGATTCCGGTTGCGGCGCCGGTCACGACGACGCGTTTCCCTTGCAGCTCGTTGCTCATTCTCTTCTCCGTACCGCGCTACCTTCGATCTGACAAATCAGAGCTTGTCGATTATTAGAGTGTTTCGTCTATTAGAGTATCTCATCTATTATTGCGGGGCTGTCAAGTCCCCGCGATTGCCGGCGACGAGAGACCCGAAGGAATGAATTGGATGACCGTCTTTGAAACTCTAGACAAAGGTTCAACAGTCACCGCGACGACCCGTCCGGGGGCCAAGCGGGTCGGCAACCGCGAGCGCATCGTCGAGGCGGCGATCGAGCTGATGAACGCGCGCGGCAACGTGATTGGAACGACCCAGATCGCCGAGCACCTGGGCATCAGCCCCGGCAATCTCTACTACCACTTCAGCAACATGCAGGCGATCGTCCACGAGATCCTGCTGCGTCTGCACAAGGAGCTGGAAGAGACGCTGGCGATCGACCCCGACGAGATCGTCGACGTGGCTCGACTGGTGGGCTACTACTCGAATGGCGCCATGGTCTTGTGGCGCTACCGGTTCATGGTGTCATCGGCGCTGGAACTGACCACGGGCAATGCCGAGCTGGAAGCCGACTACCGGAAATTCACGATCGCGGGCATCGACTGGGTCAATCGAATCATCCGTAATGTGGTCAAGCATCATCCGGGTCCGGTTGCAGCCAGCCCGCGCGACTGCAAGAACCTCGCGGAGAACATGTGGGTGTTGTGGAACGGCTGGCCGCGCCATGCCGAGCACTACCGGGTGGACGCCCGCGTCAGCCCGGCCGCGATCGCTCACGGGCTGGAACAGATTGCGATGACCTTGGCCCCTTACGTGAACCCGGACTTCCATAGCCGCGTCAAGCGCGGTCTGCACCGGTTCGTCGAAGGTCTGGAACGGGGACTCGCGTGATGGACGTTGCTGGAGAGCGGGAGTGCATCGAGTAGCGCGGCGATCCGAAATCGCCAGGAAAAGTGAGCGGTCTCACGAAGTTGATGGAAGCGTCCTCTCTCCGACACCTAAACGCTGGAGCCGAAGGCCGCTAAGGGCTGTGCTTGTCGCCAGAACCCGTCCGCGAGTCGCCGGCCTTCTCCGGGCGGTGCGGTCACCGGCACTGCGCAAGTCACGGCTATTGGGCCAACGCCGCCGTCACTGTGTCGCTCTAGCGAGTCCCGCACGGCATCATGGGGCTGGTTTCCCCGCTGAGAACTGGATCATGCAAGAACCCGCAAGGTCACAGGCCGTTGCCGAGTGCGTGGCGCTGTGCAACGCCTATGGCGAGCTGGCCGACAGCGGCCAGGCCGATGCCTTTGCCGATCTCTACACGCCGGACGGCGTGTTCGACCGGCTCGGCCAGTTGATCGAGGGGCGCGAAGCCCTGCGCAAGCTCATTGCCGGGCGGCCCGCCGGCGTATGGACGCGCCATCGTTGCAGCAACGTGCGCGTCGAGGTGGCGCCGGATCTGCGCAGCGCCAGCGGTGAGGCCGATCTCGAAATGCAACGCGGCCGAGAAGATTCGTCCGAGGTCGAGGAGATTCGTGCCCGCTATCTGGATCGCTTCGTGCTGACCGAGCTTGGTTGGCGGTTTGCCGCGCGCAAGGTGGTGTTGTTGCCCTGAGCGCTAGCGCCATCGCGCGGGAGAATCGATTCATGACCGAAGACGATGACCGCAGCGAAGCGCTTGCGCGCATGATCGATGACTTTCAGCCGGGCCTCTATCGGCACTACAAAGGCGGGCAATACTTGGCGCTGTGCCTGGCGCGCGAGGACGAGACCGACGAGGTCGTGGTGGTCTACACGCGCCTGTACCCCCGTGCCGGCCTGCCGACCAGCACGCGCAAGCTGCGCGTATGGAATCAGGAGGTGGTGCACGAAGGGCAGCGGGTGCCGCGCTTCGCCTATTGCGGGCACGTCGCCGATGAGGTGGACGAACACGGGCAGCCGCTGCCGGCCCGGCACCGGCGCAGTCTGTTGCGTTGGGTCAAGGACAACTTCTGACCGGGTCGTTCACCCGGCCTTGCGCAAGGTCAGATTGATGCGCTGGCCGCCCAAGGTCGGATGCGGTTCGTCTTTGAGCGGCATGATGCCGTGATAGCGCAAGCGATCGCTGCCGCCCCATACCAGCACGTCGCCGTGCTGCAGGGGGATCTTGGCGGGCTTGACGGCGCGCTGCAGGCCGCCGAACAGAAACGTGGCGCGCATGCCCAGCGACACCGACACGATGGGCTGGGTGAAATCGCGCTCGTTGCGGTCCTGATGCAGGGACAGGCGCGCGCCCGGCAGGTAACGGTTGACCAGACAGGCGTCGGGTTCGAAACGGTCGTAGCCAGCCGCTCGCGCCGCCGTTTGCGCCAGGCGTAGAAAGACCGTCGGCATGGCGGGCCAGGGCTGGCCCGTTTCGGGATCGATACCGGCGTAGCGATAACCGCGCCGATCGGTCGTCCACCCCAGCGCGCCACAATTGGTCAGCCCCACCGACATGGCAAAACCGCCCGGCGTCACCAAGTGACGGAACGGTGAAACTGCGCTCAGGCGCCGTACCGCGGCCACAAGCTCATCGGCGTCGGCAGCGGCAAACCTGGGCAGCAGCAGGGCCTGGGGCCCCAAAGCTTGCGGCAGCTCGGGCGCCGTATCCAGTTGCATGGGCAACTGCCGCGAGACGGTGATGCCGTCAGGTTGATGCATGGCGTGTAGGGGTGCTGACGAAAGGAACGGATATTGGAAATGGCGTCTTTGGATAGACCTAGAACGGCGGTTGGCAACGGCCTACGCCGACAAGTGCAGATTGAGACACAAGGCAGCTTGGCGGGATTGTCGACATGCCGGTGCGACGATTCGATCAGCTCACGCTGCGTTCGGATTTCCAATCCCGGTCATCCGCGAAACACGTGGTAAACGCGAATGTCAGGATAAAGACTGACGCCTGTGGCAGTAACGGCAGGTCGGTCGTTGCCGCAATCCAAGGCGTCGCTGATCTCCGGACTCGCGACGCTCCGCAGATCGTGCCCGATGCCGCGTTCGCGATCAGACACGCCCGGTGTGCTACCAGTATGACCATCGGCCCGTCGACAAGACGTACAGGGCCAGCGCGGCGTTGGTGGTGGCATGCGCGATCACCGCGTCGCCGATGCGGCCGCTGCGATAGCGCACCAGGCCGTACACCATGCCGGCCAGCGTTCCCGCCACCCAGTGGCCGTGCAGCGCTCCAAACAACAGCGAGGACCCCGCCAACGCGATCCAGTCGAACGGCAGCGGCAAGCCTTCTGCTGGCTGTCGTCGCGTCAACAGCTTGAGCAGATAACCGCGGAAGGCCAGCTCTTCGGCGATCGGCACCGTCACCACGGCCCCGAGCACCCGAAAGCACAGCCATGCCGCCGCCCACGTCGGGGGAACGCTGGCCAGTGCGGAAGCGTCGGCACGGTCGGTATCTTCGGCAGCCGGAACCAGCAACAGCCACAACGGCAGCACGGCCAGCCCGGCCAGCACCGGCAGCCATCGGGGCGGAGTCAGCAGGCTGCGCAGGGGCTTGAAGCAGATCGCGATTGCGGCGCCCACGGCGATCGCTCTCAACGGGTAGAGCCAGTCGAAATCGACGGTCAGCAAGCCGGTCAGCAAGGTCGCGGCCAGCAATGTCAGCAGGGGGATGAGCAGCGCCGCCTCGAAGTCCAGCACGAATCCGGTCTGCTCCCTTGGGCGCGAAAACCACGAGGTCCGCGACAGCGCCCACAGCGCCACACATTCCAGCAGCAGAAACACCAGACCGCCATAGATGTGGAAACCCTTGATCGCCCATTCGGGTGAAATTTCGGCGCCGATGGCAACCAGGATCGCGATGCGAGCCACATTCAATGACAGGCTCAGCGGCACGGCGAACGCCAGCAGCGCGAAGGCGGCCGGAAATCGCAGTTCGGTTCTGAAGGTGTACAGATAGGCACCGACCAGCGCCACCAGCAGGGCCGCGCCTTCCATGCCGGAGCATTCGGCGGAAATGTGCACCTTGAAATCGCCGGCACCCATGATCGCCTGGTCGGCGATCAGCAGGACGCTCGGATAGAAGATTTCCAGTACCGCGACGCTGGCATGCAGCGTGAGCTGCGCAAGCGCTCCCGACCACAGCCCTTCCTCTCCCAGCTTGAGCCAGTCGCGCAGCACCAGGATGTAGGCCAGCAGGATCGCCGCGGAGTACAGCAGTGCCCAGCGTTCGCGACGGGCGAAGGCTTTCCAGTACGCGGCGGGAGCGATCACCCAGGCGGTCAGCACCAGTGCGACTAGGGTTGCGGCAACCCACATCAGCACCCAGGGCCACTGCCAGCCATCGAGCGGAAACGGGGACGTGAATACGGGGATGGCCAGCCCGAACGCGATGCCGTAAGCACAGCACTGGAAGCACAGCGGGCGGACGCGTGAATAACCCGCAATCGCGGACTTGAACTGCCGGAAGTGCTGCGGCGCCCGTGGGTATAAAAAAAACGCCAGCAGGCAGATGTACAGCAACGACATTCGAAAAGCGGAGCCGCGATGGTGCGGAATCCTGGCCCACTCTTCGGGGTTGCTTCTTACGCCATCGGAGTCGAAGCATTCGATGGCCAGCACGAGTTGGAGGGCGAGAACGACAAGCGCCAGCAACAAGGATCGATGCCCGCTCCAGGCCGAGCCAGCGGTGGCCCCCAGCGTCGGGCGGAAGTCCTGGGGCAAGGCGGGGGCGTCTTCCGCCGCCACGTCCCGTACCGCAGCGAGCGCGCCTCGGGAAGGACGCACCCGCCACGACAAGGCGGGACCGCAGCGAGGTGGCTAGAGGTTGGAGAGTCGCTTGTCGCGAGCCCGCTTGAGCAGGCTGGCGATCCCGACGACCAGCGTCACCGCCAGAATCGCGGCGGAGCCGTTGATCTCTGGGGCCGAGGCGGTATCCGCCGCGCCGCCGGGTGACACCACGCCACTGACAGTATGGGTGGTGTCGGTGACCAGGCCGCCTACGCGGTCCACCAGGTCGGACAAGAAGCCCGCAAAAGCACTTGCTGGGTAGAGCGCGGCGACAGCAATCCAGAACTTCATGTTGCCTCCAGATCTGAAAATCTTGCCCACGAAAGGGTCGGTGGTTATCGAACCATGCGAATGTGGATAGCACCGCGTAAACCGCAGTGCAACAGGCTTTTTGTTTGCGGAGACCGGAAAGTCAGCGCGTTCCGGCAGATGCGACTGGTTTCAGATCATTTCGCGCATCCACAGGGTGTGGAAACGGTGAGAAGTCTGCGCCGACCATGGGTCTGGAAACCTCCGGCGACCCGGTCGACCGCGTCCTTCACCGGCGGCAGCGGCGCCCGCATCTCAACCGACGATACCGCCGCTTTCGATCGCGGCCAGCCGCCCGGGCAGACAACCCTGACGCAGATCGGTAGGGAGGTCGCGTCCCTGTGCGGCGCTAACCGACTGCGCGTTCCTGCCCCACCCAATGAGGTTTGCGCAGTTCGGTCTTGAGCACCTTGCCTGCGCCCGAGATCGGCAGCGCCTCGCGCAGTTCGAGGCTGCGCGGGCACTTGTAGCCGGCGATCAGCGTCTTGCAGTGGGCGTACAGCTCGTCCTGCGTGAGTGTTGCGCCCGGCTTGAGCACCACCGCTGCGTGCACCCCCTCGCCCATGTCCGCATCCGGGATGCCGATCACCGCAGTGGCCGCCACCGCCGGGTGCTTGGCGATGGCGTTCTCGACCTCGACCGAATAGATGTTCTCGCCGCCGGAGATGATCATGTCCTTGAGGCGGTCGACGACAAAGACGTAGCCGTCGGTATCCATGTACCCCATGTCGCCGGTATGCATCCAGCCGCCGCGCAGCGCCTCGCGGGTGGCCTCGGCCTTGTTGAGATAACCCTGCATCACATTGGGACCGCGCGCGATGATTTCGCCGACCTCGCCCCTCGGCAGCTCACGGTCGGCACCATCGACGATCCTGACCTGCACGTGAAAGCTGGCGCGGCCACCGCTGCGCAGCTTATTGCTGCGGGCGCGGCCCTCGGCGGTGTGCTGGGCAAATGGCAGCACGGTCATCACCGCAGCGGTCTCGGTCATGCCGTAAACCTGCATCAAGCTGGCACTGGGCAAGGCCGCCATGGCGCGGTCCAGCAGGGCCTCGGACGCCGGCGAGGCGCCGTACATGATGCGTTTGACGCTGGAGGTGTCACGGGCTTGGGTGGCCGGGTGATCGATCAGCACCTGCAGCATCGCGGGCACCAGTAGCAGATCGCTGAGCTTGCGTTGCTCGATCAGGTCCAGCACCGCGTCGGGCTTGAACACCGGCAGCATCACATGCTCGCCGCCGCGCAGCAGCAGGCAGGTGATGAGCATCATGTCGGCCAGGTGGAACATCGGTGCGGCATGCAGGCCCACGGCGCCTTCGGGCAGCGCGCCCTCCGCCAGCAGGCTCAGCGCCGAGCTGCAGATATTCAGATGGCTGAGCATCACGCCCTTGGGCGCGCCAGTGGTGCCGCCGGTATAGAAGATACCGAACAGCTCGTCGCCGCCGATTTCGAGATCGTCGATAGGCTCGTTGTCGGCGATCAGCGCCTCGTGGGAGTGCGCGTCCGCCGGGGTTTCGGCGTCACCCATGTAGATGACGCGACGCAGAAACATGCAGCCTTCCAGCAGCGGCTCGATCTGCGGCGCGAAAGCATCGTCGACGAACAGCGCCACCGACTCTGAGTCTTTCATCGAGTAGACGATCTCCGCCGTGCTCCAGCGGAAGTTGGCCGGGTTGACGACGGCGCCGATCCAGGCGATGGCGAGATACGCCTCCAGGTAGCGGTCGGAATTCAGTGCCAGGACGCAGATGCGGTCGCCATGGCGGATGCCCAGCGCCTTGAGGCCGGCCGCGAGCCGGGCCACCCGTCCGTGCAGTTCGCGAAAGCTGTGGATGCGACCGTTACAGACGGTTGCGACGGCGTCAGGTTGCTGTTGCACCGCGCGATGCAGGCCCTGAGTGAATTGCATGACCCTCTTCTCCTTCGGTTGTCAGTGTGCAGCGACCCAACGTTTGAGATCTTCGAACACGCGTGTGCGCTCGGCAGGCGGCTCGTTGAAGATTTCGTGGAAATAGCCCTCGTAAAGTTTCAGTGTCTTGTCTTTGGAGCCCGCCAGTTCGTGGATGCGCTGGCTGCCGGCGGGCAGGGCCAGGCTGTCGGCGGTGCCGTGCATGATCAGCAGGGGCAGCGTGAGCACCGAGTACCCGGCCGACAGCCAGCTGAGACGATCCAGCAACTCCGTGACGGTGCGCACCGGGATCGGTGTGCGCGAGTTGAGTGGGTCCTGGTTGTATTTGCGGACCTCTTCGGGATCGCGCGACACCGCCGATCCGTCGATCGGCAGGAAGGGCTTGGCCGGCGACACCATCGAAAAAAGCCGCGCCAGAACCCGCACCTTCATCGGGATGGGATTGAGCTGCACCGCCGGGCCGGACAACACCAGGCCGCGCAGCTTGTCCTGGTGTTTCATCGCGTAGCTCAGCGAAATTGCGCCACCCAGACTGTGGCCGATCAGGATCGGCTTGCCGGCGGGCGCCTGCTGTTCTGCAGCCAGGGTGACGAGTTGATCGAGGTCGGCGACGGAATACTCGAACTTCTCGATGAACGCGCGGGTGCCGCCGGATTTTCCATGACCGCGGTGGTCGAGCGCATAGACCGCACAGTTCTGCTCGACCAACACCTGCGCCAGACGCGCATAGCGCCCGCTGTGTTCGGCCACGCCGTGGGCGATCACCGCAGTGCGGGTCGGCGCGCTGCCGGGCAGCCAGGCCTGCCAGTAGATCGAGACCCCCTTTTCGCCGCCGTAGCGGCCTTCGCGTTCCTGCATGTCAGTTGACTCCCAGCTCAAGAATTTCGTCGAAACTCTCGCGCAGCGCGCGCATCAGCACCTCGGGTTCAGTGATGGCACCGGCGTCGAGATTCAGACCGATGCAACACGTCTGGCCGTGCGTGACCAGCGCGATCATCCCGGCCACGCCGGGCAGCGGCGCATACGGAAACAGGTGCGTGATCTTCGCGCCGGCCATGTAGACCTCGTCGCGAATGCCCGGCACGTTACTCATCTGCAGATCGTTCGCCGCCATCTTCGGCCCCATCGCTTTCGCGACCGCCGCGGTCGGCAGGCGCGCGAGCAGCGGCATGATCGCGAACGGCGCGAGCAGCGCGGGTTCGTCGCGCAGGCGCGTGACCTGCTCGCCGATGTGACGCATGCGCTCCTGCGGCGTCGCACCGCTGAGCTTGCCGGCGAGCTGACCGGGCGCGAACTTGTTGCCGCCGCCGGTATCGCCGGCCGCGCGCACGCTGATCGGAATGCCGATCGGCAGCTCGTCGTGCTCCACGCCCATGTGCGCGTGATAGCGCGCGAAGCCGCCAAGCATGCCGGCGACGAAGGCATCGTTGAGCGAAGCACCGCAGGCCTTGGCCGCGGCCTTGAAGGGGGAGAGCGGCACTTCCATGGCCTCGAAGCGCCAGTCGAACGTTCGGCCCGCGAGCAGCGGCGACGGCGGTGCCATGTACGGCGCGAGCGCGCGGCGCAACGAGGCCGCGTAGCGCGCGATGCGCGACAGGCGCGAGCCCTCATCGTCGGCCGGCCTGATCCAGTTTTGCAGCGACGCGACGCCTGCGCTGACGCGCGCGGGCAGCTTCGCCAGCTCGCGTCGATACTGTCGGCGTGCCGCCTCGGCCGGGCTCGGCGGAGTCGCGTCCGACGGGAAGGCCGCAGGCGGCAACTCGCGATCCGTGCTCGGCGCGCGCTTGCGGCTGTGCATGAAGGACATGAGTTGCACGATACCGATGCCGTCGCTCATCGCGTGATGCAGCTTGAGGATGTAGGCCGCGCGCGCGCCGTCCAGACCGAGCACCACGCGCGCCGACCACAGCGGGCGCTCGCGATCGAACGGTTCCATCGCGAAGTACTGCGCGAGGTCCAGCAACTGGCGCTGGCTGCCGGGCGCGGGCAGCGTGACGAAGTCGAGATGCGCGGACAGGTCGAACTGCGCATCGTCCACCCACTCCGGCGTGCCGAGCGGCACCTCGACCAGCTTATGCCGCAGCCGCGGCACCGCCTGCACGCCCCAGGCATGCGCGGCGAGCATGCGTGCACGATCCGGCGCGCAGTCGAGCAGTTCGATGCCGACGACGGCAGAACGCAGGTTGGGATAGGTGTCGAGCCGCCACATGAGCGTCTCGAAGGCGTCGAGCGCGGGCGCGGTACCCCAGTTGAGCGAAATCGGCGCGCTGGCTTGGGGAGTGTTCATGAAACGTTTCGTGTACGTCGTGAGTCGAGAAGTGAGGGAGTGCAAGGGCCATCCGTGTGCCGCGAGGGCAGCGCGGAAACCTGCATCTCATGCCATCGCACGCGCCACCTCCACCTTCGAGACACCGGCAACACGCGGACCTAGGCGGCCCAGTTCGTTGATCGCCTGCACGTGCGACTCGCATTCGCGCGCGAACGCGGCACGACGTGCGGCGAGCGTCGCGTCGCCGGGGACGAGTAGACCGCGGTTGGCGATCAGCTTGAGCGCGTTGCCGAACAGCTCGCGCGACAGGCATTCAGGATGCGTCAGCCGCTGCTGCAAGACCCACTGCCGGCCCACCGACATGCACGCGTCGATGAACTTCTTTTCCTCCACCGCGGCACCGGTCGGGTGCGCCGCGAGCCGCTCGGCGACCACCCAGTAAGCCTCGAGGAAGGTCGGCAGCACGGTCGGCGCCATCAGGAACGGCGCGTCCGCGATCATGTCCTTGCGCAGTTGCGCGGTCGCGATGCGATTGCGCCAGTCCGGGTCGAACAGGTCGGACTCGACCAGCAGCTCGTCGCGAAAGCCGGCGCGGTCGCTGAAGATGAATTCGAACTTGAGCAGGTCACGCAGCGCGAGCGTCTCCTGCTTGCCGGCCTTGACCAGATCCTCAGCGCCGCTGTTGGCGGCCTTCCACATTGCGAGTTCGAGAATCGCGCGGTTGATGAACCAGTGCACCGCGCTGTTGCGGTAATAGGCCGCGACCGCGTGCTGGCCGGGCGAGATGCGATACACCGGCTCGGCACCGTCGCGAAAGCCCTCGACCACGTTCGTCTTGACCAAGGTATCCAGCGTCTCCAGCACGCCGTGGTGATGACGCAAGGATTCGACCTGCGACACCGGCACGCTGCGCGCGCGCAGGTAGTCGAGCAGGGGGATGGTGCGGCGGAACACCTCGTCGAGCGTGAGCGCGCGGTCGCCGGAGGTGAGCAGCGCGAGCGTGGCCAGCGCCTGCGTGGTGACGGGCGTCGCGAGATTGATGCGCTTGAACACCTCGAACGCGCTCTTCTCCACCACGTACTTGTTGCGCTCCGCGTCCTCGCCGGCTTCGGCAAGCCGTTCTGCCAGCGACATCGGCTCGCCGAAGCGCACGTACACATGGCCGATCCAGGTTTGCTGCGTGCGCGCGTAATCGATCAGCCAGGGCAGCCCTTCCTTGGGCTTCGCGCCGCTGGTCTCCTGGTCCATCATCGCGCGGACCTCGTGGAGCTGGTCGTAGCAGATCGAGGTCGGCACCAGGATCACGTCCTTGGCCGCGCCGCTGCGGATCGCGTGCACGAGGTAGTTGAGCAGGCCGTACTTCGGCGGCCGCAGCTTGCCGGTGCGGCTGCGCCCGCCCTCCATGTACCACTCCAGGTTCTCGCCGCTGGCGACGAGATGCACGAAGTATTCGCGCAGCATCGCCTTGTAGATGATGTCGTTGCCGAGCGAGCGGCGGATGAACACACCGCCGCTGTGGCGCGCAATCGGCCCCAGCGGGAAGAAGCGCAGGTTGTCGCCGCCCAGCACTCTCGGCCGCTTCGCGCCGTGCGCGCTGAAGATCTTCGAGGTGACGAATACGTCCGCGTAGGAGCGGTGCGAGGGCAGGTAGATCAGCGAGTGTTTCTCGTTGAGCTTCTTGAGTCGTGCCATCGCGGCGCTGTCGGCGTCCACCGTGAACGCGCGCGTGTGCGCCGGGCCGAGCGCGTGATCCCACAGCCACAGGCCGCTGTGGCTGCGCACCGAGGCCATCTCGGCAAGACGCGATCGCGCCTCCCGTGTGACCTGTTCCACCGGTCGGCCGAGCTTGGCAGCAAGGGCTTCGATCTCGGCGCGAAAACGCGGTAGCTTCACCACGCGACGGGCTTCCAGGCGCGGTGCCAGCGGCGAACTGTCGATCAGCTCGCGCGACAGCTTCACTGCGGTACTCCCGCGGAAACGTGCTGGCTGTGCATGTGGATTCTCCTCCGCCGGTTCGCCCGTTCGCGATCGTCTCCACGGGCGTGTTTTTCTGGGTTTAAGCGTGGTCGAATCATACGCCCGCGGCACCCAACCAAAGTTTTGCCGGCCTGGGCGATCCCGCGCGGCTGGCGCGGAAGCTCATCGTCGGGGCCTCAGCGGAACACGCTGGTGCCGCCGCTCCGGACCCGTGCGAAAGTCGGGGTAGCGGCCGGTCCGGGGCGTTACCATCGGCAGATGAACAGCCCCCAGACCCCAAGTTTCGAGACCGTCCGTTTGCTCGCCGACGGCCCGGTCGCCCGGCTCAGCTTCAACCGGCCCGACAATGCCAACGCTTTCGATCGCCGCATGTGGGAGGAGTTGCCGCGGGCGCTGGAGTGGATCGGCACGCAGCGCCACCTGCGCGTGGTGGTGCTGAGCGGCGAGGGCAGACATTTCACCGGCGGCATCGACCTGTCGGTGGTGAGTTGGCTCATGGAGCTGACGGCAGACCCGCAGCGTGCCACGCGCGGGCGCGAGGACGTGCTGGCCTTCATCGAGAAGGCGCAGCACGCGTTCAACGCGCTGGAGCGCTGCCCGGTGCCGGTCATCGCCGCGATCCACGGTGCCTGCGTCGGCGCCGGTGTGGACCTGATTGCGGCCTGCGACCTGCGCCTGTGTTCTGCGGATGCGAAGTTCTGCGTCAAGGAGGTCGATCTGGCGGTGGTGCCGGACGTCGGCACCCTGCAGCGTCTGAGCCATGTCATTGGCTACTCCGCGACCGCGGAGCTGACCTACAGCGCGGAGACCTTCGACGCCCGGCGTGCGCTGGATTTGCGGTTGGTGTCGCGGGTGCTGGACAACAAGGGCGCATTGCTGGAATCGGCGAACCGGCTGGCGCAGGACATCGCGTCCAAGCCGCCGACCGCGGTGCGCGGCATCAAGCGCAACCTGTTGTGGTCGCGCGATCACAGCGTGCAGGACGGCCTGGCCTTCGTCGCGACCTGGAACGCGGCGATGCTGGTCGGCGAGGACCTGGCCGAGGCGGTCGAGGCCGCGAAGCAAAAGCGCAAGGCCATTTTCCCGGACTGATCTTTACTCCCAGCGTTGCCGCGAAGGCCGACGTAGGTCGGCCCATGGCCGCCGTCGATGCGCGACAGATGGTTTCGATGGCGGGCCCGCCCCGCCCCACACCGCGCGTTTACCCCTTGAGATTCGAAATGACCCACCCCCGCCGCCGCGCCGACGCTCTCTACAGCGACCTGTTCGTTCCCGACGAGACAAAGCGCATCCGCGAGGATGTGCGGCAGTTCTGCGACGACGTGATCCGCCCGGTCGCGCATCGCCTCAACACCACGCCGGAGAGCAAGGAGAGCTTCGCTCGTGCCGAGTTCGATGCGATAGCGAAGGCCGGCCTGTACAAGATTCCGTATCCGACCGATGTCGGCGGCCTCGGGCTGGAATTCCCGACCCTGGCGACCTGCACGGTGCTGGAGGAACTCGCGTACTACTCGCCGAGCCTCGCCTCCGCGCTGTACGACGGCCAGGCGATCCTGGTCGGCAAGACCTTGCAGCACGCGCCGCCGCATATCCGCAATAAGTATTTGCCGATGCTGATTCGCGGCGAGTTCGTGGGCTGCTTTGCCACCAGCGAGCCCAACGCGAGCACCGATCTGTCGGTGAAATCGATCGAGACGGTCGCGACCCAGGTCGAAGGCGGCTGGAAGATCAACGGCCAGAAGCGCTGGATCACGAACTCGCCGGTCGGCGACTGGATCGCGGTGCTCTGCAGAACGGGCGATGGCCTGACCATGCTGTGGGCCGACATGCGCGAGCCCGGCGTCGCGGTGTCCGCGCCCGATCTCAAGATGGGCAACCACGTGCAGCTCACCGCGGACATCCATTTCAAGGACGTGTTCGTGCCGGACGAGCACGTCGTCGGCAAGGTCGGCGGCGGCCTGCGAACCGCGATCACCGCGCTGGTGCTCGGCCGCATGGGCATCGGCGCCGTCGGCGTGGCCATGGCGCAGGCGGCGTTCGACTTCTCCACCGACTACATGGGCAAGCGCAAGGTTTTCGGCCAGGAACTGGCGCGCTTCCAGCACTGGCAGTTCAAGTTCGCCGAGCACGCGCTGCAGATCGAGATGGCGCGCAACCTCTACCAGAAGGCCGCGATCCGCTACGACAAAGAGGGCGGCGCGGATATCGAAGCCGCCATGTGCAAGATCGCGGGCAGCCGCCTGGCCTGTGACGTGGCACGCGACGCCATCCAGGTCTGCGGCGCGTATGGTTTTGTCAAAACCCTGTCCGGTCCCGGGACGAATTTCCCGCTCGAATCCATTTATCGCGACGCCAAGATCGGCGAGATCTACGAGGGCGCCAACGAGATCCAGAGCTGGGTGATTGCGCGGCACATCTTCGGCAGAGAATTCACCGGCTGATCCGGCGGCGGCCGCCGCTCGGCGGCACTCGGGCTACACTCGGTCGCATAACGAAATCGACCGGTGCGCTGGCACATGGCCAAAGTGCAGAAACGGTCGCCTCGCAAGCCCGGAGGAGGGCGGGCGGGGCGGCTGGAACCCCCGAGTTTTTCCTTTCCGCTGGTGCGCACGCGCACGCTCGAGGACTTGACGGCGGGGCCGCTGCTGCCGGCCAAAGTGGTGACCGTGGTGGCGCCCACCGGCTATGGCAAGACGGTGCTGTCGGGGGCGCTGTTCCGGCATTTTTCCGACGCCGGCATGCATGCCTGGTGGATCGCGCTGGACGACCGCGACGACAGCGTCGAGCGCGTGCTGGCGCTGCTGGAGGCCGGCCTGGGCGATCCGCAGGCGCCGATGCATCCGGCACAGGACCTGATCCGCGGCGACGAGCCCACCGAAAGCCGCATCGACGTGCTGCTGCAGACGGTGGCGCACCTGCCCGAACCGGCGCTGATCGTCATCGACAATCTCGGCTACTGCCGCGACGAGACCCTGGGCTATCTGCTGGACCGGCTGGTGTTTCGCACGCCGTCGTCGGTGCAGTTCGTGTTTTCCAGCACCGAGCGGGTGCCGATGAACCTGGCGCGCGCCAAGCTGGAAGGGCGCCTCCGCGAGGTCGGTTTTGCCGAGCTGAGTCTGAACCCCGCCGAGGTCGGTGCGTTTCTGGGCAAGGACCTGTGCCGGACTCTGGGCGACGCCGCGGTGCTCGGCGTGGTGCGCCAGACCGAGGGTTGGCCGACGGCGGTGCGACTGGCGCAGATCATCCTGTCGACCGCTGACCAGCCGCTGCGGGCCCTGCAGGGGTTCTCCGGCGCCGACGCCGATCTGGCCGATCTGCTCAACCGGCAGGTGCTGGACGGCTTTGCGCCCCAGATGCGGCGCTTCCTGATGGAGATCGCGCCGCTGCGCAGTTTCAGCGCCGATCTGTGTCGCGAGGCCACCGGCGATGCGCAGGCTGCGGGGCATCTGGACCTGCTGTTGCAGCGCAACGTGTTCGTGATACCACTGGATCGCAATCGCAGCCGCTATCGGCTGCACGGCCTGTTTCGCGAGTTCCTGATCCAGCAGGCGCAGCAGCAGCTGGCGCCGGCACGTCGGGCCGAAGTGCTGCAACGCGCGGCGCTGTGGTGCGAGCGCGGCGGGCACTGGCAGGACGCCATCGACTATGCGCTGGAGGCCGAATCGGCGGATCTGGCCGGCACCATGCTGGAGCGGGTGGCGGCGACGTTCGTGCGCGACCGTGGCGATCTGCGTCAGTACATCGAGTGGATCGAACAATTGCACGCCGGCGGTCATCAGGTCGGCTGGGAAGCCGACTTCTGGTACGTCTGGGCGCTGGTCTTTCATCGCCGCTACGAATACGCGCGCCGGCAGAACGAGCGCCTCAACCTGCGCATCCGGCAGGAACAGCAGGCTGGGCGCGACGCCGCGCAACTGGCCGACTTGAAGCGCCGGATCGACGTCATCGGCACCTGCGTGGACACCTACACCGATCGCCTGGCCGAAGCCTACGAGCAGGCCACCGGCTGGCTGGCCGAGGAGCACGCTGCGGACGATCCTTTCAACGTCGCGACCGTGGCCTGCGCGGCGGGCATCTCGCTGAGCAGCGCGCATCGGTTCGTCGACGCGCGCCAGGTCATGCGCCGTGCGCAGGCAGCGATCTCGCAGTCGGACAGCGCGTACGGGGTCGGCTGGGTGGCGCTGCTGCAGGCGGTGATCTCGGTGCAGGAAGGCGATTACGCCGTCGTGCATCAGGACCTGCTGGCCTCGCTGTCGCGGGTGCGGGCTGCGCTGGGCGACAGCGCCGGCATCAGCGGCACCATGGCGCTGGTGGCGGCCAAGTGCGCGGTGGAGATGAATCTTGAGACCGAGGCGCGCGAGCTGCTGTCGCACGGTCTGCGCTGGGCGCAAACACACGGCATCGTCGATACCGCGGTGCTGGGGCTGGACGCGGCGATCAAGCTGTGGCCCGGCCGCGATGAGGGCGACATCGCGCTGGCCCAGTTGCGCGAAATTGCCGGGGGCTATCCGCCGCGACTCGGGTTGATGCTGTCCTGCCTGCTGGTGCAGCGCCTGGCCCGCCTGGGCCGGATGGACGAGGCGATCGCCGAGGCGGCGCACATCGGTCTGAATATCGGCGCCCCGGAGCGGCGCAAGCCGGTGGTGAGCGGCCTGGAGACGGCGCGCGCGCGTGATCTCTACGCTGCCTCGGAGATCGACCTGCTGATCGCCACCGGCCGTCTCAAGCCGGCCGAAATTCTGATCGCCGAAGAGACCCGCCTGGCCAAGCTGGAAGGTCGCACCGCACGCCTGGTGGAACTGGCGCTGGGCGAGACCGTGATTGCGATCTGCTCGCACAACCCGCAGCCGGCAGCGCGGCATCTGGCGCGCGCGGTGAATCTGGCGGCGCGGCGGCGCATCCTGCGGCCGTTCCGCGACCGCAGCGAGACCATCGCCGGCCTGGTCAACGACACCAAGCCCTCGGCCTGGGGTTTTGCGCTGGAAGAAGAGCGCCGCTTCTTTGCCGAGATCTGCCGCGACCTGCCGTTGACCAACAGCGCGCTGTTCGATCAGATGGACGCCGGCCAGGGCGACAGCCCCCTGCTGGAGACGCCCACCGCGCGCGAACTCGAGCTGCTGGGCCTGATCGAGGCCGGACTGTCCAACCAGCAGCTCGCGGACCGACTGAGCGTGTCGGTGGCCACGGTCAAATGGCATCTGTACAACCTGTACACCAAGCTCGGTGTTTCCAGCCGCTCGGCAGCGCTGGCGCGGGCGCGCACCCTGAACCTGCTGGCGCGCTGACAGGCGTATCGAACCCGGGTTCGGCGCACTGCTGCAGCGCAGCATCGGCGAGTGCACCAGACCGGACCAAACTATGGGTTGGGGTGGCGGTGGGGTGCGGCAGCGACGATAGGCTCGCTGAGTTACCGTCCGCGGGAGCGCAAGTGCTTCCGAGCCAAGGAGATCACCAATGTCTGCCACCGCTTTGAAGTCCGAGCCGGTCAAGGTCTTCGATTACTTCAAGTACCTGCTGTCGCCGATGATTCTCGGCGCGCACGCCTACGGCCTCTGGCTCGGCGGCAACTACGCCTGGCTGGGCCTGGCCATGCTGCTGGGCGTGCTGTTCTTCGACGCTTTTCTGCCGCGCGACTACTCGATGCGCGACCAGAACTACGTGCGCATCTACGACGTCATCTGCGCGGTCACTGTGCTGTGCAGCTTCGCGAATATTTTCTTCTATAGCTGGCTGGTGGGGCAGGATCACTTCGTCGGCTCCTCGGCCGAACTCGGCGCGTTCCTGAGCACGCTGTTCATCGGCTTCGTGGTGGGCGCGCCGCCGGTGCATGAACTCTTCCACCGCGAGGAATTCGTGCTGCGCTGGCTCGGTCGTATCGGCCAGTGTCTGGTGTTCGACACCTGGCGCGAGATCACCCACGTGGTCACCCACCACATGCGCGTCGCCACGCCGGACGACCCGGATTACGCGCGCCGCGGCGACACCGTGTACGGCCACATCGCGCGCACTTTTCCGGCGCAGTGGAAAGAGGCCTATCACCTGGAAAAGATGATGTGGACCAAGCGTGGCCGCAAGTGGTACGACCCGCGCAACGCCTGGGTGTGGAAGGCGGCCACCCTGATCACCTTCACCGCCATCCTCGCTGCGCTGGGCGGATTCAAGGGTGCGCTGCTGGCCATCCTGTCATTGCTGCTCGGCCCGCGCATGCTGCTCGAAGTATTCAACTACGTGAACCACTACGGACTGATCTCGGCCACACCCGGTCGTTTCCAGAAGCACCACACCTGGAACCACATCACCCCGATGGTGCGCATTCTGGCGCTGGAGATCACCAACCACGCCGGCCACCACGACGACAGCTACAAGCCGTTCTACAAGCTGGAGCCGGACCCCAACGGCCCGGTGCAGCCGCAGTTCCTGCTGGTGGTGATCCTGGCTCTGGTGCCGCCACTGTTCTTCATGATGATCAAGCCGCTGCTCAAGCACTGGGACCAGCACTACGCCACGCCTCAGGAGCGCGAAATCGCGCGCCGCGAAAACGAGCGCGCCGGTTGGCATGAATTGAACACGCCCGATCCCGCACGCGATCTGCCCAAGGGCATCTGGGACATGCGCGGCAAGCTCACCGAGCGCCAGCGTGCGTCGGTATCCTCGGCCACGCTCGGAGCCGCGTGATGACTGCGCAAGCCGGCGCGCCGACCGCCGCGCGCGCCGACCTGTGCCGCATCACCGTGCGCGGCAGGGACGGTAGCGAGGAAGTATTCGACATCCGGCGCAACGATCTGCTGCTCAAGGCCGCGATCGAGCAAGGCATCGACTATCCGCACAACTGCAGGGTCGGCGTCTGCGGCACCTGCAAGACCCGGCTGGTCTCCGGTCGCGTCAGTCCGATGGTGGACCTGGCGCTGTCGCCGCTGAAGAACGAGGAGATCGAGGCCGGCTATGTGCTGGCCTGCCAGGCCAAGGTGCGCGGCGATCTGGTGGTCGAGGCCAAGCTCGGTCACCACGCCCTGCTGCCGGTGAAGACCGTGTCCGCGCGCGTGAGCCGCTGGCACAAATTGCCGGGCGACGTCATCGATCTGCGTCTCAAGTGTGATGAGCCGGTGCATTTCCACGCCGGCCAGTACTGCACCATCGCCGAGTCGGGTTCGTTCACGCGCCGCAGCTACTCCTACTACGACGTGCCGCCGATCGACGAGGACGCGCCCGCAACCGAAGTGGGGTTCCTGGTCAAGCGCCTGCCGGGCGGCCGCTTCTCCGAGTGGCTGTTCGAGCAGGATCGCACGGGCACCAAATTCTGGATCGAAGGCCCCTACGGGATCATGGGCGTGGACGATGTCGACGTGGATGGCCTGTGCGTGGCCGGCGGCACCGGCCTGGCGCCGATCCTGTCCATCGTCGGTGAGCGCCTGCGCAAGTCATCGAAGGCCAGGTTCACCATCGTGTTCGGCGTGCGTACCCGTGCGGACATCTTCGCCAACGAGCGCCTGAATCAACTGCTCGCCGAGGCCGGCGACCGTGTGCGCCTGATCACCATCCTCTCCCATGAGCCGCAGGGTTCGGACTGGAAGGGGCCGCGCGGCCTGGTGACGGCGGCGCTGACGCCGGACCTCGGCGTGGATTACACGTCCGTCGCCGGCTTTCTGTGCGGCAACCTCGCCATGGTGGAGGCGGTAGAAGGGCGCCTGATCGAACTGGGCGTCGACCCGGATCGCATCCACGCCGACAAGTTCGTGCCCAGCGGCACACCGTAAGGCGCGGGCTGCGCGTCAAGCGACGCGCGGACCGGGGAGTGGCGAGTAGGGCGTCGTCCCTGCTCGAACAATTCCTGTAATCGCGACACAATGTCGCACCGACCAGATCGGGTGGCGCTTCGACCTCGTTCGCTGCGGCCCTCCATTCCAAATACTTCAGGGAGCCTTATGGACATCCTTCGCGCGCTGCTGTGCCTGTGTGCTTTTGCCGTGCTGGCGATCAGCGCGGTCGCGATACCGGCACATGCAGGCGGCGGCTATTTCATCCTGGGCTATGGTCCGATGGCGCACCAGAGTGCCGGCACCGCGACCGCGACCGGCCTCGACGGATTTGCCGGTGCCACCAACCCGGGCAAGCTCTCGTTCACCGACGAACGTCTGGATCTGGGTGTGCTGTTGTTCTCGCCCTATCGGCGGGTCAATCGCACGGGCTCCCAGGACGGCACTTATGACCTGACCTCCACCAGCCGCAATTCGTTCTACGCGCTGCCCGAGGCCGGCTACGTGCGGCGCATCGACGAGCGCCTGAGCTGGGGCGTGACCTTGTACGGCAACGGCGGCCTCAATACCGAATACGCCGACGACAACGGCATCCCCGGCAGCAATTTCAACCCGGCGCGCTGCGGCGACGCGCCGGCCAACTTCTTCCTGGGTTGCGGCAAGGCCGGCTTCGATCTGAGTCAGATCATCCTGGCGCCGACCCTGAGCTGGCGGGCGCATCCGTCGCACAGTTTCGGGGTGACCCCGCTAATCGCGTTTCAGCGCTTCAAGGCCTATGGCCTGCAGGCCTTCGAGAGCGTGTCCTCGGCGCCCGAGGCGCTCACCAACCTGGGCTACGACGAGGCCTTTGGCGCTGGCGTGCGGGTGGGCTGGTTCGGGCGCATCACGCCCTGGCTGGATCTGGGCGCGGCCTATTCCACCCGCATCTACATGGAAGAGTTCGACAAGTACCGCGGCCTGCTCGCCGACGGCGGCGACTTCGACATTCCCGCCAACTTCAGCTTCGGTTTTGCGCTCAAGCCGCTCAAGGGCTGGACCCTGGCGGGCGACGTGCAGCGCATCCTGTTCGGCGAGATCAAGGCACTGAGCAACGGCGTGCTGGCTTCGCTGCAGGATCCGCAGAACAACGGCCTGGGCAGTCGCGACGGCAGCGGCTTCAACTGGCGTCATCAGACCAACTACCGGGTGGCCGTGGCCTACGAGGCGACGCCTGCGCTGACTCTGCGTGCGGGCTTTGCCTACGGGCGGCTGGCGCAGGCAGATGCCAGCGTGGACTCGGTGACTTTCAACACGCTGGCGCCGAATCCGCGCGGCAACATCAGCGCAGGGTTTACCTGGGCCATCAACAAGAAACACGATTTCCAGTTCGCCGTGGGGCGCTACATCAACGGCAAGTACGAAGGGCCGTCGGCGACGGCAGGTCTGGGCGTGGGCGGGCAGGAATCGGTGACACCGCGTGTGGCCACCATGCTGCTGGGCTGGACGCGCCACTTCTGACCCCGCCTTTGGTACGGCGCGTTGATCGCGGCAGGCTGGCTACATTCGGCAAGCTCTGCTCGCACTCACGCTTCGCTCAATTGCCCGATCACCATGCTGACTGAAGACCAGAATCTGATTTTCGACACCGCTCGCCGCTACGCGCACGAGGTGCTTGCGCCCGGTGCAGCGGAGCGCGAAAAAGCGCAGGCCATCGAACCGGCCGTGTTCCGCGGCCTCGCCGAAATGGGCCTGTTGGGCATGACGGTGTCGCCGGACTACGACGGCGCCGGCGCGGATTACGTGTCCTACGCCGCGGCGCTGATGGCGGTGGCCGAAGGTGACGGCGCCGTGTCCACCGTGATGAGCGTCCACAACGCGCCGTTCTGCGCCATTGTTGAGCGCTACGGCGACGCTGCACAGAAAGAGACCGTGCTCAAGCCCGCCGCGCGTGGCGAGTTCATCGGCGGCTTCGCGCTCACCGAGAGCCACGCCGGTTCCGACGCCAGCGCGCTGCGCACGCGCGCGGTGCGCCACGGTGATCGCTACGTGCTCAACGGCGCCAAGCAGTTCATCACCAGCGGCAAGATCGGCAAGTACGTGATCGCGTTCGCGGTGACCGATCCGGCGAACCCGAAGCGCGGCATCAGCGCGTTCCTCGTGCCGACCGACACCAAGGGTTATACGGTGAGCAAGATCGAGCACAAGCTCGGGCAGAAGGCCTCCGACACCTGCTCGCTGAATTTCGACGACATGGAAGTGCCGGTCGAGAATCTTATCGGCACGGAAGGGGAGGGTTACCGGATTGCGCTGTCGAGTCTGGAGACCGGCCGCATCGGCATCGCCGCTCAGAGCATCGGCATGGCCCAGGCCGCACTCGACGCAGCGGTGCGCTACGCCGCCGAGCGCAAGAGCTTCGGCAAGGCGCTGCTTGAACATCAGGCCGTGAGCTTCCGACTCGTTGACGCGAAGACGCGACTGGAGGCGGCACGCCAGCTCGTGTATTCGGCCGCGCGCATGAAGGACGCCGGGCTGCCCTGTCTCGACCAAGCTTGCATGGCCAAGCTGTTCGCGTCGGAGACCGCGGAAGCGGTGTGCTCGGCCGCGATCCAGACCTTCGGCGGCTACGGCTACGTCGAGGATTTTCCGGTGGAGCGCATCTACCGCGATGTGCGCGTATGCCAGATCTACGAGGGCACCTCGGACATCCAGAAAATCATCATTGGGCGCAGCCTGGCGGCAGCTTGAGCATCATCGGGCGCAGCCTGAGGTGTGCTTGAGCGGGCTGACAAGCAAGGCGGGACCCAACGGTTTCCCCCGACCAATAAGTACGCTGAATCGGCTGATCGCGCCGCAACACCCAGAGCCGCGACCTTTTCGCGAACCTTCCTGGGCGCGAGGCCGGCTGCCGGACGCGCCCGGCTGCGGCGAAAACCTCCGTCCCGACGTTGGGATGCCTATCGCATGGCGGCGACACACGGTCCAAATTTCGCGCCCGCATTTTTCATGGGGTGATCGAGGGATGGCCGTAGACAAGTCAGCGACGGCCCCAATACGCAAATAAACATTCCGCAAAGTGTGGGCAAGCCGACATTTCGGCATTGTCGCGACGTTCCTCCCTTCGCACACTGGGTGCGAACCTTCTTGGAACTCCAAGACAATCGTGAAAGGAGAGACATCACATGACGTTCAAGAACATTGCGCTGATCGTGATCGGTGCTGCGCT
The DNA here is from genome assembly GCF_965216805.1 of Panacagrimonas sp. NCBI lineage: Bacteria > Pseudomonadati > Pseudomonadota > Gammaproteobacteria > Nevskiales > Nevskiaceae > Panacagrimonas > Panacagrimonas sp. The sequence continues at coordinate 1,509,065 of NZ_CBDCGN010000003.1, forward strand.
GGCGCTGGCTTCGTCGGTACTTGCCGTTGGCACCGTTCCCATGCTGATGGAGGCGTTTCAGATCATGCAGAGCCTGGGCATCGAGGGCCCATTCCTCAATTCCGCCTTCGTGATGTTGCTATGCCTGTTGTTCCTCCTGATCGGCTTGCGACTGGCCCGATCTGGCTGGCGCTCTTACTCGGCATCCAAGGCGTGAACGCAGCCGACACCCCGTCCCCGGTTGCTATTGCGGAGGCCCGCCGAGCACCGTCGGCCCCCGTCGAGCTGACACACGGAAGCCAGGCTGTGATCTTCCGGAACCTCTACGCCTTGCGAGTTCCCGCAGAATTTCCGGAGCGACCACAAGCCGAGCCCTCGGACGACGAATCCGACTCGGTCTGGTTGGTGTTTGCCGCCGATCCAATTCCGCAGGAGAAGCTGATCCCGCGCCGGCTCGAACACCACCTTCGCTGGCAGTCCAGCGGCGGCCTGCTGGCGCGATGGAAGAGTGCCTCCCAAAAGTGGCCGGAACTCACGCTGATGCGCGACGGTCTGGCAGTCCCGGTCCGGCGCTCGTGGGGTTTCGGTGAACCCGCTTTCCCAGCGACGTTCAAGATCGCCCGTAGTGGTTCGAGAATACAGGGGCACGCCATCTTGGAGCCGGACGCCGGCGAACTGCTACGCATCGCTGAGCGCGAGGAATTTTTCGACGAGCCAATGGTGCGTTTCCTGAGAACAGACTTCGATCTGCCAATCCAGGACTTGCATCTGGACTCCACCAGCCTTGCCGGCGGCGAGGCCACCGGCACCCTCCGGTCCGGCAAGAGCGTGTTCGAGTTGCGCTACGCCTACGCACTGCCGCCGAGAACAGCAGATCGGTCGGTCACCACCCCGGGCGGGTGGTCGGTTTCGATGAGCGGGTCGCCGGTGACGCGCGCCCTTACCCTGGTGTTGTCACCCGTATCCATCCCAGAGCAGATTACACGCCAAGGGCTTGATGAGGTGGAGGCCTTTCTCGGCGCGCACCAAACCGCGGGATACCGGATCGAGCTGACGGAAGCTGCTGCGGGCCGGTTCAATGGTGGCGCGCTGGGGCGCTACCCCGAAATCGGCAGCCTATCGTGGACCAGCAACAGCAGCGACTACATCCATTTTTCCGCTGCCGGTCCAATCGACTGGGCGGGGGATGTCACGGCGATCGGGATCGAGGGTCGCGACGCCCCCGCGCAAGTGCTGTGGTCGCTACAGGCCTCGTTTCGCCTGCGGATCGAATGAATCCGAAAGGCCGATGCCAACCCTGGCGACCGCGTATGCGTGTATGGCCGTCGGGTTGAGCCCGGGATCCGTGGCGCTGCTCGTGGCCCGCATGAGAATCGATCTGGACGAGAGTCCGATGAGTGACCTGATCGAATGAAAGCGGCTTTGTCGATTGGCTGGGGCGTGATTGCAGCGATCGCAAGCATCCCCGTCGCTTCCGCGCTTTACAGCGTTACGGCGCTGCTTTGGCTAGGTGGAGAAGTGTCCGAGATTGCGGCAGCGGCGATCTCGGGGATCGTCGTCGGCCTGTTCGGCATGATTCCTGCCACCCTGCTCATACTGGGATACGGACTGCCGGCTTTTCTGGTCCTTCGGCACTTTGGGCTGGTGAGTCCCTGGACCCTGATTGCCGCTGCGATTCTGCCCTGGGTTCCGATCATGGGCGCCGACCCGGCGTTGCTCTGGGTCGGCTGGCACTCGATCGTTGCAGCGATGACGTTTTGGACCGTTGTGCGCCGTTTGCCGCCTGCGGGAAATAAGGATGTCTAGCCCGCATTTCTCACAGGTCGCCGGAGAATCCCTTGCCATCGCCAATCCGCACAACGTTCTTCGACTTCGGTTCCGAAACAGACTGTAGAGAGATTCTCCGACTGGATCGGCGCTGGCCTGACTGCGGCGCGCAGGGCTTGGGACTCATTCACCCCATGGGCAGTCCCGCCACGGTGTTGCGAGCGCAGCGAGTGTGCGGGTGGGACTGCAGCGCCGGCTCCCGCACCCCGGTTGGGTTTACGTGGGAGTGACTCAATGGCACTCCCACGCTGGGACCCAACCGCTGCGCAGGCACCGTGTCGCCGGCGCACTATGGGGTTCGCTCCGTCCCGGCGCACTGCACGTCCTCGACCTACGGCCATCGCTCGATCCCCCTGTGAGAAATGCGGGCTAGAGTTTTCGGGTTAGGATCCCGAACCAGAAATGCTTCGGGCATTGGTGGCTGTCAGTCGCGGCGCGCGCACCGTCGGACGACGGTGAGTGGCGGCGGAGATTGACCGCGACCTCCAGGACGACCACGTCGCGTTGACTGCGTATCGTTCGTTGCACTGTGCCAAATAGCGCGACAAACGCTACCGTGAGCGCAGTTGGCTCGGTGTGCCGATCTGCGCCGGCTGCGGTGACCGATAGCCGAGCGCTTGTGGGATCGGGGCAGTTGATTCGGACTGGGGCGCGCCCCGACTCGGAGAGTGCGAGCAAATCGGCGCCAGCGAAGAAGGTTGCGTAGGCCAGTACGCAGAGTCACGGCCTACATAGACGTATCTGAAGACGACGAGCACCGTACGAGCGCACGGTGTCGACCCAGCAGTCCTGTTCTCGCCCTCTCAGGCTTTACCCGGGCTTGGAGAGAGCCCCCTCCATGTTGTCAATCATGCCGGTCCGGCTGCTTCGTCGTCAGAAACCACCCGAGGCCGGGATTACCAGTCCTGCATCGCTGTATGGACTGGGCTTGGGCTTGGCGCTGAGAGGAACGTATTTGGGCAATAATGCATAAGCCGCCGGATTCTTCTCGAAAAGGAGCTTTTGCATCCACAAAATTGTGTAGAACGTCTTGGAAACGGACGATTTTGTGGCACCCGCACGATCAACGCGACCGTCCGCAACAATGCTATAGCCATGTTGCTTCAAGTCGATCTGAAACTGCTTGATCCAACGCAGCGTGATGGGACCTATCCAACCGTCGACTTTGAGATCGGGGGCAGCATTACCATAGAGATGGTGTAATAAGTACTGCACGAGCATCACGTCGCCGCGGGCGTTCGGGGAGTTCTGCCCAACCGCCTGCTCGACGTTATAGATTGGGGGATTCGTCCCGGGAATGAGATAGGCCATGATCAATCCTCTGAAGTGAAAGGTAATGAGTCCGCGCCACCGGGTAGCCAACCAGCGTGGGCGTGCCCGGACCTGACTTCGCAGAAAGCTTTTCCGCTCTGTCGCGGCCAACTATCCGATAGTCAGTTCTTGTGAAATGAGAGATGGCGCTCAATTTCGATCGATTAGAGCCCGCAACCTGCCCTGACAATGGCGCGGTTCCTTGAACCCCGGTCAAGTGCCTCATCAGAGAACTGAACCCTCGTTGAGCGCTGCAACGAAGAATTCACTGCTTCGTCCAGCTGACAGGGAGGCGCCACTGAGTACTCCCTGGGTCTTCCCCAAGCACATCCAAGAATGTCGGCAAAGGCCTGCCCCGCCGTGACCTTCATCACAAGCCGGGCTTTCGCGATCCCTGCATTGCGTGCACGCTGGTGTTCGGCTGAGCGTGCGTGGATAGGAGGGCGTCGTGGCGATCGAACTTAAACTGACTGGCTACAAGACTTTTGTGAAGGAATTTCGCAACGCGCTCGGCGTGGGCGTGCCTGCGAACCGGGGTGGGGATGTGGTCGACGTCAATTGCGCCCCGAACAGTTTCCGATACAAGGTTTCGGATCTGTATCTCACGCACATGAAGACCGGTGCCGCAGATTGGCGGGAGATCACCCGACACAACTATTCCCAGATGGGGATTGAAGACGAGTTCGTCATTGGTGGAAGCCGGATCGTCTCTGCCTTTGACGTGGCGCTGCCCAGTGGAACCGATCTGGTCATGGTCATTCTGGCCACCTCTGAAGCGGCTCGCAGCCAGCTCGTCTATCGGATCGTGCAGCAGATGTTGCAGGATCCGCGGCGCAAGCTCACCTGGGGGCAGATCAAGCCTCTGCTGATCGGGTCCTGGATCTTCAACATTTCGGAGAACCACAAGCGGCGACCGATTCATTACGGCGCGCTTGGCACCAGCGACTACTACAACGACAAGGCGGTCGACGCCATCAAGGCGATTCGGGTCGCGGGCTTTCAGCTCGATTAGGCTTGCTGGCGTAGGCCGGCCCGTGGCCGCCGTCCGCGTTCGTTGGATAGTCCGGATGGCGGCCACGACCTGTCCTCGCGACCGGTTCGCTGCCGACCCGTACCCCGCCCACGTTATCGAATAATTGGTATTCATCACTCAGGGTGTTATCGCTGGCGGCGCGACACTAGTCTGCGGTCGGTCGTACGACCCGTCATGAACGAGTGAGGAGAGCACACCATGGGCGCTGCAGCAGACACCGTGAACAGCCTGTACCAGTCCTTTGCCAAGGGCGACCTGCCCGGGGTGATGGGTGTGCTCGATCCGAAGGTTCATTGGCGCGAAGCCGACGGCTATCCGTATGCCGGGGTCTACATCGGTCCGGAGGCGGTGCAGAAGGGCGTGTTCGACCGGATCATCGGCGAGTGGTCCAGCTACACCACGGTGCCGTCGGAGACCGTGGAGCAGGGCGAGACCGTGATCGGCCTGGGCACTTACACCGGGACCTTCAAGGCGACCGGCAAAACGTTCTCCTGCCCGTTCGCCCACGTGTTCCGGGTACGCGATGGCAAAATCGTGTACTTCGACCAGCACACCGATACCCACCTGGTGCAACAGGTTCTCAGGTAACCGGCCCAAATAATCAGACGACGCCATCGGCGACGGATCGCGGCATGCGGTCCGGCAAGGAGAACGACTCATGAAGGTTTCGCTGTTCCAGCAGGCGCCCTACCGGCACCTCCCGCCCGATTTCGAGAAGCATCACGACTCGGTGGTGACCACGCCTTACTTCGGCATCGTCAAGCCCGAGCTGATGCATCAGGACCTCAATGCCTTCATCAGCGAGCTGATGCTGGGCGCGCGTCTGGGATTCGACGGCGTGGCGGTGACCGAGCACAGCCAGTCGAGCTACGACGTGGTGCCCAACCCCAATCTGATCGGTTCGATCCTGGCGTACATGACCGAGCAGGAGAAGCTGGACGTCGCGATTGCGGTGGTCGGCCGCTCCCTGGGCAAGTCGCGCGAGCCGCTGCGCATCGCCGAGGAGTACGCCATGATCGATCAGATCAGCGGCGGGCGCCTGATCGCGGGCTTTCCCATCGGCCTGTCGTACGACGCCAACCAGAACGCCGGCATTCCGCCCATCGATACGCGCGACCGCTACTACGAGGGGCGCGCGCTGGTGGAGAAAGCCTGGACCGCGACCGAGCCCTTTGCCTGGAACGGCCGCTTCTCCAAGTACTCGCACGTCAACCTGTGGCCGCGCCCGATCCAGCAGCCGTCGCCGCCGCGCTGGGTGCCTGGCGTGGGCAATCCCAAGACCATGCAGGGCGTGCTGGAACGCGACGACGTCTACACCTACCTGTCCTGGTTCGGCCCCAAGCTCACCGGCCGACGCATCTTTGATCGTTACTGGGAGATCGCGCAGAAGATCGGCAAGGACATCAACCCGCATCGTCTGGCCTTCCTGCAGGTGGTGCTGGTGGCCGAGACCGACGAACAAGCCGAGAAGGATTACCGCCAGCACCTGGAAACGCATTTCCGCACCAGCCTGGGCAGCATTCCGCCCACCGGCCTGGGGCTGCCCGGCTATATCGAGCGCCCGGGGGTGGAAGGGCTGATGCGCGATCCGGGCGATCTGGGTCTGGCCATCCGCATGCGCAACATCAACTATTCGGAGCTGGTCGACTCGCGCGTGGCGATCATCGGCAGCCCAGAGACGGTGCGCCAGCAGATCACCGAGTTCGTCAAGGAATTCCGCGTCGGCAATTTGCTGGTCATGACCCAGGTGGGGTCCATGCCCACCGAGCTGACCCAGAAGAATATCCGCCTGTTCGCCTCCGAGGTGTTGCCGCATCTACAGAACATCTGGCTGGACGAGGGCTGGGACAACTTCGCCTGGCCGGAACGCCTGCGCGGCAAGAAACCTGCAGCCAAGGCCGCGGCCTGAAGGAGAATCCGAACATGCCCGTCACTGCATTCACCGGCCGCGAGCAGTCCGTCACCGTCTGGAACGGCACGCTGGACATCAACGTTCGCATCCTCGGCAGCGGTCCGCCGCTGGTCTACCTGCACCCGGCCGCCGGTCTGGTGTGGGACAGCGTGCTGGACACGCTGGCCAAGTCCTACACCGTCTACGCGCCGGAACATCCCGGCACCGGCGCCAACCACACCACCATCAACAAGGTCGATACCTGGTGGGAACTGCTGATGATGTACGAGCAGTTGTTCCGCGAGCTGGGTCTGCAGCGGCCAGTGGTGGTCGGCCAGTCCTACGGCGGCATGATGGCGGCGGATATCGCCGCGATGTTTCCGGCCGCCGTCGGCAAGCTGGTGCTGCTCAACCCCATCGGCCTGTGGCGCGACGATGCGCCGATCCCGCTGGTGACCCTGACTTCCAGCACGCCCGACAAGCTGCCGGCCTTCCTGTTTCACGATGTCGAGGGCGAGGGCGCCAGAAGCCTGTTCACCCCGCTACCGGACGCCGAGACCAACATCAAGCTCGGCGCCGCGATGGTCTGGGCGCTGGGCTGCACCGGCAAATTCTTCTGGCCGATTGCCGACTACGGACTGGGCAGGCGCCTGCACCGCGTGACCGCGCCCACCCTGGTGATCTGGGGTCGGCAGGACGCGCTGGTGCCGGCGGTCTATGCCGAGGAATTTTCGCAGCGCATTGCTGGCAGCAAGGTCGCGATGATTGACGCATGCGGGCACATTCCCCAGCTCGAACAGCCGGCGCAAACCCTGGCTCACCTGCGCGAGTTCCTCGCGGGGAGCTGAAGGCGCTAGGCGGAGCGACCACAAGGCCGTGCGATTCGCGTCCCATGGTCGTTGCCGGACTGATAAAAGATTGATGCATCCGGTCAGCCCGTTCGGTGCCGCGGCCTCACGGCCGCGGCCTGACCATACCGTCGGGTCGGCGGCGGTATTGGCGAAAATCATTGTGGAGTCGCACAGTAAGAAATCTCTCCGCAGCTTATAGGCGCTATTCACAGACCCGATGGCGCCGGCCGATACTCGACCTTAGGTTGGGCCGGTGCCCGATCAATGATTGATCAACAGAGGTTTCTGCGCTGCGGCTCAGATTGCGGACGTCTCGCTTCCCGCTGACCTGAGGTCACCCGTCTGGCAAGGAGCCCACCCGAGGGTACTGCACCGTGACCGGAGCACCGGCTGCGGGATGGCTGGAGGAGATCGGACGTATGAATGGAGAAGCTGCCGAGCGTCGTCCATCGACGGCGCCCGCCTACGACATGCCCGCGCGCGAAGACCTGCTGTCGCGGCTGCGGTTTTCGCCCGAGACCGGCAACATCTGGCTGGACTCCAAGCGCATGTTCCTGCTGCACGTGGGGGCGTTCGGCACCCTGCGGCGGGAGCTGATCGAGACCATGGGCATGGCCCGTGCGCGTGGAATCCTGACCCGCATGGGGTATCAGTCGGGCAGTCGCGACGCCGAACTGGCGAAGAAGCTGCGCAGCGAACTGAGCTATTTCGAGCGTTTCGCGGTGGGCCCGCAACTCCATGCGCTGGAGGGCATCGTCAAGGTCGAACCGGTCCGGGTCGAGATCGACGTCGAGCGCGGCCATCACTACGGCGAGTTCATCTGGCGCGAGTCGATCGAGGACGAGGCGCACATTTCCGCCTACGGCGTCGGCTCGGAGGCGGTCTGCTGGATGCAGATCGGCTACGCCTGCGGCTACTCCAGCGCCTTTCTCGGTCGCGCCGTGCTGTATCGCGAAGTGGCGTGCCGGGCGACCGGCGAGAGTGCCTGCCGCATCATCGGCAAGCCTGTCGAGGAATGGGACGACGCCGAAGAGGATCTGAGCTATTTCAAGGCGCAGCCGTTCGTGAACCGCACGGTGGTGGACCTGGGTGCGGCCAAGCCGCGCGAGTGCGGGCAGTCCGACGACACCACGCGCCTCGTCACCGGGCGGCGCCAGGATGCACGCGTGCTGATCGGGGCGTCGGCCGGCTTCAACATCGCTTGCCACAGCATCAGCCGTGTCGCCGGTACCGACGCCCCGGTGTTGATCCTGGGCGAAAGCGGGGTCGGCAAGGAGATGTTTGCGCGCGCGCTGCACAGCAACAGCGCGCGGGCGGATCGTGCCTTCATCGCGGTGAATTGCGCCGCCATCCCCGATCAACTGATCGAGGCGGAACTGTTCGGCGTGGAGAAAGGCGCCTTCACCGGTGCGGTGGCCAGTCGGCCCGGGCGGTTCGAACGCGCCAACGGCGGCACGCTGTTTCTGGACGAAGTCGGCAGTCTGAGTCCGGGTGCGCAAAGCAAGCTGTTGCGTGTCCTGCAGGAAGGCGAGATCGAGCGCGTCGGCGACACCCGCACGCGCGAAGTGAACGTGCGCGTGGTGGCCGCCACCAACGAGAATCTGCGCGAATGCATTGCCGCCAAGACCTTTCGCGAGGACCTGTTCTACCGATTGAACGTCTATCCGATCGAGATTCCGCCGCTGCGCGAGCGCGTGGAAGACATCACCATCCTGATCGAGTATTTCCTGGACCGAATGTCCACACGCCACCGCCGCAAGATCTCCGGATTCACGGATCGCGCGATCGATGCGCTGCTGGCGTACTCGTGGCCGGGCAATGTTCGGGAGCTGGAAAACATGATCGAGCGCGCAGTGATCCTGGCGCCGGAGGGCGGCGCGATCGACGTCAGCCATTTCTCGGAACTGGTTTCCAGCGCGCGCAATACCATCCTGCTGCATCCGAACACCGTCGGCGAGCTGTCGCACTCCGCAGGCGAAGCGTGCAGAGGTCGGATCGAAGCGCCGCGCAATGGCAACCACTCCGATGTTCATCCAGCGTCGCCGGCCAGCCCGCGCGAGCACGCCGGTCAGCATGCCTTGATTCGCGAGGTATTGACCCGGCACCGCGGCAATCTTTCTGCCGCCGCCCGCGAACTGGGCATCACGCGCGCGCAGATCGCATATCGGTCGCGCAAGCTGGGTTTCGACGAGCTGTGCAGACGGCGTAGCTGATCGTCGCTGCGCCGCGGTGTCCGCACTGGCGTGCGCCTGTCCGCCGTTGCGGGTTCCTGCTCGCGCCCCATCGCCGTCCTGCGTTGACAGCGCCTCCGCGGCCCGGCGCACCGCGAATCATGGATTGATCAACGGCGTCAATCATCGATATCGAACATTGCTCAGATCCGCACGCTCGCGCGGAATTGACGATTTCATATAGCGAATAGTTTCGCCTAATCAAGATCCTGCACGGTCGCAAATCAGCGCGTGCGCGTGGCATGGATATGGCTTTAGCGGTGTATTGCCGAAGCCGTGGTGCTAAGCTGCGCGCGGTAATCAACAAGGAGCGGCCCTGGCGCTGGAGATCAGCCCCTGCGGCCTTCCGATAAAGAACAACGCGGATGCAGGCACTTGGAGGTGCGACATGCTGGATACCCTGCGCTACTACCTGGTCCCGATGACCACGCTGTGCGGCGTCATCGGCTTCATGCTCGGCGGCGGCTACGTATGGCTGGGTCTGGCGACTTTTCCGGTTCTACTTTTTTTTGATGTGGTGCTGCCACGCGACATCGCGCCGCGTCGCGTGCGGTCGCCGATGCTGGCCGACCTGGCGCTGCACCTGCACGTGGTGCTGATCGTGGCGCTCTACGCCAGTTTTGTGGTGTCGGTGATGAACGGCTCCAATCCGCTCAGCGGCGAAGGGGCCGGCTGGCAGATCGCGGGCAGTCTGCTGTCCATGGGCTGGTTGAGCGCGGTGCCGAATCTGCCGGTGGCACACGAGCTGATGCATCGGCGCCACTGGTTTGCGCGGCGCATGGCCCAGCTCGCCAGCACTTTCTATTTCGATCCGAATCGCGATGTCGGCCACGTGCTGACGCATCACCTGTACCTGGATACGCCGCGCGACTGCGACACGCCGGTGCGCGGCGAGACGCTCTACACCTTCGTCTGGCGCGCGACCCGCGGCTCCTACCTGGACGCTTTTCACAGCGAGGCGGAAAGTCTGCGCCGTGCCGGCCGCAGCCCGTGGAACTGGCGCAACCGGATCTGGCAGCAGTTGGCGCTGCTGCTGACCTTGCCGCTGCTGACCGCCGCGTTCGCGGGGCTGACCGCGATGCTGGTGTGCCTGGGGGCGATGATCATGGCCAAGGCATTGGTGGAAGCCTTCAATTATTTCCAGCACTACGGCCTGGTCCGCGTGGAAGGTGGTCCGATCCTGCTGCACCACGCCTGGAATCATCTGGGCGCGATCGTGCGTCCCCTGGGTGTGGAGATCACCAATCATATTCACCATCACCTCGACGGCTACAAGAAATTCCACGAACTGCCGCCCGAGGCCAACGCGCCGCAGATGCCGTCGCTGTTCCTGTGTTTCTTCCTGGGGCTGATCCCGCCGCTGTGGCACGCGCTGGTCGCCAAGCCGAGGCTCAGAAACTGGGACGAACGCTACGCCACCCCGGCCGAGCGCAAGTTGGCGATGCAGGCCAATGCCCGCGCCGGCTGGCCGCAATGGGTGGACATGCCGGAATCCGCGAATCTGCCGGCGCGGGCGTGAACGGCGTATTGGCTGTCTGGCTGCCGTGAAGCCCCGACCGCACCGCAGCGGGCAGCGCCAACAGCGATAACAGCAGGAGGAGATGCACGATGAACGACATGAGCCCCATCCCGCGCGAGCAGTTTCTCTGGGACGGCGAGGGCGGTACGCGCTACGTGGATCGCCGCATCTTTTCCTGCCCGAAGCTGTACGAGCAGGAGTTCACCCACATCTGGGAAAAGGTCTGGGTCTACCTGGCGCATGAAAGTCAGATCAAGAATCCACGCGACTACATCACCGGCTGGATCGGGCGGGTGCCGGTCATCGTCAACCGCAACGACAGCGGTCAGCTCAATTGCCTGGTCAACATCTGCACGCATCGCGGCGCCACCCTGTGCCGCATGTCCAAGGGCAGCACACGCGATTTCACTTGCCCATTCCATGGCTGGTCGTTCGACCTGGACGGTAATCTGGCCGCGCCGATGGCCGAAGCCGGCGCCGGATATCCGCCGGGTTTCGACAAGTCCAGACTGGGTCTGCGACGCGTGCGTCTGGAGAACTATCGCGGCTTCGTGTTCGGCACCCTCAACGACGAGGCGCCCTCGCTGCCGGCGTATCTGTCGGACGCCAAGGCCTTCATCGACATGGTCGTCGATCAGGCGCCGCAAGGCGTGGAAATACTCAAGGGTCGCTCCACCTACACCTTCGACGGCAACTGGAAGCTGCAAGCCGAAAACGGCGTAGACGGATATCACGTCGGTTCGGTGCACGCCAACTACGTCGCGACCATGAAGCAGCGTGCGCGTTCCAAGACCGCGGGCGACAAGACCAAGGCGATGAACGCGGGCGGCATCCCGAACGCCGCCGGCGGCTATTACGACCTCGGTCATGGCCACACCATGATCTGGTCGGACTGGAGCAATCCGGAAGCGCGACCCTTGTGGCCGCGGCGCGAGGAGCTGGCGCTGAGCATGGGGGTGGAGCGCGCCGCCTGGACGGTGGGCCGGCTGCGCAATCTGCTGCTGTATCCCAATGTGTTCCTGATGGACCAGATGAGCAGCCAGATCCGCATGTTCCGGCCGCTGGCCGTCGACAAGACCGAAGTCACCATCTACTGCTTTGCGCCGGTGGGTGAAGACGGCAGCGCACGCGCACATCGCATCCGACAGTACGAGGATTTCTTCAATGCCAGCGGCATGGCCACGCCGGACGACCTCACCGAATTCAACGAATGTCATCGCGGCGCCACCCATCACGACATCATTCGCTGGAGCGAGATGAGCCGCGGCTCCGCGCACGAAGTCGCCGGGGCGGATCCGCATGCACGGGCACTGGGCATCGATCCGGCGACTTCCGGCGCCAAGATCGAGGACGAGGGCATCTTCGTGGCGCAGCACCGCCGCTGGGCCGAGTTGATGGCGCCGGCCCTGAAGGACGGTCTGTGATGATGGACGGGAGCAGGCCGATGGATGCTGTTGCGCTACGAAGTTCAGTGAGCGACTTCCTCGCGCGCGAGGCCGATGCCATGGACGACCGCGATTGGGACACCTGGCTGGCGCTGCACGAGGAGACGGTGGAGTACTGGGTGCCCAGTTGGGACTCCGAGTACGAGCCCACCACCGATCCGCAGGGCGAAATGTCGCTGATCTATTACAACGGGAGAGCGGGTCTGGAGGATCGCGTATTCCGGCTGCGCACCGGGCGTTCTTCGGCGTCCACACCGCTGCCGCGCACTTGCCACATGGTGAGCAATGTGCGGGTGTTGCCGAACGCCGACGGTACCGTGAAGGTGAAGACGCGCTGGGTGGTACATCTGTTCCGCAAGGCGCAGGCGACCCAGTTCTTCGGGCTGGCGGAGTATCTGCTGGCGCCTCACGAGAACGCCTGGCGCATCCGCAAGAAAAGGATCCTGGTGCACAACGATCTGATCCCCACGGTGCTGGATATCTACAGCGTGTAGTCGGGGCGCCTGCCGCGCTTGCCAACGGCTCCACCGCCGTGCAGGGTCATGGAGATGACGGCCTGTCAGGGGTCGTTTTTATCGTGAATCCAATCTAGAACGAGAACGGGGAGATCGCATGAAAGTCGGTCCAAAGTGGTTGCGCCATTCGATTCACCTCGCGGCAGCGCTGGGGCTCGCACTTGGCGCCGGATCGGCGCAGGCGGGCAACGGCTATTTCATCCTGGGCTACGGTCCCATGGCGCATCAGTCGGCGGGCACCGCAACGGCGATGGGTCTGGATGGATTTTCGGGTTCTTCCAATCCCGGAAAATTGTCCGCGGTGGATTCGCGACTCGATCTGGGCGTGCTGCTGTTCATGCCCTACCGGCGCATCCAGCGCACTGGCTCGGACACGCCGTACGACTTCATTTCCACCAGCCGCAATTCCTTCTTTGCCCTGCCGGAAGTGGGTTACGCGCAGCGCATCAACGATACGCTGTCGTGGGGCGTGACGATCTACGGCAATGGCGGCCTCAACACCGAATACGCGGACACCACCGGGATTCCCGACACCAATGCCAATCCGCAGCGTTGCGGCAGCGAGCCGGGAAATTTCTTCTTCGGCTGCGGCAAGCTCGGTTTTGATTTGAGCCAGTTGATCGTGGCGCCCACGCTGTCGTGGGAGTTCAAGCCCGGACACAGCATCGGGGTCTCTCCGCTGCTGGCCTATCAGCGCTTCAAGGCCTACGGATTCCAGGCGTTCGAAGGCGTGTCGGCCTTCCCCAACGAAGTCACCAATCGTGGCTACGACGAAGGTTTCGGTGCCGGGGTGCGCGTCGGCTGGTTCGGACGCATCACGCCGTGGCTGGACGTTGGTGCGGCGTACGCCACCCAAGTGCACATGGAGAAGTTCAACAAGTACCGCGGGCTGCTGGCGGACGGCGGGGCGTTCGATGTGCCGTCCAATTTCAGCGTCGGCTTCGCGGTCAGGCCGCTGAAGGGCTGGACTTTCGGTGGCGACGTGCAGCGCATCTTCTATGGCGACATCAAGGCGCTAAGCAACGGTGTGCTGGCGTCACTGGCCGATCCGGAGAACAGTCCGTTGGGGTCGCGCAGCGGCAGCGGTTTCAACTGGCGCCACCTCACCAACTACAAGCTGGCGGTGGCTTACGAGGCCACGCCCGAGCTCACCGTGCGCGCGGGCTTTCTCTATGGCCGCCGGCCGCAGGCCGACTCCAGCGCCAACTCGGTCAGCTTCAACCTGTTTGCACCCAACCCGCTGCGCCAGATCACCGCGGGCTTCACCTGGGCGTTCAATCCGAAGAACGATCTGCAGTTCGCCTACGGCCGTTATCTGCGCGGCACCTACCGTGGCCCGTCGGCGACCGCCGGCCTGGGTGTGGGCGGCGAGGAGTCGGTGACGCCCTACGTCAACACTGTGATGCTGGGCTGGACCCGGCATTTCTGAGCGGTCGTCGCGCATGCGCGTTTGCATACTCGGCGCCGGTGGCCTGGGCTCGGTCATCGGCGGGTATCTGGCCGAGACCGGCGTCGAGGTGGTGCTGGTGGCCAGGTCTGCGCATGCGGAGGCGATTCGCGCCCAGGGCTTGCGCATCGAGGGGCGTCGCGGCGAGCGCCTGATCCGCCGGCACCTCACCGCCGTCACCCACGCCGATCAGGCGAGCGGCGACTTCGATGTTCTGATCCTGGCGGTCAAGCACAAGGACACGCTATCCGCGCTGGCGTCCGCTGAAGCGCTGAGGCCGCGCGTGGCCTGCGTCTGTTCGGTCCAGAACGGCGTGATCAAGGAAGACCTGCTGGCCGACTGGGCCGGCGCCGACAAGGTGCTGGGCGTCTCCATCGTCGAAGGCGGAACCCTGCTGGCACCCGGCCGCGTCCACAATCACCTGACCGCCCTCACCACGTTTTACTGCGGCGAGATCGACGGCCGTATCAGTCCGCGCGCGCAGCAACTGGCCGCAGCATTCAGTGCGGCGGATCTGCCTGCGCGTGCGGTGGATTGTGTGCGGCAGGTGATCTGGGAAAAGCTGGCGCTGGTGTGCACGGTGTCGTCGTTCTCCGTCAGTAGCCTGATCGGCAGACCCGAATGGGTTCTGGCCGATGGCCTGTCGCAGCCCGAGGGCGCCGCGCATTACGCCGCCGTCGCCCGCGAATGCATTGCGGTGTATCGCGCGATGGGCTGGGAGCCGCAGGATTTCTACGCGCCGTCCTCGCGACTGCGCGAGCTGGGCGCGGCGCCCGATCTGGCTGCGGCCGCAGCGATCATGCTCGCGCAAGGACGCAAGCTGGTGGAGAGCGGATTTCGCGGGCGCTCCTCGATGCACGAGGATGCTCTGCACGGTCGCAGGACCGAGGCCGATCTGATCATCAAGCCGATGATCGACAAGGCGCATGAACTCGGCATCGCCGTGCCTACCTTGCAGGCCTGTTATCGGATTGTCTCGCTGCTGGATCGTTATGCGCAGCGCTGATCGACGGGTGCCGTCGACGCCGAACTTGATCATCAATGACTCACCATATTGTCAATGACTGATCATCGAACTGGGTCTTGACAGGGACTGCCAGCTACTCGTCAAGCTGATATAGATCAGTTAGTTGGAACATGGATGGGGCTCGTGGGGCGATTGGCACAGTTGTCGCTCACTGAAGCCGTCACCCTGGATCGGGACGCGAGCTTCCGGTGCTCGACGGCGCGGCTTGGGGTGTCGGATGGCGGTAACGACTCAACGCCATCTGCGGGGTCCGCGTCGCCGGTTCACCCACTCACATAGCAGAGGAGCCTCCGGATGCAGATTGATCTGAAGACGGTCAATGTCAAAGCGCTGCGCAACACCTTTGCCAACGTGGCCGACCGCATCGGCGGCGACAAGCAGGCCTCGCGCTACCAGGAGGCGACGATGGGCATGCAGCCCGACGTCAACTTCCACTACCGACCGACCTGGGATCCGGATCACGAGATCTTCGACCCGGCGCGCACCGCCATCAAGATGAAGGACTGGTACGCCCTCAAGGACCCGCGGCAGCTCTACTACGGCAACTGGACCATGGGCCGCGCGCGCCAGCAGGACGCCATGGAGTCCAACTTCAATTTTGTCGAAACCCGTGGATTGATCACCGCGCTGCCCGACGAGGTGCGCGACATCTCGCTGCGCCTGCTGGTGCCCCTGCGCCATGTCGCCTGGGGCGCCAACATGAACAACTCCTCCATGTGCGCCTACGGCTACGGCACCGCCATCACCGCGCCCTGCAGTTTCCATGCGATGGACCAGCTCGGCATCGCGCAGTACCTCACGCGCCTGGGTCTGCTGCTCGCCGATGTCGAGCAGTTGGATGCGGCCAAGCAGGCCTGGCTGAATGCACCGGAGTGGCAGGAGCTGCGCCGTTACGTGGAAGACAGTTTCGTGGTGCAGGATTGGTTCGAGCTGTTCGTGGCGCAGAACCTGGCCCTGGACGGCCTGCTGTATCCGCTGATCTACGGCTCCATCGTCGACGATTACCTGGCCGCCAGAAACGGCAGCGCCATCGCCATGCTCACCCAGTTCATGACGGAGTGGCATGACGAAACCTCGCGCTGGGTCGAAGCACAGATCAAGGTTGCCGCTGCAGAGTCACCGGAAAACAAGGCGCTGCTGCAGCAATGGATCACGCACTGGCGTGATCGTGCCGCCGTCGCGCTGGCGCCGCTGGTGAAGGCAGTCCTGCCCGCGGAATGGGCCGGAGACGACCTGGAACAGGCGATCACCCAGTTCAACGCGCGTTGTGCCAAGGCCGGCGTGATCCTCTGATCGACCCATCCCCATCGAACCCCATGTCCAACATCTTCATCGCATTTCAGGTCAACGAAGACACCCGCCCGATCGTGGAGGCCATCTTGGATGACAACCCCGGCTCGACCAAGAGCGAGTCACCGGCGATGGTCAAGATCGATGCCCAGGACCGGCTGGTGGTACGCCGGACCAGCATCGAAGCACGCATCGGACGCAAGTTCGATCTGCAGGAAATGCACATGCATCTGATCACGCTCACCGGGAACATCGACGAGGACGACGACGAGTTCACCCTGAGCTGGAAGCACTGAGCGCATGTTCGATCTACGGACAGACCAAATCCGCGACACCGTCATCCTTTGCAGCGCCCAGGATGACTGTCACAGCGTCTGAACCGCAAGAAGTGCGCTGAATATCACGCGACATCACGCAAAGCTTTAAGGAGACAGCGTCATGGACATGCAGGCAAGCAAGAAAAAGCTCGGGCTCAAGGAGCGCTACAACCACATGACGCGCGGCCTGAGCTGGGACACCACCTATCAACCGATGGACAAGGTGTTCCCCTACTCGCGCTACGAGGGCATCAAGATCCACGACTGGGACAAGTTCGAAGATCCGTTTCGGTTGACCATGGACGCCTACTGGAAATACCAGGGGGAAAAAGAGAAAAAGCTCTACGCCATCATTGATGCGTTTGCGCAGAACAATGGTCATCTGGGCGTCTCCGACGCGCGCTACATCAACGCGCTCAAGCTGTTCATCCAGGGTGTCAGCCCGCTCGAATACATGGCGCACCGCGGCTTTGCCCATGTGGGCCGCCAGTTCGACGGCGCCGGTGCGCGGGTGGCCTGCCAGATGCAGTCCATCGACGAACTGCGTCACGCGCAGACGCAGATGCACACGGTGTCCAACTACAACAAGTACTACAACGGCATGCACAGCTGGCGGCGCTGGCACGACCGCGTATGGTATCTGTCGGTGCCGAAGTCGTTCTTCGACGACGCCATCTCCGCCGGCCCGTTCGAATTCGTGGTGGCGATCAGCTTCGCCTTCGAGTACGTGCTCACCAACCTGTTGTTCGTGCCGTTCATGAGCGGCGCGGCCTACAACGGCGACATGGCAACGGTGACCTTCGGGTTCTCCGCTCAGTCGGATGAATCCCGCCACATGACCCTGGGCCTGGAAATCATCAAGTTCCTGCTGGAGCAGGACCCGGCCAATGTGCCCATCGTGCAGCGCTGGCTGGACAAGTGGTTCTGGCGCGGCTACCGGGTACTGACCCTGGTGTCGATGATGATGGACTACATGCTGCCCAAGAAAGTGATGAGCTGGAAGGAAGCCTGGGAGCTGTATGGCGAGCAGAACGGCACCGCGCTGTTCGACGATCTGGCGCGCTACGGCATTCGCAAGCCCAAGGGCTGGGAGCAGGCCTGTACCGACAAGGAGCACCTGAGTCACCAGACCTGGGCGACCTTCTACAACTTCGGCGCCGCCGCCGCGTTCCATACCTGGACGCCGACGGCCGAGGAGAAAGACTGGCTGTCGGCCAAGTACCCCGACACCTTCGACAAGTACTACCGTCCGCGCTTCGAGCACTGGGAGCAGCAGGCATCGGCGGGCAAGCGCTTCTATCACGGCACCCTGCCGCAGCTCTGCACCACCTGCCAGATCCCGATGTTCTTCACCGAGCCGGACGATCCGACCAAGATCTGCTATCGCGAGTCGGATTACGAGGGCGACAAGTACCACTTCTGTTCCGATCACTGCAAAGAGATCTTCGACGACGAGCCGGAGAAATTCGTGCAGTCCTGGCTGCCCGTACACCAGATCTATCAGGGCAACTGCTTCAACGAAGGCGTCGACCCCACCGCACCCGGTTTCGAACCGCTCAAGGCGGTGCTGGACTGGTACGGCTACAACTTCGGCCGCGACAACATGGAATTCGAAGGCTCCGAAGATCAGAAGAATTTCGCCGCGTGGCGCGGCGAGGCCACTCGTCCGGGCTGACCGGGTCACTCGACAAGAACGGGCATCGACAACTGGAGGACGCGACGATGGCGACGGTGGCGCTCAAGCCGTACAAATTTCCGGCGCTGGACCGGGTGGAGAATTTCCATGGCAATCAGGTGCTCTACGTGGGCTGGGTGGACCACCTGATGTTCTGCGCGCCGGTGGCCCTGCCGCTGCCGCCGGCCACCCCATTCAGGGCATTGATGGAACAGATTCTCCCTGGCATCTACGCGGCGCACCCCGACTTCGCCAAGATCGACTGGTCCACTGTGCAGTGGTTCAAGTCCAGCCAGCCGTGGACGCCGGATCCGGACAAGTCGCTGGCAGACAACGGACTCAAGCACAAGGACTCGCTCAAGTTCGTATCGCCGGGGCTCACCGGCATCCAGGGCTGTTACACCTGAAGCCCGGAAGAAACAGGAGGATATCGACGCAGCATGAGCTACCAGCTCACCATCGAGCCGCTGGGGACGACTCTGGACGTTGAGGACGGCCAGACGATTCTCGATGCCGCGCTGCGCCAGGGCATCTACCTGCCGCATGCCTGCTGTCACGGCTTGTGCGCGACCTGCAAGATTTCGGTGATCGAAGGCGAGGTCGAGCACGGCGATGCGTCGCCGTTTGCGTTGATGGACTTTGAGCGCGACGAGGGCAAGGCGCTGGCCTGCTGCGCCACTCTGATGGGCGACTGCACCATCGAGGCCGAGATCGACGAAGAGCCCGACGCCGAATCGATCCCGGTGCGCGACTTCCGCGGGACGGTGACGCGTATCGAGCAGCTCACACCCACCATCCGCGGCGTGTTCTTGCAGCTCGACGAGCCGCTGCACTTCCAGGCCGGGCAGTACCTCAGTCTGCATATTCCGGGCCACGACTGCTCACGGCCGTTCTCGCTGGCCAACCCGCCGTCGACGGCGCGCGAGATCGAGCTCAACGTGCGCATCGTCGCCGACGGCATCGGCACCGGCTATGTGCACAACACGCTCAAGGTGGGCGATCCGATGTCGGTGTCCGGGCCTTACGGGCGCTTCTTCGTGCGCAAGTCGGCGCAGGCGCCGATGATCTTCATGGCCGGAGGCTCGGGGCTGTCGAGTCCGCAGTCGATGATTCTCGACCTGCTGGAACAGGGCTGCGAACTGCCGATCACCCTGGTTTACGGTCAGCGTGTGCGCGCCGAGCTGTATTACCACGACCGGTTTCTGCAACACGCCGCCGAGCGGGCGAACTTCACCTACGTCCCGGCCTTGTCGTCGGAGCCCGAAGATAGCGACTGGCAAGGCTTTCGCGGCTTCGTGCACGAGGCGGCCAAGGCGCACTTCGATAACGACTTTCGCGGATACAAGGCCTACCTGTGCGGACCGCCGCTGATGATCGACGCCTGTATCAGCACCCTGATGCAAGGCCGCCTGTTCGAACGCGACATCTACGTCGAAAAATTCATTTCCGCCGCCGACACGCAGCAGGCACGCAGCCCGCTGTTCAAGAAAATTTGAGCGGCGCTCTCCTCATGCCGGACGGAACCCGAGCCATCGCTGAGCAAGATCGAAAGACACGGCAGGTCAGTGTGCGCCAGACCGGCGAGTGCTTTTCCTGCCAGGGCGACGAAACCCTGCTGCAGGGCATGTTGCGCCTCGGCCGCAAAGGCATCCCGGTGGGTTGCGTCAACGGCGGCTGCGGGGTGTGCAAGGTGCGCATCCACGGCGGCACCTGCGACAAGGCCGGTGCGATCAGCCGCGCCCACGTCAGCGTGGAAGAGGAATGCAGCGGCGTCACCCTGGCCTGTCGCGCGATTCCGCGCTGCGACATCGAGGTGGAAGTGATCGGCAAGATGCAACGCGGATTTCTCCAGCAGTTCGGGCTGAGCGGCAAGCCGGACTGAACCGTCAAACGAAGCCCCACAGCAGCACATCAGGAGGAGGACCCCATGGGTGTCATGAGAATCGGCCACGCCAGCATCCGCGTCATGGATATGGCGGCATCGCTCAAGCACTACGAGAACGTCATCGGCATGAAGACCGTGCACACCGATGCCGACGGCAACGTCTACCTGAAGTGCTGGGACGAGTGGGACAAGTACTCCATCATCCTCACGCTGGCCGACCAGGCCGGCATGAATCACGTCGCCTACAAGGTGGAGAAGGACGCCGACCTCGACAGCTTCAAGGAGCGCGTGGAGGCCTACGGTATCGCCACCGAGATGCTGCCCGAAGGCGCCATGCCCTTCGTCGGTCGCATACTCAAGTTCAATCTGCCCAGTTCGCATGAATTCCGGCTCTACGCCAAGAAGGAATGCGTGGGCACCGACGTGGGCTCCACCAACCCCGATCCCTGGCCAGACGACAAGAAGGGCGCCGGTGCGCACTGGCTGGATCACACCTTGCTGATGTGCACCCTGGACCCGCCGAACGGCGTCAACCATGTCGCCGACAACTGCAAGTTCATGACCGAGGTGCTGGACTTTCATTTGGGCGAGCAGGCGATGGTGGGGCCGGATGCCAACATCCAGGCGGCCGCCTTCATGTTCCGCACCAGCACCCCGCACGACATCGCCTTCGTCGGCGGACCGCGTCCGGGCATGCACCACGTGTCGTTCTTCCTGGACAGCTGGCACGACATCCTCAAGGCCGGCGACATCATGGCCAAGAACAAGGTGCGTATCGACGTGGCGCCAACCCGGCACGGCATTACCCGCGGCGAGACCATCTACTTCTTCGACCCCAGCGGCAACCGCAACGAGACCTTCGCCGGCCTGGGCTACATGGCGCAGCCGGATCGGCCAGTCATCACCTGGACCGAGGACACCATCGGCCGTGGAATTTTCTACCACACCGGCGTGTTGCCCGAATCCTTTACCGGCGTCTACACCTGATCCGCCCACGCTCGCGAGTCGAACCGAATGTCCAAGCCCTCCACCACATCGCTGCAGCAGATCGTCATCCAGAATGCTGCGGCCAGCGCCGCGAGGATCGCTGAGTGGGCGAGGGGTGACGACGTCGCCATCCAAGGTCCGAGCTCGAAGCGCCCATGAAAGACATCCGCAATTTCATCGATGGCGCGTTCGTCGCTACCGGCAAGACCTTCGACAAGCGCTCGCCGCTGGACAACACGGTGCTGGGCCGCGTGCACGAGGCCGGCAAGACCGAGGTCGACGCCGCGGTGGCAGCGGCGCGCGCCGCGCTGCACGGGCCCTGGGGCAAGCTGGCGGTGAATGATCGCGTGGATCTGCTGTACGCGGTGGCCAACGAGATCAACCGGCGCTTCGACGAATTCCTGGAGGCGGAGTGTGCCGACACCGGCAAGCCTTACAGCCTGGCACGGCACATCGACATCCCGCGTGGTGCCGCCAATTTCAAGATCTTTGCGGACGTCATCAAGAACGTGCCGACCGAGTTCTTCGAGATGGCGACGCCGGACGGACGCGGCGCGCTCAACTACGCGATCCGGCGTCCGGTGGGCGTGGTCGGCGTGATCTGCCCGTGGAATCTGCCGCTGCTGCTGATGACCTGGAAAGTCGGACCGGCTCTGGCCTGCGGCAACACCGTGGTGGTCAAGCCTTCCGAGGAAACTCCGCAAACCGCGACCCTGCTGGGCGAGGTCATGAACACCGTCGGCATGCCCAAGGGTGTCTACAACGTCGTGCATGGTTTTGGTCCCAATTCGGCGGGCGAGTTCGTCACCTCGCACCGCGATGTCAATGCCATCACCTTCACCGGCGAGACGCGCACCGGCGAAATCATCATGAAGGCGGCGGCCACCGGCGCGCGACCGGTGTCGCTGGAGATGGGGGGCAAGAACGCCGCCATCGTATTCGCCGATTGCGATTTCGACGCCGCCATCGAAGGCACCCTGCGTTCCTGTTTCGCCAACTGCGGCCAGGTCTGCCTGGGCACCGAGCGGGTCTATGTGGAACGGCCCCTGTTCGAGCGTTTCGTGGACGCGCTCAAGGCCGGCGCCGAGGCGATGACCCTGGGTCGTCCCGAAGAAGCATCCACCCACATGGGGCCGCTGATTTCGCAGGAGCATCGCCAGAAAGTGCTGGGCTACTACGCCAAGGCGAAGGACGAGGGTGCCACCGTGGTTACCGGCGGCGGCGTGCCCAGCATGAGCGGCGGGCTGGCCGAAGGCGCCTGGGTGCAGCCCACCGTCTGGACCGGCCTGGGGGATGATTCCACCGTGGCGCGCGAAGAAATCTTCGGGCCCTGTGCGCTGATCATGCCGTTCGACGACGAAGACGAAGTGATCCGCCGCGCCAACCACAATCCCTACGGCCTGGCCTGCTCGGTGTGGACCCGCGAGGTCGCTCGTGCGCACCGGGTTTCGGCGGCGATGGAAGTGGGGCTGGTGTGGGTCAACAGCTGGTTCCTGCGCGATCTGCGTACGCCCTTCGGCGGCGCCAAGCAGTCCGGCATCGGCCGCGAAGGCGGCGTGCATTCGCTTGAGTTCTATACCGAGCTCAAGAACATCTGCGTGAAGCTCTGAAACGCACTCCATGCCGACTCCCTCCAACACGACTCCGGCCGATGTCGATCATGGGGCTCATGCGGTGCTCGAGTCGGTGATTACCTGTCCGGAGTGCGGATTGTCGCGGCTGGAAGTCATGCCTACGAATTGCTGTCAGTTCTTCTACGAGTGCGTTGGCTGCAAGCGTGTTTTGAAGCCCGCTGCAGGGCACTGCTGCGTGTTCTGTTCGTACGGCACCGTCAAGTGCCCATCAATGCAGGTCCAGGGTGGCTGCTGTGCTTGAGAAGAAAGTAATGGACAAGACCCTGATCAACCGTCTTGGCGAAGAACTCTACCGGGCACTCGTGTCGCGCGAGGTGCTGGAACCGCTCACCAGCCGCCATCCCGACATCAGTATCGAAGACGCCTACCACGTGCAGCAGCGCATGGTGGCGATGCGCATCGACAAGGGTGCGCGGGTGGTTGGCAAGAAGATCGGCGTCACCAGCGGCGCGGTGATGAACATGCTCGGCGTCAACCAGCCCGACTTCGGGTATCTGCTCGACGACATGGTCTACGGCGAGGGCGAGGCCATCGAGCTAAAGCGCCTGATCCAGCCCAAGGCCGAGGGCGAGATCGCCTTCGTGATGAAGCGTGACCTGCAAGGTCCCGGCGTCACCGCCGCCGACGTGCTGGCCGCCACCGAAGGCGTGATGGCCTGTTTCGAGATCGTTGACTCACGTATCCGCGACTGGAAGATCAAGATCCAGGACACCGTGGCCGACAATGCCTCCTGCGGCGTGATGGTGTTCGGTGATCGCCTGGTCGATCCCCGCAAAGTGGATCTGGTGACCTGCGGCATGGTGGTGGAAAAGAACGGCGAGATCGTCGGCACCGGTGCCGGCGCCGCCACCCTGGGTTCGCCGGTCAACGCCATCGTGTGGCTGGCCAATACCCTGGGCAAGTTGGACATCCCCCTCAAGGCCGGCGAAGTGGTGCTGTCCGGATCGCTGGCGGCCATGTTCCCCATCGCGGCCGGTGACGCATTCCGCATGACTCTGGGCGGCATTGGCGGCTGCTCGGTGCGCTTCGTCTGAGCCATGAGAACTGCCATGAACAAATTGTTGGGCGAGTTGGTGACTGGGCATTCCGCCGTCTCCCCGAGGCGCGAGCATGCCGGCGCCGCACAGCCCTCGAAGGCCGTCTGACTCATGAAACTCGACCGCGACACCATCGCCAAACTCGCCGCGCATCTGGAGCACTGCGAACTGGAGGCGCGCGATACGCACAAGATCACCGACGATCATCCCGACATGGACTGGGACGACGCCTACGCGATCCAGGACGCCGTGCGCCAGCGCAAGATCGCGCGCGGCCATCGCATCGTCGGACTCAAGGCCGGGCTGACCTCACACGCCAAGATGAAGCAGATGGGCGTGACCGCGCCGGTGTTCGGCTATCTGGCGGATTACTTCACGGTGTCGGAAGGCGCCGAAGTGAAGTGCGCGGAGCTGATCCACCCCAAAGTGGAACCGGAGATCGTGTTCGTCACCAAGGCCGCGCTCACAGGCCCGGGCTGCCATATCGGTGCGGTGCTGGCGGCGACCGATTTCATCATGCCGGGCATCGAGGTGATCGACTCGCGCTACCGCGACTTCAAGTTCGATCTCAAGAGCGTGATTGCCGACAACACCTCGGCCTCGCGCTATGTGGTCGGCGGCCGCATCCAGCCGCCTTCGGAAGTCGATCTGCGCACCGTGGGCGTGGTGCTGGAAAAAAATGGCGTCCCGGTCGCTTTCGGTGCGGGCGCGGCGGTACTGGGTCATCCGGCAGCGGCGGTGGCGATGCTGGCCAATCATCTGGGTGCGCGCGGACAGGAGATTCCGGCGGGAACCCTGATCCTGTCCGGCGGCATCACCGAGGCGGTGGCGGTGGCGCCAGGCGATCACGTGAACCTGCGCATGCAGGGCTTGGGCAGCGTATCGCTGCGCTTCGTCTGATGACCAGCGCGGTGGCATTGGCGGTGAGTTGAGCGTGGCAACGGATTCGCAGTAGGCGTGTGGGTCACGGCCCGGACGTTTTCGATGTTTGGACTGGCATCAAAGGAGAGATTCTCATGGCAAATCTAGGACGATTGGACTGGTACGAGATTGCGCGCACCACCAACTGGACCCCGAAGTACGTCGCTGAGTCGGAGCTGTTTCCCGAGGAGCTGAGCAGCGCGTTCGGCATCCCTGTCGAAGCCTTCGAGGAATACGACGAACCGTACAAGACCACCTATCCCGAATACGTGAAGGTCCAGCGCGAGAAAGACGCGGGCGCCTACTCGGTGAAGGCGGCGCTGGAGCGCAGCAAGATGTTCGAAAACGCCGCGCCGGGTTGGCTGTCCGTGCTCAAGTCTCACTTCGGCGCGATCGCCCGTGGCGAGTATTCGGCCTCCGGTGCCGAGGGCCGCATGGTGCGCTTCGGCCGCGCGCCGGGCATGCGCAACATGGCCACGTTCGGAATGATGGACGAGATCCGCCACAGCCAGTTGCAGTTGTTCTTCCCGCACCAGTACGTGTCCAAGGATCGCCAGTTCGACTGGGCGTTCAAGGCCTACGACACCAATGAATGGGCGATGATTGCGGCGCGTCACTTCTTCGACGACATGATGGTCACGCGCGGCGCGACCGGCGTGGCGCTGATGCTGACCTTCGCGTTCGAAACCGGCTTCACCAACATGCAGTTTCTGGGTCTGGCAGCCGACGCCGCGGAAGCCGGCGACTGGACCTTCTCCAGCCTGATCTCGAGCATCCAGACCGACGAGTCGCGCCATGCGCAGATCGGCGGTCCGCTGGTCAGCATCCTGGTCAAGAACGGCAAGAAGGACGAGGCGCAGAAGTTGGTCGACATCTCCATCTGGCGCGCCTGGAAGCTGTTCGCGATCCTCACCGGGCCGGTGATGGATTACTACACGCCGCTGGAACACCGCAAGCAGTCGTTCAAGGAGTTCATGCAGGAGTGGATCGTCACCCAGTTCGAGCGCTCATTGCTCGAACTCGGTCTGGACAAGCCCTGGTTCTGGGACGACATGCTCGAAGAGATCGACTGCCAGCACCACGGCATGCACCTGGGCGTGTGGTTCTGGCGCCCGACCGTGTGGTGGAACCCGGCCGCCGGCGTTTCCACCGCAGAGCGCGCCTGGCTCGAAGAAAAGTATCCGGGCTGGAACGACACCTGGGGTCACTGCTGGGACGTCATCACCGAAAGCGCCCTCGACAACAAGATGGAACAGACCCTGCCGCTGACCCTGCCGGTGGTCTGCAACATGTGCCAGTTGCCGATCAACTACACGCCGGGTCCGGCGTGGAAGGTGCGCGACTTCCCGCTGACCCACGAGGATCGTGACTACCACTTCTGTTCGAAAGGCTGCCGCTGGGTGTTCGAGCAGGAACCGGATCGCTACAAGGGTCATCTGTCGCTGGTCGATCGCTTCCTGGCCGGACATATCCAGCCACCGGATCTGGGCGGCACGCTCAAGTACATGGGCCTGGCCCCGGGCGAGATGGGCGACGATGCGCTGAAGTTCTCATGGGTGGAAGACATCCGCGCCGAGCGGCTGCGCAAGGCTGGCTGAGCAGGACCGACTTGGCGGATCGACACGTTCGCGGGCACCGGTAACGGTGCCCGCGAACTCAAAAAAAAGAATCTTGGATGAGGAGCAACAGATGGCTTTGTTTCCACTGACGACAAACTTTCAGGAAGATTTTGTCCTGCAGCTTGTGGCGGTCGATACCG
Source organism: Panacagrimonas sp. (assembly GCF_965216805.1). Classification (NCBI taxonomy): domain Bacteria; kingdom Pseudomonadati; phylum Pseudomonadota; class Gammaproteobacteria; order Nevskiales; family Nevskiaceae; genus Panacagrimonas; species Panacagrimonas sp. The sequence goes on from NZ_CBDCGN010000003.1 coordinate 1,535,646, forward strand.
ACAACAGCATGGACGAGCTGGCGGCTGCGGCCGCCGTGCATTCCGTGGGACGCCGCGTCAAAGCCCGCCCCGGCGTGCTGCGGGTGCGCCGCCAGGGTTCCGACGAACCGTTCCCGCGCGATCTGAAGGTAGGCGCCGCCGGTCTGCGACCGATGGAGTGCGTCGAGATTTTCTGGGAAGGCTCGCCGAGCAGCGTGCGCGGACCTGCGCACTGAGGCGCCTGCGATGACATTCAAGGCAGTGTGCAAGCTCGACGACTTGTGGGAAGGCGAGATGGAGGCCTTCGAGGTCGACGGTGAGGAAGTGCTGGTGGTGTGGCCCGAGGGCGGTGAGCCCTGTGCCTACCAGGGCCAGTGTCCGCATCAGGACATCCCGCTGGTCGAAGGCAAACTGGATGGCAAGGTCATCACCTGTCGCGCCCATCAGTGGACGTTCGACGCCTGCAGCGGCAAGGGCGTCAACCCCGACCACTCGCAACTCGCCCGATACCCGATCAAGGTCGAGAACGGCGAATTGCTGGTCGAGGTGGAAGGCGTCAAACCGCTGTACTCGCAGTAGCCCTCCCTGTCGTTCTTGCTGCCACGGGAAACCAGAATTCATGAGCGAATCACCCAACAACATCAACTCGGCGCATCTCAACAACCGTGTCGGCCCCGTGCTGCGCCAGGGTGCGCTTGCGCGCGCGGTGATCGAGGCTGCGGAAGTGGACAACCCGGACAGGGTCATCAGCGTGGATGACAAGCTCGCCTACGTGCGCGTGTCCACCGAAGGCGAATTGATCCTGCGTCGCGCCACCATCGAGGAAATGCTCGGTAAGCCTTTCCACATGAGCGAGCTGGAAGTCGACCTCAGCTCCTTCGCCGGAAGAATCGAGAACAGCGCAGAGCAGGTGCGATTCTATTTTGACTTGAAACTGTAATCAGAGAAGGACAGCAGATGAGCGAAAACATCGAGGTGCTGAAGCCGCTAAAGACCTGGAGTCATCTCGCCGGGCGCCGCCGCAAGCCGAGCGAGTACGAAGTGGTCTCGGTCAATCTGCACTACAGCACGCGCCCGGGTTCGGCCGCACCGTACGAGCTCGACCCCGAGCTGTTCATGAATCGCTGGTACATCAAGCACCGCGACAACAGTCCGCTCAGGCATGACGACTGGAACGCGTTCCGCGATCCGGACGAGCTGATCTACCGCACCTACTGCCTGCTCCAGGATGGCCAGGAGACCTACGTCTACGGCCTGTTCAACCAGTTCAACGAGCGCGAACACGACAAGGCGCTGAGTCCGCAGTGGGCGGGCTCGCTGGTGCGCCTGCATACCCCTGCGCGCTATCTGTTTCACACCGTGCAGATGGCCTCGGCCTATCTGGCGCAGATGGGACCGGCCAGCACCATTTCCATCGCAGCCGCATTCCAGGGCATGGACGCCTTTCGCTGGCTCAGCCATGCGGCGTACCGCGCCAAGGAACTGTCGGCGATGTTTCCGGACAAGGGCTTCGGGACGGCCGAACGCGGCTACTGGGAGGACGACCCGGCCTGGCAGGGCTTCCGCGAATTGATGGAGAAGGTGCTGGTGGCCTACGACTGGGCGGAGTGTTTCGTTGCGCTCAATCTGGTCGCCAAACCGGCAATCGAAGAAGCGGTGCTGCGGCGTCTCGGCGATGCGGCACGTCATCACCAGGACACCCTGCTCGGCATGCTGACCGACGCCCAGAACACCGACGCCACGCGCCATCGGCGCTGGTCGGCCGCGCTGGTACGGATGGTCTGCGAAAAGGAAGGCAACGCCGAGGTCATTCGCGGCTGGGTGGCCAAATGGGAGCCGCTGGCCGACCGTGCGATCGACGCCTATTGCGCGGCGCTGCCGGACGCGACGGATGCTGCAGAATCCGCCAAGCAGGCCACCCGCGATTTTCGTCGCTCGCTGGCAGCAGGGCTGTGAAAGCGAGCCGTCCAAGGGTTCGATCCTCGTAGTTCCCGGGAAACCTCCTATGAAAGCCGCCGTCTACTACGCACCGCACGACATCCGCTGCGCCCAGATTCCCGATGCGGTGCTGGACGACGACCAGGGCATGCTGGTCAGGGTCACGGCGACGTCGATCTGCGGTTCGGACCTGCACCTGTATCGCGGTGCGCTGGACCCGATCATGGAACGGGGCAAGTCGCAGACCGGCCACGAGCTGATCGGCGAGGTGGTGCAGGTGGGCAAGCGCGTCGGCCGCTTCAAGCCCAAGGACCGCATCAGCATGGGTTATTCGGTGTCCTGCGGACACTGCTACATGTGCGAGGTGGGCCAGACCGCGCATTGCGAAACCACCAACAGAGCGGTGTACGGATTCGGCGTGCCGTTCGGCAGCATCAACGGCACCCATGCCGAAGCGCTGGTGATCCCGCAGGCCGACGGTCATGCGATGAAGATCCCGGCGTCGATCAGCGACGAAGCGGCGGTCACCCTGTCGTGCAATCTGCCGTCTGCGATCATCGCCAACAAGTTCGCCGACATACAGCCCGGCGAGACGGTGGCGCTGGTGGGCTGCGGTCCGACCGGCATGATGGCGCTGGACATCGCGTTGTCGCGCGGTCCCGGCCGCATGGTGGTGCTGGACGGGCTCGGCTATCGCCTGGAGATCGCCCGCAGCAAGGGCGCCGCCACGGTGGACATCACCCAGGAAGGCTGGAAGGAGCGCGCGCTGGCCGAGACTGGCGGTCGTGGTTTCGACAAGGTGATCGAGGCGGTGGGCTATACCGAATCGCTGCAGATGAGCCTGGACCTGGTGCGCCCCGGCGGCGTGGTGTCGGCCATCGGCGTATTCACCGATGCCACCTTCAATCTCAACCTCGCCGACGTGTTCCTGCGCAACATCAGCCTGCACATGAACGGCTTTGCCAATGTGCAGCCCTTCATGTGGGAAGGCCTGCGTCTGATGGATCGCGGTGTCGTCGAACCGGGGGCGTATTTCACCCATCGCTTTGCCCTTGCCGATATCGACCAGGCTTTTGCCACCTTCCATCACAAGAAGGACGGCGCGATGAAGATGCTGCTGCGGCCCTAGCCGCAGTCGTCGCGCAGTTTCATCAACCAGAAAAAGCGTTCCCACCACGGATCACACGGACGAACACGGACAAGTCGAAGGACCTGCCGAGACTCGTTGCACCATGCAGAAGGCGCTCGAGTCGCGTGCGACACGCTTTGGACTCAGCCCGCGCAATCCGTGGCCGAAACGCTTTGTCCAGGTTAATTTGGGACTATCGGAGAAGTTCGTCATGAACGACGCGGCCAGCAACCCCGAGATCGGCAAGCGCGTGGTCGCGGCCGGCATCGAGACCAATTACCACGACGTCGGCAGCGGCGATCCGGTGCTGCTGATTCACGGCTCCGGGCCGGGGGTGAGCGCGTTCGTCAACTGGCGTCTGAGTCTGCCGGCGCTGAGTCCGCATTACCGCGTGATCGCGCCCGACATGGTCGGCTTCGGCTACACCGAGCGACCGACGGCGCACCGCTACACGATGGACAACTGGGTCACCCACATCGTCGGCGTGATGGACGCGCTGAAAATCGCCAAGGCGCGCGTGGTGGGCAATTCCTTCGGCGGCGCGCTGTGCCTGGCCCTGGCCATCCGTCATCCCGAGCGCGTGCAGCGGCTGGTGCTGATGGGCGCGGTGGGCGTGCGCTTCCAGATCACGCCGGCGCTGGACGCAGTCTGGGGTTACGAGCCCTCGTTCGAGAACATGCGCAAGCTGATGGACCTGTTCGCGTTCAACCGCAACCTGGTCAATGACGAGCTGGCGATGCTGCGCTACCGGGGCAGTATCCGGCCGGGCTTTCAGGAGTCGTTTGCCGCGATGTTTCCGGCGCCCCGCCAGCGCTGGGTGGACGCCATGGCCAGCCCGGAAGAGGACATCCGCAGGGTCGAGGTGGAGACCTTGATCGTCCACGGCCGCGACGACCAGGTGATCCCGCTCTCCAACGCCTACAAGTTCATGGAACTGCTGCCGCGTGCGCAGATGCACGTCTTCGGCCGCTGTGGGCATTGGACGCAGATCGAGCACGCCGACCGCTTCAACCGTCTGCTGCTGGACTTCTTCGGCGAAGCCGACGCAGCCTGAATCCGGCCGGCTGGGCCCCCCTGCTGAGCATCCTTGCTTCACCGATCAGGTGACGTGATCGGTGCTGGCAAGTCGCCGATTCTCAATCGGTGTCATCCGTGGAATCCGCGGCCAGCACCCAGGGTTCGAGTCAACTGGTGCCCGCGAAGCCACCTCCCCTGTATCGAATTCACCGCGCTGATGGCATTTATTCCATGTGCCCGGTTCACGAATAACGTGCGGTCGTTGATTCTCGCTGGCATCGCAGGGCCGATTCGAGGGCGGAAACCGGAGCACCAGAATCTCCCGTTCCGCGAAGCATCATCATCGAAGCATTCGAGGTCTGACGTGCGCAAACAACGATTGAGCGTGGACGATGTGCAGGGTGCCTGGGCCATCGTGCCCACCCCGTCGAAATCCAATGCCTCGGACTGGCGCGCGCAGGACACGGTGGACCTGGACGAGGCCGCGCGGGTGGTGGAGCAACTGATCGCCGCCGGCATCAACGGCATTCTGTCGCTGGGGTCGCTGGGCGAATGCGCCACCCTGACCTGGGACGAGAAGCGCGACTTCATGCGTGTACTGGTGGAGGCCGCGCGCGGTCGCGTGCCGGTCTTCGGCGGCACCAGTTCGCTGTCCACCCGCGAGAGCGTCCGCCAGACCCGCGAGGCGGCCGAGCTGGGCGTGGACGGCGTGATGCTGGGCCCGCCGATGTGGTGTGCACCGGACGTACCGACCGCGGTGCAGTTCTATCGCGATCTTGCCGAGGCCTGCCCGGATACCGCGATCTGCGTCTACGCCAACCACGAGGCGTTCAAGTTCGAATTCCCACGCCCGTTCTGGGCGCAGGTCGCGGATATACCGCAGGTGATCTGCGCCAAGTATCTGGGGATTGGCGCCCTGGTGCCGGACCTGAGGCTCACCCGCGGCAGGATTCGCTTCTTCCCGATCGATGTCGATTACTACGCCGCCGCGCGCATCGATCCGGAGTCCTGCACCGCGTTCTGGACCAGCGGCGCCGTGTGCGGTCCGCAGCCGGTGATCGCGCTACGCGACGCGGTTGCCGCTGCCAAGCGCAGCGGGGATTGGACCGAGGCCAAGCGCCTGGGCGACGCCATCGGGCGCACCTACCAGACCTTGTTCCCGTTGGGCTCGTTCAAGGAATTCTCCGTCTACAACATCGGTCTGGAAAAGGCGCGCATGGACGCCGCTGGCTGGATGAAGGCCGGCCCCTGCCGGCCACCCTACACCCTGGTGCCCGAGCCCTATCTGGAAGGTGCGCGCGAGTCCGGCCGGCGGTGGGCGGCGCTGCACGCCGAGCTGGGCCAGGCCGCCGGCACCGCTAGTGCTCAAGGCAGAAGCCCGTGACCACGCTCGACTTCTATTTCGACTTCATGAGCCCGTTCGCCTACCTCGCGCATTCGCGTCTGCCCGGTATGGCGCGCAAGTACGGCTGCGAACTGGCCTATCGCGTGATCGATCTTCCTGCCGCCAAACGGGCCGCCGGCAATACCGCGCCGCCCAACGTCAGCATCCCGATCAAACTGCGCTATCTGAAGACCGATATGCAGCGCTGGGCCCAACGCTACGACCTGCCGATACAGTTCCCCAAGTCGCTGCAGTCGGAGTCTTTGAACATCGGCCTCTACTACGCGCTGGATCGTGGTCAGGCCGAAGCCTACGTGCGCAGCGCCTGGCACCCGGTCTGGGGCCTGGGCGGCGACATGAGCGACCCGTCGCTGATTGCCGGTGTGGCTCGCGACATGAATTGGAATCCAGACGACTTTTTCGGATTCATACAGTCGGCCGCGGCGCGCGAGCGCTACGAGCAGGACCAGCACGCGGCGCATGCCCGCGGTGTGTTCGGCGCGCCCACGATGATGGTCGGCGAACACATGTGGTGGGGCAACGACCGCCTGGATTTTTTGGAGGAGCACCTCTCAGCCATGAGCTACGGAGAAAACAAACCATGAGCCTGTTGATCGACGTCCCCCGCGGGCTGCAAAGCGCGCGCATCTACCACGACCGCGATGTATTCGACCTGGAGATGGAGCGCATCTTTGCGCGTACCTGGCTGTTCCTTACCCACGAATGCATGATCCCCAACAAGGGCGACTTCATCACCACGCGCATGGGCCAGGACGAGGTGATCGTGGTCCGCCAGCAGGATGGCGGCATCAAGGCGTTTCTCAATGTCTGCCGGCATCGCGGCGCACGGGTGTGCCCGGTGGAGGCCGGCAATGCGCGCGGCTTCGTGTGCAATTACCACGGCTGGTCCTACGGCACCGACGGCGCGCTGCAGTCGATGCCGTTCGAAAAAGAGCTGTACCGCGGACGCCTCGACAAGCGCACGCACGGCTTGCGCGAGGTGGCGCAGGTCACCAGCTATCACGGCTTCGTCTACGGCAACTTCGATGCGCAGGCGCCGAGCCTGCTCGACTACCTGGGCGAGGCGCGCTTCTACCTGGACATCTGGATGGAAGCCAACGGCGGTGCCGAGCTGGTCGGCCCGCCGGCGCGCTCGATGGTGCATTGCAACTGGAAGGCGCCGAGCGAAAACTTCGTTGGCGACGCGTATCACGTGGGCTGGACCCACGCCGCGGCACTCAAGGCCGGGGGAAGCATGCTGGCGCCGATGTCGGGCAACGCGATGCTGCCGCCCGCCGGCGCCGGTCTGCAGGTGGCCACGCGCTACGGTCACGGTCTTGGAATTCTGTACGACGTCAATCCCGGTGCGCACGACACCCCGCTGGCACAGGAGATCCTGGCCTGGCAGGCAAAGAAGCGGCCGGCGATGGAAAAGGCCTACGGCGCGTTACGCACGCGCTACTACGGCTCGCACATCAACGGCTCGGTGTTTCCCAACAACACCTACCTGTGGGGGTCCAGCCTGTTCAAGGTGTGGCATCCACATGCGCCGGACCGCACCGAATGCTTCACCTGGGCCATCGTCGAAAAGGACATGCCGCAGGACCTCAAACAGCGTATCGCCAACTCCCTGCACCGCACCTTTGGCGTCGCCGGCTACTGGGAGGCCGACGACAACGACAACATGGAATCCGAATCGCAGTTGTCGCGCGGCCACATGACGCGGCAGGGGTTCATGAATGCGCAGATGGGCATCGGTGGCGATCGCGAAGATCCCGAGCTGCCGGGCGTGGTGGGCGAGTCCGCCATAGGCGAGACTTCCTATCGCGGCTACTTCCGCTTCTACGAAGAAACCATGCGCGCCAAGTCCTGGGCCGAGATGCCGGTGCAGGACAGCACCTGGAAGCGTCAGCTGATCGAGGCCGGATCCGGCTTGGACCCGGACCCGGCCGGGGAAGCGATGGTTCCCGCCCAGGCCGCGGCATAAGGAGCGCGCATCCATGGTCAATGCTGCTGTCGCAACCAACAACACCAGCGCTCCGCGCCAGGACTTCTCCCAGCTCGAGGACTATGCGTCGGAAGCGGTTTCCAGGGAGGTCGAGAAGCTGCTCCACCGCGAGGCACGCCTGCTCGACACCGAACGCCTGTCCGACTGGCTGGACCAGATTGTCGATCCGACGATCCGCTACGTGGTCACCAGCCGCGAGCTGCGCTTCCGCAAGGAGCGGCGCTACCAGGCCGCGCCGGAGGTGTTTCTTTACGACGACGACTTCACCTTCCTCAAGGCGCGCGTCGATCAGTTTCACGGCGGCATGCAATGGCGGGTGGACCCACCGGAGCGCTATCGCCGGCTGGTGACCAATATCGAAACCTTCAAGCTCGGGGGCGCTGATCGCGAGGAATATGCGGTGCGGTCCAACTGCCTGACCCAGCGCAGCCGCCGCACCTACGAAGTGGATCAATTCGTCTATTGCCGCGAGGACATTGTGCGCCGCTGCCCGGCCGGGACCCTGCGCCTGGTGCAGCGTTGGGTGGATTTTGACGAGCGCTCGGTGGTGGGCCGCAATCTGTTGATCTTTCTTTGAAGGAGCGAGCAATGGGCTGGCTGAACAATTCGGTGGCACTGATCACCGGCGGCGGTTCCGGTTTGGGGCGTGCGCTGGTCGAGCGCTTCGTGCAGGAAGGTGCCAAGGTCGGTGTCCTCGAATTCAGCGCCGAGCGTGCGCAGGCGCTGAGCCAGGACCACGGCGAACAGGTTGAGGCGGTGGTTGGCGACGTATCGAGCTACGCGGACAACCTGCGCGCGGTCGAACGCACGGTGGCTCGCTTCGGAAGGCTCGATACCTTCATTGCCAACGCCGGCATCTTCGACTTCTTCCAGGCGCTGCCGCAGCTCGAAGGCGATACCCTGGGCGCGGCCTTCGACGAGCTGTTCGCGGTCAACGTCAAGGGCGGACTGCTGGGCTCGCGTGCGGCCCTGAGCGAACTGGTGAAGACCCAGGGCAGCATCATCTTCACCCTATCCAATGCCGGGTTTTATCCGGGTGGCGGCGGACCGCTGTATACCGCCTCCAAGCACGCGCTGGTTGGCCTGGTACGCCAGCTCGCCCACGAGCTGGCGCCCAAGGTGCGGGTCAACGGCGTCGCCCCCGGCGGCATGAGCACCAATCTGTCCGGACTCGACGCCACCGGTACCGCGACGCAGAAGCTGTCGCAGATCGAAGGACTGGACCAGATGATCGCGGACATCACGCCGCTGCGCATCGCGCCGACACCCGCGCAGTACTGCGGCCCTTACGTGCTGCTGGCGTCGCGCGACAACGCGGCGCCGATCACCGGCGCGATCATCAACAGCGATGGCGGCCTCGGTGTGCGCGGCATCATCAAGGTCCGCGGCGGCGAGGAGCTGTAGTCGGGTCGCGCGGGGCGTTGGACCGGAAGCCGGCGTAGCCCGGGTGCAACCCCAATGGCACTACCTTAAGCGTTGTTGTTGTGCGAGGCGGATGTTCTGGCGAGCCAAAGGGCGAGGGAGAGTCAGGCGGATTGGGTTTTTGGGGCGTCGTTTGACGGCTCGAGGCTCGACGCGGCCGGGGCGTATGGGAATGTTGGCGGCGCTGATGGCGTTGAGCATCTGCTCGAAGGCTGAGTTGAAGCAACGACAGGGGTCATGACGCAAGGCCTCCTGGAAGCGCGCCACGGCGCGTCGTGCAGCGGCGAAGCTATAGGCGCGAGGGCTGCTGGATTGATTCTGGAGGGCGCGCACCATCAGGGCGCGGATCATGTTGTAGGCGAGCAGGTGTGCGGCGATTTCCTTGTGGATCATGGCCGGGCTTTGGCAGCGCAGGATGTCCATCTGCAGCGTGCTCTTGATGGCCCGGAAGTCCAGTTCGATGTGCCAGCGCTGCTGGTAAAGCGAATCCAGCTGTTCGGGTGAGCCCGTTCGCAGGTTGGTCAGCAAGCGCCGGTCGCCCTGCTGGACTTCGCGCAGGCGCAAAGCCGGGCGTGCGGTCCGATACGTTGCCGGGTCCATCCAGCGCGGCCGGGCGGGTTTGACCCAGTCGACGAGGTGATCCTGTGGCGGGCCGCACACCGGCTGGCGCGGATGTCGACGCCCCAGGTCGCGGATCAGAAAATCGATACCCCGGTCCTGCACTGCCTGGATCAGGAAATAGCTGGCATAGGCACGATCGGCGATGACCAGATCGCCGGGCTCGAAGGCCTCCAGCAGGCGCTGGAATTGCCGACACTCAGCCGTGGCCTGGCCTTCGCACGGACTCACGGTATAGGCCAGCACGCAGCCGCTGCTCAGACTGACCACGCCCACGATCCGCGCCAGCGGAAATCCCAGGCCCGGCTGCTGGCTGCGGTTCTGGGGAAACGCGGCCTGATTGGCGGGCGTGTCCGGCATCGAGACCACGGTCCCATCCACCAGCTTGATGGGGCGTCTCCACCCATTCCAGGATGCGGCCAAGGGCTGGGCATCGTGCGCAATGTCGAGCAGCAGATGCTCGATCACCGCCAGCGGCAGACGCTCGCGCGCCTTGCAGTAAGGTCCGGTATTCAAGCTGCACGGCGACAGGCCCAAGGCCACGCGCTGGCTCAGCGCCCGGCCCACCGCATCCTGGCAGGCAGGGTCATGGCTGATCACCTGTTCGACGAACAAGCCCAGCGTCACCCGCCGCGTGAAGATCCGTTCCCGCAACTTGGCCCGGTCGGCATGGAGAATCGCATCCAGCCGCGAAGCCGACACCAACCGCCCCAGCTTGTCATCGACGCTGCGCGCCAATGCCCGTCGATGACGTCCGATCGCTAGTTTCAGGTGTTTTTTTGGTAGCCTGCCATTGGGCTGATCCTCCGTTATGACGCTGGCTTGGTAACCGAATCATAACGACACAGGCTCTCAGCCCCTCGCTTCACGACCCCCCAACCCAGCCCGACCACGCAACGCCCTTAAGGTAGTGCCATTGGGGTGCAACCCGGGGTTTGCCTTCGCCGGTAGGTACGTGGAATCCCGGGTTGCACCCGGGCTTGTATGTTGGACGAGTCGGAGCAATCTGACGGCTGAAGGAGACTTTGGCGGGCGGGAGGGCAGGCTGTACCCGGGCTGTGGTCATTGAACCTGTTGCGTAGATCAGCCTCCTTCCGCCTTAAGTTTTTGCGACGAACAGATCGAACGGTATCTGGGGCATTGAAGCCCGCACTCACAAGCTGGATCGCCCGTCGTCTTGCCGAAGCCTCGAAATCTTTGTCTCAAGGAGGCGGTTTGATGCACGTGCTGGGAATTGATGTCGCCAAGGCCAAGTTTGATGTGGCGCTCTGGCGGGAGGGCAAGCTCAAGTTCAAGACCTTCGACAACCAGCCAGCCGGGTTCGAGTAGCTACGGCAGTGGTTGCAGGACTTGGGCGTGGCGCAGGTGCAGGCCTGTCTGGAGGCCACCGGCCCTTATGGCGAGGCGCTGTCGGAATGGCTGTTCGATGCAGGCCATATCGTCAGCGTGCTCAACCCCGCGCAGGTCAAGGACTTTGCCAAGAGCCTGCTGACCCGCAACAAGACCGACACGGTCGATGCAGCGGTGTTGGCGCGGTTTGGCGTGGCGATGAGTCCACCGGCCTGGCGCCCGCCACCCCCGGCGGTGCGTCTGCTGCGTGCCCTGGTGCGGCGCCTTGCCGCACTCCAGCAGACCCGCCAGCAGGAGCACAACCGCCTGATGGTGGCCGATGCGGGCGTACAGGACTCCATCCAGCGTCACTTGGCCTATCTGGATCAGGAAATCGCCGCACTGCGCCAGCGCATCGAGGATCACATCGACCAGGACCCCGACCTACCGCAGAAACAGCAGCTGCTGGAAACCATCCCAGGCATCGGCACGGTGGTCAGCCACACCCTGCTGAGCTTCATCAGCCGTATCGAAACCTTCGACCGTGCTCGCCAGTTGGCCGCCTTCGCCGGACTGACGCCAAAACGCCATGAGTCCGGTAGCTCCGTGCGGAGCAAGACCCGGCTGTCGAAGATCGGCCATGCCGATCTGCGCAAGCTGCTCTACTTCCCCGCCATGAGCGCAATCCGATACAACCCCCTGCTCAAAGCCTTTGCCGAACGCCTACGTCACAGCGGCAAACCACCAAAACTCATCCTCGCCGCCGCAATGCGAAAACTCCTCCACATCGCCTTCGGCGTCCTCAAATCCAATCAACCCTTCAACCCCAATATCCTCGCCAAAACCGCTTGACGGGAAACACGGTATCTACGGGGCTGATCCGTTTCATCCGTGGCAAACCGCTTCTCCGGTTTCATACGAAGCGGTCGTAGAACGCCTGCGAGGTCGGCACGCGCAAATCGAGCAGCAGGCGTTGCACCGCGTCGGTCATCGATGGCGGGCCACAGAAGTAGTAGTCGTAGTCGGCAGGATTGCCGGCCGCGGCGAGTCGGCGTTGGACCACTTCATGGATGAAGCCGCGTTCGCCGTCCCAGGCGTCGGTGTTCAAGGGATCCGAAACGGCGGTCACGCAGGCAACGCGACCGCGCAGACTCGGATCGCGCTCGATCACGTCGGGCACGCACACGTCGCAGGGCCGCCGTCCGCCGTAGAACAGCTGCAGGCCGCGTTGCGGTTGCTGCGGGCTCTGCGCCGCCCCGGCCAGGATCGCCAGCACCGGCGACAGGCCGGAGCCCCCGGCGATGCAGATGATGTCGCGCGGGCTGTCGTGGCGCAGGTAGGCCAGGCCGTAAGGTCCGTCGAGCGTCACTTCGCTGCCGAGCGGGAGACTGAACAGGGTGTTCGAGCCCTGGCCGTTGACCATGCGCTTGACCACGAAACGCCACAGGCCTTCTTCGTTCGGCAGGTTGGACATCGAGTAGGCGCGATCACCCCGCACGCCCGGCAGACTCAGCAGGGCGAACTGGCCGGCCTCGAACTTCGCGGCGTCTTCGGTGCGGAAGACGAATTCCGCCATGTCGGCAGTCAAGTCGATGCGCTCCGACAGGCGCGCCAGCCGACGCTGCGGCCGCGGGGTGGTGTCGTGGCGCAAGCGTCCGCGCACGCGGATGGTGCAGTCCGAACCCGGACGCGACTGGCAGGCCAGACGGAAACCGCGGTCGCGCTGCTGTTGGGGAATGCCGGGCGCCTGTGGCCACACCTCGTTCGCGCTGCCTTCGACGACTTGATAGCGGCAGGCGCCGCAGCCGCCGGAATTGCACTCGTACGGCAGGCCGATGCCGGCCCGCAACGCCGCACGCAACAGGGTGTCGTCGGCCGCGCAGCGGAATTCGCTGTCGCCGCCCGCGAGCCGGATGGTGTATTCGTTCATCTTGAGGAAATCGGGGTCCGGTTCTCGTTTGCCCTGTGCGTCGCAGGCTGAGGGATTTATCGGGTGGCGACGTCGTTGTCGGCCTTGGGCGCAGTTGTGCAGGCGAACGGCGCATCGGCCTGTCCGTATCCGGTCGCAGCGCTTTTTTCAGTGGCGTCGATTGCCGCGCACCGCTCGAACCGCTCGCTCATCTGTTTGCCCGCGCTCCTATCGGTGATCGGCATGCCCTTACGCCTGGGCAGGATCAGAAAGCCGAGCGCATCATTCAATAGAATCGGAATGATGACGGTCATCACACCCCTGAATGCGAGTCCCTCATATGGCGCGACAGACTCGCCGATGGGAGTGCCATGAATCTCAACGACCTAGATCTCAATTTACTGCGGGTTTTCAACCAGCTCATGATCGAGCGGCGCGTGTCCAGCGTCGCCGAATCCCTGGGCGTCTCGCAGCCGGCGGTCAGCAATGCGCTCAAGCGCCTGCGCGGCCTGCTGGGAGACGAACTGTTCCTGCGCACCGCGCAGGGCATGCAGCCGACCCCGTTGGCCGAGCAGTTGGCCGAGCCGATCGCCTATGCGATCGATACCATCCGCGCGGCGATGAACCAGCAGGTGACGTTCGAGCCGGCGACCGCACAGCGCAATTTCCTGCTGGGCCTGAACGATCTGGGGGAGAGCTATTTCCTGCCGCCGCTGTTGTCGCGCTTGAGCGAACAGGCGCCGGGCGTGACCATCACCACCGTGCGCAACAACAATCTGAGTCTCAAGGAGGACATGGAAAGCGGCCGGGTGGACGTGTCGATGGGCTTGTTGCCGCAGTTGCAGGGCAGCTTCTTCCGTCAGCGCCTGTTCCGACAGCGCTTCGTGTGGGCGTTCAGCAAGAATCACCCGCTGACGCGCAAGAAATCGCTGACCTTGGATGATTTCATCGCCGCCGATCATGTGGTGGTGGTGTCGCCAGGGACCGGTCACGGCGAGGTGGACCGCCTGCTTGAGCGCAAGGGCATCGAGCGCAAGGTGCGACTGACCGTGCCGCATTTCAGCGCGCTGGGCCATATCCTGCACGGCACCGACCTGGTGGCGACCTTGCCGGCGCGCATGGCCGAGGTGATTGCCGAGCCTTTCGGTCTGATCCATGCACCGCACCCGGTGGCGCTGCCGGAGGTCTCCATCGATATTTTCTGGCATGCCAAGCTGCACCGCGATCCGGCCAATCAATGGCTGCGGCGGATGATCTTCGATCTGTTCTCGGAGTAGCCTGTCCCTGCGTGATGCAGACAAAACTCCGGCCGATCAGGACCGGCGGCTCAGGCAATGAACTGAACTGATCGGTCGCCTTTCCCCATGAACAGGATTTGGGAATCCTCTTGGAATTACTCGTTCGACCTTTTGGGCAGGTGCTGAGTCCGCAACCGGACCAGACGCTGCTGCGCGCGCTGCGCGCTGGCGAGGTGCCCATTTCCTACAGCTGCGAAGACGGTCGTTGTGGCCTGTGCCGCTGCCGTCTGTTGCGCGGGCGCGTGGTCGAAACGGGGCGGCCGCCGCGGCAGTTGTTCGGTTGTGCCGGGCGCTACGTGCTGGCTTGCCAAAGCACCATGGCCGAGGACAGCGTGATCGAGATTCCCGATCCTCGGGACGTCGTCATCCACCCGGCGCGGCGCATGCGTGCCAAGGTGCTGGGCATTGAGCCTCTGACCCACAACGTGCGCCTGTTGCGGCTGAATCCGGAGGGCAGCTTGTCGTATTCGCCGGGACAGTTCGTGGAGGTGGAACTCGGCCGCGGACTCAATCGCATGTATTCCATGGCCGGCTTGGCCGAGGACGGAGAATTGCAGTTCCACGTGCGTATCCATCCGCACGGTCGCGCGTCCCACGTGATTGGAAAGACCCTCAAGCCCGGCGACACGGTACGCGTGCGCGGTCCATACGGCGTGTCGTATCTGCGGCAGTTCCACGATGCACCGATTCTGTGCGTGTCCGCCGGCACCGGCCTGGCACCATTGAAATCGCTGCTGCGCGGCATGATCGAGCTGCGCATGATGAATCCGGTGCATGTGTATGTCGGCTTCATGTCGCGCGAAGAGGTGTATGACCTCGAAGCCCTGTCCGGGCTGCTGGCGCGCGTGCCAGGCCTGCGCTCGTCGCACGTCATGGTGGCCTCAGGGAGGATCGAGCGCGGCCTGCGGCGCGGCCTGCTGACCGAGGCCATCGAGTCCGACCTGGGCAAGCTGCGGGACTGGCATGCGCACGTGTTCGGGTCGCCGTTCGCGGTAGACGCCACGGTGCAGATGTTGCGCCGCAACGAGATTCACGAGGATCGTCTTCATGCCGATCCCTTTCACTCCGTCGGCAATTGATCGGCGTCTTCGATAACTGCGGTGAGGGTTCAACCGTCGGGCGCCCCGGTTTCGGTGTCGGATAGCATCGCCGCACATGGACCTCAATGAAGTCGATCTGAACCTGCTGCGGGTCTTTCATCGGGTGATGATCGATCGCAGCGTGTCTGCTGCGGCCGTGGCCTTGGGCATGTCGCAGCCTGCGGTGAGCGCTGCGCTCAAGCGGCTGCGCGCGCTGCTGCACGACGAGCTGTTCCTGCGCACCGCGCGCGGCATGCAGCCCACGGTTCTGGCCGAGGCCCTGCAGGCGCCGGTGGCCTTGGCCATCGAAACCTTGCGCGACGCGCTGCGGCGGCCGGGAAGATTCGATCCGGCCACCGCGGAGGGTGGCTTCCGGCTCAGCCTGACCGACATCGGCGAGATCTATTTCCTGCCGCCGCTGCTCGCGCGGCTCGATGCGCAGGCGCCGGGCATCAGCCTGAGCACGGTGCGCATCGACCACGGCAGCCTGCGCGAGGACCTGGAAAGCGGCCGGGTCGATGCGGCGATCGGCCTGCTGCCGCAGTTGCAGGGCAGTGTTTTCCGCCAGCGCCTGTTCCGCCAGCGCTATGTGCTGGCGATGCGTGCCGACCATCCGCTGGCGCTACGCCAGCGGCTGAGCCTGCGCGATTTCACCGAGGCGGAGCACGTTCGGGTGGTGTCGCCGGGTACCGGGCATGGCGAGGTGGATCGCCTGCTCGAGCGTCGCGGTATCCAGCGCAAGGTGCGCTTGAGCGTGCCGCATTTCGTTGCGGTGGGGCACATCCTGGCGGATTCAAAGCTGGTTGCGACGCTGCCGGAGCGGGTGGCGCAACGCATGCTGGCGCCGTTCGGACTGCATTGCGCCGCGCATCCGGCGCGCCTGCCGCAGACCAGCATCGATCTGTTCTGGCACGCGCGCTGTCACCGTGATCCCGGCCACCAATGGCTGCGTCGGCAGATCGTGGAGCTGTTTGCGGAGAGCAAAGCCAACTGAGATGGCACTGATCGGGTGCCGGGTCAGCTATTTACAAACCCGATAACGCTTCTACGCCTTTATACGGTTTTCATGATCGACCTGACTGCCTAAGCTGGTGGCAATAGCAGTACGCAGCCGGAGTGCCGATGAACCGCATGACCCATGACGCCGTGCCGGCCCAGGCCGAGCGCCGTGCGTTCTACCAGCGCATCGACCCGCATCATCTCACCCCGTTGTGGGAGGTGCTGTCGGCGCTGGTGCCGAAGACGCCGTCCACGCGCGCGCAAGCCGCGTTGTGGTCCTACCCGCAGCTGCGCGATTATCTGATGGAGGCCGGCCGGCTGATCAGCGCCGCAGAGGCCGAGCGTCGCGTGTTGATTCTTGAAAACCCGGGTTTGCGCGGGCAGTCGCGCATCACGCAAAGCCTGTACGCGGGTCTGCAATTGATCCTGCCCGGCGAAGTGGCGCCGGCGCACCGACACACGCAGTCGGCCCTGCGCCTGGTCGTGGACGGGCAGGGCGCCTACACCGCCGTGGACGGCGAGCGCACCACCATGCGTCGCGGCGACTTCATCATCACGCCGGCCTGGACCTTCCACGATCACGGCAACGAAGGCGACGAACCGGTGATCTGGCTGGATGGCCTGGACATTCCGCTGGTGGAATTTCTGGGAGCCGGCTTCCAGGAGAAGGCCGGCGCTGAGGTGCAAAACGTGGCCCGCCCCGAGGGCGACGCGCTGGCGCGTTATGGCCACAACATGCTGCCGGTGGATTTTGCGCAGACCGCCAGCGACCCCACGCGCGTGTTCGTCTATCCCTACACGCAGACCCGGGCGGCACTGGACGGCATCGCCGGCGGCACGCCGGACCCGCATCTGGGGTTCAAGCTGCGTTACGTGAATCCCGCCACCGGCGCATCACCGATGCCGACCATCGGTGCCTATGCGCAGCAGCTGCCGGCGGGCTTCGAGACGCGCAGCTATCGATGCACCGACTCCAGCATCTATCTGTGCCTGGAGGGCGAGGGTGCGGCGCAGGTCGGCGACACCACCCTGAACTTCGGTCTCAACGATATTTTCGTAGTGCCCTCGTGGCAGCCGCTGCAGCTGCAGGCGGGCCGCGCCTGCACCCTGTTCAGCTATTCCGACCGTCCGGTGCAGCAGGTGTTGGGGTTGTGGCGTGAGCAGCGGGAATAGTTTTTGGTTTCGAGATGGACGGCACGGATGCACACCTGGATCGTCCGCGACCGAAGCTTGTTTATCCAGAACTCGTTTATCCAGAACGAAAGGAAAGCAACGTGAAGTACGCCGTCCCGGCTGCACCGACACACAGCCTGCGCATCAACGGCACCGGGGAACATTTCCCGGTCAACCGCATATTCTGCGTGGGCCGCAACTACGCCGCTCACGTGCGCGAGATGGGCGGCGACGAACGCGACCCGCCTTTCTTCTTCATGAAGCCGGCCTGCGCGGCGGTGGACGCCAGCAGCACCGCGCACATCGCGTATCCGCCGATGACCAGCAACTTTCACCATGAGATCGAGCTGGTGGTGGCCATCGGCAAGGCCGGCACGAATCTGGATGTGGAGACCGCACTGGACGTGGTGTTCGGTTACGCGGTGGGCCTGGACATGACCCGGCGCGATCTGCAGCTCGCCGCTCGCGACAAGGGGCGCCCGTGGGAGTTCGGCAAGGCGTTCACGGGGTCCGCGCCGGTCGGTGCGATTTCGACGGTGGCGCAGGTCGGTCATCTCGCCGCAGGCGCCATCACGCTCAGCGTCAACGGCGCGATCAGGCAGTCCTCGGACCTCAAGCTGATGATCTGGAGCGTCGCCGAGGCGCTGGCCTATCTGTCGCGCTACGAGGCCCTGCAGCCGGGCGATCTGATCATGACCGGCACACCGGAAGGCGTGGGTCCGGTGGTCGCGGGTGACGTGATGGATGGGCAGATTGCGGGACTCGACGACATCCGGGTCAGCGTGGGCGGCTGAGCCGCGCGCAGGAGGAGAACGGGAGCCGCACATGAACGACGCCATCCACGATCTGCAGGCCAAGATGTCCTGGGCCGAGCCGGGCACACACCGGATTCCGTTTGCTGCCTACACCGATCCGGAGCTGTACCGCCAGGAGTTGCAGAAGCTGTTCTATCGCGCGCACTGGTGTTACCTGGGACTGGAAGCAGAAATTCCCAACATCGGCGACTACCGACGCACCGTGGTTGGCGAACGCTCGGTGATCATGGTGCGCAACCGGGGCGGGGCCGTGAGTGCGTTCGAGAACGTGTGCGCTCATCGCGGCGCACAGTTCTGTCGCGAGCGCAGCGGCAACGCTGCTGGCTTTCACTGTCCGTATCACCACTGGAATTACGACCTGGAGGGCAATCTGCGCGGCCTGCCGTATCGCAAGGGCATCCGCCAGGACGACGCGCTGCACGGCGGCATGCCGGAAGATTTTGCCCTCGCCGACCACGGTCTGACCAAGCTCAAAGTGGCCACGCGCGGCGGCGTGGTGTTCGGCAGCTTCGATCATGGCGTGGAATCGTTCGAAGACTTTCTCGGCCCGACGGTGTTGGCCTACTTCGACCGCATCTTCGATGGGAGCAAGCTGGTGATCCTCGGGTACAACCGCCAGCGCATCCCCGGCAACTGGAAGCTGATGCAGGAGAACATCAAGGACCCCTATCACCCGGGCCTGCTGCACACCTGGTTCGTCAACTTCGGCCTGTGGCGCGCCGACAACAAGACCTCGCTGAAGATGGATGCGCAGCAGCGCCACGCGGTGATGGTGGGCGTGCGCAGCGCCGCCAAACCCACCGCCGAGGTCACCACCGGCGTGGCCAGCTACAAGGAGAAGATGCAACTGCACGACATGCGCCAGCTCGACATCGTGCCCGAGCCCTGGTGGAAGGGCCCCACGGTGACCATGCTGACGCTGTTTCCCAGTCTCATCGTTCAGCAGCAGGTGAACTCGCTGTCCACGCGGCATATCCAGCCGCGCGGACCGGGTGCCTTCGATTTCGTGTGGACCCATTTCGGGTTTGAAGATGACAGCGAGGAGATGACCGAGCGCCGCCTGGTGCAGGCCAATCTGTTCGGGCCTGCAGGTTACGTGTCGGCCGACGACGGCGAAGTCATCGAGTTCTCGCAGATGGGCTTCGCCGACAGCCAGCGCCGCAGCACCTGCGTGGAGATGGGCGGACGCCAGACGGGGGAAGCAGACACGGTGGCGTCCGAGACCCTCATCCGCGGCATGTACGCCTACTGGCGCAAGGTCATGGGAGTTTGAGCCGATGATCCCGGCACAGGAATATCTGGAACTGGCGCAGCTCTACAGCGACTACGCCGCCGCGGTTGATGCTGCCGACTGGGAGCGCTGGACACAGTTGTTCGTCGAGGACGCATGTCGCTACGTGGTGCAGCCGCGCGAGAACTTCGAACGCGGCCTGCCGCTGGCGACGCTGCGCCTGACCAGCCACGGCATGCTGCGCGACCGCGCTTACGGCATTCGCGAAACCCTGTTTCACGACCCCTATTACCAGCGCCATGTCGTCGGGCTGCCGCGCGTCCTGTCGGCCAGCGATGCCGGGATCGAGTCCGAGGCCAACTATGCGGTGTTCCGCACCAAGCTGGGCGAGCTAAGCACCGTGTTCAATGTGGGCCGTTACGTGGACACCGTCGTACGCACGTCGCAGGGATTGAAGCTGCGCTCGCGCCTGTGCGTGTACGACAGCGAGATGATTCCCAACGCGCTGATCTATCCGATCTGAGTACGTCCGGATCTGAGTACGTCGCCTTGAAACTGCATCACTTCGCGCCGAGTTCGGCCTCTTATCGCGTGCGCATCGCACTCAACCTCAAGGGTCTGGATTACCAGGCCGTGTCGGTCCACTTGCGCCAGGGCGAGCAGCACAGCGAGGCGTTCCGACAGCTCAGCAGCGCCGGGCTGGTCCCGGTGCTGGAGGACCCGCCGCACACGCTGACGCAGAGCCTGGCCATCATCGAGTATCTGGACGAGCGTTATCCCGAACCGCCCTTGCTGCCGCGTGGCGATGCGGGGGATCGCGCGCTGGTGCGCGCACTGGCGCTGTCCATCGCCTGCGATATCCATCCGCTGAACAACCTGCGCGTACTGAATTACCTGATTGGTCCGCTGGACGTCGGTGAGGGCGCGAAGAACGCCTGGGCGCGTCACTGGATCGGGCTGGGCTTCGCGGCGCTGGAAGCCCGCCTGGCAGCCCTGCCGCAGCGCGGCGACTTCTGCTTCGGCGATACGCCGACCCTGGCCGACATCTGTCTGGTGCCGCAGATCCTCAACGCCGCCCGGGTGGATACCGACATGGCGCCGTATCCGATCTTGCGCGCCATCGACGCGCGCTGTCGCGAGCTGTCGGCGTTCCAGCGCGCCCATCCCGCCCAGCAGGTCGGCTCGGTGCTTTGACCGGCGAGGCGAGAACTCCGTCACATTTGGCGCTTTCTTTCGCGGGTGACGCGGTTAGGCTGCGTAATGCCCGGCGGTGCGCATTTTTTGTCAGCCGCGGATCCCGGCCAGTATCGCGACAAGCGTCGCGATTCTTGAACAAATCGATATTGAATTTAATAAGTTATGTCCGCTCCGGCAGGTTTTGTCGCGGTCCGCATTCAGCCCGCGCCGGGGCGGGCACGAATCTGGCTCACCGGCCGTAAAGTCCCAGGCTTTGCCCAGGTAACGATACCCGCATGACCTCCGGCCACACCCAACTACTGAGCTTTCCGTCTGTCCGCAGTCGTCCGCGGCAGCCGATGAGCGTGGAATTTTCCACCGAGCCCGAACCCGCGCACGCCGATGGTCGCCGCTGGACGCGCGTGCGCATCACCGAGCAGGACGGCGGCGACTACCTCTGCGAGAAAGTGCGCGGGCCGGCACCGCTGGATGTACGTCGCGCCACGGTGGACTCGCTGGAAGCCGCGCGCGAGTTCTTCGGCGGCGGCTGGATCGTCAAGGAACTGTTTGCCGCGCTCGACCCCAAGCGTTTCCCGCGCTGGAACTGATCCCCGAAGCGGCGCGCTGGTCGCGGTATCGGCGTGGTGCGCAAAGACACTGGCGCACGTTAGGACGATCAATCAGGCCCCGCGAGGCTGCAAGCGCTGACCGGTTCCGGTGCCGCGCATTTCGCCCCGGTGTCTCGATGGTGTCGCCTGCGTCTTCGTCGCGCGGGCTGCTGGGTCCCGCGTCCAAGGACTGCAATCCCTTCACCTGATGCCGACCGGGGGCTAAGCTTTCGCCCCCCGCGACCCGGCACGCCCCGAACTTTATGGTTCCGGTGCCTGCCGTGCCCGCGTATTCACCCGACAAAGGCAGACTATGAGCACTCCCCAGAACCGTCACAGCCGCACCATAACGGCGGGCGTGGCACGCAGCCCCAATCGCGCGATGCTGCGTGCCGTGGGCTTCGGCGACGGCGACTTTGAAAAGCCTATCGTCGGCGTGGCCAACGGCCACTCCACCATGAACCCCTGCAATGCCGGCATCCAGCCGCTGGCCGATCGCGCAGGTGCGGCGATCAAGGCAGCGGGCGGCATGCCGCAGAGCTTTGGCTTTCCCACCGTCACCGACGGCATCTCCATGGGCACCGAGGGCATGAAGTTCTCGCTGATCTCGCGCGAGGTGATTGCCGACGCCATCGAAACCGCCGCGTCCAGCCAGTGCATGGACGGCGTGCTGGTGGTGGGCGGCTGCGACAAGAACATGCCAGGCGCGATGATCGGCATGCTGCGCATGAATATCCCCGGCGTGTTCGTCTACGCCGGCACCATCAAGCCGGGTAGCTGGAAGGGCGTGCCGCTGACCATCGTGTCCTCGTTCGAGGCGGTGGGTGCGTTCAACGGCGGCACCATGAGCCAAGAAGATCTGGACGGCATCGAGCGCAACGCCTGCCCCAGTGTCGGCGCCTGCGGCGGCATGTACACCGCCAACACCATGTCCAGCGCCTTTGAAGCCCTGGGTATGAGCCTGCTGGGCTCTTCGCAGATGGCCTCGCCCGACGGCGAGAAGGCCGATTCCGCTGCCGAGTCCGGCCGCGTGCTGATCGAGGCGATCAAGCAGGACCTCAAGCCGCGCGACATCGTCACGCGCAAGGCCATCGAGAACGCCATGGCGCTGGTGATGGCCACCGGCGGATCGACCAACGCGGTGCTGCATTTTCTGGCCATCGCGCATGCCGCGCACGTGCCGTTCACCATCGACGACATCGAGACCATCCGTCTGCGCACGCCGGTGCTGTGCGACCTCAAGCCCAGCGGCAAGTACGTGGCAGTGGATTTCCACCAGGCCGGCGGCGTGCCGCAGGTGCTGAAGATGCTGCTGGTCAACGGCCTGCTGCACGGTGACGCGCTCACCATCTCGGGTCAGACCATGGCCGAGGCGCTGGCGCATGTGCCGGCTGAACCGCGCGCGGATCAGGACGTGATTCGCCCGTTCGCGCAGCCCATGTACAAGCAGGGCCATCTGGCCATTCTCAAGGGCAATCTGGCGCCCGAAGGTGCGGTGGCCAAGATCACCGGTCTGAAGAATCCAGTCATCACCGGGCCGGCGCGCGTGTTCAATTCCGAAGAGGAATCCATGGCCGCGATCCTGGGCGACCAGATCAAGCCGGGCGATGTGCTGATCATCCGCTACGAAGGTCCCAAGGGCGGCCCCGGCATGCGCGAGATGTTGGCGCCAACCAGCGCCATCATCGGCAAGGGTCTGGGCGAGAGCGTAGGTTTCATCACCGACGGCCGTTTCTCCGGCGGCACCTGGGGCATGGTGGTGGGCCATGTCGCGCCCGAGGCCTACGACGGCGGTGCCATCGCGCTGATCGAGGAGGGTGACTCCATCACCATCGATGCGAAAAAGCTGTTGATCCAGGTCAATGTCAGCGACGAGGTGCTGGCCGCGCGGCGCGCCAAGTGGAAGCAGCCAGCGCCGCGCTACACCCGCGGCGTGCTGGCCAAGTTCGCCCGCATCGTGTCCAGCGCATCCAAGGGCGCGGTGACCGACTAGGGCCTGTTCACACTACGGCGATCGCTGCGGCGGAGGTCGCTTTTGCGCAGCGCAAGGAAGGAGTGACGAGATGTATTGGAATACACGAGGAGCGACTGACGCCGCGATGCGCAAAAGCGGCCCCGCCCCTTCGGGTTGCGGCCAGAATCCCGCCATGCGGCGTTGCGCCCGGCTCGCTTGGAATCACCAAGCGTCGCCGGTCGCGCCTTGCCTGGCGGGATTTTGGACTCGCAACGCAGCGACCGACGTAGTGTGAACAGGCCCTAAGCCACGCGCGCCAGCCGGTCCGCCCGTATGCACCGCATCGCATTGCCCGCGTGGTGGCCCGCCGTCGACGTCGGATTGATGTCTATCGGCGACCGCATCGGCGGTGAGGACTCGCGTCTGCCGCCGGCCATGCGCCGGGTGCATCAGAGCCGCTGCGCGCGAGCCCTGGCCATCGATCTGCTCGCTGCGCAGGGTTGTGTCACCGATGCCATCGGCAAGGGGCCGGCCGGCGATCCGGTCTGGCCCGCAGGGTTCGTCGGCAGTCTCAGTCACACCGAGTCCTACGCTGCGGCGGTGGTTGCGCGCGACCGCCATTGCAAGGCGCTGGGCATCGACGTGGAACCCGACCTGCCGCTGCCGCCGGATACCGATGGCCTGATCCTGCGCGATGAAGAACGACTTTGGTTGGCGGGCCTGGCCGGCGCCCATGCAGGCGCCGACCGCCTGCTGTTCTGCGCCAAGGAATGCGTACACAAGGCCATTCATCCCTTGCGCGGCGCCTGGCTGGATTTTCAGGATGTGTGGATCGAGGTCGATCCGGTAGCAGGAAGCTTTACGCCGCGCCCGGCGTCTGCTGCGGCGGAGAAAGCGTTTCAAGGGTTGCAAACGCAGGGGCGGTACGTGCGCACGCAGGGCCAGTTGCTGGCGGTTTTGGCGGTCTTCTAGAGCGAGTGTGTCCGGCGGAGGGTCGAGGCATTTGTCGGCCGCGGACCTTCAGGTTCGATCACGGACGAATACGGATCGACAGCGATACATCGCTCGTCTTTATCTGCCTGGTTTATCCGTGTGAGTCCGTGGCAAACCTTCAGACTGTCAGTTGAGCCCTCAGCTCTGCCCCGCCAGTTGCGCCAGGATCAGCGGGCGCAGATCGTCCCAGATTTGTACGCCCACGACGACGCCCTCGCTGCGCAGCAGCAGGATGGCGGCGTAGCGGCGGTCGAAGTCCATCCAGGGCACGGTGCCGAACAGGCCCGGATCGCTGATCTCGGGGCCGTCGCTCAAACCCTGCAGCGCGTTGCTACGGGTGTGCCACCAGCCCAGCGCGTAACCGTCGAAGAAGGCGCTGGCACCCGGCGGCAGCTGGCGGCGCGGACGGCCCTGAATCTGGCTGCTGCGGACCTCGCGTGCCAGCGCCTGCGGCAGGAACGGCTCGTCGCCGACGCGGCCTTCGGACAGCAGCATCTGCATGAAACGCAGGTAGTCCGGCGCCGATGTGGTGGCGCCGCCGGCCACGCGCGGGTTGGTACCGAAGAAGCGCGTCTGCGGCATGTCCAGCGGGTCGGCCAGACGCTCGATGAAGAAAGTGTTGAACGACTGTCCGCTAAGTATCTCGGCGATCAGACCGGCCACCTGGTAGCTGTTGCCGCCATAGGCAAACGCATTGCCGGGCACCGATTGCAGCGGCGCATCGGCGATGCTCTGTACGCACTCGCGCAGGTCCGACGCCGGGTCTGAAATGCAGTCGATGTCGGTGGCCAGTCCGGAGGTGTGATTGAGCAGCATGCGCGTGGTGATGGCGGACTTCGGCGACGGCCAGTCGATTTCCGGCTCCAGGTAGGTCGCGACCGGTTCGTCGAGATCGAGCAGACCGTCGCGTACCAGCGTCAGCAGCGCGGCGGAAGCCAGCGCCTTGCTGGCAGAGGCGACGAACACCGCGGAGTCGGGTTGCAGGTCGCCGCCGTTGCTGCGAAACACGGTGACATCGTCTACGCGCAGCTCGAACACGTAGGCGTCCACCACCGCTTCGGGGATCAGGCTGTCGAGTTCGGCTTGCAGCGCGGTCCAGTCGTAATCCACTGCAGCCACATTCAGATTCTGCGTGGTGGTGCCGATCGCGTTGCGTGCGGACAGGGTGTAGAAGCTGCTGTCCTGGACCCGCACGCGGCGCTCGCCGTCGGGTGGCAGACCCTGCGCCAGCGGTTCCAGGTCCACTACATCGGCGCCGGAGGTGCTCCAGCTCAGGGTTACTTCGCCGCCCCTGGCCACCGCTGTCGACGAGGCCTGAAAACTGTCGATGCGCGGCGCCACCGTCGGCAGCGGTGCGGGTGGCGCGCCACTGCCGCCGCCGCACGCGCTCAGGCCCCACAGCAACGCAAGCGACAAGGCGCGCCTAGCCGCGGCGGGCGTTCGACCGGTGCAGCAGCGCAAAAACCGTAACAGCGGCATGGCAGATTGGGGTCTGGACAACAGTGGGATGGAGCGACCGCAGTGTCGAGGAAGACAGGGTCGTACGGCAAAGCTACGGTGGCGGCCTGAGCCTTGTCTGAATCGTGGCGGGCGGGGCTGTACGCCGTGAGCCTGCCCAAAAAACTGAACCGGGCCTTTTCATCCTGGCCACTGGCGCGATAGCGTTCCGAGTGCACATGCGGTCACTCTTACGTTGCTCATGAACAAACCCGATCCCGACTGGCAGCAATGGCTGAAGGCCAACCATGGCCTGCGCATGGACGCCAACAGCACCGCGTGGGCGCAGGACCGTCGCGAGCTGCACCTGAGCCGTTATCGCTTCGCCGCCGAGCGTGTCGCCGGGCAGGAGGTGCTGGATGCCGCCTGCGGCACCGGTTACGGCAGTGAACTGCTGGCGCAGTGGGCGGCCAGCGTGACCGGCGTAGACATCTCCGCCGATGCGATCGGTTACGCGCAGGTCACCTATGCCAGCGCCAACACCCGTTATGTGCAGTCGCCGGTGGAGTACACGCCGTTCGACACGGGCGCGTTCTCCACCATCGTGTCGTTCGAAACGCTGGAGCACACCCTGGCACCGGCCGCCACGCTGCGCGAGTTTGCGCGCCTGCTGCGGCCGGACGGCTGTCTGATCGTGTCCACCCCCAACGGCTGGGGCTACACCAAGGATCACTTCTTCGACATCGATCAGGCCATGTTCGAGCGACTGCTGGGCGTCAGCTTCGAACGCTGGGAGCTCTACTACAACAACTCCGGCAGTCGTCGCGGCTATTCGCGGCAAGCGGGTATCGGGCCGTTGGCCGAACTGCGTGAGGGCACCGCCGAATGCCTGATTGCAGTGTGCCGCGACCCCAAGACCGGGCTCGACGGCGGTGCTCGCGAGACCGAGTGGATGCTGGAGGTCTATCGCAATTCGATGTGGCGGCACCGCCAGTTCCAGAAAGCCTGGAAGCGCTTTCGCCGCTGGCCGCTGAGCCTGCTGGCGCGGCACTGGGGCTGGCAAGGAAAGACCCCTGAAGCTCGCGGATAGTCTGTATCGGCTGGGCATCGCCTGGCGGGGGCCGGCGTACTGGCACTGGCGTTATTACGGCCACGACTACCAGGCGCGACACCGCGATGGTTGCTGGCAGGTGCGGGCGCTGGGGCACCGACTGGACTGCGCCGACCTTGGCGGCTGGCTGCCGCCCGGCGGCAGCGTGCACATCGTCCTGTCCGGTCCGTCCATCGCCACCATTGCCGAGCCCACGCGTTTGGCGATGCGCCCGACCGTGGTGGTCAACGGCTCGTTCCGGGTGCTGCTCGATGCCGGTTGCAGCGCCGATCTGTATGTGGTCTCCGACGTCGGGTTCGTGCGCCGGCAATGGTCGCGCTTCGTCGCCGGAGTGCGTGCCTCGCGGGCGCTGGCGCTGGACCATCGCGTGCTGCTCGAAGTGTTGCGGCGGGACCCGGAAGCGCTCGCCGGCAAACAACTGCGCCTGTTCGACAATCTGTTGCGCCCCTATGGACGCAGCGCGCGCTGGTGGTCCGGGGCGATACCGGCCACGGTGCGTCGGCGCGACCGCACCGCGGCGTTCTCCGTCGATCCTGCGTTCGGCTATTTCCCTTCCTGCACCGTCGCCTACCTGGCGCTGCAGATGGCGGCGAGCCAGCGGCCGGCGCGCATCGTGCTGTTCGGGCTGGACCTGGGCGGCGCGCGGCGCTATTACGACGAAGCGCAGCCCGAACAATCGATGCTGCAGCGGGACCTGCAGCGCTGCATCCTGCCGCACCTGAGGCTGGCGGCGCAGACGCTCGCCGATCTGGGCATCGCGGTACACAACGCTTCGCCGGATTCAGCCGTGCCGGCATCGATCTTCCCGCGCATGTCGCCGTCGGAATACCTGCAAGACCTTCATCGGGACGACCGGGAGCGTCCGGCATAATCGCAGCCGGCTCGCTCCGGGCCTGCAAGCGCAGCGTTCGTGATTCTGTCCAACCGTTACAACTTCCTGTATGTGCATATCGCCAAAACCGGCGGTACCAGCGTGCGCGCGGTGCTGAAGTCCCTGCAGTGGAAAGACCCTTACTACCTGGCGCAATTCCTGTGCTCGCGGCTGTCGCACGCCACCAGCCACCGCATTGCCGCCAAGCTGCCGCGCCACGCCAAGATCGTGTGTGCGCAGGAGATGTTGCCGAAGGAGTTTTTCGACGGCCTGTTCAAGTTCGCATTCGTGCGCAACCCCTGGGACCTGCAGGTGTCCAGCTACCACCATCTCAGGCGCGAGCGCCCGCACCTGCTCGAAGGTCGCGACAGTTTCGAGGCTTTCACGCGCTGGAAGCTCGACCCCGCGCGTCCCTACCAGTACCACCTGGATACCGCCATCACCCCGCTGACCGATTACCTGATCGATCTGCGCGGTAAGCTGCTGCCCGACTTCATCGGCCGCTACGAACGTCTGGCCGACGATTGGGACCGCGTGTGCAAGCGCATCGGCGTCGCCACTCCGGCGTTGCCGCACAAGCGTCAGGCTATCGACAGGCGGGCCGATTATCGCAGCTACTACAGCGACGACCTCGCCGCGCTGGTCGGCGAATTCTTTCGGCGCGATATCGAGCTGCTGGGCTACCGATTCGATCCCGAATGAGCGAGCCGCAATGCCGTCTATCTCAGGCTCGCCAGTGCTCGCGCTGGCCGCTGGCAGTGTCTCCACCCCCGCGTCGTCACTCGGGTGTGCCGGGCACTTCGCGCCCCACCGTCGTTGCGCTCCCGGGCCGCGGCAGATGCGGTCACCGCGACTGTACCAGCGCCACAAGACACTAGGTCATGTGCGGAATCGCCGGCATGGTGACGCGTCACGAATCTGCCGACGAGGCGCTGCTGCAGCGCATGGCGGCCACGCTTACGCATCGCGGCCCGGAAGACAGTGGCGTCTACTGCTCGCAGGGCTTCGGCATCGCGCACACACGCCTGGCCATCATCGACCTGCCCGGCGGGCATCAGCCGCTGTTCGATGCCGAGCGCCGTTATGCGCTGGTCGCCAACGGCGAGATCTACAACTACGTCGAGCTGCGCCAGGAGCTCGAAGCGTGCGGCGCGCGCCCGCTCACGCGCTCCGACAGCGAGGTCGCGCTGCACGGCTGGGCGCATTGGGGGCGCCAGTCGCTGACCCGCCTCAACGGCATGTACGCGTTTGCGCTGTTCGATCATGCGCAGCGCGAGCTGTGGCTGGTGCGAGACCGTCTGGGCATCAAGCCGCTGTACTACGCGCTCCTGCCGGACCGCCTGCTGTTCGCCTCCGAACTCAAGGCCCTGCTGCCAGCGCTTCCGCAGCAGCCGCAGATCGATCCGGTGGCGCTGGCCCAGTATTTCCAGAACCAGCACTGCAGCGGTCGCGACACCATTTTTCGGGACATCCATCGCGTGCTGCCGGGCGAGGCGCTGCGCATCGGCAGCGACCTGCAGATCGAGTCTCTGCGCTACTGGCGAGCCACCGACGTGCAGCCGCAGCGCCTGAGCTTCGAGCAGGCTGCGGAGGCGTGGACGCCGCTGTTCGAGCAGGTGATGCGCGAGCACCTGCGCGCCGACGTGCCGCTGGGATTGTTCCTGTCCGGCGGGGTGGATTCGGCCGTGCTGCTGGCGCAGTTGCAAGGCCTGCAAGCGCAGCGCATCAGAACGTATTCCATCGGCTGGTCGGACGCACGGCAAAAGGACGAACTCGACGGCGCGCAGCGCATGGCAAGGCTTTTCGATTCCGATCACCAGGCGATCGTGCTGTCCTCGCAACAGGTGCTGCGGCGCCTGCCGCGCATGGCGTGGGCGGCAGACGACCTGATGCGCGACTACGCCTGCCTGCCGACCCTGGCCCTGGCCGAAGCGGCGGGCCGCGACCTCAAAGTGGTGTTCAGCGGCGAGGGCGGCGACGAGGCCTTTGCCGGGTATGGCCGCTATAGACCGGGCGCGGTTGAGCGCGGCTACAAGTCCTTGCGTTATCCGGGCAGCGGCGGCTTTCGCGCGCGCGGCGAATTGAAGGGCACGTGGGTGCGCAAGCTGTTCGGTACCGAACTGAGCGCCGCGCTGGCGGCCCATCGCAAGCCGTACATCCAGGCTTGGTCGGACACCCCTGCCGCGTGGTCCGACCTGCAGCGACGCCAGTATGTGGACATCGCCACCAATCTGGCCGACGACCTGCTGGTGAAGTCCGACCGCATGCTGATGGCCTGCAGCGTCGAAGGCCGTGTACCGTTTTGCGATCACCGCGTGATCGAGTTCGGCTTGTCGCTGCCTGACGCGCTGAAAGTACGCCGCGACGCGGGCAAGGTTTTTCTGAAGCGCTGGGCAGAATCGTTCCTGCCAGCCGATCACCTGTGGCAGCGCAAGGCCGGATTTCACGTGCCGGTGGGTGAATGGCTGCGCGGGGATTTCCTGAGCCGGCTTGCGACAGAGCTACCGCGCAACCCGGCGATCCGGCGCTGGTGCCGGCCGCAGGCGGTGCACGTGCTGCTGCAACGCCAGGCCGCGCACCATGACGTCACCCGCGAGGTCTGGAGCCTGCTGCAGTTCGCCATCTGGCATCGCCTGACCATCGAGGGCGCTGGCGTGCCCGCCTCCGAGGCTGATCCGCTGGACTATGTCTGAAACCAAAACTGAAGCCTGGGCTGAAACCAGGGCCGATGTCGGAGCCCGGCGGCCGCGCGTGGGCGTGATGATCTCGTTCTCCGGCGACGGCGGTGTCGAGCGTATGGTCACCCAGTTGTGCGCGGAATTCGTGCACCACGTGGATGTGGATCTGCTGGCCCTGAAGATCGAAGGCGGCCACGCACAGCGCATCCCCACCGCGGTGAATCTGATGCGCCTGGATGCGCGCCATGCCTGGACCAGCGTGGGCGAGGTCGCGCGCTATCTACGCCAGGTGCAGCCCGATGCGCTGCTGGTGGCCAAGGACCGCGCCGGCCGTGCGGCGCTGGCGGCGCGTCGCCGTGCCGGGGTGCCGGTGCCGGTGTTCATCCGCCTGGGCACCAACCTGTCGGCCGCGCTAAGCCGCAAGGATGCCTTCAGCCGCTGGTTGCGGACGCGGCCGATGCGCAAACGCTATCCCGAGGCCGATGGCGTCATCGCGGTATCCGAGGGCGTGCGCCAGGACACCATCGCGGTCACCGGAATGCCGGCCGATCGCGTGCAGGTGATCCGCAATCCGGTGATCACCGCGCAACTGGCCGAACAGGCGGCGCAGTCAGCGCCGCATCCCTGGCTGGCCGACAAGACGCTGCCGGTGATTGTCGGCATGGGGCGGCTGACCCGGCAGAAGGATTTCCTCACCCTGCTGCGCGCGTTCGCCGCGCTGCAGGACGCCGTGCCTTCGCGGCTGATCCTGCTCGGCGATGCGCCCAACCCAGAGTACCGGCAGCGCCTGCAACGGTGCGCCGCCGAGCTGGGCGTCAGCCAGCGTCTGCTATTACCCGGCTTCCAGACCAATCCTTACGCCTGGCTCGCGCGCGCCGACCTGTTCGTGCTGTCCTCGGCCTGGGAGGGTTCGCCCAACGCGCTGACCGAGGCCCTGGCGCTGGGTATTCCCTGCGTGTCCACCGACTGTCCCAGCGGACCGGCCGAGATTCTGGACGGCGGCCGCTACGGCGCTCTGGTGACGGTGGGCGACCATGCGGGCATGGCGCGCGCCATGGCGGACACCCTGGCGGACCCGCTGCCGACTGACCTGCTGCGACAGGCGGTGAGCGAATACCGCGCAGACTGGAGCGCGCAGCGTTACCTTGCGCACATGGGCCTGGTTCCTTTCCACCGCCGATGATGCACGCCGTCCGCAGTTTGCAGGTCATCGCCAGTCCGCGCATGGGCGGCGCCGAAACCAGCTTCCAGCGTATTGCCACGGCCTTGCAGCACGCGGGCAACCCGGTCATGGCGGCGGTCCGCCAGGGCTCGGAACTGGCGCGCCTGCTCGACGGCGAACTGCCGCTATGCAGTCTGCCGATGCGCAATTTCGTGGACCTCGCCAGCATCCGTGCGATCCGCCAGGCCGCCCTGGCGCACGGTGCGCAGGTGATCCAGAGCTGGGCCTCGCGCGCCACCTGGCTGACCCGCGCGCCGCCGGGAGTCGTCCACGTCGCGCGCCTGGGCGGCTACTACAAGTTGCGCTATTTCCGCCACGCCGACGGCTGGATTGCCAACACCCGCGGACTGCGCGACTGGATGGTCGGCAAGGGCTTTCCGCCCAACCGGGTGGAATGGATCAACAACTTCGTGCCCGAACTACCAGCCGGCACAGTGCCCTCGGTGAGCCACGAGTCGCTGGGCATTCCGGTGGAGGCGCTGCTGGTGGTGTCGATGGGACGCTTCATCGACAAGAAGGGTTTTCCGGACCTGCTGGCCGCGTTCGCACGGCTGCCGGCCCGTATCCGCGATCGGCCGGTGCACCTGCTGCTGATCGGCGACGGCCCGATGATGGCGGAGCTGCGTGCGGGCAGCAGCGCCCTGGAGCCGCGTGTGCACTTCACCGGCTGGCTGGAGCAGCCGCTGCCGGTGATCGCGATGGCCGACCTGTTCGTGTGTCCGTCGCGGGTGGAGCCGCTCGGCAACGTGGTGCTGGAAGCCTGGAGCCAGGGCGTGGCGGTGGTGTGTACCGAGACCGCCGGCGGCACCGAGCTGATCCACAGCGGCGACACCGGCCTGTTGTGTCCGACTCAGGACGTGCCGCGCATGGCTGCCGCGATGCAGCGCGTGCTCGGCGATGCATCGCTGCGCGCCGCACTGGCCGGCAACGGCCTGCACCACTACCGGCATCGCTACGGAGAGCGCAAGACCTTGGAATCGACGCTGGATTTCTACCGGCGTCTACAAGGCATGACACCGGCTACGCGGCTGCGGCATTGAGGCCGATCCTGGCCTGGCGACGCTACCCGCCGCCGAGCAACTCCCGATACACCGCCAGATTGCCGTCGACCATCGCGTCCACCGAAAACTCCTGCTCGATGCGGTCGCGGCCCTGCGCGCCAAGCTGGCGCCGACGGTCCGGATCGGCGACCAGTGTGGCCAGGGCGGCCGTCCAGGCGTCGACGTCGCCGGGTTCCACCAGCACGCCGGTGACACCGTCGCGCACCGCCTCGGGCAAGCCGCCGGCACGGCTGGCGATCACCGGCACGCTGGCGGCGGCGGCCTGCAGCAGGGACACGCCCAGGCCTTCCATCCACGCCGGATGCGCCACCAGATCCAGGCAGCCGAGCCAGCGCGGCAGATCCGCACGAAAGCCAGCGAAGCGCACGATGCCATCCAGTTCGGCAGCCTCGCGCTCGAGCTTTTCGCGCAGGGCGCCCTGGCCGAAGCAGATCACCCGCACGCGCTCGCGCTGCGGCAACTGACGCAGCGCGCGGAACAGCACGCGATGTCCCTTGCGCTCGATCAGCTGCGCGATCACGCCGATCAGCACCGCATCCTCGGGGACGCCGAACTGTACGGCGAAGTCCGCGCGTGTCTGCGGCTGCTGCCAGGCCCTGGGGTCCAGGCTGGAGCGCACTACGCACAGCTTGCCGGCGGGCACACCCTGCGCCGCAAGGACTTCGGCAATGCCGTGCGAGATCGCGATGATCCGATCATGCAGGCGGTACTTGAGTGCGGACCACCAACGCGGTTCGGGGTTGTCGACTCGCCGCGACAGCACACAGGGCAGGCCGGCCATCTGCACACCCCAGGCGCCCATGACGTCGGCGCCGCGGCGCGAGTGCAGATGCACCAGATCGGGCTTTTCTTCGGCCAGCAGCCGGCGCAGGCCGAAGGCGAAACCGACGTCGATGTCGCCGGCCCAGCAGCGCAGCGCACGCACCCGCACAGTGCTGCCGGCAAAGTGCTGGCCGATAACAGCGCCCGGGGTGCACACCAGCAGGTTGTCCACGCCGCGCTGTTGCAGCCCGTCGAGCAGATAGGCCACTTGCTGCGCGCCGCCGTAGAGATGGCGGCCGGTTTCGACGTGAACGATCTTCATCGGTGCTGGAGTAGTTCGCGCGCCGCGGCGGCGACGCGCGCCGGCGTCAGGCCGCGCAGGCAGTCCCAGGTTCCGCCGCAGGTCGGATGGCGCCGGCAGGGCGCGCAGGGCAGGGCGTCGTACATCACCCGCAAGGGGCTGTCGGCGCCGCGGGTGTAAGGACAGGTGGAGCCGAACAGCGCCAAGGTCGGTCGTTGCACGGCGATGCCGATATGAGTCAGGCCGGTGTCGACACCGACGATCAGGGCGGCGCGTTCGAGCAGCGCCGGCAGCAACTCCAGCGGCGTGCGGCCCGCCAGGTTTACCGAGCCCGCTGGCAGTTGCGCGTGTAGCAGCTGGGCATCGTCGCGCTCGGCCGGGCCGCCAAAAATCACGCAGGGACCCCGCTGCAAGGGCACCAGCGCTTGTGCGAGTTGCGGCCAGTGCTCTGGCATCCAGTGTTTCTGCGGGCGCGTGGTGTAGGGGCAGAACGCAATGTAGGGGCCGGGCAGACCTTGCTGTGCCAGCAGACTCAGCGCGCGCGCGCGCTGTTCGGCTGTGGGCTGCAGGTGTGGCGGGCCGGGATCCTGGCCGGTCAGTTGCTGCGCCAGATCACGATACTCGGAGCTGATGTCGTCGACGTTGCCGCCCTTGTCGAACAGGCGGTGGACCAGGAACGCACCGGGCTCCCTGGAGCGCAGGCCGATGCGGATATCGGCCGGTGCCATCCGCGCGAGCACGCGCGTCTTGAGCAGGCCCTGGGCATCGATCACCCAGTCGAACCTCGGTTCTGCGCGCAGCAGCCGGTGTGTCGCCCGCGCCCCGGCCAGCGAGTCGGTAGCGCCGGCTGGCAGCCGGATGAGTTGATCCACGCGTGCATCGCCCTGCAGCAGATCGGCCCAGCGCGACTGCAGCAGCCAGGCGATATGCGCTTGCGGGTATGCCTGTCTCAGGCCGGCCAGCAGCGAGGTGCAGAACACCACGTCGCCCAGTGCCGAGATGCGGACGATCAGGATGCGCCGCGGGGGCGGGGAAGCGAGCTTCATCCAACATATAATAGGGTTCGCCCGCCTCTCCCGGCGGGCTTTGTTTACTCCAGCTAGAGCCAAGGAACACCCTTTATGACAACGATGGCCGACCGCGACGGCTGGATCTGGTACGACGGCGAGATGCGCCCCTGGCGCGACTGCACGACCCATGTCCTGACCTACACCCTGCATTACGGCGTCGGCTGTTTTGAGGGCGTGCGCGCTTACCAGACCCCACAGGGCACCGCCATTTTCCGCCTGCAGGAACATACCCAGCGGCTGTTCAACTCGGCCAAGATCCTGGGCATGAAGATGCCCTTCAGCCAGGGTGAGCTCAACGAAGCGCAGCTCGAAGTGCTGCGCCGCAATGGTCTGAAGGAAGCGTACCTGCGTCCCATGGTGTTCTACGGGGCCGAGGGCATGGGCCTGCGTGCGGACAATCTGAGGACCCACGTGATCGTCGCCGCCTGGACCTGGGGCGCCTACCTGGGTGCGGACAACATGGAACGCGGCATCCGCGTCAAGACCTCCAGCTTCCAGCGCAACTACGTCAACAGCTCGATGGCGCGCGCCAAGGCCAACGGCAACTACATCAACTCCATGCTGGCGCTCAACGAAGTGCTGCGCGACGGCTACGACGAGGCGATCACCCTGGACACCAGTGGCCACGTTGCCGAGGGCAGTGCCGAGAACATCTTCATCATCCAGCGCGGCGAGATCCACACGCCGGACCTGAACGCCTGTCTGGACGGCATTACCCGCCGCACCGTGATGCAGCTGGCGGCCGATCACGGCTACAAGGTCACCGAGCGCCGCATCACCCGCGACGAGCTGTATTGCTGCGACGAGGCCTTCTTCACCGGTACCGCCGCCGAGGTCACGCCCATCCGCGAAGTAGACAATCGACCGGTCGGCGACGGTGGCCGGGGTCCGATCACCGCCAAGCTGCAGGCGGCCTATCTGGATCTGGTCAAGGGACGCAACGAGAAGTACGCGGAATGGCTCAGCCATACCTGAGCGCGCGCTAAGCTTGGGCCCGGAGTCGTCCCGGAACACGCCATGACTGCCGTGCCCAAGCCGCGAACGAGCGAAACCGAATACCTCGCGCTGGAGCGCGCCTCGCGCGAGCGCAAGTGCGAATGGGTCAATGGCGAGATGTACGCCATGACCGGCGCGAGCTATCCCCATAACGTCGTCACCGCCAATCTGGCCGCCGCGGTCCATGCCCGCCTGCGTGGCAAGCCTTGTCGGGTGGTATCGCAAGACCTGCGCACGCGCGTGGACCAGAGCCGCCTCTACACGTATCCCGACGTGCTGATCGTGTGCGGCTCGCCGCAGTTCATCGACGGCGAACACGACACCCTGACCAACCCGTCGGCGATCTTCGAAGTGTTGTCGCCGTCCACCGAATCCTGGGATCGCGGCGGCAAGTTCCGGCACTACCAGCGCATCGAGTCGCTGGCCGAGTACGTGCTGCTCTCGCAAACCGCGCCGCAGGTCGAAGTGTTCCGCCGCGGCCAGGGGCACTGGGCGTACGAACTGATCGAAGGCCTGGACCAGGTGCTGCGCCTGAGCACCGGTGGAGTGGAGATCGCGCTGGCCGACATCTACGACGGCGTGGACGTGAATGTGGACGTGGAAGCTGCCGCCATGCCGGCACCGCCCGCAAGTTCGTGAACCAGGTTCCCGATTTCTCAGAAATCCGCCTGCTGGTCGCGGGCGACGTCATGCTGGACCGCTACTGGTCCGGCCCCACCCAGCGCATCTCGCCGGAAGCGCCGGTGCCGGTGGTGCGCGTGGGCAAGGACGAATCCCGTCCCGGCGGCGCCGCCAACGTCGCACTCAACCTGGCGGCGCTGGGCGCGCGCGTGGACCTGATCGGCGTGGTCGGCCGCGATGCGCCGGCTGCGAGTCTGGCCGCGCAATTGCGGCAGGTGGGCGTGGAACCCAGGTTTCTCGAATCGCCCAAGCTGCCCACCATCACCAAGCTGCGCGTGCTGTCGCGCAATCAGCAGGTGATCCGCCTGGATTTCGAAGAGTCCTACGCCACCGATGGCGCGTTCGATCGCGCGCAACTGATCGAACGCTTCACGCTGCAGCTCGCCGACGTGCAGGCCGCGGTGCTGTCGGACTACGCCAAGGGCACTTTGCGCGACGCGCCGGCCCTGATCGCGCAGGCACGTGCGCTGAACAAGCCGGTCGTGGTCGATCCCAAGGGTCGCGACTTCACGCCCTATCGCGGCGCCACCCTGCTCACCCCCAACATGGGCGAGTTCGAAGCGATCGTCGGCGCCTGCGCGGACGACAACGATGTGGTCGGCAGGGGCGCACGCCTGCTCACCGACCTGCAACTGCAGGCCCTGCTGATCACCCGCAGCGAGCGCGGCATGACCCTGCTGCGACCCGGGCATCCGCCGCTGCATCTGCCCACGGTGGCGCGTGAAGTGTTCGACGTCACCGGCGCTGGCGACACCGTCATCGCCGCGCTCGCCGCCGCCATCGCGGTCGGCGAAGACCTCGCCGACGCCGTGCGCCTGGCCAATCTCGCCGCCGGCATCGTGGTCGGCAAGCTCGGCACCGCCAGTGCCTCACGTCTGGAGCTGGAAGCGGCGCTGCACCAACCCGCCGCCGGCGAAGAAGCCCTGGTCAGCGAGGCACAACTATTGCTGCGCGTGCAGCGCCTGCGCGAACGCGGCCAGCGAGTGGTGATGACCAACGGCTGTTTCGATCTGCTGCATGTCGGCCATGTGCGCTACCTGGAAGCGGCACGACGTCTTGGCGATACCCTGATCGTCGCCGTCAACGAAGATGATTCCGTGCGACGCCTGAAAGGTGCGAACCGGCCCGTCAACACCTGCGCCGACCGCATGCGCGTGCTCGCCGCGTTGCGCTGCGTCGATCACGTGGTTGCGTTTTCCGAAGACACCCCTGCACGCCTGATCGGTCAGGTGCTGCCCGACGTGCTGGTCAAGGGCGGCGACTATCTGCCCGAGCAGATCGCCGGCTTCGACGCGGTCAAGGCCAATGGCGGCGAGGTGGTGGTGCTGGACTTCCACCAGGGTTATTCCACCACCGGCATGCTGGCGCGCAGCGCGTCGGTGTGAGGCTTCCGCCCGCGCGGTGGCGCGCGCTGTGCCCGATGAACTGGAGGCCTGTCATTCTGAGCATTGCGAAGGGTCTTGTGGCCGATCGGTGCGCCGCTCTGTGAGTGGATGCAAGTGCTTCGTCCGCCGCTTCGCGGTCACTTCGTTGAGCGTGACGGTTCCCCGTGTCCGTGCCGAGTTCATGGAGAGAACAGCATGCCGGCGCCGACGCGATCGGCGCATCGTCTGATGACGGCAAGATGACGAAAGCATGTCTGCTGACGCGCAGCCGCCGTCCAGTTTTCATCGTTGCTTCATTAACGCGTCAACCACCCCGGCCATCCTTGACTGATTCAAGGGCATGGGAGTCAGGGGATGGAATCGCAGTACCCGTTGTTCAAGCGACTGCGCCTCCGGCGCCGTGGCGAGGCGATCACGCCGGTGCGCGGCCCATGGTGGCCGCTGTATCTGATCGGTCTGGCGACCTTGCCGTTATCACTGGCGGCGCAGGAAGGGGCGCAGACCCCGGCGCCAGAGTCGCCGCAACAGGCAGACGTGGCGACCGATGCAACCGCAGAAGTCACCGAGATCACGGTCACCGCCACGCCCATCCGCGACAGCCTGGAGGCGTCCATCAACGCGCAGCGCGATGCCGTCAACGTGGTCAACGTCATCGCCTCTGACACCATTGGGCGTTTCCCCGACCAGACGGCGGCGGCGGCCTTGGCGCGCCTGCCAGGCATCGCGGTGCAGCGCGACCAGGGCCAGGAGCGTTTCATCCAGGTGCGCGGCGGTCCGGCGCGCTGGACCCAGGTGTCCTTCGACGGCATCAACGTGCTGGGCGCGCAGGATCGCGTGTTCCGCTTCGACTCGGTGCCCGCCGCGCTGATCGGCTCGGTGGAGCTGAGCAAGACCCTGACGCCGGACATGTCCTCCGAAGCGCTGGCCGGGCGCGTCAACATCAATACCTTCTCGGCGCTGGACAACCCGGGCTGGGATACGCAGCTCGAAGCCGGCTATGGCTACATCGATCTCGCCGACGGGCCACAGGAGTCTTATTCCGGTCGCGTGGCCTGGAGCGATGGTCGCATCGGCGCGGTGTTCGCGGCGTCCCACTTCGAGTTCGAGCAGCAGGCCGACAATGCCGAACCTGCGTACGACGCAACGGGCATCTCCGCGTTGCGCGCGGCCAAGTACGTGACCATCCGCGAAACCAACGCCTACTCGGGCAAGTTCGAGCTCGAGGTCGCGCCGGGGCATCGCCTGAGCTTCACCAGCCTCTACACCGAGTTCAAGGACGACGAACTTCGCAATCAGTACACCTTCAATTTTGCCGGCGCCGCTGGCGGTACGCGCGACTTCGGGTCGGCGGATTTGCAGGGGGTGCCGGTGCAGGGGTTGTTCGAAGAAGGCGACTATGAGAACAACACCTTCTACAACGTGCTGCGCGGCGAGCACGCGCTGGGACCCTGGCTCGCCGAGTGGCAGCTTGCGTATACCGAGACCGAGGACCTTACCGACCTGCCGCTGGTGGCCCAGGTGTCGGCTGACGCGGGGCTGCGGCCTAATCTGGGCTATCAGGCCGGACCGAATTTCCCGACCGTCACCATTGGCGATGATGGCTCCAGCCGGCTCGATCAGCGTGCATTCGATACCGAAGTGCTGGCGTATTTCGGTGGCGGCTCGGAGTCCGAGTCTTACACCCTCAAGGGCGATCTGGAGCGCGAGCTGAACGTGGTCGGCGGGCCGTCCACCTTCAGCGTCGGCTTCCAGTACGACACCCGCGAATCGGTCAGTCCCGGTGCGGTGGCACTGCTTAGGCCGGACGGCACCGTCGGCTCGCTGCCGTTGCGCCAGACCGCCGAGGCACTGGGCGTGGCATGGACGCCGTTCGACTTCATCACTGGCGAGCGGATCGACGAGCAGTTCCAGCGCGGTTTCGACTGGAATTACATCGACAATCGTGGCCTGCGTGGTCAGCTCGACGGCGTGCTGAGCGCGGCGCGCGCAGCCAATGCCGCCGGCACCGGCAACTTTGCGGTGCCGACCGCCGATGCGGGTCAGGCGTATCAGGTCGATGAGGACATCTCGGCGGCCTACGCGATGAACAAATGGCAATGGGGACGCCACGGGCTGCTCGCCGGCGTGCGAGTGGAACGCGTGGACATCCGTAGCGCCGGTAATGTCACCCAACCCGGCGTCGACGGTGGCGCACCCATCCGCAGCCCGCTGGCAGTGGAGAACAGCTTTACGGATCTGTTTCCCAGCGTGCACTGGAATGTCGATGTCACCGACACGCTCAAGTACCGGCTGTCCGGTGTCACCGGCGCGGCGCGTCCCAGCTTCAACGAGCTGCGCGCCAATGCCAGCCTCAACGACACCAATCTGCGCGTAACCGGCGGCAATCCCGATCTCGAACCGGAGACCGCCTACGGTGCCGACACCTCGCTGGAGTGGTACTTCGCCAAGGCCGCGTTGCTGGCGGCCAACGCGTTCTACCGCGATGTCGATCAAGTGCTGTTCGACTCGGTCACCGTGGTCGGTGATGACCGTTTCAATACTGGCAGCGTGGATCGTTCTGCTTACGAATTCGAGACCACCCTCAACGGCGAGGACGGCGAACTCTACGGCGTGGAATTCACCTACAACCAGCCGTGGACTTTTGTGCCGCCCGCACTGGAAGGTCTGGGCATGCAGGCCAGCGTGTCTTTCCTCGAGGGCAGCTTTACGACGCCTGAGGGACGCAAAGTGGACTTTCCCGGGACTTCAGACCGCATCACCAACGTGGCGATGTTCTACGAGAACTATGACTTCTCCATCCGTCTGGGTTATCAGCACCGCACCGACTGGCTGGATGACATCTCGGTGGACGCGCAGACCGACACCTTCTGGGAAGCGACCGAGCGCGTGGATCTGTCGGTGCGTTACGAGCTGACCCGCGTGATCACGCTCTACATGGATGCCAACAATCTCACCGACGAGCTGGGCATTCGTTACGCCGGTGACGAATCTCGTCCCACCGAAGTGGAAGCCTTCGGCCGCCGCTATCTATTCGGCGTTCGCGCCAGCCTCTAGAGACCTACTCATGAAAACCAATCCGCAACACCTGCTGGTTTCCCGTGCTCTGGCCGCCAGCGTGCTGCTGCTCGCCGGCTTGGCCCACGCCACCACGGCGAACGCCGAACTGCAATCCGCCGAACTGTCCCGCGACGGCCAGGCTCTGAACATCCGCTGGCAGGCGCCGGCCACGGTGGACGTGTATCTCGCCGATACGCCCGATGCGCCCGCAGCCAAGCGCAAGCTGATTTCCAAGGCCGACGCCGACGGCGTCCATCGCCTTGAGTTGAAGACCGACGCACGTCCCTACGTCTGGTTGCAACCCAAACAAGGCGAGGGTCAGTGGGTCGCTGAGCGCGTGCTGCCGCTGCAAGGCGGTCGCAACTTTCGTGACATGGGTGGATACGAAACGGTGGATGGTCGGCGTGTGGCCTGGGGCAAGATTTATCGCTCCGGCAACATGGCCAACTTCACCGACGCCGATTACGACTACCTGCGCAGTCTGGACATCGCCGTGATGTGTGACCTGCGCTCGCCGCAGGAGCGTGAGTTCGAGCCCACGCAGTGGCAGCGCATTGACCCGGCGCTGCAGTACCTGGCCTGGGAGCAGCCGCTGATGGAAGCGCGCAGGGCCGAAGTCGACGGCGACGGCCCCAGCCTGGCCGACATGATGCGCAAGGGCCCGGTGACCGACCCAGAGCTGACCCGCGAGGCGTTCAAGCACAACTACCGGCACGGCGCCTACGAGTTCAAGCAGCAGTACACCGCGGTGTTCGATCAGCTTGCGCAGGGCAAGGCACCGCTGGCGTTCAACTGCTCCGCTGGCAAGGACCGCACCGGCCGCATCGCGGCGCTGCTGCTCAGCGCGCTCGGCGTACCGCGTGAGGTGGTGGTGGCGGACTACGCGATGTCCGACGACGTGGTGGATTTCGAGAAGGCGTTTGCCGCACCCGCCAGCAACAGCAACACACAGAAGAGAGAATCACCGTTCCGCGCGATGATGGAACAGTGGTCGCCTGAGGCGCGTGCGGTGCTGCTCAGCTCCGAGCCGGAGTTCATCGAGGCCATGTTCGAGCAGATCGAGAAGGATTACGGCAGCGTCGAGAATTTCCTCGAGCGCGAGCTCGGTGTGGACGACGCCAAGCTCGCCCAACTCAAGGCGCGCTACCTGGAAGGATGAGCCCAAGCGTGCTGGCAGGATCCGGACACCTGCGCGCACCGACCTTCCGTCTTGGAGGCGTCCATGCGTTGGATAGAAGATCAGACCTGGCGCAGCGTTGCAGGCGCGGTCCTGGCTGTCACCGGCGTTTCTGGCGAACCTGAGCGGTGCAGTGCCGCCTCATTTCATGCGGCCGCCTCGCAGCACCTGAGGGCAACGAAGGCCGTGATCGCGAAAGGCCGAGCGGCAAGCTCATCGTTCAGGTTTGCGCGTCATGCCGCTTCAGCGCGTGCTTCCAGCGCAGCAGCGGTGCATCCGCAGTGATCAGAATGGCACCGCGCTCCAGCGCGGTGGCGACGATCAGGCGGTCGATGGGGTCGCCGGGCAGGTTGGCGAGGCCCGCAGCACGGATGGCAATGGCGCCGTCCACGGGGATTTCCTGCAGGCCGCCTTCGAGTAGCTCGTGGCGTCACTGCGTGGGCGGTAGCTGCAAAGCGATTCGTCCGCGCTCGTGGAGCAGTGTCGCTTCCCAGAAGCTCAGGGCGCTGATCGCAACACCGCCTTGTGACGATCCGCGCTCGATCAGCGCCCGGCTCTTGCGGCCGAGCTTCTTGATGTCGGTGTCGGCCCATACCCGCGCATGAGTGTCCAGCAGGATCACTTCAGCGCATTCCACTCGCCGTCGTAGGCCGGCGAGATGATATCGCCGAGGATCTTGATCTGGTCCTTGTGCAGCCCGATCAGCGACTTCACAGGCGGCGGCCGGTGCGCCTTGAGTTCGGCCACCGGCTTGCCGTGCTTGGTGATGAGCAGCGACTCGCCACTGGTCGCGACTTCGTCCATCAGTGTCAGGCAGTGGGTCTTGAATACGGATGCTTGGATGGTGCGCATGCGATTGCCTCGCAAAAAACGACCATAACTCTGACTATGCTGATGCCTGGCGTCAAAACCGCTGGGGCTGGCTGACGGTGGTGTGCCCGGATACCCGAGCAGACTTACGGAAACACTGGATGCGATCCGCCAGGTCAGGATCCCGCCAGTTCCACGAACACCGGGTTGGAGTAGAACCACAGGTCCTGCCAGGCGTCTTCGTTGTCGCGGTCCGGTTGTGGCTCCAGTTCGTCGGTATTGGTGCCCCGTACCCGCAGGTAGATCGGCGCGCGAACGTTCTTGAGCGTGTGTTCTATCACCCGGTAGGCGCCGTCGCGATGCCACTGTTCGGGGGTGAAACGTGCGGCGACACGGGTCGAGGGGTGGATGTCCACATCCGGCCGGGCGGCTGGGCCGGTGATGTCGCCGACGATTAGGTCCACGCGCGAAACCGATGGTGTATCGCCGTTGTGGTTGGGTGCGTCCGGATCGAGGAAACGGATGCGCAGATTGACGTCGTCGCCGCGCTGCGCCGCCAGACTGCCGCCGATGTCGGCTTGAACGTCGCCCGCACGCGCGGTGACCCATAGTTCCGAGATCAGGTCGCCGGTGGTGACGAATATCCTGCCGGCGCGTAGCGCGGCGAGGATGGATCCATGGTTTTTCTCGGCCAGTACATAGGTGTTGGAATACTCGCCAGGCCAGAAATCCGCGCCGCCTTCGCTCCAGTGAATGTGGCTGTCGGAGGTTGCGGTGATCCACCAGCGACGTCCTTCGCCGAGCATCGAATCCCAGAAACCGCCGAGGCGCGCGGTCATCTGGTCGTAGCCGCCCAGGGTCGGGTACCGGCCGTAAGCGCCGCGTGGACGCTTGCCCTTGAAGTACTGCTCGTACATCGACGGCGCCAGGTGTTCGCGCATCTGGCCGGTGGCTTGATGGCCAGGCGCACCCTCCATCCCCACGGCGATATGTGGCGCGGTGTCGTTCCAGGCGCGTAGCTCGGTGGGCGCGGTCATCCCGTATTCGCCCAGATCAGGCGCCGAGCGCGAGGGATGATGGGCGATCACCAGCGGCAGCTGCGGCAGCGCCTTCATCGCTTCGAGTGCTTCGAGCATGCGTGGCTCGGTGTCCCATGACGGATCTTCGGGCCAGGGTTGGCGCTTGTTGAAGCGGCTTTCGATGCGATGCAGATGGGTGGCTTCGTCATGCGAGTGCGGCATGATGATGCTGGAGTGATCGGCACCGGGCGTGTCGAACTCCATGCCGAAGAACTGCACCAGGTCGGGCACCGCTTTGCGCGATTCCAGCAGCTCGGGATAGGCAAATTCCAGATTGATTCTGGCGTGATTGGGGCCGCCGTGATCCGTCGCCACGGTCCAGTCCAGGCCGTATTGGCGCGCCATCACCGCGTTCATCGCAATCGGGTAGACCGCATCACCGCCGAGGATCGGCGTCGGTGGGTCTGTTTCGCGATTCAGGCCCACGCTGTAGCGGCTGTGAATGTGATGGTCACCGGCCAGCCAGCGCGCGTTGTGGTCGGACCGGTGCTCGTCCGGGTGGGCGCTCACGCCGGTAACGAGCAGCGTGAGCAACACCGCCAGCGGATGGGAAAGTCGGTGAGGGGTCATGGCATGGAGAATTCAGGTAAGCGGCTCGTTGGACCATACCGGGACCTCGTTGCGTCCATGTGTCGTGGTCAGCCGCCTCAATCGCGTTGTTCGAAGACCGGCCACTGCGCCTCGATCCTGCCGTTGCGCACCGCCAGCACATCGCCGAACTGCAGCAGCACCGATTCGCTGATGCGTGGGCGCAGGAATACGTGGTCGTCAATATCCAGGCCCGCGGCGGGGGAAGCGTTGACCAATTCCTGGTTAGCGCTGCGGCCGTACAGCGCGTTGGGCTGCAGGCCGGCGGGCGAGACGTAGTTCGCCATCCAGTTGCCGCCGTAAATGAAATGCGTCTGTCGCCGGTTGGGGTTCCACCACGCCAAAAATTTCGAGCGCGCGTCCAGCCCCGGCAATTGAATTGCGCCAGTGGACTTGAGCACCGGCGTGGCGATGAAGACCGCCGGCAGATGATCGGCCAGAGTGTCAAGGTCGAAATCTGCAG
This sequence comes from Panacagrimonas sp., assembly GCF_965216805.1. Taxonomy (NCBI): domain Bacteria; kingdom Pseudomonadati; phylum Pseudomonadota; class Gammaproteobacteria; order Nevskiales; family Nevskiaceae; genus Panacagrimonas; species Panacagrimonas sp. The sequence continues at coordinate 1,580,454 of NZ_CBDCGN010000003.1, forward strand.
GTTTGAGCAGCGCGCTCCCCACCGAAAGCTCGTTGCACAGCGTTTCCGGTTCGTGCAGGCGATAGGTGGGACTGCCGGCGGTGTTGAAAACCAGCCCGGCGTGACAGAGATTGGAATGATGTTGCTGTGCGTGTTCCACGAATTGCAGGTAACGCGCCAGCGCACGGTCGAGCAATTGTTGTCGCGTGGCAATGATGCGCGGCACCGCGACCACATGCGGGTCATAGCCCATGAAGCCGGACCACTGCAGGTGCTGCGGATTCGCGGCAATCTGATTCAGCAGCGCATCCAGTGCTGCAAGCTCGCTGACACCGCCGCGATGCAGACCGATGTCCAGCTCGATATTGATGCGCAGACAGGTCCCGAGCCCGCGCGCCAGCTCCAGATACTGCTGCAGGCGCGCGGGCGTATCGATCAGCCACTGCAACTGCCGGGTGGGGTCAAAACGACCCCGCAGTTGCGCATAGAAACGTGCGGCAGAACCGGCCGGCAGCGGTTTTCCCAGCAGCAGGTCGGCATCGGCGAAAGCCTCGGCGTCCTGATTGAGAAAGGGTTGGTGGAACGACATCAAGCGACGTGTGCCCGCGCGCCGTGCAGCGTATTCCAGCAAGGGCAGGCAGGGCAGTGACTTTTCCACCAGGCGTAATTGCTTGCCGCCGCGGCAGACCGATTCAGTAACACGGGCTAGGTTGTGATCCAGCCGGTCCAAATCGATCAGCAGACAGGGTCGCATCGGGCCGTTGCGGCGCAGCTCGGCGTTGAGCGCGGCGAAGTAGGGTGCGTGCGGCGCACCGCGGTCGCGCGGTCTCATGGAATCAGCAGCTCGCGCAGGTGCGCGTTGAGCAGGCGGTCCTGGGGATCGAGCTGGCAGCGCACGCGCTGAAAATCGTCCCAGCGCGGATACAGCGCGGCGAGTTGCGCGTAGCGCAGTGTGTGCAACTTGCCCCAGTGCGGGCGGCCCTGGTACTTCCAGAAAATGGGTTCGACGAGATTGAACAGCGGGCGCCAGTCAAAGCGGTGATATTGATGCAAGGAGATCGACGCACTATCGCGACCGTAGAACGGCGACAGCCAGGCATCGTCTGCGGCGACAGTGCGGTATTCGAGCGGGAACAGTGTGCGCAGGCCCGATGCCTTTACGGTGTGAAGAATTTCGTCCAGGCAGGCTGGACCCTGCGCGATCGGAATCTCGTATTCCATCTCGTTGAAGCGGGCGTCGCGTGGGCTGGGAAAAATCTCGTATGCGCGGCCGACTCGGTCGCTTGCGCTGTGCAAGGCCGTGAGCATGCGCTGCATCGTGCCGTCCATGCCGGGGATGCGATGCGCGATCTCGGAGGCCAGGTTCAGCACGGTGGTCACCGGCAACTGCAGGCGCGCGGGCGGAGTCGCGGGCAGATCGGTTTCGTCAAGGGTCTTGACGATGGCATGGTCGGCCTGAAAGAACACCCAGAACTCGAAATGGCGATGCTGGCGGGAGAGTTGCCCGATATCCGGAAGAAGCTGGCGGAGTGGCAGCAAAAACTCGCGCTCGCGTAGCTGATAGGTCGGGCGATTCTGCAGCCGCAGCTGCGTGGCCACACCCAGTGCGCCCAGCGAGGTGCGTGCGGCCTGATAGATCTCCGCATGTTGCTGCGCGTGTGCATGCAGGGCCTCGCCGTCCACGGTCAACAACCGGATCGCGCGCACCACCGAAGACAACGAGCCCAGGCCGACGCCGGTGCCGTGCGTGCTGGTGGCGCAGGCGCCGGCCACCGTCTGCGGGTCGACGTCGCCCTGGTTGATCAGCGCCTGGCCGTGCTGCCACAGCAGCGGTCCCAGTTGCCGCAAGCTGGTGCCGGCGCGGACCGTGGCCTGCAACTGCGACGGATCGACATCGACCAGCCCCTGCAGGTGCTGCAGAGATATCAGCGTGTCATCGCTGAGGCACAGCGGGCTGAAGGAATGTCCGGATCCGACGACTCTGAGCGCGCCCTTCACCGACTTCAGATCCGCGATCAGCTCGTCTTCGTCGCGCGGTCGCAGCCATTGCCGCGGGGCGGCGGTCTGCGCACCGGACCAGTTGCGCCAGGTCTGCGGGGAGTCGGAAGGCGAGGACATGGAGGGATGATGGCGAATTCGGGGATATTGTCGCGCGCCGATGGGGTGATCTTGCTAGTGATCTTGGGCGCGCGGCCGGCCTACTCTTGCGCTGAGGCGCCGACAACCGGCCGGCCGCAGGCATTCTGAGGAGCAGCACCATGGACGGCAGTCGCGGACAGTGGGACGTGCTGATACGCAACGCCATCGTGTTCGACGGCAGCGGTGGCGCACCGCAGCGGGTGGACGTGGCGGTGGCCGATGGCCGCGTGGCGACGATGGCCGCAGACCTGCCGGCCGCGCAGGCGCGGGAAGTGATCGATGCGCAGGGTCGTTGGCTCACGCCAGGCCTGCTCGACATTCACACCCATTTCGATCTGGAGGTGGAGATCGAACCGGGCCTGCCCGAAGCGGTGCGGCACGGCACCACCACCGTGCTGGTCGCCAACTGCTCGCTGGGTCTGGCATACGGCAACCAGCGGCGCGACGGCGCCGATCCGGTGGTGGACTGCTTTGCGCGGGTGGAGAACGTGCCCAAGCATGTGCTGTCGCAGGTTGCGAATCAGGCGACCTGGACCGACTCCAAGGCCTATCTGGCGCACCTGGGCGACCTGGCGCTGGGGCCCAACATCGTGCCGATGATTCCGCACTCGATGCTGCGCATCGAGGTCATGGGTCTGCAGGCTTCGGTGACGCGCGAGCCCACGTCGGACGAACTTCAGCGCATGGGCGCGTTGCTTGAGAAGGGGATGCAGGAAGGCTACGTGGGGTTCTCCACCGATGCGCTGCCGTTTCATTTCCTGGCTAACCAGCCCAACACCCACAAGCAGATTCCGACGCAGTTTGCGCCGTTCTCGGAGCTGAAATTTCTCACCGGGATTCTGCGCAAGTGGGATCGCCTGTGGCAGGCGACGCCACCCAAGGACAGTCCCAAGCAGGTATTCCGCAATTTCTCGCTGACCTCCGGCCGCCTGCACGGCAAGCCGCTGCGCGTGGCGGCGGTGGCGGCGCTGGACCTGCACATGAACCGCTCGCTGGTGAAGCTGGCGCTGCTGATGTCGCGCATGCTTAATTCGCGCTTCATGAACGGGCGCTTCCGCCTGCAGGCGCTGGGTGCGCCGTTCCGCACCTGGAGCGACGGCGTGATCACGCCGCTGGCCGAGGAAGTGCCCTGTCTGCGGCAGATCAACGAGCTGGACCTGGAAGATCGCGAGGGGCGCATGCGCTTGATGCACGACCCGGCCTGGGTCGCCGAATTCCGCCGCATGTGGTTTCACGGCAAGCGCGGCTTCAATCTGGCGCGACTCAAGCGCTGGCTGCGCATCGACGATAACGTGCTGTCGCGCGATCTGCGCGACATGGTCATCGACACCTGCCCGCAGCCCGAATGGAACGGCGAGTCGCTGCAGGTGGTGATGGAACGGCTGCGTCGCTGGCAGGCCGGGGGCGAGGGCGCGCGCAGCGATGCCGAGCGCACGATGTTCGGCAGCTTCCCCAAGACCTGCGACGAGGCGGACTTCTTTCTGCACCTGCTGCGTACGTTCGACACCGGGCTGCGCTGGTGGACGGTGACCGCCAACCGCGATCCGGCCACCGTCAAGCGCCTGCTGTTCCATCCGCTGCTGCTGCCGGGCTTCAACGACAGCGGCGCGCACCTGACCAACATGGCGTTCTACGACGTCAACCTGCGCACCTTGAAGATTGCGCAGGAAGACGGCGATGCGCAGGTGGCGCACGCAGTGCACCGGCTCACGCAAGAGCCGGCGCAGTTTCTCAACATCGACGCCGGTCGGCTGGAACCGGGTGCGCGCGCCGACCTGGTGCTGATCGACCCCGAACGCCTGCGCGCATGGAACCCGGAAGACACCTACCGCTACCACTGGCGCGAGTGCTTTGCGCACCATCAGATCGTCAACCGCCCCGATGGCATCGTCACCGGCGTGATGATTGGTGGCCGCATGGCCTGGCAGGACGGTGCATACCGCGCCGAGTTTGGTCAGCAGCGCTACGGCCGTGTGCTGCTGGATGCCAAACACGAAGCGGGGGAGCCGCTGGCGGCCTGATCGGAGAGCGGTAGCCCGGGTGAAACCCGGGTCGGATCAGGACCTCGGGCTGCGGGCCGACAAGCGACCGCTCGTCGGCGCTGCCTCAAGTGCCGCGTTCTGCGGCCGATGGCGACGCAAGCCTCTTTGCGACGCGTCCCATGCTCCAGGAAGAACGACTGTTCCGCGCGGTGGTCGATGCGCTCACGCAGGACCGGCTGACCCTGCCGACCTTGCCGGAGGTGGCGATGCGCGTGAGCCAGGCCACCCAGGACGATCGCGTCACCGCCTCGCGGCTGGCCGCCGAGATCGGACGCGATCCGGCTATCGCCGTGCGGGTGCTGCGCGTGGCCAACAGTTCGGCGTTGAATGCCGGTCGGCGCATCGACAATCTGCAGCAGGCCATCACCCGCATGGGCATGGGGCTGGTGCGCAGCCTGGTCACCGGGGTGGCGTTGGAGCAGTTGTTCTTCTCACGCTCGCCGACGCTCAAGGCGCGTCTGCGCCAGACCTGGGCGCAGAGCCTGGAGGTGGCCGCGCTGTCGCAGGTCCTGGCTTCGCACTGCACGGTACTGCGACCGGAGCTGGCCATGCTGGCCGGGCTGACCCACGAGATCGGCAGCCTGCCGGTGATCCGCCTGGCCGAAAATCTGGGCGAGGATTTGCCGGACGCCGCGGCACTGGATCGCGTCATCCGCAACTTGCAGCCGCGCGTGGGGCGCCTGGTGCTGCAGGCCTGGGATTTTCCGGAGGAATTGGTGGAAGTGCCCAGCCGCTGGATCGATTTTTCGCGCAGTCACGACGGCCCTCCGGACTTCGTGGACGTGGTGACGGTGGCGGCGCTGCAGAGTCACCAGCATCGCGAGGGCCGATTGGCGGGCATCGATCGCCAGCGGGTTCCGGCGTTTCGGAAGCTCGACATCAATCCCGAGGTCGACGTGTTCGAACTCGAAGGCTTGCAACAGGAATATCAGGAAAGTTACGCGGCGCTGACGGCATAGCGGCTGCGGGTCAGTCGGGAAGACTTTCATCCGGCGATGCGGCCGGGGCCGGCTGGTTGTGCAGATGCGCGTCCAGCCAGTCCAGCACGGCGTCGTACCACTGCAGGCTGTTGCTCGGGCCCAGCACCCAATGGTTTTCGCGCGCAAAGTGCAGGAACTTGGATTCGATGCCGCGGCGCTGCAGTGCGGTGAACGTTGCCAGGCCCTGTTCCAGCGGCACGCGAAAGTCCTGGCCACCGTGTATCACCAGCATCGGCGTCTTCCACTTGGCGACGTGGTTGACCGGGTTGTGGCGCTCGTAGGCCTCTGGACTGTCGAACGGCGTGCCGCCCATCTCCCACTCGGTGAACCACAGCTCCTCGGTCGCGTAGGCCATGCTGCGCAGGTCGAAGATGCCGTTGTGCGAGACCAGACAGCGGAACGCATCCGGCCACTGCCCGGCGATCCAGTTGACCATGTAGCCGCCGTAGCTCGCCCCCAGCGCACAGGCGCGGTGGCGGTCCAGCCAGGGAAATTGCTGCAGCGCATGGGCCCAGCCTTTTTGCAGATCATGCAGCGGCTTGCCGCCCCAGTCGCCGGTGACCGAATCGGCAAATTCCTGTCCGTAGCCGCTGGAGCCGTGAAAGTCGATGAACAGCACCGCATAGCCGCGACCGGCATAGATCTGCGGGTTCCAGCGGAAATGAAACTGATTGCCCATCGAACTGTGCGGGCCGCCGTGGATGAGCAGGACCACCGGATAACGCCGCGCGGGATCGAAGCCGGCCGGCTTGACCAGCCAGCCCTGCACCGGTTCGTCGTTCCAGCCACGGAAGCGGAAGCTCTCGTAGGGGGCAAACGCCGTGTCCGCCAGCACCGACCGGTGATGAAACGTGAGCCGCTCCGGTTGGCCCTGCGCATCGAGTTGATACAGCTCGTCAGGCGCGTCGAGACGGTTGTGCGCATACACCAGCTGGCCGGCCGATTCGCTGAAATCGCTGACGCTGCCGGCCGCGGTCAGGCGCTGGACCTCGCCCCGCGCAAGATCGATCGAGAACAGCGGTCGCTGGCCGTCTTCATCGGCGACGACGAGCAGCCGGCGCCCGTCCGTGGTCAAGGCCATGTGCTGCGGTGAGCGGTCCCAGTCGGGGGCGATTTCCCGCGTGGCGCCGCTGACCAGATCGCGCATGAGGATGCGCATGCGGTCCGATTCGTAGCCCGGCCGGCGGGTCGACAGCCACAGCAGGTGGCGGCCGTCCGGCGCGATCAAGGGATGGGTGTCGATGCCCGGGTTTTCGGCAGTCAGATTCTGCGGCGCCTGGCCACCGTCCACCGGCGCGCGCCACAGGTCCAGGTTGGTGCTCCAGGCCTCGGCGCGGCCAGCCACCCGCATGGCGAAAACCAGGTGCTGTGCGTCGGGCGTGAACGCGAACTCGCGATCGTCGCCAAAAGGCGGCGCCGGCACATCGCCATCCAGCCCGCGACTGATCCAGCGCGGCGCCTGCGCGCGTCCCCGGACCAGTTCGGACACGAACAGCTGCCGGCGCGTGCCGCGCTTCCAGCGGTCCCAGTGGCGCACCCACAGTTGATCGTAAGTGCGGCCGCCGCTCTCGCGCTCCGCCTCGAGACGCTGCGTCGTGCACGCCAGGTCGGCGCCACAGTCGATGAAGACCTCCAGCGACACCGCCACGCGCGAGGCATCCGGTGCCAGCCGGTAGCTCTGGACCGGCCGCTCGAACGCGCTCACCGCCTGCGCCTCGCCGGAGGCGGCAGGATCCATCCGCCAGAGCTGGGTGGAGCCTGATCGGCGGGAAAGAAAATACAGGTAGCCATCGGCGCCCCAGCGCGGGCTGTGCGCATGCGCCGGGCCCTGCGTCAGCGGCCGCCGCTCGCGGCGGGTGCGGTCCAGCAGCCACACCTGCCGCAGCGTCAGATTGGAGCCGGTGTCGCCGGTGCACACGGTGTAGGCCACGTGCCGCCCGTCGGGGCTGAGCTGCGGTTCCGACAGGCGCTCGAGACGCAGCAGCGTGGCCGGGGTCAGCGGCTGGGTACCCAGGGCGATGGCGGCGGTCGACAGCATCAGGAAACCCAGGGGAAGGACGAGGCGAAGCGAGCGGGAGCGAGGCATGAGCGGTGCCACGGGACGGACGAGGGTCATCCTAGCCATCCGCGTAGTGCTCGCAATCGGTTAGAATGCGCGCCGTTTGACGAGGCGCTCCGGTTGCGCCCCTGCTGGCGAGAATCTCCTCCGCAGCAAACCCGTTGGCGCCATCCGGCGTCCGCCAATTTTCGAATCTGCCTGAACCGGGCTCGCGCAACTACGCGGCGTGGCGGCCTCAGGAGTGATGTTTTCATGAGTTTTTCCGAGCTGGGCCTCGTGCCCGAGCTGCTGCGCGCCCTCGAAGCAGAGGGCTACACACTACCCACGCCGATCCAGGCGCAGTCGATTCCGCTGGTGATCGCCGGCCACGACCTGCTGGCCGCCGCCCAGACCGGCACCGGCAAGACCGCGGCATTCACCTTGCCGATCCTGCACAAGCTGTCCGGCACCTCGCCGCGGCCGCTGCCGCGGGTGCTGGTGCTGGTGCCCACGCGCGAGCTGGCCGCCCAGGTGGGCGAGTCGGTGCGCACCTACGGCAAGCAGTTGCCGGGTTTCCGCACCGCGGTGATCTTCGGTGGTGTCGGCATGAATCCGCAGATCGACCAGTTTCGTCGCGGGGTCGACATCGTCGTCGCCACGCCGGGTCGCCTGCTGGACCTGGTGCAGCAGCGCGTGGCCAACCTGTCGGGCGTCGAGACCCTGGTGCTGGACGAAGCCGACCGCATGCTGGACATGGGCTTCATCCACGACATCCGCCGCATCCTCAAGTCCTTGCCGGCCAAGCGCCAGAATCTGATGTTCTCGGCCACCTTCAACCCCGAGATTCGCAGCCTGGCGCAGACCTTCCTGCGCGATCCGGTGAGCGTGGACGTGGCGCCGCGCAACACGCCGACCGAACTGGTCGAGCAGCGCGTGCATCCGGTGGACAAGGCGCGCAAGACTGCGCTGATCGCCCACCTGGTGCAGGCCGGCGACTGGAAGCAGGTGCTGATCTTCACTCGGACCAAGCACGGCGCCAATCGCCTGGCCGATCAGCTCGCCAAGCAGGGCATCAGCACCGCGGCGATCCACGGCAACAAATCGCAGAACGCGCGCACCAAGGCGCTCGCCGAGTTCAAGGCCGGCAGCGTGCGGGTGCTGGTGGCCACCGATATCGCGGCGCGCGGCATCGACATCGACCAGCTTCCGCACGTGATCAACCACGAGCTGCCCAACGTGCCGGAGGACTACGTGCATCGGATCGGCCGCACCGGTCGCGCGGGCATGTCGGGTGAGGCGATCTCATTGGTGTGCCCGGACGAGCGCGAATACCTGCGCGATATCCAGAAGCTGCTCAAGCGCGAAATTCCGTCGTCGCTGGTGGCCGGTTTCGAGCCGGGGTCGCTGCCTGATGCCGCCGAGCGCGAGCGCAATGCGTCGGCGCCGCAGAGCCCTCGCGCAAATCATCACAACAACAATGGCGGCGGCCATCGTCAGGGCCAGCCACGCCATCGCTCGGGCAGCGGCAAGCCAGCGTCGCCGGGCGGCGGTCGCCATGCCCCCGGCAAGCCGCGCCATGCCGGCGGCGGTCAGCGTTCGTCGTCGCGGGGCGCATCTGGCGGCGCCCGCTAGGTTCACCGCCACCCGATATCCGGCGAGGGCCGGCGCGCTGGCGCGCAAGCCTTCGTCGATTACTCACTTACCCATCAGGAGAATGCAGTGCTACGCATCTATGCCGGCAACCTGCCCCAGGACACCACCGAAAAAGATCTGACCGAGCTGTTTTCCACCCATGGCCGCGTGCGCTCGATCAAGCTCATGCACGATGTCTTCAGCGGCAAGTGCAAGGGCTTCGGCTTCATCGAGATGGAAGGCCACGAGGCGCGTGCAGCCATCGCCGGACTCAACGGCAAGGAATTTCGCGGCAACCTCATCCGCGTCAATGAAGAGCGCAAGGAAACCCGCGGCGGTCCCGGCGGCCGGCGTCCGGGCGGGCGTCGCTAGCCCCGTAGCGTGTAGAGCAGCGCCCAGCTTGGAATGGCCATTCTGAGCGGGGCAAAGGATATTCCCGCCTGACAGTACGGCCGGGCGGGAAGACCCTTTGCTTCGCTCAGGGTGACAGGTCGTTTTTCGGACCGAGGCAGGTTCTCCCGAGCGCGATGCTTGCACCCAACGTGCGCGCGCCTTGATGCTTGCAGCCTCGTCACCCCGAGGCTGACCGTGACCAATGCTGCCGTGGTAACCGCTCCCGGGGAGTTCCTGGGTCACCCCAAGGGCCTGTACGTCTGCTTCTTCACCGAGATGTGGGAGCGCTTCTCCTTCTACGGGATGAAGGTGCTGCTGCTGCTGTACCTCACCAAGTACCACCTGTTCAGCGACGCCGACGGCTATGACCTGCTCGGCGCTTACGCGGGCCTGGTCTACGCCATGCCGGTGCTGGGCGGGCTGATTGCCGACCGTTACCTGGGCATGCGCAAGTCGGTGATCCTGGGCGGCGTGCTGCTGTGCGCAGGGCACCTGGGCATGGCGTTTGAAGGCGAGCAGGCGCGCATGGTGGACGGCGCGCTGGTGCAGGACGCTTTTGCGCTGCAGGTGTTCTATTTTTCGCTGGCCTTGATCGTGATGGGCGTCGGGTTTCTGAAACCCAACATCTCGACCATCGTCGGGCGCTTGTATCCCGATCACGATCCGCGCCGGGACTCGGGCTTCACGCTGTTCTACATGGGCATCAACCTGGGCGCGTTCGCCTCGGCGCTGCTGTGCGGCTGGCTGGGCGAGACCCATGGCTGGCATTACGGCTTCGGCGCTGCCGGACTGGGCATGCTGGTGGGACTGGGCGTTTTCATCTATGGACAGAAACATCTGCTGGGCCAGGCCGAGCCGCGCGATCCAGCGTTGTTGCGCCAGCGCGTGGCGGGCGCGCTGAATCGCGAGTGGTTCATCTATTTGTCGGTGGTGGGCGGCGTCTTCGTGGTGTGGGTGCTGATCCGCTTTCCGCCCGCGGTGCACTGGACCATGCATGCCGCGGCGCTGGCGCTGAGCCTGGGGATCGGCTGGTTCATGTGGAAGCACTGCACCCGGGTCGAGTCTCAGCGCATGCTGGTGCTGATCGCGTTGATCGTCTTCAGCATCGTGTTCTGGGCGCTGTACGAGCAGAGCTATGGGTCCTGGATTCTGTACTCCGACCGCGTGATGAATCGCGAAGCGTTCGGCATCGAATGGACCGCCTCGCAGCTTGCCTCGCTGGGCGCGTTCTTCATCTTCATCCTGTCGCCGATCTTCGCCTGGCTGTGGCCGCGGCTGGATCGCGCCGGGCTCAATCCGTCCACACCGGCCAAGTTCGGACTCGGTATTGCCTTTGCGGGGCTGTCCTTTGCGGTGCTGGCGGCGTCTGCGGCAGCGCCCGAGGACAATGGCAAGGCCGCGCTGTGGTGGTTCGTGGCAGCGTATTTCCTGATCGAGATTGGCGAGCTGCTGCTGTCGCCGATCGGCTTGTCTGCGGTCACGCAATTATCCGTGGCGCGCGTGGTGAGCCTGATGATGGGCGCGTGGTTCCTGGCTTCGGCCTACGCCGAGGTGGTGGCGGCCTGGCTGGGCAAGCTGTCGTCGGTGGAACTTGATGCCACCGGTGCCTTCGATACCGCCGAAGCCCTGGACAAGTATGCCAGCTTGTTCGCCGACCTCGGCTGGATCGGGCTGGGTTGCGGTGTGTTTGTGCTGCTGCTGACGCCGTGGCTCAAGCGGGGGATCAGCTCACGCTGAGGCGACGTGGAATCTACAATCACGCCATGGCCCCCACCGTCGTCAAAGATGGCGCGTTCCGCTTGTTCTTCTTCTCGCGTGAAGAGACGCGGATTCACGTCCATGTCAGCCACGCCGACGGCGAGGCCAAGTTCTGGTTGGAGCCCATGATCTCGCTGGCGCAGAATTTCGGCCTTTCTGCACAGCAGCTTCGTCAGGCTGAAAAGTTGGTGAGAACCCATGAAACCCGCATCCGCTCGGCGTGGACCGAACACTTCGGAAGTTGAGGTGACGCACATCTCGAAGCACGGCATCTGGCTGTTGCTTGGAGAGCGCGAGCTGTTCATGTCGTTCGAGGACTTCCCCTGGTTCCGCGAGGCCACGGTCGGCAACATTCAGGACGTGACCTGGCCCCACCCGCGACACCTATACTGGCCTGGCCTGGATATCGATCTTGCGGTGGAGTCGATCGAAAAGCCTGGAAATTACCCGTTGATCGCGCGCTCCAGTTAGCGCTCGCTGTTGCGGAAAACGCCAACGGCGAGAAGCAGCATCAAGCTCGCGAGGCCAAGCGCGCCACCTCCGCCGCTATCGCTAACGGTGCTATTGGGTGAGCCCGGTGCGCTCGGCGGGATCGGGACGCCGCCGCCACTGCCGCCACCCGAGCCGGAACCGCCGGCATTGCGGCCCGGCACGCTGCGTACGCCGCTGTCGTTGGGGTCCAGATGCGCGTCCAGTCCGGCGTTCCAGGCCAGGTCCAGGCGGCCGAAGAAATCGTCGCCGTTGATGTTGCCACACGAGGCGTTGCCGGCCGACAGCACGCCGACCAGCGAACGATCCTGATTCCACAATCCGCCGCCGGAGGAGCCGCCTTCGGTGGTGCCCTCGGCCCAGCGTACGCGGTAGGCGTCGACGACGGTGGTGCCGGGGCTCAGGACCACCTGTTGATAGGCGCTGCCGCTGTTGTAGACGCTGATGCGCTTTTCGTCGCCGGAAGGGTGATGAATGGCCACGCCGTTCTGCGGCAACTGCGGGGTGGCGTTGAAGCCGGTGAAGTAGGCATTGAAGCCGGCATTGGGCGCGCCATTGAGGCGCAGCAGGGTGTGATCCGAGCGCGCGTGCGAAAACAGCCGGCTCTGTGCGCGCTGGGTCTGCGTGAACGAGCCATTGGGGGTGCCGCCGCAACTGGAGGTCTGGAAGTTGTAATAGACCATCACGTTGGAGGCGTTGGCAGCGGTGATGCCGCAGTGGGTGGCGGTGAGCAACAGCGGATCGCCGTTCTGCGCGGTGTTGTTGATCAACTGGCCCGAGCACAGGGTGATGCTGTCGCCACCCAACAGGCCGCCTCGTACCGGAATCTGCACGTGAACGACCGAGCGGATCTGGTCGCGCCAGTTGTCGCCCTGCGGGCACACCACGTCGATGTTGCAGCTGCCGGATTTAGCGGAAACGCCGCCACGTTCCAGCGCATGGACGCCGTGACCCAGGCTGCCCAGATGCAACTCCACGTTCGAACGCTGCGCCTGCGGCACCCGCAGTTCCAGTAAGGCCTCGTCGCCGGGCACCAGCGCGGTCCACAGGCCGCCGCTGTCGTTGAGGTCGGCGGCAGAATAGGGTCCTTGCACGACCTCGCCGTCCGGACTGGACCAGCGCAGTTGCGCCCCCTCGGGCAAGGCGAGCCGATCGAAGGCTGCCACCAGCAGGGTGGCGCCGACCGACTGCACCCGCGCGCGCCACACCGCGATATCGCCCTCGACCGACCAGGCGCCGTGATCCAGGCCCAGCGATATCGGCACCGAAACCGCCAGCCGTACCGGGTCGCGCGGGCCGCGTTCGGGCAGGGCGCTGCGCACGCGTTCGAGCGCGCTGCGATCAAGCAGGTTGAGCGGCACGGCGTCGAGCAGACGCGAGGGCGAGGCCTGCGACCACGCGCAGAACGGAGTCAGGAGCAGCGCAAGGCTGGCTAGTTGCAGAAAACGGCGCATGCCGACACCCGTCAAAAAGTGATGAATGACTATAGACGAGCAAACTCGCGATCCGGATGCCAACGGTCGGTCGGTGCACGCCGCCGGGTCGGTCGCGCCTAGCCCGCATTTCTCGCGGGGGGATCGGGCGATGGCCGTATGTCGAGGACGTGCAGGCGCGCCATGGCGCCGCGCTGAGGCGAGTGGCGCAGCTATCCGCCGACCACCAGCAGCGCGTCGATCTGCTCCAGATCGGTGACGTCGAGGGTGCCGGCCGCGGCCTTGAGCAGCAGTATCGACAGCAGGTAGTCGTAGCGCGCGCGCGCGTAATCGCGCTGCGCGCTGTAAAGATCGCGCTGGGCGTTGAGTACATCCACCGCGGTGCGGGTGCCGACCTCCAGCCCGGTTTCGCTGGCTTCCAGCGCGGTGGTGCTGGACAGCACCGCCTGGCGCAGCGCGCGCACGCGCGCCGCACCGGCATTGACCGCCAGGTAGGCGTCGCGCGTGCTGCGCTCCACGCCGCGGCGAGTGAGCTGAAACAGGGATTCGAACTGCTCGTGGGTCGAGCGTGCCTGGGATACCCGCGAGCGGGTGGCCAGACCGGCGAAGATGGGCAGGCTCACTTCCACGCCGACGGTCTCGATCTCGGATTCGCCGGTGAAGCGGCCACCATCGGTTTGCAGGTCCTGGTACTGCGCCAGCGCGCCAACGCGCGGCAGGTGCCCGGCGCGCGCGATGTCGATCCCGGTGCGCGCGATTTCCGCCTGCAGGTTGGCGATCACCAGATCCAGGTTGTGGTCGCGGGCGGTATCCAGCCAGCGCTCGCTGTCGGCCGGTTCGGGCAGGCGCAGCGGAATTTCCTCCTGCAGCGGTACTTCGCGATTGGGGCCGGCGCCGGTGATCTCCCGCAGCGCCTCGCGTGCGGCGGCGAGCTGCTGTTCGGCGGTGATCTCCTGAGCCACGGTGAGGTCGAAGCGCGCCTGTGCTTCCTGCACGTCGGTGATGGCCGACAGCCCCACGTCGAAGCGGCGCTGCGCCTGTTCCAGCTGGCGCTCCACCGCAGCTTTTTCCGATTGCGAGAAGCGCAGGTTGTCGGCCGCCGACAGCGCACCGAAATAGGCCTGCGTGATGCGCAGCACCAGATCCTGTTCGGCGCGGCGGAAATCGGCCTGTGCCAGCGCCGCCTCGTCGCCGGCCTGGTCGTAGCGCTTGAAGGCGGCCCAGTCGAACAGGGTCTGGTCCAGCCGCACCGTGAGTGCGCGTGCGGTGCTGTCGCGATCCACCCGTGCCTCGGGCTGACCAGCGAAACCTTCGGTGCCGGTTTCGCTGGAATCCTCGTAACCGTAGCTGGCATTGATCTGCGGCAGCAGCGCGGCGCGGGCCTGCGGCCGCGCCTCGATCGCGGCATCGCGCGCATGGCGCGCGGCCTGCAGACGCATGTCCTGCTGCAGCGCCAGTTCGTAGACCCGCAGCAGTTCGTTGGCGGAGGCCACCGGCATTGCGGTGACGAGCAGGCAGGCGGCTAGGAGTCGGCGCGTGATCATGGTCGGACGAGGGGTTCAGTAGCGCGGCAGGGTAGGGTCGATGGTATCGGCCCAGGCGTGGATGCCGCCTTCGAGATGCGAGACATCGCGATGACCGAGGCGTTCCAGCATCCATCCGGCCTGGGCGCTGCGTACCCCGTGATGACAGTAGATGGCGATGGCGCGGTTCTGCGGGATTTCTCCGGCGTGCGCCGCCAGCTCGTGCAAGAGAATGTTGACGGCGTTGGGCAAGGCGACGTGCGCCACCTCGTCGGGCAGGCGCACATCGAGCAGATAGGCCTGCGGCTGCTGCATCAAGGTGCGAAATTCGTGCGGGGCCAAGGTGCGCAAGGAAGCTCCGAGGGACGGGCCGGGCATTTAGTGTACCGATCAGTTCTGTTTCTAGGCGAATCGTCGCAAGGCGGCAAGCCGGTGGCGGGCTGCTAGCATGCCGCCTACTGTCGGCGGACACAGTCATTCACATAAGAGCCCGCTGGCGCATCGACGACATGGAACCGGATTTCTACCTCGCCTCGCGTTCGCCCCGCCGCATGCAGATGCTGCGCGAGGCCGGGCTGCGCTTTGCCAGTGCGCCGGCAGACCTGGACGAGCAGGCGCGGGCGCAGGAAGCCCCGGCCGCCTTCGCGCAGCGCATGGCGCTGGAAAAGGCGTGCACAGTGTTCGCCGAGGGCGGTGGGTTGCCGGCACTGGGTGCCGACACCGACGTGGCGCTGGGCGAGCGCATCCTGGGCAAGCCGAGCAACCGCATGGAGGCCATCGACATGCTGCTGCAACTGTCCGGTCGCATCCATGAGGTGCACAGCGCGGTGGCGCTGGTGCGCAGGGGCCAGTGCGAGGTGATCGCCACCCGCACCGAGGTTTTGTTCGGACGCATCTGCCGGACCGAAGCCGAAGCCTACTGGGACAGCGGAGAGCCCGCCGACAAGGCCGGTGCCTATGCCATCCAGGGTCTGGCGGGCCGCTGGGTGCGCGAGATTCGCGGTAGCTACAGCGGCGTGGTGGGCTTGCCGCTGTACGAGACGCTGGAGCTGCTGGCGCGGCACGGCATCTGCGCGCGTCGATGAGCGCCCCGTTCGGTTCCGCGTCGCCCGGTCCGCCGCGCTCGGGCGCGCCCCCCGCTCGCACGGCCTGCCTTGCACTTCGCGGGGCGGCCGCATGAGCGCGTGTTTCGCTGAAGGGTTGATGGCGAAGGGACTTACTCGCACGCGCTTTACTCGTGCGTTCTGCCTGCTGGTTGCACTTCGCAGGGTGGCCGCATGAGCACGGAAATCCTGGTCAACATCGGGCAGCAGGAGACCCGGGTGGCGCTGGTGGAGGGCGGCGCGGCGCAGGAAATCTATGTTCAACGTGCGTCCCGGCACGGGCTGGTCGGCAACATCTACAAGGGCGTGGTGCAGCGGGTGCTGCCGGGCATGCAGGCGGCGTTCGTGGAGGTCGGACTGGAACGTACGGCGTTCCTGCACGTGGCGGACATGGTGCCGCTGCCGGTCAACGGCGATGCCCCGCGCGAACTGCCGCCAATCCAGACGCTGCTGCGCGAAGGCCAGGACGTGCTGGTGCAGATTCTCAAGGATCCGCTCGGCAGCAAGGGTGCGCGCCTGACCACGCTGTTGTCGGTGCCCTCGCGCTATTTGGTCCTGCTGCCGTTCGAGCCGCACTGCGGCGCCTCGGCACGCATCGAGGACGAGGCCGAACGCGCAAGGCTGAAGCAGGAAGTGACGCGTATCGCCGCCGAACTGAGTCCCGCGTTCGGGGTGATCGCGCGCACTGCCGCCGAGGGCCAGGAGGGCGAGCCGCTGGCCAATGACCTGCGCTTCCTGCTGCGGCTGTGGACGGCGATCAGCGAACAGGCGCGGGTGTCGCCGCCGCGGACGCTGATCCACGGCGATCTGCCGCTATCGATGCGCATCCTGCGCGATCTGCTCGGTACCGATGTGGAGCGCATCCGCATCGACAGCGCCGAGGAGTTCAAGCGCGTGCAGCAGTTCGCCCGCGTGTTCGTGCCCCACGCGGCGGCGCTGATCGAGCATTACACCGGCGCCGCGCCGATCTTCGATCTGTACGGTGTGGAGGACGACATCGACCGTGCGCTGAGCCGCAAGGTGGACCTCAAGTCCGGCGGGCACGTGGTGATCGATCAGACCGAGGCGATGACCACCATCGACGTCAACACCGGCGGCTTCACCGGGCATCGCACCCTGGAGGAGACCATCCTCAAGACCAACCTGGAAGCGGCGCAGGCCATCGCGCGGCAACTGCGCCTGCGCAACCTGGGCGGCATCATCGTGCTGGACTTCATCGACATGCGGAATGCCGACCACCGCGCGCAGGTGCTGCGCGCGCTGGAAAAGGAACTCAAGCGCGATACCGCGCGCACGCACGCCTACGATTTTTCGCCGCTGGGTCTGGTGGAGATGACGCGCAAACGAGTGCGCGAGTCGCTCGGACACATTCTGTGCATGCCCTGTCCGACCTGCGAGGGGCGCGGATCGATCAAGTCGGTGGAGACGCTGTGCCACGACATTGTGCGCGAGGTCAGCCGTGCCGCGCGGCAGTTCGAGGCCAAGCAGTTCCTGGTGCTGGGGCCGGCGGCGGTGATCCAGCGCCTGACCGAGGACGCCTCGATGGGCCTGGCCGAACTGGAAGCCAGCCTGCACCGGCCGATCCGGCTGCAGGTCGAAGCGGCCTATCACCCGGAGAGCTTCGACGTCGTGCCGTTGTGACGCGTTTCAATGGTGCTCTGGCCGCGTTCAGCACGACGCCGGACGCCGCGCCTAAAATGCCGGTTCTTATGCCCTTTTTACCTCTCAACTCAGCCGCGATGCCGCGAGGGCGCGCATGGAGCGCGTAAAACGTCGCTGGTGGACGGCGGCAGTGACGCTGGTGGCCAGCGTGCTGGTGCTGGGCGCATTGCTGACCGGCCTGTTCCAGGTGGTGATGCTGATGGCGCCCGGCTATCGGCAGGATCTGGCGGAGTACGTGTCGCGGGTGGCGCGCCAGCCGGTCGACATCGGCGGCGTCGGCCTGGGCTGGCGCGGCCTGGCCCCACGGCTGGACCTGACCGACATCACCCTTTACGGCGAGGATGGCAACAACCCGGCGCTGATCGCTGATCGTCTGCGTCTGGGCTTCGGGCTGATGCGCCTGTTGCGCGGCGACACCACGCCGCAGCGGGTGGAGCTGTCCGGCCTGGCGCTGTTCGCGCGCATCGATGCCGATGGTCGCTTCAGCCTGCGCGGGCTGGATACCGCCGGCGGCCCCGCGCGGGGCCGCCAGGAATGGCTGCGACAGCTGGGTCGTTTCGAGAGCGTGCGCCTGAGCCGTTGCGAGTTGCGGCTGGACGACGCGCGCCTGCCCGGTCCCGATCCGCTGTTCCGTCTGCGCGAGGCCGAAGTGCGCTTCGCCGACGGCCGCGGCCAGGCCACCGCCGAATTGAGTCTGCCGCCGGAGATCGGGTCCACGGTCGGTCTGGAAGCGCAGATCGAAGGCGACCTCGAAGAGCCCGACACCTGGAAGGGCCGCTGGCAGGCCCAGGTGGACGATCTGCGCAGCCTGCCCTGGCTGCAGACCTACCTGGCCGACGACGCACAGGTGGTGTTCGACGACACCCTCCTGCATCTGGACGGACGTGTCAGCGGCGGCGCCCTGGCAACCATCGGCGTGCAGCTCGACGCCGGCGCCATCAGCGGACGGCGCGGCGAGTTGGACACCCGCCTGCAGAACATCGAGGTACAGGCCCTGCTGACGCCGCAGGCAAACGGTTGGTTGCTGGAGATGCGTCGCATCGCCCTCTCCGGTGCCCATGGCGCCTGGCCGCAATCGAGCGCGCGCATCCGCCTGCTGCGCGAACCCGGTGCCGCGTCGCGCCTGCAGGCGGACGCCGGGTACCTGCGCATCGGCGACCTCGCGCCCTGGGCCGGTCTGGCCCGGGGCGCCGCGCCCGAGCGACCGCTGTTGCAGGGGCTCGACGGCGCCGTACGCGGCCTGGTGCTGCGCTGGGATCCGGCCGACGACGGCGCCCGCTACAGCCTGCGCGCCGACCTGGACGCGGTGTCGATGCGGGGCGAGGCCCGCCGGCCGGGCGTTGCCGGCCTGTCCGGGGCCTTGTCTGCCACCGAGGCCGGCGGCCGCCTGAGTGTGGTTCAGGCGCCGCTGGTCATCGACTATCCGCACGCGTTTGCCGCGCCGGTGAGACTGGACGGTGTCGACGCCGAGATCGAATGGACACGTCTGGCGGCCGATCAAGGCTGGCAGTTGCAAGCGCCGGAGGTGGTGGCCACGCTGCTCGATGGGCGCGCTGAGGGGGCATTGTCGCTGCGCCTGCCGCCGCAGTTCGACCGCGCCCCCCAGATCGATCTGGACCTGCGTTTGAGCGCTCAGGACGTCACCCGCTTCAAGCCCTATATCCCGCGGTTCTGGCCTGATCCTCTGCGCCAATGGCTGGACCGCGCGGTGGTGCGAGGGCGCATCCCCGACGGTCGCCTGCGGATCAAGGGCGATCTGGCCGGATTTCCGTTTACCGATGCGCCCGGCACGCTGGTCCTGAATCTCGATGCTGCGGGTGGGCAGTTGGCTTTCGCGCCGGATTGGCCGCCGCTGACCGACCTGGCCGGCCGCATCGAGATCAGCGGCAAGGGCCTGTCGGCGACTGCCACCGGCGGCCAGATCATGGGCAACCGCATCGAGACTGGAAGCGCGCGGCTGGAAAGTTTCCGGCAGGCCGACCTGCGGGTGGAAGGCGAGGCCGAGGGCGAAATCGCGCGGTTCTACGACTATCTGCGCGCTTCGCCGCTGGCGCCGCGCCTTGCGGACCTGCTCACGCGCACCGCGGCCACGGGCGAGGCGGTGGTACAGCTGGGCCTGGACGTGCCGCTGCGCGACGTCAAGCAGACCCAGGCGCGTGGGCAGGTGCGGCTGCGCGACGCGCGCATCGATATCGTCGGCGTGCCCGAGCCGGTGGTCGGGGTCTACGGGGATCTCAGGTTCGACAATCGCGGCGCGGAGGCGCAAGAACTGCATGGCGAGGTCTACAACACCCAGGTGCTGGCCTCGATCGAACGCGATGCCACCGACCGGATGCGTCTGCTAGGCCGGTTCCAATTCCAGCCCGATGCGTCCGGCAAGGGCGTCAACCGGTTGCTGCCGCGATTCCTGCGCAGCCATTTGCAGGGGGCCAGCCAGTGGCGCGCCGAACTGCCGTTGCGCGGTGCCGACAGCGGCCGCCTGAGCCTGGCTTCGGACCTGCAGGGCACCGCGGTGAGCCTGCCGCCACCGCTGCAGAAAGCGGCGGACGAGCCCTGGCCGACGACGCTGACGGTGACGACGGGCGCGCAGTTTCCGCTGCGCCTGTCGCTGCAGGTTTCCGATCGCCTGGGCGCCGATCTGGCATTTCTGCGCCAGGGCGACGATCGGAGCCCGCTGTTGCTGGAGCGTGCCCACTTCCGGACCGGGCCGGGGGCGCAGCCTGACGCCGAGGATTACGGCATCCAGGTGGACGGCAGGGCAGAAGAGCTGGATCCGCTGCGCTGGCTGGCCGCGATCAAGCCGCCGGTCGAAGAGGGTGCCGACGTCGACGGGTCGATGGCAGCAGCAGGCGCACTGCCCCTGACTGTCGATCTGGATGTCGGGCGGCTGTGGCTGGGCAATCTGTCGAGCGAAAACCTGCGTCTGCAACATATGCCTGCCGCGGGTGGCTGGTCGACGCGGATCAGCGGTGAAGGCGCCCAGGGCAATATCGATTTTCGTAACGATGCCAGCGGTGGCGCGATCGAGGCGCGCCTGGCGCGCGCGCAGATCGCGTGGCGCGCGCGCGGCAACGGGGCTGCCGAAGCTGCACCCAAGCCACCGACGACGCAGCGGATCGACCCCGCGGCGTTGCCGCAGGTGATTCTGCGGATCGACGATCTGCGCGTCGGCGAGGCCGAACTGGGCGCCTTGGAACTGCGCACCGAGCGCATCGACCACGGTCAGCGCCTGGCGGCACTGCGCAGCGCCGGCCCCGACGGCCAGTTCGAAGCTCAAGGTCATTGGCGTCGTCGCGATGCGCGCTCCTCCGCCGAGCTGAACTTCGATCTGCAGAGCAAGGGGGTGGACGATCTGCTCAAAGGGCTGGGTTATGCGCCCAGCGTCAGCGCGCACGACAGCCGCTTCACCGCCGCCCTGACGTGGCCGGAACAGGCGCCCACCGCGATCCAGGGTTTGAACTGGGCGCTGGCCCGGGGGCGGCTCGATCTGGACCTGGAAGACGGCGCGCTGCGCACGGTGGAGCCCGGCGCCGGCCGCGTGCTGGGGCTCATCAACTTCTGGGCGATCCCGCGACGCCTGAACCTGGATTTCGGCGATGTGCTGTCCAAGGGCCTGAGCTTCGACCGCATGCAGGGGAGCTTCCAGATTGCCGAGGGCGTCGCCAGCACCGACGATCTCGACCTCGACGCGCCGTCGCTGAACATGGAAGTGCGCGGCCAGGTGGGCTTGCTGGCGCGCAACTACGACCAGCGGGTCAAGGTCATTCCCGACGTGTCTGCGGGCGTCACGCTGGGTGCGCTGCTGCTGGGCGGTCCGGCGGCGGGCGTATTGGCGCTGATTGCGCAGGAAGTGCTGGACCAGCCGCTGGACCAGGTCGGCCAGTTGCGCTACCACCTCACCGGAAGCTGGGACGATCCGCAAGTAGCCAGCGTCAATCGCACTGCCTCCGAACCCGCGGTCGGGGGGCGGCCGTTCAATCCTCAGGGAACCCAATGAATCCGATCATTGCCGCCTTGCAGATGAACTCCGGCGACGACGTCGCGCGCAACCTCGCCACCGCCGCACGCCTGGTCGGGCAGGCCGCGGAACAGGGGGTGTCACTGGCAATACTGCCCGAGAATTTTGCCTTCATGGGCGCACGCGAGCGCGACAAGCTGGCGCATGCCGAGGCCGATGGCGCCGGACCGATCCAGGATGCGCTGGCGCAGGCCGCGCAGCGCCACCGCATCTGGCTGGTGGCCGGGACCGTGCCCCTGGCGCTGGCCGACGATCCGGGTCGCGTTGCCGCCGCTTGTCTGGTCTACGACGCGAGCGGCGCGCGGGCGGCGCGCTACGACAAGATCCATCTGTTCGACGTGGAGGTCGCCGGCAGCGGCGGCGCCGAACGTTATCGCGAATCCGCCAGCATCGCGCCCGGCCGCTGGAATCCGGTGGTGGTGGCGACACCCGCAGGCCGGCTCGGCTTGTCGGTGTGCTACGACCTGCGCTTTCCCGAGCTTTATCGCGCGCTGGCCGAACGGGAGGTGGACCTGTTGAGCGTGCCGGCCGCCTTCACCGCCCGCACCGGCGAGGCGCATTGGGAACTGCTGCTGCGCGCCCGCGCCGTGGAAAACCAGTGTCATGTCATTGCTCCGGGCCAGTTCGGCGGGCACCCGGGCGGCCGCTCCACCTGGGGCCACTCGATGGTGGTGGGGCCGTGGGGCGAGGTGCTGGCCTGCCAGGCGCAGGGCGACGCGGTAGTCGCCGCCGAAGTGGATCGCGCGCGTGCGACCGAGCTGCGCGCCAGCTTCCCGGTGCTCCGGCACCGGCACCTGGGCGCGCACTAGCCCGCATTTCTCACAGGGGGATCGAGTGATGGCCGTACGTCGAGGACGTGCAGCGCGCCCGGACGGAGCGAACTCCATAGTGGTTCTATGGGGTGAGTGAGTCCCAAGCGATGCGCGCCGCAGACAGGCCAGCGCCGATCCAGTCGGAGAATCCGCCGACAGTCTGTTTCTGGAGCAAGCTTGAAGAATGCAGTGAGGAGGGGAATAGGCAAGGGATTCTCCGGCGACCTGTGAGAAATGTGGGCTAGGACAGGCGGTCCAGGCGCTGCGGCCGGCGCGTCCCGGCCGCGACGCGGCTTGGTTCAGCCTTGAAAAGGCATTTGCCACGGATTTCACGGACGACGCGGACTGAAAATCGGCGACTTGCCAGCGGCGATCGAGTCGCCCGCTCGGTGAAGCCACGATGCTCGGCAGGTTTGTGTTTCGACCCGCGTTTGTCAGTGTCTATCCGTGTGATCCGTGGCTGATCGCTGTTTTTAGGTTCAGGGTTCCAGCCGCTCGATCAGCCAGCCAGCATCGGTACGCCGGTAACGCAGGCGGTCGTGCAGGCGGCCGATCCGGCCTTGCCAGAATTCCACCGCCTGCGGCCGGATGACGTAACCACCCCAGTGCTCTGGACAGGCCAGAGGCTGACCTTCCCAGCGCGCCGCGTTGGCGGCCAGGCGCCGGTCCAGTTCTTCGCGCGAGGCGACCACCTGCGACTGGTGCGAAGTCAGCGCCCCGAGCTGGGATTCGCGCGGGCGGGTCGCGAAGTAGGCCTGGTTGTGTGCTGCCGGCAGGGTTTCGGCCCGACCTTCCACGCGCACCTGGCGCTCCAGACGGTCCCACCAGAAGGTCGCGGCGACGCCGGGATTGCGCGCCAATTCCTGCGCCTTGCGACCGCGATAGTCGGTATAGAAGCACAGACCGTCCTCGGCAAAGCCCTTGAACAGCACGATGCGAACCGAAGGCCGTCCCGACGGGTCGGCGGTGGCAAGCGCCATCGCGGTCGGCTCGATCATGCCGACGGCGCGGGCTTCGGCGATCCAGTTGTCGAGCAGTGCCATCGGATCGGCGGGCAGGCCGACGGTATCGAGCGGCGGATTGCGGGTGTATTGCATGACGCGATTCTGCCTCAGGCGGGCCACCGCATGCGGGCAGTGGCTGGTCGCGCGCGCGCTGTGCACAATCGCGTGGCCCCTTTGCGGAATTTTGTCGACACCGTGTCCAGACTGCTCGCCGCCCTGCTGTGCTGGCTACTTCTGGCGACGACGGTCCCGGCGCAGACCCTGACGCTCAGCGCCGACGAACAGGCCTGGCTGCAGCAGCACCCGGTGCTGCGACTGGGCATCGATCCCGAATACGCACCCATCGAGTACGTCGACGACGCCGGCGAGTACCGCGGCATGGTGGCCGATTACGTGGCGCTGGTGGCGGCGCGGCTGGGCGTGCGGATCGAGCCGCAGCTCGGTCTGAGCTGGCGCGAAACCTACGCACGCGGCGTTGAGGGCGAGTTCGATCTGTTCGCCTCGGTGGCGCGCACCCCGGAGCGCGAGGACCGCTTTCTGTTCACCGACCCCTACGCAGAGATCGCTTCGGTGATCGTGGCCAGGGCGGAGGAAAAGCGCGTGCTCGACGCCGACGATCTGCTCGGCATGCGGGTGGCACTGGTCAGCGGCTACGCCAATTCGCGCCTGCTGGTGGAGCGGCTGCCGCGCATGAGCGTGCTGTTCGAGCCGACCTACCTGGAGGCGCTCAAAGCGGTCTCCAGCGGCGTCGCGGAGGCGTCGGTGGCACCGGTGCCGATCGCAACCTACCTGATTCAGCGGCACGGGCTGACCAATCTCAAGATCGCCGGCGCCAATCCGGTCGATACCGCCAAGGTTCACTTCATGGTGCCGCGCGATCGCGCCCCGCTGGCCGGCCTGTTGTCGCGTGCGCTGCAGTCGATCACCCCGGCCGAACATCGCGAGATCCAGACGCGCTGGTTCAACGTCAAGCTCGAGGTGGGACTGGACCCGCAGGACGTGCGCAACAAGGCCCTGGGCGGTCTGGTCGCGATGCTGGCGATCCTGATGGCCATGGGTTACTGGGCGCTGCTGATGCGTCGCGAAGTGCGGCGCCGGCGCGACGCCGAACAGCAGGCGCGGGCGGTGGCCAAACGGCTGGAAATCAGCCAGGACGAGGTGCGTAGTGCCAACACGCGGTTGCAGGAAATGGCCGACTCCATCGCCGGTGCGGTGTTCCAGGTACGGGCCGACGGCGAGGGCCGGTTGCGGCTGGAATTTGTCAGCGGCCAGCTGATCTACGACATGGGACTGGACCCGCGCAGCCTGCTTCAGGACCGTGCCGCGGGCTGGACCGAGATGCTCGATCCGGAGGACCACCCCGGACTGCTGCACACCCTGCGCAATGCGGTACGCACGTTGGAACGCTGGGAGTACGAGTTCCGCCTGACCACGCCGGCCGGCCGCCAGTTCTGGCTGCGCGCCGAATCGGTGCCGCGGCGCCTGTCCGACGGCCACGTGGTGGCTAGCGGGTATCTGTCCGATATCACCGAACGCAAATCCATCGAGCGCGCGCTCGAACGCATGCGGGTGGATCTGGCGCGGGCACTGTCCACCACCTCGTTGCAATTGCGTGCGGTGCTGGAAAACTCGCCCGCGGCGATCTGGGCGCGCGACCTGGACGGGGTGTATCAGTTCGCCAACGAATCCTTTCGCCGCGTGTTCGAACTGCCGGCCGGCGAACTGCTGGGGCGCAAGCTTGAAGACGTGTTGCCCAAGCGCCTGACCGAGGCCATGCATGGCTACGACCGCCGGGTGATCGAAACCCGCCGCAGCGCCAATTTCGTCGAGGTGCTGCAACGGCCCGAAGGTCCGCGCTATCTGCTGATGGTGAAATTTCCGCTGATCGACGACGACCGTGTGGTCGCCGTCGGCGGCATGAGTCTGGATATCTCCGAGCAGATGCGTCTGCAGGAAGAACTGCGCCGGCTCAATCTGGAGCTCGGTCAGCGCGAGCAGCAACTGATGCAGCTGTCGCGCAGTTCGGCCATCGACCTGGGCGATCTGGACGCCGCGTTTCATCTGGTGGCGACGGCGGCCTGCAAGGGTCTTTCGGTGCGCCGCAGCAGCATCTGGTTCTGGGATGACGAGCGTGCCGGCATCGTCTGTCTGTGCCTGATCGATCAGGAACAGGCGGATGCCGAGCTGCCGCCACGCATGGAGCGCGACCGCTATCCGCGCTACTTCGACGCTGTCGAGCGCCTGCGCTTCGTGGTGGCGCACGATGCGGTGTCCGACCCGAACACCTCGGAACTGTTCGAAACGTATCTGCGCGAGGTCGGCATCGTCTCCATGCTGGACACGCCGATCCGGCATGGAGGCAAGACCGTCGGCGTACTCTGCTGCGAGCATGTGGGCAGCCCGCGGCGCTGGCGCGACGAGGAGACCTTTTATGCCGGCGCCCTGGCTGACGTGGTCAGTCGCGCCATGAGTGCCGAGCGCGAACAGCAGGCCGAGCGCGCGCTGCGCAGTCTCAATGCCACCCTCGAGCAGCGCGTGGAAGCGCGGACGCGCGAGCTGCGCGAAACCCTGGAAGAGCTGGCCGCGGCGCGCGAGACGGCGGAGAGGGCGTCACGCGCCAAGGGCGAGTTCCTGGCCAACATCAGTCACGAGATCCGCACCCCCATGAACGCCATTCTGGGTCTGTCGCATCTGGCGCAGACGGCGGATCTGAATCCCCGGCAGCGCGACTATCTGACCAAGATCCAATCGGCAGGCCAGACCTTGCTGGGCCTGATCGAGCACATCCTGGACCTGTCCAAGATCGAGGCCGGCAAGCTGCATCTGGAACACATCGATTTCGAGCTGGACAGCGTGCTCGACAACCTCTGCGCGGTCGTCGGCGCTCGGGCCGCCGAGAAACAGCTGGAGTTGATCGTCGACCGGCCGCTGTATCCGCCGCGTCTGATCGGCGATCCCCTGCGTCTGGGCCAGATCCTGATCAATCTGGTCAGCAATGCGGTCAAGTTCACCGAGGCAGGAGAAGTCGAAGTACGCCTGCGTATCGACCAGCAGGAAGGCGGCCGCTGCCGTCTGCGTGCGGAGGTGCGCGACACCGGCATCGGCCTGAGCAAGGACCAGCAGACCCGTTTGTTCCGCTCGTTCGAACAGGCCGACGCGTCCATCACCCGGCGTCACGGCGGCACCGGTCTGGGCTTGTCGATCTGTCGCCAGCTGGTGGAGCTGATGGGCGGGAACATCGGCGTGCACAGCGAACCGGGCCAAGGCAGCCGCTTTCATTTCGATATCGGTTTCGGTTGTCGCGGCCGCCTGCCGCGCGAACGCCTGCTGGCGCCGGACGACGCCGGGCTGCGCGTGCTGATCGTCGAACCCAACGATCGTGCGCGGCATTACCTGGAAAATTGCCTGAGCGAACTGGGCTGGACCGTGCAGACCCACGTGGACGCCGCCGCCGCGCTGGACGGGCAGGCGCCGCCCGGGACCGCCGCGGTGTTGCTGGTGGATCCGCAAAAGCTCACCGACGGCGGCGTGGCGCAATTGCGTCGGCAACTCAGCGCCCGCGCCGATGCGGCCGGCTGGCACATTCTGGCGGTGTCGGCGCAGGTGCCGGACGAGGCGACGACAGCGGTGGACGGTTTTGCGTTCAAGCCGGTCGACCCGTGGAAACTGCACCAGACACTGCTGGCGCTGACCGCGCGTCCGCAACTCCCCGACGCGGTGGCGCCACGGGCGCCGACGAGCAACCAGGGGCTGGACGGTCTGCGTGTGCTGCTGGTCGAGGACCACGAACTGATTCGACAGGTGGCGCTGGAGGTACTGCAGTCGGTCGGTATCGAGGTGACCTGTGCCGACCACGGCGCGGCGGCGCTGGAGATTCTGGAACGGTCGCATTTCGACCTGGTGCTGATGGATTTGCGCATGCCGGTGATGGATGGCCTGGAGGCGACGCGACGGTTGCGCAGCGATCCGCGCTTCAAGGAGCTGCCGGTGATTGCGATGACGGCCAGCGACGATCCGGTCGATCGCCAAGCCTGTTACGACGCCGGCACGGATGATCACCTGTCCAAGCCCTTTGAGGTTGAAGATCTGTTCGACATGCTGCGGCGCTGGTCGGGCCGGCAACCGGCGTCGATCGCCGAAGAACCGTCGTGGAGCGCGGCAGCGGCGCCCATCGACATCGCCACGCTGCCCAACGTCGCGCAGCTCGACGCGCTCGAGGGCCTGCGCCGGCTCGGCGACATCGACCGCTACCGCCGCCTGCTCGCGCAGTTCCTGCAGCGCGAAGCCGACGCCACCGCGCGGATCGGTCGCGCCTGGCATGCCGGCGACAGCGACACCGCGCAGCGCGAAGCGCATTCGCTCAAGGCGCTTGCCGGCACTATCGGCGCGCGCAATCTGGCGCTGATTGCGGCGGAACTCGAATATGTGCTGCGCCGGGCGGGCGATGTCGACACCGCGCTGGCGCGCTTCGACACCGAACTGCGCGGCGTGGTTGATGGCCTGCGAACCTGGTTCGATGCGGCGCAGGCGGCGCAGGCGGCGCAGGCGCACGCCGCACCGGGTCGGCCCGGTGACGTCGAACAGGGTGCACTGCTGAATCAGCTGCGACGGCAGCTGGCCGGCGACGACACCGAGGCGGTGGAGACCGCCGAGGCCTTGGCACGACAGCTGACCGCCCCGGCAGCGACCAAGGCCGTGCGTGCGCTGCAACGGGCGCTCGACGAATACGATTTTGCCCGCGCCAGCGAGTTGTTGCCGGTGCTGGCAGACTTGGTCCCGGAGCAACCAAGACCGCGATGACACCAGGACGATCGATGGAACCCGCAGTCGCCACGCTGGAGCAGACGTCGTCCCCGCAGGACGCGGCGTCGGTGCTGGTGGTGGACGATGTGCCGCAGAACATCGAGGTGCTGTCCGGCATTCTGCGCAGCCTCTACCGGGTGCGGGCCGCAACCAGCGGCGCGCGTGCGCTGGCCATCGCCCGCGGCGATGTGGCGCCCGACCTGATCCTGCTCGACATCATGATGCCGGAGCTGGACGGGCTGGAAGTGTGTCGCCGGCTCAAGCTCGATCCGCGCACCCGCAACATCCCGGTGATCTTCGTCACCGCCATGAGCGAGATCGACGACGAGGCGCAGGGCTTCGCAGCCGGCTGTGTCGACTACATCATCAAGCCGGTCAGCCCGCCGCTGGTGCTGGCGCGGGTGGCGACGCACCTGGCGTTGGCCGATCAGCAGCGCGAGCTGGAACGCCAGGTGCGCGAGCGAACCTCGGAGCTGGAACGCACGCGCTTGGCGGTGGTGCGCTGTCTGGGCAAGGCGGCGGAATTCAAGGACGACGATACCGGCCTGCATGTGATCCGCATGAGTCACTACTCGCGTCTGCTTGGCCTTGCTGCCGGCATGAGCGCATCCGATGCCGAACTGCTGCTGCACGCCGCGCCCATGCACGATGTCGGCAAGATCGGCGTGCCGGATCACATCCTCAAGAAGCCCGGGCGCCTGACACCGGAGGAATGGGAGCTGATGAAACAGCATGTGGAGTTCGGCGGACAGATTCTGGGTCAGACCGATTCCGCGTTGCTGGACATGGCGCGCACCGTTGCCATGTCGCACCACGAGAAATGGGACGGCTCCGGGTATCCGCTTGGCCTCAAGGGCGAACAGATCCCGCTGGTCGGGCGTATCGCCGCTCTGGCCGACGTGTTCGATGCGTTGACCAGCATCCGCCCCTACAAGCGCGCATGGTCGGTGGAAGAGGCGCTGGAGCACATCCGCCGCGACCGCGGCAAGCACTTCGATCCGGCGCTGGTGGACCGGTTGCCGCAGGTGCTGCCGGAGTTCGAGGTCGTGCGCAAGCGGTACAGCGACGCCGCGCTGGGATAGAGTTTCGGCCCCATTCGAAACTACGAGCCGACATGACAGACTTTCGAGCACTGCGCGTCCACCAGATTGAAAAGACCTTGCAGCACCGTTTCGAGCGCCTGAGCCTGGACGACCTGACCGCCGGCGAGGTGGTGATCCGCGTGGCGTACTCCTGCCTCAACTTCAAGGATGCACTGGCGGTCACCGGCAAGAGCCGCATCATGCGTGCGATGCCGCGCGTGGCCGGCATCGATTTGTCCGGCACCGTCGAGTCCAGCAGCGATCCCGCCTATCGGCCTGGCGACGCGGTGCTGGTCACCGGCTGCAACATCGGCGAGTTGCTCGACGGCGGCCTGGCCGAGATGGCGCGGGTGCCGGCCGATGCGGTGGTACCGCTGCCAGCGGGCTTGAGCCTGTTCGAGGCCATGGCCCTGGGCACCGCCGGCTTCACTGCCGGGTTGGGGGTCAAGCGCATGCTGGAGAATCATCAGCGCCCGGACATGGGCCCCATCGTGGTCACCGGCCCCACCGGCGGCGTGGGGTCCATCGCCATCCAGATCCTCAAGTCGGCGGGTTTTGAAGTGGTGGCACTGACCGGCAAGAAAGCTGACGCCGAGGACTATCTCAAGCAGCTCGGCGCCGACGAGATCCTGGATCGCGCCGCGCTGGACCTGGGCAAGAAGCCATTGGAAGCCGCGCGCTTCGGCGGCGCGGTGGACAATCTCGGCGGTGAAACCCTGGCGGGCCTGACGCGCAACATCAAACAGTGGGGCACTATCGCCAGCATCGGTCTGGCGCAGAGCTTCGAGCTCAACACCACCGTCATGCCGTTCATCCTGCGCGGCGTGTCGTTGCTGGGCATCAATTCGGTGGATGTGCCGCGCGCCTGGCGCCTGGACGTATGGAAGCAACTTGCGGGCGATTGGAAACCGCGAAACCTGGACCGCATCGTGCGCCGGACGCTGACGCTCGACGAGGTCCCCGCCGCCTGCGATGAGTTGATGGCTTCGACGGTGCAGGGCCGCTACGTGGTGAAGATCGGCGGCTGACGCGACAAACCGTGGCAAACCGTAGCCTGGAATGAGCGCAGCGAACTCCGGGCTTGGGTCCGATCTGCACGCGACCCGGAATTCGCTAGCGGATCGTTCCAGGCTACGAAGCCTGAATTTTGCGTCTCTGCGCTTCTTTGCGTCTTTGCGTGATTCTTGAGTCGGCGTCCCCGCCCCCCAAAAGCACGGCGCGAGCGTGCGGCGCTTCACAGCGGGCGTTTCGACCGGACTGGTCATCGTCGAACGCAGGTCCATAATGGACTCAGGTCGCGCAGCTGACGCGGCGTGCTTCGGGGACGACGATGAATCAGCATCCAAAAAGGGTTCGCGCGTGGTTGATGGTGGCGCTGCTGGGCTCAGTTGCAGCGCCGCTGCAGGCACAGCTCGACGATCCACGCATCCTGGCGCAGTTCACCAGCCAACTG
Source organism: Panacagrimonas sp. (assembly GCF_965216805.1). Taxonomy (NCBI): domain Bacteria; kingdom Pseudomonadati; phylum Pseudomonadota; class Gammaproteobacteria; order Nevskiales; family Nevskiaceae; genus Panacagrimonas; species Panacagrimonas sp. Next base: position 1,610,797 of record NZ_CBDCGN010000003.1, read on the forward strand.
GAACTGGAGTCGGCGCAGTTCAACGCGCAGGTGTACCGACAGTTGCAGGAACAGTTCGCCTGCAACGACGTCGCCAGTGGCGATCACGCTGACTGCACCGGCAATGTCTTCGGCGTCTGGGAGAACGTGCGCGAACTGGTGCACACCGCCAACGAGATCAACGGCGGCAACGGCCCCACCACCTACAGCCTCAAGCTCGACACCGAAGGCCTGGGCTTTGCACTACGCTGGACCGCGGCCGAGGAGTTCGCGGTGCAGGGTGCGCAGGCCAGCGCCTTCGGTCGTAGCCAGGCAGGTGCGTTGTCCAACCGCATCGCGGCGCTGCGGCGTGGCGCACGTACTACGCGCGTGGCCGGCGCGTTCGCGCCTCGCGAGATGATGGTTGCCAGCACCGAGGCGACCGGCCTGGCAGACAGCGACACCATGCTCGGGGTCGGCAGCTGGAGCGTGTACGCCGATCATGCGTTCGGTTATGGCCGGCGCGAGGACACCACCTTCGCCGGCGGTGTCGAGGACGCCTATGACTTCGATGGCCGCGATACCACCTTCGGTGCCGATTACCGTGCCACTGCGAACTGGGTGTTCGGCGCCATGGGCGGGCACACGCGCAAGCGCAGCGACTTCGACTCGTCGGCCAGCATTGTCGACGCGCGCCTGGAGGCCGACGGCTTCAGCCTGCTCGGTTATGCGCTGTACGAGACCGACATCGGCTACGTGGCGGCCTCGGCCGGACTGCAGTTTCTGGAATTCGACATGACCCGGCGGGTGATCTACCCCTCGTTCAATCCCAGCGTGGCGGCGGTCAACGCCACCGCGCTGAGCGATTCCGACAGCACCGGCTACACGCTCAACGTGGACGCCGGATACGACTGGCGTCGCGGCGCATTCATGCTCGGGCCGTTTGCCAAGCTGCAGTACCAGCGCATCGAGATCGACGGCTTCGACGAAGGCGGGCGTGACGCCGACGGCTTCCAGACCTCCATCCGCGACCAGACCCTGAGTCCGCTGGAGACCGCGCTGGGGCTGCGTGTGCAATACGTGTTGACGCCGTCGTTCGGCGTGGTGGTGCCGTTCGCGCGCGTGCAGCTCAGCAACAGCTTCGATACCGATTCGCGTGACATCGTCGCCGAATATGCCGCGCTGGTGCCGGAGCAGGAGGCCGCCGCCCGGGTTGCCGTGCGCATTCCCACCGAGGAGCTGGACGATACCTTCGGCGCGTTCGCGCTGGGTGCCTCGGTGGTGCTGCCGCGTGGCTGGCAGGGCTACGGCCAATACGAACAGGTCGTCGGTCTCGATGACTTCGACGATGAAACGCTGACCGTGGGAGTTCGCCATGAATTCTGAGTTCGCGTGGCGCAGAGCGCACAAGGCTTCGGGTTGGATTACCGCGCTGTTCGGCGTGGGTCTGCTGGCCGGCTGCGGTGGTCTGAGCGACGTCGGCGAACAAGGTTCGCCGCCACCCAAAGCGGTGTTCACCGCGGTCGGCTACGCCGGCGGCGACATCCAGAACGGCGACATCGCCATCGACGTGCGCGGTGGCTCCGAGGTGCTGCTCAGCGGCCGTGCCAGCGAGTTCCAGACCCTGCCCATCGTCGCCTACCAGATCGAGCCGATGAACGATGCCGCGCAGTCGGCGGCTTTTACCGTGCGCGGCGCTGACGCCATCGCGGTGGTGGTGCCGCCGGCCACGCCGGCTGGCGAGCCGCTGCGCTACCGGCTGACGGTGACCGATGGCGGTGGTACGTCCTCGACCGCCGAGGCCACCTTGCGCCCGGTGCCGGCGCTGGACACCGACGACTATCTGCAATACCGCGGCCGAGCTGCCCGCTTCACCCTGGTGGCCGCCACCGACCAGCCCGCAACCGCGGTGGGCACGTTCGAACTGCGCCTCAAGGCGCGGGTGACGTATTCGGCGCTGGACCGCGCGCGCAAGATTGCGGAATTCGACTTGCTGACCATGGAGGACAGCCGTCGCCTGACGTCGTGCAACGCTCCGGCGGCGCTGTCCGACGATCAGCTCCAGGTGCGCGCAGGGGCATGGAACGCTGGCCCGGACCCGCGCGACACGCAGGGCAACGTGGTGGCGAGCGAAGCGGCGGATGACTACCGCAATCCACGTTTCACCTTCACCGTGCCCGGCTTCAACGCGGATCTGGTCACGCGCCTGTACCAGGCCAATCTGCGCGACCCGGACGTGGACGATCTGATCGGCTGCCTGCCCGACCCGGGTCGGGTCGACGAAGCCGAGATCGAACTCGTCGCCAGCCTCGCCAGCCCCAGCTTGCAGTCTTCCGCGCGCCTGATCCTGGCCGAGGAGCGCAACGGCCAGCCGCTGCTGGCGCCCGCGTCGAACGACGGCAGCGGTGCCCCCACGGTCCTGACCGTGGACGCCGACACCGTCGAGATCCTGCGCCTGGTCGGCGGTGGTATCGAGAACAAGGACACCGCGCGCGCGTATTACGCCGCCATCGATCCGCAGAGCCGCAAGACCACGCTGGAAGACTGGCTGGTCCTGAACTGCTTCGATCCCGACGCCGACGATTACGGCGCTGATGCGCATGCGGTCTACACCAATAACTTCGATCTCGGCTTCGGTCGCGACATGTACATGCGCACGCGCGACTGCGATGCCGATGGCGTCAGCACCGCGCATACCGCCGCGGTGGTCATCAACTATCCGACGGTGGAAGCCGCGGCGAAGAAGGTGGGCGCCTTCCTGGCGGTGGCGATGGAGTACATCGAGGACACCGACCCGACGCAGCCGGGTAACGCCACGTTCTACACCTACGCACCCGATCCCTCGGCAGGCGACCGCCAGGCCGGGTTCGTGCGTGTGCTCAGCGCCAACTTCGACGGCCGCGGCGAGAAATACGTGCCCGGCTCCTGTACCACCTGCCACGGCGGCGCACCGGCGCTGCCCGACCTCGACGATCCGCTGCAGACCTACGCCGGCACCGACGCCAATGTCGGCGCCACCTTCATGCCCTGGGACCTGCAGTCCTTCCTGTTCGTCGATACGCGCGAGGCGCCGGCCATCGTGCCCGAGCCGGGTCTCAACGATGCGTTGCGCGCCAGCCTGACGCGCGCGCAGCAGGAGGCCGAGTTCCGCAAGCTCAACCTGGGTGCCTATCACACCTATGGCCACCGCAGCGTCAACGATCTGTTCACCTGCTTCGACAACTACGCCGGTCCCTGCGAACTGGTGCAGAAATGGTATGGCCAGGATCTGTCCTCGCCGCTGTTCATCGAGGACAGCGCCGACAACGTGCCGGCCGGCTGGTCGGGTTCGGACGCCGACATCGCGCTGTACAACGATGTGTTCGCGCGCCACTGCCGCGCCTGTCACGTGCAGCGCGTCAATGACACTGCGGTTTCCGGCAGCGACCCGCGCTTCTCCAGTGCCAGTTCGTTCCGCCAGGACCCGGCGCTGACCAGTACCTTGTTCGGTGAGGGCTCGATGCCCGGCGCGCGCCTGACCGCTGATCGCCTGTGGCAGTCGGTGGGCGGCGCGCCGTCGGCCGGAAGCCAGCTTGCCGAGTCCATCGGCGAACAGCCTGATCGACTCCCCGGCCAGGCCCTGGCCTGCGCCAACGGGCTGGATGAGGTCACTGCCAATGCGGTGCCGCGCAACCAGGTGCTGAACCTGTCGTCGGCCTGCAGCGAATTCGCCGCCGAGGTGACGTGGACCTTGCTGTCGGTACCCACTGGCAGCGCCACTCAGCTTGCCGGCGCCAGCTCGAACCAAGCGGCGCTGGTGCCGGACGTCGCCGGCAGCTACCGGGTGGCGCTGGACGTGCAGGCTGCCGGCGGCAGCAGTGCGGATCGCGCCGAGTTCACCCTGGTGGTGGATAACCTGCTGCCGCAGGCCGCGGCGCCGCTGGACCTCACCCTGGTGGTTGGCGAGCCGACGACAGTGGACGTGTTGGCGCAGGCGGTGGCGGCTGGCGACCTGCCGACGCAGGTCAGCGTGGTGGCCACCAGCGGTGCGGTCAGCGCCAGTGTCGGCGCCGATCAGGTGCTGGTACTGAGCACCGCTGCGCCAGGCACCGGCGAGGTGCGCTACGCCTTGAGCGATGCCGACGGCGATGTTGCCGAGGGCCTGATCCGCGCCACCGCGGTGGCCGAGGCGCTGGTGGCCAACGCCGTGTTCGGCGACGTCGCTGCCAACAGTCAAGGGAATCTGGAAACCGGCAGCAACGTGTTCGATCTCAGCGATGCGGTCAGCGGCGTCACCCCGCAACTGGCCCTGCGCTTCGACGTGCTGGCCACCCCATCATTGCCGGGGCCGGCCGGTTCGTCCGGTAGCGCGCTGCTGTCCGCGAGTTGCGCGGCGGCCACCGCGGCCGATCCCTGCCTGATCGCCTACACGCCGCCGCCGGCCGTCACCAGCGTGTTCGAGGGGCGTCGCGTGGGGCCGGACGATTCCCTGGTCTATCGCGTGTGCAGGATCGATGCGCCCACGGTGTGCGCCGACGGCACGGTCACCATCGGCATCACCGGCCAGAACGGCTTCGCGCCGGTGGCCGCCGCCATGGTGGCTTCCCCGGGGGCGGCGGGTTGCAATGCCAGCGGCTGCCACGCCCCCACCGAGAATCCCGACCCGAGCTGGGCCATTCCCACCACCGCCAGCGAGAAGGACGCCTGGTGCTCGCTGCGTGCCGGTGACGCCGGCTACAAGTCCGGCACCAACGAAAACGGCGCGCTGCTGGTGGCGCCGGGCGATTTCCTGGCCAGCCTCATGTTCACCAAGCCGCAGGTACTGGTGCCGCACCGCGGCTCGGTCACCGCTGGCGACGCCGCGCTGTATGCGGCGATCCAGGCCTGGGTCGAGGAAGGCGCGTACTACACCGGCGCCGCGGGTCGCGACACCGCCGACGGTCAGGCCTGTCCGTGATGCCGACCCGCCTGCGCGGTCGAACCGGGGTGCTGCTCGCAGCCTTGCTGCTGCCGCCCGGTGTGGTGCTGGCGCAGACCGAGGCGGAGATCGAGAAGTTCTCGCGCGCCGATCTGGAGATCGTCGACTGCCTGCTGCCGGGGCAGGTGCGCCAGCTCGGCAGCCGCACTTACCTGTCGCCGCGTCGCCCGACCATGACCACCGCCAGCGACTGCCGTCTGCGCGGCGGCGAGTACGTGGCGTTTGATCGCGCCAATCTGCAGACCGCGCTGCGCGTTTGGATGGACGCGGCGCAGGGCGGCGATGCCGAGGCGCAGAACCAGGTCGGCGAGATTTTCGAGCGCGGCCTCGGCGGTGAACCCGACTTCGAGGCCGCCGTCCTGTGGTACGGCAAAGCCGCAGAGCAGGGCAACGCCAGCGCCCAGTTCAATCTCGGGTCCATGTACGAGCAGGGTTTGGGCGTGCCGCAGGACCGTCTGCGCGCCTTGAATCTGTATCGCCAGTCCTGGGGCTTGAAGGAAGACGCGCTCATCTACCGGTCCGCGGCATTGCGAGAACAGCAGCAGTTGCGCGAGGAGCTGAGCACCCAAGTGGCCGCGGTCGAGCAGCGGCTTGAGGACAAGGATGCGCAACTCGCGCTGATGCAAACCCAAATAGTCCGGCAAGGAGAAGAGCTGGCACGCGCCGATCAGAAAGCCAGTGAGCGCGAGATGGCCCGCGCGAACGATGAGAGACAGCCTGATCAAAAGCGCAGGGTGTCGTCGATCGGAAATCTTGACGCTCTCGAGCAAGCCGATCTCGCCGTTATGCGGAAGCTGATCGAAAGTTTGCAGGCTGATCGAGACGCTAGTCGCCGCGAGCTCGACGCGCTTCGCGCCCAGGTCGCGGCGTTGCCGGCTGCCGATGCCGATGCCGGTGCCGATGAGCCGCTGTTGCGTACGCCGGGTACGGTCGAAGCGACCAGCCAGATCGACGCCGCTGCGGTCGCACGCGTGCTCGACGGCGTCAGCTTCGGTCGCTATTACGCGCTGGTGATCGGCAACCAGGACTACCAGTTGATGACCAAGCTGCAGACGCCGGGCAACGACGCCGAGCGCGTGGCCAGCGTGTTGCGCGAACAGTACGGATTCACCGTGCAGGTGCTGCAGGATTCCGGTGATATCGCCATGCTGCAGGCGCTCAACGAGCTGAACAAGGTCCTCAGGCCGGAGGATAATTTGTTGATCTATTACGCCGGTCACGGCGTGCGTCTGCAGACGCACCGTATGGAGACCGGCTACTGGCTGCCGGTGAACTCCGAGCCGCCGCCCAAGGACACCTTCTGGATACCCAACGAGCAGATCACCGCCCACATCGCGCGGCTACCGGCCAGACGCGTGCTGATCGTGGCGGATTCCTGCTACGCCGGGCTGTTGTCGCCCGACCCCAGTTATCTGTTTGCTGACGGCAAGAGCGGCTACAGCGCCGAGTACATCAAGTTCAAGCTGCCCAAACGCGCGCGCCTGCTGATCGCCTCTGGCGGCGACCAGCCGGTGCTGGACGGCGGGGGTGACGGGCATTCGGTGTTCGCACGGGCATTCCTGGACGCGCTGCAGAGCAATCGCGGCATCCTGGCCAGTCAACAGTTGTTCAGCGGCATCGTGGATCGCGTTCGGGGCAGCGAGGCGCAGAAGCAGCAAGCCCAGCAGCCGGAGTTCAAGTCCATCAAGGGCGCCGGACACGAGGTCGGAGAATTCTTCTTCGTGCCTACCGCGCTGGCAGGAATCGGCCGGGCTGCGGGCGGGTAGGGCAGGCATGACCGAGCCTGAAACGCCGCGTCCACTTGCGGACGCCACCACCGTGCTCACAGGTACAGGCAACACCACGGTTGCCGCCACGGTGTGCGATACGCCTGCACTTGCTGTGCGCGCCGAACTGGGGCCGGGGTCGGTGCTGCGTGATCGCTTCGAGCTGACCCGGCGACTGGGCGCCGGTGGGATGGGCGTGGTGTTCGGGGCAGTGGACCGGCTCAAGCGCGAGGCCGGTGATCCGCGCCACCACGTCGCCATCAAGCTCCTCAACCGCGAACTGCGCGGACATTCGGTCGCCTTCACCGCTTTGCAGCGCGAGGCCAGCAAGGCCCAGGCCCTGGCACATCCCAATATCGCCACGGTGTACGACTTCGATCAGGCCGATGGCTGGACTTATCTGGTCATGGAGATGCTGCTGGGTCGGCCGCTGAACGAGGTGCTGTTCGAGGCGCGCGACGCGGGACTAGGCCTCAAGCCGGCGCTGCAGATCGTCAAGGGCATCGCCGAAGGCCTGGCGTATGCGCATCGGCGCGGCGTGGTTCACTGCGACCTGAAGCCCGCCAATATTTTTTTTACCGAAGACGGTATCCCCAAGATCCTGGACTTCGGCATCGCACGCACCTTGCCCAGCAGTAGCGCGGCGGCACAGGACGACTTCGACCCCGGCAAGCTCGGCGCTTATACGCCCTCGTATGCGACCGAAGACATGATGTCCGGCGGTGATCCGGACGCCTCGGATGACCTCTATGCGCTGGGCATCATCGCCTACGAACTGCTCAGCGGGCGCCACCCGTTCAATCGAGAGAACGCACGCCGCGCGCGCGAGCAAGGCTTGGTGCCGGCGCGAATCCGCGGGTTGCCGCCGCACCAGTGGCGCGTCCTGGAGCGTTGCCTGGCGTTTGATCGCAAGCCGCGACCCCGGGATGCCTCGGAGTTTCTGAAGCGGTTCTTCCGCAGTGCGGCGCTGCGCAATCTGGCCATCGCCGCGGGGGTCAGCGTGGTCCTGGTCGCCGGCGGCATGGGCTATGTGAACTACCGGCAGGCCGGGCCGGACGTCGCATTTCAGGACCTGCCAGCGGAAACCCGACAGCGGGTGCGCCAGTTGCTGGACGACGGAGCAGGGGAGTGGGCATTTTTTGAACGCGAGGGTGCCGAGTTCGCCGCCTGGTCGTCGCTGGAACTCTATGCCGAGGCCTATGCCCTGCATCCGCGCAATCGGGAGGCCGCGGCGGGTCTTGATCGGGCCGCTGACGCATTGTTGAGGCTGAGCAGCGACGACGCCGGCCGTCAAGCGCAATTGGCCGACGCGCTGGCGCGCAAAAGCGAGTATCTGCGTCGGTATGCGCCGGTCGCCGAGCGGCTGAGTGGTTCCGGACCGTAAACCACGATGGCTGCATCTGATCGCGCCAGGCGACGCAATTCAGGGCGACGGCCCTGAATCTTGAGCTTTGCGCCCTGCTTGCCTATGATTCGCGTCCCCAAAGCCCGCCTTGGCCACCTCACGAAACGAAAAACTGTTTCGCAGGCACCCCGGCGCGGGCTTTGTTTGCCTGTCCGCCGCACCTCAGCGCGGGCAGTTTGACGACTGGCAGGAGAGTGCAGCATCGCCCAAGAACGTGACGACCGGCGCAACGAGCAGATCACCGCCCTCAAAGTGCGCGTGATCGGCGCTGATGGCGAACAGGTAGGCGTCATGATGACGCGCGACGCCATTGCCAAGGCCGCGGATCTGGAGCTTGATCTGGTGGAGGTGTCGCCGAACGCCGATCCGCCGGTCTGCAAGATCATGGACTACGGCAAGTACCTGTATCAGAAGGACAAGGCCCAGCACGCTGCCAAGCGCAAGCAGAAGCAGATCGAGGTCAAGGAAGTGAAGTTCCGGCCGACGACCGAAGAAGCCGATTACCAGACCAAGCTGCGCAACATGACGCGCTTTCTGGAAGAGGGTGACAAGGTCAAGGTCACCATCCGCTATCGCGGACGTGAAATGGCTCACCAGGACCTGGGCATGAAGGTCATGGATCGGGTCAAGGGCGATCTGGTCGAGTTGGCCGTGGTCGAGCAGCACCCCAAGATGGAAGGCCGCCAGGCTGTGATGGTCCTGGGGGCAAAGAAGCGCTAGATGTAGGGCGACGGTAGGTCGGGCTTCAGCCCGACAGCCGTGCCGCCAAGTCGGGCTGAAGCCCGATCTACAACCGAAGAGCAATGGTTGTAATCAAAGTCCCGCGATTCTTCGCGGGCCCGGTCAGCGCCCTGGGCAGGGTTGTGACGCCGGCCATTCAAGACCCGGATCGACCGGGAAGGAGCGAACATGCCCAAGCTGAAAACCATCAAGAGCGCCGCCAAGCGCTTCAAGCGCACCGCCAAGGGCGGTTTCAAGCGCAGCCACGCGCACAAGCGCCATATCCTGACCAAGATGACGGGCAAGCGCATCCGTCAGCTGCGCGGGGTGACCCAGGTCAACGATTCCGACGTACGTGAAGTGAACAAGATGCTGCCGTATTCGTGACGCTTTGCGACCACGACACATTTCACACGTTCAAGAATTCAGGATTGAGGGTTTAAGACATGGCACGAGTCAAAAGGGGCGTTACCGCCCGCGCACGTCACAAGAAACTGCTGAAGAAGGCCAAGGGCTACCAGGGCGCCAAGTCGCGCACTTACCGCGCCGCCAAGCAGCAGGTCATCAAGTCCGGGCAATACGCCTACCGTGATCGTCGGGTCAAGAAGCGCGAGTTCCGCGCCTTGTGGATCCAGCGCATCAACGCCGCCACCAACGAGCTGGGGCTGTCGTACAGCCGCTTCATCGATGGCATGAACAAGGCTGGCGTGGCGCTGGACCGCAAGGTGCTGTCCGACATCGCCATCCACGACAAGCCGGCGTTTGCGGCGCTGGTGGCGCAGGCGAAAGCAGCCCTGGCTTGAGCGATCCGCGTGGCGGCCCGCGTGCTTGGTCGCGGGCCGGCCTGAAGCGAACGAAGGGAAGCTGCGCGCTGCGCTGCTTCCCTTTTTTGTTTGACCAGCGACGTTTTCGGACGTCTGCCATGGGGGATGCATGAGCGACACACTGGAGGCGATCCAGCACGCCGCATTGGCGGAAATTGCTGCCGCTGCCGAAAGCCGCGCGCTGGAACAACTGCGCGTCAATTATCTGGGCAAGAAGGGTCGTGTGACCGAGTTGTTGAAGCAGCTCGGCGCAATGGCCCCGGACGAGCGCAAGGCCTTTGGCGATCGCGTAAACAAGGTCAAGGATCTGATCGCTGCCGCCATCCAGCATCGTTCCACGCAGTTGCTCCAGGCCGAGCTGGCCGCGCGCCTGGCCAGCGAAACGATCGACGTGACCCTGCCCGGTCGAGGCGACGGCGTTGGCGGGTTACATCCGCTGACCCGCACCTTGCAGCGCATCGAGCGCCTGTTCAACGAGCTCGGGTTCGAAACCATGGACGGCCCCGAGATCGAGGACGACTTCCACAATTTCGGCGCGCTCAATATCCCCGAGCTGCATCCCGCGCGGGCGATGCAGGACACCTTTTACGTTGACAATGGCGCGCGCGTGCTGCGCACTCACACCAGTCCGGTGCAGATTCGCACCATGCAGGCGGTGGTCGCTGCGGGCCGCACCCCGCCGATTCGCATCATCTGCCCGGGCCGCGTGTATCGCGTCGATTCGGATCGCACCCACAGCCCGATGTTCCATCAGGTCGAAGGTTTGTACGTGGCCGAAAACGTGCGCTTCTCGGATCTGAAGTACGACTTGCAGACTTTCCTGTCGCGCTTTTTCGAGCAGGACGTCGAAGCGCTGTTCCGGCCTTCGTATTTCCCCTTCGTGGAGCCCGGCGCCGACGTGCATATGCGCTGGCGCGATCCGTCCAAGGGGCCTGATCACCCTGGCCGTTGGCTGGAGCTGCTGGGCTGCGGCATGGTGCATCCGAAGGTGTTCGAAGCCGTGGGGATCGATCCCGAAAAGTACACCGGCTATGCCTTCGGCATGGGCGTGGAGCGTCTGACCATGCTGCGCTACGGGGTCGACGATCTGCGCTTGTTCTTCAACAACGACCTGCGCTTTCTGCGCCAGTTCGCCTGATCCGGAGTCCAAGATGAAACTCAGCGAACAGTGGCTGCGCGAGTGGGTCAATCCGCAGGCGAGCATCGAGCAGATCGCCGATCGCCTGGTCATGGGCGGCCTGGAACTGGAGATCGAGCCGGTCGTGGCGGAGCTGCCGCAGGGCGTCGTGATCGGACGGATTAGTGCCATCGAAGCGCATCCCAATGCCGAGCGTCTGCGCGTATGCGAAGTCGAGGCCGGTGCGGCCGGTCGCCACCGCATCGTCTGCGGCGCCGCCAACGCCCGTAAGGGGATGGTGGCGCCGGTGGCGCTGCCCGGTGCACGGCTGCCGGGCGGGTTCGAGATCAAGGTGTCCAGCCTGCGCGGGGTGGAGTCCGGCGGCATGCTGTGCTCGGCGGCCGAGCTGGGTCTGGCCGAGAAGTCCGACGGATTGTTGGAGCTGGACGCAGATGCGCCGCTGGGCGCTCCGATCGAACAACATCTGGGGCTGGATGATCGCATCCTGAATCTGGAAATCACCCCCAATCGCGGCGATTGTTTCTCGGTGGTGGGTCTGGCACGCGAAGTGGCGGCCTTGTTCGGCGTCAACTTCAACCGGCCCCGGGTCAAGCCGGCGACGGTGGTCGGCGAGCATCGGCATCCGGTGGAAATCGAGAGTCTGACCGACTGTAGTGCTTATGCCGGCCGTGTGGTGTACGACCTCGATGCCCGCGCCCGCACGCCGGACTGGATGCGCGAGCGCCTGCGCCGCAGTGGTCTCCGCGCCATTCAACCGCTGGTGGACATCACCAATTACGTGATGCTGGAAATGGGGCAGCCCATGCACGCCTTCGATGGCGCGCGGCTGTCGGGCGCGGTCAAGGTGCGGCGCGCGCAGGCCGGTGAAACCCTGACTCTGCTCAACGACCAGGAGCTCACGCTGCAGCATCGCGAGTTGCTGATTTGCGACGACAGCGGACCCGTGGCGCTGGCCGGCGTCATGGGCGGCTCGTCCACGGCGGTGTCGTCCTCCACCTCACGCGTGTTCTTCGAAAGCGCCTGCTTTGCAATGAACGCGGTGGCGGGCACCGGCCGCCGCCACAAGCTGGCCTCCGATGCGTTGTACCGCTTCGAACGCGGCGTCGATCCCGACCTGCAACGTCCGGCACTGGAACGCGCGACCGAACTGACCCTGCAGTTATGCGGCGGCGAGGCCGGTCCTATCAGTTTCAGTGGCCGCGCACAGACCGAGCCCGTGCGGCTGAGCCTGCGCCATGCAAGGCTCAACAAGCTGCTGGGTCATGACATTCCTGCCAAGGAAGTCGAAGCCCTGCTGTCCCGTCTGCACATTTCCACCCGCAACGAAGTGGGCGGGACCTGGACCGCGCAGGTGCCTTCGTGGCGCTACGACCTGCGCATCGAGCCCGACCTGATCGAGGAGGTCGCCCGGCTGTACGGCTACGACCGGATTCCCGCGCGGCCATACGCCGCTCATCTGGCCCCGGGACGCCCCAGCGAGACCCTGCGCAGCAGTGCCGAACTCAAGCGCAGCCTGGTGGCGCGCGGCTGGCAGGAGATCGTCTCGCTGGCTTTCGCCGATCGCCAGGTGCAGTCGCTGCTGGCGCCGCAGGTGGAGTCGATTGCACTGGACAATCCGCTTGCCGATAACCTGGGCCAGATGCGCGCCACCCTGTGGTGCGGCCTGATCGATGCCTGGCGTCACAACCACGCGCGTCAGGCGCCACGCCTGCGCCTGTTCGAGGCCGGCGTGTGCTTCGCCCGCGAAGGTGGCGAAATCGTCGAATCGCCGCGGCTGGCCGGCCTGGCCGCGGGCGCGGCGTTCCCGGAGCAGTGGTCGATGCCCGCGCGCGCGGTGGATTTCTTCGACATCAAGGCTGACGTGGACGCGCTCGGCGCCGGAGGGCGTGCGTTCGAGTACCGTGCCGCGCAGCACGCCGCTCTGCATCCGGGACGCTCGGCGCTGATCAGCCTGGACGGTCGGCCGCTGGGCTGGATCGGCGAGCTGCACCCCGCGCTGATCACCAAGCTCGACCTGCCGGCTTCGGCCGTCGTGTTCGAACTGGACGGCGCGGCGTTGCAACGCCAGACCCTGCCGCGAGCGCGGGCCGTGGCCGAATTCCCGGCCTCGCGACGGGATCTGGCGCTGGTGGTGCCCGAAGCGGTTTCGCTGGCGCAGTTGCGCAGTATCGTGCAGGCCGCTGCGCCGGAGATTCTGCGCGAGGTGAGGCTGTTCGACGTGTATCGCGGCGCCAACCTCGGGACTACCTTCAAAAGCATGGCTTTAGGCTTGATTTTCCAAGATTACTCGCGCACCCTAACGGACACGGAAATCGACACGGCTGTCGCCGCCATCCAGACGCGGGCAGCCACGGAATTGGGGGCATCGCTGCGGAGCTGATGTCATAAGGGCAGGGGCGCATAAACGTGGCATTGACCAAGGCCGAGCTGTCGGAAGCACTGTTCGACGAACTGGGTCTCAACAAGCGTGAGGCCAAGGAGTTCGTCGATCTGTTCTTCGAGGAGATTCGCGGGCGCCTCGAAGCCGGAGAAGAGGTCAAGCTGTCCGGCTTCGGCAACTTCGAGCTGCGCAGCAAGAATCAGCGCCCCGGACGCAACCCCAAGACCGGCGAAGAGATTCCCATCTCCGCCCGACGCGTGGTGACGTTCCGACCCGGACAGAAGCTGCGACTCAGGGTGGAACTCGATGCAGGCCGCTGAACTGCCCGCCCCGCTGCCGGAGATTCCGCGCAAGCGCTACTTCGCCATCGGCGAGGTGTCGGAACTGTGTCAGGTCAAGGCGCACGTGCTGCGATACTGGGAACAAGAATTCCCCCAACTCAAGCCGGTCAAGCGGCGCGGCAACCGCCGCTATTACCAGCACGATGACGTGGTGATGGTGCGCCGCATCCGCAGCTTGCTCTACGAGCAGGGATTCACCATCGGTGGTGCGCGGCAGCGCCTCAAGGATCAGCCGCGGACAGCCGGCAGCGTGCCCGACGATGGCGCCGCGGCGGATACCGTTGCGGCGACCAATACGACAGCGGTGGCGGTCGACTCGCGCAGCCGCGAGATACGCCAGGTGCGCGACGAGCTGGAATCGCTGCTCAAATTGCTGCGCTGAGCTTTGCAGGCCGGGGCGCGCAGGCTATGATCGCGCCCCCGTTGGCCGCTCCACTTGTCCGGATCGCGCGAGCGGCGTCTTGTCGATATCGTCGGCAGGCTCACAGTCGGGGCGTAGCGCAGCCTGGTAGCGCACTTCCTTGGGGTGGAAGTGGTCGGAGGTTCAAATCCTCTCGCCCCGACCAATTCTTTTTTCGAGTGTCCCGCCGGTCGGATTCCGGCCCTCGGCATGGCCTCGGGCGCTCCCGCCCTGCCAGAGCCACACTGTGGCTCTGGCTCACCTTCGGCGACCGGGCTGTCGCCCTCTCGCCCCGACCAATTACTCAGCCGCGCGCGGATTTCGTGCGGTCGATATCGGCCTCGCTGATCAGATGCTCGGTGACGTCGCCCATGCGGTTGAAATCCACCGGGCAATGGCGCTGGATCCAGTCGGCCAGGAAGTGGTCGAGTTCGCGTTCGGCCCCGGCGCCGACCCGAGGCCAGTCTTCGGCGGCCTCGCCACAGTCGTCACGCGCGTGTTCCGACAGTTGTTTGACGATGGAGCGCGCGTTGACATAGGTCAGCGGCTGCACCGCGGCAGGTCGGCCGACGAACACGACGTCGCCTGCCTCCAGATCGGCGTGGGTGTCCAGCAGATCGCGCAGGGTGGCGGCATTGAAGTAGTGGCCGTCGAGCGACCACAGGCGGCCGTCGTCGTCCGGGTGCGGTTCGTCGTTCATGGGACCGAGACTAACCCGAACCCGGCGCACGCTACTTCCGGGCGCTCATGTGCTGTGCGCGCCGGCTGTCCGTCGTGGCGGTACCGTCAGGGACGGCCGTCGCTGCTGGAAGCTACGCGGGCGATCCCGTAGGCGAGTGCGGTCCGCGATCAAGATCCGAACATCCAGTACCCCAGGCCCAGCAGCAGGGTGTACTTGAACGCGTAGTAAAGCCGCCGATTCCGGGCCTTGAGCCGCTTGCCGAAACGGCGCAAGGCGTAGACGTGCTTGAAGCCGTAGTTGAGCATGCCCAACGGCTCTCCGGGACGGTTGCGCGAGGCCGACGCCGCGGCCAGCGTACGGCCGACCATGCGGTTGTAGAGGCGCGCCAGCGGGTTGTTGAGCGGACGCTCGACGTCGCAGAACAGGATGATGCGGTGACGGTCGGTGAAGTTCTCGGCGGTGTGGATGTAGGTTTCGTCGAACATCAGATCTTCGCCATCGCGCCAGCTGCGCACTTCGCCGTCGACCACGATGCGGCAGGCATCGTGGTTGGGCGTGATCAGCCCCAGGTGGTAGCGCAGCGAGCCTGCCCAGGGATCGCGGTGCCGCGGCAGCCTGCCTCCCGGCTCCAGCAGCGCGAACATGGCGGCCTTCACGCTGGGGGTCTGTTCCAGCAGCGCGCAGGTCCGCGGGCACAATTCCCGCGCCGAGGGCAGGAAGCTGCCGTACCAGTGAAAGTAGAACCGGCCCCAGCCGTTCTTGAAGAACGAGTTGAAGCCGAGATCGTTGAGATCGTCCGACTTGCCGATCGCGCCGATGCCGTACAGCGCGCGCGCCTCGTCGCGGATGATCTCCCAATGGTCGCGCAGCAGGTTCAGTTCGGGGAAGCTGCGGGGGTCGAGGATGGGTACGCGCGGCGTCCTCGAGAACGCGTAGATCAGCACGTTCAGCGGCGCCACCAGGGTGGAGTGATCGGCCAACTGACGCCAGAAGGTGTGGCGGACCCTGCCGCGCCAGTGCACGTAGGCGGCCACGCAGGCAAACCACAGCAGGGCGATCAGCCATTTGGGCGATGCCAGCATCGGCGCGGTCAGGGTCATGCGATCTCCTCGCGCGGCCCGCGCCGGTCTGCGCCCGGGTCCTGGCCGTGCGCGCCGCGCCGATCCGCAATCGTTCTATTTTTCTCGTGTCGGCGCTGCCGGTGCGCGCGACGATAGGGTGCTCTCAGCCGGGCCGGCGGCGCGGATTCTAACGCTGCGACCGGCGCTGCGAAACGGGTCTCAGCGGCCAGTTGCTGCCATCGGCTCGATCCGGTAGTACGCCTTGGGACCGAGCGCCAGTCGAGGCGTCAGCCAGGCCAACACGGCGGCGGCATCGGCGGCGAAACCGTAGGGTGGATTGACGATCAGCAGGCCGCAGGCGTGGAGGTGTCCTGCCGACGCGACGCCGGTATCCAACAGACACAGCAAAGCGTCTTGCCGCGTGTCGCGCACCGCGCGCCGGGCGAAGCGCTGCGCTTCGTGCGCATTTTTCTGCGGAAACCACGCCGCCTGGATGCCGGCGGCAAAGCGTTGCTGCGCGCTGCGCATGAAGGCGGCGATGCGATCGAACTCGTCGCGCGCCTCGAACGGCGGGTCGATCAGGACCAGTCCGCGTTTTTCCGCCGGCGGCAGCAGGCTGTGCGCCTCGTAGCCGTCGCGCAGGTGCACCACCGCGCCCGGCGCATGCACTCGGAGCTGTTCGGCGATCTCGGGCATGCGCTCGCAGCACACCACGCGATCGCCGGCACGCGCCAGCAGGCTGGCCAGGCGCGGCGAGCCCGGGTAGGGGCGGGTGTGCTCCAACTCGGGGCGCCCGTCCTGCCAGCCAACCAGTTCCAGGTAGCGACGCGCCGTGGGGGGCGTACCCATGTCGGCCCGCAACTTGCCGATGCCCTGCTGCCACTCTCCGGTACGCCCGGCATCACGCGACGCCAGGTTGTAGCTGCCGGCACCGGCGTGTGTGTCCAGATAACACCAGGGCTTGTCCTTGCGGCTGAGTGCCTGCAGCAGACCCACCAGCAGCACGTGCTTGAACACATCGGCGAAATTGCCCGCGTGGAACAGGTGACGGTAGTGCATGCAGAACGCGCGGTCGGGTCGGAGGGGCAGAATGCCACGCGCACACGGCGGTCGCGGCAGCGGGGTGTTGCCATGATTGAATTCCACGCCGGCCTCGCGGAAGCTTGTTGTGCCAGCCTTGCGGCGGCCGCGAGCGGTACCGGCACGGCGCGTCTGGCCGACGATGCGATCCGTGGCGCGGATTCCGGGATCGCCGCAAGCCAATAAATCACTATCTGGGAGTCGTGCATGAGTGCCAGCGCTGACAGCGTCAGCCAGTCCGCCGCGCCGGTCGAGAGAACCGAACAGCGCCGGGTGATCCTTGCCTCGTCGTTGGGCACGGTGTTCGAGTGGTACGACTTTTTCCTCTACGCCACTTTGGCGCCGTTCTTTGCCGCGCTGTTCTTTCCGCCCGGCAACGAGACTGCGGCGCTGTTGTCGGCATTTGCTACTTACGCTGCAGGGTTTCTGGTGCGTCCTTTCGGCGCGCTGGTGTTTGGGCGGCTCGGCGATATCGTGGGGCGCAAGTACACCTTTCTGATCACCATCGTGGTCATGGGCGTGGCCACCGCGGCGGTCGGCTTTCTGCCGACCTACGAGGCGATCGGGATCGCTGCACCGATCATCCTGGTGACTCTGCGCCTGCTGCAGGGTCTGGCGCTGGGCGGGGAATACGGAGGCGCCGCAACCTACGTGGCGGAGCATGCGCCGGACCACAGGCGCGGGTACGCGACCAGCTGGATCCAGCTCACCGCCACCATCGGTTTCTTCCTGTCATTGCTGATCATCGGCGGCTGCCGCCTGTTGCTCGATAAGGAAAGCTTTGCCGAATGGGGCTGGCGCATTCCCTTTCTTGTGTCGATCGCGCTGCTGGTGGTTTCGGTCTATATCCGCCTGAAGCTCAACGAGTCGCCTTTGTTCCAGAAGATGAAGGCGGAGGGACGCGGTTCAAAAAGCCCGCTCACCGACAGCTTTCTGCGCTATCCGAACAACAAGTACGTGCTGCTTTCTCTGCTCGGCGGTACGGCTGGGCAGGGCGTGGTCTGGTACACGGGCCAGTTCTACGTGCTGTTCTTTTTGACCATCACGCTCAAGCTGGATTACCTGGTCACCTACATCCTGCTGTCGGTATCGCTGCTGATCGCCGCGCCGTTCTTCATCGTGTTCGGGGCGCTGTCGGATCGCATCGGTCGGCTCAAGATCATCCTCGGAGGATGCCTGCTGGCTGCACTGACCTACATCCCGATCTTCCAGGCCCTGACCCACACCGTGAATCCCGCCCTTGCCGAGTACATCGAACGGACGCCCATCAGCGTGTCGGCGAGCGACTGCAGCTTCCATATCTTCGTGCTACCGGGGACGCGCTTCAGCGACTGCGACAAAGCCAAGGATTTCCTTACCAAGTCGGGCCTGTCGTTCGAATCGCGACCCGCGGAAGGACAGGCCACGGTGGTGACCCGCATCGGCGACGTGGTGCTGGAGGGCTGGGACGAGGCGGCCTACAAATCGGTGCTGGCCGAAAGCGGTTACCCGACAACGGCCGATCCGGAGCGCGTCAACTACCCGGTGACCCTGCTGCTGATGACCATCCTGGTGCTTTACGCCACCATGGTCTACGGGCCTATCGCAGCGTGGTTGGTGGAACTGTTTCCGACCCAGATCCGATACACATCGATGAGCCTGCCGTACCACATCGGCAACGGTTGGTTCGGCGGCATGCTGCCTTTGCTGGCCACCGCCATGGTTGCGGCCTCCGGAAACATCTACTTCGGACTGTGGTATCCCATCGGCGTGGCGCTGATGACGGTGGTGGTGGGCGTGCTGTTCCTGCGCGACAGCGACCACCGCTCGCTGAACTGAACGCGGTGCGGTCGAAAGCCGGCACGCTGTGTGCAAAACCACCCGCGGTGGTGGCGTGACGGCGAGCGTCGTGGCCTATATTCCGCCGCAGCAGACATTCGAATGGAGGAGCATCGATGAGCAGTGATATCCAGTCCGTGCTGACCGAGGCGCGCCTGTTCCCGCCGTCCGCGGAATTTGCCGGCAAGGCGCGGCTCAACGCCGATTCGCTGGCGGCGCTCAAGGAGCTGGCGGCCAAGGATCCGGTCGGCTTCTGGGCCGAACTCGCACGCAAGGAGCTGGCGTGGCAAACACCGTTCGAGACCGTGCTCGACGACAGCGACGCCCCGAACTACCGCTGGTTCTCGGATGGCCGTACCAATGCCTCGGCCAACTGCCTGGACCGGCACCTGGCCAAGCACGGCGACAAGATCGCCATCCGCTTCGAGGGCGAGAAAGGCGATGCCCGCAACTGGACCTACCGGCAACTGCACACCGAGGTGTGCAAGCTCGCCAACGGGCTGAAGTCGCTGGGTATCGTCAAGGGCGATCGCGTGGTGATCTACATGCCGCACACGCCCGAAGCGGTGATTGCCATGCAGGCATGCGCGCGCATCGGCGCGATCCACTCGATCGTGTTCGGGGGCTTCTCCGCAGGCTCTTTGCGCGATCGCATCGAAGACGCCGGCGCCCGGCTGGTGATCACCGCCGACGGCGGCACCCGCGGCGGCAATATCGTCGAGCTCAAGAAGGCGGTGGACGATGCACTCGACTCCGGCTGCAAGACCTTGGAGAAAGTCGTCGTTTATCGGCGTACCGGGCACGAGGTGGCGTTCCAGGCCGGGCGCGATCTTTGGTGGCACGAACTGACCGTGACGCAGTCCGAGCAATGCGACCCCGAGTGGGTCGAGTCCGAGCACCCGCTGTTCGTGCTCTACACCAGCGGCTCCACCGGCAAGCCCAAGGGTATTCAGCACTCCACCGGCGGATATCTGCTGGGGGCGCACATGACCAGCCAGTGGGTGTTCGACCTGCAGGATTCCGACGTATTCTGGTGCACCGCGGACGTCGGCTGGATCACCGGCCACAGCTATGTCTGCTACGGCCCCCTATCCAACGGCGCCACCATCCTGATCTACGAAGGGGCGCCGACGGTTCCGGACGCGGGGCGTTTCTGGAAGATCGCGCAGGAACACGGCGTCACCATTTTCTACACCGCGCCGACGGCGATCCGCGCGCTGATGAAGCTGGGCGATCATTGGCCGGCGAAGTACGATCTTTCGAAGCTGCGCCTGCTCGGCAGCGTCGGCGAGCCGATCAATCCCGAGGCCTGGATGTGGTACCACCGCGTCATCGGCAAGGAGAAGCTGCCGATCGTCGATACCTGGTGGCAGACCGAAACCGGCGCCATCATGATGAGTCCGATTCCTGGCGCAACCCCCACCAAGCCGGGCTCCTGCACGCAGCCGCTGCCCGGCATCTTCGCGGATGTCGTCGACGAAGCCGGCGAGCCGGTCAAGGGTACCGAGGCGGGTGGATATCTGGTGATCACCCAACCCTGGCCGTCGATGCTGCGCACCATATGGGGCGACAACGAGCGCTACATCAAGACCTACTACGGCCAGTTTCCGGGCAAGCAAGCTGACACCGCTGGCGGCGGCGCCAAGCCATGGTTGTATGTCGCAGGCGACAGCACGCACCGCGACAAGGACGGCTATTACTGGATCATGGGCCGTATCGACGACGTGCTGAACGTCTCCGGCCACCGTCTGGGCACCATGGAAATCGAAAGCGCGCTGGTCAGCCATCCGCGCGTGGCGGAAGCCGCCGTGGTGGGGCGTCCGCACGAGGTCAAGGGGGAAAGCGTTTTCGCCTTTGTCACCTGCAAGGGCGCACGCCCGCAGGGCGACGCGGCCGAAGCGCTGATCAAGGAACTGCGCGCGCACGTCGGCAAGGAGATCGGCGCGCTGGCCAAGCCCGACGACATCCGCTTTGCGGACAATCTTCCGAAGACCCGCAGCGGCAAGATCATGCGGCGGCTGCTGCGCTCCATCGCCAAGGGCGAAGAGATCACCCAGGACGTCTCCACGCTGGAAAACCCTGGCATCGTGTCGCAGTTGCAGGGCAAGGCCTGAGGGCAGGGCGGGTTTGCAGTCTGGCGTGTTTGAGCTCCGGCGGGTGATCTGAGCGAAAACGATGAAGGCGGCCAACGGCCGCCTTCATCGGGGACAGACGGCGGTCCGGTGTCGGCTACTTGCCCTTCTTTTCCTTCTTCTCCGCTTTCTTCTCCTTGGCCGTCTTCAACGGTTTTTTCTTCTCGTTCTTCTTGGCGTTCATACCCTTGGCCATGGCGCTACTCCGGTCGACACGCCCGGAAATCGAGCGCACGCCTCTTCATACACTGCGCCGGTCGCGTTGAATAGCGGCAATCGTCGCCGCGTCGTGCCGGCCGCGGATTTGCGTGGTCCTGCATTCTGCACGCGACCTTGCATCGACGGCGCAGGGAACCCGCCGCGCGCCAGCTGGCTCTGAAGGGTTCGCATCGTGCCGCGTGCGGCGTAGGCTCTGCGCACCCGAGCAACGCGTCCGTACGTCAAGGAACCCCATGCCCCGCAACGCCTTGTACGCGCAGTCCGGCGGTGTCACCGCCGTCATCAACGCCTCCGCGCAGGGCGTCATCGAGGCTGCCCGCGCTGCGCCGGACCGGATCGGCAAGCTGTTCGCCGCACGCGACGGCATCGTCGGCGTGCTGGCCGAGGAACTGGTCGACACCGGTGCCGAGTCGGTGGAGACGGTCGCGGCGTTGCGCCATACCCCCGGCGGCGCCTTCGGCTCCTGCCGCTACAAGCTGGGGTCGCTGGAGAAACATCGCGCGCATTACGAACGCCTGATCGAGGTATTTCGCGCCCACGATATCGGCATCTTTTTCTACAACGGCGGTGGCGATTCCGCCGATACCTGCCTCAAGGTGGGTCGAATCAGCCAACAGCTCGGTTATCCGCTGCAGGCCATTCACATCCCCAAGACCATGGACAACGACCTGCCGCACACGGACTGCTGTCCGGGTTTCGGCAGCGTGGCCAAGTACACCGCGGTGTCGATCCGGGAAGCCGGGGTGGATCTGGCGTCCATGGCGCGCACCTCGACCCAGGTGTTCATCCTGGAGGTGATGGGCCGCCATGCCGGCTGGACCGCCGCTGCCGGCGGGCTGGCAGCCGAGTCCGTCGGCGATGCGCCGCAGCTGATCCTGTTCCCGGAAGTGGCCTTTGACGAGGCACGCTTCCTAGCCGCGGTGGCCCACAACGTGCGCCACTACGGGCACTGCGCCATGGTCGTCAGCGAGGGCCTGCGCACGGCGGGGGGCGAGTTCCTGGCCGAAGCCGGCGGGCGCGACGCCTTCGGGCACGCCCAGCTCGGCGGCGTGGCGCCGCTGCTGGCGGACAAGATCAAGGCGGCATTGCGCTGCAAGGTTCATTACGCGCAGTCGGACTACCTGATGCGCTCCGCCCGCCACGTCGCCTCCAAGGTGGACCTGGATCAGGCCTATGCGGTCGGTCGCGCGGCGGTGGAAATTGCGGCGCAAGGGCGTGGTGGGGTGATGGTGTCGATCGTGCGTACCGCGGACCAGCCCTACGCGTGGTCGCTGGCCGAAGTGGCGCTGACCGAAGTCGCCAACGTCGAGCGCAAGATGCCCAGCGAATTCATCCGCGAGGACGGTTTTCACATCACCGCGGCCTGCAGGAAATACCTGCTGCCGCTGATCGAGGGCGAAGAGCCCCCGCCTTTTCGCAACGGGCTGCCGCAGTTCGCGCGCTTGAAGTTGCAAGCGGTGCCGGCGCGCACCGGCAAAACCTTCGACTGGCAGTCCGGGACCTGATCCGGATCACCCGGAAGGGCACGACCTAGGGATTCTCTGATTTACCTCTCGAAGTTGCACGCTGTTTGCGTTTCAATCTGGAACGGACAGACGGATGACTTTGATGAAGCAACAGAGCCTGGGCAGTGGATTTGAGAAGTACGCGCGCACGACCAAGCGGGCGCGCTTCCTGGAGCAGATGGACTCGGTGATGCCGTGGTCCTCGCTGTGCGAGGTGATCGAGCCGTATTACTTCAAGGATACCGGCAGCGGCGGACGGCCACCGATAGCACTGGAGCGGATGCTGCGGATCTACTTTCTGCAGCAGTGGTTCGATCTGTCGGACCCGGCGGCCGAGGAGGCCTTGTACGACTCGGCGTCGATGCGCCGTTTTGCGGGGATTGACCTGGGCCTGGAGGCGCCGCCGGACGAAACCACGATCTGCAAGTTCCGCCACCTGCTGGAGCGCAACACCCTGGGCAAGCCGCTGTTTGACCAGGTCCAGCGCTACCTTCAGGAGCAGGGCTTCAAGATCAGCAAAGGGACGATCGTGGATGCCACGATCATTGGCGCGCCGAGTTCGACCAAGAATCAGCAACAGCAGCGCGATCCCGAGATGCACCAGACCAAGAAAGGCAACCAGTGGTACTTCGGCATGAAGGCGCACGTGGGTGTCGACAGCCGGACCCGGCTGATTCATTCGGTACAAGCCACGGCGGCGAACGTGGCCGACTGCCGGGTATTGCCGGAACTGCTGCACGGCCAGGAGACGCGGGTGTGGGGTGATCAGGCGTATCGCGGTCAGGGCAGCGTCATTCGTGAGAAGGCCCCGCAGGCGCTGGATTTCACCAACCGGCGCTACCGTCTCAAGGGCGTCATCGACGAATCAGAGCGGGCGAAGAACCGGACCAAGTCCAAGGTGCGCGCCAAGGTCGAGCACGTCTTTGCGGTGATCAAGCTGCGCTTCGGTTTTACCAAGGTCCGCTACCGCGGTCTGGCGAAGAACCTGCACCGGCTGCAGGTGACCTGCGCGCTGGCCAACCTGTACCTGGCGCGCGCTCAATTGATGAAGCTGCAGCAGGCGTAATCCGCCTGCTGCACAGCGATTGAGGCCGAAAGGCCAAGAAACGAGGCATCCGAGGCGATCCAAGCACCCATAATTCGGATTTCTTATCGGCTTGGGGCGCCAGTCACCAGGTAAATCAGAGAATCCCTAGCTGCAGGGGCTCCTACACTGTTGCAGCATGGACGTCTGTTCATCCACCCGGTATCCACGCATGAAATTCTACGATTGCACCATTGCCCCCAGCCCGCGCCGCGTCCGCATCTTCATGGCGGAAAAGGGCATCCAGATCGACACCGCGCAGGTGGACCTGCTCAACGGCGAGAACCTCAAGCCGGAGTTCCTCAAGATCAATCCGCGCGGCGTGGTGCCGGTGCTGCAACTGGACGACGGTACCTGTATCGACGAAACCGTGCCGATCTGCCGCTACCTGGAGGAGCTGTACCCCGATCCGCCGCTGATGGGCCACGACGCCAAGTCGCGCGCGGTGATCGCCTCGCGCACCCGGCACATGGAAATGGACGGCTTCCTCTGCGGCGCCGAGGCTTTTCGCAATTCCACCCCGGGGTTCGCTGATCGTGGCATCCCTGGAGTGACCGGGGTACCGGCCATCCCGCAGCTCGCCGAGCGTGGCCGCGCCGGACTGCTGCGATTCTTCGATCAGCTGGAGCGGGTGCTGTCGCAGGGTCCATATATTGCCGGCGACACGTTCAGCATCGCCGACATCACCGCGCTGTGCGTGGTGGACTTCGCCGGTTGGGTCAAGCTGGGCTTGTCGGACTCGCATCCCAACGCGCGTAAGTGGTACGGTTCCGTATCGTCCCGACCCAGTGCCAAGGCCTGAAGCGGACGCCCGCAGGATTCGCGTCTCGCGACACATATAGGCCGACAAAACTCGGCGCTTCCAATGGAGAATCTCATGAATCAGTACAAGCTCTTGATCGGCGGCCAACTGGTCGACGGCGCCAGCACCATGGACGTCATCAACCCCGCTACCGGCAAGGTCTGCGCGCAGTCGCCGCGCGGCAGTGTCGACCAGGCCAATGCCGCGGTGGCCGCGGCCAAGACCGCGTTCCCGGCCTGGTCGACCACCCCGGTCGAGGAGCGTCGCGGCGCCCTGGTGCGGCTGGCCGAGGCGATGGAAGCCAACATCGAAAAGCTCGCCGAGCAGCTGACCACCGAGCAGGGCAAGCCGCTGGCCGACGCGCGCGTGGAGATCGGTGGCGCCGCCGCGTTCATCCGCTACTTTGCCAGCCTGGATTCCCTGTCCAAGGTCATCGAGGACACCGACGTGCGCCGCGTCGAGCAGCACCGTCGCCCGCTCGGCGTGGTGGCCGCCATCATCCCGTGGAATTTCCCCATCCTGCTGCTGTGCGGCAAGCTCGGCCCGGCGCTGCTCACCGGCAACACCATGGTGGCCAAGCCGGCGCCGACCACGCCGCTCACCACCCTGCTGCTGGCCGAGATCATCAACGGCATCCTGCCGCCGGGCGTGTTCAACGTGGTCACCGACGCCAACGACCTGGGCGGCGTGCTCACCGCGCATCCGGACGTGCGCAAGGTGTCGTTCACCGGCTCCACCGCCACCGGCAAGAAGGTCATGGCCAGCGCCGCCGATACGGTCAAGCGCATCACCCTGGAACTGGGTGGCAACGACGCCGCCATCGTGCTCGACGACGTCGACCCCAAGGAATCGGCTGCGGCCATCTTCGGCGGTGCGTTCGCCAACAACGGCCAGGTGTGCCTGGCGATCAAGCGCCTGTACGTGCACGAGTCGATCTACGACGAAATGGTCGGCGAGCTGGTCAAGCACGCCAACGCGGCGGTGGTCGGCAATGGCCTGGAAGAGGGCATCCAGATCGGGCCGCTGCAGAACAAGATGCAGTTCGACAAGGTGCGCGGACTGGTGGACGAAGCGCGCAAGAGCGGCAAGATCGTGGCCGGTGGCCAGGTCGATGACGGCGGCGGCTACTTCATCCGTCCCACCATCGTGCGCGACGTCACCGATGGCGATCGAATCGTCGACGAAGAGCAGTTCGGCCCGATCCTGCCGGTGATCAAGTACAGCGATCCGGAAGATGCGCTCAAGCGCGCCAATGCGTCGACTTTCGGCCTGGGTGGTTCGGTCTGGGGCAAGGATGCCAAGCGCGCTGGTGGCTACGCCGCACGCCTGGAAACCGGTACCGCCTGGGTCAACAAGCACATGGATATCACCCCCAACGTGCCCTTCGGCGGCGCCAAGCAGTCGGGCATGGGTGTGGAATTCTCGGAAGAAGGCCTGGCCGAGTTCACCCAGATCCAGGTGATCAACATCGCCAAGTAAGCGTTATTCGTTGAAATGAGGAAGGCGGCCCGCGGGCCGCCTTCTTCTTTTGTCGGGCGACGTAAGTGGAGCTCGCCGCGTGGCGGCAAAGACGCTGACGAGGTTCCGCGCCAGGGCGCCCCGCGATTCGGCTCAGGCGGCTGCCTTGCGCACCGCCGCGCGCTTGAGCGGCGTGACCTTGGGCGAATCGTGCAGGTGGTCCACCTGCACCCAGCGGATGACCTGGATACGGCCGTTGAAATCTTCGGCCAGGGCGGTGCAGCTTTCCACCCAGTCGCCGCTGTTGAGGTATTGCACGCCATCGATGTCGCGAATCTCGGCGTGATGGATGTGGCCGCAGACCACGCCGTCGAGGCCGCGGCGGCGGCATTCGCGCGCCACGCTTTCCTCGAATTCCGACACGATGTTGACGGCGTTCTTCACGCTGTTCTTGGCAAATGCCGACAGCGACCAGTAGCGCATGCCCAGCAGGCGTCGCAGCTGGTTGAAGCGGTGGTTGGCGCGCATCGTCAGGTCGTAGGCGGTGTCGCCGATGAGCGCAATCCAGCGGTGGTAACGGGTGATGACGTCGAAGGCGTCGCCGTGAGTGACCAGCAGGCGATGGCCGTCGGCGGTGTGGTGCACGTGTTCGTTGACCACGCGCAGATTGCCGATGGCCAGGCCGAAGCCGACGAACTTGCGCAGGAACTCGTCGTGATTGCCGGTGACGTACCAGATCTTGGTGCCGCGCTTGGCCTTGGTGAGCACCTTGCGCACGACGTTGGTGTGCTCCTGCGGCCAGAACCACGCGCCCTGCAGTTTCCAGCCGTCGATGATGTCGCCGACCAGGTAGAGGTTCTCGCACTCGGTGTGCTTGAGGAAGTCCACCAGATGTTCGGCCTTGCAGCCGGGCGTGCCCAGATGGACGTCGGAAATCCAGATGGTGCGGTACTTCTTGAGCTTGCTTTCGTTCTTCCTGGCCACGGTCTAGGCCTCCTCGATGTCGTCATTGGTCATTCGATGAGCATGGAGGGGCGCCTTGAAGCGATTGTGAAGCCGGTATGACCGTCTCGTGACAGCTGCGCTCGCTTATGCTGGGCGATGCCCACCGAACCGATCGATCCGAATCCGCCCCTGTTCATCGTCATCAACGTCCGCTCCGGCAACCGGGACACCGAGCGCACGGTTGACGCATTGCGCGAGGTCTTCGAACAGGCCGGCCGTGCGCACCGTTTTATTTCGCCCGAAGGCAGCCAGACCATCGTCGATGCGGCCCGCCGCGCGGTGCGGCAGGCGCAGGATTGCAACGGTGTGGTGGTGGCGGCCGGCGGCGACGGCACCATCAATGGTGTCGCTCAGGCCGTGCTCGGCAGCGGTTGCGTGTTTGGCGTGATCCCGCTCGGCACATTCAACCTGTTCGCGCGCACCCACGGTATTCCGCTGGAGCCTGCCGAGGCCGCGCAGGTGCTGATCCGGGGGTTGCCGCAGCCGGTACAGGCCGGCAAGGTCAACGATCACGTGTTCCTCGTCAACGCCAGCCTGGGCCTGTATTCCAACCTGCTGGAAGACCGCGAAGCCTTCAAGGCGCAACTGGGTCGCAGCCGCCTGGTCGCCGCAGGAGCCGGCCTGCGCAGCCTGTTCCGCGAACATCGGCAGCTGCGCCTGCGCCTTGACCAGGACGGGCGCATGCGATCGGTGCGCACGCCTTCTCTGTTCGTCGGCAACAACCGCCTGCAACTGGATCGTCTGGGCGTGGACGAGGCGCCGCTGGTGGAGCAGGGCCGGCTGGTGGCGCTGGTGGTGCGCGCGATCGGCACCGTGGCCTTGCTGGGTCTGGCGATGCGCGGCGCGCTCGGTCGCCTGGGCGAGACCGAGAATATCTTGCGCCTGCCCACCCGCGACCTGACCGTGGCGGTGGGTCGTCGCCGCCGCATCAAGGTCGCAGTGGACGGCGAAATCCTGACCCTGGGTGCGCCGCTGCGCTTCGCGGTGGCGGACACGCCGCTGATGCTGCTCAAGCCGCTGCCGCAGCCGTTGCCGGAGCCGGATGCGGCATGAACGTGCTGCTGCAGATTTCGGATCCGCACTTCGGCACCGAACGCCCTCAGATACTGCAGGCGCTGTGCGAGCTGGTGCGGCAGCAGCAACCCGGGGTGCTGGTGTTGTCCGGCGACATCACCCAGCGGGCACGTCGTGCGCAATTCGACGCCGCGCAACGCTTCGTGCGCGAGCTGGCGATCCCGCAGGTGCTGGCGCTGCCCGGGAATCACGACATTCCATTATTCAACCTGTGGAGACGCCTGTTCGATCCGTATGCCGGTTTCCGTCGCGCGTTCGGACACCAGCTGGAGCCGGTGCTGGACACTCCCGACTTGTTGGCGATCGCGGTCAAGACCACGCGTCGTCGACGCCACTGCGATGGCGAGGTCTCGCCAGCGCAGGTGGAGCGCGTCGCCTCACGGCTGCGACAGGCGCAGCCCCGGCAATTACGGGTGGTCGTGACCCATCAGCCGGTGGACGTGCCGCGCGCGCAGGACGAGCACGACCTGCTGCACGGTCACGCCGAGGCCGCTCAGACCTGGGTTGAAGCGGGCGCCGATCTGCTCATGGGCGGGCACATCCATCTGCCGTTCGTACGGCCGCTGCAGCAGCGCTTCGCGGCGCTGAAACGACGCGCCTGGTGCGTGCAAGCTGGCACCGCGGTATCTGCGCGCGTGCGGGCCGAAGCGCCCAACTCGGTCAATCTTCTGCGTTACGCCGGTGGTTTGCCGCCGCGCTGCGTGGTGGAGCGCTGGGACCACACGGTAGCCACCGGGCACTTCGAATGTGTGCAGCGCGACGATCTGGCGGTACAACGCAGCTGATCGGTACCTGCGCCCTTGTCGGGTCTGTCGTGGCTCGGCGACCATCGCGGCATGCAAGACCTTGCCCGCTGGGTGGCGGCACACCCCGTCGAAGTGCTGATCGCCGCGGTGTTGCCGCTGATGCTGTTGGTCTGGCTGCTCAGCCTGGTGCTGCAGCGGCTGCGCCAGCCGTTGTGGCGCAGCCTGCTGTATCGCTGGCAGCGGCTGGCGCGACATCCGCGGCTGCGTTCGTTGCTGCAGCGGTTCCCCGCACTGGGGCGTATCGAGGCGCCGGCGGCGACCGCCGGCGGTTACCTGCTGCTGGATCTGCTGTTCGGTTTCGCGCTGGCGCTGGGAGCCGCCACGACATTCTTCGCCCTGGCCGACGAGATCGGCATCGACGAGGGCATGGGGCGCTTCGATCGCGCGCTGGCCGCCGAACTGGCGGCCAGCGCATCACCCGAGCTGCTGCAGGGCTTTGCGCGGATCACACGCCTGGCCGACGTGGAGGTGCAGACCGTTATCTGCATCGGTGTGGCTGCGCTGCTGCTGTGGCGCCGCCGGCGACTGCTGGCGGTGACCTGGATTGCAGCCGTCGCCGGCAACGGGCTGATGACGCGCCTCTTGAAATGGATTTTTGCGCGCGACCGGCCGTTGCACGACCACGGCGTGGCGCTGGCGCATGGCTACAGTTTTCCCAGCGGCCACGCCTCCGGCGCCATGGCGGTGTACGGCATGCTGGCTTATCTGCTGATCCGCGCCACGCCCGGGCTATGGCATGTGCCGATCGCTCTGAGCACGGCGGCGGTGGTGCTGTCGGTCGGTTACAGCCGCGTGGTGCTGCAGGTTCATTACTTCAGCGACGTACTGGCAGGGTTTGTCGTCGCCGCGGGCTGGCTGGTGGTCTGCATTGCCGCCGCGCGCCTCATCCGCGCGCATCGGCGCGCCCTGGCGGTGGCTGATCGTGGTCCTGCGGGCGGCGGGTGACGACCGTAAGGGGGAATCCTCGTCGCGCGACTGCCTGTGAGGCCAGACTCGCGCAGGCCGATGCTTCTGTGCGGCTGCGTAGCCAGCCACACGAGCCGGGCCGCGGATCGCAGCCCTGCCCGATGACGTGCTCCCGACCGGCGCCACCGCGGCAAGAATTGCGCGAACGAGTGCCGACGCGAGGCGGTGGCGCCAGCCCTACGGTCAGCCGCGTTCGAACCTCAGCGCTCCCTCGTCAACCCGCACCTGTACTCGATCGCCGGCGCCGAAGCGACCGTCGAGTATCGACCGCGCCAGCGGGTTTTCAACCAGCGCCTGGATCGCGCGCTTGAGCGGCCGCGCGCCGTATACCGGGTCGTAACCAGCCTGGGCCAGCAGGTCCAGTGCCTGATCGCCGAACGACAATTCGATACTTCGTTCGCGCAAGCGCTGCGCCACACGCTCGGTCTGCACGCGCGCGATGCTGCGGATCTGCGTCGAGCCCAGCGGGCTGAACACCACGGCCTCGTCGATGCGGTTGATGAACTCGGGCCGGAAATGCGTGCCGACCACGGTCATCACGCCCTCCTTGATGGCGGCGTAATCGAAGCGGGTGCCGTCCTTGCCCAGCATGTCCTGGATCAGCTGCGAGCCGAGGTTCGACGTCATCACAATCACCGCGTTGCGGAAGTCCACCGTGCGACCCTGGCCGTCGGTGAGGCGGCCGTCGTCGAGCACCTGCAGCAGCACGTTGAACACTTCCGGGTGCGCCTTCTCGACCTCGTCGAGCAGCACGACGGAGTAGGGGCGGCGACGCACGGACTCGGTGAGCTGGCCGCCCTCTTCGTAGCCGACATAGCCCGGCGGCGCGCCGATCAGGCGCGCGACGCTGTGGCGCTCCCCGTACTCGGACATGTCGATGCGCACCATCGCCTCGTCGGTATCGAACAGGAAGGCCGCGAGTGCCTTGCACAACTCGGTCTTGCCCACGCCGGTGGGACCGAGAAACAGGAAGGAGCCGATCGGGCGATTCGGATCGGACAAGCCGGCGCGTGAGCGGCGGATCGCATTGGCCACCGCGGTCACAGCCTCGTCCTGGCCGACCACGCGCTCGTGCAGCGCATCTTCCATGCGCAGCAGCTTTTCGCGCTCGCCCTCCATGAGCTTGGATACCGGGATGCCGGTCCAGCGCGCGACGATGTCCGCGATCTCTTCCTCGCCGACACTGGTGCGCAGCAGCTTCTGCTCGCCGGGCTTGCCCTCGGGCTTCGGCGCATCGGCGGGCGAGGCCGCGAGGCGGCGTTCCAGCTCGGGAATCCGGCCGTACTGAAGTTCAGCCATGCGCGCGAGATCGCCTGCGCGGCGCGCCGCTTCCATATCCGCGCGGGCACGCTCCAGTTCTTCCTTCACGCTCGCGCTGCCGGCGACGCTGGCCTTCTCGGCCTTCCAGCGCTCTTCCAGATCGCTGTACTCGCGTTCGAGCTTCGCGATGTCCTTTTCCAGCTCGGCGAGCGAGCGCCTGGCACCCTCGTCCTCTTCCTTCTTCAGCGCTTCGCGCTGGATCTTGAGCTGGATCAGGCGACGATCGAGGCGGTCCAGCGCCTCCGGCTTGGAATCGATCTCGATACGGATGCGCGAGGCGGCCTCGTCCATCAGGTCGATGGCCTTGTCCGGCAGATTGCGATCGGTGATGTAGCGATGCGACAGCTTGGCCGCCGCGATCAGCGCACCGTCGGTGATGTCCACGCCGTGGTGGACCTCGTAGCGCTCCTTGAGCCCGCGCAGGATCGCGATGGTGTCCTCCACGCTCGGCTCGCCGACGAACACCTTCTGGAAGCGGCGTTCGAGCGCGGCGTCCTTCTCGATGTACTTGCGATACTCATCGAGCGTGGTCGCGCCGATGCAGTGCAGCTCGCCGCGCGCGAGCGCAGGCTTGAGCATGTTGCCGGCGTCCATCGCGCCCTCGGCCTTGCCCGCGCCGACCAGGGTGTGGATCTCGTCGATGAACAGGATCACCTGGCCCTCGGTTTTCGCGAGGTCGGTCAGGACGGCCTTGAGACGCTCCTCGAACTCGCCGCGGTACTTCGCGCCGGCGATGAGCGAGCCAAGATCGAGCGTCAGCAGGCGCTTGTTCTTGAGCGACTCCGGCACCTCGCCGTTGACGATGCGCTGGGCCAGCCCTTCGGCGATGGCGGTCTTGCCCACGCCCGGTTCGCCGATCAGCGCCGGGTTGTTCTTGGTGCGCCGAGACAGCACCTGGATGACCCGGCGGATTTCCTCGTCGCGGCCGATCACCGGGTCGAGCTTGCTCTTGCGTGCGCGCTCGGTGAGATCGATGGTGTACTTCTCCAGCGCCTGGCGCTGGTCCTCGGCATTGGCCGAGTCCATTTTCTGACCGCCGCGCACGCGCTCGATGGCCTGTTCGACCATTTCCTTGCGCGCCCCGGCCGCCCGCAGCGCCTCGCCTGCAGCGCCCTTGTCTTGGGTCGCTGCCAGGACGAAAAGCTCCGAGGAGATGAACTGGTCGCCGCGCTGCTGCGCCAGCTTGTCGGTCAGATTGAGCAGTCGGGTCAAATCCTGCGACACCTGGATGTCGCCCGTGGCCTGACCGAGCCGCGGCAGCCGTTCCAGCGCCTGCGCCAGGCGCGAGCGCAACAGATCCGAATTGACGCCGGCGGTCTGCAGCAGAGGAAGCACGCTGCCGCCGTCCTGCGCGAGCAGCGCGGACAACACGTGAATCGGTTCGATGGCGGCATGATCGCGGCCCAGTGCCAGGCTTTGCGCCTCGGCCAGGGCCTCCTGAAAACGACTGGTGAGCTTGTCGGCACGCATGGGTGAACTCGAAATGGCAATGGGCTGTTGATGGCGCCGCCAGTGCCCGATTCAAGGTGCGCGGCAGCGCCCGCAGCGCCCGCAGGGCTCGCAGCGCCCACGGCCAGGGGTCGAGCCTCCTGAACCATCTGTTATTCTGCCCACCCTCCAGGAAAATCCGTTCGATAGGGCCTGGAGCACTGGATTGCCGATGAGCCGATCACGCGCAATGCTCCCGCTGTGGATAGGCCGCATGCTGGCACTTGCGCTGCTGCCCGCCCTGGCGATGACAACCGCGGCCCAAAGCCCGGGACCTGCGTTGCAGAAGCCCACACCAGTCGTTGCAGATCCGGCGACCGTGAGCCTGGCACCGGGTGATGTGGTGACGGTGAACGTGTTCGGTCGCCCGGAGCTGACTACCACGGTCTACGTCTCGGATCGTGGCGAGATCGACGTACCCCTGGCCGGACCGATCCAGGTCGCCGGTCTGTCACCTTCGCAGGCTTCCGAACGGGTGGCGACGGCCTACCGGCAGGGCCAGTTCTTGGTCGACCCGCAGGTCAACATCGTGCTTGCGGGTTTGCGTAGCCAGCAGATCAGCGTCCTTGGCGAGGTGGTCAAGCCCGGGCGCTATCCCATCGATACCCGCACCACCGTACTCGACGCTTTGGCGCAGGCGGGGGGAATCAAGGAAGTCGGCGCCCAGAAAGTGTTCGTGCTGCGGCGGGCAGGCGAGGACACGCAGCGTCTTGAAATCGATCTCGCCGGCGTGTTCGAAACCGGTTCGGGGCCGATTGCGGAGCTGCGTGCAGGCGATACGCTGATCGTGCCGCGGGCGCGCCTGTTCTACATCTACGGCGAGGTGCGTTCGCCCAACTCCTACGTCCTGCGTCCGCACCTCACCGCGATCGAGGCGATCTCCATGGCCGGGGGCCTGACGCCACGGGGGTCGAGCCGCCGTATCGAGGTCAAACGCAAGACCGCCGACGGCGAACTGCAGACCCTGTCGCTGGACTTAGACGACGCCATCCAGGCCGACGACGTGATTAACGTCAAGGAGCGCTTGTTCTGATGAGCGCGCTCGACCTCTACGCCGCACAGGACTCGCCGCGCGATCGCGATCTATTCGCGCCGGTGATGTCGCTCAAGCAATTGTGGGTGATTCTGTGGGCGTATCGCTACGTGCTGGTCGCGGTGCCTTTCCTGTTCGGGGTGATCGCCATCGGGCTGGTCAAGTACGTCATCCCCAAGAATTACCAGGCGAGGACAACGCTGTTCGTGGCCTTCGCCAGCAACGATTCTATTTCCGCCGGCGAACTGGCGGACTCCAACAGCTGGGGGTTCATCTCCACGCAGATCGAACTGATGCGCGAGCCCTCCACACTGGGGACGGTGGTGGAGAGTCTGCGCCTGCACGAGAACAAGGATTTCCTGGCCGGCTACAGCGGCGATGGCTCGCCCGAGAGCGTCAAGCGCCATGCTGCGACCGTGCTCAATACCCGACTGAGCATCTACCCGGGGCAGGGCACACGCTTCATCTATCTGTATGCGCAAGACCGCAATCCGGTGATGGCCGCCACCATTGCCAATGCCGTCGCCGACTCCTACGTGGACACGCAGTTGCGGCAGATTGTGGAACCGGTCAAGCAGCGTATTGCGCGCTATAGCGAGCAGATCGAGACCCTGCGCGCCAATGTCGAGGCCGCGCAGACCAAGGTGGCCGAATTCCGTCAGCGCACCGGCTTGGTCAGCCTGGGTGGTGTGGACTCCGAAGGCGCGCGCCTGGCCGACATGGAGCGCCGGCTGAGCGAGGCCTCGGCACGACGGCAGGACGCCGAGCTCCGCCTGCGGCGCGTGCGCCAGGGCGACGCCGCGGTGGTCAGCTCGCCACTGGTGCAAAGCCTCAAGGCGCAGTTGCAGGCCAAGGAAGCCGAGACCTCCGAGCTGGCCGAGAGCCTGGGTCCGCGACACCCATCGATGGTGGCGCTGCGTGCCGAAAGCCTGCAATTGCGCGAGCAGCTCGATCGCGAGATGCAGGTCCAGGTGAGCAGCGGACGTGCCGAGGTGGAGGCGCTGGCAGCGGTCGAGGCGGATCTGCGGCGACAGCTGGAGGCACAGCGCGGCAAGGTCATGAGCACGCGAAAACTGCAGGACGAGGGCTCCAGTCTGTTGCAGGGCCTGGACTCGGCAACCAAGGTGTATCAGGCGGCGATGGATTCGTTCGAGCGTGCCCAGTTCGGCACTCAGATGGCCGCCAACAACGTCAACATCATCAATCGCGCCACGCCGCCGACCAAGCACATGCCCGGCGGCCGCAAGAAGATCATTCTGGCGGTGGGATTGGGCGGAATGCTGGCGGGCGGCGGATGCCTGCTCTACGAGCTACTCAACCGGCGGGTGCGCTGCCGCGAAGACCTGGAAAGCGATCTGGGCCTGCCGGTGCTGATCGAGCTGCGCCGGGCTTGAACACGCCGTCGCCGCCAGCGCGGGAAGCGGCTGCGGAAAAGCCGCCACCGGAGCCTTCGGATCTGTCCGCGGCCTTGGCCCGCCGTGGCGGGCTGAGCAAGGACGACTTGCGCCGGGTTGCTCTGGTACAGGACCAGTTGGGCCTGGGCTTCATCGAGGCGGCGATGCGCCTGGGGCTGATCGCGCAGGCCGATCTTGATGCGGTGCTGTCGGGAAATCCGGTCGAACGGGCCCAGCCGACCCACGCGGTACGTCCTGCGACCGCATTGACGAGCGCGCAGGACCCTTTCGATTCCTTTGCCGAGAACATCCGCGCGCTGCGTACCGAATTGCTGGTCAGAGCGCCGACAGGCGAGGCCAACGTGCTGGTGGTGATGAGCGCTGCGTCGGGCGACGGCAGATCGCGGCTGGCGGCGGAGCTGGCGGTTTCGTTTGCGCAGTTGGGACAGTCGACCCTGCTGGTCGACAGCGATCTGCGCAAGGCAGGGCAGCACCATCTGTTCGGGGCGAATAACCATGAAGGCCTGGCGCAGGCGCTGGCGCAGGGCCGGGCACCGACCTTGCAGCCCGTGATCGGGCTGCCGAGCCTTTCGCTGCTCACCGCCGGCTCCAAGGCCGCAACGCCGCTGGAGCTGTTATCCGATCCGATACTGGGCGAACTGCTGCTCGGCTGGAAACGGCGGCATCGCCACATCATCCTGGACACGCCACCGACCTCGCTTTACTCCGACGGACTGGCGGTGGCGACCTACGCCGGGCGGGTGCTGGTGGTGTCGCGCAAGCACCAATCCCGCATGGCGCCAATGCGCGACATGATCCAGCGCCTGGGGTCCGCCCGGGCGACCGTGGTAGGCGCGGTACTGAACAATTTCTGAGCCGTGTGAGGGCTCAGTAAACCGGATCGTCCAGCAGCCGCAGTAAATATTCACCGTAGGTGCTCTTGCGCAGCGGCTGGGCCAATGCGGTCAGTTGAGCATCGTCGATCCAGCCCTGACGCCAGGCGATTTCTTCCGGGCAGCACAGCTTGAGTCCCTGGCGCTTTTCCAGGGTTTGCACGAACTGGCCGGCGTCGATCAGCGACTCCAAGGTGCCGGTGTCGAGCCAGGCATCGCCGCGCCCCATTTTCTCCACGCTGAGCGTCCCTTCGGCTAGGTAATGGGCATTGACGTCGGTGATCTCGAGTTCGCCGCGCGCCGAGGGGCGGACGGTTTGCGCCACGGCGACGACCTGGGCGTCGTAGAAATACAAGCCGGTGACGGCATAACGGCTGCGTGGATGGGTTGGCTTTTCCTCGATGCCGATGGCGCATCCGTTGCGGTCGAACTCGACCACCCCGTAACGCTCTGGGTCCTGCACCGGATAGGCGAATACGGTGGCGCCGTGGCGGCGGCCGGCGGCGCGCTGCAATCGCTCGGCGAGATCATGGCCGAAGAACAGGTTGTCGCCCAGGATCAGCGCGCAGGGGCTGTCGGAGACAAACGACCTTCCGATCAGGAAAGCCTGCGCCAGACCCTCGGGTGCCGGTTGCACCGCATAGCTGATGTGCAGACCCCAGCGCTGGCCATCCCCGAGCAGGGCTTCGAACTGCGGGGTGTCGCGCGGCGTGGAGATCACCAGCACCTCGCGGATGCCTGCCAGCATCAGCGTGCCGAGCGGGTAATAGATCATCGGTTTGTCGTAAACCGGCAGCAGCTGCTTGGACACCACAGTCGTCAGCGGGTGCAGGCGGGTGCCGGATCCGCCGGCCAGGATGATGCCTTTCATCGAAGGGGTACCCGTGCGCTTCGTGGTGATCTCCGATGAAAGCATACTTGTGGTCGATTTCGTATCGACCATGGATCGGCCGGGCGAGCGCCGTGCGCGCCGAACGCGGGTAGAATTGCAATTGAACGAACGTCCGGCGCCGTCCGGACCACGGATTTATCGATGAGGAGCAAGCTGATGAGACAGCAGTGGATAGCCGGCTGGGCCGTTGTGTTTGCGCTTTGTTCGAGCGCGCCGCTGTCGGCCAAGGTCCCGCCGGAAGAAGCGGCCAAGCTGGGCGAGACGCTGACCCCGGTGGGTGCGGAGAAGGCCGGCAACGCCGATGGCACCATTCCCGAATGGACACCCGCTGCGCGTCGGGGGCCGCTGTCCGGCGAATACCCCAACGATCCCAAGATCGACGGCGAGAAGCCGCTGTTTGCCATCACCAAGGCCAACCTTGAGGAGTATCGCGACAAGCTCACCCGCGGGCACCAGTACCTGCTGGAAACGTTCGACACGTACAAGATGAACGTCTATCCCAGTCACCGTGTGGTGTCGTGGCCGGACGAGATCTATGCCGCCACCAAGGAGAATGCGACGAGCTGCGAGATGATCGGCGTCGACTCGCCGGACAACTGCAAGCAGGGCTTTCCGTTCCCGATTCCGCAGACAGGCGCCGAGCCCATGTGGAATCACAAGCTCAAGTGGCGCGGCGAGAACGCCACCCGCTACAACAACCAGATGATCGTGCAGACCAGCGGCGATTATCAGTTGACCAAGATCGTGGAGGACGTGACCTTCGGCTATGCCTCGATCAAGAATCCGGTGCCGCTGACCAAGGACTCCGGCGAGTTCCTGCGGTATCTGTCGAAGACCGTGGCGCCGCCGCGTCTGGCCGGCACCTACATCCTGGTGCACGAGAAAGCCGGGACCGGTGCCGGAGGCCGGCAAGCCTGGCTGTACTCGCCCGGCCTCAAACGTATCCGTCGCGCGCCCACCGTGTGCTGCGACAACCCCTACGAGGGGACCGACGGTCACCAGTTCTACGATCAGGTCGACATGTTCAACGGCGTGCTCGAACGTTACGACTGGAAGCTGCTCGGCAAGCGCGAGATGTACGTCGCCTACAACTCCAACAAGATCGCCGGCAACACCATCCAGTACAAGGATCTGGTCAAGCCCCGCCATCTGAACCAGGATCTGCCTCGCTACGAACTGCACCGCGTCTGGGTGGTGGAGTCCAATATCCGTCCGGGCACCAGCCACACCTTCAAGAAGCGCGTGTTCTACATCGACGAGGATGGCTGGAACATCGTGGCAGTGGACGCCTACGACAACCGCGATCAGCTCTACCAGTTCCAGGAAGGTCATCTGATTTTCGCCCACAACATTCAGGCTTCGTCGACCATTCCTGAAGTCATCTATCACTTCAACTCCGGTCGCTACTTCATCACTGCGGCGATCAACGAGGACAAGCCCTACGACCTGTTGACCACCTTCCCGAGCGATTACTTCACTTCCGCCTCGGTGCAGAAGTCGTCCACCAAATAGGACCGCATCTACAGAAGCAGCGTTACGCCGCCGGCCTTGTGCCGGCGGTCTCTTGTGCGAGATCCGTGATGAAGTTCGAAGAGCGCCACACCTTTGAGCAGCCCGCTGAGACGGTCATGCGCATGTACACCGACCGCGCGTTCTTCGACCGCAAGTACGAGGCGGTTGGTGCTTTGGAGTGCGAATTGCTGGAGCACAGCAGCACCGCGGAGTGCTTCGTGGTGGAGTATCGACTGGTGATGAATTCGGATGCGCCGATCCCGGAGGTGGCCAGGAAGATACTCGGCAGTACCGTCAAGCTCACTCAGCGCGATACCTGGGATCCGGCTACGCGCACCGGGCGACTGGACATCGTCATCAGCGGCGCGCCGGTCAAGGTCGGCGCCGACATGAAAGTAGTGGACGAGCAGGGTCGTGGAGTCAACATCCAGTCGTGGTCGGTCGACTGTCGCATCCCGCTGGTGGGTGGCAGAATTGCCGCCGCGCTGGCCGAGGACATCAAACTCAAATCCCGGCGCGACATGGAAGTGTCGCGCCGGATCATTCTGGATTACTGAGCTGCCGCTGCGCTGGCGCAGCACAGCACAGCGGCTCAGCGCCGCTAACCGACGCGTTCGATGCCGTCGATGAGCTTTCCGTAGAGCCCTTCCAGCATGGCGCGGACTTCGGCCTCGGGTGCGCCTTTGGCAACCCAGTTGCTGCTCCACTGGATGTGACATCCGCCGCCCGGCGCGTCGGTGAGCACGACCACGGCGTGGTAATTCTCCACCGGCAGCACAGTGTTGACGATCAGCGAGTACGACATCACGTGCTCGTCCACCGCGGCTTCGAGTCGTTCTTCGAGCGCGCCGTCGGCGCCCTTGAGACGGATGCTGCGCACCGATCCGATCCCTTCACCACGCAACTGCACCGACTCCACATCGTCTGGCAGCAGTTTGCCGACGCCGCCAAAATCCACCAGATGGGCGAAAACCTTCTGACGTGACAGGGCAAGCGTTTTCGCTGTTTGTGCAGCGTATCCCATGGCGTATCTCCTCTTGGTTTGGAGCCTCAGTGTGCAAGGTTCAGCCGGCCTGTAAAAGATATGGCAGACCCCGCCGCAGGCAACAAAAAGCCCGACGGGGTCGCCGCCGGGCTTTTGGGATCGGACGCGGGCCGATCAGGGGGTCACGCGGAACTCCACGCGACGATTCTCTTCCTGGCCTTCCTCGGTGTTGTTGTCGGCGATCGGCGCGGACTCGCCGTAACCCTGCGGTCGCATGCGATCGCCGTTGACGCCACGGCCGGTCAGGTAACGTTTGACCGCGATGGCGCGACGCTCGGACAGGCCTAGGTTATAGGCATCGGTGCCGAGCGAATCGGTGTGGCCTTGCACCTCCACCGACACGTCCGGATACGCAGCCAAGGTGTCGGCGACGTCATTGAGGATGCTCTGTGCACCGACGGTGAGTTTGTCGGAGTCGAATTCGAACTTGACGCCGCGCAGGATGAAGCGCTGGTCCAGCGCGCAACCGTTGGCATCTACCGCTTCACCGGCGCGCGGGGTGCGGCAGTCTCCGACCAGCGCGCAGCCGTTGGGCAGCACCTTCAGACCGGGCGGGGTCCGCGGGCACTCATCGAGGTGGTCGGGAATGCCGTCGCCATCGCTGTCCAGCGGGCAGCCGTCCGGGCCGACCTTGATGCTCGGATCGGAGTTCGGGCACTTGTCGAGGTGATCGGGGATGCCGTCGCCATCGCTATCGGCGATGGGGCAGCCTGCGGCGTCCACTGCGGTGCCTGGGGCGGTTTCGGGGCACTTGTCCAGATAGTCGGGTACGCCGTCACCGTCGGCATCGACTGGGCAGCCCTTGCCATCCACCGCCACGCCGGCCGGGGTTCCGGGGCATTCGTCGAGGTGGTCGGGTACGCCGTCGCCGTCGGAGTCGATGGGACAGCCGTTGCTGTCCACCGGCGAGCCGGGCGGAGTATTGGGGCACTTGTCCAGGTAGTCGGGCACGCCATCCTGGTCCAGGTCGATCGGGCAGCCATCCGAGTAGACCTGCACGCCCTCCGGCGTGTTGGGGCATTTGTCCTTGCGATCGATCACGCCGTCGCCGTCGGAGTCGGCGAACTGGCCGCCGAAGGCATAGCGGAAGCTGGCGCCGATGTTATGAGCCTTGTATTCGCCCTCGCGTTCGGTGCGCACGCCGGTGAGCGCATCGGTCACGCCGAAGGAAGGCTCCTCGGCCGAGATGAAACGATAGTCCAGCGACAGTGCGGTGAAGTTGCCGAACCAGTAGGCGATACCGCCACCGGCCTGATACGCCACGGTGTCGTCGTCGGCATCGGTACCGGAGCTGGCCAGCTCGGTGTTCTGCATGCCGATACCGCCGCCGAAATAGGGCGCGAAATTGCCGAGGTCGATGTCGTACCAGACATTGGCCATCAGGCGCAGAGATTTGAGCGACGCGTTGTTGGAGCCCGACTCGATACCGTTGGTGAAGAACGATTTGACGTCGTTCTCGGCATAGCGAAGATTCAGTTCAGGGCGCAGGCCGCCATCGAAGAGATAACCGAACGAGAACCCTCCGCCGAAGCCGTCGTCCATCGCGATGCTGGAATTGAACAGCGTCGACGTGCCTGGCGTGGTGACCTCGTTGGAGCCGATCACGCACAGGCCAAGCGCTTCCAAGTCCAGACCCAGCAGGTCGATGGGCAGAATGCAGGTGTTGGGCGTTCCGGTTTCGGGCGTGGTGACGTTTAGCGTGCCGTCGATGTCCTCGACATCCGAATAGAACCCTTCCAGTCCGAAATACCAGCCGGGCTGCGATTGCGCTGCCACGACACCGGACAAGCCCATCATGCTGACGCCGATCACGCTTTTGATCAGCGCATCTCGAACGCGATTGCCAATAGCAGCCATACAGCCCCCTGAGAAGCGGTTTTTGTTGAGTGAATCCAGTCTGTGCGCGAGTGTAGCGGATGCCGTGTTACAGGTCAGCGTTCAAACGACTTTAAGTTAATGCCCTAATTTACTGACTTGTTTGAAATTAGCAAGCAGAAATTTTTGTCGAACCTGAATATCGGGGCCTCCCGTTCCAGGCTGCCGCGCCGCCAGGTCTTTCATGATCTCCAGCGAGCCGCCGCCGATGGTGAGGACCTTGGTTTCGCGGTACGCCCGCGACACGGTGTCGCGAGCGCTGGCGCGAGCGTGGGTGCGGGAGCGGGCGTCTACCGCGATCAATATCCGAGCTGCCGCGCCGCCAGGTCTTTCATGATCTCCAGCGAGCCGCCGCCGATGGTGAGGACCTTGGTTTCGCGGTACGCCCGCGACACGGTGTCGCGAGCGCTGGCGCGAGCGTGGGTGCGGGAGCGGGCGTCTACCGCGATCAATATCCGAGCTGCCGCGCCGCCAGGTCTTTCATGATCTCCAGCGAGCCGCCGCCGATGGTGAGGACCTTGGTTTCGCGGTAGATCCGCTCCACCCGTGCACCGCGCAAGTAGCCCGCGCCGCCGAAAACCTGCATCGCCTCGTTGGCGATCCATTCGAGATGAGTGCAGGCCAGGTTTTTGAGCATGCAGACCTCTGCGATGGGCGTCTGCCGCTGGGATACCCGCCAGGTGACGACATCCAGGTTGGCCTTGACCGCCTCCAGGCGCATGCGCATGTCCACCAGCTTGTGGCGGATCACCTGATGGCGGATCAAGGCCTTGCCGAAGGTCTCCCGGGCACGCGCGTAGTCCAGGGCATCTTCGTAGCAGACCTTGGCGAACGCGTAGGCCTGTGCCGCCAGCATGATCCGCTCTTGATTGAAGTTGAGCATGATGGCCATGAAGCCCTGATTCTCGCGGCCAATCAGGTTATCCACCGGCACACGACAGTCCTCGAAGTACAGCGTCGCGG
Organism: Panacagrimonas sp.; assembly: GCF_965216805.1. Classification (NCBI taxonomy): domain Bacteria; kingdom Pseudomonadati; phylum Pseudomonadota; class Gammaproteobacteria; order Nevskiales; family Nevskiaceae; genus Panacagrimonas; species Panacagrimonas sp. The sequence continues at coordinate 1,652,793 of NZ_CBDCGN010000003.1, forward strand.
TGTCGGAGCAGCGCCAGCCCATCTTGTCCAGCGGCGTGCGCGTCAGGCCCGGCGTGTCGCCCTCGATCACCAGCAGCGACACGCCGTTCATGCCGGGCTCGCCGGTGCGCACCGCCGCGGTCAGAAAGTCGGCACGCATGCCGGAGGTGATGAAGGTCTTGCTGCCGTTGACGACGTAGTGATCGCCGTCGCGGACCGCGCGGGTTTTGAGATTGGCGACGTCCGATCCGCCGCTGGGTTCGGTGATGGCGAGCGCGGCGATCCTGCGTCCCTCCAGTACCGGCCGCGCAAAGCGCTCCTGTTGCGCCGGCGTGCCCACGTGACAGATCGGCGGGGTGCCGATGCCGTGACTCATCAGGCTGGCAATGACGCCGCCGCTACCGCTGCGGGCCAGCTCCTCGGTGAGCACATTGGCGTAGAACAGATCCGGCACCTCGATGCCGCCACAGCGCTCGGGAAAGCCGACCTGCAGCACCCCGGCCTCGGCCGCGCGCAGATGCAACTCCCGCGGTAAGTGGCCGGCGTTTTCCCAGGCCTCGACATTGGGTGAAATCTCTTTTTCCACAAAGCGTCTCACCTGCGTGCGAAAGGCTTCGTGATCCTTGTCGTAAAAGGGATTGAGATATGTCATCAGGATTACCGTCTGGTAGATGAAGGGCTGACGGCCACGCTAGTCGTCCGTTAGCATGCGATCAAGCCCACCCGAAGCGAGTCCGCCATGACGGTTGCCGAACAAGACCTGCCGCTGCAGTGTTTCTATCGTCAGGAGCGCGAGCACCCCGACCAGATCTACTTCACCCAGCCGACCGGTGGCGGGCAGGTGGTGGAGCTGAACTGGAAGCAGGTGGGCGAGCAGGCGCGGCGCATGGCAGCGCACCTGCAGTCGTTTGGCTGGGAGTCGGGGTCGCGCATCGCCATCATCGGCAAGAACAGCGCGCACTGGGTCATCGCGGATCTTGCAATCTGGATGTCCGGCTACGTGTCGGTGCCCCTGTACCCGACGCTGACGGCGGCCAGCGTGCGCCAGATCCTGGACCACAGCGAGGCGCGCGCGGTATTCATCGGCAAGCTCGACGACTGGATGTCCATGCGCAGCGGCCTGCCCGAGGGCATCGAGCGCATCCGCCTGCCGCTATCGCCCGAGGAGTCCTGTGCCCACTGGGACGACATCGTCGCGAAAACCGCGCCGCTGGCCGGCAATCCGCTGCGCGCGGCAGACGATCTGGCCACCATCATCTACACCTCCGGCACCACCGGCATGCCGAAAGGCGTGATGCACGCTTTTGGAAATTTTGCCAGCGCCACGGTGTCGGCCAACGAGCGCTTCAAACTCGGCTCCGGGGCGCGGCTTCTGTCCTACCTGCCGCTGTCACACATCGCCGAGCGCAATGCGGTGGAGGTGCTGTCGATGAAGATGGGCGCGCACATCTTCTTTGCCGAGTCGCTGGAGACGTTTGCCGCCGACCTGCAGCGCGCCCGGCCCACCATGTTTTTTTCGGTGCCGCGGCTGTGGGTCAAATTCCAGCAGGGCGTCCACGCCAAGATGCCGCGCGAGAAGCTGGAGCGCCTGCTGCGCATTCCCCTGCTCAACCGCATCATCAAGCGCAAGATTCTGGCGGGCCTGGGGCTGGATCAATGCCAACTGGCTGCCGGTGGCGCGGCGCCGATGCCGCCGGATCTGCTGCGCTGGTATGCGCGCCTGGGTCTGGAGATCATCGAGGTCTACGGCATGACCGAGAACTGCGGTATCTCGCATTCAACTGTGCCCGGCGACCCCAAGGCCGGGTATGTCGGACTGCCTTACGTGGGCGTGGAAAGTCGCCTGGCCGCGGACGGCGAAGTGCAGATGCGCAGCGGCGCGGTGATGCAGGGCTATTTCCGGGAGCCCGAGAAGACCCGCGAAGCAATGACCGAGGACGGCTGGCTGCGCACCGGTGATCGCGGCCAGCTCGACGAACAGGGGCGCCTGCGCATCACCGGTCGGGTGAAGGAGCTTTTCAAGACCTCCAAGGGCAAGTACGTGGCGCCGGCGCCCATCGAAAATCGCCTGGCGGCGAACCCCAAGGTCGAGGCCTGCTGTGTCATGGGCGCGAATCTGGGCCAGCCGTTCGCGGTGGTGATCCTGCCGCCGGACGTGCTCGCCGCGTGCGGTAAGGATGCCACTCAGCGCGCCGCGGTGACCGACTCGCTGCAGGCGCATCTGGCCGCGGTCAACCAGCAGCTGGACGCGCACGAGCGGCTGGATTTTATAGCCGTCAGCGGCGACGCCTGGACGGTGGACAGTGGTTTCGTCACCCCTACGCTGAAGGTCAAGCGCAATGTGGTCGAGGCGCATTACGAGCCGAGGGTGGACCGCTGGGTGGCGGCCAAGTCGCCGGTGGTCTGGGACGCCTGAGCGCGCTTGCTGCATCGTGCGCAGACTGCGCTCCGACCCATAAGAAAATACAAATGAACGCCGTTCCCAAGTCCTACCTCAACCCGGAATTCCTCAAGAGTCCGGAAGCACGCGCGGTACGCATCCTGTGCGAGTACCTGGACACTGAGCGGCGCTTTCGCGACATGGCGATCAAGCGCGGCGTCATTCTGTTCGGATCGGCGCGCCTGCCCCAGGACGATCCGGCCTACCAGGGCGCCGCCGATCTCGCCGAGCTGATCGCGCGCTGGACCACCGAACGCCACGCGCCGCAGGATCGCTACAGCATCGTCACCGGCGGCGGCCCCGGCATCATGCAGGCCGCCCATCAGGGCGCAGCGCGGGTCGATGCCCAGCTCAACATCGGTTTGAACATTTCACTGCCGCATGAAGAGGGCGCCAATCCGTACGTTGATCCCGCGCGCGCAGTGGTGTTTCACTACTTCTTCATGCGCAAGTTCTGGTTCATGAATCTGGCGCGTGCAGCCGTGATCTTTCCGGGCGGCTTCGGAACCATGGACGAGTTGTTCGAACTGCTGACCCTGACCCAGACCGGCAAATCTGCGCCGATGCCGATCGTGCTGTACGACCGCGCGTTCTGGACCGAGGTATTCAATTTCGAGGCGCTGGCGCGTCGCGGCCTGATCAACCCGGCCGATCTCAGGCTCTACGGCTACGCCGACACGCCGCAGGAAGCGATGGATCTGCTGCTGCCCGGCCTGCCGGACTGATTGCGCGCGATCGACCGGATTTCAGTCCAGGTCCATGTCGAGGTCGTCGCCCACGACCTTGCGCAACTCGCGCATTTCCTTGTAGCGCTCGACATCGCGCCAGTCGCGCAGCTTGGTCTGGGGCGCGATATCCGGCACGTCGGGCTCAGCCGGACCGGTATCGTCTCCCGCGTCGTCGGCATCGAACGGCACGGATTCATCGAAGCTTTTGGGGGCTTCGGCTTGCGGCTTCTGCTTCGGCTTTCGGGCCATGGTCGGGAGCGGGCACCAATCACGTTACGACGGCGCGCCTTGTAGCAGGCTTTGAGTCGGGCGGGAAGGGGCGGCGGGCAGCACGGCCTCCTGGCGCCAGTCCCAGCCCTGCCGGCGTGCCCGTCGCACGTCGGCCGGATGATCGATGTCCGCCCTGGGCGGCTGCAGCGTGATCCGCCAACCGTGCTGCCGCAGACGGGCGCAGGTCTGGTCCAGTTCGCGTCCGGAGCTCCATTCGATCCCTCGCAGCACGCCGGGTAGCGCGCGCCGCGTGCCGATCATCACGTAGCCGCCGTCGGTCGCCGGCTGCAGCACCGCATCGGCACCGTCGAGCAGGCGGTGGGCAGCGCCGCGCAAATCTTCGGCGCTGAGCTCAACCGTGTCGGTGCCGATCAGCAGGGCCGCACGATATCCGGCCCGCAGCGCCGAGTTCAGGGCCTGAGCCATGCGCCGGCCCAGATCGCCCGCACACTGATGCCGCAGACCGCCGGTCGCCCCGCGCGCCAGACTCTGCAGCACGGGATGCCGGCCGCGGGAGGCCGACCACAGCTGCACCGGCCCGCAACCGGCGTTCAGGGCGACGGCCACACTGCGTTGCAGCAGCGCGCGATGGATGCGCACCGCGCCCAGGGCGCCATAAGCCGGGATCAGCCGCGTCTTGCACTGCCCCGCGACGGGGGCACGCGCAAAGACCAGGACCGGGACGCCAAGGTCGCCGTCGGTAGTCGAGACAAAAGGGGGGCGAGCCGACACCGCGTCAGACTACCGCAGGCCCGGAGCGGTGGTTATACTCGCGCCCCCGCACGGGGCAGTAGCTCAGCTGGGAGAGCGTCGCGTTCGCAATGCGAAGGTCGGGAGTTCGATCCTCCTCTGCTCCACCATTACATGGCGCATGCAAGTGCGCAGAAGTCGGAGAACCCCGCGAAAGCGGGGTTCTTTCGGTCCGGTGTTCCTCTGACCGACGATTGCTAGCCGGTGCGAGCCCGGCGGATCATGGGAAGTCATCGGCAGGACCAACGCCATTCAAGGCACTGTCCGCTGCCATGGCAGGTGCTTGATCGTCCGGCGTGCGGTGCGCCGACCCCGGTATCGAGGCGAACTGGAGTGAGCCCATGAACAGACTCGTTGCGGCCGCGGCGGCGTTTTTGATGCTGTCGACTGCGCATGCCCAGTCGGTTCGACTGGAGGGCCAGATCATCAAGACCGGGATGAGCGTGGAGGGTGTGCTGGCTGCGGCGGGGCCACCCACCTCGACCACGTCCCTGGTCAACGAATTCGGCGGTCCCGACGGGCAATTGCTGTTCTACCGATTCGACGGCTACAACAAGCGCACGGTGGTGATCCAGGCCGATGCCTACGGCGAGGTGGTGCGCATCGAGCAGTGCCTGGGGCAGAAGGCGGACGGATGTCGCTGACCGTGCGGCGAGCTCGTGGTGCGGGCGAGCGGCCGATCTTCGATCGATGGCATCCGGTGCTTCGATTGCCGAACCGCCCAGCTCAGGCGATGGCCGCGGTCGTCAACCGCACCGCGAGCCCGTTGAGCGCTGCATTGCCGGAGACGGGGTCGGTTTCGAGCTGATCGGTCAGGTCGTTCAGGCTCACCCCTGCGTGGGCCTGCGCGATGTGCAGGCGCGTGCCGTCGCGATGATGGCCCCAACCGTGGGGCAGCGACACCACACCGGGCATCATGGCGGCGCTGATCTGCACCCGCACCTGCAGACTGCCGACGCGACTGTGCACCTGCGCGAGGTCGCCGTCGCTCAAGGCATGGCGCTGCGCGTCGTCGGGATGGATCAGCAGCAGGCAACGATCTTTGCCTTTCACCAGGCGCTCGGCGTTGTGCATCCAGGAATTGTTGCTGCGCAGATGGCGCCGACCGATCAGCCGCAGTTCGCCGGGTGGGCCGGGCTGCACCAGGTGGGCGCGCAGGCGGTCGACGTCGGCAAGCAGTTCGGGGATGTCACAGCGGACGCGCCGGTCGGCGGTGAACAGGCGCGCCGGCAGCGCGGGCTGGAGCGGGCCCAGATCGAGGCCGTGCGGATGCTGTTTGAGACGGCGCAGCGACAGGCGCTGCGGCTTGCGTGCCCAGGCACCGTAAGGCCCCAGGCGCAGGCCCAGGTCGATCAGCTGATCGGGCCTGAGCCTTTGCTTGGCCAGCGCGGGAAGCTTGCCGAGCTGCCGGCGCAGTCCCGGCGCCTGCCCGGCATCGAGCTGCCTGCGATAGGCGCGGGCTAGTCCGTTGAAGATCTGCCAGTCGTGCCGTGCGTGTTCCGGCTTTTCGAACAGCGGCGGCGACCAGCGTGCGGTGTTGCGTACTGCCAGATGATGGAAGATCAGGTCGTAATGATCGTGCTCGACGGCGCAGGTGGGCGGCAGAATCAGGTGCGCATGGCGGGTGGTCTCGTTGAGGTAGAAGTCGACCGCAACCATGAACTCGAGGCCGCCGAGCGCGTGTTCGAGCCGACGGCCGCTGGGCGTGGACAACACCGGATTGCCGGCCACGGTGACCAGTGCGCGTATCTGCCCGTCGCCGGGCGCGAGCATCTCCTCGGCCAGGGCCGCCACCGGCAGTTCGCCGCTGAACTCGGGCAGGCCACGCACCCGCGATTGCCACAGGTTGTAGTGCCCCGGGTTGGTCTGGCCCTTGAGCAGATCCACCGCCGGGCTCGTGAACAGGGCACCGCCCGCGCGATCCAGATTGCCGCTGAGCAGATTCAGCAGATTGATCGCCCACTGACACAGGCTGCCGTAGGCCTGGGTGGACACGCCCATGCGTCCGTACGCGACGGCCGCTGGCGAGTCCGAAAACTCGCGCGCAATGCGGCGGATGGTGCCGGGCGCGATGCCGGTGATGGCAGCGACGGACTCGGGCGTGAACGGCTCCACCACAGTTCGGATCGCGTCCACTCCACGGGTGAATTCGAGCAGCCGCCCGGGCCGGACTCGATCCTCTTCGAACAGCACTTGCAGCAGCGCGAGCAGCAGCGCAGCGTCGCTGCCGGGCCGGATGAAGTGATGTTCGTCGGCCACCGCCGCGGTTTCGCTGCGACGCGGATCGATGACCACCATGCGACCGCCGCGTGTCTGCAGCGCCTTCAGGCGGCCGCGAAAATCCGGCACTGTCATCAGGCTGCCGTTGGATGCCATGGGATTGGCGCCGAGCACCAGGAAGTGCTGGGTGCGGTCGATGTCGGGGATCGGCAGCAGCAACTGGTGGCCGAACATCCAGTAGGCCACCAACTGGTGCGGCAACTGGTCCACCGATGTCGCCGAGTAGCGATTGCGCGTCTTCAGCAGGCCCAGGAAATTCTGCGCATGGGTGAGATTGCCGTAGTTGTGCACCGAAGGATTGCCCTGATACACCGCCACGCTGTTGGCACCATGGGCTTGCCGGACGGCGTAGAGCTGCCGTGCCGCCAGCGCGTACGCCTCGTCCCAGGCGATCTCCTTCCAGCCCGCGTCGGTGCGGCGCAAGGGCCGGCGCAGGCGGTCCGGATCCTCGTGCAGATCCTTGAGCGCGACCGCCTTGGGGCACACGTGCCCGCGCGAGAACGGATCGGCGGCGTCGCCGCGCACCGCAACGATGCGCTGATCCTGCACCTTGAACTCAAGGCCGCAGATGGCCTCGCAAAGATTGCAGGCGCCATAGTGCGTGCGGGCTTCTGACACGCGATTCTCCCTGGGCGGACGGTTTACGACAGGCTGCGACGCCGTCTGCGTTCAGAGCTTGGGCGGGTTCGATTTCGAGGGTCCGGACTTGGACCGCTCGTCGTCTTTCTTGTAGTCGCCGATCAAACCTTTTGCGGGACAGATTCTGAATAGCAGACAGCTGCGGCAGCCGGCTGCCAGCGCGACGGGACACAAGGTCATGGCTTCCTCCCTGAACCAACGTCTGGGTACGCGAAGTCATCTGATGCTACGCCGCATGCTTTGACGCCACAATGACGCAGGCTTTCTTGCGAGCAACCGGCATGACCGAAGCTTTCCACTACTACCTGCGCGTGCGTTACGGCGAATGCGATGCGCAAAAAGTCGTGTTCAACGCACGCTATGGCGATTACGTCGATCTGGCGATCACCGAGTTTCTGCGTGCGCTGGGCTACGGCGACCAGATGCAGTCTGCGGAGCTGGACTTTCAGCTGGTCAGGCAGGTCAAGGAGTGGCGCGCACCCGCGCACTACGACGATGTTCTGGAAGCCACAGTCGAGACCCAGCGGGTCGGCAACACCTCGTTCGCTTTGAGCTGCGAATTTCGGGTGGCGGGACAGGCGCTGGTGTTGTGCAGCGCCGAAACCGTCTACGTGCTGGTGGACCACGCCACGCTGAGCAAGAAAGCGGTGCCGCCGGACATGCGCGAGCGCCTGCAACGGGGCGCGCCCGGTGTCCGCGTCGATCACGCCGGACATCTGCCGCGGGCCTGACCCGCGGGTGGCGGCGCCCGAGCACTATTTGCGCTCGGCGCGCAAGCGTTCGAGCACGTCGGCAGCAGTGGCGACATCGTGGTCCGGTCGGTCCAGCGTCGCCAGTCTCGGTGTCAGCACCGGCACCAGCCCCGCCAGCCGGGGAAAGTGACGTAACAGGTGATAGCCGACCCAGCGCCAGAGGTGCCAGATCGGGTGCCGGTGTGCCACCTCCTCACGAGTGACCCGGCGGCAGTGATCCTGTAGAAGGTTTTCGATGCGTTCGCGCATCGTGGCGGCGAACGCGCGGTCGCGGATGAACAGATTGGCCTCCAGGTTCAGCGACAGGCTGAACGGGTCCAGGTTGCTGGAACCGACCGTGGCCCAGTGCTCGTCCATCACCGCGATCTTGGCGTGCGCCGGCCGTTCCATGAACTCCCAGATTTCCACGCCGACGTTGAGCAGGTGGTCGTACAGCGTGGCGCCCGCGAATTTTACGTAAGCCTTGTCCGGCTCTCCTTGCAGCACCAGACGCACGCGCACGCCGCGCTGCACCGCCTGGCGCAGCGCGCGCAGGAACCGATAGCCCGGAAAGAAGTACGCATTCATCAGGATGACGTCGCGCTGGGCGTTGCGCAGACCCAGGCGATACATGGCCTCGATCGCCGTGCGATGGTCGTGATTGTCGCGGGTGACGAACAGCACCTGCGCGTCGGAGCGCGGGGTGTTCCAGCCACGCGGCAACCAGCGCAGCAGGCCGCGCAAGCTGCGACGACGACGCGGTCGGCCGCTGTCCTCCAGCGCAGCACTGCAGAAGTCGTGGATATCGTTCACCACCGGCCCGCTGACCTTGACCGCATAGTCCTGCTTGGACTTGTCGCCGTGGTAACGCATGTGCTCGTCGGAGTAGTTGATGCCACCGACATAGGCGATGCGTCCGTCCACCACCACCAGTTTGCGGTGCAGGCGCCGGAACAGATTGGTTTGCAGACCCATGATCGGCGGCAGCGGGCAGTACACGTGCAGGCGCACCCCGGCCTCGGCAAGAGAAGCGACAAATTCCTGCCCGGGCGGCGTCACCAGGCCCGCCGAACCGTAGCCGTCCACGGCGATGTCCACCGACACCCCGCGTCTGGCCGCCGCAATCAACGCGCCATGCAGCTCGCGCCCGACGCGATCGTCCTTCCAGATGAAGGTTTCGACCATCACTTCGCGCGCGGCACCGGCGATGGCGTCGAACACGCTGGGAAAGTATTCCTCGCCGTTTTCCAGCAACTCGATCCGGTTGCCGCGGGTCCACTGGCGCCCGTTCACAGCTGCAGATCCACCATCATCGGCGCGTGATCGGACAGCCGGCTCCACGGCGGCCCGGTCAGCACCTGCGGCTGCTGTGCGGCGACATTGCGTACGTAGATCCGGTCCAGCCGCAGCAGCGGCAGACGCACAGGAAACGTGCGCGCCGCGCGTCCGAATGCGGTGATGAACACCTCTCGCAGGCCGCTGTCGGCCAGCACGTCATGTGCGCTTTCGCGCCAGTCGTTGAAGTCGCCGCCAACGAGCAAGGGCGCGTCGGCCGGCACCTGTTCGCGCATCACCGCACGCATCATCTGCAGTTGCTCGCGCCGGTGGCGCTCGAACAGTCCCAGATGCACGCAGATGCAATGCAGTGGCTGCGGCCAGTCGGGGACCGCCAGCACACAGTGCAGCAGGCCGCGCTTTTCGTGCTTGTAGACCGACACGTCGTGGTTGTCGTGATGCGCGATCGGAAACTTCGACAGCAGCGCGTTGCCGTGATGTCCGGCGGGATAGACCGCGTTCTTGCCATAGGCGTATGCCGACCAAAGAGTGTCGGCCAGGAACTCGTACTGGCTGTGCTCCGGCCAGCGCTCCCAGCGGGTCGAGTGCTCCTTGTGCTCGCCCAGGACTTCCTGCAACAACACCACGTCCGCATGCGATGCACCGATGGCTTCGCGCAGCTCGTGCAGGACAAAACGACGGTTCAGGGCCGAAAATCCCTTGTGCATGTTGAGCGTCAGTATCTTGATGCGACCCTCCCGCAGCGCTGGGTTCGAGTAGGCGTTGGCGGCTGCCGGCGAGCAGCGCGCGATGGATTCAGGTCTCTGCCAGACGCGCCGAGAGTCGACGCTTGATCCACCACGCCAGCATCGCGAAGGCCGCCAGCAGCCCTATCAGTATCCCCACACCCATGGCGTCCGGTTCCTGAACGACTTCGCGAAGCTGGAAGCCCAGCACCCCCATCGCGATGAGAAACGGCAGCACCCCGCACACCGTTCCGATCAGGAACGTCCATACCCCGACGCCGCCAGCGCCAAGCATCAGGTTCACCACCGGATAGGGTGCCACCGGCACCATGCGCAGCATGATCATGCCTGGCAGGCCGCTGCTGCGAATGATCTTCAGGGCCTTGTTCAGCCGCTCGCTGTTCAGTCCCTGCAGCGGCCGCGGTCCAAAGCGGCGCCCGACCAGGAATGCCGCCAGTCCGGACAACAGCGTCCCGTACATGGCGTAGGCGACCCCATACACCGGGCCCAGCGCCAGGATCACCGCCAGATTGAGCGCGATGATGGGAAACAGCAGCGGCGCCGCCACCAGATACAGCAGGCCCAGGCTCAGCGGGGCCCAGGGTGAGCCCGCCAGCGCGGACAGCTGCGCGGCAATGCGCTCGGGTTGGGTCCATTCGCCGAGCGGCGTGAAACGCCACAGCGCGAGCAGGCCCGCCACCACAACGAGCGCAGCGGTGATCCAGAAGAGCCCCTTGTGCGTGCGTGAGCCGATCACGCGCGCAGTGCGCTCCGGATTCGAGGGTGACAGCAGGCAGAGGTCATCGGATGGCCGCTTTGGATTCGAATATGCAGGACTCAGTCCCGCACGCTACGTGCCCGGCGCTTGGCCTTGAGCATAGTGCCGGTGCAGGTGGGCTTGCCGCAGCGGCAGGCCCATAAGGCTTTGAGTCTCGCGGTGTGGCGGATTTCAAGCTTGATGCCGTAGTCGTAGGTCAGTTCTTCACCACGGGCTACGGGTCGGAGCGTTTCAATGAAGATGCGGTCCTTGGCCGGGTCTGCGCTCGGGTGTTCTTCGATCACCGCCTGGCAGTTGGGATCGCAACTGTGATTGATCCAGCGGGCATCGTTGCCACGACGGTTGGCGTCGACGATGTAGCTTTCGTTGAGCGTGAACAGGAACGTGTGGCCGGATTCCACGCTGCCGTCGTACAGCGCATCGGCCTCATCGTGCGAGACCACTTTGCCTCGATACTGGATGACGCGGTGTCCTGCGGGAAGCTTGCGGGCGGCAAAAACGCCGTTGCCGTGGATCGGCGAACGCCGGACGGTAATGGAACGCAGCATAGAGAGGTCAAGCAAAGAGGGGGCGTGGATTGTCTTGCACCTGTCGTGCCGATGCACTCCGGACATGCCCGCGGTCGACGCGCGGCGACTCAGAACACACTGAACGCAATACCTGCCGCCAAGGTCTGGCCCAGCTCGCGTGCCGCCGCCAGGGAATCAGATTCGAGCTCGCCCTTGCAGATCAGCGGCTCTGCCACGCGCTTCCACTGATAGCCGCTGGCGATTCGTTCCAGTGCGCGCACCGCGCCGCTACCGTCGTTGCCGGCCGATACGAACATCGCGTATGGCAGCCCCACAGTTTTGCCCTCGGCCGGATAGTAGGTGCGATCCAGGAAATCCTTCACCGCGCCGGACAGATATCCGAAATTCTCCGGCGAGCCGATCAGCAGGCCGTGTGCCCACAGCAGATCGTCCAAGTCGGCTTCGCCTGCCCGCAGGCAGCGCAGTTCCACTTCGTCGGCCAGTTCGGCGGCACCCTGGCAGGCCGCGTCGGCCAGTTGCCGGGTGCGCCCGGTCTGGGTGCTGTAGACGATGAGCAGGTGTTTCATCGGGATATTCTTCACGACTGGACGGTAATGGCCAGTGCGCGGGTTGGGCCGTCCCGCCCCAGGGCTTAGACTGCCCGACCCTTTCGCCAACGAGTTTCGCTGCGATGTCCGATCTCACACCCGACGCCATCCGTGCCGCCCTGCAGGATCACCTTGATCCGGTGATCGGCAAGAGTCTGCTGGAGGCCGAGGTGATACGCGAGGTGCAGGTTCGCAACGGCATCGCGCAGGTGCAGATCGAACTGGGCTTTCCGGCGGCGGGTTATCGCGAGCAATTGGGCGAATCCATCCGCGGCACCTTGCGCACCAAGCTAGGGGTAGAGGCGCAGGTACAGGTTGGCTGGAGCATTCGCAGCCAGTCGGTGCAGGGTCAGTTGCAGCCCATCGCGGGCGTCAGGAACGTGATCGCGGTGGCCTCCGGCAAGGGCGGCGTGGGGAAGTCCACCGTGTCCGTCAATCTGGCGCTGGCGCTGCTGGCGGAAGGCGCCCGCGTCGGCATTCTGGATGCGGACATTTATGGGCCTAGCCAGCCGCGCATGCTGGGGACCACCGAAAAGCCGCGTTCGCCGGACGGCAAGGTCATGCTGCCGATCGAAGCGCTGGGCCTGCAGGCAATGAGCATCGGCTTTCTGATCGACGAGGATCAGCCGATGATCTGGCGCGGCCCGATGGCCACGCAGGGCTTGATGCAACTGGTGTTCGAAACCCGCTGGCAGGATCTGGACTATCTCATCGTGGACCTGCCGCCGGGCACCGGCGACATTCAGCTCACCCTGTCGCAGCGCATACCCGTGTCCGGCGCGGTGGTGGTGACCACGCCGCAGGACATCGCCCTCATCGACGCCAGGAAAGGCCTGCAGATGTTTCGCAAGGTCGAAGTGCCGATCCTGGGGCTGGTGGAGAACATGAGTTTCTTCTGCTGCCCCAACTGCGGGCATCGCAGCGAAATTTTCGGTGCCGGTGGCGGCGACCGCATGAGCGAGCAGTACGGTGTGGAGGTGCTGGGACGCATCCCGCTGGACGGCCGTATCCGCGAACAGGCCGACGGCGGCAGGCCCACGGTGGCGGCCGAACCGGAGTCGCAGATGTCGGCGATCTATCGTGACATCGCACGCCGCGCAGCAGCGCGTCTGGCCCATGGCGGGCTGGGCGAGGACTTCCCGCAGATCAGCATCGCTGACGACTGAGAAGGCGTTGCCGGGTTGAGGTGGGATGCGCACTGCGGTGGCACCTTGAAGCCACCGGCGCGTGGTTCAAGCTGCAACTGCAGGCGCATCCCACCGCCCGTCAAATCGTCAGGCGCTCAGTCGAACAAGGTGCACAGATTGGCCAGTTCGTCGCGCGTGTAGGTCTGCGTGCCGCCGGCAGTAGAGACCGTGACCGAGCCGCTGGAGAAGGTGTAGGTCGCGTTGCCTGCCCCGCTGCTGATGGTCATCTGGCCGGACAGGATGTCGCCCTCGCCATTGGTCACCAGCGGCGTCGGCGTGGCGATGGTTCCGCTGCCGCTGCCACAGGGACTGGACACCTGATACGGGCCGCTGAAGGCGATGCTGCCGCGTTCGCCCTGCGCGTCGAACGCGATCTGGAAGGTGTACGGCGTCGACGCATTGCCCAGGCGGTAATCCGCGCGCGGTGCGTCCGGTCGCGCGAGATTGATGCTGGCACCTTCGAAGCGGCCGGTGCCGGTCGCTTCGGTGGGTTGGAAGGTGGTGGCCGACAAGGTGGTGTCGAGTTCGAACTCGCCGAGCAGCAAGGTGCGGAAGCGCTCGTCGGCCGGGGCCAGGGTCTCGACCAGATAGGTCTCGTCGCCGACGCCAAAGGCGATGTCCAGCGATAGCTGTGACGGGATCGGAAAGCCGACGACGCTGCTGGTCGATTGGATGGTGCCGTCGAACAGGGTGCTCAGGCCGCCGCCTTCGATCACGCACTGGTTGTACACCGAGGTGTTGGTGGTGGGAGCAGGGGGCATGCCGACGCTGGTGCTGTCGACGCTGCCGCCGCCGGCGCAGCTCATGACCGCCTTGGCGGACGCCGAGGAGGCGCCTGCCGATGCGGCGCTGCTTTCGTCGCCTTGATCGGACGCGGTCTCGCTGGCGACCAGAACGGTCGCCACGTATTGCGCCGCCTTGGCCGGCGTGGACAGGTCCACGGTCGCCTGCGCCTCAGCGCCCAGAACCACGTTGCGCTCGTCAGCCGGCGTGGGGCTGGGCGCCGGGTCTGGAGTGGGCGTCGGACTCGGTGTGGGATCGGGCGTCGGTGTTGGCGTCGGGTCTGGGGTGGGACTCGGGGTCGGATCCGGCGTGGGCGTCGGGTCGGGTGTGGGCGTCGGCGTGGGGTCCGGCGTAGGGCTCGGCGTGGGGTCCGGGATCGGGGTTGGAGTGGGTGTCGGCGTCGGGTCCGGCGTTGGTGCGGGCGTCGGGTCCGGCGTCGGCGCGGGAGTTGGATCCGGCGAGGGGCTTGGGGTGGTCGGAGTCGGGCTGGGGCTGGGCGCCGCACTGCCATCCGACCCGTTGCTGGAGCCGCCGCAGGCGGCCAGCGCCGAACTCAGCACCGTCACCATCAGGGCGCCCTGCAGGCTTTTGCCTGCACCGGCACTCATCGATTTGAATCGCATCTGATCTCCCACGCGTTGGTCAAAGGGTTTGCGCGCGTCCTGCGCGCGTGCGCGCCAATCCGCGGACAACCGGTATGGCTGCCCGCAGTGTGCGCAGCGAAGGCAGGGGCGGGTATCCCGTGAACGTGGGGGATACAGCGGCTTTCGCCGCAATCAGAGGCGCTTGTGGATCCAGCCGTTGACGGTGAAGCGGCCGTCGGCGAACAGCCGGCTCGGACACGCGACCGGGGTGACCTCGTGCTGGTAGCGCGACATGAAGAACACGATGCGATTATCCAGCGGCTCCACCAGGCGGTCGCTGGGGGCGGCCACGTAGTAGCCGTTGCGAACCACCGTATCGAAGACCCGCAGCGCGCCGCCCTGGTAGGCCTTGGGCTGCCGATTGAAGTAATAGACGAAGGTCAGTTCGCGCTTGGCGGTGTCTGCGCTGCCGTTGTCGTTATGCACCTTGTAGTAGTCGCCGTCGTTGTGCGACGTCATCTGCGCCTCGACGGTTTCGCCCAGCGCGGCGCAAGGCAGCGCGGCGGCAATCTGCGGCAGCATCGCGCGGATGCGGGTGCGGAACAGCTCGGCAAACTCCGGAAACTCGTGCAACACCACCGACTGACGGTAGCTGCGGTCGTTAGTTGAGGTGGATGTCTCGACGAATCGTTTCTCGTTGGCCAGCGCGTAGGCGATCAGACGCCGATGCTGGTCGGCCGGCAGGAAGTTGTCGTGGATGAGGATCTTCGACGCTTCGACCTCGGCGCCCGCTGCGGATACGGTCGGCGCCGAAGCGGGCGCAGCTACCGCGTCGGGTTCCACCTGGAGGGGCGGCTGGGTGGTAAACGCGATCACCCGATCGCTGCGCACGCACAACATGGCAGCGCCGGCATCCACCGGAATCTGCAGCAGGCGCGTGACACCATCGTGCAAGGTGAGTTGCTGCAGCAGGGTGTCGAGGCCGGGGTCGTCCAGCCGCGTCACCACCTGCTGGCGATGTCCGCCATCCAGCAGCAGCGTCAGGGTCACCGTGGTGTGGTCTTCATCCTGCGAAGATGCTTGCGCGGCTGCGGCCAGTGCGCGGTCTTGCCCATCCACCTGAGACGTTCCTCTGACGATTGTTGATGCGACATGATGCATGATCGGCGCTTGTGGTTGCTGCTGTTGCTGGCCGCTTTTGGAGGCTGGCAGTGGTGGCAGGGCCGGCCCGTGGAACAACCTCCTGGCGAGCGGGTCGCGAGTGTGCCGGCGCAATCACCGAGTGCAGCCAGCGCCATCGTGCATGGCGGTTACGAGCTGCAGCGCCGCGCGCACTACGACATCACTGCGCGCCTGCTGAGTCGGCGCGCGTACAGGTTCGGCCGCGAAGCAGCGCTGTCGCCGGTGGATTTCGCGCTGGGCTGGGGCGTCATGTCGCGCACCGAAGTGCTGGATGCGATGCAGATCCGCCAGTCCGGCCGTTACTTCAGCCTGCGCTGGCAGACACCGCCGGCACCCCCGCAGGAAATACTCGACTCCGCCGCCAACATGCACCTGATCCCCGCCGACGCGAGCGTGGCACGCAGTCTGGATAGAATGCGCCCCGGCCAGGTGGTGCGGCTGCAGGGGCTGCTGGTGGACGCCATCGGCGCAGACGGTTGGCGCTGGTCCACCTCGCTCACACGAAGCGACCGCGGGCGGGGCGCCTGCGAACTGATGTACGTGCAATCTGCCGCAATCATTCCGTAACGGAAACCTTCACGCTGCAAGGATCTCGATGAGCATCAAGTCTGACCATTGGATACGCCGGATGGCCGAGCAGGGCATGATCGAGCCCTTCGAGCCTGGTCAGGTACGCACCGCGGCGGACGGCCATCGCATCGTCAGCTACGGCACCAGCAGCTACGGCTACGACGTGCGCTGCGCCGACGAATTCAAGATCTTCACCAACATCAACTCCACCATCGTCGATCCCAAGGCCTTCGATTCCGGCAGCTTCGTGGACTTCAAGGGGCCGTGCTGCGTCATTCCGCCCAACTCGTTTGCGCTGGCGCGCACGGTGGAATATTTCCGCATCCCGCGCAGCGTGCTCACCATCTGCCTGGGCAAGAGCACCTACGCGCGCTGCGGCATCATCGTCAACGTCACCCCGCTGGAGCCGGAGTGGGAAGGTCACGTCACCCTGGAGTTCTCCAACACCACGCCGCTGCCCGCGAAGATCTACGCCAACGAAGGCATTGCGCAGATGCTGTTCCTGGAATCCGACGAGGTCTGCGGGACCAGCTATAAGGATCGCGGCGGCAAGTATCAGGGTCAGAGAGGCGTGACCTTGCCCAAGACCTGAATCTAAAAACGGCGATTAGCCACGGATTTCACGGATAAACACCGATCAAAACATAAATCGGCTGGCAATCTTTGCTTCAGCGTTAGGGTGCCTTGATCGGCGCTGGCGAGTCGCTGATTTTCGATCTGTGTCATCCGTGAAATCCGTGGCAAGTGCTTTTTCCACACTGTAGCGTTCACGACGGTCTGCGCCGCGAGCCGCGATCTCGTCGCTCGCCTTGCCGTCGATCCCTCGCGCTGCGAATTGCAGCTTCTGGCCGGAGTCAGTCCCGTTCTGCCGTAGCGGGCGCTGGCGGCTCGTCCCGACGCGCAGCAGGATCGGGCTTGCGGCGCACGTCCAGCGAGCGCACCGCCAGTTCGTCGCGGTCGTCGTCAGGCTCCCAGTGCAGATCGACGTCCACTTTCACGGGTCGCTTCGGCGCCGGCAGCAGCAGTTTGGTGGTCAGCGGATAGGTGCCCTGAACCCGGATCTCGCGTTCCTCCAGCAGATCGCCATTGCCGCCATCGAGCATCACCACGCGCAGGTTGCCTTCGCGTAGAGTGCTTTCATCTTCTGGCAGAGCCTGGGCTTCCACCGTCACCTCCAGCACGTCGCCATCGGTGATCGGCATTTTTTGACCGCCGAGATACGCGCGGCGGCGGGTGATGGTGCCGGGCGCGACGCGGTATCGGTCGACGGTTGCCACGCCGACATCCCTGATCAGCGACGCTTCACCGACGATCCGGTTGCGCGCCGACAGGCCCAGGCGAGCGGTCGTGTCGGCCGCCACCAAGGTCCCGAACATGCGCTTCGGGTCGAAATGCCATGTCTGGCAACGCAACAGGGTTTCGTCGCAAGCAACCAGCTCGCCATGGTCGTAGAGAAAATAGGAGCGCGCGCTGTAGGTGTCGCCGAACAGCAGCCCCCGGGGTCGACGATGCGGGTTGTGCAGCATGCTGCTGCCGATCATGTTGCTGACATCGTCCAGCCCCAGCAGATCCAGCACGGTGACGGCAACGTCCATGTGCGCCACCAGGGTTTCGGCCGGCGCCAGCTGCGGCCATTGACCCTTGCCGGGCATGCGCAGCGCCATCATCCCGAAATTGTTCGGCAGCATTTCGCGCAGGTTGCCTTCCTGCTGAAAGCCGCCAGCCTCGTCCGAGCTGACGATGACCAGTGTGTTGTCGAGGACACCTTCCTGTTGCAGCTTGCGCAGCAGTTCGGCCAGGGCCTGGGTCAGCAACTCGAACGCCCGGGTGCGGCGAATCAGGACCGCATCAGGCCCGGTGTCCACCTCGTCATGGGTGAACGGGTGGTGGGTGGCAACGTTGAGCAGCGTGGCGAACCAGGGCCGATTACCAGCCTGCAGTGCGCGGATCTGCTCGAAGGCCGCGCCCAGGAACACGCCGTCATCGGCTCCCCAGCCTTCCGACGGAACCCCGAGCGCATCCAGTTCGGCGCGCCCGACCACCTCCTCGAATCCCGCCAGTGGCATGAACACGTCCTTGTCCATGAACGACAACGGCGCGGCCTGAACGTAGGCGGTCCGATAGCCGGCGTCCTTCAGCACGCGCGGCAGGCATTCGATCGGGGCGCCGGCGCTGGCGACCAGCGTCATTTTCGGCACGCTGGTGGTGATCCGGGGATAGTCGCCGCACAGGGCCGAATAAGTGCCGCGGTGGGTCTGCCGTTGCATGGACACGGCATTGGGGAACACCTGGAAACCGTACTGCTGTAATTGCCGGTCCAGTTCGGGCAGCGCCAGATCCGGTGCCAGGCCGTGGTGCCTCGCCACCGACGGCAGGTAGGCGCCGGACAGGCCCTCGACCAGGATCAGCAGCACGTTCGGGCGTGCCGAACGAGCCTGGCCGGACTGATCGCGCAGAAAGAACACCGGGTCGGTTTCCGCATCCGGCACCACCAGAATGCTTTCCTCATCGCGAGCGGACGCGCGCCAGAAAGCGCCGGGAATCTGCACGGCAGTCGCTAGCAACGGGTTGTTGCTCGGGTGCGTCGGGCTCGGTGTCAGCAGGTAGTAACCGGCGAGCAGGCCGAGCAGCAGGACTGCGGTCGGCCGGCGCCGCAACTTCGAGGGTTGCAAGGACGATGGGACGCTGCGCGTCAGTGCAAACAGCCATCCCGACGCGACCGTCAGGTACAGCGGAAAGTAGCCGAAGAAATGCCATGACAGGGTCGATGACAGAAACTCGCCATCCAGCGCCTGGATGAAGTGGGCCAGTCGAAAGAAGCTGCCGTGAATTTCCGCATGCGTGCCGGCCAGGTGATACACCAGCGCGATCAGGGGCGCGTAGACGACGATCGGCCAGGGGCTGGGCAGCGCGACCGGTCGGAGCAGGACCAGGGCCAGTGCGGTCATGGCGTCGGCCAGCAGTATCAGGGCCGGCTGTTGGGCCGGCACCGAGCTCTGGGCCAGCAGCAGCGCCCGCATCAGCAGCAGCCCTGCGAACGCAACCGCCCAGGGCCGCAACAGCACTGCAGCCCGATCGATCACCGTGCGTTTCCGATCGACATCCACCCAGCCATCCTTCGATTCCTCCAGTTCGGTACGGTCTTGATTCCGGTATTCAGGCTCGCCCGTTTGCGGGCGTCAGCGTTATGGACACCGCAAAGAGGGAATTTTCCGAGCGGCGCGCCAAGGCGGCAAGATCGGTGACGCCGGGCGGGCGATCACCCGGCCCAGATTGACTTGATCCGGCAACCCGACAACGTCGACGCTCCCCGGATCGATATCGGGAACGCCCACGGAACTCATGCCGGGGCCGGCCACTCGCCAACGGATGTTGATGCGGTGAAGCTGAACCCCGGCCCCTGCGCGCGCCGGTTCGCACCAGCCGGCGCCCAGTCGCCGTCCCGATCGCTGAGCGCAGCGCGGCTACGTACGACGCCCTGGTGACGGCCCTGCCGGTTCAGCTTGCATGCCGGCAGACGCCATTTCGACGCGCTAACCTTAGGCTTAATTCACGTGTGCGAGAGATTCAGCCATGAGCACCAACAAGCAGATATGGCGACCCGCGTTTGCGGCGTTCCTGATTGCCTTGGGCGTTGCCGGGTGCGCAAGCAATCGCGTCATCGTCGACACCAAGGGTGTCGACATGAGCCGCTACGATCAGGACTACGCCGAGTGCCAGACCTACGCGGGACAGGTCAACACCGGTGGGCAGGTCGCCAAGAGTGCCGGTTTTGGCGCAGCGGTCGGCGCCGCGCTGGGCGCGATCTTCGGCAACAGCAGCGACGTGGCGCGTGGCGCCGGCGCTGGCGGCGTGGTCGGCGGTGCCAAGGGCGCGGTGCGCGGCGATAGCGAGAAAGGTCAGGTGCTGCGTAATTGTCTGCGTGGGCGCGGATATCGGGTGCTGAACTAGCCGAGCGACAGGGTCAGGCGTTTCCGGTTGCGACCTGAGCGTCGGAAAAAGTCGCCATCTCGCCATGCAGTGCGCAGGCCAGGCGCAGCAGCGGCACGGCGATGGCAGCACCGCTGCCTTCTCCCAGGCGCAGGTCCAGGTCGAGCAGGGGTCGCGCGTCCAGCGCCGCGAGCACAGAACGGTGTCCGGGCTCGGCAGAGCGGTGCGAATGGATCAGCCAGTCGCCGACGCGCTCGACGAGTCGGGTCGCGACCAGTGCCGACACGCCGACAATGTAACCGTCCACCAGCACCGGCAATCGACGCTGCGCGGCGGCGATCAGCGCGCCCGTCAGGGCGGCGATCTCAAAGCCGCCGAGTCGGCGCAGGGCTTCCAGCGGCGTGGTGCAGGCAGGGCCGTGCAAGCGCAACGCGGTTTCGATCACCCGGGTCTTGTGCGCGACGCCGGACGCGTCCAGACCGGTACCGGGGCCGGTCAGTTGGGCCGGCGCCAAGTTCAATAGCTGGCAGGTCAGCGCGGTGGCCGCGGTGGTGTTGGCGATGCCCATCTCGCCGCCGATGAAAAGCTGCGCGCCGGCGACCGTCGCGCGCTCGACGGCGTTGCGACCGCTGGCCAGACCACGTTGCAGTTGCACCATGCTCATGGCGGGCTGTTGCGCAAGGTTGGCGGTGGCGGGCGCGATGTGCTCGCGGCGCACGATGTCTCCACCGCGCGACGGCGCCACGGTGCCGAGGTCGATCACTTCCAGACTCGCGCCGAGTTGGCGCGCCAGCACGTTGATGGCACCGCCGCCGGCAGCGAAGTTATCGATCATCTGCGCCGTCACCGCCTGCGGAAACGCGGAGACGTTTTCAGCCGCGACGCCGTGGTCGGCGGCGAACACGCTGATGTGCACATGATCGAGTCGCGGGCAGGCGCGGCCTTGCAGGCCGGCCAGACGGATCGCCAGCGTCTCCAGCGCACCCAGCGATCCGGCTGGCTTGGTCAGCTGGGCCTGGCGTCGCCGCGCGGCTTGCATCGCGGCGGCGTCGGGTGCGGCGACTGCGTGCTGCCACCAGGCGGCTGCCGCGCTCACCGCTGCACACCCTTGAGGACCTGCGCCAGTCCCGCCACGGTGAAGATCACCTGCTCGCAACGTTCCGCCAGCCGCTGGTGCAGTTCGCCGGCCTCATCCACGAACTGGCGGCTCAGGGCGCCCAGCGGCACCACCCCCAGGCCGGTTTCGTTGCCGACCAGAATCAGCGTGCCGGGCAGCCGCGGCAGCGTTTCGACCAGCTCGTCGACTTGTCCGCGCAGGAGCGCCGGGTCTGCGCTGCACAGCAGGTTGGTGAGCCACAGCGTCAGGCAGTCCACGATCACGCAGTGTTGCGGCGCGCAATTCTCACGCAAGCGGCGGGCAAGCTGGGTGGGTTCCTCCACGGTGTGCCAGTTCGCTGGACGGCGGCTTCGATGCTGAGCGATGCGCTGCTGCATCTCGGCATCGTCACCCGCGGTTGCTGTGGCGACGTAGGTCACCGGCAAGCCGCTGTCGCTGGCGATGCGCTCCGCCAGGCGGCTCTTGCCCGAGCGCACGCCGCCCAGAATCAGGATGGAAGCTGCGGTCATGTCGTTTCCCGTGGTTGCAGCAGCCCGATCACCGCGTCGAGATCCAGGTGCTGTTCCAACGTATCGGCAAGACGGTCCAGCGCGGCCTCGCGCTGCGCCGCCACATCCAGGGTCTGGACCTGGCGCAGGCCGGCCCATTGCAGTACCGCGCTCAGGGCTTGCGGGGTGTCGAACAGACCGTGCACGTAGCTGCCGAAGATGGCGCCGTCGACGGACACCGCGCCATCGTCGCGGTCCTGCAGTCGCAGCGCCGGCCG
Organism: Panacagrimonas sp.; assembly: GCF_965216805.1. NCBI lineage: Bacteria > Pseudomonadati > Pseudomonadota > Gammaproteobacteria > Nevskiales > Nevskiaceae > Panacagrimonas > Panacagrimonas sp. The sequence continues at coordinate 1,674,645 of NZ_CBDCGN010000003.1, forward strand.
CGCCAGCGCCGGGCCACTGCTGACCCCGCAGTGAATCTCGTAACCCTCGACGGGCACGCCCGGGCTCGACAGCAGCAGGTGGCCGCTGACCGTGCGCAATTGCTTGTGCGGCCGCAGCTCGGTGTACAGGTCCAGCCAGCCGAAACCTTCGCTGTCGCCGGGTCTTCCCTCGATGCCCTGCGGATCGGACAGCGTCCGACCCAGCATCTGCAGCCCTCCGCAGACGCCGATGAGCTTGCCGCCGTAGCGCAGATGCCGTTGCAGATAAGCCTCCCAACCCTGTGCGCGCAGATGGGCCAGATCGGCGCGCGCCGATTTCGAGCCGGGCAGGATCACCAGGTCGGCGGGTGGCGGTGTCTGGCCAGGGCCGACAAAGTGGAAGTCGACCTGCGGGTGGCGGCGCAGCGCATCGAAGTCGGTGTGGTTGCTGATGCGCGGCAACACCGGCACCACCACCTTCAGTTCGCCGTGCTGCGCCGGCACGTCGCGGGCAATGGCGTCTTCGGCGTCCAGATGCAGGCTGTGAAGATAGGGCAGCACGCCCAGCACCGGCGTGCCGGTGCGGTCTTCCAGCCAGCGCAGGCCGGGCTCCAGCAGGGCGATGTCGCCGCGAAAGCGGTTGATGACAAAGCCGCGCACGCGGGCCCGTTCACTGGCGCTGAGCAGCGCCAGGGTGCCGACCAGATGGGCGAACACGCCGCCGCGGTCGATATCCGCGATCAGGACCACCGGGCAGTCCACTGCCTCGGCAAATCCCATGTTGGCAATGTCGTGAGCGCGCAGGTTGATCTCCGCCGGCGAACCGGCGCCCTCCACGACGATGGCCTGGTAGCGCGCACACAGCCGCGCGTGCGAGGCCAGCACCGCCTGCATCGCCACGCGCTTGTAGTCGTGGTAGCCGCGCGCATCGAGATCGGTCACCGCCCGGCCGTGGACAATGACCTGGGCGCCGATGTCGGAGTTGGGCTTGAGCAGCACCGGATTCATGTCGGTGGTGGGTGCGATGCCCGCCGCCTGTGCCTGCAGCGCCTGCGCCCGACCGATCTCGCCGCCGTCTGCCGTCACCGCCGAATTGAGCGCCATGTTCTGCGGCTTGAACGGCGCCACCGCGACGCCGCGACGCTTGAGCACGCGGCACAGGCCGGCGACCAGGGTGGTCTTGCCGGCATCGGAGGTGGTGCCCTGGACCATCAGGGTGGCGGACGTCATGGCGGGGCCTGCAGATAGGAGCCTGCCAGTGTGCGCCGGGCGCCTCGATCAGTTGCGGGGTTCATCTGCAGTGCACCTGCACAGAGGCGAGCCCGGCTTCCAGCCGCTGCCAGTCCGCCTCCGGGCCCGGTAGCCCGAAGCGCAAGCCGGCCGGATCGCGGTAGCGGCGTACGAGAATGCCCTGCGCCGCCAGCGCCTCCTGCAGTTGCTCAGCGCGCTCGCTGCGCACCCACTGGAACAGCGCGCAGGCGCCGTCTGGTTGCAGCCCGGCGCGCTGCAGCAGAGCGCGCAACAATTGGCTGGCGGCATGCAGGCGTCGGCGCTGATCGCGCTGCCACAAGCGGTCTTGCAGCGCGCGACAGGCGATTTCGCGGCTCGGCCCGGCGAGCGCCCAGGGGCCCAGGTGCTCGCGCAGGTGTGTCTGCAGCCGTGCTTCGCACAACACGAAGCCCACCCGGGCGCCGGCCAGGCCAAAGAATTTTCCCAACGAGCGCAGCACCACCAGACCCGGCCGCGTGCTGCAGTCGGCCAGGCTCAGTTCGGGTTCGGCGTCGACAAAGGCCTCGTCCACCACCAGCCAGCCGCCGCGTGCCTGCAGGCGTTCATGCCAGGCCAGCAGAGTGTGGCGCGCGTAGCGCCGGCCATCGGGATTGTTGGGGTTGACCACCACCATCACGTCCAGCGATTCAAGCGGCGGATGTTGCAGGCCGGAGGGCAGCGTCACCAGCGTATGTCCGGCACCTCGCCAGCGTTCCGCGTGCTCGGCGTAGGAAGGATGAAAGAGGCCGACCCGACCCGGCGCACGCAGCAGCGGCAAGGCCTGCAGTGCGGCCTGCGAGCCGGCCACCGGCAAGGCCGGCGCGCCGTAGCAGGTGCGAGCGGCGGCGTGCAGGCCGTCTTCTTCCTCCGGCAGTCGCGTCCAGCTCTCGCGACTCGGTGGTGGCGCCTGCGGGTCCAGCCATGACCAGGGACTGATGCCGGTCGACAGGTCCAGCCAATCGGTCGCCGCAATGCCGTAGCGTCGCGCCGCCGCGGTCCGGTTGCCGCCATGCTCAAGCATCGATCACCACCGCAAGACCCAAGGAGATGAGCCACAACGCGGCGAGCCACAACAGCAGGCCGTGCGACACCAGACGCAGGCTGCGTTCGATGTCGGCGATGCCGGGCTCGGCCCCCATGCCCAGCGCAGGGCGCGTCTTGGAAATGCCGTGATAAGTGGCAGTGCCGCCGAGCCGAATCTGCAGCGCGCCGGCGCCGGCGGCCATCACCGGGCCGCCGTTGGGGCTGTCCCATAACGGCGCTTGCGAGCGCCAGCAGTGCCACGCGCTGCGGCTCGAACCCAGCAGGGCGTAGCTCAGTGCCGTCAGCCGTGCGGGCATCCAGTTGAGCCCATCGTCCAGTCTCGCCGCCGCCCAGCCGAAATGTTGGTAACGCGGCGTGCGATAGCCCCACATGGCGTCCAGTGTGTTCACCAGCCGATAGGCCAGCGCGCCCGGCGCACCGGCGACCGCAAACCAGAACAAGGCGCCGAAGACTGCGTCGGATCCGTTCTCCAGCACCGACTCGACGGTGGCGGCAACGATGCGCGGGCCGTCCATTTCGCCGGTGTCACGGCTGACCATGTCACCGACGCGACGACACGCCAGCGGCAGGTCGGCGAGGCGCAAGGCGGATCGCACGGCGCCCGCGTGTTCGCGCAGGCTGCGATGGCCGAGGACGAAGCAGAGCACGGCAATCTCGATGGCCGCGACCACCGCCGGCATCTCGCCCAGCAGCGCCAGCAGGGCGGCGCACAGCGCGGTCGGCGGGATCACCGCGAGCATCAGCGCGAGCACGCCGCGCAGGGTCGCGGTGCGATCTGTGCCACCGTGCAGCGCGCGCTCGATGTGCTGCGCAGTGCGCCCAAAGCCCACCAGCGGATGCGCGCGTCGCGGTTCGCCCAAGAGCAGATCCGCGAGGACCGCAAGGGTGGCGATCAGCGCGATCACTTCAGCTCAAACCTGCCGCACTGTTCGCAGTCCGCATGCGCGATGGCTGCGTCACGGCAGGAACAGCCGCGCCGCGGCCAGCGGATTGGAGGCGAAGTAGAAATGGATGTACGAGGCGCTCAGCGCGCCGACGCGATAGACCGCTTCTGCGGTGGGACCCGCGTTGGGATTGCGGCCCAGGGATGTCGGCTGCAGCGACGTTTGCAGGCGCGAATAGTGAAAGCTGTGTCCGCGCAACTCGCCGCTGTCGGTGTCGATGGCCTGCAGGCCCAGCGCCTGAAAGCGCGGCTGCATGCGCGTGTGTCCCGGCAGCAGGCCGGCCATCGCGTGAGTGTCGCCGTTGCCGTCGGTAAGGGTTTCGAACAGGCTCATCATGCCACCGCATTCAGCCAGCAGCGGCTTGCCCGCCTGGTGATGCGCGCGCAACGCCGCGTGCATCGCGGTGTTGGCCGCCAGTGCGGCAGCGTGCAACTCGGGATAGCCCCCGGTGAGATACACCGCGTCCACCGCCGGCAGCGCGGTATCGCGCAAGGGCGAGAAGAATTCGATCTGCGCACCCAGCGCGCGCAGGCAATCGAGGTTGGCTGCGTAAAGGAACGAGAACGCGGCGTCACGTGACACTGCGATGCGCCGGCCCGCCAGCAACTCGGGGATGGGTGTGATCGCCACGGCCGGGAACGGCACGCGCGGGATTGCCTGCAGGTCCACCGCGTCGCCAAGGGCAGCGGCAGCCGCATCGATGCGCGTGTCGAGATCGGCGATCTCCGCTGCCTGGACCAGCCCGAGGTGACGCTCCGGCAGCGCCTGCGCCGAATCGCGCGACAGCGCGCCCAGCCAGTGCAGGGGCGCCGGCAGACTTTGCGCCAGCATCTGCGCGTGGCGTGCGCTGCCGACACGATTGGCGACCACGCCGTGAAAGGGCAGTTCGGGCTGATAAGTCGACAGGCCCAGCGCCAGAGCGCCGAAGGTCTGCGCCATCGCCGAGCCGTCGATCACCGCGAGCACCGGCACCCCGAAGCGCTGCGCAAGGTCGGCGCTGGACGGGTCGCCGTCATACAGGCCCATGACGCCTTCGATGAGAATCAGGTCCGAGGCCTGCGCCGCTTCGGACAGCAGCCGTTGGCAATCCTGCTCGCCGACCATCCACAGGTCGAGCTGCTGCACCGGCGCGCCGCTGGCCTGCTGCAGGATCATCGGATCGATGAAGTCCGGTCCGACCTTGAACACGCGCACCCGCAGGCCGGCCTGTCGCGCGCGGCGGGCCAGTGCCGCGGTGACGGTGGTCTTGCCCTGGCCCGAAGCGGGTGCCGATACCAGCAGCGCACGGCACTCGGGCGTGCTCACAGTTCGATGCCTTTCTGTGCGCGGATGCCTTGCTCGAACGCATGCTTGACCCCATTCATCTCGGTCACCGTGTCGGCCGCCGCGACGATCTCGGGCGGCGCGGCGCGACCGGTGACCACCACGTGCTGCAGCGGCGGCCGCGCGCGCAGATCGTCCACCACGCGGAGGACGTCCAGATAGCGATGCTTGAGTGCGATGTTGAGCTCGTCCAGCACCACCAGTTCATAGCGACGGTCGGACAGCATGCGGCGCGCCACCTCCCAGGCCGCTGCGGCCGCACGCACATCGCGTTCGCGGTCCTGGGTTTCCCAGGTGTAGCCCTGGCCCATGACGTGGTAGTCCAGCTCATCGGGAAAGCGGCGGAAGAAGGCTTCTTCGCCGGTGGCGAATCGACCCTTGATGAACTGCACCACGCCGACTTTCATACCGTGACCCAGCGCGCGCGCCACCATGCCGAAGGCGGACGAACTCTTGCCCTTGCCATTGCCGGTGAGCACCAGCAGCACCCCGCGCTCGCGATCAGCCGCGGCAATCCGGCCGTCGACGACCACCTTCTTGCGCTGCATGCGCAGGCGGTGGCGGGCATCGCGTTCGCGATCGGCCACCGACTCGCTCATGGGCGATGCGACGCCGCGGCGGCCGCGCCGAACCTGAATTGCGCGGCGTAGATGGCAGCGGCCACACCGACATACAGGCTCAGGGTGCCAAGGTACCGCGGCAGGTATTCGACGATGCGCGGCACAAAGCCCGACCAGGTCGGATCGGCCTCGCGGCCCGAGAAGAAATAGAAGCCGCCGCCGGAAAACAGATAACAGACCACGGCGCCACCCGCCACGCTCAGCGCCAGCGGCAGCACGGTGGCGGGCACATCGCGATGCCAGCGCGCATACAACTGGCCGGCCATCCACAGCGAGCCATAGGCCGGAATCAGCGCCGCGTAGGCGGGCGTGAAGCAGTGATCGCTGACGCCGGCCCAGCCGATGGCAGAGACATCCAGGCTGAAGGCCAGCAGGAACAGGGCGGGGAAGACCCAGGCCGGTCGCAGCACCGCACCGGCGAGGAAGAACACCGCCCACGACGCGCTGGGGATGGCGTCGACGCTGGCGAAGTGCTGTCCGCGCGTAAGGATCATCAGTGCCGCAAGCAGGCCCAGCAGCGCCCATTGGGTCGGGCGGCTCAGGCTGAGCAGGCGGTTGGAGGTTGAATCGGTGGCAAGGTTCTGGAACAGGTTCATGGGGTGGCCTCGGGTGGATCAAGAGCGGGACGGCGTGTAGCGCACGGTGGCCATCACCGATGCGCCATAGGTGGCGTAGGTCGCGGCGGTCTCGTAGTCCTTGTCGAGCACGTTGCGGCCTTCGAGTTGCAACAGCCATTGCGGCAACACCTGCCAGCCCAGTCGCAGGTTGAGCGTGGCGTAGCCGGGCAGGCGCGTGGTGTTGGCGATGTTGTCGTAGCCCCTGGATGCGCCGAACAAGGTCAGACCGGCGCTGAAGCGGCGATGCTCGTAGTCGGCATCCAGGCGTGCGCTGCGTGGGCGCCGGCGCGGCAGGGTGTTGCCGTCGTTGGCGCCGCCGGCGTCATTCTCCGGGCGCAACCAGGTCAGGTAGGTTTGCAGCTTCAGGTCCTGCCAGGTGGTGCCGAGCTGCGCTTCCAGACCTTCGATGCGGGCGCGGTCGATGTTGGCCGGCGCCTCCAGGTCCGCGTCGAAGGCGATGAGATCGTCGACCCGGGTCTGGAACGCGTTCAGCGCCCACGCATACCCGGCCGTGCTGGCCGCCAGGGAGACTTCCACGTGGCGCGCTTCTTCGGGGTCCAGATCGGGGCTGCCGAAATTGGGGAAGTACAGTTCGTTGAAGGTCGGCGCCTTGAACGCGGTGCCGTAGGTGGCCACCGCGCGCAGTCCGTTGGCGAAGCGATAGCCGTACGACGCGCCGCCGGTGGCGTTGCGGCCGAACTGCTCGTTGTCGTCCTCGCGCAGGCTGAGCTGGAGGTCGTGCGCATCGCGGCTGCCCTGGTACACGGCAAACACCCCTCGGTTGTCACGCTCGGTTTCGGCATAGGCGGTGGTGCTGTCGATGCGATCGTTCTGGTAGTCCAGCCCCACGCGCAGTTGGTGCTCCGGATGCATCTGCACGTCGTTCTGCCACGACAGGGTGTCGCGCTGCGTGTCGAACTGGCTGACGAAAACACCGTCGAGAAAATTGTCCGATTCGTCCAGGCTGTGCCCGGCGCTGACACGGCTATGCCAGCGTGCGCTCGGGTCCAGCGAGGCGCTCAGGCCGATCACCTGGTTGCGGGTTTCGCTCTGGTTCTGCGAGCTGCCGTCGTAGTCGTTGTCGCCTTCAGCGTGCAGCAGGCTGGCGGAAACCTCGGCACCGTTTTCGAAGGTGTGCCCGGCGCGCAGCGACCCGGCCAGGTTGCGATAGCCATCGCGGTCGGGCTCGCCCAGGCTGGGCCGCACGTCCACGCCTTCGGTGGTCCGGCCGCTGGCGCTCAGGCTGTACCAGGTATCGCCGCTGCCGCCGCGCAGGCCGGCTTCCATGCGGCTGTCGCCGCGCGAACCGCCGCCCATCGCGAAGGAAGGTGTCTGGTCTTTACGCGAGCCGCGTCGGGTGAAGATCTGGATCACGCCGCCGATGGCCTCGGAGCCGTACAGGCTGGAGCGTGGTCCGCGGACGATCTCGATGCGCTCGATCTGGTCCACCGGAATCTGTTCCAGCGGCGTGCTGCCCGAGGTGGCCGAGCCGACCTTGATGCCGTCGATCAGCACCATCACATGATCGGATTCGGTGCCGCGCAGAAACAGCGAGCCGGACTTTCCCGGGCCGCCGTTGCTGGCGAAATTCACCCCGGGCAGGCCGATCAGCAAATCCGGCAGGTCCTGCGACTGCAGGCGCTCGATGTCATCGCGGGTGATTACGGTCACCGGCGCCAGGGTGTCGGTCAGCGCCTCGGCGCCTCGCGAGGCGGTGACGACGATGTTCTCGGTTGCGGGTGCCGCCGGATGTCGGTCGGCGGCCAGGGGAGCGGATACGGCGGTGCCGGCCAGGCAGGCCAGTGCGATCAGCGTCAAAGGTTTCACGGGTGCATCTCCTCATGCGTCGCCCCACGCGACGTGAATCGGGGTGGAGACGGATCGAGGAGTCGGAGTCCGGACGGAACAGGGCGGTGTCACCAGATGCACGGACCGGGCCTGTCACGTCCGGCATCGCCCACCGCGAGCCATCGGATGTTTCAGGCCGGTCTCCGGACTCGCGAGTGGGATCGGTCAGATCCCGGATGCGGCGCCTTCCCATGCCATGAACAGCGCACAGTGGCGTGATGCCGCGTCCAGCTCGCTTACCGTTGCGGGGGCAGTGTCGGCATTGCGATTCGCATCGAGCGAAGCGCGCACCGACTTCCCGTTTAACCCTGGACGGTTCGCACCACCCAGGACACCTGAAGCGCGTTTACTGTAATGCCGCGTGCGCATTGACGGCAACACGCCGCCGTCCGAATTGGGCGTTCACCGGACCGCATCGGGGCGATGATCAGTCCGACTGCAGCAGGCGCGCGCCGGTGTCGTCGAGCTGCAGCCGCGTCAGCGATCCGGGGTCGCAGGGCAGCGCCAGCCATTGTTCGCGCGGCAGCCGCAGCAGCTGACCCATGATCACCCGCAGCGGACCGCCGTGCGCGACCAGCGCCAGTGCATCGGGTGCGTGAGCCAGATGTTCCTGCAACGCGCTCAGCACGCGTCGGCGCATGTCTTCGGCGCACTCGCCGCCGGGTGGAAGGAAGTCCCAGGGCGCCGCGGCCCAGGCGTCGATCAGGTCGCGCTCGATGTGCACGAAGGGCTGCAGCTCCCAGTCGCCGAAGTCCATCTCGCGCAGGCGTGCGTCGAGGATCGGCGGCTCGTCTGGGCGCGCCAGCGCGCACGCCAAGGCGCGGCATCGCGACAGCGGACTGCTGACGATGCGCGTAGCCACGGGAAGCGATGCGCGCATCGCCGCGATCCGGTCGGGCGTCAACGCGATGGCGGGCACATCGGAGACGCCGTAGCAGATGCCCGCGGGCAGGGCCACGGGTGGATGCCGGATCAGCCACAGCGAGGTCACGCCAACTGCACGCAGGCGGCGAAATAGAACGCCAGCTCTGCCAATTGCTGCGTCGCACCCAGGCAGTCGCCGGTGTATCCGCTGATGCGACGGCGAAAGTAGCGCGCCGCCATGACCAGAACCGCCAGCGTCGCCAGAATCGCCAGCAGCACCGAGCGCAGGGGCATCAGGTGCATCGCCGCGACCAGCGCCAGCGGGGCTGCGCCCAGGACCAGGCCGATGATCCAATCGCTGCGGCCGATGCCTTCGGCCACCGGCCTGGCCTTGGCGTCGCCCTCCATGCGCACATAGGGCAGCACCGCCATCACACCGAGCGCGCAGGCGCGCGACGCAGCGTGCGCCGAAACCACCACCGCCGCGGCCAGCGCCAGACCGTGTTCGGCCAGGGCCAGCAGCGCGGAGAATTTGCCCAGCAGCACCAGGATCAGCGCGATGGCGCCGTAGCTGCCGATGCGCGAGTCCTGCATGAGCGCGAGCACGCGCTGCGGGTCGTAGCCGCCACCAAAACCATCCGCCGCATCGGCCAGCCCGTCTTCGTGAAAGGCTCCGGTCAGCAATATGCTGGCGGCCATCGATATCGGCACCGCCAGCGCCGCAGGCCACAGCGCGGACGCGGCGTACAGCACCAGCGCGGCGACACTGCCGACGAGAACCCCGATCAGCGGGAAATAGCGCGCCGCGCGATTCAAGCCCTGCGCCGACCAGCCGACCCACGCTGGAATCGGCACGCGGGTGAAGTAGCCCAGCGCAATCAGCAAGCGGCGCAGTTCGCGGCGCAGCGGATGATCGGGAGGTTCGCTCGTGCTCATCAATCAGGTGGGTTTGCTTTGCATGGGCGGTGTCTGTACTCGCGAATCTCGCAAAGGCGGTGGGTTAGTTCCACAGCCAAGCCGCGCCGCGCACACCGCTGGAATCTCCGTGATGCGCCGGCAACAGCCGTGTATCGACGCGATCGGAAAACACCCAGGCCGACCAAAGCTCGGGCACGTTGCGATACAGGCGCTGGATGCGCGACAGGCCGCCGCCGAGCACGATCACCTCGGGATCGATCAGATTGATGACGCTGGCCAGCGAGCGCGCCAGCCGGTCCTCGTAGTGCGCCAGGCTGGCATCGCATTGCGCATCGCCCTGTTCGGCCCGCGCCACGAGTTCTTCACCGCTCAGGTTCTGACCGGTCACGCGAGCATGATCGCGCGCCAGCCCCGGCCCGGACAGCCAGGCCTCGATGGCCCCGCAGCGGCCGTCCCAGTGCGGTGGCCCAGGAATCTCGCCCCACTCCGCGCGCGGCCAGGGCAGGGGGTTGTGGCCCCACTCGCCGGCAATGGCATTGGGGCCGCGCAGCAGCTTGCCGTCGATCACCAGCCCGCCGCCAACGCCGGTGCCCAGGATCACCGCGAACACATTGCGGAAACCGGCGGCTGCGCCGTCGGCCTGTTCGCTCACCGCCAGACAATCGGCGTCGTTGGCCATGCGCACCTTGCGACCCAGTGCGGCTTCGATGTCCTGTTGCAGCGGACGGCCGTTGAGGCACACCGAGTTGGCGTTCTTGATCAGGCCGCTGGCCGGCGAGATCGCGCCGGGATGCCCGATGCCCACCGGCAGGGACGTGGCGGGCTGCGCGGCTTCGAGTTCGCTCACCAGCGCAACCAGCGCGCGCACCTGGCCCTCGTAGTCGTCAGCCGGCGTGGCGATGCGGCGGCGGTCGAGGATGCGCGATTCGGCGTCCATCACCACGCCCTCGATCTTGGTACCGCCGAGGTCTATTCCGATTCTCAACATGCCTGCACGTAACGCTTGTCGATGGGTCGACCGATCCTGGTCCCGATTGCTGCCCGTCGGCAGGGTAAATCTCTGGCTGAAAGCCCGCTGCGATGCTCCGCGACCGCGCACGCGCCGGACACACGGCGATGTTCGCGAACCAGCAGCGGCGCTTGATCCACCGGCCTGTGAGAGCCGAGGCGCCGGGCGAATTGTCGCCTTGGTCGCAGGTCGGCATTAGAACCACAATGAGAATGACAACGATTTAGAAATATGTCATCTTGGTTACCGTCAGCCCGTCGACACGCGCTGGAATCGGTGCGGGCACGTTCAATGTTCTGAAACAGGGAGGCAGTAAGCAATGAAGGCAATGGCAGGTTTCAAGGCGCTCGCGATCGTCGCGGGCATGGCGTTCGCGGTTACCGGTTGCGATAACGGCGACGACGGCGCGACGGGTCCTGCGGGTCCCGAAGGCCCCGCGGGGCAGGACGGTCAGGACGGTGCGGGCGGCGCCAGCGCGGTGTCGGTGGCGGCTGATCGCATCACCACGATGGCCAACGATCTACGCGGCCTGACCTACGCCACGGTCGCCCCGAACGCCGGCAAGATCTACGCATCCGGCTTCGTGGGCATGGATGAAGCCAGCCGTTTGGGCGTGGTTGCCCGTTTCAATGCGAACGGCTCGCCGGACACCAGCTTCGGTGACGACGGCTTCGTCGAACTGGACGTCTCGGCAGCGCAAAACGAACAATCGCTGGGCGTGGCCGAGCTGCAGAGCGGCGACGTGGTGGTGACCGTGCAGGCCGCTGACGACGGTGGCGGGCAGTCGGTGTACCTGTTCCGTATCGCACCGGACGGCACGCCCGCAGCGGGTTGGGGCGACGCCGACGGTAAGGTCGAGGTGGCATTCGGCTGGGCCAATGCCGACAACGGCGACTTCCCCGGTGCGCCGGCCGCATTCCCCAGCGATACCGCCTGGGACGTGCAGACCGACAAGAGCGTGTCCGGCGACCGCGTGGTGGTGTTCGGTCTCGGTTCGGCCGGTCCCAATGACGCCAGCCGTACCGACAACGATCGCTTCGTGACCCGCCTGGACATCACCGCCACCGGCGCCGTGCCGGATGCAACGTTCAATGGCGGCGAACCGCACACCTTCCACAGCACCGGCACGCTGGGCGACAACGCGCGTCGCGGACTGGTGGAAGCCGACGGCAAGATCATGTCCGCCGGCTACACCAACCTCGGTGAGGGTCTGGGCAATCACGTGATCCTGATCCGCCTGACCAACACCGGTGAACTCGACACCACCTTCGGTGGCTTCAGCTCCGAACCGGATTTGGTGGCGGCCGCGCCGGGCATCGTGGCGTTCAATCCCTACAAGGATGATGGCGGCTTCGCAGAGTGCTACGCGGCCCTGCCGCAGAGCAGCGGTTCCTTCGTGACGACGGGCTATGGTGCGGCGACGTCCACCGGCTCTGTGACCGGTTCCTCGCTGGGTTACGAGACCACGCTGGCACCGGACATCGTAGCCTTCCGCGTGCTCGCCGGCACCGCCACCGATGTCGATACGAGTTGGGGCAACACCGGTCAGTTGGCCGTTCAGAGCGAGGGCAAGGGCTTTCCGACCAGCGAAGACCGTGGCCGTCATCTGGTGGTCCTGCCGGACGACCGCAGCATCCACGTCGGTCGCTTTGGCGGCGTGCCGGCAGCGGTGGTGATGACCGCCGACGGCCAGCCTGACACCAGCGTGTTCGGCGACGGCATCGTCGAACTGACCAGCGACACCGTGGACAGCCAGTTCTTTGGCGCCGCGCTGTCGGCCGACGGCAAGCGCGTGGCGCTGAGCACCAACAGCAACGCCAATGGTGCGCGTCTGGTGGTGTTGAAGGTCGCGGCGGACTGAAAAGCTGGACAAGCGATATGAGAGTGCGTCTGCTTCGCATCATAATGACGCACTGCAGGTTGCTCCTTGTCGACCGGCGGGTTGTCCGCCGGTCGACAGGTTTTGATTCCCGTTGGATTTCCCCGCAGTCCTGACCGGACTGCTTTTTTGTTTTCAAGAGTGATGACGATGGAAGCTCAAGCGCGGTTCACCTCCGGTCCTTTCTGGCTGCGCCGCGGGCGTGTCGGCTTGCTGGCTGCGGCGCTGGGCCTGGCTGCATGCGGTGGCGGTGGAGGCGGCGGCGGTGCCCCCGATCCGGTCGACCCGCCGGTCGGCACCGAATGCACCGGCGACGATTGCCGTCGCGAGGTGCTCAAGGACATCGGCGAGCAGATCATCCTGCCCGCCCTGCGTGATTTCGACGATCGGGCGGCGGCGCTGAACATCGCAGCTGCAGCCTACGCGGACACCCCGGCCAGCGCCGATGCCCGCGATGCCGCCCGCGCCGCCTGGGATGCGGCGATGGACTCCTGGCAGCGCAACGAGGTGCTGCAGGTGGGTCCGGCCGGACGTTCGACGAACCCGGACATGGTGGCGGGCGGCCAGGACTTCAGGGACCTGATCTATTCGTGGCCGCTGACGCTGAACACCTGCGGCCTGGAATCGGCGGCCGATACCGGCGCAGTGGTAGACGGCAGTACTGCGATCAATCTCACCGGCCTGGGTGCGCTGGAACAACTCCTGTTTACCGATGCGCCGCCGGCCGAATGCGCGGCCCAGCCGGACGCGGCCGAGCGTGCCGCCCATGTCGAGCGGCTGGCAGACTGGATGTCGCAGGTCGCCACCAGTTTGCGTAACCGCTGGGAGCCCGACGGGGGCAACTTCATCGCGCAGTGGAGCACCGCCGGTGACGGCAGTGCGGTGTACATGACGCCGCAGAGTGGGCTCAACGCGGTGTCGATCGCGCTGTTCTACGCCGAGAAGAACAGCAAGGACCGCAAGATCGCGCTGCCGACCGGGCTGCCCGCGACCGGGCTGGATTGTTCCGATCCGGTGGCCTGCCCGGAATTCCTGGAGTCGCGTCTGTCGCGGCGCACCGGCCAGAACCTGATCGCCAACTACCAGGCCTTTCGCGACCTGTTCACCGGCGTGGGCGGCGAGTTCGGTATGAACGATCTGCTCGAGGGCATCGGCCGCGAGGATCTGGCCACCGAGATCATCGTCGAGGTCGATGCGCTTCTGGCGGCGATCCAGGCCATCGAGAACGACGGTGGCTTCGATGCCGCGGTCGAGGGCATCACCGACCGCACCGAATGCATGAATGCCTTCGCCAGCTCCAGTGGCCTGCCGCCCTGCGCGCTGCTGGGGGTGTCGAAGACCGCCATGGACACCTTCCGTGGCCCGATCGTGTCGGCGCTGAGCCTGGCGGTTCCGAGTGCAGCGGCGGGCGACAACGACTGAGCTGCGTGAGGTGGTGATGCGGGAACGCCTGCTGCAGGCACTGACCGCGCCGCGCGACATCGCGGCGCTTGCCGTCATCCGCATGCTGATCGGCGGGCTGATGTGCGTGGGCGCGCTGCGCTTCATGAGCAACGGCTGGATCGAGCGGCTGTATGTGGAGCCGACGTTCCACTTCAAGTACTGGGGCTTCGGCTGGGTGCAGGTGCCGGATCAGGCCGGCCTGTATCTGCTTTATTCCGGCATCGCGGTCACGGCCTTCATGGTCGCCATCGGCGCGTTCTACCGCGTCGCCATCATCACGTTCTGGTGCCTGTTCACCTACGCCGAGTTGATGGATGTCACGACGTATCTGAATCATTACTACTTCATCAGCCTGCTGACGCTGATCCTGTGCTTTCTGTCGCCGCACCGCGCGTGGTCGGTGGATGCCTGGCTGCGGCCGAAGTTGCGCGCCACCACCCTGCCGGCCTGGCAAACGTACTGGCTGCGCTTCCAGGTGGGCCTGCTGTACTTCTACGCCGGCTGGGCCAAGTTTGAATCCGACTGGCTGCTGCACGCCCAGCCGCTGAACATCTGGCTGCCGCCGCACAGCGGACTGCCGCTGCTGGGGCCGTTCCTGGAACTGGGTTGGGTGCACTACGCGTTTTCCTGGTTCGCGTTTGCGTTCGACGTGACCATCATCGGCTTCATGCTGTGGCGACGCACGCGACTGCTGGCCTTCGGCGTGATCCTGGTGTTCCACGGGTTCACCCACCTGTTCTTCAACATCGGCCTGTTCCCTTTCATCATGGTGTTCGCGGTGCTGGTGTTCTTCGACGCCGACTGGCCGCGAACCCTGCTGGCGCGGCTGCGCCTGCCGGCCCCGACACCGACCGCGCCGGCGGTTGCGACAGGGGATGCGGTCACGACGCGCTGGACCCCGCTGGGCATGACATTCGCCGCCGCGGTGCTGGCCTTCTGCACCGTGCAGTTCTTCCTGCCGCTGCGGCAGTGGTTCTATCCGGGCACGGTGATCTGGCACGAGCAGGGCATGCGCTTTTCCTGGCGCGTGATGCTGCGCGAAAAGTCCGGCACGCTGGAGTATCAGGTCGTCACTGCCGACGGCACGCGGATGCTGGTGTCGCCGCACGCCTATCTCACCGAGCAGCAGTACCGCGAGATGGCCGGGCAGCCGGACATGATCCTGCAGCTCGCCCACCACATCCGCGACGACTTCGACGCCCGCGGCCTGGGTCCGGTGCAGGTTTACGCCGACTCCATGGTGTCGCTCAACGGTCGCGCCGCGCAGCGCCTGATCGACCCGGTCACGGATCTGGCGCGGGTCGAGGACGGCCTGGCGCGTGCCGAATGGATCCTGCCGGCGCCCAGCGAGCCGCCGCCGCTGCACCGTCCGCTGCGTCTGGCGGTGCGACCGTGAGCGCCGACGATCTGGCCGTGGTGCTGTTCGACGGCGACTGCGCGTTCTGCAACGGCACCGTGCGCTGGCTGCTGCGCCATGAACGCGCGCCGCGCTATCGCCTGGCGGCGCTGCAGTCCGAGGCCGCCCAACCTCTGCTTGCGCATTTCGGCGTGCCGGCCGGTGATCTCGGCAGCGTGCTGGTGATCGACCGCGGTCGGCTGTATCGCAAGACCGCGGCGGTGCTGCATCTGCTGCGTGAGCTGCGCTGGCCGTGGCCGCTGCTGCGCGTGTTCGTCGTGGTCCCGCGATTTCTGCGCGATGCGGCCTACGACTACGTCGGCGCGCGCCGCTACCGCTGGTGGGGCCGGGCCGAAAGCTGCGTGGTCGCCGATCCGGCCTTGCGTGCGCGCGTGTTGGTCTCTCTTTCTTCTTCCCCCACGTCATGAAACTTCGAATTTCTACGCTTGCCGCGCTGCTTGTCCTGGCGGCACCGCCGGTCCTGGGCCAGGACAGCGCACCGCAGGCTGAGCCTGCCGAGGCGGACATCGACCCGCCGCAAATCACCGTGTTCGGGTCGCGGGGGGATCCGGACCGGGTAACCGGTTCAGCGCACCGTGTCGACCAGGAAACGCTGGAGAAGTACCGCTACGACGACATCAACCGGGTGCTCAACTTCGTGCCCGGTGTCTACGTGCGCGAAGAAGACGGCGTCGGCCTGCGGCCCAACATCGGCCTGCGCGGTGCCAGCGCCGACCGCAGCCAGAAGGTCACGCTGATGGAAGACGGCATTCTGGTCGGCCCGGCGCCGTACTCTGCACCGGCGGCGTATTTCTTTCCGCTGACCTCGCGCATGGTGGGCGTGGAGGTGTTCAAGGGCCCGGCTTCGATCCAGCACGGGCCGCAGACCATCGGCGGCGCGGTGAACCTGGTGTCCGCGCCGATCCCGCGCAAGACCGAGGCGATGCTCGACGTCGCTGGCGGCAGCGATGCCTACCGCCGCGTGCATGCGCGCGGCGGTTCGCGCTGGGACGGCATGGGCCTGATGGGCGAGGTGATCCATCTGGGCAGCGACGGCTTCAAGCAGCTCGACGGCGGCGGCGACACCGGCTTCGAGAAGAACGAGCTGCTGGCCAAGGGCGCGTGGCGCGTTGGCGCGGGCACCCTGGAGCTGCGCCTGGGCTATGCCGACGAGGTGTCCGATGAGACTTACCTGGGCCTGACCCAGGACGACATTCGCGCCGATCCGGACCGGCGCTACGGCGCCAGCGCGCTGGATCGCATGGAATGGGACTGGACCGGCGGCCGCATCGGCTGGAGCCAGCCGGCCTTCGGCGGTGACCTTCATCTCACCGGCTATCTGCAGAACTTCGATCGCGCCTGGCGCAAGTTCAACAACTTCGCCGGCGCCGATATCCGCGAGGTGCTGTCCAGCCCGGATACGCCGTTCAACCAGCTGTTCGTCGGCGTCCTGCAGGGCAACGACACCGACGGCGTGGCCGGCTCGCCGGACGACATCCGCGTCGGTACCAACGATCGCCAGTTCGTGCTCGGCGGCGTGCAGGGCGGGATGAACTGGTCGTTCGGCACCGAGGTCCAGCATCTGCTGCAGGTGGGCGTGCGCTTCCACTACGACGAGATCGAGCGCCTGCACGACGAGTTCGGCTTCGAGCAGGTCAGCGGTCAGCTGGTCAACAACGGCGTGCCGCGCGCCATCCTCACCAACAACACCGCCGACACCGAGGCCTTCGCGGTGTGGGTCCGTGACGAGATCACCCATGGCCGCTGGACTTTCGTGCCGGGGGTGCGGGTGGAGGCGATCCAGTCCACGATCGAGGACCGCAACACCGGTAATTCGCGCGACAACGACTACAGCGTGGTGCTGCCCGGCCTGGGCGTGAGCTACGAGGTCAATCCCGGCCTTCGCCTGCTGGCCGGCGTGCATCGCGGCTTTTCGCCGGCGGCGCCGTCGGTCACGGTGGAGAACGATCCCGAAGACTCGGTCAACTACGAGGCCGGTGCGCGCTGGCAGAACGTGGCGGGCCGCTTCGAGGCGATCGGCTTCTACAACGACTACAGCAATCTCACCGCGATCTGCACGCTCTCGTCCGGCTGCAATCCGGCGGATCTGGACAGCCAGACCAGTGCCGGCGAAGTCGAGGCCTACGGACTCGAGGCCGGCTGGAATCATCAATTCGCGCTGACGCCGGCACTTTCGCTGCCGATGGCCCTGACCTACACCTGGACCCAGGCCGAGTTCAACGAATCCTTCGTCTCCACCGACCCGCAGTTCGGCGCGGTCGAGGCCGGATTCGAACTGCCCTACCTGCCCGAGCACCGCGCCAATGCCCGGCTCGGCATCGCCGGCACGAAGTGGGGCGCGGACCTGTCGGTGTCCTATCTGTCGCGCATGCGCGATCGCGCCGGGCGCGGATCGTTTTCCGACGGCGAGGGCTCGGACGACTACGTCCTGTTCGATCTCGCCGCGCGCTACCAGGTGCTGCCGCGGCTCGAACTCAACGGTCGCATTGATAACCTGCTGGACGAGGAATACGTGGTCGCGCGGCGTCCGTTCGGCGCGCGCCCGGGCAAGCCGCAGTCGATTCAGGTCGGGGTGGTGTACCGCTACTGATCGGTGGCGCCGCGCCAGCGCGGCCGCGTCGCGCTCGGCCAGCGGTAGAGGTAGACCCAGGCCGCGACCGGTCGTCGATCCGGTTCGGCGAGCACCGTTTCGATCACGCGCCGATATTCCTGTGGCGCGGGGAAGGCGGGGCTGCATTCCTCGTAGTGATCCAACCAGGCCAGGGTGTGCCGTGCATCGCGCAGGGCGTAGAGATCGCCCTCGATCGGTTCGCCTTGCGGATCAACGAGCAGGCCGGGATAGCCGCCCGCGTCATGCAGCCGCCCGCGCAGCCAGCCGGTCCCGATCCACTCGGCTTCTGAAGCCAGCCGCGCGGCGTTCGGGTGTGTGCTGCGGCGGCGCAAGGTGCCGTAGACGAACACGTGTTCGGGCATGAGGACGTCGACGATGCGGCCTGCAGGCGAGCCCGCATGATGCCGGTGCGCGCGGCGTGCTGCGCGAGCGCGCTACGTCGGCGCGCGCGGCGCGAGCTGCAGCGACAGCGCCCAGCCGCCGGCGCCCACCGCGCTCATCCAGATCAGGCTGGCGGCCCAGTGTCCGGTGAGCATCAGCGCCAGGCCCGGCAGCAGGCTGGCCAGGCCCAATGCGCGGCGGGTCGCCTGCGGCCAAGCGGACCGTCGCGGCCGACCGTGCAGGCGTGCCAGCAGGCGCAGGCGTTTGGGGTCGCGCCAGGCGAGAAAGCCCAGCAGCACCAGGCTCGTCACCGCGGCTGGCAGCGCGATCAGCAGCGAGCCCGCACCGTCGCTCACGTGCGCGGTTCCGGTTGCAGGGTGTCCGGCCGTCGGTTCGGCGTCCACGATGCTGGTAGCGCCGGACCGGCGCGCGACGCGCACGCACAGAACGGCGCCGAACAACAGCACCAGGTCCATGGTCGGCACCTTGATCTGACCGGCATCGAGCGCGGCCAGCCAGCCGGGTCCGCCACTGGCCCAGCGCAGCAGCGGCAGCATGCCCAGCGCCACGGCACAGAACCCCAGCAGCAGGCAACGCGCGTGCGCGGTGTCGTCGCAGCGCAGGACCGGAACCAGCGCCAGCAGCGCGCCGACGGCCAGGGCCAGCGCCATCGGCAGTTCCAGCGCGCCGAGTCCCGACGCCAGGCCGAGGAAATAACCGGCGGCAGCGAAGGCCAGGCTCAGCGGCAACCCGTAGCCGACCCAGGCGGTCGCGCGTGCCAGCCTCTTCCAGCGCCGGTCCTGCGCGCCGCGACGCGCGGTCCACAGGTTCAGGCCGGTGAGGGTGACGTAGCAACTGGCAAAGCCGAGCGCGAACCACGCGGCCTTGGACCACAGGCCGGCGAAGTTGCCGAAGTGCAGCGGTCCCATCAGGTCGATCGCGGTGCCACCCACCGACGGCACCAGGCCCAGCCCCGGTTTCTGGCGCACGAAGCGGCCGTCGACGCCGGCATAGACCAGGTTCTGGCTCAGCAGCTCGCCGGCGCGCGGCCGCGCGAATACCGTGACCTGCGCATCGGCGCGGTTCCAGTGCTCGA
This sequence comes from Panacagrimonas sp., assembly GCF_965216805.1. Lineage (NCBI taxonomy): Bacteria > Pseudomonadati > Pseudomonadota > Gammaproteobacteria > Nevskiales > Nevskiaceae > Panacagrimonas > Panacagrimonas sp. The sequence goes on from NZ_CBDCGN010000003.1 coordinate 1,693,907, forward strand.
TGTGGACGAACGCGACCGGCCCCTGCGCGCGTACCTGCGCATTGGCCAGCATGGTGTCGAGATCGGCCAGTGGGGCAGGGGTGGGGTCTTCCGGCGGCGGCGTGCCGATCAGGGTTTCGAACATCGCGACCTGGTCGCCGCCGAAGGCCACGCCGGCCATCAGCGGGATGCCGACGGCGCCGGCAAAGCTGAAATAGCTGCCGGTGAAGGCCAGGATGAAGGCGAACGGCAGGTTCCAGGTGCCGGCCACGGCATGCAGGTCGCGCCGCGCCAGCAGCGCGTCGCGCCAGCGGCGCACGGTAAACAGCTCCTTCAACAGGTGCCGGTGGATGACCAGCCCGGTCACCGCCGCCACCAGCATCGCCAGGCCCAGGATGCCGGTGAGCAGCAGGCCCCAGGGGTCGGGTAGATGCAGGCTGACGTGCAGCTCGACCAGGAAGTCGGCCAGGGCGTTGGGCGCATCGACGGTGTCGATCTGCGTGCCGAAGCCCTGGCGCCGGTCCAGCACCGCCAAGGTCTGCGGATGCAGGTCGAACTCCACGCCGATGTCCTGCGGGAAGGGTTCGCCCGCCACCGGCACATGGTCGTGGAAGAACACCTGCACCCGGCCGCCGGCGCGCGGCCAGATCGACACCTCGTGGAGATATTTTGGATCAACCTCGGCCGCCAGCTCGCGCAGCCGCGCATCGAGCCCGGACGGCAGCACCGCCGCGTGTTCGTCACCGGCCGGGCTGGCCCAGTCGCCGATTTCCTCGGCGAACACCGCCAGGGTGCCGGTCAGGATCACCGTGTACAGCAGCAGGCCGAGCAGCACGCCGCTCCAGCCGTGGATCGCGAGCAGGGTGCGGGTACGGTCCTGGGACAGGCGGATCACGCCAGCACCCCCGCGCCGTGAAGATGCCAGGCGATGGCGCCGAGGTGCACCGCCAACACCGCGCCCACCAGCAGCCAGGCGCGAAGCAGCTGCCGGTCCAGGCTGGCGTAGAAGAACAGCAGCGCCCAGATGGCGGGGAACAGCACCACCGGCAGCACGATGTGGTCGATCTGCGCGCGGCCCGCCGGCAGCCACAGCGCGCCGCCGGCCATCACCGCCGCGGCGGTGACGAACACCACGGGTCCGGCCAGCAGCCCGCGCGACAGCGCCAGGCGTCTCATCAGGCGCGTCATCCTCAGAACTGGTAGCTGAGGCTGGCGGCGACGCTGGCCGGCGGGCCGAAGTAGAGGTTGCCGTACTCGTCGAGCACGTAGTACTTGCGGTCGAGCAGGTTGTTGCCGTTGACCTGCACCGACATCGCGGAGCTCACGCGGTAGCGCGTCATCAGGCTGAGCAGCGGCACCGAACCCTGGCGGATGTTGACCAGGCCCTGCGGGGCGCCGACGTCGAGGTCGCTGGCCGACTGCCAGTTGACGCCGCCGCCCATCGTCACCCGGTGCAGCGCGCCGCGCGGGGTGTAGGTGCTGAACACGCGCACCAGGGTGCGCGGGATGTAGCCCTTGACCGAGTTTCCCTCGCCGTCTTCCAGCAGGTAGCGCGACCAGCCGAGGCTTGCGTTCCAGCCCGGCATCGGCGTGCCGGAGGCTTCGACTTCGAAGCCGCGGGTCTGCGTGCCGTCGACGGCGAACGAGGCCTGGGTGATGCCGTCGGGCAGGAAGATCGGCTGACCCTGATCGTCGATGGCGGGGACCGCGACATTGTCCTGGCGGGTGTCGAAAAAGGTCAGCGCGGTGTTGAAGCGCCCGCCGAAATGCTCGCCCTTGATGCCGACCTCGCTGCTCTTGCCAGTGATGGGATCGAGGAACTGGCCGTCCGGGTTCTGGCTGTTCTGCGGGTCGAAGATCTCGGTGTAGCTGACGAAGGCCGACCAGGTGGCGTCGAGGTCGTAGATCAGGCCGGCGTAGGGCGTGGTCTGGCGATGGTCGTGGACGAAGGCCTCGGGGCCGGAGTAGACGTAGAAGTCGTCGGTCTTCCAACGATTGACGCGGGCGCCGGCGACCAGCGTCAGCGGGTCGAGCACGCTGAGACGGGCGGCGGCGTACAGGCCCTGCTGGCGCGTCTTGCGGTCGGTGCTGGTCGTGCCGGTGGCGGCGAATGCGGGCATCGGGTAGCTCGCATCCCACTCGAAGAAGTTGCCGGGGTCGGCGAGATTGCCGCGCCCGAACTCGTCGCTTTCCGGCGGTGCGAATTCGGTGCCGTCGACCTCGATCTCGGAGCCGTTGAAACCCGCCACCAGCTCGTGCCGCCGGCCGAACAGGTCGAACGGGCCGCTGACGTAGAGATCCAGCGCGCGCTGGTCGGTCTGCACGATCTCGCGGTAGGCGAACGGCACCAGTCCGGTGCCGTCATCGACGTCCGGGTAGCCGAAGACGTAGAACAGGGCCAGGTCATCGTCGGCGCGACGGCGGGTCAGCGAGCCGCGCAGCGACCAGTCGGGGCCAAAGTCGTGGCGCAACTCGGCGATCACGCTACGGCGTCGCTTGTTCCAGAAACTCCAGTCCGCCGCCGTGCTCACCGAGCGGTTCCAGTCGGTGCGCGAACCGTCGGACAGGAACAGCGGGAACGAACCCCAGGTGTTGGCCTGGGGCTGCACATCCTGGTAGTCCAGGCTCAGGCTGAGCAAGGTGTTCTCGCCCAGGTCGGCATCGACGATGCCGTACAGCACCTGTTTTTCGTTCTCGTAGAAGGCCTGGTAGGACTCGCGGTGCTGGTAGACGCCGACCACGCGCCCGCGCACCGCGCCGTCGCCCAGCAGCGGTCCGCCGAGGTCGAGCACCGCGCGGCGGTCGTCCCAGGACCCCGCCGTGGCGTCGATGGACGCCGTCAGCGCACGGGCGTCGGCGCGCTTGCGCACCAGGTTGACCGAGGCCGAGGGGCTGCCGGCGCCGGTGAGCAGGCCGGTGGCGCCGCGCACGATCTCGATGCGCTCGTACAGGCCTGTGTCCAGGGTCTCGTCGGCCGATTCGGTGGAGGAGTTGGAGGCCGCCGGCACGCCGTCCACCAGCACGCTGTCGATGAAAAACCCACGCGAGGTGAACACCACGCGCTCGGAGTCGTAGGCGTAGGAATAGACGCCGGTGGTGTTGTCGAGCACGTCGCGCAGCGAGGTGAGGTTCTGGTCCTCGAGCCGTTCGCGGGTGAACACGGTCACCGACTGCGGGGTTTCGCGCAGGCTCAGCGGCAGGCGGGTGGCGGCGCCGGAATCCTCGACCGTGTAGTCCGGTGCCTCGCCGGTGACGGTGATGGTCTGCGGCGCCGAAGGTCCGGGCGCGGTCAGTGCGGCGAGCGGCGGTGCAACAAGACTGGCGGCGACCGCCAGTGGCAACAAAGGTTTCATCGTCAGGCTCCCTGGAACATCGGCGGAGCTGGCGATGGCTGGCCCGTGGATCGGGCGGGATCGTAAACAAGAATTGTTCGCAAATAAAGATGCTGCCGCCGCGGCGGTTCTCGCGTCGACGTCGCGCGTGCACCGATAGTCCCGGCCGGCGAAGGGAGAAACCCGTGGACCTGGCTGCCGGCCTGCTCGGTTTTCTCTGGCGCCCCTGCACCGAAGACCCGTCGCGCGGGTTCTGTAGCGCGGCCTGTGTCGCGGCGCCCGGATTGCCGTGGCCCCGGCGGTTCGGTCCCCACACCCTGGCTATCGCATTGCACGGCCTGCAGGCCCTGAAGGTGCAGGCCCCTGCGCCGACCGTAGCGGTGCGGCGCGGGTCAGTACGGCGGAACGTCTGAGTCCGCGACCGGGTCAGGCTCGGCTTCGGCGGGGATGGCGGGCTCGGACGCGCGGTCCCGGCCCGGTGGCGGCGGTGCGACCCAGGTGTCGAACGCCGCTGCGATGCGGGTGTCCGAAACCGACAATCCCTTGGCGGCAACTTCGGCCAGCTCGAACAGCGGCACGATCAGTGCCATGCCGTCGATGCCGGTCTTGAGGCGTACGCCGCGGTCGTCGGCGAAGCGGCGGTCCCATTGCCGGCGCACACGGGCCCAGTAGTCGCGCGTTGCTTCCCAGTAGCGATACGCCGGTCCGAAATCGAAACCCTCGATGCGCCGGTAGTCGTTGAAGCCGAATTCGCGTACCAGGGTGTATTGGGTGCCGTCACCTTCGCGCAGGGTCTTGGTGTTGTCCTGTTCGTGGGTCCAGCCGCTGGGCGTGATGGTGTGCCGGTTCTCGACATTGAGCGCGTTGTAGTCGCTGCGCGTGGTGTACTCGCGACGCGGCAATGGGCGCCAGCTGCGATCCGATGTCCAGGTCGACACCCCATGGCGGTGGTTCCAGCGTCCGGTGCCGCAATAGCGTGGAGCGTCGTTGACCTCGTACACGCACTGGGTCCAGTTGCCGGCGCTGTACTCGTCGGCCAGCGGCACCACGCGCCAGGTCAACTGTTCGGTGAACTCGAAACGAGAAGGGGCTTGATACGTCCAGTCCTGGCGCCAATGCTTGGTGACGTGCTCGCCGTCAGCCGACACCAGCAGATGCTGCAGCACGATGTGACGGTCGCTCTGCCTGACCACCAGCACGGTCTCGAAGCCGGCGCTGTCCTGTCGGGCTGCCCGTGCGTAGCCCGGACGCAGCACCGCGGTTTCCTCGAAGGCGAAGGTCACCTCGTACTCGCCGGTCATCGCGAGTATGGCGCGGCGGTCGCGCTCCAGATCGCTATCGGCGCCAGCGATGTGCGCCGACACCCGGGCGTCGTCGACCGCGGTGACCTCCCGCGGCGCGGTGCCGGCGCAGGCGCTCAGCATCAGCATCGCTCCGGCAGGCAGCAGCGCGCGACAAGCGGCAGCGACGCCGGGACAGCGTGGGCGACCGTGGGTAAAAATACCGGTAGGGGTGTGCGGCTGATGCGATCGCTGGCGCGGCGAAGGAAGGAACGACATGAGTCACGTACGAGAAATGGAGACGGCGGGCAGAATCGGTTCGACCACTCCGCGCAAGGGTATGCGGGCGATGCCGAGGATCGAATCGTGGCCGACGACCATACGTTGCGTTCCGCGCGGCGGTCAAACGTTGCCGGTCGCCGCGGCGCGACTTGAGTTGAACGCGTAGGCTTATGATGAAATGAGTCAATAAGAGCGCGGCAAGAACAACAATCCGAGCATGACGTCCCTGCCTCCAAGCCGGCCTTCGATATCGTCGCCCCAGCAGCGCTGCGAGCTTTTGCGGCTGCGGTTTTCGGGCGAGGAAGAACGCGCGTTCCGGCTCGACTACGAAGCCGGCTCGGTGTCTTCAAGAGTGGCGATGCTGATCATCGGCATCGTCATGATCGGCTCCACGCCGCTCTACGACGTAGCCCTGCTGCAAGCGCCGCCGGATTTCGTCGCCTACACGCGGACCCTGCAGTTCGGCGTGCAGATTCCGGTTCTGCTGCTGGGCCTGCTGGTCAATCTGGCGCCGTCGCTGCGGCCGCTGGCGGCGCCGGTGATGATCGCCGGCATGCTGATTTTCGGCGGCAGCCTGTGCGCCGAGTATGTCGCCGGCGTGCGTCACGGCTTCAGCGTGCCGCACGATGTGGCCACCCTGGCGATCTCCGCGGCCTGTCTGCTCGGGCGGCTGCGCTTCTACCTGCTGTTGCCCTGGGCGTTCGCGTTGATGCTGGGCGTGACCGCGACGCAGTTGCGCGTGCACGAGAGTTCCTCCGCGGCGATCTACGACGTCATCGGCATGTGGATGCAATTCGCCGTGGCGCTCACCGCGGCTTATCTGCTGGAAGCTTCCGCGCGCGAAAACTGGGCGCAACGGCGTCTGCTGCAGAACGAAGCGGCGCATGACGCGCTGACCCAGCTGCCCAACCGGCGTCACTTCGACGACGCCCTGGTGCGCCTGGTGCGCGAGGCGGCGCGGGACCGCAAGGGTGTGGCTCTGATGATGGTCGATGTCGATCTGTTCAAGGCCTACAACGACCGCTACGGACATCCGGCCGGCGACGAATGCCTGCGCAGGATCGCGCGCTGGATGCAGGACTCCATGCGCCGCCCGCAGGATTTCTGCGCCCGCATCGGCGGCGAAGAATTCGTCGCAGTATGGTTTGACGCGCGACCGGAAACTGCGACGGTGATGGCCGAGGCCTTGCGCGCCGGTGTGCGCCAGTTGGCGATCGAGCGCGACGACGCCGGGGACCGCGGCGTGGTCAGTGCTTCCGGCGGTTTCGTGCAGGTTCTGCCGCCGTGGCCGCAAGACGACGCTGCTTCCATTGCGTCGGAAATGGTGGCCAGCGCCGACCGCCTGCTGTACGAAGCCAAGCGGTTGGGGCGCGACCGCCTGATCACGCAGACCGGCGTGATGGTCGGGGCATCCAGCCTCAACGATAGGTCAACAGGCGAGAATTGATGCCCTCGAAGTACCCGTGCTCGTTGAGCGTGGCCAGGCTCAACCCGCCGCTGCCATAGACCAGCTTGGTGATGCCGGCGTTGACCAGCCGCCAGTTCAGGGCTGCGTATTCGGCGGGCGATGTGCACAGCAGCTGTTCCGCCACCACGCTGATGACGCCACCGGAGGTGAACACCAACGCACTCTGGCCCGACTGCAGGCGCGCGCACACTCGTTCCAGGGCAGCCAGGCAGCGGCCGCGAAACGTGCTCCAGGTTTCGCGGTAGTCGGCATCGCAGGTGCCGCTCTGCCAGCGCCGCATGGCCTGAGTGAACAGTTGCTCGAACGCGCGACGGCGATCCGGCGCCGCCTTCACCACTTCGACCATCACGCGGCGGTCCATGTGGCGGTCGATGATGTCCTCGTGGTCGTACTCGTTGAAGCCGTCGTCGCATTCGCAGGCCGGGTCCAGCGACATCGCCTGCAGGCAGGCGGCGGCGGTTTGCCGATGCCGCTTCATGCCGCCGCTGACGACGTGGTCGGGCTTGGGCACGCGCAAGCGCATCGCTGCGCCGAACACGCGCGACTGTTCCTCGCCCAGCGGCGTCAACTGGTCGTAGTCCGCCGAAGAAAACGCCGCCTGGCCGTGACGGATCAGATAGATGACCGCCATGCGCTCAGCGACCGTGGCCGCGCTTGGCCAGCTCGATGCGGGCAATCACGCCGCGGTGCACCTCGTCCGGGCCATCGGCCAGACGCAGCATGCGCGCCTGGGCGTTGAAGCCGGCCAGCACGAAATCGCGCGAGACGCCGGCGGCACCGTGGATCTGGATCGCCATGTCGACGACCTGTTGCAGCATCAAGGGCGCGGCGACCTTGATGGTGGAGATTTCCGTCATCGCCGCCAGCGCCCCCACCTTGTCCATCTTCCAGGCTGCGTACAGGGTCAGCAGTCGCGCCTGGTCGATGGCGATGCGGGCGTCGGCGATGCGCTCGCGGTTGCCGCCCAGGTTGAGGATGGGCTTGCCGAAGGCCACGCGCGTCATGCCGCGCGCGATAGCGAGATCCAGCGACTGCTCCGCCGCGCCGATGGCGCGCATGCAGTGATGGATGCGACCGGGCCCGAGGCGGCCCTGCGCGATCTCGAAGCCCATGCCGGGGCCGGAGATGATCGCGCTCAGCGGCAGGCGCACGTTGCTGAAATGCACCTCGCCGTGGCCGTGCGGTTCGTCGTAATCGCCCAGCACCGGCAGCATGCGCTGGATCTCGACGCCGGGCGTGTCCATCGGCACCAGCACCATGGAGTGCTGGTGCTTGCGGTCGCGGTTGTCGTCCGGTGTGCGGCCCATGAAGATGGCGACCTTGCAACGCGGATCGCCGACGCCGCTGCTCCACCACTTCTTGCCATTGAGCACCACCGTGTCGCCCTCGACGATGGCGGTGGCCTGCATGTTGGTGGCATCGGACGAGGCCACGTCCGGCTCGGTCATGCAGAATACCGAGCGGATCTCGCCGTCCAGCAGCGGGCGTAGCCAGGTCAGCTTCTGTTCGTCCGAGCCGTAGCGCCAGATCACTTCCATGTTGCCGGTGTCGGGCGCCGAACAATTGAAGATTTCCGGCGCCATCAGGCTGCGGCCGGTTTCCTCGGCGATGGGCGCATATTCCAGCACCGACAGACCGGCGCCCCACTCGGCATCGGGCAGAAACAGGTTCCACAGGCCCGCTGCCCTCGCCTTTGCCTTGAGTTGCTCCACCCGCGGCGGAATCTTCCATAGGCGCCAGTCGCCACCGTGGCGGGCGTCGTGAATCTCGGCCCAGTGTTGCTGTTCGACCGGCAGGATGTGTTCCTGCATGAAAGCGCGCACGCGCTTGACGTAGTCCTTGCAACGCTCGCCGGGTTCGAAATCCATGGGGGCTCTCCTGTGATCTTCACCATCCTAAGCGTCGCCGTACAATTGATGAAGTGAAGAATCTGCATCTGACGTTATGAAGATCGTGCATGAATAAGCCGGACGCGCAGATTGCGTTGAATCGCCTGGACTTGAATCTCTTCCGCGTGTTCGACGTTGTCTATCGCGAGCGCAGCCTTACCCGCAGCGCCGAGGTGCTGTCTTTGAGCCAGTCCGCGGTGAGTCATGCGCTGGGCCGGCTGCGCCAGCGCCTGGGCGATCCGCTGTTCCTGCGCCAGGGCCGCGGCGTGCTGCCGACGCCGCGTGCCGATGCGCTGGCACCGGCCGTGCAGCAGGCGCTGGGCTGCCTGGATTCGGCGCTGCGGCCGGGCCACCGGTTCGATCCGGCACAGGATCTGCGCCGGGTCACCCTGGCGATGCCGGACGAACTGGAGCCGATCGTGCTGCCGGCCCTGGTGTCGGCGTTGCGACGCCGCGCGCCCCGGGCCAGTGTCGCCAGCGTGCGGCTGGACCGTGCCGCACTGCGCACCGACCTGGCTGCCGGGCGCATCGACCTGGCCATCGACGTGCCGCGCAGTGTGGATGCCGAGGTGATGCACCAGCCGCTGATCCAGCACCGCTACTGCGTAGTGGGCGGCCGGCGGTTGCGACTGAACACCGAGCGCTATCTGGCTGCCGAGCACGTGGCGGTGTCGTCGCGTCGCAGCGGACCGACCTTCGAGGATTTCGTTCTGGACCGACTGGGCCTGCGCCGGCAGGTGGCCTTGCGCTGCCAGAACTACGAGGCGGCCTGTCGGGTGGTGGCGGCTTCCGATCTGCTGTTGACCATGCCGCGGCGACACGCCGAACTGCTGCGACCGGCGCTGGGGTTCCACATCCTGGCGCTACCGCTACAGATTCCCAGTATTGCCTTGCACCTGTACTGGCATCGACAGGCCGAGTCCGCGCCCGCCAGCCAATGGTTGCGCCGATGCTTTCGCGAGTTGATCAGCGCGGATGGGCGCTGACTCGCTTGCGCGGCGGAGTGTCCATGACGCGGCCGCCTGGCAGATGCCGGCGCAGGCGCGTCCACGCATGCGTCAAACTGAACTCCGGGAACAGGAAGGGCAGCGCCAGCATCAACAGCATGGCCACGATGCAGATGGCGGTGTCGATGAACATGAACAAGGAAGCGTCCTGCATGGGGGTCACCTGCCTGAAAGTAGGGTCAGGCGGACAGCAGTGGCCGCACTACGAGGGGTCGACGCTGACCCTTGATCCGTTTTAAGCAAACGCCGTGCCGGTCCCACACGACGATTGCGACGCTCACGCCACGTCGCAAGGCCAGCGGAACCCGAAGTAGCCCGGGTGCAACCCGGGTTGGGCCCACGACGCTGCTCTGGCTATCGTCGAGATGGGCATGGAAAAGCCGCGCCGGGGCAAGCGGCGCGGCGCAACGGAACGGCTCAGGGGTGGCGCGGCGCGTGCCGCGCGTTTACGGGTCAGCGTGCGTCGAGATGGTGCGTATCGACCTCGCGCACGCCTTCGACGGCGCGTACTTTTTCAACCGCGCGATAGACCATGGCTGGCGTCTCCACATCGCCGGCCAGGGACACCACGCCGTTGCGGGTCTGTACTTCGATGGGCGTCTGCACCTGCAGGCGCTTGTCCTGCGCCAGTACGGTCTTGACCTTGGCGGTGATCAGCTCATCGCCGGTGGCATTGTCGCTGGCGGAAAACGCCGCACCGGCGAACAGCAGGGGCGCGGCGAGCAGGGTGGAACGGACGACAGGGTTCAGTTTCATGGGGGACTCCTCAATCAGGGGGGGTCGATCAAGTGATCGTCTGCGTGACGAATTCCGGCAACGCTGCCGGGAGCCGGTGGTACCGGACTGAACAGGATCTGCGTGACGAATTCCGGCAACGCTGCCGGGAGCCGGTGGTACCGGACTGAACAGGAAGCGCCGTTGGTTCCTGCTGCTGGCCCCAGTTTACGCCGTCGGCCACGCTTTGGATGCGCCTGACTCCGGCGTCTGCCAACGAGAAAGAACCCGCCCCCTTGCGAGGGCGGGTTAAGAAGGCGCTCGAGAAGGAGAGGTCGAGTGCGCTTATTGCACGGTGACCGTCCCGGTCATGTCGGGATGGATGCTGCAGTCGTAGGCGTAGATTCCGGGCGTGTCGAAGCTGCGACTGTAGGTGCCGCCCTGGCGAAGCCGGTCGCTGGCCTGATCCGCAAAATTGACCAGGTGACTGGAGCCGTCTTCGTTGGTCCATTGCACGGTGGTTCCCACCGGCACCGTCAGCAGCTTGGGCGAGAACGCGAAGCCCTTGATGGTGACCGTGCTGGCCGCTGCCGACGCCGGAGCCGGCGCTGCGGCCTCCGGCTGCGGCTCGGCCTTGCCGGGTACCGGCGGTGCGACGCTGACCCCACCGCCGGCCGATTCGGTGACCTTGAGCTCCACCCGGCGATTGAGTTCGCGGCCCTCGTCGGTCTCGTTGTCGGCCACCGGGCTGGATTCCCCGTAACCCTTGGTACTCATGCGATCGGCCGCGATTCCCAATCCGACCAGATAAGTCTTGACCGACCTGGCGCGCCGGTCCGACAGGCTGGCGTTGTACGAGTCCGAACCCTTGGCATCCGTATGTCCGCCGATCTCGACCTTGATGTCCGGCCGCTTGGTCAGGGCGCCAGCCACGCCGTCGAGCAGGCTCTTGGCGTTGACCGTCAGGGTGGACTTGTCGAAGTCGAAGTTGACGCCGCGCAGCACGATCGTGTCTCCCACACCGCAGCCATCGAGATTCACCGCCTCGCCCGGTTCGGGTGCCTCGCATTTCGGCGGAGGATCGGTCTCGTCGCCATCGTCGGCCGAGGTGCAACCCTTGTCCGCGGGGAAGTCGATCAAGCCGTCGCCGTCGTTATCCAGGCCGTCGCTGCAGACCGGCGGCGGTGGCGGCACCGGCACCACCACGACCGGTGCCGGTGCCGGCGGCGGTGGCGGTTCCGGGGCACGCCCGAACGGGATGCGTACGCCCAGATTGAACAGCGGCTCCCTGAATTCCTGGCCGTTGTCGTCGGTGTTGGATTCGGTGTGCCAGAGGGCTTCGGCGCGGATACCGAAAGACTTGCCGATGGCGACGTCCCAGCCCAGGCCCAGGTTGAACAAGGTGGTGTCGCCACCCATGACATCGCCGTGGATGTAGGGACCGCCGGGACCGCTGAAGAACAGGTTGACGCCGAATCCACCGCCGGTGATGTCGACATCTTCGCCGCCGTCGTCCTCGGCTTTGTAGTCGATGAAGGTGCCGCGCAGTTCGATCTCCGCCGAGGCGGACAACGGCAGGCCCAGGGCCAGGGTGCCGCCAATGCCGTCGTCGGCGTGACGCGCGTCGTCCGACAGCACGTAGGTCGCCATCGGCGCGACGTAGAAGCGGTTGTCCTCCTGTGCCGCCGCAGAGCCCCAGATCGCTGCGGTCGCCACTACGCCCAAGTGCAACGCCATTCGAACATCAAGACGGAACTTGTCCATGAAAACCCTTAGTTAGTCGTGGTTGTGGAATGCGGCATCGCGTTCCAGGCGAACAGGCGGCTTGCGTGTTGCTGACTTCAGGGCAAAAAAAATCCACCCGACCGCAAGATCGGATGGACGTCGATGTCCTGGTTAGTCGCGCAAGACAACTTTGAATTGCACGACGGTGGGTCAGCGCCCCTTCGCGAAGCGCCCGCCACTGTGCAGCAACAGGCGTGCCAAGGACGCACTGGCGAGGGTGGCGGATAGAGCATGCAGAAATGACGGTGCGTTCGGCGCCGCGCGTGGCCGGAGCCCCCGCCTTGCACGTTGATTGACGCACTGCAGCACCGAATTGGGGCGAATCGCCCCAATCGGTGCGTCACTGAACGCGAGCGGGTTGGCCGCGGCACTGGTCATGCCGTGCACACGATGCGCCCTGCGATGGTCAGGTGACGCTCTAGCTATTGCGCACCCGCGATAGCGACGGGCCGAAGCGATTCGCTGCCGCGGTTGGCACAGCATTTGCTCGGTCACTTTCGTGCGTTCCGATTCGGGCGCACGGCGGTAACCGATTTAGCAGTGCTGCTAGATCAGCCGGACACCAAAGTCCACGCGATTGGCTTGAACCACAAGCCGGCGCGTGGATTTTTTTTTGGATTTTTCCCGCGGCTGACATCGGGGTCGGCAGGCACTAAGGGCGTGGATGAACGGCTTCTTCAATCAATCAATCACTTCGATAGATCAATACCAAGGAGTTGGGGCGATGAAACGCAACACCAAAGAGCTGCGATCCACTACAGCACGGGTGCTGATGGCCGGGGCCATCATGGCCGCCGGTGCGTTCAGCGGTACCGCCAACGCGGGCTTCTACAACGACGGCAAGGTGCTGCTGACCGGCGGCGTGGTGACCATCGATGGCGCGGGCGGCGGCGGTATCACGCCGTGGGCGACGATCTCCGGCTACGGCACGCGCGACGGTGTCAACGGCGGTCTGCATTACACGTTTGCTTACCTGCCGAACTACAGCCTCAACTCTTACGGCGCCACCTTCGGGTTCTTCGACCGCTTCGAGCTGTCCTACACGCGCAGCACGCTGCCCACCGGCAGCACCTTCGACACCGTGGGTCTGGTCGCCAGCCTGCTGACCGTGACCGACAACACCGGTATCGCACCGTTCAACACCACCATCGAGATGGATGTGTATGGCGCCAAGCTGCGACTGTTCGGCGATGCGGTCTACACCTCCGACAGCTGGATTCCGCAGGTGGCGATCGGTGGGTTCTACAAGGACAACAAGAACCAGGATCTCCTGCATACCTTGCAGGCCGCGGACCACAAGGACTGGGAGGCCTATGTCAGCGCCACCAAGGTGTTCTTCCCATTCAGCACGCTGGTCAATTTCACCGGCCGCTATACCCGTGCCAACCAGACCGGCCTGACCGGTTTCGGCGGGCCGCGTGATGATGGTCGCGAGTTCCGCTTCGAGATGTCCATCGCCCAGCTGGTGGCCAAGAACACCGTGTTCGGCATCGAGTACGCCCAGCACGGCAAGGCGCTGGACGAGGTCGGCGTCAACCTCAACGGGATCAACCTTGAGGGAATCCTGGCGGCGCTGCCCCTGGACGTGCTGGACAACCTGGGCCTGACCAACCTGGAACAACTGGAAGACACCCTGACCCAGAAGGAAAGCGACTGGGTGGATCTGTTCTTCGCCTATGCACCGAACAAACGCATTTCGTTCGTGCTGGCCTACGCCATCCTCGGTGACATCACGCTGACCCCGGACCAGCACGGCTTCTATCTGTCCACCCATTTGACGTTCTGATCGAACGTTGTCTCGCACCCGTTGTTCCCCGCTGCAAATCGAAAGGAGACTGTTATGACATGCAAGCAAACGATTGCACCCTTGCTGGCCGGAGGGCTGCTCGCGCTGTCGGCGATGCTGCCCGCGCACGCCGGCGAGGAGAAGACCAATCCCATCTTCGGGTTGTCGTCGAGCGCGCTGGAGGATTTCGGCGGTGAGGCCGGCGTACACGAATGGGCCAAGGCGCTGTTCCACTTCATTCTGCTGGATCAGCGCATCGCGCCGATGTTCAAGGAGTTCGGCAATCCCGAGCGCCAGATCTTTCTCAACACGCAGCTGGAAACCATGGTGCTGGGCGGTCCCAACAACTATCAGGGTGCCAGCATGGCCGCCGCGCACGCGGATCTGAACATCAACATGGAGCAGTTCAACGCCGTGGTCGAGGCCGCCTACAACGCTTGCGAGCGGGTGAACATTCATTACTTCGCCTGCAATCAGGTGATTGCCGCCCTGGCCCCGTTCACCGACGACATCGTCACGCGTTGAGGCGAAACGGTACGGCCCGCGACCAGGACGAGCCACGGGCAGGATCGGACCGCCGACCCAGCGGTTCGATTCTGTTTGCGGGCTGGCCGACATCAAGACCGAACCTGTCTGACGGATGACCCCATGAAAACTAATCGAACCCTGACGAGCAGGGTCCGCCAGTGGATGGCAGGGCCCCAACCTTCCGCATCTCCTGTTGCGCTGATTGCGCAAGCATCGACGCCCGTGATGGCCTCGCGGCGACGCCTGCTGCAAACGCTGCTGGCCCTGCCGCTGGCCGGCATCAGCGCGCGCCTGTCGGCGCAGGTGGGTGGCGGAATCGAGCAATTCTGGAAATTCAATATCCGGCCGGAAATTTTCCTGGAGGAAGTGTTCGGCCCCGATGTGCCGGTCGCGCAGTCGGTGTCGGTGGGCGGTGCGGTGCCCAGCCTGATCCAGCCGCTGCCGCAGCGCATGCGCTACTGGCGCGCCGACGGCCGCACCGCGTGGATCTTCGACGAACTGGGCAAGGATGGTTATCAGCCGACCACCTGTGGTTTCGTGGTGCGCGACGCCGCCATCGAACAGGCCAAGGTGCTGATCTATCGCGAGTCGCGCGGCGAACAGGTCGGCCAGCCCTCGTTCCTGCAACAGCTGGTGGGCGCACGCATCGCGGGCGAGTCGCTCAACGTCAGTGTCGACAACATCTCCGGTGCCACCTATTCGGTGAAGATGATGCAGCGCATGGCGCGGACGGCGCTGGTGCTGGACCAGATCGCGTCCTGATCCGCCGATGAGCAAGACCGAAATGGCCCCTTCCCAGGCCGTCAGCCCCGGCGCGCCCGACGCCGCGCCGCAAACGCCTGAAGCCGCGCCGGTCAAGCCGGTGCCTGCGGTCAAGACGCGCAGCAACCTGACGCCGTTTCTGCGCGACTGGCACCGCCGTGCCGGTTTGTTCGCCTTCCTGTTCATGGGCTGGCTGGGGCTGAGTGGCATCCTCATCAACCAGAGCCCGAGCTGGGGCTACGACACCGACCGTATCTACTGGAGTTGGGTGATGTGGTTGTACAGCCTGGAGCCGGCCCCGCCGACCACCGGCTTCCAGGCGTCCGATCACTGGATGGCGGTGACCCCCGAGGGCACAGTGCTGGACGCCAACCCGGTGGTGCCGCCGATCAAGCTGCCGCTGGGCCTGGTGGCCGGACCGATCGAAGGCCAGGCGTTGATCTTCATCGCCGACGCCCAGCATGTCGCGGTGCTGACCGAAGACGGCGCGCGTTACGACGAACTGCGCGCGCCGATCCTGCCGCTGACGTCGATACGCCGCATCGGCAGCTTGCCGACGCAGCCCGGCTCGCTGGTGGTTCAGGACCTCGACGCCTTTGCCAGTACCGACGGTGGCAACAGTTGGTCGCCGGTGGACCCGGCGCAGGTCCAATGGTCGGAAGCGGTCGAATTGCCGGCCACCGAGCGCGAACGCCTGCTGCCGTTTTCGCGGCCGTTCGTGACGCTCGAACACATTCTGGTCGACGCCCACAGCGGCGCGATCTTCGGTCGCGGCGGTGTTTACGTGATCAACGCCGTCGGCGTTGCGGCGATCTGGCTGGCCGTCAGCGGGGTATGGATGTGGTGGCGTACGCAGCGACGCCGCAAGCCCTGAGCTTCGTGTCCAGGGCCGTGGCGGCAACTCTCCGAACCCAGGCGCTCGCGCAACTGCGGTTCGATCCGATTCTTTCGTAGGTCCATGCAGTCAAGGAGCATCACCATGAAACGCAACATGACCCTTGCAGGTTCCGCCATCGTCACCGCCCTGCTGATGTGGATGGCAGGCCCGGTCCAGGCCCAGGAGCAGAGCGGCCGGATCACCCTGGACCAGATCTCCGTTCCCGGCGTCGACAAGGACGGCGACGGCTGTCTGGACAAGACCGAAGTCACCCCCGGTGGCCAGCTCGACAAGCGCTTCGCGACACGTGACGTCAACGGCGACGGCAAGCTGTGCAAGGACGAGTATTTCGCCCCCTGAAAAACGACGGGCAAGGGATCGCCACGCGGGATGCGGCAAGCATGAACGCCGTCGCCATCCAGCCCCGACGATGAGCGCGGTTCCAGCTGCAGAGAAGTCGCGATGAAAATGTGGCGGACCTTGCCCTCGCCCCTGGTCAAGCTGGGGTTCTTTGCAATGGGCACGCAGATTTCGGTCAGCGTGTCCGCGCCGGGATCGCGCCGCCGTCGCGAAGCGGCCGGCGAGGCCATCGCCGAAGTCGAACGCATGATGCAGACGTTCGGCAAGCACTGGTGGCCGTGGGGTAACGGCGAGCTGTCGCGGATCAATCGGCGGCTGGCGGAGGGTGGGGTGGCGGAGATCCCCGTCGCCATGCGCGTGCTGTTCGGGCGTGCCTGGGCGATCAGTCGTGCCAGTGGCGGCCTTTACGAACCGCGCATCGCACAACTGGTGCAACTGTGGGGCTTCCACGATCTGGCGGCGATGCGCCAGACGCCGCCGGAGCCCGCGCAGGTCGGCCACTACCTGCAGGCCTTGCGCGCCGCGCCGGCCTACGACGGCGGCGCCACCTACGGGCCGGCGCCCGACGTCGGGTGGGACTTCGGCGGAATCGGCAAGGGCTGGATCGTCGATGCCGCGCTGGACGTGCTGCGCGATCGTGGTTTCCCGGATGCGGTGGTCGACGCCGGCGGCAACCTGGCTGCGCGCGGTGCGCGCGGAGACAATCCCTGGCGCATCGGCATTCGCGATCCCCGTTCCGATCCGCTATCGCCGCGGCTGGTCGCTACCCTGATGGCGCACGACGAAGCGGTGAACACGCACGGCGACGATCAGCGCTACTTCGAGGTCGACGGCCGGCGTTACGCGCATATTCTCGATCCCGCCACCGGCTGCCCGGCGAGCGGACTGCGCTCGCTGACGGTGGTTCACGCCGACGGCACCCTGGCCGAGGCCGCCGGCGCCGCCCTGTATGTCGCCGGACGACAGCACTGGCCGCAGATGGCGCGCAAGCTGGGTCTGGCCGATGTGCTCGCAGTCAACGAGGACGGCGAGGTGGAGGCCACCGCGCATCTGGCCAAGCGCATCCGCCCCGAAAACGGCACGCAGATCCGCTCGGTGGGCTGACCGGGACCCGGAGTTGACGAGGGCAGCGCCGCGGCGGCAATCCAGCTGCCGATCCACCGGGAGCGGCCGCCGCGGACAAGGTCAGGGGAGCTCGGCAGGGTCGTCTTTCTGCGTCGGCGCGGGCACGGCGACAGCCGGGATGGCGCGCTCGAGGTAGAACACCGGCTCGTCACCGGCAAAATATTCGGCATCGATCAGGCGCCAGCCCTGGCCGTACAGGTCGACCAACGTGGATTCGAATGCGCCCTCTTTCCCATGACAGTCCAGGGGGTCGCTGGGCGTGATCGCCTCTCTGGCGCGTGTGGCGCAGCCGAGAATGTCGAAAGCGGCATGCGCGGGGCCTGCGATGCCGAGCGTCAGGCAGGCGGCGGAAAGTAACGGGAACTTCGAGTTCGCCATGGCGGGTGCTCGTGGATGGAAAAATCAGCGAGCGCGCAGCAGGCGTTCGGCGCGGTAGGCACGACCGCTGGCGTAGTGCTCGGCGGACCTTGCGTAGCCGACCGCGTCCACCGGCGCGAAGTCGGGATCGAGCAAGCCGGGCGGACGATCCAGTTCGCTGCGCGACTCGTTCTTCCACGGCGCCAGAAACAGGCCGACCGCGGCGTCCTGTTCGCCGACGACGGTGGTGCCGGCCGTCGCCGCGGGCGACGCATCGTCGGCAGCAATGGGTGCCGCGGCGATGCAGCCCAGCACCGCTGCGGCCAGCGCCACGCAGCGACGCGCAACGCTGATCTTCACGGCGCGGCCCCGGCGACTTCGGTGGCGGTCGCCGCGGCATCGAGTCGGGTTTCGAGCTCGCGGATCCAGGCTTCGACGATCAGGCTGTCGCCGCCGCTGAGATGCTGATACTGGCGATAGCCCTGCAGTGCCTGCTGCGGCCGGTGCAGGGCGACGTCATACAGGATCGCCAGATTCAGATGGGCCTGCGGATAACCCGGTTTGGCTGCAATGGCTGCCTGGTAGGCCTGCTCGGCGCGCATGAAATCGCCGTTCTCGCGATGCAGGGTGCCCAGCCAGTTGTGCGCGATCTCGTTATCCGGCTTGAGCGCGACCGCGCGGCTGAGGCTTGCCACCGCCAGCGACAGCTGGCTGCCCTGCGCATACAGAATGCCGAGATCGGTCAGCGGCCCCGAGAACTCCGGGTAGTCGCGCGACAACTCCAGAAATGCGGCCTGTGCCGGCTCGATCTGGCGCGCCTTCATCAGCGCCAGTGCCTGCTGGAAGCGCTGATCCGGGTCTCCCTTGGCGGCGACGTCGGCGGAGTCGTCGGCGCCGTTGCGAATTGCGGGGGCATCGGCGCGTACCGCGGTGCGCACCTGGTCGCCGCCCCGCTTGGCCGGGCCGGGCGCGGCACAGGCCGCCAGACTCAGCGCCGCGACGGCGATCAGAAGGGATCGCAGTCCCCGACGGATCACGCCGGGGGTGTGTTCAGTGGAGTTCGTCATACGAGGCCTCGCGTCGTTCCTGCTTGCCGTACTTGGCGGGTGAGAGTTGGCCGAGCGCCGCCACGCTCCTGCCGATGGCGTCGTTCCATATCCCCTTGCGCACGCGAGACAGGTTGACTTCGTGCGCCTGGATCGCCTTTTCCTCGAACGGATAGGCCTGCTCTTCGAGCAGGACGTGGTACTGCTCCAGCGCGTCGCCGGCCAGTTGCGCCGGGCGCTCGGACTGCATCAGTGCGCGACCGAAATCGGCGTAAACCGTGGCCAGCTCGAAGGTGGCGGCGCTGGTGATCTCGGCGTAGCCGTAGGCGGCGGCGCGCTCCAGGCTGCGCACCGAGGTTTCGGTGGCGGCCTTGCGCGCGGCAAGGCTGCGCTCCAGCGGCATGCGCAGGGCCAGCCGCGCTGCTGCCGCGGCTTGCAGGCGTCCCAGCTCCAGGCTGGCTTGTGCGGCAATGCGCTGCACCGCGTCCGACCGCACGCCGCCCTCGGTGCTGTCGGCGGTCACAATCTGCTGCAGCCAGTACTGGTGGGCTGACGGATCGCGCTGCGCGGTCATCGCCAGTTGCGACAATTTCAAGCGGGCCTGCATCGCAGGGTCCAGCGGCTGCGGGTAGCCGTTCACATAGGCCAGATAAGCGTTGAAGGATTGCGCCGCCATGCCGGCCTGCTCGTATAGCGTCGCGGCGGTCCAGGCGGCGACGCGGCGCACTTCCGGCGGTTCGTCGGCACGCTGCGCCACGCGTTGATACACCGCCGCCGCGCGCGCCGGCTGTTCGCCCTTTTCGTACGCCAGTGCCAGCTTCTTGTCGGCGTCTGCCAGCAGGCGGTGCTGCGGATGGAACTCGCGGAAGCGTTCCAGCGCGACGGCCGCGCGCGGCCAGTCCTCCAGCACCAGCAGGGCGGCGGCGGCGTCGTAGTCGGCAGCTGCGCGGATGCTGGCGCCGGGTGCCACCTGTGCCACCCGCTCGAAATGTCCGGCGGCGGCGAGCTGATCGCCGTCGTTGCGCGCCGCTTCGCCCTGCTTGTAGACGCTGGCGGCGAGCTGCTCGACCGCCAGTTGGCGCGCACCGGCGCCGGCACCGGCGGTGCCAGCGAGCCGCGCATACGCGGTCTCGGCCTGCGCGTAGCGGGCCTGGGAAAAATGCGCATCGCCAATCAGGTTCAACGCAGCGCGCTGCGGCTCGGGCGCGGCCGGCGCGGCCAGCACCTGCTCCGAGGTCGCGATGGCGTCCTCGACGTGCCCGCGCGCGAACTGGCCCTCGGCCGCCGCCATCAGCACCTGCGCGCGTTGCGGATGATCGGGGAAGGTTTCGGCGAGCTTGAGCGCGGCATTAATGGCGGCGACCTGGGCCTGATCGCGGGCAGGACCCCGAGCGGCCTGCAGCTGGCGATGCCAGGTCTGCACCGCGGCAAACGCGGCAACCGGCGCCTGCGCGTGCGCGGGCAATTCATAGGCGGTGGCCTCGTACTGACGCGCGGCGTCTTCGGTGCGTCCGCCTTCGAGCAGCGCATCGGCCAGCAACAGGCTGGTCTGCGGCGTCTGCGGATCCTGCGGAAAGCGCTGCAAGGTGCGTCGATACCATTGCGCCGCCTGCAGATAGCCGGCCTGCCGGGCCGCGGGATCGCGAGCCTGTTGCGCGATGGCCTGATGATGACGGCCGAGCTCATCGTGGTAGCGACGCACCTCGGCCAGGACCACGGTGTCCGGCTCGCGCTGAGCCCAGTAGCCGGCATCGGGCGCGTACCATTCTGCGTAGCGTCCCTGCGCTTCCAGGGCCAGTGCGCCGAATCCGCCACTGCGAAAGGCACCGATGGCATGGGCGTGAAACTCGGGCGCGCGCGGGTGCGCCGGGTGCCGTTCGGTGAAAGCCAGATAAGTGCCGGCGGCTTCGGTGTAGCGCTCTTGCTGCAGCAGCACCTGCCCGAGTTCGGCATAGAGCAGGCTTTCCATGCGCGACACCCCCGATCCGGGTGTGCCGTCGGCCAGATGCCGGTTCAGCGCAGGACCGCCACCGAGCGCCGCGAACGACAGTGCCACCATGCGCAGCGACTCCTGCGCGCGGTCCGACTTGTCGCGGTCCACCGCTGCCAGCGCCGCTGCGCCGTCTTCCAGGATGCCGGCCGGCAGATCGCGATCCAGGATCGCCAGAAACACCTGCGCTGCCCGCTCGAACTGCGAGCGCTTGTACAGCGACCAGCCGTATTTGTACTGCGCCAGTTCGTAGTAGGCGGCCTGCGGTCCCAGCGCCAGCACGCCGGCATAGGCGCGCTCGGACTCGTCGAAGCGCTTGCGCACGAACAGCATCTCGCCGGCGCGGAACCAGGCATCGGCAGCGCGTTGCGAATGCGGATGCCGGGTGCCCAGCGTGGTCAGCGCCATGATCGCGGGTTCGGTTTCCTGCACCAGCTGATGCGCGCGAGCGAGCTGGTAGAGCGCGCGATCATTGTGCGGATAGCCGGGGTGATCGTGCAGCAGGCGCTGGTAGTCGGCGATGGCGCGGCGCACCTCGCTGACATGAAAGCCCTGGCCGTCGGCGCTGTCCTGATCGGCCAGCTGCACGCGCAGATCGGAAGCGCGTCGCAGGGCTTCGGCGCGCATGTTGGGCTCGATGGCCGCAGGCGGCAGTTGCAGCAGCAGGTCGTACTGCTCGATGGCGGCACGGGCGTCGCCGGGTACCAGATCGCCGACTTCCACGCGCAGGATGCTCGGCGTGCGCACGCGAAACCAGCCGTCCTCGGTAAGACCGTTGCTCTCCGCGATCTGCCCCACGGTGGAGGGAGTGTTGCGCGCGGCATCGGCGGAACCACTGAGCCCGATCAGCCATAGCGGCGCCAGACAGGCGCAGATCCGTCTGGCCGCGGCCGACTTCCATGCCCGCGCGCTCACGAGGCTTTCTCCGCCGCCGCAGCTTCACGCTTGAGTTCCACTTCCGGTTCCAGGCCGTAGTCGAACTGGCGCGCCAGCGCGAAGCGGGCCTCTGCCAGATAGCGCTCGGTGCGCAGCGACCAGGCTTGCAGCAGCGTCAGCGCCACGTTCTGCATCTGCGTTCGCGCGGCCGCTTCGATCGCGGCGTGACGATCGAGCGCAGCGCGCAATTCGGCATCCAGCGCCGCGCCGCGAGGGTCGTCGGTGCCCAGGCCCTGCAGCCGTCGCCGGCTGTCCAGCAATGCTTCCTGCAGGGCGCGCGGACCGCGATAGCGATCCATCGCTTCGACGAACTCCGGTTCCAGCAGCAGGTACATCAGATAGCGGGTGTCGTCGTCGTAGAGCAGATCCGATAGCCAGTGCCGCCAGCCGCCGGTGCTGTCGCCCATACCGACCGCCACCATCTGCGCCAGCTCGCCGCTGCGCGCCTGAGTCGTCGCCTGCTGCAACTGCGTTCGGGCGCGCTCCAGCAGGGTCGCGGCGCGGCGGTAGTAGTCCTGCGCCTGAGCGCCGGTGTCGAGTTCTTCCAGCGCCCAGGCCAGCGCCAGTGCACCTTCCTGCGCAGCCGGGTCGATCGCGTCGCGACCGACCAGCTCGGTCCAGGGCACCAGCGCCCGATGCAAGGCTTCGCGCCGCGCTTCGGTGTGGCGCAGACGCGGAGCATGGGCCGCCGTGACGAACGACGGTGGTGGCCGGGTCGGCAGCAGCGACGCGTCGGCAACGCCGTCCTCGGCTGCGGTTTCTGCCGGGACCTGCACGAACGACCAGCCAAATCCCAGCAAACCGAGATTGCCGTAGGGGCCGGGGCTGCGTACCTGGGCCAGGTAGGCGCGTGCGCCCTCACCATCGCCGCCGGCCAGCACGTGGTAACCCAGCGCAAGATTGGCGTGATCGCGGCGCATCCAGGCGGTTTCGCCCTGCGCCTCGGCCGCCGCGAGCAGTTGCAGGGGCTGTGCATTGCCGCTGGCTAGCGTCGCCAGCGCGGCGTTGAGCTGTTCCACTGCCGCCTGCTCCGCAGCCGCGGGAACCGGTGCAGACGACAGTGCGCGCACCGCGGTGGCGGCCAGTGCGTTGGCCTCGGAAGACCACGGCGCACCGGCGTGGCGCAGCTGCAGACGCCTGAACTGCCGCGCGGCCAAGTAGGGTTTCTGCGCGTTCACCCAGAACTGGCCGGCGCGCAGCCAAGGATGTGCGTTGTTTTCAGTGGTCGATGTCAGCACGCCGGTGTCGCTCCACGGCACTTGCTGCAGTTCGCTGGAACCGAAACGGCGCTGCGCCAACGACAATTCCAGCGCAGTGGCGGGGCCGACGGCGACGGCTTGATCGATGCGATGAATGATCTGCTTGTCGTTGCGCGTGGGATCGAGTTCGCGCGCGTAGAGCTCCACTTGCAGACGATGCTCGCCCGGCGCCAGCCTGCCGCTCCACACCGCGTGCACGCCGCCGGCTGCCAGCGCTTCCCACTCGGTCTGCGAGTAATCGTATGCCACCGGCGCCTGATCGCCGATGCGCAGCTTGATCCGGCGCAGTCGCAGCTCGTCGCGCTGGTTGCCGACGAATACGGTGAAGTCGATGTGCTGCGAGGGCAGGGCGTCGCGCTCGAGCGCGTAGACCCTTTGATCCAGCGCCAGCACCTGCTCGACCCATTCCGGCGGCAGCGCCGCTCCGGCGGGGACGCAGAGCGCGTTGGCGCCGACCGCGATCGACAACGCGATCGCCGCGGGTCGAAACGCGGGTTGAAGCAGGCGAAAGAAAGGACGGATGAGCTGCATCGGACGACCTGCCACGCGGGCGGTTTGTCGTGTCCGGTCCGGCGGTATCCGGAGCGACACGCGAGCGAACTGCCATGGGGCGGACGACGGTGGCCGCGAGGCGAAGGTCTGCGATGACCCGGGAAACTTCAGTTCAAAACTGCAAAGGCCGTGCCACGGACGGGCACCCTGAATGCGCCGGTTAACCACGCACTGCGGCGTCCGCCGCTTCGGGCATCCAGCCGCGTTCGGTCAGATACGCCGCAGGGTGCGCCGGATCGAGTTCGCCACCGGAGATGAAGCGGGTCTCGATGGTGGAGCCGTCCATTCCCAGTGCCACCGGTCCGGCGCCTTCGCGTACCGAATCCACCGCCGGCAGCGGAAATCTCAGAGCGCTGGCGGCATCCTCGAACGCGCGGCCGTCGCACACCTGCGAGGTCACCGATTGCAGAGAAACCGGTCGCGCCCATTGGCGCCAGCGCAGCATCTGCAGCGCGCACCACATCATCTGCGAGCGCCTCGGGAATGCGTTGAGTCCGACTGCGAAGCGCGGTGCGCTGGTTGCGTCCGGCCCCTGCAAGGCGCTTTCGATCCAGGCTTCGGGCACCGACAGTACCTTGCGCTTGATCAGCAGGCCGGCCAGTTCGCGGGCGACGTCCTGGGTGGCGAGGTCGCGCAGGGCGAGCATCAGCGCAACGATCACCGCACGATGGGTTTGCGGGTAGCGCCCGGCCCATTCGCAGGTGACGCCGAGCACCTTGTCGGCACCGCCGTCCCAGATCGCGCGCGTCGGCGTGACGATGACGCCGAGATTGCCGCGCACGGCGGCGGTGTTCCACGGCTCGCCGACACAGAAGCCGTCCACTGCACCGCTTTCGAGCAGACGCACCATCTGCGGCGGCGGTGCCACGCGAAACTCGATGTTGGGATCGTTCTCCTCGATGCCGCCCAGGGCGAGCCAGTCGCGCAGCAGGTAATGGTGCATGGAGAACGCGAAAACGTGGGCCAGGCGCAGGCGTCCGCCGTCGCGGACAAAGCGGGCCACTGCATGCGCGCTGTCCAGCGGCGCCATCCCAGCGGTGAAGCCGATGCGTTGCGCCACGCTGCGCGACAGCGTGATTGCGGAGCCGCCCTGCGACAGGCACAGGCCGGTCATCAGCGGCACGCCGACGCCGTCGGCCCCCAGGGTGGCGGCCACCGGCATCGGCGCCAGGCACTGCGCAGCATCCAGCGCGCCGTAGGCGAGGCGATCGCGCAGGCTAGCCCAGGACACTTCGCGCACCAGATTGACCGCCAGTCCCTGCGAATGGAAGTAACCGCGGTGGGCCGCCCACAGCAGCGGTGCGGAATCCAGCAAGGGCATGTAGCCGATGGTGAGCTGCCGAAGTTCGGCCTGAAAGAATCGCGGCACTTTCACCGCCGCACCCGGTACTGCGCGACGCTCGCCATCGGCCCACGCATCGGCAGGCGGGAACGAGTGTGCCGGGCGCTCACTGGCGCCCACCCTTGAGGCCGCGAGCGGATGGATCGCTGCCGCCAGCGGTCGCACGCCTGCCGTGCCCGTATGCGACAGCGTCACGGTCGGCCGGGTCGGTGTGCTCATGTGCCGTCTTCATGGGTATCGAACAGTTCGGCGGCGGCCAGCACCGTGCGCGCTGCTTCGCCGATGGTGATGCGGCGGGTCATGGCGCTGCGCCGGAGCAGGGCATACGCCGCCGCTTCATCGAGCTTGCGCAGCTTGGCCAGGGTGGCCTTGGCCCGCTCCACATCGCGGCGGTCGGCCAGGCGCGTGCGCATGTCGTCGAGCTCGTGACGCAGCTTCTGGTGTTCGCGGAACCGCGCGATGGCCACGTCCAGGATCGGGCGCAGCCGCGGCTCGCTCAGGCCATCCACCACGTAGGCGCTGACGCCGGCACGAACGGCGTCGGCGATGGTGTCGGGGTCGGCGTTGTTGGCGAAGAACACGATCGGTCTGGGCACCTGCTGGGTTACCGCCGCGCAGTTGTCGAGCACGTCGCGCGCGGGGTTGTCCATGTCCACCAGCACCACGTCGGGCTGTACGCGACGCACTGCCGCGAGCAAATCTTCGGTAGACGACAACCGCGCCACCACGTCGTTGCCGGTGGCCAGCAGGGCCTGGGTGACGAATGCCGCACGTGCATCGTCGTCGTCGACCAACATCACGCGCAGGCTCACGGCTGGCCTGCTGGCGCCTGGCCGTTGCGTGAAGACCGCGGTTTGCGCCCGTTCATTGCAGATAGCCATCGATATCGGTGTCCAGCATTCGGTCGGTCCTGCAGGCGATCAACGCCGGCTCCTCCAGAAACAAAAAAACGCCCACTGCTTGCACAGAGGACGCTGCTGTCCTGAGGACCTGACCTGTAGCCATCCGCTTTCTGGATTGGCAAGAGCGGGGCGGCGCTGCCTCGCTTGATCCACGACGGGATATGCGAAAGGCATGCCATGAGCCCGGCGCGGATTCGATGCACCTTCGCAGGGCATGCTTATTGCTCGGCATCGCCGCAGGACTCCTTGAGGCAGCGACACCCGTGCGCGTCATGCTTGTGGACGACAACCAGGACCGCATGCGGCAGCTCGACGCTGCCCTGAGTGCGGGCGGACATCAGGTGGTGGGGCGCCTGTTGGACACCGACGACATCCTCGGCGCTGTGGACCATCTGCATCCGGACATCGTGCTGATCGACGTCGACAGCCCGAGCCGCGACACCCTGGAGTCGCTGGGCCAGATCTCGCGCGACCGGCCGCGGCCGATCGTGCTGTTTGCGCAGAACTCCGATTCCGAAACCATCCGCCGCGCCATGCGGGCCGGGGTATCCGCCTATGTGGTGGACGGCATGACGCCGGGCCGCCTGCAGCCGGTGATCGAAGTGGCCATCGCCCGCTTCCAGGAGTTCCAGGGCCTCAAACAGGAACTGGCCAGCACCAAATTGAAGCTCGCCGACCGCCGCGACGTGGAAAAGGCCAAGGGCCTGCTGATGAAGCGCAAGGGCCTGGACGAAAACACCGCCTACGAAACGCTGAGGAGAATGGCGATGGACCGCAATATCCGGCTCGGCGAGGTGGCGCGCTCGCTGATCGCCGCCGCGGAGCTGTTGTGAGCGTCGCCACGTCGCGGACGCGCAAGGTTCGCATCGGCATGCTGCCGCTGGCGGATGCTGCACCGTTCCTGGTCGCACGCGAACTGGGTTTGTTCAAGGGCCAGGGCCTGGACGTGACGCTGTGCGTGGAAGCGTCATGGGCGGGCATCCGCGACAAGCTTGCGCTGGGGCAGATCGACGCCGCGCAACTGCTGGCGCCGATGCCCCTGGCCGCCAACCTGGGCGCAGATCGCCTGGGCGTACCGATGGAAACCGCACTGGCGCTGTCGCGCAACGGCAACAGCATTACGGTGTCTGCGCCGCTCTACGCGCAGATGGACGCCGCCGGCGCCGATCCGGCTGCCGCAGGCCGGGCGCTGCGCCGGGTCGTCGAGCGCGACCGCGCCGCCGGTCGCGGCCGGCGCGTGTTTGCACACGTGTTCCCGTTCTCCACGCACCATTATCTGTTGCGCGACTGGCTTGCGACTGCGGGGATCGACCCCGACCGCGATGTGCGCCTGGTCGTCATTCCGCCGTCGCAGGTCCTGCAGCATCTGCGCGAGCATCGTATCGACGGCTGCTGCGTCGGCGCGCCCTGGGGCATGGCGGCGGAACTGGAAGGCGTTGGCCGCCGGCTGCTGGCCACCCATACGATCCGCCCCGGCTGCGCCGAAAAGGTGCTCGGCGTGACCCGGACCTGGGCTGCGCACAATCCGGCTGCGCACCTGGCGATGGTGGCGGCGCTGATCGAGGCCGGACGCTGGCTGGAACTGCCCGGCCATCGCGCCGACGCCGCGCAGATGCTGATCGACGCCCGGCTGCTGGCGACCCCGGCCGAATCGGTGCGCGCCGCCTTGAGCGACGACGGCGCCGATCCACTCGGGCCGCAATTCATCTTCGGAGCCGGGCAGACTCTGCAGCCCCATCACGACGACGCGCGCTGGTTCCTGGCGCAGATGCAGCGCTGGGGCCAGATCCGCGTCACGCCGGATATCGAAGACACCGTGCGGGCCAGCTATCGGCTGCGACTGCACGGGCAGGCGCGGGCGCTGGCGACCCATGTTCTGCAACCTTGGGCGCAATGACCCCAAGCGCCACTCCGGCACCGCAGGCGGGTCGCAGCGGCAGCGGCGGCGGTGTGCTGGCCATTGCAGTGCACCGCATTTGTGCGGATGACGATCGATCTGCGCCAGCTTTGTGCGCAATCCGCCCCGGAGATGGCGTTTGGCCCGGCACGCTGCTTGCTCTGAGCTTGATGCGTGGTTAACGGCGATCACGTGAGCTGATTTTCGCGGGCAATGACGACCGCGACATTCCATTCTCACGGGAGTCGTTCACATGTCGGATGCATCGCGGGTCAAAGCCACCAGAGTCACCCTCAGCGACTTCAGCACACCGCAGATGCGCGCCTTCCACCTGACCTGGATGGCGTTCTTCGTCTGCTTTTTTGCATGGTTTGCCTGCGCGCCGCTGATGCCGGTCATCAAGGGCGAGTTCGGCCTGACCAAGGACCAGATCGCCAACATCAATATCGCTGCGGTCGCGGTGACCATCCTGGTGCGGGTGCTCATCGGGCCGCTGTGCGATCGGCTGGGACCGCGCAAGGCCTACACCGGGTTGCTGCTGATCGGCGCGATTCCCGTGTTCGGTGTCGCCGCCAGTCAGAGCTACGAGAGCTTCCTGTTCTTCCGGCTGCTGATCGGCGCCATTGGCGCCAGCTTCGTCATCACCCAATATCACACCAGCGTGATGTTCGCGCCCAATGTCGTCGGGACCGCCAACGCGGCCGCTGCGGGTTGGGGTAATGCCGGCGGCGGCGCCACGCAGGCGATCATGCCGTTGATCCTGGCTGCCGTCCTCACCCTGGGCGCCGAGTCGGCTTTCGGGTGGCGCATCGCTTTGTTGGTCCCCGGCGTGCTCATGGTGGTCATGGGCGTTCTCTACTGGAAATACACCCAGGACTGCCCGGCCGGCAACTACGACACGCTGCGCGCCACAGGATTGATGGTGGACGGCGGCAAGAAAGCGAGCTGGATCAGCTTCAAGAAGGCGGCCACCAACTATCGCGTTTGGATGTTGTTCGTCACTTACGCCGCCTGCTTCGGCGTGGAAATCTTCATCCACAACATTGCGGCGCTGTATTACGTTGATCGTTTCGAGTTGTCGCTCAAACAAGCGGGTTTTGCCGTCGGCGCGTTCGGTTTGCTGGCCTTGTTTGCGCGCGCACTCGGCGGCATGGCTTCGGACCGGATCGCCAGGACGCGGGGGCTCGATGGGCGCACCCTGCTGCTGTTCGCCTTGATCGTAGGCGAGGGCCTGGGCTTGCTGTGGTTTGCACAGATGGACAGCGTCGCCATCGCTATCGTCGCCATGATCGTGTTTGGTCTGTTCACCCACATGGCCTGCGGCGCGACCTACGCGCTGGTGCCCTTCATTGATCGCAATGCCTTGGGTGGCGTCGCCGGCATCATCGGTGCGGGGGGCAATGTCGGCGCCGTGGCCGCGGGCTTTCTCATGAAAGGCTCGGCGAGCGCGCAGGAGTGCCTGCTGATTCTGGGTGTGCTGGTTACGGCCTCGGCGGTCTGCGCCATCGCCGTGCGCTTCTCGTCCGAACACAAGACGCGCGAACAAGCGCTGTACGAACAGGCCGTATCCGAGCGCTCGGGTCTGGCCGCTTGAACTCTATGAGGACGAAACTGGTGGTGGTTGGCAATGGCATGGATGAGGAGGAGCTTTCGGGGACTGACTCAAGGTCAGTCCCCGCCGACGAACGCCCGACGGGTCTCCCGTCGCGCCGGGGGCGGCGATAAATGAGCGCACAGATGAAGACTCGACTCGTGGTGGTAGGAAACGGGATGGTCGGTCACAAGCTGCTGGAGCAGCTCGCGGATCAACCTCAATTCGAGATCACGGTGTTGTGCGAGGAGCCGCGTCCGGCTTACGACCGTGTACATCTTTCGGAATTCTTCAGCGGTAAGACCGCCGAGGATCTGTCCCTGGTCGTGCCCGGGTTCTTCGAGCGCGAGGGGCTGAGCCTCAAGCTCAATGCCAAGGCGGTCGGCATCGACAGGTCTGCGAAGACGGTGCAGACCGCAACCGGCGAAACAGTTCCTTACGACAAGCTGGTGCTGGCCACCGGCTCCTACCCCTTCGTGCCGCCGGTGCCGGGCCGAGAGCGTGACGGCTGCCTGGTCTATCGCACCATCGAAGACCTGGAGGCGATGACGGAGTGGGGCAAGAAGTCGAAGATCGGTGTGGTCATCGGCGGCGGTCTGCTCGGCCTTGAATGCGCCAAGGCGCTCAAGGACATGGGCCTGCAGACGCACGTGGTGGAATTTGCGCCGCGACTGATGACAGTGCAGGTCGACGACATGGGCGGTCGCCTGCTGCAGCGCAAGATCGAGGCGCTGGGCGTGACCGTGCACACGCAGAAGAACACCACCGAAATTATTGATGGCGCCGGCCTGGGGGTCGGTGGTCGGCACAAGATGATGTTCGCCGACGGCTCCGCGCTGGAAACCGACATGATCGTGTTCTCCGCCGGCATTCGTCCGCGCGACGAACTCGCGCGAAGCAGCGGCATCAAGATGGGCGAGCGTGGTGGCATTGTCATCGACAACGATTGCCGCACGTCCGATCCGAATATTTACGCGATCGGCGAGTGCGCGCTGTGGGAAGGCAAGATTTTCGGGCTGGTGGCACCTGGGTATGACATGGCGCGTGTGGTCGCGAGCCAGCTTGTGCTCCCCTCTGCCGCAAGCGGGAGAGGGGCCGAGGGTGAGGGCGCTTCGAGCGCTGCGCCGTTGCCCGCCGCCCTCACCCCAACCCCTCTCCCGCCTGCGGGAGAGGGGCTTCAGTTTCTCGGTGCCGACATGAGTACCAAGCTCAAGCTGCTGGGCGTGGACGTGGCGAGCATCGGCGACGCGCAGGGCGTGACACCGGGCTCGCTCAACTACCTGTTCAGCGACGAAGTCGCCGGCCACTACAAGAAGCTGGTGGTGAGCGCCGACAACAAGACCCTGGTCGGCGCGGTGCTGGTGGGCGAGGCCAATGATTACGGGTCCCTGCTGCAGTTCGCGCTCAACGCGATTCCGCTGCCGGCGCATCCGGAGGAATTGATTCTTCCTGCGCGTGAAGGCGGCAAGAGCGGCATGGGTGTGGACCTGTTGCCGGATGCAGCGATGATCTGCTCGTGCAACAACGTCTCCAAGGGCGCGCTGTGCGGCGCCATCACTGAAGGCGCCACCACCATGGCGGCGCTCAAGAAGTGCACCAAGGCGGCGACCAGTTGCGGCGGCTGCGGGCCGCTGGTCAAGCAGGTGCTGGATGCCGAGCTGACCAAGGCCGGTGTCACCGTGCTCAATCACCTGTGCGAGCACTTCGCGCATTCGCGCCAGGAGATGTTTCACCTGGTCAAGATCGGTCAGCTCAAGACCTTCGACTCGGTGCTGCTTGCCCACGGCAAGGGTCGTGGTTGCGATATCTGCAAGCCGGCCATCGGCAGCATCCTGGCCAGTGTCTGGAATGAGCACGTGCTCAAGCCCAAGCACCAGAGCGTGCAGGACACCAACGACTACTACCTCGCCAACCTGCAGAAGGACGGCACGTACTCGGTGGTGCCGCGCGTTCCGGGTGGCGAGATCACGCCGGAAAAACTCATCGTCATCGGACGCGTGGCGCAGCACTACGGGCTGTACACCAAAATCACCGGCGGCCAGCGCATTGATCTGTTCGGCGCGAGAGTGGAGCAACTGCCGCTGATCTGGAAGGAGCTGGTGGAGGCCGGCTTCGAATCCGGTCACGCCTACGGCAAGGCCTTGCGCACGGTGAAGTCCTGCGTCGGCAGCACCTGGTGCCGCTACGGCGTGCAGGACTCGGTGAGCATGGCCATCTTCATCGAAGAACGTTATCGCGGTCTGCGCTCGCCGCACAAGATCAAGATGGCGGTGTCCGGCTGCACGCGCGAATGCGCCGAGGCCCAGGGCAAGGACGTGGGCGTGATCGCCACGGAGAAGGGCTGGAACCTGTACGTGGGCGGCAACGGCGGCATGAAGCCACGCCACGCCGATCTGCTCGCCATCGATCTGGATGACGCCACCCTGATCCGCTACATCGACCGCTTCCTGATGCTCTATATCCGCACCGGTGATCGTCTGCAGCGCACCTCGACCTGGATGGACAACATCGAAGGCGGGCTGGAGTATGTGAAGAAGGCTGTGTGCGAAGACAGCCTCGGTATCGCCGCCGAGCTGGAAGTGGACATGCAGAAGCTGGTTGATACCTACGAGTGCGAGTGGAAGAAGGCGATCAACACGCCGGAGACGCTCAAGCGCTTCCGCCACTTCGTCAACTCGCAGGAACCGGACAAGAACATCCAGTTCGTCGATGAACGCGGTCAGATCCGGCCCATGAGTCAACTGGAAAAGAAAGCCGAGGCCTCGGTGTGAGCGACATGATCAACAGCCTGCCGGATCAGACCGCGCAAGACTTCAGCAGTGAGGTGGTGGAGACTGCGATGACGCAAGCCCCCAAGTGGACCTATGTATGCCGCGTCGCGGAGATCGTGCCCAACACCGGTGTCTGCGCCAAGGTGGGTTCGTCGCAGGTCGCCGTGTTCCGCCTGGTCTCGCCCTCGGGCGAGGACGAGGGCATCTTCGCCCTGGACAATCACGATCCACGTTCCGGCGCCAATGTGTTGTCGCGCGGCATGGTCGGCGATGTTGCCGGCGAGATCGTGGTGGCCTCGCCGGTGTACAAGAACCATTTCTGCCTGAATACCGGGCGTTGCCTGGAAGACGAGAGCTGGTCGGTGCAGCCCTATGCCGTGCGCGTGTCGGATGACGGCATGATTCTGGTGCGCGAAGCGTGAAGCACAAGAACGGTCACGGATTACGCGGATGAACGCGGATAAAACAACATCGTGGTGTGGCTATTCAATCCGCGTTCATCCGCGTGATCCGTGGCGTGCTGTTTCTGTGTATTCATGAATCGTCAACGTCTGGTAGTCGTCGGCAACGGGATGGCTGGAATCCGCACCGTCGAGGAAGTGCTCAAGCTCGCGCCGGATCGTTTCGACATCACCGTGTTCGGCGCCGAGCCGCACGGTAACTACAACCGTATTCTTCTGTCGCCGGTGCTGGCGGGCGAGAAGAAGTTCGATGACATCGTCACGCACCCGCGCGAGTGGTATGCGCAGAACGCCATCACTCTGCATGCAGGCGATCCGGTGGTGAGCATCGACCGCAAGCGTCGCGCGGTGAAATCTCGCGATGGCCTTGAAGTGCCTTACGACCGCCTGCTGCTGGCCACCGGCTCCAAGCCCTTCGTCATCCCCGTGCCCGGGCACCAACTGCCGGGCGTGATCGCGTTCCGCGACATCAACGACGTCGAGCTGATGCTCACCGCCGCGCGCGACCACAAGAAGGCCATCGTGATCGGCGGCGGTTTGCTCGGCCTGGAAGCCGCGAACGGCCTGATGCGTCAGGGCATGGACGTGACCGTCGTGCACGTCATGGATTCACTGATGGAGCGTCAGCTCGACAAGCCGGCGGCGGGGTTGCTCAAGACCGCGCTGGAAAAGCGCGGCCTGCGCTTCCTGCTCGAAGCGAACACCGCGGAGATCGTCGGAGCCCTCACCCCGCCGTCTGCTTCGCAGACGGTCCCCCCCTCTCCCGCTCCGCGGGCGAGGGACGAAGGCCGGCCTCCGGCCGATGCTTGTCTTGATCGCGTGCGCGCGGTGCGCTTCAAGGACGGCAGCGAGATCGAGGCCGATCTCGTTGTGATGGCTGTCGGCATCCGCCCAAATTTCGATCTGGCCAAGAACGCCGGTCTGCACTGCGAGCGCGCGCTGGTGGTGGATGACAGCCTGCAGTCGCTGAGCGATCCGCGCGTGTACGCGGTGGGCGAGTGCGTGCAGCACCGCAAGAACACCTATGGCCTGGTGGCGCCGCTGTACGAACAGGCGCGGGTCTGCGCCGCGCATCTGGCCGGCCTGGGCCATCGCCGCTATCCCGGCTCGGTCACCTCGACCAAGCTCAAGGTGACGGGCATCGACCTGTTCTCCGCGGGTGATTTCATCGGCGGGCCGGACACCGAGGACCAGGTGTTCCGTGATCCGCGGCGCGGTGTGTACAAGCGCCTGGTGCTCAGGGATTCGCGCGTCGTTGGCGCCGTGCTCTACGGCGAGGTCAAGGACGGCCCCTGGTATTTCGAGCTGATGCAGAAGGGCACGAACATCGCCGCCTTCCGCGCGCGCCTGTTGTTTGGGCGTGCGTACTGCGAGCCATCGACCGCGACGACGGAGCAGGCCGCCTGATGGATGGGTCCATGCCGACATCCTCCGCAGTCGTGAAAACCACCTGCCCGTACTGTGGCACCGGCTGCGGCGTGGACGTGAAGGTCAGCGGCACGAAGGTCGAAGTCAGCGGCGACGAATCGCATCCGACCAACTTCGGCCGTCTGTGCGTGAAGGGCTCTGCGCTCGGCGACACGGTGGGGCCGCAGGGACGCCTGATTCATCCGAGCATCGCCGGCGAGCGCGTGAGCTGGGACGCCGCGCTTGATCACGTCGCAGCAAAATTCCAGAGCATCGTGCGCGAACACGGCCCGGACAGCGTGGCCTGGTACGTCTCTGGCCAGTTGCTGACCGAGGACTACTACGTCGCCAACAAGCTCGCGAAGGGCTTCGTCGGCACAGCGAACATCGACACCAACTCGCGGCTCTGCATGTCCTCGGCCGTGGCCGGGCACAAGCGCGCATTCGGCGAAGACATCGTGCCGGTGTCCTACGAGGATCTGGAGCGCGCGGATCTCGTCGTGCTCGTCGGTTCCAACACGGCCTGGTGCCACCCCATCCTGTTCCAGCGCATCGTCAAGGAGAAGGAGCGGCGTCCCGAGATGAAGCTGGTCGTCATCGACCCGCGCCGCACCGCGACCACCGAGATGGCCGACCTGCACCTGCCGCTGCGACCGGGCACCGACGTGTGGCTGTTCAACGGCCTGCTGTCTTTCCTGCATCGGCACGGTGTGGTCGATACCGGGTTCGTTGAATCGCACACCAACGGTCTGGCGCGTGCGATGGCGATCGCCGACAACACGGCCGGCGACCTGCGTTCGGTCGCGGCCCAATGCAAGTTGCAGGAGGCGGCGCTCGCCGAGTTCTATCGGCTGTTCGCGCGTACCGACAAGGTCGTCACCGCGTTCTCCATGGGCGTGAACCAGTCGAGTGCCGGCACCGACAAGGTCAACGCCATCGTCAACGCGCACCTGCTCACCGGGCGCATCGGCAAGCCTGGCGCCGGGCCGTTTTCCATCACCGGCCAGCCCAATGCGATGGGCGGCCGCGAGGTCGGGGGGCTGAGCAACATGCTGGCCGCGCATATGGATCTGGACAACCCGGGGCATCGCGAACTGGTCCAGAGCTTCTGGCAGAGCCCGGCCGTCCCGTGCAGGCCTGGGCTCAAGGCGGTGGATCTGTTCGAGGCCATCGAAGCCGGCAAGGTCAAGGCGGTGTGGATCATGGCGACCAATCCGGTGGTGAGCCT
Source organism: Panacagrimonas sp. (assembly GCF_965216805.1). Taxonomy (NCBI): domain Bacteria; kingdom Pseudomonadati; phylum Pseudomonadota; class Gammaproteobacteria; order Nevskiales; family Nevskiaceae; genus Panacagrimonas; species Panacagrimonas sp. The sequence goes on from NZ_CBDCGN010000003.1 coordinate 1,728,820, forward strand.
CCCCAATGCCGACCAGGTCAAGCGCGCGCTGGCCAGGTGCGAGCTGGTGGTGGTGTCCGACTGCATGGCCAATACCGACACCACCGCGTTCGCACACGTGCTGCTGCCGGCTCAGGGCTGGGGCGAAAAGGACGGCACGGTCACCAACTCCGAACGGTGTATCTCGCGCCTGCGTGCGTTCCTGCCGCCGCTGGGCGAGGCCAAACCCGATTGGTGGGCGTTGGCGCAAGTAGGTAAACGCTGGGGTCACGCCGAGCATTTCGCCTGGAACGGCGTGCATGAGGTGTTTGACGAGCATTGCCGCCTGACGGCGGCCGGGAACCGAGAGACGGGAGACGGGAGGCGGGACGATGCACCGAGCGCGCCCCGCTATCTCAACCTATCCGGCCTCGTCGGGATGGACAAGGTCGCGTACGCCGCCATGACGCCCGTCCGATGGCCGGTGCTTACGTCTCCCGTCTCCCATCTCCCGTCTCCCGACGCCTTCTCCGACGGCCGCTTCTACACTCCCGACCGCAAGGCGCGCTTCATCGCGGTCGAGCCGCACATGGCGGTGCATGGCGTCGACAACGAGTATCCGCTGATCCTCAACACCGGCCGGGTGCGCGACCACTGGCACACCATGACCCGCACCGGCCTGTCGCCGAGGCTGGCTTCGCACATCGCCGAGCCCTTCGTGGATCTGCACCCGGGCGATGCGCTGCTGTGCGGCGTGCGCGAGCACGAGCTGGCACGCATCAGTTCCCGATGGGGGTCCTGCGTGGCGCGGGTGCGCCTGTCGGGCGAGATGCAGCGCAAGAATGTGTTCGTGCCGATCCATTGGAACGCGCAGTTCGCCTCGGACGGCCGCGTCGGCAAGCTGGTGAATCCGGTCGTCGATCCGATCTCCGGCGAGCCCGAGTTCAAGCACACGCCGGTGCGGATCGAGCCTTTCCGGGTCACTTGGCACGGGTTTGCCCTGCTGCGCGAGGCCGCTGACACAGCCATGCCGCAGGCCTCAGGCCTGACGGCGCACGCCACCTGGTGGACGCGTATTGCCGGCGAGGCCTACACGCGCTACGAGCTGGCGGGCCGCCGGGTCGAAAACGGCTGGTCGGCGATGGCGCGACAGATGCTCGGTGCCGCGCAGCCCGACGCCGACTGGCTGGAGTACCAGGACGCCAGTGCGGGGCAGTATCGCGGCGCGCTGATGGTCGATGATCGTATCCAGGCCTGTCTGTTCGTCTCGCCGCGGCCGGATCTACCCTCGCGTTCCTGGTTGTCCGGGCTGTTCGCCAAATCGAGGCTGGAGGATGTCGATCGCATGGGCCTGCTGGTCGGTGAGCCCTTCGAGCGCGGCGTCGACACCGGCGCCACCGTTTGTTCCTGCTACGGCATCGGACGCAAGACCATCGAACATGCTATCCGCGGCGGCTGCCGCAGTCCCAAGGCCCTGGGCGAAAAGCTCAGGTGCGGTACCAACTGCGGCTCTTGCGTGCCGGAACTCAAGACGCTGATCGCGCAGACGCTGGCCCCGGTCTGAGCCGGGTATCAGCCGCTGACTCCCATCGACGGATCGAAGTGAAAGCGCGTGTCGGTGGATTGCGCGGCCGCCTCGCACTGCTCCCGATAAGCTGGAAACCCGCCCAGCCAGAACAGCACCGAGCGTGGCTTGCCGGGGATGTTGTCGCCCATGTAGTAATTCTTGGTCTTCGAAAACAGCGTCATGTCGCCGATCTGGTTGGTCAGGTTTACCCAGTCGGTTTCCGCTTCGCTGCTGGCCTCCAGAACCTGCCGGCCCCGCGTGCGCATGTCTTCAAGCAACCGCGCGATCCAGTCGACCTGGTACTCGGCGAGCAGGATGGGATTGAAGAAGGGGCTGCCGGGTCCGTTGAGCCAGAACAGATTGGGAAAGCCGGCACCCGTCATGCCCAGATAGCTGCGCAGTCCGTCGCCCCAGTGCTGTTTGAGCGTGCGCCCGTTACAGCCGCGAATGTCGATCTTGTCCATGGCGCCGGTCTGGATGTCGAAACCGGTGGCGAAGACGATGGCGTCGAGTTCGACCACCCGCTGGGCCACGCGCAGGCCCTCTGCGGTAAAGCGGTCGATGGGTTCTACGCGCAGATCGATCAGGCTCACGTTGTCGCGGTCGTAGGTCTCCTGATAGCCCGTGTCCGCCGCCAGTCTGCGCGTCAGCGCGGGATGTTCCGGCACCAGCTTTTCGGCGACCTCCGGATTGCGAACCCGCGCGCGTATTTTGTGGCGGAAGAATTCACTGAGAGTGTCGTTGGCAGCCTGATCGACCAGTACGTCGGTGAAGGTGTAGTAGAAGCAAAGTCCGCCCGAGGCCCAGCGATTCTCGTACTCGCGCAATCGAGCCTCGTCGTCCAGTTCCAGCGCCGAGCGCGTCGGTGGCGGCAGGGGTTGCGAGTGCACCAGGGTGAAGCCGGCCATGGAATCGAACTGCATCTCGCGCAGCTTCCGGTAGCGTGCCTTCATCTCGCGCTCGAGGTCCGGGTCCATCGGCTTGTTCTGCAGCGGGACGGTAAAGGTGGGTGTGCGCTGGAACACGCTCAGGTGCTGCGCCTGGCGCGCGACGATGGGGATCATCTGCACGCCCGATGCGCCGGTGCCGATGATGCCGACACGCTTGCCCGAGAAATCCACCGGCTCGCGCGGCCAGCGCGAGCTCAGGTATTTGTCGCCGCGAAAATCCTCGAGCCCGTCGAAGTGCGGCATGTGCGGCTCGGAGATCAGGCCGGTGGCGAAGATGCAGAATTGCGCCGTGACGGTGTCGCCGTGTTGGGTGGCGACCCGCCAATGGCCGCTGGCCTCGTCGAAATGCGCCTGGGTGATTCGCGTGTCGAAGCGGATGCTGCGGCGCAGGTCGAAGCGTTCGGCGACATGCCGGCAGTAGCGCAACAGTTCGGGTTGCGAGGCATAGCGCTCGCTCCATTTCCATTCCTGCTGCAGCTCGTCCGAAAACGAGTAGGAGTATTCGAAGCTTTCGATGTCGACGCGGCAACCCGGATAGACGTTCCAGTACCAGGTGCCGCCGACATCGCCGCCGGCCTCGAAGCACTGCACGCTCAGACCCATCTGGCGCAGACGGTGAATCGTGTACATGCCGGCGAAGCCGGCACCCACCACCACCACGTCGAAGTCCGTCGTCGTGGCGCCGTCGCGCCGTGGCGGCCCATCTGCGGCTGCTGCCATCGTCTCTCTCCAGCGGGGGCTGAGCCCCTCGTTGCGTTCTTTGGGGGGCGGGCGCCCCCGGCCAGTATTCCTCGCGGTGCGCGGCGGTGCCAGCGGGGAAACCCGGTGGTCAGGCCGTCACTAACCGTTCGCGCGGCACCCGGGCCTCGCGTATCGGCAGGCAGGCCAGTGCCGCCAGCGCTGCCAGCAGCAGGTCGGCGTACCACATCCAGCCGTAGTCGCCGAAGCGCGCCATGGTCAGTCCGCCCAGCCAGGCGCCGAAGAACGCGCCGGTCTGGTGCGACAGCAAGGTCAAGCCGAACAGGGTCGCCAGGTAGCGGGTGCCGAACAGTTTGCCGACCAGTCCCGCGGTCGGCGGCACCGTGGCGAGCCAGCTGAAACCCAGTGCGGCGGCAAACAGATAGAACGTCAGCGGCGTGCGTGGCGCCAGCAGGTAAATGCCGATCACCAGGGCGCGGCTGGCGTACATCCAGAACAGGATGTGCTTCATGCGTACGCGCGACCCCAGCCAGCCGGCGCTGAGGCTGCCGGCGATGTTGAACAGGCCGATCAGCCCCAGCGACACGGCTGAGACCGCGGCCGGCAGTCCGCACAGCGCCACTTCGCCGGGTAGATGGGTGACCAGGAAGGCGATGTGCAGGCCGCAGGTGAAAAAGCTGGCGTGCAGCAGCAGGTAGCTGCGATCGCGCAGGGCCGAGCGCAGTTGCGCGCGCATGCCGGGTCCGGGCGCCGGCGCTGCCGGTGGCCCTGCGCCGACCGCCGCCGCACGGGTGCGCAGTCCCAGCAGCATCGGCAACGCGGCCAGGGCGGAGGCCGCCAGGGCCACGATCGCCACCGCCCACCCGAAGGCCGCGATCAGCGCCTGCGCCAGCGGCGCGTAGACGAACTGCCCGAACGAGGCGCCGGCATTGATGAAGCCGCCGGCAAAGGCGCGACGCTCCGGCGGCAGCCGCGCAGCGGTGGCGCCGATCAGGATGGAGAAGCTGGCGGCGCCGGCCCCGGCCGCAGACAGCAGACCCAGACTCAGCAGCAGACCCCAGGTGGAATCGAACAGGGGCGTGATCGCCATTCCGGCGGCCATCAGCAGGATGCCGAACACCAGCACCGGCATGCCGCCGAATTCGTCGGCGATGGCCCCGAACAGCGGCTGTACCGCGCCCCACACGAACTGGCCGACGGCAAGCGCCAGGCTGATGCTGACGATGCCCAGGCCGGTGCTGTCGTCCAGCGGCCCGACGAACAGGCCCAGCGACTGCCGCGCGCCGGTGGTGATCATCAGAATGCCGGCTGCCGACAGCATCAGCACCCAGGCGCTGCGGTGGCCGGTGGCGTGCGGGTTCAAGGGCCGGGTCGGGCGGTTCAGGTCAGTCCGCGTGCGGCCTTGATCAGGTCGTAGGCGGCGGTGATGTCGCGGGTCTTTTCTTCGGCCATCTGACGCATGGACTCCGGCAGGCCACGGGCGGCGAGCTTGTCCGGATGGTGTTCGCTCATCAGCTTGCGATACGCCTTCTTGAGCTCGTCGTCAGTGGCGGTGGCCGGCATGCCCATCACGGAGTAGGCGTCGTCGAGCTTGCTGGCGCGCGTGTCGGTATGCACCCGGAACTGCGCCTCCATGCGCTGCACTTCCAGTTCCGACAGCCCGAGGCCGCGGGCGATGCGCACCATCAGACGATGATCGGCCGCGTCCGGCGAGCCGTCGGCCGACACCGCCGCCAGTTGCACTTGCAGAAACATCTGGTACAGCACCCGTTGGCCGCGCGCCGCCGCGGCAAAGGCGCGCACCTCGCCGTCCATGTCGAAGCCCGGCTCCTTGCCGCGGTTGAACGCGGCGCGGGCGGAACTGCGCGCCGCAGGGTTCAGCCGCAAACGGTCGAACAGGGCTTCGGCGACGCGGATCTCGTTTTCCGACACCCGGCCGTCCGCTTTGCAGACCGCGCCCATGACCGCGAAGGTGCTGTCCAGGAACCGGGTCTGCACGCCGCGCACCAGATGCTGGCGTAGCTTGCGACTGATCCAGTAGGCGACGAACGCGCCAATAAAAAAGCCGGTCCAGCGGCCGACTGAAAACCCGATGAGGGCGCCCACGAGTACGAACAGATTCATGCGTCCAGTTTAGCGGGCTTGGCGTTTGGGCCTGTGACAGCGCCGGTGGCACCATGGACCGGTTCCCACCGAGCACCCCTGCCATGAACGACTCCAGCGACGCCCGCCTGACCAAGACCGACGAGCAATGGCGCCAGCTGCTCACGCCCGCGCAGTACCGCGTGCTGCGCTCCGAGGGTACCGAGGTCTGTGGGACCCATCCGTTCAACCAGGAAAAGCGCGCCGGCACCTTCGTCTGCGCCGGGTGCTTTCTGCCGCTGTTCGAGTCCGGAACCAAGTTTGAAAGCGGCACCGGCTGGCCCAGTTTCTTCGACCCTATTCCCGGGCGATTGGAGACCAAGACCGACTACCACATCGGTTACGCCCGCACCGAATACCACTGCGCGCGCTGCGGTGGCCATCAAGGTCATGTGTTCGAAGACGGCCCGGCGCCGACCGGCCTGCGCTATTGCAATAACGGCGAGGCGCTGCGCTTCGTGCCGCAGGGCGAGCCGCTGCCGCCGCTGCGCGAGTGATTTAGAGCCTATTCGTGAATAAGTCGCGTCTGCGACGGAGGTCGTTTTGGCGCAGCGCAAGGAAGGGGCGACGCGATGTACTGAACGTACATGAGGAGCGCCTGACGCGGCGATGCGCCAAAACGGCCCCGTCCCTTTCGGGTGGCGCCCCATTTTTCGCCATGCGGCGTTGCTCCTTCCTCATTTGGAATGACCAAACCTCGTCAGTCGCGCCTTGCCTGGCGAAAAATGGGACTGCCACGCAGGCACGACTTATTCACGGATAGGCTCTTAGACCGCCAGCAGCTCCACCTCGAACAGCAGCGTGGCATCGGGCGGAATGACCCCGCCGGCGCCGCGTGCGCCGTAACCGAGTTCGGGCGGGATCACCAGTTTGCGGGTGCCGCCGACCTTCATGCCTTGCACGCCTTCGTCCCAGCCCTGGATGACGTGGCCGGCACCGAGTTCGAACTGGAACGGCCGGCCGCGATCCTTGCTGGTATCGAATCGCGTCCCAGCCGCGCCGTCGGTGTACAGCCAGCCGGTGTAGTGCACCGATACCTGCTGTCCGGCAGCGGCCACCGCGCCGTCGCCGATCGTGGTGTCTTCGTACTGCAATCCGGAATCGGTGGCGGTGAGGTTCATGAACGGGCTCGGTGGGCGGGGCAGGGCGGCAGCCTAACCCAGCCGGCCGATGGTGCGAACCCGCGGATGCGGCATCTGCCGGACCTCGGGGTAAAATCCGGCCACGGCGTCACTCGCTCATTTATTGCCCACTCCATGAGTCTTTCCCTACGCGACCAACTCCTGCAGGCGGGGCTGCTCGACCCCAAGAAGGCCAAGCAGGCGGCCAAGGTGCAGCATCAACGCAAGGTCGAGCAGGCCAAGCGCCCGGCCAACGCGGTCGACCCGCAGGCCGAAGCCGCCCGCGCCGCCGCGCAGGCCAAGGCCGCGCGCGATGCCGAACTCAACCGGCAACTGGTGGAAAAGCAGCAGCAACAGGCGCGCCGCGCAGAAATTCGCCAGCTGGTGGAAACGCACCGGGTGGCGCGAGTGGACAGCGACGAGCTGTACAACTTCGTCGACGGCAAGAAGATCCGGCGCATCCCGGTGGACAAGGCGCAGCGTGAAAAGCTGGTCGCCGGCACTTTGGGCATTGTGCGCAACAAGGGGCGCTACGAGATCGTGCCGGCCGACATCGCCGAACGCATCCGCGAACGCGACGCTCATGCGCTGGTGTCGCTCAACACCGCGCCGCCGCCGGTCGACGAAAACGATCCCTACAAGGATTACGTGGTGCCGGACGATCTCACCTGGTGAGCGTTGCGGTGCAGCGCCGTCAGCGATCCAGCCGGTCGATGACGTCCTTGGATTCCTTGAGTCCCAGGCCGGTCGCCTTGCGATAACGCTTGATCGCTTCGATCTTGTTGCCGCTACGTGCCAGGGCCTGAACTTCGGCGTCGGGCGTCGGCGCAGGTCCGCTAGGGCGTGCCGTCGAGGCGCCGGGCCGCGGATCGAGGCGTCCGCGCGCGCCGCGCCGCAGCAGGCGGCTCAGCACGACCCCGGCGACGAGGCCCAGCAGAATCAGGACTTCGCGGGGGATGGATTCGAGCATGGCGACGGTTCGCGCGGGGACAGGGCCGCAGTGTAGCCAGCCCGGTGCCGGGCTTCAGCGGCGGGCCTGCGCAGCGGTCAGCGTCCGTGCGGGGAATCGCCGCGCTGGCACCTCAGAACGAGGGAATGATCAGAGCAGACGCCGCGCCGCGACCAAACGACGATCCCAGGCCCGGGTCAGTTCGCTGACCACCACTTCGCCTTCGCCGGTGGAGGCGTGTAGCACCTTGTTGTCGTCCAGGTACACCGCGACGTGGAGGCCGCTGGGGCCGAAGCGGTAGAACAGCAGATCCCCGGCAATGACCTGGTCGCGCCGCACCGCACGTCCCAGCTTCACCTGCTGGCGCGTGGTGCGCGGCATCTTCAGGCCCACCGCGCGGAACATTCGCTGGACCAGCGAGGAGCAGTCGACTGCATCTTCACGGTCGGCGCCAAACAGGTAGTCGGTGCCGAGCATGGCCTGCCCCTGCGTCAGTGCGGCGCGAATCAGGCCCGAGCGCAGGCTCGGCTCGGGGCGTAGCACCAGCGGCGCCTGGCGCGTCTCGGGGCCGGGTTGCGGGGCGCTGGCAAACAGCACCGGGCTCATGCGCAGATCGGGATGGATGGAGGCCAGCGCAGGGGCGGCAGCGAGGCAGAGCAACAACGCGGCGAACAGGCGGTGCGAGGAGGGCGGCATGGCAAACGCTTCTTGTTGTGGGTTGGTGGCCAGGCCTGCGGAACTCCCCGTGGCCGTCGCAATACGGGGGCAAGCTTGCCCGCCGAAGATCGCGACCCGCGCCATGCCAAGACGTTCGGCGCGCGCGCGCCGACGAAGCCGGCCGGCGCAGCCGTTCATCCCGCAGGAATCGACGTTCCTCGGCTGTGCCCTAAGGTTTGACGGATGGATCGCGCGGAAGGCGCTCGCGCCGGCCGCGCTTCAGCCTGCGATCAGGATTTGATCAGCATCGACGTTCGGAGCTGCGAGGCCGCTGGGAGCGCAGCGCGGATCATTGCCGCGATGGGGGATTCCGCGGTGATCGATAAGTTACTCGACCACCTGGATCGATAGGGCCTTTTGCCACCGACCTGTTATCGACCGGTGATATGCGCGCCGCCGATCCCACAGCTTGTTCAGACTCTGCATTGACACATCGGCGTCCTTGACTCTCGACGGCAGGACCCGGCTTGTGCCGGCGATCAGGATGAAGACTGTTAGCGGCCCGCAAGGTTCGATTCGGACCGCGATGCTCCCCACTTGGCGGTGAAAAATGCGGGCTAACCGCGCGGACCACCGATTGCGTATGCTGCGGGACAGCAAGCTCGATGTGAGCGCGCGAAGATCTGAACCGCCCCGGCTTTCTCGGAGGCTCCAAACCTTGAGAGGATGGAGCGATGAACAAGTTGACGCGGTACGCACCGGAGGTGCGGGAGCGGGCGGTGCGGATGGTGTTCGAGCACCGTAGCGAGTACGCCTCGCAGTGGGCGGCAATCGAATCGATTGCCGGGAAGATTGGCTGCAAGCCCGAGACGTTGCGGATTTGGGTTCGTCAGGCCGAGCGGGACGTAGGACTGCGGGAGGGCCCAAGCACGGCGGAGAAGGATCGGGTCAAGGCCCTGGAACGCGAGGTCCGCGAGCTGCGTCAGGCCAACGAGATTCTGCGCAAGGCGTCTGCGTATTTTGCCCAGGCGGAGCTCGACCGCCCGTTCAAGCGATGAAGGCCTTCATCGACGATCACTGCGCGGTCTACGGGGTCGAGCCGATCTGCAAGGTGTTGCCGATCGCTCCGTCGACCTACTACGCACACGTGGCGCAGCGACGGCATCCGGATCAGAGATCGGCACGATCACGGCGTGATGAGCAGCTGGTGCCCGAGATCGAGCGGGTGTGGAACGAAAACTTCCGCGTCTACGGCGTGCGCAAGGTTTCGCGGCAGTTACGGCGCGAGCGGTTTGAAGTCGCACGCTGCACGGTGCAGCGCTTGATGCGACAGCTCGGGCTGCGCGGCGTGATCCGCGGCAAGGGCGTGCGCACGACGATCCAGGATCGCAATGTCGCGTGCCCGCTGGATCACGTGCGCCGGCAATTCCGGGCCGACCGGCCCAACGCGCTGTGGGTCAGCGATTTCACCTACGTGTCGACTTGGCAGGGCTTCGTCTACGTCGCCTTCGTCATCGACGTCTACGCGCGCCGGATCGTCGGCTGGAAAGCGTCGACCACCGCCCGGGCCGATTTCGTCCTCGACGCTCTGGAGCAAGCGCTGTACGCGAGAAAGCCTTTCGTCGCGGGGCGATTCGTCCATCACAGCGACAGGGGGTCTCAATACGTCTGCATTCGATACAGCGAGCGCCTGGCCGAAGCGGGCCTCGAACCCTCGGTCGGCAGCGTGGGTGACAGCTACGACAACGCTCTGGCCGAAACCATCAACGGCTTGTACAAGGCCGAGGTCATCCATCGCCGAACCTCGTGGCAGCGATGTGAAGACGTCGAGTGGGCCATGCTCCAGTGGGTCGATTGGTTCAACAACCGCCGATTGCTGGAGCCCATCGGCAACATCCCGCCCGCAGAGAAAGAGGCGGCCTACTATCAGCAGCGAGACAGCCTGCTCTTGGCAGCCTGACTCAAACCAAACAGCCTCCGGGAAAACCGGGGCGGTTCAATCTATCTCGGACTAGCCGCATGCGCTTTCTTGGCTTCAAAATTCAGGGCGGCGCATCGTCAGAGGCGAACGTATTCGCGACCCTGCTGGGAAACCGCGGCGAAGCCTTCGACGCCAAGGTGGTTTATCACCACTGGGGCGACGGCGACGGCTTCGGGAGGTTCAGAAGCCTCGCGAACGCCGACGTCCAAACCATCGACGTCGGACTGCGGCCCGCATCGGAAGCGGCGTCTCGCTGGGCGAAATTGCTGCGAGTGGTCAAGTACCGCCTCAGCTTTCCCGAAGTCCTCGCGATCGCGAAAAAGTACCGCCCCGATGTCGTCTATTCCAGTCAACAGCTGTGGGACAGCGCACTCGCCGGCAGCGTGGCGCGCTCACTCGGCGTTCCTCAGATTGTCCACCTGCACTTCAACATCGGACCCTGGTTGTCGACCGGCTTCAGCCAGACGCCACGAGCCCTGAAGGCCACGCGTACGGTTCTAGGACTTGCTGACCCGCTCGCGACCATTCGCAGCTGTGCGCACGTGGTCACCGTGAGCGACTTTCTCCGCGACCAAGTCATGGAGTTCGGCGTCTCCCCGGAGCGCGTATCCACCGTGCATAACGCGATGCGCATTCAATCCATCGAACCCGGCGCTCGTCAGAAGATACGTCGGGAACTGAGCATCCCCGAAGACGCGATCATGATTGCCAACGCAGGCAACTTGCTGGAGTCCAAGGGCCAGCTCGAAACGGTTCAGGCCTTTGCCCAGCTTCGACAGAAATTTAAGCAGATCCGTTTGATCATTGCCGGCGACGGACCGGCGCGAGCGCAACTCGAAGCCCTCATCGTCGAGCACCGCCTCCAGCAAATGGTTCAACTGGTCGGACACCGCAACGACATACCGGACTTCCTGAGCGCCAGCGACATCTTCGTGCACCCCTCCAGGCGTGACCCTTTTCCACTCGCCGTGCTCGAGGGCCTCGCCGCCGGGTTGCCGGTCGTCGCCTGGGCCGACGGTGGCGTTACGGAGCAGGTCGTTCACGAACGCACGGGTCTCTTGGTCCCGACAGGAAATGTGGAAGCGCTGGGCTCCGCGCTCGCTACTTTGATTGCCAATCCCGAGCTGCGTCAGCGCATGGGGGAGCAGGCGCGCGAAAGCGTCGCCACTCAGTTGAGTCCTGCACAGGCGGTGGGCCAATTCGTCGACGTGCTGCAACGAGTGACCGAACGCGCGCGCGCCGACGAAGCCGGCGGGCGCAGCCGTTCATCCCGCAGGAATCGACGTTCCCCGGCTGTACCCTAAGGTTTGACGGATGGGTCGCGCGCGGAAGGCGCTCGCGCCGGCCGCGCTTCAGCCTGCGATCAGGATTTGATCAGGGCCCGGAGCTGACGCGGGCAGACTCCGAACTCGCGGCGGAAGATCTTGCTGAAGGTGCCGGAGTCTCGAAAGCCCCAGCGGTAGGCGATGTCGGTGATGCTCTGCTGCGTGGCGTGGCTGCCACATAGCTCGCGGCGACAGCGTTCCAGTCGTTGCTGCCGAATCCATGCAGCCGGAGTGGCGCCGATGCGGTCGAACAGGCGATGCAGATGCCGTTCGCTGATGCCGTGATCCTGTGCGATCCGGCGCGTGTTCATTTCCACATCGTCCAGATTGCGCTCGATGTTGCGCATGATCTGGCGCAGCAGGCCGTGCGAGACGTTCGCGCCGGACAGCGATACCTGGGCGCTGAGGGTGGCGGCCAGCAGTTCCAGGGTGGCGTTGAGCACCGGACCGGCGGCGGCGGGCGACAGTTCGCCGAAGCGCCGGTCCAGCGCCAGCAGGTGATCGACGAACAGGCCGCTGACGCCATCGCGGGCTTCAACGCGCGACCCGACGTAATCCCCGGCGCGCGGCAGCGCCCGCTGCAACAAGGCCTGCGGCACCGCAAAGGTGATCTGGCGTAGATTCTCGCCGGTGGTGAAGCGCATCGGTCGGGTGGTGTCCCACAGCGCGAAGTTGCCGGCCTCCACGGCCAGTTCTTGGCGGTCGATCTCCAGACAGATCGAGCCCTCGGCGATATAGATCAGGTTGTAGAAGGCCTCGAAGTCCTGCGCGATCTCCTGCGCACCGCGGGTGCCCACCACGCCGCCCTGGCGCGCGGTCAGGTGGGTGACGCGAAAGCCGTCGTGACGACCCTGGCGGATGAAGGCCGGGAAGTGATCGCAATGCACCGGCCGGATCGCCCAGCGCATGTGGGCATCGACGACGAACTCGCGCCAGCGCTCGAACTGACGGTGCGGCGCCAGTTGCTCGGTGCTCCAGACCTCCGGGTCCTGCCAGCCCTCGACCAGGGCGGGGCCGGCTGACGGACTGGGCGCAGTCATGGCGTTGCCCTCCGTGGGTTTGCGACGGCAGATTGGGCCCGATTATGCGACCGCCGCCGACCGGAACCGCATCCGGGCGACTCCCCGGGTCTGGTTTGACCCAGCTTCAGGTCAGGCCTGGCCAATTCTCCGACGCCGCGCCTGCATAGCATCGGGGCGTTCCCACACCGGCGGCGTCTGCATCCCCAGCCCGCCCCAACCGGAGAATGACCATGCTGCTCGGAACCGTTGAACACAAGGACCTGACGCCCCATCTGCGCGAGATTGCCGACGACCTGTATCCCAAGGTCGACCCGGCGTTCATGCCGCATTTCCAGAAGTACATGGGCCTGCTCGGCAACATCCCCAAGCACTGCGAGACCTTTTTTCCGTATTACTTCAGCATCTGGTTCGACAACAAGCTGGGTCCGCGGCTGACCGAGCTGGCGCGCCTGGCCATCGCCCAGGGCACACAGTGCCAGTTGTGCCTGGCGGTGCGCTACACGCCCGAGGTGAGCGAGTCCGACATCTCCGCCATTCCCGGCGTCGACGCAGCCACGCTCAGCGCCGAGGAGCGCGCGGTGGTGCGCTTTGCCGCCGCGTTCGGCAACAACCATCACGCCATCACCGAAGAACACTTTGTCGAGCTGAAGAAGTATTTCTCCGACGAGCAGATCACCGAGCTGTTGATGTGGAGCGCCATGGCGCTGGGCCTGGGCCGCATTCTCAAGGTGACGCAACTGGTGGACGCCTCCTGCCCGCTGCCCGAGCCGTCCAAGGCGCAGTGGACGCAGGCCGCCTGATCGCATCCGCCCGCAGGAGCATTCATGACGCAAGCTCTGGACATCGTGCCGCCCGAAGCGGTCACCCCGGCGTGGATCACGCAGGCCTTGGGAAATCGCGGCATCGACGCGCAGGTACAGAGCCTGCGCATGGAAGCGGTGGGCACCGGCCAGCTCGGTGAGACCCGGCGATTTTTCCTGGAATATCGCGGTACACCGCCGCCGGATGCGCCGCAGACGGTGGTCGGCAAGTTTCCGTCCGCCAATGCGGTGGCGGCGGAGTCGGGCAAGAACATGGGCTTCTATCGCTCGGAGGTGATGTTCTACCGCGAGCTGGCGCACCGCGCGAAGATCCGTACGCCGCCGGTGTACGTCGCCGAGATCAACCAGGCCAACGACTTCGTGCTGTTGTTCGACGACATGGCGCCGGCCCGCCAGGGCGACCAGTTCAAGGGTTGCACGCTGGACGAGGCGCGCAAGGCGCTCAAGGAGGCGGCACTGCTGCACGCCGCGTTCTGGAATGATCGCGAACTGATGGCCCAGCCCTGGCTGTACGTGCCCGAAGGTGCACAGGGCTTCTACACCACCGAGTTGATCGAGCGCTCCTGGGACCACATCAACAAGCATTACACCGAGTACCTGACGCCGGAGTTCAAACGGGTCGGCGACAAGTACGTGCGCAATCACGCGCATTGGAATCGTCCGCGCGACTTTCCGAAGACCTTCTCGCACTGCGATTTCCGCCCCGACAACATGCTGTTCGGCGCGCCCGGCGAGCGCATCTGCGTGGTCGACTGGCAGACCAGCAACTTCCTCGGCACCGGCATGGACGTCGCCTATTTTCTCAGCGGCATCTTCGATCGCGATACCCGCAAGGCCCATGAGCGCAGCTTGCTCAAGGAGTATCACGAGGACCTGATCGCGCAGGGAGTCAAGGACTACAGCTTCGATCACCTGATGCGCGATTACGCGCACTACAGCTTCGCGGTGATCGCGGTGGCCATCGCCGCGACCTTGATCGTCAAGCGCACCGAGCGTGGCGACAAGATGCTCATGCACATGGCGCTGGGCGGCGCGCTGCAGGCACTGGACAACGATGCGCTCGACGATCTGCCGGATTGAACGCGAATGAAATTAGCGAAACCGCATCTCGACCTCGGCCTGTTCACCCGCCAGATCGGCAGGCATCGCGAGTTCTGGGGCGGCACCGTCGGCCTGCGCCTGGATCACGAGCTGGAACTCAAGAAGGGCTGGGTGCAGCACCGGTTCGACGCCCACGATTCGGTGATCAAGGTCAACCACTGGGCCGATGATCTGCCCGCATTGCCGCCCACCGGCTATGTCGGGCTCAGCATCGCGCGATCGGGTATCGAAGCGCCCTGGGAAGGGCGCCATCCGGACGGCAACTGGGTGCGGCTGGTGGCGCCGGGCACCGACGGCGTGACCCGTATCGGGATCACGGTGCGCACGCCCGACCCGCAGCGGATGATGACGTTCTATACCGAGGCGATGGAGTTCGAGCGCGTGGGTCCGCACACCGCGCGCTGCGGCGACTCGCTATTGTTTGTCGAACAAGGGCCGGGCGGCAGCGAGACCGAGGACTTCGTCGGCCCCGCATTTCGCTATCTGACCGTGCAGATCTACGACGCCGATCAGGCGATGCAGGACATCGTGGCGCGCGGCGGGCGGATCGCGCGCGAGGCGGTCAGCTTCAAGGATGTGGCGCGCTACGGGTTCGTCAAGGATCCGGATGGCAACTGGATCGAGATCTCCGCGCGCAACTCGCTGATCGGTGGCACCGCCGCCAAGTCGAATTGAAGGTAGACGCCATGGCCGACTATGTGGAAGTGCGCGACGCCATCGGCATTCCAGGCCTGCGCGTGGTGTTGACGCCCGGCATTCCCGGCCCCTTCAGCGAGGCGGCCAAGAGCATCCTGCACGTCAAGCAACTGCCCTATGTAAAGGTGCGCCAGGACGTGCTGGGCGCCAATCCCGAGCTGCTGGCCTGGTCGGCGCAGACCACCGCGCCTGTCGCGGCCTGGAACGACGAGCCGCCACGCTCGACCTGGATCGAGCAGCTTTATCTGTTCGAGCGCCTCGCGCCGCAGCCTGCCTTGATCCCCCAGGATTTCGACCAGCGAGTGACCATGATCGGCCTCGCCAACGAGCTCAACGGCGAGAACGGCTTCAGCTGGAATCGCCGCCACATCATGGTGCGCGATTTCACCCGGCCGGACCGCGACGCTGCCACGCGCGAGATTTACGCGAAGCTCGGCCGCAAGTACTGGTACAGCGAAGAGGCTGCCGCACAGGCGCCGGGCCGCTGCGCCGACATCCTGCAGCGGCTCGATGCGGTGCTCAAACGCCAGCAGGCGGCGGGCCGCCGCTACTTCATCGGCGATGCGCTGAGCGCGCTGGACATCTACTGGGCCTGCGTGGCGGCGATGATCGATCCGCTGCCGGATGATCTATGCCCGATGGCGCCCTTGTTCCGCGACGTCTACACCAACACCGATCCGGTGCTCGCCGCCGCTGCGTCACCGGCCCTGATGGCGCATCGCGACTGGATCTACCGGCAGCATTTGCAGCTGCCGATAGATCTCTAAGGTCAGCAAGCGCGTCGGCACCCGATGCGGTCGGGTCAGGACGTGTGAGACGCAAATGACGAGGTGCGGTTCAGCCGGATGATGCTGCCCAGGCCGCACTCCGGCGTGTAGTTGCCGCTGCCCACCCGCAGTGTGCCCGACGAACCCAGGCCGCCGTTGGCAGCGTTGAAGCTGATCAGGCTGGACGTTGCCAGAGCCGGGCAGGGACCGGACAGGGTCACGAGGTAATGGCGCTCGGTGTCGCGATGCACCAGCACGTTCTGTGCGTCCAGGTAGTCCCAGCTCGTCACGATCTGGTCCGGTACCACGTCGACGATCTCGGCCTTGCTGTAGCCCAGCGCGGCCAGACGACGGTCGACGCTGGCGGACTGGGCCATCGCTGCCGTGACGGTGAAGGCGGCTGCCAGGGTCAGCGCGCCAGCGATCTTGGAAAAATCTTTCTTGGCGTTCATGGGTGCAATTCCAGGTCAAGTGGGTTGCCGCAGGACCGGTCGATCCGGGCTGATCCGCGGTGCAATGATTTCATCCCCCGCAGCTTTACCCAGGCTGACTTGATTGCCGCGCCCGCGGCCCAAGACTCATCGCTCATCTGATCGCCGATCCGATCACCGACGCGTAACGCCCATGAACAGCCCCTCGACGCCATCGATACACCTGGTGTGCCCGCGCTGCCACGCCGTCAACCGGGTGCCGCAGGCGCGCTTGACCGAACATCCGACCTGCGGCAAGTGCAAATCGGCGCTGTTCGACCGCGTCCCGATGGAACTCGACAGCGCCGGCTTCGAGCGGGTGGTGCAACGCAGCGACCTGCCGGTGGTGGTGGACTTCTGGGCACCCTGGTGCGGCCCCTGTCGGACCCTGGCGCCGGCCTTCGCAGAGGCGGCGGCGCGCAGCGAACCGTGGATGCGCTTTGCCAAGCTCAATACCGAGGATCATCCGCAGATCGCCGGCCGCTGCAACATCCGCAGCATCCCGACCCTGCTGGTATTCAGCGGCGGCCGCGAGGTGGCCAGGCAGTCTGGCGCGCTGCCCTTGGCGCAACTGCTGCAGTTCGTCGCCCAGGCGGTGCCGCATCGGGGGACCGCGCAGGCCTGAGCGCGATCACGGAATCGCGCGATCGCGTCCGAGCAGTGCGCCGAGGTCGCGGATGCCGCGTTCGACCCGCGGCGTCAGTCGCAGGCCGGCCGACAGCCGCAGCCACGGCGACACGGTCTCGCGGGTGGAGAAGGCAGTGCCCGGCACCAGTCCGACCTGCACCGACTGCGCCGCGCGGATCAGCCACAGCGGGTCCACCGGCTGCGGCAGCCGCAGCCACAACAGAAAGCCGCCTAAGGGCCTGGACACCTCGGTGTCGGGCGGAAAGTGGCGCAGGATGCAGGTCCGGTACGCAGTCATCTGCGCCGGCAGATCGCGGCGCAGGCGTTGCAGATGGCGATCGTAGCGACCGCTGTGCATCCACTCGGCGATCAGATGCTGCGCCAGGGTCGGCGCCGCCAACGTGCTGATGAACTTGGCGGTCTGCAGGTTGCGGAAGCGGTCGCCGTGACCGCTGCGGCGGCGAGCCGCCCAGCCCAGGCGCAGGCCGGGTGCCAGCACCTTGCTGACACTGCCGCAGGTGACGATGTCGGTCTGCGGACACAGCGCGATCATCGGCGGCGGTCGCGGACCGTGGTGGCTGAGCTCGCCGTAGACGTCGTCCTCGATCAGCGCGATTCGTCGCGCCGCCAGCAGCGCGCCGATGGCGCGTTTCTCACCAATGCTCGTCAGCGCACCGCTCGGATTGTTGAAGCTCGGGGTCAGGCAGGCGGCGGTCACCGTCTGGCGTTCCAGCACCGCCTCCACCGCGGCGGCCGACAGGCCCTGCACCGGGTCCAGTGCCACTTCCACCACCTTCAGATTCATCCGCTGCAGCAGTTGCAGCAGACCGTAGAAGGTCGGGTTTTCGACCAGCACGGTATCGCCCGGCCGGGTGGTGGTGTCCAGCGCCAGCATCACCGCCTCCAGGCATCCGCCGGTGATGGTGATCTCGTCCGCCGCCAGGGGCGGTCCGCCCGGCGACAGCCGCCGCGCCACTTCGGCGCGCAAGGCCGGCAGTCCGGGCGCGATCTCGTAGCCATAGGCCTGGGCGCCGAGCGCGCGATGAAGCGCCGCCTCGCTGCGGCGCAGCGCCGCGTAGGGAATGCAGTCGGCATCCAGCGTGGAGCCGCCCAGCGGAACCTCGATACCGTCGAGCTGCAGCACGGCCATGACGGTGCGCAGCAACTGGTCGGGCACCGGCGCGGCGAACACCTCCGCAGCAGGCGCAAGCGCTGTCGGCGCCAGACTTGCCGCGAGCGCGCTGACCCGATAGCGCGCCCTGGCCTGCGCGCGGATCCAGCCTTCCCGCTCCAGCATCTGTAGCGCGTGACTGACCGTGACCACGCTCAGGCCATAGCGCTGCGCCAGCGGCCGGATCGCGGGCAGACGGGCGCCGGGCGCTAGCAGGCCGCTGCGAATCTGGGTGCGCAACTCCTCGCTCAGACGCTGGTATTTGGGAATGGGACGAGACATGAGCGGCGGTCGGGTTTTAATCTGTATCTATAAAAAATGAATTTTCTGCATATTTATATGTACAGAAAAAATCAATAAGGTGCGAGCTTCACCCCAACCCTCGTCTGCCATGTCGCTGACCGCTGCTGCCGATCTTTTCGTCCATCCCGGGCTCATCCAGACCCTGGGCATCGTGCCGGTCGATCTCGCTCCAGGGCGTGCCGAGGCGCGCTTCGCGGTACAGGCCGGCCACGGCCAGCACCACGGGTTCGTGCATGCCGGTGCGGCCGCGACCCTGGCCGATCACACCGCCGGCGCGGCGTCGACCAGCCTGCTGCAGCCGGGCCAGGCGGTGCTGACGGTGGAATTCAAGATCAATCTGCTCAAGCCGCTGGTTGGTCGCGAGCTGACCGCCAAGGCCGAGGTGGTGCGCGCCGGGCGGCAGATTCACGTGGTGGAGGTGCGGCTTTACGTGACCGACCCGGCGGCGACCGAGCCGGTCGCCATCGCCCTGGTCACCCTGTGCGTGGTTCAAGACCCGGGTACGTCGGCATGAACGCGGCCGCGCTGCCCTTCGGGCAAACCCTCAGCGCAACGGTGTGGTATTGCGAACACCAGGGCGAGGCCTGGGGCGATCTTCGCTCAGCGCGTCTGGACGACGTGGCGGTGCCCCTGGCGGGGCCGGCACTGCAGTACGGCTTGTCGGTGTTCGAAGGTCTCAAGGCCTATCGCGCAGCCGACGGTTCGGTTCATCTGTTCCGCCCGCTAGATCACGCGCAGCGCCTGCGCGTCAGCGCCGAGCGCCTGGGCCTGCCGGCGGTACCGGAAAGCCTGTTCCTGCGGGCGTGCGCAGAACTCACTCAAATGCTCATCGACGAGATTCCGGCGCACGGCTGCGGCGCGCTGTACCTGCGTCCGACCGTGTACGCGCTGGACCAGACCCTGGGCCTGCGCCCCGCGACGCGACATGGTTTTGCGGTGATCGGCAACCCCTGCCTGGACCCGCCGTTCAAGACCCTGAGCCTTTGGGCGGAGCCGGACCTGATCCGCGCCGCGCCCGGCGGGCTCGGCGGGATCAAGACCGCTGCCAACTACGCCGCCGGTCTGGGCGGCCTGTTGCGTGCCCGCAGCCGCGGATTCGACGACGTGCTGTGGCTGGATGCGGCAACCCATCGCTGGCTGGGCGAGGCCGGCAGCATGAACGTGTTCGCCGAGATCGACGGTCTGCTGGTAACGCCGCCGCTGGACGGCACCATCCTGCCCGGGGTGACCCGCGCGGCGGTGCTGAACCTGGCACCGCAGATGGGTATCCAGGTGACGGAGCGTGCGCTGTCGCTGGATGAGCTGGCACAGGCCGCGGGCGCCGGCCGGCTGGGCAGCCTGTTCGGTACCGGCACCGCGTCGCGCGTGGTGTCGATCAACCGCATCGCCAACGCCGATGTCGTGATCGCCGCGGGCAGCGATGCCACCGCGCGGCGCGTCTACGACCGACTCAAGTATCGCCAGGAAACTGCCGACGCGCTTGATCTGCCGGTGGCGGCAGCGAGCGCGGATGCACTGTGCGCGTCGTTGGTGCGCTGAGCACGGTATGGAAGGAAGGCTATCCGGCAAAAGTGGTTGGAGCGTCCATTTTCTTGGCGACAGCGATTGACGTTGCTACATTGTAGAAACGTAAGTGATCGGAGCGAGACAATGCGAGCCATTTCAGCGCGTGATTTCAATCAGGACACCGCTGGCGCCAAGCGCGATGCGTTGGCTGAGCCGGTGTTTATTCTCGACCGCGGCCAGCCGTCTCACGTGCTGATGTCAGTTACGCACTACAAGGCTTTGCTGGGCAGTAACGCCAACATCGTGGATCTTCTCGGCATGCCCGGAATCGAGGACATTCCGTTCGATTTGCCGCCGAAGAATCGAGAGCCGCTCGCCCGGACCGAGTTCAGCTAGGTGTTCATCCTCGACACCAATGTCGTATCGGAGCTGCGCAAGGCGCGATCCGGTCGGGCTGATCTCAACGTAACCGCATGGGCGCAATCCGTACCATCGTCCGCCCTCTACCTCTCGGTCATTACCGCGATGGAGCTGGAAAACGGCATCGAAGCCGTGAGAGGCCGGGACCAGAATCAGTACAGTGCCCTCCGCGCGTGGATGGACAACTTCGTACTGTCGGCCTTCGCTGGCCGCATTCTCGATTTCGACTTGCCCGCTGCCATCCGCTGCGCCGGCTTGAACCGTCCACAGCCCAAACCGCTACGCGATTCGATGATCGCTGCAACCGCATTGCAGCACGGCATGCGCGTCGTCACACGGGACATCGATGACTTTGAGAGCATGGTTGCTGTCCTCAACCCCTGGGACGTCGTGAAGTAGTTCACCCACGTTTGCCGGATAGCCGCAAGCGAAGCGGGCCCCAAGACCGGGCGACGACTTGATGCGTTTTTACGGCCGCAGGCGTTCGATTCTGTGGCCCAATGCGGCTTCGACAACAAACGCGCCGCCGGCATCGCCTGCGAGCCGGGCGCGAGGCCGGAGGAGCCACGATGAAGCAGATGGTTCGGTTCGTGCTGCGCGCGACCGCAGGCGTGATGCTGGGCGCGACCCTGGCGGCCTGTGGCGGCGGCAGCAGCGGCGGTGACGCCAGCGGCGGACTGGACCCCGGGGCCGGTTCGGGTGCCGGCAGCGGCGGTATCGTCGACAGCCCGCTCAACACCTTCATGAGCATCGTGCCGCCGGGCAGCAGCGGCGTGCCCAATGGCGGCATCGGCGGGCCGATTCCGGGTCAGCCGCAGTTGACCTTTGCACCGTTCTATCGCGATCAGCTCGATCTCTACGAAAACCTGGCGCACGCGCAGACCCCGCTGCGTTCGGACGCCTGCAATCCACCCGCGAGCATCGACCAGCACGCGCGTCGTTCCGATCAGGCCTGCAACTATTACAAGCCCGCCGGCCTGACCCTGGACGAGAGCCAGGCGGTGTCCAGCCGCATGCTCACCGCACCCAATGGCGCCACCGCCAGCCTGCGGCGCGACGGCTGGGGCGTGCCGTACATCGACGCGCAGGATCGGCTCAGCGCCGAGTTCGCGCTGGGCTTTGCGGCGGCGGAGGATCGGCTGTGGCTGTTCGACATCCTGCGCTTCGCCGGTCGCGGGCGGGCGTCGGAAAAGCTCGGCCCTTCGCCGATGACCTACGACCTCGATCTGGAATTCGGCTCCGACTCGGCCTACAGCGAAGACGAACTCACCCAGATCGTCGACAACGCCGTGGCCAAGCTCGGACCCCTGGGGCCGATGTTCCTGCAGGACACCCAGATGTTCGTGGCCGGCATGAATGCCTACGTCGATTTTCTGCAAACGCCTGCGGGCCTGGCTCGAATTCCGCTGGAGTACGCCTCGATCGGGGTCGGCGTGGGCAGCCGCGCGACCTTTCCGCCGGCGCCGTTCACGGTCAACGACATCGTCGCCAATGCGGTCTTGATCCAGTCCGCGCTGGGCCTGGGCGGCGGCGGCGAAGGCCGCAACGTGGAGTTGCTGCAGGCGCTGGACCCCAGCATCACCGGCGGCGCCACCTCGTTGCCGGAAGCGGCCTGCCGCCTTTGGCGCGATCTGCGCCATGCCGATGCCGCCGATACGCCGCACACCACGCAGCAGCGCTTTGCCACGCAGTCGCCGCCGAGCCTGGACGAAACCTGTCCGATGAGCCTGCCTGCCGGCGTGGCGATCTGGGATCGCGGCAGCTTCCAGGGGCATGTGCTGGAGGCCGCCGGACCGGCCGGTTTGCCGGGCCTGACCTCGGCGCTGGTGGTGACCCTGGACGCGCTGCTGCCGCTGGATCTGTTGTCCGGTGCCGGCTTCGGCGGCCGCGCCGCCAACCGCAACGCCAGCGCCGATCCGGTGCAGGTGCCGCTGCGTGTCGCGGGTCTGCGCGCGCCGGTGCAGAAGCGCATCGCCGCCGATCCCGGCCATAGCCGGCGCCAGATGCTCAGCGCGCTGGGCTTTCCGCAAAGCACCTCCAACTGGATCGCCGCTGCAGGCAGCGAGACCCAGAGCGGCCATCCGATTCTGGTCGGTGGACCGCAGACCGGATATTTCCTGCCGCAGTTGCTGTGGGAAGCGGCGGTGGTCAGCCGCGGCAACACGCCGTTCGAGTTCGCCGCACGCGGGGTGACCACGGTCAATCTGCCGTACATCGTGATCGGACGCGGCATCGATTTCGCGTGGACGCCGACCTCGGCCGGGTCGGATTTCACCGATATGCGGGTGTCGCGCCTGTGCAATACCGACGGCTCTTCGCCTTCGCGCGCCGATGCCGACGGTGACGGCTTCCCAGACAGCGATGGCTATGTCTACCGCGGTCGTTGTGTGCGCCTGTTCAAGCGCCTGGAAACCTGGATGGCCAATCCCACCGTGGCCAGCATCGCCCTGGGCGGCGCCCTTCTGCCCGAGCGCGTGGAGCGCTACGTGCTGCGCACGCACTACGGGCCGGTGTCCGGCACCGCCAACGTGCAGGGCGAGCCGGTGATCGTGTCGCGCCAGCGCAGCACCTTCCTGGCGGACGTGGATACCGCGGCGCCTTTCGCGCTGTTGACCACCACCGGGCTGCAGATGGATCACACGCGCTTCAAGAAGCTGTTCAACAGCATGACCGCGACGTTCAACTGGCTGTACGCGGATGAGAACGACATCGCCTTCATCCAGTCCGGGCTGTATCCGCAGCGGCATCCGCAGCACAACCCGGAACTGCCGGTGTGGGGCGACGGCAATTTCGAGTGGGTGGTGGACGAGAACCTGCCGGCCGATTTTTTTGATCTCTACGGTGGCGATGCGGCCGCGGGCGCGCAGCCCTATCCCAGTCGCGCAGTGCCGATGAGCATCGACGACCAGGGCTACCACGAGTGGCCGGGCTTTCTGCCACTCGAAGCGCACATCCAGGACACCAATCCCCCGCAGGGCTATTTCGCCAACTGGAACAACTCCGGCGCGCCCGGCTGGTGGGCCGCCGACGGCAACGGCACCTATGGGCCGACGCACCGGGTGCAGTCGCTGAACCTGCGTCTGGCGGCGTTCAAGGACTCCGGTCGCAAGCACGATCTGGCCAGCATGATCGAGATTGCCGGCGACGCCGCCTTTACCGACCTGCGCGGGCTGGACGTGCTGCCGCTGCTGCTGGAGATCGCTCGCAGCGGCGACCTCGACGCCGATCAGACCCTGGCGCTCGACCTGCTGCAGCGCTGGCTGGATGAGGGTTCGGCGCAGTGGATCGACGCCACCCCCGGCCTGGGTGCCTACCGTCGCGATCGCGACGACGACGGCATCTACGATCAGCGCTACGCGGTGGTGCTGATGGACGCCTGGTACACGCGGCTGATGGAAACGGTGACCCCGCAGCTTTCTGCCATCGAAGCGGCGGGGGCCAGCGCCCTGTCCGCCCGTTACGACGCGCCGCGCGATCAAGGCTCGGCCTATCAGGAAGGCTGGTTCCAGCACATGCGGCGATTGCTGAGTACCGCCTTGAACAAGCCGGACCGGGTCGATTATCGCGCCTTGCGCTGCGCCGGCTCAGCTAGCGTGGCCGATTGCCGCAACGCGGTGCTGCTGGCGCTGCAACAGGCGCTGGAAGACCTGGGCGGGCTGCCGAACATGGTCAACTGGGACGGCAGCCAGTTGCTCTACGCCAAGGGCGAGGACTGCGGCGTGGTCGAGGACTGCGACGCGGTGGAGCACACTGCGTTTGCGTTCCAGCCGGTGCCCGCCATTCACTGGATCAACCGCCCCACTTTTCAGCAGGCGGTGGAAATCCGGCAGGGGCGCTGAGGCGGCCGGGCGGTTGTCAGCGACGCCGCGGTTCCGGTTTGGGCCAGGGCGTCAGCCGCTGGCTGACAAAGACCGGATTGCTGCGGCGTAGCGCCGGTTGTCCCTTGCGGATCTCGCGGACCTGATCGTAGAGGCCGAACAGGTAATAACCCATCGGCTCCAGCAGCTGAGTGAATTGCGAGAACGGGACATGCCGCTGGTTGCCGGGATTCATCGAGGCCTCAACCTGCACAAAGGCAATCCGATGCTGGCGCAGCAGCTTGAGAAAGCCGCGTAGCACTTCCATGTCGTGGCCTTCGGCGTCGATCTTGAGGAAGTCGATCTGCTCGATCCCGTGTCGTTCGCAGTAAGCCTCGCCGGACGTCATCTGCACCATTTCCACTGGCAGGCCCGGCCGTGGTGCCTCGTTGAGCAGGTGATTGTCGGTGGACGTCCCGGATGCGCGCATCAGGCCGGTGCCAGCCGCTTTCGCGCCAAGCGCCAAGTTTTCGCATCGCACGAAGTTGTCCGTGGCGAAGCGGGAGTAGAGCGCAGCGTAGCTCTGACCAATGGGCTCAAAGGCATGGATGATCGCCTCGGGGCAGGCGCGACGGAACCTGTCGGTGGACTGTCCGATGTTGGCGCCTACATCGAAGATACAGCGCACCTGGAAAGCAGCATTGGCCCGCCTGAGGTCGGTGAGGAAGGGGTCGCGCGGCAGCGCTGCCGCGGACTGGAGTGGGGTGGTGGGATGCACGGCGTGCCGGGTTCGGGTCGCAATGGGAAGTCGACAATGCCAAGTCGGCACGCGGTAATCCACCACGTCTTCGCCGCAGTCGCATCAGGACATGTTGGGGCGGCAGTGCCGCCGGGGCCGCAGCTATTGCGACGCCGCCGCGCCCGGATTCCGGTCCAGCGTATCGATGGCCGGCTCGATCACGAAGACCGAGAACTCTGCCAAGTCAAGACGCCGGTCCTGGCTCTGATCCAGCTCGGCAAATGCAGCGCTGAGCCGTTCGTCCAAGGCAGCCTCATCGGCGCTGATGAAACCATCCCGATTGCGATCCAATTCGTTGAAGCGTTCGCTCAGGGTTGGCGCCAGTTCGGGGGGCTGGCCGCTGGGACCGAATGCCCCCGGCACTTCGGTGCCGCCGAGAGGATCGGCCGACGTGTCCTGTGCGTACACCAGGTGAGTCAGCTTCATCAGACCGGCGCAGACCAGCACGACAACGACGCGGTGGAGCATGGACGTTCCTCGATCCCGTTCGTATGGATGACGCTTCGCTGTGGACAGGTTCTACAAAGGTCCAGTCAGCGTACGCACGGGCGACGGAACTGTGGATGAACGATCGCCGAGTCGTCGCACAGACCGGCAGCGCACCCACTGTGCTTGACCGCATAAGCGACCGGGATGCGTTTCCTGGGTCGACCGCCCGACCCTGCAAGCGCATCGAATAAACTACGACTGCGATCAGCGCCTGTAGCTCAGTTGGATAGAGCAGCAACCTTCTAAGCTGGCCGCGATCGTTGCGCAACCCCCTGATTTCAATGCAACTAATTGATTGTCTTGAAATTCAGAAGTGACGCTCGGTGACGGCCGATGCGCCCAAGTGACCCGAAGTGACCCGAAGTGACCCCCGTAGTGCGGATATAGTGCGGATAGCGGGAGCCTCTGCGACGCTCTACAGCTTGGCGCCGCAATGGCGCTTTACCTCGGCAGATCGGGACTGGCGATGCGGTGCCTGATGGCTCCGGAACGCTATCAGGCGACTCTCACCAGCTTTGCAGTCTTGGGATCGTAGATGTAGCCGGTGATGCTCCCATCCTTGATGCGCGCGACCGCCTCGTCGATGACGAAGAGCGGAACGAGAAACCATTCCTCGGGCTGCACGGGATGACCGAAGCGGTCGTTGATGGTGATATTCAACCGCGCGGGCGCGAACAGCCTGTGGAACAGGTTCTCCATCCGGGTGCGGTTGATGCCCGCGAGCTTGTACGTCGCCACCACTTCCACCTTCGCCAGCAGGTAGGTGGAATCGTGTTCGGCGTTGGCGATGCGCGTCTCCACCCTGCCGCCAGTCACGCCCATCTTGTGGATGAGGTCTCGGTGCTGCGCGACATAGGGATGATCGGAGAGGGAGCGGAGGACATAGATCGTGCCGCTTTCAACATCATCGGCCTCAAGCTCGCCGCCGAAGGAAAGTTGCCCGCTCTCGGGCGAGGCCAGCCGCCGTGCTGCGGGGTCGTTATAGAACGCACGTTGGAGCGAGCGCAGCAGTAGATTGCTTTCGGTCCCGTTGGAGAAGACGAGACGTAGGCGGCGGTCCACTTCCCCGGCGGTGGTCTTCAACGGCTCGCCGACCTCGGCAACGTAAAGCGTGAGACCGTCGAGAACGAAGAAATCCCCGACTTCAATCGCACGGCGGCCCGCTTCGATGGGCTGGGACTGGCGCATTCCGGTTTTGACTTCCGCTTGCACGCGCTCGAACAAGGGTCGGAAGATCTCGAAGTCCTCGCAGGGCTTGCGATCTGCGATCTCCTCGGCCGCGCGTTTTTCCGCGCTGGTGCGGACATGACGCAAGACAGTGATGTCGTCGTCCGCGCCAGCAACATCCGACAATTCAGCAGCCAGGTCGTCGATGTCGATGTCATCGTCCCCCGAACCGGCAACGGTCGGTGCCCCGGCAAGCAAGCCCTGATGGTCTAGCGGCTCAAGCAAGGTACGGCAGTCCGGGAGGGCGCGTAGACGGTCAAGCCGCACGGCATATAGGCGCTCGAATATGTCGCGATCTTCGCCATGCTGCGGCGCACGCCCGTGATGCTCGGTGAAGCGTTGGATTTCCTCGAAGCCAGCGATGACACGCTCCTCGCTGGCTGGGCGTCCATTCTTCTTCTCAAGCGGTGCGAACTCGGCCAGCTCTGCCGCCAGGTCATCAAGATCAGAGCTACTCATAGCGCCCCTCCGCCTTGAAGCGCATAAAGGCGGCCGCGCCTTCGGCAAGGTGCTTTTCCCAGGCATCCTGCGAGGTCACCGATGGAACCCGCCCACGCTCGCGCTTGAACTCAACCGCGCGCTTGGCGATCACTTTGGCATCGTCAGGCGTGATCGAGGTGCGCTTGGCCGAGATGGCCGCCGCGACCTGCTTCAAGCTGTCCTCGCTCATGGTCTTGGCGAGAATAGCGTAGGCTTCCCCGAACGGGTTGATGCGGTCGATAAGGTCGATGTCCAGCTCCCGCACGTCCATCGCGAAGCGGCGCACGCCGTCGATCAGGGCGGTGTTGGGCGCTCCATCGTTCTCACCCTCGGTGACAAGCCGCTTGGCCTGCTGCGTAAGGTTGAGGGCGGCGATGGCGTGCTGGCGCACGGCCTCCTGATCTTCGGCGTCAAGCTCGGGATACTTGTCCTTGACGATCTTGCCCATGCGAACTTGCGTCAGCTCCTCGGGCACCAGCTCCTCATCGAACAGGCCGCGCTCGATGGTGGGCTTGTCCTGCACGAAGGCCGCGATGACTTCGTTCAGGTCTTCCTGACAAATTCGCGCCGCCTCCTTGCTCTTGGGCTCGGCGATGCCCTTGATCTCGATTTGGTACGCCCCTGTCTGCTCATTGACACCGACATTGCAGCGGTCAGAGTCATAGCCAGCCTCGCCGTAGTTAAAACCCGGCGTCGGGCCACTGTCGGGGTTCTTGGGCTTGAACTCGAAGCGCGGAGCAAGAACCTGCTCCATCAGCAGGCTGGCCGCGATGGCCTTCAACGTATCGTTGACGGCCTCGGTGACAGCTTCCTCGGCCGCATCCGGCTCGGCGATCAGGTTGGTGAACCTTGCGCGGGTCTTGCCGGGCGCGTCGCGGGTCGCTCGGCCGATGATCTGCACGATCTCGGTCAGGCTGGCGCGGTAGCCCACGGTCAGCGCATGTTCGCACCAAATCCAATCGAAGCCTTCCTTCGCCATGCCCAGCGCAATGATGATGTCCACATGGTTCCGGTTGTTCTTCTGTGCCGGGTCCTTGAGCGCGGCGGACACGCGTTCGCGCTTGGCGGCGTCGTCATCGACGAGATCAGCGATCCGCAGCACCCGGCCATCGGGACGCTTGACACGCTGGAAGCCGGTCGCAGGGTCGATGCCTTGCCATTCACCCAGCGCCTCGATGATGTGCTCCACTTCCCGCATCTTGTCCTTCGTGCTCTCGCGCGAATTGACGTTCGGGATGTGAATGATGGTCTTCTCGGCCGGGTCGAGGACGTTGAGGATGTCATCGACGTAAGGCCCGCTGTAGAAGAAGTAGCCGATGTCGAGTTGCTTGAGGTACTCGTAGCCGTTGAGCTGCTCGTAGTAGGTGTAGGTGACGGTATCGAACTTCGACTCATCCTGCGGCGCCAGCACGGCCTCGGCGTCGCCACGGAAGTAGGAGCCGGTCATGGCAACGATGTGCGTCTTGCCCCGCGCGAAGAACTGCCCCAGGTGCAAGCCGAGCTTGTTGTCCGGGTTGGCCGAAACGTGGTGGAACTCATCGACCGCGATCAGTCGGTCGTCGAACGCCTCCACGCCGTAGGCATCGACCGCGAAGCGGAAGGTCGCATGGGTGCAGACCAGCACCTTGTCGTCGCCTTCAAGGAATGCGCCCAGCGACTTGACCTTCCCGCCGTTGTCGTTGCCCGGCGCGTTGCACAGGTTCCACTTGGGTTCGACCTGCCAGTCGGACCAGAAGCCGTACTTCGACAGCGGCTCGTCGTTGAAGCTGGCACCGATCGACTTCTCCGGCACAACGATGATGGCCTGCTTCAAGCCTTGGTTCTTGAGCTTGTCGAGTGCCACAAACATCAGCGCACGGCTCTTGCCCGATGCGGGCGGCGACTTGATGAGCAGGTATTGCTCGCCCCGCTTCTCGTAGGCCCGCTCCTGCATGGGCCGCATCCCTAGAGCATTGGCCTTGGTCGATGCGCCGTTTCGGGCGTAGGTGACGGAAACGGACGGTACGGACTTGATCTTGTCGCTCATGCGTTGGCTCCCGCTTTGCGCTTCTTGCCCTTGGCCGGTGCAGCCGAAGCGGTCATCTTGGTATAGAGGTCAAACAGCTTTTCCAGCCGCTCGGTGTCGTTCTTGAAGCGCCGACCGATGTAGATGCGCTCCAGCACTTCGTCGTTGCGATCATGGGCGGCGCGCAGGTCAGCGGGCATGTTCTCGGGGTCGTACAGGTCCGCGATGGTCGCGGGAAAGTGATGCTCCCGCGCCAGCAAAATGTCCTCGGCGCAGCGCGTGAGGTCGGCCCTCATCTTCTCGGTGAGCGTGGGGACCGGGAAGGTGTTCCAGCCGAGGGTATTGGAGTAGGAGAAACGCATTTCCAGTCGTACGCAGACAGTGGCGATCCAGACCCAGTGCAGCCGTGAGGCGATCAGCGCAAGGTTCCACAGTGGGGCGTCATAGAGAGCGAACGCCTTCTCCTGCACCACGCAATGTGGCTCCAGCAGGCCGATAGGAAGATAGGGGCGATTCTCGGAACTCACGCGCGGGACAATTAAGGCGTGACGATTCCCCATCGTCTGTTCCCGAAATCGCCACGGGGTGTCAGCCAGTTTTCGTGCGCTGGCGTCCTTGGTCGCGGCTCGTCTTGCGCGGGCTACGTCCTCCACACGACGGGCAATGGCCGGAATGGCAAGGGCGGCCTCGGCCTCCTGATCCGCGATCCAGAGGCAGGCGCGGGGCGCGGCATCGATGTGAACCGCCCCGGTTTTCCCGGAGGCTCGTTGTTGTGAGTCACGCCGCGAGGGCGAGACTCGGGATTTGTGAATAGTAGGCAGCTTCTGCTTCGGCGGGTGGGATGTTGCCAAGCGGTTCCATCAGTCGGCGATTGTTGTACCAGTCCACCCACTGCAGCGTGGCCCACTCGACGTCTTCGCGGCGTTGCCAGGAAGGCCGCCGGTGAATCACCTCGGCCTTGTACAAGCCGTTGATGGTCTCGGCCAGCGCGTTGTCGTAGGAATCGCCCACACTGCCCACGGAAGGTTCGAGACCCGCGTCGGCAAGACGCTCGGTGTAGCGGATCGACACGTACTGGACACCTCTGTCGCTGTGATGCACCAGCCGATCCGGGCCGACCGGTTTGCGCTCATGCAGCGCCTGCTCCAGCGCGTCGAGCACCAGGTCGGTCCGCGCCGAGGACGAAGCCCGCCAGCCGACGATGCGCCGGGCGAAGACGTCGATGACGAAGGCGACGTAGACGAAGCCCTGCCAGGTCGACACGTAGGTGAAGTCCGAGACCCACAGCTTGTTCGGCCGATCCGCCTTGAAGTGACGACGGACATGATCCAGCGGGCAAGGTGCGTTGGCATCACTCACCGTCGTGCGCACCGACTTGCCGCGGATGACGCCACGCAAGCCCAGGCGCTTCATCAGGCGCGCCACCGTGCAGCGGGCCAGATCAAAGCCTTCGCGCCGCAGTTGCCGCCACACCTTGCGCACGCCGTAGACCTGGAAGTTTTCGTTCCAGACCCGTTCGATCTCCGGCACCAGCGCTCGATCTCGCTGGTCCCTCGTAGAACGGCGCTGTGGGTCGGCCTCGCGAGCCGCATGGGCGTAGTACGTCGACGGGGCAATCGGCAGCACCTTGCAGATCGGCTCGACCCCGTGGACCGAGCGATGCTCGTCGATGAACGCCTTCATCGTTTGAACGGGCGGTCGAGCTCCGCCTGCGCAAAATACGCTGACGCCTTGCGCAGGATTTCGTTGGCTTGGCGCAGCTCGCGATTCTCGCGCTCCAGCGCCTTGATGCGCTCGCCCTCGGCCGTGGTCAGGCCGGGCCGCACGCCGGCGTCACGCTCGCCCTGGCGCACCCAGCGCCGCAGCGTCTCGGCCGTACAACCAATCTTGGCGGCAATCGATTCAATCGCTGCCCACTGCGAGGTGTGCTGCGCCGCGTGCTCCGCCACCATCCGGACCGCGCGCTCCTGCACTTCCGGGGAATACTTCGATGCTCTGGTCATGGCTCCATTCTCTCAAGTGAGGGAGCCTCCGAGATTCCCGGGGCGGTTCAATGAACTCTTTTGAGCCATAGAAGGGCCGGACGAAGCGGGCAGCTTCCGGCGATCCGGCAACAAGATGCCCTGCCTCGTCGTTTGAGAGAATCAGCGCCGCCCCGTAGTAGGGATGGTTGCCGAACTGCATCGGCGTCAAACCGTTCTGCGGCCTGGCTGCGGGTTGCACTTCGATGTTCGGCGCGGCGACGAGGTAGGCATTGATGTTGTCCACCTGCTTGCACTCGACCGATTCGTGACTACCGTCCCAAATGGAATACAAACGGCGGGTGGGGCCGGGCATGGCGGAAATGCCCACGATGACCACGGTCACGCCGGCATTGTGGCTGGCCAGATTGGCCCATTTGAACGAGGTGTGCGCAAAGACGATGACATTGCCTGTAACGAATATCTCCGGCCAAAGCGTCGGCACCTGCTGGCCTTGGCAAATGGAGTTGGTGGCAACGAACGCAGCAGATGAAGGCGTGTGGGTCCCGTAATCTGCCGCCTTCAAGAACCAACCGGCCACATAGTCGAGCGACTTCCAGTTTTTCACGCGCCCATCGAACAAGGCACCAAGATCAGCTTTCTGTGCGGCACTCTGCCATTTGCTGCCCAGGTACGGTGGATTCCCGCAGATGTACGTCTCGCCTCCCTCGTTCTCGAAGTCGATCTCTGCCTGATCGAGCGGAGAACCGAACAAGTCATCGGCCTTCACCTTCACGCCGGTGCCGGTTGGCGGGCAAATGCTCAACCAGTCGATTCGCAGCGCGTTGTGACACGTGATCCAATTCTCGTTGCGTAGCGGCAGGAACTCGGCCAAGGCCAGCTTCTGCCCCCGATAGAGCACGTCGCATTGGTACTCGGCTATGACCAGCGCAAGACGGGCGATCTCCGCCGGGAAATCACGCAGCTCGATCCCGCGAAAATTGGTGACCGGGATTTCTGATGCTCGATCCGGCTCGCCGCGCCGCTGATTGATCTCGGCCTCGATGGCGCGCATTTCCTTGTAGGCGATGACCAGGAAGTTGCCAGAACCGCAGGCCGGGTCGAAGACTCTGATCTTGGCGATGCGCTTGCGCAGGTTGAGCAGCGTGCGTGCGTTTTCGCCCGCTTCCTCCAGCTTCTCCCGCAGGTCATCGAGGAACAGCGGGTTCAGCACCTTCAGAATGTTGGGGACGCTGGTGTAGTGCATCCCCAGCTCGCCGCGCTCCTCGTCCTCGGCAACGGCCTGGATCATCGAGCCGAAGATATCCGGATTGATCTTCGTCCAGTCCAACCCGCCGACGTGCAGCAGGTAGGAGCGGGCGATCTTGCTGAATCGTGGCACTTCGTCGCTGCCGGAGAACAACTGTCCGTTTACGTAGGGGAAATCGGTCGCCCAGCGAGGAATCCCAGCGACGGCGCGCTCTTCGCGCTTGGTGTTCATGGCGCGGAACAGCGTCGCGATGACCTCGTGCGTGTTCGACGAGTCACTGGCACTCATCTGAGCGACGGTGTCAGTGAATGCGCCGACAAAGATGTCGGTGTCCTCCGCGAAGAAGCAGAAGATCAAGCGCGCCATGAACTTGTTCATGTCATGGCGCCGCTCTGCCGTGCCCCATTCCCGATTGTCTTTCAGCAGTTCGACGTACAAGCGGTTCAGGCGGCTGGTGGCCCGGATGTCGAAGGCGTTTTCGCTGATCTGGCGGACGGTGCTGATACCCGCCAAAGGCAGGAAGAAGCCGAAGTGGTCGGGAAAATCCTTGAATGCACAGGCGACGGTCTCGCCGCTGGTCAGGTCTTCAGCCTCGAAGTCCACGCCGTCCGTGGCGAGGACAAACTTCGCCTTGGCCTTGGCCGTCGCCGCGCTGGCCTTGAGGGCGGCCAGGGTCTGGGTCACCCGCCCTGCGTCGCAGGTCAGGATGTGGATGTTGCTGGTCTGGAGAACACCGCCGAGGTCGGACTTGTTCGACGCTCCCGCGCGTAGGCGCTTAATGGTCGTCGCCTTGTTGCCGAACGCTTCAAGGAAGGCATAGGGGAACTCTGCGGGGTCAAAGGGCTGCTCCGCGAGGTCGGTGATCGCCTGTTCGATCTCAACGGCGTTCAATGTCGTGCTCCCCCGGTAGGCTTCGACTGAGTTCGTCTTCTGGGCAAATGATGTGGCATGTGAATCTTGGCAGGCTCCGGCGCCGTGAACTTTCGACTCCTGGCGTCTGCTGTAGATGCCCTGAGCGGGGAGTCTTGGTCGCTTTGGTGGCCTGCGGGTTGATACATATCGTCGGTACTTGTGTAGTTATACCGACATTATGTACCATCCTCGCATGGAGCAAAAGAGCACCCAGCGGTCTGTGCTGGATCTGGCCAAGCGACGAGGCATCGTACGCTCTCGCGACCTTGTGCCGGCGAACGCGCCGCGAGCAACGCTCTCAAGACTGGTCCACGCAGGCAAGCTCATCAAGGTTGGCCGAGGGCTATACGCGCTTCCGGACTACCAGCAGTCGGAACACCAGCAGCTCGCGGAGATTGCCGTTCGTGCGCCCAACGGCGTCTTCTGCCTGCTGACAGCGCTGAACTTTCATCGCCTGACCACCCAATCGCCCCACGAACTATGGCTGGCGATCTCTAACAAAGCCCGCGCTCCGAAGGTCGATTACCCCCCGCTCAGAGTGGTCCGATTCTCCGGTGCCGCGCTGACGGAAGGCATCGAAGAACATGCCGTCGATGGCGTCATCGTCCGGGTCTATTCCGTCGCGAAAACGGTTGCGGACTGCTTCAAGTACCGGAACAAGATCGGACTCGATGTTGCGCTCGAAGCGCTGCGTGAATGCCGCCGCGAGCGGCGCGCGACTAGCGACGAGCAGTGGCAGTACGCCAAGCTCTGCCGTGTGTCGAATGTGATGCGTCCGTACCTGGAAAGCATCGAATCATGACGCCCAAAGCCAACCTTGGCGCCTCGGTTCGTGCGCGGCTTCTGAATCGTGCCAAAGCTCAGAATGCCGAGTTCAATCTAGTCCTGACGCGCTTTGCATTGGAGCGCCTGCTGTACCGCCTGAGCGTTTCCGGGTACCGCGAGCAGTTCCTGCTGAAGGGTGCTTTGCTGTTCGATCTGTGGTTCGATGAGCCCCACCGTCCGACGCGCGACGTGGACTTTCTGGGCTCCGGACCGGCGGACATTTCGTCGCTGGAGAACGTCTTTCGCGAAGTCGTCACCATCCCCGTCGAGGATGGGATCGTGTTCGATCCATTCACCGTCAGGGCGGCCGAAATTCGCAAAGAAGCGAACTACGCTGGCATCCGAGTGACCCTAATCGGCACCCTTTCAGGCGCGAGGATTCCGGTACAAGCAGACATCGGCTTTGGTGATGCCGTGACCCCAGATCCGGAGGACACGGAGTACCCGGTGATGCTGGATGAACTGCCGGCACCGAGACTCCGGACGTATCCGCGTGCCACTGTGATTGCCGAGAAGTTCGAGGCCATTACGTCCCTGGGCATGGGCAACAGCCGCATGAAAGACTTCTTCGATCTGTGGGTCCTGTCACGGCATTCGGAGCCGCCACTCGGCGAGCTTCGGCAGGCTTTGCAGGCCACTTTCAAGCGCAGGGGAACGCAGCTTGCGGGCACCCTTCCGGTCGGCCTGTCAGACGAGTTTCCCGCCAGCAAAGAGAAGCAGATTCAGTGGCGCGCCTTCGTATCCCGCAACAGCCTGAATGCCCCGACGCTGGATGAAATCGTCCTGCATCTGCGCGAGTTCTGGCAGCTAATCTGGGCCGAAAGCTAGGCTGTGGACCGGCCACCAGGCGTGCCGATGCGCTCACCCGACGCACAGGCCTGACGAGTCTGAAGACCTTCGTTTCCGTGTTCGCCATACGGATGCCGCAACCGCTGCGCGCCTTGATGGGTAGGCATCTACTACCCTGAATCATTGCGGAGAAGTCGCACCTTCCGCCGGTGAAGCAGGCGCCGATTCGCTCGCGTTCTGCCGCTTCTGGAGGGTTTCCAAGGTTGCCTTGCGCATCGCCTTGTAGCGTTCCATGCGCTGCTCATCGGAAAGTTTCGGGTGCAGTGCCCGGTAGCACTCACGGGTCAACTGCATGTTCTCAAGCAGCGCGATCTGAAGCTGCCGGGCGATGCGATCAAGGCCCGCCGAAAGCTCGGCTACGGCGGTACTCCCTCCTGCGTTATCACGCGAGGCGTCCAGCCCGAGCCTGATCAACTGCTTGACCGTCTGGGTGTCGTTCAACCCCCATCGGTGCGCCTGGACGCGGACCTGGCGAGCCGTGTTCTCGTCGAGGTGGAGGTGCATTCTTAGGTACTTTGGCGGCGTATTCCTGGTGGTCATCGGGGCCTCGGTTGGCTTGTGGATCGACATATGCAAGCCATTGAGGCATAAGGGATGCTGGCAGGTGGTACCAAAAAGTACACCTGCCGATAATTTTCGCAGGAACAAGGGAATGGGCGCTGGCGGGGAGCCAACACACCGTTGCGTCAGGTGTGATGCTTTCATCCCTCCGCAGCCAGCGGAGGGCTTGCATCATCGACACCAGCACGAGTGTTTACGTTCTTGTGGGGTCACCGTATACAAGACGATGCGCGGGAGAATCTAATGGCCGTTGTTGCATATCGAGGCGGAACGAGCATCACCGATGAAGTTCAGCTCAAGGCCTACCTAGCCTCGCTGCTTCGTTTGGAGAACGTCGGAGTCTTGCTTGGCGCGGGGGCCTCGTGCTCAGCGGGCGGAAAGACGATGCAGCAGCTTTGGATCGACTTCTTGAGCGAGTCGCCAGATGATGCGAAGTGGTTGCTTGATCAAGGCTTCATTTCTGCTGCCGCACATGCCGCTGATCTGCTAGATAGTGAAGGTCACGCACATCGGTGGGCATGAGGAAGGCTGCTTTCGAATCCCCTACTATTCTCTGGGGCGTCTAGGGTTGCAGCGCCTTCTGCTGCCAAGCGACAAAACCCAACGTCCAGCGCTTACCTTCGCTCTCGATCACCTTAACAAGGTTAAGTGGTTTCCTGGCTCTGGTGGTGTTGGTCTGCAGGCAGACACTCAAGCGTCGCTTTTTGACGACTGTCGGTCTGATCGAGTCACGCAGGCTCAACAGATCATCAACGATCTTCGATCGAATACACCTCCGATAGCAGCAGAGTGGCCGCCGATGCGAGCGCTAGGAGCCTTGGTGGCCGACAGCCACGCGATCGCTCCAGGAAGGGGCGGATACGAGAGAAACGCCTTCAACTACGGCAATGTGGCGCCGCTGATCACGCGAATCTCACGTTTCGTCGAAGACGCCATGTTTTGCGACGTCATCGACGTCGATGGTGGAGCGGGATGCGGCGGACCACTCGATTGGCGAAGAGAGGCCAGTGCGGTTGGCGGCGTACGTGCGCTCGGACGTGAATTGAACTGGAGCGTCGGCGCGATGGGCCGAGTGAAGTCCGGGAAGGAGAAGATGTCGCCGTACCGAGCAGCTCAGATCAGCGAGTACCTTGGCTTTTATCCGCGACTTGGCGCTTTCCTTGCGCTTAAAGCCGGCGCCAAAAGCGAAGCTGAGAGTGACTACTGGGAGGCACTCTTCCAAAATGACCTGATGCAGTTCGAGCTACTGAACCTGTCGAGAATCGTTCGGCACGCGGAGACGAAGGCGAACTCAGCAGGCGCAGACGCCGAAAAGTACAAACGAGCTGCGAAAGAGGCGCGACAGGCCATAGCTGAGGCGGTAGCAGCCGGGGCGAAGCTGCCACCGGCTATGGACGGCAACTACTGAACGCTGTAGGCAGAGAATTGGCGCGCCCGGAGGGACTCGAACCCCCGGCCGATCGCTTAGAAGGCGATTGCTCTATCCAGCTGAGCTACGGGCGCGTAGCCCTACAGTTTAGTCCAGCAGTGTCGCTACGTCCTCCGCACGGAGGTGGGTATAACGCTGCAGCATTGAAAGGGTCTTGTGCCCCGTTACCTTGGCGAGCGCCATGGTGTTGCCGTTGAGCTTCTTCGCGATCCTGGAGGTGCCTTCATGGCGAAGGTCATGCAGCCGCAGGTCGTGAAGGCCGAGCCGATCAATCACGCGGTTGAACGCTTGCGTGTAGCTGCCGGGCTTCATTCCAAAGATCAGCTCTTCGTGGTCCCCGTCACGCCTTGGGAGTGATTGCAACACAGCGGTGGCTCTGGCCGAGAGAGGGGCGTCGCGAGGATCACCGTTCTTCGTGTCGCGACACCGGGCAATCCTCCGCTCGAAGTTGATGTCCTTCCACCTCAGATTGCAGACTTCGGCGCGGCGCATCGTCGTTTCGACGGAGAACTCGATTGCGGCGGCCAGCTTCGGCGATTTCGAGCTGCGGGCGCCCGCCAGGATGCGTTCGAACTCGTCACCCTCGGTCCTTCGCTCCCGCCCCTTACTTTGCGGGGGTAGGCGGACATGCTGGACCGGGTCACCGCCTGGAAGCACTAGCCCCCATTCGCGAAGAGCGTGTCGGATCGCCGCTCGAATCAGCGCAAGGTCGTGCCGGACCGTCTGACCAGAGATCTGTCGCGTGGTCTTGCCCTTTGGACCACCCAGCCGCACCGTACTTTTCAGCCGCAGGTCGCGGAACTGCGCAAGATGTTCGGGAGATACCGAAATCAAAGGTAGCTTGGCAATGTCGTGCTTGAGGACCCGCCGTGCTCGATTCTGGAGGTCGCGGGCCGACTTTTTCGTCGGAGCCACTTCAGTTGAGTACCTTTCAAGGAGCTGGCCAAGAGTTGTGTTCTCGGCCATCGCCGTGCCTCGCCAAGCACCTCGCTCGATGTCCCGCTCCGTCTCGCGAGCCCAGGTCATAGCGTGGTTCTTCACGTCGAACGACTGGTACAGTCGCGGTGCGCCTCGCTTGGTTACGGTCACGTCGTAGCGGACCTTTCCTGAGGGAAGCACGCGCTTACGGATGGAGGCCATAGGTCGATACTCGCTGCGGATGGAGTGCGTATAGAGAGTTTCGCACTTCAAGAAAACACAACGTTATCATATAGAAGCGCCTGATAGGCCAGCAGCCTTCTAAGTTGCGGGTCGGGGGTTCGATTCCCTCCAGGCGCACCACTCTTTGTTCTGCTTGATCTGCTTGGTTTTTTCGAGAGGTCGCGCAGAACAAAAATGCCAACTCGGGGGCGGCGGCGTGCGAGGAGCGGAAGCATAGAAGCCGCCGCTGTCGGGCCTGAACCGCCCCGGGAATCTCGGAGGCTCCCTCACTTGAGAGAATGGAGCCATGACCAGAGCATCGAAGTATTCCCCGGAAGTGCAGGAGCGCGCGGTCCGGATGGTGGCGGAGCACGCGGCGCAGCACACCTCGCAGTGGGCGGCGATCGAATCGATTGCCGCCAAGATTGGTTGTACGGCCGAGACGCTGCGGCGCTGGGTGCGCCAGGGCGAGCGTGACGCCGGCGTGCGGCCCGGCCTGACCACGGCCGAGGGCGAGCGCATCAAGGCGCTGGAGCGCGAGAATCGCGAGCTGCGCCAAGCCAACGAAATCCTGCGCAAGGCGTCAGCGTATTTTGCGCAGGCGGAGCTCGACCGCCCGTTCAAACGATGAAGGCGTTCATCGACGAGCATCGCTCGGTCCACGGGGTCGAGCCGATCTGCAAGGTGCTGCCGATTGCCCCGTCGACGTACTACGCCCATGCGGCTCGCGAGGCCGACCCACAGCGCCGTTCTACGAGGGACCAGCGAGATCGAGCGCTGGTGCCGGAGATCGAACGGGTCTGGAACGAAAACTTCCAGGTCTACGGCGTGCGCAAGGTGTGGCGGCAACTGCGGCGCGAAGGCTTTGATCTGGCCCGCTGCACGGTGGCGCGCCTGATGAAGCGCCTGGGCTTGCGTGGCGTCATCCGCGGCAAGTCGGTGCGCACGACGGTGAGTGATGCCAACGCACCTTGCCCGCTGGATCATGTCCGTCGTCACTTCAAGGCGGATCGGCCGAACAAGCTGTGGGTCTCGGACTTCACCTACGTGTCGACCTGGCAGGGCTTCGTCTACGTCGCCTTCGTCATCGACGTCTTCGCCCGGCGCATCGTCGGCTGGCGGGCTTCGTCCTCGGCGCGGACCGACCTGGTGCTCGACGCGCTGGAGCAGGCGCTGCATGAGCGCAAACCGGTCGGCCCGGATCGGCTGGTGCATCACAGCGACAGAGGTGTCCAGTACGTGTCGATCCGCTACACCGAGCGTCTTGCCGACGCGGGTCTCGAACCTTCCGTGGGCAGTGTGGGCGATTCCTACGACAACGCGCTGGCCGAGACCATCAACGGCTTGTACAAGGCCGAGGTGATTCACCGGCGGCCTTCCTGGCAACGCCGCGAAGACGTCGAGTGGGCCACGCTGCAGTGGGTGGACTGGTACAACAATCGCCGACTGATGGAACCGCTTGGCGACATCCCACCCGCCGAAGCAGAAGCTGCCTACTATTCACAAATCCCGAGTCTCGCCCTCGCGGCGTGACTCACAACAACGAGCCTCCGGGAAAACCGGGGCGGTTCAGGCCAGTAACTTGCCGCTCGCTGTGGGCTGGTCAGTTATCGGTACAGATCGCTGACCACGCCCCCGTTATCGGACCAGTATCGGTTGCGAAGCCCGAAGATTCGGATCGCACGACATCCTTGCGCTCCTTATCGCTCAAGCAAGCGCGACACGACGAGATCTGCGGCCTGTTCCGCGCTCATCGCGGTGGTGTCGATGTGAATCTCCGGTGACTCGGGTGTCTCGTAAGGCGAATCGATGCCGGTGAAGTTCGGCAACTGGCCGGTGCGTGCCTTCTTGTAGAGACCCTTCACGTCGCGCTTCTCGGCCTCGGCCAGCGGGGTGTCGACATGGATCTCGATGAATTCGCCCTCCGGCAGCATGCCGCGCACCAGCTCGCGCTCCGCGCGGAACGGCGAGATAAAGGCCGTGAGCACGATCAGCCCGGCGTCGGTCATCAGCTTGGCCACCTCGCCGATACGGCGGATATTCTCGATGCGGTCCGCCTGCGTGAAGCCCAGATCCTTGTTCAGACCGTGGCGGATGTTGTCGCCGTCGAGCAGGAAGGTGTGCTTGCCGAGGTGTGCCAGCTTCTTCTCGACCAGGTTGGCGATGGTGGACTTGCCGGAGCCGCTCAGGCCGGTGAACCACAGCACCGCCGGCTTCTGCTGCTTGAGTTCGGCACGAGACTCCCGGGTGACGTCCAGCGCCTGCCAGTGCACGTTCTGGGCACGGCGCAGGGAGAAGTTCAGCATGCCGGCGGCGACGGTGGCGTTGCTGAACTTGTCGATCAGGATGAAACCGCCGAGCGTGTGATTGTCGGCGTAGGGCTCGAAGGGGATCGCACGCTCGGTGGTGAGCTTGGCCACGCCGATGGCATTGAGCTCCAGGGTCTTGGCGGCGAGGTGTTCGAGGGTGTTGACGTTGATCTGGTACTCGGGCGGCTGCACGCGCGCCGTCACGGTCTGGGTGCCGATCTTGAGCCAGTACGGCCGGCCGGGCACCAGCGCCTCGTCGCTCATCCACACCAGGGTGGACTCGAACTGGTCGGCGACCTGCGTCGGTTGTTCGGCCTGGGTGATCACGTCGCCGCGCGAGCAGTCGATCTCGTCGGCCAGGCACAGGGTGATGGACTGCCCGGCCACGGCCTGCTCCAGATCGCCGTCGAAGGTCGCGATGCGGCTGACCGTACTGGTCTTGCCGCTGGGCAGCACGCGGATGGCATCGCCGGGTTTGATCGAGCCGCTGGCGATCAGGCCGGAGAAGCCGCGGAAGTCCAGGTTCGGGCGATTGACCCACTGCACGGGCAAGCGGAAGGGCTTGGCCTGGTCCAGCGTGGTGTCCAGCTCCACCGTCTCCAGGTGCGCCATCAGCGGCGCACCGGTGTACCAGGGCATGTTCGGCGAGTTGGCCGTGATGTTGTCGCCCTTGAAGCCGGAGATCGGCATGGGCGTGAAGTCCGTAATGCCGATGCTCTTGGCGAAGCTGCGGTAGTCCTCAACGATCTGTTCGTACTTGGCCCGGTCGTAGCCGATCAGGTCCATCTTGTTCACGGCCAGCACCAGATTGCGAATGCCGATCAGGTGCGCGAGGTAGCTGTGTCTCCGGGTCTGGGTGAGAACCCCCTTTCTGGCATCGATCAGGATGATCGCCAGGTCCGCGGTGGAGGCCCCGGTGACCATGTTGCGGGTGTACTGCTCGTGGCCGGGGGTGTCGGCGACGATGAACTTGCGCTTTTCCGTGGAGAAGAACCGGTAGGCCACATCAATGGTGATGCCCTGCTCGCGCTCGGCGGCCAGACCATCGACCAGCAGCGCGAAGTCGATCTCCTGGCCCTGGGTACCGACCTTCTTGGAGTCGGCCTCCAGCGCGGCGAGCTGGTCCTCGAAGATCATCTTGGAGTCGTACAGCAGCCGGCCGATCAGGGTGGACTTGCCGTCGTCCACCGAGCCGCAGGTGATGAAGCGCAGCAGGCTCTTGTGCTGGTGACGGACGAGATAGGCGTCGATGTCTTTCGCGATCAGCTCGTCGGTGACGTAGATCGGGTCCGGGGTCGTCGTTGAAGTGTTCATTTAGAAATACCCCTCCTGCTTTTTCTTCTCCATGCTCGCGCTGCCGGCATCCCTGTCGATGGCTCTGCCCTGGCGCTCCGAGGTCGTCGTGAGCAGCATTTCCTGGATGACGCGCGGCAAGGTGTCGGCGGTGCTCTCGACGGCACCGGTCAGGGGGTAGCAGCCCAGGGTGCGGAAGCGGATCGAGCGCATCACGGGCGTCTCACCCGGGTTCAGGCGGAAGCGTTCGTCGTCGACCATCAGGATCAACCCATCACGCTCCACCGTGGGCCGCTTTGCGGCCATGTACAGCGGCACGATGGGGATGTTCTCCAGGTGGATGTACTGCCAGATGTCGAGCTCGGTCCAGTTGGAGATCGGGAACACGCGGATCGACTCGCCCTTGGCCTTCCTGGCGTTGTAGAGGTTCCACAGCTCGGGCCGCTGGTTCTTGCCGTCCCAGCGATGGCTGGCGGAGCGGAACGAGAAGATGCGTTCCTTGGCGCGGGATTTTTCCTCGTCACGCCGGGCGCCGCCGAAGGCCACGTCGAACTTGTGCAGGTCCAGCGCCTGCTTGAGCCCCTCGGTCTTCCACAGGTCGGTGTGCAGGGAGCCGTGGTCGAAGGGGTTGATGCCCTTGGCCTTGGCCTCGGGGTTCTGGTAGACGAGCAACTCCATGCCCGACTCGCGCGCCATCTGGTCGCGCAGCGCGTACATGGCCTGGAACTTCCAGGTGGTGTCCACGTGCAGCAGCGGGAACGGCGGCGGCGCCGGATAGAACGCCTTGCGCGCCAGATGCAGCATCACGGCGCTGTCCTTGCCCACCGAGTACAGCATCGCCGGCTTCTCAGCGTCGGCAATCACCTCGCGCAGGATGTGAATCGATTCGGCTTCGAGGCGTTGAAGGTGGGTGAGGGTCTGACTGGAACCAGCTGAGGATTGAGCTTGTGTCACGGCGATCTCGAATGGACGGCAAGTACGAGGCGAAGGGTGAGCGTTTCAAGCGGCTGCGAATACCGATTTCGTTCGCGTTCGATATTTGAATTCGTTCACCAACTCCTTAGTTAATGCAGCTGGATGACTTGCCCGGCGTCCACGCTCAGCACGGCACCATTGATGAATGACGAGGCGTCGCTCGCCAGCAACAGAAGCGCGCCGTCGAGTTCATCAACGCGCCCTAAGCGCTTCATCGGATGTCGCTCGATGTCGGCCTTGCCGGCATCGGTCTCGAAATAGGCTTCCACCATGTCGGTCAGGAAATAGCCAGGCGCGATCGCATTGCAGCGGATGCCCTTGTCGAACATGTCGCGTGCCATCGAACGGGTGAAGTGGTTCGCCGCGGCCTTGAGGCTGCCGTAGACCGGCACGCCGAGCATCACCTGCTCGGCGATGATTGAGGTGATGTTCACGATCGTTCCCGGCTTACCCGCGGCAATCAGACGCCGCGAGAAGCTGCGGGACGTGCGCATGATCCCGGAGAAGTTGACGTTGATCAGGTTCTGCCAGCGATCATCCTCGACGTCGGGAAACAGGCCAAAGTCCACCTGGGCTGCGGCATTGATCAGGACGTTGATCGGACCGACGGATTTCTCCGCCTTGTCGAAAAGCTGCTCGACGCTCTTCGAATCACCGACATCGACGCTCAGCGCGATCGCCTTGCCGCCCACCGATTTGATCTTGCCAACCGTCTCTTCAAGCTTGTCCACGCGCCGCGCCGCGCACACGACCGTGGCACCGACATCTGCGAGTACCTGCGCGAACCGCGCACCCATGCCGCTGCCGGCACCGGTGACCAGCACTGTCTTGCCCCGCATGGAAAACAGCTTCTCGATATTCGACATGGTCATTCCTCCTGTTGGTTTGATTTATTCGCGTCCCAGCCGCGCGGTGGACCACGCGCGATTCCGCAGCACTGTCTGACGTTCCTCGGCACTGACCGTCGCGGTCGATGCCGGCAGCGCGGATTTCAGCTCGCTGAGCTTCACGCGACGGATGGTCGGAACTGGGATCGAGTCGGGCTCGTAGTACCGCATCGAGATCAGGCCCTTCTCGTGGCCACCCGGATCGAGCCAGTTCGCAACGCCCGGATCCTCGTGGGCGATGACGGCGCGGAGGATTCCTTTGTCTGGGCCGTCCTCGTCGATCCGCGCCTGGTGTCCATTCAGCGAGGTCTGGCGCAGGTGATAGTCGCGGGCCTCCCAGAAGTGGCTACAGAGCTGCAGGCTCCAGTAGTAGGACTTCGGCAGCTTCACTTCGAGGATCAGCGCTTCGTCCTTGGCGCACTG
This sequence comes from Panacagrimonas sp., assembly GCF_965216805.1. Classification (NCBI taxonomy): domain Bacteria; kingdom Pseudomonadati; phylum Pseudomonadota; class Gammaproteobacteria; order Nevskiales; family Nevskiaceae; genus Panacagrimonas; species Panacagrimonas sp. The sequence goes on from NZ_CBDCGN010000003.1 coordinate 1,772,704, forward strand.
GTAGACGCCCTTGCCGTAGCGGATCGACTTCCAGCCGAAGTCGATGGCCTCGAAATCCATCGAGTTCGGCGCCGCTGCGTAGTAGGTATTGACGACTTGCTGGAAGCGCACCGGCGCCTGGCGTAGCCAGTCGCAGAGCAGTTCGAGCTGATGCGCAACGGAATCCTGCGTCAGCGGCGGCGGCGGATACTTTGCGTTCTGATTGACGATGCTCAGGCGGGCGGGTTGCTCGGTGTTCCAGTCGTAGTAGTACTGGCGGAAGATGATGTTGCCGTAGCCCTCGGTAAGCTGAACCCAGTTCTTGGCGCCCGCCGGCCGCTCGCGCGACAGGTAGATATCGACATGATTGCCCACGTCGACCTGCACCTCGGTCAGACGATCGTGCAGCTTCCAGCGATTCACATGCGCGAAATGATCTTCGCGGGTCTCGATGTCGAACACCCGCGCCGTTCCGCGATCGCCGCTGATCCGGTAGACGTTGTCGCTGTGTACCGCCGCCCACTGGTAGTGACAGTCGGTCGCCGGTAGGCCCCACTGGATGCGGGTGGAGAGCAGGTGGAAGAACTGCGGATAGTGCGGATCCGACAGCTCCATCGACATCGGGATCGCGCCGGCGATCAGATGGGTCAGATACCGAGCGCCCTCGGCGCGTGTGAGGTCATCGGTGATCAGCGGATCGTTCCAGACCAGCTGTTCCAGCTCCTGCATCACCTTGGCCACCTCGCGCCAGATGGCGGGCTGAGCGAAGCCGAGATGGGCGAGCTTCATATCGTTAGCCATGTGCGGCCTCCTTTTTCGATTTGTCAGTGCGGGGGATGAAGCGCTGCCGATACGCGGCGAATCGCGCGTCGATGCGCTCAGGGGTGTAGTCGTAGTCCGCCGCCGAGTAGGTGTAGCTGCCGAAGTGGTGATCCGGGCGGCGGGCTTCGTACTCGCGGAACGCGGCCACGGCTTCGGGCGTCAGGGTGCGACCTGCGAGTGCGTAGATGCGTTCGATGGAACCGATCACGTCGTTGACCACTTCCTCGAACTGCAAGTCGAGAATGCGGCCGGGCGGCAGCGTTTCGCGGAATTGCATGTAGCGATCCACGGAACGTCCCCAGTAGTCGAGCATCTCGGTGCCCAGCAGCTTGCGGTCGCAGTGGTCGCTATGGATCAGGCGTGCCTCCTGGATCAGGGCCGCAATGGACGGCAGGATCTTCTGGATGTCGCGGTGGCAGTGCACCAGCACGGCGTCCGGAAAGATTTCCAGCAGCGTGTCCACGGACCCGGTATGGCAGGGCGACTTCATGATCCACGGGCGACCGCGACCGCCCCCGTCCTGCCATTGCAGGTACTGCATCTGGGCGTGCAGGTGCCGGTACATCGGGCGCTGGTCGCACTGCATGATGTGGCGGTAGTAATTGGGACAGCGCGCGAACAGCCAAGAGACGATGCACTCGAAGGAGCCCTGCATCAGGTGCAGTTCCTCGTCCGGCTCCAGCGCCTCGGTCGGATGCCGCGCCATCCAGCCTGGAAACTGCGTGGTGAGCAGTTGCTCGACGGCGAGCGCCGCATCGATGCGACCCTTGGGGTTGCCGGGCTCCTCTCCCGGGAACGGGGCCGGGTTGATCTGGCGCCAGTAGTCCAGGCGCTGCACCTCTGGATCGGCCGACATCACCCGCTGCAGCTTGGTGGTCCCGGTGCGCGGCAGGCCCAGGATCACGATCGGCTTGACGATCTTCTCCTGGAGGATCTCTGGGTGCTGCTTGATGTCCCGCACGTAACGCAGGCGGTTCACCAGCAGGTTGATGATGCCGCCGTAGACCATCTGCGCGCCGATCGCGTTGAGCTGCGCATGGACGGGCAGATCTTCGACCAGCTTGGACAGGCCGATCAGGAAATGCCGATCACCGAAGTCATCGAGGCCGGTCGCCGCGCTCGCGGCCGCGAGCAATCCGGGTACGGTCGTCGGAAGCGTTCCGGCCGCCATCGTCTCTGTCATGGTTCTTCCTCCTCTGTGGCCGTTCCTGATGAGCGGCGCAGCAGAAGTCTCCACGGGTGGTATGGTTGCCTACTATCATTTCCGTTCAGCCCGGCGCCGTTCAGAATCGTTCAGAGCGCAGCGCCACCGGGTGGTTGAAGCGGCACACGGAGCGAAGACTCCGTCCGCGGTGGAGGAACACAGCAATGGCAAACGAAGCGGTACTCAGCGGCGTCGAGGCCTACGCGAACGCCTGTCATACGACGCCGCAGCTCGAGCGCCGGGGCCGGTCCCGCGACGGTGTGGGTCTGTACGGCTGGCAAATGCCCACCACGCGGGAAGTCCATATCCCCGAGACGCAGGAGCTGACGCTGTCTGTGCACCTCGGCGGCGCGCGCCGGGTTCGCGTGTACACCGAGTCCGGTCTGAGTCAGACGTTCTCGCGCCCCGGCGACATCACGCTCATCCCGCGCGGGCAGTCCATCCATTACCGCACTGACGGCCGGGTCGATTTCGCCACGGTGCATTTCCCGGCGCAGTCGGCGTGCGTTGCGCGCGACCGCATTGGCACCGGGTTGCTGAACCTGCCGCATTGTCTGTTTGCCCTGCGCGACGAGTACGTCGTGGCGACGGTGCAGACCCTGATACGCGCAAAAAGCACCTCATCGCCGGATGACCAGCGCTACTTCGCCAAGCTCCTCGATTCCCTGACCTGGCATCTGGCGCGCGTCGTCGAGGACGGCAACGCTGAAACGGTACGCCTGCCGGCTTTGATCGCAGCGCCTTCGTCGGTGACCGCGGGTGCCAATTTCGACGCCGTGATCGCGTGGATCGACGCGAACCTCGCAGAGAAAATGACCCTCGATGAACTGGCCGATCGTGCCGGCATCGGGCGTACCACGTTCGCGCAGCAATTCGCTCGCCGATTCGGCTGCCCCCCGCATCGCTACATCATGATCCGGCGCATGGAAAAGGCGCGCGCCATGTTGCATGAGGGCCGCCTGCGCGTGACCGACATCGCCTACGAGCTCGGCTTCAGCAGCCAGTCGCATTTCTCGACGGCCTATAAGGCAATCAACGGCGAAACGCCCCGCGAAGTGATCGCCCGCATCGAAGGCTAACTTTTGAGCGGATCCCACGCCCCCGAGGCGATGAAGTTGGGGTTCGCAAAGTCGCTGTCGTGCGCCTGCTCACGCTTTCCATATCCGAGCGGCTGACCATCCAGGGTGATGACGGAGCCGCCCGCCGCGCGCAGGACCGCATCGGCTGCGGCCGTGTCCCATTCCATGGTGCGCGCGAGCCGCGGATACAGATCCGCCTGGCCGCACGCGACTCGGCAGAATTTCAGCGATGAGCCTGCCGACACGAATTCTGCGCATTGAAAGCGCTCGATGAAGGCACTGGTTTCCGGCGTCAGGTGCGAGCGGCTGGCGATGACGCTCACCGCGGACCGATCCGCCGCGCGTGCCCGGATCGGCTGCCAGGCTCCAACGACGCCAGCCTCAACGCTCGCTTTGCGCGCGCCGTGGCCCACGATCCCGACATACAGCTCGCCGATCGCGGGCGCGTAGACCACGCCGACTACGGGCTGACCTTTCTCGATCAATCCGATGTTGACGGTGAAGTCGCCGTTACGACTCAGGAATTCCTTGGTGCCATCGAGTGGATCCACCAGGTAAAACGGCTGGCCCCGTGTTTCGGGTGTCCGTCCAGCGGCCACGGCTTCTTCCGCGACAACGGGAATGCCCGGCGAGACCTTGGCGAGCCCGGCCAGGATGATGTCCTCCGCACGTGCATCGGCGTCGGTGACCGGCGAGCCGTCTCCCTTGATCCTGGCGCTGTGCTCATCGACGCGCGCGTACACCTCGAGAATCGCCCGGCCGGCGGCCAGGGCGATTTCAACCAAGGGCTCGATCAATTCGCTGCGCGCAGAAGCGGAGCTCATGCCTTGGTGACGCGTGGCGTGATCGGCACGCACAGGCTCCCGGTGACGCCCTTGAAATCGAGCGTCGGGGTAATGTCCACGGCGCCAGAGTCGATTCCATTGCGCAGCGCCGCCGCGAACGTCTCCAATTCCTCGGTCGTCTTGGCTTCAATTTCGTAGATCGCGACGTACGCGTGTTGATCTGCATTGACGCCGGGTAGCACGGTTACGCCCTTCTCGATGCGGTAGCGCGTCGCCGACACCACGCCCGGCACGCGGGCCACATCCTGAATGTGTTTCTCGGAGTACCAGCGGTTGAACTCCGCGTCGGTCTCCGGCGAAGTGGAATCGGACAGCACCAGAAATAGGGATCGGACCACGGGGTTTCTCCTGTTGCTTGAGCGCTGAGGACCAGCGCCCGCTGATTGTCGGCATTGGCTGCGCAGGTCGCGACGCCTGATTCTAAGCGCCTGCCACCGGCCACCCTCGAGGATTGTCATGCGGGTCCGGGTCGCGGCCTATCAGTTTCGTTCGCTGCGTGACGTTTCAAATCGTTCAAGTGGCGGGTCTCGGCGCTTACCCGGACAATCGGCCGATGTCCGCCCTCAACTCACTGCTTCCGATTGCCCTGGCCATCATCATGCTCGGGCTCGGCCTGTCGCTCACGGCGGCTGATTTCCGGCGCGTGCTCGAACAGCCACGCAGTGTGGTGGTGGCCCTGGTCTGCCAGGTCCTGCTGTTGCCCGCGGTCTGCTTCGGTCTGGCCATCGGGTTCGGATTGATTCCCGAACTCGCGGTGGGCCTGATGTTGCTCGCGGCCTCGCCGGGCGGGTCCATCGCCAACATCTTTTCCCACCTGTCCAACGGCGATGTGGCGCTGAATATCACGCTGACCGCCGTGAATTCCTTGCTGTCCCTGCTCACCCTGCCGATCGTGGTGAATCTCTCGCTGGCGTATTTCATGGGCGAGGGTCGCGATGTACCGCTGCAGCCAGCGAAGATTCTTCAGGTCTTCGCGCTCGTTCTGATCCCGGTGATCGTCGGAATGGTGGTTCGCCGACACTGGCCAGCGGTCGCAGCGCGGATGGATCGCCCCGTTCGCCTGTTATCGGTACTGGTTCTGGCGTTGATGTTTGCGCTGGTGTTCGTCTCGGCACGCGAGGCCTTGACGACCCATCTCACGACCGTCGGCGTGGTCGTCCTGATCTTCAATGTCTTGAGTCTGGTGGTGGGGTACACCATTTCGAGGGTGGCGAAACTGGGCAAGCCGCAGGCCATCGCGATTGCGTTCGAGGTGGGCATCCACAACGCCGCTCTCGCGATTACCATCGCGCTGTCGCCGTTCCTGCTTGCCAATCCCACGATGGCGATTCCACCGATGATTTACGGGCTCACCATGGTCGTGACCGCGGTTGGATTTGGCTTACTGGTAAACCGCACGAGCCGTCCAGCGTGACCAACACGATTCAATGCGTGGCTTTAGTCGCATCGGTCAATCGCCGCTGGCCGCTTTGCGGAATCGAATCCCGGAGTCCGGACGGCGTTTTTGGGCTAATCACGGCCGTCGAGCTGGCGTCTTTGGAATTCGTCGCGGCTGACCGCCTCTCGGAATTTTCGCAGCCGTCACGACACCCCCGAATCAACCAATGATTGGCGGCGGCGTGGCGGAAGCGACGCGATCAGCTGCGGCGAGTTTCAGTCGAAAAGAGCAATTAGGCGGCCACAGCTCGGTAACGATGATCCCGGATGATCTATTGTTTATACGACATAAACAAATAGTTATATTCTTGTCGTCAATTTGACAACGGCGCTCCAGGAGTTCGCGCTTTTGCCCTTCCCGGCGCGCTACTTTTTTCTCTCCGCTTCGCCGAGATATTCCGGCGAATTGCACGGGTCACCGAAAGAAGAAGCACACCGACAAGACTTTCCGAGTTCACTCGCCGCTTCGTCGGCGCGATACCGCGTCACCGCTGGACGATTACCACCGGCCGGCAACCTGGCCGCCGTCCACGTTGAGGGTGACGCCGGTGACGTGCCGGGCGGTCTCGAGATACAGGACGGCCTCCACCACATCGCGGATCTCGCCGAGTCGCCCCAGGGGCTGCAGTGTCTCCAGAAATCCGTAGGCCTCCGGCGGCAACATCGGTGTCTTGACGATGCCCGGCGCCACCGCATTGACACGGACGCCGGACTTCGCAAATTCCACGGCCAGGGAGCGGGTCACGGCATCGAGCCCGCCCTTGGAAAGTGCGGCCATCGCCGCCGGCACCTGGGCAATGGCCTGGTCGACCAGCGTCGTGGTGATCTGGACGACGTGCCCGGTGCCCTGCTCGACCATCCGGCCGATGGCCAGCTGGGTCAGGTGAAAGAATCCGGACACGTTGGTCGCGAACGCTCGCTCGAAGTCCTCCTGCGAGTATTCGAGGAAGGGTTTGCCGATGAAAACGCCGGCGTTGTTGACCACCGTATCGATCCGGCCGTAGCGGTCGATTGCGGTCGCGACGATCGCCTGGGCGACCTCGCGTTGCGAGATATCTCCGGCGACGGTTGCGACGTCGTCCTGTCCGGACGGCTTGATGTTGCGGGAGTTCGCCACCACCGCGTAACCGAGCCGGCGAAAGCCCGCAACGAGGCCGGCACCGATCCCTTGCGATGCGCCGGTCACCACCACCACTTTGCGGGTGTCGCTCATGTCCTGCTCCTTGCCATGCATTCCTGGCGAGCGGCCTGGGGCCGCGCGGTTTGTGCGGCATTACCCGCGGGGCTGCTCGGCTTAGGCATCGGCGGCGGCCATCGGGTCGTAGTCCGGTCCGGCCAGTAGTTCGTGCAGCTGGCGGCGCCGCACGCCCATGTTTCCGCCGTCGAACAGTGGCAATACCAGGGCGTCCTGCAGCAGTCCGGCCAGCGGCAGCTCGTGGTCATAGCTATCGATGCCGACGACGCTCATCAGCGCAGTGATGACGCGGACCGCACTCTCGGAACCCAGAATCTTCGAGTGCACGGCCATCTCCGGTGCGCCCGGCGCTTGCGCGTCCATCGCATGGCAGGCTTTCCAGCCCAGGTAGCGCGCCGCTTCGATGGCGGTCTTGGCATCGGCCATCGCATAGCCGACCGCCTGATGCTCGATGATCGGCCGTGCACCGCCACGCCGCTGGGTCCGGGCGAATTCGAGGGCGAAGCCGAAAGCTGCACGCATCAGCCCCACTCCCATCAGGCCGACCAGCGCCGCGGTGGCGCCGAAGCTCGCATCGACGATGGCCTTGCCCTGGCCCGGCGCGCCAATGAGGTGATCCAGCGGTACCCGCACCTGGGCGAGCCGGAAGCGCGGGACGAGATGGGCGCGGTGCCCGAGGGTCTCGGGCGCGCGAATCAGCGTGAGCCCGCGTTCCGGTCTGGGCACGGCGATCACCGAGATGCCCCGCTCCGGCGGAGCGTCGCTATCGGTCCGGCACACCACGCAGAGCAGGTCCGCGCCGCCGGCGTCCCAACCGGTGGCGCTGGAGATCCATTGCTTGGTGCCGTCGAGCACCCAGGTGTTGCCGTCACGGCGCGCCGTGGTGCGCACGCCTTCTGCCGGTGCCGGCGCGGCGTAGTTGGCGCTGCCGCCGGGCTCGCTGCTCGCGAACGCCGCCAGTGGGGCGCCGACGCCGGCCAGGAACGGCGCCACGAAGCGCGCGTGCTGGTCGGCGCTGCCGGCCAGGAACAGTGGCATCAAGCCCAGAAGGTTGGCGAACAGCGTCAGCGAGACGTTGACGTCGACCGCGTAGAACTCCTCGGCCACGATCGCCATATCGATGTAACCCGCACCCTCGCCACCAAACGGCTGCGGAATGAGTCGGCGCAGGAATCCCGCGCCGATGGCCTGTTCGTAGAACGGCCGCGTGGCGGCGAAGCGTTCGGTCGCCGTCGGCAGGTTGCGCGAGGCGTCGCGAACTCCGGAGAGGACGTCGTTGGCGAAGCAACGCGCCGAATCCCGAAGGCGCCGTTGTGGGTCCGACAGCGTGAAGTCGATAGGCATCGCGGGTCTCCAGAGCGGGCATGGCAGTTTGTCCGCAGCCCGTGCGGCGGACTTGTGCTTTTGTGCACGAACCCTTGCGCTTTCGCGCCCCGGATGCGGCAATGCGCCATGCAGGAATGGTCCACCGACTCGCTGCCCGCCAGTGCGCACTTCGGCTTCTGGCGCGAGGTGATCTGCGAGGCGTTTGCGACGCTGGACCCGCGCCCCGCCGTCGCGCGCGCCGCCTTCCCGAGCCGGGTGTCGCTGGCGGCCCTGGGTTCGGCCCATGCCGCCAGGATCGCGTCCTGCCCGCAGGTCGTGGTTCGCGGGCCGCGCGAGATCCGCCTGGATCCGCAGGATCGACTGTTCGTCAACCTGCAGGTCTCCGGAACCGGCCGCGTATTGCAGGACCAGGGCGTCGCCATCATGCAGGCCGGGGACTTCAGCGTGGTGGATACCGCGCGGCCCTACCAGCTGCAGTTCGACGGCGATTTCGAAGTGCTGTCGTTTCGTCTGCCGCGTGACCGGCTGCTCGGCTGCGTGAGCAACCCTGCGGCACTGCGGGCCCGCACGATCAACGGCCGCACGGGCGTGGGCCGCATCGCGGCCGGCTTCATGCAGTCCCTCATCGAAGGCGCCGACGTGGTGCCGGAGCCAAGCTGCGAAACGCTGATCGACCAGTTGTGCGAATGGATCGGCGAGGCGGCGCGAGGCAGCATCGGCACCAACGCCTCCGGCACACAGCGGGCGAGGGAGCTGCTGGTCCGCTCGGTTCATCGCGAAATCGGCCGCTCCCTCGAAGACCCGGACCTCTCGGTGCCGGTGCTGGCGGCACGCCTGGGCGTGTCCATCCGCTACCTGCACAAGGTCTGCGCAGCGCAGGGGCACTCGGTGGCCGCCACGATCCGCGAGACGCGCCTGGCACGCTGCGCGCAGGATCTGTCGAATCCGCTGGAGCATCGGCCGATCGCCGCCATCGCTGCGCGCTGGGGCTTTGGCGATATTCCGCACTTCACCCGCATGTTTCGCCGGCGGTTCGGTTGCAGCCCCGGACAGTGGCGCGTCGCGCGGGCGGAAGCCGTCGTCGACGCGGGCGAGACGACCGTCGTGGTCGACACTGCAGTGCATTCATCCTCCGCGCAGTGACGGACGCGCCCGCAGTGGCTTGACAGGGCCACGGCCGATCGAACGATGATCGGCATCCGGTCCCGCGATTCGCCGATGACCGGGGACAAGGGGGAGACCATGTCCGCGACCAGAATCTCCGAGGCTGACGCCCGCATGACGGTTCGTCAGGTGGAGTTCGCCTGCCCAGCGGACATGGCGGCGCAGTGGAATCCGCGAAAGCCCGAGTTCTCGCGCATCTTCCGCAGGCTCACACCGAGGGGGCTGCGCATTACGTTGCCCGGCGACAACCCCCGACAGCTACGCGAGCAGGCTGTAGCGCGGGTTTGCGCGCAGCTCTTCGCACGCGACCATTCTCCGTTGCGCTTCGACACGAAGCGTCTTGATGCCGCTGATCCCATTCCGCTTTCCTGACCTGGAGTCTCATGAGCGCAGAACCCGTTGCCGCTGACACCGGCACCCACATGTCCGAGCGCATGCGCACCCTGCTGTTCCTCAATGGCGTGGGTCTGCTGATCCTCGCCATTTCCATCGGCTGGATCTGGTTCTTCGCCTTGCTGGGCCGCATCGAGCTGTGGCCCATTCCGATCAACATTCCGGTGTCGATTCCAGACGACGGCCGCGCCTGGCGCATGGCGCACATGGAGGGCATCACCCACGGTCTGCTGCTGATGGCCTGGGCCGCCGGCGGGCGCTTCATCCGCCTCAGCGCCGTGCAGTTCAAGTGGTTCTTCTGGTCTGCGCTAATCAACGCCTGGATGTTCACCATTCCGCCGATCTTCAACGCCCTGTACGGCACGCGCGGGTTATCGTTTGGCGGGGCACCGTTCAAGGGCGGGCTCGCCAACGACGTTATCTACCTGTTCGGCTGGCCGCCGGTGATCGCCGTACACATCCTGCTCGGGCTGGCCCTGTACGGCGCCTGGCGGCATCTGCGCCACACCTGAAGCCCTCGGGAATCGGGCCCTCGCGGACTGGCGTCGCGCGGGGCGTCGGTCCGGTACGGGCGCAGGCTCAGCCAAGCGGAATTCCAGTGGCGTCGAGCCAGGTCGGATAGTTGAAGTAGTCGCGGTGCAGGGTGATCTTGCCATTGTGAACCTCGAACACGCCGGCCACCGGCAGGTCGAGTTGCCGGCCTTTCCAGGTGAAGCGGTCGATGCGCTCGTTGAACACCACCGACCCGGTCGCCGCGGTGCGCACCATGATCAGCTCGATGCCCTCCATCAGGCTCGCGAAGGCCAGGAACCCCTGCTTGATCGCCTCCTTGCCCTGGATCGGTGCCACCGGCACGTTGTGGTAGATCGCGTCCTCGGCGAAGTAGCTCATCAGCTCTTCAATGTCGCCGCGCTGCCAGGCGGCGCAAAAGGCGTTGACGGTTTCCAGCGGACTCATGGCCATGTGAGGTCTCTTCGTTCCAGGGTGATCCACAGTGGGCGAGCGCGGTGCGCCTGGCAATCCTCCAGGTGGCGCCAGCGACTCCCCCGGAGGTGTGTGCGGGGCTGACCCGATTGGGGCGATGAGGTGGGATTCGGCCCTAATCCGGATGAGAAATAGCGCACGCTGCGGGCGTTCCGAATCGTTGAGGGTGGTCTACGCTAGGCGCCTTTCCTCCGCGCCCGCGGAGCCGCGTTTTTTTTGGTGCCGCAGCCAGAGAGTTGCCGATGCGCATCCTGTGGATTCTCGCCGTCACGTCGTTGACGCTCGCACTGTCTGCGCCCGGCGCAGCCGCCCGGCTCACGATCCCGCCGTTCACGCCCAACGTCGTCGACCCCGGCGGGTATCTCGACGCCGCCGCCAACCAGCGCGTCAACCTTGAACTACAGCGCATTCGCGAGGAAAGCCGCATCTGGGGTGCGGTGTTCATTCTCGAAGCGCTAGAGGGCGAGCCCATCGAGAACGTTGCGGTGGAAGCGTTCGAACAATGGCAACTCGGCGAGGCCGATGCGGACAACGGCCTGCTGCTGGTGCTGGCGATGAATGATCGCGAGTCGCGCTTCGAAGTCGGCTACGGGCTCGAAGGCACGATCACCGACGTCGCCGCGCTGCGGGCGCTGGATGCCTACCTGGCGCCGAAGATGCGCGAAGGCGATGTCGCCGCGGCAATCGCGGACGCCTTCGGTTTTCTGTCGCGCCTGGGCGCGCAGGATCCTGACGCGCTGCGCGAACTCGAACACCCGTCCACCGCGGACGACGACATGGTGTGGAAGCGCGGCCTGATCGCCTGGGGCGTGTTCCTGCTGCCATTGTGGCTGTGTGTGCCGATCCGCAACGCCTGGGTCGCCTACCGCCGCGACACGCTGCTGGGTGCGCAACCGGCGCTGGCGCTGGGCGACGAGCAGGTCGTCAGGACACCCAACCACACCGGCCGGTGGGGACTGAACTGGGGCGTGCTGGCGTTTCTGTCGATCAACCCCGGCGTGTTCGTATTCTTCCTGTCGGCGATGCAGCCGATCATCTTCTATCTCTCGCTGGCCATCCCGCTGCTGGTGGTCGCGCTGGTGGCCTATCTGTCCGGACGCAAGTACGGCTCGCCCGAACGTTACCGCCGGTTTCTGGACAACATCGCTAAACAGCGGGCCGACCTGATCGGCAAGGGCCACCTGGAGGAAACCGCACCCGGAAGGTTCAGCTACACCCCCGCGTATCACGCCAGCCGGGCGTCCTCGTCATCCTCATCCGGCGGCAGCAGCTACTCCTCATCCTCGGGTGGCGGCAGTTCCGGCGGCGGCGGTGCCAGTTCCCGATGGTGAAGGTCCGATGCGCGAGTCCGCCGCTGGCGCAGGTGCAGCGCGTGGACAGGGCGGGGCGCTAAGCTTTCGGCTCACGCGTTCACTCAAGAGCTGATCGTTCCATGCGCTATGTCCGTCCCGTGCAATCGGCATGACCTTCCCCAGTGTCCATGCGCCTCTGGCCCGCATCGCCGGCTGGGGTGGCGAACGCCAGCTCGTGGCATCTGCAGACGCCGAACCGGGCGCGCTGCTGGTGGCGGAGTACCCCATCGCTTTCGCGCAAACCCACGAGGGCGAGGACGACGTCGGGTCGTGGCTGCTGCTGGAGACCATCCTGTCCTCCGCTGAGATGTTCGAGCAGGTCAGCGCGCAGGACTTGCGGCTGACCAAGTGGCCGCTCGCGCCGGAGGACGAGGCGACCCTGGATCACATCGCGCGCAAGTACCGGCGCAACCCGAAGAAGCTGGCGCAGCTCTATCACCGGGTGGCGACCAACAACATCCGCTATCGCCAGGCCGGCGTGACCGGCTACGGCATCTGGCCCACGCTGAGTCGCTCGAATCATTCCTGCGACCCCAATGCCGAGCTGCGCGGCGCCCCGCAATCGCCACTGGCGGAGCTGCTGCTGGCGACGCGCCCCATTTCGAAGGACACCGCGATCTGCTGGAACTACCAGGCAGACACCGCCTTTCTGACCCTGGACTGGTTTGAACGCAACCAGCGTCTGCACCGCGACTTCCAGTTCCTGTGCCGATGTCCCCGCTGCGAATCCGAGCGACCGGCGCACGTCGCCGGCCTGTCCAGGACCGCGCTGGCCGCGTACTTCCAGCGACCTTCGGGATAGGTGCGTTACGGCGCTCCGCGGCCAGGCTCAGCTCCCGGGATGCACGGCATTCGGAAGGCACGGCCGAATCGGATCCCGGCAGACGAGTGGCGCTGTGCGGCGCGGTCGGCGCGGCGTAGTCTCTCTTCAGCAGTTGCTCACATCACCAACCGGGGAAGCGCCATGGCCGTCGACGAAGGCAAGCTCAACGAGTTTCTGGGCAAGGCAGTTGGCGATCTTGGCGCCGCGATGAGCGCTGCCCTGGTTCTGGTGGGCGACCGGCTCGGCCTTTATCGGGAACTGGCCAAGGGCCCGCTGACCTCGGCCGAACTGGCGCAGCGCACGGAGACGCATGAGCGTTACGTGCGCGAGTGGCTGGGCAATCAGGGCGCGGGCGGCTACGTGACCTACGACGCTGCTGCCAATAAGTGGTTTCTGAGTCCGGAACAGGCGCTGTGCCTCGCCGACCCGAATGGACCGGTCGACATGCCGGGTGCGTACAACATCGTCCAGGCGACCTTTCATGCGCTGCACCGCACGCTGGAAAATTTCGAGAGCGGCCAGGGTATGGAGTGGGGCGATCATCATCCCTGCCTGTTCCATGGCACCGAGCGTTTCTTCCGCGCCAGCTACAACGCCAACCTGATTGCCTCATGGCTGCCGGCACTGGACGGGGCGGTCGCGCGGCTCCAGTCCGGCGCCAGGGTGGCGGATGTCGGCTGCGGCCATGGCGCCAGCACCTTGCTCATGGCCCGGACCTACCCCTCATCAAGCTTCATCGGCTACGACTATCACGCCGAATCGATACGCGTGGCGCGCGAACACGCCGCCGCCGCTGGTCTGAACAACGCAACATTCGAGGTGGCCGACGCCGATGGCTACCCGGAAAAGGATTTCGACCTCATCGCGTTCTTCGACTGCTTGCACGACATGGGCGATCCGGTCGGCGTGTCGCGTCACGCGCGGGCGGCGCTCAAGTCCGATGGCATCGCGATGATCGTCGAGCCTTTCGCCAATGACCGTGTGCAGGACAATCTCAACCCGGTCGGCCGTGTGATGTATGGCGCCTCTTCGCAGATCTGCGTGCCGGTGTCGCTGGCGCGCAAGGGTCCGGCACTGGGCGCGCAGGCGGGTGAGGCGCGACTACGCGAGGTCGTGGTGGACGGCGGTGGGTTCACGCGGTTCCGGCGGGCCACGGAAACGCCTTTCAACCTGGTGCTGGAAGCGCGGCCGTAGCGGCAGCAAGCCGAGTTGAGGGCCGCACTTGCGGCCCTGGATGCCCGTACCCCGGGCGCGCCCCAGGCGAAGGATCCGCCGAACCGGCCTATCCTGTCCGCAGACCCCATCAGCGATCCACGAATAGCGGGTCGTAAAGGAGATGCGTCATGGAGCCATTCGACATCCTGATTCGCAACGGCCAGATCATCGACGGCACCGGCGCTGAGCCCTACGTCGCCGACCTCGCCATCAAGGCTGGCCGCATCGCGCACATCGCGCCGCGCATTTCGGGCAGCGCCACGCGCGAGATCGACGCCACGGGAAAGGCCGTCACGCCCGGCTTCGTCGACGTGCACACGCACTACGACGGCCAGGCCACCTGGGACTCGCACATGAATCCCTCGTCCAATCTCGGCACCACCACGGTCGTGCTCGGTAACTGCGGCGTAGGCTTTGCGCCCTGCCGCAAGACCGACCGCGAGGTGCTGGTGCAGTTGATGGAAGGCGTGGAGGAGATTCCGGGTTCCGCGCTCGCAGCCGGCATCCAGTGGAACTGGGAGAGCTTCCCCGACTACCTCGACGCGCTGGAAGCCAAACCGCGCGACATCGACGTCGCCGCCTTCCTGCCGCACGCACCGCTGCGCGTGTACGTGATGGGCCAGCGCGGCGTGGATCGCGAGGCCGCGACCGCGGACGACATCGCCGCCATGCAGAAGCTGGTGCGCGAGGCGATGGACGCCGGCGCCATCGGATTCTCCAGTTCACGCACCCTGCTTCATCTCAGCAGTACCGGTGAATCGGTGCCGACCATGGGCGCCGCCGTGACCGAAATGAAGGCACTCGGGTCTTGCCTGTCCGGCGACAAAGGTCACGTCCTCCAATTCATCTCCGACTGGGTGGATGAAGACGCGGAGTTCGGCATCCTGCGCGACGTCAGCAAGGCCACCGGCGCGAAGGGCACGTTCACCCTGGCCGCGTTCGACAAGCCACCGCCGGGCTCCAATCCGAATCCCGACCTTTGGCGCGAACACCTCAAGCGCATCGATGCCGCGCAGGCTGAGGGCCTCGACATCCGTGGCCAGGTGATCTCGCGCCCCATCGGCGTGCTGATGGGGCACCCCGCGAGCATGAGCCCGTTCTACCGCCGCCCCACCTTCCTCGCGCTGGAAGTGCTGCCCGCCGCCGAGAAGCTCGCGAAGCTGCGCGACCCGGCCATCAAGGCGCAGATTCTGTCCGAGCAGAACGACCGTCCGCACATCTTCGTGCAGCTGCTGGAGCGCGCCTTCGACCAGATGTACCCGATGGAAGAACCCATCAACTACCTGCCCGCCAACAGCGACTCGGTCGCCGCGCGCGCGCAGCGTGACGGCCGTGACCCGATGGAATGGCTCTACGATTTCCTTCTGGGCAACGACGCGAAGAACCTCATCTACATCCCCGCCACAAGCAAGAACGGCACGGTGATCGGCGCGCTGATGCAGCACCCGCACACCATCAGCGCGCTCGGCGACGGCGGCGCGCACGTCGGCTCCATCTGCGACAGCAGCGCGAACCTGTTCCTGATCACGAAGTGGGTGCGCGACGAAAAGCTGCTGAGCCTTGCGCAAGGCATCCGCCGCATCACGCACGATCCCGCGAGCTTCTTCTCGCTCAACGACCGCGGCCGCCTCGCGCCCGGCTGCAAGGCCGACGTGAACCTGCTCGACCTCGACAAGCTGATGCTCAAGACCCCGCGCAAGGTCGAGGACCTGCCCGGCGGCGGCGCGCGCTTCATCCAGGACTGCGAGGGAATTGCCGCGACGTTCGTGGCGGGAGAGATGATCTATCGCGAGGGCGTCGCGACGGGGGCGTTGCCGGGGAGGCTGGTGCGGAGCGGGGCTACCTAGTGGGGCGGACTAACAGCTTCATCGCGTAATCCGCCTTCCGCGAATTACGCTTGCTACCACCCGGACCTTGAATCCTTGTCCGTATCGAGCCACGTTCTACCTTCATTGACGCCCCCATATATGGTCCTATCAAGGCGGCAACTATTCTGACGCGGGGGCCCGGAGGGTCCAAGAATCCTTTGACTTGGACGAGCTTTAAGGGGTACGGTCTGTTTCATAAACGAAGTTAAGTTGATTCGAAGCATTCTCTCCGCACAACCTTCTACGCGAACATGAAACAAGGTCTTACAGCCGTGTTCTTGATACTCGCAATATCCACAAATGCGGTCGCGGACAATTCGCTGCTAACCAAACAGTTCTCGCTGTGCATGGATAACTCTGGGGGCGTGACAGCAGCTATGCTCGACTGCGTCACGACAGAAACTGCGATCCAAGATGCAAGGCTGAACAGCGCCTACCGAAAATTGCGTGGTCAGCTTTCCGATGCAAGGAAAGCGCAACTTCTGGCTACGCAGCGCATTTGGATTCAATTTCGTGATGCGAATTGTGGTTTCTATGCTGATCCGGAGGGCGGAACTATGGCCGCAGTGAGCGGCAGCGATTGTGTACTGCAAGCCACTGCATCGCGGGCCAAAGAGCTTGAAAGATTTCTTGAGTAGTCAGCAAAAAAGTCGCACTGCACCCGACTTGTGCGATACAGCGTTACGGGAGGAAGCGAATTTAGACATCCAGCACTTGTACGGGTACGTCTGCTGTCGAATTATTTGCAGCAATTATTGGGGGTAATTATGAACTGGTTTATTGGGGCTCTAAAAAAGTACGCTACGTTCTCCGGGCGCGCTCGGCGCGCTGAGTATTGGTACTTCTTTCTTTTTTTTATTCTTATCTTTATTGGCCTGTCAATTATTGATGGCATCACAGGCTCCTTCGACACGGAAGCGGGCGTAGGCCTGCTGGGTGGTCTTTTTTTTCTCGTCGTTTTTCTGCCTTCCTTAGCGGTTAGCGTCCGCCGGCTTCACGATACCAATCGTAGTGGTTGGTGGCTGCTGATCGGAATTATTCCACTAATTGGCGCTATTGTTTTGATTGTCTTCGCAGTACAAGACAGTACTTCTGGAGACAATTCTTATGGGCCCAATCCTAAGGCCGCTGTCATTTAAAATGGGCTTACAACTGATCCGGGCTTTCGCTTCGAGGCGGAAGAACTTCGGTTACGACAAGATGTGCGACACGACGGGGGGATGTGAGTGAGCCAATATTTTTTCCCTGCCTTGATCATCGCAACTTTAATGCTCATTACATCTGGGTGCAGCAGTGGCCCGCCCAAGTGCTCCGACGCGGAGACTATCGATCTGGTGAAACAGATCTTCGTTGAAAAATTTGTCGGGAGTGAAGAAACCTCGCAATCTGAAATAGATGACAATTTAGTTGTCCAGCTTCCGAGAGCTACCGCGGAAGACAAGGGAATAAAAAAGATAAGTTGCGAGGGCAAGTTAGTTGTGGGACAGCGCTATGAACTGCCGATTAGCTACGAATCTCAACTTGATGACAATAATCAACACATTGTGTTCGTGGCCGGAATTCCGCGTGGTCATTTCTTAGGAGCGTCAAATAGCTTCGTTGAGGCGATAAGGGCAAGCCGTGCTGCTTCTAAGGGTCAGGCATCATCAATATCTACTCCGAATTCCTCGGAGACGACCGTAATAATCGGCACGATCAATTCTGGCACTTTGTTATCGAGCGTCATATCCGATGACGGATCGGAGTATACGTTTCCAACGCAATCCGAGATGGCAAATTCAATATTCGAAGAATGCCAAGCCGATGACATGTGCATCGTCTCCGGGCACATCAAGGACGGTTCAATATTATCGGTAGTGAACGTGACAAAACTTTAAAACCAATAGGGATCTGAAGGGAGAAGAAAGCCTGACTTTTATGCGCATCGACGCTTAAATGAGGAATCTGGAATGGCGGTTCCGCTTAGACTGCTCTACGCGTCCTGCGAAGGGCGGGTTCTGATTTACACCCCAGTCGTTCCAACAACGGCCACAGCGCATCGAACAGCGCATCGGGACGTCCCATGTGCGCGTTGTAGCCCAGGACCGCGGCAGCACGATTGCGTGGAGGCTGAGCGCACGTGGCGCATCGGCCGGGCACTTGGGGTCGTGCTCGCCGGTGGCGGGCACGATGGTGGCTATGGCGGCTGCGAGCAGGCCGGTGAGTCCAGCGAGCTTGAGGTGCCGCTCGGCGGCTTCCTGACGACTGGCGAACACGGGGTTCGGTTTGGTCGACAGTGCTTTGGCGCTTGCGTGTTCGTCGGCGCTCCACTGGAACTTGATGCCGAGCCCGCACGCGGCGTCGACCCGGACTCCGGACCCGCCGATGACCAGGGTGAGTGCGATCGCGCCGCCGAGGGAGTGGCCGAGCACCACCACGCGCGACGCTGGCGGGATGATCTGCGCAACTGACGCGGCGAGATTCACGAACGAGTAGTGCGGCGACAGGGGCGCGGAGCGGCCATGCCCCGGCAGGTCCGGGACGATCGCGCGGTCTTGCAATTACTGCGCCTGCAAATGCTGTGTCAGTCCGGCCCGGACCTCGCCGGTAGCCCCGGGGCCGTGCAACAGCAGGAGGACCGCATCGCCACTGCCCAGGGTACGGATGTGCAGCGTCGGGGTCATGTGCGGGGTTCCCGTATCCGGATATTGATCAGGGCACTGATCAGGACACCGGTCATGCCACCGACCAGCGGATCGGCAGGCGCTTGACGCCGCGCTGGAAGTTGGAGCGCAGATAGGCGGGGTCGCCGTCGGTCTGCAGCCGTCCCATGCGGCTCAGCACTTCGCCGAACAGGGCGCGCATCTGCACGCGCGCAAGCTGCGCGCCCAGGCAGAAGTGCGGTCCTTGCCCGAACACCATGTGCGGATTGGGGTGACGGCGGATGTCGAGGCGGTCGGGCTCGTGGAATACTCGCTCGTCACGGTTGGCGGAAATGAAGGAGACCACCACCTTGTCGCCGGTACGGATCGCGGTGTCGCCCAACACGCAGTCTTCGGCAGCGGTGCGGCGAAAGGTCATCACCGGGGTCCACCAGCGCAGCAATTCTTCCACCGCCCGCGGCAGCAGCGAGGGGTCGGTGCGCAGCTCGTCCTGCGCGTCGGGGTTTTCCATCAGCGCGATGCAGGCGCCGGGCAGGCCGTTGCGCAGGGTTTCGTTGCCGGCGACCGCGAACAGCCAGAACATGTTCTCGAATTCTTCAATCGAGACCTGCCCGCCGTCGTCGTCCACCTGCGCGAGCAGCAGCGACATCACGTCGTCACCCGGGTTGCGGCGCTTTTCCTCGGCCAGCAGATGCGCGTAGGCGTACAGGTCGGGCATGCCCTCGCGGGTGCGCGGGTCGGGCATCAGGCCGTCCGGCCCGGGCTGCGGCCGCAGGCGCATCGCCTTGCGGGCCATGGCGGTTCCGGCGTCCAGATCGAATGACGACGACGATGCGTAGTCCGGGTCCTGGTAGCCGATCACGCGGTTCGACCAGTCGAACATCAGCATGCGGTCCTGCGGGGGCACGCCCAGAATCTCGGCCAGCGCGAGCAGCGGCAGGTCGGCGCCGATGTCCTTGGCAAAGTCGCAGCGGCCGTGACTAGCGTTGCCGACCACGCGGGTGACGATGTCGCGCGCGTGGTCGCGGATGCGGGCTTCGAGCTGGGCGAGCGCGCGCGAGGTGAAGGAACGGGCCAGCAGCCTGCGCAGGCGGGTGTGCTCGGGCGGGTCCATGTTGAGCATCATGCGGCGCACGAAGCGCAGCGCGTCCGCTGTGGCCGGATCGCGGATCTGGGTGCCGCCGAGCGCGGACGAATAGCGTTGCGGCTGGGTCATTACCGCCTCGACCTCGGCATGGCGCAGCACCAGCCAGAAGCCGGGCCCGGCGGGCCAGCCGAGCAGCGCGGGTTCGTCCACCCACACCACCGCCTGCTGTTCGCGCAGGCGGGTCAGAACCTCGAACGGCACGCCGGCGACGTAGGTCGAGGCATCGAAGATGCGATCGGTATCCGCGGCGGCGGGCGGCGGGGTCGTCACGCGGCGTTGCGTGCCGGCAACACGGTGCCCACGGCCGCGCCGAAACCGATGCGCGGCCCGCCGGCCTGTTCGCACCAGGCGCGCAGGACCACGCGGTCGCCGTCTTCCAGAAACCTGCGCTCCTCCGAACCGCTGCCGATGCGCAGGGCTTTGCGGCCGGCTTCGCTGAGTTCCAGCAGGGAGCCGGACTCGGCGGGCGTCGGACCCGACTGCGTGCCGCTGCCCAGAAGATCTCCCGGGCGCAGATTGCAGCCGTTGATGCTGTGATGGGTCACCAGCTGCGCCAAGGTCCAGTACGAATGGCGAAAGCTGCTGTGCGAAACCGTGGCGGCGCGTTCGCCACGTTCGCGCATCGCGGCGGTCTGCAGCGCCGCTTCAAGCTGGATGTCGATGGCGCCGTGCGCTGCGTTGTCCGCTGAGCTCAGGTAGGACAGTGGCGCAGGATCGTCGGCGGGGCGCGTGAACGGCAGGCGATACGGCGCTAGTGCCTCCAGGGTCACGATCCACGGCGAGATCGTGGTGGCGAAGCTCTTGCCCAGAAATGGGCCGAGCGGCTGGTATTCCCAGCCCTGGATGTCGCGCGCCGACCAGTCGTTGAGCAGGCACAGGCCGAAGATCTGCGCCTCGGCCTGCGCCATCGTCAGCGCGCTGCCCAGCGCATTGCCGGGGCCGATGAAGGCGCCCAGCTCCAGTTCGTAATCGAGCCGCTTGCTGGGGCCGAACAGGGGCGTGGTCAGGCCGGATGGCAGGGTCTGTCCGTGCGGGCGCGGGAAGTCCTGCGGCGACACCCCGATGGATGAACTGCGGCCGTGATAGCCGGTGGGAATCCACTTGTAGTTGGGCAGCAGCGGCTGGTCCGGACGCAGCAGGCGGCCGACGCGGGTGGCGTGATGGATGGAGGCGTAGAAGTCGGTGTAGTCGCCGATCAACGCCGGCAGCAGCAGCTCGGCGTCGGTCTGGGCGACCAGGCAGGCGGCCAGGCTCGTCTGTGCCGCGGAGTTCGCACGCAGCGCTCGCGACAGCGCAAGACGCAAGGCCGACCACGCAGACGCGCCCAGTGCCATCAGCGCGTTGAGCGCGGGTGCGGAGGCGGCCTGCAGCGCGATCAGCGCGGTGTCGGAGAACACCCCGGTTTGTGCGGCCGCGGCGAGGTCCAGAATCTGATCGCCAATCGCCACGCCGCCGCGCGGCGGCTCCGTGGTGCCGCGGCGACAAAACACGCCGAACGGCAGGTTCTGGATGGGAAAGTCGCAGCCCGGCGCGTTGGCCGATTCGATCCAACTGCTAAGCGCGGGGTCGTGGGTTTCATTGAGTCGGTTCATTCAGCGTGAATCCGGGGTGAAGTGAGCACGCAGGTCTTGCCAGCAATCCGCGTAACCGGCCTGCAACTGCGGGCTTTGCAGCGCTTGTCGGGTGGGTTGGATGACCATGCGGCTTTCGAACATGAAGGCCATGCTGTCTTCGATCCGGGCCGGCACGGAGGTGTCGGCGCGCAAGGCCTTGTCGTAGGTGGCGCTGTCCGGGCCGTGCGCGACCATTGCGTTGTGCAGTGACGCACCGCCCGGCACGAAGCCGTCGGCCTTGGCGTCGTAGCGGCCATGGATCAGGCCCATGAACTCGCTGGCGACGTTGCGATGAAACCAGGGCGGGCGAAAGGTCTGCTCCGCCGTCACCCAGCGCGGCGGAAACACCACGAAGTCCAGCGCGCCCACACCGGGCGTGTCGCTGGGCGACTGCAGCACGAGGAAGATGGAAGGATCGGGGTGGTCATAGGACACCGAGCCCATCGCGTTGAAACGGCGCAGGTCGTATTTGCAGGGCGTGTGATTCCCGTGCCAGGCCACCACGTCCAGCGGCGAGTGGGCGATGGGCGCGCGCCAGAACTGTCCCAGAAATTTGCAGACCAGTTCCCCGGCAATCGAGAGGTCTTCGTAGTTCGCGACCGGGGTCAGAAAATCGCGCGCGTTGGCCAGTCCATTGGCGCCGATGGGACCGAGCTCGGGCAGGCGCAGGGGTGCGCCGAAGTTTTCGCAGACGTATCCGCGCGCCTGCTCGTCCAGCAGTTCCACCCGAAAGCGTACTCCCCGCGGAATCAGCGCGATCTCCTGCGGCGACACATCGATCAAACCGAACTCGGTCGCCAGCCGCATGCGTCCGGTCTGCGGCACGATCAGCAGCTCGCCGTCCGCGTCGTAAACGTAGCGCCGCTGCATCGAGCGGTTGGCGGCGTACAAGTGAATGGCGCATCCGCTGTGGGTGTCCGGCGCGCCATTGCCGCCCCAGGCCCTGAGTCCGTCGATAAAATCCGTGGGGGCGTCGGGCCAGGGCATCGGGTCCCAGCGCAGCGGGTTGGGCGCCACCGCGCGGTCGTACTCCGTGACCAGGCCCGGTTGTTCAAGCGCAACAAAGCGCCCCTGCAGCACGCTGGGCCGGATGCGGTACAGCCAACTGCGGCGGTTGGCGTGGCGTGGTGCGGTAAAGGCGGTGCCGGAAATCTGCTCCGCGTAGAGCCCGTAAGGACAGCGCTGCGGCGAGTTGCAACCCACCGGCAGCGCGCCGGGCAGCGCCTCGCTGGACAGTTCCTGCGCGAAGCCGCCGAGGTAGCGCAATTCCGGAGTCATCTCTGCACGGTGCCCATGAAGGCCGGATTTGTCGAAGGGTGATGATTTCAACCCCGGCTGGGGTTGTCGCAGTAGAACCGGCCGCGCGTTACGGCAGCCCCGCGTGCGGCACGTCCACTCGGGTGGCCAGCAGTTTGCCGTCGCGGGTGGCCTTGCGCTCGGCTTCATCGAACGACGGCGCGGCGCACAGGTACAGGGTGCGGCCGTCGTCACCGCCGAGCATGCAGGCGTACACGCCGAGATCGCCGGTGGAGATGCGCTGCAGTTCGCGCCCGCCCTCGGCGATGCGCAGCACACAGTGGCGCACGGCGTCGGCCACCCAGACGGCGCCCTCGGCGTCCAGACACAGCCCGTCAGGTACCGCGACCTTTTCGAGTTCGGCGCCCTGCTCGTGCATCGCGCGGTAGGGTAGGCCGAGTTCGGCCCACACGCGGCGATTGCTCAGACCGCCGTCGGCAGCGACATCGAACGCGGTCAGGCAGCCGGCAAAGGATTCCGACACGATCAGGGTGCGGCCGTCCGGGGTGATGGCCGTGCCATTGGGAAACATCAAGCCGTCGGCCGCCACCGCCACGCTGCCGTCGGGGTCCACGCGCAGGATGCAGGTGGTGGCCTCGGCAGCGCCCGTCATGATGTCGAAACCGAAGTTGCCGACATAGGCACGCCCCTGGGAATCGACCAGCATGTCGTTGAGATGCCAGGGTGCGTGCGCCATCAGGTCGGCATGCGTGACCAGCTCGCCGGAGGGTTCGCGACGCAGTATGCGACGGTCGCGCATGGACACGATCAGGGCGCGGCCGTCGGGCAGAAAGCCCAGCCCGGAAGGCTGTTGCGGCACCTGCGCCACGCATTCGACGCGGCCGTTGGCATCGACCGCGACGACCTGGTGGGTGTAGAAATCGGATACCCACAGTCGGCCGTCGTGCCAGCGCGGGCATTCGAGATAGGTGAATCCTTGGGCGACGGTCTGCATGCTGAGCTCCGTGATCGGGTCGGTGGCCGTGGCGCGCGCGGGCGTGTCGCAACGGCGCTATCGGGCGTGACCGAATTCAGCCTGAATACACGCCGCGATGCCATGCGGGCCGTCCCGCAGGGGTGGCGCACCCATCACACACGTTTACGTACATTCGACTCAAGAGAACCGATGAGCCAGCACAGATGGACCGCGGCGCAGATGCCGTCGCAGCAAGGCAAGACCGCGATCGTCACCGGCGCCAGCAGCGGCCTGGGGCTGGAGACCGCGACGGCGCTGGCCGCGGCCGGCGCGCGGGTGATCCTGGCCTGCCGCAATCCTGCACGGGCCGATGCCGCGCTGGCGCGCGTGCAGGAGCAGGCGTCGGCAGCGGACGCACGCTGCATGACACTCGACTTGGCGGATCTGGCATCGGTGCGCACGTTTGCAGCCGAATTTCTCGCCAGCGAGTCGCGCCTGGACCTGTTGATCAACAACGCCGGGGTCATGGCCTTGCCGCTGCAGCGCACCGCCGACGGCTTCGAGATGCAGATCGGCACCAATCATCTCGGCCACTTCGCGCTCACCGCCTTGCTGATCGAACGTCTGACCCTCAGCGGCGACGCCCGCGTGGTCAACGTCGCCAGCCTGGCGCATCGCTGGACCCGCGGCATGGACCTGGACGATCTCAACTGGGAGCGCAAGCGCTATCTGAAGTGGGACGCCTACGGCAAGAGCAAGCTGGCCAACCTGCTGTTCACCTTCGAACTGGACAGCCGCCTGCGCCAGGCCGGCTTGTCGATCAAAGTCGCCGCGGCACATCCCGGCTATGCCGCCACCAATCTGCAGATGGTGGGACCGCAGATGGAAAATTCCGCCATCGGCCGTCTGGCAATGAGCTTGGGCAACAATCTGATCGGCCAACCGGCGTCGATGGGTGCGCTGCCGACGCTGTATGCCGCCACCGCGCCGGACGTGGCGGGCGGCGACTACATCGGCCCCGATGGTTTTCAGCAGTTGCGCGGCTATCCGACGAAGGTGGGTTGCCGTCGCGCCGCGCGGCATGCGCCCACCGCGCAACGGCTGTGGACGCTGTCGGAATCCCTGGTTGGCGCCAAGCTGTTGTAGGCGCGCAGACTTATTCCGCCGCAGCGCCCGCGGTCTTGAGTTCGCGCAGGCCGGAAAGATCGAGTTGCTCGGCGGCGGCGTGCAACTGCGCCATGTCCAGGTCCTGTCCGCGCAGCTTGATCATGAAACGTTCGGCGACGATCAGGTCGTATTCGCCGCTGCGGCTGCTGCCGTCCCAGCGCTCACGGACGCGCATGCCGTCCTGCTCACGCACACGCTCGTAGCCGCTGTCGGATTCGCTCTCGGTTTCCACCAGCGCCCAGCCGGCCAGCATCGCCAGGCCGCTGGCGCCGCCGAGATCGGTAATCTCCAGGCGCAGAGTCGCGTTGCCCTCGTCGTTGCTGTAATCGCCGCTGGCGCTGGCGACCTGCAGCCCCATCACGGTATTGCGCTCGGCCTGATATTTGGTGCGGGTGAGGCCCTCCAGCGATTCGGGCACAAACGCCTTGATCTGCGCCGGCTCCAGGGCCTTGACGTTGCCGTCGCCGCCGAACATCGAGCCCAGCGCTTCGCCGAGCGCCTGTTGTTGCGCGGCGGTATCACCGGATTGTTGTGCGGCCTCCAGCTTCTTGCCGGCGGCGCCCATCTGCTGCGCCATCTTGCCGAGGTGCCCCAGGGCGCTGTCGGAATCGATGCTGACGCTGCCGTCGCGCGTGCTGATCTGAATGTCGTCACCACGATCCGACGTGCGCGAACCCAGGTCCGGGCTGCCGCCGAACACGCTCAGGATCAGCGCCATCACCACACCCAGCACGATTGCGCAGACCACCGTCACCACGGTGTAGGCCAGCGAACGCTCCGGCGGGTTGTGCATGGTGGACGGCAGGCCCAGGTACAGCAGGTAGATGGCGTACACGCCGCCGGCCAGCGACAGCAGCCAGCCGATCCACGGCAGGATCACCGCCACCGAGGCGACCCAGCTCGCGGTGTAGGCGTAGGCCACCACTTTGAGCGCCTGCACCCGGTTCTTCTGCCCGCCGAAGGTCGGTGCCAGCGCCTCCACGATCATCGCCAGCAGGTACACCGCGAGCAGCCCCAGGCCGTACTGCACCAGCATGCTGAACAGGCCGGAGAACACGCCGACCCGCACCGTCACCCCGGTGAGCGGAATGCTGGTGCCGATCAGGCTGAACTTGATGAAGCCAGCCACTGCAGGCAGCGCGGAGAGCAGCAGGATGTAGCGCGTGTAGAGCCCGGCAATGCTGTCCTGCTCCTGGCCGATCACCGGCCACTCCTGGCGCGGAACCAGCAGAATGTTCTTGACCCGGTCTACGAGGTTGAGCTTGGTCATGGTGTTTCCCCGGTGGACAATGTTGGCGCCGCTGTGTCCGCGACTCCGAACAGTCTAGCCCTCGCCTGCGTCGACGCCATGTCTGCAGTGTGAAGCGCGTCGCGCCGGTGGCCCGGTTTGAAGTGCGCCACTGCCGGCTGGCAGCAGGGTCGGTATGCTCCAGCGCGAGTGAGTTCATGAAGCTTTTCGACCGCATGAGCATTTTCGATCACATCATTGCCGGCGATCTGCCGGCCAATTTCGTTCACCGCGACGACATCTGCGTCGCCTTCATGGACATCAACCCGATTTCGCCCGGACACGTGCTGGTGGTGCCGCGCCTGTCGGTGGCGACCCTGGCCGAACTGCCGGCCGAGGTCTGCAGCCACCTGCTGCTGCTCGGGCGCCGCATCGGGCAGGCACAGCAGCGTGGCCTGGGCAGCGCCGCGCAACACTTCCTGCTTAATGACGGTCGCGCCGCCAGTCAGACCGTGCCGCATGTTCATCTGCACGTGGTCCCGCGCTACGCGCACGACCGCTGGCGCACCCTGGCCAAGATGACCGCGCACATCGCGTTGCTCGGCCGCCTGCCGAAGATGACACCCGAACGGCTGGCCCGACTCAAAGCACAAGCCGAGGCCATTGCCGCGGCGATGACGTAGCCCAATGAATCCAGGCAAGCGAAGCAGGTTGTTCAGGGGAGCCGACTCAACGAAGTACGAGCGGGCGCGGAACGTTATCTGTAGGGCGGCCCGCGGCCGCCGTCTGCGCTGCGGCGATGACGTAATCCTTGCAGTCGGGATTCGGAAAAGCGCTATGCAGATCAGGCCAGCAGCGCTGACGTAGGTCGGGTTTCAACCCGACAAACCAGGTCGGATTTCGGCCCAAAGGCCGACCTGCGAAACCCTGTCCAGGCCAATCTCAGGCCCTGGCCGCCGCCTGATAGCGACGGTGCAGATAGGCGGCGAAGAACAGTGCCGCGAACCCGGTAGCCAGCGTGGCCAGGCCGACCGCACCGCGCAGTAGCTGATCGTCCGGTCCCACCACGCAGAGCAGCAGCAGTAGCGAGGCCAGGTGCGCCACGAACACCCACAGCGAAGAGCGTCCCAGTTGCTCGAACGGGGTGAGTCGCAGTCTGTCGATCAAGGCGGGCCCGACCGCCATCAGCGCACCGATCAACGCCGCCAGATTCACCAGCCGCAGCGGCGACAGCGACCATTTGTCGATCCAGATTGATCGCTGTGCGGCGTCCATCCAGCCGTGCTGGCCGCCGAGGTGGCGCCACGCGAACATGACCGCCGCCACTGCCAGCGAGACGTTCAAAAAACCCCGCAAGCGCACCGGATCGGCTTGCAACCAGCGCAGCCCATCCGCGCCGAACCACAGACCCAGCACCCATAGAAACTGCCACGCGAACAGGTCGAACGAGCCCAGCAGTTGCAAGGCCAGGCGCAGATTCTCCGGTCCGGCCAGCAGGGTGAACCAGGCTTCGCGCAATCCCAGTTGCGCGGCCAGCCAGATCGCGAAGCTGATCGCCAGCACGCGGCCCCAGCTCCAGCTCAGAGCGATCCCCATCGCCAGCGGCGTGCCGGCCATCAGCAGGATGTACAGCGGCAGGATATCCAGCAGCGGCGGCTGGTAGATCAGCGCGGCACCGCCGATGATCGCCGGCAGCGGTGCGTCGAAATAGAAGCCGAGCAGATTGCGGGCGGCGGGTCGGCCGTAGCTGTCGGCGATCCACGCCACCAGGGTGAAGGCCACCGCCAGCAGCACCAGATGAATCAGGTACAGCTGGCGGGCACGACCCCAGGTCCATTGCCGCGCGGCCCGCGGACTTTGGTTCTGATGCAGACCCAGATAGAGGCGGCCAGCCAGAAAGGCCGACAGGAACACGAAACCCTCGGCGGCCGATACATAACCCAGCGGCTCCACCAGCGCGCCCTGCCAGACCGTGGGCAGGTGGGTGAGCGTCATCATCACCAGCAGCATGCCGCGCAGCACGTCCAGGGCAGGGTTGCGGGTCATGCGTAAGGCTGCGAGGAAAGGGACTGCGCGCAGTGTAGTGCGCGGGTAGCGCGGTCCGCTGAACCGGCATCGGCCGATCCGTTCGCTGGCCAGCGGGATGACGCCTGCGCCGGACCTGCTTACCCTTTGCCTGCATGAACGCAGCGCACGCCTCCGGGCCGGCATCGCCCAATTCCGACATCAGCGGCGGCATCCTGGCCGGCGGACTCGGGCTGCGCATGGGCGGCGTCGACAAGGGCTGGGTCCTGCATGACGGCCGGCCGCTGATCCAATGGGTGCTGCAGGCCTTGCGGCCGCAGGTCGCGGAGGTGTGGATTTCGGCCAATCGAAATCTGGATCGCTATGCCCGCCTGGACGCCGAGGTCGTGGTCGATGACGGTGCCGCGCCGGGGCAGGGCCCCTTTGTCGGCATGGTTCGCCTGCTGGAATCCGCGCGCCGGCCCTGGCTGCTGTGCGTGCCCTGCGATACGCCAACGCTGCCGACCGATCTCGCCGCACAGATGCGGGCCTGTGTGCAGCGCGATGCCGCCGACATCGCGGTGCTGGCCGACGCGCACGGACTTCATCCCACCTTCTGCCTGATCCGCACCGCGCTGGCCGCCGACGCCCGTGCCGCCTTCGATGCCGGCGAGCGCGCGCCTCGACGCTGGTTTGCAGGCCACCGGCTGGCGCGCCTGTGCGGCGCAGCCCCGGTCAACCTCAATGCCCCCGCGGGGGCAGTGGATTAGAGTGGCGGTCGTGAACGCTCCTCTGCTCATCCCTGCGAACGGACCGCTGCGCGACGCGCGTGGCCGCAGCAAGCGCAAGCTGCGGGTGTCGCTGACCGACCGCTGCAACCTGCAGTGCTTGTACTGCATGCCCGAGCATCCCAAGTGGCTGCCGCGCGAGCAGATCCTGCGCCGCGACGAGCTGGTGCGTCTGGTGCGTCTGTTCGTCACCGAGTTGGGTGTGCGCGAGATCCGCCTGACCGGTGGCGAGCCGTTGCTGCGGCGCGATGCGGTGGAGATCACCGCGGAGTTGAATGCGCTGCGGCCGCTGGGCCTGGATCGCATTGCCATGACCAGCAACGCGCTGCGTCTGGCGCCGGTGGCCAGGGCGCTCAAGGACGCCGGGCTGGACGACATCAACATCAGCATCGACAGCATCACCCCGGACCGTTTCCGTGCCATGACCCGCGGCGACGTGACGCCGGTGCTGGCCGGCATCGACGCTGCGCGCCACGCCGGGCTGGCGGTGAAACTCAACAGCGTGGTGATCCGCGGCTACAACGAAGACGAAGTGCTGCCGCTGGTGCGCTGGGCTTATGGCGAGCAACTGTCGCTGCGCTTCATCGAGTTCATGCCGCTGGACGGGCGCGGCCTGTGGACGCAGGACAAAGTCATCACCGAAGCCCAGGTGCTGGAGCAGGTGCAACAAGAATTCGCAGTGCAACGCCTGCCGCGCACTTCCGAGCCGGCGGAATACTTCCTGCTCAACGGCCGCTATCGTCTGGGCATCATCCCGACCATCTCGCGGCCGTTCTGCTCGACCTGCGATCGCGTGCGGCTGTCGGCAACGGGAGAACTGTATTCCTGTCTGTTCTCCGAGCAGTTTCGCGATCTCAAGACGCCGCTGCGCAGCGGCGCCGACGACGCCGAACTTGCCCACGCGATCCGCGGCCACGTCTGGCACAAGGAAGCGGGTTACGCCGAGCGCAAGGGTTACGCCGAGCGCCCCATCACCATGCATCACTTGGGTGGGTGAGGTGGCGCGTTGTGGGCGAGTGCCAGTGGCACTCGCTGCGCCAACGAACGCCCACGGCGCAAGCCGGGGGGCGGGACGAGGTGGCGCGTTGTGGGCGCACCTTCGTTTGAAACCCGTTCACACCGGGTAGCCGCGCAGCGGCGTATCGAGGTGCTGCGCCGTCGATACAGGCCGGGGCTCGGCCTATCGCTGGACCGACTTCATTTTCGTTCCCGGCGCCGCGTCGACGCCTGACTAAAGTCAGGCCGTACAATCACCAGATGAAAATTCATGTGGAATTCTGGGGCGTGACCCGACGCCTCGCCGGAACAGATCGCTGCGAGGTGCAGGTTCCTGAATCCAGCACCGTACTTGCGGCCTTGCAGGCTTTACCGGTTCACGCCGCGCTGGCGGCTGAGTTGGAGCGCTGCGCGTTCGCCGTCGGCACGCAACTGGTGCCGCCCGCAAAAGCATTGAATGACGGTGACGTGGTGGCAGTGCTGCCGCCTGTCAGCGGCGGCTAAAGGAGAGTCGATATGGGTGGACCTGCTAGCGAACTGATCGCAGCGCGCGTGCAATCAACGCCGCTGTCGCTGGACCTGCTGCTGGCCGATACCGAACGCCCGGACTGCGGCGCGTTGTCGGTCTTCGCCGGCACCGTGCGCAATCATCATCAGGGCCGCGCGGTGACCGGGCTGGAATACACCTCGCACGTACCGCTGGCGGAAAAGATCATCGAAGAGATCGAGATCGAAACCCGCGAGAAATTCGGCGTGCCGGTGTGCCGGGTGCAGCACCGCGTCGGTCGCTTGGGCATCGGTGAGACCGCCATCGTCGCGGTGGTGCGTTCGCCGCATCGCGCCGAGGCCTTTGCCGCGCTGCGTTACGCGGTGGACGCCACCAAGCACCGCGCGCCGATCTGGAAAGAGGAGTTCTATCCCGACGGCAGCAGCAGTTTCGTCGAGGGCTGCTGCATTGCGCCGGAGGAAGATCAAGCTCAGGACCGCAGCCCGAATGCGTGACATCAGCCTCAAGCCGACCACCCTGCGCACCGCGCGCGCGGCGGGCTTCATCAAGTTGCCACCGGAGGCGCTGGCACGGGTGGTGGAGGGCAGCGTACAGAAGGGTGATGTGCGCGAGGCCGCGCGGCTGGCGGGGCTGATGGCGGTCAAGCGCACCCCCGACCTGCTGCCGCACTGCCATCCCATCGGCGTGCTGCGCGCCGAAGTCACCGCCACCGTGCAGGACGACGGCATCGCGCTGATCGCGGAGGTGGAGACCGTCTCTGCCACCGGCGTGGAGATGGAAGCCCTGACCGCGGTGTCGGTGGCCGCGCTCACTGTCTACGACATGCTCAAGGCGCACGCACGCGCCGACCAGATGCGTATCGGCGAGATCCATCTGGTGCAGAAGAAGGGCGGCAAGTCGCAATACGCCCGCCAGGCGCGCGGCATGCGTGCCGCCATCGTGGTGTTGTCCGATACCGTCGCTGCAAAAAAGAAGCCCGACACCGCGGGCGCTTCCGTGCGCGACCGGCTGGCCGAAGCCGGCTTCGACATCGCCAGTTTCGAAGTGTTGCCCGACGAGCCCGCGCAGATCGGTGCGCGCGTGCAACAACTGGTTGCCGACAAGATCGACTGCATCATCACCGTTGGCGGCACCGGCCTGGGCCCGCGCGACTGCACGGTGGACGTGGTCGAGCCGCTGATCACAACGCCGCTGCCTGGCTTCATGGAGGCTGCCCGCGCGTTCGGGCAGTCGCGCACGCCCTACGCGATGCTGTCGCGCGGCGTGGCCGGGCTGGCCGGCAGCAGCTTCGTCGCCACGTTTCCGGGCTCGCGTCGCGGCGCCGAGGAAACCCTGGCCGCGGTGTTGCCGGGCCTGATCCACCTGCTGGAGGTGTGTCGCACCCTGCGGCCGCACGAAGGCGGCTATACGTGAGCCTGCTCAGTATCCGCGACGCACTGGCGCGCATCGACGCGGCGGTGACGGTACTGCCGCCGCAGCGGGTGTCGATCGGCCAGGCATTGCATCGGGTTACGGCCGGCGCCGTCGTTGCCGCCTGCGACTTGCCACCGTTCGATCAGAGCAGCATGGACGGCTACGCGTTGCGCGCCGCCGAGGTGCAGGTCTTGCCCGCGCGCTTTCCACTGGCAGCAACCGTCGCCGCGGGCCCGCACGACGCGTTGCCAGTGCTGCCCGCCGGCCATGCCTGTCGCATTTACACCGGCGGCCTGATTCCGCAGGGCGCGGACACGGTGGTGCGCCAGGAGTGGACGACGCGCGACGGCGACCAGGTGCTGATCCTGCGCGCCACACCGGTGGGTCAGGACCTGCGGCGACGCGGCGAGGAACTCAGCGCCAGCACCGTCCTGATGCCGGCCGGGCGTCGTCTCAACGCCGGCCATGTCGCCATGCTGGCGATGGCGGGTGTCGCCGAACTGGATGTGCGCGCCGAGCCGCGCATCACCGTGCTGGTCAGCGGCGACGAGGTGGTGGATGCTGGCCGCGAGTTGCGACCGGGCGAGGTCTACAACGCCAACGGGCCGCTGATGGCGGCGTGGCTGGCCCGGGCCGGCTATGCGCCGCCGCGGGTGGCGGCGCTGGCCGATACCGAAGCCGATGTGCGCGCCGGGCTGCAACGTGCTTTTGCCGAGTCCGATCTGGTGCTCACCAGCGGCGGGGTTTCGGTGGGCGATCGCGATCTGATCCTGCCGCAGGCCGAGGCGCTGGGCGCACAGCGGCTGTTCTGGAAGGTCGCGCAAAAGCCGGGCAAGCCGTTGTACGTGGCCAGGCATCAGGCCTGCCTGCTGATGGGCTTGCCCGGCAATCCGGCGTCGGTGCTGGTGAACCTGGCCAGTTTCGTGCGCCGCGCGCTGGACCGTCTGGAAGGTGTGGATCCGGCCGGTCCGCTGCAGCACCGCGGCGTGCTCGCAGCGTCGGTGCGCTGCGACGCCGAACGCGACACCTGGCTGCGCGTGCGCACCGAACTCGACGACCACGGTGTGATGCGCCTGCACCCGCAGGGTCAGCAGGCTTCGCACATGCTCAGCAACCTCGCTGCGGCCGATGCGCTGGCATGGATCGCCGCGGCGTCGGCGCCGCTGCCGGCCGGTGCGGTGGTGCCCTGGATCGACCTCGGTCTTTGAAGCGCGTGGATCAGACGGCGATGTCGTCCCTGCGGACGGCCTATCTCAGCGGACTGGCGCTTGCCGCGCTCGGCGCGATTCTGGTGTCGGCCAAGGCGGTGGTAGCCAAGCTGTTGTACCGCCACGGCATCGACGCCGTCACCCTGATCGCCTTGCGCATGTTGCTGTCGGCACCGGTGTTCTTGGCGGTCGCGATGTGGACCTGGCGCCAGGCCCCGCGGCTATCACGCGCTGATCTGCTGCGTATCGTGGCGCTGGGCCTGGTCGGCTATTACGGCTCCAGCATGCTCGACTTCGTCGGCCTGCAGTACATCACCGCTGGGCTGGAGCGGCTGATCCTGTTCCTGGCGCCCAGTTTCGTGTTGCTGCTCGGCTTGCTGTTGTACCGCCGCAGGGTCAGTCGCCAGCAGTGGATGTCGCTGGCGCTGGCCTACGCCGGCATCGCGCTGGTGTTATGGCATGACGTGTCGCTGGGCGGTGATCGTGTGGTGCTGGGCGCCGGCTGTGTGTTCGGCGCGGCGCTGCTGTACGCGATCTACCTGTTGTATTCCGGCGAGCTGTTGCAGCGCGTCGGCACTTTGCGGTTGGTGTCGCTGGCGATGAGCGTGTCCTGCGTGGCCTGCGTGCTGCAGTACGCGCTGTTGCGGCCGCTGCCGACCTTGTTCGAACAGAGCGCCACGGTGTGGCAGTTGTCCCTGCTCAACGCCGGCCTGTGCACCGTGCTGCCGGTATTCCTGATCATGTTCGGCGTGGCGCGAGCCGGCGCCGGACCGGCTGCCCAGGCCGGCATGGTGGGGCCGGTATCGACGCTGTTTCTGGCCTGGTGGTGGCTGGCCGAGCCGATCACCAGCCTGCAGTTGGCGGGTACCGGACTGGTGATGTCCGGCATCGTGATGCTGACGGTGCGCCGACGCGCGGTGGTGCAGCCGGTGGGGCCGTAAACCTAAAAACGGCGAGCAGCGGAGATCGATTCCATTCCCCACCGCGGCGGCCGCGGGCCGCCCTACTGCGGGTTGCGCCGAACCGCCACGCGGTTTGCCCGTTGTAGGGCGGACCGCGCCCGCCGTGGAAGGTCGGGTCACGCACCAATCCCACCGCCCTACCGGGATGGCTGGGATCCGTCGCGGCGACTCTGCTCGGCGTGAATCTGGTTCGCCAGCCGCGCGAATTCGGCGGCAGACAGCCGCTCGGCGCGAAGCTCGGGATCGATGCTGGCGCTGCGGAAATCATCGGCGTGGGCGATCTGGCGCAGGCTGTTGCCGAGCTGTTTGCGGCGCTGGCCGAAAGCCTGCATCACCACGCGGTCGAAGGTCGGCCAATCGTGAATCTCGAAATCGGGCGCGCGCGGTACCACGCGCACGACCGCCGAGTCGACCTGTGGTGGCGGCGAGAATGATCCCGGGCCGACATGAAACAGCCAGCTCACCTCGGCGCGCGCGGCCAGCGCCACGCTCAGGCGCCCGTAGTCGGGTTCGCCAGGCAGCGCGGCCATGCGGTCCACCATTTCCTTTTGCAGCATGAACAGCATGTCCTGCACCGCGTGAGCCTGGTCGAGCAGGTGAAACAACAGCGGCGTGGAGATGTTGTACGGCAGGTTGCCGACCAGCCGCAGCGGTTGGCCGGGCGCTGCGAGTTGCGCGAAGTCGAACTTGAGCGCGTCGGCCATGTGGAGGTGCAGACCCGGCGCGTCGCCACAGGCTCGCTGCAGGGGTGCGATGACGTCGCGGTCGATCTCCACCACCTGCAGTTCGCCGATGCGCTGCAGCAGCGGCGCGGTCAGCGCGCCGCGACCGGGACCGATCTCGACGATACGCTGACCCGGCTGTGGGTTCAGCGCCTGCAAAATGCGCGCGATGACGCGACCGTCATGCAGGAAGTGCTGGCCGAAGCGCTTCTTCGCCAACGCGCTCAAGCGCTGGCTTCCTGCGCCATGCAGATCGCCATGTCCACCGCGGCGTGCAGGCTGCCGGCATCGGCACGGCCGCTGCCGGCCAGATCCAGCGCGGTGCCGTGGTCGACCGAGGTGCGGATGATGGGCAGGCCCAGGGTGACGTTGACGGCGTCGCCGAAGCCGGCGTACTTGAGCACTGGCAGACCCTGGTCGTGGTACATCGCCAGTACCGCGTCGGCGTCGGCCAGGCGCGCAGCAGTGAACAAGGTATCGGCGGGCAACGGCCCGATCGCATCAATCCCGGCGTCGCGGCAGTCGTCCAGCGCGGGGATGATGGCGTCGATCTCCTCACGGCCCAGATGACCACTTTCGCCGGCGTGGGGGTTGAGTCCGCACACCAGGATGCGTGGCGACGCGATACCGAAGCGGCTGCGCAGATCGGCGTAGAGCACGCGCATGCAGCGCTCCACGGCGCGCTTGGTGATGGCCGCTGGCACGGCGCGCAGGGGCAGGTGCGTGGTGACCAGGGCGACGCGCAAGCGATCCGCCACCAGCATCATCACCGGCGTGCGGGTGTGAGTGAGATCGGCGATGAATTCGGTGTGTCCGCTGAAGACGTGGCCGGCGTCGTTGATCAGGCTTTTCTGCACCGGGCCGGTGACCATGGCCTGGGCGCGCTTGTCCATGCAGGCCTTGACTGCCGTGCTCAGAGTGTCGAGCACGTACTGACCGTTGGCGGGATCGAGCCTACCGGGTTGCGCGGGGACTGCCATCGCCACCGGCAGCACGCTGAGAAAGCCGGGCTCATGGGTTTCCGGTTCGGCGTCCAGCGACACCTCTTCCAGCGCGATCGGCAGGCCCAGGGCGAGGGCGCGCTCGCGCAGCAACTGCGGATCGCAGACGGCGATGAGTTCGGCGGCCCAGGGTTCCTGGGCCAGGCGCAAGACCAGATCGGGACCGATGCCGGCCGGCTCGCCCGGCGTGATCAGGATGCGCGGCGGCAAGTGCGACGGCTCAGGTCGTCGGGTCGGCGCCCTGGCCGGGCGCGGGGTCGGCACCGGCGGCGGTGCCGTCCGGTCCGCGAAACTCCACGTAGGCCTCGGCGCGCAGACGGCGCAGCCAGGTGTCGTATTCCTCGGCCGCCTTGCGCTGGTGGATGGTGCCGCGAACCTGTGCGCGGCGCGATTCCTCGGTGACGTCGCGGGTGCGGCGGTCCAGCACCTGGGCAATGTGCCAGCCGAACTGGGTCCGGAAGGGACGCGACAACTCGTCGGGCTGCAGCGCGTCGAGCGTGGCCTGGAACTCCGGCACGAACACCCCGGGCGGCTGCCAGCCCAGATCGCCGCCGTTGTTGCGCGAGCCCGGATCGTCGGAGAACTCCTCGGCTAGTTTGGCGAAATCTTCGCCCTCGACCAGGCGGTTGTGGAGGTCGCGCGCCTGCACCTGCGCCTGCTCTTCGGTGCGCAGCGTGTTGGCCTGAATCAGGATATGCCGGGCGTTGATCTCCTCGACCGTCTTGCGCTCGCCGGTGCCGCGGGTCTCGACCAGCTTGATCAGGTGATAGCCGCCGGCGGTTTCCAGCAGGGGGCTCAGCCCACCGGGCTCCAGGGCACGGGCGGCCTGAAGGAACACCAAGGGCAGCGAATCGGCATTGCGCCAGTCGAGGTCGCCGCCCTCCAGCGCCTGCTGGCCGTCGGAGTGGGCTACCGCCAGGCTGGCAAAGTCGGCCCCTTCGCCAAGCTGTTTGCGCAGGTCCTCAGCCTCGGCCCGCGCCGCCTCGCGCTCTTCGGAGCTGGCGCCGTCCGGAATGGCGACAAGGAGGTGCGAAAGGCGGTATTCGGTGTTGTCCGCTTCGGTCTGGCCGGCCAGGAAAAGGTCGATGTCCTGATCGGTGACCAGCACGCGATTGTCCACCTCGCGCTGGCGCAGCCGGGTGATCAGCACCTCGTCGCGGATCTGTTCTCGGATGGCCAGGAAGTCGCCGCCCTCGGCGCGAATGGTGTCGGCGAACTGCGACATCGTCATGTTGTTCTGCTTGGCGATGCCGGTGATGACT
The DNA here is from genome assembly GCF_965216805.1 of Panacagrimonas sp. NCBI lineage: Bacteria > Pseudomonadati > Pseudomonadota > Gammaproteobacteria > Nevskiales > Nevskiaceae > Panacagrimonas > Panacagrimonas sp. The sequence continues at coordinate 1,809,263 of NZ_CBDCGN010000003.1, forward strand.
TCGTTGAGCTCGCGGTCGTCCACACGGATGCCGGCCTGCTCGGCGCGTTGCGTCTGCACGCGGGTGAGGATCACCTTCTCCAGTACCTGGGCGCGCAGGGCGTCTTCCGGCGGCGGGGCGATGCCGCGTGCACGAATCTGCACCGCGGCGTGGCTCATCTCCCGCTCCAGATCGCTTTGCAGCACGATGCCGTCGTTGACCACCGCCACGATACGGTCCAGCACCTCGGCATGGGCCGGATGCGGAAACGCCAGCGCAAGAAGCAGGGTCGACAGGGCAAACATCAGCGGTAGCAACGGCATGGGATACGGATCCGGCGTGTCGAAAGAGATGAAGGGTAGCATGCAGCCCGGCTGTGACCTTGCCTCTGCCGCAGGGTTCAACGGCGCGATCCGGCGCTTCTATTCGGGCAGGTCGCCTTCGATTTCCTCTTCGGGCAGCAGGCCGTCGGCGCCGCTGCCGATGCTGGCCAGACCCTTGAGTACCAGCTGCACGTAGACGCCATCGTCCATGCGCCCGGAGGTATCGGCGATGTACTGGCGGTACGACACCCGCACCGCCCAGCAGCAGGTGCCGTATTCCAGTCCCGCATAGGTGTCGCGGGACGCGTGATCGCGCAGCGAAAAGCGCGAGCGCAGGGCGGCGCGCCAGCCGCCGCCCAGGGGCGTCAGCAGGCTGAGGTCGGCCTGTTCCAGGGTGTCGCGCCGATAGCGGTAGGCCAGTTCCAGCAGGCGCTGTCCGTCGGGCTCGCGATAACGCACGCCCAGTTGCGAGCGCTCGAAGTTGTCCTCTTCCGGCGACCACTGGCCGGCCAGTACCGCGGTCCACCGGCGCGACAGCGCGTAGTCGAACTGTCCGATGAATTCGGTGGCGCCGCGGTCGGGCGCGATCAGGCCGGGCAGCGATACGCGCGGCGAATCGAAACGGAAAAGCTGGCCGATCGAAGCACTCCAGCGGACCAGCCCGGTCAGCGGGTCCAGCTCCCGCAGGGTGGCGGCACCGGCGACATGACGGGCGTCGGACAGGCGGTCCTCGCCGGAGAAGCGGTTGCGCGCCAGCAGTTGCACGAAGTCGAAATCGGGCTCGCCGGTGTCGAACAGTGGCAGGTCGTCCTGATTTTCGTAGGGCACGTATAGCAGGAAGCCGCGCGGGGTCAGAGTCTGCAGATGGCCGCGGCGGGTGAAGCGCTCGAAGCGCAGGCCGGCCTCGGCGCTGACCACGGGCAGGGTGCGGTCGGGCTGCTCCTGGCGCGTGTCGGGAACACCGGTGAGCTCGTAGCGGGTGTGGTGCACGTCGGCCTGTCCGCGCAGGTACCAGGCGGCGTGGGTGCGGTCGAATCGCAGGTAGGGCGCCAGCACCAGGCGCGCGCCCTCGATCGAATCGTTGCGCGCAAAGTTGACGAATTCCGACTCCAGACCCGCGCGGGTGTCCAGCCAGGCGCCGGGGGTGAGCGCGCGCAGGCGGACCTGCGGCAGGCGTTTGTAAGGATCGTCGATGTCGCTGAGGTTGGAGGCGATGGGCTGAAAGTTCTGCATCATCGCGGTGATGGTGTAGGACGCCGGCGCCTGGTAGGTCAGCAAAGCGGCCTGCTCGAGGTGGGTGATCGAGGCGCTGGCCAGCGAACCGCCGAGGTCTTCGAAGTAGTTGCGGTCCGAGGTCTCGGCATACACCGCCTCCAGGCTCAGGCGGCGATTGATCAGGCCGTTGTGGTTGAAGCGGAACAGGCTGCGGTCTTCGCCGAACTTGCGATCGTCAAGGTACTCGTAGCGCGCTGACCCTTCGCCCTGCGTAAACAGATAGCGTGCGTCCAGGGACGATTGCAGGCCGCGCTCGGACAGATAGCGCGGCGTGAAGGTAGCGTCGTAGTTGGCTGCCAGATTCAGATAAACCGGCCACTGGAACTCGATACCGGAGCTGCTCGACTGGCCCAGGGTCGGATAAAGCAGGCCGGTGCGTCGACGATCGTCGATCGGAAACTGGAAGTAGGGCGCATAGATGATCGGTACGCCCATGAAGCGCAGACGGGCGTGCCGCGCCGATCCCAGACCTTTTTCGTGATCCAGACGGATGTCGCCGGCCTCCACGTACCAGGCGCCGGACTCGGGTGCGCAGGTGGTGTAGGACGCGCCGCGCAGTTCGATCCGACCGCTGGCCTGCACTTCCAGTTCGCGCGCCTTGCCGCGGGCGGCGCGCGAGGGAACCGAGAACTCCGTATCCAGAAACACGCCGCTGTTGGCGTTGAGATCGAAGCGCGACTCCTGGCTGCGCACCACCACTTCGGGATTCCTGAACAGCGACTCGCTGCGCACCGTGACCACGCGGCTGGCCTCGTCGAAGTCCAGTTGCTCGGCGGTGAAGACACGGTCGCCCTGGCGCAGGGTGACGCTGCCCAGCAGTTCCGACAGCCCGCCCTGTTGCAGCGACACCTTGTCGGCGTTCAGGATCAGCCGCTGGTCCAGCACCACCTCGGGAATCTCCTGGGTGAACTGCAACTGCGGGCAGCCCAGCTCTTCGACCAGTTCCGGGGTTTCCGCGGGCGACACGTCCGCTGCCGTCGGCGCGGCATCCGGCAAGCGGTCGGGCGCCGGCCCGCCGCCCGGCTCTTGCGCGCCTGCGGCCAGCGACGCGCACGCGAGCAGCGCTAGCGCACGGAGGCGGGTTCCAAACATTCCGTCAGGCACAGGGGCTAAGGCGTCTAGGCGCGCGAATTTGGCAACGAGTATCCGGTTTTGCCGGCACGTGGCGCAATCGCTACGCTGCTTGAAATCCATCACGCATGTCCATGTGAACGCCGATCTTTCCGCCCTGGATGTTCGCGCAATGCAAGCCCGAAACTGGGCGCAGCAGGCGCTCGACCTGACCGACGCCGGGTTCGCACCGGCGTCCGCCGATGCCAGTTTTCGCCGCTACTTCCGGCTGCTCGCCGACGACGGCGCGTCGAGCTGGATCGTCATGGACGCGCCGCCAGGGCTCGAAAACAGCGCACCGTTCGTACGCATTGCCGGCCTGCTGCAAGCGGCGGGCCTGCATGTGCCGACGGTGCTGCAGGCAGACCTGCAGCGCGGCTTTCTGCTGCTGACCGATCTGGGCCGGCAGACCTATCTGGGCGTGCTCAACGCCGACAACGCCGACGCTCTGTTCGGCGACGCCTTGCGGGCCCTGGTGCAGATGCAGCGCGCCGCACCTTCCGACAATCTGCCGGCCTACGACCGCGCCTTGCTGCTGCGCGAACTGGAGCTATTTGCGCAATGGTTCGTGCAGCGCCACCTGCAGCGCCAGTGGACGTCTGCGCAGGCGCAGGACTGGCAGCAGGTGTGCGAAGTGCTGGTGGAATCGGCACTGGCGCAGCCGCAGGTATTCGTGCACCGCGACTACATGCCGCGCAACCTGATGCACTCGTCGCCCAATCCGGGCGTTCTCGACTTTCAGGACGCCGTGCGTGGCCCGGTGACCTACGACGCCGTGTGCCTGTTCAAGGATGCCTTTCTGTCCTGGCCCGAGGCGCGCGTGCACGGCTGGCTGAACGACTATCGGCGCCTGGCGCAGACGGCCGGTATCCCTCTGCCGCAGGATTTCCGGCGCGCGGCGGACTGGATGGGCCTGCATCGCCATCTCAAGGTTCTGGGCATCTTTGCGCGCATCTGTCATCGCGACGGCAAGCCGCATTACCTGCAGGATGCGCCCCGCTTCGTGCGTTACGTCGGCGCGGTGGCAGCGCAGTACGCGGAGATGGCGCCACTGCAACGCTTGTTCGACCAGCTCGGCCTCGGCGCATGAAGGCCATGATTCTTGCCGCCGGTCGCGGCGAGCGCATGCGGCCGCTGACCGACACGCTACCCAAGCCGCTGCTGCAGCTCGGATCGCACCGCCTGATCGAGCATGCGATCCGGCGGCTGGTGCAGGCCGGCGTGCGCGAGCTGGTGATCAACCTGGGATATCGCGGCGCGCAGATACGCGAAGCGCTGGGTAACGGTGCCGGGCTGGGAGTCGACATCGTCTATTCGGACGAGGGCGACCCGCCGCTGGAAACCGGCGGAGGCGTTTTTCGCGCGTTGCCCCTGCTCGGCGCTGAGCCCTTCCTGCTGGTCAATGCCGATGTCTATTCGGAGTTCGATTTCTCCGCGCTCGTCGCCGCCGCTCTTTCGGCTCGCGACCTCGGACATCTGGTGCTGGTGCCCAATCCGGATCACCGCGCCGACGGCGATTTCGGGCTGAAGGCGCGGCGCGTGTTCAACGACGGCGATCCGCGCCTGACATTCAGCGGCCTGTCCTTGCTGCGCCCGGAATTGTTCTGCGCGTGCGAGGATGGCCGGTTCCCGCTGGCCCCGCTCTTGCGACAGGCCGCCGCCTGTGGCCAGTTGGCCGGCGAGCGCTATGACGGGCGCTGGTCGGACGTCGGCACCCCGCAGCGGCTGGCGGATTTGCAGGCGGCGATTACTCAGGCCCCGTAGCCCGTGTGCAACCCGGGGTTTGCCTGCGCCTGCACGTGGAACCCCAGGTTGCACCCGGGCTAGGCCGGCTTGCGTGAGAGGGTAGTACGCAATGCGGCCGGCCAGCGGTTGGTTGCGAATCAAGTAATTTTTTTGGAGATGATCCCGTGGTGAAAGTACACAAGGCCGCTGACGGCAAGCTCAAGCAGACCGTGGAAGTCCGCGGCCATCAATGGTCAGCCGATGTCAGCACCGAGCTGGGCGGCGACGACGCCGGTCCGGACCCGCATGAGCTGCTCAATGCGGCGCTGGGTGCCTGCACGGCGCTGACCGTCACCATGGTGGCGCGGCGCAAGCAGATGGCGCTGACCGACGTGGTGGTGCAGATCACGCACGAAGAAGGGGGAGGGGTCTGCCGCATGCATCGCCAGATCGAACTGGTGGGCGATCTGAACGAAGAGCAGCGCCAGTACCTGCTGGGCATCGCCAACAAATGTCCGGTGCACAAGACCCTGATGGGCCGCTTCGAGATCGACACCACACTCGCCTGAATTCATGTTGCTGACCCTGCGCAGCCTCGGCTTGAGGCTCGGTTCCACCGTTTTGCTCGAAGACGTTGCGTTCACCGTGGCACGCGGCGAGCGCGTGGCCGTGCTGGGCCGCAATGGCATGGGCAAGTCCACCCTGCTGCGCCTGATCGAAGGCGAGATTGCGTTAGACAGCGGCGAGATCGTGCGGGCCCAGGGCCTGCGCATTGCGCGACTGGTGCAGGACGTGCCGCGGGACTTGGCCGGCACCGTGTTCGACGTTATCGCCACCGGGCTCGGCGAGGCCGGCGAGGTGCTGGCGCGCTATCAGCACCTGATCGACGAGGCGCCGGATCATCTGGAAGAACTCGGCAGGCTGCAGGCGCGCATCGAGAACCTCGGCGGTTGGGCGCTGGACGCACGCGTGCGCGAGATGGCCTCCAGGGTGGAGGCCGAAGTCGGCGCGCGCTTCGAGACCCTGTCCGGCGGCATGAAGCGCCGGGTGCTGCTGGCGCGTTCGCTGGTACGCGACCCGGATTTGCTGTTGCTGGACGAGCCGACCAACCACCTGGACATCGACTCCATCGCCTGGCTGGAAGGCTTTCTCAAAAGTTTTTCCGGGGCGGTGCTGTTCGTGACCCATGACCGCGCGTTTCTGCGCAATCTGGCCACCCGCATCGTGGAGCTGGATCGCGGTCAGCTCACCGACTGGCCGGGCGACTACGACAATTTTCTGCGTCGCAAGGAGGAACGCGCGCACGCCGAAGCGCAGGAGCGCGCCCTGTTCGACAAGCGCCTGGCGCAGGAAGAGGCCTGGATCCGCCAGGGCATCGAGGCGCGGCGCACCCGCAACATGGGTCGGGTCCAGCGCCTGATGGAGTTGCGCGACCAGTTCGGTGCGCGGCGCAACGCGCCGGGTAAGGCCAATATGGAGATCGTGGAGGCCGAGCGCTCCGGCAAGCTCGTGTGCGAGGCGCGGGGGCTCAGTTATGCCATCGGTGATCTGAGCCTGGTGCAGAAATTTTCCACCACCATCCTGCGCGGTGATCGGGTGGGATTGATTGGCCGCAACGGCGTGGGCAAGACCACGCTGATCCGTCTGCTGCTGGGCCAGTTGCAGCCGGACGCCGGGGAATTGCGCATCGGCAGCAACCTGCAGATCGCCTACTTCGACCAGTTACGTGGGGGGCTGGACGAAAATCAGCCCGTGTTCGAAGCCGTCGGCGAGGGCAAGGAATTCGTGGAAGTGGGTGGCACGCGCAAGCACGTCATGGGCTACCTGCAGGACTTTCTGTTCACCCCGGATCGGGCGCGCAGCCCGGTGCGGTCGCTGTCCGGTGGCGAGCGCAACCGCCTGTTGCTGGCACGGTTATTCTCGCGGCCGTCCAACCTGCTGGTGCTGGACGAGCCCACCAACGATCTGGACCTGGAAACCCTCGAGCTGCTGGAAGAACTGCTGCTCGAATACGCCGGCACCGTGTTGCTGGTTTCCCATGACCGCGCGTTCCTGAATGCGGTGGTCACCCGCTGCCTGGTGTTCGAAGGGCAGGGCCGCATCGGCGATTACGTCGGCGGCTACGACGACTGGCTGCGTCAACGTCCGGCGCCGGTTTCCCGTGCTGCGTCGGAATCTTCACGCGCTACCGCGCCGTCGTCGCCGGCCGTGCAGCAGCCCGTACGCGCGGCGGTGAGCCTTTCATCCAAGGAGCGTCGCGAACTGGACGAGCTGCCGCGCAGAATCGAAAAGCTGGAAGCCGAGCAGGCCCAACTGGCCGAAGCGATCAGTTCGTCCGCCGTGTATGACCAAAACCGCGATCGGGCGATCCAGATCCAGACACGGTTGTCAGAGCTATCGCAGACTCTGGGTGCCGCTTACGCGCGCTGGGAAGAACTGGAAGCGATGAAGGCGCGTCCATAGTCGGCATTTCGCCGTAGCCACGGCTTAATTTGCTGGATTTTGGGACGCCACATGACCATGACCCGTCGTCACTTTCTCTCCGGCCTGCTCGGTAGCGTGGGCACCGTAGCGGCGGGCAGCGTCCGCGCCGCCGACGCCGGCTTCACGCCCATCAAGAAATCCAAGGAGGAGTGGAAAAAGCTGCTGGAGCCCGCGGCCTACGAGGTGCTGTTCGAAGAGGACACCGAACATCCGGGCTCCAGCCCGCTCAACCAGGAAAAGCGAGCCGGTACTTTTGTCTGTGCGGCCTGCTATCTGCCGCTGTTCGACGCCAAGACCAAGTACGAGTCCGGCACTGGCTGGCCCAGTTTCTGGGAGCCGATCCCCGGCAGCATGGGTACCAAGAAGGACTTCAAGCTGGTATGGCCCCGCACCGAGTATCACTGCGCGCGTTGCGGCGGGCATCAGGGGCACGTGTTCGAAGATGGCCCCGAGCCCACCGGTCTGCGTTACTGCAACAACGGTGTGGCGCTCAAGTTTGTCCCTGAAGGCCGGGCACTGCCGGAGCTGCGCCGGTGAGGCCGGCAGGTGCGGTGATCGGCGTGGTGCTGGCGCTGCTGCTGAGCGCGCCGGTACAGGCCGACCAAGCCAAGGCGATCTTCGCCACCGGCTGCTTCTGGTGTACGGAGTCGGATTTCGAAAAGCTGGAGGGAGTCGTGGAGGTGGTCTCCGGATACACCGGTGGCGACCTGGAGAATCCCACCTACGAGCAGGTCGGCATCGGCGGTACCGGGCACACCGAGGCAGTGGAGATCGTGTTCGACCCGGCCAAGGTGTCGTACGAAAAGCTGCTGGAGCATTTCTGGCGAACGCATGACCCCTTCAACGGCGAAGGCCAGTTCTGCGATCGCGGCGCGCATTACCGGCCCGGCATTTTCTACCTGGACGACGCGCAGAAGCAGGCGGCGCTGGCGAGCCGGGAGGCTACGCAGAAGCTGTTCGATCGCAAAATTGTGACGGAGATCACGGCGGCGACCCGGTTCTGGCCGGCTGAGGACTATCACCAGGACTACTACAAGAGAAACAGTCTGCGCTATCGCTACTACCGTCACGGCTGCGGTCGCGATGCGCTCATCCAGACGATCTGGGAATCCGCGCAGATGCCGGAAAGGACGCCGTAGGCTCGAAATCCACGCGCCTGTGTCGAGTTGACCGCTCCCTCACGTCGGGAAATCGCGGTGCTACAGTCCAAGCGTCGGCCGAGGATTCGCTGCCGGCGAGGGCCGGACTGCAGGGCGCGAGTTGGGGTTGAGTGCCGCTCGGGTCCGTCGAATAAATAGAGGGGCCCGCGGGTCGGGCCTCCAGTGCAAACGGGGCCTGAAATCGCGATGCGCAAGCTGCAGAACCTCCTGCCGAAGAGCCGGCTCGGTTGCGGTTGCCGGACATACGCATGAGTAGCGCTCGACAGTCCTGGGCGCCCGCGTTCCAGGGCACGCTGTATGCCCTGGTGATCTACGGCACCCTGTGGCTGATCGCGCGGCTGCTGGGCCAGGCTTTCGACACCCAGTATCAGCTGATGGCCTTGCTGATGTCCGCCACCGGCTTCGTGGTGCTGGGGCGCTACGATCTGCTGACGCCCTGGATGCCCGGGCGCCAGGGATCGGTGGGCACGCGGCTGTATTGGGCGTGGGTGGTGATGGTGGGCGTGCTGCTGCTGATTGGATTTCTGACGCAGTACTCGATCCATTTTTCGCGCAGGGTGTTGTTGCTGTGGTTTGTCAGCACGCCCGTGGCGCTGCTGATCGTGCACAAGCTGGCGGTGGCGCTGGCGCAGCGCTTTCTTCCGCACATCGTGCGTCGCCGCACCGCGGTGGTGGTGTTCGTCAACGACTCTGCGCGCAGCCTGTCGCGCAACCTGCAGAATTCGCGGGCGTTCGAGTTGGTGGGCTTCTTCGAGGACCGCGAGATCGAGCGGATCGGCGGACCGCTTGAAGGTGTGTCCTATCTGGGTCGGGCGCGCGATACCGCACAGTACGTGCGCGATCACGCGATCGACGTGGTGTTCATCGTGCTGCCCGACGACGGCGCCAGGCGCGCGCTGAACCTGCTGGAGGACCTGGGCAACACCACCGCCTCGGTCTACTACGTGCCGGACTTCATGATCATCAACCTGTTCGAGGCGCAGATTCGCGAGATCGAAGGGGTGACGGTGCTGGAAGTCGCGGAAACGCCGTTCTACGGGGCCGATGGCATCCTCAAGCAGCTGTTCGATTTTGTCTTTGCCGCCACCCTGCTGATCCTGCTGGCACCGCTGATGATCGTGGTGGCGGCCCTGATCAAGCTGACCTCGCCCGGCCCGGTGATCTTCAAGCAGCGTCGGTACGGGCTCAACGGTCAGCGCTTTCACATCTACAAGTTCCGCTCCATGCACGTGGGCGAGGTCAACCGCGACCCGGACATGCAGCAGGCGACGCGCCAGGATCCGCGCATCACCGCCATCGGCCGCTTCATCCGGCGCACGTCCATTGACGAGCTGCCGCAATTCTTCAATGTGCTGCGCGGCGACATGAGCGTGGTGGGGCCGCGGCCGCATACGGTTGCACACAACGAGTACTACCGGCTGGCGGTCAAGCGCTACATGGTCCGACACAAGGTCAAGCCCGGTCTGACCGGCTGGGCTCAGGTGCACGGCCTGCGCGGCGAAACCGCACAACTCGAGCGCATGGAAGAACGCATCCGCTACGACCTGGACTACATCCGCAACTGGTCGCCGATGCTGGACTTCAAGATCGTGCTCATGACGGTGGCGATGATTTTCCGGGACAGGAACGCGTATTGAGGGGGTGAACGCCAGATCGCCTGGCCGCGGCTGTTGCGAGGGCAGCACCGGGCGATGGCGGGGGCGGCAGGTTCTGGGGGAGATGACGATGAGCGTTCGACGTGGCGACATTCTCGGCATGGCCATGGGTCTTGGGCTGGGGGCCTCGGGACAGGTGCAGGCGGCGCTGGCGATCGTTCCGTTCGTGTCGGGCTCGGTGGAGTACGACAACAACGTGCTGCGACTGCCCAACAACGCGACGGCGTTGCAGCAACGCGGCGATCCCAGGCGGGAGGATGCAGTCAAGACCTACTCCGTCGGCGTCGGCGCGGACTACTCGATGGGGGCGCAAAGTCTCAAGCTGGGTGTTGCCGCCAATCGCACCGAGTACAACCGGTTCACCGAACTGGATTTCGAAGGCCACGAAGTATCCGGTTCGCTGAACTGGGCGGTCGGCAGCATCGTCAACGGCAGCGTGACCCTGCGCGACGCCCGCGCGCTGGAGAATTTTGCCGGCCGCACCGACGCCGTCGGTGACCGCGCGGTCCGCGACAACACCACGGTGGCCGCCGATGCCAAGCTGCGCTTGCTGAGTCGCTACGAATTCAGGCCGGGGCTGCAGGCCAGCCGCGCGCGCTACAGCCTGAGCACATCGCAGCAGCAGGATTTGGACGAGGAAACCCTCAAGTTCGGACTGAGCTATGTGGGTTCCGGGCGTGGCGACATCGGCCTGGAGGCCGTCGTCGGTCAAGGCGATTATTTGCGGCGCACTCCGGGTCCTGGCGTGATCGAAGAGTACGATCAGCTCACCCTGCAGCTGGTCGGCACATGGCAGCCCAGCCCGATCACCACGTTCAGCTTCGGCGCCGGCTCCAGTCGTCGCGACAACCGCGGAGTCGATGTGGGCGACAACTCCGCGTTCGTGGGCAATCTGAATGTTTCCCGCACGGTGTCGGTAAAGACTTCGCTGTATACCGGGGTGTATCGCAGCGTCAGCAGTTCCGAGCTGCAGGGCGAGAGCACGGTCGTCAGTACCGGCTGGAACGTGGGCGGCAACTGGAAGCCCGTCGAGGGGCTGTCGTTCAACGCCAATTTCCTGCTGCAGGATGACCGGTTCGAGGACTCCATTGCGGTAGACAACGGTGGAGAGCGTCGCGACGACCTGCAGAGTGCGAGCGTGTCCGCCGAGTACACCGTGCGCCGATGGCTGGTGCTGAAACCCTATTACGAATGGGAAGACCGTTCGGCAGAAATTCCCGGCGGCAGCTACAAGGCTTACCAGGCGGGCCTGGAGGTCAAGCTTCAGTTTCCGGCCCGGTAGCGATCGGGCACACCTTCAGGGCACGTGCGCGGCATCGGCATGACGGGCGCCGTGCGCCGTGGGCCGTGGGAATCAGCCGAAAACCCGCTTCCAGACATCTTCGACCGCGGCCCTGGAATCGGCCAGTTCGCCGACCACCGCCATCGCCTCTTCACTCTGCAACGCCTTGGCGTGGGCGAATGCGCGGTAGGCGCGATAACTGGCGATCAGCTGTTCACGATCTTCGGGAGACAGGCTTCCAGCCGCGGTCAGGTCGTCCAGTTGCCGCCAGTTGTCGGACCAGCGGATCAGCTCCGGATGCGCTGCAGCGTCTCGAAGGATCAGGTACTGCGTCAGGAACTCGCAGTCGATCACGCCGCCGCGTCCCTGCTTGATGTCCCACTTGCCGTCGCGACGTTTTTCCAGATGACTACGCATTTTTTCGCGCATCTCCACGATGTCTTTGGCGAGCTTGTCAGGGTCCCGCGGACGGCACAGAACATCGGTGCGAATGGCGGAAAACTGCTCCCCCAGGCTGGCCGGCCCTGCGACGTAGCGCGCGCGTGTCAGCGCCTGATGCTCCCAGGTCCAGGCCTGCTCGCGTTGATACTTCGCAAAGGCCTGCAGGCTCACCACCACCGCACCGGACTGGCCGCTGGGACGCAGCTCCAGGTCCACCTCGTAGGCGCGTCCGGCCGGGGTCAGCGTGGACAGCCAGTGAACCACGCGCTGGCCCAGACGCGCGAACCAGGCCACCGCGGGCAGGGCGCGGGCGCCGCCGACACTTTCGCTGTCATGCGCAACCGGGTCGTGGACGAACACCAGGTCGAGGTCGGAGCCATAGCCCAGTTCGATGCCGCCGAACTTGCCGTAGGCCAGCACCCCCAGCGCCGCCGGCCCACCGTCCTCCAGCGTCACCGTTCCGTATTGCGCTTCCAGTTCCTGCCTCGCCCGCTGCAGGGCTGCGCCCAGCACCGCTTCGGCCAGCCAGGTGAGCTGGTCGCTGACCCGGACCAAGGGCAAGGTTCCGCCGACGTCGGCCGCAGCGATGCGCACGGTGATCTCGTTGCGATACCGGCGCAGCGTGTCCATGCCGCTTTCCACGTCCTCCACCGGGATGCCGTCGAGCCGGGCGGCCAGCTCGCTGCGCATGGTCTGCGGATTCGGCGGATCGTAGAGCGTGCGGGGATCGAGCAAGGTGTCCAGCACTGCCGGCGAGGCCGAGATTTGCTCAGAGACCCATTGGCTGGCCGCGCACAGCCGCACCAACTGGGCGCGTACCACGGCCGACTCGTCGAGCAGAGTCAGATAAGTGGAGCGACCCGCGATCGCCTGAACCACCGCGATCACACGCTCGGCGGTACGCACCGGTATTTGGGTCTGGAGCGACTCCTGCAGCACATAGCCCAGCATGCGGCGCATGGTTTGCGCGGCGTTCTCCGACAAGCCGCGCGCCAGGCGACCGCGCGCCAGGTCAATCAGCCGCTGGGCCAGACTGTCCGGGTCCGGCACAAATCCCAGCGCAGCGAGCGCGGATGCCAAGTCAGCCCGCGACCCTCCCGGATCGAACGCAAGGCGCACCGTCGCCATCGCGGGCGGCTCCTGGCTTTCGCGATCCGGTTCCGCAAACACGCGCTGGAATTCCTCATTGACGTAGCGCGTAACCTCCCCGTAGCGATCACACAGACTCTGCCAGTCGGGAAAGTCCAGACCGATGCACAGAGCCTGGCGGGCGTCCGGGTCCTGCGGCAGGCGATGGGTCTGCTTGTCCTCGTACATCTGAATGGCGTTCTCGAGCTTGCGCAGGAACACGTAGCATTCATCCAGCTTTGCAGCTGTTTCGGGCGGCAACAGGCCCGATTCGCCGAGGTAGGCGAGGGTAGGTCTCAAGGAAGGATTGCGCAGATTCGGATCCTGCCCGCCCCGCACGAGCTGGAACGACTGCACGATGAACTCCAGCTCGCGAATCCCGCCCGGACTGAGCTTCACATCGTCCACCACACGGCGCGCCGTCACATCGCCGTGAATACGACGCTTGAGATCCCGCAGGCTGCTGATCGCGTTGAAGTCCAGGTAGCGCCGGTACACAAACGGCCGCAGCCGCTGCAGGAAAGCCTCGCCAGCGGCGATATCCCCCGCAATCGGCCGCGCCTTGATCATCGCGTAGCGCTCCCACTCACGACCGTGGGTCTGGTAGTACTCCTCGGCCGCGTCCACGCTCATCGACATCGGTCCGGCCGAGCCGAAAGGACGCAGCATGGTGTCAACGCGGAAGACGAAGCCGTCCTCGGTTATTTCGGACAGCAGCTTGGTGACGCCCTGCGCGAGCTTGACGAAGAAGCGCTCGTTCTCGATCGGCTCCGGGCCGTCGGTCATGCCATCGGCCGTGTGCAGAAAGATCAAGTCGATGTCGGAGGAGAAATTGAGCTCGCGGCCACCGAGTTTGCCCATGGCGAGGATGATGGGGTGGGCGGGAGTGCCGGCTTCATCGCAAGGTTGGCCGTGCTTCTGATTGAGAGAATCCCCTGCGAATGACAGCGCGGTGACGCAACTATGCTCGGCCAGATCCGATACTGATTCCAAGGTCTCTTCGACCGCCGCCTGCAACGTCAGCGCGCGTGCTGCAACGGCCGCCATGAAGCGCATGCGCTCCACGCGGAGTTTCGCGATGATCGAACGGCTTGACTGATCTGCCAGCGCCGCGTTGCTATCTATCGGAGTGAGCGCCGACTGGACAAGGCCGCGGCACAGAACCGCATCCACGAAGCGACTGGCTCTGCGGGCACAAGTCCATTCATCTGGCGTCGGTTGGGGCGGGAACATAACCTTATGTTGTCGGTGCTGCTGATAGGCAGCGATAGCTTACCGGTGCAGAGATTATCTGGGTGGGCCAGCGATGGCTGGCAAAACGCTCAAAGCTATCGGTGCGGACTTCACTTCGCCGGATCGCGGGAGAGCGGGCAGACTGCTCCCGGGAGTGTCCTGACTGCGGGAGGCGGGCGAGTCGAATGCGCCCAGGTCGTCACAGCACGTCGGCTGGCGCGGCGCACTTTCGAAGTCCTTGCCGGTTGCCCCTTCCACGTGGCCTTCGGCGAAAAGTAGCCTTAACAAAGTGTCAAGCGCCGCTACCGTCCTCAAACGTTGTCCACTTGAGCGACGTCGGTAATCTCGGCGCCGTCGAAATACCAAGAGTCCTTGACCGGATGGAACAGTAGGGCTTCTCCTGGCGCTCGTTCGGAGAACTCCTGGCGGGCGATAGCCGGGCGCCAGCGCAACGTCGATTGCCGAGTAGGATTGGGGTTGGGGTTCTGATCGTCGCCCAGATAGCACGGCGTCACGCCTTGATTGAGGTCGGTGACGCGGTAACCGTTCTGTGACAGAAGGCTTGGCACCAGCACCTCCGCGTGGCCCCGCCAACCCGCCAAGTGCACGGCGTCGATGTGTTGCAGAGCCCGTAGCGAGATTCGATAAGCTGTCAGAAAGCCCTTGAGCAGCGTGTTCTTTGCGGGCGCAGGCTGATTCGCCGGCGACTTCAGGGAGACCCACCAGGGCCAGTTTGGCCACTGCCAGTAGCGCTGGAGATGTCCGCAGATCAGGTCGTCCTGCAGCTCCTCATAGCGTCGCAAAATGTCTCCCCAATTCCCGCGGCACTCGACGTCAGCTTCGATCATCCAGAAATAGTCCTCGGGTCTTTGCCGGCTGAATAGCAGTCCGGGGAAGTGGGCGCTGCCCGGGACGATGTTCTTGGTAACAAAGCGGTAGCCGGCCATGCGCTCCAGCTCATCGGCCCGAAAGCAGAACAGTTCGCCAGGGTTTGTCGACGCGGCCATCGTGTGGCGCCACCGTTCGGTGCTGTCGTCATTGGAGACATCAACCATGACGTGGCATCGGCAATCAGGCCCGACTTCTCGCGCAAGACGCCGGTATCGCGCATCGAGGGTTTGGGACCAGTTGTGGCACTGGAACACCACACAGGTTCTGCTCACGGGGCGACCTATATTGGCGTGAATTGGCGGAGATCGGGGATCGGGAGGCGGGTCGAGATTCCCGGCTCCCAGAATGCTTACGTTTGGGCAGGAGGCCAGCAGATGCATGTCCGCCCGATATCGGCAGTGCAGGAAGTTGGTGATGTCGGCCGGGAAAGGCCGGAACTTGGCGCCTTGCCGATGCTCGCCTCTGGTAAACGCGGACACCAGGGTAGCTCGGTCATTGGGACGGCGCGCCAAGACCTCGATCTGTTTGTCGGTAA
The DNA here is from genome assembly GCF_965216805.1 of Panacagrimonas sp. Lineage (NCBI taxonomy): Bacteria > Pseudomonadati > Pseudomonadota > Gammaproteobacteria > Nevskiales > Nevskiaceae > Panacagrimonas > Panacagrimonas sp. The sequence continues at coordinate 1,824,484 of NZ_CBDCGN010000003.1, forward strand.
ACGACTCTCGCGACGCCGTAGCCTGCGCGTACCCTTCCCGTAACACGTCGAAGCTCAGGTGTCTCAGAAGCTCGCTGCGGATCTGCGGAAAAGCTGTGAAATCGTAAAGGACGAAGCGTAGACGGGAATGTTGCCTGATGGCTTCTGCCAAGACCTGATACCAACTGACTTGATCCAACCTAATCGGGGAAACGAATTCGTCGAAGCTGATGAAGGAATGGTGGCGCAGGTACTCGCTATATGCAGAGGGGATGAAATCCGAGAACGGGCGAATGCCGAAGAACGCGGTGACGTCGAAGCCTGGGAAAGAGCGGACGATCCGGGCGAGCCGTGACGTTAACTGTCCATAGGGCGTCGGTGCGCGAATCGCCGCATAGCTGCCGCAAAGATTCTCGTCGGAAAGGATCAGTCGACGATTAGCCGGGCCGGCGAGGTCCGTGAAAACCGTTCTGATATCAAATTCACTCATCCGGTCGAACTGACGCGTAAGATTCTTCCGTATGGATGAGAGTGGTGCATAACCCACCCCGGCTTCGTTCAGCGCGATCAGGTTAATCCGCAGCGTGGCTTGCAGAAATGTCGTTGCCGTCTTGTGGAAGCCCAGATGGACATGCAATTGTGGGGGGGCGGAAGAAACGGGTAGGCCGGGTTCCTTCCGCGACGCCGTCTCAACTGATGTTGTTCTGCCTCGGGGGGCGGCTGGCGACCCGAACTCTTGTAATTCAGACGTCATTCGCAGAGGCCTGTCTGTCCTCGTTGTTCATGGCGATGGCGCAGTACTATGGGGCTGCGAATGTACAAAAAACAACGTTCCCTCTCTGTGGAATTGGGCTAGATTACTGCTCGCGCCGCCGCGGCGAGCGCCAGGGCCATTCGAAATAGAGGGAAAACCACAAGCGTTCAATCACTGTTTGACCATGACACGCCCATTGTCCTCACGTGTACTCAACGTTGTCCGCAGATTGGTCGCCACCAAAGCCGGCGAAGCCGATACATCTGACGACGCGACCGCCCAGGAAGCGCAGCTAGCGCCGCCAGACCTAAAAAAAGACGGCAATACTAGCGAACTTGGACAAGCTCTGATTCCGGAATGGCCGAAGCTCACCATAGATCACGCCTGGAGGGTCGGCGACCTGGGGTGCTTCCTGATCGGCTGGTGCCTGGATCCGGCAAGAGAAATCGGGTCTGTGTATACCGAAGCGCCCGACGGATCCCGCGTGCCGTTGTCTGGATCGTGGGCGCGGGTGGACCGGCAAGATGTCGTCAATGCCTACCCCAACCATAGTGCGCCGCACGATCCGGCTGGCTTCATTGCGCTGGTGCGGGGCGCCGGGTTATCGGGTCAGCTGAACGCCATCATAGAACTAAAGATGGGCTCGTGCATGCGGGTGTCAGCGCAGGTGCGGCCGGTTGAATCCTTCCGCTGGTTCGTCAGGGCGTTGCACGAATCCTATCCAATGAATCACCCGCAGTTGGGCCGGATCATCGCCGACCACGTGGGACCGGCGCTTGAAGCCGCCTATACCAAAGAGACCATTCCGGAATGCGAAGTCCTTGAAGAGCGCTTTGGCCTGCTCCCGGCAAAGCCGGTAGTCAGCGTGATCGTCCCCCTGTACGGACGGGCCGATTTCATGAGGTATCAGCTGGCCCTGCTTTCTGGTGATCCAGACCTGAGCAGTGCAGAGATCATCTATGTGGTTGACGACCCGCGGATCCACGAGACCGCCATCGAAATCGCCAGCGGCATGTGCGAATTGCTGTCAACGCCCGTCCGCATTGTTACCTGTGGCCGCAATCTGGGCTACGCCGGCGCCAACAATCTGGGCGCGCGCGTGGCCAACGGCCAGTTTCTGCTGTTTGTGAATTCGGATGTCCTTCCGACACGACCAGGGTGGATTGGGCACCTTGCCGCCGCGTTTGATTCGTTGCCCGACGCCGGCGTGGTCGGCACTGAGCTTCGGTATGAGGATGGCTCGGTTCAGTTCGCGGGCATGCGGTCGGTACCGCATGACCGTTGGGGAGGGGCGCTGATCAACGTGCACCCGCGCAAGGGGCAATCTCCGGATCTGGTCAATCTGCAGGTGCCAGCGGTATCCGAGAGCGTCACCGGCGCCGTGCTGGCGATGCGGAAGGCCGATTTCTACGAGGTTGGGGGCATGGACGAGGCCTTCCACTACGGCGATTTCGAGGACAGCGCCCTGTGCGCATTGGTCAAGAAGCGGGGACAACGGTGCTTCGTGCTGCCGTGGCTGGGCCTTTACCACCTTGAACGCCTGTCACAAGGCTTGATCGGGGACGCCAACTTCCGAGCCAAGGTCACGATGGTCAACGCGTGGCGGTTTACCACGCACTACGCATCTCACCACGGTCAGCTCGTGTCGTGAATCGGACGTTCGCAACCAAATTTGTTTCCCGTCATTCCCGCGAAGCTCGTCCCCGCGTGCTACAAGTGGGGAACGGAAACCCTGCCCCTCAGACGCCGTCTTCGGTTCGTGCCCGCACCGAAACCTGCCTGCCCAACCCTGCCTGGCGAGGGCAGGCGCTACGCGGACATGAAGGGCGTTATTCAAGGACCCTCGGTTTCACCTCATTAGAAAGCCGCAGATGAATCACTTGGTCACCCTGGCCCACGCACACCCGGACCTGTCGCGTGGTGGCGCGGAGATCGCCGCCCACACCCTGCATAGCCTGGTCAACGACGCGCCGGGTTGGCGTTCCACCTTTGGAGCCGCCTGCAACGAGGCCGCGCTACGTCATGTTGGAACCTCGCTGGGAATCGCGCCCAACGGAACTGACACGTTATTTCATGTGCGTAGCGACCCCTACACCTTCGCCGCCCTGCGGCCGGAGGTGATGGCGGCTGACCTGGGTTCGTGGCTGCGGGCATTGAACCCGAGCGTCGTTCACCTGCATCACTACCTTCATTTCGGCGTGGAACTGATCAGGGTAGTCAGAAATGCCCTGCCGGCCTGTCCGATCGTGGTAACGCTGCATGAGTTCCTTGCCATCTGCGCCCGAGACGGTCAGATGGTTAAGTCCGACGGTCGCCTCTGTCATCGCGAAACTCCGGCGGAATGCGCGCTATGTATGCCCCAGTACAGCCCGCAGGATTTTTTCATGCGAAAACTGTATATCCAGTCCTTCATGAAACTGGTGGACTGCTTTATCGCGCCAAGCCGGTTCCTGCGCGACCGTTATATTGAATGGGGACTTCCTTCCGCGCGCGTCACGGTGCTGGAAAATCCGCTCAGGTCGTCCGGTGCCAGAGCGCGGGCGTCCAAAGCCGCGCGCGACGCGCCCGGATCTAGTCAGGCCAGGCGTGTTCGTTTTGGGTATTTCGGCCAGATCACTCCCTACAAGGGTGTGGAGATCCTGGTGGATGCCTTCAATCGCTTGCCGCAGGAAATCAGGCAGTACGCCGAACTCGAAATACACGGAGGTGGACACGAGCGATTCGGCGACGACTTCCGACAGAAAATCGTCGAGCTATCTGGGCGTGCGGACCACCGAATCCAGTTTTGTGGACCGTACGAACCGTCCAACGTTTCGGAATTGATGCGTGCGGTGGATTGGGTCGTCGTTCCGTCCAGGTGGTGGGAAAATTCACCGCTGACGATACAAGAGGCATTTTCGGCTGGCCGGCCCGTTATATGCGGAGATATTGGCGGGATGGCGGAAAAGGTAACGGACGGTCTTGACGGTGTTCATTATCGAGCAGGAAGCTCCACCAGCCTCATGCACGCGTTTGAGCGCGTGATTGCAAATCCGGCGCTCGGCGTAGATATGGCTCAGCGCTTGGTGTCGAAGTATCAAGGGCAAGCTGAGGCAGGCCCGTTTGTCCGACTCTACCATTCTCTGCTGAGCAGTGCGGACGCTCCATCGGTCGAGAAGGACGCCGTGTCTGTGAGCAAGGCTCCGTTATCGAATTTCGCGTTCATATGCTCCACTGGCCGAGCAGGTAGCACGCTGCTGGCGAAATGTCTCAACGCGCACAAAAGCATCGTGATGCGCGATCAATATCCCTACGAAACGCGGATTATCCAGTATCTGCTCGCGGCGAAGTTCAATGAACGCCCGGCGCTGGAAAATGAACTCGAATCATTCCGTGGCGTGCGCTACGCCATTCCCATGGCGGCAGACCGCATCGCCAAGGCCTGGGCAGAGAAGTCCCGTGATAATGCAGATTTGCTGGATTATTACGGCCTTGCACGCGCCTACTACGAAGCGGTAGCCGATGAGCAGGGCAAGCGGGCGGTCGAATGGATCGTGGAGAAGGCGGTGGGTTTGCAGATGACCGACGAGATACTCGCCGCGGATCACGGCGCGCGGGCAATCGTCTTGCTGAGGGATCCGAGAGATGTGTTCTGCTCGATACGGGCGTTCAACAAGAAGGCGTCGTACTCGAAAGGGTTCGGTGCCGATTCCGGTGACGATGCGCTGTTTCGGAGTCTGGTCACGTTTATCAAGCTCTCCGAGAAGCTGCAGCGTTGCCACACGGACCGGGTTCACATCGTGCGCTACGAAGACCTCATCCGAAGCGAGGCGGCGCTGGCCAGGCTTCTATCCTGGCTTGGAGTTCCTTTCGGCGACGAGTTGGTTTCCGCAATCTGGACGCAGTCGCAGGAGGTGGATGCCGATACGGCAGACCATTCCACCTCAGCGTCGGCCACTGCAAGCGTAGGAAGATGGTGCGAGGACGCTGAGGACGAGGACAGGAACCTGTTCAAAAAGTACGCGAACGAATTGGCCCGGTGGGGCTACGACCAGTTCAACTCATCCGGTGACGTGGTCGTGAAGCAAGCCTTGGAGTTCCCGTGAGTCCACCGGGTGGAATTTTCGGGCGAAGAGCTTGCCGCTCGACAGAATGGCCGGCAGGTGTTCCATTCGCAGGAACTTCCCCCGGGCTTTGCTATCGTCACTCCAATCCACATAGTGCAATCCGTTTCGGCGTGATAGGTGCGGCATGCTGTTGAGTAGAATGGTCTGAAAGAACGCTTCGTCCGGGCAAAACGAAAAGCGGAAGCGATCAATGACGAAGCGATTATCGGGGTTTCCAGAGTAATCGAGTATGGCATCTATGGCTCTTGCCGTCAGTGCCCAGAACTGACTTCCATAGTAGTACCGGAGCGGGAATGGGTTCGGCGCAGGAATCGCGGACCGAAAGTTCGCCAGATAGCTTCGTAAACTCGCCCCCAAGGTACCCGCCACCTGCGGATCGGTTTTCGGGTTCAAGATCGTATGATCAATGAGGTGGTATCGATTTATTCGAAAATAGATGCTGTGATCCTTAGGATCGATCAGCCGGGCATCGATGTATTCGAGGTCCGTGTCCAGTGTTTCGCGAATTCGCTGCATTGATTGGCACGGAAGGCATGTTCCAGAAAGCAGGACATAGCGGTCGAAAACTCCTGAGGTGCGCGCTTCATTTATCAGATTAAGCGTGGCCTGAACCATACTGTATCCGGCCCAATTTATTGAAACCCTGTGTTCGCACAGAAGGACGTTGGGAATGCGCTTCGACAATTGGCGGAACGGCGTGATGTCGACCTTGGCGTCAACGTGAACAAAGCAGTGCCCGTTGAGGGGCGCTATCGCTTCCAGCAATTTTCCGAACTGGCTGGGATGTTCGTGTGCCAGAATTAGGAGTGCGAGTTTTTTATGGGCAGGTTGCATAAGAACGTTGCAGTATCCCCGTAGTATCAGCCCCTTCGATCAGGGACGGCGTAGGTTGACTGATTATCGCGTGGTGTATGCCTGTTTGGATTGGATCAAAGTTCGAAAATATAAAGTTGAACAAATAACAGTGATGATGTCGTCATGTTTAGACAATACCTGATCGCAAATAATATTCAGTCGTTATTTGTGGAACCTTGCACGTACACGCGGCGGAATGCCGATTCCGCGCAGATTGTGCTGAATGTTCCAAGTTGTCTAGGACAGATCGCCGGCGGCGCGAGGAGGCGGACTACGTATTTTTCAATTCTAGCCCCCGGTCCGGTAGATCTGCGTGGGTTTCGAGCGTACACCAACGAACAGAATCAATTCTTTCTTGACGAAACGAATGATCCAGGGTGGAGTAGGGCTTCATTTGCCACGCGATTTGCGGCCCGCGACCGATTCGAGGATTTCGATGCCAGATGGTCGGGCGAAAAAGTGGAGTTGCCCGATCTGGTCGTAAACAAGAGGATTACTGAGCCGGTTCTTTCCCTATGTTCGGCCGAACCGTCGAATTACGGATCATGGATTTACAGGATTATTCCCAAGTTGGCATCCGTGCTCGTTGATGATCGTGCGCTGTTTCTCTATGCCCATTCGCGGTGGCAGAGAGAGCTCCTTGACTATTTTGCGCCAAGGCGTCGGTTCCTCGGTCAGTATCCGAGATTCAATTACAGCCTTTCTGATGCGCTTATCCCAACGATGCGTAATCGAGGTGTGCTACTCGATGATCAGACACGTGCTTTCTACCGCCGCCATGCCGAGTCCGTGCCGCGAAAATCCGACATGAGGCGGGTCTACCTGTCCCGGAGAGCCCAGAAGATAAGGCCGATGTTAAACGAGGCTGATCTAGAAGGCGGGCTGCGGTCGAAGGGTTTCGATATCATCCAGCCAGAGGCACTGACTCTAACTGATCGTATCCGGGTAATACGGGATGCGGAGGTTATCGTCTGCCCAGGTGGGTCGGGTCTTTTCAATCTCGTTTTCGCGCTGAATGCGAAACTGGTCCTGGATATCGAGGCCAGCAAGACATGGATTTTTGCTCATTCCAATTTGATGAACTCACTCGAGCTTCCGCATGTGCTACTGATTGGAGATCAGGTGAAAACCAGAAATCAGCACGCGGAATGGATTGCCCCGGTGAACGAGGCGATGAGGTGCCTCGACCAGCTAATGTGATCGGCTGGAACTTGTGATTCGGATGTATGCGCGTTTCCAAGCGTTGACCTATCAAAAATCAGGGCGCCCGTAGGCGCCACGATCATGCTGCGGTCGTCGGCAATCATGCCGCCTGGGTGCGGGTCTCGGTGATGCGCGCCTCGATCTTCTTCTTGTCGCCAGCGCCGTCTGCGCTTCGCGCTGCTGATTGCGTAACCCGGCCGAATCCTGACTCCACGCTGCCAGGCCAAGGGACCCGAGGGGAGCTTCCCCGTCAGCCCCCATGCCGCGTCCAGAACTGGACCGGGGTGACGATGCGAAACCGCTTCGCAAGCGCTAGCAGGTCCTTGTCGCCAGTGATCAGGTAATCGGCCTTTGCGGCGGTCAACGTGAGCAGTACGGGCTGGTCGGCCGGGTCGCGAAGGTCCGCGTCTGGCGCTCCCCGTGGCTCGATGACCTCGGACAGGAACAGGAAGCTGTCGGCCAGGTCGCGGATTTCTGCAGAGGTCATCTGTATCTGCGGCAAGCGTGGCAGCACCCTGACCATCTCGTCGGGGATGAAGCGCGAAAGCAACACTGTCAGGCCGCCCTGACGCCAGGCGGTGACGATGCGGCCGGGCACGCTGACGGGTAGGCAAGGCCGGACACCAGTACGTTGGTGTCGAGCAGGACGAGCAATCCTGGCATCAGCGCCGCTTGCGCTCCGCTGCTGTCGCCGCATCGACCTCGGCAAGCCCCTGCTTGATCGGCGTATCGGCATAGGCCTCGGCGATGCGGGCGAACAGCTCGGCGTCGACCAAGGCAGCAACTGGTTTGCCGTCCTTGTTGATGACGATGCCGTCTTTTCGGTATTGAACCTGATTGAGCATCTCGCCCAGGTTCTCCCGGAAGTTCACAGTTCAGGCAAAGGAGTGAGGTTAGTTGTCTGCCCCTTGAGCTTGGCCGGCAACTTGGAAGCGCCAATCCGTGCGTCGTCACTCACGTCTCGGGGCCGCTTTTCTCTCTATGCCCCCGGCTGCTTGCTTCGCCAACTAAGGTCGGGTTTCCGGTCTTGTGCCACGCAGTCTCTGAGATACAGATTGATCAGACTCTGGTACGGGATCCCCGTTTCGTCCGACATGCTCTTGAAATAGCTGACGACATCATCGCCCATGCGAATTGTCACCGGCTTCTTGAGTTTGGATGTGTACGGGTTCGTCCAGGATTTCATAGTAGAGAAGTCATATTCCTTTTTCATGGTAGCGGACCTCGGTAGTGGTGGCGTTCATTTTCAGTGGCTTTCCGAGCAGAAATCAGCCTGATGGTGTTCCCGCTATTCCGCTCGCAATGGCAGACCACAAGAACACGGGACCGAATGCTCATGCCAATATAAGGAAGCGCTCTTCATCGTCAGAATGATCTTCATCAAGGAATTGTCTCGCGTAGTCGTCAAGGAAAACGGACTTCGCTTCCTCGAAAGAAATGCCGTGTTTCGACAGGTTGTCCCGCGCTTTCTTCGAATTTCATTCAAACGCGATCATAAATACAGTGTACGTACATCGATTGTGTGGTCAATGTCTCCCAAGTGTCGGTGCGGCGAGAGTCGCGGAGCTTCTGGTGCTGGGCACGGTCGGCAAAACTCGCGCCTCCTGCTGAGCTTGATCACGGTCGGCGCGCGTCAAGGTAGTTGCCGCCTCATTCATGCAGCGAGTTGCTTAAAGGTTTCGGCGACGTGGGTGTTGATGACGCAGTCGCGTTCGGGGTTGAGGGTGACGGCGAGTACCGGCGACCAGTTTCGCGTTGCGCCTGACCATCGTGCAGGGTTTCGTTCGCGGGCTTGGGCGTAGAGCGCGTGGCGCGCCGCCAGGATCGGACCATCGCTGCCGTCGTGGCGCTGTGCCGGGCTGACGTAGCGGATGCCGCTGTGGCGATGATCGATGTTGTACCAGCGCACGAAGCCGGCTGCCCAGGCGCGCGCTGCCGCCAGGTCTTCGAATCCTCTGGCCGGAAACTCGGGCCGGTACTTGGCGGTGCGGAAGAGCGATTCCGCGTAGGCGTTGTCGTCGCTCACCCGCGGCCGCGAGTAGGAGGGCTTCACTCCGAGCCAGTGCAGCATCGCCAGCACCGTGGTGGCCTTGAGCGTGGCGCCGTTGTCGCCGTGCAGCACGGGCTTGTTCACCAGGGCCGCAATGCCCTCTGCCAGGGCGGTGCGCCGCACCAGATGCGCTGCGTGATCGGCATGGTCGCGGTCATGGACCTCCCAGCCGACGATCTTGCGGCTGTAGAGGTCGAGAATCAGGTAGAGGTGATACCAGCGTCCCAGCACCGTGGCCGGCAGATAGGTCATGTCCCAGCACCACACCTGGCGCGGTGCAGTGGCGATGTGGGTGGTCGGTGGGCGTACCGTGTGCGGCTCGCGGGCGCGTCCACGGTGAGTGGCTTGGCCATGTGCTCGCAGCACACGCGCGAAGCTGGACTCGCTGGCTAGGTACACGCCTTCGTCGGCCAGCATCGGCACGATGCGCGCTGGCGGCACGGCCTCAAAGCGCGGCTCATTAGCCACGCGCAAGAGCTCGGCACGCTCGGCCAGGCTCAGGGCATGCGCCGGTGTGGGTCGGACGGCCTGGGGCCTTCCATCGCCGTCCACGAGCCCCCCGCACGCTCTCCAGCGCTGCAGGGTGCGGGTGTCGATGCCCGCGGTGTCGCACGCGGCGTGCAGCCGGGCACCGGCACCCTGGGCGATTTGAATGTTGTGGGCCAGGCGTTGGCGATCTTCGAGGTCGATCATTCGTCCTCTGCCTTGTTGAAGATCGCCGCGAGTTTTTTTGAAAGGACCAGCAGAGCCGCCGTCTCCGCCAGCGCCCGGTCCTTGCGCAGCAGGTCGCGCTCCAGCTCCTTGATGCGCTTGCGGTCCTGTCGCGTCGCCTGCGGACTGGCACGGGCTTCTTCGGGTTCCGCCAGTGCGGCCGTTGCGCTGGCCCGCCACTTCTCCAACTCCGTCGGAAATACACCCTGTTCCCGGCACCACACACTCCGATCCGCTTCGGCCATCGGTGCTGTTGCAATCACCGCCTCCAGACGCGATCCCGCGGTCCACGTCCGAGCCTTCACCGGCCCGGACTGCGTCTGCTCTCGCCAACGCTGCAAGGTCTGGGCACCCACTCCCACTGCTAACGCCACGTCTTCCACCGCCGCGCTTTCAGGCGGCAACAGCCGCGCTACCGCGCGGTCCTTGAATCCTTGTCCGTATCGAGCCACGTTCTACCTTCATTGACGCCCCCAGGGATGGTCCTATCAAGGCGGCAACTATTCTGACGCGGGGGGCGGTCGAGCGGGCTGGGTCAGTTCGCTAGAGCATTTTTGGTTCAAGTGCTGACACCTCTACTGTCATCCTGAGCGTAGCGAAGGATCTTATTTCCGACTGTGCCTACGCTCCGAAAATAGATCCTTGCCTTCCGAGATCTTGTTCAGCGCCACGCTGGGCTCATCGCCGGCGTTGCGGACGATGTGACGCCGCTGCTCGTCGTGGCAGTCCGGCGGAATTTCTGCACCCCCCAATGGATCAATGCAGCTTCGTTGCGATCATCGAACAGTGAACCGCTATGAATGGACCGAACCCGTATCCGGCGGCTGCTCCCCGAAGAAGTCATCCCGTAACCGCTCGATCTGGTGCATGCGCTCGTGCAGGATCGTTACGATGCCAATGTCGCCATTGGACAGTCGCCGCCAGTAGACGAAGTGACGCTCGTAGCGAAAGAAAAAACCTTGCACGCCGAACTCGGCCGGGACCGGTCGGGAAGCGACGCCATGCGACTTGATCCGGTCGAACGCATCGAACAGGCCCGTGAGGTAGCGTTCGGCCTGCGGCTCGCCCCAACGTTTGCGCGTGTAGCGGTAGATCTCATCGAGCCGCCACGAGGCGGCTTCCTGAATGCGAACCTGGCCCACGAACCCCGGGCCCTGCTCAGGACCGATTGCGCGCGATCACGGCAGCGGCTGTCAGCGGCTTGTAAGCGGACTCGGGCGCTGCATAGGCCTGCGCCAGTTCGGCCTTGAGCCGGTCGAAGGTTTCCCGCTCCACCCGCTCCTTGTCGCGGCGGATCAGGTCGCGCATGTACTCGCTGACGTTCTCGTAGGCGCCACGCTCGCCGACGTTGGCTGCCACGAAGTCGCGGAGTGTCTCGTTCAGGCGGACCGTCATCGTTGTTTGGGGCATGGCAGGATCCGTGGGCGCGTTCGTGTTCAATATATTTACAAATGAATACACGAGCAAGGATCAGAACAGGCTGCTTGAACTTCTGCCGGCGGCAACCAAACGGCCGCGTAAGCCGCGTGGCACCAGCGCAGGAGCGTACACACTGCTGTCCTTCTCAATGGGAGGCTCGTTCAAGCACCAAAAAATCAGGGCGCCCGAAGGCGCCCTGATGATGCTGCGATTGCCGGCACTGTTGCCGCCGGTTGAAGCGGGGTCCGACCTTAGAAGTCGCCCATTCCCGGCATGCCGCCCATTCCACCCATGCCGCCACCGCCACCCATCGGCGGGCCGCCGGCAGCTTCCTTGCTGGGGGCTTCGGCGATCATGGCTTCGGTGGTCAGCAGCAAGCCGGCCACGGAGGCGGCGTTCTGCAGGGCCAGACGGGTGACCTTGGTCGGGTCGATGATGCCGAACTCGATCATGTCGCCGTAGGTGCCCTTGGCGGCGTTGTAGCCGTAGGCGTCCTTGCCTTCGGCGATCTTGTTCAGCACCACGCTGGGCTCATCGCCAGCGTTGCGGACGATGTGGCGCAGCGGCTCGGACACCGCACGCTTGAGGATGTTGATGCCCACCTGCTGGTCGTCGGTGGCGCCTTTGAGCTTGTCCAGCACCTTGGAAGCGCGCACCAGGGCCACGCCGCCGCCGGCCACGATGCCTTCCTCGACGGCTGCGCGGGTGGCGTGCAGGGCGTCTTCGACGCGGGCCTTCTTTTCCTTCATTTCGATTTCGGTGGCGGCGCCGACCTTGATCACTGCCACGCCGCCGGCCAGCTTGGCCAGACGCTCGTGCAGCTTTTCCTTGTCGTAGTCGCTGGTCGCGGCGTCGATCTGGGTGCGGATCTCGGTGATGCGCGCCTCGATCTTCTTCTTCTCGCCTGCGCCGTCGACGATGGTGGTGTTTTCCTTGTCGATCTGCACCTTCTTGGCGTTGCCCAGGTCGTCCAGGGTCACCTTTTCCAGGCTCAGGCCGACGTCATCGGCGATGACGGTGCCGCCGGTGAGGATGGCGATGTCCTTGAGCATTTCCTTGCGACGATCACCAAAGCCGGGGGCCTTGACGGCGGCGACCTTGAGAATGCCGCGCAGATTGTTCACCACCAGGGTGGCCAGGGCCTCGCCTTCGACGTCTTCGGAGATGATCAGCAGCGGGCGGCCCTGCTTGGCCACGCCTTCCAGCACGGGCAGCAGGTCGCGGATGTTGGAGATCTTCTTCTCGGTGATCAGAATCAGCGGGCTTTCCAGCTCCACGTTCTGGCTCTGCGCGTTGTTGATGAAGTAGGGCGACAGATAACCGCGGTCGAACTGCATGCCCTCGACCACGTCCAGCTCGTTGTCCAGGCCCTTGCCTTCTTCAACGGTGATCACGCCTTCCTTGCCGACCTTGTCCATGGCGTCGGCAATGATGTTGCCGATCGCCTCATCGGCGTTGGCGGACACGGTGCCGACCTGCGCGACGGCCTTGCGATCCTTGCAGGGCACGGAGATCTTCTTGAGCTCGGCGGTGACGGCTTCCACGGCCTTGTCGATGCCGCGCTTGATGTCCATCGGGTCTACGCCCGAAGTCACCGCCTTGAAGCCTTCGTTGACGATGGCCTGAGCCAGTACGGTGGCAGTGGTGGTGCCGTCGCCGGCGGCGTCGGAGGTCTTGGAAGCCACTTCCTTGACCAGCTGCGCACCCATGTTCTCGAACTTGTCCTTCAGCTCGATTTCCTTGGCCACGGACACGCCGTCCTTGGTCACGGTGGGGGCGCCGAAGCTCTTGTCGAGCACCACGTTGCGGCCCTTGGGGCCCAGGGTGACCTTGACTGCGTTGGCCAGCACGTTGACACCGTGAACCATGCGGGCGCGGGCGTCGTCACCAAATTTCACTTCTTTTGCAGACATGTGTTGCTCCGTTCGTTACTTTCAAAGGGGGGCATCGCTGCGCGCTGCCCCCTACTTGAATCGGTAGGGAATTGTTTGAGAGGGCGGGTTACGAAACCACAGCCATGATGTCGTCTTCGCGCAGGACCACCAGGTCCTGGCCGTCGACCTTGACCTCGGTGCCCGAGTACTTGCCGATCAACACGATGTCGCCGGCCTTGACGTCAACGGCGTGCACCTTGCCGTCGTCGCTGCGCTTGCCGGGGCCCACCGAAACCACTTCCGCCTTGAGAGGCTTTTCTGCCGCGGAGTCGGGGATCAGGATGCCGCCGGCGGTTTTCTTCTCTTCTTCCAGACGCTTCACGATCACGCGATCATGCAGAGGACGCAGTGCCATACCATTACTCCTGTTTTCAAACACTTGGGGGTTGATTCACAGGCAGTCGAGCTAACCGGACGGGCCTCGCGTCACAGCCGCGAAGCCAGTTTTGTTAGCACTCTCCCGCGAAGGCTGCTAATCATTGGCTACGCGCGCCGGGGATTCAAGGGGGCGCCGGTATTTTTTTATCGCGGCGGCGACGCGGGGCTGTCAGTGCTGAGCCGGGCCGCGTCCGGGGAGAGAACTTGTCGGGCGGAAACACCTCGCCGCCGCGCGATACTCTGGACGCCCAAAGTTGCAGCGTGGCCCGCCGCTGCGCATGCAGGAAAGCGTGGCAGTCGCGGGGAATGTAGGGCGGCCCGCGGCCGCCAGTCAGGCTTACACGGCGGCCACGGGCCGCCCTACGGGGTATGGCGAGCCTGGCTGCACGGACCGTCCGTGCCCGCTGTCATGCCGCTCCGGCGCGGAAATGCTCCAGGCTCATCTCCGCCAGCCAGGCCGGGTCTTCGTAGGGAATGTAGTGGCCCAGTTGCTGGGCTTCGAACACTTCGAACCCGCCGGCAAAGCGCTTCTCCTGACCGCGGAACATTTCGGGTCCGATGGCGCCGTCCAGCGCGCCGTGCAGCATGCGGGTAGGGACCGTCACCTTGGCGAACGCCACACCCTGCGCCGCCGGATTCACCAGCAGGCCCGGAATTGCGCGGTAATAGGCCAGCGCCGCCTTGAGCCGGGCCGGGTCCGAGAAATTGGCCTTGATCGGCGCCAGGTGCGCCTCGGTGAAATCCCAGGTCGGCGACCAGCGCCGGAACAGGTTCTCCACCATCCAGGCAAAGTCGTTTTCCGGGATGCGTCGCTCTGCCCACAGCGGCGCCTGGAAACGGAAGATGTAATGCGAACGCTTGAGCTGGGCCCAGCTCGGCGCTAGAAAGAATTTGCGCAAGTGCGGCACCGAGCACAGCACGATGCGATCGAAGCGGTCCGGCCGCAGGTTGGCCGCGTACTGCGTGATGACCGACCCCCAGTCGTGGCCGACCACACGCGCTTGTTCGCCTTGGCCGAAATGCTCGATCAGCGCGAGAAGGTCCAGCGCCAGGGCGCGAATCGAGTAGTCGCCGTCCGGAGCCAGCGCCGAGGGCGCGTAGCCGCGCAGAAACGGCGCGATCACCCGATAACCCACCGACGCGATGCGCGGCATCACCTCCCGGAACGCGTGGGCGGTATCGGGAAACCCGTGCAACAGGATTACCAGCGGTCCTTCGCCCATCTCGAAATAAGCGAACTCCAGACCATTGGCATTCAGTGTCTTGATCGGCGGGGTGTCGATGGCTTCACTCATGGTGGGAATGCAATTCTGTGGGTTACGGCACGAAGCGTTCCTGGAGCGGTATCGGAGGATATTGGAGCTGCCCGCAACGTGCCGGGGATTCGCCCTGGGATGATACGGCAGCCCCATTCGTCCGCGGCAATCCCGTCCTGCCTCTCGATGTGCGCCGTTGGGCGTTCTCGGTCGCAACCGAGCGGTCGGGACAAGGCAAGGAAGATGTGGAACCGCAGTCACAACATTGCTGCGCAGACTCCTTGGAGTCGGCAGACCATGCAACGACAAGGATCAAATGGTGGCCGGAGACGGAATCGAACCGCCGACACGGGGATTTTCAATCCCCTGCTCTACCAACTGAGCTATCCGGCCTTGCAGGCAATGGCGACCGCGGAAAAACGGGGGTCGCGAAAAGGTCGCGCATTAAAGCGACCGGCCCCTGGAGTGTCAAGAATCGAGGGCGTTCTTCGGCGGCACGTACGAGGTCTGGGCGAGGTCGCCGCCACCAAAAAAATACTTCTCCATCTCTTCGGCCAGGAACTTGCGCGCGCTGGCGTCGGACAGGCTGAGCCGATACTCGTTGATCACGCGCGTCTGGTGCTGAAGCCATTGCTGCCAGGCTTCTTTCGAGACGTTTTCGAGCAGGCGCTGACCGAGCGGGCCAGGGTAGGGCGCCCGGTCTAGACCTTCGGCCTCACGGCCGAGCTTGATGCACTGAACGGTTCGGGACATGGATCGTTTCCGGTTGGATGATGAGGGACAGGCACGACGCCCGCTTCCTGCGCCCGCAATTGTTCCAGGAGTCGGCGGATCGGGGCGGGCATGCCGGGCCAGGTCGCCGGGTGGTCCAGCTTAATCCAGGCGCCGTCGGTGCTTTCGCGCACGCCTTGGGTCAGGCACTCCGGCGGCATGCACATCGCCGACAGTTCGAGATCGAAATGGGTGAAGGCATGCCGGATGACCGGCAGTGGGCATTGCGCTTCGCCGCGCAACTGCATTCGAGTGGCATAGGTGCTCCAAGGCTCGTCGAGCTGACTCAGCGGCAGGCACCAGAGCCCGCCCCACAGACCGCTGGGAGGGCGGCGCTCCAGCCACACTTCACCAACCGCGCTGCGCAACATCAGCGCCTGTGCGCTGCGCTTCGGACGGGCGCGCCGTGGCTTTGGCGCCGGAATTTGCTGAGTCTTGCCGCTCAGCCGGGCGACGCAATCGCTTGCGACCGGGCAGGCATGGCAGGCCGGAGAGCGCGCGCGACAGACCGCGTTGCCCAGATCCATGGCGGCCTGCGTGTAATCGGCCAGACGGACATGCGGCAATCGCGATTCGGCCACGGCCCACAGCCGCGCGAGCACCTTGGGTTGGCCCGGCCAGCCTTCGATGCCGGCGTGGCGCGCCAGCAGCCTGCGGACATTGCCGTCGAGCACCGCCGCGCGCTGACCAAAGGCCTGCGACAGGATCGCGCCTGCGGTGGAGCGACCAATGCCGGGCAGGGCCTGCAAGCCCTCCAGCGTGTCGGGAAACTGTCCCCGGTGATCCACCGTCACGCGCTGCGCGGCCGCGTGCAGGTTGCGCGCCCGCGCGTAGTAGCCCAGGCCCGCCCAGAGCTGGATCACCAGGTCCAGCGGCGCCGCCGCGAGCGCCTGGACATCCGGAAACCGGGCCATGAAGCGCTCGAAATAGGGCAGCACGGTTCGAACCTGCGTTTGCTGCAACATGATCTCGCTGACCCAGACGCGATAAGGATCGCGCGGGTGTTGCCAGGGCAGGTCGTGACGGCCATGCCGGGCGAACCAGCTCAGGAGGCGTTCGGAGAAAGGCTCAGGCGTGGCGCCGGGGTCGCTCATCACGGCTGCGCTCATTGCGCGCCGGCGGCAGCGGATTGTTCGCGCGCCACCCGCTCGATGCCGGCGCTGGTCTGCATGGCCTGTTCGTGCAGCTTGCGCTGCACCAGCCAGGGGCCGATCAGAGGCGGAATCCAGAAGTCCGGTTCCAGTTGCGCGTCAAAGCTCAGACAGGTGCGCGATCCGCACGGAATCAGATGCCAGTTGGCTTTTCCGTAGCGCAGGTCGCTGAGCTGCGGCAGCACCTTGGCATGGATGCGATAGGCCCGATCGTCGGCGGCAAACTGCATGTCCTGAACCTGCCTGAGCCGCCGGCAGAAGAAGCTCACGCACAGGCGGATGACGGTTGCGACCCGTTTGTCCGTACTGGTGCTGCCGCCCGTGCGGGTCACGCTGACTTCGCGCACCGCCGGGTTGATGCGCGGCAGCAGCATCGGATCGGCCAGGGCTGCATAGGCGGCGGACGCCGCGACATCCAGTTCGACGGTCATGTGCAGGTCATAGCGATCACCGTGGCGATCGACAGAAACCTGCTGGACCTGGTAGGCGCTGGCGGCGCCAACAGCGGTGACCGCGATCGCAAGCAGACCGAGGTCGGGCAGGGTGGGCCGCGCCCGCCGTCGGCCCTTCGGCCCGGCACAGCCGGCGGCCATGGGCCGCCCTACTCTGCCTCGGTTGCCGCGGACGGCGCTTCGGGTTCGGTGGCGGGCTCGGAGGCGGCAGGTGCCGGTTCTTCCTTCTTTTTGCTGCCACCGAACAGTTTCTCCAGCCCGCGGCCGATCTCCTTGTTGAGCTTTTCGCCAGCCTTGGCCTTGAGCTCGGCATCGCTGAGTTTTTCGCCGCTCTCGCCGCCCAGCAGTTTGTCGGCCACCTTGCCACGCAGCTCGTCGCCGGCCTTCTGCTTGAGCGCGGTCTGCAGGTCCAGCTTGTAGCTGGGTGCGAACAGGCTGCCGGTCAGCCGGATCGGAATGGTCAGGCCCGCCAGTTCCTCCAGACCCTTGCCGCCCTGGCCTTTGGACGTGGCCGCCACGGTGGGCGACGCCAGGTAATTGAGGGTTTCGTTGACCAAGTCGATTTCGCCGTTGCCGTTCAGGCGAAGCAGCGGACTCATGGCATCGAGTTGATCGGATTTGAGCACGCCGTCGACGATCTTTGCGGCGAAGCTGATCGAGGTGAAGTCGGTCTGCTCGGGTTCGGTGGCGGAAAACTTCTGGCCCTGCAGGGTCGCCTGTGCGCGGCGGATGATCTGACCCAGGTTGAAGCCCTTGACCGCGCCGTTCTCGAAGTTGAGCGACAGATCGCCGTTGAGGGCTTTGCGCAGATCGCCGACGGTGCGGCCGCCCGAACTCAGATCCAGCTTGATGTTGCCCAGCCCCGACACATAGTCCTTGCCGACAAAGGTCTGCAGCACCGGTGCCAGTTGCAGGGTGGAGATCGAGGTATTCAGCGCATAGGTCGGCTTGGCGCCGGGTGCGATGCGCGTCTGCGTATCGATCTGTCCGCCGAAGGCCTTGGTCTGCAGCGCGATCTGTTTGGCCGCGCCCTTGGGGCCGTCCACCTTCAGGCGCACGTCGCGCATGGTGGCGCCCTTGAGCTTGAGTTCGGTCACGTCCAGGGTGCCGCTGGCGTTGAGATCTTCCAGCACGGCCAGCGGAATTTCGGTGGAGTTGAGGTCCTTGGACGGACCTTCGGCCGCTTGCTTCTCGGGCTGCGGCGCCTCGGCCGGGCCGCTGGCTTCGGGCGGCAGGTAACGGTCGGCATCCAGCTTGTCGACCTTGAGCGCGAATTCCAGCGCCTGGGTGGCGAAATCGCGCACCGCGAACGAGCCCGCGGCATTGGTGTCGTCCAGCTTGAGTTGCAGGTTGTCGAGCCGTACCGAGTTGAAGCTGCCGCTGTAGTCCGCCGACAGGCTGGCGTTGCTGAGAACCTTGGGGTCGGTGGTGGGAATGTCGGCCTGGCCGAGCGACTTGAGCAGGGTGCGCGGATTGAAGCTCGCCACCTGTAACGGTCCGCTCAGTCGCGGGCTGTCGCCCATCAGGCCCTCACCGGTGATCGAGGTCTTGATGTCCAGCCCGGCGGCGGCGATCTTGCCGTCGGTGAATTTCAGCGCGCCCTTGGCCGCATCGAAGCTGGCCGCGCCGCTGAGCTTCACGCTTTGCTGGCCGCCGGGGATGGCGGCGCCCGAGGCATCGGCGTTGAGCGACAGGCCCGAGATCTCGAACTGTTGGGTGTCCAGCGCCGCGCGCACCTGGGCGGCCAGTGCGCCCTTGGCGTTCATGTCGGGCATGCGCCCTTCGAAGTCGAGCTTGAGCCCGTCGACGTTCACCGTCTGGTTGCCCAGATCGGCCAGCACTTTGCCGGCCAGCACGCCGTCGGCTTTCATGTCGTCCATCGCGGTCTGAAAGTCCAGCCGCAGGTCCTGCACCGTCACCACCTGGGCTTCCAGATCGGCAGACACCTGCGCGGCCAGATCCAATATCGCGCTCAGGCCTTCGCCCTCGGTGCTCAGCTGCACGCTGAGATTGTCCAGACTGGCCTGCTGCGCCACCAGATCGGCCAGCACCGTCGACGACAGCGCAAGGTCGGCCGACAGCTTGCGCATCTCGTCGATGGCCGACAGTGAGGCCTTGATGTCCATCGGCTCGCCCGGCCGCAGCGCGCCGGTGTCGAGCGAAACGTTCTCCAGCCGGTAGGCCTCGCCGGTGGTGGCGTCGCGGTAGTCGATAAACGCGTCGCGCAGAGTGACGCCGGCGATGTCGATGCTCTCCAGCTTCACGCCACCGCCGCCTTCCTCTTCGGCCGGCACTTCCTCTTCTTCTTTGCCGGCCTCGATCAGGTCGTCCCAGTTGGTCTTGCCATCCGCGTCCTTGGCCAGCTTGAGCCTCAGCCCGTCCAGGGTCACCGTGCTCACCTGCACCTCGCGCCGCAGCAGCAGGGGCAGTACTTGCACGCCGACGGCGGCTTCCTTGACCTCCGCCATCGCCTCGTCGCCGAAGCCCGGGGCATTGCTGAAGCGGACGTCGTTGACCCGCGCCTTGAGCCAGGGGAACACGCTCAGCTCGATATTGCCCAGGCTCAGGTCGCGCCCGGTCTGCTTCTTGACCTGGGCGGTGATCTGGTCGCGATAGTCGTTAGGGTCGAAGAACGTGGCGGCGAGCAACACGGCGCCGAACACCAGCACAATCAGGAGGCCGATAACGGCAAGGGCGATCTTCAGCGGCTTGGCCATGGATGGGGTTCCGGGGCGGTGAAAGCGGCTGTCGAGTGTAGCCGCTCAAGCTGAATAGGAAGCGACCCCGCCTCAGCCCCGGCGCCATGCGTGGAATCGTGCGACCCAGCGCAGCAGGCGCTCTGGTTTGTGCGCCTGTTTCCAGGCGCCCGCCGCGAACTTGTTGGCCTCCGCCAGCGTCGGGTAGATGTGGATGGTGCCGAGAATCTTGTTCAGGCCCAGGCGATGGCGCATCGCCAGCACGAATTCCGCAATCAGGTCGCCAGCGTGTTCGCCGACGATGGTGACCCCCAGGATGCGGTCGCGACCCGGCTCGGTCAGCACCTTGACCAGGCCGTGCGCCTCGCCGTCGGCGATGGCACGATCCAGATCCTCCAGGGGGTAACGGGTGACCTCGTACTCGACGCCGCGCTCCCTGGCCTCGGTTTCGTTGAGTCCGACGCGCGCCACCTCCGGCTCGGTGAACGTGGCCCAGGGAATCACCGAGTAATCCACCTTGAACGGGCCGCCGCGCAAGGCCAGCAGCGGGCCGAACAGGGAATTGACCGTCGCATACCAGGCCATGTGCGCCGCGGTGTGGGTGAACTGATAGGGTCCGGCGACGTCGCCGCAGGCGTAAACGTTGGGAAAGCGGGTCTGCAGGAACTCGTTGACCTCCAGCGTCTTGCCGCTGCTCATGCCCAGTTCTTCCAGGCCGTAGCCCTCGAGCCGCGCGGCGCGGCCCACCGCCACCAGGATGCGGTCGAATGCGATCGCGTCCTCGCGACCTCCGTGCTCGCACACCAGAAACTTGCCGCTGTGGTTTTCGATGACGCGCAGCGCCTTGGTCTGCAGGCGCAGATCCACTCCTTCGGCGACGAACCTGTCCGCGACCAGCGCCGAAACTTCCGGGTCTTCGCGCATCAGCAGGCGCGGCGCCATCTCGACCTGGGTGACCTGCGCCCCCAGGCGTACGAAGGCCTGGGCCAGCTCGCAGCCGATCGGTCCACCGCCCAGCACCACCAGCTTGCACGGCAGCTCGTCGAGCTCCCAAAGGGTGTCGGATGTCAGGTAGCCCGCCTCGGCCAGGCCGGGCAGGGGCGGCACGAACGGTTCGGCGCCGGTGGCAATGACGATGTTGCGCGCGCTGAGGGTCCGCCCGCCGACCGCCACCGTCCACGGGTCGATTAGCCTGGCCTCGCCTTGCAGGCATTCCACCCCCAGGCCGCGGTAGCGCTCCACCGAATCGTGCGGCTCGATCTCGGCAACGACCTTGCGCACGCGACCCATCACCGCTGCAAAGTCCACCTTGGGCATGCCGGCCTGGATGCCGAATTCGCTGGCGCGGTCGATGTGCGACACCAGCTTGGCGGCGCGCAGCAGGGCCTTGGACGGCACGCAACCGGTATTGAGGCAGTCGCCGCCCATGCGATGCTTTTCGATCAGGGTCACCTTGGCTTTCACCGCCGCGGCGATAAAGCTGGCGACCAGCCCGGCCGAGCCGGCGCCGATGACGATGAGGTTGCGGTCGAAGCGCCGCGGCTTGACCAACCCCGCGTAGACACGACGACCCCGCACGCCCTGCACCAACGCGCGCGCCAGGTAAGGAAACAGGCCCAGCAGCACGAAGGCGCCGATCAAGGTGGGCGAGGCGACGTCGCGCAGAGACGTAAGGTCACCCAGCTCGGTGCCGGCGTTCACGTAGACCAGCGTGCCGGGCAGCATGCCGAGCTGGCTGACCCAATAGAACGTACGCAGCTTGATCGGCGTGAGACCCATCACCAGGTTCACCACGAAGAACGGCACTGCCGGCACCAGTCTCAGGGTGAACAGGTAGAAGCCACCGTCGCGGGCAAAGCCCTCGTTGATCCCTTTCAACTGCCGGCTGAAACGCGACTGGATGTGGTCTCGCAACAGGCTGCGCGAGATCACGAACGCCAGGCTGGCGCCGAAGGTGGATGCAAACGATACCAGCAGCAGGCCCCATCCCAGGCCGAACAAAGCGCCGCCGATCAGGGTGAGCACCGCCGCGCCCGGCAGCGACAACGCAGTGGCGAGCACGTAGATCAGGAAGAAAGCGCCGGCCACTGCCAGCGGCCTTTGGGCCTGCAGCGCCTCGATACGATCGCGCTGGGCCTGGAAATACTCCAGGCTCAGAAAGCGCCCGAGGTCCAGCGCAAAGAATGCGCCGATGGCCGCCAGCAGCAGCACGGCAATGATCCAGCGGCGCGGTGTCATGGTCGGTTGCGGGTTCGGGGCGGAAGGCGGAATCGCAGTCTGCGCAGCCGGCGCGGGCCCCGCAATGACGGATCGTGTCGCGCTACGAACCTATCGTCCGCATCGGACAGGTGCTACCGGCCACTGTGCAGGCCGCCGGTGCGTCCGGCCAGATTCAGCGCTAGCAGCGGTCGCAGTTGATCCAGCAGTTCCCTCTGCCGCGCATCCAGGGTCTCGGCGCAGGCCAGCTCCAGCACGCCGAGGGCGTGTTCCTGAATCCATAGCGGCAGGATGTGCAATTCCGCGCCGGCTCCGCCCCCCAGCCCGGTAAACAGATCCAGATATCCAGCCGGTGGCGGGGCGACCTGTCGCGCTTCGCGGGTGCGCGCGACTTCGCCCACCAGGCCCTGGCCGATGGCGAATTCACGCGGCACTTCGCTGTGTTGCAGCCCGTAGGTGGCGACCAGCAGGCAGCGGTCGTGCTGCAAGCGATACAGGCAGGCCGCACCAAGCTTGAGGCCAGGCGCCAGTTCGGACAGAACCGCCTCGCCAAATCCGCGCAGGTCGGCTGCCGCATTGGCTTTGAGACTCAGTCGATAGATGCGTTCGCGAATCCAGGCCTGGTCGTCGGTCGCGCGCTGATTGGCGTCCAGCAATGCCTGCGCGTGCCGCTCGGATATCGCCGCGCGATGACGCAGATGCACATGAACGGCGCTGGCGGCCGCCCACAGCAGCAGGCCCAGGGCGCCAAGCCCGAGCGGCAGCAACGGCCACGGCGCCGGCAGTGCCTGCCAGGGAATCCGCTGCACCGCGTGCAACGACCCGGACAATTCCAGTCCGGCTTCGGCCGCGGCGGCCGGCAGTTCGCGCAAGCGGCGATACACGTAAAGCGCATCCGCATCGCGCAGCACGCCGTCGGCCCCGCCGATGGCCTCGGCAAGGTGCGGGGCGCGGCGGTCGAGCCGACGCTCCGAATCGAGTTGCAAGCCCCAGGACACGCGCGCATCGGGATGCAGCAGCCAGTAGCCATCGGGATCGAGCAGCCAGGTCTGCGTGGGTGCCGCGGATAGCTGCTGTTCGATGCTGCGCAGCAGAACTGCACCGCGCAGGCGCGCCTGCAGCACCTGCTCGCCCCCGCCGAAGTTCAGGCGCATCGACAAATAGATCACCGGCCGCAGCGGCCGCACGATCTCGTTGCCGTACTGCAGCAGTTCAAAACGCGACAGCCGGATCGACCGCGGCGCCAGTTCGTTGGTGTCGGTGAATCCCCGAACACGATCCGTAGGGTTGGACGCCGCCGGTTCCCGCTCGGCGGTGCCGCTGCCGCTGCGACGAACGCGTACCGCGAGCTCGTCTGCGCCGCCGGCATATAGCGCAAAGGCGTCAAACAGCGGCTTCTGCTCGACGAACGAACCGAACAGCCGTTCCAGCCCGCGGCGGCCCTCAGCATCGGAATGCCCCAGATACGCCGCCAGCGCCGGCGCATCGGCAATCACGCGCAGATCGAGCGCGGCGTCCTGCAGGCGCCGCGCAAGGTCCTGGTCGGCCACGGCCAGACGCAGGTTCTCCCGTCCGATGCGGTCCTGCAGCGCGCTCTGGTAGTGCAGGCGCGCGCCCGCCGCCGCCAGCAGGGTGGCGACTGTTGCCACCGGTAGAAACAGGCGCAGCCAGGGTCGGAGCGGGATCACCGGGCTGCGGTTGCGCCCGTCGCCAGCCGCATCCGGAATTCCAGATAGTCCTGCGCGGTGGCTTCGGGCGCCTCGACCATGGGCAGGTGACCGATGCCATCCAGCACCGTGTGGCTGGCCTGCGGCAGCAGTTTGCGCAACACCTCCACCGCACCTGCGTGGAGCACCCGATCCTGCGCGCCCCAGACGATGTGGGTGGGCACGGGCAAGCCGTCCAGGACCTGCTCCAGCGGATCGGTCTGTGCGTAGAGCTGTTCGAACTGCCGTTGTCGGAGCGTGTGCGCGGCAATGGCGCGATCGGCCAGCACGTCGACCAGTGCGTCGGGCAGGGTCGGTGGTTGCGCCATGACCCAGCCCAGCAGTTCCCGATATTCGGCCCTGGTGGTGGCCACCAGCGGATTGGGTCGGCCCTCGGCAATCTGGCGCCGCAGCTCGCTCTGCGGCGCGCTGGCCACGCCGGAGTTGGCGATCAGCCACAGGCTGCCGACCTGGTTGGGATAGCGTGCCGCGAAGCGCGCAGCGATGTTGCCGCCCATGGAGTTGCCGCCCACATGCACGCGCGTCAGGCCCAGCCGCTCGATCAGCATGCGCAGGCGTTCGACCTGCGCATCCAGACCGTAATCGGCGTCGATCGGGGCGTCGCTGCGACCGTAGCCGGGCAGATCGGGTGCGATCACGCGAATGTCGTCGCCCAGATGCTTGGCCAGTCGGGTCCAGTTGTCCTTGTCGCCGCCAAAGCCGTGAACCAGCAGCAGCGGAGCCCCGGCACCACCGCTGTCCAGATAACGCAGCGAAAACCCGGGGATGGCGAGCTGCTGCGACGACAGCCCGGCGTCGGCGCGTTCCAGGGCCACCGCGGCGCGCAGGAACAGCGACGGCGACAGCCAGTACACGGCCGGCGCCGCCAGCAGCGCGGCGATCGCAATGACGACCAGACCCTTGAGCACGTTCATCGCGACCGACGCGGTTCCTGAGGTCTTGCGGTGCCGACGGCTAGGCGCCGGAGACGGCGTCGACCACGCGATGGATATGGCGCCGCCACGAGGCACACAGCACGCCGGCAAAGATGCCGCCCAGCCCCGGCACGGCGACCTTGAATTCGATGGCGTAGTCCAGTTGGGTGCCGCCGTCGATCTCGCTGAAGCACAGCCGGCCCAGGTGGTCGGTGATCGGCCAGCCGCGGGTGACCCGGTACTCGATCACCTCCGGCGGCTCGAAGCGCGTGATGGTTTCCTCCAGGCGCAACAGGCCCACGCCCACTTCGCGGACTGAGCCCAGGCCTTCGGGCGCGTCGCCGCTGGCGGCGACCGTACGCTTCAGGCGGCCGCCGAACAGGCGAGCCATGTTCTGGTGCTGCGCGAACCAGCCGAACACCACCGGTCGCGGTGCGGCGAAAAACTGTTCGAAGCGGACCGAATGCTGCGCCATGCAGCGCAATCTACACCGGTGGCGGATCGCCCGTGCTGACTTCGCGGTCGCGTGGCCGGCGTGGCCTGTGCGCCAAGTCCAGCGCATGGATGCGCCGTTCGCCGCTGGCGCGGTCGGCAAAGAAAAAGCGCAGGCTGTGATAGACGGTGGGGAAGGCGATCTGTTCCCAGGGAATCTCGCTTTCCGACATCAGCCGGGTCTCGCTGCTTTCCGGGGTCGGCGCGTGATGCGCACTGCGCATGCGGCCGCGATGCACCACGTACACCTGCGACACGTAAGGCACGTTGATGACCGCCAGCATGTCGCCCACTTCGACGTCGGCCTGCGACTCCTCCAGCGTTTCGCGCGCGGCGCCCTGGGCGGTGGTTTCGTCCAGCTCCATGAACCCCGCCGGGAACGTCCACAGCCCGAAGCGCGGCTCGATGTTGCGTCGGCACATCAGGATGCGACCGTCTTCCCATTCGGGGATGCAGCCGACGATGACGCGCGGGTTGAAATACTGGATGTGCCCGCAGGATGGACACAGGTGACGCGGCAGATGATCGCCGTCGGGAATCCGGTGCTCGACGCGGGTGCCGCAGAGATTGCAGTACAGGACCTCGGTCATCTCGGGGATCGCATGGGGGGCATGGTCAGTGGCAGCTTACGCAAAAGTCGTGGCCGAACAGCAATCGTCACCGGGCGGCGACCCTCATTACAATCCCGGGACCGATCAGGCACCGGATCGGACATATCAAGGGGAGGAATAACGTGACGGGAATAAAGCTGATCGCCATCGCAGGATTGATCGTGGCGCTGGGTGCGCCGATCGCCGTTCATGCGCAGGACGAGGGCGGGGACGGTGGCCTGGGCTGGGATCTTTATGCGGGTGTCGAGTTCGACATGACCACTGTGGACCTGAGCGACGATGGCCTGCAGGAGCAGTTCGGGCGCGGCCGCTTCGAGTCGGACTTCTACAAGCTGCGCCTGGGTGCCCGCCTCTTCGAGGCCGTGGGGGTCGAGCTGCATGCCGGCTTTCCTGCGCATGACGCGGACGGTCGCGAGATCGAAACCAAGCAGTTCTACGGCCTGTACTTCGTGCCCACCGGCGTCATCGCGGAATTGTTCGAGGTGTCCGTGCGCCTCGGTTACGCGTTCAGTTCCGTCGAGAACGAACTGGCGTCCGAAGATCTCGACGGTGCCTCCTACGGTCTGAGCGTGGAGTTCCCCTTGCGCCGCGCCTTCGGCGACAGCATGCCCGACCTGCGCCTGGGCTTCGGCGGTACGGTCTACCAGGAAGAGCGCGACGCCCGCATCTACGGCTTTCACGGCGGCCTGCGTTACGACTTTTCCATTTGATCCGGTGTCGCCGGCGATCATGATCGCGACGGCCGGGTCTGCCGTGGACAAACCCTTTTCGCCCAGCAGCGAGCGCAACCGCGAACCGATTCTCCAGTGTTTGCGCCCGCTGCTGGCGGATTGCCGGACGCTGCTGGAAATCGGCAGCGGCACCGGGCAGCACGCGGTCCACTTTGCCGCTGCGATGCCGCACCTGCTCTGGCAGTGCGCGGACGTGGTCGAGAACCATCCCGGCATTGGCGCCTGGTTGCGCGATGCGGCGCTGCCCAATACACCGCCGCCGCTGGTCCTGGATGTGGATCAGACCCGCTGGCCGGCGGGCGGCTATGACGCCGCGTTCAGTGCCAACACCCTGCATATCCTGTCCTGGGAGCAGGTCTGCACGCTGTTCAGACGGATGCACGAAGTGCTCGCACCCCGGGGTTTGCTGATCGTTTACGGCCCCTTCAATTACGCCGGACAGTTCAGCAGCCCGAGCAATGCGGCCTTCGACGCCAGATTGAAGTCCGACGATCCGGTACGCGGTATCCGCGACGCCGAAGCGGTGGACGCGCTTGCCGCGCAAGCGGGACTGGATCTGCTGGCCGATCGCGAGATGCCGGCCAACAACCGCTGCCGGGTGTGGCAGCGCCGCGGATGAAACACTTGGTGCCTAAGGAGAGACTCGAACTCTCACGAGGGGTCGCCTCGGGGGATTTTGAGTCCCCTGCGTCTACCGATTCCGCCACTCAGGCGCGGGGCGCGATTATACGGGCGTCGTCGCGTCCCGGGAGGGAGAAATGAGCGGGCCCGCAAAAAATGATCTCGCCATCGCCGCGGGCGATGAATGATCGCAGCGCGCGGCCGCAATCCCTGCCTGCTGTACTGGAAGACAGCGGTTTGGCTTCGGCCCGGCTGCTCGGGCGATTGGGCGACGGACGTCGTTCCACCGCCTACCTGATCCGCTGGCAGGATCGGGAATGCGCGCTCAAGGTCTATAACCCTGCCGCGGTCGCCAAGCACGTGGGCCGCCACCCGATCCCGCTGGCGCGCTACGAATATCTGCGCAACCGCCGCCTGTATCGCACGCCGGGCTTGCAGGATCACATTGCACAGCCGATAGCGTTCCTGGACAACGGGCCGGCACAGGCTTTCGTGCAGGAATACGTGCCCGGCACGTTGTTCGAGCATTTCCGCGAGCACGCTTCGGTCGAGGTGCTGCGTGTGCTGACCGATTCCCTGCACGCTCTGGTGGCGCTGGCCCATGGTGCCGGCGTGTTCGACCTGGACCTGCACCCCAACAACGTGATGGTGGTGGGCGAAGACGCCCAGGGTTATCGGCTCAAGCTTTTCGACTTCAACAACATCCCGGTACACGAGCGGCTGTCCAACCCGCTCACCGCGCTGGCCTGCCGGCTGCGGCTGATCCGGCCGGAGTCGCGCGACCGCCGCCGCCTGCACCTGTTCACCGACCCGCCGGGTTACAACCGTTTCGGTACCCGGCGACAGCGTTAGGTTGTGGTTCAGACGGCGGTCAGACGACCGGCCAGCAATGCATCGAAATAGGCGATGGTGGGCTTTAGGCCCTCTTCCAGCGGCACGGTTGGCGCCCAGTCCAGGGTGGCCTTGGCCAGGCGGATATCGGGCTGGCGCTGGCGCGGATCGTCCTGCGGCAGCGGTCGGAACACCATCGCAGACTTCGAGCCGGTGATCTGCAGGACCAGTTCGGCCAATTCGCGCATGGTGAACTCCACCGGGTTGCCCAGATTGATCGGCCCGGTGACCTCCGGCGGCGACTCCATCAGGCGCACCAGGCCTTCGACGAGGTCGCTGACATAGCAGAACGAGCGCGTCTGCTGGCCGTCGCCGTATAGCGTGATCGGCTCGCCGCGCAGCGCCTGAACGATGAAATTGGACACCACGCGCCCGTCGTCCGGCCGCATGTAGGGGCCGTAGGTGTTGAAGATGCGGGCGACCTTGATCGGCAGGGCATGCTGGCGGTGATAGTCGAAGAACAGGGTTTCCGCGCAGCGCTTGCCCTCGTCGTAGCAGGCGCGTGGACCGATCGGGTTGACGTGCCCCCAATAGCTTTCCGGCTGCGGATGCACGCCCGGATCGCCGTACACCTCGCTGGTCGAGGCCTGGAGAATTCTCGCTTTCACGCGCTTGGCCAGACCCAGCAGGTTGATCGCGCCGTGCACGCTGACCTTGGTGGTCTGCACCGGATCGAACTGGTAGTGCACCGGCGAGGCCGGGCAGGCAAGGTTGTAGATCTCGTCAACCTCCACATAGAGCGGGAAGGTGACGTCGTGACGGATCAGCTCGAAGCGGGTATTGCCGAACAGGCCCTCCACGTTGGCGCGCTCACCGGTAAAGAAATTGTCCACGCACAGCACCTCGTGACCGGCTTCGATCAGACGGCGGCACAGGTGCGAGCCGATGAAGCCCGCCCCGCCGGTGACCAGTACCATTCTGCGCCTCGTCTCATCCGAACTCGTCCGCCGCGTCGGCGACTGGTGGTGCGGCTCAGTCTGTTGGGGACGGAACCCAATTCTCTGCATTTGACTGGCAGTCCACGGGTCGGGGGGAGCTAGAGCCGTCGGCGGCGGTCGGCATGCTAGATTCCGCGCCCGAACCTGCCACGCTCGTCAACATGAAGATTTCGGGTCTGACCTTCATCCGCAATGGGATTTCCCTGGGGTATCCGTTCATCGAGGCCATCCGCTCGATCCTGCCGGTGGTGGACGAGCTGGTGGTCGTGGTGGGGGACTCCGATGACGGCACGCGAGAGGCAGTGGAGGCGATCAACGATGCGCGCATCCGCATCATCGACTCGGTATGGCATCCAGGAATTCGACCGAAAGCCAGCGTTCTGGCACAACAGACGAATCTTGGGTTGATGCACTGCACCGGCGACTGGGTCGTATACGTGCAGGGTAACGAGTTGTTCCATCAGCGCGATCTGCCGCGTTTGCGCGAATTGATGGAGATTCACGTGGACAATGACGAAGTCGAAGGCCTGCTCATCGAGCGGCTGGTGTTCTACGGCGATTATCGAAATTTCGTCCGCGTTTACCCTGATCGCCACAAGTACGTGGTGCGAGCCTTTAAGCCCTGGCGCGGCGTGTACGCCATTACCAGCGCGATGACCTTTGCCGCGTTCGACAGCTGGGGGCTGCATGGTCGGTCGCTGCGCTGTGTCGACAGCGGAATCGACATGTTCCGCTACGGCAAGATCCTTTCGCCCGAAGCCATGCGCTACAAGCTGCGTCATGCGCCGCACAAGCTCAAAGGGGACGAGGTGCAATTTGAAGCTGATTCTTACTACAACTGGCTACCGCGGCAGCATGTTCGACCTTACGCGGGCGATCATCCAGCGGTAATGGCCGAGCGTATCGCAGCCCATGGTCTCCAGTTGGACATCGGCCATCCTGGCTGGCGTAACGTACTGACTCGCAAGGAACGGATGCGCCTTGTTGAGTCGGCTTGGTACCGTCGATTCGGCCTGCCGCGCATGCGGCCGGGGCGATACAAACTGGTCGGCGACTTCGTGCGCAAGGACCGCAGCGCCGAAGCCTGATGAACGATCTGCGCTCGACTTCCAGGCGTATCGCGGTGGTGGGTGGCGCCGGCTACATCGGTTCGCACATGTGCAAGATGCTGGCTGAAGCCGGCCACGAGCTGACGGTGCTGGACGATCTCTCCACCGGCCATGTCGAGGCGGTGCGCTGGGGGCGCCTGCTGCGCTGTTCGCTGGAGGATGCAGACTCCTTGGAGCGTGCCTTTACGGGCGCCGGATTCGATGCGGTGTTTCACTTTGCCGGCGCCATCGTGGTGTCCGAGTCGGTGGTCGATCCGCTCAAGTACTACGCCGCCAATGTCGCCGGCAGCCTGCAGTTGCTGCAGACCATGCGCAGGCACGGGGTACACAAGCTGGTGTTCTCGTCCACCGCAGCCATCTTTGGCGACCCGCTGCAGGAGGCGGTCGACGAGGATCATCCGATTGCGCCGATCAATCCCTACGGTCATTCCAAGGCGATGGTCGAACAGGTGCTGCGCGACTGCGCCGGAGCCTGGGGCCTGAACACGGTGGCCCTGCGCTATTTCAACGCCGCCGGGGCCGATCCTTCCGGGCTGATCGGCGAGGCGCACGAACCGGAAACCCATCTGATTCCGCGTGTGCTGCAACTCGCGGCACGCCCTGACGCGCAGGTACAGATTTATGGCGACGACCATCCGACCGCAGACGGCACCTGCGTGCGCGATTACATCCACGTCAACGACCTGTGCGCGGCGCATCTGTGCGCGCTGCGCTATCTGGATACACATACCGGTTTCCACGCCTTCAACCTCGGCAACGGCAACGGCTTTTCGGTGCGTGAGGTCATTGCCGCGATCGAAGCCGTGTGCGGCCGCGAACTGGCGCCGCAGATCGGCCCGCGCCGCGAGGGCGACCCGGCACGACTGGTGGCGAGCCCGCTGCGCGCGCGGCGCGAACTGGCGTGGACGCCGCAGTTCGCCGATCTGGCCGACATCGTGCGTACCGCCTGGCAGTGGGAATCGGCCCGTCGTTACTGAGCCGATCGCATGACGAGCCTGCACCAGCTGCGCCGGCGCTGGCGCGCGTGGCGTCTGCCAGCCGGACAGCGGGCGTTTCTGCAGCAGCCGGCAGCCGACAGGCCCGCTGGCGAATCGTCGACGAGCGCGCTGCGCGTGCTGGTGGTGGGCATCTACCTCAGCGAAAAGCCGCATCGGGTGCCGCACCTGATCGAGGCGTTCGCGGCGGGCCGTCATCGCGTCGATCAGGTCTGGGTAGCCCTGGGCAACGGGCCGCAGCCGCCGGCACACGCCGAGATCGAACATCTGCGCTGGGACGGCATGGCGCCGAAGTTCGTCATTCTCAACCAGCTGTTGGCGGTGCGCGACCTACAGACCTACGACTATCTGCTGATCTCGGACGACGACATCGCGCTATGCCCGGGATTCATGGACGCCTACCTGGCCTGGATCCGGCGATGCGACTTTTCCATCGCACAGCCGGCGCGGGCGCCGCACAGTTACAAGGATCACCGCATCGCGCTGCAGCGATGCTGGGTCAAGGCGCGCCAGACCTGCTTCGTTGAAATCGGGCCGCTCCTGAGTCTGGATCGCGCTGCCCGACGTCATTTGCTGCCCTTCGACGAGAGCAGCCCCATGGGCTGGGGCTACGATTTCGTCTGGCCGTTGCTGGCGCAACAGCAAGGTCTGCGCATGGGCATCGTCGATGCAACCCCGATCGATCACAGTTACCGGCCGCAGAGCGCCACCTACAGCCGCGATGCCAACCGCGAGGTGGCCGAGCGATTTCTGCGGGCGCACCCGCATCTGAGGCGCTGCGAGGCTTACCGGACCGTACGTCGCTACTATCGCTGAGCGGGGTGTGCCGCAATGGCGACCTGCCGCTCGCGCCAGAGTTGGCGCAGGTTGAACAACCCGCGACGGAGTCGATACGCCAGATGCGTGGCTTCGCGCCGCAGCTTGTGCAGCAGCGGTCGCCGTGCAGCCCAGCGGCCGCTGCCGATCAGCGAGGCGGGTCCGTGGTCCATGTCGTGGCGTACATGGAACGGCAGGACTGCGTAGCTGGCCAGACCGTGCAGCCAGAACGCGTCGATGTACAGATCCACCGCATCGAACCAGCGCTGTGCGCCCTGCAGCAGACGCTGTGCGCCGGCCGGTGCCAGCGCATAGCACTGGGTTCCGCGCGGGCCCTTCAAATAGCGCACCAGGCGGTGGCCATCGCTCAGCTTGCCCAGGTCGCGATAACCGCGGCTGGCCAGGCCGCACAGGCGCACGAAGCGATGTGAGTCGACGATGGCGGTCGCGGCCGTCATCGCGCAGGCAAAGCCCGCTTCGAGCTGGACGTCGTCTTCCATCACCACCAAGGGCAGGTCGTCGGCCACGCAGCGCTGCCACAGCCGGTAATGGCTAGCGAAGCAGCCGACTTCGGACGGCTGCAGGGCGTGGCCGAGCCGGCGCAGCGCCAGACGCTCGTCGTAGCGCGACACCCCGTCCAGTTCACCGCGTGACGCATCGGTGGCGCGAAAGAATTCGTAAGAGAGTCCCAGCGCATCGAGCTGCCGGCACATGAATTCGCGCCGATCCTGCGAGCGTTCCAGATTGATCACGAAGATCTTCATCGACAGCGGTCAGCCGAAAGCGGGCTTGGTCACGTGCACCACCGGGCGCGGCACCTGTGGTCGCTGCTCCTGCTGCGATGACAGCGACTCGCCGGCGATCACCCGCTGGTACAGCGTCGCGTAGCCGCGCGCGGTGTCCTCGACGCGCGACACCCGTTCGCGGCAACGCTGGGCCCAACTGCGTGCCGTCTCGGGCGAGAACGCCAGTGCTTCGCGGGTGGCCTCCAGCGCTTCGCGGTAGTCGCGCACGATCCAGCCGGTTTCTCCGTGATCCACGAACTCCGGCATGCTGCCGTTGGGCGTGCACAGCACCGGGGTGCCGCTGGCCAGCGACTCCAGCACCACGATGGAACCCGGCTCGTGCCAGTTCACCGCGTGAAACATGATGGGTGCGCGTGCCAGCAGGTCGAGCTTGCGCTCGCCGTCGATGTAACCCACGCGGTCCACCAGCCGTGTCATCGCCCAGGGATGCAGGCACCACGCGCCCCAGATTTTCGGTCGCACCCACGGCGGATATTTGCCGCTCATCACCAGCGGTACGTCCAGGTCGATGGCCAGATCCATGGCGGTGCGGGCGTTCTTGCGCTGCCACTCCATCCGCGCCAGGAACAGCAGAAAGCGGTCCTTGTCCTCGGAATAGCGGTAGTCCTGCACCGGAACGCCGTTACGCACGAAGCAGGAACGCCCATGAATGCGCGCGTGCGACTCGCTGACAAACACCGTGTTGACCAGTAGCCGCGCTTCAGGCCCGCGATTGCCGTGCTCGGTAATCAGGTGCGGCCGGTCCAGCGCATCGGGGTCGTCGGGCATGCGGTGCAGGTGTACCACGTCGCAGTCGGCCGGCAGCACCTGCGCCAGTTTGGAGCCGTCGGTCCAGGGAATCAGATGTGCGCCCGGCACCGCGCTCTCGATGGCGCTCGAAGCGTTGGCGATCACGCTCACCCGCAAGCCTTGCTCGATTTGTGCGCGGACCAACCAGTAAACGACGCGCTCGGTGCCGCCGTAGCCGACCGGGGGTATGGGGTAGGGGGTGGGGCAGTAGTGGACGATATGCATGTTCAGGTGTCGGGATGCAGCGGCTGCCACCAAGGCGGGCGGCGTTCTGGTTCCGGGGCAGTGACGATGCTTTGCAAGCGCTGCAGGACGGCCTCGGTGGTGATCAGCTCCAGGGCGGCCGGATCGCGCACCCGCTGGCCCCAGCGTACGCGCTCCGGCGAGGTGCCCAGAAAGGTCTGCAGTGCCTG
This sequence comes from Panacagrimonas sp., assembly GCF_965216805.1. Classification (NCBI taxonomy): domain Bacteria; kingdom Pseudomonadati; phylum Pseudomonadota; class Gammaproteobacteria; order Nevskiales; family Nevskiaceae; genus Panacagrimonas; species Panacagrimonas sp. The sequence goes on from NZ_CBDCGN010000003.1 coordinate 1,858,269, forward strand.
TTCGTAAACGCTGACGCACCAGCGGCCGTCCAGCGGTCCGGTGCGGGCGGGGTTGGAGGTGGCGTACAGGCCGATGGCGGGCGTGCCCACCGCGCTGGCCATGTGCACCGGTCCGGAGTCGGGCGCCAGCACGCACAGCGCGCGCTCGATCAGGGCCAGTAGCTGTTTGAGGCTGGTGCGGCCGACCAGATCGGTCGCCGCGTCCCCAGCGAGTTCGACGATGCCGCTGGAGTACTTGCGCTCCAGGTCGGTGGGTCCGCCGGTGATCAGGGTGCGGATGCCATGGCGTTCGTGCGCCAGCTTGGCCACCGCGGCATAGCGCTCCACCGGCCAGTTGCGGAAGTTGCGCGCGCGTTGGCTGCTGCAGGGGCTGAGCACCATGACCGGCTGATCCGCGGCGATGACGCTACTGGCGAATTCGCGGTCGGCCGTGGCGATGGGAATGTCCCAGCACAGCGGTCCGCGGGGGATGCCGAGGGCGTCGCCAAAGGATAGAAACCCTTCGGCGACGTGCGCTTTGGGGTTCGCTTCGATGCGCCGGTTGGTGAACAGCCACTGGCCGTCGCGTGCGCGTTGGCGGTCAAAGCCCAGTTTGAGCGGCGCCCGCACCCGCCAGGCCAGGGCATTGGCCCGCCATGAGGCTTGCAGGTGCAGCAGCAGGTCGAAACGGCGACGCGCAAGGTAGCGTGCACAGGGCTCGCCTTCGAGCCGGCCACTGGATTTTTCGTAGGTCAGAAACTCGATTCCCCCGATGTCCCCGACTACACTGCGTTCGAGTTTTCCGATCAGCCAGGTGATGCGCGTATCCGGCCAGGCGCGCTGCAGATTCCGGACCAGCGGCACCGTATTGCAGACATCGCCTATCGCCGAAAGACGTAACAGGCAAATCGACGCCGGGGGATAAAGAAGCGGCAAATGCAGATCAGTTCCTGGCATCAAGGCGACGATTTTATCGTATACGACCGCGATCAGATCGCAGACCCCACCCCCGACCTGTTCGACCCGCAATGGTGGGAGCGCCAGGGACTGCGGCTGGGCGTCTTTCGTGGCCGCGGCCAGGTGCACGTGGTCCAGCACGGCGCCGCGCAATGGGTACTGCGCCGCTATCGCCGCGGTGGTGTGGTGGGGCGGGTGGTGGATCGCAGCTACGTGTGGGCGGGGCTGGAGGCCACACGCCCCTGGCGCGAGTGGCATCTGCTGGCGGAACTGCGGCGACTGCGACTGCCGGTGCCGAGGCCGATCGCAGCGCATGTTTCGCGCACCGGCTGGCGCTATTCCGGACACCTGCTGTCGGAGTTGATCAATGAGGCACGCCCGCTGGCTGAAGTGCTCAAGGGCGACGGCATGTCCTCTTTCGACTGGCGCCGGCTGGGCGAAACCCTGCAGCGCTTTCACCGCGCCGGCGTGCATCATCCCGACCTCAACGTTCAGAACATCTTGCTCCACCGGGATGGCCGCTATTTCTTCATCGATTTCGACAAGGGTCGCATGCAGGCCAGCGCGCTGCTGCTCGAGATCGATCTCAAGCGCTTCCGGCGCTCTCTCGAAAAGCTGCACGAAAAGCAGCCGCAGATCGCCTTCGACGACAGCCACTGGCAGATCTTTCTTGCCGGCTATCGCAGCTGATCGCCACGCCGAACGGCCGGTTTGATGCGCCTGCTCTATAGCCTGTTGCTGACCTTGCTGCTGCCCGTGGCGCTTTGGGCGCTGCAGCGTCGGGCGATGGGGTCCGGCGCTGCCCCGGGGCGCTGGCGCGAGCGGCTGGGTTGGGGCACGCCGGTGGAGTCCGAGCTGCAACTGTGGGTCCACGCGGCGTCCATGGGCGAGGTGCAGGCGGCGTCGCCGCTGATCGACGCGGCATTGGAGCGCTATGGCAGCGGCCGGGTTGCGATCACCACCATGACCGCGACCGGCTCGGTGCAGGTGCAACAGCGCTGGGGGTCGCACCTGGTCCACGCTTACATCCCGTTCGATCTGCCGTTCCTGCTGCGACCGCTGCTGAACCGCTGGCAGCCGCGCCGTTGCGTGGTAATGGAGTCGGAGTTGTGGCCCAACCTGTTCGCAGAACTGCGTGCGCGCCGGATTCCCTTGTTGCTCGCCAATGCGCGCATGTCGCCGCGCTCGCGTGCTCGGTATGCCCGCTTCAGCCGCTGGGTGCGCGCGATTCTGGAATGCGTCGACATCGTCGCCGCCCAATCCGAACACGATGCGCAGCATTACCGCGAGCTGGGGGCGCCAAGGGTGCAGGTGTGCGGCAATCTCAAGTTCGACTGCCGGGTGCCGCAAGCGCAGGCGATCGTGGGAAAAGCCCTGCGCACGCGGCTGGGCGCGGCACGTCCGATATGGGTCGCCGCCAGCACCCATCGCGAAGAGGACAGTTGGGCATTGCAGGCGCAGCGCCAGGTGTTGGACCTGCTGCCGGATGCCTTGCTGATCCTGGTGCCGCGCCATCCGCAGCGCTTCGAACTGGCCTGGGAGGCGCTGCAGCGCTCGGGCCTGCGCGTGGCCAGGCGCAGCACCGAGACATTCGACGGACACACGCAGGTCCTGCTGGGCGACAGCATGGGCGAGATGTTCGGTTACCTTGCGGCATCCGATCTGGCCTTCGTCGGCGGGAGCCTGGAGCCGATCGGCGGGCATAACGTGCTGGAGCCTGCGGCGCTGGGCCTGCCCGTGCTGTTCGGGCCGCACATGCACAATTTCCTGGCCGCCCGCGCCTTGTTGCTCGAAGCCCAGGGCGCAATTGAACTAGCCGATGCCAGCGCCTTGGCGCCCGCCGTGACCGAACTGCTGGGCGACCGCGAGCGCAGTCGCCGCATGGGCAGCCAGGCGCTGGCCGCGCTGCAGGGGCATCAGGGTGCGACCGAGCGCGTGATGGCGCTGCTCGATCCCGCGTGACTCTTCAGTCGTCGCGCAGACTGCTCAGCGCGGCGTACTTGTGGAAGGCGTACTGGCCCAGGATCACCGACATCAGAAAGCCGCGCCAGCCGTCCAGAATGCACAGGCGCAGCAGGTACTGCTGGAAGAAATCGGTGAAGAAGCGCAGGCACGCATAGGTCATGCTCGAAGTCTTGCCCTGCGCTTTCTTGTGGCCGGCCAACAGCCAGGCGTATTGCAGATGCTTTTCCTGCGCGTGCAGATAATTGCGCCAGCTGTGGTGATCCAGCGGCGACTTCAGGTTCATCACCTTGCGTACCGGCAGCAGCAGCTGCTCGTGTACCGGCCGCGTGCTGTAGCGGGCGCCCTCGCGCAGAAACAGCTTGCCCTGGGGCGAGGTGTAGCGGCCGTAGCGCAGCGGCTTGCCGCAGAAATACGTGCGCCACGGCATCTTGATCAGGGTGGCGTCCAGGTCCGGTAGCGCCAGCGCGTGGTCGATCTCCTCGCGCAGGCCCGGCGTGAGGCGCTCGTCGGCGTCGATCGACAGCACCCATTCGCCGCTGACCAGACCCAGCGCGCGGTTGCGCTGCGCGCTGAAGCCCGGCCAGTCGGTCTGGTGCACGGTGGCGTAGCGCTTCGCGATGTCCACCGTGCCGTCGCTGCTGCCCGAGTCCAGCACCACGATCTCGTCAGCCAGCCCGGCCACCGACTTCAGGCATTCCTCGATACGGTCGGCCTCGTTCTTGACGATCACGAACACCGAAAGGCGCCGGCGGTTTGCAGTCATACTTTTGTCCATGCAGTGCGAAACGAGTGTCGTCGCGACAGGCGCGGGAGTCTTCCCGCCTTGCCGGGGGAGCGCAAGCTTTCGCGCGACTCCTGCCGCGGTCAGTCGACGCGCGGACCCTGCGTAACGGTTTGGTTCATGAAAGTTTCCGATTTCGATTTCGCGCTGCCGCCCGAGCTGATCGCGCAGCACCCGGCCGCCGAGCGCAGCGCCAGCCGCCTGCTGCACCTGGCCCCGAGCGGGCTGTCCGACCGCAGAATGAGCGAGCTGCCGGGCCTGTTGCGGGCCGGGGATTTGCTGGTCTTCAACGACACCCGCGTGATCAAGGCGCGATTGTTCGGCCGCAAGGACAGCGGCGGACGCGTGGAGATCCTGATCGAACGCGTACTCGACCCGGCCCACGCGCTGGCCCAGGTCGGCGCCTCCAAGACGCCCCGACCCGGCACCGCGATCGAGCTCGACGACGGCGCCGGCCGGGCGCGCGTGGAAGGTCGCGAGGGCGAGTTCTTCGCGCTGCATCTGGAGCGGGGCGGGCCATGGCTGGACCTGCTGGAACGCGCCGGGCGGCTCCCCCTGCCGCCTTACATCCGGCATGCGCCGGACGCGGCGGACAACGACCGCTACCAGACCGTGTTCGCGCGCGAGCCCGGCGCGGTCGCCGCGCCCACCGCGGGCCTGCATTTCGACGAGGCGCTGCTCGCGGCCCTGCATGCGCAAGGCGTGCAGACCGCGACGCTGACCCTGCATGTCGGTGCCGGCACCTTCCGGCCGGTGCGCGTGGACGATCTTGCCGAGCACCGCATGCACGCCGAGCGCTATCGCGTTCCGCCGGAACTGGCGGCGCAGATCGCGGCCACGCGCGCGGCCGGCGGCCGCATCGTGGCGGTGGGCACGACCAGCGTGCGGGCGCTGGAATCGGCCGCGGACGAGCAGGGAAACGTCCAGGCGGGCGAGGGCGAAACGCGCATCTTCATCACACCGGGCTACCGCTTTCGCGTGGTGGATCGGCTGTTTACGAACTTCCACCTTCCCGAGAGCACGCTGATGATGCTGGTCTGCGCGTTCGGCGGGCACGAGCGGCTGATGGCGGCTTACCACCACGCGGTCGCGCAGCGCTACCGCTTCTTCAGCTACGGCGACGCGATGCTGATCGAGCCCTGAGCGCGACCGCGCTCGCACTTGGCCAGCCAGCCAGTCGCCGTGCACTGTGTTGATCGGCTCCGGGTATTGCAGCCGTACCCAGTGGCCGCCATCGAGTCGCTCGTTACGCCAGGGGCCGCTCACGTGCCGGCCTGAACGCCGCATCTGGCCCTCGGTCATCTACTCGTCCTGTGCGCTGTGGATGCCAAACACGGGAATCGGATCGATCTTCGGCGTGAAACCGCGTAGCGCCATAGCACGTCCCAGGCCGGGTTGGCGCGTTCCCACACGGTCCAGAACGTCTGCTCACTGCCGTCGGTGAGCGCGTAGTCGAGGCCGCGGATCGAGCGTCGCGTGGTGCCCCACGATTCAAGTGTTGTCGTGTCCATTGACTTCAGGCCTGCGCGGCCGCGACCTCGTCCGCCACCCGCTCGCCCGACTCGATGGCACCGTCGATGTAGCCGGTCCAGCGCATCGCGGTTTCCGCGCCGGCCCAGTGGACGCGACCGCAGGGGTCACGCAGCGCACGACCGACCGCGGTGAGCGTGCCGGGCGCGGTGTAGCCCACGTAGCAGCCCTGGCTCCAGGGATCGGAGATCCAGTCCTTGTCGACATAGCCGATCGGCGTCGCGGCTGCGTCGCCGAAGTAACGCGTGAGCGAGCGTACCGTGGTCTCGCGACGCGTCTCGCCGGAAGTGCCGGCCAGCGCGCGGCTCTCGGTGCTGGCGAAGAAGCCGACCAGGAAGCCGCGCTCGCTGCCGGGCGGCGTGGCGTCCATCACCGGGCCGAACGCGGCGGTGTCGCTGATGGCCTCGCCGGACAGGCCGCGCTCCTTCCAGAACGGGCGCTCGTAGGCGATCAGCGCCTTGATCACCGAACCCATCGGCATCCGCTGCTGCAACTGCGTGCGCGCGGCGGGCAGCGCGGAGTGGAAGTGGATGCGCGAGACCAACGCCGGTGCGGCGGCGATGACCAGGCGCGATGCGTGCACCTCGCCACCGGCATGACGCACGACGACGCCGGCATCGGACTGCTCGACCGCTTGCACCGCGGAGTCGAGCCGCAGCACGCCGGCCGGAAGACGTTCGGCCATGCGCGCGGCGAGCTGGAACGCGCCGCCATGGACCTTGAACTTCTGCGCGCCGTCGCCGTGGATCTCCGCCATGGTCTCGACCTTGCCGCCGGCGGCGAGGTAGTTGAGAAAGCACAGCAGCGACACCTCGTGCGGCTCGCAGCACAGCAGGGCGCGGTTGAGGATGGTCAATAGGCTGCGCGCGCCGCGCGTGTGCAAGGTCTGCTGCAACCATTGCTCCACGGTCATGCGATCCCAGGCCGCGGCCTGTGCTGCGTTCCACGGTGCGGCCGGGTCGAGCTGCGCGGCGGCGCGGTTGGCGCGCCGCATGGCCTGCCAGGCGTCGAGCAGACCGAACAGCGACATGCGTGGCACCGTGCCCTTGTAGCGACTCAACTTGCCACCGATGTCCATCAGGCGCTGGCCGTCCGCGTATTGCTCGTAGGTGTGCAGGCCCAGTTCGGCGCACAAGGCCAGCGCGCGGGTTTGCGTGGGGCCGATCCACTGACCGCCCACATCGACCGGCTCGCCGCACAGCACGCCGCCCTCGGTGCGGCCGCCAACCCGGTCGCGCGCTTCCAGCAGGCGCACGCGCAAACCGCGCTCGCTCAGCTTCTGCGCCGCGCGCAGGCCGGCGACACCGGCACCGACCACGCATACTTCGACGGCTTCCGCGCCGCTCATGATGCGATCTTCCGGGGCGGGTTGTTCGGTACGGCGAGTGGCGATGTCATGATGGAATCCAGAATTAACTGTACGCGTACAATATATTGCATATGAAGCGAGTCCCAGCCAAGACCCGAGGCCGTCCGCGCCTGGCGGAATCCGACGAACGGCAGACGCGGGAACGCATCGTCGCCGCCGCACGCAAGCTGTTCCTGCGCGACGGTGTGGAGGCCGTGTCGATGCGCAATCTCGCCAGCGAAGTCGGCTGTTCGCCGATGGCGCTGTACCGCTACTTCGGCAGCAAGCAGGAGATCCTCTGGCAGGTATGGGACGTGTTTCTCGGCGAGCTGTTCGCGCGGCTGGAACGCATCCAGGCGCCGTCGCCGCGCGAGCGGCTGGAACGGCTGGCGTTTGCGTATCTCGACTACTGGCTCGAACACCCGGAGCGTTACCTGATCGTGTTCCTGCAGAAGGACCTGGTGCCGGACGCAACGCGCAACTACCTCCAGTCCTCGCCGCTGGTCGTGCGCTTCCAGCTGCTCACCCGCGCGGTGCAGGACGCGCAGGCGCAGGGCTTGTGGGCCGATCAGGACGCCGGGGATATCGCGCAGGGTCTGCTCTGCGTGCTGCAGGGGCTGGCGCTGAACTTCATCACCCTGGCCGACTACCCTTGGGGCGACACCACCGAGCTGAGCCGCCAGACGGTGCGCGCCTACCTGTGTGGATTCGCCGAGCCCGCTGCGGTGTCCGAGCGGGTCAAGCGGCCGGCGCGGCGCGGTTGAGGGCGTTGTTGCCGGTCCGGCCTTAGAATTCGCGTCCTTACCCACGCCCGAGCGCGATGTGAATATCCACGCTGATCGCATTCTGATACTCGATTTCGGCTCGCAGTACACGCAGCTCATCGCGCGCCGCGTGCGCGAGCTGGGGGTGTATTGCGAACTGCTTCCCTGGGACGTGGATGCGCAGCACATCCGCGACTTCGCACCGCGTGGGGTGATCCTGTCTGGCGGCCCGGAGTCGGTGACCGAACCCGGTTCGCCGCGGGCGCCGGAGCTGGTGTGGTCGTTGGGGGTGCCGGTGCTGGGCATCTGCTACGGCATGCAGACCATGGCGGTGCAGTTCGGCGGGCGGGTCGAAGCCTCCGCCAGCAAGGAGTTCGGCTACGCCGAGGTGCGCGCGCGCAATCATTCGACCTTGCTGATCAATATCGAGGATCGCATCAACGCTGAAGGTCATGGCCTGCTCGACGTGTGGATGAGTCATGGCGATCGCGTGGCCGAACTGCCGCAGGGCTTCAAACTGATCGCGTCCACCGCCGATGTGCCGGTGGCCGGCATCGGCGACGAGGAGCGGCATTACTACGGCTTGCAGTTCCACCCGGAAGTCACTCACACGCCGCAGGGCACGCGCATCTACGAGCGCTTCGTGCATGAGATCTGCGGCTGCGGACGCGCCTGGACGCCGGTCAACATCATCGAGGACGCCGCCGAGCGCGTGCGCGAGCAGGTCGGCAGCGGCCATGTGCTGCTGGGTCTGTCGGGCGGGGTGGACTCGTCGGTGGTGGCGGCCTTGCTGCATCGCGCGATCGGCCAGCAACTGACTTGCGTATTTGTCGACACCGGCCTGCTGCGGCTGGACGAGGGCGACCAGGTCATGCGCGTGTTCGCCAAGCATCTGGGTGTGCGGGTGATCCGGGTCAATGCCGAGGAGCGCTTTCTTCGCGAGCTGCACGGGGTGAGCGACCCCGAGGCCAAGCGCAAGGTCATCGGCCGGCTGTTCGTGGAAGTCTTCGACGAAGAAGCCGGCAAGATCGACGACGTGCAGTTCCTGGCACAGGGCACCATCTACCCGGATGTGATCGAGTCCGCCGGCGCCTTACGGCATTCGGCCGGCAAGGGTGCCGGCGGTGGCAAGGCGCATGTGATCAAGAGCCATCACAACGTCGGCGGCCTGCCCGAGCACATGAAGCTCAAGCTGGTCGAGCCGCTGCGCGAACTGTTCAAGGACGAGGTGCGCGCCATCGGCATGGAGCTGGGCCTGCCGCGCGAGATGGTCATGCGCCATCCCTTCCCGGGGCCCGGCCTGGGCGTGCGTATCCTCGGCGAAGTGACCAAGACTGCAGCCGACACCTTGCGGCTGGCCGACAACATCTTCATCGAGGAGCTGCGCAAGTCCGGTTGGTACGACCAGACCTCGCAGGCCTTCGCGGTATTTCTGCCGGTGAAATCCGTGGGCGTCACCGGCGACGGCCGCCGCTACGAGCCGGTGATCGCCCTGCGAGCGGTGCAGACCATCGACTTCATGACCGCGCGCTGGGCGCATCTACCGTACGAGCTGCTGGACGTGGTGTCGCGGCGCATCTGCAACGAAATCGCAGGGGTGTCGCGCGTGGTCTACGACGTCTCCGGCAAGCCGCCGGCGACGATTGAGTGGGAATGATCTAAAGCCGTTTCGTGACCCCTTTACCGTTATCGAGCCGGCCGAAGCGCCCCACTCGCCGGCAGTATCAGGCGCCGGCGAACGCCGGTCACGCGCTCACCGTCACTGATGGTGTGATGCGTGAGACCGGTTTTCATGGCAATGGCCTCGTCCTCGTCGCTCCGCCAAGCCTCGTCGCGTGAGGAGATCGGTGCACCATCGTAGCGCCTCCTGCTCCTCACCGCTGCAGACCGTCTTGGTCAAATGCCGAGAAAAAAGTAGAATAATCAATGCCATGAAGTGTCTCGGAACTCCCATAGGATTGCCTACGGCAACGCTTGTCACGCGGGAAGGATGACTTGGGAAAGGGGGCGTCGTTTCGTTTATTGCGACTTTCGATTGTTTCGTTTACTTTGGTCTCCACGAGTCGTTCAAAAGCCCCGGAGTTCGTCATGAGCAACCCTTCGCTAGCCGTTATGAATCTCCCCGTTGCGCGTGAGGTGCAGGCGGCGGTAGAGAGCCAGCGCGCCTTAGCCGCGTACCTCACGACGCAGTTTGAAACCCAGCGAATCCAGATTCTGGACGACAAGAACCAAGCCCATCAGGTCGAATTGCCGACCAGTGCTCTGCGCTTGTTGGTGGATATCCTTGCTGAGCTGGCCGACGGTAATGCCGTCCAGGTCGTGCCAATCCATGCGGAGCTGACGACTCAGGAAGCGGCAGACCTGCTCAATGTGTCACGGCCACATTTGGTGAAACTGCTAGAAGCGAACTTGTTGCCGTTCCATAAGACCGGTAAGCATCGCCGCGTACGCTTTGCTGACCTGATGAGTTTCAAATCAGAGCGCGACCGTGCCAGTGAGCAAGCAATGGAGGAGCTGACCAATCAGGCTCAGGAGTTGGGCATGGGTTACGAATGAGGCATTCGCCGTTCACAGCCATCTATGACGCTTGCGTGCTGTATCCCGCGCCACTTCGGGACTTCCTGATGTGGCTCGGGCTGACGGGCCGGTTCCGGGCTCGATGGAGCGCGCAAATCCATGACGAATGGAAACGCAACCTTCTTAAGAACCGGCGCGCGTCAAGGTAGTTGCCGCCTCATTCATGCAGCGAGTTGCTTAAAGGTTTCGGCGACGTGGGTGTTGATGACGCAGTCGCGTTCGGGGTTGAGGGTGACGGCGAGTACCGGCGACCAGTTTCGCGTTGCGCCTGACCATCGTGCAGGGTTTCGTTCGCGGGCTTGGGCGTAGAGCGCGTGGCGCGCCGCCAGGATCGGACCATCGCTGCCGTCGTGGCGCTGTGCCGGGCTGACGTAGCGGATGCCGCTGTGGCGATGATCGATGTTGTACCAGCGCACGAAGCCGGCTGCCCAGGCGCGCGCTGCCGCCAGGTCTTCGAATCCTCTGGCCGGAAACTCGGGCCGGTACTTGGCGGTGCGGAAGAGCGATTCCGCGTAGGCGTTGTCGTCGCTCACCCGCGGCCGCGAGTAGGAGGGCTTCACTCCGAGCCAGTGCAGCATCGCCAGCACCGTGGTGGCCTTGAGCGTGGCGCCGTTGTCGCCGTGCAGCACGGGCTTGTTCACCAGGGCCGCAATGCCCTCTGCCAGGGCGGTGCGCCGCACCAGATGCGCTGCGTGATCGGCATGGTCGCGGTCATGGACCTCCCAGCCGACGATCTTGCGGCTGTAGAGGTCGAGAATCAGGTAGAGGTGATACCAGCGTCCCAGCACCGTGGCCGGCAGATAGGTCATGTCCCAGCACCACACCTGGCGCGGTGCAGTGGCGATGTGGGTGGTCGGTGGGCGTACCGTGTGCGGCTCGCGGGCGCGTCCACGGTGAGTGGCTTGGCCATGTGCTCGCAGCACACGCGCGAAGCTGGACTCGCTGGCTAGGTACACGCCTTCGTCGGCCAGCATCGGCACGATGCGCGCTGGCGGCACGGCCTCAAAGCGCGGCTCATTAGCCACGCGCAAGAGCTCGGCACGCTCGGCCAGGCTCAGGGCATGCGCCGGTGTGGGTCGGACGGCCTGGGGCCTTCCATCGCCGTCCACGAGCCCCCCGCACGCTCTCCAGCGCTGCAGGGTGCGGGTGTCGATGCCCGCGGTGTCGCACGCGGCGTGCAGCCGGGCACCGGCACCCTGGGCGATTTGAATGTTGTGGGCCAGGCGTTGGCGATCTTCGAGGTCGATCATTCGTCCTCTGCCTTGTTGAAGATCGCCGCGAGTTTTTTTGAAAGGACCAGCAGAGCCGCCGTCTCCGCCAGCGCCCGGTCCTTGCGCAGCAGGTCGCGCTCCAGCTCCTTGATGCGCTTGCGGTCCTGTCGCGTCGCCTGCGGACTGGCACGGGCTTCTTCGGGTTCCGCCAGTGCGGCCGTTGCGCTGGCCCGCCACTTCTCCAACTCCGTCGGAAATACACCCTGTTCCCGGCACCACACACTCCGATCCGCTTCGGCCATCGGTGCTGTTGCAATCACCGCCTCCAGACGCGATCCCGCGGTCCACGTCCGAGCCTTCACCGGCCCGGACTGCGTCTGCTCTCGCCAACGCTGCAAGGTCTGGGCACCCACTCCCACTGCTAACGCCACGTCTTCCACCGCCGCGCTTTCAGGCGGCAACAGCCGCGCTACCGCGCGGTCCTTGAATCCTTGTCCGTATCGAGCCACGTTCTACCTTCATTGACGCCCCCAGGGATGGTCCTATCAAGGCGGCAACTATTCTGACGCGGGGGGGAACCGACCCGACCTGACGCCGGAACAGTTGGCTCGCACGTCGTCGCTGATGGATCTTGCTATTCCGGACGCGCTTGTCACTGGGCACGAACACCTGATTGCCGGGCTGACCCTGCCGGATCCTGATGATCGTCATGTGCTGGCCGCCGCGATCCGCTGCAACGCCAGCGTGATCGTGACGTTCAACGAGAAGGATTTCCCCGCTGACGTGCTCTCTACTTTCGGTATCGACTGCCAGCATCCTGACGTCTTTACGGAGTATCTGTTCGATCTCGATCAAGCTGCGGTGGTTGCCGCCGCGCAACGCCAACGGCGCCAGCTCAAGAGCCCGCCGATCGATGTGGATCGCTACCTCGACATCCTGCTGCGACAAGGGCTCGTACAGACGAGCAAATCGTTAGCCACGTATCGCTTGGTTCTATAAAAACGGCCGTTCGATGCGATCTCTGGGATCGCCACTATTGGGGAGCTTCGATGACCGTCAGTGTCTACAACCCAGACCAGTACATGGTCAGCTTGCAGCAGATCATTGCCCAAGGATGCAAGCGGATCGGCCGACTGGTCAGAGTAGGCGCGTCGGCCAGCACACACGCATGATAGCTACCCCAAGCTTCACGGCGCGGCTGGAAGCGAAAGTCGCTGAACAACTCCGAGCGCAGCGGGTTGGCTATCTACTGGGAGCCGGCTCTTCGTATCTCAACGGTGCTGGCTATCCGCTCGCCATTGAACTTTGGGACCGGATAAAAGGCCGCATCACCGATGTCGCTAGACGCGCCGAGATCCAGGCTGTTCTGGACACGAGGGGCCTCGGGATTGAGGACGCACTGGATCAATTGGACAACGGTCTCGTCGTCGAGGGGCCGCACCGGCATCTCGTAACCGCTGCCATTGCTGAACTGTTTCTGACAATTGGACCAGCGTCAGACGTGCATCGCGAATTCGCCAAGCGACTAGGGATTCTCTGATTTACCTCTCGAAGTTGCACGCTGTTTGCGTTTCAATCTGGAACGGACAGACGGATGACTTTGATGAAGCAACAGAGCCTGGGCAGTGGATTTGAGAAGTACGCGCGCACGACCAAGCGGGCGCGCTTCCTGGAGCAGATGGACTCGGTGATGCCGTGGTCCTCGCTGTGCGAGGTGATCGAGCCGTATTACTTCAAGGATACCGGCAGCGGCGGACGGCCACCGATAGCACTGGAGCGGATGCTGCGGATCTACTTTCTGCAGCAGTGGTTCGATCTGTCGGACCCGGCGGCCGAGGAGGCCTTGTACGACTCGGCGTCGATGCGCCGTTTTGCGGGGATTGACCTGGGCCTGGAGGCGCCGCCGGACGAAACCACGATCTGCAAGTTCCGCCACCTGCTGGAGCGCAACACCCTGGGCAAGCCGCTGTTTGACCAGGTCCAGCGCTACCTTCAGGAGCAGGGCTTCAAGATCAGCAAAGGGACGATCGTGGATGCCACGATCATTGGCGCGCCGAGTTCGACCAAGAATCAGCAACAGCAGCGCGATCCCGAGATGCACCAGACCAAGAAAGGCAACCAGTGGTACTTCGGCATGAAGGCGCACGTGGGTGTCGACAGCCGGACCCGGCTGATTCATTCGGTACAAGCCACGGCGGCGAACGTGGCCGACTGCCGGGTATTGCCGGAACTGCTGCACGGCCAGGAGACGCGGGTGTGGGGTGATCAGGCGTATCGCGGTCAGGGCAGCGTCATTCGTGAGAAGGCCCCGCAGGCGCTGGATTTCACCAACCGGCGCTACCGTCTCAAGGGCGTCATCGACGAATCAGAGCGGGCGAAGAACCGGACCAAGTCCAAGGTGCGCGCCAAGGTCGAGCACGTCTTTGCGGTGATCAAGCTGCGCTTCGGTTTTACCAAGGTCCGCTACCGCGGTCTGGCGAAGAACCTGCACCGGCTGCAGGTGACCTGCGCGCTGGCCAACCTGTACCTGGCGCGCGCTCAATTGATGAAGCTGCAGCAGGCGTAATCCGCCTGCTGCACAGCGATTGAGGCCGAAAGGCCAAGAAACGAGGCATCCGAGGCGATCCAAGCACCCATAATTCGGATTTCTTATCGGCTTGGGGCGCCAGTCACCAGGTAAATCAGAGAATCCCTAGCTCAGAAAGGCGACCCGAGCATCAAGGTCTTCAGCCTGAACTACGATCCGTTGCTCGAACGCGCCGCCGAAGCCGTGCGAGTTCGACTATGCGATGGGTTCGCGGGTCATGAACACGCGTACTTTGACGGGGCGATGTTCGATGAACGCATCGGTAGAATTCGTGGCTCGCACAAGGGGCGCCAGTTCGATGAAACAACAAGGCCCGTGCATCTTCTGAAACTTCATGGTTCGCTGGGGTGGTATGAATGCGCGAGCGCAGCAGGCGTGCGCCGCTGTGCCTTTGCATCGCCGATTCCAGCTATGACGAAGCGCCTGATGATCCCGCCGCAGCGGCGAAAGGCAAGCGACACCATGACACCGCCCTACGCGACCCTCTGGTCGGTCTTTCGCGGCTCCCTTGGCCAGGACTCTGTACCCCTCAATCGTTTGGCGTGCTTCGGTTACGGCTTCTTGGATGAACACGTCAACGCCGTCATCGAGGGAGCGCTAGCCCGTAGCGACTTTTCGGTGTTGATTTTTTCCAGAGTGCTGGCTGACAGCGCCTGGATTCGTTGGAGCGCCAAGACCAACACGATCGTGGTTACTGAAGACCGCTGTTCAATCAAGAGTGAGATCGGTCCCGGTCACGCTGACCTGTGGAACTTCGAAAAACTCGCATACAAGGTGTAGCGTATGACCAAGATCAGCCCGACCGTCATTGGATACATCGTCGATGTACAAGGGGCCATGCTCGTAGCGACATTGGTTGAAGATGAGCAAGGCCGAACACCGACGGTCACCATCGGCGATGAAGATATTCTGGTTGGACAGATCGGCTCCTATGTGGCCATCCGCCAAAGTGACGTTCACATCATCGCCGTTGTTACCCGGATGACTGAACAGGAAGCGCTGGCACCCTCTTCAATCGAGACACCGGGTGACGATGCGGCGCGCCTGCCTTTCGCGAAACGGATCGCGCGCTTGACGCCCATTGGTTCGATTCTCCCGAATGGCTTGTTCGACCGTGGCGTCGGCCAATACCCGACGACCGGCGCCGAAGTGCATGCCGTTGGAGTGCCGGACATTGGCAAGATGTTCGACAAATTCAATTCCAAGGGTTTCGCCGTAGGCCACGTCGCGAGCCATCCGGCGCTGCAAGTGTGTATGGACCCGACGAACTTATTCGGCCGACACTTTGCCATCCTGGGGCAGACGGGTTCCGGAAAATCGTGGACCGTCGCATCACTCGTGCAAAGGACCGTGGCGGTGATGCCTAAGGCGCACATCATCATTCTTGATTTGCACGGCGAATATTGTTGGAAGCGCAAGGATGGCGGTCGCCACTACGCATTCGACGAAGCCGTCGTGCGGCACGTGGATGCACGCGAACTGGAGATTCCGTATTGGCTAATGACATTCTCGGAGTTGTGCGAACTGCTTATCGAGCATGGTGAGCGCGAGGCCACGAACCAAACGGCGTTTTTCCGCGACTGCCTATTGGAAGGCCGGAGCGACGAAAACAGGAACGCGGCATTGAACCTAGCGCGGGTCACGGTAGACACGCCGATTTATTTTTCCCTCGATGACGTGTTGGCCAAGGTCCGCACGAAGAATACGGAGCGCGTCGGCAACAGACAGGGGCCAATGTTCGGGGACTTTGATCGCTTCCTGATGCGGCTGGAAAGTAAGTTGAATGACGTGCGCTACGATTTCTTACTGAGGCCGCGTTCGCGCAACACCTCGGCGTCGCTGTCAGCGATGCTGCGCGATTTCATCGGCCTCGGCGCCAAGAAGGCGGCAAACACGGTCATCGATCTCAGTTCGATACCGTTCGATGTCAGGCCGACGGTTGCCGCGCAGATTGGCCGGCTGGCGTTCGAGTTCAACTATTGGAATCCGGCATACCGCGAGTTCCCCATTCTGTTGATTTGCGAGGAGGCTCACGCCTACATTCCGCGCGCTTCCGATAGCCAGTTCACGGGATCGCGAAAATCCATGGAGCGGATCGCGAAAGAGGGGCGCAAGTACGGGGTCGGATTGGCTATCGTCAGCCAACGCCCTCATGAGGTCTCTGAGACCGTGCTTGCCCAGTGCGGCACCTTTATCTGCTTGCGCATCACGAACCCAACCGACCAAAGCTATATCCGTAGCCTTGTGCCAGAAAGTGAAGGCGATTTGGTGAGTGTGCTTGCTGGCCTTGGACGCGGCGAAGCTCTGGTCTTGGGCGAAGCTGTGCCTTTGCCGACCCGCCTACAGTTTGAGAGGCCGAATCCGGTGCCGAACAGTGATGATGTTGATTTCTGCGCGAAGTGGAAGGATGGCCCTGATGATCTAGACGTGGACATCATTGTCCAGCGCTGGCGGAGTCAGGAGCGGTAGCAGGCTAGCGAACTGAAGGAATTTCTCAACTGAGGCATAGCGGTCGTTCTTTGACGGCAAAAATGACGGTAATGAGCAATGATAATTACGCAGAAGTTCCGTACTTATAATAGCTTAATGGCACCAGATGTAATCGAGTGGGAGTAAGCGACTGAGCCCTCCGGCGAGGGCCCCACGCAGTGGGGATCGACGGCAAGGCGAAGTCGCGCTTTGCGCGCCGAGCGGTCGATGTCGAAGGCGGATCGGGCCCGAACGCAGTAGCGTCGGCGGCGAGAACAGGCGCGCATTTCACCCGAGCGCCCAAATGAACGCCAATGCAAAATTCACTCTTCCCAGAACCTGAAGAAACCACAGCACAGCCGGCATCGAAGTCGCGCACCCGCGGGGCCAAGGTCCAGCCTGCAACCGTCGATCCGGCGTTGGTCGATCTGGCGGCTGAGCTGCCTGGGACACTGCGACTCGGCACCTCGTCCTGGACCTACCCCGGCTGGATCGGGACGGTTTGGGATGCCGAATACGCCGACGTAAAGCTCTCCAAGTACGGACTCGCGGCCTACGCACAGCACCCGCTGTTCCGTACGGTCAGTCTGGATCGCAGCTTCTACCGGCCGCTGACCGCTGCCCAGTTCGCAGCCTATGCCGTGCAAGTGCCGGAAGATTTCCGCTTTGTGGTGAAGGCGCCCAGCCTGGTGACCGATGCGATGCTGCGGGACGAGTCCGGGCGCGGGCAGCAGACGAACGCAGGGTTTCTCGACGGAGAATCTGCGTTGCGCTGCTGTGTGGAACCGGCCCTGGATGGTCTCGGCCACAAGCTGGGAGCGCTGGTGTTTCAGATCAGTCCACTGCCGGGCGTGATGCTGGACCGGATGGATGAATGGGTCGCGCGCCTGCACGCGATGTTGCGTGCTTTGCCGGACCTGCGCGGCCGCGCGCCGGACGCCGTCATTGCGGTGGAGGTGCGCGACGCCGCCTGGCTCAGCGGTGGGTTCGTCGATGTGCTCCGCGATACCGGCGCCACTTACTGCATGGGCCTGCACGCCAAGATGCCCCGATTCGCCGAGCAACTACCGATCCTGCGCGCGCTCTGGCCCGGCCCGCTGGTGTGTCGCTGGAATCTCAATCCGTTGCACGGCGCATTCGGATACGAAAAGGCGCGCGATCAGTACGCGCCATTCGACCGCCTGGTCGATCCGGACCTGGAGACGCGCGCTGCTCTGGCGCGCGTCATCGCCGGCACCATCGGCGCCGGCCACAATGCGTTAGTCACGCTCAGCAACAAGGCTGAGGGATCGGCGCCCCTGTCGGCGGTGGCATTGGCACAGGCGATTCGCGACATGCGCGCCGGCGGCTAGCCCGCATTTCTCACAGGGGGATCGAGCGATGGCCGTAGGTCGAGGACGTGCAGGGCGCCGGGACGGAGCGAACCCCATAGTGGTTCTATGGGGTGAGTGAGTCCCAAGCGATGCGCGCCGCAGACGGGCCAGCGCCGATCCAGACGGAGAATCTCGCTACAGTCTGTTTCGGAGCCGAAGTCGAAGAACGTTGTGCGGATTGGCGATGGCAAGGGATTCTCCGGCGACCTGTGAGAAATGCGGGCTAGGCGCCGCCCATCAGCCCGCGACCGAACACGATGCTGCTGAGTCCCAGCACCATGAACAGGGCCGCGGCCGCGAAGCGCGTTGTGCGCAGCGGCAGGCGACTGGCCAGCGCTGCGCCGAGGAACACCACCGGCATGTCGGCCAGCAGCATGCCGGTGGTGGTGCCGGCCACCACGGCGAAGAGGGCGTCGAACTTGATCGCCAGGACTGTGGTGGCGATCTGCGTCTTGTCGCCGATCTCGGCCAGAAAAAAGCTCACCGTCGTAATCCACAGCGCACTGCGACCGGCACGCGAGGCTTCCGATTCTTCCGCGCGATCAGGCTTGAGCGCCCACAGGCCGACGGCGATGAACGACAGGCCCACGATCCAAGGCAGCAGGCCGGGCGCAATGACGTCGTTGAGCCAGGCGCCAAGCAATCCGGCAAGCGCATGGTTGAACAGGGTGGCGATTACAATGCCGAGAATCACGGTCCACGGCCGGCGGAAGCGGCTGGCGAGCATGACGGCGAGCAGCATCGTCTTGTCGCCGATTTCGCCCAGGAAAACGGTGCCGGTGGAAACCAGGAATGCGTCCAAAAGAGACTCCATGACCGGGCGCTGTGCGAGGCAAGGTTCGTGCAGTGCGCCCGGCGGCCGCTGCACGACACCTTGGTCTCGCCAAGTGGACCTCGGTGATCGAGGCCGCTACCGGATGCGCCATGGCCGTGGCCAAGTTTGTTGACGCACCCTCCCGATCCGTCGGGACGGCTACTCCCCAAAACGCTGACGAGTCTACAGGCGGTTGCGGCACTGCGATACTTGGCGATATGACCCACGACGTCGATCAACACTGGATGAATCAGGCGCTGGACTGCGCACGACGTGCGGCCGAGCTGGGCGAAGTGCCGGTGGGGGCCGTGCTGGTGCGCGACGGCAGTCTGGTGGCGGACGGATTCAACCGACCCATCAGCGGGCATGACCCCAGCGCGCACGCCGAAATGGTGGCGCTGCGCGCCGCCGCGCAGATGCTGGGCAACTACCGGCTTCCGGGCACCACGCTCTACGTTACCCTGGAGCCCTGCGCGATGTGTGCCGGTGCCATCATCCACGCCCGCGTGCAACGCCTGGTGTTCGGTGCCGCCGACCCCAAGGCCGGTGCCGTGAATTCGGTGTACGACCTTATCGCCAATCCGCGCCTCAACCATGCAGTGCAGTGGACCGGCGGTGTGTGCGAGGCCGAATGTGCCGAGCTGTTACGCGAGTTCTTTCGCGCGCGCCGTCGCGCCGCGGTGCCAATCGATTTCTCTTCAGCCCAGGACAACACATGAACATGCTGTACTTCGAGGATTTTCACCCTGGGCAGGAGATCGACCTCGGCCACTGCAGCGTGTCGGAGTCAGAGATTGTGGATTTCGCGCGTCAGTTCGACCCGCAACCCTTTCATGTCGACCATGAGGCGGCAAGGGCTTCGCACTTCGGCGGGCTCGTTGCCAGCGGCTGGCACACCTGTTCATTGCTGATGCGCCAGATCGTGGAGAACCTGCTGTTGCGGTCGGCCAGCCACGGCTCGCCCGGCGTAGACGAGATTCGCTGGCTTTTACCGGTGCGACCGGGAGATGTCCTGAGCACGAAGATGAAGGTGATCGAAATCACACCCTCCAAGTCGCGTCCTGATCGCGGGGTCATCCGCTGCGAGTACGTGGCGTTCAACCAGGCCGGCGCCTGCGTGGTCACCATGAAGACGCTGGGCATGTTCGGTCGGCGACCTCAGGATGCGGCTTGATGCTGCGCCGGGGCCGCCGTCAGATTGACGCTCTCGGGGGCGCTCACTACTATTCGCGGCCCACGGATGGTTAGCTCAGCGGTAGAGCATCGCCTTCACACGGCGGGGGCCACAGGTTCGATCCCTGTACCATCCACCATTACAAGCGCCTGTTCCGGCTGATAACTTTTGGGTTTCGGGGAATTGTCCGGGACCGAAATTGCTCACACAGACCGCAAATTCACCACAACGAAATGTGGCGGGTTTGGCGTGGCAACGTTTTTTCAGCGCGAAACGGGTTGGGAAGCGCAGATTCGTCCAGCGCTTACATGGCTTTCGCCACCCAAGCTCCCGGATCGCTCACCCCCGACATGACGCAGTCCACCCGAGCGCTCACCGCGGCGATCACCTTGCGATCACCGCATCCGCGTCGCGTTCTGGTGCTCGGTGCCACTGGCACCATCGGACGCGCCAGCGTGCGTGCCCTGGTCGCACGCGGTCACGATGTGGTGTGCCTGGTGCGGCCGCAGGCTGGCGTCGGCGGCACGCTTGCACCGCTGGACAGCCGGGGTCTGCTTGAAGGCGCCGAGCTTCGACTGGGCGATGTCACCGATCCGCAATCGCTCGCGCGCGATGGCTTTCGCGGCGAGCGTTTCGATGCACTGGTGTCGTGCCTGGCTTCGCGTACCGGTGCGCCGCAGGACGCTTGGGCGATCGATCATCGCGCGCATCTGCACGCGCTCGAAGCCGCGCACGGCGCTGGGGTTGAACAGTTCGTGCAGCTATCGGCGATCTGCGTGCAGAAGCCGTTGCTGGCATTTCAGCAGGCCAAGCTTGCCTTCGAGAACGTCCTGATCGGCTCCGGGCTGTGCTATTCGATCGTCCGTCCGACGGCGTTCTTCAAGTCTCTGTCGGGCCAGGTGGAGCGGGTGAAGCAGGGCAAGCCGTTTCTGCTGTTCGGCGATGGCAGTCTCACCGCCTGCAAGCCGATCAGCGACTCGGACCTGGCGGACTATCTTGCCGCGTGTCTCGACGATCCCGCCCGGCGCAACCGCATTCTTCCCATTGGCGGGCCCGGGCCGGCCATCACCCCGCGGCAACAAGGCGAGCATCTGTTCGCGCTGCTGGGCCGGCCACCGCGGTTCAAGCAGGTGCCGGTTGCACTGCTCGATGCCGTCATCGGCGTGCTCGGCATGCTAGGGCAGGTGGTGCCGGCACTGGCGGCAAAGGCCGAGCTGGCGCGCATCGGGCGTTACTACACCACCGAATCCATGCTGGTGCTGAATCCAGAAACCGGTCGCTACGATGCCGATGCGACCCCGTCTACCGGCACGCAAACGCTGTTCGATTTCTATGCCAGTCTTGTCAGCGGCGCGGCTGCGCCCGAGCGCGGCGATCACGCCGTGTTCTGAACGGTGGGCGCATTGTGTGTCCGCGCGGACTCCTTGGAGCGCGATTGAATAATCGTCCTGCACCGCCGCTGCGAAAGTTCATCACCGAAGTGCGTGCGCCCCTGGCCATGGCCAATTTCCTGCTGCGCGCGCAAGGCATCCCCGATCTGCCGCAGGGGGATGGGCATCTGGTGATGTTCCTGCCCGCCTTCACCATGGGCGACGAGGGGTTGCGACCGATGGCCCGCGCCGTCCAGCGCCTGGGCTACGCGACCTGTGGTTGGGCGCAGGGCCGCAACCTGGGGCTGCGCGAGCAGACCCTTCAGCGCCTGATCGAGCGACTCGACCAACTCCACGCGCAGCAGCATGAAGCGGTCAGCCTGGTGGGCTGGAGTGCCGGTGGCCTCTACGCCCGCGAGATGGCGCGCGCGCGGCCACACGCAGTGCGACGCGTGATCACGCTGGGCAGTCCGATCCGCCCACATGGCTCCGGGCAGGCGATGGTCGGCCTGGCGCAGGCCGCGTTCGAAGGCTTGCTGGCCTTGCGGGGTCGGAGCAGCTTCACGCCGCTGCTGGCGCCACCGCCGGTGGCCTGCAGCGCCATTCATTCCAAGGCCGACGGCGTCGTGGACTGGCGCGCCGCGATAGAAATCGAGGCGCCGCAGACCGAGAACCTGGAAGTCGGTGGTACGCACCTGAGTTTCGGTTACAGCCTGGAGGTGCTGCGCCTGCTCGCGGACCGATTGGCACGGCCGCCGTGGGAGCCATCGACTGTTTCGTCATCAGTTGCGCGTGCGGGGCACAAACGCGCCGCGAAGCCGGTATGAATGAGCGAAGGTCCGCGTGCAGGCTGAAAAGCGCTCTATAGCCTTGTCAGCAGCTCGGCATGATCGCGGCGGATACGCGACCACTCGATCTTGAACCAGGGCGTGAAATCCTGCGGCCGCGCCTGGATTTCCTGGTCCAGCACATCGGGTGCCACGTAACGCAGCTCCGAGATCTCGTTGAGGTTCAGCGCCGGTGGGTCGCCGCTGCGGCCGGCGAACACCGAGCACAGTTCATTCTCTGCGCCTCGCTCATCGAACTGCGCCTGGTAGCGAAACTTGAACAGGAACGCCAGCGGGCATTGCAGTCGCAGTTCCTCGTGCAGACGCCGATGAATCGCGGCGTCGATGGATTCCCCGCGGCGAGGATGGCTGCAGCAGGTGTTCGACCAGTAACCCGGCCACAGGCGCTTGCCGGCCGCACGTTTTTGCAGCAGCAGGTGCCCGCGCGGATCGAAAACGAACAATGAGAAGGCGCGATGCAAACGACCATTGCCGTGGTGTGCCGCCGCCTTGGACAGGTGACCGATCTCGCGATCCTCGTGGTCGACCAGAATCAGGGCTTCGTCTTCAAACGAAACCACCGCGGCAGGGCGGGCGGGTGCGTTACCCAATCTGCACCTCCATGGCCTGATAACCGGCTTCGCGCATTGCGCCCATGACCTCATCGCGATGCTGCGGGCAGAGCGCGATGATGGAGCCACCGCCGCCGCCGCCGGTGAGCTTGGCGCCCAATGCACCGTGACGTCGCGCGATCTCCACCAGGTCTTCGATCTCGGGACTGGACACCCGCAGTGCGTTGAGCAGACCGTGGCACACGTTCATCAAATCGCCCAGTTGCTCCAGGTCGTCCCGCTGTGCGGCCGCCAGCCCCTGCAAGGTGATCTGATCGATGCGACGGAAGATGTCCTCGTACAGGGAAGGGTTCTTTTTCCAGGCCTCGCGCACCGCGCCGACGGTTCTGGCGGTGAGGCTTTCCTTGCGGCTGATGCCGATCACCAGCGGGATAGACCGGGCCAGTCTGATCGGCTGCATCAGGGTCGGCTGTTCGCCCATGGCACGACGATAGAGCAGCGTGAACCGCCCCGGTTTTCCCGGAGGCTCGTTGTTGTGAGTCACGCCGCGAGGGCGAGACTCGGGATTTGTGAATAGTAGGCAGCTTCTGCTTCGGCGGGTGGGATGTCGCCAAGCGGTTCCATCAGTCGGCGATTGTTGTACCAGTCCACCCACTGCAGCGTGGCCCACTCGACGTCTTCGCGGCGTTGCCAGGAAGGCCGCCGGTGAATCACCTCGGCCTTGTACAAGCCGTTGATGGTCTCGGCCAGCGCGTTGTCGTAGGAATCGCCCACACTGCCCACGGAAGGTTCGAGACCCGCGTCGGCAAGACGCTCGGTGTAGCGGATCGACACGTACTGGACACCTCTGTCGCTGTGATGCACCAGCCGATCCGGGCCGACCGGTTTGCGCTCATGCAGCGCCTGCTCCAGCGCGTCGAGCACCAGGTCGGTCCGCGCCGAGGACGAAGCCCGCCAGCCGACGATGCGCCGGGCGAAGACGTCGATGACGAAGGCGACGTAGACGAAGCCCTGCCAGGTCGACACGTAGGTGAAGTCCGAGACCCACAGCTTGTTCGGCCGATCCGCCTTGAAGTGACGACGGACATGATCCAGCGGGCAAGGTGCGTTGGCATCACTCACCGTCGTGCGCACCGACTTGCCGCGGATGACGCCACGCAAGCCCAGGCGCTTCATCAGGCGCGCCACCGTGCAGCGGGCCAGATCAAAGCCTTCGCGCCGCAGTTGCCGCCACACCTTGCGCACGCCGTAGACCTGGAAGTTTTCGTTCCAGACCCGTTCGATCTCCGGCACCAGCGCTCGATCTCGCTGGTCCCTCGTAGAACGGCGCTGTGGGTCTGCCTCGCGAGCCGCGTGGGCGTAGTACGTCGACGGGGCAATCGGCAGCACCTTGCAGATCGGCTCGACCCCGTGGACCGAGCGATGCTCGTCGATGAACGCCTTCATCGTTTGAACGGGCGGTCGAGCTCCGCCTGCGCAAAATACGCCGATGCCTTGCGCAAAATCTCATTGGCCTGGCGCAGTTCACGGACCTCGCGCTCCAGCGCCTTGATCCGCTCGCCCTCGGCCGTGGTCAGGCCGGGCCGTACACCGGCGTCACGCTCGCCCTGGCGCACCCAGCGCCGCAACGTCTCGGCTGTACAACCAATCTTGGCAGCAATCGATTCAATCGCTGCCCACTGCGAGGTGTGCTGCGCCGCGTGCTCCGCCACCATCCGGACCGCGCGCTCCTGCACTTCCGGGGAATACTTCGATGCTCTGGTCATGGCTCCATTCTCTCAAGTGAGGGAGCCTCCGAGATTCCCGGGGCGGTTCAGGTCTATTGCCGGATGCGATGCGGGTGCGCGCCACATTTTCGCCAGTGTGAAGCGCGCATTTGGAAGTGTGCGGAGCGTTTGGTGCGCGTAGGTTTGCGTAAATTATTGATATGCAGCCATCGCACCGCTATTTGTCGACATCAAGCGACGGTTGAGCAAATTCATGCGACGGGGGCCACAGGTTCGATCACCTCGCAATCCACTAGCTTTGTATTCAACAAGACTTGGGCAAAATCGGGTCTTGTTGTCGGTTGAATGAGGCGTTAGACAAACGCTCACAGGTCGGCTAACGTCCCGCTTGCAGTCGTTTCAAGCAGGGTTTCGCCAGCGGTCTTCTGTGCCCCGTATCGCTTTTCCGGGGACGCTCCAGCTCCCGGGCAACGTTTCTTGGACGCTTGCATCATGTGGGTCATTTCCGACCTGCACATCATCAACTGTCAGAGGAACGTTTCATGTCGAATGTATCGACCGGTGTGGTCAAGTGGTTCAACGACGCCAAGGGCTTTGGTTTCATCACCCCGGAAGGCGGCGGTGAAGATCTCTTTGCTCACTTCAAGGAAATCCAGGGCACCGGCTTCAAGACCCTCAAGGAAGGCCAGCGCGTGCAGTACATCGCGCAGCGCGGCCAGAAGGGGATGCAGGCCACCCAGATCAAGGCGCTCTGATCGACCCTTATTCGATGTTGCAGTAATCGAGAGCCGCGGCCCCCTTGCCGCGGCTTTCTTTTTGGATTTCGACCCCCAGCCTTTCGAGACCACCGAATCCTGAGACGACGATGAGCGATCCCGCGGCGCCCGCCTCCACCGCTGTCCGTGCCCCGTTGAATGTGCCGGCGACGATCCTGTTCTCTGCCAGCACCCTGCTGCTGTTGACGATTTTCCCCTTGTACGCCTGGCATCACGATTTTTCCGCGGCTGCCTGGGTATGGTTTGTGGTGTTTCTGTACGCCAGCGGCATTTCCATCACTGGCGGTTATCACCGCCTGTGGGCCCACCGCGCCTACGAGGCGCGCATGCCGCTGAAGATTTTCTACATGCTGTTCGGCGCGCAGGCGCTGCAGAACAGCGTGTTGGTCTGGGCCTCGATGCACCGCGTGCATCACAAGAACGTGGACGACGTCGACCACGATCCCTACTCGATCAAGCGCGGATTCTGGTATGCCCACATGGGCTGGATGCTGCGCGACTACCCTAGCCACGAGCTGGATTTTTCCAATGTGCAGGACCTGCAGCGCGATCCGGTGGTCATGTTCCAGCACCGCCACTATCTGGGTCTGGCGCTGTTCATGAACATCGGCCTGCCCTTGCTGGTGGGCTGGGCCAGCGGCGATCCCTGGGGCGTGCTGCTGGTTGCCGGTCTGCTGCGGCTGGTGGTGAATCACCACTTCACCTTCTTCATCAATTCGCTGGCGCACATGTGGGGTCGTCGCCCTTACACCGAGGACAACACCGCGCGCGACAACGATCTCATCGCCTTGTTCACCTACGGCGAGGGTTACCACAACTATCACCATCTGTTCTCCTGGGATTACCGCAACGGCGTGCGCTGGTGGCATCTGGATCTCACCAAATGGTGGATCGCGACCTGTGCGTTCTTCGGCCAGGCACATAAGCTGCGCCGGGTCCCGGAGTTCCGCATCCGGCGCGCCATGATCGAGCGCCAGTTTGCCCGCGCCCATGCGGCGCTGCGTCGCGCCGAGCCGGGTCGACTGGCCGCTTTTCAGGCGCTGCTGGAAACGGAGATGGAAACCTTCAAGGTCACCGTCAACGAATGGACGCGCCTGCAGTCCGAAAAGATCGAGGCGGCCAAGCGTCAGGTCATCGGCCGGGTGACCGAACGCTGGGAGCACAGCGAGGCGCGACGTCAGCTGCAGGTACTGGAAGATGCGCTGCACCAGCAGTATCAGCGTCTGCGCGTGCTGTCCGTGCAGCACGCCTAGTCCTGGCGCAGCGCGCACGGCGTGACGTGCCGCAAAGTTGAGCAGGGCTGCGACCCGGCATGGCCAAGGGAGTGCGCCGAACATGAGCGATAAACCGCAGCTGCACCTGGGCGCGTTCATGCGCCCGGTGAGCATTCACACCGGCGCCTGGCGCTACCCCGGTTCCTATCCGGACGCCAACTTCAACTTTCGGCATCTGCAGCGCTTTGCGCAGAAGCTGGAGCAGGCCTGCTTCGACGCCTTCTTCATGGCCGATCACCTGGCCGTGCTGAACATGCCTGTGGATGCGCTCAAGCGCAGCCATACCGTCACCTCGTTCGATCCGCTGACCCTGCTGCCGGCGCTGGCGGTCTGCACGCAAAGGCTCGGGCTTATCGCCACCGCGTCGACGACCTTCGAGCAGCCGTATCACGTGGCGCGCAAGTTCGCCTCGCTGGACCACATCAGCGAAGGCCGGGCGGGCTGGAATATCGTCACCACCTCCAACCCCGATGCCGCGCTGAATTTCGGTTTGGAAGACCACATGGAGCACGGCGAGCGCTACCTGCGCGCCCGCGAGTTCTACGACGTGGTGACCGGCCTGTGGGACAGCTGGGCGGATGACGCCTTCGTGCGCGACGTCGACAGCGGGACCTACTTCGATCCGGAGCGTCTGCACGTCCTGAAGCACAAGGGCAAGTATCTGTCGGTACGCGGACCCCTGAACATCGCGCGACCGGTGCAAGGCTGGCCGGTGATCGTGCAGGCGGGGGCTTCGGAATCCGGTCGTCAGCTTGCTGCCGAAACCGCCGAAGTGATCTTCGGGGCTGCGTCCACCCTGGCCGAGGCGCGCGAGTTCTACGGCGACATTGGCGCGCGCATGCAGCGGGTGGGTCGTCCGCGCGAGCACCTCAAGATCCTGCCCGCCTGCTTCGTCGTGGTCGGTGACACGGTGGAGGACGCGCGCCGCAAGCGCCTGCACCTGGACAGCCTGGTGCATTACGACAGCGGCCTGGCCTCGCTGTCGATCCTGCTCGGACACGATGCCTCGAAATTCGACCCCGACGCGCCGCTGCCGGACATCCCGGAGAGCAACCAGAGCAAGACCACGCGCGCGCTGGCGATCGCGGCGGCGCGCGAAGAAAACCTGACAGTGCGCCAGCTCGCCTTGCGAGTGGGTGGCTACCCTGGCCTGTCGATGGTGGGTACGCCACAGAGCATTGCCGACGAGATGGAGGAGTGGTTGCTCACCGACGGCTCCGACGGCTTCAACGTGATGTTCCCCTACCTTCCCGAGGGCCTGGATGATTTCACCGATCGCGTGGTGCCCGAACTGCAGCGGCGTGGGATTTTCCGCCGGGCCTACCGCGGCAGCACCCTGCGCGAACATCTCGGCTTGCCGCGACCGGCCAACCGCTTTTTCGCGGACGCCGGCGCCGGCTGAGAGGCCTGACCTTCTACAGCGCCGGTTCGTGGACGCCGGCAGGTAGATCGCCGACGTTGGACGAAGTGTCCGGGGCCAGCGCCTCGACTGGTCGGGCGCCGTCATTGCCTACCAGCTGCACCGGTTCGGCGAGCTGTGCGGGCGCCGAGCTCGCCGTCACCGGCCGTGCGGGAGCTGGTCGCGGCGATCCGTCCAAGGGCCGGACGCCGAGGTCGGAGAAGGTGTCGGTCGACGGGTCCGATGCCGCGCCGGCGTACTGCTGTTGCGCAGTCTCCGTCACCGCGCTGGCGGCCACCTCGCCCAGGACGTCCTGCGGAAGCTCGCCGGCCAACGCATAGAGCCGGCCGTCCTGCTCCCAGTAGACGATCCGGGTGTCGCCGGCGCGTTGCCAGCGCACCGGGTCCGCGGGTATCGCCAGTGGCTCGCCGACAAACAGACTCAAATGGCGGCCGTGGACGTCACGGTACTGCACCTCTCGCAGCTCGATCCCGTCCATCTGCAGCTGGCGGGTGCCAGCCGCAGTATAGCCGGGCAGGGGCAAGGTCGGGTCGCCTGCGGTCAGGGGCTGGAAGGCGTCGACACTGTCGCGGTCCGGATTGCTCAGCGCCAGCATCTGTTGCGAAATCCGGCCGGCAAACCGGTCCAGTTCCGAGGTCTCCGGAGCGCCGGCCTTTGGCGGCTGCAGGGTCCACACCGCGGTCAGCAGCACTCCTGCGGCGATCGACGCCGCAGCCATCAGCCGCCAGCGCCGGTCGCGCTGCGCCAGGCGTCGCTGCACGACGGCGATTTGCAGACGTTCCGGGATCGGTTCGGCCAGCACCCTGGCGTAATGCCGGCGAATGGCCTGGTCCTGTGCGCGGCAGGTCATGACACGTTCGTGCGCACGCTTGTCGCGCTGCAGCCACGCTGCGATCTGACGACCGCGCGCGGTATCGGCCGGTAGTCGGCCCTCGGCGTAGGCCAGCAGTTCGTCATCGTCCGGTCGACGGTCCGGCAGGGTGGATCGGTCGTTCATTTGACCCTCCTCAAGTTGGCGCGGGGCTCGGCCTGCACCGGCGTGGCCTCGCCGCACAGATCACGCAGCGCCGAGCGCCCGCGCGAGATCCGCGAGCGCAAGGTGCCTACCGGTATCGCCAGCACCCAGGCGGCCTCGTCGTAACTCATGTCTTCCAGTGCTACCAGTAGGATGGCCTGGCGCTGGTCTTCTGGGATGCCGCGCATGACCTGCAGGATGTCCAGGCATTCGGCGCGCTGCTCCTGCTGTGCGGCCTGCGCCGGCTCCGTCGCCATATCGTCCAGCGAGCGCTCGATGCACTGCCGACGCTGTGTGCGCAGCCGGTTCAGGTGCAGGCGATACAGCATGCGGAACAGCCAGCTGCGCAGGCGCCCCTGCATCTGCCATCGAAACCACTTTCTCAGCGCACGTTCCAGGCAATCCTGCACCAGATCGTCGGCTTCGGTGACGCTGTGGGTCAACGCGCGTGCATAGCGGCGCAGATGCGGGATTTCCTGCTCCAGCAGCCACTCGAATTCATCGCGTTCCTTCACCGGCACTCCAGGGGTTGCGGTCGATGGGTCTCTATAGAGTCTTGATCGCGCCACCGTTGCCTGTCCGGGCGAGCGGACGCCGGTTGCGCGCATACACCCGAACAACACCGCGGGATCGGGATCAGTTCCCCGAAATTCGATCGGCAAGCATCGGAACCGGATGCCTCGCAGCGGTGTGGGTAGGGGTGTGGACGCTGCACGCGCCACGCTGAATCCATTTGACATCAAAGGAGTCAAGATGACGTCCCTCAATCGATATCGCGCAACTTTCGCTGCCTCGCTGTGCGCAGGCGCCGTGATCTTCAGCAACGCCGCGCTGGCGCAGGGCACTGCGCAGCCGCCCGCTGCGCAGCCGCCGGCAGCCGCGCTGGTCGAGGTCGACGACAAGCAGATCGATGCCTTTGCCCAAGCGCAGGGCCGCGTTACTGAGATCAGCCAGAAATGGCAGGCTCAGATCGACGGCACCGAAACCGAAGCGGAAATGCAGTCGGTGCAGGAAAAGGCCCGCAAGGAGATGGTGATCGCCGTGCAGAACTCCGGCCTGACATTGGAGCAGTACAACCAGATCGCGATGGCCGCGCAGAACGATGCCGAGCTGCAGCAGCGCATCCGCGCCGCGATGACCAGCGGCTGATGGCACCGGTTGTTTGCCGGTCACCTGGAAGATGCGACGGATGACATGAATCGAAAGTCGGCGGCTTGTGCGGGCTGATCGGATCGCTGTCGCGACGACGCCCGATCAGGTCGTGTTCCGATCCGTGCTTGTCCGTATAACCCGGGCAGGCAGCCGCCATTCAAAGTGGTTGCAAGCGCGCCCTCCGGCGTGCCTGCCCCAACGAAAAAGCCCCCGGTTCGACCGGGGGCTTTTTTGCTGCGACTGGCCCGCCCAGGCGTCAGCGCGTGCCCTTGCTGCGCAAGGCATCCGGGGTGAAATCGGCCGGCGTCAACGGCACCCGATCGTAGACCTTGGTCTCCTCGTTGCGGATCGACAACGCGATGTAGCGGCCGGACTGCAGATCATGCTTGACCTCGAGTCCGGCGGCGACGAAGGGAACGTCGTAGTAGTTGAGGCTGTGCAGTTCGTCGACGCGCCACAACTGGTCGCGGTTGTCGTACTTGTCCTGCACGTGCACGATCCAGCTGTCCTCGTCGAGGAAGAAGGTGCGCCGCTTGTAAAGATGCGAGGTGCCGGGCTTGAGGGTGGCCTCGACTTCCCACACGCGATGCAACTCGTAACGCGCGTGTTCCGGGTTGACATGCCCGGCCTGCAGGACGTCCTTGACCTTGAGCGTGGGGCCGTTGATGAGGTAGGCGTTGTACGGAATGTACATTTCGCGCTTGCCCACCAGCTTCCAGTCGTAGCGATCGGTGGCGCCGTTGTACATGAAGAAGTCGTCGTTGGTGCGCAGGCCGTCGGCGGCGGTGCCGGGGTTGTCGTAGGACACGCTGGGCGCCAGACGCACACGGCGCTGGCCCGGGTTGTAGGTCCAGGCCTTGCGCGGCTGGCTCACCTGGTCGGCGAACTCGTGCACCAGCAGCAGCTGCCCCGCCAGACGCGGCGGCGCTTTGACGATCTGCAGGAAGTAGAACAGCAGATTGTCGGTCCGCTCCTCCGGCCGCTTGCCCTGGTGCGAGTACACGAAGTCGAACTCGTAATCGAAGCTCACCAGGTTGTAGTCGCCGCCAGCCGTCACCGGTGCCTGCGACCACGACGTGCGATAAGTGTCGCCCTTGTAGACGGTGATGTGGTTCCAGATCGCCTCCAGCCCGTTCTTGACGATGGGGAAGGGCGTGCCGCCGTTGGTGCCGGTGAAGCCGACGCCCTCTTCGACGAGCTTGACCTTGGTGGCATTGGCCCGCGTTTCGTCGTAGATGCCCTGCGGGAACGATGCGCTGCGCCGCGTGGGATAGACCTTCATCTTCCAGGTGGGATAGCGCTTGAACAGCGCGACCTGTCCCGGCGACAGCTTGTCCTGATGCTGCGCCAGGTTGGACGCATCGATGGTCAGGATGGGCTTGTCGCTGGCGAACGGATCGGGATAGTGACCGCCGGTCTCGAAGCCGGGCAGGACCTCGGTGATGCCGCCGGTCCACTCGGGAATCGACCCGCTGGCATTGCCGGCCTTCTCGGCACCCAGCGGTGTCAGCGTGCTGCCGAGTGCTGCGGCCTCGTCCGCGGTCACCGCTGCGAGGCTCGCGGAACAGAACGTAGCGAACAGTGCCGCTACCAGTAGTTTGTTTTTCATGAAGTGCTCCAGGGCGGGATCTTCAGAACGCGTAGGAAATGCTGAGCGCGAGAAAGTCGCGATCCTCGTTGACGTTGGCGCTGGTCGAAAACGACTGCGGCTGCGCCGGATCGCCCGGCGTCGTCGTGCCGGGCGCGATCATGACGCCGGGGGGAATCGGATCGACTCCTGAATAGGTACGCCCATCAAAGAACGTGGTGTAGGCAAGATCTGCCTGCCAGCGCTGCAGATAGTTCATCGCTAGGCCCACCGAGATCGCCTTGGTGTCCTGGTTGAACACCGGACCGACGCCGTTGACGTCATGCGAAAACACCAGACGTGGCGACAACTGTGCAGCGCCGATGGCGCTTTCAAAGTCCATGCGGCTGACCACGCGATAGCCCCAGGAGGTGCGATCGGCGTAGCCACCGCCGACGTTTTCCTGGCAGGAACCGTTGGACACCGCGGCCTGGATTGCCGCCGGATTACGGCACGACACCAGATGCGCGGAAGGGCCGTTGTAGAGCAGGTCCTTGTCCAGCTCCATGCGGGTGACGCCGGCTTCGCCCAGCAGGATGAACTGGTCGGCGCCCAGACTGGGGCCGAAAGCCTTGGTCGCCGTCATCTGTGCCTGATGGGTTTTGACGCGACGGAAACCCTCGGCCTGCGCTTCGGCCGTCGCCGGATTCACCCCTTCGCCGAGATCGATGGCATTGGGCAGTCGCAGCGCCGCCAGCAGCAGCTCGGTGGCGGCCAGCTGCACCGGCAGGTTGGGACGATAGGAATACTCGCCCTGCAAGGCGATGCCCAGCGGACCATCGGTGTTGAACGACAGGCCATACAGCTCGATGCCCTCGGGATAGTCCACGAAGTAGGTCGAACTGTTGACGCGTGCCAGCGTGCTCGACTGGTCCGACGCCCGCACACCCGAAATCAACGGCAGCCGGCTGTGGTACTTGAGGTAGTACAAGCCGAACTCGGTGCTGTTGAGCCAGTCCGCGAAGTAGCGCAGCGCCACGCCGTACTGGCCGGTCTTCTGGTCCGGGTGGCGGGTGCTGGACCGCGGCACGCCGACGGGAAACACCCCCGCGGCGTTGCCCGCGGTGACGGGCGTGCCCAGCGACTGGTCGTTGCGGCGGCCGATGCCGGTGTAGGCCACGTCGCCGTCGTCAGAGATGAAGTCGTTGGTGGAGAAGAAACTCCCGCGCGGATCGATCTCCACTTCGTCGAAGCCCCATATCCACACGGATTCCAGGCTCAACGTATTGGTCAGGGACAGCGAACCCCAGAACATGGGATGCGGCAGCAGCGCCTCGCGCAGTTCCGATCCCGGCGCGCGGAAGCGCGCAACGTCGATGGCGTTGATGGCGTTGATGCTGTTGCCGATGAAGGTCGATTCGCCCCAGTTCACCACCTGCCGGCCTGCCCGTACGGAAGCATTGTGGCCGTTGATCTTGAAGTTGACGTAGGCGAACAGGTCCAGCAGATCGCCCTGGGCCACCAGGCGATCCCTGCCGCGTTCGCCGAAATTGTCGCGATCGTCGTCGGCCTGGAAATCGTAGAAATAGCTGGCGCGCCCGAAGATGCCGCCGCTGCCGTACTGGATGTCGAGGTCGTGGGTCGCCTTGATCAGGGTGGAGATGACGTCGCCGGCCTCGTAGTTCAGGCGGCCGTCGTCCTCGTTGACGGTACGGGCGGTACCGCCATTGGCGATACCGATCAGGCTGCTGTCGGGGTCCTCGGTGCTGATGGTGACACCGGCGGACACGGTGGTGTCCAGGCTGCCCTGCACCGGCCCGAACTGAAACGGCAGGGCCTGGCTCGACAACGGCAGTGCAAGGGCCAGGCCTCCGACTCCGAGACGCAAGAGCACGGTCAGTTTTCTAGTTTTCATCGGTCTTTCTCCTGAGGGTCACGCTCGGACGGCCGGAATGCAGCGCTCCAACCGTATCTATAGTTATGGTCCGATTCTGTGCGCCATGTCGCGGGTGCGCAAGCTGCACAAAAATGGGAGAAACACCTTACCCGCGCGCCACGCCGGCCAACCTGGCGGACGAGACCGGCGGCGCTTCAGCGTCGGCGACTCTCCCTCAGCTGCAGATTCCACAGCTGCGCGTAGGTGCCGGCAGCGCCGAGCAGGCCGGCGTGGGTTCCGCGCTCCACCACACGGCCCTGATCCAGAACCACGATCTGGTCGGCATCGGTGACGGTGGACAGGCGGTGCGCGATCACCAGGGTAGTGCGGTGCTCAGCGGCGTCGTGCAGCGCCTGCAGGATGGCCTGCTCCGAGGCGGAGTCCAGCGACGAGGTAGCCTCGTCGAACACCAGGATCGGTGGATTCTTGAGCAGCGCGCGGGCGATTGCCACGCGCTGTTTCTCGCCGCCCGACAGCTTGAGCCCGCGCTCCCCGACCTGCGTCTCCAGACCTTGCGGCAGGCGGTCCACAAAGGTCTGCAGATGCGCGGTTGCCAGCACTTGCCGGAGGCGCCGATCGTCGACATCGGGATCGCCGTAGCGCAGGTTGTAGCCCAACGTGTCGTTGAACAGCACGGTGTCCTGCGGCACCACGCCGATGGCCCTGCGCAGGCTGTCCTGGCTGACGCTGCGAATGTCGGTGCCGTCGATCAAGATACGGCCGTGCTGCGGGTCATAGAACCGATACAGCAGACGTGCCAGCGTCGACTTGCCGGCGCCGCTGGCGCCGACCACCGCCAGCTTGCGACCCGCCTCGATCTCGAAACTCACCCGATCCAGGATTGGGCGATCGGCACGATAGGCAAACGACACCTGCTCGAAGCGGATATTCCCGCGCTGCAGGATCAGGGCGGGGGCCTGCGGCGGGTCTTCCACCCGCGGCTGCTGTCCGAGCAGATCGAACATGCGCTGCATGTCCACCAGCGCGCGGCGGATCTCGCGGTAGACAAAGCCGAGGAAATTGAGCGGCAGAAACAACTGGATCATGTAGGCGTTGATGGCCACGAAGTCGCCCAGGGTCAGGCGCTCGGCAACCACGCCGTAGGCGGCCAGGAACATCATCGCGGTCATGCCGCCGGCCACGATCAGCGACTGCCCGACGTTGAGCGCCGCCAGCGACGAGCGGCTGCGCTGCTGCGCGGTCTCCCAGGCGATCAGGAAGCGGTCGTACTCTTGCGCTTCGCGCTTCTCCGCGCCAAACAGCTTGACCGTCTCCTGATTGAGCAATGAATCCACGGCGCGCTGACTGGCGCGCGAATCGAGCTGGTTGGCATCCCGCACGAAACGCGTGCGCCACTCCGTCACGATCACTGAAAAGCCGATGTAGGCCAGTACCGACAGCGCCGTCACCACCGCAAAACTGGCACCGTACTGCACCAGCAGGATCGCTGCGACCAGGGCCAGTTCGAGCAGGGTCGGCAGGATGTTGAACAGCATGAAGCGCAGCAGGAAGCTGATGCCGGCCACGCCGCGTTCGATGTCGCGCGCCACCCCACCGGTGCGTCGCGCCAGATGGAATTCGATGTCCAGACTGTGCAGATGACGAAACACATCCAGCGAAGCGCGGCGCACCGCACGCTCGGTGACGCGCCCGAAAATCACGTCACGCAGTTCGCCGAGCAGCACGTTGCCGAAGCGCATCACGCCGTACGCCACCAGCAACGCGATGGGTACCGCCACGACCGCCTGCCGCTGGCTGTCGAGGTTATCCACGATGTGCTTGAGGACCAGCGGCAAGGCCACGCCGCTGAGCTTGGCCAGCACCAGGCAGGCGCCCGCCAGTGCGACCCGCCCCGGAAACTCACGCAGATAGGGCAGCAGGCTGGCCACAACCCGGAAAGAGGGTTGCAAGTGCTCGGAGTCGGGCGCGGGCGGCAGGCGGTTGGGGCGCATTGAAAATCAGTCTTTAGGCGTTAGGACGCCGGCTGCGCCGGCTTTAGGCGTTAGCAACAGCCTTTGGCGTGGATGAATTGTTGCAGCTCACGATTTTCGCTAACGCCTGAAGCGAGCGCGGCGAGCGTCCTGACGTCTAACGCCTGCTGTTCAAGCTCTCGCTACCCTCGACACGCCCTCGATATGGCGCAGACGGCGCATCACGCGCGCCAGATGCGAGCGATTCTTCACCGTCAGGATGAAGCGCATTTCGACTGCGTCGCCACCGGCACGGTCCGGCATCTGCACGTTCTCGATACTGGATTCGGCGCCGGAAATCTCGGCGGTGATACGCGCCAACAGGCCGCGCTTGTTCTCGCTGCGCAGGACCAACTCGCACAGGTAATCGCCTTGGACGCTCGTAGACCACACCAGCGGCACCCAGTCCTGCGGACGTGCCTTGGCGTGGGTGCATTCGACGCGGTGGACCACGATGCCGCGACCCACGCTGACATGACCGCGAATTTCGTCGCCGGGGATCGGATGGCAACAGCGCCCGTAATCCAGCACCAGGCCCTCGGTGCCTTCGATGGCCAGGGCCTGGTGGGTACCCTGATGCGGAGCGTCGGCGCCGGCCTCGGTCAGGAAGCGACGTGCAACCAGCGGCGCCAGGCGCTCGCCGGTGCCGATGGCGGCGAATAGTTCTTCCACGTCCTGCAGATCAAAGCTCTTGAGCACCAGTTCGGCGCGCTCTTCGCGCAATGCCGACAGCGGAATCTTGAGTTCGCGCAGCGCGATCTCCAGCAACCGGCGGCCGAGACGGATCGCCTCGTCCTCGCGCTGGTTCTTGAGAAAGTTGCGGATGTGGCTGCGCGCCTTGGCAGTCTTGACGAAGTGCAGCCAGGCCGCATTTGGGCGCGCGTGGCGGGCCGTGATGACCTCCACGGTCTGGCCGGATTTGAGCGGCGAGTTGAGCGGCTCCAGGCTGCCGTCGATGCGCGCGGCGACGCAGCGGTCGCCCAGTTCGGAGTGCACCGAATACGCGAAATCTACCGGTGTGGCGCCTTTGGGCAACTGGCGGATCTCGCCCTTGGGCGAGAACACGTAGACCTCGTCCGGGAACAGGTCGACCTTGACGCCCTCGATGAAGTCCATCGATCCGTCGGCGCCAAACACGTCGAACACGTTGCGCAGCCACTCGCGCGCGCGCAGCTGCGGCGCGGCCTGCGAGTTGCGGTCACCGAGCTTGTACTGCCAGTGCGCGGCGATGCCGGCTTCCGCGATGTGGTGCATCTCGCGGGTGCGGATCTGCACCTCGATCTTGTGTCCGCCCGGGGCCACGCAGGTCGTGTGCAGACTCTGGTAGCCATTGCCCTTCGAATTGGCGATGTAGTCGTCGAAATGCCCGGGCACCGGCTTGAACACGTGATGCACGATGCCCAGCGCGCGGTAGCAGTCGTCGACCTTGGACACGATGACCCGAAAGCCCAGCAGGTCCATCACCTTGAGCAGACGCAGCTTTTTGCGGCGCATCTTCTGGTAGATGCTGTAGATGTTCTTGTCGCGACCGACCACGGTGGCGCCGATACCCTCATCGCGCAGGTGTTTGGACAGCCGGCTTTCGACCTCCTTGATCAGGCCTTTGGCGTCGCCCATCTGCTTGCCCACCCCGTAGGCCAGCGCGGCGAAGCGCTTGGGGTAGAGGTGGGCAAACGCCAGATCCTCCAGTTCGACGCGGATGGTGTGTATGCCCAGACGCTGTGCGATGGGCGCATAGATGTCCAGGGTTTCACGCGAAATGCGCCGGCGCTTTTCCGGCGCCATCGACGTCAATGTGCGCAGGTTGTGCAAGCGATCCGCCAGCTTGATCAGGATCACCCGCATGTCCTGCGTCATCGCCAGCAGCAGCTTGCGGAAGCTTTCGGCCTGACGTTCGGCGCGACTCATGCCCTCGATCTTGCCGATCTTGGACACCCCATCGACAAGCTCCGCCACGTCCTTGCCGAAGCGTGCCGCCACCTCGTCCTTGGACACGCCGGTGTCCTCGATCACGTCGTGCAGGATCGCCGCGCACAGGGTGGTGGAGTCCATGCGCATCTCGGCCAGCACGCGCGCCACTGCCAGCGGATGAAAGATGTACGGTTCGCCTGAAGTGCGGCTCTGGCCCTTGTGCTCCTGGGCGCCAAACTCGTAGGCGCGCCGCACCTCCGCGATCTGCTCCTGCGGCAGGTATTCCGCCAGTAGCTTGGCCAGCGGCTCCATGCCGTACTCGCGCGCCACCCGCTGGGTGCGCCAGGCATTGCCGATACGCTGGATGACGGGGAGTTCCATCGGGTCAGTGTCCGGCTTCGGCGGCTGGCGCGCCAGTCAAGCGGTCGGCCGAGGCGCTTTTGCCACGGTTTTCACGGATGCACACGGATTGGGCGCGCCATATAGGCAGCAGCTGTCCACTGTACCCGGGGAAGTCCACACTTTTTCCGCAGGCGACCGTGAAATCCTCGGCACGGATACGCTGACACTCAATCCAGGCTGCGCCGGAACTCATCCTTGTAGCGTTCGCGAAAGGCTTCGAGGTCGATACGGTGATTCTGCGGCCCCACCCGTTCGATCTTGATCGCGCCCATCAGGCTGGCAATGCGGCCGGTGGTCTCCCAGTCCTTGCCCTGCAGCAGGCCGTACAGCAGACCGCCGCGGTAGGCATCTCCACAGCCAGTGGGATCGGCCAGCGACTCGGCCTTGGCGCAGGGGATTTCCAGCACCTTGCCCTTGTTGAAGATGTGCGAGCCCTTGCCACCGCGGGTGACTACCAGGGCCTCGACGCGCTCGGCGATCTGCTTGGTGCTCAGGCCGGTGCGCTCGGTGAGCAGCTCGGCCTCGTAGTCGTTCACTGCAACGTAAGTGGCCTGTTCGATGAAAGCGCGCAGCTCGTCGCCGCTGAACATGGGCAGGCCCTGGCCGGGATCGAACACGAAGGGGATGCCGGCTTCGGCGAACTGGCGCGCGTGCAGCAACATGCCCTCGCGCCCATCCGGCGAAACGGTGCCGATCTTCACGCCGGCGGTGGCGATGTCCTGGGTGTGGGAAAAGCTCATCGCACCGGGATGAAACGCGGTGATCTGGTTGTCGTCCAGATCGGTGGTGATGTAGGCCTGTGCAGTGTAGGCACCTTCGATGGTCTTGACGTGCTCGCGGTTGAGCCCCAACCGATCCATCCACGCGGCATAGGTGTCGAAATCCTTGCCGACTGCACCCATCGGCCGTGCGTCGCCGCCAAGCAGGTGCAGGTTGTAGGCGATGTTGCCGGCGCAGCCGCCGAACTCGCGGCGCAGCTGCGGCACCAGGAAGGACACATTCAGGATGTGCACCTTGTCCGGCAGGATCTCGTTCTTGAAGTAGCCGGGGTAGACCATGATCGTGTCGTAAGCAAACGAACCGCAGATGAGAGCTGACATCGGAGTTACTCGAACGGATTGTGTGTTGTGGTCCCGGCCCTCGCTCGCGCGTTCGGCGACCTCAGCGAGTGCCACCGGCACTCGCCGCGCGCGGTCGCCTCAACCATGCTGGTGTCGTAAGCAAACGAGCCGCAGATGAGAGCTGACATCGAAAATCCTGCAATGGACAGGTGGGTCGGATAGCGGGGTGCAGACCAGTGGATTGGCAGCAAGCCTGCGCCCAGAGTGCCTGAATCGGCCTCAGCCAGCGGACTGCCAACGCAGATCCAGTTGCCTTGCACACCGCACATCATCCAGCCGCCGCACCGGCAAGGTCCAGGGGGCACCCTTGAGCTTGGGCATGTCGGTCCGGGCCTCCTCGAAGATCGCCACCATGGCAGCGACAAACGCATCCAGGGTTTGCAGGTCCTCGGTCTCGGTGGGCTCGATCAGCAGACACTCCGGCACCAGCAGCGGGAAATACACGGTGGGGGCGTGAAAGCCGAAATCCAGTAGACGTTTGGCAATATCGGTAGCGGTCAGGTCCATCGACTGCTTTTGCTTCTTAAGGGTGACGATGAACTCGTGACTGGCCCGCCGCGTGGGGTAGGCGAGGTCGAAGCCCGCGGCCTTGAGCTTGCTGGACAGGTAATTGGCATTGAGCGTGGCGAACTCTGCCACCCGATGCATGCCCTCGCGCCCCAGCAGGCGCGCGTAGATATAGGCCCGCAGCAGCACACCGGCGTTGCCCATGAAAGCGGACAGACGGCCGATGCTTTGTGGCAGATCGCGTTCGTCGAGCCACCGAAAAGACCGGGAATCGGGAATGGAGAATCGGGAATCGTGAGAAACAGAAGCGCTTTTGCGATTCTCGACTCTCGATTCTCGATTCCCGGCTTCTCCACGATTCCCGTAATCGGCCATTCCGACAACAGGAATCGGCATGAAAGGTTTCAGCCGCTCCGACACCCCGACGGCACCCGCCCCCGGCCCACCGCCGCCATGCGGGGTGGAGAAGGTCTTGTGCAGGTTCATGTGAATCACGTCGAAGCCCATGTCGCCGGGACGGACCTTGCCCAGGATGGCGTTGAGATTAGCGCCGTCGTAGTACAGCAGGCCGCCCGCGGCATGCACGATGCCGGCGATCTCGCGGATTGCGCGCTCGAACACACCCAGGGTGCTGGGGTTGGTGAGCATGATGCCGGCGGTTTGCGGGCCGACCGCGGCACGCAGCTTCTGCAGGTCGACGTCGCCTTCGGCGTTGGTGGGAATCTCGCGGGCGACATAGCCGAGCATGGTCGCAGTGGCCGGGTTGGTGCCGTGCGCCGCGTCCGGCACCAGAATCTCGCGCCGCGCGTGATCGCCGCGTGCGCGGTGATAGGCCCGGATCATCGCCACGCCGGCGAACTCGCCCTGGGCGCCTGCCATCGGCGTCAGCGACACCGCCGCCATGCCGGTGACTTCGCGCAGCATCTCCTGCAGTTCGAACAGGCAGGCCAGATACCCCTGCGAGTGCGCAGCCGGGGCCAGCGGATGGCGTCCGAGAAACTCGGGCAGCATCGCCAGGGTGTTACAGGCGCGCGGGTTGTACTTCATGGTGCATGAACCCAGCGGATAGAAGTGCGTATCGATGCTGAAGTTCAGCCGCGACAGCCGCGTGTAGTGGCGCACCGCCTGCAGTTCGGACACCTCCGGCAGGCGCGGCGCCGTTTGCCGGCGCAAGGACTCGGGCACGCCAGACATGTCCACCGCGACAGGCGGGTGCTGAGCCGCTGCGGTGCGGCCAGGGGAGGACAGTTCGAAGATCAGTTCCATAGAAGAACAGGAATCGGGAATCGGGAATCGGGAATCGTAGAAGCGGGGAAGGGCATCGGATGTTGGTGCTTCAACGATTCCCGATTCCCCACTCCCGATTCCCGGCTTTATCAGCCCAGCGCCTTCAACGCCGCGTCGTAGTTGGGTTCATCGGCGATCTCGGTGACCAGTTCCGAGTGCAGCACCTTGTTGTCCGCGCCGATCACCACCACCGCGCGCGCGGTGAGCCCGGCCAGCGGTCCATTTTCGATGTGCACGCCGTATTCCTGCGCGAAGCTGCCGCCGCGCATCAGCGACAGGTTCTGCACGTTCTTGAGACCTTCGGCCCCGCAGAAACGCGCCTGCGCGAAGGGCAGATCCGCCGAGATGCACAGGACCACCGTGTCGGTGAGCCCGGCGGCCTTCTCGTTGAACTTGCGCACCGAGGTCGCGCAGGTTGGGGTGTCGATCGATGGAAAGATGTTCAGCACTTTTCGCTTGCCGGCGAAGTCGTGCAGGGTCACGTCCTTGAGCTCGCCGCTGACCAGGCGAAAGCCGGGGGCGTCGCTGCCGGGTTGGGGCAGATCGCCATTGGTCTGGAACGGGTTGCCGCGCAGGGTGATGTTGGCCATCGGGTTGCTCTCCTTGGATGAAGTCAGATCAGGCCGCGAGGATGCGGCCCAGGGTATCGGCATACAGCCGGATGTCGGATTCGGTGCGGGTTTCGGTGGCGCAGACCAGCAGCGCATGGCCCAACTCGGGGAAGTGGCGTGACAGATCGAAGCCGCCGAACACCCCGGCCGCGGCCAGCGCATTCACGACCGGTGCGACCGGACGGGGTAGCACGATCACGGCTTCGTGAAAGCGCGGGCTGGTTTCGAATGCCGGTCTGACGCCGGGCACCGCGCTCAGCGCGGTCACCAGCGTCTGTGTGTTGTGCAGGCAGGCGCTGGCGACTTTGGCCAAACCCTGGGCGCCGATCAGCGACAGGTAAATCGTGGCCGCGGTGACCAGCAGGCCCTGGTTGGTGCAGATGTTGGACGTGGCCTTGGCCCGGCGGATGTGCTGCTCGCGCGCCTGCAGGGTCAGGGCAAATCCGCGCTTGCCGTCCAGGTCGACGGTCTGGCCGACGATGCGGCCGGGCATCTGCCGCACCAGCGATTGCCGGGCGGTCAGGAAGCCGAAATAAGGGCCACCGCTGGCCAGCGGCGAGCCCAGCGGCTGGCCTTCGCCGCAGACGATGTCGGCGCCGCGGCCGGTGCCGCCTCCCCACTGCCCGGGTGGTTTGAGCACGGCCAGCGAGGTCGGATTCACCAGGCCGATGACCAGCGCGTTCTGCGCGTGCGCCCAGTCGGTGAGTGCATCGACGTCTTCCAGGACACCGAAGAAATTGGGCTGGGCGATCACCACCGCGATCGGTGCGTCCGGCGCCTGCGGGGGCAGCAGGCTGAGGCCGGTCGCGGGATCGTAAGGCAGGCGTCTAACCTTCAGGCCCTGGGCGGCGG
The DNA here is from genome assembly GCF_965216805.1 of Panacagrimonas sp. NCBI lineage: Bacteria > Pseudomonadati > Pseudomonadota > Gammaproteobacteria > Nevskiales > Nevskiaceae > Panacagrimonas > Panacagrimonas sp. The sequence continues at coordinate 1,900,095 of NZ_CBDCGN010000003.1, forward strand.
TGCAGCTGGCGACCACCTCGGCGTAGTAGGGGTGCAGCGCCTGCGGCAGCCAGACTTCCTGCGAGGACTTGTCGGACTGCACGCGCGCCGCCATCAGCAAGGCTTCGGCCAGCGCGGTGGCGCCGTCGTACAGCGAGGCGTTCGAGACCTCCATCGCGGTGAGTTCCGCCATCATGGTCTGGAACTCGTACAGCAGTTGCAGCGTGCCCTGGCTGGCCTCCGCCTGGTACGGGGTGTAAGCGGAGTAGAACTCGCCGCGGGTGGCGATCTCCCACACCGCGGCGGGAATGTGGTGCTCGTAGGCGCCTGCGCCGCAGAAGTTGATCAGCCGGCCGTCCTGCGCCGCGCGTTCGGACATCAGACGGCTGATCTCCATTTCGGACAGTCCTGGCGGAATCGCCTTGAGCTGACCGCAACGCAGATCGGACGGAATTTCGTCGAACAGGCTGTCGATGCTCGGCGCGCCGATGGTCTCCAGCATGTGGCGGATGTCGGCGTCGGTGTGGGGGATGAAGGGCATGAGGTGGGACTATTAAAGAATCACGCAGAGACGCAAAGTGAAGCGCAAAGGCGCAGGAAAGATTTAGTGCGGCATGTGATTGGCGACACGTTCAACTCCGTCCTTCATGAATGTGGCTCCGAAGTTCAGTAGCAGTCCGAGGCGTACGTTGGCCAGCTTGATGTAGGTCAGCAACTGCTTGCGATGCACGGGCAACAGCGTCTCTAAGGAGTTCAGTTCAATCATCACTTTATTCTCAACCAGCAGGTCTGCTTTAAATGCTTCATCGAATGTCAGTTCGTCGTATTGCAGTGCAACTGCTACTTGCCGTTTGATCTGTAGCCCTCGCTTGACGAGTTCATGCGCAAGGATGGCTTCGTAAGCCGACTCATAAAGCCCTGGACCTAGACGTCGATGGATCTGGATGGCGGCATCGACCACTGCTGCGCTGATCTCGTTTTCATCCATTTCTTCTTGCGTCTCTGCGTCTCTGCGTTCCTCTTTGCGCCTTTGCGTGATTCTTTTTCTTCAGGCTGTTTCGATCACAGCTTGATACCCAGCCGCATCGAGCAGCGCGTCAACGTCGGCTGCATTGGCCGGCTTCATCTTCCACATCCAGCCGGCGCCGTAGGGTTCGTTGTTGATCGCTTCCGGCATGTCGGCCAGGGCGGGGTTGTTGGCGATGACCTCGCCGGCGATAGGCGCGTAAACGTCCGAGGCGGCCTTGACCGATTCCACCACCGCACAGGATTCCTCGGCGGCGAGCTGGCGCCCAACCTTGGGCAGTTCCACGAATACCAGATCGCCGAGCGCGTTCTGCGCGTGATCGGTGATGCCGATGGTCACGGTTCCATCGGTTTCCAGGCGAACCCATTCGTGGGACTTGGCGTACTTCAGTTCAGAGGGCGTTTGGCTCATGTCGGGCTCGCAGTAAAGGTAAGGATGGAGGCAGATGCGTCGGCAGGCTCAGCCAGCGCCCGAGTCGTCAGGAATCAGGCTTTTGCCGTGGCGCACGAACGGCGGTTTGAACAGGCGGGCAGGCTGCCACACACCGCGGAGCTCCACCTCGCAACGGGGCAGCGTGGTCGGCTCGACTCGCGCCAGCGCGATGGAACGCTTGAGCGTGGGCGCGAATCCGCCGCTGGTGATCTCGCCTTGCGCGCCATCGGCAAAGCGCACCGGCATGTGCGCGCGCAGCACCCCGCGACCCTCGAAGATCAGGCCCACCTGCTGGCGATGTGCCTGCTGCGCCTGGCGCTCCAGTGCAATGCGGCCGATGAAGTCGCGCTCGCCGCTCATCGCCACGGTCCAGGCCAGGCCGGACTCCAGCGGCGTAACCGTTTCGTCCATGTCCTGGCCGTAGAGGTTCATCCCGGCTTCCAGCCGCAGGGTGTCGCGCGCGCCCAGACCGCAGGGCGTGACGCCTTGCTTGAGCAGCGCGGTCCACAGCGCCAGCGTCTGCACCTGCGGCGCCACGATCTCGTAGCCGTCTTCGCCGGTGTAGCCGGTGCGGGCGACGAAAACGCCGTCGTCCTCGCAGGCATTGAACGCCTTGAGCTGGGCGGCCGCTTCGGCCAGGGCTCTGGGCAGCACGTTGTGTACACGTTGCCTCGCCTGCGGGCCTTGCACGGCGAGGATTCCGAGGTCGCGTCGCGGCAGCACGTCCACGCCGTGGATGCGCGCGTGACGGCGCAGCCACTCGATATCCTTATCGGCCGTTCCGGCGTTGACCACGAGGCGAAAGAAATTCTCGTTGCGCAGGTAGACGATCAGGTCATCCAGCACGCCACCGTCTTCGCGGAGCAGGCAGCTGTACATGCCTTTGCCCGGGTTGGCGGGAAGCGCCGCGTCCGGCACTTGCAGCTTGGCCACGTCGTTGGCCAGCACGCGTGACAGAAACGCCCGCACGCGCGGTCCACGCAGGTCCACCGCGCACATGTGAGACACGTCGAAGATGCCGGCGCCGCTGCGCACGGCGTGGTGCTCGTCAAGCTGGGAGGTGTACTGGATCGGCATCTCCCAGCCGGCAAAATCCACCAGGCGGGCGCCCAGATGCTGGTGGCTTTCGAACAAGACGGTGCGTTTGCGCATGCGATCCCGGGCAGCGATGAACTGAATCGTGATCGCTCCTCTGTCTTTCTGGCCGGCGCCAGACCTGAGAGTTCAGCCTGCAATGCTACGGGCTTGCCCCATCGGTGGTTTCGCCTGCGCGAAACGCTCTCCAGAGTCGACCTGCCCGCGTTGCCGCGGACTTCCACGCGCTCCGTTTGCCTGAGCGATTGACGAGCGGGTTTGCGCCTTCGGCGCCATCCCGGGTGGGGATGGACTCTCGCGCGTGGGTTTGCGTCGAGGCTGCAGTGTAGCCCCAGCCCGGTGTCGGCGAAAACCCGGGTCCGCGCCCTTCAGTCGCGCAGGCCTTGCAGGAACTCCAGCAGCAGCGTGTTGGTTTGTCGCGGCCGCTCCTGCTGAATCCAGTGCCCGCAACCCTGCAGGATCGGCGTGCCGCGCAGGTCCTTCAGATATTCCCCAGCGCGCGCGATCGCGTCGCGGCCCCAGATCGTGGCGACGTCGTACTGGCCGCCGATGAACATCGACGGCACCGTCAGCGGTCGACCGGCGACCGCTTCCAGGTGTCGCCAGCTGGCCCCGACGCAGTGGTAGTAACTCAGGCCTCCGGCGAAGCCACTGCGCTGGAACTCCGCGGACAGCACGTCCAGATCCTGTTCGCTCAACCAGGCGGGCAGGGCGGGCGGGGTCACGAAGCGGTCGCGCATGCGCGCGCCGTCGGCCACGCACATGGCGGAATTGCGGATGAACAGCGCTGGGTCCATCGCCGCGAAGTCGATGCCCGCTGCTGAAAGGGCATCGCCCGAAAGGCTGAACATGGCGTCGCGCAGCCAGCCGCGCACGTCGGATTCGATCTCCTCGATGACCGCGTCCATACGGCCGAAATAATCCTGATAGAAACACTGTCCGGGCCCGGCGAGTTCAGCGTGAAGGGCTTCGGGTTCGCGCTCGCCGAAGGGGCTGCCCGGCAGGCCCACCAGTCCGCGTCCGGCGAAGGGCACGCTCATGCCGATCACGCCGCGAAAGATTTCCGGATGCAGCCAGGCGCCGGTCCAGGCCACCGGTGCGCCCCAGTCGTGGCCGATGATCACAGCGCGGGTCTCGCCCAGTGCCTGCACCACGCCCACGGCGTCGGCCACCAGCGCGTCGATGCGGTAGGCCTCGCGCTTCCAGAATTTGGATGACCGACCGTAGCCGCGCTGATCGATGGCCACGGCGCGGTAACCGGCGGCGGACAAGGCCTCGAGCTGATGTCGCCAGGAGTACCAGGACTCCGGGAAGCCGTGCAGCAACAGCACCAGCGGCCCCTGGCCCTGTTCGACGGCGTGGATACGGACGCCGGAGACGTCCAGCAGATGGTGGATACGTGCGCTCATTAGGGGCTCGGGTGGCAGGGGATGCGACAGTTTCGCGGAATTCGCGCGCGATGGCAGTCGGGGAGAATCCCAGCCGCTGCGGCAGGGTAAGGCCTAATTTCGCCAGCTCGGTCGCCATGCCAACATGAGTCTGGCCAATGCATGTGGAGAAGCAGGGTAGTGACCCGCGTGACCCGGAATCCGGTGCAGTGCTGCGTCGTCGGCATTGGGCAGAGCGAGTACACGCGCTGGGGCGGCATCCAGGACCGCAGCCAGTTTCAGGTGACTGCCGAAGCGATCCTGGCGGCGCTGGCCGATGCCGGACTCTCCCCCGCGGACGTCGACGGCCTGGCGTCGTTTTCCAACGATGCCAACGAACCCAACCTGATGCAGGTGGCGCTGGGCATCCCCGAGCTGCGGCTCGCCGCCATGGTGTGGGGCGGTGCCGGCGGCGGCACCTGCGGTGGGATCTCGATGGCGTGCTCGGCGATCCAGACCGGCCAGGCCGATGTGGTCGTCGCCTACCGTGGACTGTGTCAGGGCCAGGGGCGTCGCTTTGGCCGCCACGGACAGGGCCGGGTCAACGGCAACTTCGTCGACCCCTTCGGCGCGCTGGCCCCGCCGCAGATGCTGGCGATGATCGTCCAGCGCTTCATGCACCTGTACCCGATCACGCATGAGCATCTGGCAGAAGTAGCGCTGAATGCGCGCGCCAACGCCAACCGCAATCCGAACGCGGTGATGCACGCCCGCCGGCTCACCCGCGAGGATTATTTTGCCGCGCGCTGGATCGCCGAGCCGCTGCGTCTCTACGACTGCTGCCTGGAGACCGACGGCGCGGCCGCGGTGGTCATCACCTCGCTGGAACGTGCGCGCGATCTGCGCGCGCCGCCGGTGGCGATCCTGTCGTCTGCCCACGGCAGCGGACCGGGTTGGGGTGGCGGCGCGCTGACCAGCCACAACATGCCCGATGAGGACTACGCCTCTACCAACGGTCGTCGTGTGGCGCGCCAGGTGTTCGGCCAGGCCGGGCTGACGCCGGGGGATATCGACGTCGCCCAGATCTACGATCACTTCAGCGGCATGGTGCTGATGACCCTGGAGGACTACGGCTTCTGCGGAAAAGGCGAAAGCGGCGACTTCGTGGCGTCCGGCAAGCTGCGCTGGCCCGATGGCGGAATGCCGATCAACACCGCCGGTGGGCAACTGTCCGAGGCCTACGTGCACGGCATGAACCTGGTCGTCGAAGGCGTGCGCCAGATGCGCGGTAGCTCTACTTCGCAGGTGCCCGGCGCGGCCACCTGCCTGGTCACCGGCGGCTCGGGTGTTGCGCCGACCAGCGCGATGATTCTGGGGAGACTGTGATGGCCTACTTCTCAGACGGCATGCCGCGGCCGGAGCCGAACCGGGACGACGAGGGCTTCTGGCGCGGCTGCGCCGAACAACGCCTGCAGTTCCAGACCTGTGCCGATTGTGGAACCTGCCGCCATCCGCCGATCGCCGTCTGCGCGAAGTGCCGCTCGGTGCGCATCGCCTGGACGCCGACCGCCGGCCGCGCGCAGATCTACACCTACACCGTGATTCACCATGCGGCGCATCCCGCAGTGGCTGCGCGCTTGCCCTACGTGACCGCGGTGGTGAGCTTCGACGATATTCCGGGGGTGCGCCTGCTCACCAACATCACGCATTGCGATCCGGCGAACGTGCGTATCGGCATGGCGGTGGAACTGTGGTGGGACGATCTCGGAGACGGTCTGTTCCTGCCGCTGTTCCGTCCGCCAACAGGCGCGTCTGCGTGACGGGCGACGGCGGCGTGCTGGCGGGCATCCGCGTGCTCGATCTGGGCACCATGGTGGCCGGGCCGGTGGCGGCCACGCTGCTCGGCGATTTCGGCGCCGAGGTGATCAAGATCGAGCAGCCCCGGGGCGGCGATCCGATCCGCCACAACGGGCCGATGTGCGAAGGGCAGGGGCTGTGGTGGTGCACCGAAGGGCGCAACAAGCGTTCGGTGACGCTGGATCTGCGACAGCCGGAAGGCTAGGCCATCCTGCGACGGCTGGCCGCGCAGGCCGACGTGCTGGTCGAGAATTTCCGCCCCGGCACGATGGACCGCTGGGGCCTGGGTTACGAACACCTCAAGACGGTCAATCCACGCCTGATCATGCTCAGCATCAGCGGCTACGGACAGACCGGCCCCAATGCCGATCGCGCGGCCTACGATCGGATCGCGCTGGCCTTTTCCGGTTTCCTGCACATCACCGGCAACTCCGACGGCCCGCCGATGCGGCCCGGCACCGCGATGGCCGACTACATGTCCGCCATCCTGGGCGCGTTTGCGGTGATGCTCGGGCTGTATCACCGTGACCAAATGGGTGGCAGTGGCCAGCAGATCGATCTGGCCCTTTTCGAGGCGGTGTTCCGCTTCACCGATGTGCTGTTCCCGGCGTTCGACAAGCTCGGCGTGGTGCGCCAGCGTCGCGGAAATCTGCACTTTGCCGCCGCGCCGGGTGATCATTTCGAGACCTGTGACGGTCGCTACCTGGTGCTGACGGTGTCCTCGGACGGCGTGTTCCAGCGCCTGGCCGAGGCGATGCAGCAACCCGGCCTGCCGAGCGAGCCGCGCTTCGCCTCGCACGGGCAGCGCTGGGAGCACATCGCCGAGCTCAATCAACTGGTCGCGGACTGGATCAAGTCGCGACCGGTGGCCGAGATCACCGCCAGCCTGGATCGTCACGGACTCGCCTACTCGATGGTCTACAGCGCCGCCGACATCGATGCCGATCCGCATTACGCCGCGCGCGGCACCATCGCGGACGTGCCGCACCGGCAGTTGGGACAGGTGCGTATGCCCGCGCCGCAACCGCGCATGAGCGCCACGCCGGCAGGCGCGATCCGGCAGGCCCCCGAACTGGGGCGGGACACCGATGCCATCCTGGGATCGCTGCTCGGCCTGCAGGCCGAAGAGCTTGAGCGGTTACGCCGCGCGCAGGTGATCTGAGCGGGCGCTTCAACCGGACGCGGTGTGCCGGGCCGCGTCACCAGAATGCTGCAGTGGTAGAGACCAGAAAAATCAGAGGAGAGAAACGATGTCCACGTCACTGGATGCCATCGTGGTGGGGGCCGGCTTCGGCGGCCTGTATGCGCTGAAACGTCTGCGCGACGATCTCAAGCTCAACACCCTGCTGATCGAGCAGGGCGACGGCGTGGGCGGCACCTGGTACTGGAATCGCTATCCGGGCGCCATGTCCGATACCCGCTCGCATCTGTATTGCTACTCCTTCGACAAGGAGTTGCTGCAGGAAGACGAATTCACCGAGCACTACCGTCTGCAGCCGCAGGTGCGCAAGTACCTCGATCACTTCGCCGACCGTTACGAACTGCGTTCCGACATCCGGCTGTCCACCGAACTGACGCGGGCGGTCTTCGACGAGCACAGCGGTCGCTGGCAGGTCGAGGACAACCACGGCGGCCAATACACGGCGCGCTTCATCGTCACCGCGGTGGGCCTGCTGTCGCGCATCAACATCCCGGAACTCCCCGGTCAGAACCGTTTCAAGGGCCAGGTCCTTCACACCGCGCGCTGGCCCGAGGGCACGACCTGCGACGGCAAGCGGGTCGGCATCATCGGCACCGGCTCCACCGGCGTGCAGGTGATCACCGCGATCGCGCCGAAAGTGGCGCACCTCACCGTGTTCCAGCGTTCGCCGCAGTACAGCGTGCCTTCGGGCAACGGCCCGGTGGGGGAAGCCTTCGTGCGCGACGTCAAGAACCGCTATGACGAGATCTGGGCCAGCGAGCGCAACACCCTCACCGCGTTCGGGGCCAAGGAAAGCAGTATCTCGGCCCACAGTGTCAGCGCCGAGGAACGCGAACGCATCTTCGAGGAGGCCTGGCAGGAAGGCGGCGGTTTTCGCTTCATGTTCGGCACCTTCAATGACCTGATTCTCGACGATGAATCCAATGCTTACGCGCAGGAATTCATCCGTCGCAAGATCGCCGCCATCGTCAAGGATCCGGACAAGCGCCAAAAACTGATTCCGACCGATGCCTACGCCAAGCGGCCACTGTGCGACGCCGGCTACTACGAGCAGTACAACCGGCCCAATGTGGATCTGGTGGACATCAAGCAGAACCCGATCACGGAGCTGACCGAGGCCGGCGTGCGCACTGCCGACAGCGTCGAGCACGCGCTGGACATGCTGATCTACGCCACCGGCTTCGATGCCTCCGACGGTAATTATCTGCGCCTGGACATTCGTGGTCGCGGCGGGCTGACGATCCAGGATCACTGGCGCGGCGGCGCGCGCACCTACCTGGGCATCTACAACGTCGACTTCCCGAACCTGTTCATGGTGCTGGGCCCCAACAGCCCCTTCTCCAACCTGCCGCCGGCGATCGAGACCCAGGTCGATCTGATCGCCGAAGTGATCGCCGAATCCCGCGAGCGCGGCAAGCAGGTGATCGAGGCCACCCGCGAAGCCGAGGTCGCCTGGGTGGAGGAGTGCGCGACCTTGGCCAACATGACCATCCTGCCCAAGACGCAGTCGTGGATCTTCGGCGCCAACATCCCCGGCAAGCCCTACACGCTGTCGTTCCACATGGGCGGGCTGGCGTCGTATCGCGGCATCCTCGACAAGGTGCGGGCCGAGCGTTATGCCGGCCTGCGGATGAGCTGAACATGGCCGCCGCCATCGATACCGCCGAAGCACGCCGCGCGCTGGTGCGGGCCACCCCGCGGCAGCTGCTGATCGACGGCCGCTTCGTCGATGCGCTGTCGGGACGCACCCTGGAGACGATCAATCCCGCCACCGGCGAAGTGCTGGCCACGGTGGCCGAAGGCGCCGCCGCCGACATCGACCTCGCGGTTGCCGCCGCACGCCGCGCGTTCGAAGGCGGCTGGTCGATGGTCAAGCCGGTGGAACGTCAGCGCGTGCTACTGCGTCTGGCGGATCTGGTAGAGGCAAATTTCGACGCCCTGGTGATGCTCGACGTGCTCGACATGGGCGTGCCGGTCGGCACCCTGGCCCCGCGCCGCGCGCGGGCGGTGGCGATGCTGCGCTATTACGCGAGCCTTGCGGTGACGGTGCACGGGCACACCATCGACAACTCGGTACCGGGCGAGGTGTTCGCCTACACGTTGAAGGAACCGCTCGGCGTGGTCGGCGCGATCAACCCCTGGAACAGTCCGCTGGTGCTGTCGATCTGGAAGATCGCGCCGGCGCTGGCGGCCGGTTGCACGGTGGTGCTCAAGCCCGCCGAGCAGGCGCCGCTGTCGCCGCTGCGCTTCGGCCAACTTTGTCTCGAAGCCGGCGTGCCGCCCGGCGTGGTCAACGTGGTGCCGGGCTTGGGCGATGCCGGCGCCGCGCTGGCGGCACACCGCGACGTCGACAAGATCGCGTTCACCGGCTCCACCGAGGTGGGACAGTCGATCATCCGCGCCAGCGCCGCCAACGTGAAACGGGTATCGCTCGAACTCGGCGGCAAATCCCCCAACATCGTGTTCGCCGATGCCGATCTCGACGTGGCGGTGTTCGCCAACTGCGGACAGAACTGTTTTGCCGGTTCGCGCCTGTTCGTGCAGCGCGAGATCTACGGCGAATTCCTGCAGCGTGCCGCGGCCTACGCCGGCACCTTGCGCGTCGGTGATCCACTGCAGCGCGACACCCAGATCGGCCCGCTGGTATCGCAAGCGCAACTGGACCGTGTGTGCCGCTACATCGCGCTGGGAAAATCCGAAGGCGCGCGCCTGCTCGTCGGCGGCGAGCGCATGACCTCGCCCGATCATGCGCCGGGATATTTCGTGCAGCCGACGATCTTCGGCGACGTGACCGATACGATGACCATCGCGCGCGAAGAGATCTTCGGGCCGGTGCTGTCGGCGCTGTCGTTCGACACGATGGAAGAAGTCGTGCAGCGCGCCAACGCTAGCGAGTTCGGCCTGGGCTGCGGTATCTGGACGCGCAGCGTGGACACCGCACATCGGATGGCGCGCCGCGTGCGCAGCGGCACCGTCTGGATCAACAACTACAGCCTGCAGGACGTCGCGGTGCCCTTCGGCGGCTACAAGATGAGCGGTTACGGCCGCGAGTCCGGATTCGAGCATCTGGACGAATTCCTCAACACCAAGTCGGTGTTCCTGACCACGCGCTGATGCACGACGCGCATCGAGGAGACGATCAATGGAAAGCCACGACTACGTGATCGTTGGCGGCGGTACGGCAGCGAGCATCGTTGCCTACCGACTGGGCGAGCGCGGGCACAAGGTCTGCGTGCTCGAAGCCGGCCCGGCCGACAGCAGCCCCTACATCCGCATCCCGGTGGGCTGGACCAAGACGCTCAAGGACCCGCGCGTCACCTGGCAGTTTCAGTACCAGGGTTCGGCCGGCACCAATGGTCGTGCCACGCCGCTGGTGCAGGGCCGCGTGCTGGGTGGTTCCAGCGCGGTCAACGGCGCGGTCTACAACCGCGGACAGGCGCAGGATTTCGATCTGTGGGCGGCGCAGGGCAATCCAGGTTGGAGCTATCCGGAAGTGCTGCCCTGGTTCCGCAAATCCGAACACTTCCACGAGCCCGGACACGAGCAGCATCGCGGTGATCGCGGCCCGATGCCGGTCACGGTGACGCCGTGGCGCGCGGTGGTCGGCGATACCTTTCTGCAAGGTGCCCATTCCGTCGGCATCCCCCTCAACCCCGACTACAACGGCGCCGAGCAGACCGGCATCGGCTACGTGCAGAGCAACATCCGCAAGGGCCGGCGCTGGAGCACCGCGCACGGCTTCCTGCATCCGGCACGCAGCCGCTTCGGGGTGCGGGTGATCACCGACGCCACCGTGACGCGGGTGGTGATCGACGACGGCCGTGCCCGCGGTGTGGATGTGCGCATCGGCAACCAGAGCGCGACGCAGCGGATCATCGCCACCCGCGGCGTGGTGCTCTGTGCCGGCGCCATCGGCAGTCCCAAGCTGCTGCAACTGTCGGGGATCGGCCCCGCGCAGGTCTTGGGCAAGGCCGGTATCGCGGTCACCCGCGAACTGCCGGGTGTAGGCGAAAACCTGCGCGATCATTTCGTCCCGCGGGTGATCGTGCGCGGCAAGCCCGACGTGTTGAGCATCAATCAGCGCGTGCGCGGGTTGCCACTGCTCAGCGAACTCCTCAATTGGGCCCTGGGGCGTCCCAGCGTGCTCGCGGTCAGTCCGGTGCTGATCTACGGTTTCTGGAAGTCCCGACCCGAACTGCCGACCGCCGACTTTGCGCTGTCATATTTTCCGGCCAGCTACAAGCTCGGGATGATCGGCCACATCGACGATCAACCGGGTCTGACCTGCGGCGGGTTCGCCTTGCGACCCGAAAGCACCGGGTACGTGCGCGTGAACAGCGCCGACGATCGCGACGCCCCCGAGATCCAGCCCAATTTCCTCGCCCACGAACAGGACCAGGCGGTGACCCTGGCCGCACTCAAGTGCGCTCGCGCGGTGATGCATTCGGCGCCGATGCAGGCGCTGGTGCAGAGCGAACTGCTGCCCGGCGCAGAGGTGCAGACCGACGACGAGTGGATGCACTACGCGCGCCAGTACGGCAGCACCGGATATCACCCGATGGGCACTTGCAAGATGGGCCCGGCCGACGATCCGCTCGCGGTGGTGGACGCGAACCTTCGCGTCCACGGCGTCGAAGGCTTGTCGGTGATGGATGCCTCGGTGATGCCGACGATGCCGTCGGCCAATACCGCGGCCGCAACGATGATGATCGCCGAGAAGGGCGCCGCCGGACTGGACGCAGCATGACGGCCGCCGACAAGACCGATCTGCTCGACGCCGCCTGCACGCAGACGCCTTACGCCTACTTTGATCGTCTGCGCGCCACCGAGCCGGTGCACTGGAACGCGCGCCACCGTGCGTGGATCATCACCAGCCATGCCGCGGTGACAACCGGCTTTCGCGACCGGCGGCTGCTGTCGAACCGCATGAAGAAGCTGCGCGAGAAAGTGGCGCCGGAACAGCAGGACACGGTCGGGCGCACGATGAAAATCCTGGAATCCTGGATGGTGTTCCAGGACAACCCCGAGCACAAACGCCTGCGCGGCGTGGTGCAGAAGGCCTTCACTCCGCAGGTGGTGGCAGGTCTGGAAGGCCGGGTCCGGGAGCTGGCGCGCGAGCAGGTGGCGATCCTCAATCGTCGTCTGGACACGGAGCCCTCAAAGCCGATCGACGTGCTCAACGAGATCGCCTACGAGATCCCGGGCCCGATCATCTGCGGGATGCTGGGCGTGCCGCCGCAGGACCGTCACCAGTTCACCGCCTGGACCGAAGAGGTCTCCAGCATCATCGGCGGCGTCGCCGATGACCCTGATCGCTTCGGCAAGACCCACGCGGCGGTGGAATCGCTGGAGGCCTACCTCAATGCGGTGATCGAGCGCAACGCCGGCAGCACCGGCAGCCTGATGGCGCAGTTGGCGGCGGCCGAGGCCGACGGCCAGCGCCTGACCCGCGACGAGGTCATCGCCACCGGCATCCTGATGCTGTTCGGCGGCAATCGCACCACCTCCTGCATGATCGCCAACGGCGTGCGCGCACTGCTGCTGCATCCGGCGCAGCTCGATGCGCTGATTGCGGACCCGGGCCGGATCAATGCCGCGGTCGAGGAGATCCTGCGCTGGGAGTCGCACACCAAGGCGACTGTGCGGATCGTCGGCGAAGACTTCGAGTGGTATGGGCAGCATCTGAAAACCGGCGACCGCGTGTTCCTGTCGCCGCTGGCGGCCAACCGCGACGACGCGGTGTTCGAGAATCCCGAGGTGTTCGACATCGCAAGGCCCGACGTGGGCCGGCATCTGGCGTTCGGAACCGGCATGCACCTGTGCCTGGGCATGGCCCTGGCCCGCATGGAGTTGCGCATCTTCTTCGCCGAACTGCTCTCCACCCTGCCACGGCTGAAGCTGATCGATCCTCCCAGCCAGTGGTCGCCTTCGATCGTCAGCCGGGTGCAGACACGATTGATGATCGCGGCGCGGTAAGGCTGCGACACCGGCCGGCGATGTCAGGACTGCGCCGCCCGTCCGGCCAGTACCTGCTTGACCAGCGGCGCGCGCTCCACCGCACCCAGGCCCAGGCTCAGCAGGCGTTGCCAGCCGGGCAGGTCCAGGCGGTAGGCGCGATCCAGCGCATCGGTCACCGCCAGCATTTCCAGGTTGTGCGCCTGGCGTGCGCGCTCGTAGCGCTTGAGCGTGCGCAGCGCGCTCCAGTCGCGACCGGCCGCCCTCGCGCTGGTCAGCTCGCGGGCCAGTTGTTCGGCATCGGCCAGGCCCAGATTCAGGCCCTGGCCGGCCATGGGATGGATCAGGTGGGCGCTGTCGCCGATCAGCGCGCAGCGCGGCGCCACGTAGTCGCGGGCGTGCATCAGGCGCAGGGCGAAGCGCAGTCGGGGCGTGGGTTGGCTCAATGCGCCGGCCGCGTTCTGCATCGCTTCGCAGAGGTGGGCGCAGAAGGCGTCGTCGTCCAGCGCCAGCAAGGCCTCTGCGTCGGCGTCGGTAGTGGACCAGACCAGCGAGCGGCGACCGTCGGCCAGCGGCAGCAGGGCCACCGGCCCCGACGGCAGAAAGCGCTGCAAGGCTTGGCCCTGGTGCGGCGTGCCGCTGCGCAGGTGACAGACCACCGCGCTGGATTGGTAGTGCCAGCCCAGGGTGTCGATGCCGGCGGCGTCGCGCAGGCCGGATTGGGCGCCTTCGGCACCGATGGCCAGCGCAGCGGTCAGCACGCTGCCGTCCGACAGTCGCAGCCTGACCGTGTCGTCGTGGAAGGCGATGTCGCTGGCTTCCGCACCACTGCGCAGGCATTCGGCCGGCAGGGTTTGCCACAGGCACTGCGCGATCAGGCTGTGCTCGACGATCCAGCCCAGCACGCCATGGCGGAGACCGGAGGCCTCGAAGTTCAGCCCGGTTGCGGGGTTTCGGTCCCACACCTGCATGCGCGGCATCGGCGCCGCGCGGGTGGCGCAGATGGCTTCCCACACGTTCAGTTCCTGCAGGAATCCGGCGGAGGCCAGCGAAAGGGCGTAGACGCGAGGATCGTATCCGCCAGGGTCGTGACGCGGCGCGCGATCCGCGCGCTCGATCAGTTGCACGGCGAAGCCCTGCTGGTGCAGCGCCACGGCCATTGCCAGGCCGGTGATGCCGCCGCCGATCACCGCAACGTCGCAGCCTGCCGGGTTCGCGCTCATGACCGGAACAGGTCTTCCGGCAATGCGGTCGCCAGACCCAGGTTCTGCTGCAGGATCGCCTGCCGCGCCGGAGTGTCCAGCTCCAGCGCCAGCAGGCCGAGGTGGCGCAACTGGCGCAAGCCCGGCACGGTGTTGGAGAACAGACGCACCAGGCGGTCGGTGAAATCGGAGGCGCGCTGGCGATCCTGGCGGCGTCGTGCCGCGTAATCCGACAGCAGCGATGCGTGACCGGCGTCGGCCGCGCCGCGCAGCACTTCGGCCAGCGCCGCGACGTCGCGCAGACCCAGGTTGAAGCCCTGTGCCGCCACCGGATGCAGGCTCTGCGCGGCGTTGCCGACCAACACCGTGCGTGGTGCGGTCAGCGCATCACTCATCACCCGTTGCAGCGGATAGCTGTGACGCTGACCCAGCGCCAGCAGGCGGCCCAGGCGCTCGCCGAAACGATCCTGCGCGCGCGCCAGGAAGGCGGCGTCGTCCAGCCCCATCCAGTCCGGCAGCTCGGAGGAGGGCACGGTCCACACCAGCGAGCAGGCGTGGCCTTGATCATCGTCCGGCTTGGGCAAGATCGCCAGCGGACCACCGGGCAGGAAGCGTTCGTAGGCGACGCCGTCATGCGGATACTGCGGCCGTATCGCGGTGACGATGGCGGACTGCCCGTAGTCGTGGGTCCGAGCCGACAGGCCGAGCTGCTTGCGCACCGCCGAACGCGCGCCGTCGGCCGCCACCAGCAACTGCGTGTGCAATGGCGGATGCTCCGGCGTGTCCAGAGCGATCTGCACACCGGACTGATCGAGCTCGAAGCGCTGCAGCGAGGCCGGGCAGAACACGGCGACGCCGGTCTGCTCCATGCGCGCCCACAGCACCTGATTGATTGCGCGTAGCGGCGTGTTGTAGCCCAGCGCCGGCAGGCCGGCCTCGGCCGCGGTGAAGCGGGTGGCGCCGAAGCGGCCACGTTCGGAGATGTGGGTGGCGGTGATGGGCGAGGCCTGCGCTGCCAGCGCCTCCCACACGCCATAGCGCTCCAGGATTTGTATTGATGCGGCGTTGAGCGCGATGCAGCGTTCGTCCCAGCCGGGCGGCATTGCGCGCGGCATCTGGGTTTCGATCAGACCCACTCGACGGCCCTGCGCCGCCAGCGCCATCGCCAAGCTGCAGCCGACCAGTCCGCCGCCGACGATGACGACGTCGAAATCCGCGGCCGGCATCGCGGTCAACCGGCCATCAGGCTTTCGATTTCACGCACCGACTTGGGCACGTCGCTGGTCAGGATTTCGTGGCCAGTCTTGGTGATGAGCACGTCGTCTTCGATGCGGATGCCGATGCCCCAGAATTTCTTGTTCACGCCCTTGCTGCCCGGTGCGATGTACAGGCCCGGCTCCACCGTCATCACCATGCCGGGCTCGAACGGACGGTAGCGGCCCTGCAGCTTGTAGCGGCCAACGTCGTGAACGTCCATGCCCAGCCAGTGGCCGGTGCCGTGCATGTAGAACTGGCGATGCTTGTCTTGCGCGATGAGTTTGTCGACCGATCCTTTCAGTAGCCCCAGGTCGACCATGCCCTCGGTGAGCGTGCGGGTGGCGGCTTCGTGCGGCTTTCCGGCCGACACGCCGGGGCGCATCTGTCGCAGCGCCGCTTTCTGCGCTTCCAGCACCACCTCGTAGACGGCCTTTTGTTCGGCGCTGAACTTGCCGCCAACGGGAAAGGTGCGGGTGATGTCGGCGGTGTAGCCAGACAGCTCGCCACCGGCGTCGATCAGCAGCAGATCGCCCTGCTTGAGCTTGGCGTCGTTTTCCACGTAATGCAGGATGCAGGCATTGTCGCCGCCGCCGACGATGGAGCCATATCCGGGCTGCATGTCGTGCGCCTCGAACTCGGCATGGATTTCGGCCGCGATCTGCCACTCGAACTTGCCTGGCCGCGTCGCACGCATGGCGCGCACGTGGGCCTGGGCCGACACCTGACCGGCGCGGCGCATCAGCTCGATCTCCGCTGGACGCTTGAACAGGCGCATCTCGTGCAGCGTGGTTTCCAAGGCCACCACCGTGGTCGGCGCCGCGGCACCGCGCCGCGACACTTCGCGCAGGTGGCGCAGCAGGGAGGCGATGCGGCCGTCCAGACTGGGGAACTCGCCCAGGGTGTAGTGCAGGACCTCGCGGCCGGCCAGCAACTGCGGCAGGCGGGTGTCGAACTCGTCCAGGTTCCAGGCCTGGTCGGCGCCGAAATCCTTGCGCGCGCCAGCCGGGCCGGCGCGGCGGCCATCCCAGATTTCGCGCTCCTTGTCCTTGGGCTGCACGAACAGGGTGTATTCGCCCTCGCCGCAGCCGGGCGCGATTACCGCAATCGCCTCCGGCTCCGGAAACCCGGTGAGGTAGGCGAAGTCGCTGTTCTGGCGAAAGCGGTAGTGGGTGTCGCGCGCGCGGATCACCTCGTGCGCGGCCGGCACGATCACCACCGCATTGCGGCCGATACGGCGCATCAGTTCGGCGCGGCGCGCGGCGTGTTCCTGACGTTGAGCGGGTTTGAGTTTCATGGGTTGGCCCGCATTTCTCACAGGGGGATCGAGCGATGGTCGTACGTCGAGGACGTGCAGGGCGCCGGGGCGGAGCGAAACCGATGGTAGCTCCATCGGTTGAGTGAACCCCAAGCCCTGCGCGCCGCAGACAGGCCAGCGCCGATCCAGCCGGAGAATCTTCCGACGGTCTGTTTCCGAAGCAAACACGAGGAGCGTCGTGAGAATGGGAATGGCATGGGATTCTCCGGCAACCTGTGAGAAATGCGGGCAGGCTCAGTGCACCGTGTCCGAGGGCTCGTCTGCGGCGGGCGGGCGCGGCCGCATTTCCAGGAACAGCAACTGCGCGCCGACGCGCACGTATTCGACCAATTCGCTGTAGGCGTTTTCCTCGGTCTCGGCGTCGCCACTGGCATCGAATCCGGCCTGGG
This sequence comes from Panacagrimonas sp., assembly GCF_965216805.1. Classification (NCBI taxonomy): domain Bacteria; kingdom Pseudomonadati; phylum Pseudomonadota; class Gammaproteobacteria; order Nevskiales; family Nevskiaceae; genus Panacagrimonas; species Panacagrimonas sp. The sequence goes on from NZ_CBDCGN010000003.1 coordinate 1,917,171, forward strand.
TGAACTCGGAAAAATCGCGCAGGGTCTCGCGCGCCTCGTCGGTCAGACCGCGCAGGTCGAGCTGACGACGGCTGGACAGGCCGTACAGAAAACCGCCGCACCAGGCGGCGAGGGCGTCCACGCGCAGGCTCAGCGGCATGGCATCGTCCGGCAGCAGGGGCTCGAAGCTCATGTCGGTGGATTGCAAATCGTCGCTGGTCTCGTCGCGCAGTCGCGCCAGTCGGGCGTGATCCTCGGCGCCCAGTTTTTCCAGGCCTTCGGCAGCCTCCGCCAGCAGGCTTTCCACGCTCAGGCGCTCGGGCTCGATCACACACAGCGCACCGCACAGCACGCCGTGAAAGTTGGAGGGAATTTCGGTATAGCCCAGGGGACGCAGCAGGTCGGCCAGTTCCTGGTAATCGGGCGCTTCGGTCATGCGAACAAGTATAGGGCCGCGCTCTGCGGCAGGCGTTTCAGACTGTCACGGTCGAGGTCGCCGCACGGGCTGCGCGTCGGCGCAAGGCACGCGCAAAGCCCCAACCCATCAGCACGATGGTCGCGCCGGAAACCACAAACACAGTCTGAAAGCCGACGCGATCCACCAGCAGCGCCGCGCCCAGCACGCCCAGCGATTGGCCGAGGAACAGGCAGGCGCCGAACAGCGACACTGCAGTGCCGCGCAGTGCCGGCGCCATCTGGGTGGCGTGGGTCTGCAAAGTGGAATGCAGCATCACGAAGCCGAGCCCCGCCACCGCACAGGCCGGTGCCGTCCAGCCCCAGTGCGGGGCAAACGCGATCGCCAGATAAGCCAGCCCGAGCAGGCTGGCGCCGCCCGACGCCAGCCCCGCTTCACCCAGGCGCGCGATCAGCCAGCGCGCGCTCGCGGTGTAGGCCAATCCGCTGAGAGCGAACAAGGCGACGATCGCCGCCGCCCAGTTCAACGACAAACCAAAGCGGTCGTGCAGATAGGACGGAATGAACGCCATCGCGGTAAACGCGAACGCGCCTTGCAGCAACGTGATGGCCAGAATGGCGCGCGCCCAGGGCACCGACAGCACGCTGGCGACGCCGCGGGCAAAGCCGGGCGTTCCTGCAGGCCGCGCCAGCGGACCGCGTGCCGGCGTCATCGGCAGCATGCAGGCGGCGACCACGAGGAACATCGCGGCAATCATCGCGAAGGCCCAGCGCCAGCCCAGCGACTCCGCCAACAGACCCGAGGCCCACTGGCCGAACGCGGTGCCGAGCAGGGTGGCGGTCATGATGTGCGCCAGAATTTCCTGGCGCCGCTCGTAGCTCACCGCGTCGCCCACCCAGGCCAGCGTCATCGGAATGATGCCGGCGGCGGCGGCGCCCGACAGGGTGCGTGCCCACACCAGTGCGCCGAGGCTGTCGGAGACCGCAGCCATGACGTTGGTGGCCACACAGGCGGCAACGCCGAACGCGATGACGCGAAATTTTCCGTAGCGGTCCGCCAGCGGCCCGTAGACCAGCTGCAGCAGGCCGTAGGCCACCGCGTAGGCCGAGATGGTGCGCGCGGCATCGCCGGTGCTGGCCGCGAACGTCTGCGCCAGCATCGGCAGCAACGGGTCGCAGGCACGCATGGCCGCCATGCTCATGAACGTGGCGAGCGCCAGCACGATCAGGCCGTGGCGGTCGAATTGGGCTGCAGCAGCTGCCGACATCGGGCCTCAGGCTTTGATCGGCGCGGGCGCCGTTGCCGTCAGCCCTGGGGAGGATCGTTGCGGCGTTAGCGGGTGAGCGTGTCCTGGCATGGCCGAAGACTACCCGAGTCGGTCCGAGGTCGGCGGGATCGTCTCAGCCGGCGTCGCCGGCGGCGGTGATGCGGTGTGCATACCGATTCCGCGGGCTGCTGCGTTCAAGCCATGACTGCCCCGTGTCCACCTGCGACGACCGGTTCAGTTTCGCGTGCCGCCCGGACCGCGATACCCGACGAAGGAGCATCGACCATGGTCACCACCGCCCCGCTCTGGAGCTATGGGCAGGACATCGCATTCACCCGACCGACGCGCAGCGTCCACACGGTCTACCTGCATTGTTCGGCCTCGGATGTGGCCAGCCACGACGACGTGTCGGTGATCAAGGCCTGGCATCTGGAACGCAATTTCGGCGATATCGGTTACCACTACTTCATCAACAAGAATGGCAACGTCCAGGCCGGCCGCGCGCTGGAGAGCATCCCGATCGCGCAGGCGCCGCACAACACCGGCTCGATCGCGATCTGCTGCCACGGCCTGGCCGAGGCCAGTTTCACCGCCGAGCAGTACACCACGGTGATCAAGCTGTGCACCGCCATCCGCGACGCCTACAGTCCCAGCCAGATTCGCTTTCGCGGCCATTGTGAGGTGTCCACCAAGACCTGTCCGGTCTATCACTACAGATCGGTGCTGGGTCTGAACGCCAACGGCTACATGACCGGCAGCACCACGATCACGCCGCCGCTGTCGACACCGCCGCCGGCCGCCGGTGCGGGCTCGGCCAGAGCCACCACCGGCGCCACCCGGATGCTGGACCGCGGCCCGCCGGTGCTGGTGGTCAAGAACCTGCTGCGGTGGAATGGAATCGCCGTGAATGCACAGACCGACCTGTTCGACCAGGCCACCTTCGAGGCGGTGCTCAGTTTCCAGCGTCTGGCCGGCATCGACGTCGACGGCCAGGTCGGGCCGCAGACCCGCACCGCCCTGAGCGCGGGCGGCAACCGGGCGCGACTGCTCAAGCTCGGCACCCAGGGCGAGGATGTGCGTGCCCTGCAGCGATTGCTGGGACTGCACCAGATCGTGGTGAGCGAAAACGGCAGGTTCGACGTGGATACCGGCGGCGGTGTGGTGAGCTTCCAGCGTCGCAAGGGTCTGGTCGCCGATGGTGTGGCCGGCGCCATGACTCGCGCCGCCTTCTTCAAGTGAGACTTTCGCCTATGTTCATGCCTGCCCGCGGATCATCCTTGCTGGCCGCGCTGGTCCTTTTCGGCGCGCTGCTGGGCGCCTGCGGTAAGCCGGAACGCGATGCATCGGTGTCCGGCGCCGGGCCTGCGCTGCAGCCGCAAGCTCAGACACCGGACTCAGACGTCGCCCCGGCTGCCGTGTCCGGCCTCGAAGCCATCGCACCCCTGCGCTGTATCGGGACCGAACCCTACTGGCGCATCGACATCGCTGCCGACGGCAGCGCAGTCTGTGCCGACGACTGCGAGGTCGACGACGTCCTGGCCGCAGACGATCTGGTGGTCGCCAACGACGCTACGCAGCGGTACGCGCTGGCTCTGATGAGGCCTGATGGGCAGCCGTTCGCGCAAATGAGCCTGACGCACAGCGGCCAATGCAGCGATGGCATGTCCGATTTTCGCTACGCGTACGGCGTCACCGTGGCGCGTCCGGATGCCCCGGTCTGGCAGGGGTGCTGCAACCGCATCGACACCGCCGCGGAGCTGCGCTGAGGATGCTTTCCAAGACGGTAGATGATGCGGTGGTGCGCTTCGCCGCGCGTCGTTCGGACGCCCGATCCCGCGAGCGGGAGCCGGCATCAGCGTGGATCGCGCCGCCGCTTTTCCCTGTAGACCTCGCCGCTGAAATCCAGGTGCACTTCCACCGGCTCGCCCCAGGGATTGCGGGTGTGAATCTCGTAATGGCGATCATGCAGCTTGACCTGTTCCATGCCGCGGTAGCCGAGCGCTTGCGTCAGCGACTGCGGCGGCAGGGTGGTGGGCGCATCGGCATCGGCAGGGCCAGCCGGATCGATCACGCGACCGCCCGGCGGCACCGACCGTCGGTCCCGCCCTGACGCGGTTTCCAGTACCTCGCCGTCGGCACGGATCAGCATGCGCGCCTCGAAACGGCCACGCTGAAGTTCGCCGATCACGCTGACGCGCTCACCCTCCTGCAGCGGTCGCTGAGGCGCCTGCAGGCGGCCGGCGTCCACCAGCACGCGGCCGCTGGCGTCTTCCAGGATGAAAGCATCGCCGTAGCGTTCGCGGATCTCGCCTTGCACGCGCAGGCCGCTCGCCGGTGAGACTCACCGCTTTTGAAGCGCAGGTGCTCACCCATCTCATGCGCGATCCCGAGCCGGTGGTGGCGCGCCCTACGCCTGCGTGCGCCGCTTCAGCGCGCCCGGCGATCCGCGTGCGCTGGAACTGCTGTCGGCCGCGCCCGCGGCCCCGGCATGGCAGGGGACGACTGCGCGCGCTGCTGCGCGGCGAGCGGCTGGACGAATCCACGCCCGGCCACGGCCTGGGTCTGTCCGTCGTCCATGAACTGGCGCGGCTCTACGGTGGCGAACTGCGACTGGCGCGATCCAGCCTGGGCGGACTGTCCGCCCAACTGCGACTGCCGCTGCGCTGACGCAGGCCGGGGATATACTTTCGCGCATGCGACCGGCACGACTTCCCCTACTGTCCGCCCACGAATACCTGGATGGAGAGCTGCGCTCCGAGTTGCGGCACGAGTACGTGGCCGGGCAGGTGTTCGCCATAGCTGGGGCAGGTCGCCGTCACGGCGAGATCGTCGTGAACCTGGGCAGCGCCCTACATCGCGCGGCCCGTGGCGGAGCCTGCCGCGTGTACGTCGCCGACATGAAAGTGCGCATCGACGCCGCCGACATCTTCTACTACCCGGACATTTTGGTCGGCTGCGATCCCGCCGACGATCACGAGTATTACTCGCGCGCACCGTGCCTGCTGGTGGAGGTGCTGTCCGACTCCACCGAGCGTGCCGATCGCGGCGAGAAATGGCAGAACTACCGCCTGCTGCCCTCGCTGCGCGAATACCTGCTGGTAGACAGCCGGAGGATCGCGGTGGAGGTCTACCGGCTTGGCGACGGTGGCTGGACCTGCGAGCCGCTGAATCCTGAAGAGGCGTTCGATAGCACCTGCCTGGGATGCTCGGTGCCGTTGCAGGAGATCTACGCCGGCTTGCGTTTCGACGACCGCGCCTGAGCGTGGCGGAACCGCAGCGTTTCCGGCCGTTACAGGCGCACCCAGTGCTCGCCGCCCGCGCCCCTCACCGCGGCCACCGGTACGGGGCGATCGAAGCTCACCAGGCGCGCGTCGTGACGCACGGCCAGGGCCAGCAGGTAGGCATCGGTGAGGTGGGCCGGCAACAGCACGCGGGTCCAGTCGATCAGGCCGGGTTCGAACAGACTCAGGTCGTCCGCTCAGAACGTGTGCGAAGGATGCGCCAACGCCTCACCCAGACGCAGCGCGGCCTCCGCCACCGGCACCGCGTTGGGATAGCGCGGCTGCGACAGGATTCGCACGCAGCCGTTCTGGGTCAGCGGACACGATGCCCAGCCCTGTTCGACATGGCTCGCAAACCAGCGCCGCGCCAGACCGTGATGGACATGCGCCGCGTCGAGCAAGGCGATCAGGACGTTGACGTCCAGCAATGCCCGCATCAGATGCCTTCGTCTTCCCGTAGCCGGTCGATGGCCTCGTTGGTCACCAGCTTGCCGCGCGCCGACAGCGGCCGGAATCCGTACCGCGCGGCCGGTTCGGCGATGCCGGCGGGTGCGGGTTGCGTCAGCGCCTGACGCAGCAGGCGCGACAAGACCTCGCCCAAGGTACGTTTCTCCTGCCGCGCCATGGCCTTGGCTGGGCTTGGCGGAGGGCAAGAGCGACCCATTTTTGCATGACGTATCGCTGGGCTCAGGACCCGATGGCGGGACGCGGGCCCGGCCCGGCCCGATCTGCGGCGTCGTAGAGGCTGGCCTCGCGCGTCTCCGGCATGGCCACCGCAAACAGCAGCAGCGCGCTGGCGGCGATGACCGTCAGCCAGGTAAACCCGGCGGCGTAGCTGTCGAAATGATCGACCACCATGCCTGCCATGGTCTGGCTGAGAAAAAAACCCACCATGTGCGCGGCGTTGATCAGCCCCAGGGTGACGCCGTAGCGGCCGGTTCCGCGGGTGAGATCGGCCACGATCAGCACCCACGTCACCCTGAAGATGCCGGCGCCGATGCCGTCCAGCGCCTGCACCGCCAGCAGCCTTGCCGGCTCGTCGCTGACGGTGTAAAGCAGGCCGCGGATCGGCAGCGCAGCCAGGCCGATCAGGAAGTTCGGCTTGCGGCCTCACAGGTCGGCATAGGGGCCGGCGAACATTGCGACCGGAATCATCACCAGTTGCGCCAGGATGATGCAGGCGCTCATCCACAGCGAGGCGCCTTGGCCGTCGGCGTTGGCGGTGAGTTCCTGGCCGACCAGCGGCAGCATCGCGACGTTGCCGAAATGGAACAGCAGCACGGTCAGCGCGAACACCGCCACGCGGCGGTCCTTGAGCACATCGAGCATCGGTCCGATCTTCATGCTGCCGCGTTCGTCGCGCTGCGCGCCACGGGCGATGACCGGATCGACCTCGCTGGTGCGGATCATCATCTCCGAGGCAATCGACAACAGGCTCCACAGGCCCACCACCCAGAAGATGTACTCGCGGGCGATGAAGTGCCCCACCGCGCCGGCGATGGAAGTTCATCCAGTCCAGGCCGCGACGGCTCCGGGGGCTGAGGGCGGTGCTCCTGGCAGTCGATCCGAATCAGGATGGCGTTGCGGGTGCTGCGGGGCGAAGCCGCGGAACGCCGAAGTGAATCAAGGAAACCGTCGTGTCCCGGCGACGGCCGCTACCAAGGCCGGTCAGCGCAGCGGCAACGTGCCGCTGACCACCAGCCAGCCCACCGCCAGACTCATCGACAGCAGGGTCACCGGAATGCCGACGCGGGCGAACTGCATGAAGCCTAGCGCCAGCCCGTGCCGACGCGCGCTTTCGGCCACGATCAGATTCACCACGCTGCCCACGATCAGCAGGTTGCCGGCCAGGGTGGACAGCAGCGCCAGTGCGACCAGGGCCTGAGCGGGCACTTGCGGCCACACCTGCAGCAGCAACATGACGAAGGGCACGTTGCCGATCAGATTGCTGCCCAGCAGCGCCACGCCGGCCAGGCTCAGCGCGCCCTGCGGAAGCTGTCCACTGGCGGCGAGCTGGGCCGCCTGCTCGCGCGCCCAGGGCAGTTCGCCGGCGGCGCCGGTGACGACGAACAGGCCGGCGAACAGCAGCAGCAGACTCCAGTCCACCGCCGCCAAATACTCGCGGCTGGACTGCCGGCGCGAGGCCATCACCAGCACCGCCACCAGCAGCGCCGACAGCTCGCGCGGCAGCGGCGTGGAGAACAGCAACAGCAGCGCAACGATGGCCAGCCAGGGCTTCCATGCAGGTGCGCGCTCGGGCGCAAGCGCCGCTACGGCATCCGTCGGCGCTGCGGCCGGCGTCCAATGTCCGCGCCACAGCCAGGCGATGACGGCGAACACGCTCGCCAACGCCAACGCCGCCGGCACGATGCTGGCCGCCACGTAGCCCCAGAAATCCAGTCGCCCGGCCTGGCCGATGAGGATGTTCTGCGGATTGCCGATCAGGCTCGCTGCCGATCCGGCGTTGCAGGCGCAGGCCAGGGCCAGCAGGTAGGGCACCGGATCGCGACCCTGCGCGCGCAGGCTCAGCAACAGCACCGGGGTCAGCGCAAAGGCGACGATGTCGTTGACCAGGATCGCGGACAGGCCGCCACCCAGCAGCACCACCGTCGCCAGCAGGTGCAGCGGGCGTTGCGCCAGGCGCGCCGCCGCGGTACCGGCGCGCTGGTAGACGCCGGAAAACTCGAACTGCGCGGACACCACCATCATGCCCAGCAGCAGCAGCAGTGCCTCCCAGTCCAGCAGCCGACCGGCCTGCTGCAAGGGCACCGCACCGCTGGCCAGCAGCAGCACGGCGGCGCCAAAGGCGATCCAGGCGCGATCCACCTGCAGCCCGGGCAGGCGGCCGATCGCCATGCCCAGGTAGGTCAGCACGAAAGCGCCGCCGATGAGAATGCTGGTTGTCACCTCTGGACCCTCTGGATAGACCGGTGCGCACCTGTGGCCAGCGGCCTAGCGGCCCCAGCCGCTTGGCCTGTCGAACCAGCTCTGGATCTGCTTTTCCTTGTAGATCAGCCCACTGGGCGCCATGTGCAGCTCCACGTTCTCGCCGCGCGCGTTGGCGGCGAACACTTCCACATGATGACGCTTGTACTCGCCCAGGCGCGGGCTTTCGTAGCCGGCCTCGGCCGCCACCGCGACCGGATCGTCGATCGGCGTTGCGGCGGAGGCGCCAGCGTAGCGCTGGTGCTTGGGCAGTTCCCACTCGTGGAAGCGGCCGTCCAGCGTGAGCTTGACCTCGATGGGCTCGCCGTTGCGCGTGGTGTAGACCTCGACATGATGCTTCTTGGGTTGCATGCCCAGCACCCGGCCGAAACCGCGTTCGCGCAGCGTGGCCTGAACCAGTTCGAGCGGCAGCGCTGCCTGCTGCTGCCAGACCGGGCCGTTCCAACCCGGTTCGGTGGCATGCGGTGGCTTGGACAGGACCAGGGTGGACGACAGCGCCAGGCCGGTGCCCAGCGCCAGGGGGACGAGCATCGATCTCATGGGTAATCTCCGGTTGCAGATGAAGGAAGGAATCGCCCGGCAGCGACCGCGGCAATCACGATAGGCGGACGGCCTTTAACCCGCCGCAAACACCCTGTTCGGATTCGGTTCAAGTTGCGCCCGCAGCGTCGAGCTCTTTCCAGTTGTCGCGGGCGCGCCGGATAATGACGAATGATCCCCGCCGATTTCGTCGCCGCCCTGCGCGCTGCTGCGCCCTATGTCCACGCCCACAACGGCGGCGTGTTCGTGGTGGCGTTCGGCGGCGAGGTGGCCGATCGGCCCGACTTCGAGGCCTTTGTCTACGACCTCGCCCTGCTGCACAGCCTGGGTGTGAAGCTGGTGCTGGTGCACGGCGCGCGGCCGCAGATCGACCGGCAACTGGCGCTACGCGCGCTTACCCCTCGTTATTGCGGCGAGTTCCGGGTCACCGATCTGCCGGCGCTGGAATGCGTGAAGGCGGCCGTCGGCAGCCTGCGCATGGACATCGAGGCGCGCCTGTCGACGTCGCTGGCCAGTACCCCGATGGGCGGCGCGCGGCTGAAGGTGGCGAGCGGCAACTGGGTGACTGCCCGTCCGGTCGGCATCCGCAACGGCGTGGACTTTCAGCACACCGGCGAGGTGCGGCGCATCGACGTCGACACGGTGCGCGCCGTACTCGACCAGGACCGCATCGTGCTGGTGTCGCCGGTCGGTTATTCGCCCACCGGCGAGATCTTCAACCTGCGCTCGGCCGACGTGGCCACCGCCATGGCGGTGGCCTTGCGCGCGGACAAGCTGGTGCTGGTGTCCAACTCCGATCCGGATACCTGGAAGCTCGCCGACGACACCGGCGACGCCGGGCAGTTGTCGCTGGCCGAAGGTGAGCGCCTGCTGGCGGCGGCCAACGGCATCGGCGAGCAGGACCGGCGTTATCTGACCGCCGCGCTGGAAGCCGGTCACGGCGGGGTCAAGCGTGTGCACTTGGTGGGCGCACAGGCCGAAGGCGCACTGCTGCGCGAGCTCTACACGCGCGACGGCATCGGCCTGATGCTCTACGCCGACGAGCATTACGAGGCCGTGCGCGAGGCCAGCATCGAGGACGTCGGCGGCATCCTGGCGCTGATCGAGCCGCTGGAGAACGCCGGCGTGCTGGTGCCGCGCTCGCGCGAGCAACTGGAGTTGGAGATCGCGCAGTTCGACGTCATGGTGCGCGATGGATTGGTGGTGGCCTGCTGTGCGCTGTTCCCGTTCGTGGAACAGGGCATGGCCGAATTCTCCTGCGTGGCAGTGCATCCCGACTACCGTCGTTCTGGCCGTGCCGCGGCCTTGCTAGCACGCGCGGAGGAAACCGCCCGAAAGCTGGGGATCGGCCGGCTGTTCGCATTGACCACGCACACACCGCACTGGTTTTTGGAGCACGGCTTCAAGCCTGCGCGCATCGACGATCTGCCGTTGCCGCGCCAGCAGCTTTACAACTACCAGCGCAACTCCGCGGTGCTCATCAAGGTCCTGACATGACCAACATCGAGTGGACCGCGCGCAGCCTGGCGCATGTGTGGCATCCCTGTACGCAGATGCAGGACCACGCCGGCGGCGACGCCGCCAATATTCCGCTGATTCCCATCGCCAAGGCCGAGGGCGTGTGGCTGGAAGACTACGAGGGCCGGCGTTACCTGGATGGCGTGAGCTCCTGGTGGACCAACATCTTCGGCCATCGGCATCCCCACATCGTCGCCAGCCTCAAGGATCAGCTCGACACGCTGGACCACGTGATTTTCGCCGGCTTCACCCATCAGCCGGCGGTGGAGTTGGCCGAGCGGCTGGTGAAGCTTGCCCCGCCGGGGCTGGACCGCTGTTTCTTCGCCGACAACGGCTCGGCGGCGGTGGAGGTGGCGCTCAAGATGAGCTTTCACTACTGGCGCAACGTCGGCAAACCGCAGAAGACCCGCTATATCGCGCTGACCGGCGGTTATCACGGCGAAACGCTGGGCGCGCTCGCAGTGGGCCATACCGGCCTGTATCGCGACACCTATGCGTCGCTGCTGCTGCAGCCCATCCATGTGCCATCGCCGGACTGCTACGAGCGGCCGGCCGGCGAGTCCTGGGAGGACTACACGCGCCGCCGCTTCGCCGACATGGAAGCCGTTCTCGCGCAGCACGCCCACGAAGCCTGCGCGGTGATTCTGGAGCCCCTGGTGCAATGCGCTGGTGGCATGCGCATGTATCACCCGATTTATCTGAGCATGTTGCGCGAGGCTTGCGACCGCCATGGCGTGCACCTGATCGCCGACGAGATCGCGGTGGGTTTCGGCCGTACCGGGAAAATGTTCGCCTGCAATTGGGCGCCGCAGAAAACCGGCCCCAACGGCATCACGCCGGACTTCATGTGCCTGTCCAAGGGCATCACCAGCGGCACCTTGCCGCTGGCCGTGACCTTGACCCGGGATGCGATCTACCAGGCGTTCTACGACGAATACCGCGCCGGCAAGGCGTTTCTGCATTCGCATTCCTACACCGGCAATCCGCTGGCCTGCCGTGCGGCGCTGGCGACTCTGGACGTGTTCGAGAAACAGGACTGGATGGCGCGCGTGCGCCTGCTCGGCCAGTTCCTGTGGTCGGCCACCGCGTCGCTGCGCAGCCATCGTTATGTGGCGGAAGTGCGTCAGCAGGGCCTGATCCTGGCGGTGGAGCTGGCACGCCGACCGCAGACACGGGAGGCCTTTCCCGCAGCCGAACGTCGCGGCCTGCGCGCCTATCGGCACGCGCTGGCGACGCACAAGGACTTCGGCGTGCTGCTGCGACCACTGGGCGACATCCTCTATTTCATGCCGCCCTATGTCATCGAGCCGCGCGAGGTCGAGGCCATGGCCAGGATCGCGTGCGAGGCCATCGATTACGCCACACAGGACGACTGAGTCGGTATGGCCACGCGCGTGTTTCTGGACACGCCGCTGTCCAGCGGGCTGCAACTGGAGTTGCCCGAAGCGGCGTTTCGACATCTGGTCCTGGTGCTGCGCATGCAGGCCGGCGAGGCCCTGATCGTGTTCGACGGTCGTGGCGGTGAATACGACGCCAAGCTCGATACGGTGGCCAAGCGCAGCGCGACGCTCAGCATCGGCGACTTTCACGAGGTGGACCGCGAGTCGCCTTTGCAGATCACCCTGGTGCAAGGCATCTCCAAGGGCGATCGCATGGACTGGACCCTGCAGAAGGCGGTGGAGATGGGTGTCGCGGCGATTGCCCCGATCATCACCGAACGCTGCAACGTCAGCCTCGACCGCGAGCGCGAGGCGAAGAAACGGGATCACTGGCGCGGCGTGCTGGTGTCCGCCTGCGAGCAGAGCGGTCGCACCCGGGTGCCGTTGCTGCATCCGCTGCAGCGCTACGCGGACTGGCTGGCATCCGCGCCACAGGGTCCACGTTATCTGCTCGACCCCATCGCCGCGCAGGCGCTGGCGCAGGCCCCGATTCCGGCCGCGCCGATCAGTCTGGTGATCGGCCCCGAGGGCGGACTCAGCGCGTCCGAGATCGCGGCTGGAGTGCAGGCCGGTGGGGTCGCTGTGAGCCTGGGCCCGCGCGTCCTGCGCACCGAAACCGCGGGGGTGGTGGCGCTGGCCGTATTGCAGGCGCGCGCGGGCGATCTGGCGGGCACCGTAAACTGAGGGGCACCCGTCACCCGCCGCCAGGAATCGCCGCCATGTCCAAACTGCTGATCCACAGCGCCCGTATCGTCAACGAGGGCAGCGTGCTGCACGGCGACCTGCTGGTCGTGGATGGCCGCATCGAGAAGATCGCGCCGCAGATCGCTGCGCCGGCCGGCGCTGAGGTCTACGAGGCCAAGGGCCGCCTGCTGCTGCCCGGCATGATCGACGACCAGGTGCATTTCCGGGAGCCGGGCCTGACCCACAAGGGCGACCTCGCCACCGAATCCGCTGCGGCGGTGGCGGGCGGCATCACCTCGGTGATGGACATGCCCAACAACTCGCCGGCCATCACCACGCGCGCGCGACTGGCTGACAAGTACGCGCACGCCCAAGGCCGCCTGCACACCAATTACGCGTTCTACTTTGGCGGTGCCAACGACAATCTCGAAGAGATCGCGGCACTGCAGCCGGACGAGGCCTGCGCCCTGAAAGTATTCATGGGCGCCTCCACCGGCAACATGCTGGTGGACGATCCGGCGACGCTCAACGGCATCTTCGCGCGCAGCAAGCTGATGGTGGTGACGCATTGCGAAGACACCCCCACCATCCTGCGCAATGAAGTGAAGGCGCGCGAGAAATTTGGTGAGCGGGTGCCGTGGAGTGAACACCCGCGCATCCGTTCGGCCGAGGCCTGCTACGCCTCGACCGAACTCGCCACGGGCCTGGCGAAGAAGCACGGTGCGCGTCTGCACGTCCTGCATCTCACCACCGCCCGCGAGATGAGTTTCTTCGAGCCCGGACCCATCAAAGGCAAACGCATCACCGCCGAAGCCTGCGTGCATCACCTGTTCTTCGACGAGCGCGATTACGCCACCCGCGGCAGCCTCATCAAGTGCAATCCGGCGATCAAGACCGCGACTGATCGCGAGGCCCTGCTCAAGGCCGTGCGCGAGGACCGCATCGACGTCATCGCCACCGATCACGCGCCGCACACGCTGGAGGAAAAAGCGCGCGATTACTTCCAGGCGCCATCCGGTTTGCCGCTGGTGCAGCATGCGCTGTTGATGGGTCTGGAGCTGGTGCGGCGCAAGGAGCTGGACCTGCAAACCCTGGTGCGCAAGATCTGCCACGCGCCCGCCGAGCTGTTCGGGGTGCGTGAGCGCGGTTATGTGCGCGAAGGCTACTGGGCCGACCTGACCCTGATCGACGAGACCCCGCAGACCGTGCGGCGCGAAGACGTGCGCTACAAGGTGGGCTGGTCGCCGCTGGAAGGAATGACCCTGCCGGGCCGCATCGCGGCGACCTGGGTCAACGGCGAACTGGCCTGGGATGGAACGCAAGTGTTACCGCCGCGAGGGCAGCGGCTGCGGTTCGGGTGAGGTCGTGCGTTTCTTGATTGGCGACTCACCTCAGCCCGGCTGCACTGAGTGCTCCCCTCTCCCGCAAGCGGGAGAGGGCCGGGGGTGAGGGCCTCGCCGATCACCGCAGCGCCAAACTGAGCGGCCCTCACCCGGCGCTTTGCGCCACCCTCTACCGCTTGCGGGAGAGGGTAAGCATCGGCAGCCGAGCTTTGTTGCTAACCATGTCGCGCTTGCATCATGGCCAGTCGAACAACGGCGCCGTATGCAGGCGCCACCAGCGACCTGCAGAGAAGGGTGCTGGAGCGCAAGAAGCTTGTCCTGCTCGCTTTCACGTTGCGGTATTGGATCACCCGTCTCGTCCATTTCGAGAGCAACGAGCGGATCGAGGAAGCGACTTCCCGCGAGAAGCAGATCGAGGGATAGCTACACGCTCGGAATGACAGGCATGCTGAAGGGGTACAGAGGTGTTGAATGAGTGAAGTCTCCCGCTGCGCCTGGTGCCTGGGCTCCGACGCCTACAAGGCTTATCACGACGACGAATGGGGCCGGCCGCAGCACGACGACCGCGTGCTGTTCGAGTTCCTGATCCTGGAGGGGGCGCAGGCCGGCCTGTCGTGGAGCACCATCCTCAACAAGCGCGACGGTTACCGTCGCGTGTTCGCGCAGTTTGATGCGCTCAAGCTGTCACGCTGGTCGGACGAGAAGCTGGAATCGGCGTTGCAGGACGTGGGCATCGTGCGCAACCGGCTCAAGGTGTGGTCGGTGCGCACCAATGCGCGCGCGTTTCTAGCCGTGCAGAAGGAATTCGGCAGCTTTGATCGCTACCTGTGGAACTGGGTAGAGGGCGAACCGCTGCTCAATCATTGGACCGACCTCAAGCAGGTGCCGCCGCGCACCGAGTTGTCTGACCGCGTCAGCAAGGATCTGCTCAAGCGCGGCTTCAAGTTCGTGGGCAGCACCATCGTCTACGCTTATCTGCAGGCGATGGGCGTGGTCAACGATCACCTGTCGAGCTGTCACCGTCACCCGGGCTTCAAGGGCTGAAGCGGGAGGCGGCGATTGCCCACAGAAACGACCCAGACGCGGGTCAACGCGGACACGAACTGGAGCCCGGGCGGTCGGATCAATACACCCTGACGGCGAGTCGAGCGTGCGCGTCAAGCGCTCGATCTTCATCCGCGTTCATCCGCGAAATCTGCGTCCGAATCGCTTTGCCACTTTTTATTTCTTCCCACTCATCAGCTCGGCCAATCCGCGGCCCAGGGACGACGCGCCGCCCAGACTCCAGCCACCATCGACCGGCAGGATCACGCCACTGACGTAGGACGCCATCGGGCTGGCCAGCCACAGGCAGGCGTCGGCGATGTTGTCGACCGTGCCCAGGGTTTTCAGCGGCACGCTGTCGATGGCGAGCTGGTTCGCCGCCGGGGTCGGCGCCAAGCGGCGCATGCCTTCGGTGTTGTCGATGGGCCCCGGCACCACCGAGTTCACCCGCACGCCGGCCGGGCCCCATTCCAGCGCCGCGACGCGGGTGATCATGTCGACACCGGCCTTGGCGGCGCAGACATGCATCTGGAACTCCATCGGCAGAAAGGCCTGCGGAGCGGAGATGTTGACCAGACAGGCGCCCGGCTTGGTCAGATAGGGAAACGCGGCGCGCAGCACGTGGAACGTGCCCATGAGGTCGATGTCCACCACCGACTTGAAACCGTTGGGCGAGATGCCCAGCGCAGGCGCCGGGAAATTGCCCGCAGCACCGGAGATCAGCACGTCGATACTGCCGAAGGTTGCCTGGGTGGCCTTGAACGCCTGCTCCACCGCCGCGTATTCGCGCACGTCCAGCGCATGACCGACGACCTTGCCGCCATGAGCCTGCAGCGCTTCCACCGCGGCGGTCACCTTCTCAGGCGAACGCGAGGCGACGCTGACGGTGGCACCGGCCCTTGCGAAGGCATGTGCGATCCCCAGATTGATACCACTGGTGCCGCCAGCGACAAACACGTTCTTGCCGGTGAAATCGAAGCTTGAGGCCATGCGTTGCTCCCGTGATGTTCAAAAGTGAGGATCAAGACCGCAATTATCGCGCGAACCACGGCGTGAACACCGCCCCCAGCCTGTCCGGTCCCGACTCCAGCCGTCGACGTGGCCGGAGTCCTACCTGCAGCGCCAGTCCTGCTAGGCTGGTCGCGAACCCATTTCCCCGTCTGTCATGACCGATATCCAAGCCGTTGACGACCGTGGTGCCCTGTCCATCGCGCATCGCCAGTTCCTCGATCCCGCCGGCCTGAGCGAATCCAACCTGGATGCGGTGCTGTCCACCACGCTGGACAGTGGTGCCGACGACGCCGACCTGTATTTCCAGTACACGCGCACTGAGCACTGGTCACTGGAGGAAGGCATCGTCAAATCCGGCAGTCATTCGGTGGAGCAGGGCGTCGGCGTACGCGCCATCGCCGGCGAAAAGCAAGGCCTGGCGTATTCCGAAGACATTCAATTGGACGCACTCACCGAGGCCGCCACCGCGGCGCGTGCCATCGTGCGCGACACCCGCAGCGTGCCTATCGCGCCCCAGCAGATCGTGCAGGGCCGGGCGTTGTACGCGCCGGTCGATCCGCCGGGTTCGGCCCATGCCGATGCCAAGCTGGCCTTGCTGCGGCGCGCCGATGCGGCCGCCCGTGCGGCCGATCCGCGGGTCAAGCAGGTGATGTGTGCGCTCGCGGCGCAGTACGAGGTGGTGTTCATCGTGCGTGCCGACGGTCGTCGCGCCGCCGACGTGCGGCCGCTGGTGCGGATGGACGTGACCGTCATCGTCGAGCACAACGGCCGTCGCGAGCAGGCCCATGTGGGCGGCGGCGCGCGCGCCGAGCTGGAATATTTTTCTGAAGATCTTCCCGAAAGCTACGCCCGCGAAGCGGTGCGACAGGCACTGGTGCTGCTCGACTCGGTGCCGGCGCCGGCCGGCGCCATGCCGGTGGTGCTGGGCCCCGGCTGGCCTGGAATATTGCTGCACGAGGCCATTGGTCACGGTCTGGAGGGCGACTTCAACCGTAAGGGCACCTCGGCGTTTTCCGGCCGTGTCGGTCAGAAAGTGGCGTCCGAACTGTGTACCGTGGTCGACGACGGCACCCTGCCGGGTCGCCGCGGTTCGCTGAACCTGGACGACGAGGGCAACACCAGCAACTGCACCACCCTGATCGACAACGGCCAGCTCGCTGGCTACATGCAGGATTCGCTCAACGCACGCCTGATGAAAGCCAAGGCCACCGGCAATGGCCGGCGCGAATCCTTTGCCAGTCTGGTGATGCCGCGCATGACCAACACCTACATGCTGGGCGGCAAATCAGACCCTGCCGAGATCATCGCCAGCGTGCCGCGCGGCATCTATGCGGTGAGCTTCGGCGGCGGCCAGGTCGACATCACCTCCGGCAATTTCACCTTCTCGGCGTCGGAGGCCTATCTCATCGAAGACGGCAGGATCACGCGGCCGGTCAAGGGCGCCACCCTGATCGGCAACGGGCCGGAGGTGCTGACGCGCGTGAGCATGGTGGGCAACGATCTCAAGCTCGATGCGGGTATCGGCATCTGCGGCAAGGACGGCCAAAGCGTGCCGGTCGGCGTCGGCCAGCCGACCCTGCGGCTGGACAGCCTGACCGTGGGCGGCACCCAGGGCTGAAGGCGGGAACGCGCATGATCATCGGCATCCTCATCGCGTTTGCGTTCGGCATTGCCATTGGTGCATTGCTGCAGTCGCACTTGTCGCACATGGCCCTGCTCAAGCAGCGTGCGCGGGAGCTGGAAGATCACCGCAACGACGAGTAGCAGACCACCGAGGCATCCGTGATCGAACTGCGCTTCGAAAGCCGCCTGGCGGTTTCAGCACCGGTCTTGTGGGCGCGCGTCTCGACACTGGATGGCGTCAACGAGGAACTGGGCCCCTGGCTGTCGATGAGCTACCCGCCTGCGCGCGCGTCGCTGCAGGACGTGACGCCCGCGCCCTTGCTGTTCTCGAGTTGGGTCCGCTTGTTCGGCGTGTTGCCGGTGGATCGGCACCATCTCGGTCTGGAACGGCTGTACCCCGAGCAGGGTTTCGACGAGCGTTCGTCGTCGTGGTCGCAGCGCTTGTGGATACACCGGCGCCGTCTGCACGTGATCGAAGGCGGTGTGCGCGTGACCGACGAACTGGTGTTCGAGCCCAGGCTGGCCGCTGCGGGTGCGATGTTGAAATCCTTCGTCGGCGCGGTGTTCCGCCACCGTCATCGCCGCCTGCGCGCGCGCTACGGCGAACTGGAACCTGAGTGAAACGCCGTCCGGGCCAGTTACGCATCATCGGCGGCCAGTGGCGCAGCCGCCTGATCGCGTTCGAAGCCGACCAGGGCGTGCGGCCGACGCCGGACCGCGTGCGCCAGACCCTGTTCGACTGGCTCAGCCCGCGCATCGAAGGCGCGGTGTGCCTGGACCTGTTCGCCGGCAGCGGTGCGCTGGGACTGGAAGCACTATCCCGCGGCGCGACGCACACGCACTTTGTGGAACAGGGGCGGGCGCAGTCGCTCGGCATCCGTGAGGCGCTGCATCGGCTGGACGCCGAGACCCGCGCCGAGGTGAGCCAGTCCGAGGCATTGCGCTGGCTGGACAACGCCGCAAAGCAGGCGCAGCGCTACGAGCTGGTGTTCATCGATCCGCCGTACGCGGCCGATCTGTTGGAACCGGTGTTGCAGCGCCTGCCGCCGCTGCTCAAGTCCAACAACCGGCTGTACCTGGAATGGCCGGCGGGTCATGCGCCCACGCTTCCGGCGGGCTACGCCTGGCTCAAGGAGAAACAGGCGGGTCAGGTAAGCTTTGGCCTTGCGACCTGCACGGCAAACGAACCGGGAGCCCCCTTATCATGAACGTCCCATCATGAACGTCGTCGCCGCGTACTCCGGCACGTTCGACCCGATCACGCTCGGGCACAACGACATCATGCACCGCGCCGCGCGCATGTTTCCCAAGCTGATCGTTGCGGTCGGTTCCAACGTCGCCAAGAACCCCAAGTTCTCGCTGGACGAGCGGGTCGCGCTGATCCGCGAATCCACCCGCGACCTCGACAACGTGGAGGTCATGGGCTTCTCGGGATTGATCGTGGATTTTGCGCGCGACCACGGCGTCACCGTGCTGGTGCGCGGTGTGCGTACGGTGGGCGACGTCGACTACGAGAAGCAGATGGCGGTGATGAACCGTGATCTGTATCCGCAGCTCGATACGGTGATGCTCACGCCGGCGCCGGAGTACGCGCACCTGTCGTCGTCGCTGGTGCGCGAGCTGGCCGGCCTCGGCGCGCCGGTGGAGAAGCTGGTGCCCGAGCCGGTGCTTGAACCGCTGCTGGCGCGCTTCGGCCGACCCCGCTCATGATGCGAGTGGTCTCGCACACCTGCTCGAACACCGAGATCGTGTGCGCGCTGGGCTGCGCGGCGTATCTGGTCGGGGTGGATCAGGATTCGGATTTCCCGGCGGCGGTGGTCGGCCCGCTGCCCAAACTGGGCCGGGATCTGTCGCTGGACATACCCGCCGTCAAGGCACTCCATCCCGACTTGGTACTGAGTTCGCAGACCCTGCCGGGTCACGAGACGCTGGTGGAGCAACTGCTTGCGGAGAATCTTCCCACCCTGGTTTGCGAGCCGCTGTCGCTAGACGATGTCTACGCCGATATCCGGCGCATCGCGCAGGCACTGGATGTGGCCTCGCGCGGCGAGGCGCTGATCGCAGAAATGCAGCAGGCCATGCCGGCCGTACCGGTGGTGAGCGATGCGCCGAAGGTGCTCGTCGAGTGGTGGCCCAAGCCGGTGATCGCGCCCACGCGCGATTCCTGGGCCACTGATCTGATCGAACGCGCCGGCGGCTGCAATCCCTGGCGCGACGTGGCAGGCAAGAGCGTGCCGCTGACCGACGCGCAGGTGCTCAGTGCTGCGCCGGACATTGTGGTCATGGCCTGGTGCGGCGTGCCGCTGCACAACTACCGCAGCGAGATTGTGCGCCGCCGCGCCGGCTGGGAAGAAGTCCCGGCGGTGCGGCATGACCGCATCCATGCCATCACCGAAGCGTGGCTGGGGCGGCCCGGTCCGCGGCTGGTAGAGGGGTATCGTGCGCTGCGTGAACTGATCGGCGCCGCCGGGGGATAATTGCGCGCCTGGCACAGGCTCCGATCATGGCCCTGAAGATCACTGATGAATGCATCAACTGCGATGTCTGTGAGCCCGTGTGTCCCAACCAGGCCATTTTCCAGGGCATCGAGATTTACCAGATCGACCCGGCGCGTTGTACCGAGTGCGTCGGCCATTTCGAACATGCGCAATGTGTGGAGGTGTGCCCGGTGAACTGCATTCCGCTGGACCCCGATTACGCGGAGACCCCGGAACAGTTGCAGGAAAAATATCGGCGTCTGACTGGAGGCGACGCATGAAGGCTTTGCTCTTGCTGAACCGGCACTGCGCTCTTGGCCTGCTCCTGTTGTGGACCGCGTCCATGGCGGCCGTCGCGGCGGACAAGCCTGGGGTCAACGCCGTTGCCAGCGCGCACCCGCTGGCCACCGAAGCCGCGTTCGAGATCTTTGCCGCTGGCGGTAACGCATTCGATGCCGCGGTCGCGGTGAGTGCGACCCTGGCGGTGGTGGAGCCGACCGGGTCGGGGCTGGGCGGTGGTGGTTTCTGGTTGCTGCACCGGGCCGCAGATCGCTTTGAGACCTTTGTCGACGGTCGCGAGACGGCGCCCTCCGCCGCGCACGAACGCATGTACCAGGACGCCCAGGGTCGCGGTATCGACAAGGCTTCGCGCGATGGGCCGTTGGCGGCCGGCATTCCCGGCGAGCCGGCGGCGCTGGATTATCTGGCGCAGCGCTACGGCAAGCTTTCGCTTTCGCAGTCGCTGGCCCCGGCCATCCGCGCCGCTCGCGAGGGCTTTGCCTGCGACGACAAGCTGGCCGAGGCGTTCGCACGCCACTGGCCGCGGCTGTCGGCCGAAGCGCAGCGCGTGTTTGCAGTCGACGGTCAGCCGCCGAAATCCGGCGACCGCGTGGTGCAGACGGATCTGGCACAGACCCTCAGCGCGATGGCCGAGCACGGCGCGGCCGGTTTCTATCAAGGCGACGTGGCCAAGCAGCTGGTCGACGGCGCGCGCCGCGACGGCGGTATCTGGACCCTGGACGATCTGCGCCACTACCGCGCGGTGGAGCGCCGGCCCACGGTCAGCTACTTTCGCGACGTCCGCATCGTGTCGGCGCCACCGCCGTCGGCCGGCGGCATCACACTGGGCACCACGCTGGGCCAGCTCGAAGCACTGGGCTGGCGCGGCAATCAGGGCGTGACCGGCAAGCATCTGGTGATCGAGGCCTTGCGGCGGGCCTATCGTGATCGTGCGGCGCACCTCGGCGATCCGGATTTTGTGCGGGTGCCGGACTGGTGGCTGCTGTCCACCGAGTACACGCGCGAATTGGCCGCCGGTATTGATCGCCGGCGCGCCACGCCCAGCACCAGCCTGAAAGCCGCCACGCCGCCGCCGCAGGGTCCGCAGACCACACACTTCTCGGTGCTGGACGCACAGGGCAATCGAGTGGCGGCGACCTTGTCGGTGAACTTGCCATTCGGCTCCGGTTACATGGCACCCGGTACCGGCGTGCTGTTCAACGATGAGATGGATGACTTTTCCGCCAGCCTGAAATCGTCCAATGCCTACGGGCTGATCGGCTCCGAGCCCAACCTGATCCAGCCGCACAAGCGACCGCTGTCGTCGATGAGCCCGACCTTCGCCGAAGGTCCGCACGGCCTGCTCATCGTCGGCACGCCCGGCGGCAGCCGCATCATCACCATGGTGTTGCACGCCCTGCTGGCCTGGACCGAAGGCGCCGATGCGCAGGCCATTGCCGCGCTGCCGCGCTACCACCACCAGTACCTGCCGGACGTGGTGCAGTTCGAGCCCGGCGCCTTCAGCGCCGACGAGCAGAAGGCGTTGCAGGAGATGGGCCACGTGCTCAAGCCGCTGGATTCGAGCTACGGCAATCTGCAGGCGATCACCGTCAGGCGCGATGGCACCGTCGAAGCCGCGTCGGATCCGCGCGCGGTCGGTCTGGCCCGCGTGCAGTAGGCATGACCTCGCCCCTGGCCTGGCTACAGCTCGGCGGGCCGGTGATGGCCGTGCTGGCGATCATGTCGGTGGCGGTGGTGACCTTGAGCATCATCAAGCTGTGGGAATTTTCCGAGCAGCGCCTGAGTAGCCGCGAATTCGTGGATCGCAGCCTGCAAGCCTGGGAAGGCGGGCAGGGCGATCAGGCCCTGGTGGCACTGGCCGACTCGCCGTCGCCATTGGCCGCGGTGCTGCGAGACGCGATCCGGATTTTGCAGGACGCGCGCCTGAGCCCAGGCCATGCCCGCGAACGTATCGAACGCCTCGGCGTGGAGGCCTTGCAGAAAGCCCGCACGCATCTGCGCACCCTGGACCTGATCGGCGGCCTCGCGCCGCTGGTGGGTTTGCTCGGCACCGTGCTGGGCATGATCGAAGCGTTTCAGGCGCTGCAGGCCGCTGGTGATCGGGTGGAGCCGTCCATCCTCTCCGGCGGCATCTGGCAGGCGCTGCTGACCACCGCGGTTGGCCTGGGCATCGCCATTCCCACCGTTGCGCTGGCGAGCTATTTCGAACGCCGCGTGGAGGCCTTGCAGCAGGCGATGGAATCTGCGTTGACGCGCCTGCTGACCCTGCCGCGCGTTACCGGGTAACGACCCGTGCGCCTGGCCTCGCCGCCGCCGCGCAAGCACCGTATCGAGCTGACCTCGCTGGTGGACGTGGTGTTCATCCTGTTGTTCTTCTTCATGCTGGCGTCGCAGAGCCTGGATTGGCGTGCCTTGCGTGTGGACCTTGCGCCCGTCGCGTTTACCGCGACCGAGACGCCGTCGCCCACGGAAACCCTGGTCGTACTGCTGCTCGCCGATGGCCGCATGCGTCAGGACAGTCGCGCCGTGGAATTGGATGATCTGCGCGCTGACATCCAGTCGCGGCAGCCACTTCCCGAGGTGATTCTGGTGCCAGGCCCGGCAGTGACCCTGCTGCAACTGGTGGATCTGGTCGACGCGCTCGCGCCCACCGGTGCCGATGTCCGCCTCGGCCGCGCGCAGGCGCTGCCATGAACCTGCCGCGCCTCGCGCCCCGCAGCGGACAACGTGGCGACGAGATGTTGCCGCTGATCAACATCGTGTTCCTGCTCATGATCTTTTTCATGTTGCTGGGCGCGATCTCGGTGCCAGATCCGTTCGAGGTCGAGCCGCCCACCTCGGACCGGCCGCTCTCGGTGGATGCCGCAGCGCAGGTATTGCTGATCGCGGCGGACGGACGACTGGGGTTGGGTGGCGCGACGTTCGGTTTGGAGACGCTGGATTCACAGCTCCGGCGCTGGCAGGCGGCACCGCACAGCAAGCGCGCGCTGATGGTCAAGGCAGATGCGGCGGCAGATGCCGCAGAGGTGCTGGAGGTGATAACGGTCGTACAGGCCAGGGGCATCGACCGGATCGAGCTGCTCGTCGCCGAAAAGCGTGCCGAACGCCGGTGAACCTGCCAAGGACCGCGATTTCGCTTTACGTCGCGCTGGCAATCCATGGGTTGCTGGCTTTGCTCTTCGCGTTCCAGCCTGCCCCGCAAGGGCCCAGCGGGCGGCAGGTGGGGTTCAGCACTGCGCCTGTGATTCTTGGTGACGACGATCGGGACTTCCTGCAGGCTGCATCCGCAGCGTCCGAGGTCGTTGCCGAAAACGATTTGCGGGCGCCGACTGCGTCGGGTTCGACCCCGCTGCCGCCCACCGCAACAGGCCGGTCCGCGACAGCGCTGTTGCCAAAACCGATTCGCCGTTCGACAACCGTATCGCCACCCGCCGCGCCCGGACTCGAAGCGTCGGCTACTGCAGGTTCGCCGCGAAATACTGCCGAAGTCGCTGGAAGCCAGGAGCCAGAGCCGCCTGGCGGTCGCGAGCCGCGGGATGACTTGTACCGTCTCCCGGGCGCGCCAGCTCAGCAGGCCGTGGGTGGCGTGAGTTCAGGTTACTTGTCGGATCTTCGCCGGCATCTTGCGAACTACCGTCGACGCCTGCCGCTGGAGCAGGTGGCGGCCGTCGCGGTCATCGATGCGCAGATCCAGGCAGATGGGCGGGTTGGACGGATTCATCTTGCCCAGCCGTCCGGCGTTCCTGCACTCGACCAGGAGGCCCTGGACCTCGTTCATCGCGCCGCGCCGTTGCCGCGTCCACCGGGCGGCCGGCCGGTACGGCTCAGCATTCCGATCCACATTCACCAAGCCGCCCGTTAGCCGCCTTGAACTCCTGATAGTCCGGCCCGCGGGATGGGTGCGCCGGGCCAGAAGCTGGGGAGAAAAACCGTTCGTTTCTCCTTTAGTCACCTGGAGGCCGATTGCCTACCGGCATGAACCAGACCCGGAAGTGAAAAATGTGATGCAGAAGTGACATCCTCCGCATGGAGGGTCGCGTACAGTCGGTCAGCGGTGAAGACGTCGGACTGCGACAAAGTCTCACCGCATGGGAATGCATCACGGGTCGGTCCGCAATGGGACGATTTTTGCCGCATGGATATACCCAGCAGGCTGATCGCGGCGACGCCTCGAAGCAATAATGCGCGGCATACGCTTCGCGGCGGCCGGCCGCGGTCTGGCGTGGTGCAGGGGGCCGGTCCAACTGCAACCTGGTCCATGGGCGCTTCCACGAACCGGCTCGCGCCCCCAATGGCCGCCTTGTCACGACGGTCCGGCCCTGGGGGCTACAAGTCCCGTTCCAGCAGATGGCGGCAGAAACCTGTCATGTCCGTGATGCCGGAGTAGTTCCTGCTTCAGCGCGTCTGCGTGGCTTGACCAGTGGGTGTGGTGGCGTGATCGGCGGCGGGGGGACGAGCCCGCTGTGTCGCCGCCGGCGCGCTAGCGGCAGTCGAATTACGCGGCGCCGAAGCTGGCGGGATACCGCGCCGACAGCGGTTTGGCCGGCTTTTCAGCCAGACCCATCAGCTTTCGCAGGGCGACGGCGTCGATGCATTGCGGGCGCTTGGAAAGCCTATCCAGTTGTCGCTTGCGGCCCAGTTCGGCGACGTGCGCGATGTGGCGCTGGATCTGTTCGGCGTAAGGATTGCGGCCACCGAAATGAGATTCCATGTATCGATGCACGGAGCCGAAATAACCGTCCAGACGGTCTTCCCACAAGTGGCGGTTGAAGTCGGGGGTGTTTTCCAGCAGCGCTTCGACCGTGGCGTAACGCGGCGTGACGCGGTTGGTGCCAGGGGCGCCGGCGAGGCCGGCGATCTCGAACTCCTCGAACAGGAAGTCGCGGCACTTCTCCAGGTAACAGCGATCCGCGGTCTGCGCCAGGATGTCGGCAGTGCCGAGCAGGAAGCCCAGCAGCCGGTCCTTGGATTCGGGTACCGCGATGTCGTCCAGCGGCATCTCGTAGCCGGTGAAGTGCACGATGCGGCTGGCCAGCGCGGCGTCTTCGGCGTAACCGACGGTGGGCAGAAAGCTGGCGATGAACTCGCCGCTGCGACGCACATGGGTGAGGGTGTATTCGGCGCCATTGCGTGCGGTATCGCCGGTGCGGCGGATGTAGCCGGCATCGTGAAACAGGGCAATCGCGATGCCCAGCACAGCGCGCCGCGCGCCAAGCCGCGCACCGGGCGCGACGCTGCGCTCGTGGCCGTCGATCAGGCGCGCCAGCGCCAGCGAACAATCCAGGCTGTGCTGGGCGTCGTGATAGCGGGTGTCGCAGCCGACATAGCCGGGCAGGGTGCCGGCATAGAGCCGGGTGAAGGTGGCGTAGGCCTCGCGCAAGGGATGCAGATCCTGCTGCGGGTAAAGCGCCTGGATCAGTCCGCAGACCGCAGCCGCAACGTCCCCCGGATGCGATACCCGCACCTGGTCGGTCACGTCGTAATGGTTGCGCCGCCGTCCGCTCATAGCCGCCTCGATAGGGGAATACCCAGGAAGAGGTATTCGTCAGCCGGGCACTGTAGACACAGCATGAGGGCGAAAGTAGCCGTAAAAAACCCTCAAACACCGAAATTCTGTGCACTGAGTCACAGCTTCGGCTGGCGTTCAGGCGAGGGCGAAGCAGGCCACCACCGGGGCATGATCCGAGGGCCGCTCCAGCCGCCGGGGCGCCAGCTCGATGCGGCACTCCTGCAGTCGTTCAGTCAGCGGCGCCGAGGCCAGCACGTGGTCGATGCGCAAGCCCATGTCGCGACGGAACGCCGCTTGGCGGTAATCCCACCAGGTGAAGCGCGTGCCCGACGGTGGCCGCCGCGCCAGGCAGTCGGACAGGCCCAGTGCCAGCAATTCGCGATAGCGCGCACGCTCGGGTTCGCTGCACAGGATCTGCCCTTCCCACACGGCCGGGTCGTGGGTGTCTTCCGGTGCCGGGGCGATGTTGTAGTCACCCACCACCGCCAGCCGCGGATGCCGTGCCGCTTCGTCGTGCAGATAATCGCGCAGGGCCGCCAGCCAGCGCAGCTTGTATTCGTATTTCTCCGAACCCACGGCCTGGCCGTTGACGACGTAGACGCAGACCACGCGCACGCCACCGACGGTGGCGGCGATCACGCGCTTCTGCGGATCGTCCAGGCCGGGAATGTCGCGCGTCACGTCTTCGATCGGCTGGCGCGCCAGGATGGCGACGCCGTTGTAGGTTTTCTGTCCGTTGCTTTCCACCTGCCAGCCGATCTCGGCCAGCGCTTCACGCGGAACCTGCTCGTCCAGACATTTGATTTCCTGGATGCCGAGTACGTCCACCGGGTCGGTCGCCAGCCACTGCAGCAAATGCGGCAGTCGCACGCGCAGCGAATTGACGTTCCAGGTGCCGATTCTCATGGGTTGCCTCCGTCAATGCCGTGCAGTTCGATCAAACCGGGTAGAGCGTCTCGCCGCAAAGCCCGCATCCGGAGGTCAGTGCGCGGGCGCGCCGCACACGGCTGACCAGGAGCAGATCATGGGTATCCGGCGAACCAAGGCCGCCGCTGGTCTGGACTTTAGAGCGGAACCGGCAAGCGCGCAGCAACCCTTGCGCCGCGGAGGATCGAGGTTCAGCGGGCGCATCGATGCATTACCACCGCAGCCGGAGCGGAATCCCAGGCCCCGGCGGCAGCGATCCGCGAAAGGTGCAGCGCACGCACTCCGCCAGGCGGGCGAGTTCCGAAACGGTTCCGGAACCGCGTCCATAGAGCAATTTTCGTTCGAGTGCCGACACTTCTACTGTCACCCTGAGCGCAGCGAAGGGTCTTCTTTCCGACTGTGCACATGCTCTGAAAAAGACCCTTCGCTGCGCTCAGGATGACAATCTCTTTTGGCTCTGTCTGTAGGTACAACAAAACTGCTACCGGGGCCGGAGGCGGCATCGGCGCCTCCGGCGCTCCTGCCCGCGACGACGCTGCTTCAGCGGATTTCGAACCCCTCGTATCCCTTGCTGGCCACGTTCTCGCAGGCTTGGCGATAGTTGCCGACGTGGATGTAGGACAGCACGCGCCGCGGCTTGCCTTCGATGTTGGCGCCCGTCCACCAGGAGTCGACCTTGGCGATCAAGGTCGCGCCGGTCACTTCGTCGTGATGCTTGACCCAGTGGTCCTCGAACGCCTGGGTGGCTTCGATCACCTTGTTCTTGCCGTTTTGCTCGACGTGGGCAATGCAATCGGTGATCCACTCCACCTGCTGTTGCAGGCAGGTTGGCACGTTGCAGAACGCGGCGGCCGGAGCCAGCGGCGCGGCCGAGGTGAAGAAGTTGGGAAAGCCGTGCTTCTGCAGGCCCATCGCGGTCCTGATGTCGCGGTCCCACAAGTCCTTGAGCGCGACGCCATCGCGGCCGCGGATGTCGATGGCGTTGATCGCGCCGGTGCCCGCGTCGAAGCCGGTGGCCAGGATGATGACGTCCAGCGGAATCTCGGCGTCGCGGGTCTTGATGCCGGCCCCGGTGATGCACTCGATCGGGGCTTCCTTGAGATCGACGATATGCACGTTGTCGCGGTTGTAGGCCTCCAGATAGCCGGTGTCCAGCGGCGGGCGTCGCGTGCCGAATCCGTACTTCGGGATGAGCTTGTCGGCGACGCCGGGCTTGGTGAGCCGCGCGCGCATCTTCTCCCGCATGAACTCCGAGAGCTCTTCATTTGCGACCGGGTCGACCAGCACCTCGCCGAAATTGCCGCCCCACATGATCAGCGAGCCGTCGGCGTACAGCTCCTCGAAGATCTTGCGGCGCTCTTCCGGGGTGGTCTGCGCCCAGGCCTTGGGCTGCATGTTGAAGGCAAAACCGGTCAACGAGTGTTTGACCTGTTCGCCCAGATCCTTGTAACGGCCGCGCAGCGCCGCGCGATCTTCGTCGGTCAGCTTCTTGTTGCGCATCGCGATCGCGTAGGTCGGGGTGCGTTGAAAGACGAACAGTTCGCCGACCTGGCTGGCGATGGTCTGGATCACCTGCACGCCTGTCGCACCGGTGCCGATGACGCCGACCCGCTTGCCGCTCAGGTCGATCCCGCCCTTGGGCCAGCGCGAGGTATGCAGGAACCGACCCTTGAAGTTTTCGTGTCCCTTGAACGGCGGCACCTTGGGTTCCGACAGCGGGCCCAGGCAGGACAGCAGGTACCGGCAACGAACCGATTCACCCTTGTCGGTGCTGACCACCCAGACATTTGCGGCCGGGTCCCAGTGCGCCGCGTTCACCCGGCTGTTGAAGCTGATCAGTGGTCGCAGTTGCAGGCGGTCGGCGACGAAATTGAGATAGCGCTCGGTTTCCTCCTGGGCCGGAAAGCGTTCGCTCCAGTTCCAGTCGTTGAGAAGTTCGTCGGAAAACCAGTATTGGTAGACCTCAGCAGCGGAATCGGTACGCGCCCCCGGATAGCGGTTCCAATACCAGGTGCCGGCGACGCCGGTTCCTGCCTCGAAGCCGTGCACGTTCAGTCCCATTCCGCGCAGCCGGTGCAGCGCGTACAGGCCGGCAAAGCCGGCGCCGATGACCACGGCATCGAGAGTCCCCGGCGGGGTGCTTGCAGGCGCATTCATCGTTCAGATCTCCTCTTGGTTGAAGCTTCCGATCGCCGCTGCCAGGGCGGGCCGCTTCGCGGCAGTCGGTTCGGGAAGTCTTTGACCGTAATATACGCCCGCGGTGCGTGACACCACCCGCGCGGGTGGCTGAGGTGCCGGGAAGGGACGCCCCGTCCGATCGCCGCCACGGCCCGCGCGTTGGTGCGCAGGTGCCGCGCCCGCCGGATGGCTGCAGATATCGGCCTTTGAACGTGCCGGGGTGCATACCGGCGCGTGATGCGGGCACAGTAGTGCCAATGACCAACCCACCACGCCTGAGTCCCGTCAAGATCGTTCTGGCCGAAAGCCAGACCCTGATACGCGCCGCCTTGCGCCTGCTGCTGGAAACCCAGGCGCATGCCGAGGTGGTTGCCGAAGTGGCTGACGGGCAGGAGCTGCTGTCTGCGGTCGGTCGCTTGCGCCCGCGGGCGGCCATGGTGGAGCTGGACCTTCCCGTGGTCAGCGGGATCGACGCGCTGGCGCAGATCCGTCGCCATTACCCGGAGGTGGCCGTTCTGTTGCTCGCCAGCCGGCCCGACGCCGGGCAGGTCAAGGCGGCGTTGCGCCAGGGCGCGGCCGGGATCCTGACCCGCCAGGCCGAGCCGCAGGAGCTTGGCTTGGCGCTGCGCGCGGTGGAAAAGCAGCAGGTCTACATCAGCCCTGCGGTGTCGCATCTGCTGCTGGACCGTCGCGACGCTACGCGCGTGGAAGACAGTGCCCAGCTCACCTTGCGCCAACGGCAAGTGCTCACCCTGATCGGCAAGGGGCGCTCCACCAAGGAGATCGCGCAGTTGCTGGGTGTGAGCGTCAAGACGGTGGAAACCCATCGAGCGCGGCTGATGCAGACCCTGGGCCTGTATGGCACCAATGCCCTGATGCGGGTTGCCCTGCGCTGGGGCCTGGACGCGCACGAACACTGAGCCGGGGGTTTCAGGACGTGCCAGTGGCACGTCCTGCCCGGCGAAGGCTTGGGGCTGGGGCCCCAAGCGCGCGCAGCTTGTGAGGGCGGGCGAGCTTGACGGAATTCCGTCAGCCCTCAGGGAAACCCTGACAAGCCGTCAGGAAAAGACCGCTTAGCTGAATGAGCGCCGCGGGCAACCATGGGTCACCGAGAACGCATGACCCAGGGAGTCCACATGAAAACCAACCTCAACGTTCGCGCCACCCAGTCGATGGTGCTGACGCCGCAGTTGCTGCAGTCCATCCGTCTGCTGCAGTTGTCGGCGATGGAGCTGGAGCAGGAGGTGGAGCAGGCCCTGGAAGACAACGTCATGCTGGAAGCTGACGAAGGCGCCGACGATTCCGTGCCCGAGGCGGTCGCGGAAATGCCGGCGGGCGACGCCGGCGAAGCCGAGGTGAACGCGGCCACCGGCTGCGATGCCAATGCCCATTCCGAGGTGGAAGCGGACTTCGACTGGTCCAGTCGCGAAAGCTGGTCCGGCGGCGAGCCTGGTGATGACGACGAGGAGCACTGGACCGCCCGTACCGCAGCGCCGGAAACCTCCGATGCCCGCATTGCCGCGCTGGAGCAGTTGCGCCTGATCATCGGCACCCCGCGCGAGGCTGCCATCGTCGCCAGGATCCTGGAGAACATCGACGACAACGGCTATCTGGAAGGATCGCTCGGCGAGATCGGCTCGGCGCTGGGCGCTGAATTCGACGCCAGCGCCGTTGAACTCGAAGCGGCGTTGGCGCTGGTACAGAGCGTGGAGCCCACCGGCTTTGGCGCACGCAACCTGCCGGAGTGCCTGTCGCTGCAGTTGCAGGCCTTGCCAGGTGACACGCTGGGTCGCGAAGTGGCGCTGTACCTGGTCGCGCATTGCCTCGACCTGGTGGCCGAGCGCCGCCTGGAGCAGGTTCGTATTGAACTCAAGGTCGGCGAAGCCGAGATGAAGGCCGCGTTCAATCTGATCCTGGCGCTGGACCCCAAGCCCGGCGCCTCGCAGGGCGCGCCGGCCGAGGCCGCCATTCCGGACGTGATCGTCAGTGGTCGTCCCGGTGCATGGAAAGTCGAACTCAACCCGCATCGCCTGCCGCGTGTGCGCGTCAACAGCACCTATGAGCGTGCGGTGGCGACTTCATCCACCCACAAGGCGCTCAAGGACAAGCTGCAGGAAGCGCGCTGGCTGGTACGCGGACTGGAAATGCGCCACGAAACGCTGCTCAAGACCGCCCGTGCCGTGTTCGAGCGCCAGAAGGGTTTCCTGGAATCCGGCGAAGAAAAGATGGTGCCACTGACCTTGCGCGAGGTGGCCGAGGCCATCGGCATGCACGAGTCCACCGTGTGCCGCGTCACCATGGCCAAGTTCATCCAGACCCCTTGGGGCGTGTACGACTTCAAGGCGTTCTTCCCGAGCCAGATCACCGGTTCCGACAGCGAGGCCTCCGGCACCGCGGTGAAGGCCATGATCCGCCGCATCGTCGATGGCGAGAGTCGCCGCAATCCGCTGTGCGACGGCGCCATCGCGGCGATCCTGCTGCGCAACGGTATTCGTGTTGCGCGGCGTACGGTCGCCAAGTACCGTGAAGCGATGAAGATCGCGCCCGCCACTGCACGGCGCGAAGTGCCGGTCAGGCGCGGCCACCTGAGCCTGGTGGGTTAGCGTGAACCGGGCCTGCGGGGGAGCGTGATGGAAAAAGTGCGAACACTGCTGATCGACGACAACAAGGGCTTCGTGGTGCTGGCGCGGCACCTGTTGGCGACGGTGCCGGAGGTCGACGTGGTCGGTTGCGGCTACGACGGTTATGACGCCGTGCGTCTGGCTGAAGAGCTGCGTCCGGATCTGATCATCATGGACCTGGCCATGCCCGGCATGGGCGGGCTGCAGGCCACGCGGCTGATCAAGGCGCAGGACGCACCGCCGCGCATCGTCATCGCCAGTCACTACGACGACGCCAGCCACCGCGAGCATGCCGCCGGTGCGGGCGCCGACGGCTTCGTCAACAAGCAGGAATTCGAACACCGTATTCCCGAGATTGTGCGCAGCTTCGCGGCGGGGGCCACGCATGCCTGAGTCCAGAGTGCTGGTGGTCGACAACGACGAGTCGCGGGCGCAGGCCATCGGCGCCTGCCTGCAATTCATCGATTACAACCCGGTCCTGATCGATCGCGTGCAGGACCTGAGTCTGGCCGAGCATCGTCCGCAGGATTGGCTGGCGGTGATGGTCGGCGGTGTGGCCGACTGGTCGGGGCTGGATGGCTTCGTGCAATGGCTCAAGCGGGATCGGCTGCATCCGCCACTGCTGGTGCTGCCGCCCAATCACGAGAAAACGGTCTCGGCCTTCGAACTGGATCGCAGCGCCTGTCTGCCGGTGGATTACCCGGTGAAATATGCGCAGCTCAACGAGCTGCTGCGTCGCGCCGGACTGGTGCGCATGGAACAGCAGGCCGCCACCGTACGCGTGGCCGGTCCGTCCGGAACCTCGGTGGCGATCCGGCGCGTCAAGCGGCTGATCGAGCAGGTGGCGCCGCATGACACCACCGTGCTCATCACCGGCGAGTCCGGCACCGGCAAGGAAGTGGTGGCGCGTGCGGTCCATGAAAATTCCGCGCGGCGGGACAAGCCTTTCGTCGCGGTGAATTGCGGAGCCATCCCCGCCGACCTGCTGGAATCCGAACTTTTCGGCCACGAAAAAGGCGCGTTCACCGGCGCCATTACCACGCGGCGCGGTCGCTTCGAGATGGCTGACGGCGGCACTCTGTTTCTGGACGAGATCGGCGACATGAGTCTGCCGATGCAGGTCAAGATCCTGCGCGCGCTGCAGGAGCGCACATACGAGCGCGTTGGTTCCAACCGCAGTCAGCGCTGCGACGTACGCATCATCGCGGCCACCCACCGCAATCTGGAACAGAACATCATCAAGGGCAGCTTCCGCGAGGATCTGTTCTATCGTCTCAACGTGTTCCCCATCGAGATGCCGCCGCTGCGCGAGCGTCTGGACGATCTGCCGCTGCTGATCCAGGACCTCATCCATCACCTGGATCGCAACGGCCACGGCAATGTCGCCCTGTCGTCCGACGCTGTACAGGTGCTGCGCACCTATCACTGGCCGGGCAACGTCCGCGAGCTGGCCAATCTGATCGAGCGCCTGGCCGTGTTGCATCCGCATGCAACCGTGCAGACCGCCGATCTGCCGACTCGCTATCGCCCCGGTATCGCTGCTGTCGCCGCGGCTGCCACGACATCGACCCTGTCCGGCGACACCCCCGCCGGCCCGCTGCCATCAACCGCTGTTCCGCGCCCGGCATCACCACCGGTTCCGGCAATGCAATCGGCGCAAGCCTTGCCGGGAGCCCAGAGCACCATGCCGCTGCGCGGGCTGGAAGGCGCAGAGACGGTGCTGCCGCCCGATGGCGTCAATCTCAAGGACCACATCGAGAACATCGAGCTGGCCCTGATCAAGCAGGCTCTGGCGCAATCCAACGGCGTGGTCGCCCATGCCGCCAAGCTGCTCAATACGCGTCGCACCACCTTGGTGGAAAAGCTACGCAAGTACGGGCTCACGCGCGAGCTGGGTGCTGACGCCGAAACCGGTGCTTCAGAAACCCAGTCCCCTTGAGCTCGAAAACTACAGCTGGACGCCGATAGCGCGTTCGAACGTTGCACTCTCCGTAAAAACGGTAGTTGGCCACGGATGACACGGATTAAAAATAGCTCTGCTGAGGATCGTTGCTTTACCGGGTTGTTTGACTTGATCGGCGTTGGCAACCAGACGATTTTCAAGCCGTGTCATCCGTGTCATCCGTGTCATCCGTGGCAAATGCTTTTTCCAGGTTTACAGTCGCCAGCAGGCGTTTGACGCCATCTGCGTTAAGTGCTTCTTGTAGGTCGAGGCCGAAAATTTCGCAGAGGCTGTTTCCCGACCCGGAGCGGTGGCCGTTCATCGCAGCTCAGTGGCGCGAGCGGTAAACCTCGTAGAACTCGACTTCCGGCGCCGGCAGATTGCAGTCCGCGAGTATGGACTGAAACGGCGCACTCGCCATCAGCCGTTCGAAGGCTTCCCGCGATTCCCACACGCCGCTGACGAGCATGCCGTCGCCGGTGCGGGCGCAGACATGGCAGCCGAGTTCGGGGATGTTGGCTTCCTCGTAATCGGCGATGCGGTCGTAGGCGGCCAGCAGATGCGCGTGTTCGCCTTTGACCTTCACGGTGATGAATACGGCCATCGTTTGCTCCTGGGCTGATCGCACGCCGATGCTTGAGACAGACGGGTTCTGGGGCGGCGCCGCCAACGTAAGCAATGCCCAAGGTCAGTGGGATAGGCGCAGGTGATGCGCGCCATTCATCGAAGCTGCTTGAGCAGGAACGCATAAGCCAGCGCGTCCATGTAGGCGTGTTGTTCGAGGTTGGCCGCGCCGCCGTGTCCGCCCTCGATGTTCTCGTAGTACAGCGTGTCGTGGCCTTGTTCGAGCAGGCGCGCGGCGAACTTGCGTGCATGCCCCGGGTGCACGCGATCGTCACGCGTCGAGGTGCTCAGAAATACGCGCGGGTAGTCGCGGTCCTTGTGCAGGTTCTGGTACGGCGAGTACTTCGACAGATACGCCCAGTCCGCGGGCAGGTCGGGATTGCCGTACTCGCTCATCCAGCTGGCACCAGCGAGCAGGCGGTGGTAGCGGCGCATGTCGAGCAAAGGTACGCGGCACACCACCGCGCCAAACAACTCCGGTCGCTGCGTCATGACGGCGCCTACCAGCAGGCCGCCGTTGCTGCCGCCGCTGATGCCGAGGTGCTTTGGCGAGGTGATTCGGCGTGCAATCAGGTCTTCGGCCACCGCGATGAAATCGTCGAAGGCGCGCTGGCGATGTTCGCGCAGCGCCGCCTGGTGCCAGGCGGGCCCGAATTCGCCGCCGCCGCGGATATTGGCCACCACGTAGACGCCGCCCTGTTCGAGCCAGGCGGCGCCGGTGGCGGCCTGATAACCCGGCGTCAGCGAAATCTGGAAGCCGCCATAACCGTACAACAAGGTGGGATGGCTGCCGTCGGCGTCAAGTTTGCGCCGGCTGACCTGGAAGTAGGGCACCGCGGTGCCGTCGCGGGAGCGGGCCTGCCGCTGTTCGACGACCAGACCGGTGGTATCGAAGTAGGCGGGCAATTGCTTGAGCAGTTCCTGATCGGTGCGGCCGATGCTGCCTTCCAGCAGGCGTGTGGGGTTGAGGAAATCCTCCACCGTGAGGAAGTAGTCGTCGCTGTGGTCGGGGTCGATGCCTTCGGCCTGAACCTCGGCCAGTTCCGGTACCGCAATCGGTATGCGCTGCCAGCGACCGTCGCTGTAGCGCAGCGCCAGGACACGTCCCCTCACGCTGTCGAGCAGATTGAGCAGCAGACCGTTGCGGGTTCGGCTGTAGCTGTCCAGCGTGATCTGCGGGGTCGGCGCGAACAGCACTTCAAAGCCGCGCTGTCCTTCGATGAAGTCCACCAGCGGAATCGCGATCAGGCTGCCATTGGCATATGTGTGGCCGGTGATGCGCCAGGGGCTGCGCAGATGCAGCAGCAGGTGATCCTGGAACAGCTCCAGCTCCGCATCCTGCGGAACGTCGAGTCGGGCCAGATGGTCGCCGACGCGCAGGACGTACTCGAACGAGAAAAAACTGATCGCGCGGCGCAGGATCTCGCGCTGGCGGTCGGGCTCGTTATAGACCAGCGCATCGACGCCGACATCGCTGGTGTCGCCCGCGTAGAGGGTCTGCGCCGCGTTGATCGGGGTGCCGCGCGTCCATTGCTTGACGATGCGCGGATAGCCGGATTCGGTGAGGCTGCCTGGACCGAAGTCGCTGGCCACCAGCACGCTGTCGGCATTGCGCCAGACGATGTCATGTTTGGCCTCGGCCAGTTGGAAGCCGTCGTCCACGAAGCGTCTGCGCGGAATATCGAACTCGCGCACCACGTGCGCGTCGGCGCCGCCGCGCGACAATTTGAGCAAGCAGCTCTCGTACCGGGGATACAGGCAGGTTGCGCCCTTCCACACCCAGTTCTCGTTTTCGTCGGCTGCCAGGCGGTCCAGGTCCAGCACCGTTTCCCATGCCGGCGCCGCCTTGCGGTATTCCTCGCGCGTGGTGCGTCGCCATATCCCGCGTGGCTGCGCGGCGTCCCGCCAGAAGTTGTAGACCCAGCCCCCCAGCTGTTCGACCGATGGAATGCGCGCTTCGGAGTTGTAGATCCGCAGCAGGCGTTGATACAGCGCGTCGAAGGCTGGCGAGGCCTCCAATTCCTTGCGCGAAATGTCGTTGCGTTCGCGCACCCAGGTCAGGGCGCGGTCGCTCTCGACCTCCTCCAGCCACAGGTAGGAATCGTCAGCGCTGATGGTTGCCGCGCGCGCGCCGGCCACGGCGAACAGGGCCAGCATCGCGGCCTTCCACGGTTTCATCGGCAACCGAGTCCAGAAATGATGATCGGGCCTCAACTTAGCGGCCGCAGTCGCAGGCCGCAAACCTGATCGCAGGCGACGACGGCGGCGCAGCGCGCCACAATGCGGCCATGGCCTACACCTCGCACGTCGGCGTTCGCGGCTATCGCTTTGCGGACCTGCGCGAATTGCTGTCCAAGGCTTCGCCGGAACGCTCAGGCGATCGTCTTGCGGGCATCGCCGCGGTCAGCGCCGAGGAGCGCTGGGCCGCACGCCTGGCCCTGGCCGATCTGCCGTTGACGCGCTTTCTGGACGAGTGGGTGATCGACCCGGGGATCGACGAGGTGTCGGCGCTGATCCAGACCCGGTTCGAGCCCGAGGCCTTCGCGCCGCTGCGTTCGATGAGCGTCGGCGCGCTTCGCGACTGGCTGCTGTCGGACGCCGTGGACGGCAACATGCTGAACTCGCTGGCGTCCGGCCTGATGCCGGAGATGCTGGCGGCGGTGAGCAAGCTGATGCGCAACCAGGATCTGATTCTGGTGGCGCGCAAGGTCCGTGTGCGCACGCACTTTCGCAGCGGTCTGGGCGGCCCCGGCGTTCTTGCGGTGCGCCTGCAGCCCAATCACCCGGTCGACGATGCTCGCGGCATCGCAGCGTCGATACTCGACGGTCTGCTGCTCGGCTGCGGCGACGCCTGCATCGGCATCAATCCGGCCAGCGACGAGCCTGCGCAGCTGGCGTCGCTATGGCGGCTGCTGGACGAACTGATCGCGCGCTTCGAGATCCCTACCCAGTCCTGCGTTCTCGCCCACGTCACCCGCCAGATTGCGGCGATCGAGGCCGGGTTGCCGCTGGACCTGGTGTTCCAGTCCATCGGCGGCACGCAAGCGCTCAACGACAGCTTCGGCGTCAATCTCGAACGGCTGCGCGAAGCGCATGACGCGGTGCGCTCGCTCAAGCGCGGCGACGCGGACGCCAACCTGATGTACTTCGAAACCGGGCAGGGCAGTGCGCTGTCGGCCAATGCCCACCATGGCGTCGATCAGCAAACCCTGGAAGCGCGTGCCTACGCGGTGGCGCGGGAGTTTTCGCCGCTGCTGGTCAATAGCGTGGTCGGTTTCATCGGGCCGGAGTATCTGTACGACGGCAAGCAGATTCTGCGTGCGGCGCTGGAGGACCATTTCTGCGGCAAGCTGCTGGGCCTGCCGATGGGCGTGGATGTCTGCTACACCAACCACGCCGAGGCCGACCAAGACGACATGGACACCCTGCTGACGGTGCTGGGTGCTGCCGGCGTGAACTACATCATGGGCGTGCCGGGTGCCGACGACGTCATGCTCAACTACCAGTCCACCAGCTTTCACGATGCACTGTATCTGCGTCGTGTGTTGGGCTTGCGACCGGCGCCGGAGTTCGAGACCTGGCTGCAGCGCCAGGGCATCGTCGATGCAACCGGCACACCGGCGGCCGACGGTGCGGCCGCCGTGCTGACCGACCTGCGTCGATTCGTGGACGCTGCGAACGCATGAAACGACTGCCCGCTCCAGACGTCAGCACTGCCATCACCGAGCCGGCCGCTGGCTGGAAAGAGCTGGCGGTGTTGACCCCTGCGCGGGTTGCGCTGGGCCGCAGCGGCGTCAGCCTGCCGACCCGCGAGCTGCTGTCGCTCGGGTTGGCGCATGCGCGGGCGCGCGACGCCGTGCACACGCCTCTGGACGTGACCCGGTTGATCGGCGAACTGGTGGCGGACGGCTGGCCCGCCGTGCTGCAGGTTTGCAGTCGCGCCCAGGACCGCGCCCGTTATCTCGCGCGGCCCGACTGGGGGCGCACGCTGTCCGACGCATCGCGGGCCGAGCTCGACCATGCGCACGACGCGCCGGGCGTGCGCGGGGTCGATCTGTTGCTGGTGCTCGGCGATGGTCTGTCGTCCGCCGCTGTGCAGCGTCACGCCCCTGCGCTGCTGCGCGCGCTCAGGCCCCGACTCGGGCATCTGCGCGTGGCACCGGTGGTGGTCGCCACCCAGGCACGCGTGGCGCTGGCCGACGAACTCGGGCAACGCTTCGGCGCCAGGGTCGCGGCCAGCATCATCGGCGAGCGGCCCGGGCTTTCCTCGCCCGACAGCCTGGGCATCTATCTCACCGCGCAGCCGCGCGTGGGTCGCGTCGATGCCGAGCGCAATTGCATCTCCAACATCCACCAAGCCGGAATGAGCTACGACGAGGCGGCGTTGCAATGTGCGGCCCTGATCGAAGCGGCGCTGAATCGGGGCGTGACCGGTGTGGCGCTGGCGGGTCTGTCCGCCGCAGCCGGCGCGGTCCGGGCTTCGCGCGCTAGCGACGCGGCAACGGCCGGCGATCCGGGTCCCAGTTCCGCGGCAGAGCCTCGCGCACTTCCGCGCGACGTGCGGCGAGCCGCGCGCGGTCCTGCGGAGTGAGGCTGGCGATGCGCAGCCCGGCGTCGAGTTGCGACAGGGCACCGCCGGGGTCGCCGCGCAGAAACAGATACGTGGCCATCTGGTAGCTGGCTTCGGCGTTGTTGCCGACATCGCGCGCGGCGTGCGACAGCAGACGGTAGGTGTCCAGCCGCGTGCCAAACGCCTGCTCGTGCGACAGCAGGACCTCGCGCGCCAGTTCCGGCTGGCCGGCATGGATGAGCGCTTCGGCGTACTCCAGCACCGCGGGCGTCCAGCGCGGGTGCAGGTTGAGCGTGCGCAGGTAGGTCGCCAGCGCCGGGTCGGTCTGGCCCTGGCCGGCCTGGATGGACGCCTGCAGCAGACCGAGATTGGCCTGGCGCGGATAGCGGTCGAGGACCGGTTGCAGTGCTTCCATGGCACGCTCGTTCTGGCCGAGCTGATGCAGCGCGAACGCCAGGCCGTAACGATGGGCCGGCGTGTCCTCGCCGGCTTCGATCAGGGCGGAAAATCCGTCGACGGCGTCGCTGGGCTGGCGCGAGGCATACACCTGTGTGCGTGCCCGCATCAGGCCGTACTCCAGCGAGTTGGCGACCTCGCGCTTGGGCATGGAGGCGGCCCGCGCCTGCGCTTCGGCGACGCGCGTGGTGTTGACCGGGTGGGTGCGCAGGAACTCGGGAATGCCCGAGCCGTAGAGACGCGACTGCTGTTCGAGGGTCTGGAAGAAGCCGGCCAT
This sequence comes from Panacagrimonas sp., assembly GCF_965216805.1. Classification (NCBI taxonomy): domain Bacteria; kingdom Pseudomonadati; phylum Pseudomonadota; class Gammaproteobacteria; order Nevskiales; family Nevskiaceae; genus Panacagrimonas; species Panacagrimonas sp. Next base: position 1,956,142 of record NZ_CBDCGN010000003.1, read on the forward strand.
GCCGTCCGGGTCGAAGCCGGCCTCGGCCAGCGTCTGGATGCCGATGCGGTCGGCTTCCAGTTCGTGCGCTCGGGTGAAATTGACCTGCCGCTGATAGCTGATCGACTGCCCGGCGGCGACGGCGGCCAGGATCACGTCGGGGTCGGCCGAGCCCGCAATGATGGCCGCCAGCACCGCGGCCCAGGTGGCGATGGTGCTGAGGCCGCCGCTCTGCGCTGCACCGCGCGCGATGTGGCGTTGGGTGACGTGCGCGAGTTCGTGCGCCATCACGCCCGCCAGCTCGCTTTCGGAACTGCTGGCGGTGAGCAGACCGGCGTTGAAGCCCATGTAGCCGCCCGGCAGGGCGAAGGCGTTGATACGCGGATCCTTGACCACGAACAGTTCGAGGTGCTCCGGATTAGTGCCGCTGGCAGCCGCCAGGCGCCAGCCCATCGCGGTCAGGTACTCGGTGAGTTGCGGGTCTTCCAGCAGGTACTCGTAGGCGTAAAGCTGCGCGACCACGCTGGCGCCGAGCCGCGCCTCCTCGGCGGGCGACAGGGCCGAGTCGGCGGGATCGCCGATCTGCGGCAGGTTGAGGTCGCGTGGCAGCGGGATTGCGGTGTCCACCAGCGGCGACTGCAGTGCCGCGGTCGCGGTCTGTGCACGCGCTGCCGTCCACGCGCCGCCGATCAAGGCGGCCATCAACACGGGGACCAGGATGCGGCGCATGGGTACGTTCAGCGGCGAGGACAGGACAGTGTATGCCGCTTGGAGTCGCGTGTCGGAATTTGGTTCAGCCTTGCGCTGACGGCAACCGGGGCGTTCCAGCGCCGACCAAGTCGCGTGTTCCGGGACCCTCCATGCAGGCCGGTTTCAGGCTGTGTAACCGCCATCGACCGTCAGGCAGGCCCCGGTGACATAGCTGGCGGCGTCGCTGACCAGGTAAAGCACCGCGGGTGCGATCTCCTCCGGCAGGGCCATGCGTTGCAGCGGAACCTGACTCAGAAATCCCTTCAGGACGGCTTCCTGGCGTGTCAATGCGGAGGCGAATTTGGTGTCGGTCAGGCCGGGTAGCACTGCGTTGACGCGCACGTGCCAGGGGCCGCATTCCTTGGCAAACGACTGGGTCATGTTGATCACCGCCGCCTTGGTGATGGAGTAGATGCCCTGGAACATGCCGGGGCTCAGCCCATTGATACTGGCGATGTTGACGATGGCGCCGCCACCCTGCGCTTTCATCATTTTTGCCGCAAGCGACGACAGCTCGAAGTAACCCTTGACGTTGACCTGCAGGGTCTTGTCGATCATGCCGGCATCGGTATCGGTGACGTGGCCGAAGTAGGGATTGGTGGCCGCGTTGTTGACCAGGATGTCCAGTCTTCCGAGCTCGGTGGCGATGCGCTCCACCAGATGTTTGAGCGCTGCAGAATCACCTTGGTGCGCAGCGATCGCCGTGGCCCGGCCGCCGTTGGCGCCGATGTCCTGCGCTACGCGATCCAGCTCTTCCTGCTTGCGGCTGGCCAGCACCACGTGGGCGCCCTGGCCGGCCAAGAGCCGGGCGGTGGCCTCGCCGATACCACGCGATGCGCCAGTGACCAGTGCCACGCGGCCGGTGAGGTCGAACAGTCGGGTTGTCATCCAGTTTCTCCGGTCAACGGCAACGAAGGACAATGCTTCATGCCAAGGCGATCGATCACCACCAAGAAAAAGGGCCGGACGCGACGTCCGGCCCCGATTCCGACAGCCGCGGATACCGGCCGTTGGCGATACAGCTGGGCCGGTCTCAGGGCACGAATACCGGACCGCTGGACGCGGCCGACAACGCCCGATCGTTCTTGTCTTTCAACCCGTCGCCGACTTCCACCGTATACAGGCCCGGATCGGCACTGAACAGCAGCATGCGCGGGTTGGAGGCAACCAGCCAGCGGCCGGAAACGGTCTTGCCGTTTTCGTTCTTGACCTTGATGTTGGCGTTCGCACTTTCGGGCGTCGCGAACTCGCCGTCGAACAGCAGCGCGATGGCCTTGGTGAACGAGGCTTCGCCCGCGTACACCAGGTTCAGCTTGCCGGCGGTCGCGGCCGGCCACCAAGCCTTCTTGATCTCCGGCGGCGCCACACGCGGCTTGGGAGCCGGCTTGGGTGTGGCGGGTTTGGGCTTGGGGGCAGGTGCCGCAGCGGCGGGTTCGGGCGCCTCGGCTGCCGCCGGCTCGGGCTCCGGTGCCGGCTCGGGTTCAGCTGCCGGCGCGGGCTCCGGTTCCGGTGCGGGCTCCGGTTCCGGCGCAGGTTCCGGTGTCGGCTCGGGCGCTGCAGCTGGCGCCGGTTCGGAGGGAGCAGTGTCCGCCGCCGGCTCGGCTTCCGCAGGCGCTGTCTCCGTTGAGGGTTCCGGTGCGGCGGCCACTTCTGTCTCTGGCACTGAATCCTGGGCCATTGAATCGCTTGCGGCCGGCGCGGAGCCCGTGGCGTCGGTGGCGTCGGCGCTGCCGCCGGGGTAGCCGCCTGCAACCACCGTCGTAGGTGCTTCGCCCGAGTCGGTCAGACCGGTCGCACAGGAGCCGCCGGTGCCTTCCGCCGCAGCAAACTCGGCTGCCGGGCCGGTCGCCTGGACCTCGCTGGTATCGGTGACAGCGGCGCTGTCGTCCATCGGCGCGGCTTCGCTACCGGAATCGTCTGCAGCGACCGGTTCCGCGGGCGCGCTTGCGTCGGGCTCGGCCGGCGCAGATTCGGATGTCGTATCCGCTTGCGCAATTTCCATCGCCGGCTCAGCCGCAGGGGCCGCTTCGGCCGCGGGCGTCGCCTCGGCGCCATCGATTGTGGCGGCGACGGGTTCGCCAGGGGTGTTGACGCCGGCCACGGCGCAGGAGCCGCCGGCGCCTTCGGGCACACCACCTGCGGTGGCGAGTTGAGGGGTGGGCGCGGGTGCAACTTCGGCCGCGTCGCCGTTGGCATCGTCGCTTTGCTCGGCGGGCTCACCGCTGGTGGCGTCAGGCGTCACCGCCTGTGCAGCGGCCGGCACGTCTTCGGCCACCGGGTCGACCTCTGCCGGCGCTGTTTCTTCTGGAGCTGCTTCGGCGGCGGTCGCATCGCTCATGCTGCCTTCGGTATCTGCCGCCGCGACCTGCAGAGCCGGCTCCGCGGTTTCGCCGCGGGTCTCGATGGAGGTGTCAAACACAGAATCCGGGCTCAAGCTTTCCGGGTGACCTTCCTGGGCCTCCCCGATCGGCGCCACCAAGCTGAGACCTACGGACGTGAAGATCGCCACTCCGATGGTCGCCGCGGTCAGCACCAGCGCCTTGCCATTCATACCCCTCTCCATGCAATAACCCCGTTATCGGGCGCCGCTGGCTCCGATTGGCCGCAACGCAATCCTTTGTTGTCTACATCGCAACAGCCCCGAACTATCCCGCAGGGGCTGGTCGGCCGTCAATGTGCGTCGCTGTCGTCAGTGTGGCTGCAACATGCGGGCTCGTAAGCTCGTGCCACTACGCATGCGCACCATACGCCGGTGCATGGCGGCGAACGATATTCCCACTTGCAGGATTTCCGATGAGCGACCGATATCTCGAGTTCACGCACTCTGCGTTCGGCAGGCAACTCGCCTCGATGATGGGGCTGCCGTCGCCGCCGCACTTGCGTCGGGCGGTCGGCGGGTATAGCGAACAGCCGCTGGAAAGCCGCGCCACCCTGATCGGAGGTGCGCCGAACGCGCAGTGGGGTGAGGCGGTGCTGGCGGCGCTGTCCGGTATGGGCGCCGACCTTTACGTGGCACCCGAACACAACGGCCTGGCGCCGATCAAGTTTGCTGCGACCAAGCTCGGCGTGACCCTCAAGGGTGAGCCCTCGGGCGAACGATTTGTGCCGCAGGCCTTCGTCTTCGACGCCAGCGGGGTGGATTCCGCATCCGCTTTGCGGACGATCTACGATTTTCTGCAGCCCCGCATTTCGCGACTGGCCGCCCATGGTCGCGTGCTGGTGTTGTCGCGCGCGCCGCGCGAGCTGTCGGCGGTCGGCGAACGCACTGCCGCCAGCGCACTGCGCGGTTTCGTGCGGTCGCTGGGCAAGGAGATCGGACGCAAGGGCGCCACCGCAAATCTGGTGGAGGTCGGGAACGACGGGCAGAACAATCTGGCCGGCGTGCTGCGGTTCTTTCTGAGCGAACACTCGGCGTTCGTGACCGGCCAGACCTTGGTCCTGGGCGCCGGTGGCGCGCCGCTGTCGCAGTTCGGTCAGAGCCTGTTCGGCAAGCGCGCGCTGGTGACCGGCGCAGCACGCGGTATCGGCGCGTCCATCGCGCAGACCCTGGCACGCGAGGGCGCGCAGGTCATCGGCATGGATCGGCCGCAGGAGGAAGGCGCGCTGGGCGAATCGATGAGCCGCATCGGTGGACGCGGGCTGGCCCTGGACGTGACCGCGGCCGACGCGGCCGAGCGCATCGTGAGCGAATGTGGCCCGCTTGACGTGGTGGTGCACAACGCCGGTGTGACCCGCGACAAGATGCTGCGCAACATGGCGCCGCATCTGTGGGACATGGTGCTGGACATCAACCTCGGCGCCATCGTGCGCATCAATGAGCGCCTGCTGCAGGACGGCCTGGCCGATGGCGCGCGACTGGTGTGCATCTCGTCCATCGGCGGCATCGCCGGCAACGCCGGCCAGACCAACTATGGTGCCACCAAGGCCGGCATCATCGGCTACGCCGAAGCGCTGGCACCCGAGCTGGCGCGTCGTGGCGGTGCGATCAACGCGGTGGCGCCGGGTTTCATCGAAACGCAGATGACGGCCGCCATGCCGCTGGTCAATCGCGAGGTGGGCCGGCGGCTGAATTCGCTGTCGCAGGGCGGACTGCCGATCGACATCGCCGAAGCGGTGACGTTCTTCGCCTCGCCGTTGTCGACCGGGGTCAACGGTCAGACCTTGCGCGTGTGTGGGCAGAATTTCGTCGGCGCGTAAGGCGGAATTCCGGACCGCAAGGGTGGAGAGCGGCTGGCGCATAGACCCCGCGTCGACGCCATCTGCCCTACCATTGCGGCCCGTGAAACCGACGACCCCTTTGCCTGACACCATGAGCGAGCTGCAACGCATCGCCCAGGCGCGGCTACCCACGCCGTTCGCCGAATTCAACATCCAGGTCTATGCGACGCCCGATGCCAAGGAGCACGTGGTGATTTCGCTGGGCGATCTGACCACCGGCGAGCCGCCGCTGGTGCGCGTGCATTCCGAATGCCTGACCGGCGATGCGCTGTTTTCGCTGCGCTGCGACTGTGGCTTCCAGCTCAACGCCGCGCTGTCGGCCATCGCGCAGGCGGGGTGCGGCGCGGTGCTGTACCTGCGTCAGGAAGGTCGCGGCATCGGGCTTGGCAACAAGATTCGCGCGTATGCGCTGCAGGATCGGGGCAGCGACACAGTGGAGGCCAATCACCAGCTTGGTTTTCCAGCCGACGCCCGCGAGTACGGCCTGGCGGTGCAGTTGCTGCATATGCTGGGCCTCAAGCGCATCCGCCTGATGACCAACAACCCGCGCAAGCTCGACGCCCTCAACCGCGACGGTATCGAGGTGGTCGAGCGGGTGCCGGTGGAGTCCGGACGCAATCCTTATAACGAGGCCTATCTGCGCGCCAAGGCCGACAAACTGGGTCACTGGCTCAGTCTGCCGTGAGCCGCGCGCCCAAGCTGCCGCAAGACCCGCCGCAGCCGCCGGTGGCCGATGGCCCCGCCGCCTCCACGCCCGCCGCTCGACGTGAAGGCGGTGTGCTGCGCGAGATCAGCCGCTTTTCGGTGTCCACCTACCGGCTGACCCGCGGATTCGGCAGCCTGCTCAAACTCATTGCCGGCGAGCACGATGTCACCCGCGGTGAACTGGCGCAGGCCATCGACCAGGCGGTCGACGGTTTCTATCGCCATCCGCTGATGAGAGGCACCGGGCGCCTCACCACGTATCTGCGCGCCAAGCACCTCATCCCCAACGAACAGTCCACCGAAGAGCTGCTGCGCTATGTAGTGGACCAGGTGCTGTCGCGCAGCCCGGTGCCGGTACCCGAGGCGCTGGTGCAGGAGTTCTGGGATTTCTTCGACGAGCTGTTCTCCACCCCCGAGCTCAAGGGTCTGGGTGAGCTGACGGTGGACATGGTGCGGCTGGTGCTGCGCACCTACGAGCCGCTGTTGGTGGAAGTGATCAACGTGCTCAAGGCCGGACGCCGCTTCAACGAGTGGCAGGTGCGCGAAGTGCTGCGCCGCGCTGGCGTGGTCCGTCATGACCTGACCATCGTGCGGCGCCAGATCAAGGCACTGCGCTACATCCGGCCGTTCTTTCAGACCGACCCCAAGGATTACTCCGGGCAGGCGCAGATCGTCGCGCGCATGGTCGGCGAGTTCGGGCCGTTCTTCGTGAAGATGGCGCAGGTCGCTGCTGCCAACGCCGATTTCCTGCCCGAAGAGATCGCGCGCGAACTGGCGGTGTTCCACGAAGACGTGCCGCCCATGAACCCAGCCGAGGTCGAGCAGGCGTTCATGGAGTGCTACGGCAAACTGCCCAACCAGTTGTTCCTGGATTTCGATGCCAGCCAGCCGGTGAAATCCGGCTCCATCGGCAGCGTCTACTTCGCCAAGAAGCCGTTTCTCGAAGACGGCCGCGAGGTGCTCAAGCCGGTGGTGATCAAGGTCGGTCGCCACAACATCGACCGCGAGTTCGCCATCGGCAAGATGGTGCTGGGGCTGGCCATCATGTCCACCCAGTACTGGGCGCCACATTCGAAACTCACGCCCTTTCTGCGCGCGATGCAGGAACAGGTGGATGAGTTCGTTGCCGGCTTTGTCGAAGAACTGGATTTCGAATCCGAAGCGCACAACCACCAGCGCTTCTACGAGCGCAGCCTGCGCACGCGGCAGTGGCGGGTACCGGAGCTGTACGCACATTCTCACCGCATCCTGGAGATGGAGTACCTGTCCGATGCCGCCAGTCTGACCCGCGCCCTGGCGCGTATGGGCCGGCGCGAACGCAGGCGCTTCCAGGCCCAGGTCGCCGAACGCCTGACTTATGCGGTGTTGCAACACCTGCTCCTCTACAACGAAATGCACGGCGATCTGCATCCGGGCAATGTGATGGTGGGCTCGGACGGTCGGCTGCACCTGATCGACTGGGGCAATGTGGTGGCCCTGGAAGGCAAGCTCGGTCCGGTATGGGATTACCTGGTCGCGGTGCTGCTGGCGGACACCACGCTGATTGCCAATTCGCTGGTGCGCATGTCCACCCAGCCCGAAGAACATGCCAAGCGTTGGGGCGAGATCAAGTCCGCTCTGGACGAAACCCTGATGAAGAAGGGTGTCACGCCGCTGACCGCGCGCAACTTCCTGTTCGAACTGCGCCGCGGCGGCATGGAAGGTCTGCATCGACGTGGGCAGTCGCTGCTGCACCTGATGTCCAACACCCAACAGACCGGCGTGGTGATCAAGCGCGACTACCTGCATCTGTCGCGCGCGCTGTTCGCCGCTGCCGGCAGCTTCGGTTCTCTGTACGAAGACACCTCCAAGCGGCTGCTGGCGCGCGACATGGCCTGGTCGCTGGCGCGGCTGCCGTTGACGGTGACCCAGGACCTGCTGTTCCAACAGGCCAGCAGCTGGCGTCAGCGCCTCGCGCGGCGGCTGCCGCTGCCGGACTTCGTGCGCAAGCGCCTGCGTGGACCGCCCAAGCTCACGCCCAAGCACATCACGCGCGCCGTGCCCAAACCGATCATCCTGCCGCCCGGGTATCGCGACCCGGCCAAGGTGAGCTGAGCGCATGCTGTATCGGCTGGCGCGCAGCGCCCTGTTCAAGCTGGATGCGGAAACCGCGCACGACCTCACTATCGCCAGCTTCCGGCACTCGCCGAAGCTGGCCACCGCAGCCTTTGCCGGCAGTGCGGTGAGCGATCCGGTCGAGTTGCTCGGCCTGCGCTTTGCCAACCGGGTCGGCTTGTCCGCGGGCCTGGACAAGAACGGGGAGTGTCTCGATGCCTGGCAGCGACTGGGGTTCGGCTTTGTCGAGATCGGCACCGTCACGCCGCGACCGCAGCCCGGCAATCCGAAGCCGCGCATGTTCCGCCTGCCGGAGCACGGCGCGCTGATCAATCGGCTGGGCTTCAACAACAAGGGCGTGGATTACCTGCTGGCACGGGTGCGCGAGTCGTCCTACCGCGGCGTGCTCGGCATCAACATCGGCAAGAACGCGGACACACCAATGGCGCACGCGGTGGACGATTACCTGACCGGCCTGCGCAAGGTGCACGCGCACGCCAGCTACGTGACGGTCAATATCTCCTCGCCCAACACCCGCAACCTGCGCGATCTGCAGGACGAGCAGATGCTCAACCAACTGCTGGCGCAGATCGCCGCCGAGCGCGAGGTGCTGGCGCAACGCCAGGGGCGACGTGCGCCGCTGCTGGTCAAGATTGCGCCGGACGTCTCCGGGGGGCAGATCGAAGGGATCGCCTTGGCAGCGCGCACGCACGGCATCGATGGGCTGATCGCCACCAACACCACCTTGTCGCGTGCGGGCGTGGAAGGGCATGTGCACGCCGACCAGGCCGGTGGCCTGTCCGGTGCGCCGCTCAAAGACAGGGCCGACGCTACGCTGCGCGAGCTCAGGACACGGGTGGGCGCCGACTTCGTGCTGGTCGGCGTTGGCGGCATCGCCTCCGCACAGGATGCACTGGCCAAGCGCGCCGCCGGCGCCGACCTGGTGCAGCTGTACACCGGATTCATCTACGAAGGTCCGGCGCTGATCGCGGCCTGCGCCCGTACGCTGGCGGCTTGACGGCGAACGGACCAAACCCTCCGGTACACTGCGAGGCTAGGTTCCTCGATGATGGATCTGCGCCGTCGTCGGCTCTTCCACTGGACTCCAAACACATGCGCACTCTGCTGACGGGCGTTGCCCTTGCCACCGCCCTGCTGGTTTCGGGAACTGCCGGCGCGGTCAATACCGAGGGATACGATGTTCCCTACGGATTGCTCGGCGGCGTCTACGAATTTTCGGACTCCAATCGCGATTCCGACGATGGGGTGGGGTTCTTCGGCGGCGTCGGCTTTCCGCTGAAGAGCCGGCCGGGCGAGGCCGTGGAGCTGACTTTCAAGTCACTCGAGCGCGATCGCGATATCGACGGCCGCAGCGACTATCAGCACAGCCTGTTCGCCAACTGGGTGCGCGATCTCACCCCGCCCGCGGCTTACGGCAAGGTCAAGCCGTTTCTGCTGGTCGGCCTGGGCGCCATCCAGGAAGACGTACGCGGCGACGATCACATTCATGCCGGGCTGGATGCCGGCCTGGGCGCTCTGTTCCCCTTGCCGGTGCGTGGCTGGGCGCTGCGTGGCGAGGCGCTGGCGCAAGCGCAGCTCAACGACGAATCGGTGCCCGACGAGGATTACCTGCTCGACTTTCATCTGCGCCTGTCGCTGCAGATTCCGCTGGACTTCTTCCCGCACGCTGCGCCGCCTGAGCTGCCGCCGGCCGAAGATTGTCCGACCCGCGTGGTCGATCCGGTGACCGGGCGCAGCGACTGCATCTCGGATTCCGATCGCGACGGCGTCGCCGACAACCTGGACCAATGTCCGGGAACACCGACCGGCACGGCGGTGGACAGCAAGGGCTGCATCATCGCCGGTGTGGTGATCGACTCCGACGACGACGGCGTGCTCGACGAAGTCGATGCCTGTCCGGAAACACCCAAGGGCATGATCGTCGACGGTACCGGCTGCCTGATCGATCAGTCGGTGACCCTGCGTGCGGTGAACTTCGAATCGGCGTCGGCCCGGCTCACCGCCGACGCCAAGACCGCCCTGAACGAGGTGGCCCGCACGCTCAAGAACCAGCCCAACCTCAGTGCGCAGATCACCGGCCATACCGACGACGAGGGCAACGACAACTTCAATCTGCTGCTGTCGCAGGAGCGTGCCGAGTCCGTGCGCCAATACCTGGTCGGGCGCGGCATCGCCCCCGCGCGGCTGGTCGCCATCGGCATGGGTGAAGCCGAGCCGGTGGCGGACAATGCGAGCGAGGAAGGTCGCGTTGCCAACCGGCGCGTGGATTTCGCGGTGACGGTGCAGTAGCCGGGTCGATGACGCCGTCCGCAACCCGACCGGAGCCGGCAGTGGAGTCGCCCTGCATCGGCATCTGCCAGCTCGATGCGTCGTCCATGTGTATCGGCTGCGGGCGGCTGATGAGCGAGATCGTCGAATGGCCGCGGGTCAGCGAAGCGCGGCGCCGCGAAATCCGGCGCCAGGCGCAGACACGCATGCCGATGAGTGGGGCCCCAGACCAGCCATGATCGAACGACCGCGTCGCGAGCAGTTCCGCCACTTCTGCCGCCTGCAGACGCGCTGGGGCGACGTCGACCGTATCGGCCACGTCAACAACGCCAAGTATTTCACCTACGACGAAAACGTTCGCATCGACTACTTCGAGCAGCGGCTGGCAGCGGCCGCGCAAGGCAGCCACATCATCCTGGCGCGCATCGCCTGCGACTTCCTCGAACAATTGCATCACCCGGCGGTGATCGATTACGCCATGCGGGTGACGCGGATCGGGCGCTCCAGTTTCGGCACCCAGGGCGCGCTGTTCGTCGGCGACACCTGCCACGCGAGGACCGAAGGCGTGGTGGCCTGGTTCGATTACGCGGCACAGAAAACCGCCCCGATTCCAGAGGCGGTGCGCACAGTGATTCGCGATTTCGAGCTGGTGAAGCCGGCGGAGTAGGAACTGACCGTAGCCCGCGTGAAACGCGGGGGTGTGGTGTCGATTGAACTCGAGCTTTCCCGGGTTGCACCCGGGCTACAACACTGCCCCGGTACGCCCCCCTTAATCTCGATAGCGCTTGGTTAGATCAGCATAAGCATCCACGCGACGATCACGCAGGAACGGCCACCACCTGCGCACGTCTTCGCTGCGCTTGAGGTCGACGTCCACCACCAGCACATCGGGACCCTCGCCGGCACGGGCCAGGTATTCGCCCTGAGGGCCTGCGACGAAGCTGTGTCCCCAGAAACGCGAGCCCTGCGTCTGGCCGCTGGGATCGGGTTCGAATCCGACGCGATTGGCGACCAGCACCGGCAGGCCGTTGGCCACGGCGTGCGCGCGCTGGATGGTGACCCAGGCCTCGCGCTGGCGCTGCTGCTCGTCCGCGTCATCGGCAGGATTCCAGCCGATCGCAGTGGGGTAGAGCAGCAGGTCGGCGCCGGCCAGGGCCATCAGGCGCGCGGCCTCGGGATACCACTGGTCCCAGCACACCAGCAGGCCGAGCTTGCCGACGCTGGTGGCAATGGGCGTGAAGCCGCCGCCGGTATCCGAGGCGGCGTCGCCGGGCGTGAAGTAGAACTTCTCGTAGTAGCCCGGATCGTCCGGGATGTGCATTTTTCGATAGCGGCCGGCGATGCTGCCGTCGGTTTCGAACACCACCGCAGTGTTGTGATAGAGCCCGGCGGCGCGGCGTTCGAACAGCGAACCCACCAGCACGATGCCCAGTTCCCTGGCCAAAGCCGACAGCCTTTGTGTGGACGGCCCCGGAATGGCTTCGGCCAGGTCGAACAGCTCGGTGGATTCGTGCTGGCAGAAGTACAGCGAGGTGTGGAGTTCCTGCAGCAGCACCAGTCTGGCGCCCATCTCGGCGGCCTCGCGGATGCCGGCTTCGGAGGTCGCCAGATTCTGCTCGCGGTTGTCGACGCAGGGCTGCTGCACCAGGCCGACGCGCAGTTCGCGGTTGGTGCTCATTCCAGCAGATTGGCGACCGCCGCCGGCAGCTTGTAGCGCTTGTCGGTGAACAGCTTGCCGAGGAGCAGGGTCAGCCAGGGCCGCGAGCTGGAGAAGGTACGCAGGATGGCGTAGACATGGTCGCCCTCGCGCACCAGTTCGTAGCGTTCGACCGCGGCGTTGAGGGCTTCCTTTTCGCCCTTGAGATGGGCGCGAACGGAGATGCGGCCACGGCCGGTGTCGACGTCGCAGTCCAGCACCTCGCCGTACTGGCTGAGGCGGTCGTTGAGATAGGCGCGCAGCGCGATTCCCAGCGCGCCGTTCTTCATGCCCTTGGCGATTCTTCCCAGCATGCTGCTTCCCCCGACCTAAAGTACGTCCGAAGCGTACGCCGCCAGACGTGAACGTTCGCCGCGCGCCAGGGTGACGTGGCCGCCATGCTGCCAGCCGCGGAAGCGGTCGACCACATAGGTCAGGCCCGAGGTGGTTTCCGACAGGTAAGGCGTGTCGATCTGCGACAGGTTGCCCAGGCAGACGATCTTGGAGCCCGGCCCGCAGCGGGTGATCAGGGTCTTCATCTGCTTGGCGGTCAGGTTCTGCGCCTCGTCCAGAATGATGAAGCGGTTCAGGAAGGTGCGGCCGCGCATGAAGTTGAGCGAACGGATCTTGATGCGCTTGGACAGCAGGTCGTTGGTGGCGGCGCGTTCCCAGTCGCCGCTGTGGGCGTTCTGGGTGAGCACTTCCAGGTTGTCCATCAAGGCGCCCATCCAGGGCGTCATCTTTTCCTCCTCGGTGCCGGGCAGGAAGCCGATGTCCTCGCCCAGAGGTACGGTGACGCGGGTCATGATGATCTCGCGATAACGTGGCTCGTCCAGCACCTGGGCAAGCCCGGCGGCCAGGGTCAGCAGGGTCTTGCCGGTGCCGGCGGTGCCCAGGATGGTGACGAAGTCGATCTCGGGATCCAGCAGCAGGTTGAGGGCAAAGTTCTGCTCGCGGTTCTTGGCGTGAATGCCCCACACCGGCGCCTTGGCGGCGCGGTAGTCGCGGGTGACGCGCAGCACCGCGCTGTCGGCGTCGAGCCGGTGCACCTCCAGTTCCAGGCCGCGCTCGCGGTCGTCGTCGGGCAGGTACAGGAACTGATTCAGATACAGGTCCTTCACGCTGGGACCGTGAATGCGGTAGCAGGCGCGGCCACGGTCATCCTGCCAGCTCTCCATCTTGTCGCCGTGGGTGTCCCAGAAATTCTCCGGCAGCTCGGCGTAGCCGGTGGGGAGGAGATCGGCATCCTCCAGGACCTGGTCGTTGTGATAGTCCTCGGTATGGACGCCGACGATGGTGGCCTTGATGCGAAGGTTGATGTCCTTGCTGACCAGGGTGACGCGACGGTCGGGATGCTGCTCCTGCAAGGACAGCGCGCTGAGCAGGATGGCGTTGTCCGGCTTGTTGCCGGGCAGGATGCCGGGCAGCGAACCGGCGGTCGGCTTGGTCTGGAAATACAGCCGGCCGCTGGCCGGCTCGCCATGGCGCCCGCCCTGGGTCGCACCGCGCTTGGCGAAGCTGGTCGGCAGGGTGAGCCCCTGTTCGATCTGCGCCTGATCGCGATCGGCGACGATATCGTCGAGCATGCGGCTGACCTGGCGCGCGGTGCGGGCAGGCTCGCTGGTGCCTTTTTTGAGTCCGTCCAGTTCTTCCAGCACCACCATGGGCACGAACAGGTCATGTTCCTCGAAACGGAACAGGCTGGTGGGGTCGTGCATCAGCACGTTGGTGTCCAGCACGAAGATTTTTTTCTTCACGGACGTCGTCGTCGAATGGCGAGGAGGGGGCCGCCCGGCTGCATGCGCAGTCAGGACGAGGCAAACCGGGGCGCTGCGGGGTTCAGAGGGTTTTGACGGCTTCGAGCACTTCGGCGGCGTGGTCCTTGACCTTCACGCCGCGCCACACCTGTTTGAGTTTGCCCTTGCCGTCGAACAGCCAGGTGCAACGGTCGATCCCCATGTACTTCCTGCCGTACATGCTTTTTTCGACGATGGCGCCAAAGGCGTCGCAGGCAGCGCCGTCCTTGTCCGACAGCAGGGTGAACGGAAACTCGTACTTGGCGACGAAGTTGTCGTGCGACTTCACGCTGTCCTTGGAGATGCCGACGATGTCGGCGCCGGCCTTGATGAATTGCGGGTAGAGGTCGCGAAAATCCTGGCCTTCCTGCGTGCAGCCTGGCGTGTTGTCCTTGGGGTAGAAGTACACCACCAGCTTCTTGCCCTTGAAGTCCTTGAAGGCGACGTCGCGGCCGCCGTTGGCGGGGAGGGTCAGATCGGGAATCTTGTCGCCGACGCTCAGGGTCATTTGTTCTCCGAGTGATGGGTGATCGGTGATTTGCGATGGGTTGGCCTTCAACTATCCGATCAGTCACCGATCAGCGGTGACCCATCACGTGTTGTCACGTCTTGATCGGGTCCAGCATGCCGTCCGCGTTCAGATCGTCGCAGAGATCCATGAAGGATTCGCGCAGGGCCTGCGGGTGCTGGTTGACCGGCACGTGCAGCACCATCTGAACGCTGCACATCTCCGCTCCGGTGTAGTTGGAAGCGTACTTCTGGGCGGAAATCTCGGCGACCTCCACGTCCTGGCCGCTGAAGAATTCCAGCAGATGCACCAGCAGGTCGGGCTGCTGCGGGGCGATCACATCGGCGGCGTAGGGGCGGAACTCCGGGTTCTGCTCGCGCGGTCCGCAGCGCTCGAAGCGCACCTGCAGGTCCAGTTTGGTGGCAATGCCCGGCAATGCGGTTTCCAGCCGGCCCAGCGCGCTCCAGTTGCCCGACACCACCAGATTCGCGGCCAGGCGGTCGCCGATGGGCGCGATGCGACTATCCTCGACCTCGCAACCTCGCTCGCGGATGGCGCGAAACAGCTCCAGCGGCACATTGGCGCGGGTGCGCGCCAGCACGGAAATGGAGAGGAGGGTGTCTTGTCCAGCCATGGTCCGGGGGGGTTCTGTCATGCGCCGCAGTTTATTGGTGCAGGGCACAAATGACCAACCTGCGGGCGGCATCGGACGCGGCCCCGGACGGGCTCGGGCGTTCCGCGGGGCGCGTCGAATTTCCGCGGGGCGCGCAAGGCCGGCGTATACTTCGCGGCCCTTTTCCAGCCCCGATGCGGCCTGCGCATGATTTACGGCAGCCTTGTTGCCCTGGTGACCCCGATGCACGCCGACGGTCGCGTCGACACCGACGCCCTGGATCGGCTGGTCGACTGGCACCTGGCCGAGGGCACCGACGCCCTCGTCGCGGTGGGCACCACCGGCGAGTCGCCGACGCTGGACGTCGAAGAGCACATCGACGTGATCCGCCGCGTGGTCCGCCGCGCCGCCGGCCGCGTGCCGGTGATCGGCGGCACCGGCGCCAACTCCACCAGCGAGGCCATCGAGCTGACGCGGGCCGCCAAGGACGTGGGCGTCGACGCCGTGCTGCTGGTCTCGCCCTACTACAACAAGCCGCCGCAGGAAGGGCTGTATCGCCATCACCGCGCGATCGCCGAGGCGGTCGACATCCCGCAGATTCTCTACAACGTGCCCGGTCGCACGGGCGTCGACATGCTGCCGGCCACCGTCGCGCGACTGGCGCAGGTGCCCCGCATCGTCGGCACCAAGGAGGCCAAGGGCGACCTGAGCCGTGTGCGCGAACTGCTGGCACTGAATCTGCCGCAGTCCTTCGCCCTTTATTCTGGCGATGATGCCACCGCACGCGAGTCCATCCTGCTCGGCTTTGTCGGCAATATTTCGGTGACCGCCAACGTCGTCCCGGGGGCCATGCAGCGCATGTGCCGGGCCGCGCTTGACCGCAACGCAACGCTGGCCGCGGAACTCGATGCGCCGCTGGCGGGTCTGCATCGCGACCTGTTCTGCCAGGCCAGTCCCATCCCGGTGAAGTGGGCGCTCCAGCAGATGGGGCGTATCGGGTCCGGTATCCGCCTGCCGCTGGTCCCGCTGGACCCGCAGTTCCAACCCACCGTGACCAAGGCCCTGAGCCAAGCGGGAGCGATTTGATGATACGAGTGGTTGTGCTGGCTGCCTGCTGCAGCCTGTCCGCATGTGGCGTCAACAAGTATTGCGTCACCCAACAGGACTACCAGATCGCCGGCGTCGTGCCCGAACTGCGTCCCGCGGCCGGACTCCAGTTGCCGGATTCGCCCTCCGCACTGCGACTGCCGCCGCCCCCGGCCAATCGCGTGCCATTCGGAGAAAGAGCGGAAGACGGCACCATCTCCTGTCTCGATCAACCGCCGCCGATGCCACCGGTCGAACCGCCGCCCGCGGTAGAAGAGACACCCGGTTAAAGCCGCAGCGTCCTGCCGGGCGCTCCGGCTATAATCCCGCCCCCGGAGAGATGTCCGAGTGGTTTAAGGAGCACGCCTGGAAAGCGTGTATACGGGTCAAACCGTATCGAGGGTTCGAATCCCTCTCTCTCCGCCAATCAGGCTCCGATCAGCACCGGAATGAGAAAAGCCCCCGATACATTGGGGGCTTTTCTCATTTTGGAGGACTGGTTGGTAGATGCAGGCCGCGCCAACTTCGTCAGCGCTCATTCCAGCCCTTGCCATTCCAGAGCTTGGTGCCGTCCTGGTTGATGGTGATGGCGCCATCACCAGCATTGACAGTTCCAGCCTTGGGTGTGGCCGTCAGAGTAAAGGTGACTGCGGTTGGAGTGCCCACGCTCAGATCGTAGATGTCGCCCTCGACTGTACTTTCCCCAGCAAATGCGAAAACGTCGGTTAGTCCGACATAGCTGTTCTGCTGAGTAAACCACCGCTCGGCCTGCTGGGCTCCCTGTTGCAGCGCCTGCATTGCGTCCGCGCGGTTGCTTCGCTTCACATACTCGACATAACTCGGATAAGCAATCGCCGCCAGGATGCCCACGATCGCCACCGCGATCATGAGCTCCAGCAGGGTGATGCCGAACTGGCGGCGGTGCGTTTCAGTCTTTGCGATCAAGGCGCGATCTCCCGCCAGGTGACACGGCCGACGCGACCCGAAGCGGCTTCGCCGATGACCAGCGTGCTGCCGTCGGAACGAGTCGAGTACTTGACTTCGCCGATGCCCTCTCGGCCCACATAGAGCACCGCGGGAGTCGAGAGAATGCCCTGGGGCGAACCGATACCACTGACATTGATGTCGTCGTCCGGATCGTCTGCGTCGCCCTCGTCATAGATGTCGTTGTTATCGACGATCAGATCGTCGGTGATATCCAGCGCAGGCTTGCGCGGCCGGCCTCCGTCACGGGCATCGAGCTCCATCAGCCAGCCAGTGCCGTCCGGATCGCAGGCGTCGTCAGACGGCACCAGCGTGGTGAAGACAATGCGGCCGAACCGGATGATGGGTCGGCTGATCTGGCGTTCGCCGAGATTGGGGCCAGTGGCAGCGGTGTTTCCGTTGGTGTTGAACAGGTCGATGAACCAGCCCTTGTGAGTGCCGATGGTCAGCGGATTCTGCGAAGTGATACGACCTTGATCGCCACTGGGAAGGTTGACTTCCTGCTCGACGAACTGCTGCAGCAGATCTCCGCGCCCGGGGTTGGGCGAGGTAGTCGTCTCGGTGGGCGGGGTGCCCGCCGCTTCGATCGGATTGGCGAAGATGCCGTAGAAGCTCTGGGTACGCTGGCCGATCCGGGTGTTGTCGCCTGCCGCGACGTAACGGCCGGTGCCGACGTAGACGGTGAGATCATCCTTGTCCGGCGTCAGCAGGTTGAAGCCGACTTCAGGGGGCGCGGTAATGGGTTGCGCCACGCCGCCGGCATCGCGCGCAGTGAACAGAGGGCTGCTGCTGTAGCCGACCGTCCACAGAGCAGGATCTTCGTTGTTGACGTTGAACTGCCACAGGTTGCCTTTGATGTCGCCCGCGTAGATGTAGTCCACGAGGCTGTCGCCGTCCAGGTCCACGGCAGCAGGACCGGAGAGGCCGTTATCGTCGTTCGGCGAGCCGACCAGCAGCTTCACGTAGTGGGTGCCCGGGGTCCAGGTTCCGCCGGGGCTGTCCAGGAACACGATGAACAACGCCGCCTGCTCGGTGCCGCTGGCGCTGCCATCGCTGACGCCGCTGTTGTAGCCGTTGCCGAAGATCGCGGCCCACTTGCCGTTCTTCATCTTGACGATGGACGGCGTGCCCATGACATTTCCCATGTCCGCGTCATTGGCGTCGGAGAATTCCCATTTCACGATACTTGCGGCATTGGCCTCGCTGAAGTTGGCGGGATTCGTCACATCAAGCGCAAAGATCCCTTGAGCGCCATAACCCATGCCACTGACGAGATAGCTTCGCCAGTTGGGCGTGCTCTCGGACCCGATATCCACATCTGCCACGTTGGGCGAGCCGTTGACGCCCCAGACGTGCGTGTAAGGGTTGGCTGTGAGCCTGGCGAGCTTGGGTGCAGTGGACGTGCCGAACATCATGTTGGGTACGTAGGCCAGCAGTTCGCGTCCATCCGATGCCCGAAAGCCGTGCAGCATGCCATCGTTGGCGCCCACGTAGACCATTGGTTCGCGAGCGGCATTGGCGGAGCGAAATGCCGAGTATCCCTTGAACGGCAGCGCGGAATTGGGCGCGCCGACAAAGAACGGATCGGAGTTGACGATGTCGCCCAACACGCCGCCGCGTACGCGGAAGCCGGTCGGCGATTCCTGATCGCGGTTGCCGCGTATGTACTGCAGACGCGGTTGCCGCAAGGTGCCGTCCGCATCGGAGGGTAGTCGCAGCGCGTTCTGCTGCGCGGTGTCGAGCTGCCCCCAGCGAAACGCGATACCGGCTTCCGTGGACGGTTTGTACGTGAAGATGTTTCGGCCGGTGTTCCAGTTCTGGCCATTGAGCACACTGGCCGCGTTCCATTGCTGAGCACAAAGTTGTCCCAAGTCGACGTCCTCGCAGGATCCCTCATCATCACCGGTGGAAATAGGCGTGGACGTGAGTTGGCCGGTCCAGTTGGCACTGTTGAAGCTGGCCTGGAACAACCGGCTGCCGGCATTGAGGCTGGTCGAATTGAGCGAGGCACTGGAAAAGCTGCCGGCGCGGGCAGCAATGTCGTTGAGCGCCGTCTGCAAGGCGGTCGTCAACTGATCGGCGTTGGAAGCGGTGAAATAGCCGCTAGTGCCAGCCGGCGGTGCATCGGGATCGTGACCGCCGAGTCCGTAGAAGGCGGCGTCTTCCATCATCTGGTTTTCTACCGCGAAGCCGACCGTGTAGGTCAGAATATTCTGCTGAAGAAAGTCCGGGTCCTGATAGGAGCCGCCGGTCAGATCGGTGCCTGATTTCTTGAGGTCGATGTCGTATCCAAACTTGGCCAGATCATCCAGGTACAACGAGGCGCCTTCGGGTTGCTGGTCCTGTCCAGTGGTGCCGTCCGAGAACTGGGGGAAATTCGGATACGTGCTCGCCAAGGTGGCAGGCGCCAAACCGTCCCAGTTCGGGAGCGCTGCACCCGCATTCGCGACATCGTCTGGATCGTTGGTGGGAAACGTGCCGTCGTAGGTTGGGAAGCCGTCGGTCACCGCAATCACGAAATTTTTCTGACAGCGGTATTGCACTGGACTCGTGTAGTTGGTGTTGGAGTTGTAGAACGAACCGAGGCCCCGAAAATAGCGGGTGACCTCGTAGTAAGTTTCCGCCAGTGGCGTGTTGGCCTCCGGGTCCAATCCATCTATCGCAGAAAGGACGTTGGTCTGAGTGGCACCGCAAGCCGCGTTGACTCGACCGCCGGGCCCACTGCTGCCTCCGGGAGGATTGAACGATGAAATGCCGAATCTCACATCCGGGTTGGCAACCACGATGTCTTCCGAAACCTCCTTCGCCACTGTCAGCCGAACGATGTTGGGCACCGAGCTGCGAACATCGATGTTCTGACCCTGAGTGCTGAAAGTGTCAAAGAGATAATTGATGTAGTTGCCGTTGAAGCGGGTCAGCGTTCCGCGGACGTCGGGCAGGCGGATGCAGCGGAAAGCACTGTCTCCACTTCGAAAGCCCGGCAGGTGATCACTGGCGCATCCGCCTGCACCGTTGGGCAGATTGCCTCGGATCACGTTGCCATTGAGCGGCGACCAGCAAGGCGCGACGCCTCCACCAAAATTGCAGTTGGGCGAGTAGTTTGGATACGAGACCAGGGGGTCGAATCCATCTGCCCAGATCACGTTGTCCATGGACCCGGAGTTGTCCACGATCATCATCACGTTCGGGTTGATCGATGTGCTGACGAACAGCGGGTTGACGGGCAGAGTGAGCGGCGCCGCGCCTGCGTGGCCCGCCATCATGATCAGGCCACCAGCCAGCAGTGCAAGCGCAACTCTGCGTGGGCCGAAAGATCCGGTCGGTGTGTCGCAGCGAGTTTGTGGACCTTTCATATCTGACTCCGTGCGTGCGTCAAAAGGCTCGGGGGAGCCCTTGCACGCTAGTAAACGCGGGTGTAAACGCTCTGCGTAATCGTGGGCGGCCCGCCAGCCAAGCTGCCGCCACCTCGCGCCGAGATTTGGTAGTACCAAAGCTCTGGTACCGCTGGACCGCCGATGGTCCTCGACCCGGTCGGATCTTTCCCAAGCTCTTCGACCACGTAGCGCGGGTAGCTGTCAGTGTTCGCGGCGACTGCCTCGCCACCAACGCGATATTCCTGGCCTGCAACTGGCCCGATTACGGCCCCCTCCTCATACATCCATCCGACCGGACGTCCGCGGCTCTGCCACCAATTCGGAGTCCGCAGATTCGCGATACTGACTTCGGGTGTCTCCGGCAGCGTAGGCCGCCCACGCCAAATGGACAGCGAGTCCCAACAGGTCGTCGGATCGGTCTCGCCGCAATCAGGAACGGGCCGCAGATCCTGGTTATCCAACCAGTTCTCGCCGTTGACGATGCCAGTTTCGGCGCCCTGAAACGCTCGGTTCGATTCGCCGACGCTATAGGTCATGCGTTGCTGAAGAACATTGCCGCCCATTGATGCGATCCCCAGCAAGGTCAGGGCAATCAGGAACACCAGCGCGATGACCAGGGCCGCACCGGTTTGGCGGGACCGGGGTCGCGTGTCGAGACAACAGTTTCGGTTTCGCATCATCATTCTCGCAGCCGATTTCGGATCGAGACGGTCGTGGAGAAACTCCGCTGCAGCCGGCGTCCCTCAACGTTGTCAATAGCATCGGCTGCGCCTTCGTCGATCGACGTCACGGCAGCACCCGCTACGGCACTCTCTGTTTGATCGCTACCCACATTGGTAACTTCCAGCTTTATAGCCACGACCCGCTGCCAGTCCAGCGTCGGATCGGCAGCGATATCTGCAGCAGTTACGAACCGATTCGGGAACAGCCCCGGCAGCGCCGGGGGGGCGGGGCTGTCATCTCCAGGATCAGTGTCGATGCCGTAGAGGATCTGCATATCCCTGACACCGGAGATCAACGGCTGCGTGTCGACGATTAGTGCGCCGGCACCTAATCTTCGAGCGCGACAACTCAGGGTGTATTCCGGGTTTGCGGCGTTGTTGTCGCGATTTCGGACAAAAAATATACTTTCTACGATTTGATCTCGGTCGCCTTGCGTGCCGAGGCAGTTTCCTAGATGGCCGTCCTCTATTACCGGCGGGTCAGACCCAAACGGTGTCCTCCCGGTAGAGCGAACAACGAGTATGTCTGTGCCCTCCTCAGCATCGACTCCCCAGAAATTTCCGGTGCCATCGGCGACGTCGTCCTCTCCCCAAACTGCGCGTAGCTGATCGTCGGCATTGTCGTTCGGGTTAGGCGGGAGGAAAATCAGCGTGGGGTCCACCTGCGAAAGCGGGTCGTCTACGAATCCGGCGTTTCGGATGTATGGAACCATCATGAAATTGGCGAAACGGCCGGCCTCCTGCACTTGGCTGAGGCTTTCCTGAGACCGGAACGACTGCTTGCTGCCCAGAAACACGGACCCTACGCCGACCAGAATCAGCAGACCCAGGGTTACCGCGATCAGCAGTTCAACTAGGGAAAAGCCGCGCTGACCAAAATGCCTAAACGGGCAGTGGATCGATTTGTTTGCCTTGGTCATGGCACTAACGCCACGCGGACGCAAGCTAAATGATCTTCTTCGTCGAACACGTCAGTTGACGGGTTGGCGTCGTTCGGCTCCACCGGGCCTGGTGGGCAACTTGTCGCTGTGGCGTTGTCAACGGGTAGCCCTTTGCGGTACTCGTCCCATATGACGATCACGGAGTGCATTACGCCGGGCGCGCAAGGGTCGGTGGAGCAAAAAATTCGTGCGGTGCTGCCGGGCAGTATTTCCCGCATCCGTCGGTGCCAGCGAAACAGGTCATGCGCGGCCGCCTGCGCTTGCGTACAGGTGACGGTGGCGCCTTGGCAATCCATTTCGGGTGGAATAACGCCAGGTTCAATACTGAACGCACCTGTTGCTGCTTCTCGGCGATTGACTCGCATCGAATCGGCAATCTCCTGAGCTAGAAGATGCGCCTGGCTGCGTTCGTAGCTTTGGTTGTTTCCGCGAAGAGCGGAGAACTGGAGGCCTGCCAGTCCGAGCAGTCCGATCGATAGCACAACGATTGCGATCAGGACCTCCAGAAGCGAGAACCCCAACGATCTGCGCCGGGCATCGCCTTGGCATGGGCTGGACGTCATTTCAGCGCTCGCATGTCGTTACCCCGGGCGACAGTCTCGGGTCGCGGCTTCCCGACCCGTTCTTGGTGTAGGTGTCAAAGCTTAGGATTCGTCCGGTTCTGGCGACGACCACGGCTCGGCCCTTCTTGAAATCGTTTCGCGAATCGCAAGCGACAATAGTTCCAACCGAACCGGGCGACATCCCGGTCGTAGCGAACGTGATCGAGTCACTGACGTTATTGTTTCCGCGCATCGTGAACTTCGCGGAATCAGCCAAGCTCGCCTGACTGGAGGGCAGGAGCGCGTCTTGTCGCCTCAACGTTTCTCCGGCAGAGGGCTCCCCGTCGCCATTGTTGTCTGCAAATACCACCCACCCATCCTCCCAGCCGCCAGTACCGGTATCGCAGACGGGAGGCTCTGCGGCACTGTCTTTGGTTCGGCAAATTTCGACGTTCGTGCGCAGCGCCAGCGCCTGTCCGCGCGCGTAGTTCAGGGCCGTAACCAGTTGGTTGGTTCGCGACGCCCGCTGATTATTAAGCGTGGTCTCCCGAAAGCTCGGGATGGCCAGGGCCAGCAGAATCCCGGCGATGGCGATCGTCACCACGAGCTCGATCAGCGTGAATCCGGGTCTGGCGTTCATATCGCAGCAAGGTACGGAGCGGGCTGATCGGCCGTTCAGCGTCTGGGGACGAGTGGCGTTTGCAGGCCGATGAACGGCGGCGGCGACCGCTGATCGGTCGGTTTGGCGCCTCGAACGGTCGTGCGCGGGGCGTCTGGACCGGTGATCGTGGGTGGCGCCGCAGTCAGCCCCCGGCGTTTTCAGGCCCGGAAGAAGGGCCTGGACGGTCGATTGCGGGGTGGGGCGGCCCGGGCTTTGCGTTGTGAGCCCCGCACGCCGACCCTATAATCCGCGCCCTTGCCGGGATAGCTCAGTCGGTAGAGCGACTGATTCGTAATCAGTAGGTCGGAGGTTCGATTCCTCTTTCCGGCACCAGTTATCTTTCAACAGCGTGGCGATTCCCGCGGTCCTTCTCCGGACCGGTCCGGGAACTCGTTGGGGCGGGTGGGCGCGAGCGGTGCGAAAGAACCGCCGCCGACAAACGGATCCAGCCTCCGCTCCGGAGTTGGCGACCGCGCCTCAGGCCGCGCGAGCGGCGCCGGCAAGGGCCTCGTACAGCGCCACGTATTCCTGCGTCACCCGGTGGCCCGGCTCCAGCGCGATCAGTGGACGATGCTGCTCGTGCGATTCGCGCACCCGTACCGAGCTGGACAGCATCTGCGCCAGCACCGGTAGCTTCTCTTCGCGCAGCGCCTCCACCACGCGGATGGGCAGCTTGGCTCGCGGCTGGAACTGGTTGACCACGATGCCTTCGACCATCAGCGTTTCGTTATGGTCGGCGCGCAGTTCCTGGATGTTCTCCAGCAGGGTGTAGAGCGCCTGACGCGCGAACTCGTCGCAATCGAACGGGATCAGTACGCGCTCGGCAGCGATCAGCGCGGAGCGCGAATAGAAATTCATCGCCGGCGGGGTATCGATGAAGACGGCGTCGTAACCGCGCAGTTTCTTGAGCGCGTCGCGCAGCTTGTAGATCTTCTGCTTGGCTTCGAGCTTGACGATCAGTTCCTCCAGCCGCGGACTGGAGGCGATCACGTCCAGGTTTGCGAACGGCGAGGTCGTGGCGTAGCTGGCAAACGCGGGCGACTGCAGACTGAAAGCCAGCGTGGAGTCGAAGAAGTCGGCGATGTCGCGTGAGGGCACCGCGCCGTTGGCGCCGAGCAGGTACTGCGTGGCGTTGCCCTGGGTGTCCAGGTCCACCACCAGGGTGCGCAGTCCGCGGGCGGCAGCAATGGCGGCGAGGTTGCAGACGATGGTGGTCTTGCCGACTCCGCCTTTCTGATTGAACACCACGCGACGCATGCCGGGCTCCGGACGAACAGGGATGGATCGTCGATGCTAACGGATCGCGATGATGCCGGGCATGTCGCCGCACACCGAACTCGGTACCGCGCCGAAGCTACACTTCGACCATGCAGATTCGCGAAAGCAGTTACGGTTACTGGTCGAGTCAGCCCGCCTTTCTGGCCGTGGCCTGCGGTGCGGCTCTGGGGATTGGCAGCAGCGCACGCGTGCCGTTTCTGATGAGCGAGTACGGCGGTCCGGCCTTCCTGGCGGTGTACCTGCTGTGCCTGCTGATGGTGGCCCTGCCGATCCTGGTGGCGGAGTGGTCGCTGGGCCGCTGGATGCGCGACGAGCTGGGTGCGGGGTTTGCGCGTCTGTCGCAGAGCTGCGGTGCCAATCGGCACTGGAAATGGCTGGGCCGGCTGGCGGTGGTGGGCGCGGTGACCATTCTTTCCTACTACAGCGTCATCGCCGGCTGGAGCCTGGGTTATCTGTTCCGCGGCGCCGGCGGGTTTCTGGCCGGGCGCGACGCCGCGGATGCTTCGCGCATTTTTCTCAAGCTGGCGCGCGATCCCGAACGCAGCCTGGCCTGGCATACCTTGTTCATGGTGATGGTGACGGTGACGGTCAGCTACGGCTTTCGCGAAGGTATCGAGCGCGCCGCGCGGCGCTTGTTGCCGGCGGCCTTGCTGCTGGCGCTGGCCTTTGCCGGGCTGGCCTTGTGGGTGGGCGCGCCGCAAGAGGCTTTCGATGCCATGTTCACCCTGGACCTGTCGCGCCTGGGCTGGCGCGGCGTGGTGGAGGCGCTGTATCTCGCGTTCTTCACCGTTGGCCTCGGGCTGGGTGTGATGATGACCCTGGGCGCGTATCTGCCCGCCAGCGTGCCGCTGGTGCAACTGGGTCTGTGGGTGATCGCCATCGATTGTGTGTTCGGGCTGGTGCTGGGGATGGGCCTGCTGGCCTTGCTGATGGGCGCCGGCGTGCCGACCAGCAACGGCCTGACCCTGTTTTTTCAGTCTTTTCCGCTGGCCTTACCGGCCGGTGGGGTCGGCGTGACCCTGGCCATCCTCTTCTACATGCTGCTGTTCCTGGTCACCCTGCTGGCCGGTGCCACCTTGCTGGAACCGGTGACGCGTTTCCTGATGGAGCGCTATCGGCAGACCCGCGTGTTTGCAGCCACCGGCGGGGCGGTGATCGTATGGACCCTGGGCGTGGGCACCCTGCTGTCGTTTGGGGTGACCGCCGAGCTGCGGCTGTTCGGGCAGAACTATTTCGAGTGGATGCAGTTTCTGACCAGCTTCGTGATCGTGCCGGTAGGCGGGCTGATGCTGTGCATCTACGTGGCCCGTGTGCTACCGCGCGACCAAAGTCTGGCGGTGTGGGGGCCGCGCGAGCAATGGCTGCATGCCGGCTGGCGCTTTGCCCTGCGTTACCCGGCGCGGCTGGGCCTGGTGGTGGTGCTGCTGCACGGTCTGGGGCTGCTCGACTGGTTCGCCGGGCTGTGGGCGGGCAGCTGAATGTGGAGGTGGTCTACGCCGCGCCGGACCGGGTGTTGAGCGTGCGGCTGGCGGTGCCTCCCGGGACGTCGATCCTGCAGACGGTGGAACTCAGTGGCCTGGTCGCGCTGGAGCCCGGGGCGCTGTCGCCGGAGCGGATCGGCGTCTTCGGCCGGTTGCAGGCGCCGGACACCCCGGTGCAGGACGGCGACCGCGTGGAAATCTACCGGCTGCTGCTGGTGGACCCCAAGACGCGCCGCCGCCAGCGCGCGCGCAATCCTTCCCTCAAGGGCGCGGGGTATCGGGATTGAGGATGACGCCCGAATCGTTTTCCTCCGCAGCCCGGCGTGCTTCGGCGCGGTCGCGCTCCTCGGCGTCGTAAATCTCCTCGGCGTCGGGCGACGACAGCGCGGCGTCGCCGGCTTCGGGTTCGGCACCTTCCAGGCGTGCCAGGGTGTCGCCCTCGAAGAAAGCGGTCACCGTACGTTGGGTGACATCGCCGCGCGGCGACTTGTAGTAGCCCACGTAATCCCAGCGATCCGCGCGGAACGGGGTGGCGGCCAGCGGCGTGCCCATGACGAAGCGGACCTGCTCGCGGGTCATGCCGGGCTGCAGCTTGTTGAGGTCCTTCTGTTCCAGAACGTTGCCCTGGCGGGTCGGCAGCTTGTAGATGATCTGGCAGCCGCACAGGCCGACCAGCACCAAGGAGAGCAAAATAGCGCGCATTCGAGTTGCCGCTTGAAGTGAGTCGCGGATAATACCGCGTTCCTCCCGACCCTGGACCCGACCGTGGAATCTACCGACCTGCGTAACGCCGGCCTCAAGGTCACCCTGCCGCGCCTGAAGATCCTGGAGATTCTGGAGCGCAACGATGCCAAGCATCTGTCCGCCGAAGACATCTACAAGGATCTGATCAAGCATGAGGAGGACATCGGCCTGGCCACCGTTTACCGCGTGCTGACCCAGTTCGAGCAGGCGGGGCTGGTCAAGCGCCACCATTTCGAAGACGGGCATGCGGTGTTCGAACTGGATCGCGGTGAGCACCACGATCACATGGTGGACGTGGACTCGGGCAAGGTGGTCGAGTTCATCAGTGACGAGATCGAGAAGCTGCAGCACCAGATCGCCGAGAAGCACGGTTTCGAGATCGTCGGCCACAGCCTGGTGCTGTACGTCAAACCACGCGTCAAGGGCAAGGGCGGCCACCGCTGAATCGCGGCGGCGCGGCTGGCCTCAGTTCCGGCTGGGTGCTCCGGCAAACGGCTGCAGCCAGTGCATCACGCGCGACTCGGCCCAACTGGAAAAACGCCAGTCGGAGATGAAACCGCAGTGGCCGCCGTAGGCGGTCAGATCGGCGCCCACCACCGAACCGCGGACCGACAGGCCTTGGAAATCGCCGACCGGAATCACCGAGTCGTCCGCCGCGCTCAGTATCGCGATGGGCGAGGGTGCGTCCATCAGCATCCGCGGCGTCAGGGTGTACTGCGCCAGATAGTCTTCGCAACTCGGGTATTCGGTGAAATCGGCGACGAATCGGCGGGTCACGGCGACGAAACTGTCGAGACCCGCATAGGCCGAAAAATCGTAGTGGGGCCACGCCTCGCGTTTGATTGCCAGAGTGCGGCGCCATCGGTCGAGAAAATACCAGCGGATCAGCCGCGGCCCGCGGTCGATGGCCTGCAGGGTGGCACCGGGGTTTATCGAAGGCGAAATCGCGATCGTCAACGCCGGGTCGATCCCGATCGCCGGCCCCTGCAAGGCGACCCGCAGGGCGAAATTGCCGCCCAGGGAAAAGCCGATGACGAACAGCGGACCTTCCGGCGCCAGGCGCCTCGCGGCCTGCACGGCGTCCAGCACCTCGCCCATGCGCGCCGAGTGAAACATGTCGCGGTTGAGGTGATGGCTGCCGCCGTGGTCGCGCAGGTTGAGCCGGAACACGTCGTAGCCGTCGTGGTGCAGCCGGGCGGCCATCGAGTACAGATAGGTCGAATCGTGACAGCCAGCCCAGCCGTGGATCAGCACCGCCACACCGCGAGCAGGCGCGTCCGGTCTGCGTGGCGTCAGGTATCCGCTCAGGCGCGCACTCTCGCGGCAGTCCAGCACCTGCGCGGTGGACAAGCGGTTCAGCTCGATGCCGCGCCGTCGCCACATGCGCTGCACCGGTCGCTTGCTGGCCAGCGTCGACTGCATCGCGGCATTGCGCAGGCCCAGGCTGGGCCGAAATCCGACCGGCGTCGGTGGCGATCCGGCGTCCAAGCTTCAGTGCTGTGCGACGCGTCGCAATACGGACTCGTAGATCCGCGACAGCGGCATCAGGTCCTCCACCCGCACGTGTTCATCGACTTTGTGGATGCTGTCGTTGATCGGTCCGATTTCCACCACTTCAGCGCCCCAGGGTGCAATGAAGCGCGCATCGGAGGTGCCGCCGCCGGTGAACAGCGCGGGCGTCAGCCCGGCGACCTCGATGATCGCCTCGCGTGCCGCCTCGATCAGCCTGCCGCTGCGGGTCAGGAAAGGCTGGCCGGTATGCCACCAGTCGGCCTCGTACTGAGGGCACCAGCGGTCCAGCACGCCCTGTACGCGCGCCTTGAGATCCTCGGCGGTCGATTCGGTGCAGTAGCGGAAATTGAACACGACCTCGGCGCTGCCCGGAATCACGTTGTTGGCACCGGTGCCGGCGCGGATGTTGGAGATCTGGAACGAGGTGGGTGGAAAGTGGGCGTTGCCCTGATCCCACTGCGTGGCTACCAGCTCGGCCAGCGCCGATGTCAGCCGGTGTATCGGGTTGTCGCCCTTGTGCGGATAGGCCACGTGACCCTGTCGGCCGATGACCTTGAGATTGCAGCCCAGCGAGCCGCGTCGGCCGACCACGATGCGATCGCCGAGGTTCCGGTCGCTGGAGGCCTCGCCAACGATGGCGTAGTCCGGCACCACGCCGCGCGCGTGCAGTTCGCGCACCACGTGTTGGGTGCCGTGGATTGCTGCACCCTCTTCGTCGCTGGTGATCAGAAACGCCAGCGAACCGGCGTAGTCGCCGCTTGCCAGCAGGCGTTCCACCGCGCAAACCATGGCGGCGATGCCCGACTTCATGTCGGCGGCGCCGCGGCCGTAAAGCAGGCCGTCGCGAACCTCCGGCGCAAAGGGGTCGCTATGCCAGTGGTCGAGCGGACCGGTGGGCACCACATCGGTGTGGCCGGCGAGGACGGTCAGCGGACCCTGATCGCCGCGCCGTGCCCAAAGATTGGTGACGCCGCCCGCGTTGAGATACTCAACGGCGAATCCCAGCGCCTGCAGGCGCGCGGCCAGCAGCTCGCAGCAGCCGGCATCGTCCGGGGTCAGCGACCGCCGCCCGATCAGGGCTCGCGCCAGCGCCAGGACCGAGTGGTCGGGATGCTCGCTCACGTGCGGCTCACAGATCGCGCAGCAACTCGTTGATGCCGACCTTGGCGCGCGTCTTCTCGTCCACGGTCTTGACGATGACTGCGCAGCTCAGGGCGTAAGCGCCTCCATCCTTGGGTAGCGAGCCGGCCACCACCACCGAGCCGGGTGGAACGCGGCCGTAAATCGTCTCGCGGGTCTCGCGGTTGTAGATCGGCGTGGACTGGGTGATGAACACGCCCATCGAGATTACCGAGCCTTTGCCCACGATCACGCCCTCCACCACCTCCGAACGGGCACCGATGAAGCAGTCGTCTTCGATGATGGTGGGGTTGGCCTGCAGCGGCTCCAGCACGCCGCCGATACCGGAACCCGCCGAGATGTGGCAGTTGGCGCCGACCTGGGCACAGGAACCGACACTGGCCCAGGTATCCACCATGGTTCCGCTGCCCACGTAGGCGCCGATGTTGACGTAGCTGGGCATCAGCACCGCAGTGGGCGCGATATAGGCACCCTTGCGCACCGCCGCCGGCGGCACCACGCGGGCGCCCTGCTGTACGAAGTCGTTGGCGCTCCAGCCTTCGAACTTGAGCGGCACCTTGTCGTAGGCCTGCAGGGCGCCCAGGCCGATCGGCGCGTTGTCGTGCAGGCGGAAATACAGCAGCACCGCTTTCTTCAGCCACTGGTTGACCACCCAGCCATTGGCGCCGGGTTCGGCCACGCGGGCCTTGCCGCTGTCGAGCAGGGCGATTGCGCTGCTGACCGCTTCGTGGAGGGTGGTGTCGTTTCGGTCAAGGTCGGCGCGGCCTTCCCAGGCGGATTCGATAGTTTGGATGAGGCTGTT
The DNA here is from genome assembly GCF_965216805.1 of Panacagrimonas sp. Taxonomy (NCBI): domain Bacteria; kingdom Pseudomonadati; phylum Pseudomonadota; class Gammaproteobacteria; order Nevskiales; family Nevskiaceae; genus Panacagrimonas; species Panacagrimonas sp. The sequence goes on from NZ_CBDCGN010000003.1 coordinate 1,986,057, forward strand.
CATGGGCTTTGGGGCCTGCAGGGTCGAAGAAAAATGTGCGCGGAGGCGCAAGGTAAATCATGCCCGCTGCGGGTCGCCACACTCAGCAGTCGCTGCGGGAAACGGTGACGTCGAGGGCATGGTCGCCCTTCGCGCCGCCGCATGATCTCGGTCATCTCGAACTAAGGATTGTCGCTGCGATCCAGAGTGCGGGTGAGCACTTCGGCAAGCTGGTCGAGCTTGTGTTCATCCTCGATCGGACGGCCCTGGCGGTCGGTGATGAAGAACACGTCCTCGGCGCGCTCGCCGATGGTGGCGATCTTGGCGGCGTCCAGCAGGATGCCGCGCTTGTGGAAGACGCGACCGATCATGGACAGCAGCCCTGGCTGGTCGGCCGTGACCAGTTCCAGCACGGTGCGTTCGCGCGCGGTGTCCTGGCCGAAATAGACGCTGGTCGGCGTATTGAAATTGCGCAGGCGTTGCGAGGCGCGCCGATTGACCGCGATGGCCGAACGCTTCTCATCGGCCAGCACCTCGCGCAGTTGTTCCCGGATCTCGCCGAAGCGATGCGGGTTCTGGATGGCGCTGCCGTCGCCTTCCATCACCACATAGGAGTCGAGCACGAAGTCGTCGGCGGTGGTGTTGATGCGGGCGTCGAGAATGTTCAGTCCCAGCCGCGACAGCACGCCGGTGGACAATGCGAACAGATGATCGCGGTCGCGCATGTAGACGAACACGGTGGTGCCGCGGCCGCCGACGTTTTCCACCAGGATCAGCGGCAGGTCCGCGTCGGTGGCATCGCGGATGGCGGGGAAATGCCAGGCCAGCTCTTCAGCCGAGTGGCGCAGGAAATACTCGTCGCCGAACCGGATCCAGACGCTGCGCGCGGCGGCTTCGTCGACGCCGCGCCTGGCCAGAATGGCCAGCGCATCGCGCTGGGTCTCCGCCACCATTTCCTCCTGCCGCAGCGGATTTTCCACGCCGCGCTCCAGCGAGCGGCTGGTCGCCTTGTACAGGTCCATCAGCAGCGAGGCGCGCCAGGAATTCCACAGCGCCGGATTGGTGGCGCGGATATCGGCCACCGTGAGCAGGAACAGATAGTCCAGATGCGTGCGATCGCCGACCTTGCGGGTGAAGTCGGCCACCACCTGCGGATCGGAGATATCGGCGCGCTGGGCGGTGAGCGACATCACCAGGTGATTCTTGACCAGCCAGGCCACCAGTTCGGCGTCGGCATGCGACAGACCGTGATCCAGACAGAAGTCGCGCGCCTCGCTGGCGCCGATGTCGGAATGATCGCCGCCGCGACCCTTGGCCATGTCGTGGAAGAAACCGGCCAGGTAGAGCACGTCGGGCTTGGCCAGTTTTGCGAACAGGGCGCTGCAGAACGGCAGCTCGTTGCGGAAGCGCTCCATGGCAAAGCGCCGCAGGTTGCGCACCACGTAGAGGATGTGCTCGTCGACCGTCAGCGTGTGGAACAGGTCGTACTGCATCAGACCGACAATCTTGCCGAACTGCGGCAGATAGCGGCCGAGCACGCCGTAGCGGTTCATGCGGCGCAGGTTGCGGGTGAGGCCGCGCCCTTCGCGGAACATTTCCATGAACAGCGCGCGGGTGCGCACGTCGCGGCGCACTTCGTCGGTGAGCAGTCGCGAGTCGCGCAGGATCATGCGCATGGTCTGCGCCCGGATGCCCTCCAGCGCAGGGTTTTGCTGCAGCAGCAGGAATAGTTCCACCAGCGCCTGCGGATGGCGCCGGAATACAGCGTCGTCGCGGGCTTCCAGATAGCCGTTGCGCGACTGGAAACGCGGATTGAGTGCCTTGACGGCGATCTCGGCCGGGTTGTTGCCGGCGGGTGGGTGCAGGATGGCTTCCTCGAAGAGCTGCAGCAGCATATCGTTGAGGCAGCTCAGCGACTTGATGGTGCGGTAGTACAGCTGCATGAACTGCTCGACCGCCTGGTTGGGATGCTCCGGGTCGAGATTGACGTAGCCGAACAGGCTGGCGACCTTGACCTGGTGGTCGAACAGCAGGCGGTCTTCGCGCCGGCCTGTGATCATGTGCAGGGCAAAGCGCACGCGCCACAGGAAGTCCTGGCCGGCGAACAGTTCGTCGCATTCCTGCTTGGTCAGAAAGCCGTGGTCGCGCAGCTCGCCCAAGGTGCCGGCGCCGAAATGGCGCTTGGCCACCCAGGCGATGGTGTGGATGTCGCGCAGGCCGCCGGGCGACTCCTTGACGTTGGGTTCCAGCTTGTAGCCGGTATCGTCGTACTTGCGGTAGCGCGCCTGCTGCTCGGCTTTCTTGGCGCGGAAGAACTCCGCCACCGGCCACACCCGATCGGGCGTGAGTTGCGCTTGCATGCGGTCGAACAGCTCGCGGTCGCCGGTGAGGAAGCGCGCTTCCATCAGGTTGGTGATGACCGTGATGTCCTTGCCGGATTCGGCCACGCAATCTTCCACCGAGCGCACGCTGCTGCCCACTTCCAGTCCGATGTCCCAGAAGAAAGCAGTGAGCAGTTCCAGGGCCTTGCGCGAGCGCTCCAGGCCGGCGCCGTCGTGCAGGATCAGGATGTCGATGTCGGAAGCCGGCAGCAGTTCGCCACGGCCGTAGCCGCCCACCGCCACCAGGGCGACGCCTTCGGACGCGCCGGCCAGGTGCCGCTCCCAGCCTTGGGACAGCACTTCGTCGACCAGATGTGCCCGCGCCCGCACCAGCGACTCGGCCGATTGGCCGTCGTGAAACAGGTTGACCAGGCGCTCGCGGCCCCAGGCCAGGGTGGCCCGAAACGCCGGGATCGCCCGGCCATCGTCGGCGCGCAGCCGTGCGCGGACCTTGCGCGCGGAAAATACGCTGGCGCCTTCGTCTTCCGCCAAATCGAGCTCAGCCATGGAAGACAGTCTCCGGCTTCCGGTGGCCGGTTTCCACTAACGGGGTTGCACGCCTTTCCGCGGACCGGGAGCCGGCGCCTGCAAGCGGGTTCAAACCGTTTCGTCCTGACGCAGGGTCAGCACCTCGTAACCGCTGTCGGTGACCAGCACCGTATGTTCCCATTGCGCCGACAGCGAATGGTCCTTGGTCACCACGGTCCAGCCATCGGGCAGCAGTTTGACCTCGGCGCGGCCGGCGTTGAGCATGGGTTCCACCGTAAAACACATGCCGGCCTGCAGTTCGACCCCGGTGCCGGCCTTGCCGTAGTGCAGCACCTGGGGCTCCTCGTGGAAGACGCGACCGATGCCGTGGCCGCAGTATTCCCGCACCACCGAGTAGCGATGCTGTTCGGCGATGCGCTGAATGGCCTGCCCGAGGTCGCCCAGGCGCACACCGGGGCGGATCATGCGGATGCCGGTCACCATGGCTTCGCGAGTGGTTTCCACCAGACGCCGGGCCAGTACGCCGGGTTCGCCGATGTAGAAAGTCTGGCTGGTATCGCCGTGCCAGCCGTCCTTAATGACGGTGATGTCGATGTTGATGATGTCGCCGCGCTTGAGCACCTTGGCGGCCGCCGGGATGCCGTGGCATACGACGTGATTGACCGAGGTGCAGATCGACTTGGGAAAGCCGCGGTAGTTGAGCGGCGCCGGCACGCAGCCAAGCTCTTCGGTGATATAGCGGTGGCAGATGTCGTCCAGGGTCTGAGTGCTGATGCCGGCGACCACCTGGGGCGCGATCATTTCCAGCACCTGCGCGGCGGCGCGGCCGGCTTCGCGCATTTTCTGCTGCTCTTCCGGAGACTTGATCGAGATGCCCTTGCTGGAGCTGCTTTCGGAATACATCGGCGAGATCGACGGAGGGAAAGTGAACGCGCACGCGCGCTGTTGAGTGAGTGCGTCGCGCATGCTATAAAGCCGCGCTTTTTTTAGCAATGAAGCGACGTTGCGGGTATTCCGCCACGCGCAAACTCATCCGCCCCGGCCTTGGGTGCCTGCTTTAGTCACTACCGGCGCGGTCTGAACCAACCCAAGGAGTGGTTTACATGTCGAGCATCACCATGCGCCAGCTGCTGGAGGCGGGGGCCCACTTCGGCCACCGTACCCGCTACTGGAACCCGAAGATGGATTCCTACATCTTCGGCAGCCGCAACAAGATCCACATCATCAATCTCGAGCACACGCTGCCCTTGCTCAAGGACGCCTGCGCCTACGCCGGCAAGATGGCCGCCAGCGGCGGGCGGGTGCTGTTTGTCGGCACCAAGCGCGCGGCCCGCGAGGCCATCGAGGCCGAGGCACAGCGCTGCGGCATGCCGTTCGTGAGCCAGCGCTGGCTGGGCGGCACCTTGACCAACTTCAAGACCATCAAGGGCTCGATCAAGCGTCTGCACGAGATGGAAAAGCAGTTCGAGGACGGCACCATCAACCGCCTGTCCAAGAAAGAGCAGCTCATGTTCACCCGCGAGCTGGAAAAGCTGCGCCGTTCGCTGGGCGGCATCAAGGACATGCCCAGCCTGCCGGACTGCCTGTTCGTGATCGACACCGGCTACGAGAAGATCGCAGTGGCCGAAGCGCGCAAGCTCGGCATTCCGGTCATCGCGGTGGTCGACTCCAACAACGATCCGGAGGTGGTGGACATCGTCATCCCGGGTAACGATGACGCCACCCGCGCCATCAAGGTTTACGCCCAGTGCGTGGCCGACGCCGTGATCGAGGGCCGCGGCTCCAACACGGTGGCCCCGCGTGAAGAAGCGCCGGAGGCCGAAGCTTCCGAAGGTCGTAACGATCGTCGTCCCCCCCGTGGCCCGCGCAAGCCCGGCGGCCGCAACGAACGCGCGGAGGCCTGAACGATGGCAGCAATTTCCGTCAGCCTGATCAAGGAGCTGCGCGAGCGCACCGGCGCCGGCATGGGCGATTGCAAGAAAGCCCTCGAAGCCGTCGACGGCGATCTCGACAAGGCGGTCGAAAAGCTGCGCATGGATGGTGCCGCCAAGGCCGACAAGAAGGCCGGACGTACCGCCGCCGAGGGCATCGTGGCGGTCGCCTCCAACGCCGAGGCCATCGCCCTGGTCGAGGTCAACTGCGAGACCGACTTCGTCGCCAAGGGTGAAGATTTCCGCAGCCTGGCGCGCGACGCCGCGGAACTGGCCCTGGACCAGCGTCCGGCCGGAATCGAAGCGCTGGTGGCATTGCAATCCGGCGGCAAGAGCCTGGACGAGCGTCGCCGCGAACTGGTCGGCCGGATCGGCGAGAACCTGACCATCCGCCGGGTGGAGATCGTGACCGCCGCCGGTGGCCCGCTGGTGACCTATATCCATCCGGGCGACAAGATCGCGGTGGCGCTAGCGCTCAAGGCCGGCAGCGAGGATCTGGGCAAGGATCTGGCCATGCACATTGCCGCCATGGCGCCGCGTGCGGTGGACCCGGCCAGTATCCCGGCCGAGGTGGTCGCCTCCGAGCGTCGCATCATCGAGGCCCAGGTGGCGCAGGAACAGGCCGAAGAGGCGGAGGCCGGCAAGAAGCCCAAGCCGGCCGAGATCGTCGCCAAGATGCTGGACGGCAAGATCGCCAAGTTTCTCGACGAGCAGACCCTGGTGGGCCAGCCCTTCGTCAAGAACGACGCCTACGGGCTGAAGTCCGACGCCAAGGTGCGCGAGGTGCTGGCCGCGCAGAAGGCCGCCGTCGCCGCCTTCGTGCGTCTGGCGGTGGGCGAGGGCATCGAGAAGAAGCAGGCCGACTTTGCAGCCGAGGTCGCCGCAGCCACGCAGGTCTGAGCGCTTGCAGTAGACTCCCGCTGTTGCAAGGAGGCCCCGGAAACGGGGCCTCTTCCTATCGACTCCGCGACCCTGGCCATGAGCGAACAGCCCGTCTACAAACGCATCCTGCTGAAACTCAGCGGAGAAGCCCTGATGGGCGACTTCGACTTCGGCATCTCGCCCAAGGTCATGAGTTTCGTCGCCGAGGAGTTGCGTGACGTGGTGTCGGCCGGCGTGGAGGTGGCGCTGGTGGTGGGAGGCGGCAATATCTTTCGCGGCGAAGGCTTGGCGCGTGCGGGCATGGATCGCGTCACCGGCGATCAGATGGGCATGCTGGCAACGGTTATCAACGCGCTGGCGTTGCAGGACGCCATTGAGCGGGTCGGGCTGCAGGCGCGGGTTCAATCCGCCATCCGCATCAACGAGGTGTGCGAGGACTTCATCCGCCGCCGCGCCATCCGTCATCTGGAGAAGGGTCGGGTGCTGGTGTTCGGCGCCGGGACCGGCAATCCGTTTTTCACCACCGACTCGGCCGCAGCGCTGCGGGCGGTGGAGATCGGCGCCGACCTGATGCTCAAGGCCACCAAGGTGGACGGCATCTACACCGCGGACCCGAAGAAAGACCCTCGGGCCACCCGCTACGCAGAACTGACCTACGACGAGGCGCTGGACCGGCGTCTGGGGGTGATGGATCAGACCGCCATGGTGTTGTGCCGCGATCACCGCATCAAGCTGTGCGTGTACGACATGCAGCGCCCGCACGCACTGCGGCAGATCGTGATGGGCGATGCCGGCATCGGCACCCATGTCCATGCCTGAGGACCTGTCCGACCCTACTTTCAACCGGAGTTAGAACCGCCGCGCGCTGCGAGCCGCGGCGAGCTTCAAATCCCGCAGGAGGATGTGAAACGCCATGATCAACGACATCAAGAAAGACGCCGGCGAGCGGATGCAGAAGTGCATCGACGTGCTCAAGTCCGGTCTGGCCAAGATCCGTACGGGTCGCGCCAGCGCCGGCCTGCTGGACCATGTGACGGTGGACTACTACGGCTCCGAAGTGCCGCTGTCGCAGGCCGCCAACGTGGTGGTGGAAGACGCGCGCACCATTTCGATCACCGCCTGGGACAAGAACATGACCGCCGTGATCGAGAAGGCGATCATGAAATCGGACCTGGGTCTGACCCCCAACACCGCCGGCACCATCATCCGCATCATCATGCCGCCGCTGACCGAGGAGCGCCGTCGCGACCTGACCAAAGTGGTGCGCTCTGAAGCCGAGCAGGCCAAGGTGGCGATCCGCAATGTGCGCCGGGACGCCAACCAGGACATCAAGGAACTGGCCAAGGAAAAGCTGATCGGCGGCGACGAGGAAAAGCGCGGCGAAGCCGATATCCAGAAGCTGACCGACCAGTTCGTCGGCAAGATCGACGAGATGTCTGCGGCCAAGGAAAAAGAACTGATGTCGCTGTGAACTGGAGCACGGTGGCCGGGTCGTTTGCCTTACGGCCATTCGCTACGCTCGCGAAGGCGCTGCCGTCCGCCGTTCGCTGATCCACAGTATCACCCGGCTTCCACCTTCCATTCGTGATCCAAGTTCCGCCGCCACTGCCTGCAGAACGCATCCCCTTGCACGTGGCCGTCATCATGGACGGCAACGGTCGCTGGGCGACGCAGCGCGATCAGCCGCGTTCCAGTGGCCATCGTGCCGGCGTCCGGGCCGCCCGTCGCACCTTGCGCTGTGCCTGGCGTCAGGGCGTGGAGTACCTGACCATGTTCGCCTTCAGCCAGGAAAACTGGCGGCGGCCGCAGACCGAGGTCAGCATGCTCATGCAGTTGTTCGTGCGCACGCTGGCACGCGAGACCGACGCCCTGCACCGTAATGGCGTGCGCATGCGCTTCATTGGCGACCACAGTGCGTTTGCGCCGTCGCTGCGCGAGGAAATGCGGCGATCGGTCGAGATCACGCGCGGTAACGACGGGCTCAAGCTGAACGTCGCGGTCGGCTATGGGGGGCAGTGGGACATCGCCGCCGCCGCGCAGAAGCTCGCCGACCGGGGGCAGACCATCACTCCGGAAGCCCTGGAGACTCAACTCGACACCGCCGGCATTCCGCCGCCGGACCTGCTGATCCGCACCGGAGGCGAGCGGCGCATCAGCAATTTTCTGCTGTGGCAGCTGGCCTACTCCGAGCTGTATTTCAGCGAAGTGTTGTGGCCGGATTTCGACGACACCCATTTCGCCGAGGCGCTGGCGTGGTATGCCTCGCGTCAGCGGCGGTTCGGGCGGGTCCCGGAAGGCGCCTGAGAACCTGAGCGCACCGGGCCCTCCCAAGCTCGCCACCCCCAAACAGTGGCCAAGGCCATACACTGGCGGATCGCCGTCGCTACAGGTGTTTCTTCATGCTGATCCAGCGCGTGCTCACCGCCCTGGTGTTGTTGCCGATGCTGCTTGCCGCGGTCTGGTTTCTGGAGCCGCCCGCCCTCTACGCGGTGTTCTGTGTCGCCGGCTTGCTGGCTATGTGGGAGTGGGCCGGCCTGATGGGCGCCCCGGCATCGACGACTACCGGCCGCGCGGTCGTTGTGGCGATCTGCGCGGTTGCGTTGCTGGTAGCCTGGTTTTTCCGGCAACACGCGGTATGGGTATTGGCCGCAGCCCTGCTGTGGTGGCTATACGTGTTGTTGGCGCTGCTGCGGGGCTACCCGGAGAATTTTCAGCATGCGCGGCCACAGGCGTCGGCGATGCTGGGGTTCGGCCTGCTGATGGTGGTCCCGACCATGCTGGGTTTGTGGGTCCTGCATGCCATGCCCGAGGGGGCCTTGCGCGTGCTGTTCCTGTTTTTCCTGGTCTTCGCGGCCGATACCGGCGCCTATTTCGCGGGCCGGCGCTACGGGCGACGCAAGCTGGCGCCATCGATATCGCCGGGCAAGACCGTGGAGGGTCTGTGCGGAGGGCTGGGCCTGAGCGCAGTGTGGACGCTGCTGGCCGGGCCTTTCGTGTTCGGGCTGCAGACGCCGCTGGCGGTTCTGCCGCTGCTGGGGCTGTGCCTGCTGGTCGCGGGCTTTTCCGTCGTCGGCGATCTGTGCGAAAGCCTGTTCAAGCGTGCCGCCGGTATCAAGGACAGCGGTCGCATCCTGCCCGGACACGGCGGCATGCTGGACCGCGTGGACAGCGTGCTCGCCGCGGCGCCGACCATGGCGCTGGGCCTGATCGTGCTGAAAATCTGAGCCCCATGCGCAAGCTTCTGGTTCTAGGCTCTACCGGCAGCGTTGGCCACAGCACGCTGGACGTTGCGGCGCGCCATGCCGAGCGCGTTGCGGTGGTGGGCCTGGCGGCGCACCACGATGTGGAGACGCTGTTTGGGCAGATCCGCCGCTTCCGTCCGCCGCGGGTGGCCCTGGCCGACCTGGGCGCCGCGGCAAGATTGCGCGCGCAGCTGCGGGTAACCGGCCAGCCCTGCGAAGTGCTGGAGGGACCCGATGCCGTCATTGCGCTGGCCGCTGCCGCCGATTCCGACACGGTGATGTCGGCCATCGTCGGTGCGGCGGGTCTGGCGCCGACGCGGGCCGCCATCGGCGCGGGCAAGCGCGTGCTGATCGCCAACAAGGAGCCGCTGGTGATGGCGGGCGATCTGATGATGCGCGAGGCGCAGGCGCATCGCGCCACCATCATCCCCATCGACAGCGAGCACAACGCGATCTTCCAGTGCCTGCCTGAGGGTTACGCCTGTGGCCAGGCACCTCGCGGCGTGCGCCGGCTGGTGCTCACCGCCTCGGGTGGGCCGTTTCGCGAATGGTCGCGCGAGCAGCTCGCGGCGGTCACGCCGGAGCAGGCTGTGCGCCATCCCAACTGGGCGATGGGACCGAAGATCTCGGTGGATTCCGCCACGTTGATGAACAAGGGCTTGGAACTGATTGAAGCGCGTGCGCTCTATCGCCTGTCCTCCGAGCACCTCGACGTCGTGATCCACCCCGAAAGCATCGTGCATTCCCTGGTCGAATACGTGGACGGCTCACTGCTGGCGCAGCTCGGCCAGCCCGACATGCGGGTGCCTATCGCCCACGCCCTGGCGTGGCCGGAGCGTTGGGGGTCGGGGGTCGACGGTCTGGATCTGGCGCGCCTGGGGCAGTTGCGGTTTGCGCCGCCGGATGTCGCACGCTTTCCCTGCCTGGGGCTGGCGCGTGCGGCGCTGGAGGCCGGCGGCAATCTGCCCAATGTATTGAACGCCGCCAACGAAGTGGCGGTCGGAGCGTTTCTGGAAGGGCGGATGGGGTTCATGGGGATCGCAGCGATGGTGGACCAGTGTTGCAGCGATGCGGCGGGTGCCGATCTGGGCGAGCCCGCCGACATCGAGACGGTCCTCGACGTCGACCTTTGGGCGCGGCGACGCTGCCACGACCTCCTCCGCGGAGCGACCCATGCTTGACCTGATCTGGTCGATTGCGGGCTTCATCGTGGCGCTGAGCATCCTGGTGTGCTTTCACGAGTTCGGCCACTACTGGGTGGCACGCAAGCTGGGCATCAAGGTGCTGCGCTTTTCGCTGGGCTGGGGCAAGCCGTGGAAGAGCTTCCGCACCCGTGACGGCGTGGAATGGGCGTTGGCGCCGTATCCCATCGGCGGCTACGTCAAGATGCTCGACGAACGCGAAGGACCGGTGGAGCCGGCCGAGCGACATCTGGCGTTCAATCGGCAGTCGGTGCCCACGCGCATGGCGGTACTGGTGGCCGGACCTGCGGCCAATTTCCTGCTGGCGATCGCGCTGTACTGGCTGATGTTCATGATCGGCGTGCAGGGGCTGCGGCCGCTGATTGACACGCCGCTCGAAGGCACCGCCGCGGCACAAGCCGGGTTGCGTTCCGGTGACGAAGTGCTGGCCGTAGACGGCAAGCCGGTGCCGACGTGGAACGAACTGCGCATGGAACTGATCGACGGCAGTCTCGGCGGCGCCAGTCTGCCGTTGACGATACGCGATGCCGACGGCGGCGAGCGTCAGGTGGCGCTGTCGCTGCAGAACGTGCGTAGCGACCCGCAGTTCCTGTTCGGCGATCTGGGCCTGGAGGTGTGGCAACCCCGGATCGAACCGGTGCTGGGGCAGATCCTGCCGGGCAGCGCGGCCGAGGCTGCGGGGCTGCGAACGCAGGACCGGGTCCTGGCCATCGAGGGCCAGCCGATCGAGGACTGGAGTGCGCTGGTCGCCGCCGTTCGCGAACGACCGGCCAGTGTTACCCGCATCGAGATCGAACGGGCCGGGCAGCGTTCCGAGATCCAGGTCGTCGTCGGCGCCGCCGAAGAAGCCGGTCGCCAGGTCGGGCGCCTGGGCGCGGGGCCGGTCGTGGACGAGGAGTTGTGGCAGAATCTGCGCGCCGCGCGCCAGCTGGGCCCCATGGATGCGGTTCCTGCAGCCATGGAACAGGCTTGGCAAGTCACGCAGCTCACGCTGCGGGTGCTTTGGCACATGGTGCTCGGTGAGGTTTCGGTCAAGAACGTCAGCGGTCCGATACAGATCGCGCAGGTGGCCGGAGATTCAGCTCAGATCGGGCTGGTTTCTTTCCTCAGTTTCATGGCGGTAGTCAGCGTCAGTCTTGGTGTGCTGAACCTGCTGCCGGTTCCGCTGCTGGACGGCGGACATCTGGTGATGTACGCGATCGAGGGGGTCAAGGGCAGGCCTTTATCTGAACGGACCCAGGTGGCAGCGCAATACGTGGGTCTGGCGTTCATCGGCATGCTGATGGTGCTGGCTTTGTTCAACGACATCATGCGCCTCGTTTGAAGGTGCGGAAGACAAAACCCGCGATGGGTCAAAAAAACAAGCGTTTCATGCTCCGATTGATCGCGGGCGCGGCAGCGGCCATGTGGCTGCCGGGCGCGCTGGCCTTCGATCCTTTCGTCATTGGCGGAATACGCGCCGAAGGACTCGAGCGCCTTGACGTCGGTACGGTGCTCACCTACCTGCCGCTGTCGGTCGGCGACACGCTCAACGCCCAGACTTCACGCCAGGCGATGCGTGGCTTGTACGCATCCGGCCTGTTTGAAGACATCCGCCTGGAACGCGAGGGCGAAGTCCTGGTGGTGCGGCTGCGCGAGCGACCGGCCATCGCCTCGTTCGAGATCGAGGGCAACAAGGCGGTCGGCGGCGACGAGCTGATGGACTCTCTCAAGAGCCTGGGGCTGACCGAGGGCGAACTGTTCAAACGCGAGCTACTCGACGGCGTCGAACAGGAATTGCAGCGCCAGTACTACGCCAACGGCTACTACGACGTGGAGATCGAGACCACGGTGGAGCCGTTGCCGAACAACCGGGTGGACCTGAAGATCGACGTGACCGAGAACAAGGTCACCACCATCCGCGACATCAACCTGATCGGCGCCACCATCTACGGCCGCGAGGAGCTGCTGGACAGTTTCAAGCTGTCCAAAAGCAATAAATGGGAGCCGTTCCAGAAATCCGATCGCTACTCCAAGCAGCAGCTAAACGGAGACCTGGAGGCGTTGTCGTCCTATTACCAGGACCGCGGCTACCTGAAGTTCGAGATTGCCTCGGTGCAGGTGCAGTTGTCACCCAACAAAGAAGACATCTACATCACCATCAACGTCGAGGAGGGCGACCGCTACAAGGTCAAGGATGCCCGCTTCTCCGGCGACACCGTGCTCACCCCGGACTTTCTCAAGCTGTTCCTGTCGACTCGCGACGGCGAGTGGTTCTCGCGCAAGGAAGCAACCGAAAGCGCCAACCGCGTGGAAGCGGCATTGTCCGACGTCGGCTTTGCGTTCGCCAAGGTGACGCCGATTCCCGAAGTCGACGAGGACAGCAAGGAAGTCACGCTGAATTTCGTGGTCGATCCTGGCAAGCGCGCCTACGTCCGCCGCATCAATTTCTCCGGCCATGGCCGTACCCACGACGAAACGCTGCGACGCGAGATGCGCCAGCTCGAGGCAGCGCCGTTCTCCAAGAGCAGCGTGGAGCGTTCGCGCGTGCGTCTGGCGCGTCTGCCGTTCATCGAAGAGGCGGAGGTCGAAACCCAGCCGGTGCCCGGCACCGACGATCTGGTCGACATCAACTTCAACATCAAGGAACGTCCGCCGGGATCGGTACAGTTCGGCGTTGGTTTCTCGGGTTCGCAAGGATTCCAGGTCACCGGCAGCCTGACTCACACCAACTTCCTCGGCACCGGCAACCGCGTCAGCTTCGAGGTCAACAACAACACCATCGCGCGGTCTATCAACGCGTCCTGGAGCGATCCGTATTTCACCAAGGACGGTATCAGCCAGACCATCTCGCTGTCGTATCGCCGCGCCGACTCCGTCATCCGCTTCAGTTCCGGATTCAACTACAACACCATCGGTGCGGCACTGACCTACGGTATCCCGCTGTCCGAGTACACCGCGCTGCGGGCAGGTTTCGGTGTCGAACAGACCGCCATCGATACCTTCGCCAATTCCTCGTCGGACCAGGTGCTGGCGTTCGTGACCGACAACGGCACCAAATACACCGACTTCGAACTGCGAACCGGTATTGCGCGAGACACCCGCAACCGTACCTTCTTCGCCTCGCGCGGATCGCTGCACCAGCTCAACCTGGACCTCAAGGTTCCGGGTAGCGATCTGGAATACTTCACCACCACGTATCGCTACCAGCAGTATGTACCGCTGCTGTGGAAGTTCTTCGCCGAAATCACCACCAATCTGGCGTACAGCGACGATTACGGCAGCGGTGCGTCGCAGGTGCCACCGTACGAGAATTTCTTCGCGGGCGGCGCGCGTACGGTGCGCGGTTATCGCGACGGTGCCCTGAGCCCACGCGACACTCCGTTCGACAACCCGTATGGCGGCCGCCTGCGCACCACCGCGCAGACCGAACTGGTGATCCCCACGCCGTTCGAGAGCGACCAGCGCTCGACCCGCATCAGTCTGTTCTACGATATCGGCCGCGTGTTCGAATCGCCCAACGACTTCGACGCCGATCTGCTGCGGTCGTCGGCCGGTTTCGCCTTCCAGTGGTTCACACCGTTTCTCGGTCTGCTCGATTTGTCGTACGCCATCCCGCTGGATAACGAACCCGGCGATCGCACCGATCGCTTCCAGATCAATTTCGGCTCCGGCTTCTGATCATTCCGGAACCCCGTCCCCGTTTTTGTGCCACCACCGAAAACCGCCATGCGTAATCTGACCAAAATCCTTGCTGTTGCCGTTCTTGCTTTCGGAGCTGTCGTGCCTGCGCACGCCGAACTCAAGATCCTGTCCATTCGTGCTGCCGAGATCGTCGCGGCCTCTCCGCAGTTCGCCGCCAGCCAGAACCAGATGAAGACCGAGTTCGAGAAGCGCAAAGCCGATCTCGAAGCCGAGGCGCGCAAGTTTGCCGAGGACACCCAGAAGTTCCGCCGCGAAGCCGACGTGATGAGCAGCGATGCGCGCGCCAAGGCCGAAAAGGACCTGCAGACACGGCGTATCGATATCGATTACAAGCAGCGTCAGTTCGGCGAGGATTTCCAGAAGCGCGATCGCGAACTCAGCGAAAGCCTGATGAACAGCATCAAGCAGGTGGTGGTGGAGATCGCCACCGAGCAAGGCGCCGACATGGTGGTTCAGGATCCGGTGTTCGCCGCCCCTGGAGTCGACGTCACCGATCTGGTCATCAAGCGTCTGCAGGGCGGCAAGTAAGCCGCAGTCCGGATCGACCGGCTGTCGCAATGTCCGCGATTCGTCTGGACGAACTGGCGCGCCGTTTCGAACTGGAGCTCAAAGGGGATGGCAGCACGCCCATCAGTGGTGTCTGCACCCTGCAGCCGGGCCAGGCCGGGCACCTGGGTTTTCTGTCCAATCCCAAGTTGCGCGCGCAGCTCGGCAGCACCGCCGCCGCCGCGGTAATCGTCGGGCCGCGGGACGCACAGAATCTGCCGGGCGCGGGTCTGGTCGCGCGCGATCCCTATCTGGCTTTCGCGCGCATCGCCAAACTGTTCGATCCGGATCGGGCCTTTGATCCCGGCGTCCATCCGAGCGCGGTGGTGCATGACACCGCGGTGCTCGGCGATGGCGTACACATCGGGCCCAATGTGGTCATCGAGCGCGGCGCAACGATCGGCGCGAACAGCTTCGTCGGCCCCGCCTGCGTGGTCGGACGCGATGCGGTGCTGGGCCCGGGCTGCCGACTGGTGGCGCAGGTGCATGTGGGCGCGCGCGTGGCGATCGGGGCGCGCTGCCAGTTTCAGCCTGGCGCGATCATCGGAGCCCGCGGCTTCGGCAACGCGCGCGGCCCCGACGGCTGGGAAGAGGTGCCGCAGTTGGGTCGGGTGCTGATTGGCGACGATGTCGAGATCGGTGCCGGGACTTGCGTGGACCGCGGTGCGCTGGAAGACACGATCATCGAGCGCGGGGTGCGGCTCGATAACCTGATCATGGTGGCGCACAACTGCCACATCGGCGAACACACCGCGATTGCGGCCTGCACCGGCATTGCCGGAAGTACCCGCATCGGAGCGCGCTGTATGATCGCCGGAGCGGTGGGGATCGGCGGCCATCTGCACATCGGCGATGACGTGGTGATCCTCGGCATGGCGATGGTGACCAAGTCGCTGCCGGACAAGGGGGTGTACGGATCGGGCGTGCCGATCGCCGAGGCGCGGCAATGGCGCAAGCAGGTCGCCCGCTATCGCCGCTTGGGGCAAACCGAGCTGCGCCTTCGCGAAGTCGAGTCCCGTCTGGGTATCGACAGCAAAGCCGGCGAACAGGGGGAAGAGGGCGGGGATGAGTAATCAGGTCAATTTCGATATCCGCGAGGTCATGCGGTTGCTGCCGCATCGTTATCCGTTTCTGCTGGTGGACCGCGTGATCGAGCACGAAGTCGGTGTCTCCATCGCCGGGATCAAGAACGTGACCTATAACGAAGCCTTCTTCGTCGGCCATTTCCCGGAGTTGCCGACGATGCCGGGCGTGCTGATCCTGGAGGCGCTGGCGCAGATCAGCGGCATTCTGGCGGTGCTCAAATCCGGCCTGCGCGCCGACTCCGGGCTGATCCTGTACTTCGCCGGCATCGACAACGCACGCTTCAAGCGTCCGGTGGTGCCCGGCGACCAGCTGCGGCTGGTGTCGGACCTCGACAAGCAGAAGCGCGACCTGTGGAAGTTCCGCACCAAGGCGCTGGTTGGCGACGAGCTGGCCTGTGAAGCCGACATGATGTGCGTGCTGAAAAAGCCGGCCCGAGGTCAGGAAGCGTCGTGATCGGGAGGCGTCCGTGACCGCAGCGATCCATCCCACCGCCATCATCGATCCCGCCGCCGAGCTGGACTCGGACGTCGAAATCGGCCCCTACAGCGTGATCGGTCCCGGCGTGCGCATCGGCGCGCGCACGCGCATCGGCAGTCATGTGGTGCTCAGCGGCCCCATGCGTATCGGCTGCGACAACCAGATATTTCCCTACGCGGCGCTCGGTGCGATCTCGCAGGACAAGACCGCCAAGCCCGACGATCCCACCTCGGTGGTGATCGGCGACGGCAACGTGATCCGCGAGTTCGTGACCGTGCAGCGTGGCACCATGAAGGAGTTCGACACCAAGCGCGGCGAAACCCGCATCGGAGATCGCAACTGGATCATGAATTACTGCCACATCGCGCACGATTGCCAGGTGGGCAGCGACACCGTGTTCGCCAACAACGCCAGCCTTGCCGGACACGTTCAGATTGGCGATTGGGTCATTCTGGGCGGCTATACGCTGGTGTATCAGTTCTGCCGGATCGGCGCGCATGCATTCACCGCGTTTTCTGCCGGCGTTTCGGGCGATGTGCCGCCGTTCGTGACCGTTCAGGGCAATCCGGCCGAACCACGCACCATCAACAAGGAAGGCCTGCGTCGTCGCCAGTTCGATCCTGCCGACGTGCAGGCGATCGAAGAGGCGTATCGCCTGATCTACCGCTCCGGCAAGCTCATCGCCGATGTCAAGCAGGAAATGGCCGCACTGGCGGCGGGCAATCCGCACGTGCAGACGATGCTGGACTTCCTGCTCAGCGGCAAACGACCCCTGGCGCGCTAGCCCGGCTGTCCCCCGATTCAACCTGCGGAACAAGCCGCTCAACCCTTACTTGTCGATTCGTCGAGCCCCGCCATGTCCAATCTGCCGCCCGTCCTGAGTGGTTTATCCCTGCCGGTGATTGCCGCGCCGCTGTTCATCATCAGTTGTCCGCGGTTGGTGATCGAACAATGCAAGGCCGGTGTCATCGGCTCTATGCCCGCCCTCAACGCGCGGCCAGCCGCGCAGCTCGACGAATGGCTGGCTGAGATCACCGAAGCGCTGGCTGCACATGACCGGGCACATCCGGAGCGGCCGGCCGCGCCCTTCGCGGTCAATCAGATCGTGCACAAGTCCAACGCGCGCCTGGAAGAGGACATGGCCTTGTGCGTGAAATACCGGGTGCCGGTAATCATCACCTCGCTGGGCGCCAGGACCGATATCAACGACGCTGCGCACAGTTATGGCGGGGTGGTGATGCACGACATCATCAATGATCGTTTCGCACGCAAGGCGATCGAGAAAGGCGCCGATGGTCTGATCGCGGTGGCCGCCGGTGCCGGCGGTCACGCCGGGACCAAGAGTCCGTTCGCACTGGTGCAGGAACTGCGCGAGTGGTTCGATGGCCCGATCGCCCTGAGCGGTGCCATTGCCCACGGTCGCGCGGTACTGGCGGCGCAGGCGATGGGTGCGGACTTCGCCTATATCGGCTCGCCCTTCATTGCCACCGTCGAGGCGCGCGCGGCCGAAGCCTACAAGCAGTGCATCGTCGACAGCACCTCCGACGATATCGTCTATTCCAATCTCTTCACCGGTGTGCACGGCAATTATCTGGCGCCGTCGATCCGCAATGCCGGCATGGACCCCGATCAGCTCCCCGAGTCGGATCCCAGCAAGATGGATTTCGGTGGCGACAAGTCCAAGGCCTGGAAGGACATCTGGGGTTGCGGCCAGGGTATCGGCGCGGTCAAGGCCGTGCTGCCAGCGGCGGCGCTGGTGCAGCGGCTGGCCGCAGAATACGCCCAGGCCCGGGCCGAGCTGGATGCCAAACAGTCGGCAGCCAGCGCGGCCTGAGCGGATTTATCCTCGGCAAACCAACGGAGCGAAGGCTATGGACAAGGAACTGATCTACATCGCCGATCCCATGTGTTCCTGGTGCTGGGGCTTTTCGCCGGTGATGGAGCACGTATCTGAGCTGATCCGCGGCAAGGCGGCGCTCAGGATTCTGCCGGGTGGCCTGCGTGTCGACAGCCGCCAGCCGTTATCGGAATTCGAGGTGCGCGACATCATGCACCACTGGCAGGAGGTCGCAAACCGCAGCGGCCAGCCCTTCGATTTCAGCCATCCGCTGGATACGGAATTCGTCTACAACACCGAGCCGTCCTGCCGCGCCCTGTCCTTGATGATCCGGCTCAAGCCGCTGTGCGGGCTGGACTACCTGCGCAGCCTGCAGCAGGCGTTCTACGTGGGTCGGCGCGACCTCAAGGACCCCGAGGTGCTGGCTGACTACGCGCAGTCCTTCGGCGTGGCGCGAGCCGACTTTCTTGCTGGATTCGAGGCCCAGGAAGCGGTCGAGGCGCTGGGCGAGGACATTCACTTTGTCCGCCGCTGCGGTATCGAGGGCTATCCGGCGGTGCTGCTGCGCAGCGGTCAGCGCCTGCAGCGGCTGACCATCGGCTATCAGCCCTTCGAGGTGCTGCACCCACATCTGGTGCAATGGCTTCAGACCCCGCCGGCTTGAGCATCGCAGCAGACGCGGTGGACCCGCCGTCCCGGGTCTGCCGGGCGGGTATCGAACCCTGGGAGCACCCCACTTGCGCTGACCTGAAAACGGTGCTTTTCTGCCGGTCTCGACTGCCGCCACGATTGTGCATGGCGGTCAGCCGGTCATTCTTGAATTTATGAACGCCGACGGTCGTCGGCACACTGAGGAGACTGCAATGGATGGAGATCGCAATTTGACGGCGTTGCTGCCGTCGGTACAGGCGTTTATCGGGACCCCGCGCAAGGTATTGATTGATGGCCAGTGGGTGGCGGCCAAGTCGGGCAAGACCTTTGAGGTGTACAACCCCGCCACCGGATCGGTGATCGGGCACGCTGCCGCCTGTGAGAAGGCCGATGTCGACGCCGCGGTGGCTGCCGCGCGCAAGGCCTTCGATCATGGTCCGTGGACCAAGATGACCCCCTCCGAGCGCGGTCGCATCATCTGGAAGGTTGGCGACCTGATTCTCAAGTACACCGAAGAACTCGCCCAGCTCGAATCCATCGACAACGGCAAGCCCATCAGCATTGCCCGGGCTGCCGACGTCGTCCTGGCCGCTGACATCTTCCACTACATGGCCGGCTGGGCCACCAAGATCGAAGGCAACAGCCTGCAGCTGTCCGTCCCCTACACCCCTGGCGTCGAATACCAGGCCTTCACCCGCAAGGAACCGGTCGGCGTCGTCGCCCAGATCATCCCCTGGAACTTCCCCCTGCTGATGGCCGCCTGGAAGCTCGCCCCCGTGCTCGCCTCCGGCTGCGTCGTCGTCATGAAGCTCGCCGAAGAGACCCCCATGTCCGGCCTCAAGCTCGCCGAGATCATGCAGGAAGCCGGCGTGCCTGACGGCGTCGTCAACATCCTCACCGGCTTTGGCGAGACCTGCGGCGCCCCCCTGGCCGCCCACCCCAATGTCGACAAGGTCGCCTTCACCGGCTCCACCGAAGTCGGCAAGCTCATCGTCAAAGCCGCCAGTAACGACCTCAAGAAAGTCACCCTGGAGCTCGGCGGCAAGAGCCCCAACATCATCCTCAACGACGCCGACCTCGACATCGCCATCCCCGGCGCTGCCATGGGCATCTTCTTCAACCACGGCCAAGCCTGCTGTGCCGGCTCCCGACTGTTTGTCCAGGAAAAGGTCTACGACAAGGTCGTTCAGGGCATTGCCGACATCGGCAAGAAGATCAAACTCGGCCCCGGCCTCGACCCCAGCACCGAAATGGGCCCCATGGTCAGCCAGACCCAGTACGAGCGCGTCTCCGGCTTTCTCACCTCCGGACGCGAACAAGGCGCCCAGGCCCTGTGCGGCGGCAACCCCGTCACCGGCAACGGCTACTTCATCGAACCCACCGTCCTGGTCAACACCAACGACCAGATGAAGGTTGTCCAGGAAGAGATCTTCGGACCGGTCCTCACCGCCATGCCGTTCAAGGACGTCGACCAGGCTCTGATCGACCGCGCCAACGACAGCCTGTACGGCCTGGCCGGCGGCGTATTCAGCACCAACATTGGCCTGGCCCACAAGATTGCCAACCGCCTCAAGGCCGGCACCGTGTGGGTCAACTGCTACAACATCTTCGACGCCTCGATGCCCTTTGGCGGCTACAAGCAATCCGGCTGGGGACGTGAGATGGGCCATGAAGTGCTGAAGAACTACCTCGAAACCAAGAGCGTCTGCGTCAGCTTGGGTGGCGCGATCTGAGGCTGCGCTCAACAGCTTGTAGAAGTTGAATCAAAAAGCCGCCCCGGGAGTTTCTTCCCGGGGCGGCTTTTTTCTGCGCGATTTTGGCCGCGACGTTGCGGTTGACCCGAACTTCAATTGAGACTCAGGCGACGCTCGAATTCCATCTCGATCAGTTCGTGGGTGCCGGGCTTGAGGGTCAGCTCGACCTTGCGACCCTCGGCGTTGTCCGCCTGGATCTCCAGCAGGCCGTCATCGGCGGAAATTTCGCTGAGATTGCGATAGCCACCGCTCTGCAGCCAGCCCAGCGCTGCTCGAACCTGGTCCAGGCTCAGATGCTCAGTGACGTCCTCGATGTCACCGTCGCTGCGTGAGGCCAGCACCTGCGTGCCGTCCTTGCTCAGCTTGAGATCGTGCTCCACCCGTTCCGCGTTGGCGGCTTCCACATCGAATCGACCCGTCAAAGTCAGCTCGATCTCCTCGATGTGTTGCATGCCGTTGGCGGCCAGGGTATCCAGCGCCTGATTCCAACGCTGCAGATCATCGTCCGCGTTGCGCTGTGCATAGGCGGGCGATACGGCGAGTGCCAGCCAGGAGACGGTCAGGACGGCGGCGGCGGTGAGGGCAAGAGGTCGATTCATGAGGATGCTCCGGTTGGAAATGACGGACGCATTCTCATGAGGCGCGGAATCGACAACGTGAACCACCCGTTCATGATCGATTCACAGTGAATTGAACGACCATACTCAATGGCCATGGCGTACCAATCGGGTAATGAGTAAGCGCATGAACGGACGTGTGCGTTTTTCCGCGGTGCTGGTCGGCGCGATCACGCTGGGCGCGGGCAGCGCCGTCGTGCGCGGTGACGATCATCAAGGTCTGCGCCAGGCGCTGGAGCGCAACGAGATCGTCTCCTTCAAGACCATCCTGGACTGGATCGAGGAGAACTATGTCGGCCAGATCGTCGAGGTCGAACTGGAAGACGACGATGACGACGAGCTGCTGATCTACGAGGTGGATCTGCTGACCCCGCGGGGCGACAAGCTGGAGTTCGAATTCGATGCCCGCAGCGGACAACTGCTGAACATTGAAGGTCGCGATCTCGAAGCAGCGCGTCGCCGATGAGAGTCCTGCTCGCCGAAGATGACCGGCCCCTGGCGGATGCTCTGACCGCCGTGCTGCGCGACGCCGGATTCAGCGTGGATCTGGCCAGCGCCGGCGATCAGGCGGATTTCCTGATGCGCACCGAAACCTACGACGCTGCCGTGCTGGACCTGGGATTGCCGGTGATCGACGGCTTGAGCCTGTTGCGCAACTGGCGTGACGCGGGCATTGCGGCACCGGTGCTGATCCTGACCGCACGCGCGCGCTGGGCGGACAAGGTGGCGGGCTTTGCGGCCGGCACCGACGATTACGTCACCAAGCCGTTCGAGCCGCTGGAGATCGTCATGCGTCTGCAGGCGCTGATCCGCCGCAGTCATGGCGAGCCCAACCCGGTCATCAACGTCGGCACTTGCAGCCTGGATCTGAACCGCGGTCGCCTGCTGGTGGACGGCGCGCCGGTGGCGCTGACGGCGCAGGAGTACAAGCTGCTGGCATATCTGTTCCTGGCGCGTGATCGGGTGGTGTCGCGCACCGAACTGGTCGAGCACGTCTACGAGCGCGACTGCGATCCCGACTCCAATGTCATCGACGTGCTGATCGGGCGCGTGCGGCGGCGCATCGGTCGCGAGGTGATCCAGACCGTGCGAGGTCGCGGGTTTATCGTCGGTTCCAGCGGCGTCGACGCGTGAATCTGTGCGCATGAAATTTTCGGTCGGCGCACGGCTGCTGCTGTTCGCCTGTGTCGTCATGCTGCTGCTGCTGCCGCTGGCTGGCACGGTGATCGGCAAGGCATTCGAGCGCTCTGCCGTTGCCGGTCTGGAAGCCCGTCTGGAAGCCTATGCCAGCGCGCTGGCCGGGCTGATCGAGGTCCAGCCTCAAGACCGGATCGGGTTCTCGCGACCGCCCCGGGAGTTGCGTTTCGACCAGGTCTATTCCGGGTGGTACTGGCAGATAAGTCGTCAGGGCAAGGTTCTGCTGACTTCGCGCTCGCTGTGGGATTCGAGCCTGGACGGCATTGCCGACAGCGCCGCCCCGGCCCGGCGCATCCAACTCGCCGGCCCGCGTGACGAGGCCTTGCTCGCGCAGGTGCTGCGACTGCGCCTGGCCGGTGTGGCCGATCCGGTGGAACTGGTGGTGACCGCGCCGCTGAGCGAGATTCGCCCCGAGCTGCTGGCGTTCCGCAAGCTGCTGGTGCTGGCGCTCGGGTCGCTGGGCGTGATGCTGGTAGCGGTGTTCGCCCTGCAGATACGCTGGGGCTTGGCGCCGTTGCGCAGCATGGAGCGCGACCTGCAAGCGGTCCGGCAGGGCCGTCGTGCCCGCGTCGATCCGGCGTTGCCGGCGGACCTGCGCGAGGTGGCCGGGCTGATCAACGAGGTGCTGGCGTACCAAGAAGACCTGATCGAACGCGCACGGTCCACCGCCGGCAATCTGGCACACGCCTTGAAGACCCCGCTGGCGACCATGCGATTGCGCGTTGCGGCGCCGGCGCCGGACGCGGCCGGGTTACGTGAGGATCTGGCTCAGGTGCAGGACATCGTTGACCATCACCTGGCGCGCGCGGCCGCCGCCGGGCGTGCGGCGGGCCGGCACCGACACACCGATCTGCGCAGTGCGGTCGAGCCGGTGATCGTCGCGGTGCGCGGCATGTCGCGCGAGCGTGCGGTGGAGGTCGAACTCGCGTTTGCGGGCGAGGCCGATGTTGCGGTGGACCCGCAGGACCTGCAGGAGCTGGTCGGCAATCTGCTCGAAAACGGTGTCAAGTGGGCACGCCAACGCGTGCACATGCAAGTGACGGCGACGGCGCAGACGGTTCATCTGCAGATTGATGACGATGGTCCGGGCATTCCCGATGATGCCCGCGCACGTGCGGTGGATCGAGGCATTCAACTCGACCGCCACAGTCAGGGATCGGGTCTTGGCCTGGCGATTGTCCGCGACATCGCCACGCTTTACCGTATCGATTTTCAACTGGAACGATCTGTGATGGGCGGCCTTTCCGCGCGTCTGGCACTGCCGCGCGAAACGGCCGCGGCCGGAGCCTCCGGCACCTAGCCTGTTTCAAGGCGCGCCGCCGCCCGCGTTAAACTTCGCGCTTGGCCTGCGCCGGCCGGCAGTCGGCGCGTTCACTTCTTTCGATATCTGAAATCCCATGAGCGAATCTGCGATGCCCCAGCGTGTAGTGATCGTCGGCGCCGGCCAGGCCGGTGGCGAGACGGCCGCCGAGTTGCGACGCCAGGGCTACACCGGGAGCATCGTCATCGTCGGCGATGAACCCTATTTCCCGTACAAGCGCCCGCCGCTGTCCAAGACCTATCTTGCCGGCAGCACCACGCAGGAATCGCTGTACGTGATGTCGCAGGCCGGGCTGGAGAAAGCCAACGTCGAGTTTTTCGGCGGCACCGCGGTGCAGGCCATCAACCGCGGCGGCAAGACGGTCAAGCTGGCCGACGGCCGCGAGCTGGCCTACGACAAGCTGGTGTTGGCCACCGGCGGCAGGCCGCGCCTGCTCACGCTTCCGGGCGCCGACCTGCCCGGCATCTTTGCGCTGCGCGGCATCGCTGACGTTGATGCGATTCGCGCGCGCTTCCGACCCGACGCGCGCCTGGTGATCGTCGGTGGCGGCTACATCGGACTGGAGGTGGCGGCGGTGGCGGTCAAGGCCGGGCTGCAGGTGACCGTGCTGGAATCCATGCCGCGCGTCCTGCAGCGAGTGACCGCGCCGGAGATGTCGGCGTTCTACGAGCGCGTGCACCGTGAAGCAGGAGTGGACCTGCGCACCGGCGTGCAACTCGCCGGCTTCGAGTCGATGGACGACGGCAGCCTGCAGGTGAACCTGGCCGGCACCGGTGCGCTGAGCGCGGACCTGGTGGTGGTCGGCATCGGCATCCTGCCCAACCAGGAACTGGCGGCGGACGCGGGCCTGGATGTCGATAACGGGATCGTGGTCGATGAGTTCACCCGCACCTCCGACCCGGACATTCACGCGGCCGGCGATTGCACCTGGCATCCCAGCGCGTTCTTCGGCCGTCGCATCCGGCTGGAGTCGGTGCAGAACGCGATGGAGCAGGGACGCGCCGCGGCACACAACCTGTTGGGCAAGGAAACGCGCTATGCCAACGTGCCGTGGTTCTGGTCGGACCAGTACGAGCTGAAACTGCAGATGGTCGGCATGTCCGCCGGCTACGATTTGTGCGTGCTGCGTGGTGATCCGGCACAGCGCAGTTTCGGCGCGTTCTATTTCAAGGACGGCGTGTTGATTGCGGCGGACGCGGTGAGTCGGCCGCAGGAATTCATGCTGGCCAAGAAGCTGGTCGCCGCGCGTTCGGTGATCGAGCCCGCCCGCATCGCCGACGAGGCGATACCGATGAAGGAACTGGCGGCGGGGTACTGACTCCGGGTGGAGCGCGTCGGCTCCGGCTTGGCGGAGGACGTGCGACTGCTGCTGCGGTCAGTGCGCGTGAGCCGCGCCGCCGTGAGCGGCAAAGTGGCGCGACAGTTTGAGGTTCACCACGTGGGCGACCACGATCAGGCCTGCGCCGAGGGCGAGCACGAATGGCTCCAGCGCGTGGCCCAGATCATGGCGGAACAGACAGATCACCCCGCCGATGGCCGCCAGGGTCAGCGGCAGCAGGCTGCGATGATGCTTGCGATAGCCATGCGAAAGCACCACGCCGGCCAGCACGAAGGTGAAGGCCAGCACTATCCATTCGAACTCGTGATGCGCCAGCACCGCTAGGTCGGTCGCCGCCAGCACCGGCAGCAGGATGGGCAAGGCCAGACAGTGCACGGCACAGACCGCGGTCACCACCACGCCAATGCGGTCCCACAGCGGGCGGTAGGGAACTTGAGGCAAGGGCGCGGGTCCGTTCATCTGCCTGTTAACTTATAACAAAACATTGTCGCTGGCTATTCATGGAAAACCCGCTACTGCAGATGCAGGGCCTGCGCTTCGGTTACGGACCGCAACCGGTGGTGAATCTGCCAGCCCTGGAGCTGCAGGCCGGGCAGACCTGCGCGCTGATCGGGCCGTCGGGCTGCGGCAAGTCCACCCTGCTGCACCTGGTCGCCGGCCTGCTGCGACCGCAGGCTGGGACCGTGCGCATCGCCGGACAGGCGCTGAGCGAACTGCGCGGGGCCGCGCTCGACCGCTTTCGCGGTCGTCACCTCGGCATCGTGTTGCAACGCCTGCACCTGCTGGGTGCGCTGAGCGTGCTGGACAATCTTCTGCTGGCGCAGCGGCTGGCGCGGGTGGCGACCGACGTCGGCGCCGCGCGCCGGGCGCTGGCGGAACTGGGGGTGGCGGACCGTGCCGATGCCAAGCCCGCGCAACTCAGCCGCGGCCAGGCGCAGCGGGTGGCGATCGCCCGTGCGCTGGTGCACGCGCCGGTGTTGCTGCTGGCGGATGAACCCACCTCGAGCCTGGATGACGCCAACGCCGGCAAGGTGCTGGACCTGCTGCTGGCGCGCGCACGTGCTCACGGTGCCGGCTTGCTGCTGGTCACCCACGACCAGCGCGTGCGTGGACGACTCGACCGCGAAGTGGACCTGGGTCCGCGACCATGACCCTGGGTGGACTGGCCTGGGCCAACCTGCGCGCGGCGCCGATGGGCAGCGCGCTCAATGTGCTGCTGATGGCGCTGGGCACGGCCAGCATCATGGTCCTGCTGCTGGTCGGGCAGCAGCTCGGCACCACCTTGTCGCGCGATGCGCGCGGCATCGACCTGGTTCTGGGCGCCAAGGGCAGCCCGGTGCAGTTGATCCTGTCCAGCGTCTATCACGCCGACGTGCCTACCGGAAACATCAGCCAGGCCGATGCCATGCGCTGGGCCGATGACGCGCGCGTGGCCCGCGCGGTGCCGCTGGCCCTGGGCGACAGCTTTCGCGGCTTTCGCATCGTCGGCAGCACGTCTGAGTACCTTGAGCTGTATCGCGCGCAACTGGTGATCGGCCGGCTGTGGCAGGCGCCGATGGAGGCGGTGCTGGGCTCGGCAGTGGCGCGCAGTGGCGCACTCGCCATGGGCGCCGCGTTCGCCGGTGCACATGGCCTGAGCGCGGGCGGTCACGTGCACGACAGCGACCCCTACCGCGTAGTCGGCGTGCTGGCCGAAACCGGCACCGTGCTGGATCGCTTGATCCTGACCTCGCTGGACAGCGTGTGGAATCTGCACGATGAAGCGGGCGCCCACGAAGAACACGATCCGCACGTCGACGACCCGGCGGCGCACGCTGCGGACCACGACAACGAGCACGAGCATGACGATCACCAGTACGAACGCGTTGATCTGGCGCCCGTTGCCGAGGATCGCCAGATCACCGCGCTGCTGCTGCGCTACGCCTCGCCGCTGGCTGCCACCACCCTGCCGCAGCAGATCAATGCGCAATCCAGTCTGCAGGCCGCCTCGCCGGCTTTCGAAATCACCCGCCTGCTGCAACTGGCGGGTCTGGGGTTGGACGGCTTGCGCGCGTTTGCGGGCGTGCTGATCGTCACCGCGGGTCTGAGCCTGTTCGCCACGCTCTATGGCGCGCTCAAGACCCGGCGCTACGACCTGGCGATGCTGCGCTGCCTGGGCGCCACCCGCGGCGAGCTGCTGTTGAGCCTGCTCATCGAAGGCCTGCTGCTGAGTCTGGCCGGAGCGGTGCTGGGCTTTGCGCTCGGCCATGTGCTGGTCGAGATGCTGGGTCATTGGCTGGCGCAGTCGCGTGGCGTCGGACTCACCGGCCTGATCTGGCTGGCGCAGGAAACGCTGCTGTTGGGCGGACTGCTGCTGGTGGGCCTGGTCGCGGCTGCGCTGCCTGCGTGGCAGGCTTACCGGGTCGATGTGGCCAGCATCCTGGCCGAGGGTTGAAATGCCGAAGGTTCGAGGGTTGGGCGTGGTCTTGCTGGTGGGCGTGCTGAGCGCCTGCGAGCCTGCGGGCGAGACGCCGGAGTGGAAAGAGATCAGCGCTTCATCCGAGTCCGCAGCGCCAGAGCAACCGGCGCCGCCGACCGTGCCCGCAGCGCCCACCACCGCCGGCCTGAGCGAATCGGAACTGGCGCTGGACGCGCCGCTCGATGCATTCGAAGGCACCCCCTACGCCGACCCTGAAATGGCGCCGCCGGAACCCGAAGAAGCCGTGCTGCCGCCGGTGGCGGCCAGCGAGGCCGGCGAGATCCGCATTCGTGTGCTGTCCGAACGCGGTTACGACAACGAGCAACAGCAGCATGTGGTCGATCTGCTGGAGCGCGAGATGGCCTATCTGGCGGTCAAGTTCGAAACTGCCCAGGGCAACCCGGTGTCCGGCGCCACGCCGGAATTCCAGCTCAAGGGCAGCAGCCGCATCACCGAGATTTCCTCTGCCGGATTGCAAACCCCTTCCGACGACAGCGGCATGGTCGAGTTCGGCGTGCTCGCCGGCAAAATGGGTGCGGACCAACTGAGCGTGAGTTTCGGCGACGCCAGCAAACAGGTCGTGCTCAACGTGATCAGCCTGGAAGCCGCCGGCTACGCCAGCCTTGACGACATCCACGGCGCATTGCCCTGGGATCAGCTCATGAGCGCGCGCGTGCGTTACACCCAGGACAGCGTCGTCGCCGAGTTCCCGGCCGCGGTGTCCCAGCACCACCGTCAGCAGGTCAAGCTCGCCGGTTTCATGATGCCGCTGGAGCCGGAGGAAAAGCAGAAGCGCTTCCTGCTCACCTCCAATCCGCCCAACTGCTTTTTTCATGTGCCAGGCGGCCCCGCTGGTGCGGTCGAAGTGTTTTCCGACAAGGGCATCGCCGCGAGCTGGGACCCCATCGTGCTGGAAGGGCGTTTCGAGACCCTGCCGTCCAGTGACAGCGGCGTGATCTACCGCCTGCGCGATGCGCGCGTGGTCCCAGGATGAGCTTTTTAATCCGCGCATGTTGCAGCATGCTGCACACATGACTCGCAAATCTGCCGTCAGCGCGAAGCCTGCCAGCGCCGCCACCCGCAAGGCGCTGGCAGCCGCCGAAGCGCTGTGTGCGCAGCGCGGCGAGCGCCTGACCGACATGCGCCGCGCCGCCTACCAGGAATTGCTGGAAGCGGGCCAGCCGATGGGCGCGTATGACCTGCTGCAACGGCTGCAGACGCGCCTCGACAAGGCGCTGGCGCCGCCTACGGTGTACCGGCCGCTGGAGTTCCTGGTGCAGCAAGGCCTGGCGCACCGTCTGGAATCCACCCACGCTTTCGTGGCCTGCGACCATCCTTCGGATCATCACCAGGCGCTGTACCTGGTCTGCACCGCCTGCGGCAGCGCCGAAGAGGTGCGCGCACCCGCAGTGGAGGGTTTGATCGCGGAGACCGCCAGCTCGCACCGCTTCGTGCTCAAGCGCCAGGTCACCGAGGCGCAAGGCCTGTGTGGGGACTGCACGGACGCCGCACAGGAACCCCCCGAAGCCCGCTAGGAGCCCGGGCGCCGACTGCGGGATCGCATGGCGACGCTGCGTTCCGGCGCGCCACTAACAAATTGGTGAACGGCCGATTCATGCGGATGTTAAAGCGCGCACGGTCAACTCGCGTCCACTTCGAAACGAACTTGGCGTGGGTCATCGAGTGCGATCATGTAGCCGGAGGAATTTCCTGCGCATTCTGTTCCTGGGCGCGGCGACCACAGTCGGCGCTTCCCGCGGGATGATGCGCGGTACGGAGGAGGCGGGGCAGGGCCCGCCTGACGGCGGTACGTCGACGGGAAAAATTCACGAATTTTCGATTGCCCCTGGCCCGCTGGCGGGTGTCGGGCCCCTGGTGGAAACCGGCGTCGACGGCATCCTCGCGCCACCCGGTTTCAAGCTTCGGGCGGTGGCACGGCACCTGTTCAATCCTGTCGACGGCCAGTTCGATCCATTGGGTCTGCGCGGCTACGCCTGGCACAAGGCGCCCGACGGTGGCGGCTGTTTCGCCGCCCCCGATGGCGGTTGGGTCTACGTCTCAAATAGCGAGTCGAACTCCGCGGGCGGCGTGGGTGCGCTGCGTTTCGACTGCAGCGGAAAGCTGATGGATGCCTATCGCGTATTGGATGGCACCCGCCGCAACTGCGCCGGCGGCGTTACCCCCTGGCACACGTGGCTGTCGTGCGAGGAAGTGGGTGACGGGCAGGTGTTCGAGTGCGATCCGTTCCGTGACGGCACCGTGGCACACGCACTGCCGATGCTGGGACGTTTCGATCATGAGGCCGCGGCAGTGGATCTACTGACCGGCTCGGTGTTCATGACCGAAGATGCCGGCGACGGCCGGTTCTACCGTTTCCTGGCAGACCCGCGTGATCGAACGCCCGATGGCCAGCGCCTCAGGCTGACGCAGGGCCGTCTGCAAGTGCTCGAAGTAGCCGGCCTGGAGAACGGTGGCTACGCCTACAGCGACGCCGAGGCACGTGCATTGCGGCCCGTCCGCTGGGTCGATGCGGTCGAGCCCGGCTTGCCGCAGTGGGGAGTGCGCGAAGCGCTGGCGCGGCAGGGACGGCCGGTGCCCGGAACCTGCTTTCGCAACGCCGAGGGTTTGTGGCTGTATCAAGTGCCGTCGTCGCTGCGCTGGGTGCCGAGCGGTGGACGTGTGCCGAGCCGGGCATTCGCATTCTTCGCCTGCAAGGCCGACAACCGCATCTATGCGCTGGACGTCGACAACGGCCTGATCGAAACGGTGTTCGACAATGCTCTGATCGAACTGGCGGTCAACGACGTCGACAATCTCGTGGTCGGCCCCGCCGGTGACGTCATCGTGACCGAAGACGGCGCATCCACCCGTTTGATCGTGGTGGTGCCCAACCGGCCCGCCCGTACCCTGCTGGAAGCCAGGCATCAGGATTCCGAGCTCACTGGCCCGGCATTTTCGCCCGACGGCAGCCGGCTGTATTTCAGCTCGCAACGGGGGCCCAATCTGGGTTGGCTATCCAAGGGCACCGGTGTGACCTACGAACTGACGATTCCGCAGCAATATCGTCGTTCGTAAGCTGCCGGACGTGCGACCCGGTCAGGCACTCAGTCGCGACAGCGTATCGCGACGGACCCTAAGCGCCCAGGCAAACCACCAGCCCACCGGCAGCAGACCGACCGCGCCGATCAACAGTGCCGGTAGCGTGCCGACGCGGTCGTTGACCGCACCGAAGATCGCCACGCCGATGGCCTGTCCCAGGAAAAAACTGGTGGCGAACAGGGCGACCGCAGCGCCGCGGCGATCCGGTGCCATCTGGGTGGCATTGGTCTGCAGCGTGTTGTGCAGCATATAAAAGCCGACGCCGGAGACAAACGCCGCGGCCACCGCCACCGAGGCCTGCGGCCACAGGGCCAGGGCGATCAGCGGCAGTGCCGACAGCAAGGTCCCGAGCGCGGCCATCCGCACTTCGCCGATGCGTCCGGAATAGCGGCTGATGATCAGCGCGAAGCCGACCCCGCCGGCGGAGAACGCGATCAAGGTCAGCCCCGCCGCCTTCAGACTCATGCCGCCGGCCAGGTGCAGGTGGGTGGCAATGAAGGTGAACGCGCCGAGAAAGAAGATCGCCTCCAGCAGCACGACCAGCAGCACCACGCGCACCCAGGGTCGGCGCAGCACCTCCAGCAGCGCTTGCGCGGTGTTTCCGGCCAGGGCCGGGCTGCGGGTATGCGCCGCTTCAGCCTGCGCCAGCGAGCGCCACAGCAGTAGCGCGGCCAGCGCGAAGACGGCGGAAAAGAAGATGAAGGGCCATTGCCAGAAGCTGTGTTCGGCGGCGAAGCCACCGATGGTCTGGCCGCTGGCCATGCCGGTCATCTGACCGATCATGAAGCGCGCGAGCACGGTCTGGCGTCCCTCGTAGGGGACGGCGTCGCCGATCCAGGCCATCGACAGGGGAATCACTGCCGCGCAGCAGGCGCCGGCGATCACGCGCGCCACGATCAGCCCGGTGAACGAACCCGAGGCCAGCACGCAGGCCAGACAGGCGAGCACCGCGATGGCGGCGGTGCCGGCGATCACCCTCAGCTTGCCCAGGCGATCTCCCAGCGGACCGAAGAATGCCTGCAGCAGGCCGTAGGCGACCGCGAAGCCGGTGATGGTCCAGGCGGCACGGCCGATCGGCACGCCGTATTCCAGCGCCAGGCGCGGCAGCATCGGATCCAGCATGCGCATCATGCCGCTGGAGGAAAAAGCGGTCATCGCCAGCAAGGTGACCGTGCCCCAGGGCAGCGCCGTGGAGGTCGGCGCTAGCCCGCATTTCTCACAGGTCGCCGGAGAATCCATTGCCAACTCTCGTTATCACAGCGTTCTTCGGCCTCGTTTCGGAAACAGACAGTCGGAGGATTCTCCGGCTGGATCGGCGCTGGCCTGTCTGCGGCGCACATCGCTTGGGACTCACTCACCCCATAGAAACACTATGGGATTCGCTCCGTCCCGGCGCGCTGCACGTCCTCGACCTACGGCCATCGCTCGATCCCCCCGCGAGAAATTCGGGCTAATGCGCATCGATCTGGGAACTCGTGAAATCGGGGTCGCGAATGATGCCCGCCTGCGGCCGCGAACTGAAGACGGCGTGGTGATAGGCACGATGCGTTGGGCTTTTCACCCCGGCCGCCGATGCGGATTGCCGAATGTCGGGTCGGTGCTCACCCGCTGCGCCATCCGATCTACGGGCGTGCGATACCAGCCCGGATCGCGGTAGTCGCCAGGCGGCTGGTCGTCGCGCACTTTCAGGATGGTGAACATGCCGCCCATCTCGATGGGCCCGAACGGGCCCTCACCGGCCATCATCGGCAGCGTGTTCGTGGGGCCCGGCAAGCCCATGGCGACATGGCCGCTGTGCTCCGACATGCCGTGCTCCCCCATCGCGCCGTAGCCTGGCAGCAGGCGGCGGATGCGTTCCTCCACACCGCGCTGATCAACGCCGACCGGGTTGGGAATGCCGTGCCCCATCGGCCCCATGGTGTGATGAACCATGTGGCAGTGAAACGCCCAGTCGCCGGGCTCGGTGGCGACGAACTCCAGGTCGCGCATCTGCCCTACGCCGACAATCTCGGTGACTTCGCGCCGCCACTGCGACGACGGCCAGCGCGCGCCGTCGCTGCCGGTGACCCAGAACGGATTGCTGTGCAGGTGGATGGGGTGGTTCCACATCGACAGATTGCCGATGCGGATGCGCAGGCGTTCGCCCGTGCGCATCACCAGGTGTTCGATGGCGGGGAAGGCCTTGCTGTTGAAGGTCCACAGATCGAAGTCCTGCAGCACCGAAGGGTCCGGCCGCCAGGTGCCGGGATGCAGCGCCCAGTTGTGCAGCAGCAGCGCGTAGTCGCGATCCACCGGCACGGCTTCCGGCACGCGCGGATGAATGACGAACAGGCCCATCATGCCGAACGCCATCTGGGTCATTTCGTCGGCGTGCGGGTGGTACATGTGGCTGCCGTGCTGCTTGAGGGTGAACTCGTACACCCAGGTTTCGCCGGGCGCGATGGCAGGCTGGTTGAGACCGCTGACGCCGTCGTAGCCGGCCGGCAGATCGATGCCGTGCCAATGCACGCTGGTGCCCTCGCGCAAGTGATTGGTGACGAGGATGCGCACGCGGTCGCCCTCCACCGCTTCCAGGGTCGGGCCCGGCGTGCTGCCGTTGTAGCCCCAGCACTTGGCGCGTGAGCCCGGCGCGAACTCGTGCTCGATCTCTTCGGCGACCAGATGAAATTCCTTGACACCGTCGCGCAGCGCGTAGGGCAGGGTCCAGCCGTTGAGCGTGCGCACCGGACGGTAATTCCCGGTAGATGCCGATGCGTGCTCCTGCCCCGGATGTTCCGAGCGAGGTGATTGCGCGGCCGCGCGAGCGTTCAAGCCCGCCATCAGCCCGCCGCTGCCGACGCCGAGCGCCTGTAAGAAATTTCTGCGTGTGAACATCAGGGATGTCCTCCGGGTTGCTGTTCGTTGCTGTGCGCGCCGCCGTGTGCGTCCTGGCCGGGCGCGGCATGGTGGTGGTGTTGATGGGCGTTGTCCGGTGCTTTATCGGGCAAGACCACCGGCAACTGGCTGGCTTGGCCGATGTTTTCATCGCTGGGTAGCGCGACCCCCACTGCCCGTGCCAGCGTCACCCGCACCTGCCAGTAGTCCTGCAGGCTGAGCAGATAGCCTTCGTACGCTGCGTATTCCTGCTGCTTGGCCAGCAGCAGATCGAACGGGCCGACCAGCATGTAGTTCTGCATGGCCTGGGTGTGCGCGACGATGGCCTCGCGCTGCGGGATCAATCCGTCTCGATGCCGCGCGGCACGGGCCTGCGCCGCGAGCATGCGGGCGTAGGCAGTGCCGATCTCGCCGGTGATGGCAGCACGCAGCAGCTCGGTCTGCGCCTGCACCTGTTCCAGTTGTGCCTCGGTGCGCAGCACGCCGCTGCGGTCGCGGCCGAAGATCGGCAGCTCCACCGACAGCGTCGGCCCCAGCAGGCGGGTGCCGTCGGTTTCACGCTCGCCTTGCACGCCCACCTGCAGAAACGGAATCCAGCGCAGCTTGCGGGCCAGCTCCGCGCTGGCGCGCAGCACTGCCTGGTTCTGCCGTCGTTGCTGCAGGTCCAGCCGCTGGCTCAGGCCCAGCTCAATCAGGTGCGCCAATGGCGTCTCGTCGGTCACCGGCAACGGCAGACCCGACGACAACGTGACCGGTGCGTCCAGCGACAGGCCCATGACGGTCAGCAGTTCGATGCGGGTGGCATCGCGTTGCGCCTGCGCGGCCTCCACGTCGAGCATGGCCTGCTCGGCGGCCGCGCGTTCGCGCGCGCGTTCCAGATCGCTGAGGTTGCCGGCGGCGTGAAAGCGATCCGCCAGTTCGGCCGAGACCACCGCGGCTTCCGCAATCACCGCGCGCATCTGTGCGATCTGCTGCGCACCCAGCGCCGCGTAGTAGCGCGCGTATACGTCCGCAGCCAGGGCCTGCCATTGCGCAGCGGCGACGGATTGCGCGTGCGCCAGCTCGCCGTCGGCGTTGCGGGCGCGGCGACGCAGGAACAGCGCATCGGTGAAGTTCTGCACCAGGCCGTAGCCGAGCTTGCTGCGCTCGCCATCGGCATCGGATTCGAGCACCGACAAGGACAGCACCGGGTTGGACAGCCGGCTCGCCTGCAGCCAATCGGCCTGCGCCAGCCCGAGCTGTGCGTAGCTCAATTGCACGCTCGGATTGCGCAGCAGGGCGACCGCGACCGCGCGGTCAGGGGTGAGCGGGTCGGCCAGCAGGCGATTGACCTGACGATCAAGCTCGGGCTGGGCGGTGTTCTGCGAATGGGGCAGGGCGGCGAGGCGGGCATCGCGCTCGGCGATCAGGCGCTGCACGCCGGACAGCCCGCGGTCCGCGGGGACGCTGGCGCAGCCGCCCAGTGTCAGCAAGGCAGCCAGCCATAGTGCCCTGCGCCATCGCGGCACAGGCGAATTCGGGTTCAAGGGATTCTCCGTCGGGACGCAGACAGGACCGGCCGGGCCGGACCCGCAACTGAGGCGTCAGACGGCGATGGGCGGTCTCAACAGCGGCGCCAGCGGAACCTGGGGTGCGGCCGCGACGATGGCGGTCGAACGGAATCGATCAGCGGAGTCGATCCGGATCTGTGCAGGCGTGTGATGCGCCGCAGGGGCCGAAGACGCAGCGCAGGCCTGGGTGCAATCGCAACCGCAGTCGCAACCGATGACCGTCGGCGGCGCGTGCGGGTCTGCCGAAGATGCCTGCATGGCGTGCCCGTCGTGCGCGTGGCCATGACTGTGATGCTGCAGGGTCGTCGAATCGCTAGAAGGCAGCGCATGCGCAAGCTGATGCGCGCAGGGGCTTGCCGCTGCCGACGCCGGGTTCTGTACGAACAGGCAGGCGACGAGGCACCAGGCGAGGATGCGGGGCAGCAGGCGATTCATATGGCGAATTAGACGCCGCCCGCAGAGCGACTTCAATGAGGCGACTGCCTCGTCCTCAGAAGTCATGAGTTAGGGCGACATTCCCGATGCACCAGAAAAATCCGAGCTGTCATTCTGAGCGAAGCGAAGAATCTACTCTCCACCCCTCGCGACAAGAGGGAGAAGGTGCAGGTTCTAAGGCCGCCTCTTCGCGGTCGCTGCGCTCAGGCAGCCGGCAAGAAGATGCTTCACTTCGTTCAGCATGACAGACGGTCTTTTTGTGTTCATGGAGAGCGTGGCGACGGCGAAGCGGCGACAATCGCGGTCGCTCCCGTTACGCAGACCCCACGATGTCATCCGCGACACCCGGCGCAGCAGCGCCTGCAGTGCCTCCTCGCCGCAAGCTGTCCGCGCTGTCGGGTCTGCTGCCGTTCCTGAAGCCGTATCGCGGCTATCTGGCGATGGCCACGACCATGCTGGTGTTGAGTTCGGCGGCGCTGCTGGCGGTGCCGCTCGCGTTCCGCGATCTGATCGACAAGGGCTTTGTCAGCACGGCGACCAGCGGCGACATCAACGGCCATTTCCTGGCGTTGGGTGCTATTGCGCTGCTGTGGGCGCTGGCGACGGCGGGGCGCTACTACTTTGTGTCGTGGATCGGCGAGCGCGTCACTGCCGATCTGCGCAGCGCGGTGTATCGCCGCATGCTGTTCCAGGCCCCGGCCTACTTCGAGACCACGCGCACCGGCGAGGTGCTGTCGCGACTGACCGGCGACACCACCCTGGTGCAGACCGTGGTCGGTTCTTCGGTGTCGATGGGTTTGCGCAGCGCCATGCAGTCCAGCGGCGGGCTGGTGATGCTGGGCGTGACCTCGCCGCGATTGTTCGCGATCACCGCGGTGCTGCTGATCGCGGTGGTGGTGCCGCTGGTGGCGATCGGGCGCGCGGTGAGGCGGATGTCGCGCGACGCCCAGGATCGGGTGGCGGATACCTCCGCCATCGCTGGCGAAATCCTCAACGCGGTGCCGACGGTGCAGGCCTTTACCCAGGAACACCGCGAGGATGAGCGCTACCGGCAGACCGTGGAGCGCAGTTTTGAATCGGCGATCCGCCGCACGCGGCTGCGCGCCTTGCTCACCGCGAGCATGATCGGCGGCGTGTTCGGCGCCATCGTGTTCGTGTTATGGCTGGGTGCGCAGGCGGTGGTGGCCGGCAGCATGAGTGCAGGTCAACTGGCTTCCTTTGTGCTGTACGCGGTGCTGACCGCGGGCGGTGTCGGCGTGCTCGCCGAAGTCTGGGGCGACGTGATGCGCGCCGCCGGCGCCACCGAGCGCTTGATCGAATTGCTGCATGCAGAAAGTGCGATCCAGCCCCCGGCATTGCCCAAAGCGCTTCCGGACTCGCGGCAGGCACGGATCGAATTCCGCGATCTGTGTTTTCGCTATCCCTCGCGGCCGCAGACTCTGGCGCTGGACCACATCCGGCTGGACATCCGTGCGGGGGAGTCGGTGGCCTTCGTCGGGCCCAGCGGTGCCGGCAAGACCACGATGTTCCAGTTGCTGTTGCGCTTTCACGACGCCAGCGCCGGTGCGATCCTGTTCAACGGCATCGATCTGCGCGAACTGGACCCGGCCGCGCTGCGCGCCCGCATCGGCATCGTGCCGCAGGACGCAGTGATCTTTTCGGCCGACGCCGCGGCCAACATCCGCTACGGCAATCCGGATGCCAGCGACGAGGAGGTGCGCGCCGCGGCACGCACGGCGCGCGCCGACGAGTTCATTGATCGCCTGCCCGACGGCTACGCGACCTTCCTGGGCGAGCGCGGCCTGCGCCTGTCCGGCGGCCAGCGCCAGCGCATCGCCATCGCCCGCGCCGTCCTCAAGAATCCGCCGCTACTGCTGCTGGACGAGGCGACCAGCGCGCTCGACGCTGAAAGCGAGCAGCACGTTCAGCGCGGCTTGCAAGCCGCCATGCAAGGCCGCACCACCCTGGTCATCGCCCATCGGCTCGCCACCGTACAGCGCGTCGACCGCATCGTGGTGATGGAAGCAGGCCGCATCGTCGAGACCGGCACGCCCGCCGAACTGATCGCCAACGGCGGGCTGTACGCGCGCCTGGCGAGCCTGCAGTTGATGGCGTGAGTCGTACTGGACAGGTTACCGAGCGCTGCCACCGTAGGGCGGCCCATGGCCGCCGGGGTTTGGTGCGCAACCTGACCTTTCACGGCGGGCACGGCCCGCCCTACCCGAGACATGTCATGCGGCGGTTTGGCGCACCCGCAGAGCGGCAATCCGTTGCCACCGTGCTTTTTGCGCGGCGGTGCGTCGGCATGGGTGTGCCGACCTACTCCAGATCGAGCGTCCCGACTCACACCAACCCGTGCTGTACCGCCTTGGCGACGGCGGCGCCGCGACTGCTCACGGCGAGCTTGCCGAAGACGTTGTGCAGGTGCCATTTCACGGTCGGCACCGACACCAGTAGCGCGTCCGCGATCGCGCGATTGTCGAGACCGGCCTGCAGCAGGCGCAGCAGTTCCACTTCGCGCCCGGTCAGCGCCTCGATCAGGCCGTTCTGTGTGGCCGCCGTGGTTTGTGCGCTGTCCGCGGCGGGTTGTGGCCACGGTGTCTGGCGCTCGCCGTGCAGATAGGTCAGCAGCCAGGCCTGCAACTGCAGCCGCGGGCGCAGGGTGTGGGCGGCGGTCTCCAGCCGCCGCTCGATGATGAATTCCAGCACCGGAAGCAGGGCGCGACCGGCGGTGGTGATGGGATAGGCATGAAACTCGGCGGCCGCCGACGACAGCGCCCGATCAAGCTGGCGCGCCGCCTCGTTCTTCTGTCCCTGCTCCCACAGCGCGATGGCGCGGTGGGTGGTGACGGCCAGGAAGAACCCGCCACGGCTTTCGGCGTTGCGCGCTTGCTGCAGGCTGGTGAGGATGCGCGTCGCCGACCTGGCGTCGCCTTGCGCCAGCCTGAGGCGCGCGTCCAGCAGCCTGAGCGCGTCGCGCTTGGCGCGGTACCAGCCGCCGCCCTGCCTGGCGGCATCGTCGTCCAGCAGGCGTGTGCGCCGCGCGGTGTCGCTGGCGGCGGCAGGATCGCCCGCGCTGAGCTGCAGCGCGACCTCCTCCATCGCCAGCGACAGGTACAGGCGGCGATGCTGTTCGCGCAGGGCGGCGTCCTGTCCGTCCTGCAGGGTCTGCAGCGCAAGGTCCAGATTTCCCAGGTGCGCCTGCAATCGCGCCTGATTGCGCAAGGCGACCAACTGCGGCTCGACCGGGCCGAAGATTTCCTTGAACGCGCGGCCGATCTCGATCAGGGCGGGCGCCTTGTCGAAGTCGCAACGCTGCACCGCGATCTCGGCATCCAGCAACGCCGACAGGCCGGCCACGTAGCTCTTCTGACCGAGCCCCAG
Source organism: Panacagrimonas sp. (assembly GCF_965216805.1). Classification (NCBI taxonomy): domain Bacteria; kingdom Pseudomonadati; phylum Pseudomonadota; class Gammaproteobacteria; order Nevskiales; family Nevskiaceae; genus Panacagrimonas; species Panacagrimonas sp. The sequence continues at coordinate 2,024,472 of NZ_CBDCGN010000003.1, forward strand.
CCCCTGCGAGTCGCGCTGCACGCGGCGGCTGAAGCGCTCGGCCGCATTCAGCTGGCCGAGTTCGACGTCGATCAGGCCGTGCAGGAAGTCACCCCAGGCGGACAGATAGGCCGCGTCTGCGCGATGTCCGTGCTCATGTGCAGCGACAGCGGATTCGCGGCTGCGCTCGAAGTCGCGCAGCGCGAAATAGCCGTAGCTCAGGCAGTTGGACAGCGTGGCGATCAGGAAGGGCTCGGTTGCCGGGACCTGGGGGAACAGCGCCGTGGCGCGCGCCACGCAATCCTCGATGTCGTCGGAGCAGGCCTTGGTGGCGGCTTGCACGTTGTGCGCCCACAGCAGCCATTTTTCGCGCTCCGCGCGTGACAGGCCCCAGCGTCCGCTGCCGTCCACCGAGAGTTCGGCAATGGCCTGCTGGGAGATGTCCATGGCGCGGCCGGTGTCGCGCGAGAACGCGCAGGACCAGGCGTGTGCCAGCAGAATCTCCGGCCGGCGCGTGTGGAATTCGGCGGGCAGGATGCGCATCCAGTCCAGCACGGTGTAGTGATCGCCGCGGAACAGCGAGGCGCGCAGCGCGTGGTGCGCGATGAGTTGCGCCGCTTGCTCGAAGTGTTCGCCGTCCAGCGCATAACGGATCGCCTCGGCCGGCTGTCCCTGCGCCTCGCACCACCGAGCCGCGCGCAGGCAGGCGTCGCGGTAGCCGTCGGGATCGGTCTTGCGGAACTCGTTCTGCAGGAATTCGGCGAACAGGTGATGGTAGCGATACCACTGTCCCTCACGATCCAGCGCGATCAGGAACAGGTTGGCGCTGCCGATGTACTCCAGCATTTCGCGACCCTGCGGTTCGCCGGTGGTCACCGCACACAGGTCCGCGCACATGCGCCGCAGCATCGACGTCCGCAGCAGAAAATTGCGAACCGCTTCGGGCTGCGCGCGGATCACGCTTTCCACCAGGTAGCGCGTCAGGTCGCGGTCGCGCCCGGAGAAGGTCTTGATCAGCTCGGCCGCGGCGCCCTTGTGCCGGCGCAGCGCCAGCGCGGCGAGCTGCACGCCGGTCGGCCAGCCTTCGGTGGATTCGAGCAGGGCGGTCAGGTCGGCGGGCGACAGCTCGATCTGGTGATAGCGCCTAAGAAAGAGATCGGTCTGCGCGCTGTCGAAATTCAGCTCTTCCTGACCGACCTCGATGACTGCGCCGGAGACCAGCAGGCGGGCCAGTTGCAGCGGCACGCGGTGGCGGCTGGCGATGGCCAGCGACAGCTTGTGCGGCAGTTGGGCGATCAACTGATCCAGGAAGCGCAGGATGCGTGGGTCGTGGATGTGCTGGAAGTCGTCGAGCAGGATGGCGCCCGGGACCGGCAGGATCGACAGCCGACTGCGCAGACGCTCGAACAGGGAATCGAAGTCGCGTACCGGGTTGGCGCTCAGGGCGATCAGCTCGTCCTGCGCAAATCCGGGTTCCAGCGCGTGCAGGCTGCTGATGAAATAGAGCGCGAAGGTGGCGGGATCGTCGTCCTCGGCGTCCAGCCCCAGCCAGCTCGTGGCGATCTGCCGCTCGTTGAAGGCGGCCTGCAACTGGGTCATCAGGCTCGATTTTCCGGAGCCCGCCGGGGCCACGACGGTGATCACCCGACCGCCGGGCAGATCGTCCAGCGCCCGCGCCAGGAAAGGCGTGCGCGCGATCGAGCGAATGTCCTGCACCGGCGGGAACAGTTTGCTGGCGATCAGCCCTTCCGGCAGCACGCTGCTGGCCGACGGCGTGGGCAGGGCGGTGGGCCGCGCGTCGGCAGCGCGTGCGGGCCGTGCTCGGCGGGCGGGGCGAGGTGCGTTCACGGGCGTCAGCATACCCATCCTTGGATGGGGTTTTTGACAGAGGCTGCGCGCCTAGCATGGTCGTACAAGCTGCGGGCCGGTCCGAGGCCGGCACCGCGGCGAGCGCAAGCGCTGTCTGCCTCCGGAGAACCTCAGCATGATGAATACCGCCGAAACCGCCACCGACCCTGCGGTCGCCTATCGTGACGACAAGCGCCACTGGTGGTGGCTGCCGCTGTTCGTCGCCGTTTCCCCGGTGCTGGGCATTTACCTCACCTCGGTGACCGGCCACGAGGTCTGGCTGTGGATCACCGCGATCCTGTGGTACGTGGTGCTGCCGATCGCCGATTGGCTGGTGGGACGCGACACCCGCAATCCGCCGGACAGCGCGGTGCCGACCCTGGAATCCGACGGCTACTACCGGTTCCTGGTCTACGCCTCGATCCCCTTGTTCTTCCTCACCTGGATCGTCAGCGTGTGGGCGGTAGCCACTCAGGGCTATAGCTGGGTGGGTTACCTGGGCGTCAGCCTGGGGGTGGCGCTGACCAATGGCCTGGCGCTGGTGGTCGGGCACGAGGTCGGGCACAAGACCAGCCGCTTCGAAAAGCGGCTCGCGCAAATCGTGCTCGCGGTGCCGGCCTACGGACACTTTTCGGCGGAGCACAACCGCGGCCATCACAAGGACGTGGCGACGCCGGACGATCCGGCGTCGTCGCGCTTCGGCGAGTCGCTGTACAGCTTCGTGCTGCGCGAGATTCCCGGGGCGCTGGGTCGTGCCTGGAACGACGAGAAGCTCAGGCTGGCGCGTGCAGGTAAGCCGGTGTGGAGTGCGTCCAACGAGCTGCTGCAGTCCTTTGCCATCACCGCGGTGCTGTACGGCACTGCGCTGGTGCTGCTTGGGCCCATCATCATTCCCTTCCTGCTGATCTCCACGTTCTGGGGCTGGCAGTTCCTGTCCACTTCCAACTACATCGAACACTACGGCCTGCTGCGGCAGAAACTGGCAGATGGCCGCTTCGAGCGCTGCCGTCCGGAGCATTCATGGAACGCGGACCACGTGATCTCCAACCTGATGCTCTATCACCTGCAGCGCCACTCCGATCACCATGCGCGACCGACGCGGCGCTACCAGGCGCTGCGCAGCGACAAGGCGCCGGAGCTACCATCGGGTTATCCGCTGTGCTTCACGCTGGCCTACTTTCCGCCGCTGTGGCGCGCGGTGATGGACCCCAAGGTGCTGGAGGTCTATGGCGGCGACATCACCCGCGTGAACATCCAGCCCTCGCGGCGCGCCGAAATCCTGGCACGCTACGGCGTCAACGCCGGCGCCGAATCCAAGGGGGAAGCAGACACATGAACACGTCAACGAGCGGGGCAACGAGCGGAGCGCGCTATCAATGCCCTGGCTGCGGCTACGTTTACGACGAGCAGAAGGGCGACGAGCACGAAGGCTTTGCCCCGGGCACGCCGTGGGCGCAGGTCCCGGAGGACTGGGCCTGCGCCGACTGCGCGGTACGCGACAAGGCGGATTTCGTGAAACTCGACGACGGCGCCGCGGGATAGCGCACCGCGGGAAAGCATAGGAGGAAATGGCAACGAACCTGGAAAAAAGCATCGGCCACGGATTTCACGGATAACACGGATCGAAAGTCGGCTTCTTGCCAGCGCCGATCAACCTACAAAAGGCGGTTGAACGCAAAGGAAGCCAGCGTAGTTTGCCTTCGTCGGCACGTGGAACCCCGGGTTTCACCAGGGGTACGGGACTGTGGCGCACCGAAATCGGATTTCCAGATGGTGGAGATTTGATCGCTGCGGCTGACGGGCGCGATCAACTGGCGTTGCCGCAAACCACCGGCGTATGCGGGCCAAAAAAATCCCGGGCCGCGAGGCCCGGGGAGTGGAGTTCGGCGGGTTGGGGAAATGCCCGCCTGGGAGAGAAATCTACAGACACGCGCCCGCCGCGGAGGTTCAACGCCCCGGCGCGAAACATTCGGCGCAGGCGGAATCGGTGGTTTGCCGCCGCCGCATGACGCGCCGGCTCAGGGTCGCGACTCCACTCCGGTAGTTTTGCACTGGCGCCGGATGTCGACGACCACCGAACCGGCTTCCAGCATCACCAGCAAGCTGGTCACGATCACCACCAGATCAAGCACCACCAGCAGGTAGTTGCCGTCCTTGAAGAATTGCACCAGGGTCACGCAGGCGGCGAAGAAGGACATCGCCAGCACGAACAGCATCGGTGCCACGGTGTAGATCGAAGGTCGGCCGAGCCGGATCAGCATGACGCTGATGATCAGCAGGGTCATGCCCGCCAGAATCTGGTTGGTGGACCCGAATAGCGGCCACAAGGCCATGCCGCCGGTCCCGCCAGCGCCGCCCGCGCCAAACGCCAGTGCCAGGCAGGCGACCACCGCGATCAGGGTCGCGATCACGCCGTTGCCGAGCGCTGGAATGCGGTAGATCTGGCCCCACTCCTGAATGATGTAGCGCTGCAGCCGTACGCCCGAATCCATGGTGGTGCCGGCAAACAGCACCACCATGGTCGCCAGCATGGTGCGCGACACATCCGCAGGAATGCCCCAGCCCTGTTCGATCAGATTGGCACCGCCGGAGATGAAAGCGCCGGCACCGGCCGCGCCGAACTCGTCGTAGATCGCGTGCCAGGCTTCGGGCGTGACCGCCAGCGCCGCGCCGCTGACGGTCACGATGGTGATCAGCGCCAGCGAGCCTTCGCCCACCGCGCCCAGGTACCCGACAAAACGCGCGTCGGTCTCCTTGTCGAGCTGCTTGGAGGTGGTGCCCGAAGCGACGATGCCATGAAAGCCCGACACCGCGCCGCAGGCGATGGTCACGAACAGCAGGGGAATGATCGACGGTGCGCTGGCACTGACCTGATCGTTGAAGGCAGGTGCCGAGATGTCCGGCAGGAAAATGAACACGGACACATAGAGCAGCACCAGGCCCACCACCAGTTGCATGCCGTTGATGAAATCCCGCGGCTGCAGCAGCATCCATACCGGCAGCATCGAAGCGATGGCGGCGTAGACGAACAGGATCAGGATCCAGTTGGCCTGCGCGCTCAGTCCAAACAGCTCGGCCGGCAGGGTCAGCGGCATCGAGCTGCCGGCGTAGATGGTCCAGTACAGCACTGCCACACCGCCCAGGCCGAGCACGATCAGGTTGAACCTGCGATGCACGAGCTGGCCGATGACCAGCGCCACCACGATTGCCGCCCAGGCCGGGAACACCGATTCAGGCGTATCGACAAACGCTTTGGCGATGACCACGCCGAACACCGAATTGACCATCAGCAGCACCAGGAACACCACCACCATGTAGAGCGAGCGGCTGCGCTTGCCGATGACCTCCCCGGCCAGCGCCCCCATGGACTGGCCCTTGTGGCGGTTGCTGGCCCACAGCGCGCCGAAGTCGTGCACACCGGCGAAGAAGATCGTCCCCAGCACCACCCAGATCACCGCCGGCACCCAGCCCCAGTAGACCGCGATGGCCGGCCCGACGATGGGCGCGGCGCCGGCCACCGACGTGAAGTGATGGCCCCACAGCACGTAACGATTGGTGGGCACGAAATCGCGGCCGTCGTTGATCGCGTGCGCGGGCGTGACGAAGTTCGGATCCAGCCGGAAGATGCGGGTCGCGATAAAGCGCGAATACACGAACCAGCCGAAACACATGCCGGCGATGCCCATCAGCACTACAGCGGCGGACTGCACAGATCGTTCTCCCCGGGATGTGGTTCGCCGGGCGGGTCGGCGCCGGCGCGCCGGATTGTAGGATGGGCCGGCATTCCGGGTCTGCGGGTGGCCGCGCCGCGAGACATCGGCGCATTCCGACCGATCGATAGGTGTCGCGGCTTTCCCGCTCTGCAACGATTCCGTCATTGGCCGCGTCAATGCCGCCGGCCGGGGACGTCCGCTGCTTCCCATCACGAGCCGGCGCGATCCAGATCGAGGGTTCCGAAGAACGACATGCCCGCTTCTATCGTCGTTGTCGTCGGCGGCGGACAGGCCGCGGGGCAGGTGGCGGCGAGCCTGCGGCAAGAGGGTTTCGTGGGCCGCATCGTGCTGATCGGGAGCGAGCCGCTGCCGCCCTACCAGCGCCCGCCGCTGTCCAAGGCTTACCTGGCCGGCGAAGTCCCCTTGGAACGACTGCTGCTCAAGAGCCGCGACTTTTACGTGCAGTCCGACATCGAACTGCAGCTCGGCGTCACCGTGACCCGCATTCGTCCGGCGGATCGCACCCTGGAGATGGACGACGGCAGCAGCCTGGCGTTCGATCACCTGGTGCTGGCCACCGGCAGCAGGCCGCGTAGTCTCAACCTGGTCGGCGCCGATCATCCACGACTGTTCTATCTGCGAACTCTGGCCGATGCTCGCGCCTTGCAGCCGCAGCTGGTGCCGGGTGCGCGGCTGGTGCTCATCGGAGGCGGCTACATCGGCCTGGAGATTGCGGCAGTGGCGCGCGGGATCGGCCTGCGCGTACACGTGCTCGAAGCCGCTGCGCATCTGCTGTGGCGTGTCACCAGTCCGGTGGTTGCGGCGTTCTATCGCGATCTGCACATGCGGCAGGGAGTCGAGGTGCGCTGCGCGGCAGCGGTGACGCGCATCGAAGACTCGCAGGGCAGCCCGGTGGTGTGCATCGACTCGGGCGAGCGCATCGAAGCCGACGTAGTCGTCGCGGGCGTTGGCGCGCTGCCCAATCTCGAACTGGCGCGAGACGCCGGCCTGGTCTGCAACCGCGGCGTGATCGTCGACGAGTACTGCGAAACTTCGGTGCCGGGAATCTACGCGGCAGGTGACTGCAGCGAGCAACCGTGTTCGATTGACCAGCGACAGATCCGGCTGGAATCGGTGCCCAACGCGATCGAACAGGGACGCACGGTGGCCGCCGCCATCTGCGGCAGGCGCCAGCCCAACCGTGCGATCCCGTGGTTCTGGTCGGATCAGTACGACGTCAAGCTGCAGAGCGCCGGGTTGCAACGCGGTCACGAGCAGCGCGTGCTGCGCGGTAATCCGTCGCGATGTTCCTTTGCGGTCTATTACCTGCGCGGGCCGCGACTGCTGGCGATCGACGCGATCGATCGATCGGCCGAGTTCGCCCTGGCCAAGACCTGGATTGCAAACCGCACCGAGCTGGCGGCCGAGCGGCTGGCGGACGAATCGATACCGATAAAGCAGATCGCATCCTGACGGTCAGGACCGCGGGATGAGGAGAGCAGGCCGTGCAGACAATCCCCGAGATTCTGGTCGACGTTCAGCGCAACTGGATCATCTACGCGTCGATGCCCTTCGTCGCCGCGCTGATCGGCTATGTCACCAAGATCGTGGCGATCCACATGATGTTCGAGCCGATCGAATTCGTCGGCAAGAAGCCCTATTTCGGCTGGCAGGGCATCGTGCCGCGCAATGCTGCGCGCATGGCGGCCATCGCGGTCGATACGCTGACTCAGAAACTGCTCAAGACCGAAGAATTGTTTGGCCGCCTGGACGCGCGCCGGGTCGCCAGCGAGATCGAAAAGCCCCTGATCGAGGCGATCGAGGACATCACGCGCGAGGTCGCCATCGTGTACTCGCCCGGTCTGTGGCAGTCGGCGCCGGAGTCGGTGCGACGCGCGCTGGTCGGGCGCATCAAGGCCGAGGCGCCCAAGCTGATTGCCGAGCTGATGGACGAGATCAAGAAGGACGTCAACCGCGTGTTCGACCTCAAGCACATGGTCGTCACCAACCTGATCAAGAACAAGCCGCTGCTTAATCGCATCTTTCGCGACGTCGGCCACGGCGAGTTCCGCTTCATCCGCAACTCGGGTATCTATTTCGGTTTTGCGCTCGGTATCGTGCAGGCCCTGACCTGGGCCGTCACCCAGTCGCCCTGGGTGATGCCGATCTTCGGCGGGCTCACCGGCTGGTTCACCGACTGGCTGGCGTTGCGCATGGTGTTCGAGCCCAAGCAGCCCAAACGTTATTTCGGCGTATTTACCTGGCAGGGTCTGTTCCTGAAGCGGCGCAAGGAGGTCGCGGGCGAGTACGGGCGCCTGATCGCCAAGGAGGTGCTCACGCCGGCCGCGATCATCGAATCGATCCTGAGCGGACCGATGTCCGACAAGCTGTTCGGCATGGTACAGCGCCAGGTCGAGCGCACCATCGACGACAGCGCCGGAGTGGCGCGTCCGCTGGTGGTGTTCGCCTACGGTAGCAATCGTTACCACGAGATGAAGACCTTGGTGGCACAACGGCTGATCGAACGGCTGCCGGCGACGCTCAAGCACGTGGAACGCTATGCCGAAGACGCCATGGACATCCAGAACGATCTCTCGGAAAAGATGAAGCAACTCACCGCCGAGGAGTTCGAAGGCCTGCTGCGCCCGGCTTTCAAGCAGGACGAATGGATTCTGATCATGGTCGGCGCGGTGCTCGGTGCCCTGGTCGGCGAGTTCCAGGTGATCATGATGCTCAAGTTTGGGGGGCTGGCCTGACCGGCGCCCCAGCGATTCCGCAAAACCTATCGATCCATAGGTGAATGTCCCGAGCGGTGCCGGCTAACGTACCTGGGCGCCAATCAGCGGCTGTCATCGGGCAACCGCAATCCGGCTGTCCCCATAACTACAGAGTCGTCGGGCCGTCTTCGGGGCGGTCCCGTGTTTCGAGGAGAGTACCGGGTGATCAGCACCGAATGCTGCGGGAGGCGTTAGTGCACCCGACACGCCGTATCGCGGAACCAGCACCTGATGCGAAGCACGGTCGCGGGCGCTTGGGCCGGTCCCGGGACGGATCGCGATGTGCCCGTAACCGGCAGCACAAACTAAGGAGATGCCAATCATGAAGTTCTCGATGTGGAAACCGGCCGGCGGCTGTGCCCTGGGTCTGGCCATCGCCGTCACCTCAGGTGCGGCCCTGGCGAAGGTGAGTGCCGAAGAAGCCGCCAAGCTGGGCAAGGAACTGACGCCGATCGGGGCCGAAAAGGCGGCCAACAAGGACGGCAGCATTCCGGTCTGGACGCCTGCGCCGCAATCGGGCCCCCTGAGCGGCGTCTATGCCACCGATGCCAAGATCGAGGCCGAACAGCCGAAGTTCACCATCACCGGCGCCAACGCCGACCAATACGCCGACCAGCTCAGCGCCGGTCATCGCTACCTGCTCAAGACGCACGCCAGCTACAAGATGAATGTGTACCCGAGCCACCGCCCGGCCGCGTTCCCGGATTTCATTTACAAGGCTACCGCTGAAAACGCGGTCAACTGCGACCTGGTCGGCATCGATTCGCCCGACAACTGCAAGCTGGGCTTTCCCTACCCGATTCCTAAGTCCGGTGCCGAGGTGGTCTGGAATCACCGCATCAAGTGGCGCGGCAATAACGTCAAGCGCAACAACGACCAGATGATCGTGCAGCCCGATGGCACTTACGCCCTGGCGCAGCTGATCGAGGAAGTGAAGTTCGACTACGCCAACGAGAAGAACCCGGTGCCGCTGACCAAGGACTCCGGCATGTTCCTGAAGTACTTCTCGCTGATCACCTCGCCGCCGCGTACCGCCGGCACCATGATCCTGGTTCACGAGTCCGGCGGCACCGGCGAGCAGGGTCGCGCCGCCTGGCTGTACTCGCCGGCGCTCAAGCGCATCCGTCGCGCGCCGGCCGTTTGCTGCGACAACCCGTACGAGGGTACCGACGGCAATCAGTTCTACGATCAGGTCGACATGTTCAACGGCGTGCTGGAGCGTTACACCTGGAAGATCGTCGGCAAGAAGGAAATGATCGTGCCGTACAACGGCTTCAAGATCGGTCGGGCCAAGTACGACGAACTGGCCAGGCCCAAGCACATGAATGCCGACCTGCCGCGCTACGAACTGCATCGCGTCTGGGTGGTGGAAGCGACCCTGCAGCCGGGCACTTCGCACACCTTCGCCAAGCGCGTGTTCTACGTCGACGAAGACAGCTGGAACATCGTGATGGTCGACGCCTACGACGCCCGCGACGGCTTGTTCCGCTTCCAGGAAGGGCATCTGACGCCGCAGCACAACGTGCAGACGGTGTTCACCGTGCCGGAGGTGATCTATCACTTCGACTCCGGTCGTTACTTCCTCACCGCGCTGACCGCGGAAGGCAAACCCAACGACTATTCGGTGAACTACAGCGACGACTACTTCAACGCCAATTCGGTGCAGAAGCGGGCATCGAAGTAAGCGGAAATCCGGCGCCGGGTTCCCCGGTTCGTAAACGGGCAGGGGCCCGGCGCCGCTAGTTGGAAAGTCGGTTTCCTTCAGGGCTTGCACGGATCGACGCAGGCGGCACGCCCGTCGGGGACGGTTCGTGCCGAAAACACCCGGGGGCGGGTTCGCGATGACGCATGGGACGCCGGACGGGAAGCGCAAAACCTATCGAACCATAGGTGATTGCAGCCGCTGCACCGTCTAGCTTGGGTCATCACAAAAGCGTCATCACAAATCGGGTAGGGGAGAGGTGGACGAGATGAGAGCCGGGTACGCCAGTTCGTCATTCCGATTGCCGCTGCGGGCGGTTCTTGCAAGCACGACATTGTTGTTGGCGTTGTTCGCAGGGGCGATCAACATCGGACACGCCAAGACGTTTTCCTTCGATCTGGCGGGGCAGAGTATCGAAGCGGTTTCCAATTCGACTTTCATCCTCGGCGTGGGCGTGCGTACCGAGTCGCCGGAGACGCGCATGATCGGCAAGGGGCATCTCGACCCCGAGGTATGCGGCCGCGGCCCCGACGGGCGCGTCTACTACCAGGTCTGCCAGGGCATCTTCAAGGATCAGATTTTCCCGGCGGAACGCATCGTCAATGCACCCGGCTTTGCCTCCAGCAATTTCGACCAGGGCAACCTCAATTATTCGCGTGGCGACGTCACTCAGGGCGGCATCCGGATCAATCAGGATCTGCTGCTGAGTTGGGGCAACTTCGGACTGTTCTTCAAGGGTATCGCGTTCTACGACCCGTTCAACTACAACTTCGACGAATTCCATCCCAGCTACATCAACGCCGACAACGTCGATCAGGTCGGCTACGCGTCCATGCCCGGCGATGAGATCATCCGTGCCGGCGCCAATCTGAGTCTGCTGGCGCCGGTGGTGGACCAGCTCGGGCTGCCGCCCAACATCGTCACGGAACTGCTGGCCAATCCCACCGGGATTCCCGTGTTGGGCGTGCGCAACGACTCGCGGCCGTGCCCGGCTTCCCGCAATCCTGGCGGCGGGCCCTGCGGTCTGGTTTACGGCCCCGGCGGGACCGTCTACGAGAAGCGCAACGATCGCCAGACGCGCGGCCTCGCCGGACTCGGCTTCCTGCTGCAGGACCTCAACGTATTCGGTACTTTCACCCTGCCCAGCGGACGCGAACTGTCGCTCAAGCTCGGCCGCCAGCAGGTCAACTGGGGCGAGTCCACCATTCTGTTCTTCGACTCGCTCAACGTCGCCAATGCGGCGGATCTGCACAACCTGTTCCGGCTCGGCGGCAACGGTCTCGACGACTTCTATCAGCCGGTGAACATGCTGAGCTTTTCCACCAGCCTGTTCGACGGCGCCTCGATCTCCGGCTTCTACCAGCTCGAATGGCAGCCGCTGGTGGTTCCGGCGGCGGGCACGTTCTATTCGCCGGTGAACATCGGGACCAACAACGACGGGCCCGATTTCCTGACCACCGGCTTCGGCCAGTTTCCGCACGATCCGGATGCGCTCGGTTTTCAGCTCGACAGTCCGCTGACCGCCATCACCAACACGTCGAGCCGGATCGTCAGGCTGGCGGACCGCGATCCCAAGTGGGAGAACCAGTTCGGTATCGAGCTGAAGTACTACGCCGAAAATCTCAACAACGGTACCGATATCGGCTTGTACTTCGCCAACTACCACTCGCGCCTGCCCATCGCCAGTTTTTATTCGACCAGCCGCTCCTGTGCCAAGGACGTCAGGACCCCGGTCGGTTTCGTCACCTCCTGTCCGAACTGGCCGATTTTCCGCGGCCTGCTGACACCAAACAATCCGGGCAGTGCGGGGCCGGACGAGACCGGCGATGCGCTGGCGCTGGACAGCGCTGCGGCGGTGCTCGAGTACCCCGAAGACATCCAGATGTACGGCATCTCGGCCAACACCTCGTTCGGTCTGGTGGCGATGCAGGCCGAACTCGCGTATCGCCCCAAGCAGCCGTTGCAGGTGGCGCTGGTCGATCTGGTGTTCGCTGCCTACGGGCCGACGCTGACCAACTGCCATCTGGCGCCGGGATGCCTGGGCAGCAACGCCGGACTGGGCGTGCAGCCGGACGGCAGCATCGGGGTCTACGGCTCTAGCGACTTCATCGGCATCGACGGCGTGCTGGGGTCTTTTCCGGACACCGTCGACGCCATCGTCGGCGCGCTGCCCGGAGCGGGCCGTTCCTTTCCGAGCTTTGTCGTTCCCTATCGCGGCGGCGTGGTCGGCGACAACCCGGCAAATTCGTATATCCGCGGCTGGGAGGAGTTCGAGACCTACACCTTCAACATCGGCGCCACCTATGTCGAGGGCAATACCGATCCGGGTGCACAACTGCTCGGCGCCGATCAGGTGATCTGGCTGCTCGAATTCGGTGGTGTGTGGGTGCCGACCTTGCCGTCGCTGGACCGCCTGCAGTTGGAAGCGCCGGGCATCGAGTATCACGCCAGCGCCGGTGCCGACGGTTCCGGCGCCGATGGATCGCGCCAGGCCTGCTCGACCAACATCGCCTGCAACATCGGCCCCGACGGTCTGCGCTTCAATCCGCATCAGCAGGATCGCGATCTGTTTCCCGACGACATCTCGCTCGGTTACTCGCTGGTGACCTTGATCCGCTACGAGTCGGTGCTGCCGCGCATCAGCATCCAGCCGCAGATCATCTTCAAGCACGACATCTACAACACTACCCCGGGTCTGGCTTCGAACTACATCGAAGGCCGCATCATCTGGGATACCGGCGTCGAGATCCGCTACGGCAACAGTCTTTCCTTCAACGTCGGTTACCGCGCCATCGCTGGCGGCGGCGTGGCCAACAACCTCGGCGATCGCGACGAGGCCCGCGCGTTCGTCAAGTACGCGTTCTGATCCGGTGACGGGGCGTCGGCGCCCGACGCCGTCGCCCGTGCATTCACTGTTGCTGTCGTTACTTTTCGCCACCCGGCTGGTGACCTACCACCAGCCTACAACCCGCAGGTGATCCCATGGCGCACGGCGAGTCACATGGCAAGTTTGCCCAGTTGTTTCTCAAGGTCACGCTGCCGATCGTGTTCGGCAACCGCAAGATCACGCTGGCGGTGCTGGCGATCATCACCGTCTTCATGGCCTGGAACGCGGCGCACCTGGAACTCGATGCCGGCTACGAGAAAGGCCTGCCGATCGGGCACCCCTACATCGAGATCTTTCACAAGTACCAGAAGGATTTCGGCGGTGCCAATCTGATTCTGTTCGCGCTGATGCAGAAAGAGGGCAAGGGCGACATCTATCAGCCCGAGTTCCTGGGCACGCTCAAGGAACTGACGCAGGCGGTGTTCTTCACCCCGGGCATCGATCGTCCGCGCGTGAGCTCCCTGTTCACGCCGGACGTGCGTTACCTGGAGACGATCGAAGGCGGCTTTCGCGGCGGCAACGTGATCCCGGCGGAGTACGCGCCGACGCCGGAGATGATGGAACGCATCCGCAGCAACGTGGCCAAGGCCAAGGCGGTGGGCCGCTTTGTGGCCAACGACCAGACCGGCGCGATGGTGTTCAGCGAAATGCTCGAACGTCACCCCGTTACCGGCGTGGAAACCGACTACTTCGAGATTGCCGCGCGGATCGAGAACGTACGTCAGCGTTTCATCAACCCCAAGATGTACGAGTACAAGATCACCGAGGACCATGAGCCGTTCAAGGCCGGCGAAGTGATCCACCGCGATTACATCGACAAGCGCGGCCTGCTGTTCCGCTTCGAGACCATCAAGGCCGAAACCCGCAGCGATGAAGGTGCCAGCATCTGGCACGAGGTGCCCGGCAGCAAGCTGGAAGTCACCGAGGTCGACAACCCGGATTACAACCCCAACGTCGACATCAAGATCGTCGGCTTTGCCAAGGTGGTCGGCGACATCGGCGACGCGGTGCTGGGCGTGGTCGGGTTCTTCGCGCTCACCATCTTCCTGACCTGGGTCATTCTGTGGTGGTATTGCAGCTCGCCCTGGATCGCGCTGCTGCCGCTGTCCTGCGGCTTGCTGGCGGTGGTGTGGGAACTGGGCATTCTGCGCATGGCCGGGTTTGGCCTGGATCCCTTCGCCATCCTGGTGCCGTTCCTGGTTCTGGCCATCAGCGTCAGTCATGGCATCCAGATCACCAGTTTCTGGCTCAACGAGGTCGCCGAGCACGGCACCGATGCCTTCGAAGCTTCGCGCAACACTTACAAGCGACTGGTGATCCCCGGCCTGACCGCGGTGCTGGCCAACGTCATCGGCTTCGGCACCATCCTGTTGATCCCGGTGCCCATCATCCGCGAGATGGCCATCAACGCCATGTTCGGTCTGCTCGCGGTGATCCTGTGCAAGAAGGTGCTGCTGCCCCTGCTGCTGACCTACGCCCGGCTCGGCAATCCGGACAAGTGGCGCGCCTCGCAGCACGCCCGCGACCGCATGCTGGATCACCTGTGGCGTGCCATCGCCAGCTTCACCACCCAGCGCAAGTACGCCGCCGGCATCCTGCTCACCGGTGCCGGCATCTTCGTCGCCGCCTACTACTTCGAGCACACTTATCTGCAGTATGGCGATCTCAAGCCCGGTGTACCGGAGTTGCGCCCCGACACCCGCTACAACCTCGACTCCCAGGCCATCGTCGACAACTTCGCCATCGGTGTCGACGTGATCAAGTTCGTGGCCGAAGGCAAGGCCGATGGCTGTATCGACTACAACACCATCGCCGAAATCGACCGCTTCGAGTGGCGCATGCGCGGCACTCCCGGCGTACAGTCGACGCTATCTCTGGCGCAGGCGCAGAAGAGCGTGTTCCAGGCCTTCAACGAGGGCAATCCCAAGTACTGGAACCTGCCGCGCAACCCCGACGGTCTGGTGCTGGCGGGTCAGCCGTTCCCGACCTCCACCGGCCTGCTCAACAAGGACTGCAGCGCGGTGCCGATCCTGGTGTTCACCGTCGATCACAAGGCCGAAACCATCGACGTGATCGTGGCGGCGGCCAAGCAGTTCATCGCCGAACAACCCGCCGACTCGCCGGTGACCATCCAGCTCGCCACCGGCAACGTCGGGGTCATGGCTGCCACCAACGACACCGTGCGGGTGGCGGATCGCTACGTGCTGATCACCCTGTTCGTCGCCATCGCCTTCGTGGTGTACATCTCGTTCTCGGGCTGGGTCGCGGTGCCGTCGATCGTGCTGCCGCTGATCGCGGTGTCGATCTTCACCTACGCCCTGATGGTGTTCCTGGAGATCGGCGTGACGGTGGCGACCTTGCCGGTCGCGGCATTCGCGGCCGGCATCGGCGTCGACTACGGCATCTACATCTACAGCGTGCTCGAAGAAAACGTGAAGGAAAAGCGCATGGCGCTTCGCGAGGCCTATCTCGACACCCTGCGCAAGACCGGCAAGGCGGTGGCGGTGACCGCCGCGGCGCTGTCCGCCAGCGTGGCCACCTGGGTGCTGTCCGACCTGCAGTTCCAGATCAACATGGGCCTGCTGCTGACGATCATGTTCACCGCCAATGCGATTGCCGCGGTGATCATTCTGCCGGCCTTCGCCACTTTCCTGTTGAAGCCGAACAAGGAGCTCCCGGCGACAGGCGGGGAGTCCCACGCAGAGCCCGCGAGGACATGAGCGCCATGACTGCCCCGACCTTCCCGATCGCCCGGGTTCACGCACTCCTCCTTGGTCGACCGACAACCATGAACGAGCCCTCCCGCGCGACAGCATCGACCTCCCCGCTGCGTGCACTCGCTCTGGCGGCGGCCCTCTTTATTCCGCTCGCAACGGCGTCCGCGCAGGATGAGCCCCCCGCCGAGCCGGCCGATCCGTCTGCCGACTCCGCGGCCGTGGCAGATAGCGTCGTGCCGGCCGATGGCGATGCCGCTGCCGACGAGCTTCCGCCGCTGCCGCCGGAGCCGGTGGCAGCGCCGGTGGGCTCGAACATCGAGCCGAATCCGGCGGAGATGTCGCCCTATGCCATCCACGGCCTGCTGCTGGACATCACCTACACCGGCGAGCGGCTGATCGCGGTCGGCGAACGCGGCAACATCCTGGTGTCGCGCGACGGCATTCGCTGGGCGCAGGTCAACGTCCCGACTCGGGCGACGCTCACCGGTCTGTCGTTCGTCGACACCCAGCACGGCTGGGCGGTCGGCCACGACGCCGCCATCATCCACACCGCCGATGGCGGGCGCACCTGGAGCCTGCAGGCCTTCAACCCCGAGCTGGAGCAGCCGCTGCACGACGTCTTCTTTGCCGACACCCGGCAGGGCTTTGCCTTCGGTTCCTTCGGCCTGTTCTGGCAGACCGCCGACGGCGGCAAGACCTGGACCGAGGTGCATGCCCCCGCCGTGCTCGAAGAGGGCTTTCACCTCAACGGCATGACCCGGCTCAAGGATGGCCAGTTCCTGATCGTCGGCGAAAGCGGGCTGCTCGGCCTGTCCGCCGACGGCATCAACTGGGGGCGCCTGGAGTCGCCCTACGAGGGCAGCTACTTCGGCGTACTGCCGCGTGGCGAGAAGGGCGCATTGATCTACGGCATGCGCGGCAACGCCTACGTGACCGACGATGTGCGCGCCGGGCAGTGGCGCAAGATCAATCTGGCCACCATCAGTTCGATGTTCGGCGCCTACGCGATGGGCGACGGCTCGATCATCCTGGTCGGCGCCGATGCTGTGGTGCTGACGGTACAGCCGGACGAAACGGTCGAGCGGGTGGCGACCTACGCCGGTGTCGCCAGCAGCGGCACCATCACCGGCATCGTGCGGCATCCCGGCGGACTGATGACGGTCGGCGAATCCGGCGTGCAGCCCTATCAGACCAAGACCGCACCGACCGTCCCGGCCGTGGTGACACGGGATCTTCAGACCACCGACGATTTCTGAGCGACGCCGTGCAGTACATCCGGGGAGTGAAGATGATGAAAAGAATCATGCTCGGCAGCGCAGTCGCGTTGTTCAGCGTCGCGGCGGCCGCGCAGGAACCTGCGGCGGCAGATTCCGAGGTCAATGCCTGGACCGAGCTGGGCGATCGCTACTACCTGAGCCCCTCGCTGTCCTGGGTGTTCGCCGATTCCGGTCGCGAGACCGACGATGGCCAGGCGGTGGGGCTGGCCATCGGCCGGCGCTGGTCGAACGTGTTCGCGCTGGAAGCCTTCGTGCAGTACAGCCGCTTCGATCACGAACAGGGTTCGGACAGCGCCGACCTGATCGGCCTGGGCGTCAACAGCCTGTTCTTCCCCACCAAGAAGGTTCCCGCCTACCTGTTGCTCGGTGCCGGCTACGGTGACGCGCAATCGCATCCGGGTGGCGACGAGAGCTACGGTGCACTGCTGCTCAACATCGGCGGCGGTTACTGGTGGCAGCCCTTCGACCTGCTGTTCAAGGGCATGTCGCTGCGCACCGAAGCGGTATACCGGCTCGATGCGCACAATGACCGTCGCACCGGCTCCACCGTCGACAACGGCCGCAAGGCCTTTGGGGACGTGCTGCTCAATGTCGGCCTCAACATTCCGCTCGGCACGGTGCCCGAGCCGCCGCCACCTCCCGAACCCGAGCCGGTCGAAGTGGTCGCCGTGGTGCCGCCGCCGGACAGCGACGGCGACGGCGTGACCGACGATCTCGATCAGTGCCCGGGCACGCCTGCCGGCACCGAGGTCGATGCCAGCGGCTGCTCGGTGGTGCCGGCCTGCAAGGCGCCCGAACCGGGCGAGAAGCTGGATCTGTCCGGCTGCGGCAGCGGTGATGTCATCGTGCTCAAGGGCATCAATTTCGAGTTCAACCAGAGCCGCCTGACCGCCAACGCCAAGACCATCATGCAGGGCGTGGCCGAGGCACTGCAGGCCGCACCGACCACCAACGTCGAGCTGGGCGGCCACACCGACGCACTGGGCTCGGACGACTACAACCAGCGCCTGTCCGAACGTCGTGCCTGCTCGGTGGCACGGCACCTGGTCGGGCAGGGCATCGAGGCCGGGCGACTGACGCCGGCCGGTTACGGCGAAGCGCAGGCGGTCGCCGACAACCAGACTGACGAAGGCCGCGAGCTGAACCGGCGCGTCGAGCTGAAGATCCTCGAAGGTTCCGGCTCCGGCCTGGCCGCTTGCGCAGCGGCGCCTGCGCCCAATACCGCGCCCGCCGCGGCGGTCGAACCCGCGCCCGCGGACGATCCGGCCGGGATGACCGCGCCTGCAAGCACTGAGCCGGAAACGCCGGTCGAGGAAGCTCCGGCTTCGGAACCGGCGGACCTGGCAGCAGAACCAGAGCCGGAGCCACCGCCCGAGACCGAGGCAGAGCCTGCTGCAGAACCTGCGCCGCCGGGGCCCGCGAGTACGCCCATGCCCGCGACCCTTTCGGCGCCTACACCATCGTCGGCCGGCGCCGCGGAGGAACCCTTGCAGGTCCCCGAATCCGAGGTGTTCGGTTCCGATGGGGATGCCGCTGCAACGGCCGACAGCGACCCCGCGCCGTCGGGCGAAGTCCAGCAGGTGCCGGAGAGCGAGGTGTTCGGCTCGCCGCCTGCGGCCGAACCCGCTACGGCCGCAGACGACGAGGCACCGCCCGCAAGCGGCGTTCAGCAGGTACCGGAAAGCGAGGTGTTCGGGTCGGACAACTGATGCGGCTCTGCCCGCCCGACGATCTGCACTTTTGGCGCGGTTTCGGGCGCCGGCGGCAATCAGCGGTCCTGCTGCAGCGTGCGTTGCCGGTACTCGCGCGGCGAGCAGTGCGCACGCTCGCGAAAGGCACGGGTGAAATTGGCCGGGTCGGCGAAGCCCAGCGAGTACGCCACTTCGGTCACCGTCATGCCGCCGGCGGCGAGCCGCTCGCAAGCCAGTTCGTACTGGATACGGCCCGACAGTTCGCGAAAGCTGGTGCCCTCACGTTCCAGGTAACGATTGAGCGTGCGCGTCGAGATGTTGAGCATGCCGGCAAGTTCGGCCAGCGACGGCAGGCCTTCACCCACCTCGCGCAGGGTCATCGTCACCCATTCCTTGAACTGGCGGACGCCGGCCACCTGCGCGACCAGAGTGCGACAGCGTTCCTCGGCGACCTTGAGCGCATTGGGATCGGCCATCACCAGCGGGTAGGCGCGCAGGTCGGCATCGAAGCGCAGTCGCACGCCGGGAACGCGCTCGGTCCCGAACTGCACCTCGACGCCGCGCAGCTCGCCGTAGCGCGGCAGGTGCGCAGGCTCGGGCACCGACAGGAAGATCCGGCAATGTGGCGTGCGCTCGCCCGCCATGTCGCGCACATCTCGCAGCGCCGCCATCGCGATGGTTTCCAGATGAAAGGCCAGACAGGTGCGTCCCATCGCCACGGTCGGGGTGAAGTGCAGCTCAGCAAAGTCCGCACCGCCGTGGTAACGCAGGCGAAAGCTCGGCATCACCAGCCGGAAGTAACGGGCCACGAAGCTCAGCGCACGTTCGAGATTGGGGCTGCTCAACATGCCGAAGCCGACGAAGCTGTGGGTGCCGACGCTCAGCAACTGCCCCAGATCGAAGCCCAGATCGCTGCGCCCGGACAGGGCGTTGAGGCGTTCGATCAGCTTTTCGACATCGGTGAACTTCAGCGTCGCATCGGCTTCGGTCAGCAGGCTGGCCGGCAGACCCAGCTCGCGGATCACCTGCGCAATATCCACCCCGCGGCGCGCCAGCACATCGGCCAGGCGCAGGTAGTAGCGCACGGGTACCCGCAGCTCGCGGCGCGTCATGGTCTCTCCTCCCGGATACGCTGTCCGAAAACGACAAGATGATGGCGCGCGATGACAAGAAGCGCCAGCCGGTGCGCCACACCATTGAATCCGCGAACGCTGGCAGCGTCCGGGGTCCCGCCCGACATGGCCTGCAGCGCTTCGACCTCTGGCCGGGGAGTGCACCGGCGAACGTCACCGAGCCTGCCATGACCCTCGTCGCATCCCCGCATTCCCGTACCGAAGACCGCTTGGTCCCCGACACCACCGTCACTGTGCGCAAGGCGCTCGGCGACCGCGCGCGCCGCAACTGGCACGCGCGCGGCGCCGATGCCGCGTACATGGAGAAGATCCGCCCGGTGGTCGACTTCATGCTCGACCGCTATTTCCGCGTGGAGACCACCGGCTGGGAGCATCTGCCGCAGGGACCCTGCCTGCTCGTCGGCATCCACTCCGGCACCTGGCTGACCATGGACGCCTGGTCGCTGGTGCTGGACTGGTGGCGTCACTTCGGTCGCGCGCGTCCGCTGCACGGCACCGCCCACGATGCGCTCATGGCCATGCCCGGCCTCGGCGCGTTCTTTCGCAAGGTCGGCGTGGTGCCGGCGGCGCGCGAATCCGTCACCGCGGCGCTGGAGGCCGGCCACGACGTGGTGGTGTGGCCGGGTGGCGAGGTGGATGCGATGCGCGCCTACCGGCATCGCAACGAGGTGCTGTTTGCCGGGCGCCGCGGCTTCGTCAAGCAGGCCATCCTGTCGGGGGTGCCGATCGTGCCGGTGGCGACGGTCGGCGGTGCGGAAACCGTGTTCGTGCTGTCCGAGGGTCGCTGGCTGGCCAAAGCACTCGGCCTCAAGAAGCTGCTGCGCTCCGAGGTCGCGCCGATTGTTGCGGGACTTCCGTTCGGCATCTGGCCCGAGCTGCTGCCCAGCCACATCCCGCTGCCGTCCAAGATCGTCAACCGGATCCTGCCGCCGATCCGCGTGAGCGCGGATCCCGCGCGCGCGAAGGACGACGCCTACGTCGACCGGATCTACGGCCAGGTGCAGGAACAGATCCAGGAAGCGGTGGGCTTGCTGGCGATGCAGCGCCGCTTCCCGATCATTGGCTGACCAAAGGATGAATCCATGACGCCATCACCCGCGGACGCATCGGGCTCGCCGCGCAACGGCGTCTACGACTTCGACTATCTGGTCGTCGGTTCCGGCTTCGGTGGCAGCGTCTCGGCCTGCCGGCTGGCCGAGAAGGGCTACTCGGTCGCGGTGATGGAGATGGGTCGGCGCTGGAAGGCCGAGGACTTTCCGAAGACGAGCTGGAATACGCGGCGCTGGGTATGGCGGCCCGGGCTGAAGCTGTTCGGCTTCTTCAACATGCGACCGTTCCGCCACGTGATGATCATCTGCGGCAACGCGGTCGGCGGCGGCTCGATCACCTATGCGAACACCTTGCTGGTGCCGCCCGATCACATCTGGGACGAAGGATCGTGGGCGGGCGCCGCCGACTGGAAGCACGAGATGCCGCAGCACTACGCGAGCGCCAAGCGCATGCTGGGCGTGACCGAGAACAAGCTGCTCGGCCTTGCCGATCACATGCTCAAGAAGATGGGCGAGGCGGCGGGCGTCGGCCATACCTTCAAGCCGACCCAGGTCGCCACGTTCTTTCCGCCCGAGGGCGAGGCCGGCGGCAAGACCTATCCCGATCCCTACTTCGGCGGCGAAGGCCCGGCGCGCGGCACCTGCACGGCCTGCGGCGGCTGCATGATGGGCTGCAAGCACAACGCGAAGAACACGCTCGACAAGAACTATCTGTACTTCGCCGAGAAGCGCGGCGCGAAGATTTTCGCGGAGACTGAGGTTGTCGACGTGCGTCCGCTCAACGGCTGGGACGACGGCCGCGCCGGCTACGAGGTGACCACACAGCGCTCGACTGCCTGGTTGCGCAAGCAGACGCGTCGCTACAGGGTGCGCAACGTGATCTTCGCCGGCTCCTCGCTCGGTACGCAGGAACTGCTGTTCCGCCTCAAGCAGGGCGGCTCGCTGCCGAACGTGTCCGACGACCTCGGCAACAGAGTGCGCACCAACGCCGAATCCATCCTCGGCGTGCGCTTTCCCGGCAAGGACGTGGACATGAGCACCGGCGTCAGCATCGGCTCGTCCATCTACATCGACGAGCACACCCACATCGAGGCGACGCGCTATCCGTGCGGTTCCGACGCGATGGGCCTGATGACCACGATGATGGTTGGCGGCCGCGCTGGCTGGACGCGCATCTTCACCTGGCTGGGCGCGGCGATCCGCCATCCGCTCGTGTTTCTGCGCATGAGCAACCCGGTGGGCTTCGCGCGCCAGACCCTGGTGTTCCTGGTGATGCAGACCGTGGACGCCTCGCTGCGCATGCGCCTGAAACGCAACTGGTGGTGGCCCTTCGCCAAGCTGCTGTCGAGCGAAGGCGGTCCGATTCCCACCTACATCCCGCAGGCCAATGCCTTCACCGAAAAGGTCGCGAAGATGTTTGGTGGATCGCCGATGACGACCATCACCGAGATCCTTTTCAACATCCCGTTCACCGCGCATTGCATGGGAGGCTGTGCCATCGCGAAGACGCCGCAGCACGGCGTGATCGACGCGCGGAACCGGGTGTTCAACTACAAGAATCTCTATGTGGTGGACGGCTCCATGCTCGGTGCGAATCTGGGCGTGAATCCCAGCCTGACCATCACCGCGCTGGCCGAGCGCGCGATGTCCTTCATTCCGGCCAAGGCGGCGACGCCGAACAAGGAGACCGCGTGATGGCTCGTCGACTGTCCATGCTCGATGGCACGTTTCTCAACATCGAGACGCGCGATGCGCCGATGCACGTCGCCGGCCTGCAGGTGTTCCAGTTGCCGCCGAAAGTGCCGCGGGATTTCATCAAGCGCGTGGTGCACACCCTGCGCGCCGCGGGGCCGCTGGCCAGGCCGTTCAATCTCAAGCTCGCCGACGTGCCGCTCGGTCGGGTGGCGCCCGCGATGATAGAAGACCGCAACATCGATCTGGACTACCACGTGCGCCACTCGGCGCTGCCGGACCCGGGCGGCGAGCGCGAACTCGGCGAGCTGGTGTCGCACCTGCACGGGCAGATTCTGGATCGCTCGCGGCCGCTGTGGACCTGCCATGTCATCGAGGGTCTGCAGGGCCGGCGTTTCGCGCTGTACGTGAAGATCCACCACGCGCTGGTCGACGGCCAGCGTGCGATGAAACTGTTCACGCGCTGCCTGGGCAGCGCGCCTGGCGAGGGCAACTGGCAGGCGTTCTGGGCCGAGCGCGAGGACGCCGGACGCGAACGCACCGCGCGACCCGCGGCCGCGCGCCCGCACGCGATCCCCACCCTGGAATGGCCGCGCCTGATGGCGCGCGCGCTCAAGCCGCTGCTGCGTCGCGAGGCCGGCAGCGAGCCGGTCCGCCGGCCGTTCGAGGCGCCGCGCAGCGTGCTCAACGGCCGGGTCACCGCGGCGCGCAGAGTGGCCACTCAGCGCCTGGAGCTGGCGCGCATCAAGGCGGTGGGCAAGAAGCACCGCGCTTCGGTCAACGACGTGTTCCTTGCGCTCTGCAGCACCGCGCTGCGGCGCCATCTGCAGGAGAGCGGTGCGCTGCCGAGCGACTCACTGATTGCGGGCGTGCCGGTCAGCCTGCGCGACGAGCATAGCCCGGCCGATGCCGGCAACGCGGTCGGGTTCCTGTGGGCCCGGCTCGGCACCGACCTCGATGAGCCGCGGGCGCGCCTGCGGGCGATCCAGGCGTCGATGCAGGCCAGCAAGCAGCATCTGCAAAGCCTGCCGGCGCAGGCGCGCATGGCCTTCACCACCCTGGCCATGAGCCCGGCGATCGCGGTGCTGGCGAGCGGGCTGGGGCCGCGCCTGCGCCCGCCGATGAACGTGGTCATTTCCAACGTGCCCGGCCCCGGCGAGCCGCTGTACCTGGGCGGCGCGCGGCTGGAGGGCATGTACCCGGTTTCGATCCCGTTTCAGGGTTTGGGGCTGAACATCACTTGCGTCAGCTACGCAGGACAGTTCGCGGTGGGCATCACCGGCAGCCGCGACACCTTGCCGCACCTGCAGCGCATCGCGGTCTACCTCGGCGAGGCGCTGGACGAACTCGAAGCCGATTGAGGAGCGCTCCGACATGGCCAGGACCAAGCCCACTGCATTGATCACCGGCGCCTCTGCCGGTATCGGCGCCGAGTTCGCCCGCGTGTTCGCCGCCGAGGGCCATGACCTGATTCTCGTTGCGCGCTCGCAGGCCAAGCTCGAAGCGCTTGCGCTCGAACTTGCAGCGCAGCATGGGACGAAGTGCGTCGTCATCGGCAGCGACCTCGGCGACCCGAAGGCGCCGCAGGTGCTCTACGACGAGGTGAAGCGACGCAGGCTGCGCGTGGACGTGCTGGTCAACAACGCCGGCCTGCTGCACAGCGCCGCATTCGCGGACATTGCGCTGGCCGATCACTTGCAACTGCTGCAGGTCAACGTGGTGGCCTGCACGGCGCTGGCCCACCTGTTTCTGGCGCCGATGCTCAAGCGCAAATCGGGCCGCATTCTCAACGTCGCGTCGACGTCCGCGTTCCAGCCGCTGCCGAATCTGGCGGTATACGCCGCAAGCAAGGCCTACCTCTTGTCGCTGTCCGAAGCGCTGTGGATCGAAGCTCGCGACCGCGGCGTGACCGTGACCGCGCTGTGCCCCGGCTTCGTCAACACCGACATGATCGCCAAGGAGGGCGGCAGGAAGTCCATGAGCGTGCCGCTGATCCGCAATCTGGAACCCGGCGAGGTCGCTCGACAGGGCTTCGAGGCCTGCATGGCCGGCAAGCCGCTGTACGTCAACGGCGTCGGCAATCTGGCTGCGGTGGAGCTCGGCCGTCTGCAGCCGCGTCCGCTGCGTCGCTGGTTGAGCCTGCAGATCGCCAAGCGCGGGTTCTGAGGCCGGACACCATCGGGTGGGGTCGGCTGGTGGCGGCCAGGCTCCCAGGGTGGCGCATTTTCACAAGAGGGTGTCGCGAAATCACAAGTTCCCGGTGCTAGCCGGGAGCAGGATGCAACTCTCGATTAGAGGAGGAAAGCTCATGAACTCAACCGTAAACATGCAAGTTGACGCGGCTGCCGCACGCTGGACCGACGGCAAGCGTTACTGGTGGCTGCTCAGTCCGGCGCTGCCGCTGATCGGCCTGCTGTCCGTGCTCGGCACCGTCGCCGGCGGCCCTGCCTTGCTGCTGTGGCTGCTGCCGCTGGTGTTCTACGGCATCGTGCCGTTTCTGGACTGGTTCATCGGCGAGGATCGCGTCAACGCACCCGAGTCGGCGGTCGCCGAACTGGATCGCGACCGCTGGTACAGCGTCATCGTCGGTCTCTACATTCCCAGCCAGTACATCCTGACCATCGTCGGGGCCTGGTTTGCAGTGACCGGCGATCTGGCGTGGTGGGAGCTGATCGGCCTGGCGCTGACCGTGGGCATGATCAACGGCGTCGGCATCAATACCGCCCACGAGCTCGGTCACAAGACCAACTCGCTGGAGCGCTGGCTGGCCAAAATAACTCTGGCGCCAGTGGCTTACGGACACTTCTTCATAGAGCACAACAAGGGTCACCACAAGAACGTGGCCACCCCGGAGGACCCGGCCAGCTCGAAGATGGGCGAATCTTTCTGGGCCTTTCTGCCGCGCACCGTGGTCGGCAGCCTCAAGTCGGCCTGGCACATCGAGGCGGATCGTCTGAAGCGCCTGGGCAAGTCGGCCTGGTCGGTGGAGAACGAAGACCTGCAGGCCTGGGCGATGACCGTGGTGATGTTCGGCGCGCTGACCGTCTGGCTCGGCCCCTGGGCGCTGGTGTTCCTGGTGGCGCAGGCGATCTACGGTTTCTGCCTGCTGGAAGTGGTGAACTACCTCGAGCACTACGGACTGGTGCGCCAGAAGCTGGCCGACGGCCGTTACGAGCGCTGCCAACCGCGCCATTCCTGGAACTCCAACCATGTCGTCACCAACCTGCTGCTGTACCAGTTGCAGCGCCATTCGGATCACCACGCCAACCCGACGCGCCGCTACCAGGCCCTGCGTCACTTTGACGACAGCCCGCAGCTGCCTTCCGGGTACGCCGGCATGATTCTCATCGCCTACTTTCCGTTCCTTTGGTTCCGCCAGATGGACCCGCTGGTGGTGGCGCATCACGGCGGCGACCTGACCAAGGCCAACCTGCACCCGGCGGCGCGCGAGCGACTGCTGGCCAAGTACGCGCCGCAGGCGCGGCAGGAGTTGGTGGTGCATAGCGCCGATGCCGACAACACCGCGCAGCCGCAGCTTGAACTGACGCCGGCGCAGCACCGCTGCCCCAACTGCGCCTACATCTACGACGAGGCGCGGGGCGTTCCGCACGAGGGCTATCCCGCCGGCACCCGCTGGTCCGACCTGCCCGAGGATTGGCCCTGTCCCGATTGCGCCGTGCGCGAGAAGCCCGACTTCATCGCCCTGAATAACTGATCGGCGCACCGAAACTCGCAGCCGACACGCAGCGCTGGGTCCTTCGCCATGAAATCGATGCGGTCATCCACCCAGCCGGGTGGATGGCCGCGGTCCTGGCGCGTGCGACGGCTGCCGATGTTCGGGCGGCCACGACACCCCCGATGCGAGCAGAATGTGAGTCCGCGCGCAGGAGAGAATCTGGGATGAGTACCGGCCAGTACCTGCACAAGGCGCTCGATGGAACCCTGACCGATGCCCCTCGCGTGCTGCTCGAGCGCGATCGCGTTCTGGCGCTGGACAAGGGTCTGCCGGTCCTGGTCATCGAAGGCCCCTCGGGTTACGGCAAGAGCTCGCTCGCGGAGATGTGGCTGGCGCGCCAGGACTGTGCGGCGCGGCGCTGCTGGGTGTCGCTCGACGCCGCCTCCTGCGACCCGGTGCGTTTCATCGAGCAGGTGCTGCGCGCGGCGGGTGCCGACGAACCCTGCCGGCAGGAGGCGGGTATCGACGACGAGTCATGGCGCGCGCAACGCTTCGCGCGCCTGTGCGTGCGACTGACCGAGGAAGCGGCGGGGTTTCGCATCGTCGACGACGACGCCCACGTGATCGCCAGCAGCGCCAGTCGCGTGTATCTGGAGAAGCTGCTGGAACTCGCCTGCAGTCGCGTACGACTGTGTCTGACCATGCATCCGATCCCGCTGGATGTTGGACTGGGGCGGCTCACCCAACAGGGCAAAGCCTCGTGGATTCCCGGCAAGAACCTGGCATGGACGCGCCAGGAAGTCGCCACCTTCGCCGGCTTGCGCGGACAGCGGCTTGAAAAGGCGCAGCTCGATTGGCTGTATCGCGCCACCGAGGGCTGGCCAGCGCTCACGCAATTGGCACTGGCCACGCCTATGGATGCTGCGCCTGACGCGAGCATCGGCGAGAGCGGCCCGCTGCGGGAGTTCATCTACGAACGCTTCCTGCACGGACTGTCGGCCGACGAACAGGACGTGATGTGGATGCTGTCCTGCCTGGGCAACGTGCCGGTGGCGCTGCTGACCGAACTCGATCCGGCACCGGCCAAGGTGGAACTGGCGCTGCTGCATTTTCGCGCGCTGGGCATCGTGCATCACCGCGACGCCGACGAGGGCGCGATCGTCGGCCTGCATGCACTGGTTCGCGACGGCGCCTTGCGACTGCTCAACAACGAACGCACGCCCAGTCGCCGCGAACTGATCCGCGAGGCGGCCCACTGGTTCTGGCGCAGCGGTCACGGCGCCGCGGCGGTGCGGCTCGCGCTGGAGGGCGGGCGCGAACTGCTGGATTTCGCCTGCCAGTGGCTGGTGCAACTCGGGCATGGCTTCGTCTTTCGCAGCGGCCAGCATCAGACCCTGCTGGACCTGGTGGCGCAGTGGGAGCAGGTGTCGGGGCGAACCGACCCACTGATCGACGAAACCGCTGCCTGGGCGCTGATCTTTCAGCGTCAGTTCGTGGCAGCCGAGGCGCGGATCGCCCGGTTCGAGCAGGCCGCGCCGGCGCAGCCGCAGGCGACCACGGTGCTGCAGCGGGCAGTATTGCTGTCGCTGCAGGACGATCACGTGCAGGGCGGCGAGCTGGCCGCGCGCTGGATCCGGCATCACCAGGGCGATCACAGTTTCATGATGGGGGTGGCCTCCACCGTGTTTGCGTTCAGCCTGAAGTGCGTCGGTCGCTTCGACGAGGCGCATGTGGCGCTGCGCGAAGCGATGTACGGCTTCAACCTCGCGCAGTCAGCCTACGGTATCGGCTGGGCGCACGTGGTCGGCGCGATCATGCTGATCCAGGCCGGCGACTATCGTGCCGCGCTGGCGCAGGCCGAGAGCGGCCTGGTGCGCTGTCCCGGATCGCAGGGTTTCGGCGGCCTGCGCGTCCTGCTGCGGGCGCTGGAAGCGTTCCTGATCTACGAGCGCAACGAACTCGACCGCGTGCGCGAAGTGCTCGACGAATCCTTGCCGCTGCTGTCGGACCAGGGCACCGTCGACCCGGTGGGTCTGGGCTACATTGCCGCAGCGCGTGCGCGCGCCGCTGCCGGCGACTTCGACACTGCACTGGACCTGCTCGCCGAAGGCGAACTGATCGGCCTGCAGCGCGACTTTCCGCGTCTGACATTCATCCTGCGTGCCGAACGCGCACTGCTGCTGCTGCGCAGCGGAGCGCCGGGCCAGGCGCGCAAGCTCATCGATGCGCTGACCGATCCGGATTGCGCCAAGACCACCGTCAATCTGCTGCGGGCCAGGCTGGCCCTGGCCGATGGCGACGGACTTGCCGCCCGGCGGCTGTTGCAGCCGGTCCTGGAGAAGGCGCGCAAGTTCGGCCGGCAGAATCGGCTGTGCGAGATCCTGTTGCAGGAGGCGCTCACCGAGGCCTGTTGCGGCAACGACACGGCGGCATTCGCGGCGCTGGTCGAGGCGCTGGACATCGGCAGTGCGGAAGGCTACGTGCGCTCGTTCGTCGACGAGGGTCCCGCGCTGTGCGAGTTGATCTCGCGCTGGCTCAGGCACCGGACTCATGCCAGCCGGCCGACCCTCGCCCTGGCCGACCGGCTGCTGGAATTGGGCGCGGACCGCGCTGCGCCGGGCGCCCGCCCGGGCTCCGCACCCACGCTCAACAAGCGTGAGCGCCAGATCCTGGGACTGCTCGACGAAGGCTTGAGCAATGCCCAGCTCGCCAAGCGCTGCTTCATCTCCGAAGGCACGGTGAAGTGGTACCTGCACAATCTTTACGAAAAGCTCGGAGTCGGCAATCGCACCGCCTTGCTGCGCGCGGTGCGGGAGCAGGGCCTGGTCACGCGCTAGCCCGCATTTCTCACAGGTCGCCGGAGAATCCCTTGCCATCGCCAATCCGCACAACGTTCTTCGACTTCGGTTCCGAAACAGACTGTAGCGAGATTCTCCGTCTGGATCGGCGCTGGCCTGTCTGCGGCGCGCATCGCTTGGGACTCACTCACCCCATAGAACCACTATGGGGTTCGCTCCGTCCCAGCGCACTGCACGTCCTCGACATACGGCCATCGCTCGATCCCCCTGTGAGAAATGCGGGCTAGAGCATTTTGCGACTCAAGTACGGATATTCCTTTCTGTCATTCCGAGCGTATGCCCGGGTGCAACCCGGGGTTTGCCTGCGCCGGCACGTGGAACCCCGGGTTGCACCCCGGGCCACTGGGCTGCTGGGTGACGGTGCAGCGCGAGCGAACCGGCTGAAGGCTCAGGTGAAATCGAATCCGGCGATGGGAAAGTCCTTCACGCCGGCCATGACCCCCGCAACGTGAGAGTTTCCGCAGACCAATAGAACACCCTGCCCGCGGGTGGTGCCCGGGAATTGGATGCTACTGATGAGATTGACCTTCCCGGCCATGTGCTCGTTCCGCATGGTCATGCCGTCAGGCGATTCCGGTTTCAGTCGGATCGTCTTGTCTTTGCCAACGATCGTGGGCGAAAAATCTGCGAAGACGATGGGCGTACGTTGCTGATAGCAGGCGTTGATCACAGGAAGCCAGTCGCCGCTGGGCTGCAACGTCATCGGGGTCCAGCACCCTTGATCGACGTTCGGCACGTGTCCGTCGAGAAGGGCTGCGAGAACTTCTCTCTGGTTCGTCTCCTCCTCCAGCGCTTCGACCAGTAACCAGCGAACCTTTTTGGCGTTGATGCAAGCAACCGCCATGTTCCTTGCAGCCGGATCCTTGTGGCGTTCTCCGAAGATGGCGGCGCCGGTGTTCAGCGCCTGAAGTACCTCAGCTTGAGTAGGGTGTGGCATCGACGTCTCCTGTGATCGAGTGAGAGGGGGCTACTCCCGTAATTGGCGAGGGCGTGCCGCGGATCCCCTCAGTGATCGCCATAGGTCGTGTACGTCGTGCTCGGTTTCGGGCGGCGCCGAAACACGATCCACGCGACAATGACGGCGTCGGCGCCTCCACGCCCCTCGCAGCGACCCCTCATGTCTTCCGAATCCGCCGAATCCGGCATCCGCTTCCGCGACCTCGCGTTACCCGAAACCCTGCAGCGTGCGCTGGACGAGGTCGGCTACGAATCGCCGTCTCCCATCCAGGCGCAGACCATTCCGCATCTGCTGGCCGGTCGCGATGTGCTGGGCCAGGCGCAGACCGGCACCGGCAAGACCGCCGCATTCGCGCTGCCGGCGCTGGCGCGCACCGAGCTGTTCCACGCGGTGCCGCAGACCCTGGTGCTGGCACCGACCCGCGAACTGGCGATCCAGGTCGCCGAGGCGTTCCAGCGCTATGCGGTGCATCTGCCCGGGTTTCACGTGCTGCCGATCTACGGCGGCCAGAGCTACGAGCCGCAGTTGAAGGGTCTGCGCCGCGGCGTCCACGCCGTGGTCGGCACGCCGGGCCGGGTGGTGGACCACATCAAGCGCGGCACCCTCAAGCTCGACGCGCTGAAGATGCTGGTGCTGGACGAGGCCGACGAGATGCTGCGCATGGGCTTCATCGAGGACGTCGAATGGGTGCTCACCCAGACGCCGCCGGAGCGCCAGGTGGCGCTGTTCTCCGCCACCATGCCGTCGGTGATCCGCCGGGTGGCGCAGACCCATCTGCGCGATCCGGCTGAGATCCACATCCGCAGCAAGACCACCACCGCCACCAACATCCGCCAGCGCTACTGGCTGGTGGCCGGCGCCAGCAAGCTCGAAGCCCTGACGCGGGTGCTGGAGGCCGAAACCTTCGACGGCATGCTGATCTTTGCGCGCACCAAGCTGGCCACCGCCGAACTGGCTGAGAAGCTCGCCGCCCGCGGGTTTGCGGCGGCGGCGCTCAACGGCGATCTGGACCAGAAGCAGCGCGAACGCACGGTGGCGAGGCTCAAGGACGGCCAACTCGACATCGTGGTGGCCACCGACGTCGCCGCGCGCGGGCTGGACGTGGAGCGCATCAGCCACGTGGTGAACTACGACATACCCACCGACACCGAGTCCTACGTGCACCGCATCGGTCGCACCGGCCGTGCGGGGCGCAGCGGCGAGGCGATCCTGTTCGTGTCGCCGCGCGAGCGGCATCTGCTCAAGGCGATCGAGCGCGCCACCCGCCAGGTCATCGAACCCATGGCCCTGCCCAGCGACGAGGTGCTGCAGGACAAGCGTCTGCAACGCTTCCAGCAGGCGCTGCTGGACGTGCTCGGCGACGCCGCCCAGATCCAGGAGCTGACGCACCTGCAGGGGCTGATCGAACGCATCGAGCGCGACCAGCAACTGCCGGCCGCGCGCATCGCCGCGGCGCTGGCGCGCCTGCTGCAAAAGGAAAAGCCGGCGCTGGTGCCGCCCGCGGCCAGTGCCCGCAAGGCCGAGGAATTCACGCCATCCAGCGCCGCCTACGCCGGCGAGCGACCACCGTCGGCCAGACCGCGACCGCGCCGTGAAGTGCTGAGCCGAGACGACGATCCCACCTATCCGCCGCGGGTACCGCCGGCGCCGGGTGTGCGATTGGTGTCGCCGCCGCCGGCTGCTATTGCGGCGACGGCGCGACCGGCTTCCGCAGCGCCTGCGGCACGGCCGGTCGAGTCCGCTGCAGCGCCGCGCACCAAGCCTTCACGCGAGGACAAACGCAAGGACGACGAGGCGATGGAGACCTTTCGCGTCGAGGTGGGCGAAAAGCACGGCGTCAAGCCCGCCAATCTGGTCGGCGCCATCGCCAACGAGGCCGGCCTGGAGGGTCAGTACATCGGTCGCATCGACATTCAGCAGGACCACAGCTTCATCGATCTGCCCGCCGGCATGCCGCGCAAGATCTTTCGCGATCTGCAGAAGGTGTGGGTGTCAGGTCAGCAGTTGCGCATCAGCCGGGTGGGCGCGCCCGAGCACGGCAAGAAGGATTTCAAGAAGGCGCCCAAGCCGCGCCGTGACGCCTGAGCGCAAAGCCCACGCTGCGGCCAACGCGGCGTCTCAGAACGACGAGCCCGGCTGGCGCAGAAACTCGATTTCCTCCGGCGTCGATGGACGGCCGAGGATCGCGTTGCGATGCGGGAATCGGCCAAAGCGACGAATGACCTTGCGATGGGCCTCCGCGTAGTCCAGGTACCCCGCGTACAAGTCGCGATGCGGCGCGGGCGCGGCGTCGAGCAGGTTCTGGAACAGGCTGACGCACCGGTCCTGGTCGGTCAGATCCTCGGAGTGTTCCAGCGGCAGGTAGAAGAACACGCGCTGAATCGGGCGCAACTGCAAATCCAGACCGGAGCGGCAGCCCTTGGCGAGCCAGCGCCGCGCGATCGCGTCGTGCTCGAAAGCTGCCGGCTGACCGCGAAACAGGTTACGAGAGAACTGATCCACCAGCAGGATGCGGACTAGCTGCGCAGGGGCGGCATCGACGGGCATCGAATCGGCCTGCGCGATGACCTCGGCGCGCAACGGCGCGAATTGCCGAACCCGGGCGTCCACGGCTGGCGAGCCGCTCCACCAGAGTTCGTTGCGTGACGCTGCCATGCGAGTGTCGTCCGGCTCGTCGCCAAACCAAAAGCCCAGCACCGCGGATACGTCGTCGGCACCCATCGGTTCGCTTACACCAGCAGCGCCGCGATGCCCCGCCACGCACACAAGCCACCGGCGATCACCAGTGTCGCCAGAGTCAGCAGCGTGCCCAGCACGCGACCGAGCATGAAGTGCGGGGTGAAGGAGAAGGCGTAGCCGTGCAGCAGGCGCCCGATCAACAACATCAGGCCCAGCGCGTGCAGCGCCCACTGCGGCACGGTGGAAGCCACTTCCAGAATCAGGATCAGCAGCAACGCCAGCGGCACGAATTCGGCGAAGTTTCCGTGAGCGCGAATGCGGCGCAGCATCTCGGCGTCGCCGCCGTCTCCGAGGTTGATCGACTGCCCACGACGGCGTGCGACCACGCGCAGGCTCAGCACGACGAACCACAGTGCAAGCAGGCCGGCGTATAGCGGGGTGACGATCATGGATGGCTCCCTGGACGGTCCGCCCCGGGACGGGACGGACACGTGCGCAGCCTAGGGTGCGGACCCCGCTGCTACAAGCGGCGGCACGACCGATCCGGCGACCGCCGCAGCCGCAATCAGGCGACCGGCGGTGTGGTCGTGCGCTGCGGCGCGGTGAGCGGCGCTTCTGTCGGGTTGCCTGGCGCGGCGTTGGTGGTGGCGCTCACGCTCAGGGGTGTGATGCCGCCTTCGATGAACAGCGTGCGCGTGGGATACGCGAACTCGATCTTGTCCTGGGCAAACCGACGCACCAGCGCAAGATTGATGGCCTGTTGCGTATTCATGTAAATCCCGTAATCGGGCGTCTTCATCCAGAACACCACCTCGTAGTCCAGCGACGAATCACCAAACCCGAAGAAATGAGCGCGGTCAAAGCGGGCATTTTCCTGTGCGTCGACAATCTGCTTGACCATGTGCGGAATCTGTTCGAGCTGGTCCGCCGTGGTCTGGTACAGCACGCCGAACTTGAACACGATGCGCCGCTCATACATGCGCTTGTAATTGCGCACGCGGGCGCCGAGCAGATCGCTGTTGGAGAACACCAGCTGTTCGCCGCTGAGGCTGCGAATGCGCGTGGTCTTGAGGCCGACGTGCTCGATGGTGCCGGCGAAATCATCGACCACCACAAAGTCACCGATGACGAAGGGCTTGTCGACAATGATGGACAGACTGGCGAACAGATCACCGAGAATATTCTGCACCGCCAATGCCACCGCGATGCCGCCAACGCCGAGGCCGGCGACCATGGCGGTAACGTCGACGCCCAGGTTGTCCAGCATCAGCAACAGGACGATCGCCCACAGCACCAGGCGGCCGACAAAGCCCATCGCCGCGACGGCGGTTGCCGCGCCGGGGTTGGATTCCATGGATCGCTTGCGATAGCGGCCGAGCCAGAACTCCAGGCCCGCGCCCATCCATAGTCCAAGCTGCACGAAGCCGGAGATCACGGCCGCGTACATGAACATGTTTTCCAGCCGGGCCGGGATGTCCAGGTAATGGCTGCCGATGAACAAGGTCACCAGCAGGATCAGGGTCTGCCTGGTCCGCTGCGCGACCGCGACAATCGCATCGTCCAGCGGCGTGGCGGAATTTTCTGCCAGAGCCGCGAAGCGGCGAACAACCTGCCATTTGATGACGCCGACGACGACGTTGATGCTCAGGGCGATGGCCAGCGCAGTCAGCCATGCCGAAAGCGGGTTTCCGAGGACGATGGTTTGTTCGAGAAATTCCATGGTTTCGTTGACAGGTCGGAATGGATTGTTGCGCCGCCGAATCGCGTGAATGGATCGCCTGCAGTCGGCTCGCGGCACAAACTCAAGCAGTCACCTTAGCCAGCCCGATCACGCATGGCCACCCCTGCACGGCCGGGGGAGGTGTCACCGGATTCGCGCAATCGCCCTTGCCACAAGGGCTCAGGCGATGTCGCCGTCGAGGTAAAACCAGCGGCCTTGTTCCTGAACAAAATGGCTGCGCTCGCGCATACGCGTGGCGGCCCCACCTCCCACACGCGAGCGCGCGACGAACTCCACCTCGGCGCGTGT
Organism: Panacagrimonas sp.; assembly: GCF_965216805.1. Lineage (NCBI taxonomy): Bacteria > Pseudomonadati > Pseudomonadota > Gammaproteobacteria > Nevskiales > Nevskiaceae > Panacagrimonas > Panacagrimonas sp. Next base: position 2,059,137 of record NZ_CBDCGN010000003.1, read on the forward strand.
CGAACCGATGTTGTGGCTTTCGACGATGCGCAGGCCGAGCCAGCGGATGCCGGGCTCGAAGTTCAAATCTGCCGGACGGGTGCTGGGGTGCCAGGTGTTCAGCAGATAGTCGCGGTCCCGGCACACATATGCGCTGTAGCGCGAGCGCATCAGGGCCTCTGCAGTCGGCGCCGGAGTTCCGCGGTGATAGCGGCCGCAGCACAGAGACAATGCTTGCGGCATGCCGCAGGGGCAGGGCGCATCGGCCGCGATGACGGTTTGCTTCATAACGCCTGACCACAGGCGTGGGCCGATGCCCAGGCCCATTGAAAGTTGTAGCCGCCCAGCCAGCCGGTGACATCGAGCACCTCTCCGATGAAATAAAGGCCGGATCTGCAACGCGATTCAAAACTGCCGGACGACACCTCGCGCGTATCGACACCGCCCAGGGTCACTTCGGCCGTGCGATAGCCCTCGGTGCCGTTGGGCCGTACCGGCCAGTCGTGGAGCTGATCGGCCAGCGCCCGCAGTTCATTGAGCTTGTAGTGGCGCATCGGCTTGCTCGACGTCAGCACTTCGCAATAGCGCTGCGCAAAGCGCTTGGGCAGCATTTCCGCAAGCACGGTGCGAAGCTCCACCGCCGGACGATCGCGATGCGCCTGCGTCAGCACCTCTTGCGCGGGGACCTGCGGCAGCAGGTCGATACGCAGGTTGTTTCCGGGCTCCCAGTAATTGGAGACCTGCAGCATGGCGGGGCCGGACAGCCCGCGATGCGTGATCAGCATCGCGTGTGCGAACGCCTGATCGTGGGTGCTGACGCGCACGGGCACGCTGAGCCCCGCCAGATCCTGCCACTGCTCCAGCGGCTTGCCGGACAGGGTGAGCGGGACCAGGCCTGCGCGCAACGGCATGATCGTATGGCCGAAGCGGCGGGCCAGTTCGTATCCGTAACCGCTGCCGCCCAGACTGGGGATGGACAGTCCGCCGGTGGCCACCACCAGCTTGGCCGCTCGTATCCTGCCGCGCGCAGTGATCAGTTCGAAGCCGGTGTCGGTGGGCTCGATCTGCTGTGCCTCACAGTCGGTATCGATACGCACGCTGGCCTTGTCGCACTCGGCCAGCAGCATGCGCACGATCAGCTTGGCGCTGTCGTCGCAGAACAACTGTCCCAGTTCTTTTTCATGCCAGGCGATGCCGTGCGCGTCGACCAGCGCCATGAAATCCTGCGGCCGGTAGCGCGCCAGTGCCGATTTGCAGAAATGCGGATTGGCCGAAATGAAGTGTTCCGGCGCGGTGCCGGTGTTGGTGAAATTGCAGCGCCCGCCGCCGGACATGAGGATCTTCTTGCCGACTTTGTTGGCACGTTCGATTACCCGCACCCGCAGCCCGCGCCGGGCCGCCGTGAACGCGCAGAACAGACCGGCCGCACCGCCGCCGAGGATCAGCACATCGCAAACGTCGTCAGGCGCAGACATCACAGGGGTGAAGCGTGCAGGGCAGGGCCGCACATTCTACGGCTGCGCTGCGGATCGGCCGTCCACGCACGCGTCAGCAGGTGAGCCGGCTTGGCGATCAGGGTCGAGTTGCCGATACTGCGCGTCCACTTTCAGCCGCTACCCGCCATGCCTTCGTTCGACGTCGTCTCCGAAGTGGACAAGCACGAACTGCAGAATGCCGTGGACCAGGCCAAACGCGATCTCGAACATCGCTTCGATCTGCGTGGCACCGGCGCCAAGTTCGAACTCGAAGAGTCAGTGATCACCCAGTCCGCCGCCAGCGAGTTTCAGTTGCAGCAGCTCACCGACATCCTGCACAAGCGGCTGGGCGGTCGCGGCATCGATATCCGCAGCCTGGACGAAGGCGACGTCGATACCAACCTGGCCGGCGCACGGCAGAAGATCACCGTCAAGCAGGGTATCGAGCAGGCACAGGCCAAGAAGATCGTCGCCAAGATCAAGGAGGCCAAGCTCAAGGTGGACACCTCCATCACCGGCGACAAGCTGCGCATCACCGGCAAGAAGCGCGATGATCTTCAAACCGTGATCGCGCTGCTCAAGAAGAGCGAGCTGGAAATCCCGCTGCAGTTCGAAAATTTCCGCGATTAGAGCGCTCAGCTCGTAAGCCGGACTCGTAGAACTCGTAGCCTGGGTGCAACCCAGGGCTGTTGGGGTTGTTAGTCGGCGTTGGGGCCAGTTGATGGTCGACCCTCACCCGGGTCGCACCCGGGCCATCTGGCTCCCGATCCGGTTGATTTGCGGCTGCTGAGATCCTCAGATCCCGCTTCCTTTGCAATTCAGAGACGCTGATTGGAACGTCGCAACCGTTCCGCGAGGATGCGCATCACCTGGAGGGCGAAGAACGGGGTCTGCTGCACCATGAACAGAAAGCGCTTTTCGGTCACCGGTGCCAGGCGACACGCACTCTTCGCGGTGGCGGTCGCGCTGCGAACCTGCGCGTCGATCAGGGCCATTTCCCCAACGAGGCTGCCGGGGCCGAGCGTGTCGAGGACCACCCCGCCTGCACTGACCTCCACTTCGCCCTCAAGAACCACATACATGCGGTCGCCTTCATCACCGGTGGCAAAGACCACCTCACCGGAGGCGCAAATCCGCACATCGTCAGCGTTCTTGAAATAACTGGGCAGATTCACTCGCTACCCTCGTGATGACCAAAAGTCATGTGCGACAAGGTTGCGAGTATCGATCACTTGCATGACATTTTTCTGACAAGTCAGGGCATCTCCGCCTTCTCACAGCAATCCGCGCACGAACGGACGGTCAATGTTTCAAGAATCCGTCAAAGGCCTGAACACGATCAGGTAACCAGGTAGTCAGCCACGCGATGCTGGACGCCGCGTTCAGCTGAGTTGCCCCGGCGTGACGGGGCATTGAAATTAGCTCGTAGATACCGTGTTTCCCGTCAAGCGGTTTTGGCGAGGATATTGGGGTTGAAGGGTTGATTGGATTTGAGGACGCCGAAGGCGATGTGGAGGAGTTTTCGCATTGCGGCGGCGAGGATGAGTTTTGGTGGTTTGCCGCTGTGACGTAGGCGTTCGGCAAAGGCTTTGAGCAGGGGGTTGTATCGGATTGCGCTCATGGCGGGGAAGTAGAGCAGCTTGCGCAGATCGGCATGGCCGATCTTCGACAGCCGGGTCTTGCTCCGCACGGAGCTACCGGACTCATGGCGTTTTGGCGTCAGTCCGGCGAAGGCGGCCAACTGGCGAGCACGGTCGAAGGTTTCGATACGGCTGATGAAGCTCAGCAGGGTGTGGCTGACCACCGTGCCGATGCCTGGGATGGTTTCCAGCAGCTGCTGTTTCTGCGGTAGGTCGGGGTCCTGGTCGATGTGATCCTCGATGCGCTGGCGCAGTGCGGCGATTTCCTGATCCAGATAGGCCAAGTGACGCTGGATGGAGTCCTGTACGCCCGCATCGGCCACCATCAGGCGGTTGTGCTCCTGCTGGCGGGTCTGCTGGAGTGCGGCAAGGCGCCGCACCAGGGCACGCAGCAGACGCACCGCCGGGGGTGGCGGGCGCCAGGCCGGTGGACTCATCGCCACGCCAAACCGCGCCAACACCGCTGCATCGACCGTGTCGGTCTTGTTGCGGGTCAGCAGGCTCTTGGCAAAGTCCTTGACCTGCGCGGGGTTGAGCACGCTGACGATATGGCCTGCATCGAACAGCCATTCCGACAGCGCCTCGCCATAAGGGCCGGTGGCCTCCAGACAGGCCTGCACCTGCGCCACGCCCAAGTCCTGCAACCACTGCCGTAGCTGCTCGAACCCGGCTGGCTGGTTGTCGAAGGTCTTGAACTTGAGCTTGCCCTCCCGCCAGAGCGCCACATCAAACTTGGCCTTGGCGACATCAATTCCCAGCACGTGCATCAAACCGCTTCCTTGAGACAAAGATTTCGAGGCTTCGGCAAGACGACGGGCGATCCAGCTTGTGAGTGCGGGCTTCAATGCCCCAGATACCGTTCGATCTGTTCGTCGCAAAAACTTAAGGCGGAAGGAGGCTGATCTACGCAACAGGTTCAATGACCACAGCCCGGGTACAGCCTGCCCTCCCGCCCGCCAAAGTCTCCTTCAGCCGTCAGATTGCTCCGACTCGTCCAACATACAAGCCCGGGTGCAACCCGGGGCTGTTGGCCCGGTTGATCGTCTACCGCGACCCGGGTTGCACCCGGGCCACCTCGCTGCGGAGATAAGCAACGGATCAATTGGCGGTAGAGATCAGATCCGCGAGATGATCCATATGCAGCTCCCGCGCACATCGGTGCTTGATGGCGTGGAGCTTGAACTTGCCTGCTTGGTGATTAATCGCGACACCCTGAGTCGTGCTCGGGCAGACGAACACAATCGCTCCGCGTTCCACCATCAATCCGTCGCGGGAGACTTTCGCGATATTGCCGGAGACGCTTTCAAGATGATCGGTCTTGGTTATTTTGGATTTCAGGTTGTGCGCGATGGTTGTTATTGCCACACCTGCCTTGCTTTGGCGGCGTGAACCGCCCCGGTTTTCCCGGAGGCTCGTTGTTGTGAGTCACGCCGCGAGGGCGAGACTCGGGATTTGTGAATAGTAGGCAGCTTCTGCTTCGGCGGGTGGGATGTTGCCAAGCGGTTCCATCAGTCGGCGATTGTTGTACCAGTCCACCCACTGCAGCGTGGCCCACTCGACGTCTTCGCGGCGTTGCCAGGAAGGCCGCCGGTGAATCACCTCGGCCTTGTACAAGCCGTTGATGGTCTCGGCCAGCGCGTTGTCGTAGGAATCGCCCACACTGCCCACGGAAGGTTCGAGACCCGCGTCGGCAAGACGCTCGGTGTAGCGGATCGACACGTACTGGACACCTCTGTCGCTGTGATGCACCAGCCGATCCGGGCCGACCGGTTTGCGCTCATGCAGCGCCTGCTCCAGCGCGTCGAGCACCAGGTCGGTCCGCGCCGAGGACGAAGCCCGCCAGCCGACGATGCGCCGGGCGAAGACGTCGATGACGAAGGCGACGTAGACGAAGCCCTGCCAGGTCGACACGTAGGTGAAGTCCGAGACCCACAGCTTGTTCGGCCGATCCGCCTTGAAGTGACGACGGACATGATCCAGCGGGCAAGGTGCGTTGGCATCGCTCACCGTCGTGCGCACCGACTTGCCGCGGATGACGCCACGCAAGCCCAGGCGCTTCATCAGGCGCGCCACCGTGCAGCGGGCCAGATCAAAGCCTTCGCGCCGCAGTTGCCGCCACACCTTGCGCACGCCGTAGACCTGGAAGTTTTCGTTCCAGACCCGTTCGATCTCCGGCACCAGCGCTCGATCTCGCTGGTCCCTCGTAGAACGGCGCTGTGGGTCGGCCTCGCGAGCCGCATGGGCGTAGTACGTCGACGGGGCAATCGGCAGCACCTTGCAGATCGGCTCGACCCCGTGGACCGAGCGATGCTCGTCGATGAACGCCTTCATCGTTTGAACGGGCGGTCGAGCTCCGCCTGCGCAAAATACGCTGACGCCTTGCGCAGGATTTCGTTGGCTTGGCGCAGCTCGCGATTCTCGCGCTCCAGCGCCTTGATGCGCTCGCCCTCGGCCGTGGTCAGGCCGGGCCGCACGCCGGCGTCACGCTCGCCCTGGCGCACCCAGCGCCGCAGCGTCTCGGCCGTACAACCAATCTTGGCGGCAATCGATTCGATCGCCGCCCACTGCGAGGTGTGCTGCGCCGCGTGCTCCGCCACCATCCGGACCGCGCGCTCCTGCACTTCCGGGGAATACTTCGATGCTCTGGTCATGGCTCCATTCTCTCAAGTGAGGGAGCCTCCGAGATTCCCGGGGCGGTTCAGCGTGTACTGCCACTATCCTAGGAGAATATGACTCCCGTGATGAATTTGCCGGGGGTTCCCTGCAGCTTGTAGGCATCGTTGTAGCGCCGCCCTCCGGAGCCCACGGAGCGGAGTCCAACCAGCATGGTCTTCCTGTCCTTGGCGATGAAGGCGATGCCGCAGTCATCCAGAGTATTGACCGATAGTGTGGAGACTTTGGTCCCCAGTCCGCCGTCATCGATCAGTGTTTCCAGATACGGGCTGACCAGCATGAAGGAATAGATGGTTGAGATGATGTCCGGGCTATTCTGCAGCCAGCTCAGAGGCAGTTTGCTTTGTTGGACGCGCACGGAAAACTCCTTTTTCAAATTGTTGAGTTAAATGACTTTCAATTTTGTGTTGACCTTTCGGCACCACGCGCGCGGTCTCGACGCCAAGTCTTGATTGCGTACCGTGCCGGCCGTCGATAGCGTCGACGTTCTCGCGCATGAGTTTCTGAGGGCGGCAGACACCGCACAACCGTACTGAAGTACGGGTCACGTGGACCTTGACCGGGTCAGCCCGGGCGGCGACGGCCGCGCAGAAGGGCCAGGGTCGTGGCCGTATATCTGAAGAGGGATATGTCATTGACATATCCCTCTTCCGGGACCATGATTTCGCAACGTCCCCCAGCCCGATGCAGGAGCGAACCATGGAACGAGCCGGTGTCTTCATGAGCAATAAAAGTCAGGCGGTTAGGCTGCCTAGAGCGGTCGCCCTGCCTGCGGACGTGAAGCAGGTGGACATCGTCCCGCTGGGTCGCGCGCGCCTGATCGTGCCGGCCGGTGAAGGCTGGGACAGCTGGTTTGCCGCCAAGGGGGTCACGCCGGATTTCATGCCCAGCCGCGAGCAGTCTGAGCCTCAGGAGCGCGAGAGCCTGTAATGCTCAAGTTCATGCTCGACACGGACATCTCGATTTACACCGTCAAAAACCGTCCCCAGGCGGTACGAGAAGCCTTCAACGCCCACGCCGGCCAGATGTGCATTTCTGCCGTGACGCAGATGGAGCTGATTTACGGCGCAGAGAAGTCCGCCATGCCCGAGCACAACCTGGCCGACGTGGAAGGCTTTCTGGCCCGGCTTGAAGTGCTGAATTTCAACGCCGCCGCTGCCACCCACACCGGGCAGATTCGCGCAGAGCTGGCCAAGCTGGGAAAACCGATAGGCCCCTACGACCAGATGATCGCGGGCCATGCCCGCTCGCTAGGTTTGATTATCGTCACCAACAACACCACCGAGTTTGCGCGGGTGCCGGGTTTGCGGGTGGCGAACTGGGCGGTTTGAATGCCGGATGCAATCCGAGCGCTTGAGATGCAATCCGAGCGCTTGAATGGTCCCCCGCTCCTAAAAGCACGGAAAACGAACCGCCTTCGTAAAACTGAAAAGATTGTTGATGTGCGTTGATGCATCCGTCAGATGCCACTTGGCGAACCCGATTGCCCCGCTGTATCGCCCGTCTTGGATGCGCTGGCAATGAAGGCGCGGAGCCGGACCAGCTTCACTGGCTTCGAGAACACCAGGTAGCCCCGCTTGCGGGCTTCATCGACCCAGTCCCCTTCGTTCTCGCCGGTCATGATGGCTACCGGAACGCGCCGGCCGCTTTGATCCTGCAGCGCCCTGGCCAGTTGCACGCCGGTCATCGCCTCATCCAGTCGCTGGTCGAGAACCATGCAGGTCCACGCCGGCGCGCTGGATTCGACGAGTTTGAAACACTCGGCGGTGGATGCGCAGATGTCGGCGGTGACTTGCCAGGCTTCGAGAATCCTGCGCATGGCATCGCGCACGACAGGGTCGTCATCCACCACCAGTACCCGAATGCGTTGGTCGAATTCCGGCAACAGGATCGGCTCGGCGGCCGGCCGCTCGGGGTAGCGGGGTCGGCCAGCGGCATGAATACGCTGAAGCAGCTGCCGCGGCCCAACTCGGATTTGAGGGCCACGCGAAAACCCAGACTGGTACACAGACGCTGCACGATGACCAGTCCCAGACCGAAGCCTTTTTCGGCATGGCGCCCCGGGTTATCCACTTGATAGAACTCGCCGAAGATGCGTGCCTGTTCCGCCTCACCTATACCGATGCCGGTATCGATGACCTGCAACTCTGCGCGCCCTGGGCGCCTGCGCACGCCAATCGGCACCCTGCCCTTGGGAGAAAAGCTGATGGCGTTGCTCAGCAGATTGCCGAGAATACGTTCGATCGCGGTCTGCTCGCCCTGAACCCAGCAGCGGCTCTTCACGGTATGCACGACAACCCCGTGCTCATCGGCAAGGGGCTTGAACAGCGCAATCGCGTTGTCGATGGCGGTCTGCAGTGGAAACGGACTGACGGGCCCTGCCTGTTCGGCATAGCTTTCGACCCGCGGCACGGTCAGCAGCGCCTTGAACAAGTCTGACAGCGTGCGAACACATCCATCGATCCGCCGCAGGATGTCGGTGCGCTCTTCAGCGTCTTTGCTGGAACCCAGCAAGGAGGCGTAGACGTTGAGCGCATGCACCGGCTGTCGCAGGTCGTGACTGGCGCTGGCAAAAAAGCGGGACTTTTCTTCGCTGCTGCGCTCCGCCACGCGCCGTGCGTCTTCCGCGATCTCGGTCTGTTCGCGCAGCTCGGAGAGCAGGGCATCATTGCGATGCTGCAGGCGAATGGCCGTGCGGATGTTGCCGGCCTGCTGTCTGCCAACCCAGATGCAATACATCATGTTGAAGGCCAGACCGACGGCAACGATGTTCACTTCCGTGCTGCGCGGGGTGAACAGCAGATAGATGAGAAAGATCGGCGTGGCCGTCAACTGGTAGGCCAGCATGGCCGGCACATGATAGGCAGCGGTGCCCAGGCTGCCCTCGCACAGTCCCAGGAAGATGGCCATGACGTAGATGAACATGGCCATGCCACCGTAGTGGTAATACACGATGCAACCGACCGCGATCAGGACGCCGTTGATCGCGTAGATGCTGGTGGCCGCAATGGAGCGGTGGCGGTAAGAAAGTACATAGCGCCGCTGCCGGTAGTACCACTGGCTGATCGAGAGCATGACCGCCTGGTAGGCGAACGTGGCCAACACGATGTTGATCACGATCTCGTGCGCTACCAACTGCCAGGCCGGGATGGCGAACAGCACGCTGACAAAGCAGACCCCGGCGGTTGCCAGATAGCTGAGCTGAAAGTTCTTGCGCAGGCAACTTTCCGCGACGGTGCGTTCCAGTTCCGCTTCGTCCGGCGCGACCTTATCCACCGAACTCGACCAGCTTGAGTGCGTGGGCGGCGCGGATCGCGGACACGCGGTTAGTAGCACCCAGGCGGGTGAAGATGACGGTCCAATGGTCCTTGACGGTGCGTTACGTGATCTGCAGCTTCTGGGCGATCTCCTTGTTCGAGAGCCCTCGCGCCGCCAGCCGCAGGATCTCGATCCGATGGGCGGTGAGACCGTGCGCTTCAGGCGTCGCCGGATCGATGTCGAACACGCTGTTGCCCTCCAGCAGGCGCTGCAAGGCGTCAGCCATGGCGACCACATCGCGTTCCTTGGACAGGCAGGCCACCGCACCGGCGGCCATTGCGCGCTTGGCCAGTTGCGGTGTCAGGTCTGCACACAGGAGCCCCGTCGCGACCGATGGATAGGCCTTGGCCAGCGTCGTTATGACGGTGATGCCATCATCCCCGTGCAGACGGTAATCGCATAACACGAGGTCGATGTCTTCACGTTCCAGCAGGGCCCAGGCTGCCTGGACATCGCCCGCCGTATGAATGCTGAGGCCGTGTATTTGACGCCCGAGCGCGAGTGCCATGCCCTCACAGTAGATCGGATGATCGTCTATGAAAAGCAAGCTGTGGGTCAGCGTTGTCTGCATCGACCGAAACCTATTTTTTACGGACTGTAATGAGGGCAACGAACTCGGATGACGGTTGCAGGGCGGTGCCAGGTGAGGATGCCGTTCAAGTTACACCAACACGTCCAGTTTTCTGCGCGCCCGGATGCCTGGCGGTTCAGACCGCAGAGATTGGCAAGTGCACGCCCGCCGAAGTCGACGTGCGATACGCGCAAGATGTTGGAATCGATGCAGTCTCGCGGCGTCGACTTCACTGGGCCTCGTGATCATCAACAACGGTGCGGCCCCGTGCGGCCATTGGCATCGAGCTGCAGTCATGGGACGCTTTCCCGATTCCCGATTCCCGATTCCCGATTCCCGATTCCCGATTCCCGATTCCCGATTCCCGATTCCCGATTCCCGATTCCCGATTCCCGATGAGCAACCCCACCTCCACCACCCCCGTCATCGGACTTGCGCTCGGCAGCGGCTCGGCGCGCGGCTGGGCGCATATCGGCATCATCCAGGCGCTGGAGGAGGCCGGCATCCGACCGCAGGTGGTGGCGGGGACGTCGGTCGGCGCGCTGGTGGGCGCGGTGTATGTCTCCGGACAGTTGCAGGCCTTCGCCGACTGGGTGCGCACGCTCACCTCGCGCGACGTGTTCGGGCTGATGGACCTGAGCTTCGCCGGTGGCATGGTCAAGGGCGAGAAGCTGTTCGGCTTCTTCGAGCAGGCGCACGCCAACCCCGACATCGAGGAACTCGATCAGCGTTACGTCAGTGTTTGCACCGAGATGAGCAGCGGCCGCGAGATCTGGATCAGCAAGGGGCCGATCATTCCGGCGGCGCGCGCCTCCTGCGCGCTGCCGGGGCTGTTTTCGCCGGTCAAGCACCGTGACCGCTGGATGCTCGACGGCGGCCTGGTCAACCCGGTGCCGGTGTCGGCCTGCCGCGCGCTGGGCGCCGACGTGGTGATCGCGGTCAATCTCAATGCGCAGCTGGTGGGGCGTCACCTGTCGCGGGCCGGTGCCGAGGAAGTCGAGCGCGAAGCCAGTACCAAGCCGGACCGCAATCTCTTGCAGCGGATGATCGGCGCGCTGTCCAGTGGCGACGGTGACCGCCCCGGCATGTTCGACGTGGTGGCCGCCAGCGTGAACATCCTGCAGGACCGGCTTACGCGCAGCCGCATGGCAGGCGATCCGCCGGAGGTCACGCTGATCCCGCTGCTGCCGGACTTCGCGTTGATGGATTTTCATCGCGCCGCGGAGGCCATCGACGAGGGCCGCCGCCTGGTCGAAGCGAATATCGCCAACCTGCGCGCCTGGGCCGGGGTGAGCGCGCGGCCCGCCGACGTGCCCGCCGCGCCCGACGAGCCGGTACCGGAGCCGCCGCCGGCCGATTGAGCGGGCCATGATCGTCGGCGTAGTCGCGCCACCTGACCCCTGCGCCGCATAACGACCGACACAACCCCGGGCTGCGCCCGGGCTACAACGTCGCTCGCGATCATTCGGTTCGTAGTCGTAGCCTGGGTGCAACCCAGGGCTGCCGGACCAGCGATCTTCGACCGTTTCCCGGGCTGCGCCCGGGCTACTTCATGGCGCCTGGAGACGTCGCTCGCTAGCTTTCAGAGCAAGCCCGACAACAGCGTCGCGATGCCCAGGAACGAGAAGAAACCCGCGATGTCGGTGACGGTGGTGAGGATGATCGACGAGGACTGTGCCGGGTCCTGACCCATGCGCGTGAGCACCATCGGCACTGCCGCGCCGGCGAAACCGGCGGCGACCATGGCCAGCACCATGGACGATGCGATCACCAGCACCAGGCCGATGGAGCCGCTCCAGAGGTACACGCCCAGCCCGCAGGTGGCGGCGATGGCCAGGCCGTTGACCAGACCGACGCCGACCTCCTTGGCCGCCACCGGCAGCCATTGCCGCGCGGTGACCTCGCGCAGCGCCAGGCCGCGCATGGTCACCGCCAGCGCCTGCGCACCGGCGTTGCCGGACTGGCCGGCCACCACCGGCAGCAGCACGGCCAGCGCGGTGAACTGGGCAATGGTGTTTTCGAACACGCCGACGACGGCGGCGGCGAGGAACGCGGTGATCAGGTTGATCTGTAGCCACGGCAGGCGCTTCTTCACCGCAAACCAGGGCTTGGACAGCGCGCGTTCCTGCGGGCTGACGCCGACCATGGCACCGATGTCGGCCGCGGCTTCTTCCTGCAGCGCCTGCAGCAACCGGTCCTGCGGGATCACGCCGATCAGCCGTCCGTCCAGGTCCACCACCGGCAGGTCGGTCAGGCGATGCTTTTCGGCGGTTTCCACCACCTCGTCGCGAGGGTCCATCGCGTGCACCGCCGCCGGCACGCCGATCATCAGCTCCCGCAGCGGCGTTTCGGGCATGGCCAGCGCCAAGGTCTGCAATGGGACTTGTCCGGCCAGCCGGTTGTCCGCGTCGATCACGAACACGGTACGGGTGGCGGGGCCGCGCACGCGACGCAGGGCATCCATCGCGGCGGCGGCGTCCAGGTCCGGACGAAACGTCGGCGAGCGCCGGTCCATCAGGCGCCCGGCGGTGCCTTCCGGATAACTCATCAGCTCGGCCAGGGTCGCGGCCAGATCCGCTGCCAGCAGCGCCATCAGGCGTTCGCGGTCCTCGCTGTCCATGGCGGCCAGAAAGCGCACGGCCTCGGTGGGCAGCAGTCCGCCCAGCACGTCCCTGGCCAGTGTTTCAGGCAGGTGCGCGAGCAGGGCCGCGCCCATGTCGCCACCGAAGTACGGCCACATCGGTAGCAGGTTGAGCGGCGACAGGGTGCCGATCTCGTCCACTGCCTGGTCCACCGGCAGCCGCTCCAGCCGCCGCGCGGCCGACGCCGGGTGCTCGCGCAGATAGCGGCGATTGATCTGGTCGAGCACGTCGGCCAATTCAGTGCTCATCGCTGCTCCGGGCGATCGGTGCGGAAGCGCCGCGCCCGATCAGCAGGCGCAGCAGCTCCGAGCCAGCGCCGAGATAAGCCAGGAACAGGTGTGCAAGCAGGGATTCCGGCTGCGCCGAGGGCGCCTGCGGGTAGACCGAATGCAAGGCGCGACGCAGCCCGGCGCGCGACAACGCCCCCAGCAGGGTGCCGTCGGGTGCGGTCACCGGCAGCATCGAGCGCTCGTCCCAGTCGTCCAGGTGTTGCACGTCGTCGACATCGGCGCCATCGGAGACCGCGCGCACGCGGCGGTCCACCAGCCGCGACAGCGGCGCATCCGAGGCCGCATGCAGCAGGGCCGGGGTCTGCACCACGCCGGCATAGACCTGACCGGCGCGGACCAGGAACAGCAGACCGTCGTCGGCACGGTTGCGCAGGCGCAGCAGGGCGCGGGCATCGGCGACGCTGCGCTGCGCCGGTAGCATCGGCACGTCGTATTCGATCCAGGCGCCGACCGTGTCCAGCGTATAGGCCAGCGAGCGCCGGTAATGCTGCACCAGGCGCGAGGGCAGTTCGGCGATCAGGGCACGCCGGGTATCGGGCGCGCTGGCGCGCAGCACCGCCACGCAACCGCGGCTGCCGATCGCCTCCAGCATCTCCGCGGCCTGGCGCGGCGACAGGTGCCCCAGGCGTCGCGCCGCCGAGCCCGGGGTCATCTCCCGCAGCACCGGCGCGGCCAGTCGTGGCGGTAAGCGTTCAAGGAACAGCGCGGCTTTTTCGGCCGGCATTTCCTCCAGCACATGGGCGGCCGACTCCGGTTCGTGTTCGGCGAACGCGGTGGCCAGCAGCAGGCCGTCAGCCATCGTCGCGCTCTCCGGTGAGCAGCACGGCGACGTCCTCGGCAAAGCGCCTGGCCGGGATGTGGGCGCGGCCTTCGTCGGTTTCGACCACCACGTTGGTGGGCGTGATCTCCAGGATTTCGCCCTCGATGTCGCCCACGCGGACCCGCACGCCCGGCTGGAACTGCCGGCGCAGGTAGTGGGTGCCGACCAGGTTGGCAACCAGGGTGCGCGCGCCCAGTCCGAACGCCAGCGAGAACGCCAGCAGCACCGAGCCCAGTGCCACCGCGATCACCAGGGTGACGAAGCTGATATTCACCCCGACCTGATGCACACCGATGATCAGCGCGGTGAGGAAGGTTGCGGTCTGCGCCAGGCGCGCCACCAGTTCGCGCTGCTCGACCTGGGCCGAGGCCAGCGCCTCCAGCAGCAGGTCGCGCACCAGCAGGCCGATGAGGTGACCGGCGACGATGATCATCACGCCGAACAGCAAGGTCGGCAGATAGCGCAGCACCTCGCGCAGCCATTCGGCCACGCCTTCCATGCCGGCGATGTCGGTGGCCAGGGTCAGGAACAGCAGCAGGATGATCCAGAACGCGGCGGTGCCGATCAGCCGCAGCATCGCCGGCGACAGCCGCAGGCGTAGCGCGCGCTCGCTGCGCAGCCATTGCTCCAGCCCGCGGTTGAGGCGGGTGCCGAGTCCGCGGATGGTGGCGCGGGCCAGCCGGGCGACCAGCCAGCCGACGATCACCAGCAACAGCGCCGCGAGCAGGTCCGGCACGCGCTCGGCCAGCAGCATACCCAGCTCGCTGGCGCGCAGGCGCAGGGCGTCCAGGGCAGAGGTCAGCGGGTCCATGGGGTCAGGGGCAGGGCGGAATGTCTTCAGCGATCAGCATAGCGGCCCGCGTTGCCGCCGTGAGGCGCAAGCCAGTCCAGTGCCCCCAGCGCGGCATGGCGGCCGCTGGCGAAACAGGCCGTCAGCAGGTAGCCGCCAGTGGGCGCCTCCCAGTCGAGCATTTCGCCGGCAAAGAAAACTCCGGGGTGGACGCGGCTCATGAGTCGGGCGTCCAGCGCCTGCAGGCGCACACCGCCCGCGCTGCTGATGGCCCCGGCCAGGGGTCGCGGGCGGGACAGGCGCAGCGGCACCGCCTTGAGCAGGGGGGCCAGCGTTGCCGGCGACGCTCGTTGTTCGCCGGACAGGCATTCGAACAGTAATCCGGCGCGAACCCCGGTAAGCCTCAGCGTGCGGCGTAGATGCTCGCTGAGCGAGCGCTTGCCGCGCGCGGACGACAACGCTGCGGCGAGCGTGTCGGCGGAGCGATCGGGGAACAGGTCCAGGCGGATATCGGCGTGACCGTCGCGCCTGGCCAGCTCGCGCAATTCCGCCGAAGCGGCGTATAGCAGGCCACCTTCAAGGCCGGTCTCGGTGACGATCAGCTCGCCCTGGCGATGCAGCGGCCGGTCGTACAGGTCCTGCCAGTGCAGGGCCACCGGCTTGATCGCGTGGCCGGCGTAGCGGTCGATAAAGTGCGGCGTCCACTCCAGATCGAAGCCGCCGTTGGCCGCCTGCAGCGGCGCCACGTCGATGCCGCGTCCGCGCATCCAGTCGACCCAGCCGCCATCGGATCCCAGCTGAGGCCAGCTGCCGCCGCCCAGCGCCAGCACCGCGGCATCGGCCGTCGTTTCACGAGGTTCGCCGCCTACGGCAAAGCGTAGATGCAGGCGCCCCAGCGGGTCCGGGTGCCAGCCCTGCAATTCGTGATGCATGTGGAAGCGCACGCCCTGCGCCCGCAGCCGCCGAACCCAGCCGCGCAGCAAGGGGGCGGCCTTGAGATCGGTCGGGAAGACACGGCCGGAGCTGCCAACGAAGGTCTCCACGCCCAGTCCCCGCGCCCAGAGCCGCAGCGCGTCGGGGTCGAAACTTTGCAGCCAGCTGGACACCGCGTCGCGGCGGTCCCGATAACGCGACACGAAGCTCTCGAAGGCTTCGCCGTGGGTGAGGTTGAGCCCACCCTTGCCGGCCAGCAGGAACTTGCGCCCGACCGAACCCATGTGCTCGTACAGATCCACCTGCAGGCCCGCCGCACAGGCGACTTCAGCGGCCATCAGGCCGGCCGGACCGCCGCCGATCACGGCCAGTGCAGGTCGGCGGGTGTCGATCGCTTTGATGAGGCTCATGTTCGCAGTCTGCCCTGCGCGGGGTGGCGATACCGAGCGGGTGCCGGGCGACTCCATCGCGATCTGCGTCTTGCGCGGCCGCCGCGGCGGCTACGAATATCGGCCCTCCGAAGCGCCCAACTACGAGTGTCGAGGCAGTTTGACCGACGGGTCCTCGCAGGTGGAAATTCCGAGGCGAATCGCTACAATACGCGCCCTTTGCGGCCGGCCGGCCGTGAGATATCAGAGATTTCAAGCATGGTAACGATTCGTCTGGCTCGCGCCGGCGCCAAGAAGCGCCCGTTCTATCACGTGGTGGCAACCGAAAAGCGCAATCCGCGTGACGGTCGCTTCATCGAGCGCCTGGGCTATTACAACCCCAGCGCCCGCGGCCAGGAGCAGAAGCTGGTGCTGGACGTGGCCAAGGTTCGCGACTGGCAGAGCAAGGGCGCGCAGGTGTCCGAGCGGGTGGCCTATCTGGTCACCACGGTTCCTGCCGAAGTCCCTGCGGCACCGGTTGCAGCCTGAAGCGTATGGGGCGCCGGCTGACGCTGGGTCGCGTCGCCGGGGTTTACGGCGTCAAGGGTTGGGTGAAGCTTCATTCGTTCACCCGGCCGATCGATAACCTGCTGGAGTACGCGCCCTGGTGGATTGCCCGGGGGAGCGGATTCGAGGCGAATCTGGTCGAAGGCAGGCTGCATGCCGGCGGACTGATCGCCAGCATCAGTGGGCCTGACGGGCAGACGATCGCCGATCGCGATGTCGCCGCCAGCCTGATCGGCGCGGAGATCCAGGTCGAGCGCGATCGACTGCCCGAGCCGGGCGAAGGGGAGTTCTACTGGTTCGACCTGGTCGGGCTGGCGGTACGGAACCTGGAAGGTGTGGCGTTGGGCACGGTGGCCGCGGTGACCAGCAACGGCGCCCAGGAT
This sequence comes from Panacagrimonas sp., assembly GCF_965216805.1. Classification (NCBI taxonomy): domain Bacteria; kingdom Pseudomonadati; phylum Pseudomonadota; class Gammaproteobacteria; order Nevskiales; family Nevskiaceae; genus Panacagrimonas; species Panacagrimonas sp. Next base: position 2,075,586 of record NZ_CBDCGN010000003.1, read on the forward strand.
GTGCTGGTGTTGCGGGACGGCGAAGTGGAGCGGCTGATTCCTTTCGTGCAGGGCCCGATCATCCAGTCGGTCAGTCTGCAGGACGGCGCGATCGTGGCGGATTGGGAACCGGATTACTGAGCGGCGAGGGCCGGGCAGAGTGAAGATCGAGGTCGTCACGCTGTTTCCCGAACTGGTCGAAGTCGTGACGCGTAGCGGTATGCCGCGGGTGGCGGTGGAACAGAAAGCGCTGGAGTTGAGTTGTATCAACCCGCGCGATTTTGCGAACAACCGCTGGCGCAAGGTCGATGATCGGCCTTGCGGCGGCGGGCCCGGGATGGTGATGCAGGCCGAGCCTCTGGCGCAGGCGATCGAGACCGCGAAAGCGAGCCTCGGGCCGGCAACGAGAGTGCTGATGATGTCGCCGCAGGGCGAGCGCATGGACCAGCAATGGTTTCAGCGTCTGAGCCAGGAGGCGGGACTGATTGTGTTGTGCGGGCGCTACGAAGGCGTCGACGAGCGCCTGGTGACGAGCGCGGTGGATGTGGAGCTGTCGCTGGGCGACTTTGTGCTCTCCGGGGGCGAGCTGGCCGCGATGGTGCTGATCGATGGCATCGCGCGGCTGTTGCCGGGGGTGCTCGGTCATGCGGAATCGGCGGGGCAGGATTCGTTCGTCAACGGCCTGCTCGATCATCCGCACTACTCGAAGCCGGTGGCGTGGCGCGGGCAGGCGGTGCCGGAAGTCTTGATGAGTGGCGACCACGCCAGACAGGCGCGGTGGCGGCTCAAGCAGGCGCTGGGACGGACATGGTTGCGTCGCCCGGACCTGCTGGAAAATTTGGAACTGGATGCGGAACAGCAGACCCTGCTCCGCGAATTCGTGGCAGAGCAGAAAGAGGGTGGTGGATCATGAGCAACGCAAACAAGATCATCCAGGCGATCGACGCCGAACAGATGAGCCGGCCGGTGCCGGCGTTCAACCCCGGCGACACCGTCGAGGTCAAGGTCAAGGTCAAGGAAGGCGACCGAGAACGCCTGCAGGCCTTCGAGGGCGTGGTCATCGGCAAGCGCAACCGTGGTTTGAATTCCGCGTTCACCGTGCGCAAGGTCGCCCATGGCGAAGGTTGCGAGCGCACCTTCCAGACCTACAGCCCCCAGGTCGCCGAGATCAACGTCAAGCGTCGCGGTGACGTGCGTCGCGCCAAGCTCTACTACCTGCGCGACCTGCAGGGCAAGAAGGCGCGCATCAAGGAAAAGCTGGGCTGATCCGCTGCGCCGGGACCCGTCCCGGCATGCGCGTCGAAGTAACGACGAAGGCCCGGGCCGGACCCGGGCCTTCGTCGTTTTTCAGTCGCGAGCAAGCGGACACCGGGGTTGGATTGCGCCGCCAAGTCGGTTGGCAGGCCGGTGTTCCGATCGCTGCAGCGTTAATGTCTTTGCCGCGGACGACACCGATCGCGCGGACAAGCATCGGCTGTTTGTGTCAGTCGATCGAATCATCGAATCGGTGCGGAGAAATTCCGTTCGATCTGTTCGCGTCCTGACCCGCGTCTGTCCGTGCAAGCCGAGACTGACGGCCGTATTCAGGGGCCGGCAAACGGCGACCCGCGACCCGCGCGCACGACTTTCTTGCGGTCGCGTTTGTCGCCGCCTTAGTATCGTCACCGGACCGTGGGATGGTCCGTCCATCCGATACAAACCCTTGGGAGACTCGACATGAAGAAATTGGTGGCTGGTGCCGTTCTGTTCGCCGCATCCTCGGTGGCTTTCGCGGAAGCTCCGGGTGGTCCGAACTGCGGTTGGGGCAACATGCTGTTCAAGGGTCAATCGGGGATTGCGCCGCACTTCCTGGCCAGCACGACCAACGGCACGTCGGGCAATGCCACCTTCGGCATGACCTCCGGCACCAACGGCTGCTCGGTCGACGGCACGCTGACCTACGGCGGCAAGGCCATGGTCAACAACATGTTCGACGAGTTCTCGGCGGACGTTGCCGTCGGTCAGGGCGAAGCCCTGAACGCCGTGGCCGTGGCCTATGGCGTGGCCAAGGAAGATCGTGCCGCATTTGCAGCGCTGGCACACCAGAACTTCTCGACGCTGTTCCCCAATGAGAACGTGACCGCCGATGAGGTGGTGACGAATCTCGAGAGCTTGATGAAGGCCGACGCGCGTCTGGGCAAATACATCATCTGATCTACGCGGCTGCCGCCTTGCGGCGGCAGTCCGGTGGTCCCACTGGGCCCGGTATCGCATCGATGCCGGGCTTTTTGTTGGCGCCTGATGTGACGAGATGATCCGCGCGCTGGTCCCGATCCTGATCACGCTGCTGCTCGCGCAGCCGCTGCCACCGGCCGTGGCGGCCGAGGGCGCCTGGGCGCAAGCCCGGGCCAAGGCGCTGTGGCAACGCGAAGCGTGGTTGAATCTGGGGCACTACAAGTCGGGCACCTGGCCCGACACCTGGCGCAGCCATGCGGACGACGCGCGCTTCTTCCTGGCCGAACGGGGTCGCGAGGACCCGCGCGCCGAGTTGCAGGCCACTCTGGAGGCTTTCGGCGAACCGGCGACGCTGGGCGACGAGCACGCTCAATGCCGTTTCGTTGCGCGCCTGACCTGGCTGCGCAATGAACTGGACCTGGGCGAACTGCCGCAGCCCGACTGCGCCGCGTACCGCGAGTTCCGCCAACAGGTCCAGGCCACGCAGGCGGTGCTGGTGTTTCCGTCCTACTACCTCAACAGTCCGTCGTCGATGTTCGGCCACACCCTGTTGCGGCTGGATGCCGGGGATGCCGACGGCGGCTCGGAATACCTGTCCTTTGCGCTCAATTTCGGCGCGCTGGTGGACGCCAGCGACAACGGTCTGTTCTACGCCTTCAAAGGCCTCACCGGCGGCTATCGCGGCCAGTTTGAAGTCGACCAGTACTACAAGAAGATTCGCGACTACAACCGCGACGAGAACCGCGACATCTGGGAATACCCCCTGAATCTGGATGCGGCGGAGATCGAGCGCCTGATCCAGCACCTGTGGGAACTGCGGGGCATCAACTTCGCGTACTACTTCTTCGACGAGAACTGCTCCTATCGGATTCTCGAACTGCTGGAAGTCGCGCGCCCGGGGTTGGAGCTGACCGACCAGTTTCCGCTCACTGCGATTCCGATCGACACCGTTCGTGCCGTGCAGCGCGCCGGCCTGGTACGCGACAAGCACTTCCGGCCGGCCCACGGCACCGTGCTCAGACAGCGCATTGCGGCGTTGCCGCCGGCACGGCGTGGCTGGATCACCGCGCTGAGCGCCGACCCGGAGCGTTTCAATGACGCCGAACTGCAGTCACTGGATGACGCCACCCGTGCGCGACTAGTCGACGCGGCCTACAAGTACCTGCGCTATACCCAGACCGGCGCAGGGCGCGACCCGACATTGGCCGCCCGCAGCTTCCAGTTGCTGCGCGCGCTGCAGCAGCAGGCGGCAGCGCTGCCCCGGGATGCCCCGAACGTGGACCCGGCGACCTCGCCGGACCTCAGCCACGGCAGCCGCCGGCTGGCGCTGGGATTGTGGAGCGAGGAGGGGCGTGAGTACCTGAGCCTCGGCTTGCGCATGTCGCTGCATAGCCTGGTGGAAAACCGCACCGGCTTTCCCATCGGCGCGCAGATCAACATCGGCAATCTCGATCTGCGCCTGGAAGATGACGGCCAGCTCGATCTGAACCGGCTGGACCTGGTCGACATCATCTCGCTGAGTCCGCGCGACCGCTTCTTCAAGCCGCTGTCCTGGGCGGTGCAGACCGGCATCGACCGGCAGTGGACGGACGGTCACGAGCATCGGGTGGCCCAGGTCAACGGCGGTGTCGGCGCCACCGGTCAGACCGGGTCCGGGGGCCTGGTCTATGCACTGGCCACCTCCCGGGTCGAGCATAACCACGGCTTCGACGATCCCCTGCAACCCGCCCTGGGCCTGCGCGCCGGCGGGCTGCAGGATGTCGGCCTGCTGACCCTGCACTGGGAACTGGGCGCAGAGCGATTCGCCAACGGGCAATCCCGCACGCGCGTCGACCTGCGCCACAATCTTCGCCTGGCGCGCCATCAGGCCCTGCACCTGCAAGTGCTGTGGCGCGACCAGCAGCCCGATGACACGCTCGCCGTCGGACTGCGTTACCAGTATTACTACTGATCACGACCGAACCCTCCCGGCACCGGAGCCGGTTTTCGATGCGCGTATGCGTTCTGCTTCTGGTGTGGCTGTCCCTGTGCGGGTTGTCCGGCTGCACGTCGGTGTTCCTGTACCCCGATCGGGTGCACCACCTGGCGGAGCGTGATCTCGGTACCCCGGCCGAGGACATCTGGATCACCGCGGCCGACGGCAGCGACCTGCATGCGCTGTACCTTCCGGCCGGCGAAACGCCACGCGCCACGGTCCTGTTCCTTCACGGCAATGCCGAGAACCTGAGCTCGCACGTCCACGCCGTGGCCTGGTTGCCGGACCGGGGCTATGCGGTGCTGGCGCTGGACTACCGTGGCTACGGACGCTCGCAGGGCGCGGCCAGCGTCGCCGGCCTGCACGAGGACGCCGCCGCCGCCCTCGACTGGCTGCGCGCACGGCAGGACCGCCGCGCCGACGGCGGCGCACCGGTGGTGATCTACGGCCAGAGCCTGGGCGCGTCGGTCGCCATCCGCCTGGTGGCAACGGCGGCGTCTCGCGAGCGCATCACAGCGGTCATCGCCGAAAGTGCCTTCTCCAGCTATCGCGGCATCGCCCGCGAAAAGCTGGCGCAGGCATGGCTGACTTGGCCGCTGCAATGGCCGCTGTCATGGCTGATCTCCGATCGCCACGCGGCCATCGACGTCGTCGACCGCATCAGTCCGGTGCCACTGTTGCTGATCCACGGCGAGCGCGACCTGATCGTCGACGCCGACCACTCGCGGCGCCTGTACGCGGCGGCCGGCGAACCCCGCGAGCTGTGGCTGATCCCGCAAGGCCGGCACATCGATGCCCCGCGGCGCGAGCCGGTGCGCGAGCGCATGGTCCGGTTCCTGGATGCCGTCACGACGCCGTCACCACCACGGTGATCGACGCTCGTTGGACGCCAGTTGACCGGGGCAGACGGCGCGCGGCCCCGGCGGGGGCGGGCGGAAGTCCGAACCGGGCTCACCCACCCTTGAAAACCGGCAATTGGCGCACATTCGATCGACACCACATTTTCACGGGGACCCCGCGGCGCCATGACCGACAAGCACGCTTTCCAGGCCGAGACCAAGTCGCTGTTGCGGCTGATGATCCACTCGCTGTATTCCAACAAGGAGATCTTCCTGCGCGAGCTGATCTCCAACGCCTCGGACGCCTGCGACAAGCTGCGCTTCGAATCCATCTCCAACCCCGAGCTGATGGGTGACGCCGAACTGGCGGTCGAACTGATCCCCGACAAGGACGCCGGCACGCTGACCGTGCGCGACAACGGCATCGGCATGACCCGCGAGGACGTGATCGAGCACCTCGGCACCATCGCGCGTTCCGGCACCCGCGAGTTCATGAGCAAGCTGTCCGGCGACCAGGCCAGGGACGCGCAGCTCATCGGCCAGTTCGGCGTCGGTTTCTATTCGGCGTTCATCGTCGCCGACACGGTCACCGTGCGCACCCGGCGCGCCGACGCTGCCGAGGGCGTGCAGTGGACTTCCGACGGCGAGGGTGAATTCGAGGTCGCGGCGGTCGACAAGGCCGATCGCGGCACCGACGTGGTGCTGCACCTGCGCGAGGACGACAAGGAGTTCCTGGAGCCGGCACGGTTGTCCACCCTGGTGCGGCGCTACTCCGATCACATCGGCCTGCCGATCCGGCTCAGGAACGACAAGGGCGAGCTGGACACCATCAACCAGGCGCGCGCGTTCTGGACCCGGCCCAAGAGCGAGCTCAAGGACGAGGACTACCAGTCCTTCTACAAGCACCTGAGCCACGACTTCGACGACGCGGTGAGCTGGGCGCACCACCGGGTCGAGGGCACCCTCGAATACACCTCGCTGCTCTACATCCCCAAGCGCGCGCCGTTCGATCTGTGGAACCGCGAGGCTCATCACGGCCTGCAGCTCTATGTGAAGCGCGTGTTCATCATGGACAAGGCGGCCGAGCTGCTGCCCAACTACCTGCGCTTCGTGCGCGGCCTGGTCGACACCGCCGACCTGCCGTTGAACGTGTCGCGCGAGATCCTGCAGGGCAGCCGCACCACCGAGAAGATCAAGACCGCGCTGGTCAAGCGCGTGTTCGATCTGCTCGAAGACCTGGCCGACAACAAGCCCGAAGAGTACGCGCAGTTCTGGCAGACCTTCGGCGGCGTACTCAAGGAAGGTCTGGTCGAGGACCCGGCCAATCAGGCGCGCATCGCCAAGCTGCTGCGCGCGCCGTCCACGAACGAGCCGGAAGGGGCCAAGGTCAAGCTGGCGGATTACGTGTCGCGCATGCCCGAGGCGCAAAAGTCGATCTACTACCTCACCGCCGATTCGCTCGCCGCGGCCAAGTCCAGCCCGCACCTGGAAGGCTTCGCCAAGCGCGGTTATGAAGTGCTGTTGCTGGTCGAGCGCATCGACGAATGGGTCGTCGCCCACCTGCAGGAATTCGAGGGCAAGCCGCTCAAGAGCGTCGCGCAGGGGTCGGCCGAGCTCGAAGATACCGTCGAGACCGCCGCGCAGGCGCAGGCCGAGACCGCGTTCAAGGACGTGCTGGAAAAGGTCAAGCAGAAGCTCGACGCGCGGGTGCAGGAAGTGCGGCTGTCCAAGCGCCTCACCGAATCTCCCGCCTGTCTGGTGGCGCCGGATTTCGGCATGAGCCGACGCCTGGAAAAGATGCTCAGCATGGCCGGCGAAAACCTGCCGGCGTCCAAGCCCATTCTGGAACTCAACGGCGAGCATCCCCTGGTCACCCGACTCAGGGAATGCAATGACGAAGCCCTGTTCGAAGATCTGAGCGAATTGCTGTTCGGCCAGGCGCAACTGGCCGAAGGCGGTCAGCTCGACGATCCCGCTGCGTTCGTGAAACGGCTGAACCGGCTGGTTCTGGGCCAGGCGCCAAGCGGGCGGATCATCGTCAGTTAGCGATACCGCTACCGCGGATGCCGCGCGCAGTGTCGTCTCTGCCGCAGGACGGGTCGGCGGTCGGAGCGTTTTCGATCGATGTGCAGACAAAACCATCGAACCCGTCATGCAACCGCAGTGACCGCGAAGCGGCGGCCGCAGGCCTTGATTCTTTTCTCCGAATTTGCCCGCGCCTTGAAAATAGATCCTTTGCTTCGCTCAGGATGACGGCAAGGGTGTCTGCACCTGAGCCAAAATTGCTCTGAGCTGCTGCGTCCAATTGGCGTCGACCCGTTCCGTTGCTGCATCTCCAATTACTGGTTTGGCGATGCTCCCACGCGCCCGGAACAACCGCGGCGCGACGCGCTGTGCCGCTTGGTCAATGCGCTGCGCGTGGAACTGCGCTGTCTTCGGCCAGGTGGCCTGATCGCTGCCCCGGCAGATATCCCGTCGTCGAGTCCGCGTGCCAGCGGCAGGTCAATGTCTGCGGTGCCGCTGTTCGTTGAGCTCCCAGGCGATCCACACCGCGCCGGCGGCCGCGCCCAGCGGCAGCGCAAACAGCAGGTGAACCTGCACGAAGCCGATGACCAGACCCAGTGCGCCGCCCAAGGTCTGGATGATGGTGAGATTGCCGCCGGTGTTGTTGAGCACCAGTTTTTCCAGATCGTCGCTGTCGAGCTTCATGATCTGTTGCTCCACCAGGCGCGTGACGTCGATCTGCTGGACCGCGCGCTCGATGGCGGCACGCAGATACGCCTGCCCGGTCGGCCCGTGCAGCAGGCTGGCGGCATGGCCCTTGAGCCATTCCAGCGCACGCACCAGCAGCGCCTCGATGCGCGTCCAGTTGGTCTCGTCGTTGAGAAAACTGCCCATGTGCTCGACGGTGGCGGGCAGCAGGTGACGCCGCGACAGTTCGCTGACGGTTTCCACCCAGCGTTGCAGGGTGCGCTGCAATTCGGCCTGCTTGGTGTCGTCGGCCAGGTCGGCCTGTACCGACTTCATCACGGCGTCGAACACGACCAGCACGTCGTCGGCGACCCCGGCATCCTCGACGAACCGGCCCAGCAATTGCTCGATGGCGGTCTGGTCTATCGACAGCAGATTCTTCAGCCCCAGGCCGAAGCGCCCCATCGCGCGCTTCTGCTGCAGGTAATTCTGGATCGCGCGGTCCACCCATCCGGCGATGGTCGGCATCTGTTCGTTGAGCGCGCGGCGGATCAGCCCGGTCACCATCTGACGGTTCTCGGCGACCTGCAGGAATTCGGTCAGCGCCGCGCGCACGCGTTGCCAGTACACCTCGATCACCTGCGGGTTGCGGGCGATCCCCTTGGCCGCTTCTTCGCCGAGGTCGAAGCCGGCTTTGAGCAGCTCCGCGCCGCGTTCGTTGAGCACACCGATCAGGGCAGCGGTGATTTCCCGGCGAACCTCCGGCTTTTGCAGATTGGCGTCCACCCATTCGATCAGCGCCTGCGAGCCGCGCTCTATCAACTGATGCTCGGCGATGTAGGCCAGCACGATGTCCGGCGCCAGCAACTGGCTCTGCACGCTTTCGCCCAGGCTACGCGCGATCTCGGCCTGATTCTTGGGGATCAGCCCGCGCCACCCCAGCACCGCGCCCTGGCGCGGCTGGAACAGCATCTTGATCGCGAGAAAGTTGGTGAAATAACCGACGCAGCCGGCCACCGCAATCACGAACGCCGAGCGCAGCCAGGGGTTTCCGCCCTCGGCCCACCAGTCGAGGCCGCCGAGCAACACGGCGGCGCCCAGCAGCAGGTGCCTGAAGTGACGGTCCCAGGCATCGAGGTTCTGCATCATCGAAGATCGCTCCGCTTGCAGTGCTATGGATTGCCGCAGGGCAAGCCGGGAAAGGGGGCGCGAGTCGGGTCGGCGGGCTGCAGCGGTTCCGCGGCCGTCACCAGATCACCCGCACGGCGTCGCGGTAGCGTTGTTTCCACCAACGGTTCTCGATCGGCGCAACGATCACCTGCTTGCCGCTGGACGGCGCGTGCACCGCCTGGCCATCGCCCAGGTAGACCGCCACGTGGTCGATGCCGCGGCCGCTGAAACTGTAGAACAGCAGATCGCCGGGCTCGGCGTGGCGCAGTTTGATGCGTTCGCCGGCCTTGAACTGCTCGCGCGTGGTGCGCGGAACGCTCAGGCCTTGCAAACCGTAAACGTACTGCACCAGGCCGCTGCAGTCGAAGCCGCCCTCGGGCGTGGTACCGCCATAACGATAGGGCCGACCGATCTGCCCGAGCGCATCCAGCACGATGCCGCGGCGCAGCGCGTCGGTTTCGGGTGTAGGGCGGTAGCGGCTGGACGAGCAGGCTGCGACCAGCAGTATCAGCGCCAGTACGACCGCGCTGCGCCGCATCACGCCGGTGGCTGCGTGGCCACCATCGACGGACGTTCCGCAAACACCGTGTACCAGCGCTCCAGCGGTTCGTGGCCCTTGCGCCACTCGATATAGGGCATGCGCAGATCGAGGTAGGACAAGGCCACGCCGACCGTGATCTCGACCACGCTGGGCGGTTCATGTGTCAGTTCGGCGGCCTCCAGATCGAGCACCGCAATGGAACGGCGGATGACGTCGGCCTGGCGGTCCAGGAAGGCGACATGGCGGATGCCTTCGGGTCGACGTTTTTCGATCACGGTGGCGAAGGCCGCGTTGATGACCCCTTCGGCGACGTGCGCGCGCCGCAGCGCCGACCAGCGCTTGGATCCGCGCGGCAGCGCGGTGAGGCCGCGGCCGCGGGTCTGCAGATATTCGATCACCAACGTGGAGTCGGGCAGGGCCTCGCCGCGCTCGGTGACCAGGGTGGGGATGCGCGACAGCGGATTGGCCGCCAGCAGTTCGGGCGGTGCCTCGAACGGATCGCACTCGATCTCGTCGATCAGATCCGACAGCCCCAACTCGTGCGCCACCACGCGCACCTTGCGCGCGTAAGGCGATGTGGCACTGCAGTAGAGCTTCATCTTCAAGGCCGTGATCTCGCTCTGGCTTGGATCTTCGTTTCGGTCGCAGCCTGACCCGCGGCGCCGCCCGGCGCAAGAGCCGCGGCGAGCAGATCGCGGGTCCGGCTTCTATTCGGCCTTGCGTCGACCACGGGTCTTTTCACATGGTGCGGCCGGTCGAGAACCGAGGCCGCGGCGCGCCTGCAGCACGACAAGCCGGCTCACTGGGTGGTGGCCAGCGCGTCAAGGTAGCGCTCGGCGTCGAGCGCCGCCTGGCAGCCGGTGCCCGCACTGGTGATGGCCTGGCGATACACGTGGTCCATGACGTCGCCGGCGGCGAACACGCCGGGCACGCTGGTCAGCGTGGCATCGCCCTGACTGCCGCCGCGCACTTTGATGTAGCCGCCCGCCATGTCGAGCTGGCCTTCGAAGAGGCCGGTGTTGGGCGTGTGCCCGATGGCGATGAACACGCCCTTGAGCGGGACCTCGCGCATGGCGTCGTTTTTGACGTTGCGGATGCGCATGCCGGAGACGCCGGTGCTGTCGCCCAGCACCTCGTCCAGGGTGGCGTCCCAGACGATCTCCACCTTGCCTTCAGCCTGCCGCTTGAACAGCTTGTCGTGGAGAATTTTCTCGCCCTTGAACTTGTCGCGCCGGTGCACCACGGTGACCTTGTTGGCGATGTTGGACAGGTACAGCGCCTCTTCCACCGCGGTATTGCCGCCGCCGATCACCGCCACGTCCTGACCCTTGTAGAAGAAGCCGTCGCAGGTGGCGCAGGCGGATACGCCCTGGCCCCGATAGCGGGTCTCCGACTCCAGGCCCAGGTAACGGGCGGAGGCGCCGGTGGCGATGATCAAGGCGTCTGCGGTGTATTCGCCCTGGTCGCCGGTCAGCTTGAACGGGCGCTGCTTGAGATCGACGGCGTGGATGTGGTCGTAGACGAACTGCGTATCGAAGCGCTCGGCGTGGCGGCGCATGCGGTCCATCAGGTCGGGCCCCATCAGGCCTTCGACATCGCCCGGCCAGTTGTCGACCTCGGTGGTGGTCATGAGCTGACCGCCCTGTTCGATGCCGGTGATCAGCACCGGCTCGAGGTTGGCGCGGGCGGCATAGACCGCAGCGGTGTAGCCGGCAGGCCCGGAGCCGAGAATGATCAGTCGATGGTGGTTCATGAACGCGATGTGGGAGTGAAAAGCCCGTTCGCAAGACGGGCGGCGGCAAGGAACGACATTTTAGGCGCCATATTTCGGTCGCGTCTGGCCTTTCGTTGCGGCGCGCCGGGCGCCCGTGTCTAATACGCGGCTCGCTTTTCGAGCGGTCCGCCTCGAACGGATCCCCTGTTCGGGCCTCGCCGCCGTGGTCTTCCCGTGAATACGAACTTTCCGCGCATCCAGCGCCTGCCGCCCTACGTCTTCAATATCGTCGGTGATTTGAAGAAGGCGGCCCGAGCCCGCGGCGACGACGTCATCGATTTTTCCATGGGCAATCCGGACCAGCCCACGCCCAAGCACATCGTCGACAAGTTGGTGGAGTGCGCCGTGCGCGGCACCGAAAGCGATTACGTGCGCCCGGAAGTGCACGACGAAGACGGCACCCACACCCATCGCTATTCGGTGTCCAAGGGCGTGCCGCGCCTGCGTCGTGCTATCAGCCGCTGGTACAAGCAACGTTACGACGTGGACGTCAACATGGACACCGAGGTGATCGCCACCATCGGTTCCAAGGAGGGTCTGGCGCACCTGGCGTTTGCGACCCTGGCGGCCGGCGACGTGGTGCTGGTGCCCAATCCGGCGTATCCGATCCATCCCTACGGTGTGGTGCTGGCGGGTGCCGACGTGCGCCATGTGCGGCTGACACCGGAGGTGGATTTCTTCGAAGAGCTGGAACGCGCCATCAAGGAAACCTGGCCGGCGCCGAAGATGCTGATCCTGAATTTTCCAGGCAACCCGACCACGCAGTGTGTGGACCTGGCGTTCTTCGAAAAAGCCGTGGCCTTGTGCCGCGAACACCAGATCTGGCTGATCCACGATCTGGCCTATGCCGACATCGTGTTCGACGGCTACACCGCGCCCTCGGTGCTGCAGGTGCCGGGGGCCAAGGACGTGGCGGTGGAATTCTTCACCCTGTCCAAGAGCTACAACATGCCGGGCTGGCGGGTAGGCTTCATGGCCGGCAATCCCACCCTGGTCGGCGCGCTGGCGCGCATCAAGAGCTATCTGGACTACGGCATGTTCACGCCGATCCAGGTGGCGGCCATCGCCGCGCTGGAAGGACCCCAGGATTGCGTGGCCGAGATCCGCCACATGTACAAGCAGCGCCGCGACGTCCTGTGCGAAGGCCTCAACGCCGCCGGCTGGAAGGTCGAAAAGCCCAAGGCGACCATGTTCGTATGGGCCGAGATTCCCGAAGCCTTCAGGCATCTGGGCTCGCTGGAGTTCTGCCGTCTGCTGATGAGCGAGGCCAAGGTCGCGATCTCGCCCGGCATCGGTTTCGGCGAATACGGCGATACGCATGTGCGCTTTGCGCTGATCGAAAACGAGCACCGCACACGTCAGGCGGTGCGAGGCATCAAGAAACTGTTGAAGGACGGACCCAAGACATGAGCGACCCGATTCGCGTTGGCCTGGTGGGCCTGGGCACCGTGGGCCAAGGCGTGCTGCGCGTGCTGCGCAACAATGTCGACGAGATCGAACGCCGCGTCGGCCGCCGCCTGGTGGTCACCCATGTGGCCACCAAGGACCTGGCGCTCAACAGCGAGCCGCTGGACGGCATCACCGTGAGCGACGACGCGCTGGCCAGCGTGCGCGACGCGGAAGTGGATGTGTTTGTCGAGGTCATGGGCGGCTACACCATCGCCAAGCAGGTGATGCTGGCGGCGATCGCGCGTGGCAAGCCGGTGGTCACCGCCAACAAGGCGCTGCTGGCGGAGCACGGCAATGACATCTTTGGCGCGGCGGCGGCGGCCGGCGTAGCGGTGGGCTTCGAGGCCGCGGTGGCTGGGGGCATTCCCATCATCAAGGCGGTGCGCGAGGGCCTGTCCGGCAACCGTATCGACAGCGTTGCCGGCATCATCAACGGCACCTGCAACTACATCCTCACCCAGATGACGATGAAGGGGCAGGGCTTTGCCGAGGCGCTGGCCGACGCCCAGAAACTGGGCTACGCCGAGGCCGACCCCACTTTCGACATCGAGGGCGTGGATTCGGCGCACAAGCTGGCGCTGCTGGCGAGCATCGCCTTCGGCATGCCGCTGGCGTTCAAGTCGGTGTACTGCGAAGGCATCTCGAAGATCGGCGCGCAGGACATCCAGGCCGCGCAGGCGCTGGGTTACCGCATCAAGCTGCTGGGTCTGACCCGACGTGACGAATCCGGCGTGTCGATGCGCGTCCACCCCACCCTGGTGCCGGACGACCAGCTCATCGCCCGCGTCGACGGCGTGGTCAATGCGGTGGTGGCGCATGGCAACGCGGTGGGTACGGTGGGCTTCTTCGGCCGTGGCGCCGGCGGTGATCCGACGGCTTCGGCGATCGTCGCCGACCTGGTCGATGTCGCCCGCAACCTTGGCGCGGATGCGCGCCACCAGGTCCCGGTGCTGGGATTCCGGACCGACGCCCTGCAGCCGTTGCCGCTGCTGCCCATCGCCGAGGTGCATTCCAGCCATTTCCTGCGCCTGAGCGTGGCCGACGAGGCTGGCGTGCTCAAGGCCATCACCTCAGTGCTGGCCGAATCCGAAATCAGCATCGAGGGCATCCTGCAGAAGGAGCCGCGCGAGCACGAGGACGCCAGCGTGGCACTGATCACCAGCGTGGTGCAGGAGTCGCGCTTCGAGACTGCACTGCAGCGGTTGCTGGCATTGCCGTTCGTGCGTGACGGGGTTTCGCACATCCGTGTCGAGCACTTCAGGGACTGAAAGATGCCCGCGCTGTTGCCGGTCCGTCTGGAGGGACGCCATGTTCTCCTCGATCCGCTGATGCCGGAAGATGCGCAGGCGCTGTTTGCCGCTGCCGGCGACGACGTGGAGATGTTCCGCTTTCTTTCGGAGCCTCTGCGCACCCTGCAGGACCACCGCGATTACGTGCAGCGTGGGCTGGAAGAGCAGGCTGCCGGCCGCGCGCTGCCGTTCTGCATTCGTCTGCGCAATACCGGCGAGGTCATCGGCAGCACGCGGTTCGCCGCGTTCGATCCCGCGCATCGGCGCGCCGAGATTGGCTGGACCTGGATCGCGCGCAAGGTGCAGCGCAGCGCCGTCAATACCGAGTGCAAGCGCTTGCTGCTCGCGCACGGATTCGACGTGCTGGAATTGAACCGGATCGAATTCAAGACCGACGCCCTCAACACGGTGTCGCGCGCCGCGATCACGCGTCTGGGCGCAACCCAGGAGGGCGTGTTCCGCCAGCACATGGTGATGCCCGATGGGCGCGTGCGCGACACGGTGTACTTCAGCATCGTTCGCCGGGAGTGGCCGTCGGTGCGGGTCGCCCTGGAGCAGAAGCTCGATCCGGATCGTTGACGGTATCCTGGGTGGCACAGAAAATGCCACGATCAGTGCCATTATCCAGTGCCATAAAAAATTCCATGAACTCTCCCATTGCCCCTGCGATCTCCATGGACGCCAGCGGCCGCCTGGTGTTGCCCAAGGCGGTACGCGACCAACTGCATCTCAAGGCGGGGGCCAGACTCACGGCTGAAGTCGTGGGCGGTCGAATCGAGCTGACACCGCAGGATGACGATTGCGAAATCGTGGTCAAGGACGGGATGCCGGTGATCCGGTTCCGACGCAACGTGAAGGTCGACGCGGCAGCCGCAGTTCGCGAAGATCGCGAAGAGCAGGCCAACCGTGCGTTGCGCCGGTGAAAGTTGCGCTCGACTCGTCGGTGCTGACCGGCGCACTGCTCGAACGCGAACCGCACAATCAATCCTGTCGCAAGCTGCTGACTCGCCGATCCCTGACGGCCTGGACGCACGCCATCAGCGAAACTTTTTCGTCGCTCACCGGGGGGCGGCAGGAGTGGCGGGTGCCGCCATCGGTGGCCAGCCAGTTGATCGACGGCCTGCTGATGCCGCGCTTGAATTTCATCGAACTCAACGCGCAGGAGATGAGTGCGGCGCTGCGCGAGGCCCAAGCAGCCGGCGTCCGTGGCGGCGCGGTACACGATTATCTGCACCTGGTCGCCGCCCGCAAGGCGGGCGTCGGGGCGTTCTACACGCTTAACCTGAGACACTTCGTCGCCGTGGCCCGCCGCGGTGACCCCGAAATTCTGCCACCCGAAAGTCTGAATCCATGACCCGCTACACCGGCCTTGTCGATCACTACCGCCACCGTCTGCCGCTGGCTCCTAGCGCGCGCGCAATCGCTATCGGCGAAGGCCGCACGCCGCTGATCAGGCTCGAAAACCTGCCGAACAAGCTGGGCTTCGAAAATGAGGTCTACGTCAAGTTCGAGGGGCTCAACCCCACCGGCTCGTTCAAGGATCGCGGCATGACCGTGGCGGTGACCCAGGCCGTGCACGAGGGGTCCCTTGCCATCATCTGCGCCTCCACCGGCAACACCTCGGCGGCGGCGGCGGCCTATGCGGTGCGCGCCGGCATCACCGCCTTTGTGCTGATCCCGGACGGCAAGATCGCACTCGGCAAGCTGGCCCAGGCGGTGGTACACGGCGCGGTCGTGATCCAGATCCTGGGCAACTTTGACGACGGCATGCGGCTGGTCCGGCAAGTGGGCGAGACCACGCCGGTGTCCATCGTCAACTCGATCAATCCGTACCGCCTGCAAGGGCAGAAGACCGCCGCGTTCGAGATCGTGGAGGCGCTCGGCCGTGCGCCGGATTATCACTGCCTGCCGGTCGGCAACGCCGGCAACATCTCTGCCTACTGGATGGGCTATTCGGAGATGACCGGCCAGACCACTTCGGCCTCGCGCGCCTTCGGCGCTGTGCCGACCTATGACCTCAGCGCGGTCGCGGATCACCGGCCGATCATGTGTGGCTACCAGGCGGCCGGGGCGGCGCCGTTCCTGCGCGGCGGGCCGGTCGCGAACCCGGAGACTCTGGCCACTGCGATCCGCATCGGTGATCCGCAGTCCTGGGACTTCGCCTGGGAAGCGCAGAAGCAGTCCGGCGGCTGGTTCGATGAATGCACCGACGACGAGATCCTGGCCACGCAAAAGCTGCTGGCGGAAACCGAAGGTGTGTTCTGCGAGCCTGCCTCGGCGGCCTCGCTGTGCGGCGCACTGCGCGATATCAAGTCCGGCAAGATTGCGCCCGGCAAGACGGTCGTGTGCACCCTGACCGGCAATGGGCTCAAGGACCCCGATATCGTGATGAAGCACGGTCTGGCCGGCCTGATCCAGGTGCCGGCAGAACGCGACGCGGTCGCGAAGTGCCTGCTGGATCGCATGAGCTGAAGATGAATCTGGCGTGCCGGTGCGCGCCAGGCTGCTAGAATCCGCGCGCTTTTCCATTCGCTTAACAGGATGAACTGGCTGGATTACGGCATCGTCGCGGTCGTCGTGCTGTCGATCCTGATCGGCTTCGTGCGCGGCTTTACCCGCGAGTCCCTCGGGCTGGGTACCTGGATCCTGGCCATACTGCTCAGCGTGGCCTTCGGCCCGGCTTTCGCCGCATGGCTGACTCCGCATTTCGAACAACCCTTGCTGCGCGCGGGCGTCGCGTACGGCGGGCTGTTTCTGGGTGGCCTGTTGATCGGCGGTATCTTGACCGCAGTATTGGTTACGCGGGTCAGGGAGAGCCGCTTCTCCACCGCAGATCGCACCATGGGTTCGGGCCTGGGCCTGATCCGTGGAATCCTGTTTGTCGGGCTGGTGGTATTGCTGGGTGCGACCGTGGGTTTCGACGATGAAAGCTGGTGGCAGCAGTCGGTGCTGATCGAGCCGGCGCAGGTTGTGGCCGACGGTCTGGACGTGCTGATTCCGGATGCCTGGCTGGAGCCCTTGCGCCCCGATTCGGGCGTCATGCCCTCGTCAGAGTCCAAGGAAGAGTTGCCCGTGGCACCCGCCGCGCGCAGCCTGGCCGATTCGCCCCAGCCCTAGGAGACGCGTTCGATGTGTGGAATTGTCGGCATTCATTCCAACGGCGCGGTCAATCAGGAGCTGTACGACAGCCTGAACATGCTGCAGCACCGCGGCCAGGACGCGGCGGGCATCATCACCACCGACGGCAATCGTCTGCATCTGCGCAAGGACAACGGTCTGGTGCGCGATGTCTTCCACAACGAAGACCACATGATGCGGTTGCGCGGCAACGTCGGCATCGGCCACGTGCGCTATCCCACCGCCGGCGTCACCACCTCGGCCGAGGCGCAGCCCTTCTACACCAACATGCCGTTCGGCATCTCGCTGGCGCATAACGGCAATCTGACCAATTCCGAAGAGTTGAAACTGGAGCTGTTCAGCGAGGACCGCCGCCATCTGAACACCGAGTCGGACTCCGAGGTCCTGCTCAACATCTTCGCGCACGAACTGCTCACCCAGAACAAGCTGCGCCTGCAGCCCGACGACATCTTCGCCGCGGTCTCCGGCGTACACCGGCGCTGTCGCGGCGCCTATGCGGTAGTGGCGCTGATCAGCGGTTACGGCCTGGTGGGTTTCCGCGATCCCTACGGCATCCGGCCCATCGTGTACGGGCGCCGCAAGACCGCGGCCGGCTACGAGTACATGATCGCGTCGGAGTCGGTGGCGCTCAACGCCCTGGGCTTCGAGCTGGTCGCCGACATCCTGCCCGGCGAGGCGATATTCGTGTCGCACGACGGCAAGCTCTACAAGCGCCAGTGCGCCGCCAACCCGGTGTATTCGCCGTGCATCTTCGAATACGTGTACCTGGCGCGGCCCGACTCGCTGATGGACAAGATCTACGTTCACAAAGCGCGCCTGCGCATGGGCGAAAAGCTCGCCGAACGTATCCAGCGCGAGTGGCCGGATCACGACATCGACGTGGTCATTCCCATCCCGGACACCTCGCGCGTGCCAGCCTCGGAACTGGCCACCAAGCTCGGCGTTCATTACCGCGAGGGCTACGTCAAGAACCGCTACATCGGCCGCACCTTCATCATGCCGGGGCAGGGCCAGCGCAAGAAGTCGGTGCGCCAGAAGCTCAACCCCATCGACGTGGAATTCCGCGGCAAGAACGTGCTGCTGGTGGACGACTCCATCGTGCGCGGCACCACCAGCCAGGAGATCATCCAGATGGCGCGCGACGCCGGTGCGCGCAAGGTGTACCTGGCCAGCGCGTCACCGCCGGTGCGCTATCCCAACGTCTATGGCATCGACATGCCCAGCCCGGCCGAGCTGATTGCACACGGCCGCAGCATTCCAGAGCTGGAAAAACTGCTCGGCGCGGACCGGCTGATCTTCCAGACCCTGGAGGATCTGATCGACGCGGTGCGCCACAAGCATGCGCAGATCCAGAACTTCGAGTGTTCGGTGTTCACCGGCGAGTACATCACCCAGGACGTCACCACCGAATACCTGAGCCAGTTGGAGCTGTTCCGCTCCGACGCCGCCAAGGCCGCGCGCAACAAGTCGGCGGCTTCGGTGATCGAGATCGAGAACGCGGGCGCGCGCTGAGCGCCGACGCCGTATCGGCCTTTGAGCAATTTCGGTTCAAGTGCAGACACGCTTGCCATCATCCTGAGCGCAGTAAAGGATCTATTTTCAAGGCGTGGGCGAAATTGGAGAAAAGATGCAAGGCCTGCGGCGGCCGCTTCGCGGTCGCTGCGCGTGGAATGACAAAAGCGATGACTTCACTTGTACGGAAGTCGGTAAGTGAGGCGACGGCACCGGGCACCCGTCAACCCAAGTGGGATCTTGATTTGCGACCAACCTCAGCCCGGCCTCATGGCGTGCTCCCCTCTCCCGCAAGCGGGAGAGGGGCCGGGGGTGAGGGCCTCGCCGTCGCTGCCGCACTAAGCCGAGCGGCCCTCACCCCGGTTGGGTTTACGCAGGAGCGTCTCAATGGCACTCCCTGTTAGCCAAACGCCGGCGCTCGCCTGTCTGTGGCGCACAGAGCTTGGGGTTCACTCACCCCATAGAACCACTATGGGGTTCGCTCCACCCCGGCGCCCTGCACGTCCTCGGCGTACGGCCATCGCTCGATCCCCCTGTGAGAAATGCGGGCTAGTGCTGCCCAGGGGGCGTACGCACGACGATCCCGTCGAGCGCGGCGCTCAGCTTGATCTGGCAGCCCAGCCGCGACGACTCGTCGTAGCCCTCGGAGAACTGCAGCATCGACAGCTCATGTTCTTCCATCGGGGGCAGTTGGGCGCGCCAGGCGGCTTCGACGTGAACGTGACAGGTGGCGCAGGCACAGGCGCCACCGCAGTCGCCGTCGATCCCGGGCACCAGGTTGTCGACTGCAGCGTCCATGATCGTGGTGCCGTCTCTGGCTTCGATCTCGCGTCGGGTCCCGTCGTGTGAGACGAAGGTGATCTTGGGCATGAAAGTGTGTTCCGGTTCAGGGGTGGATGCGGACGGGCAGGGACTCGTAGCCCTTGACGAAGGGTGACATGACCCGCGTCGGCTCGCCCACCACCTCGATCTGCTGCGGCCGTGGCCAGCGCTTGAGAATCTCTTCCCAGAGAATCTTGAGCTGCAACTCGCCAAGACGATTGCCGACACAGCGGTGGATGCCGAAGCCGAACGACAGGTGATGCCGTGGCCGCGCGCGGTCGATGATGAACGCCTCCGGATTTTCGATGGCGGTGTCGTCGCGGTTGCCGGAGACGTACCACATGATCACCTTGTCGCCCTTGCGGATGGTCTTGCCGCCCAGGGTGGTGTCCTGGGTGGCGGTGCGGCGCATGTGCGACAGCGGCGTCTGCCAGCGGATGACCTCGGGGATCATCGACGTCATCAGCGCCGGGTTGGCGCACAGCTTGTGGTACTCGTCCGGGTATTGATTGAGCGCCACGATGCTGCCGGTCATGGAATTGCGCGTGGTGTCGTTGCCGCCCACGATCAGCAGCATCACGTTGCCCAGGTATTCCTCCGGCGTCATGTTCCGGGTGGCGTCGGAGTGGGCCATCATCGAGATCAGGTCGTTGCCCGGCGCCTGGTTGACGCGCTCGTTCCACAGCCGCGTCATGTACTGCGCGCATTCGCCCATGATCTGGGTGCGATGTTCCTCGCTGTCGACCACGCCGGCGCCCGGAATCGCGGTGGCGGCATCAGACCAGAACGTGAGCTTGGCGCGGTCCTCCCAGGGAAAGTCGAACAAGGTCGCCAGCATTTGCGTGGTGAGGTTGATCGACACCTGCTTGACCCAGTCGAACTCCACGCCGACCGGCAGCTCGTCCAGCGCCTGTCCGGCGCGTTCACGGATCACCGACTCCATGCGGGCCAGATTCTCCGGCGCCACGATCGGGCTGACCGCCTTGCGCTGCTCGTCATGCCGCGGCGGGTCCATGGCGATGAACATCGGCAGGCTGGCCACCACGTTGGCGTCCATGATGGTGATGCCGCCGGCGCGTGAATCGGAGGAGTAGACCTGCGGCTGGGTCTCGACCTCCATGATGTCCTTGAAGCGGGTCACCGACCAGTACGCGCCGAACAGGCTGTCCTTGCACCAGTGCACCGGGTCTTCGGCACGCAGGCGCTCGAAGTAGGGCCAGAAGCTGTAATCCCGATAGAGCTGCGGATGGCTGACGTCGATCTGGTCCAGCGGCGTGATCCAGGCCGGATGATTGCGGGCGGCTTCAGGCACGGCAGGCGCGTTCATGGGTGGTCTCCTCCTCAGGTCGAACCATTGTGGCGTCGCGGGTCGGCGCGGTCACCTGACGAAGGTCGAGTTTAGTCGGCCCGCAGCCAACGTCAGCCGGTGGTGGGCGGAGGCGCTCCACGGTGCGGACGACCGACGGTATGCGACGTGAGATGGCACCCACCGCACGGGCAGGGATGCCGAACCTGGGCGTAGCCCGGCGGAAGAGGGGTTGCCGTGGCAACGGGTTGCAGAACTCCGGTATCGCAGCGCGCCAGTATCGAAACGAAACCGGTCTTCGGATTTCTTCTCCCGCAGGCGGGAGAAGGTGCCCCGCGGGGGCGGATGAGGGGTTTGTACGAGCGTGGGCGAATCGAGAATCAAGGAAGCCCACGCCCTGAAAGCCCCTCCCCCCAGCCCCTCTCCCGCTTGCGGGAGAGGGGAGAACCGTCAACTGTTTTGGTAAGGCTCAACAGTGACGAAGCAACTTCCTCTCCCTCTGGGAGAGGGCGGGGGTGAGGGGCCGCGCGGAGCGCGGCTGGCAGCTTTCGCGCGCGGCCAGGCTCGGCTTCGCCTCGTGCCCTCACCCGGCGCTTCGCGCCGACCTCTCCCGGAGGTAGAGGTGAACAAAAGCCCGTGCCGGCTCATGAATCGAACTCTCGACAGCGAACCCACGCCGCCCGGACGAGAGGGGGGCAGGGGGTATCCCGCCTCGGGATACGACCCCTGCCGGTTCCGAATCATCGCGATGAGGGGTTTTGCCCGCCGCTGACGCTTTGGTGTGTAGGAGTCGTTTTTCCTGCGTCCGGGGGCTTCATCGATCTCGGCGTGGACCACTGATCGGGTAATCAATTTTCGAGGTGCAAGGCAATGAAAACACAGGACGAAGTCGGCCAGACTGTAGATGACCAGATGCTGCCGCAGGCTGGCGCGCCGCAATCCCCGGTCGAGCAGGCGGCAGTGGAAAGCCTGCCTCATGGCGCCGCTGGCACGCCGCTTCAGCCACTGCGCCGGAAAGCCGACGAAGCTGCTGAACCGACCGCGAGCGAATCCGCCGCCGCCGTCCCCGAAGCGGCGGTCGCGTCCCTGGATGCCGCATTCCAGGCCAGTGTTGGCGCACCGACGATGCTGGCCCGCCTGGAGGCCGATGCCGAAGTCGCCGCCGACGGCTCCGCGAGCCTGACCGATGGCGAAGGGGTGACGCCTTACGACACCATCCCCGTGCGGGGCGCGCAGCCGCTACCCGGCCCCGCGCCGACCTGGCTCGACACCTGGAAGTGGCCGCTGGGCCTGCTGGCGGGCGCCGCCACCGTGGCCGTGGTGGCCTCTGACGACAGTAGCGGCGGCGGCAGCGGCGGCTCCGCACCACCCCAAGACACCGACGCCCCCACCGTTCCCGCCCTGGCGGACCTCGGCGGCATCCCCGATGGCGGCATCACCCGCCAGCAGAGCTTCACCCTGTCCGGCACCGCCGAGCCCGGCAGCACCATCACCCTGCGCGACGGCGACACCGTGCTCGGCACCGTGCTGGCGGATGAAAACGGCAACTGGACCTTCACCACCGCCGAACTGCCCGACGGCCCCCACGCGTTCACCGCCACCGCCACCGATGTCGCCGGCAACACCAGTGGCGCATCCAATGCGGTGAGCGTCACCGTCGACACCACCGCCCCCGAACCCGGCACGCTCAGCATCGCCAACCGCGACGACGACACCGACCCCGACTTCGACCTCATCCTCGATGGCGCCGAACCCGGCGCTGCCGTCACCTTCCAGATCAGCACCGACGGCGGCCAGACCTGGACCGACACCGGCGCATCTCAGACCGATCTTCCCCCCGGCGACTACAGCTTCCGCGTCCTGGTCACCGATGCCGCCGGCAATGTCACGACGGGCGAATCCCTGAACCTGAGCGTCGAAGCCGAGGTCATCGACCCGCCGCCACCCCCACCCGACAACCAAGCCCCGCAGACCACCGCGGTCACCCTGGCCGGTATCGATGAAGACAGCGGCCCCCGCCTCATCACCCAGGCCGAGCTGCTCGCCAACGCCAGCGATCCCGACGGCGATAACCTGATCGCCAGTGCCCTGAGCCTCACCTCCGGCAACGGCAGCCTGGTCAACAACGGCGACGGCACCTTTACCTACACCCCGGATCCCGACGACAACGGCAACGTCAGCTTTACCTACAGCATCAGCGACGACGCTGACCCCGCCGCCACCATCCCCGGCAGCGCCAGCCTGGCCATCGCCCCGGTCA